>CAVROM010000007.1:0-250832 GCA_963722815.1 uncultured Solirubrobacteraceae bacterium
GCCGAGCAGCGCGCCCGGGATCGAGGCGGCGCCCTCGGCCGCGATCACGCCGAGGTCGGGCGCGGCGTTGGGGAGGTGCGCGAGCGAGCCCGCCACGCCGACGAACACGCCGACGGTGACGTTGGTCCCGACCGCGCGCTGCGGCACCTCGCCGACCCAGCGCAGCAGCGCCGGCACTCGCAGCGAGCCGAGGATCAGGCCGACCAGGCCGCCGAGCAGCCCGATCACCGCGCCGCTGAGCACGGCCGCGCGCACGTCCAGCTCGCCGCCGTCGCCGCCGGTCGGCTTCGGCGGGTTGCGCAGCAGCTCGATCGCGGACTGGAGCAGCACGGCGGCGATGACGCCCAACAGCAGCCCCTCCGGGATCGCACCGGCGAGGACGCCGCCGGCCACCGCGCCGGCCACCGAGGGCGGCGCGATCCAGGCCACCAGCCGCCAGTTGATGCGGCCGTGGCGGATGTGCACCGCCGCAGCGGTGAGCGCGGCGATCGCCGAGATCGCCAGGTTCGCCCCGCCGCCCGCCGCGGTCGACAACGCCACCAGCAGCGTCGCCGGCAGCCGGATGTTGCCGAGCACGAGCCCGACCAGCCCGCCCGCGAACGCGACCAGGAAAACCACAGCGCGAAGAAGGCGAGGTCCACTCAGGCGGCGGGGACCGAGGACACTCCCTCGTCCCGCGTGAGCCGGTGCGCGAGGTAGACGGGCACGGTCGAGAGCAGGATCACGAGCACGCCGACGACGTTGACGATCGGGAGCTGGTTCGGGCGCGACAGGTTGGTGAGGATCCAGAGCGGCAGCGTCTGCTGCGGCGCCCGCGGTGAACGTGGTGACGATCACCTCGTCGAAGGAGAGCGCGAACGCGAGCAGCGCGCCCGCCACCATCGCCGAGCGCAGCGCGGAAGGTGACAAGCGGAACGTCTGCCACGTCGTCGCGCCGAGGTCGGCGGACGCCTCCTCGAACGACGGCGACATCCGCCGCAGCCGCGCGACGACGTTGTTGTAGATGACGACGATGCAGAACGTGGCGTGGCCGACGATCACCGTGAACAGGCCGAGCCCGATGCCGAACGGCTCGAGCACCTCGCGGAAGGTCGCGTTCAGCGCCATGCCGGTGACGATGCCCGGCAGCGCGATCGGCAGGATCACGAGGAACGAGATCGCCTCGCGCCCGAAGAAGCGATAGCGCGCGACGGCCAACGAGGCGAGCGTCCCGAGCACGAGCGCGATCGCCGTCGCGCCCAGCGCCGGCCTTCAGCGACGTCCACAGCGCGTCGCGCACGCCGGGGTTGTGGAACGCCTTGTCGAACCAGTCGAGCGTCAGCCCGGGGATCGGCCACGTCTGCGTCCGCCGCGAGTTGAACGCGTAGAGCGCGATCACGAGCAGCGGCAGGTAGATGAACGCGAGCGTGAGCCCGGTGCCGACCGCAGCAGCGAGCGCGCGTGCGCGCGAGAGGCCATGCGTCAGAGCGTCTCGAACGCGCCGAGCCGCCGGGCGCTCAGCAGGTAGAGGATCATGACACGACCGGCACGGTCGCGAACGCCGCGGCGAGCGGCAGGTTGTTGGCGACGCCGACGTTCGTGTAGACGACGTTGCCGATGAACTGCGTGCTCGAGACGAGCTGCGGCGTGATGTAGTCGCCGAGCGTCAGCGAGAACGTGAAGATCGAGCCCGCGACGACGCCGGGCAGGGCGAGCGGCAGGATCACCCGCCGGAAGGTCGTCCACGGCCTGCGCGCCGAGGTCACCGGAGGCGTCGAGCAGCGAGTCCGGGATCCGCTCGAGCCCGGCGTAGATCGGGATGATCATGTACGGCAGCCAGAGGTAGGTGAAGACGAGCCAGGTGGCGACGTTGCCGAAGCCCGGGCCGTGCAGCCCGAACGGGTCGAGCGCCCAGTTGAGGATCCCGTCCTCGCGCGAGGATCGTCCGCCACGCGTAGACCTTCACCAGGTAGCTCGACCACAGCGGCATCAGCACCGCGACGACCAGCAGCGCCGCGCGTGCGCGGCGCGCGACCTTGGCCATGTAGAACGCGATCGGGAACGCGAGCAGCGCGTCCGTGACCGTCACCGCCGCCGCGATCGGGATCGTCCGCAGCGCGATCGTGCGGTAGACGTCGGCTCGTCCACGATCGTCTGAAGTTGTCGAGCGCGAAGCCCGTGGACGACCTGCGCCGCTGAACGGTCCAGCTGCCAGAACGCGGCGACGAACAGGACCGCGAGCGAGCCGAGGTAGGCGACGCCAGCCAGCCGAGCGGCCCGGCCAGCAGCGCCCGAGCTGCAGGCGGGGCCGGCGCCAGAGGTCGGCGAGCCGGCGGCCGCGCCGTGCGGACCGTCGGTGGCGGCAGCGTCAGCCGTCGCTAGCCCTTGATCTCCGTCCAGGCCTGGACCCACTCGGAGTAGTCCTTGCAGACGTCGCCGCGGTCGTCGCCGCAGTCGCTTGCGCGGCGTGGTCCAGTAGCGCGACCTTGGCGAAGTAGTCCTCGTCGTCGGCGTGGAAGATCGTCGCAGTGGTTCTTGTCCGCGGTCTCCGCGCACGCCTTCGCGTTCGACGGCGCCTCGCCGAACCACTCCGCCACCGCCGCGTTCGCCTTCGGGCGAGATGATGTGGTCCATCCACATGTACATGCAGTTCGGGTGCTTGGCCTTCGAGGAGATCATCCAGGTGTCCGACCAGCCGGTCGCGCCCTCCTTCGGCAGCGTCGTCTTGACCGGCACCTTGTCGGCCTCGAGCAGGTTCGCGATCACCTGCCAGGTCGTGCCGACCACCGTGTCGCCGCTCGCGAACGCCGCCTGCTCCTTCGTGTAGTCCGACCAGTACTCGCCGATGTACTTGCGCTGCTGTCTTGAGCAGGTCGACGGCCGCCTTGAACTGCTTGTCGTCGAGCTCGTAGGGGTTGTCGATCCCGAGGTCCGGCTGGGTCGCCTTCAGGTACAGCGCCGCGTCGGCGATGTAGATCGGGTTGTCGTAGGCCGTGACCTTGCCCTTGTACGGCGAGCTGCCTGGTCGAAGACCGCGCCCCAGCGAGTCCGGCGCCGGCTTGACCTTGTCCGTGCGCCACATCAGCAGGTTCGCGCCGCGGCCGTGCGGGACGCCGTACATCTGCCCGTCGACCGAGTTGTAGCGCTGGTCCTTGAGGCCGGGGAAGACGTCGGCGTAGTTCGGGACCAGGTCGGTGTTGACCGGCGCGACGTCGCCGCCGGCGATCAGCCGCAGCGTCGCGTCGCCCGAGGCCGAGACGCCGTCGTAGTGGCCCGTGCGCATCAGCGTGACCATCTCGTCGGAGGTGTTGCCGACCTTGACGTTGACCTTGCAGCCGGTCTGCTTCTCGAAGTCCGACACCCAGTCGACCTTCGGGTCGGTCGAGCCGTCCTCGACGTAGCCGGCCCAGGCGATCAGGTTGACCTTGCCCTCGCCCTTGCCCGAGCTCGGCCAGCATCTTCGGCCGCGTCGGCGCCTTGACCGTCGCCGCCTCCGCACGAGCCGCCGCTGTCGTCGCCGCCGCAGGCCGACAGGCCCAGCGAGCAGACACGCGCGACCGCGCAGCGCGACGATCTCGCTTGATCTCATCGTGCTCCTCCTCGTTGGACTCGTCGTGATCGGCGAACGTGTGGTCCTCGCGCCAGCCGACCGTGACCTCCCGCCCCGCTGCTCGCGAGCCTCGTCGTCCGAGGACGTCTCGAGGTTCTGCCGACGACCTGCAGCTCGCCGCCCGCGTCGAGGTCGACCAGGTAGCGCGTGACCATCCCGGCGTAGGCGACGTCGCGACGACCTGCCCGTCCTCGACGTGCAGGCCGTCGCCGGCTCGCCGATCGAGCATCCGGACCTTCTCCGGGCGGACCGTGAAGCGCCGGCCGTCGCGCTCCAGCACGTTGGAGACGCCGACGAAGCCGGCGACGAACGCGTTCGCCGGGTGCTCGTAGACCTCGGCGGGCGCGCCGATCTGCTCGATCCGGCCCTCGTTGAACACGGCGAGGCGGTCGCTCATCGTGAGCGCCTCCTCCTGGTCGTGCGTGACGTAGACGAACGTGATCCCGACCTCGCGCTGGATGCGCTTGAGCTCGACCTGCATCTCCTGGCGCAGCTTCAGGTCGAGCGCGCCGAGCGGCTCGTCGAGCAGCAGCACCTTCGGGCGGTTGACGATCGCGCGCGCGAGCGCGACGCGCTGGCGCTGGCCGCCGGAGAGCTGCGCCGGGCTTGCGGCCGCCGTACGCCGGGAGGCGGACGAGCTCGAGCGCCTCCGCCGCGCGCGCGGCGCGCGCTCGGCCTTGGGGACCTTGGCGATCCGCAGCCCGTACTCGACGTTCTCGCCGACGGTCATGTGCGGGAACAGCGCGTAGTCCTGGAAGACGGTGTTGACGTCGCGCGCGTAGGGCGGGCGAGGCGGCGACGTCGTTGCCCGCCGAGCTCGACCGTGCCCGCGTCGGGCCGCTCGAAGCCGGCGATCAGCCGCAGCGTCGTCGTCTTGCCCGAGCCGGAGGGCCCGAGCAGCGTGAAGAACTCGCCGCTGGGCGACGTCGAGGTCGATGCCGTCCACCGCCGCGACGTCGCCGTAGCGCTTGGTCAGCCCGCGCAGGTGGATATCGGGCACGGCTGTCCGATTCACGTCCACGGCGAGCCTATTGGCGTGGGAATCACACCTATTGGACAAACCGGTAGCGATACTTGTCCACGATGGAGCGACTGTTCGACCCACCCGAGGAAGAGCCTGCCGGCGAGCCGCTGGACGGCCCGCTGGCGGCGCGCATGCGCCCGCGGCGGCTCGACGAGTTCGTCGGGCAGGAGCACCTGCTCGGCGAGGGCTCGGCGCTGCGGGCCTCGCTGGAGGCGGGCGCGCCGCACTCGATGGTGCTCTACGGGCCGCCCGGCACGGGCAAGACGACGCTCGCGCGGCTCGCGGCCGAGCACGCCGAGCGCGGCGTTCGAGGAGCTCTCGGCGGTCAACGCGGGTCGCGCCGAGGTGCGCGAGGTGATCGCGCGGCGACCGAGCGAGCGACCGCGGCACGCCCGGCCGGTCGACGATCTTCTTCCTCGACGAGATCCACCGCTTCAACAAGGCGCAGCAGGACGCGCTGCTGCCCGCGGTCGAGGAGGGCCTCGTCACGCTCGATCGGGGCGACGACGGAGAACCCGTACTTCGAGGTCAACTCCGCGCTGCTCTCGCGGGCGCAGGTCTACGAGCTGCACGCGCTCGGACTCGGCCGACGTCGAGGTGCTGCTGCGGCGCGCGCTGGAGCGCGGCGCGGGCGAGGGCATCGACGTGCGACGACGAGGTGGTCGCGTTCCTCGCCGTGCGCGCGGGCGGCGACGCCCGGACGGCGCTGAACGCGCTGGAGCTGGCCGTGCGAGACCGCCCGCGGGCGCAGGAGCCGCGCGGTGACGATCGGCGACGCCGAGGACGCGCTGCAGCGCAAGGCGGTGCTCTACGACAAGGCCGGCGACCAGCACTACGACTACATCTCGGCCTGGATCAAGTCGACGCGCGGGTCGGACCCTGACGCCTCGCTCTACTACCTCGCGGCGATGGTCGAGGGCGGCGAGGACCCGCGCTTCATCGCCCGCCGCATGATCGTCCTCGCCGCCGAGGACATCGGCAACGCCGACCCGCAGGCGCTCACCGATCGCGGTCGCGGCGGCGCACGCGGTCGAGCACGTCGGGCTGCCCGAGGCGGAATTCGCCCTGGCGCAGGCCGCGATCTACCTCTCGCTGGCGCCGAAGTCGGATGCGGTCAAGCGCGCCATGGGCGAGGTCCACGCCCACATCCGCGAGCGCGGCGCCAAGCCGCCGCCCGGCCGCGCTGCCAGTCGGCCGCCTACCCGGCGGCGCGCAGGCTCGGGCGCGGCAAGGGCTACGACTACCCGCACGAGCACCCGGGCCACATCAACGACCAGGAGCACCTGCCCGAGGGCGTCCAGGGGCTGCGCTTCTACTTCCCCGACGAGGGGGAGCCCGAGGCCGCCGAGCGGCTGGCGAGGATCCGCAAGGCCCGCGGCCGCGAGTGACGTCGCTCACACAGGTGCGTCACCCGGGTGCCGATGGCGTAGATAGAGAGCGATGTCCTCCCCCTTCGCCCGCACCCACGCCCTGCCCGGCGGGCCGCCGGTGCGGTTGCGCCTCGCGCGCCGCGGCGACGCTCCGTCGGTGCGCGACCTGCTGGCCGGCCGCGGCATCGCGGCCTCCGAGGTCGAGGTGGCCCGGCTGCTCGCGTTCGACCCCGCGGCGCGCGCGGTGATCAGCGCCTGCGCGCCGGTCGACGGCCGCGAGACCGTCGTCGGGATCGGCGCGATCGATCTGCGGGCCGGCGCGGAGCTCGACACGCTCGTGGTCGACGAGGCGCGCACCGACGGGCTCGGCGAGCTGCTCGGCGAGGTGCTGCACCGCCGGGCGGAGGGCCACGCCGCGCGCGTCGCCTAGAGGGTCGATTGCGCGGTGCGGGGGTCGTGCAATCGACCATCTAGTCTCCGGCCCTGATGGACGGCCGGTCCCCACAGCCCCTGTGGTCGCTCGTCCCCGCGGCCGGGCGCGCTCGCTACCTGCGCCGCGCGGCGACCGCGATCCTCGACGAGCTCGACCCGCTGGCCGACGCGCTGGCGGACACCGTCGGGCTGCCCCACACCGAGGGCGTGCTCGCGGAGCTGCTGCCGTCCGTCGGCGGCCTGCATGATCTCGCCGACGACGGCCCGAAGGCGCTGCGCGACCGCCGGCTGGGCCGGATCGCACCGCTGCGGGCCGGGCGGCGGTCGATCCTGCAGTCGGCGCCGCTGGGCGTCATCGGCGTCCGCGGCGGGCGGGCGTCGCCGTGGGCGGAGCCGGTGCTGGAGACCGGCGCGGCGCTGCTGGCCGGCAACGCGGTCGTGCTCTCGACGCCGCTCAAGGAGCGCATCCGGGCGGCCTTCGAGCGCGGCGGCGTGCCGCCGGAGCTGATCGCGCTCGCCGAGCCCGCGGAGGACCTGGGCGCGCTCACCGACCGGATCGTGGACACGCGGCCGCCGCAGACCAAGGGCACGATGGTCGTGCTCGACGGCGCGCCGCTCGACCGCACCGTCACCGGCGCGCTGTGGGCCGCGTTCGCCGGCGGCGGGCGGCATCGCGCCGCGGTGGGGCGGCTCGTGGCGGTGCCGTCGGTCGTCGAGCCGCTGCTGGAGGCGCTGGTGGCCGGCGCCGCGCGGCTGCAGCCCGGCGATCCGCGCCGCGCCGACACCGAGATCGGACCGCTGCGCGCGCCCGAGACCCGCGAGCGCGTCGAGGGGCTCGTCGCCGAGGCCGTCGAGGCGGGCGCGGTGCTGCTGTGCGGCGGCCCGCTCGAGCTCCCAGACGTGGCCGGCGCGTTCTACGCCCCCACGGTGCTGCGCGGCGTCCGGCCGGAGGCGCGGATCCTGAGCGAGCCTGTGCCGGGGCCGGTGCTGGCGGTCGTGGAGGTGGCGTCGGTCGGCGAGGCGATCGCGCTCGCCAAGCGCTCCCCCGCGGTCTCCGTGTGGGCGGGCGACCGCGCCCGCGGCGAGCGCGTGGCGCGCGAGCTCGAGGCCGAGGTCGCCTGGGTCAACGAGCACGGCCACTCGATCCCCGACGCCGCCGTGCGGCTGGCCGGCCACGTCGACCCCCGCCGCATCGCCTCCCAGCCGACGCGGCTGCACTCGGCGCGCTGGCTCCCCTACGACCCGCAGCTCGTGCGCGCCGCCACGACCTCCGCCCGCCTCATGTACGGCCGCGAGAACGAGCGCCTCGGCGTGCTGCGGACCGGCGCGGTGCCGCTCGCGCGCACCGCGGCGCGGCTCGCGCGCGAGGCGCTCGGGCGCTAGGCCGCTCGCACGCGTAGCCGCCGCGGGAGCAGCGGCAGCATCACGCGCCGCACGTACTCGGCCCCGCCGTGCAGCGCCACCGAGCGGGCCGGGTCCCACGAGAAGCCATAGCCGCGGCGGATCTGCGGCGGCAACAGGCCGACCGTGATCTGGTTGACGAGCTCGAGCATCGGCCGCATCCGCAGCGGCACGGGCGGCCGCATGACGATCTCGAGCGCCAGCTCGCGCGCCTGCGGCGTGATGTGGAGGTCGCCGCCGGTGAGCATCGCCTCCAGGTAGGCGTCGAAGGCGGCGATGTCGGCGGGCATCTCGTCCGGCAGCAGCCCGAAGAGCGTCCCGATCACGCGGTAGTCCTGCCAGTAGGCGTCGCGCTCCTCGTCGCTCAGCCGGCCCACGTACTTGTCGTAGACCAGCAGCGACGAGTCGACGATCGCGGCGAGGATCCACAGCAGCAGCACCGGGTCGTCGGCCGCGTACGGCGTGCCGGCGGGGAAGCGCCCGGCGGGCTCGGCCAGCTCGCCGCGCACGCGGCGGTGCATGCTGCGGACGCGCCGGGTCAGGCGGTCGGCCTCGGCGCGCGGGCCGAACGTGATCGCGTCCATCACCTTGGCGGTGCGGGCGAGGCGCTCGTAGGGCTCGTCGAGCGCCCCGGTGTGGGCGAAGAAGCCCGCGAAGGCGACCGGATGGGTCGCCTGGAGCAGCAGCGTCCGCGGGCCCGCCACGCGGACCGCGAACTCGCGATGGACCCTGCGGACCATCGAGGCATCGGTGAAGTAGCCGGTCTGGGGCGCCACTTACTCGTTGTACGGTGTAGGCGCGATGCCAGCTCAAGCCTACGCGGGCAAAGAATGCGTCTGTCAGTTCCGGCGCGGGATCTGCGATCAGACGTGCGTGCAGGGCATGCTGGAGACGCCGTTCTACATCGCGTGCCTGAAGCTGACCGGCCGCCGCTGCGTCGTCGTCGGCGGCGGGGCGATCGGGCTGGAGAAGGTCGAGGGCCTGCTCGCCTGCGATGGCCGGGTCGTCCTGATCGCGCCGCGCGCGGTGGCGGAGCTCGAGGAGCTGGCGCGCGAGGGGTCGATCGAGTGGATCCAGCGCGAGTACGAGGCGCCCGACCTCGACCGCACGTTCATCGCGATCGCCGCGACCGAGGACACCGACGTCAACATCCGCGTCTACGAGGACGCCGAGCGCCGAGCGATGCTCGTCAACATCGTCGACGTCCCGCCGCTCTGCAACTTCATCCTGCCCGCCATCGTCCGCACCGGCCCGCTGGCGATCGCGATCTCGACCGCCGGCGCGTCGCCCGCGCTGGCCAAGCGCATCAAGGCCCAGGTCGCCGAGGAGTACGGCGAGCCCTATGCGCGGCTCGCCGTGATGCTCAACGACGTCCGCGGCTGGGCGAAGGGCACGCTGCCCACCTACCAGGACCGCAAGGCGTTCTTCGAGGGCATCGTCAACGGCGAGCCGGACCCGATCGCGCTGCTGCGCGAGGGCGACGAGGCCGCCGTGCTCGAGCTCATCGCGGCCGCCCAGCGCACGCACTCGCCGGCCGTCGCGTGACGTCCATGCGCACCGCGGTCCTCACCGTCTCCACGTCGGTCTCGCGGCGCGAGGCGGAGGACGAGTCGGGGCCGGCGCTCGCGGCGCTCGCCGAGGAGGCGGGCTGCGAGGTCGTGGCGATGGAGGTCGTGCCCGACGACTTCGCGCTGATCGAGGACCGGCTGAACCATTACGTGGACGACGGCTGCGACCTCATCTTCACCACCGGCGGCACCGGGCTGACGCCCGACGACGTCACGCCCGAGGCGACGCGCGCCGTGCTCTCACGCGAGGCGCCCGGCTTCGCGGAGGCGATGCGCTGGTCGGCGGTCCAGGTCAAGCCGCACGGGATGCTCTCGCGCGGGATCTCCGGTATCGCGGGCATGACGCTGATCGTCAACTTCCCGGGCTCGCCGGCCGCCGATGCGCGAGGGCTTCCCGGTCATCGCCCCGACGCTGGCCCACGCCGTGCGCACCCTGCGGGGCGACTCCCGGCATGGCGCCCGCGATTGAGCTGGAGGACGTCGGCCGCGCCTACGGTGAGCGGACGGCGCTGGCCGGGGTCACGCTGACGCTCGAGCCGGGGCGCACGCTCGCGGTGTTCGGCGCCAACGGCGCCGGCAAGACGACGCTGCTGCGGATCCTCGCGACACTCCTGCAGCCGCATGCGGGCCGCGCGCGGGTGCTGGGGCGCGACCTGCCGGCCGACGGCTGGGCGGTGCGCGGCCGGGTCGGTCTGCTGGCCCACGATCCGCTGCTCTACCGCGAGCTGTCGGCGCGCGAGAACCTCGTGTTCCACGCGCGGCTGCACGGCGTCGCGCCGGAGCGGGTGGAGGCGCTGCTGGAGCAGGTCGGGCTGCGCGCGCGGGCCGACGAGCCGGTGCGGACGCTCTCGCGCGGTATGACCCAGCGGGTGGCGATCTGCCGCGCGTCGCTGCACGAGCCGGAACTGCTGCTGCTCGACGAGCCGCTGGCGAACCTGGACCCGGGTGCGGCGGAGGCGGTCGAGCCGCTGATCGGGCGGAATGCCGGACCGGCGCGCGTCGTCATCTCCCACGACGTGGACCACGGCCTCTCCGAAGCGGACCTCGTCCTCGGCCTCAAGCGCGGCCGCCCCGCCATCCTCGCCCCCGCCGCCTCCTCGGCGGAGATCCAGAGCCTGTACCGATGAACGCCGTCGCCGCCCTCATCCGCAAGGACCTGCGGATGGAGTTGCGCACCCGCGAGTCCGTGCCCTCGATGTTCCTGTTCTCGCTGTCGACCTTCGTGCTGTTCCGCTTCGGGCTCGACCGCGAGACGCTCTCGGGTGCCCTGGCCAGCGGCGTGCTGTGGGTGACGCTGCTGTTCGCCGCCGTGCTGGGGATGAACCGGCTGTTCGTGGCCGAGCGGGAGGAGGGCGGCTTCGACGCCTTCCTGCTCGCGCCCGTGGACCGGACGTCGCTGTTCGTCGCCAAGGCCGCCGTGCTGTTCGGCTTCCTGGTGGCGGTGGAGATCGCGGCGATTCCCGCCTTCGCGGTGCTGCTCCTGGGCCCGTCGCCGTTCCAGGCGCTGCCCGGGCTGCTGGCGATCCTCGTGCTCGCCGACGCGGGCATCGCGATCATCGGCACGCTGGTCGGCGCGCTGGCGATCCAGACGCGGGCGCGCGACCTAATCGTGCCGCTGATCTCGCTCCCGCTGGTGCTGCCGGTGGTGATCGCCGCCGGGCACGCGACGTCGCCGCTGTTCGCCCAAGCGGGCGCCGAGGCGCTTCCGGCCCGCTGGCTGGGCGTCCTCGGCCTCTATGATCTGGTCTTCGGGCTGCTCGCCCTGGCAGTCTTCGACTTCCTGCTGGAGGACTAGGCAACACGATGTTCGGCCGCGGGCTTCGGACCCTCTCCATCGCCTCTCTGGTGCTCGTGCTCGGAGCGTTCTCGCTCGTGTTCTTCTATGCGCCGAACGACGCCGATCAGGGCTTCGTGCAGAAGATCTTCTACCTGCACGTGCCGCTGGCGATCGTCGCGCTGGGCGGCTTCGTGACCGGCGGGATCTACGCGGTCCGCTACCTGATGACCGGCGACCGCGCGCACGACCTGCGCTCCTACGTGGCGATCCACCTGTCGCTGATCCTCGGCATCGGGGTGCTGGCGACCGGCTCCATCTGGGCCAAGGCGTCCTGGGGCGCGTGGTGGGTGTGGGACGAGCCGACGCTGGTGTCGTTCCTGATCGTCTTCCTGCTGTTCGCCTGCTACCAGCCGCTGCGCTTCTCGATCGACGACCCGGAGCGCCAGGCCCGTTACGCAGCGGTGTTCGCGATCATCGGGGGCGCCTTCGTGCCGCTGAACTTCCTCGCCGTCCGGCTCGCGTCCGTCGCTGGTCCACCCGCGCGTCCTCTCGACCACCGGCGGCGACATGCCCGGCTCGATGCGCCTTACCTTCCTGATCTCGTTCCTGGCGATGGTGTGCCTGTTCGTGACGCTGTGGAAGTACGAGCTGGCCTCCAAGCACGCCTCGATGCGGCTCCGCCGCCTGCGCCGCGCGCTCGCCGGCGACGACGCTGCCGGCCCGCTCGCCCGAACCGCGGCCCCCACGCAACTCTGATGCCCGCCCTCCCGCTCGACGACGCCGGGCCCTACGTCGCGGGCGCCTATCTCGTCTTCCTCGCGCTGATCCTCATCTACGTCGCGATCATGGCCTCCAAGCTGGCGCGGATCGAGCGCGAGCTCGTCGAGCTGTCGGAGCTCGCCGAGCGGCGCAGGGCGGTGCCGGACGAGGAGCGCGAGGCGGTGCCCCGATGAACGAGCTGATCGCGCTCGGGACGTCGCACAAGACGGCCGGCGTGGCGGTGCGCGAGCAGATCGCGCTGACCGAGGCGGCGTCGGAGCGCTTCATGCGCGAGCTGGTGGGCGAGGAGACGATCTCCGAGGCGGTCGTGCTGTCGACCTGCAACCGCACCGAGCTGTACCTCGTGGTCGGCGATCCGGTCGAGGCCGAGAGCATCGTGCTGGGCGCGCTCGCGCGGCGCGCGGGCGTGCGGCCGACCGAGCTGGTCGGCGGCATCTACTCGCTGAGGAACTGCGACGCCGCGCGGCATCTCTATCGGGTCGCCTCCGGGCTCGAGTCGATGGTCGATCGGCGAGGCCGAGGTGCAGGGCCAGGTCAAGCGCGCGTACGAGGCGGCGCTGTCGGCGCACTCGACCGGGCCCGCTGACCAACAAGCTCTTCCGCGCGGCGCTCGCGACCGGCAAGCGCGTGCGCACGGACACGGCGATCTCCGCCGGCCGCGCCTGGGTCGCCTCGGTGGCGGTCGACGCCGCGCGCGACGCGCTCGGCGACCTCGGCGCGCGGCACGTCCTGATCATCGGCGCGGGCGAGACCGCCGAGCTGACCGCGCGGGCGCTGCACACGCAGGGCGTGCGGACGATGTTCGTCGCCAACCGGCGGCGCGAGCGCGCGGCCGAGCTGGCGCAGCGCTTCGGCGGGGCGACGGTGCGCGTTCGACGCGCTGCCCGAGGAGCTCGCGCGGGCCGACATCGTCATCGCCTCCACGTCCTCGCCGCACCTGATCCTCGGCGCCGAGGAGCTCGGGATGGTCGTGCCGGAGCGCGGCGGCCGGCCGCTGCTGCTGATCGACCTCGCGGTGCCGCGCGACATCGACCCGGCGTGCACGGAGCTGCCCGGCGTGACGCTCCTCGACATCGACGGGCTGCAGCGCCAGGTCGCGCGCCACCAGCTCGTGCGGCGGACCGAGGCGCGCAAGCGCCGAGGGCATCGTCGAGGACGAGATCCAGGCGTTCGCGGGCTGGCTGGGCTCGCTCGAGGTCATGCCGACCCTGACCGCGCTGCGGACGCGCGCCGACGACGTCGTCGAGCGGGCTGCTGGCGGAGAACGAGGGCCGCTGGGAGTCGCTGAGCGCCGCCGACCGCGAGCGCGTCGAGAAGCTCGCCCGCACCGCGGTCTCGCGCCTGCTCCACGAGCCGACCGTGCGCGTGCGCCAGCTCGACGCCGAGCACCGCCACGCGCGGCTCTCCCTGCTGCGGGAGCTGTTCGGGCTCGACGAGCAGCCGGCGGCGGCCGAGCGCGGCGACGGCGAGGGCGGCGAGGTCCGCCCGCTGCGGCGCCGCGGCGCGAGTTGACGGCCCTGCGGGTCGGCACCCGCGGCAGCGCGCTCGCGCTGATCCAGGCGCGCTGGGTGGCCGAGCGGCTGCCGGGAGCGGAGATCGTCGAGATCACCACCTCGGGCGACCGGGCGCGCGCGGTCGGCGACAAGTCGCGCTGGGTCGACACCATCGAGGCCGCGCTGGTCGCCGGCGAGATCGACCTCGCGGTGCACTCGGCGAAGGACGTGCCGGGCGAGCTGGCCGAGGGCTGCGAGCTGGCGGCGACCCCACCGCGCGCGGCCGCCCACGACGTGCTGGTCGGTACCTTCGGCCCGAGGGTCGCGCGCGTCGGCGTCGCTCGCTGCGCCGCCGCGCGCAGATGCTTGCCGCGCGGCCCGAGCTCGAGGTCGTCGAGCTGCGTGGCAACGTCGACACCCGGCTCCGCAAGCTCGACGCGGGCGAAGCAGACGGGCTCGTGCTCGCCGCCGCTGGTCTGGAGCGGCTCGGCGTCGCGCGGGAGCTGCGGTCGCTCGACTTCGTCCCCGCGCCGGGGCAGGGGACGCTGGCGATCGAGATCCGGGCGGATGATGCGCGAACCCGATCCTCCGTCGCCGCCCTCAACGACCTTGCGACGCTGCGCAGCCTGCTCGCGGAGCGGGCGGCCGTGCGTGTCTTGGAAGCCAGTTGTCACACGCCCGTGGGAATCCACGCGCGAGACGGCGCGATTCGCGGCTTCGTGGGGCTGCCCGACGGCTCCGCCTGGGTCGCCGACGAGGTGGCCGGTGAGGACGGCGAGGAGCTCGCGCGGAGGATGCTGGCGGCCGGCGCCGGCGAGTTGCTCGCGCAGGCGGAGGCGATGGCGTGAGCGCCAACGTCTTCCTCGTCGGCGCCGGGCCCGGCGATCCGGGCCTGCTGACCCTCCGCGCGGTGGAGCTGATCGGCTCGGCCGACGTCGTCCTCTACGACCGGCTCATCCCGCCCGGCGCGCTGCGGCACGCGCGGCCCGAGGCCGAGCTCGTCTACGTCGGCAAGCAGGGCGGCGGCCCGCAGATGCCGCAGGAGGAGATCGACCGGCTGCTGGTCGAGCACGGCGGGGCGGGCAAGCGGGTCGTGCGGCTGAAGGGCGGCGACCCGTTCGTGTTCGGCCGCGGCGGCGAGGAGGCGCTGCGGCTGCGCGAGGCCGGCATCGCGTTCGAGATCGTGCCCGGCATCACCGCCGGCGTCGCCGCGCCCGCCTACGCCGGCATCCCCGTCACCCACCGCGAGCTGGCCAGCGGCGTCGCGTTCGTCACCGGCCACGAGGACCCCGACAAGCCGGAGTCGGCGCTCGACTGGGCCGCCCTCGCGCGCTTCCCCGGCACGCTCGTCTTCTACATGGGCGTCCGCGCGCTGCCGCGGATCGCCGAGAAGCTCCAGGCCGAGGGGCGCTCCGCCCGCGAGCCGGTGGCGGTGATCGAGCGCGGCACGCTGCCCGGCCAGCGAACGCTGCGTCGCGACGCTCGCCGACGTCGCCCAGCGCGCGCAGATGGTCGGGATCCGCGCGCCCGCGGTGACGCTCGTCGGGCCGGTCGCCGCGCTGCGCGAGCGAGCTGGCCTGGCTCGAGCGCCGCCCGCTGCACGGCAAGACGGTGGCGGTCACCCGCGCCCGGGCGCAGGCGAGCCCGCTCGCGGCGCGGCTGCGCGACCTCGGCGCCGAGGTGATCGAGGCGCCCGCGATCCGCACGCGGTCGCTGCCCGTCGAGCTCCCCGACCTCGCGGGCTACGACCTGCTCGTCGTGTCGAGCCCCAACGGCGCGCACGAGCTCTTCGCCCACCTGCGGGACGCGCGTGCGCTGGCCGGCCTCAGGGTGGCCGCGATCGGCCCCGGCACCGCGCGGGCGCTGAAGGAGCACGGCATCGAGGCGGACATCGTCCCCCAGCGGTCCGTCGCGGAAGGGATGGTCGAAGCGCTCGCGGAGGTCGACGCGCGGCGCGTGCTGCTCGCGCGCGGCAAGGAGGGCCGCGACGTGCTCCCCGAAGCCCTGCGCGAGCGGGGCGCGCAGGTCGACGTGCTCGCCCTCTACGAGACCGTGGCGGAGCCGCTCGAGGTCGGCGGGATCGCCGCGATCTCGCGCGCCGACTACGTCACGTTCACCTCGGCCTCGACGGTCCGCCACCTGCTCGAGGCCGCCGGCGCCAACGCGCTCGACGGCCCCCGGCTCGCCTCGATCGGGCCCGCGACCAGCGCCGAGCTGCGCGCCCACGATCTCGAGCCCGACATCGAGGCCGACCGCCACACCCCCGACGGCTTGGTGGACGCGGTACTGGCAGACGCGAGAAGGTAGGCACATGCCGCGCCCGATTACCTTCCTCTCCGACTACGGGCTGGGGGACGAGTTCGTCGGGGTCGTGCACGCCGTCATCGCGCACGAATGCCCGACCGCCCGCGTCATCGACCTCTCCCACGGCGTCCCGCGCCAGTCCGTCCTCGCCGGCGCCCTGATGCTCGCGCGCGCCCTCCCCTACGCCCCGCCCGGCGTCCACCTCGCCGTCGTCGACCCGGAGGTCGGCGCCCGCCGCCGCGCCGTCGCGCTGCGTACCGCGCTCGACGACCGCCTGCTCGTCGGCCCCGACAACGGCCTCCTGCTGCCCGCCGCCGAGCGTTTCGGCTGGGTCACCGAGGCGGTCGAGATCTCGACGTCGTCGTGGCGGCTCGAGCCCGTCTCCGCCACGTTCCACGGCCGCGACCTGTTCGCCCCCGTCGCCGCCCGGCTCGCCGCCGGCGAGGCGCTGGCCGACGCCGGCACGCCGCTCGACCCCGACGAGCTCGTCCGGCTCGAGCTCCCCGCGCCGCGCAAGGGCCCGTAAGAAGGGCCAGCTGGTCGCGCACGCGATGGTGATCGACGGCTTCGGCAACGTCCAGCTCGACGCGCGCCCCGCCGACCTGGAGGCGGCGCGCCTCGGGCACGAGGTGGCGGTCGGCAACGGCCGGAGCGCCCGCTACCTGCGGACCTTCGCGGACGCCGAGCCCGGCGAGCTGCTGCTCTACGAGGACGCCACCGGGATGCTCGCCCTGGCGGTCAACGGCGGCTGGGCAGACAAGGAGCTCGGCGGCCTCGCGCCCGGCGACGAGGTCCGCCTGCTCCCCTCGTGACCGCGCTCGGGCGGCCGCGGCTGCACCACCGCGAGATCGACTCGACCAACCGGCGCGCGCGCGAGCTGGCCTCCGCCGGGGCGCCGCACGGCACGCTCGTGACCGCCGGGGGCCAGACGGCCGGGCGCGGGCGGCAGGGCCGGCGCTGGGAGGCGCCCGCCGGCTCGGCGCTGCTGTGCTCGCTGGTGCTGCGGGAGTTCGATGCGCTCTTGTCTTTGCGGGCCGGCCTCGCCGTCGCGGACGTCGCGGGTCAGGCCGCGCGCGTGAAGTGGCCCAACGACGTGCTCGTGGGCGGGCGCAAGGTGGCGGGCGTGCTCGTCGAGGGGCGCCCGCACGAGGGCTGGGCGGTGGTCGGGATCGGCGTCAACGTGTCGGCGGCGCCGGATCTGCCGGAGGCGGCAGCGCTCGGCCGGGACGATGTGGAGGGCGTGCTGGAGGAGCTGCTCCGCGCGCTCGAGGCTCGGTTGGCGGAGCCTTCGGCGGCGGCTTTGAACGCCTTGCGGGCGCGGGACGCGCTGCTCGGGGTACGGGTGTCCTGGGACGGGGGCGAGGGCGTCGGCGCGGGGATCGATCCCGACGGTGCCCTGCGGGTGACGACCGACGCGGGCGAGCGCGTGCTCTCCGCCGGCGAGGTCCATCTGGGCCGCTGACGGGCACGAGTGTCGTCTCGACCACCGCATGGGTGGTCGAGGTGACATTCGTGGCGGGATCAGGCGGCTTCGTCGCCCGAGTCGGCCTGGACGGCCTCTCGGACGCTCGCCGCCGCGCGCTCGATCGCGGTCGGCACGCCGTTCTCGGCGCTGGACTTCGGCTTCGCCGCGCGGCGGCGGGGTGCCGGCTTCGGCACCTCGCCCTGCGCCGGCGGCTTCGGCGCCCGCTTGCGGGCTGCCCGCTTGGGCTTCGGCGGAGCCTCGTCGGCAGCGGCGGCAGGGGCCTTGGCGGCAGCCTTCGGCGCCCGCTTGCGCGCCGCGCGCTTGGGCTTCGGCTTCTCCTCACCCGCGCCGTTTTCGGCCTCGACGGCAGACCCGGCCTCGGAGGAAGCAGCGGCGGACGGCTCCTGCGCGGCGGCCTTCGGCGCGCGCTTGCGGGCCGCGCGCTTCGGCTTCGCCTTCACAGCAGCCTCCTCCTCACCCGAGCCGTTCTCCGCCTCGACCACCACGGCGCCCCGATCGGGATCCGCGTCGCGCTTCGCCGAGCGCCTCCGGCGCGACGGCTTCGGCTGCGCGTCGGAGCCCTCCTCGACCCCGACCGCCGCGACGGACTCGACCGGCGCCTGCGACTCGCCCGCGCCCTTGCCCTTCTTGCGCCGCCGCTGCCCGCGGCGGCCCTTGCCCTTCGGGAAGTTGCGCAGCAGCTCGCGCGCCAGCGCCGCCGGCTTCCTCGACATCCGCGTGCGGGCGCCGTTGATGACCTCGCCGGCCTCGGCGGTGTGCGGCAGCGCCGCCGCCAGCAACGCCGCGGCGAGGCGGCGGTCCTGTTGCCGCGCCGCGTGCACCAGCCGCCGCGCGTTGCGCGCATGGGCGCCGCCGGACGAGTTCACCAGCAGGCCGAGGAGGCGCTTCGTCTCCGGCCAGCGCTGGACGGCGTACTCCTCGTGCACCTCGCGGGTCATCTCCGCGCACGCCCAGATCCAGTTGTTGGCCTGGTCGCGCCGGCCGATCTTCTTCTCCGCCAGCGCCTGCAGCACGACCTTGACGCCCTCGCGCTTCTCGTCGCGCGGCCAGCCGGCGACCATCTCGATCGCGCGGTCGAACGCCTCGGCATCGCGCGCCGCGGCGATCTCCTGCAGCGCGCGGATGCGCAGCTGCGGGTTCTTGTTGCGGTCGACCGCGGTGAGCAGGAACGCGCGCTTGAGCTCGCCGCCCTCGTCGAAGTGCAGCATCGCCCGTGCCCGGCGCCAGCCGGCCGGAGCCACCCGCGCGCCGGCCAGCGCGGCCCACTGGACCTGCTCGCCGTAGTCCAGGTACTCGACGGCGATCCGCCACAGCTCGCGCTCGAAGACCTCGATCCGCCGGTTCTCGTCGGCCGTCACCGGCACGACACGACGTTCCACCCGCAGGCGCCGGCCGCGGCCCCGCCGCACCGGACCGACGACGATCGCGCCGCCGCGGTAGACGTCGCGATCCAGCAGCGAGTGCAGCGTCACGACCGGGTCGTCGTGCTTCGTCGCGGGGTGGACGAAGTCGACGACGATGCCCGCCTCCTTGCCCGGCTGGCGGCGCGTGACGCGGCCGACCCGCTGCTGGTAGATGCGCTTGGAGGCGGTCGGCGCGAGGTGCATGCAGACCGTCGCGCGCGGCGAGTTCCAGCCCTCGGCCAGCAGCTGCGCGTTGACGAGCACGTCGATGTCGCCGCGCTCGTAGGCGGCCAAGATGCGAGCCAGCTCGCGCTTCTTGCGTCTCGCCGGACACCGCCTGCGCCTTCAGCCCGACGTCGCGGAACGCCTGCGCGACGTTGTAGGCGTGGCGCACGCCGGCGGAGTAGACGACGCCCGGGACCCCGTTGAAGCGCGTCTTGTAGAGGTCGGCCACCGCGAGGTTGAACGGCAGCTGGTCGAGCAGCTCGGCCAGCATCTCCTGGTCGAACTCGGTGTCCACTTCACCGCGGCGCAGCGGCACCTTGGCGATCGTGCGCACGCCCGGCCCCGGCGGGATCCTCACGCAGCGCAGCGGCGCGATCACCCCGCGGCGGGCGGCCTGGGCGAGGTCGAAGCGCGAGGTCTGCGTCGGGAAGAGATCGGTGACGTGGCGGGCGATCAGCGCGCCCGTCGCGGTCATGCCGACGAACACCGGCCCGGTCCAGGCGCGGATCGCGGCGGACGTCTTCTCGCCCAGCGCGGTGTGCGCCTCGTCGCAGATGACGATCGTGTAGGCGTCGGAGATCTTGCCCGCGTTGCGGACGAACCACTGGTAGGTCTCGACGGTCACCGGGCCGTTGCCCGGGTCCTTGTCGCCGAGCAGCGCCGGCGCGATCCGCTTGGAGTAGCCGCGGTCGCGCAGCTCGCCGTGGAACTGGTCGACGAGGTTGCGGCGGTGGGTGAGGATCAGGATGCCGCCGGTCCGCGACGCCTCGACGAAGCCGAGCGCGGCGACGGTCTTGCCGGCGCCGGTGGCGTGCTCGAACCAGAAGCGCTTGGCGGCGTTGGGGTCGTCGACGTCCTCGGCGACCTCCTCGTCGGGGTCGGACCAGTCGACGGGATCCTCGTCGCCGTCCTCCTCCTCGCGCAGCTCCTCCGGCAGCTCCTCCTCGCCGGGCAGCCCCGCGGGAGCGAGCTCGACGTCCTCCTCCGCGACGGCGCCGTTGGACTTGCCGTTGCCGTTGCGCTGCGCCTCCGCGAGCAGCGCGGTCAGCGTGCCGGACAGCGCGTCGACCTGGTGGGCCGACAGCACGGTGCCGTCGACGAGCGCCGGCTCGTCCTGGGAGAGCAGGCGGTCGAGCCCCAGCAGCAGCGACCAGCGGCGGCGCCAGCGGGTGGAGGGCACCTTGTGGCCCTCGTCGAGCTCGGCCAGCACGGAGTCGAGCGCGCGCCGGCGCGGAGTGCCCGGCGCGAGCGCGGTCGCGGCGTCCTCCCCTTCGAGCAGGAAGGGTTCACGGGTGAACGAAGCCGCCCGCTCGAGATCGTCGGAAGATGGAAGGGATGCGACCGCCAGGGTCGCTGTCTCAGGCTCAGCCATGAAGGCTCGACTAATCGACGTAGGGAGAAGTCGTGTGGACCGCCGCACGACTTCGAGCAAGCCCGGGACCGCAGAGGGGATGGCGTCATACGGAGACGCCTGCCCGGGAAGCAACCCATATTCAAGCAGACTCGCCGACGGCCTCCGCCGATCTGCCACCGTATATCCCGATGCGACGGTACGCCGCCATCCTCGCCGGTCTCGCGCTGATCGCCGTGCTGGTCGTCGGGCTCCGGCAAGCGGGCGGCGACAGCACGCCCAAGCAGAAGTTCGACCTCGCCCAGGCCGAGCGCGAACTGACGCGGCGCCCCGGCCCCGCTGGCCTCGCTGCACCAGCAGTCCTCGCAGCTGCTGCCCGGCGGCCCGAAGGCGTTCCGCAAGCGGCTCGCGAGCCTCAAGGGCTACCCCGTGGTGGTCAACAAGTGGGCCTCGTGGTGCGTCCCGTGCCGCAGCGAGTTCCCGCTCTTCCAGCAGCAGGCGGTGAAGCAGGGCAAGCAGGTCGCGTTCATCGGCGTCAACGCGGGCGACTCGACCGATCCCGCCCATCGCTTCCTCAAGTCCGAGCCGCTGCCCTACCCCTCCTACCTCGACCACGACGAGGACATCGCGAAGACGATCCAGGCGCCCGCGAACTATCCGATCACCGTGTTCTTCGACCGCCGCGGGAAGCTCGCCTACGTCCACCAGGGCGCGTACCGCAACCAGTCCGACCTGGCCGACGACATGCGGCGCTACCTGTCCTGATGGAGATCCGCCGGCCCCGCGACGAGCAGGAGCTCGCCGCCGCCCTCGCGCTGCGCGAGGAGGTCTTCTGCGGCGAGCAGGGCGTCACGCTCGACGGCGACCAGGACGGGCGCGACGCCGAGGCGGTGCAGCTCGTGGCGGTCGACGGCGAGGTGCTCGGCACGTGCCGCCTGCTCGTCGAGCCGGGCGGCACCGCGAAGTTCGCGCGCCTCTGCGTGCGGCGGAGCGCGCGCGGCCGCGGGCTCGCGGCCGCGCTGCTGGCCGCGGCCGAGGAGGAGGCGCGGGCGGCCGGCGCCGTCCGCATCGGCATGCACGCCCAGACCGGCGCGCTGGCGCTCTACGAGCGCGCCGGCTACACGCCCTACGGCGAGCGCTTCGACGAGGAGGGCATCGAGCATCTTGGAATGGAGAAGCACCTGACATGAACGAGCTCCGCGTCGACCCGCTCACCGGGCTGAAGTCGATCATCGCCGCCGGCCGCGCCTCGCGCCCCGGCGGCGGCTTCCACGCCGACCCGGCCGACCCCGTCGACCCCGAGAAGGACCCGTTCCTCGAGGGCCACGAGGACCGCACGCCGCCCGAGGTGTGGGCGCTGCGCCCCGGCGGCGGCGCGCCCGACACGCCCGGCTGGCGGGTGCGCAGCGTGCCGAACCTGTATCCCGCGGTCAGCGCCGAGGCCGAGGTGCCCGCGCCGCACCCCAACCCGGACCTCTTCACCGCCCAGGCCGCGGCCGGGGCCCAGGAGGTGATCGTCAACGCGCCCGATCCGGTCACCTCGCTCGCCGACCTCACCGCGGAGCAGGTGGAGGTCGCCGCGATGGCCTGGCGCACGCGCATCAAGGCCCACTCCGACGCCGCCTTCGTGCATCTGCTGGTCAACGAGCGCCGCGAGGGCGGCGCCTCGCTGCCGCACACGCACGCGCAGCTCTACGCGCTGCCGTTCGTCCCAGCGGCCGTCGCGCGCGAACGCGAGCGCTTCACCGCCTACGCCACCCGCACGATGGGCGGCAACCTGCTCGGCGACCTGCTGCAGGAGGAGGTGCGGATGCGCGACCGCATCGTCGCCATCGACGAGCACGCGGTGCTGCTCGCGCCGTACGCCTCGCGGCTGCCGTTCCAGCTCATGCTCGTCCCGCGCCGCGCCCACGCTCGCTTCGAGGACGACGGCCCGACCGGCGCGGCGCTGCTGCACGACGCGCTGCTGCGCCTGCGGCGCCGCCTCGGCGCCTCGCCGCCGCTGAACCTGTGGATCCGCACCGCGCCCGCAGGGCGCCGACCACTTCTGCTGGCGGATCGACATCCTGCCGCGGCTGACCCACCTCGCCGGGCTCGAGCTCGGCGCCGGCCTGCACCTGTGCGTGGTCGCTCCCGAGGTCGCGGCCCAAGAGCTTCGGGACGTGCTAACCCCCCGCTAGGCAGCAAGCTGCCTGGCTTGGCGCCCCGCGGACAACCGTTGTATTGGGTGCGCGGCTGGCGCGCCGATGAGCACCGTGTGGACGAACGGAATCGTCTTGCCCCTTCTGGCTGGGCTGGACTCGAACGGATAGCGCTCAGCACAGCAGGAGTCTTGACGGCCGCGTTCGGCGTGTCGGTGCTGCTCGGGGGCACCTCGACGATCCCGGTCCTGCGCGACGTCCACCAGGCCTGGCCCTCGATCACCCCCGCGCTCGCGCTGTGGCTGCTCGTCGCCGGCGGCGGGCTGGTCGTGCTCGGCTCGAGCCCCGAGGCGCTCGGTACCTGGACCCGCGACATGCGCGCGCAGCGCGCCGCGCCAGACGCTCGTCCTCGTGATCACCGCGCTCGCCACCGTCCTCGCCACCTGCGTCGCGGTCGCCCACGGCGACAGCGAGCGCGACCAGCGCCACGAGCGCCAGCTCGCGATCGCCGAGAACGACCTGCTGCACGCGACGGTCGGGCCGCTCGACCGCCTGACCGACGTCGCCTCGACCGTGCAGGGCCCGCTGTCGGTGCGGCGCGCCCAGTTCGACGCGCTCGCCTCCCGCCTGCTCGACCAGCAGGCGCTCACCTCGGTCGCGCTCGCGCGCAGCGCCGGCCACGGCGCTCCGGCCCGCTCCGGCGCCGACGAGGCCGCCACGCACCCCCAGCGCTTCACGATCGTCTACTCGACCTCGCGCGGCAAGGGCGATCCGACGCGCGACGCCATCCAGCAGTCCGCCGCCCGCACCGCGCTGCAGGGTGCGATCCGCAGCGGCGACACGCGCTCGACCGGCGTCCTGCCCGCCGTCGGCGGCTCGCCTCGCAGCCTCGCCGTGGCCGTGCCGGTCCGCGCGGCCGGCTCCGGCGCGTCCGGCGCCTTCCTCGCCACCTTCTCGGTCCCCGCCGTCCGCGCGGCGGTCGCCGCGCACCTGCCGCCGAGCACGCGGATCGCCCTCGCCCAGGGCGACGCGGTCGCCGGGCTCCCGAACGCGCTCGAGAAGCGCGTGCACGCTCGGCGACCGCGACTGGACCATCGCCGTCGGGCAGCCCGCAGCGCGCCAGGGCCTCGCGCTGGCCACGCTGCTCGTCGGCGGCCTGCTGACGATGCTGATCGGCGTCGTCGGCTCGCAGGCGCGGCGGCGGGAGCGCGACGCGCTCGGCGTCATCGCCATGCGCCGCGCGGAGCGCGACGACGCCGAGCTGGCCCGGCTCGAGGCGGAGGCGCGCTCGCGCGTGCTGGCCGAGACCTCCACCGACCTGATCTGCGTGCTCGAGCCGGACGGCGCCGTCCGCTACGCGTCGCCCGCCTGCCGCGACCTGCTCGGGCTCGAGCCCGAGGCGCTGCTGGGGCGCGCGTTCACCGACCTCGTCCACGAGGACGACGCCGCGGGCGTGGCGGCGGTGCTCGGCGGGCGCGAGGAGGCGCCGGTCTCGATCACCCACCGGATGCGCCGTCCGGCCGGCGCGGTGTGGGTCGAGACGCGGCTGCGCGTCGTGCGCGACCCCGCCACGCGCGCCCTCGTCGAGACCCACGCGACCGTCCGCGACGTCGCCGAGCGCATGCACTCGCAGGCCGCGCTGGCCGAGGCCGAGGAGCGCTTCCGCTCCGCCTTCGAGGAAGCGCCGATCGGCATGGCGCTGACCTCGCCCGGACTTCCGCTTCCTGCGCGTCAACCGCGCGCTGTGCCAGATCACCGGCTACACGGCGCCTCAGCTCGAGGGCCTGCCGGTCGCCTCGATCACCCACCCGGACGACCTCAAGGCCGACTGGGAGGCGCGCGGGGCGATGCTCGAGGGCGAGCTCTCCAGCCACCGTGCCGAGCGCCGCTACCTGCACGCCTCGGGCAGCGCGGTGTGGGTGGCGGTCAACTCGACGCTGGTGCGCAACGCCGACGGCAAGCCGCTCCACTTCCTCTCCCAGATGCAGGACATCACCGAGCGCCGCCGCCACGAGGCCGAGCTGCGCCACATGGCCGACCACGACCCGCTGACCGGGCTGCTCAACCGCCGCTCGTTCGAGCGCGAGCTCGAGCGCCACGTCGCCTACGTCGAGCGCTACGGGCCGAAGGGCGCCGCGATCGTGCTCGACCTCGACCACTTCAAGACGATCAACGACACGCTCGGCCACTCGGCCGGCGACGAGCTGATCGTGCGCGTCGCCCACGCGCTTGCGCAGCCGCCTGCGCGAGTCCGACGTGCTCGCGCGCCTCGGCGGCGACGAGTTCGCGATCCTGCTCCCGGAGGCGACGCCGGAGGAGGCCGACGCGGTCTCCGCCGCCGTGCTCGACGCCGTGCGCACGCTCGCCGTCCCGACCGCCAGCGGGCGCACCCGCACCGTGACCGCCAGCCTCGGGCGTGGCGCTGTTCGACAGCCCCGACAAGCTGACCGGCGAGGACGTGCTCGTCAACGCCGACCTCGCGATGTACGACGCCAAGGAGTCCGGCCGCGACCAGCTCGCCAGCTACGACGCGCCGGAGCGGCCCGAGACCCGCATCGAGGCGCGCATCTCGTGGGCGGACATGATCCGCGACGCGCTGGCCGAGGACGCGTTCGTGCTCCACGCGCAGCCGATCGTCGACCTCTCCACCGGCGAGGCGACCCAGTACGAGCTGCTGCTGCGCATGCGCGGCGCCGACGGCGAGCTGATCCCGCCCTCCGCCTTCCTCCCTGTGGCCGAGCGCTTCGACCTGATGGCGGCGATCGACCGCTGGGTCGTCGCGCGCGCGATCCGACATGGTCGGCGCCGAGCTCCGCGCCGGCCGCCGGCTGATCGTCGAGGTCAACATCTCCGGCCGCTCGGCGGGCGACCCGAGCTGCTCGAGCTGATCGAGCACGAGCTGACCGCGAACGAGGTCTGCCCGAGCCAGATCATCTTCGAGATCACCGAGACGATCGCGGTCTCCAACATCCCGCGCGCCCAGCACTTCGCGGCCCGGCTCGCCGACCTCGGCTGCCGCTTCGCGCTCGACGACTTCGGCGCCGGCTTCGGCTCCTTCTACTACCTCAAGCACCTGCCGTTCGACTACCTCAAGATCGACGGCGAGTTCGTGCGCCACTCGGCCGCCGACCCGACCGACCAGCTCGTCATCCAGGCGGTCGTCGACATCGCCCGCGGCCTCGGCAAGCGCACGGTGGCCGAGCACGTCGGCGACGCCGAGACCGCCGCGCTGCTGCAGCGCATGGGCGTCGACCACGCCCAGGGCTTCCACCTCGGCGAGCCGGCGCCGCTGGGCGACTGGCTGCCCGAGGCCGAGATCGCGCTGACCTAGGCGTCCGCTGCCGCGAGCGCTACGGATCGACCGACGAGCCGTCGTCCTTGCCGAGCATGCCGCGGGGCGAGGAAGCGCGTGATCAGCACGAAGATCGCCAGCACGAGGCAGACGAACGCGAGGCCGCCGAGGGCGATGAGCAGTCCGGTCACGCCCTTCAGGCTACCCTCGCGCCATGCGCGCGCTCGTGCAACGCGTGAGCCGTGCCGCCGTGCGCGTGGAAGGTGCGGAAGTCGCCGCCATCGGCCCCGGGCTGCTCGTGCTGCTCGGCGTCACGCACGACGACACCGAGGCCCAGGCCGACCGGCTGGCCGACAAGCTGCGCGCGCTGCGGGTCTTCCCCGACGACGACGGCCGCATGAACGAGCCGCTCGGCGACCGCGAGGTGCTGTGCGTGTCGCAGTTCACGCTCTACGGCGACGCCCGCAAGGGCAACCGCCCGTCCTACGTCGAGGCGGCGCGGCCGGAGCATGCCGAGCCGCTCTATGAGCGGGTGTGCGAGCGGCTCGGGGCGCAGCGCGGGGTGTTCGGCGCGCTGATGGAGGTCGAGCTCGTCAACGACGGCCCGGTCACCCTCCTCGTCGAGCTTTGAGTAGCCTCCGCCGCCGATGCCGCCCGAGGACCGCTTCGTCACCCGCTTCGCCGCCGAGCCCCCGCAGGACGCGCTGCCGTCCGGCCGCTGGGCCGACACGCTCACCGCCGAGTTCCTGGAGGCCTGCCTGCGGATCGACTCCGACGGCCAGGATCTGGGCGAGGCCGACGTGCCCACCTACTACCCCGACCGCACCTGGAACGGGCGCACCTACGTGCCGGTGACCGCGCGCACCACCACGAATCTCGAGGTGTTCGGCTACGTCTCGTTCGTCCCCGGCGACCCGGAGGGGATCGGCGAGGAGCAGGAGCCCAGCGACTTCGCCTCCAGCGCCGACTTCACCGACATGCTCGCCGAGAACAACCCGGACTGGCGCATGGACCTGTGCGACGAGGTGATCGGCAGCTGGCGCGGCGAGAACGGCAACGCCGCCGACATGACGCTCGTGTGGGGCGTGCCGCAGATCCGCGGCGGCATCATCGCCACCGCGGAGCTCGCGGACCTGTGCGTCGACCAGTGCGCGCTCGTCGAAGACCGCTTCACGCTGATCGCGCCCGACGACTACCGGCAGGACTTCCTCGAGATCAAGCTCTTCAACGTGCGCGGCGAGGAGCTGGCGCGGGAGTCGCTCTACGCCGAGGACGACGACGATGACGAGGACGACGGGGACGAGGAGTGACTCCCGTTGCCGTTCCCGTTTCCGTTCCGGTACGCGCAGACGCGGTCGATGAGGCCGTACTCGGCCGCCTGGTCGGGCGTGAAGTAGCGGTCGCGCTCGAGCGCGTCTGAGATCTCCTCGATCGGCTTGCCGGTGTGCTCGGCGTAGATCTCCTCGATCCGCCGCCGCAGCCCGATCGCCTCTTCGGCGTGGATCTGGATGTCGGTCGCCTGGCCCTGGTAGCCGCCGCTGGGCTGGTGGACGAGGATGCGCGAGTTCGGCAGCGCGAAGCGCTTGCCGGCGGCGCCCCCGGCGAGGATCAGCGAGCCCATCGACATCGCGATCCCGCAGCAGGTCGTCGCGACGTCGGGCTTGATGAACTGCATCGTGTCGTAGATCGCCAGCCCCGAGTAGACGACGCCGCCCGGCGAGTTGACGTAGAGCTGGATGTCCTTCTCCGGGTCCTCGGCCTCGAGGTGGAGCAGCTGCGCGACGACGAGGTTCGAGATCTCGTCGTTGATCTCGCCGCCCACGAAGACGACGCGCTCGCGCAGGAGCCGGGAGTAGATGTCGAACGAGCGCTCGCCGCGCGAGTCCTGCTGGACGACCATGGGGACCAGTGGCATGTGCAACCTCCGAGTTGCGGGTTGCCGTCAGCGTAGCGTATGTGCAACCATGTGGTTGCTCATGCCATCCGTCCGCCGCGAAGTCACCCTCCCCGTCGAGCCCGAGCGCGCCTGGGAGCTGATCACCGATCCCGAGGAGCTCGAGGGCTGGCTGGCCGACGAGGTCGAGCTCGAGCCCGAGGAGGGCGGCGACGTCCACGTCACCTTCGAGGACGGCGAGCAGCGCTGGGGCACGGTCGAGGAGGTCGAGCCCGAGCGCCGGCTGGTGTTCTCGTGGGGCGACTCGCGCGTCGAGTGGACGCTCGCACCGGTCGACGGCGGCACCCGCCTCGTGGTCGTCGAGCGCAGCCTGGCGCCCGTCGTCGGGCCGCGCATGGCCGCGCTCAGCGCGCAGGCCTCGCTGTGCCTGGCCTGACGCGCGACGAGGAACTCGGCGCGCTGTTCGCCGCGCTCGCCGACCCCACCCGCCGCCAGGTCATCCGCTCGCTCTCGGGCGCCGAGCCGGTCACCGCCTCCGGGCTGGCGGCCGAGCTGCCGATCACGCGCCAGGCGATCGCCAAGCACCTCGGCGCGCTCGAGCGCGCCGGCCTGGTGGAGCCGCACCGCGAGGGGCGCGAGACGCGCTACCGGCTGACCCCGGAGCCGCTCGACGGGGCGATCGCGTGGATGGAGGAGGTCGGCGCCCGCTGGGACCGCTCGCTCGCCCGGCTCAGCGAGCGGGCGCGGCGAGCCTGACCACGCGGCCGCCGGCGAGCTCCGCCAGCTCGCCCGGCGCGATCGGGAAGACCGCGTGCGGCGTGCCCGCGGCGGCCCACACGACCTCGTAGCCGCAGCAGGTCCTCGTCGACGATCGTGCGCAGCGGCGCCGGGTGGCCGAGCGGCGGCACGCCCCCGATCGAGAACCCGGTGGCGGCCCGGGCGAAATCGGCGTCCGCGCGCGCGATCGGCGCGCCGAACTCCTCCTCCAACCGCGCCTCGTCGGCGCGGTTGGCGCCGGACACGAGCGCCAGCACCGCCTCGTCGCCGCAGCGGAACACCAGCGACTTCACGATCGCGCCGACCTCCGTCCCGACCGCTGCGGCGGCCTCGGGGGCGGTCCGCGCGGAGTCGGGCAGCACGCGCGGCTCGACATCCACGCCGCGGGCGCGCAGCGCGCTCTGGAAACGATCGACGGCGCTCAGACGTGCCGGGAGGTCGGGACGCGATCGAGCACTTCGGCGTCCGTCATCGGGAAGTGGCAGGCGGCGATGTTGCCGCCGTCCTTGCCCTCCAGCAGCGGCTCGTCCTGGTGGCAGATGTCCTGCGCCTTCCAGCAGCGCGTGTGGAAGCGGCACGCCGGCGGCGGGTTGGTCGGCGACGGCACGTCACCGGCGAGGATCTGGCGCTTCTTGACCGCCGCCAGCTTTGGATCGGCAATCGGCACCGCAGACATCAACGCGCCCGTGTAGGGATGCCGCGGATGGCCGTAGAGCTGGTCGGAGCCCGCCATCTCCACGATCTTGCCCAGGTACATGACCGCGACGCGGTCGCACATGTGGCGCACGACTGACAGGTCGTGGGCGATGAAGATCAGGGTCAGCCCGAGGTCGCGCTGGAGCTCGCGCAGCAGGTTGAGCACCTGCGCCTGGATCGACACGTCGAGCGCGGAGACCGGCTCGTCGGCGACGATCAGCTTGGGCTTCAACGCGATCGCGCGCGCGACGCCGATGCGCTGGCGCTGGCCGCCCGAGAACTCGTGCGGGTAGCGGTTGAAGTGCTCGGGGTTGAGCCCGACGGTGTCCATCAGCTCCTGGACCGCACTTGCGGCGCTCACCCTCGCCGGTCTTCATCCCGTGGATCGCGAACGGCTCGCCGATGATCGAGCCGACCGTCTTGCGCGGGTTCAGCGACGAGTACGGGTCCTGGAAGATCATCTGCGCGTCGCGGCGGAACTCGATCAGCTGCTTGGGCTTGATGTCGGCGATCTCCTCGCCCTCGAACTTGATCGAGCCGCTGGTCGGGTCGAGCAGCCGCAGCAGCAGGCGGCCGGTGGTCGACTTGCCGCAGCCGGACTCGCCGACCAGTCCGAGCGTCTCGCCGCGCTTGACGTCGAACGAGACGCCGTCGACGGCGTGCACGGCGCCGACCTGCTTGCGGAAGATCATCCCGGAGGTCAGCGGGAAGTGCTTCTTGAGATCGCGGATCTCGTACAGCGTCTCGCCGCCGCCCACGTGCGCGGCCGCACGTGACTCGTCGGTCGCCGCCGCACCGCTCAGCCGATCGGTCATGCAGCCCCCTCTCCGGCCATCACGTCGGCGCGCGCCTCCTCGGGCCGCTTGCCCTCGCGCAGGTCGTCCCAGATCCTCCCCCGCACGCCGGCGTCGAGCAGGCAGGCGACACGGTGCTGGTCGTCCCCGTTGACCGGCTCGAGCGTCGGCTCGACCTTCTTGTGCGCCTCGCGCACGTACGGGCAGCGGGGGTGGAACGAGCATCCGCTCGGCAGGTTGATCAGCGACGGCGGCCGGCCGCTGACCGGGATCAGCGGCTCGTCGCGGTTGGCGTCGAGCTTGGGGATCGAGCCCAGCAGACCCCAGGTGTAGGGGTGCTGCGGGTTCTCGAAGATCGTCTCCTTCGTGCCGAACTCGACGATCCGGCCCGCATACATCACGGCGATGTCGTCGGCCATCTCGGCCACCACGCCGAGGTCGTGGGTGATGAAGACGATCGAGGTGTTGAGCTCCGCCTTCAGGCGGATCATCAGCTCGAGGATCTGCGCCTGGACGGTCACGTCGAGCGCCGTCGTCGGCTCGTCCGCGATCAGCAGCTTCGGCTCGTTGATGAGCGCCATCGCGATCATCACGCGCTGGCGCATGCCGCCGGAGAACTCGTGCGGGTAGCCGCCGACGCGGTCCTTCGGCTGCGGGATGCCGACCAGCCGCAGCAGCTCCACGGCCTTGTCGAGGGCCGCCGCCTTGGACACCTTGTGGTGCGCCTGGACCGCCTCCACGAGCTGGTCGCCGATGCGGTAGAAGGGATGCAGCGACGACAGCGGGTCCTGGAAGATCATCGCGATCTCCTCGCCGCGGATGTGGCGCATCTCGTCGTCGCTCGCCTGCAGCAGGTCCGTGCCGCCGAAGTGGATCTCGCCCGGTGATCCGCGAGACCTTCGAGCGCGTCAGGCCCATCACGGTCAGCGAGGACACGGACTTGCCGGAGCCCGACTCGCCGACGATCCCCAGCGTGCGGCCCGGGCCGATGTCGTAGGAGACGCCGTCGACCGCCTTCACCAGGCCGTCGTCGGTCGCGAAGTGCACGTGCAGGTCGCGGACGGAGAGCAACGGCTCGGTCATGAAAGGCGCACCCGCGGGTCGAGGACTGAGTACATGACGTCCACCAGCAGGTTGCAGAGGCAGACCGCCAGTGCCAGGAAGAGCGTCGCGCCCTGCACGGTGATGACGTCGCCGCGCTGGATCGCGTCGAAGGTGAGGCGCCCGATGCCGGGGATGTTGAAGACGCTCTCGGTAAGGATCGCGCCGCCGACGAGGATGCCGATGTCGAGGCCGAGGATGGTGACGATCGGCGTCAGCGCGGAGCGCATGCCGTGGTGGAAGATCACGCGCCGCTCGCCGAGCCCCTTGGCCCGTGCGGTGCGGATGTAGTCCTCGCCCAGCACCTCGAGGAGGTTGGCGCGCAGCAATCGGGCGTAGATCGCGGCGAACGCGGTCGCGAGCACGAACCACGGCATGATCAGCGCCTCGGCCTTGGCCGCGGGGTTGCTGGCCGCCTGGAACGCGCCCGAGCCGGGCAGCAGCGGGAAGCGGCCGATGTCGTCGGAGAAGAGGTACAGCGACCACGAGGCCGAGCCAGTAGACCGGCGCGGAGATGGCCACCAGCGCGGTGGTCATCGAGAAGCGGTCGAGGAACGAGCCGCGCTTGACGGCCGAGATCATGCCGACCGAGAGGCCGATCACCAGCCAGACGACCACGGCGCCGGCGATCAGATAGAGCGTGTTCGGCAGCCGGTCCAGCAGCTGCGAGCGGACGTCGACGTCGTTGCGGTAGGAGCGCCCGAAGTCGAAGTGGAAGAACACGGCCTTCATGTAGTTCCAGTACTGCTCGTACAGCGGCTTGTCGAGGCCGAAGGTGTGGCGGATGCTCGCGATGACGTCCGGCTCGGCGCGGCGGCCCGCGCGGAGCAGCGCAGGGTCGGCGCTCGGCAGGACGTTGAAGACGATGAAGGTGATGCCGCTGACGACCCACAGCAGCAGCACGGTCCACAGCAGGCGTCGGGTGATGTAAGCGCCCATGCGAGTTTCCCGGATCTTACGACTCAGCCGGCCCCGCGGGTGCGAGGCCGGCCGTCGTCGTCGGTGTTCGTCCCGTTCCCTCTTACTTGATCGAGGTGAACGTGAAGTCGAACGCGGTGTAGTACGCGCTCGCCAACCGCCGTTCACGTTCTTCGAACGGATCAGGTTGGTGCTGTCCCAGATGAACGGGACGGCCGGCGCCTGGGCGGTGATCATCTTGTCGATCTCAGCCCAGGCCTGGTAGCGCTCCTTGCCCTCGAGCAGCGAGGCGTCGTCCATCGCCTTGTCGATCTTCGGGTCCTTGAGCTGGGCCAGGTTGTTATTGCCGCCATCTGGTGAGAAGTTCGAGCCCTTGAACGTCGGGTCGAGCATCGACTGCGGGTCGTTGAAGTCCTTGAACCAACCCGCGGCACCGCAGACGGCGATCTTCTTCTTCGGCTGCTGGCACCACTCGCGTGTAGACCGCGTCCTGCGGGACCGTGCGGAGACGGATTTTGAAGCCGAGCTTCTCGAGCTGCGCCTTGGCGACCTCAGCCTGGGCCTTGCCCGGGTCGACGTTCGCCGTGACCATCAGCAGTTCGTCGTTGCCGTCGTACTTGCCCGACGAGTAGCCGGCGGCCTTCATGTACTTCTCGGCCAAGGCCATGTCGCCCTGCGGGTTGGCGAGGAAGTCGAAGCCGGGGCCCTTCTTGCCGCCGGCCTCCTCGAACCCGCTGACGCCCGGCGGGATGAAGTGCGTGCCGGGGATGCCCACGAACGAGCCGCCTCGCGCCTTGATGGCCGCTGTGCGGTCGAACCCGGCGAGGATCGCCTTGCGCACGTTGATGTTGTCCAGCGGCTTGATCGACATGTTCAGCGGGAACCAGCGGAAGCCGCCCGACGGGACTGTGTCGAGCTGGTCCTTCTGGTGCTGCACGACCCGCTTGAGCACCTGCGCCGGCGGGTTGGCGTCGAGCGTCATGTTCTGGCCCGAGAGCACCTGGCGGCCGGCGACGTTGGCGTCGGTCGCGTTGGTGGTCAGTCTTGATCTCATCCAGGTAGGCGGGGCGGAAGTCCGCGTCCTTGTTCCAGTTCGGGTTGCGAACGAGGTCGATCGACTTGCCGGGCTTGTAGCCGGTGAGATTGCCCTTCGCGTCGTTCGCGACCATGTACGGGCCGGAGGAGACGACGTGCTCGTTGTACGTCGACGGGTTCTCCTTGTCGAACTTCTCCGCGTACTCCTTCGGGCACCGGCGCGGTGACCGGCATGATCAGGAACGCGGCGAAACCGGGGCCTTGCGCGCTCGCGAGCTTGAACGTGATCTGGTACGGGTTGTCGACGACGATACCGGGGATGTCCTGCAGCGCGCCGGGCTTCTTCGGGAAGCCTTGGATGAAGTTGAAGTACGTCGTGTACTGGTTCGGGACGTTCTTCGTCGCTGCGCGCTCGAACGCGTACTTGACGTCCTTGGCCTGGACCTCGCGGTTGACCGGCGGGCCGAACTTGACGCCCTTCTTCAGCTTGACCGTGACCGACTTCTTGTCGTCGGAGATCTGCGGCTGGCCGTCGGCGAGGCCGGGCACCGCCTCGTCCTGGTCCGGCTTGGGCATGTAGAGCGTCGTGTGTCGTGGCGTAGAGCGACCTGATAGCCGCCGGTGTAGTACGTCTGGCCGGTGTCGAGGAAGTCGACGTCAGAGGCGCCGAGCTGGTTGAGCGTGCCGCCCTTCTTGCCCGACGTCAGCGAGCCATTGGACGCCGTGCCCTCGCTGCCGCTCGACGACTCGCTCGCTGCTGCTGCCGCCACAGGCGACGACGAAAGTCATGAGGGCGACGAGCGCCAGCGCGGCGAGCAGCCGCAGACGGAGACCTGGTCATGCAGAGGTCCTTTCCTGGGTGTGTCCCATTGCGTGAATTGCTGTGTCTTGAGGTGGATTACTTGGCGGTACGCGGATTCAGCGCGTCCTGCAGGCCATCGCCGACGAGGTTGAAGGCGAGGACCGTGAGGACGAGCGCAAGGCCTGGGAAGGTCATGAACCACCAGGCGATGTCGAACACGCCGACCGCGTCGGAGATCATCGATCCCCAGCTCGGCGTGCCCGGGTCGATGCCGATCCCGAGGAACGAGAGTGCAGCCTCGAAGAGGATGACCTGAGGGATCAGGATCGTGCTGTAAACGATGATCGGCGCGACCAGGTTCGGGAGGATCTCTCTGAAGATGATTCGCGAGTGCGAGGCGCCTAGGGAGCGGGCCGCCTCGACGAACTCCTTCTCGCGCAGCGACAGCACCTGGCCACGCACGATGCGCGCCATGTACGGCCACAGGGAGAGCGCGATGACCGTCACCACCACGGTCAGGCCGGGCTGGATCGACGCCGTTGATGCAACCGTCGGCGCACGCGACGCCGAGCCCGATCGCGAGCAGCAGCACGGGGAACGCCAGCATCACGTCCATCGCGCGGGTGAGCAGGGAGTCGGTGATGCCGCGGTAGTAGCCGGCGATCAGGCCGATCACCACGCCCACGAGCACGATGATGAAGGTCGAGATGAACGCGACCTCGAGCGAGATGCGCGCGCCGTAGACCACGCGGGCGAACACGTCGCGGCCGCGCTGGTCGACGCCCAGCCAGTTGTCGGCGGTGGGCCCGGAGGGCGAGCCGAAGTCGTCGAGCAGGTTCGAGTTCTGCACGTTCGGGCCGGGGGCGCCGGTGACCTTGACGATCACGGGAGCCAGGATCGCCACGAGGCACGCGAGCACCACGAAGACAGCCGCGACCATCGCGATCTTGTCCTTCCGGAACCTCCGCCAGAACAGCTGCAGCGGGGAACGTGCTGTGACCTGCTGACCCGCGACAAGACCCGTTTCCTGGGCCGAGTCTTCCTCGTGACCAAGCAGCTCGGTGGTACCCGTGCTCATAGCGCGAGCCTCCGGCGCTTGGATGAACTGCCTCAATTGACCCTCCTTCAGAGGCCAGAGAAGGTACACGGTCCGGTCAAGAACCACCCCACTCAGGCGTACCGAGGGGTTCGTTTCGACGTCCGAACTACGATGCCTGCCCGGGCCCCGATAGCTCAGCTGGATAGAGCGACTCCCTCCTAAGGAGTAGGCCCCTGGTTCGAATCCAGGTCGGGGCGCTACCGCAGCAGCTGCGGGGGCAGCGCCCACCACGCGCGGAGCTGGCCGCGCCAGCCGAGGCCGGCGGCGAGCTCGCGGCGGAAGGCGTTGCGCTGGTCGCGCGTCGGGGCGCCCGCGCCGCCGTAGCGGGCGGCGCGCAGGGCGGCGAGGTAGGAGTCGCTCCCGCGCGCGCCGCCGAGCCGGCGCTCGAGTTCGCTCAGCGTCATGCCGGGGGCGATCGGGCGGCCGGCGCGGCGCAGGGCGGTCACGAGGTCGGCGACGGCGCGCTCGGCCGGCGGCAGCGGCGGGCCGGCGCGGCGGCGGCGGATCAGGAGCGCGGCGAGCGCCAGCAGCGTGAGCAGGACGACGCCGCCCGCGACGTAGAGCCAGGGGCTCGTCCCGCGGTCGACGTTCACGACCCCGGTCCCGTTCGGCGCCGCCGGATCGAGCTCGCGCCGTGCGCCGGCCGGATTGCGGGTGCCGGGCTGGGTGGAGGGCGTGGCGCCGGCGTCGCGCTGCGAGCCGCTGGTGGGATCCGCGATCGCGGCGATCAGCGAGCGCGCCGGCGTGGCGGTCGGCGTCGGGTCGAACGTGACCCAGCCGATGCCGTCGAACCACGCCTCGACCCACGAGTGGGCGTCGCGGTCGCGCACCACCCACTCGCCCTGGCGCTTGCGGAAGCCGCCGGGCGAGAAGCCGGTGGCCACGCGCGTGGGGATGCCGCCGAAGCGCAGCAGCAGCGCCATCGCGCCCGAGAAGTGCTGGCAGTAGCCGGCCTTGGTATCGAACAGGAACTGCTCGAGCGGCACCTGGCCCGGCTTGGCCGGCGCGGGGCGCTCGTCGTAACGGAAGCCCCTGCTCAGATAGGCATCGACGCGGCGGACGAACTCGTACGGCGTGCGCGTGCCGCGCTTGAGCTCCTGGGCGAGCTGCCAGGTGCGCCAGTAGGGCGAGTTGCGCAGCGCCGCGATCCCGGACTCGGTGGTGCCGCGACGCACGTTCTCGGCCAGCGGCGGGCCGACGAAGTCGAACGGCCGCAGTTCGAGACTGACCGAGGTGACCGGCCGCGAGCGCGTGTCGCCCGGGTCCGGCAGCTCGGGCTTGAGCAGCGGCAGAACGATCTGCAGCGCGTCGCCCTGCTGGCCGCGCGAGCCGCTGCTGGCCGCCGACAGCTCGAGCGCGTTCGGGCGCGGCGCGTGGAAGCGGATGCGATAGGAGTCGCCGGCCTTGAGCTCCTTGTCGGCCTGCCAGGTGCCGGGCGAGAAGGTCTCGATCGCCTCGCGGTCGCCGCCGTCGACGGACAGCGTCGTGCCGGCGCCCGCGTAGGCGTCGCCCTTCAGGCCACGCACGGTGACGGTGGCCGTGCCGGTCCACTGCGGGCTGGCGCTCCAGCTCTGATCGAGGTCGGCCTCGGGCCCGGGCCCGTAGGGGTCGGGCACGCCGCGCATCACCCAGCGCTGGCCGTCGAAGTCCTCGAGGTTCTCGAGCTTCCAGTACTGCGGCTTCGTCGTCTTGATCCGCAGCATCTCGCGCCCGTCGCGCTGCCACGTGATCGGGCCGTAGGTGGGCTCCCAGTTGAAGCGCACCGACGCCGGCGTGCCGAGCCCCTCGGCAAACGCGCGGTAGTCGAACCACGGGTCGTCGCGGTCGGTCGCCAGGCTCAGCGGCAGCGCGCCGGCGAGCGCGATCCCGCCCAGCACCGCGACCCCGATGCCCGGCCGCAGCGGCAGCCGCTCGAGCCACAGGAAGCAGACCGTGAGCGCCGCGATCGCGCAGCCGAGCCAGAGCGAGCGCGGCATCCCGATCGCGGTGATCGGAGTGATGACGAGGATCAGCAGCGCGGCGAGCCCGACGAACGGGAAGCCGCGCGAGTCGGCGCGCGGCCACGAGGAGAGCAGCGCGGCGGCGGTGACGAGCAGCGCGCCGCCGAGCCGCAGCGTCACGTCCGGCCACGGGTCCGCGCCGCGGTAGGGGAGCGTGACGCCGCTGAGCGCCTCGAGCCCTCGCCCGATCCCCGAGCCCAGCTCGTCCCAGTGCGTCAGGAGCCTCGGGTCGAGCCCGGAGACGAGCGCCGCGAGGATCAGCCCGAGGAGCGCGGCGAGCGTCGCGCCGGGCAACCGCATCCGCGGAGACAGCGAGGCGGCCGCGCCGGCCATCTCGCCCGCGAGCACGGCGGCGAGCACCCACGGGAGCCCGTCGACCAGCCCGCCGCCCTCGAACATCCGCGCCCACTCGGCCACGCCCAGCAGCGCCAGCAGGGCGAACGCGACCGTGCGCGCGAGCGGTGCGGGCAGCAGCGCGGCGGGGCGGCGATCCGGCGGCACGAGTACAGGATGACCGAACCGCTCGCGGCCGACCATGGAGCACGCGCACTTGGAGGTACCCCGCAACGGGAAGGCTCCCTTGCGTGGTCGCCACTTCCCTGATCGCGCTGCGCGACGAGCTGGGCGCTGTGCCGCTCGCACTCGACACGCCCGCCGCGGCCGAGGCGCGGCGCGTGCGCGACGAGCTGAGCGGCCAGGTCGGCGACTACCTGCTGCCGCGGCTGCGCCAGATGGACGCGCCGCTGCTGATGGTCGTGGGCGGCTCGACGGGCGCCGGCAAGTCGACGCTCGTGAACTCGCTGGTGGGCGCGCAGGTCAGCGCGGCGGGCGTGCTGCGGCCGACGACGCGAGCGCCGGTGCTGGTCTGCAACCCCGGCGACGTGCGCTGGTTCGAGGACGACCGGATCCTCCCTGGCCTCGCGCGCACGACCGGCGGCCACGCGGGGCCAGGCGGGCTCGAGCTGGCGCCGACCGACGCGCTCCCGCCCGGGCTCGCCCTCCTCGACGCCCCCGACATCGACTCCGTGGTGGAGGCCAACCGGACGCTCGCCGGGCAGCTACTCGCCGCCGCCGACTCGTGGCTGTTCGTCACCACTGCAGCGCGCTACGCCGACGCGGTGCCATGGGACATGCTGCACGCGGCGCGCGACCGCGGCACCGCCGTCTCGCTGGTCCTCAATCGCGTCCCGGCCGACGCGCGCGACGAGGTGCCCGGCCACCTGCGCGAGATGCTCGACGAGCGCGGGCTCGGCGACACCGGGCTGCTGGTGGTCGAGGAGAGCGCGCTGGACGACGGTCTGCTGCCGACGACCGCGCTCGCCCCGGTGCGCGGCTGGCTTGACGCGCTGGCGGCCGACGCCTCCGCGCGCGGCGAGCTCGTGCGCCGGACGCTGGCGGGCGCGCTCGACTCGATCCCGCCGCGGGTGGCGATCGTGCAGGCTGCGCTCGCCGAGCAGGTGGCCGCGGCGCAGGCGCTGCGTGACGGGGCGGAGCACGCCTACGGCAGCGCGCTCGACGAGGTCGACGAGACGGTGCGTAGCGGCTCGCTGCTCCGCGGCGAGGTGCTGGCGCGCTGGCACGAGGTGATCGGCACCGGGGACTTCATGCGCGCGCTCGAAGGCCGCGTGGGCCGGCTGCGCGACCGCTTGCGCTCGTTGGTGACCGGCGCGCCGGCCGCCGACTCCGAGCTGCGCGCGGCGGTGGGGACGGGCGTCGACGCGGTGGTCGCCGCCGCCGCGGACCGCGCTGCGGAGCGAGCGGCGGCGAGCTGGCGCGCGCACCCCGCCGGGCGCGGCCTGCTGGCCGGCACGACGCGCATGGACGCCGTCTCCGGCGAACTGGCAGAGCGGACCGACGCCGCCGTGCGGGCGTGGCAGGGCCACGTCTTCGAGCTCGTGCGCGACGAGGGCGCGGGCAAGCGCACGACGGCGCGGCTCGCCTCGCTGGGCGTCAACGGCGCGGGGCTCACGGTGATGATCGCGGTGTTCGCCCACACTGGCGGGCTGACCGGCGCGGAGGTCGCGGTGGCCGGAGGGACGTCGGCCGTCGGCCAGCGCGTGCTCGAGGCGATCTTCGGCGACCAGGCGGTCCGCACGCTGGCGGCGCAGGCGCGCGAGGACCTGCTCGTCCGCGTGCGCGAGCTGCTGGCCGGCGAGCGGGCGCGCTTCGACCGGCTGCTCGCCGCCGCGGCGCCCGATCCCGACGCGGCCGGCCGGCTCGACGCCGCGCTGCGCGAGTTCGAAGCCGCGCGATGAGCGAAGGCCTCGACCGGCGGCTCGCCGCGCTCGCCGACGCGGTGGAGCTCGCGGACGGACGGCTGGAGCCGGAGCCGGTCGCGGCCGCGCGCGCGGTCGTGGCGCGGGCGGGGCGCCGGCTCGGCCTGGGGGTGGAGGAGACCGTCGTCGCGCTCGCGGGGCCAACCGGCGCGGGCAAGTCGTCGCTGTTCAACGCGGTCGCGGGCGGCGAGCTGGTCACCGCGGGGCGGCGGCGGCCGACCACCGCCACGGCGACCGCGGCCGTGTGGGGCGACGGCGCCGCGCCGCTGCTCGACTGGCTCGAGGTCCCGCGCCGGCACCGCCTGTCACCCGACGGCCTCGGCGGGCTCGTGCTGCTCGACCTGCCGGACTTCGACTCCGTCGAGGCCGCCCATCGCCTCGAGGTCGACCGGGTGCTCGAGCTCGCCGACCTCGTCGTGTGGATCGTCGACCCGCAGAAGTACGCGGACGCCTCGCTGCACGACCAGTACCTGCGGCCGCTGGCCGGCTACCGCGAGACGATGCTCGTCGTCCTCAACCAGGCCGACCTGCTCGACGCCGACGCGCTCGCCGCGTGCCGCCGCGACCTCGGCCGGCTGCTGCAGGAGGACGGGCTCGGCGGCGTGCCGGTGCTCGCGGCCTCGGCCGTCGCGGGCGGCGGGACCGCGAGCCTGCGCGAGGCGCTGGCCGAGCGCGTCGCGGCGCGCGAGGCGGCGGTGGCGCGGCTGCGGGCGGACGTCGAGACCGCGGCGCGCGGCCTCGCGGCGGCGTGCGGCGGCACCGCCCAGGGTGTGGCGAAGGGCGACCGCACCCAGCTGCTCGCCGCGCTCGAGGAGGCGGCGGGCGTACCCGCGGTGGTGCGCGCCGTCGAGCGCGCACACCGGCGCCAGGGGTCGCTGGCGACCGGCTGGCCGCTCGTGCGCTGGGCGCGGCGGCTGCGCCCCGACCCCCTGCGCAGGTTGCACCTGCCCGAGCGCCCCAACGCGGCGCAGCGCACCTCGCTCCCGGGCGCCACCGGCGTGCAGCGCGCCGAGGTCAGCACCGCGATGCGCTCGCTCGCCGCCCGCGCCTCGGAGGGTCTGGCCGAGCCGTGGCCGGCGCTCGTCCGGCGGGCTGCCACCGGCGCCGAGGACGCGCTGCCCGAGCGCATGGATCGCGCGGTGGCCGGCACCGAGCTGCCACGCCGGACGCCGCGCTGGTGGAGCGCGTTCGGGCTGCTCCAGCGTGCGCTGGCGGTCGCCGCCGCGGTTGGCGCGCTGTGGCTGCTCGCGCTCGCGGCGCTCGGCTACCTCCAGCTCCAGGACGCCGTCCTGGCCCCCGACCTCGCCGGTTTCCCGCTCCCGACCGTGCTGCTGCTCGGCGGTCTCCTGCTCGGCCTGCTGCTCGCCGGGCTGACCCGCTGGGCCAACGGGATCGGCGCCCGCCGCCGCGGGCGTCGCGCGGCGAAGGCGCTGCGGGCGAACGTCGAGGCGGTGGCGCGCGACGAGATCCTGGCGCCGGTGCGCGACGAGCTCGCGGCCCACGACGCGCTGTGTGCGGCGGTCGCGGCCGCCCGGCGCTAGGCGCGGTCCGGGCGGTCCGGGTAGATGTCGTCGATCGTCGCCAGCGGCTCGTAGGGCGCGCCGCCGGACGCCGCGCGGATCGCGTCGGCGCCGCCCGCGTTGCGGTCGAGGATCGCGACCACGCCGCAGATCTCGTGGCCGGCCTCGCGCACCGCCTCGATCGCCTGGACGGTCGAGCCGCCGGTGGTCACGACGTCCTCCACGATCAGGCAACGCTCGCCGGGCTCGAGGTCCGGCCCCTCGATGCGCCGCTGCAGGCCGTGGGCCTTGGTCTCCTTGCGCACGAAGAACGCCTTCACCTCCGCGCCGCCCGCCAGCGCGGCGCAGGCCGGCGCGTCGGCGCCCATCGTCAGCCCGCCGACGGCGGTCGCGCCCAGCCGCTCCGCGTGGCCGGCGACGAGCTCGGCGAGGGCGCGGAACCCGGCCGGGCGGAGGATCGCGCGCTTGGCGTCGACGTAGTACTGCGCGGTGCGCCCGGAGGTCAGCGTGACCTCTCCGACGATCAACGCGTGGCGGCGGAGCTCGTCGACGAGGGAGGCGGAGGGGTCCATGCGCTCCGCCGATCCTATGATCCCGACCCGATGGAGCACCGCTTCGGCCGGGAGGCACCCTTCGCCCTCGGCGTCGAGGAGGAGTTGCTGCTGCTGGATCCGGCGAGCGGGATGCTCGCCCACGAGTCGAGCCGGATCGTGCCGGGGACCGACCCGAAGGCCGGCACGGTGATGCACGACGTCTACGAGGCGCTCGTCGAGAACGCCTCGCCGATCAGCGCCGACGCGATCGAGGGCGCGCGCCACCTCGACGCGCTGCGCGGCGTCGTCCGCGCCGCCGGCGGCACGCCCGCCGGCGCCGGCATCCACCCCGCGAGCCCGTTCGGCGATGCGCCGCACGTCGTCAACGAGCGCTACCGCGTGATCGGCCGAGCAGATGCGCGGGCTGCTGCGGCGCACCCCGACGTGCGCGCTGCACGTCCACGTCGGCATGCCCGATCCGGAGACCGCCATCCGCGCCTTCAACCGCATGCGCCAGCACCTGCCGGCGCTGCAGGCGCTCGCCGCCCACTCGCCCTACTGGCACGGGATCGACTCCGGCTTCCAGACCGCCCGCGCGCAGATGTTCCGCGGCTACCCACGCGCCGACATCCCGCGCACGTTCGCGGACTGGGACGACTACGCGGAGACGATGGCCGCGGTCGTGGCCGCCGCCGACGTCGAGGACTACACGTTCTTCTGGTGGGACCTGCGCCCGCACCCGAAGCTCGGCACGCTCGAGGTGCGCGCGATGGACGCGCAGGCCCGGCTCGGCTCGGTGTGCGGCCTGGCCGCGCTCGTCCACGGGCTCGTGCTCGCCGCCGTGCACGAGCCGGACGCGGACGAGCTGCTCGCGCGCGAGGTGCTCGTCGAGTCGTCCTACCGCGCCGGGCGCGACGGCCTCGCCGCCACGGTCTGGCACGACGGAGCGCTGCGGCCAGTGCGCGAGCGGATCGCGGCGGCGGTCGATGTCGCCCGCCGCCACACGCCCGCCGAGCCGGCGCTCGAGGAGATCGAGCGAATCCTGCGCGACGGCAACGGTGCCGACCGCATGCGCGCCGCCCACGCCGAGGGCGGCATGCCACGGGTGCTCCACCGCCTCATCGAGGAGTCTGCGGAAGCCCTGGGAGTGCCCGCACGCGCCGCATGACCAGCGCGCCGACCGCGACCGCCGCGGTCGACGTCGCGAGCACGATCGCGATCGCGCCGCCCACCGGCACGTCGGTGGTGACCACGAACGAGATGCCGTTGTTGAGCGCGTGCAGCGCGATGCACGGCAGCAGCGAGCCGGTGCGCCAGTACAGGAGGCAGAGCAGGACGCCGAGCACGACCAGCACCCCGAGCGTCTCGACCGGCGAGCCGGTGGCGTGCACGCCGCCGAAGATCAGGCCGGTGGCGAGCGCGCCACCCGCCACCCCGATCTTCTCGCGCAGCACCCCGAACATGAAGCCGCGGAAGAAGAACTCCTCGCACAGCGGCGCCACGAACGCGAGCAGCACCGCGTAGCCGATCAGCGCCGCCGTCGAGCTCTCGTCCTTGAGGTCGCGCGTCAGCTCCTGCTGGTCGGGCTGGCCGACGATGTTCACGTAGACCGCGGTCAGCGCGAGGAAGGCGGCCCAGGCCAGCAGCGTCCAGCCGACCGCCGGCCACAGCCGCGTCGGGCGCAGCCCGAACGAGGCCGGCGTCAGCCCGCGCGCGTAGATCGCGGAGAACAGCAGCGCCGCGCCGATCAGCGCGGCGTCCTGGATCAGCGTCGCCGGGATGATCAGCCCGGGCGTGTCGTCCGCGACGGTGCCCCCGCCGGCCTCGATCAGCGCCAGGATCAGCAGCCCGCTGAGGGCCGCCGCGAAGAACGCGACGATCAGCGCCGCGAGCGGCGCCCACCACGGCACCGGCGCGAGGTCGCCCTTCGGCTTCTCCTCCGGCCGCGGCGCCGGCACGATGCCGTCGGGCACCTCCGGGTGCGTGTGCAGGGACATCTCGGTAGCACTCTAGGCACAGAGCGCGGGCAGCTCGGCCAGCGAGGCGATCCGGCGCACGCCCGGCGGCGGCTCGAGCGAGCCGTTGCGGTCGATCAGCACCGGATCCAGGCCCGCGGCGAGCGCGCCGCCGACGTCCGCCTCGAGGTCGTCGCCGACGTGCAGCGCCTCGTCAGGCCGCGCGCCCGCGAGCGCGAGCGCGCGCGTGAAAATCTCCGGGTCCGGCTTCGGCGCGCCGACCTCCGCCGAGGACAGCGCGCCGTCGAGCAGCGGCGTCAGGCCGGTGCGCTCGAGCTGCTCGTGCAGCGAGACGTCCCAGTTCGAGGCCGCGACGAGCTTCACGCCCGCCGCCCGCAGCGCGCGCAGCGCCGGCACGGTGTCGGGGAACGGCTCGAACCGGATCGCGGCCAGCAGCGCGGCCTCGATCGTCCCGAGGCCGAGCTCGAGCTTGAGCGCCTCGCGCAGCACCTCGGCGCAGCGCCGCCGCAGCTCGGCCAGCCCGGCGGCGTCGCGCCCCATCCACAGGTGCCCGCGGTAGAAGCCGATCTCGGCCTTCATCGCGCGCCCCGCCTGCTCGAGCGAGACCTCCACGCCGAGCGCGCGCAGCTCCGCCTGCAGCCGCGGAGCGGGCGGCAGCAACTCGAGCAACGTCCCGAGGGCGTCGATGGTGATCGCACGGATAGGCTGCCGCGCCATGCCGGCGGCCACTGTACGGCTCTCGCTCGCCGCGTTCTGGGCCGACAACAGCGACGTCGTCACGGCGGTGCTGTCGGTCGTGCTCGCGCTGATCTTCGCGACGCTGCTCGACCGCTACATCGCGCGCCGCGGCCACAACCTCGCGGCGGCGGTCACGCGCGGTGAGGTCAGCGCGGTGCTCGACACCCGCCTGCGATTCTTCCGCCGGCTCATCTACGCCGGGATCCTGCTGCTCGGCATCGCGATCGCGGCCTCGCAGTTCACCGGCATCTCCAAGCTCGCCGCGAGCATCCTCGCCTCCGGCGCACTGGCTGCAGCGATCATCGGCTTCGCCGCCCGCCAGGTCCTCGCCAACGTGGTGGCCGGGATCATGCTCGCGATCACGCAGCCGCTGCGGGTCGGCGACTGGGTGACGTTCGAGGACAACTACGGCGTCGTCGACGACGTGCGGCTGAACTTCACGGTCCTGCGCACCGGCTCCGACGTGCGCGTGGTGATCCCCAACGAGCGGCTGGCGGCCGGGATCCTCCGCAACGACACGCTCGACTCCGACGCGATCGGGCTCGACGTCTCGGTCTGGCTGCCGCCCGAGGCCGACGCCGGGCGCGCGCTCGAGGTCCTGGGTGACACCGCGAGCATCGACGAGGTCACGCACGAGGGGGTGCGCATCAAGGTCACCGGCGACCCGGTGCCGCCGCCGCAGAAGGGCCCGCGCCAGGCCGAGCTGCGCGCCGAGTGCCTCAAGCGCCTCCGCGAGGCGGGCCTGCTGGCAGGGAATCCCGCCTCGTAGGCGAATTCGGCAGGGCTACACTCGATGGTTCGCGTTCTTCTGGAACGCGCGTGCAAATGAGCCGGTCGCAACGCAACAGGCGACGCCGCGGCCGCGGTCGCCCTCGGAACAAGGCCCTCCTCGCCATGATGGTCGTGCTGGTGCTCGTCGCGCTGGCCGGCCTCTCCGCGGTCGGCTACGTGATCTCGATCGCGTCGTCCGCGCCGCCGCTCGACTCGCTGAAGCCGCGCGAGCTCGGCTCGCAGTCCGAGGTCCGCGCCGCCGACGGCACGCGCCTCGGCTTCATCCAGTCCAACGAGCTGCGCCAGCCGGTGTCCGGCGCGAAGATCCCGAAGTACCTCAAGGACGCCACGGTGGCGATCGAGGACGAGCGCTTCTACCACCACAAGGGCGTCGACTACGCGGGCGTCGTGCGCGCCGCGGTCAAGAACCTCTCGAGCCACAAGACCGTGCAGGGCGGCTCCACGATCACGATGCAGCTGATCCGCAACCTCTACATCTCGAGGGAGCGGACGTACCAGCGCAAGATCCGCGAGGCCAAGCTGGCCGAGGAGCTCGAGAACGAGCATCCCGGCGTCCAGGGCAAGGGCTGGATCCTCGACAAGTACCTCAACACCGTGCCGTACGGCACGCTCGGCGGCCAGACCGCCGTCGGCGTCCAGGCTGCCTCGCGTGCCTACTTCGGCAAGCCAGCCGAGAAGCTGAGGCTCAGCCAGGCCGCGCTGCTGGCCGGGCTGCCGCAGGCGCCCACCACCTACTCGCCCGTCCGCGCGCCGGAGAAGGCCGAGGCCCGCCGCAACGAGGTGCTGGCCAAGATGGCCGAGCTCGGGATGATCAGCCGCGAGACCGCGGTGAAGACGATGAAGAAGGGGCTCGGCCTGCACGTGTCGCGCTACTTCACGAGCCGCCGCGAGTCGTTCTTCTTCGACTTCGTCAAGGACGAGCTGATCAAGGAGATGGGGGCCAAGACCGTGCGCCAGGGCGGCCTGCGCGTCGACACCACCATCGACCTCAAGAAGCAGCAGGCCGCGCGCGAGGCGATCAGCGGCCGGCTCGCCGGCATCGGGCCGTCGAGCGCGATCGTCACGATCGACCCGAAGAACGGCTACATCAAGGCGATGGCGTCGTCGGCCGACTACGGCAAGTCGAAGTTCAACCTCGCCGCCCAGGGGCACCGCCAGCCCGGCTCGACGTTCAAGGTCATGGCGCTGATGACCGCGCTGCGCAAGGGCGTGGACCCGCGGTCGACGACCTACGTCTCGAAGCCGCTCAAGTTCACCGATCCCCAGTGGGGCCCGATCGACGTCCAGACGTACGGGCACGACTACCACGGCTCGATCAGCCTCGAGAAGGCGACGCTGTACTCGGACAACACGGTCTACGAGCAGCTGGCGCTCGACCTCGGCCCGCCGGAGGTCAAGCAGACCGCCTACGACATGGGCATCAAGACGCACCTCGACGGCTACCCGGCGGAGTCGCTGGGCGGCCTGACGATCGGCGTCTCCCCGCTCGAGATGGCGGACGCCTACGCGACGATCGCCTCCGGCGGCTACCGCAACCGGCCCACCGCGATCACCAAGATCACCTATCCGGACGGGAAGTCGGAGCTCCCGAAGCGCTTCAAGGTCAAGCGCACCAAGGCGTTCTCCGACGGCGTCACAGCCGAGGCGACGCGGATCCTCGAGGAGAACGTCCAGGCGGGCACCGGCACGAAGGCCCAGATCGGCTGCCCGGCCGCGGGCAAGACCGGCACGACCGACTCGTTCAACGACGCGTGGTTCGTCGGCTTCACGCCGAGGCTGGCCACCGCGGTGTGGGTCGGCTACCCCAACGCGCAGATCGAGATGAGGACCCAGTACCACGGCGGCTCGGTGGCCGGCGGCACGTTCCCGGCCGAGATCTGGCACGACTACATGACGAAGGTCAAGGGCAAGTTCTGCGGCGGCTTCGCGAAGCCCAAGGAGCCGTTCCATGCCACGCCGTTCTTCGGCAAGTACTCGCGCAGCGGCGGCAAGGGCACGGGCCAGGACGACCAGCAGAGCGGCGGCTCGCAGTTCTACTCGCCGACGACGCCGACCGCCCCCACGACGCCGGCCCCGGACACCCAGAAGAAGCCGGACAACGGCAACGGCAACGGGAACGACAAGGGCAAGTTCAACCCGGATCTCTACGAGTCGCCCCCGCAAGGCTCTCCCACGACCCCCGGCAACAAGCCCGCCGCCAACGGCCAGGACGGCGGCACGGCCGCGCCCACCGGTTGATCCCCGGGCGACCCCTGGTATAAATCGCGCGTCGGCCCGTCCATCGGGCGGTTTCAGCATGCGGGAAGGCAGTGCCCGGCAGCACCACCTCGCGCATTGAAGAGTCAGAGTGAGGAGGTGTTGTTTATGGCAACTGGTGTCGTGAAGTGGTTCAGCGACGAGAAGGGCTTCGGGTTCATCACTCCGGATGACGGAGGGAAGGACGCCTTTGTGCACTTCTCGGGTATTGCGGGTGACGGTTTCCGCACGCTCGCAGAGGGCGCGAAGGTCGAGTACGAGCTGGGTGAGTCCGGTAAGGGCCCCCAGGCGACGAACGTACGGGTCGTCTAATTGCCCAAAGAAGAGAAAGTCGAGTTCGAAGGCGAGGTCATCGAGGCGCTCCCGAACGCCATGTTCAGGGTGCAGCTCGACAACGGCCACGTCGTTCTCGGACATGTCGCGGGCAAGATGCGACGGTTCCGCATCCGGATCCTGCCGGGGGATCGGGTGAGGGTCGAGGTGTCTCCGTATGACCTCGACCGCGCGCGGATCGTCTACCGGCATCGGTGAGCTCGCGCTGATCGACGCGATCGGGGCGGCACTCGAGCGCCGCCCCGGCTCGCGCATCGTCCGCTGGCTGGGCGACGACGCATCGGTCGTCCGCGCCGGCGCCTTCGCCGTCACGTCCGTCGACGCGATGGTCGACGGCACGCACTTCAACCTCGGCCCGCGCTGCGGGCCCGAGGACGTCGGGCATCGCGCGCTGGCCGGCGCGCTGTCGGACCTCGCCGCCATGGGCGCCGAACCCGGTGAGGCGTACCTGTGCGTCGTGCTGCCGCCCGCGCTGGGCGAGGCCGACGTGCTCGCCCTGCATCGCGGGGCCGAGGCGCTCGCGCGCGCCAGCGGCACGACGATCGCCGGCGGCGACCTCACCGGCGGCCCGGCGCTGATGGTCGCGGTGACCGTGGTCGGCTGGGCCGAGCGCGAGGAGGAGCTCGTCGGCCGCGACGGCGCGCAACCCGGCGACCTCGTCGGCGTGACCGGATCGCTGGGCGCCTCGGCGGCCGGCCTGGCCGTGCTCGAGGGCCGCGCGCCGGGCAGCGACGAGCTGGTGCGCGCGTATCTGCGCCCGCAGCCGCGGCTGGAGGAGGGGCGGGCGCTGGCGCGCGCAGGCGCCCGCGCCATGCTCGACCTCTCGGACGGGCTGGCCTCGGACGCCCGGCGCCTCGCCGAGGCGAGCGGTGTGACGCTCGCACTCGACGCCGCGGCCCTCCCGCTCGCTCCTGGAGTGCGAGAGGTCGCGGAGGCGCTGGGGCGCGATCCGCTCGAGCTCGCCGCGTCCGGCGGCGAGGACTACGAGCTCTGCGCAACCCTCCCGGCCGAGACGGCCGGGGTCACGATCGTCGGCGAGGTCCGCGAGGGCCCCGCCGAGGTCACGTGGAAGTCAGCCGCGCCGGGCGCAGAGCGCTGGCGCGGCTGGGAACACTGATTTAGACCGCTTTGCGGTCTTGTGACGGCGAAACTCCGCCGGCCGCGAGACGCTCAAGAATCGCCGTGGCTACGAGGCGAGGGTCGACGTCATAGCCGCTCTTTTTCATGAGCTCTCGGATCCTTTCTACTTCGCTCGTCCGTGACGGGGTCTTTTCAGGGTCGGGACAGGCGATGGTCCGGACCTCCCGTCCGAAGCGTCCAGCTGTCCGCTGGGGCAGCAGCTCGTCGAGCTCCTGCTGTTGGGTGTATCGGAGTGCAGTGGTCATCGCATGAGAACCATCGACGCTCTCTCGACGATCGCTCATCGGGTCGTGACCCCAGCCGGTGACAGGTGGCTCAGGCAAGACGGTCGTTGCGGGGTTTCGTCCGCACCAGCTTCGCGAACACGACGATTCGCTTGGCGGCGGAGTAGAGCGGGTGGCAGGCCGACAGCACGAGCCGGTCGTAGCCGACGCGGTGGGTCACCCAGGTGGCCGTCGGCGGCACGATCTTGCGCTGCTGGACGGAGTAGGTGAAGCGCCCGTACGGCATCGACAGCTCGATCGTGTCGCCGGGGTCGAGCTGGTTGAGCCGCCGGAACCACGCGCCGTAGGTCGTGCGGTGCCCGGCGATCGCCACCGTGCCGCGCGCGCCCGGCAGCGGCGTGCCGGGGTAGTGGCCCGGGCCGCGCCGCAGCGCGGCGGTGTCGGTGCCCGCCACGACGACCGCGTTGACGCCGATCTTGCGCATCCGGATCCGGCCCAGCGGCTGCCCGTCGTCGGTGCGCCGGCTGAGCGCGCGCGCCGCGTAGGCGAGCTTGCGGTCGAGGCCGTCGAGGTGCGAGAGCACCTTGCGGTCGGTCGCGTTCGGCTCCGTGCCCTCGAGCTTGGCCAGCCCGTCGTCGAGCTTGCCCTGCTGCACCTGCGCGTAGATCGCCGACAGCGGCTCCTTCCACAGCAGCGTGATCGCCGCGTCGGCGGCCAGCAGCACGCCCACGACCAGGAGGACACTGGACAGCGGCTTCAGCACGCGCCTCACCCTCGAGATTAAAGCGGCCCTCACGGCCCCGCCTCCAAGAGTGCGGAGACCGGCGGATGCCGTGAGGGCAGTTACCTTTTCAGGGCCGACTCGGTCCCGCCCAGCGAGCCGGGTCCGGCGTAGCCGATCGGTCCGCGGGTGCGGATCGGCTCGGGGTCGGCGTTGCGGACCACGCGCCGGCGCGTGCGCACGACCGCGACCACGCCCACGAACGAGCCGGCCAGGACGGACAAGAAGAGCGCCGCGAGCGGGGTGATGTGGCCGCCGGCGGTGATCAGGAGCGCGAGCCAGAGGATGTCGAGCACGCCCAGCTCGAGCGCCAGCGCGTAGTGGAGGACCATCAGCGCCGGCAGCGCGAGCCCGCTGGCGACGAGCGCGAAGCGCGTGCGGCTCGAGGTGTTCGTGCCGGGCGCGGCGGCGAACAGCCAGGCGTGCGCGGCGGGCACGAGCAGCGCCGCCGCGAACGGGTTGACCACCCACACCAGCACCGCGAGCCCGCTCACCACCAGACCCAGCGCCGCCGCGGCGCCGCCGGCCGAGACGCTCGCCGGGAGTCCGAGCCGCCCGATGAGCGGGCCGCGCACGCCGATCCAGGTCAGCGCGAGGACGAGCGGGGCGGAGACCAGCGCGGCGATCCGCCAGCCCTCGAGCGGCAGCGCCTCGGGCAGCACGGGGCCGAGCGGCGCGTCGAGCAGGCCGGTCAGCCCGAGCAGCCGGATCCACAGCCACGTGAGCAGGAACGGCACCGCGCCGGCGGCCACCCAGGCGATCCAGCGCGCCACCGGCAGGCGCCGTCGGCGGGCGCCGAAGAACGCGTCGACCGCGGTCAGCAGCGGCGGCAGCAGCAGCGTCCCGACCAGCAGCCGGATCGCCCAGTCGGGCAGCAGGCGGCGGAACGTGACGATGCCCGACGGCTCGTCGCCGAAGGGGCCGTCCTCGTCCGCGCGCGACACCGGCCGGTCGAGCGCCGTGACCGCGCGCAGCGCGGAGCGGCCGAGGGCGTCGAGCCGCGTCTCCGCCACCTGCGCGCGCGGGCCCGGCCCGCGCTCGCCCGACGCCTGCAGCAGCACCGCGGGCAGCCCCGCGCGCGCCGCCTCGCCCTGCTCGGAGACCGTGAGCGGCAGCGCCCGCCGCGCCCACTGGCCGATCGCCCGCGTGCCGCCGGCCTGCGTACCGGCCTCGCGCCGGACCGCCGACTCGAGCGTGCGCCGGATCGCCATCGGCGCCGCGCGCTCGCCGTTCGACCACGGCACGATCCACGGCTTGCGGACGCGGCGGCTGGCGAGGTCGCCGAGCACGATCGCGGCGTCGACCGGCCCGTCGGCGGACTCCGCGAACGCGCGCGCGCCCGCCGCGCCCGCGCTCCCGCCCGAGGTCGAGACGAGCACCAGCGTGGAGGACAACTCGCGCACCTTGAACAACCGCGCCATCTCCATCAGCGCCGCGGTGCCGGACAGCTCGGCGAGCGCCGGCGAGCCGAGCGCGTCGCGGTGGGCCATCACCACGATGCGGTGACTCGAGAGCCCGGGGCGCACCCCGACGACCGTCTCCAGCCGCCGCTTGCCGAGCACGGTCCGCTCGGTCGTTGTCCGCCGGGTGACCCGGAAGCCGCCCTGCTTGAACGTGTCGGCGACGCGGCCGGCGAGCGCCCGGTCGCCCGCCGAGCCGGGCGCGCGCTTCGGGAACGCCTCGCCCAGCTCGCCCAGCAGCGTGTACGCGCGGCCGCCGTCGAAGCCGGCCGGAGCGAACGGCGTCGTGACCGCGGCTGGGCGGTCGGCAAGGGAGAAGGCGGCGACGAACAGCGCGATCAGGGCCGGTGCGAGCGCCGCCCGGTAGACCCTGACGTCAAGCACAAGCCGAGGGTATTACTCAATGCGCCGTACGCTTTGCGCACAGTGTCAGAGCGCGCCCCGCGGATCCTGCTGGTGGACGACGAGCAGCCGATCCAGACCCTGCTGTCGTTCCCGCTGCAGCGCGACGGCTACGAGGTCGTCATGGCGGGCGACGGCCAGGAGGCGCTCAACGCGCTTCTCCGAGCAGCCGTTCGACCTCGTCGTGCTCGACCTGATGCTGCCGAAGGTCGACGGGCTCGAGGTGTGCCGGCGCATGCGCGCCCGCTCGGCCGTGCCGATCATCATGCTGACCGCCAAGTCGGAGGAGATCGACAAGGTCCTCGGGCTCGAGCTCGGCGCCGACGACTACATCACCAAGCCGTTCTCGATGCGCGAGTTCCGCTCGCGCGTGAAGGCCGCGCTGCGGCGCGCCGGCATGGCGCGCAGCCAGGGCGACGGCGAGGCCCCGATCGAGGTGCGCGAGCTGCGGATCGACCCGGCCAAGCGCGCCGTCTCGCTACGCGGCGAGGTGGTCCCGACCACGTTCGTCGAGTTCGAGATCGTCAGCGCGCTCGCCTCGAGCCCGGGCCGCGTCTTCACGCGCGACATGCTGCTGACGCGCATCTGGGGCGACTCCGCGTACCGCGACCCGCGCACGGTCGACGTCCACATCCGCCACCTGCGCGAGAAGCTCGAGACCGACGCCAAGGAGCCGGAGTACATCTTCACCGTGCGCGGCGTCGGCTACCGCTTCCGCGACGAGGAGTAGCCCTTGCGCATCACCTCGCTGCGCAACCGGCTGGCGCTGATCTTCGGCCTGATCGTGCTGACCGCGATCGCGATCGTGTACTTCGCGGTCGCGCCGCAGCTCGAGGGGCGCCTGCGCGACCAGAAGCTCGACGGCCTCGCCGACGACGCCGAGCGCTACGCGCCGTCGCTGAGTCGGCTGGTCGGCTCGGACACGCCGCAGGAGCAGCTGACGCGCCAGGTCGGGGTCGTCGCCACGCGCTCGGGCGCGGAGGTCAACGTGCTCGGCGTCACCAGCGGCGACGAGGAGTCGCTGTTCGTGCTCGCCGACTCCGACCGCGGCGGGGTCGAGATCGACGACGTGCAGTCGGTTGCCCAGACCGCCCTCGCCACCCGCCGCACGGCGCGCGCCACCGAGCCGACGCGGCTCGGGCGCCAGGCGCTCGTGGCCGAGCCGCTGATCGAGGGCGGCGAGGTGCGCGGCGTCGCGGTCTTCGCCGACGGCCTCGGCGATGTCCAGGACAACGTGTCGCTGATCCGCAACCGGATCCTCGTGGCAGGCGCGTTCGCGTTCCTGATCGCGGTGCTCGGCGGCTACCTCGTGGCGCGCGCGCTGTCGCTGCGCATCGAGCGGATCGAGCGCGCCGCGCGCAAGGTCGCGAGCGGCGACTTCTCCGACCGGATCGAGCCCGACTCGGATGACGAGCTCGGCCAGCTCGCCGCCGCCTTCGACGACATGCAGCGCCAGCTGCAGCGGCTCGACCACGCGCGCAAGCAGTTCATCGCCCAGGCGTCGCACGAGCTGCGCACGCCGCTGTTCTCACTCGGCGGCTTCCTCGAGCTGCTGGAGGACGAGGAGCTCGACGAGGCCACCCGCCGGCAGTTCCTCGACCACGTGCGCGCGCAGGTCGAGCGGCTGAGCCGGCTCGCCACCGAGCTGCTCGACCTGTCGCGGCTGGAGGCGGGCGCGCTCGAGCTGCGCACCGAGCCGACCAACGTGCAGCAGCTCGCGCGCGATGTCGCCGGCGAGTTCATGCCGATGGCCGCGCAGCACGACTCCGAGCTGCGCGTCCAGCTGGGCGGCGAGGCGATCGAGATCGAGTGCGACCCGGAGCGCGTCGCGCAGGTGGTTCGTATCCTGCTCGACAACGCCCTGCTGCATACGCCTGCGGGAACCGGAGTCGTCGTTTCGGCCGCACGCGAGAACGGGCAGGTCCACCTCGAGGTCTCCGACTCCGGCCTCGGCATCCGCCGCCAGACCATGCCCCACATCTTCGAGCCGTTCTTCACCTCCTCCGACCGCGCGCAGGGCGCGGGCCTCGGCCTCGCGATCGCGCGCGAGCTCGCGGAGCGCATGAGCGGCGAGCTGTCGGTGCGCTCGGTGCCCGGCTCGACCACCTTCACGCTGAAGCTGCCGGCATGAGAAGGCTCGCCGGGCTGCTGGCCTGCGCGGCGCTGCTCGGCGGCTGCGGCGGGGGCGGCGGGGGCGGCGACGACAACGCGCAGACGAAGACCGTCACCACCACGGTGCAGGTCCTCGAGCAGTCGGCGGGCGCCGAGGGCGAGCGCCGCACGAGCTTCGACCCGCGCCGGATCTACAAGGACGAGGCGCCGGGCGTGGTGACCGTGGTGTCGCTGTTCGGCAGCCAGGGGCTCGACTCGATCATCGGCGGTGGCGGCGGCGACCAGGGCGGCGTCGGCTCCGGCTTCGTGGTCTCCCGCGACGGCGAGATCGCCACCAACGCGCACGTGGTCACGACCGGCGAGGGCGACGAGATCAAGCGCGCCAACCAGCTCTACGTCGAGTTCGCCGACGGCAACCAGGTCGAGGCGAAGATCGTCGGCTTCGACCCCAACGCCGACATCGCGCTGATCAAGGTCGACCCGCAGGGCCTGACGCTGCGGCCGCTCCCGCTGGCCAAGGACAGCGAGGTGCGGGTCGGCACGCCGGTGGCGGCGATCGGGTCGCCGTTCGGCGAGAAGCAGTCGCTGTCGGTCGGCGTGGTGTCCGCCGTCGACCGCGCGATCGGCTCGCTGACCGAGTTCCAGATCTCCGGCGCGATCCAGACCGACGCCGCGATCAACCCCGGCAACTCCGGCGGGCCGCTGGTCGACGGGCGCGGCCGCGTGATCGGCGTCAACCAGCAGATCAAGTCGCAGTCGGGCGGCGGCGAGGGCGTCGGCTTCGCGGTGCCGGCCCCGGTCGTGCAGCGCTCGCTCGAGGGCCTGCGCAAGGACGGCAAGGTCCGCTACGCGTACCTCGGCGTGCAGTCGGTCGAGCTCTACCCGCAGCTCGTCGACCACTTCAATCTCCCGGTCGGCAAGGGCGCGTGGGTGCAGGTCGTGCAGCCCGACGGCCCGGGCGCCAAGGCGGGGCTGAAGGGCGGCGAGGAGGACGCGAAGTTCCAGGCGCGGTCCTTCACCGACGGCGGGGACATCATCACCAAGCTCGACGACCGCAGGATCAACACGCCCGGACGACCTGTCCGAGGCGGTGCAGCTGTTCGACCCGGGCCAGAAGGTCAAGGTCGAGGTCTACCGCGACGGCAAGAAGCGCGACCTCGACCTCACGCTCGGCGAGCGGCCGCTCAACCCGCCGCGCAACTCCGACGGATGAGGGGCATCGCCGCGGACCTCGCGCACGCGCTGCGCGAGATCGTGGCGCCGCAGCTGGGATCCGGGGCGCGCGCACGCGGGGACCTCCGCCGGAGGCGACGTCACGTTCGCGATCGACGCCGAGGCGGAGGCGTTCCTCGAGGGCTGGGTGGCGGCCAACGCGCCCGGCGTCGCGTTCTACTCCGAGGACCGCGGGATGGTCGGCGAAGGAGAGTGGGTGCTCATCGTCGATCCGATCGACGGGACGCGGCCGGCGCTCGCGGGGCTCGAGGCGGCGTGCACGAGCGTCGCGCTCGCGCCGCTGGGCGACGGCGAGCCGACGATGGGCGACGTCGTCGAGGGCGCGGTGGTCGAGATCAAGAGCGGCGAGTGGTTCGCGGCGGCGCGCGGCGAGGGCTGCCGCGCCTCCAAGCCCATCGCCCCGAGCGCCAACACCGACATCGAGCGGCTGTTCTGGGTCTACGGCTTCACGCGCCGACCGGCGCGCGCGGTCGTCGAGGTGATCGGCGAGCTGATCGACCGCTCGTCGCTCGGCGGCGGCGTGTTCGACCTCGGCTCCGCGACGTTCAACCTGACGCGCATCCTCACCGGCCAGCTCGACGCCTACGTCGAGCCCGGAGCCCGCATGGTGGCCGAGATCCCGGGCATGCGCGAGGAGTTCGCGCGCGTCGGCGGCGGACACATCGTCAACAACTCGCCCTACGACCTGGCGGCCGCCGCGCTGTGTCTCGAGGAGGGCGGAGCAATCATCACCGACGCCTCGGGCGGGGCACTCGCGCCGTACCGGCTGCTCGGCTCCGGACCGGAGTTCCACATCTCCTGCGTGGCGGCCGGTTCGTCCGCCCTCCATCGGATGCTTGTCGAGGCCGTGGAACGGGGCATGGAGCGCCTGCGTTCGTTGGATATCGTGGCCCCGCCTCAACCCTGACCAGGAAGGTTCGCCGAAGTGCTTCAGCCCGTCGCGCTGGCCCATAAGAGCCTGGCCGACTACACCCACATCGTCGGCCGCCCGCTCGTCGAGGAGATCCGAGAGCTGGCCGAGCCGCTGAAGGGCAAGCGCGTTGTCCAGCTCAGCGCCACCGCCTTCGGCGGCGGGGTGTCGGAGATCCTGTACACGCTGATCCCGCTGATGCGCGACGTCGGCCTCGAGGTCGAGTGGCAGGTCATCTACGGGCGCGAGGAGTTCTTCAACTCCACGAAGCTGATGCACAACGCCCTCCAGGGCAACCCGCAGGACCTCACCGAGGAGCAGTGGGCGACGTGGTTCCAGTACAACGAGATGAACGCCCGCGAGCTGTCGCGGGGGTGGGACATCTGTCTCGTGCACGACCCGCAACCGGCTGCGATGCTCTCCCTGGCCCCGGAGAAGGCGAAGGCCTGGGTGTGGCGCTGTCACATCGACGTCTCGACGCCGAACCCGCAGACTATGGAGCGGCTGCTCCCCTACATCACCGGCTACGGCGCGTCGCTGTTCCACGTGGCGGGCTACGTGCCGCCGGGGATGGACGGCGGCGTCAACATCGTCCCGCCGGCGATCGACCCGCTGGCGCCGAAGAACATGGCGCTCTCGATCGAGGACGCGACGTTCGTGTGCAAGCAGTTCGGCATCGACACGAGCCGCCCGATGATGTGCCAGGTCTCGCGCTTCGACCCGTGGAAGGACCCGCTCGGCGTGATCGATGCCTACCGCACGGTGAAGGAGGAGCGGCCCGACGTGCAGCTCGCGCTGGTCGGCTCGATGGCGTCCGACGACCCGGAGGGGTGGGACTTCTACAACTCGACGCTGGCGCACGCCGACGGCGACCCGGACATCCACATCCTCAACAACTTCAACAACGTGGGGGCGATCGAGGTCAACGCGTTCCAGTCGCTCGCCGACGTCGTGATCCAGAAGTCCACCAAGGAGGGCTTCGGCCTGACCGTCAGCGAGGCGCTCTGGAAGGGCCGCCCGTTCATCGGCGGGGACGTGGGCGGGATCCCGCTGCAGGTCGAGGACGGCGAGACCGGCTACCTGGTCTCCACGGTCGAGGATTGCGCCAGGCGCTCGCTCGAGATTTTGCAGGACCCCGCACTTGGGAAGGCCCTCGGTCGGAGGGGCAAGGAGCACGTCCGCGAGCACTTCCTCACGCCCCGTTACCTACGCGACTATCTGAAGATCTTCCAAGAGGTGTTGTAGATGCCAGATCGTGACCGGCCCCTCGTCCTGGTCTCCAACCGGGGGCCTGTCACGTTCCAGGAGGATGGTTCGATCAAGCGCGGGACCGGCGGGCTCGTGACGGCGCTGACCGGCCTGGCCTCGCACCGCGACGCCGTCTGGATCGCGTCGGCGATGAGCGACGACGACGCGCGCGTGCAGCGCGAGCACGGCGACGAGGCGTTCCCGATCTCCGCGCCGCACGGCGGCGAGTTCCACGTGCGCTTCGTGGAGTCCGACCCCGCGGCCTACGACGGCTTCTACAACGTCATCGCGAACCCGATGCTCTGGTTCATCCAGCACTACCTGTGGGACCAGAGCAACGCGCCGGACATCCGCCGCGAGGAGGTCGAGGCCTTCGAGCACGGCTACAACGTCGTCAACGAGGACCTGGCGCGGGCCGTGCTGCAGGAGATCGAGGACGACGAGGAGCCCGTCGTCATGGTCCACGACTACCACTTCTACACGCTGCCGGGGATCATCCGCGAGCAGCGGCCTGACGTCTTCCTCCACCACTTCATCCACATCCCGTGGACGCAGCCGGACGCCTGGCGCGTGCTCCCGACGGACATCCGCGACCAGATCTACCTCGGCCTGCTGGCCAACGACATCGTCGGCTTCCACACGCGGTCCTACCGGCGCAACTTCCTGCAGTGCTGCCGCGACCTGATGGACCTCGAGGTCGACATGGAGCAGGGCGTCGTGAAGTGCGATGACCGCGAGGTGTGGGTGCGCGCGTACCCGCTGCCGATCGACTACAACGCGACGCGCTCGGTGGCCGCGCGCGACCGCGTGACCGAACTCGAGGACAAGCTGCTGGCGCGGCGGCGGGAGTTCAGCGATCTTGCGCGTCGACCGGGCCGACCTGTCCAAGAACGTCCTGCGCGGGTTCACCGGCTTCGACATCTTCCTCGAGCAGCACCCGGAGTTCTCCGAGCGGATCACGTTCACGGCGCAGCTGATGCCGTCGCGGACGGACGTGCCCGAATACGCCGAGTACCTCGAGCGGATCGAGGCGTTGGTCGCGGTCGTCAACCACCGGCACGGGACGCCCGACTGGATGCCGATCGACCTCAAGCTCCGCGACGATCTGGAGGAGGCGATGGCCTCCTACAAGCACTATGACGTGATGATGGTCAACGCGATGTTCGACGGCATGAACCTCGTGGCCAAGGAGGGTCCGCTGGTCAACGAGCGCAACGGCGTCTCGATCCTGGGCGAGAACACGGGGGCGCACGAGGAGCTGGGCGAGTACTCGCTGAGCGTCAACCCGTTCGACGTGCAGGAGCTGGCCGACGCGATCTACACCGCCCTGACGATGTCCTCGGAGGAGCGCGAGCGGCGCGCCAACGGGTTGAAGGAGATCGTCACGTCGCGCGATCCGGGCGACTGGATCGACGAGCAGGTCGCCGACATCCGCAAGAAGGCGCGCGGCATGGCGCCCACCGGCTCCTAGAGCCCACGAATGTCATCTCGACCACCGTATGGGTGGTCGAGACGACATTCGTGCCGCTCAGCCCGTTTCGAAGCTGAACTCGGTCGTGGCCGGGTCGGGGTGGAACCGAGGCGCGGGGGTCGACGGGGCGTCGACGGCGGCGGATGAGGAGGTGGTGACGCCGGCGGGGCGGCCCTGGCAGGCGTACGAGCCCGCGCACGCGGAGCCGACCGCACGCCCCTCCGCTCCCGCGGCCCCGGCCCAGCCCGCCTCGTCCTCATCCGAGCCGTTCCCCTCCTGTCCCGCCGACCCCGCCGGCGCACCCTCCGCCCCCGATCCGGTCCCCTTCCTCACCCGCGCAATGTCTGCCCCGCGCCGCCCTTCTCCGGACCCCTTCCTCACCCGAGCCGTTCCCGCCGGCGGCGCGGGCACCGCAAGCGGCACCGCCACGTCGCTCGGCACCCGCGGCACCCCGCCCTCCAGCCGCGGCCACACCACGGCCACCCCCAGCAGCGCCAGCACCACCGCGGCCCGCCCCACGTTGCCCCAGCGCACTCGCATCCCTCGCGGTAGGCCGCGACCCGCGAGCCGCTCGCCCCCGCGTTGCTAGCCTCTAGCGCCGCATGGCCAAAGAGCCGCCCCTTTACGACCTGGTCCTCCTGCTCGACACGCAGGCGGACGACGAGCGCCGTTCGCAGCTGCTCGACAACGTCCAAGCCGCCATCGAGAAGGGCGGCGAGGTTGTCGGCCGGCATGACTGGGGCGTCCGCCCGACGGTCTACGAGGTGCACAAGCGCCCCGACGCGGACTACCACCTGTTCCAGTTCCACGGGGACAACGCGCTGCTCGAGCAGCTCGACCACACGCTGAAGATCACGGACGGCGTCCTGCGCTTCCGGATCATCAAGCTCCGCGCGGGCACGCCCCCGCCGCCGGATCTCGGCTCCCCCGCCGCCGCAGCCGCGGCGCCCGCGGGCGAGCCCGACGAGGCCTAGCCCCACTTCGCAACGCCTTCGCAACGATTTCGCCGCAACGTAGCGGCGCCATCGCCGATCGCGCCGATCCCCGATCTAGACTCGGCGCCCGAGAGTCGAGAGAAGCATCGAAAGGAGCCACACCGTGGCCGCTACGAACATCAACGGCGTCGTTCTCACCGGGAACCTGACGCGCGATCCCGAGCTGCGTTCCCTGGCCAGCGGCATGTCCGTCTGCTCGCTGCGCATCGCCTCCAACACCCGCCGTAAGGATCAGGCGTCGGGCGAGTGGCAGGACAAGCCGAACTACTTCGAGGTCACCGTCTGGGGCGCCCAGGGCGAGAACTGCGCGCGCTTCCTCTCCAAGGGCCGCCCGGTCGCGCTCGACGGCCGCCTCGAGTGGCGCGAGTGGCAGGGCCAGGACGGCGCGAAGCGTGAGCGGTCGAGATCATCGCCGACTCCGTTCAGTTCCTCGGCGGCCGCGACGAGGCTCCGAACGGCGGCGGCGGCTTCACCCCGCAGTCCGACGTTCCCGTGAACCAGAGCGACTTCCAGCCGGCGGGCGCCCCGTGGGTGGCGGCGGCTCCGCCCCCGCGGACGACGACATCCCGTTCTAGGCGTCGAAGCGCGTCACCCTTCACAACACGGCCTCGGAGCACCGCTCCGGGGCCGTTTTTCGTTGCCAAGGCCGGTCTCCGAGCTACGCCGCCCGGGCGCGTCGCGGCGCGTCTGCCACAATGGACCGCCCGCGCCCCCCAGCGCGCGCGGATTCGTGCGCCCCCCGCGGCGCCTCGTGACACGCAGCACACGAAAGGTCTTCGCAAGTGGCAAAGCAGCGCAGCCGGCCGACGCGCCGGCGTGACAAGAAGGGTGGGCCCGGCTCCGGCCGCCGCAAGTCCTGCCAGTACTGCAAGGACAAGATCGACCACGTCGATTACAAGGACATCCCGACCCTCCGCAAGTTCATCAGCGACCGGGGCAAGATCCGCTCGCGGCGCATAACCGGCGCCTGCCGCCGGCACCAGAACCAGATCGCGACCGCCGTCAAGCGGGCGCGCGAGATCGCGCTGCTGCCGTACGTCGGCGACACGCGCGAGAACCGCGACGAGCGCGGCCGGCCGCAGCGCGACGATCGCGACCGCGACAGAGACCGCTAGCGCCCATGCCTACCGCGATCCTGCTCCAGGACCACGAGACGCTGGGCGAGCGCGGCACGGTCGTCGACGTCTCCAAGGGCTACCTGCGCAACTACCTGATCCCGCGCAAGCTGGCCGAGCCCGCCACCAAGGGCTCGATCGCCGCCGCGGAGCGCCGCCAGCAGGCCGCCTGCGCGCGCCCTCGAACAGGCGACCACGGCAGCGCGCGACAACGCCGAGCTCCTCAACAAGACGGTGCTCACGATCACGCACCAGGCCGGCGACGACGGGCGCCTGTTCGGCTCCGTCACCTCGCAGGACATCGTCGACGCGATCCGCGAGGCCCGCGGCATCCGCATCGACCGCCGCAAGGTCCACCTCGACGAGCCGATCCGCACGGTCGGCACGCGCATGGTCGTCGTCGAGGTTGCCGACGACGTCACCGCGACCATCAAGACGATGGTCGTCGAAGAGCAGTAGCGCCGCGACTGCCTCCGCGCGCCGCCACGCGGCGCGCGGCAGACTCGCACTTCGCAACAACTCTGCGCTGAAAGCGGGGAAAGCCTCACGCGAGGCCCGAACGCTCCGATGGCCGACCTAGACTCGACCGCCCAATGGCGATCGCAGACCAGCGCAACGGCGACTCGGCAACAGCCCCGCCGCAGAACCTCGAGGCCGAGCAGTCGGTCCTCGGCGCGGTCCTGCTGTCGGACACCGCGCTGCCCGCGCTGATCATCGACGAGCGCCTCCAGCCGGAGGACTTCTACCGCGAGGCGCACGGCCTGATCTTCCAGGCGATGCTCGACCTGCACACGGTCGGCGAGCCGGTCGACGCCCTCACGCTCGTCGAGCACCTCAAGCAGGCCGGCCTGCTGGAGAACGTCGGCGGCCGCGCCGCGGTCGATCTGCTGGCCGGCTCGGTCCCCGCCGTCGGCAACGTCCGCCAGTACGCGCGCATCGTCCGCGAGAACGCGATGCTCCGCCGCCTGCTGCGCGCGTCGTACGAGATCCAGGCGCGCGTGCACTCCCACGAGGCGCCGCCCGCGCGAGCTCGTCGACCTCGCCGAGCGCTCGATCCTCGAGGTCGCCCACGACGACCGCCGCAAGGACTTCCGCGCGATCCACGACCTGCTCTCCGCGGAGCTGGACAAGCTCGAGCAGCTCTCCGCGCACGGCACCTCGATCACCGGCACCCCGTCCGGCTTCGAGGACCTCGACCGCATCACCGGCGGCTTCCAGCCCGGCAACCTGATCATCCTCGCCGCCCGCCCTGGCATGGGCAAGTCGGCGCTGATGGCCAACTTCGCCGAGCACGCGGCGCTCACCGGCAAGGAGGCGGTCGCGCTGTTCAGCCTCGAGATGTCCGAGGGGGAGCTCGCGCAGCGCTTCATCGCCAGCCAGGCGTCGATCAAGGGCGACGACCTGCGCAAGGGCAAGGTGCCGCAGACGCGCTGGGCGAAGATCCTCGCCGCCTCCAACCGGCTCGCGGAGTCGGCGCTCTACGTCGACGACTCCTCCGACCTCTCGGTGCTCGACGTGCGCGCGAAGACGCGCCGGCTCGCCCAGCAGCAGGCCGACGGCCTCGGGCTGGTCCTCATCGACTACCTCCAGCTCATGCGCGCCACCGGGCAGACCGACAACCGCGCCGAGCAGGTCGGCCAGATCTCGCGCGGGCTGAAGACGCTCGCGCGCGAGCTCGAGGTGCCGGTGATCGCGCTCTCCCAGCTCAACCGAGGCGTCGAGCAGCGCGCCGACAAGCGCCCGATGCTGTCCGACCTCCGCGAGTCCGGCGCCGATCGAGCAGGACGCGGACCTGGTGATGTTCATCTACCGCGACGAGTACTACGACGAGGACTCGGAGGACGAGGGGATGGCCGAGGTCCACATCGCCAAGCACCGCAACGGCGGCCTCGGCACGGTCAAGCTGACGTTCCAGGCCGAGTACCCGCGCTTCATGTCCTACGTCGGCGAGGAGCACTACTACGTGGCCCCGTGCCCCGACGGCCGCTGCGACGGCTCCGGATTCCTCTACGACGAAGAGACGCGGAGGGCGCGCGACTGCAGCTGCCGGCCCCGCCGGCTCGCCCGTCGCAAGGCGCGCAAGCTCGCGGGCGTGATCCCGCGCCGCTACCAGGGCGTCAGCTTCGACCGCGCGCCGGTCACGCTGATCGAGCCCACCGTCGTGCGCGAGGTCCGCAAGTACGTCGACGGGCTGGAGGGCAACGTCAGCGACGGCAAGGGGATCTGGTTCGAGGGCGACATCGGGACCGGGAAGACCACGCTCGCGATGCTGATCTCGGCCGAGGCGCTGAAGCAGGGGCACTCGGTCGCGATCTACTCGCTGCCGCGCCTGCTCGGCCTCCTCCGCGAGACGTTCGACGACGACTCGGAGGCCAGCCTCTCCACGCTGCTGGAGCGCCTCGCCGCCGTCGAGCTCCTCCACATCGACGACGTCGGCGCCGAGCAGAGCTCGCCGTGGGTGCTCGAGCAGCTCTACACGATCGTCAACACGCGCTACGAGGACGGTCGTGCGGTCGTGCTCACGACGAACCTCAGCCCGCCCGAGCTGCAGGAGCAGATCGGCGAGCGGACGGTCTCGCGGATCACCGAGATGTGCGGCGATCCGCTGCTGCTGAAGGGCACCGACCAGCGCGTCTCGATGCCCGATCCGTTCGCGTCCGACACACCCCTTCCCTACGGCGAGCCCCGCGCGCGTCGCCTCGCCTCCTAGACTTCACTCACGGCATGGCCGGCACAGTGATCGTGGGCGCCCAATGGGGCGACGAGGGCAAGGGCAAGGTCATCGACCTGCTCGCCGAGCAAGCGGACCTCGTGATCCGCTTCCAGGGCGGCAACAACGCCGGCCACACGATCGTCCGCAACGGCGAGAAGTGGGCGTTCCACCTGATCCCGTCCGGGATCCTCTACCCCGGCAAGCTGTGCGCGATCGGCAACGGCGTGGTGATCGACCCGAAGGTCCTCACCGGCGAGCTGGAGAACCTGCGCGGCCGCGGGATCGACGTCTCCGGCCTGCGCATCAGCGCCAACGCGCACTTGATCATGCCGTACCACCTGATGCTCGACTCGGCGGGCGAGGCGCGGCTCGGCAAGCTCCAGATCGGCACCACCCGCCGCGGCATCGGCCCCTGCTACGCCGACAAGGCGGCCCGCCTCGGCATCCGCGTCCAGGACCTCCTCGACGAGAAGATCCTCAAGAAGAAGATCCTGCTGGCCATGGAGCCCAAGCGCCAGTCGCTCCGTCCCTACGCCAAGGCGCCCGAGCTCGATCTGCAGGCGATGACCGACGCCTACCTCACCTACGGCCACCGGATCGAGCAGTACATCACCGACACCGCGCGCCTCACGTGGGACGTGCTGGACGGCGGCGGCGACGTCCTCTTCGAGGGCGCGCAGGCCACGATGCTCGACATCGACCACGGCACCTATCCGTTCGTCACCTCCTCCAACCCGGTCGCCGGCAGCGCCTCCACCGGCACCGGCGCCGGCCCGAAGGACATCGACGAGATCTGGGGCATCACGAAGGCCTACGCCACCCGCGTCGGCGCCGGCCCGTTCCCGACCGAGCTCGACGGCGAGCTCGGCGACACCCTCCGCGAGGCCGGAGGCGAGTACGGCACCACCACCGGCCGCGCCCGCCGCGTCGGCTGGATCGATCTGGTCGCCCTCCGCTACGCCGCGCGCCTCAACACGATGACGGCGCTCGCGATCACCAAGCTCGACGTCCTGACCGGTCTCGGTGCGCTGCGCGTATGCACCGCCTACCGCGGCGCCGAGGAGGCGCGCTTCACGAACTACCCGTACCACCAGACCGTGCTGCACCAGGCGACGGGCGAGTACGAGGAGCTGCCGGGCTGGGACGAGGACATCTCCGAGGCGCGCGAGGAGGCCGAGCTCCCGCAGGCCGCCCGCGACTACCTCGCGTTCCTCGCCGACTTCATCGGCGTCCCGATCGCGCTCGTCGGGGTCGGCCCCGGCCGCGAGCAAGTCATCTGGACCGAGGCCGGCCGCGCCACCGCCGCCGGCCGCCGCGTCGCCGTGCCTGGCTAGGCGCCAAGCCAGGCAGCTTGCTGCCTAGCGGGGGGCTAGGCGCCAAGCCAGGCAGCTTGCTGCCTAGCGGGGCTAGTCGCGCACCACCCGCGTGTCGACCACGAAGTCGTGGAGGCAGCGGTTCTGCTCGTCCCACAGCGGCCAGAGGACGTCGAGCAGGTGCACGATCCCGCCGGTCGCCGCGCCGGCGATCCCGAACAGGAACCACTTGACGATGACCTCGCGCAGCACCGCGAACCAGAACGTGATCGGCTCGCCCGAAGCGCGTACGACGCGGATGTTCGTGGCCATCCGCCCGAGCGTCCTGCCGTTGGTGCGGGCCATCATGACCGGCGCGTAGAACAGCGCGGCGACCGCGAGGCACAGGACCCACACGATCCCGGCCGCGATCAGCGCGGCCCAGCCGGCGTCGGTGTCGACCGTCAGCCCGGCCGCGACCAGCGGCAGGAAGAGGATGAGGGCGCCGACGCCGACGATCAGCCCGTCGATGAGGTAGGCGCCCACGCGCGACCACCAGCCCGCGAGCACGAACTGCCCGCCGAAGGTGGTCGGCTGCTGCCCGAAGGCCGGAGCCACCGGGCCGCCGGCGCCGGGCGGTGGGGGAGACGTGTAGCCGGGCAGGCCGGACTCGTGCGGCGGGGCATCGGTGGTACCGCCGCCGAGGGGGTCGCCGGAGGTCAGGCCGCCGGACTCGCCAGGTCGGTCGCTCATCCGCGGACCCTAACGCCAGCGTTCGAGCAGGTCCTCGTCCGGCACCTCGCGCACCACGCGCGCCGGAACGCCCATCGCGACGCCGCGCGGCGGGATGTCGCGCGCGACCACCGCGCCGGCGGCGATGAACGCCTCCTCGCCGATCGCGACCCCGGGGCACAGCACGACGCCGCCGCCGACGCGGCACGCGCGCCGCAGCAGCGCGCCCTCCATCGGCGAGTCCGGCGGGTGGCGGGCCATCGTCGAGTCGTTGGTGGTCGTCACGCCCGGGCCGACGAACACGTCGTCCTCGATCACGGTGCCGGCGGTGATGTAGACGTCGGTCTGGATCCGCACCCGCGCGCCGATCGTCACGTCGTTGTCGATCGCGCGACCCGCGCCCGACCACGCTCTTGGGACCCAGCACGGCGCGCTCGCGCACGAACGCCTGGTCGCCGACGATCGCGCCCTCGCCGAGCGACGCGCCGGCGAACACGATCGCCCCCGCGCAGACCACCGCGCCGGGTGAGAGCACCAGCGGCGGCGGCGCGTCGCGCGGGGCGCTGGAGTGCGCCGCGAGCTTCGGCGGCTTGCCGAGCACCACGCGGTCCTGGATCACGCACCCGGCGCCGACCTGCGTGCCGGGATGGATCACGACGTACGCGCCGAGCTGGACGTCGTCGGGCAGCTCCACGCCCTCGCCGAGGATCAGCCCGGGCGCTCGGTCAGATGGCTGCACCCTGCTCCCTTCTGCTCGCGTCCAGCCGCCCCTGCAGCCCTTCCAGCACCCGCACCACGCGCAGCCCGCTGGCGCCGTCGGAGAGCGGCTGCCGGCCTTCGCGGACGCACTCGATGAAGTGCTCGCACTCGATCCGCAGCGGCTCGCGGTTCGGGATCTGCGGGCTCCAGATGTCTCCCGACCGGGTGATGTACTCGCCGTAGGAGCCGGTGTCCTCGTCGAAGCCCTTGTCGTAGATCGTGACCTTGCGCTCGATGTCCATGTCGTCGAAGGTCGCCATCCGCTTCGAGCCGACGACCGTGAAGCGCCGCTCCTTGTGGGGGTCGAGCCAGGACAGGTGGAGGTGCGCGGCGCGGCCGGAGGGGAAGCGCAGGTAGCCGAACACGACGTCCTCGATCCCCGGCTGCGTGTAGGACTCGCCGCGCGCGTCGAGCTCGTAGGGCTCCTCGTCGGCCAGGTGGAGGACGACCGAGACGTCGTGAGCGCCGAGCGACCACAGCGCGTTCTCGTCCGCTCGCAGCTTCCCGAGGTTGAGGCGGTTGGAGTAGATGTAGTGGATGTCGCCGAGCTCGCCGGAGTCGGCGATCTCCTTCAGCTTCGCGACGCCCGGGTGGTACTCGAGCAGGTGGCCGACCATCAGCGTCCGCCCGCTCTCCTCCGCCGCGGCGACCGCCCGCTCCGCGTCGGCGACCGACTGCGCCAGCGGCTTCTCGACGAAGCAGTGCTTGCCGGCGCGCAGGACGCGCTCGGCGAGCGCGGCGTGGCTGGGCACGGGGGTGGCGAGGACGACGGCGTCGAGCTCCTCGTCGGCGAGCAGGTCCTCCAGCTCGCCGGTGAAGCGCGCGCTCGGGAACGTGCGCGCGTAACGCTCGCGCGCCGCCTCGGACGCGTCGCAGCACCAGGTCAGCTCGCAGCCCGGGAGGGCAGCGAAGTTGCGCGCCAGGTTCGGGCCCCAGTAGCCGAGGCCCGCGACGCCCAGTCGGATCGTCACCCCTGCATCCTAAGCGCGGCCACGACGCGTTCGCCCGCCCGCCCGTCGCCGTAGAGCGGCGGCCGCTCGGCCGGGCGGCTCGCGCTCGAGCGCGGCCAGCGCGGCGGCGGCGTCGAGGTCGACCAGCACGTTCCAGCCCGCCTCGATCGTCTCGGTCCACTCGGTGGTGGAGCGCAGCGTGATGCACGGGCGTCCCGGCCAGGTAGGCCTCCTTCTGGACGCCGCCGGAGTCGGTCAGCACCGCGCGCGCGTGCTGCAGGAGCGCGGTGAACTCGAGGTAGCCGAGCGGCGGGCTGAGCGGCAGCCGGTCGAGCAGGCCGGCGGCGTCCAGCCGCGCGCGCGTCCGCGGGTGCACCGGGAAGACGACCGGCAGCGGGAGCGCCTCGATCAGCTCCACCAGCCGCTCCAGGCGCGCGGGGTCGTCGACGTTGCCGGCCCGGTGGGCGGTCACGAGCACGAACTCGCCCGCGGTCACCCCGTGGGTCTCGAGGATCTCGGTGCGGTCGGCCGCGCTCGGGCCGAGCAGCAGCGCGACGTCGACCATCACGTCGCCGACCACCTCGATCCGGCCGGCCACCCGCTCCGCGCGCAGGTTCAGCGCCGCCGCCTCGGACGAGCACAGCAGCAGCGACGACGCGTGGTCGGTCAGCACGCGGTTGAGCTCCTCCGGCATCGTGCGGTCGAACGAGCGCATGCCGGCCTCGACGTGCGCGACCGGGATCTGAGCCTGGGCGGCGGCCAGCGCGCCCGCCAGCGTCGAGTTCGTGTCGCCGTAGACGAGCACCAGGTCGGGGCGCTCGCTCGCCAGCAGGCCCTCGAGCGCCTCGAGCATGCGCGCGGTCTGGGCCGTGTTGGAGCCGCCGCCGAGCTCGAGGTGGTGCTCGGGCCGCGGCAGGCCGAGCTCGGTGAAGAAGATCTGGGAGAGCTCCTCGTCGTAGTGCTGGCCGGTGTGGACCAGCACCTCCTCCGCTTCCTCGCGCAGCCGGTGGGACACCGCCGCCGCCTTGATGAACTGCGGCCGGTTCCCGACGACGGTTAGAACCCGCACGTTTTCGGGGATAAAGGTGTAACTGACATGGTGTCACTCCTGACCGGCATTCGCGGAACCGTACAAGGCGTCATCGGCGCCACCGACCACGTCCTGTGGTGGGTCAGCTGGCACACGGGGGCCGACGGCTCCCGCGACCGCTAGGCGCCAAGCCAGGCAGCTCGCTGCCTAGCGGCGGGTCAAGCGTTAGACCTGCGCAGCCGCCAGCTCGCGCTCCACGCGCGCCTGGAAGCGCGCGTGAGCCGCCTGCGTCACCGGCCCCGGCGCGGCCGGGAGCTCGATGTCGTCGATCGCCGCGATCGGCATGACCTCGCGGACGGTCGAGGCGATGAAGGCCTCCTCGGCGGCGCGCAGGTCGTCGAGCGTGCACGAGCACTGCGCGACCTCGCACTCCTCCAGCAGCCGTGCGCGGGTGATCGAGGCGAGGATGCGGTCCTCCAGCGGCGGCGTGAAGAGCTGGCCGCCCTCGACCCAGAAGAACGTCCACGTCGGGCCCTCCAGCACGCGGCCGTGGGGCGTCACGAGCAGCGCCTCGTCGTAGCCGCGCTCCTTGGCGAGCCGCCCGGCGAGCATGTTGCCGGCGTAGGAGAGCGTCTTGAGCCCGTCGAGGATCCGGCCGGGGGCGAACGACACCGTGGCCACGCGCGACACCGGCGGCCGCTGCGGGAGCGGCTCGACGATCTGGATCCGCCGCCCGCCGCGGGTGAGGACGATGCGCAGGAGTCCGTCGACCGGACCGGCGGCGTCGAGCAGGGCTGCAAGCTCCGTTGCGAGCGCGTCGTGGTCGGCCTCCAAGACGCAGGCCCTCGCACGAGTGCCGCAGGCGGTCGAGGTGGTCCTGCAGCGCGAAGGCCCGGCCGCCGTAGAGGCGCATGACCTCGAACGCGCCGTCGCCGCGCAGCAGGCCCTCGTCGGTGATGGAGATGCGGGCGTCGGCCACAGGTCCGACCTGGCCGTCGATGGACGCAAGTGCCATTTGCTGCGAGGCTACCGGACCTCATGACCGCGACCCCCGCCAGCCACCCGTTCGAGATCCGCGAGCACGACGCGGACGGCGTGCACGTCGTCGCCGATCCGCGGCGAGCTCGACCTCGCCACCGCGCCGCGGCTGGCCGTCCGCATCGACGGCGCGCGGCAGGCCGGCGCGCGGCGGCTGGTGGTCGACCTCACGGCGGCCGAGTTCTGCGATTCGACGGGCCTGCGCGCGCTGGTCGGGTGCCGCCGCGAGGTGGTCGCGGGCGGAGGCCGGATGGCCGTCGCCGTGCTGGAGGACAGCGCGGTCGCCCGCATGTTCGCGCTCGCGGGCGCCCACGAGCTGATGCCGGTCTACGACCGCCTCGAGCCCGCCCTGGCCGCGCTGGCCCCCTGAGTTCCGCAGCCGTCCTCCTCGCGCTGGGCGCCGCGGTCCTGCACGCGGCGTGGACGCTGCTGCTCGCCCGCGCGCCGGACACGGACGCGGCGACCGCCGCGGCGCTCGCGATCGCGGTGGTGGTGTTCGCTCCGTTCGCAGCACTGGGCTGGGACGTGGAGGGTGCCGCGGTGCCGTACATCGCGCTCTCGGCGGTGTTCGAGATCGGCTTCTTCGCGATGCTCGCGCTCGCGCTGCGCTCCGGCGAGGTCGGGCTCGTCTACCCGCTGTCGCGCGGCGTGGCGCCGGTGCTGGTGCTGCTGGTGGGCGTCGTCGCGCTCGGCACGCACGTCAGCGCCGCGCAGGCGGTCGGGGTCGGCGTGATCGCCGCGGGCGTGCTGCTCGCGCGCGGGATCGACGGCCGCGCGAACGCGCGCGACACCAGCTACGCGCTCGCCTGCGGCGCCTGCATCGCGGGCTACACGCTGACCGACTCGTACGGGCTCGACCACGCCGCGCCGGTGCCCTACCTGTGGTGCGTGCTGATCCCGGTCGTGCTCGTGTACGTGCCGGTCGTGGCGCGGGTGCGCGGGGGCGTCCGGCGGGCCGCGACGCCGCGGATCGGGATCGCGGCGCTGTGCATCTTCGGCGCCTACGCGCTGGTGCTGGCCGCGCTCGAGCGCGCGCCGGCAGCGCCGGTCGCGGCGTTGCGGGAGACGAGCGTGGTGTTCGCGACCGCGTACGCCGCGCTCTTCCTCGGCGAGCCCGCCGGCGCGCGGCGGATCGCGGGCGCGACCGTCGTGGTGGCGGGGATCACGGTGCTGGCGCTGGCGTGAGGCCGACCGAGCTCTCGCCGCGGCGCAGCAGCCGCACCGCCAGCGCGCCCGCGGCCAGCATGCCGATCGCCCCGAACGAGACCTGCAGGGAGAGCACGCCCTCCTCGGTCCAGTAGACGTCGTCGAGCTCGAGCAGCAGTGCCGCCTCGTCGAGCACGAGCGCCGCGCCGGCGCCGAACGGCAGCGCGAGCCAGCGGTCGAGCTGCTTGCTGCGGACGCCGATCGAGGTCCCGCCCGAGGCCAGCGCGAGCACGATGCCGGGCACGAAGTGGTGGACGCGCTTGTCCGCGATCACGAAGTCGCGCAGGACGCCGTGGCCCTGCCCCGAGCGGATCAGCGCGGTCGTCGCGCGCGTGAGGCCGAACGTGACCGTGAACGAGGCGAGCAGGTTGAAGACGGCGTTCTCGCGGTCGGAGACGGCCCTGTAGCCCTCGCGCACGACGGCGAGCGTCTCGCAGCGTGGCCGTCCCGGCCGCCTCGAGCAGCTCGTTGACGTCCTCGGTCTCGGTCGGCAGCTCGGCCGAGCCGCGCCGCCACACCCGCGCCAGCTCGACCACGCCGGTGCCGATCGCCGCGCTGACCGCGACCACGCCCATCGCCTTGGTGCGGCGATCGAGCTTGAGCGCGCGGCGGTTGGGCATGCCGCGGTCCCTACCCGCTCAGCCCGGCGGGTAGATGTTCCTCGCGTAGTCCTCGATCATGCGGCCGGCGCCGAACTTCGGCCCGCACGCGCGCAGCGAGGAGCGCACCATCCGCATCCACTGCTGCGGCAGGCCGGCGCCGTCGCGGTCGTAGAAGGTCGGGACGACCTCCTCGCCGAGCAGGCGGTAGAGCTCCGCGGCGTGGCGCCAGTCCTGCGCGCCGTGGTCGTGGTCGACCTCGCCGCTGATCGCCCAGCCGTTGGTGCCGTCGTAGGCCTCGGGCCACCAGCCGTCGAGCACCGCGAGCTGGAGGCCGGCGTTGACCGCCGACTTCATCCCGCTGGTCCCGCTCGCCTCGAGCGGCGGGCGCGGGACGTTGATCCAGACGTCGCAGCCGCGGGTCATGGCCGCGCCGAGGCGGAAGTCGTAGTCGTCGAGGTAGACGACGCGGCGACCGACCTCGGGCCGTTCCTTCATGCCGAACAGGCGCTGCACGAGCCGCTTGCCCTCGTCGTCGCGCGGGTGCGCCTTGCCGGCGATGAGCAGCTGCACCGGGCGGTCCTCGTCGGCCAGCAGCGCCATCGCGCGGTCGACCGCGCTGAGCAGCAGGTCGAGCCGCTTGTAGGTGGCGACGCGGCGCGCGAAGCCGAGCGTGAGCGCGTCGGGGTCGAGCGTGTCGGCCGCGGCGCGGACGTACTCGAGCGTGTCGCCGCGGCCGAGGCGGTCGGTCACGCTGCGGTCGCGCACGAGGTCGATCAGCTCGCCGCGCTGGGCGCGGCGGGCGGCCCACAGCTCCTCGCCCGGGATGCGGTCGACGCCGGCCCAGATCGCCGGGTCCGTGGCGTGGTCCATCCAGCCGGCGCCGAGGTGGCGGTCGAACAGCTCGCGCATCGGGCCGCCGATCCAGGTGGGGATGTGGACGCCGTTGGTGACGCTGCCGATCGGGACGTCGGTCGACCGCGCGGTCGGGCCAGAGGTCGTGCCACATCTCGCGCGCGACCTCGCCGTGGCGGGCGCTGACGCCGTTGGCGCGGCGGCTGGAGCGGAGCGCGAACTGGGTCACGCCGAACGGCTCGGCCGCCTCGTCCGGGTGCGTGCGGCCGCGGCGCACGAGCGACTCCATGTCGAGGCCGAGGTCGCCCACCAGCGGCGCGAGCGCGCGCGTGATCTGGGCGGCCGGGTAGGTGTCGTTGCCCGCCGGCACCGGCGTGTGGGTGGTGAAGACCGTGCGCTCGCGCGCGGCGGCCAGCGCGTCCTCGCCCGAGACGCCCTGCTCGGTCGTCAGGCGGGCGAGCTCGAGGCCGGCGAACGCGGCGTGGCCCTCGTTGAGGTGCACGACGCCGGGCTCGATGCCGAGCGCGTTCAGCGCCCGCACGCCGCCGACGCCGAGCAGCGCGTACTGCCACAGCCGCACCTCGGGGTCGCCGACGTAGAGCCGCGAGGTGATCCAGCGGTCGGCGACGCTGTTCTCCGGCCGGTCGGCGTCGAGCAGCAGGAGCGGCACGCGGCCGACGTCGACGCGCCAGACCTGGGCGACGACGTCGCGCCCGACGAACGGCACGGAGACGGTGAGCGGCTCGCCGTCGCCGTCGGTCACGAGCGCGGCGGGCACGCGGTCGGGATCGGTGTCGACCCAGTACTCGTGCTGCCAGCCGGAGCCGTCGATGCGCTGGCGGAAGTAGCCGTGGCGGTACATCAGCCCGACCGCGATCAGCGGCACGGCGCGGTCGGAGGACTCCTTGAGGATGTCGCCCGCCAGCACGCCGAGGCCGCCGGAGTAGACGGGGAGCGAGCCGTGGATGGCGTACTCGGCGCAGAAGAACGCGACGGGGTTCTGCGGCGTGACGCCGGGGGGCGAGACCGGAGGCGCGCCCTCGGTCTGCACCGCGCGCTCCAGCGTGTCGACGCGCTCGAGGAAGCGCTCGTCGGTCGAGAGGTCCTGCAGGCGGCCGGGATGCGCCTCCTGCAGCTGCCGGACCGGGTTGCCGAGCGTCAGCTCCCAGCGCTCCGGGTCGATCGTCCGCGAACAGCTCGGGGCCTCCCGGCGTCCACGACCAGCGGTAGTTGTAGGCGATGTCGGCGAGCGCGCTCAGCGGCTCGGGAAGCCGCGTGCGCAGCGCGTCGGCCGCGGCGCGGAGGTCGGAGGAGCCCGCGTCGGGCAGGGCGGTGCGTTCGGTCACCGCCCCCATGTAAGCAGCGTCGGGCACACTGCCGCTCATGAGTGACGAGCACGCCACACGCGACCGGGCGCCGTCGATGCGGGCGGTCGACGTCGCGCTGCCGCGCCCGCGGCCGGAGCGGCTGTCGCTGCCGGGCGAGCGCGTGCGCGTGGAGCCGCTCGACCCCGCGCGCCATGGCCCCGACCTGTTCCGCCTCGGCCACGACGGGAGCCCGGCCGCCGAGCGGAGCTGGGCGTACCTGCCCTACGGCCCGTTCGCCTCCGAGGGCGAGCACCGCGCGTGGCTGGACATCCAGGCGGCGAGCGAGGACCCGCTGTTCTTCGCGATCGTCGACGGCGAGGAGCGCGCGGCCGGCATCGCGACGCTGATGTCGATCGTGCCCGCCCACGGCAGCATCGAGATCGGCCACATCTGGCTCTCGCCCGGCCTGCAGCGGACCCCGGCCGCCACCGAGGCGCTGGTGCTGCTGATGCGCTACGCGATGGACGACCTCGGCTACCGCCGCCTGGAGTGGAAGTGCAACGCCGCCAACGACGCCTCACGAAGCGCCGCCGTGCGCCTCGGCTTCCGCTTCGAGGGCGTCTTCTTCAACCATCAGGTCTTCAAGGGCCGTAACCGCGACACCGCGTGGTTCTCGATCCTCGACGAGGAGTGGCCGGCCGCTGCGTGCCGCCTACGCGACCTGGCTCGCCGCGGACAACTTCGGCGCCGACGGGGCCAGCGCAGCGCCTGAGCGAGCTGACGCGCACGTAGTCGAACTCCGCCACGTGCCCGCCCGGGCCGCCCATCGCGAACAGCGCGAGCCGGGCGCCGGGGAGGTCGTGGGTCCAGGTCCCGCCGCGCACCCAGCGCCGACCGTCGGTGCTCGAATAGGCCGTATAGCGGTGCCCGCGCCGGACGATGCGCAGCCACGTGGTGCGCGCCGGCGGCCCGACCACCGTGTTGCCGTAGCGCTTGCCGGGCGGCGTCACGAGCGTCGGGACCTCCTTGGCCCACTCCGTCTGCCGCGTCTCGAAGATCGCGACGTGCGCGAGCTTGACGAACGCGTCGTCGTTCGCGTACAGCGCCATCCCGGCCTGCTCGAAGTTCGACTGCACGTCGGGCGGGAGGTCGACCGAGAACTTCGTCTCGACCATCAGGTCGCCCGGCGGGAGCCTGCGCACGAGCAGCGAGGCGAGCGGCGTGTCGCCGGGGTCCTCCGCGATGTCGGCGTCCTGGACCGGGAAGCGCAGCACGCCGCGGGCTCTTACGAGCGTCGCGGCGGGCGTTCGCACCCAGCGCCAGCCGCGCTCGAGCTTGCGGCGGTTGAACTCGTCGGACGGCCCGCGCAGCCTGCGGCCGGGGCGGTCGGCGCGGACGGGCGGGAGCGGGGGCCGGCGGACGCCGGGCGCCGGCTGCGGCGTGTCCGACGCCCAGCGGCCGGCGCGCACGCTCGGCCAGCCGCCGACCCACTCGAGGCGATCGAGCAGCATCGGGCGCTTGTTGATATTGAGCGGGTTGGGCGGATCCAGGTACGGGTCGCCGCGGTCGATCGCGTGGTAGGCGAACCAGTCCTGGCCCGCGGCGTCGGTGACCACCGAGTTGTGCCCGGGGCCGACCCAGCGGTTGCCGTTCATGGAGATCACCGGCGTGCCGCCGGCGCGGCTCGCGGTCAGCGGCACGCCGAGGCGGTCGGCGAACGGCCCGCGCGGGCTCCGCGAGCGGCCCGCGAACACGCTGTAGCCGGTCAGCGGGCCGCGGCAGCAGTCGGTCGCGGAGCCCATCAGGTAGTACCAGCCGCCGCGCCGCACGACGAAGGTGCCCTCGAGGCGGTTGGGGATGACCACCTGCTTCGCGGTCGCCGGGTCGGCGGTGAGCGAGCCGGCGTCGAGGTCGCGGACCTGCACGCCGCCGAAGTAGCTGCCGTAGTAGAGGTAGGCGCGGCCGGCGGCGTCCGTGATCACGGCGGGGTCGAACGTCCACAGGAAGTCGCAGCCCGGGCCATGCCGCCGCGGCGCCACCACGGGGTGCCCGACGTCCTTCCACGGCCCGGTCGGCGACGCGCTGGTGGCGGCGCCGATCGCCGAGTCGCCGTGGCAGCCCGGCTCGCCGCTGACCGCGCCGGTCGTGTCCGTGCCCGTGTAGAACAGGACGTAGCGGCCGCCGAGGTAGCGGACGTCCGGCGCCCACTGCGGCGAGCCGGGCTCGAGCCAGCCCGGCGCGTCCTTGAACGCGTCGCCGACGTAGGTCCAGTGCACGAGGTCGGTCGAGCGCAGGGTCGGGATGTGGTGCGCGCGCAACGCGCCGCTGCCATCGCGGTCGCGGTCGTTCAGCGGGTCGGTGGTGCCGTAGGCGTAGTACGCGCCGTCGCGGCCCTGGATGACGTCGGGGTCGGCGAACGTCTCGACGCGGTCGCCGGTGGCGGGGATCGTGGCGGGCAGCGGGTTGCGGTAGCGATCGGCCGCCGAGGCCGGCGCCGCCACGAGCGCGAGCAAGAGCGCGGTCAGGACTGTGGCGATCCGGCCATCTCCCGCGGCATACCCGATCCGATCGGGTGCTCAGCCGCGATCCGTCATCCTTCGCCGGCGTGGCGAGGCGGGCGCGCACTCCAGCGTTCATCCCCGGGATGGAGCTGGCGGGCGCCTTCTACCACGAGGCGGTCGCCCCGCTGGTCGGCGACGTCCCGCACGCAGCGGCGCTGATCGGGACCGGATCGGACGTGCTCGGGTTCGACACCGCGCGCTCGACCGATCAGGCTGGGGCCCGCGGGTGCGGTGTTCGTGATGCAGCGGACGTGGAGGCGGTCGCGGGCGCGGTCGACGCGGGCTGCCCGACACGTTCCGCGACTGGCCCGTGCGCTACGGCTGGGTCCGGTCCCGGTCCAGCACCACGTGACGGTGACGACGCTCCCCAAGTGGCTGGTCGCGCTGCTCGGCGTGGACGCCACCCGGCCGCTCGCGGCCGCCGACTGGCTCGTGACACCGCAGCAGCTCCTCCTCGGAGTGTCTGGCGGCGCGGTCTTCGGCGACGACACCGGCGAGCTCGCGCGTGCGCGAGGAGCTCGCCTGGTACCCGGACCCGGTCTAGCTTTCCGGCCGTGAGTCAAGGCGCGGTGGTCGTAGGGGCGGTCGCCGCGGTCGGTGATCGCGGTGTTTGCGTTGATCGGGGTTGGGGCGCTCGGCGGGGTGCCGGTCAGGTCGGCAGGCTGATCAGGCGCCGTCGTGCGGCAGGCTTTCGTGTGCGCCGTGAGGTCCGGCGAGCGCGGGCGGGCGGCAAGCTAGGTTGCGCCGTCGTGCGGCATAGCTGTAACGCCGTCACCGCCCGCGGTCTCGCCTGGCGCGATCGTAACGCTGATCGTCGTAGGGCTGTTGGGTGTGAAGCAGTCGCCAGCAGAGCCGGCAGGCGTGGCGGGCGAGCGCGACGCGGGCCTGGATGCGGTGATGCCGCGTGCGTTGAGCTCGTCGCGGCGGGCCTGGAAGGCGGGGCGTGCTGGCCCAGGCCCCAGGCGATGCCCATCAGCGCGTCGCGGTGCTCGGGCAGGCCGGTGCGGCTGATCGCCGCCGCGCGCGGATGTCGCGGACTCATAGCTCGCCGGCGCGAGCCCGGTCGCCGAGTAGAGGTGCTCGGGGGTGGGGAAGCGCTCGATCGGCAGCGTGTGCGCGGCGAACGCGGCGGCGCGGACGATCGCGACCCCCGGCAGGGTCGTCAGGACCTGCCCGGCGCTGGCGTCGAGCAGGCTGCGCGAGCTGGCCGTCGACGAAGGCGATGTCGGCCTGCAGCGCGCTCGAAGCGGTCGAGGTCGCGTGCGAGCCGCAGCGGCGCGCAGCTCGCGCGTCGGGGGGCGGCGGCCAGGCAGCCCTTCCAGCGCTCGGCCCAGAACGTCGGCGGTCGCGTCGCTCAGGCGGCCGCCGGCGCGCGCCTTCAGCGAGCGCGGCACGGGCGCGGCCCGCGAACGCGGCCGCGCAGGCCAACACCGCCCGGCCGGTCGGCGTGTCCAGCGCCAGCGCGCGGCCGTGCCCGGCCGGCGCCGAGAGGCCCGGCGCGAGCGCGTTGAGCTGATCGTGCAGGCGCTGGCGCAGCGGCTTGAGCGCGAGCACGAGCTGGCGGCGATGCGCGACCGCCGCGAGCAGCGCCTCGACCGGCGAGGGCGTCGCCGGGCCGGCCCGCGCCCTGGCGCGCGAGCCAGACCAGCGCGGCGCAGTCGCGATCGTCGGTCTTAAACCGCCGCGAGCCGAGCTGCGCCCGCGCGGCCTGCGTCTCAGACGGCGCGAACAGCCGCAGCGAGCCGGGCCAGCGCCGCTCGAGCTCGGCCGCCCACGCCCGATGCAACGACCCCGTCGCCTCGATCGCGATCACCGGCGCGTCGCCGCCGCCGAGCAACCCGCCCAAGCCGCTCGATCCCGGCCGCGAAATCGGCAGCGACACCGGCTCGCCGATCAAGCCCGCGCGCGATCAGTCACCCAGACCCGATTGACGCGACCTTGCCCGGATCGATCGCCACCACCACCCGTCGCACGGAACTCTCTCGAGCAAGTCGGCCATCAGCACAACCTCCTCCAAATAGAAGAAAGAAAAAGACCCTCCCCGACTCGCGCCGAAGAGGGCCTCACCCAACGCCGCTCTGAGCATCTATCAGCGCTGGCCGCCGGGCTGCCAGTGGCCCCTGCTGGCGTACGAGGAGCCCTTCGTCCAGCGCACGGCCGAGGTCGGCGACGAGCTGGGCTCGAGCGTGCTCGCCGCCCGCCGCTGGCGCCACGCCATGCGGCTCGCACTCCTCATCGCCCGCCACTCTACGCCCTACTCCAAGTGGCTCGTGCACAAATTCGACCGCGGCGTCCATCTCCAACGGCCTCGACCGCTTCCTCGCGGACGCGGTCCGCGCACCGGACCTCGCGACCCGCGAGACGGCGCGGGAAGTGCCGCACCAGGCCGTCGCGCGCCGCTTCAGCGCGCTCGGCCTCATCGACCCGGTGGACCCGAAGCTGCGCCAGTTCCACAACCGCCCGGCGCGCGAACGGATCGCCTACCGCTTCGCCGACCCCTGCCTCGAGTCCGTCGCCGATCCGGAGCTCCTCTAACTACCGCCGATGGGCGGTATCGACCAGCTGGCGGACACGTCGGACGCGCTCTACGATCCGGCCGCGTTCCGGCGCTTCAAGGACGTGTGGCTCGCCCGCTGATGCCCCCGCCGAGAGTCGAACTCGAGGGGGCGGCACGGGTCGGCGCAGCGCAGGAGCCCCCTGAGCAATGGAATTCCGCATCCCCGCCGCTGCTGGAGGTGGTCGAGGGCGATCGAGACGTCGCTCTCGGCGGCCCCAAGAAACGGGCGCTGCTCGCCGTGTTGTTGCTGCATGCGAACGCGGTGGTTCCGAGCGAGCGATTGATCGACGAGCTCTGGGGCGAGGCGGCGCCGGTGACGGCGGCCAAGAACGTGCAGCTGTATGTGTCGCACCTGCGCCGGGCGCTGCGGGGCGAACGGGGCGAGTACGGCGCCGACGGGTTGCTGGTGACCCGCGCCGGCGGGTACATGCTGCGGGTCGAGCCGGGCCAGCTCCACATCGCTCGCTTCGAGCTATTGCTGCGTGAGGGCCGGCGGGCGCTGGCGGTGGGCGAACCCGGGCAGGCGGCGGAGTCGCTGCGGGAGGCACTTGCGTTGTGGCGTGGCCCGCCGCTGGTGGGACTTCCTCAACGAAGCGGTCTGCATACTAGGAGATCGCGCGGCTGGAGGAGCAGCGGCTGGCGGTGCTGGAGGAGCGCTCGAGGCCGAGCTGGCGCTCGGGCGGCACGCCGAGCTGGTCGCCGAGCTGGAGCGCTCGTCGCGCGAGCAGCCGTGGCGTGAGCGGCTGCACGGACAGTTGATGCTCGCGCTCTATCGCGCGGCCGCCAAGCCGACGCGCTCGAGGCCTACCGGCAGCGCCCGCGACGTGCTCGTCGAGCGAGCTCGGCATCGAGCCGGGCCGAGAGCTGCAGGAGCTCCAGCGTGCGATCCTCGCGCGGACCGCCGGGCTCGACGCGCCAGCCGGCGCCCGACGCGCCCGGCGAGCGCGGCCGCGCGCTGCCGAATCGCACGATCGGGCGCGAGCCGAGCTCGCGGCGCTCGCCGAGCGGCTCGCGGCAGTGCGGCTCGCTGACCCTGACCGGGCCCGGGCGGGGTCGGCAAGACGCGGCTCGCGCTCGAGGCGGCCGCGCCGCGTCGAGCGCCGACTTCGCGCACGGGGCCCGCTTCGTCTCGCTCGCAGCGCTCGAGCGGGCCGGCGACGTGCCGGCGCGATCATCGAGGCGCTCGGCGTCGCCGTCCTCGCCGGGGAGTCGCCCGATCAGGCGGCCCGACGCGCTTCCTGGCTGCGCAGCAGCTGCTGCTCGTGACCGACAACTGCGAGCACCTGCTCGGCCGGCGACTGATCGGCGGGCTGCTGGCGGCCTGTCCTGAACTGACCGTGTTGGCGACGAGCCGGGAGCCGCTGCGCCATCGCGGCCGAGCAGCGCTTCCCCGTCGCCCCCGCTCGCCGACGCGGACCCGCGGTGGCGCTGTTCGACGAGCGCGCCGCGGCGCGCATACCGATCCGCACCTTCGGGACGACGACCGGACACCGTCACCGAGATCTGCCGGCGCGTCGACGGGCTGCCGCTCGCGATCGAGCTGGCCGCCGCTCGCTGCGGGCTGCTCTCGGCGCGCGAAATCGCCGAGCGCCTCGACAGCGCGCTCGCCGCGCCGGCCGCGGCGCGACGCCCCGGCGCGCCAGCAGACGCTGCGGGCGACGATCGAGTGGAGCTACGAGTTGCTCGACGCGCAGGAGCGCGAGTGCTTCGCGCGCTTTGCGGTGTTCGCGGGCGGCGCGACGATCGAGGCGGCCGAGACGATCACCGGCGGGCGGGCTGGACACGCTCGACGGCCTGGTCGCCAAGAGCTTGCTCACGCGCGTGCGCCTGGGCCCGCGCCCGACCCGGCTGGGGATGCTCGCGACCATCCACGCCTACGCCGGCGAGCGCTTGCCGCCGCGGCCGACGCCGACGCCGTGCACGAGCAGCACCATCGCCACTACCTCGCGCTCGCGCAGCGCCACGGAACCGAACACGCGCTGCGCCGCGCCGACGCCCGCGAGCACCTCGCGCACCTCGACGCCGAGATCGACAATCTGCACGCGGCGCTCGCATGGGCGGTCGGCGCAGCCGAGCGCCGAGCGGGCCGTGGCCCTGGTCGCGGCGCTCGGCGACTACTGGTTCATGCGCGATCGCCACGCCGAGGCGTTGAAGTGGATCGAGCGGGCCCTGAGCCTGCCGGGCGCCGACGCCGATCCGGCTCTCGGCGTCCGCGTGCTCTACACCAAGGCCCAGTGCCTGTCGCGCGTGGGACGGGGAGCCGCAGAAGCGGCGGTCGCGGCCACGGCGGAGGCCGTCGCCCGGCAGCTCGGCGATCCCATACTCCTCTCCCAGGTCCTCCAGCGTCGCGCCACCAAGAGATCGCCGCCGAGCGGCTCGAGGTGGCCGACGCGCTCGCCGACGAGGCGCTCCACTGGGCCAACCGGCGACGAGTGGGAGATCGCCGAAGCGTCTCAAGCGAAGGCGATTGCGGCCTCGAGCATCGCCGATCTGCGCGATCGCGTCGACCGAGCCGCGGCGCTGCTCACCGACGCCGGCAATGTCCATGAGCTCGCGAACCTGCTGACCGACGCGGCCTACGCCGCGCTCTGTCTCGGCAATGTGGGTGACGCAGCGGACTCGCCGCGCGGGCGACCCCGATCACGCGCGCGCTGGACAATCGGTTCTTGCGGATGGTCAACAGCGGCAATCTTGGGCTGGCCGCGCTCCTGACCGGCGACACGGACACCGCCTTGGGCGCCTTTCGCGAGGAGCTGACGCTGTGTCGTGAGCTGGTGATTGCACCCCAGGCGTTCGAGGCCCTGCGCGGGTTTGCCGCGATCGCGGTGCTCACCGGCGACGGCCGGCGTGCCGCGACGCTCGTCGGCGCCGCTGCCGCGCACCGGTTCGACGCACCCGAGGATTACGTCGAAGCGCAGCTCGACGCGGCATTCTTCGCACCCGCGCAGGCACGGCTCGGAAGCGACGCCTGGCGTGCCGCCGCGCGGGCGGGCGGCGCGCTGGGCTTCGAAGACGCGATCGCCTACGCCCTCGTCCCATGCCCCCGCCAGGAATCGAACCTGGAACCTTCGGATTAAGAGATCTGCATTGGAGGCCTGGTTTGGCGATTTAGAGCCAAACCAGGCGGGGCCAAGTCTGTCCCGGGTGGGTCGGTTCTGCTGGAGTCGGGGACACGGTTCGGGACACGGTTTCGGAGCCGTGACCCGAGCGGCGACGAGTGTCGCTCAGTTTGGCTGCGCCACTTCCGGCGCGCCGAGACGGTTGAGCTTCGTCGGCCGGCTGCGCCAATGGTCGTCATGTGGTTGCAGGAACTCGAGCCGGACGACTTTGGCGCGGGCAGTCGTCCACGCCCCGGTTTCCTTCCGAACTACGAGCCCCTCCATAGGATCTGGTCCGAGCTTCGAGCGCCCAAGGAGCGAGCGCAGCTCAGCCGCGGTCTGGCGACCTTCCGCGAGGCGAGGGACGGTTGAGAGGCCAGCGTGAGCAGAGAGCTCGTCTCGCCGGGACGCGCACCAGAAGCGTCCCCGATCGCGGTCGAAGACGTCGAAGACCAAGAACCAGTCAGGCAAGTTGTCATACCGCACCGTGTGCTGAGCAGCGCACCACTCGCCAAAGAGGAGCAGCGAAGGCCCCAACGCCTCACCAAGCGTCGCGCTGTGCAGCGCAAGCCAGGAAGTCAGGTGGGGATAGCGCCAGCCCTCATCGAGGCGAATGTAGTCGCCTCTGTGTTGTGCGCGCAGGCCCTGGTCGGTGACGGAGAAGCCCAAGTTGTCTCCATCGACCTTTTCCTCAACAACGAGGTCATGGGCAAGCAGATCGGCTGCTTCGCTCGGCGCGAGCACCTTGTCAGCCCGAACCCGCGGGCCGGACTCCAACTCCAGGTGCGGCGTGCTTGGGAAGCGGAAGAAGCTCAATTCTGCCCTCCATCTTCTTCTGGTACGTCGCTTCGATGTATTCAGGACACAAGAAGCGCACGCTGACCCCGGCCTCGGCGAGGGCTTCTCGCCACCCCCACCACTTGCTATCCACAGCCTGCAGGACCTCCGCCGATCCGTGTGCAGCGGCCACGGCGACAAACTTCCTATCTGAAGGGTCGAATGAGGCGAGGTCGGGATGGTCGGGGAACTCGACGAAACTGTCGCCGTGTTCTGTGATGACGACTCGCGAGCATGCCCGAGCGTCTCCTTGGTGATCCCACGCCCACTTGGCAAAAGCATCGCCCAGTCCGGGCATCCCGCTGCGCGACAGCTTGTTGAAGTACTCGGCGAGGATCCGCTGGGCGTCATCTAGGACAAGCCCACCTTCTGCCTGAAGCGCACGGATTGCGGTGACGCAGGCAAGAATGCAATGCGGGTCCCACGATGACGTCTTCTCCGTCGCCGCATTCGCAAGGAGCGCGACGTTGGTGTCGACGACCATCTCGCTCACCCGACCGCTGCTAGTCGACGCTCCATCGCCCTCTCAGCCTGCGCGGCAATATCGGACATCTGGTCGCCGAAAAAGTCCTCCGGCCAGTTGCCGATCGAGCCGAGCTCGTCGATCTCGAGCGGCTCGAGGCGCGATCCCTGTGCGCCGGGCCGCGCGAAGTACAACGCGACCTCATCGAGGGAAATGACGCCTTCGGCCACCCTTCGCATCAGCCGGCGTAGGAAGTGTTCGGAGTGGCTCTCCACGATGAGTTGGAGGCCGCGCTCCGCGCCGTCCTCGCGAATTCGCAGAGCCTCAATGAAGAGATCCGCGAGGTTGGCTTGGACGCTCGGATGCAGATGGATCTCGGGTTGCTCGAGGATCAGGACATCGTTCGCGTTCGCGTAGAAGCACTGCACGACCACCGGCACAACCTGCGACACGCCAAAGCCGACGTCCGTCAGCAGCACATAGTCGCGGCCGTGCGGAGCACGCACTCGGACCTCGTACTGGTCACCGCCTCTGCGGATCGAGCGGACCTCGAACTCGTCGATCACACCGAGCTGCTTCAACCACTCGGCGACGATCACTTGCAGCTCTCGATAGCGGTGACGCTTCTTGCGTTGAAATCGGCGATCGGCGCCGGCTAGCAGCGCCTCGATGCTCCGCTCGCCGCGCCATCCCACGTGGTCCGGTTCCTCACCAGACCAGCGGTAAAGACGCTCGGGAGGCTCCCGAAGAGGACCGAGATAGGCGATGGACGTGAGTTCCTCCTCAAGTGCCAGGGTCAAGTCGGCGGCGAACTCGAGGTTCTGAAAGCGCGTATTCACATCGTCCGGAAAGCCATGGAAATGCGTCGGGGCCGAGACCGGCCACTTGCGACCCAGCGTGCGAACGGGGTGGAATCCGTCTGACGTCACGCTGTACTCCCGTCGGGCGTTGCGCCTCAGGCCGAGCCGCATGTCTCGCTTACCGCCCGTCAGCGCGTACTCCAGTTCCTGGACGACGAGCCGAGGAGGATTAGCCTTTTGGGTGCTCTGCGTGCTCCTGAGCTCGGCGGAGAAGGACAGATCAACGCCCTCATAGACGCAAGAGGTTCGTACGTCGGTGGCGAGAAGCGGCTCCGGGGGCCGCCAGGAGAGCGAGAAACTCAGTGGCCGCCGGGCGTCGTGCCCCGAGATAACATCGATGAAGGCCCCGAGGTCGACCGGGGTCCCCTTGTCGCCGAAATGAAGCACGCGTCGACGATCGGATGACTCGACTGTCTGCCTAAGCATCAGCAGCAGCTGGAGGATGCTCGACTTGCCCGAGCTATTGCTGCCGAAGAGCACGGTGAGGGGCGCTAGCCGCACCGGTCCGGTGTCCTGCCACGCCTTGAAGTTCTCGATGCGCAAATCGGTCAGCATGCGGCCAGACGATAGTTTGCCCGCTCCCGTAAGTCTGGGCGCGGCGCGCCGTTGCGCTCGATTAGTTCCCGGAGGGACCACCGACGCCGTCGGGCGGACGCACCCGCGGCGCCAGCGGCTGATCTTGCAAAGTGCAAGTGCGTGTCGGTCTGGTCTTGTGGGTGTCGGTCTGGTCTTGTGGGTGTCGATCGACGTTGAGGCGTCTGCCTCGTAGCGTGCCTGGTGCCAGGGCCGAACTCGGCTGATGAGGGCTCACTTCTGAACCATGTCGGTTTCTCGAATGGCTCGGATGTGCTGTGCGGTTGCGTCGATGTCGTCGTGAGCCATTCGAGGCGGTGGGACGCCGTCCCGCGCCGGCCGCTAGCCCATGCAGCCGAATGCGCAGCGGCCCCCGCCGCTCAGCCGGACTGCTGCTTTGCGCGGAGGCTGTTGCGTAAAGGGGCGGGTCCGTCCGGGGTGGTTAAGACCATTCCGGGATGGCGCAGAACTTCGTCGCGTGTGATCGCGAGCAGGAGCTGTTGTTGCCGCCGAGCCTGCGGGAGTGGCTGCCGGAAGGGCATCTCGCGTGGTTTGTCATCGACGCCGTCGCGGCGTTGGATCTGAGCGCGTTCTATGCGGTCTATCGGGTCGACGGGCATGGTCGGCCGGCGCACGATCCGGCGGTGATGGTCGCGTTGTTGCTTTACGGCTACGCGATCGGGGAGCGCTCGTCGCGGCGGCTGGAGCGTCGCTGCGTCGAGGACGTCGCCACGCGCGTGATCTGCGCCAACCGGGCGCCGGATCACACGACGATCGCGCGGTTTCGCCAGCGCCACGAGAGCGCGCTGGCCGAGCTGTTCGGCGAGGTGCTGGCGCTCTGCGCCGACGCCGGGCTGGTCCGCGTCGGGGTGATCGCCGTCGACGGGACCAAGGTGGCGGCCAACGCCGCCCCGCAGGCCACGCGCGACTACGAACAGATCGCGCGCGAGATCCTCGCCGAGGCCGACGCCGTCGACGCCGAAGAAGACGAGCAGTTCGGTGACGCGCGCGGCGACGAGCTACCGCCCGAGCTGGCGACCGCGCAGGGCCGGCGCGGCTGGCTGCGCGAGGCCAAGCGCCGGCTCGACGAGCAGCGGGCCCAGGAGGCGCGGCCGGTCCCGCGCGACCGGCCCGACCGGCTCCGCGAGGCCAAGCGCCGCCTGGAAGAAGAGCACCGGACCGAGTGCCACGCCAACGCCGCCTACGAGGCCTACCGGGCTCGCGGTGTCGACAAGAACGGCAAGAAGTTCGGCCGTCCGCCGGAGCCGTTCACATCGCCCGAGCGACCGACAGGCAAGATCAACCTCAGCGATCTGGACTCGCGCAACGTCAAGACCTCGCGCGGTTGGGTGCAGGGCTATAACGCCCAGGCGGTGGCGACGGAGGATCAGATCGTCATCGCCGCCGAGGTCACTGTTGCCTCCCCGGACTTCGGACACCTTGAGCCGATGATCAGCGCCGCACGCGAAGAGCTGCGTCGGGCCGGCGTCGAGCAGCCGCCTGACGTCGTCCTGGCCGACGCCGGCTACTGGCATCAGGTCCAGATGGAACGCTTGCTCGGCGACGGTCTGACGGTGCTCATTCCGCCCGACGCTAAGAAACGAGCGGGCGCACGGCCTGGCTGGGACGGCGGCCTTTACGCGTTCATGCGCCGCGTCCTGGAGACCGACGCGGGCGGCGAGCTTTACGCCAAACGCCAGACGATGATCGAGCCGATCTTCGGCGACACCAAGTTCAACCGCCGCATCGACCGCTTCTTACGCCGCGGCAGATCCGCCGCCCGCTCCGAATGGCGCCTGACCAACACCGCCCACAACCTCCTCAAGCTCTGGCGGCACACCAGCGCCCCCGCGGCCGCCTGACCGGCCGCCGCCGCGGCGCACGACTCAACCGCTCTTCACCACGCCGACCGCCCACGCCTTGCGGAGTCTCCCGGCGCCACGACATTTCGCAACAGCCTCCATGGATAGGAGCAGTGAGCCCGTCGCTGCTGCCTTTGCCTGAGGCTGTCGCATCAAGCCCGACGGAGACTTTGAAGACCCGTTCGCCGCGACCGATTTGCCTCGAGGGCGCCGCAGAAGCCACCTTCAGCACGCGGTTGTGCGGCTCGGCGATTTCGGTGGAGAAACCAGCGCGGACTTATGCGACAGCCTCGCCTACGAAGCGATAGCGCCGGCGCCGCTGGGGCGGCTCGTGGCGGCGCTGCCGACTACGTCGAGGCGGTAGCGCGTGCTCGGACCTCGCTGGACGGCGCGCTGTAGGCTGAGCCCCGTGAACGGCCACGCATCCCGCTGGGCTGCGCTGCGCGAGCTGACCGACCGCGCCCTCGAGCTCATCGAGGACTGGGAGTCGGACATGCCACCCTACGCGGCGCACCCCGCGGGGGGAGCCCGATCCTGCCCGGCTCGCGGATGCCTGGAGCGCGTTCGCGCAGCGCATGCGCGAGAACTACCCGTTCTTCCACCCCGCTACGCGGGACAGATGCTCAAGCCGCCGCATCCGGTCGCCGTCGGCGCGTACCCGCGGCGATGCTGATCAACCCGAACAACCACGCGCTGGACGGCGGGCCGGCGACGGCGGAGATGGAGAAGGAGGTCGTCGCGCGACTCGCCGCGATGTTCGGCTTGCCGGACGACGCGCTCGGCCACCTGACCGCGTGCGGCACGATCGCGAACCTCGAGGCGCTCTGGGTGGCCCGCGAGCTGCACCCCGGCAAGGCCGTCGCGTACTCGCGCCGAGGCGCACTACACGCACGCGCGCATGTGCGGCGTGCTCGGGGTGCGAGAGCCGCGTCGTCCGGCGGACGCGCGCGGCCGGATGGACGTCGACGCGCTGGAGCGCGCAGCTCGCGGAGGGCGGCGTCGGACCGTCGTCGCGACGCCGGGCACGACCGGGCTCGGCGCGGTCGACCCGGTCGTCGAGGCGATCGCCGATGCGCGAGCGCACGGCGTGCGGGTGCACGTCGACGCCGCGTACGGCGGGTTCTTCAGGCTGCTCGCGCGGGACGCCGACGCCGCTGTCGCGCCGGCCTTCCGCGCGATCGCCGAAGGCGACTCGGTCGTCGTCGACCCGCACAAGCACGGGCTGCAGCCGTACGGCTGCGGTGCGTGCTGTTCCGCGACCCGGGCGTGGGCCGGCTGTACCGCCACGACTCGCCGTACACGTACTTCACGTCCGACGAGCTGCACCTCGGCGAGATCAGGCTCGAGTGCTCGCGTGCGGTGCCGCGGCGGCGGCGCTGTGGATGACGCTGCGCGCACTGCCGCTCGATCCCGACGAGGGGCTCGGTGCGAGCCTCACCGCCGGCCTGCGGGCCGCCCGCCGCTGGGCGCAGCTGATCGCCGAGGCACCGCAGCTCGAGGTTCTGCAGCCGCCGGAGCTCGACATACTCGCCTTCCATCCCAGCAGCGCTGAGCGCACGGCGAGCGCGGTGGACCGCGCCTCACAGGCGCTGTTCGAGGCGGCCGCGGCGGACGGCGTGCACCTGAGCGTGCTGCGCGTTCCGGCCGCACGGCTCACAGATCACGACGCGGACGTCCCAGACGCGCGCATCCTCCGCAGCGTGCTGATGAAGCCGGAGCACGAGCGGCGCGTCGACGAGCTGCACGAGCGGCTGCTCGCGCTCAGTCGAACAGAGGCTAGTTGAGCTCCTCCTTGAGCGCACCGGTCAGCCGCTTCGTTGGCCGCCGCAACCCGCAGATTTGTGATCCCACGACGCTGAATCGCAATGGCTTGAGCTGCGGTGACTGCCGCTTTCGCAGCTCCTATGTCAAGTAATTGGTGGTGATGGCGGTGTTCCTTCGACCAGGCGAGGCGGCTGGAGGAGGTGCCAGATGCGACGGGTGAGGTGGCGTTTGAGGCAGCGCATGGCTTCGAGGCCGGTCTTGCCTTCGGCGCGCTTGCGGGCCAGGTAGTCCTGGCTTTCGGGGTGGCAGCGGGCGCGGGTGAGCGCGATGCGATGAATGGCGGTGTTGAGCTGGCGGTTGCCGCCGCGGTCCAGGCGGTGGCGGTTGGTCTTGCCGGAGCTGACGGGGATCGGAGCGACGCCGGCGGCGCGGGCGAGCTTTGCGTCGGTGGAGAAGCGGCCGGCGCCGGCGATCTCGCCGAGCAGCTTCGCCGTCGTTAGCGGCCCGAACCCGGGCTCTGAGAGCAGCTGTGGCGCGGCCTGGTCGACGAGGTCTGAGATCTCGCTCTCGAGCTCATTGGCGGCGACGGTCAGGTCGCGCAGTCGCCGCAGCTCGTCGCGAGCGATCCGGACCCGAGCGGTCTGTTCCGCGCGCGCCAGGCGCCGCCCGATGCGGCTCGACCACTTCTTTGAGAACAGCGCGCTGCCGGGCAGCTTGAGCTCGGGCCAGAGGTCATGGAGGTGCCAGAGCAGGTCGTTGTTGAGCGCGACGCGGCTGCGGATCAGCCGTTCGCGGTGATCGACCAGCAGCCGGATCTCGAGCTCGACGCCCGCCAGGTGCGCCGACGGCAACGCCTCGATGCCCTCGCGCAGCGCCGCTCGCGCGACCGCCAAGAGCGTCGATGAGGTCGGACTTGCCGCGCTCGCGGCCAGCGCGGCGAACGTCACTCATCAGCTTCGTCGCGACCCGGACGACGCGCTCGCCGCTGGTCATCAGAAACCGCTCAAACGAGCCCGACACGTGCCGGCAGTCCTCCAGCGCCCAGACCCGCTCGGCGCCGAGCGACCGCGGCCCCAGTCCAACAGCGCCAGGAACCCGTCGTCGCCGACCCGGACGGTTTTCTCGCCGCGCAGCTCACCCGTCGCCGCCGCGATCGCCGCGACGGGGTGGGTCGTTTGTGCATGTCCGCCCCGAGCACGATCAATCGCCCTGTCCTCCTGTTTCATCGACCGACAGTTGGGCCGCTCGGCGGACATGGCTTGCTTGAGGGCGCTGCCACGCTCCTATCAAGTCACGCCGAGCCATCCCGGAACGGCGACGAGCGACATTGCGAAAGGAAGTCAGGCCCACCGGCCGACAGCCTGAAACAGAGAGTCAGCTCGCCGCCGGCCGGACCATCTCCTTCACGTCGGACGTCGCCGACAAGCCGAGATCAGAACAGCAAGCCTGCGGGGAGCAGCGCCGGGGGCGAGAACATCAAGGCGTTGACTGCTCCCTCGGACGAAAAGCGACAGTGCGGCTGCTCAGCACGTGGGATCGCGTCCGTTGCGCTCCGAAGTCACCGCGTTTTGTCCGCGGGCGGTCCTCAGCGGCTTAACCGCATGGAGACCATTCACGGTGCTGTCGATCGGCAAGCTCTCGGCCGGCCAGGCCAGCTACTACCTCGAGCAGGCGCAGGGGTCGGTCACGCATGCCGGCGCCGTGAGCTCCGGGGTCGAGGACTACTACCTCAGCGGGCCGGAGGTGAGCGGGACGTGGGAGGGTTCGGGAGCCGTCGTGCTCGGGCTGCGCGGGACCGTTGACGCCCAGGCGCTGGACCGGGTGCTCGCTGGCGAGCATGTCGCGACGGGCGAGCCGCTTGGCCGGGTTCTGGCGGCCCGAGTGCCCGGATTCGACCTGACGTTCTCGGCGCCGAAGAGCGTGAGCGTGCTGTTCGGCGTTGGAGGCAGCGAGCTACGGGGCGCGATTCGTGACGCGCACGACGCGGCCGTGCGGGAGGCGCTCGGATACATGGAGCGAGCCGCGGCCATGACGCGGCGCGGTCCCGGCGGAGTGCATGCGATTGCGGGTAACGGCCTGGTCGCGGCCGCGTTCCGGCATCGCACGTCGCGCGCCGGCGACCCGCAGCTGCACACCCACGTGCTCGTGGCGAATCTAACGCTGGGCGCCGATGGACAGTGGTCGACGCTCGACGGTCGCCGGATCTATGCGCACGCGAAGACCGCCGGTTTCCTCTACGAGACGCGGCTGCGGAACCTGCTCACCCGCGAGCTCGGCGTCGAGTGGGGTCCGGTCCGGAATGGGATCGCTGATATCGACGGCGTACCGGCGGGCGTTCTGCGGGCGTTCAGCCGGCGACGAGCCGACATCGATGCCGAGCTCGAGCGCCGTGGCGCGACGAGCGCTGCCGCCGCCCAAGTCGCGGCGCTGCAGACGCGCCGCGTCAAGGACTATCGCGTCACGCCGGAGCAACTTCAGCCCGAGTGGCGGCGGCGCGCCGCGAGTCTTGGCTTCTCGGCGGAGCAGATTCGCGGCCTGCTTGGTCGGGCGATGGTCTCAGAGCTCGGTCAGGCGCTCGAGCGCGAGATCGCCGAGGCGCTGGTTGGGGCCGATGGGCTGACCCGTGATCGGGCGACGTTCACGCGCCGCGCCGTCATCCAGATGTTCTCCGAGCGGCTGCCGGCGGACGCCGGCCTCACGATCGTGGAGATCGAGGCGGCGGTGGATCGATTCCTCGCCTCTGATCGCGCCGTGGCGCTTGCGGTTGGTGAGCGCGGCCTCAGTCGTTCCGACGTGCTGTGGGGCCGCGACGGTCGGGTCGTGCCGCTCGTACGGGGCGAGCGGGTCTACTCGACGCCGGAGCTTCTGCAGCTCGAGCAGCACATCCTCCAGCACGCGACTTCGACGCAGAACGGAAGCATCGGCGTGGCGCGCGAGCGCATGGTCGAGCGCGCGCTGAGCAAGCGCCCGACATTGAGCGGCGAGCAAGCGGAGATGGTGCGCCGGCTCACGCTCGAGGGCGACGGAGTCGCAGTGGTGGTCGGGCAGGCCGGCGCCGGAAAGACGTTCGCCCTCGCCGCGGCGACGGAGGCGTGGAAGGCGAGTGGCCGCGTGGTTGTCGGCGCGGCCGTTGCGCGGCGCGCAGCCCGCAATCTCGAGCAGAGCACCGGGATCGCGAGCACAAGCCTCGCCGCGCTGTTCGCCGAGCTCGACCATCGCCCAGCTGGGTTGCCGCGCCGTGCTGTCGTGGTCATCGACGAGGCGAGCATGGTCTCGACGCGGCAGCTCGCGCGGCTCGTCGCGCACACCTCCCGCGTACAGGCGAAGCTGGTGCTTCTCGGCGATCATCGCCAGCTGCCCTCCATCGAAGCCGGCGGCGCATTCCGAGCTCTGATCACGCGGCTACCGGTGATCGAACTTCGCGAGAATCGACGGCAGGCGGAGCGCTGGGAGCGCGAGGCGCTCGTGCTGCTTCGCGACGGGCGAGGCGCCGATGCGCTGCGGGAGTACGAGGCGCGTGGGCGCGTCGTGGCCGGCGAGGACGCCGACGCGCTGCGTCAGAAGCTGGTCGCCGATTGGTGGGCAGCGCGTGACCCCGACCGGTCGGTGATGATCGCGCACCGCCGCGTCGACGTCCGGGACCTCAACGGGCGTGCTCGCGCGTTACTGCGGGTCTCGGGCGCGCTCGGCCGCGACGAGCTGACGGTCGGTCCCGCCGCGTTCGCGGTGGGTGATCGCGTCGTACTGCGCAGGAACGACCGGCGGCTCGGCATTTCCAACGGCGATCGCGGCGTCGTCACCCGCGTCGACGTGACGGCCCGATCGATCGACATCGCGCTCGGCAGCCAGCAGGTGCGCCTCCCTGCGGACTACCTGGACTCACCGACTCGCCACGGGGCCGCGCTCCAACACGCGTACGCGATCACCGGCCACGTCGCCCAAGGGCTGACGTTCCGGCAGACCTTCGTCCTCGCCAGCGACCGGATCTCGAGCGAGTGGGCATACAGCGCGCTCAGCCGTGGCCGGGAGAGCAACCGGCTCTATGCCATCTCAGAGCGCGATCGCGAGCGAGACGAGTATGCGCCGGCCGAGCGGGCCGGCGGCGGGACGCGCGATCGGCTCGCGACCGCGGTCGAGCGATCGGAGGCTCATGAACTGGCAAGCGACACGGGGCGGGAAGAGCGGCTCGTCGGGGAGCTTCAGCGCGCGCACGCAGAGCTCGACGCCGCCAGTAGCGAACGCGATGCCGCCGCTGGGCGGCATACCGAGCTGGAGGACGTCGCCCCACATCCGCTGCGACGGGGTGCCCGGCGGCAACACCAGCAAGCTCTCACGCGTGCGCGTGATACGGAAGAACGCGCGGCGGCTCGCGTGGCCGCTTGCCGCGACAGGGTGAACGCAGTGCTCGCAGAGCTACAGCGGGTGCGGCGCGTCGAGTCGCGTAGACAGGAACCGCAGCGGGCACCGCGGCTCGAGCGGCCAGAGCGGGTGCTCGACCGCGCGGCTGGCGCCGGCTGGGAGATCGGCCGGTAGCGAGAGCATGGCCCTCGTCGAGCACAACGGCGTCGCCGCGGCCCAGACCGAGCTGCCACTGCTCTCAGAGCCGCTGCTGACCGCAGACGAGGCAGCCGAGTTGCTCCGCGTTCGGCGATCGACCGTCTACGAGCTCGCCCGCAACCGGCGGCTCCCGCACGTGAAGGTCGGCCGCCGCGTCCTCTTCGTGCGCTCGGATCTCGCCGCGTGGATCGTCACGAACCGCGTCGAGCCGCGCTGATGCTGGCCTCGGGCCGCGACACGGCGAATGCCGCGGCGACGAGCTCGGCCTCGTCTGGGCGCTCGACGTAGTGGAGGTACTTCATCGTCGTGGCCACGTCGGCGTGCCCCATCCACTCCTGGACGCGACGGATGTCCGCCTTGGCGATCATGCGCGTCCCGAACGTGTGCCGCAGGTCGTGGAAGCGCAGTCGGCGGAGCTCGGCCCGTTCGAGCGCGACCCGGTAGCGCTTCGAGAGCGCTGAGGGATCGAGGTAGCCGCCTGTGGCGCTCGGGAACACGAGGTTGTTCTCGCCAGTCCAGCCCTCGCGGCTCGCGAGGCGTGCCAGGACCGAAGCGACGTCGGGCGCCAGTGGAACCGAGCGGACCTTGCCGCTCTTCGGCGTCGTCAGACGCCCGCCGGCGAACGAGCCGCACACCCGAACGCGCGACGCCGCGAAATCGACGTCGCGCCAGCGGAGCGCGACAAGCTCGCCGCGGCGCAGACCCGTGAAAGCAGCGGTCAGGTAGAGCGCGCCGTCCTGCTCGGACTCGGCGGCGCGCACCAGCGCCCACACCTCTTCCGGCGAGAACACCTCGATCGCCGCGCGCGAGCGATGGCGCGGCTTCTCGACGTCGGCCATCGGGTTGTGGCGTAGCCGGTGGACGCGTCGCGCCCGCGTCAGCACGCCATTGAGCACGGTGAGCAGCTTGATCTTCGTCCGATTGCCCACGCGCAGCGTCGCCTTCCATGCCTCGATGCGATCCGCCGTCACGTCCTCGAGCCGTAGCGATCCGAACGTGGGCACGAGGTGCGCGCGAATCGCTGAGCGGTAGTCGCCGACCGTCGACGGCTTGCGGTCGAGGTCGTGCGCGACGTAGCGCAGGTACTCGGCGCACGCGTCGGCGAACGTCACGCCGGTGCGGACCATCCCCGGCAGCGTTCCGGCGTGCGCCTGGTCGAGCACATCGCGCAGCCAAGCCTGAGCCGTCCGCTTGGTGAAGAACCCAGCTCGCGGGCGCCCGCGCTCCGTCCACGCCGGCCCGATCGTGCGGTGGACCTGCCGTCCGTCAGGCAGCCGGTACTTGGCTCGCCAGACCGGCCCGCGAGCGCCCTCGTGGCGGTAAACGTGTCCCGAGATCGGCGTCATCTCGGGACATAGCTGGGACACGGTCCAAACTCGCCCCCCGCCCCAAGAAACACGAAAGGCCCGCGAATGCGGGCCTTTGTTCGATGCCCCCGCCAGGAATCGAACCTGGAACCTTCGGATTAAGAGTCCGCTGCTCTGCCAGTTGAGCTACAAGGGCGCTGGCGCAAGTGTAGAACGAAGCTACGGGGTCGCGCTGGGCTGGGCCGCCGCGCCCTGCGCCGACTGCTTGGCCGACTCGAGCTGGCCCTTCAGGGCCTCGCGCATGTCCGGGTCGGTGAGCTCGAGCGCCTTGTTCTTGGCGAGGTCGCCCTTGCGGGTCTGGCCTGCCTGGTAGGCGAAGATCGCGAGCTGGGTGAAGGTCGCGGCCGTGGGTCTGGCGTCGGTGATGACCTCCTGGGCCTCCGCCGCCTTGGCGAGCTGGTTCAGCGCCCCGAACGCCTGCACCATCAGGCTCGCCACGCGGTCGTCGGGCTTCTTCGGGTTCAGCGCGAGATAGCGCTCCCACGCGTCGCCCGCGCTGTTGAGCTGCGCGACGCCCTTCTTGGTGAAGGTGGACTTCTCGGCGTCGAAGTTCGTCGCCGGCCCCGGCGAGCTGGAAGCGCGCGCGGGCGAGCGCGGCCCAGGCGGCGCGCGTCCTGGGGGTTGGCCTTGCGTCTTCGCGAGCGCCGCGGCCTCCGCCTTGCGTGAAGCGGTCGCCGCTGGTGTCGCCGCCTCCGGTCGTCCCGGTGATCGCGTCGACCAGGCCGCCGGAGATGCCGCCGCCGCCGCCGATGCCGAACAGCACCAGGCCGCCGCCCATCAGGAAGGCGAGGCGCGATGTAGACGATCTTGACGGTCCGGCGTCTACCGGAGCCTCTGAGGTCGAAGAGCATGGTCGGTCAGGAGTCGAGGTCGGCGGATTCAGGCTCATCGGGTTCCCTGCGCCGAGCGCGCCGATCGAGCACCGCTGCCAACAGGATAGAGCCCTCGAAGAGGAGGTAGAGCGGCGCGAGGAGCGAGAGCATCGTCACCGGATCCTGGCCCGGCAGCAGCATCGCGGCGATCGCGCAGACCAGGAACGCGTAGCGCCGGGAGTGGCGCAGCTGCGCCGTCGTGACGATCCCCACGCGCGTGATGGCAAGGATCCCGACCGGCACCTGGAACGCGATCCCCATCGCGATCAGGACCGTGACCGAGAACTTGTAGTACTGGTTGGCCTGTATGAGGATGTCGTAGTTGTCGGCGTTGAAGTTCTGCAGGAAGCTGATCGCGTTCGGCAGGACCATGTAGTAAGCGAACACGACGCCGGCGATGAACAGGAACGGCACCATCAGCATCAGCGGCAGCGCCACCTGCCGCTCCTGGCTCGAGAACGCCGGCAGCACGAACGCGTAGGCCTGGAAGAGCAGGAACGGGAGCGACAGCAGCAGCGCCGCGTAGGCGACGATGCGGATGGTGGCGGTGAACGGCTCGCCGACGCCCAGCGTCACCGGCCTTCGCTTCGTCTCGGGCGGCACCGACTTCGCGAGCGCGCGCTGCTGGGCGGCGAGCTCGGTGTAGGTCGCGCGCACGGTGGCCCCGTCCGCGCTCGCGGCCAGTTCGTCGAACGCCTTCGCCGACGCGAGCGCCGTCTTGCGCACCTGCGCCTGGTAGGCGGCCGTCCGCTCCAGCGGGTCGTTCTTCGGCGCGCTCTTCTTGTGCAGCAGCGACGCGCCGTTCTCGAGCGGCCGGTTCATGATGTCGAGGATCGCGTTGTCCTGCCACAGGCAGATGCCGAACGCGATCAGGAACACGACGATGCAGGCGATCAGCCGCGTGCGCAGCTCGTCGAGGTGATCGACCAGGCTCAGCCGATCCTCGTGCCGGATCGGCCGCAGGGTGCTCGCCATACGGAGCGGCCTAGCGCTGCTCGGAGGCGACCCCGTCGGACACCGGCTTGGTCGCCGGCTCCTCCTCGGGTCGGCCGAGCGCGGCGGTCGCCTGCCGGCGCGTGTCGTCGTCGTCGTCGTCGTCGCCGTCGGACTTGCTCGTGATCGAGTCCTTGAACTCGCGCATGCTCGCGCCGAGCTGGCGCCCCAGGCCGGGCAGGCGCTTGGGCCCGAAGATCAGCAGCACGATCCCGAGCACGATGAGTGAGCTCGAGGGGACCGATGGTTTCGAAGACGGCGAGGCTCATACGACCGTTCCTACGCGCGACCAAGCCTAGCGGCTCACACGACCCTGGACGTTTGGTCCATTCCGGGGCGAATGGACGGATGGCCCAGTCAAGGTGCGACACCGGGTGCCCGATGTAGGGGCCAGACCCCATCTAGCTGCCATGAACCCCTCCTCAGACAACTCCCAGTACGTCCGCCGCGTGGTCCTCCCCTCGGGCCGCGAGATCGAAGTCGTGTACTTCGACGCACAGCCGGCGCCCGCCGACGCTGAGCCCATCGTCTCGAGCCCCGAGCGCGACCTCCACGAGTGCCCCGAGTGCGAGCGCACCCTGGTGTACCCGGTGGAGTGGGAGGAGGCGTCCCCGACCCAGTGGGAAGTGCTCCTGCGCTGCCCCAACTGCGAGTGGACGCACCTGGGCATCTTCGACCAGGCCGTCGTCGACCGCTTCGACGAGGAGCTCGACCACGGCACCGAGTGCCTGATCGAGGACCTCACGCGCCTCACGCACGCCAACATGGAGGACGAGATCGAGCGCTTCACCTCCGCGCTCGCCTCGGACCTCATCTGGCCGATGGACTTCTAGCCCGCCGCTAGCCCCCCGCTAGGCACAGGTGCCTGGCTTGGCGCCTAGCTGTAGCGGTCGACCACGCCGTCGGCCACCAGCTCGAGCGCACCGCGCTGGGCCGGCGGCAGCTCCGGCAGATCGACCTTCGCGTCCGCGACCATCGCGAGCGCATCTCCCCGCGCGACCTCCAGCGCCCCCGTGGCGGCGATCGCGTCGCACACCGCCTCCGCCTCCTCGGGCGTCCTCACCCCGCGCAGATCGAGCGCGGCGAGCTCCGGATCGCGCTCGCGGGCGACGATCAGCGGCAGCGTCACCGTGCCGTCGAGCAGGTCGGTGCCCCGGTGCTTGCCGGTGCGCTCCGCCGGGCCTGAGACGTCGAGCACGTCGTCGAGCAGCTGGAACGCGAGCCCGATCCGGCGGCCGAACTGCCCCAGCAGCTCGTCCGGCCCGCCGCCCTCCAGCGCACCCAGCCGGCACGCGGCCTCGAACAGCCGCGCGGTCTTGAGGTCGCAGCGCTCGAGGTAGCGCTCGCGCGACACGCCGACGTTCCAGGCGTCGGAGCGCTGCATCAGCTCGCCCTGGGCCAGGGCGGAGGAGGCGTCCGAGAGCACCCGCACCTCGTCGGCGCGCCCGTTCGCCACGAGCTCGGCGAACGCGCGCGAGAACAGCAGGTCGCCGGTGGCGGTCGCCAGCTCGCGGCCCGCGGCGGCGACCACCGTCGGCCGGCCGCGCCGCAGCTGGGCGGCGTCGAGCACGTCGTCGTGGACCAGCGTGGCCGAGTGCACGAGCTCGACCGCGACCGCGGCGCGCAGCGCGCCGTCGCTCGCCGAGCCCGCGGCCACGAACACCAGCAGCGGCCGCAGCCGCTTGCCGCCGGCCGAGATCGTCGCGCCCGCGTGCTCGGCCAGCACCGCGCCGTGCGAGGCGGCGACCTCGGCCAGCCGCACCTCGAGCCGGTCGAGCAGCTCCGGCACGTGCGCGCCGCCGGCCTCGATGACCGCGGCGACGGCCTCGGCGGAGGCCATCAGCGCACCGTCCCGGAGTGCAGGGCGATGATGCCGCCGGCGGTGAGGATCCAGCGCACGTCCTCCAGGCCCGCGCGGGCGAGCACGCCGCCCAGCGCCTCCGGGCCGGGGAAGCGCTTGACCGACTTCGGCAGGTAGGTGTACGCCTCGTCGAAGCGCCCCATCAGCGGCACGATGCGATCAAACCAAATCGAGAAGAACGTGGAAAGCGGCGGCTTCGTCGGCGTAGTGATCTCGAGCACCACGACGCGGCCGCCGGGCCTGACCACCCGCGCCATCTCGGCGCAGCCCGCGCTCGAGGTCGGAGAAGTTGCGCGCCCCGAAGCCGACCGTCGCCGCGTCGAAGCTGTCATCGGGGTACGGGAGCTCGAGCGCGTTGCCCCACTCCCAGGTCAGCTCCGGCGCCTTCGTGCGCGCGCGCTCGAGCATGCCCTCGGAGAAGTCGGAGCCCGATCACCTCGCCGCCGGGCGCGACCCGGCGCGCCAGCTCGACCGCCAGGTCGCCCGTGCCGGTGGCGACGTCGAGCGCCCGGCTCGCCCGGCTTCAGCCGCGCGAGGTCGGCCGCCCGCTCGCGCCAGCGGTGGTGCAGGCCCGGCCGTCATGACCGAGTTCATGACGTCGTAGAAGCCGGCGATGCGGTCGAACATCGCTCGGACCTGACCCTCCTCGAGGGTGCCCGACGAGGCGGGGGCGGAGCGCACGCGCTACTGGTCTTTGTCGTGCAGCTGCGCGAGGAAGTCGACCAGCGCCGTCTTCTTGTCCTCGGGCAGCCCCGCGTACGAGGGCATCGGCGCGGTCGGGTTCTCGAGCGTGCGCCGGATCGCGGCCTTCGGCAACCGGTCGGCGATCTCGGTCAGGTGCGGCCCCGGGCCGTCGTTGCCGTTCTCGCCGATCTTGTGGCAGGCCAGGCAGCCCGACTGGGCGACCACCAGCTTCCCGGCCTCGTACTTCTTGGCGACCTTCATGTCGATCTCGTTCGGCGAGCCCGCGTTGGCGCCGAGGTAGGTCAGGTAGCCCATCGCGCAGATCGTGAAGATGCCCGCGATCGTGGCGATCGGGCGCCGCTCGGGCCGGCGCTCCGGGCCGCGGTCGTAGAACGGCAGGAGCAGCAGCAGGACCATGCAGACGGTCGGGATGCCGATCGTCGCCACCGGCGTGAGCACCGACGGCTTGATCACGCGCAGCAGCTCGAAGAGGAAGAAGAAGTACCACTCCGGCCGCGGCACGTAGGTGGTCGTGGTCGGGTCGGCCTTCGGCCCCAGCTCCGCGCCGAGCATGAGCGACAGCAGGATGATCGTGAACATCACGATGCACGCCATCAGCGAGTCCTTCGCGACGGCGTACGGGAAGAACGGCTTGCCCTTGGCCTTCTGCAGGCCGTATTCGCGGAGGTAGGCCTCCTTCTCCGCCCGGTTCATACGCGTTCCTCGCGCAGCTGCTCGGGCTCCTCGGCCTTCAGCCACGGCGGGGCCGTGGTGCCGAGCTTGGTCACGAGGTAGAGGTGCGCGCCGATCAGCGCCGCGATCAGGCCGGGCACGAGCAGCATGTGGATCGAGTAGAAGCGCGACAGCGTCGTCGCCCCGAACTCGGCGCCGCCGCGCAGGAAGTCACCCAGGTACGGGCCGGCCAGCGGGCCGGAGGCGGTGATGTTGGCGGCCACGATCGTCGCCCAGTAGGAGCGCTGGTCGAACGGCAGCAGGTAGCCGGTCAGCGACATCACGAACGTGAGGATCAGCAGCACGACGCCGATCACCCAGTTGAGCTCCCGCGGGTACTTGTAGGCGCCGAAGAAGAAGGTCCGCGCCATGTGCAGGAAGATCAGGATCACCATCATCGTCGAGCCCCACTTGTGCATCCCGCGCACGAACTCGCCGAGGAAGACGTCGTTGGTGATGTAGCGGGCCGACTCGTAGGCGCGCGTCGGCGACGGGTCGTAGTACATCGCCAGGAAGACGCCGGTGACGGCCTGGTTCAGGAACGCGAACATCGTCGCCGAGCCCAGCGTGTAGAACCAGTTCGTCCCCTTCGGGACCTTGCGGAACATCAGCCAGCGGCCGGCGCCCGACAGCGACGTGCGCTCGTCGATCCAGCCGACCGTGTGGATCCCGGCCTCCTTGGCCTGGTCGACCGGGCCGGGCCGCGGCTCGCCCGGGCGCTTGGGACGCGGGAGCAGCAGCGGCGGGAAGGGGATCTTCGGGAGCTTCACTGCGGCGGCGACTTGTCGAGCTTCGGCGTCGAGAAGCGGGGCGGGTAGAGGTACTGGCCGATGCCGTCGAGGTCCTGCGCCGGGTCGCGGTAGGAGTCGAAGCGCTTGAGCTCGGTGTTGACCGAGTAGCGCGGGCCGACCTCGACCACGCCGTCGCGGATGCGCGTGTAGAAGCGGTCGAGCGGGCGCACCGGCGGGCCGCCGACGACGATGCCCTGGAAGTCGTAGACGCCGCCGTGGCACGGGCAGATGAAGCGCTGCGAGGCCTGGACGTAGCGGACCGGGCAGCCGAGGTGCATGCAGCGCGTGGAGATCGCGACGGCCTTCTCCTCATAGCCCGGCGGGTTCGGCGGCTTGTCGATCTTGTCGTTGCGCCGCCGCAGGTACGTCGTGGTCTTGCCGACCTCCCCGATGCCGGTGGTGATGGTGATCACCTTCGGCACATAGGTGTCGATCGGAAGGTCCTCGAGCTTGCCGACCGCCTGCCAGTGGACGGGCGGCCGGTCGAACAGCGGGCTGCCGACCGCGAAGGCGAGCGCGGGGAGCGTGAACGAGGCCGCCGCAACGGCGCCCGCGCCGTTCGCGGTGAGCGTCATGAAGCGCCGCCGCGTGACCGTCTCGCCCTCGAAGGCGCCCGGGATGTTCCGCTCGGCGGTGTACTTCGACTTCGGCTCTTTGCGGGGGGAGGCCACGACGCGGCGAACAATATCGACCGGAACGGGAAGCCAGGCCTCAGCTGGCGCTCTGCCGCGCGGATCGGCCGACGGCGCGGGCGCCCGCCTCCCAGGCGGCGCTCGCCGCCGCGGGATCGCCCTCGGCGTGGGCCTGCGCGGCGCGCGAGATCACGCCGGCGAGGACGTCGATCGCCTCGAGGTCGCCGAGCTCGGCCAGGCGGGCCATGCCGAGCGCGTACAGGCGGTCGCCGGCGAGCAGCGCGAGGTCGGGATCGCCGGGCCGCAGGACGCGGCCCTCGCCGTAGTGCTGGAGGTAGCCCTCGTAGATCGCCTCGACCAGCTCCTCGTAGCCGGCGCCGGCCAGCTCGCCCAGCCGCGCGTCCTGTGTGGGATCGGTCACGGTGTCGGCCAGCAGACCACCGTCGGCACGGACGGTGGCGGCCAGCGCCGCGAGCGCGTCGCTCACGCGATCTCCCCAAAGGCGGCGGCGGCGGCCTCGACGGTGCGCTCCACGTGCTCGGGTGTGTGCGCGAGGCTGGGGAACCAGGCCTCGAACTGCGACGGCGGCGGGTAGACGCCGCGGGCCAGCAGGGCCCGGCACCAGGCGGCGTACGCCTCGGTGTCGCAGGCGGCGGCGCCCGCGTAGTCGGTCACCGGCTCGGCGGAGAAGAAGACCGTCAGCAGCCCGGTCGTCTCGGCGACCTGGACCGGCCGCGAGCCCGCGGCCTCGCGCAGCCCGGCGGCGAGCGAGCGGGTCGTCTCGGCGAGCTGGAGGTAGGACTCCTCGTCGAGCGCCTGCAGCGTGGCGAGCCCGGCGGCGACCGCGAGCGGGTTCCCGCTCAGCGTGCCGGCCTGGTAGACGTCGCCGGCCGGCGCGATCCGCTCCAGCAGCTCGACCGGGCCGCCGTAGGCCGCGGCGGGCAGACCGCCGCCGATGACCTTGCCCATCACGGTCAGGTCGGGGATCACGCCGGACAGCTCCTGGGCCCCGCCGGTGGAGACGCGGAAGCCGCTGATGACCTCGTCGAAGACCAGCAGCGCGCCGCTGTCGGTGGCGAGCTCGCGCAGCAGCTCGAGGAAGCGCGGCTGCGGGCGGGACGAGGCCCATGTTGGCCGGGTAGGGCTCGGCGAGGATCGCGGCGGGCTCGTGCTGCTCGACCGCGGCGGTGATCGCCTCGGGGTCGTTCCACGGGACGACGATGGTCGCCGCGGCGGCCGCCTCCGGCACGCCCGGCGAGGCCGGGATGCCCTGGGTGGCGAGCCCCGAGCCCGCCTCGGCCAGCAGGCCGTCGACGTGGCCGTGGTAGGCGCCCGCGAACTTGATCAGCGTGTCCCGCCCGGTGGCGGCGCGCGCGAGCCGGATCGCGCTCATCGACGCCTCGGTGCCGGAGGAGGTCATGCGCAGCATCTCGACCGACGGCACCCGCCGCGCCACCTCCTCCGCGAGCTCGACCTCGGCCGCGGTCGGCGCGCCGAACGTCGTGCCCTTCTCCGCCGCCGCGGCCACGGCCGCGAGCACCGGCGGGAAGGCGTGGCCGTGGATCAGCGGGCCCCACGAGCAGACGTAGTCGACGTAGGTGTTGCCGTCGACGTCGGTCAGCTCCGCGCCCTCGGCGCGCTCGACGAAGACGGGGTCGCGCCCGATCGAGCGCATCGCGCGCACCGGCGAGTTGACCCCGCCGGGGAGCACGCGCAGCGCGCGGCGGTACAGCTCCGCCGACCTCGTATCGGAGATGGAGGCGGTGACGCGACCCCCTCTAGGAGTGCTGAGACCGGTGGATCGCGTCACCGCAGTTACCTAGGCGTTCTCTCGCTCCCAATCGCGGAACGCGTCGGTGAAGTAGAGCATCCGGACCTTCTTGAACTCGGTGCTCGAGTACAGCGTCGCGCGGCCCGTGATGCCGGTCTGCTCGGCGATCGCGTCGAGCACCGCGTCGCACTCCTCCTTGGAGCGGCCGTGGGCCATCGTGAACACCGAGTACGGCCAGTCCGCGTAGGTCGGCCGCTGGTAGCAGTGCGAGATGCCGCGGAACGCGGCCATGCGCCGGCCGGTGTCGAGGATCTCGGCCTCCGGCACCTCCCATACGCCCATGCCGTTGGCGGAGAAGCCGGCGCGGCGGTGGAAGAGGATCGCGGCGACGCGGCGCAGCGCGTTGCGCTCGCGCAGCGACTCGAGCCGCTCGATCACCTCGGCCTGGCTGACGCCGAGCCGCTCGGCGGCGGGCGCGTAGGGCTCCTCGATGACCGGCATCGGGCCCTGGGTGGCGCGGATCACCGCGATGTCCTCGTCGGAGAGCTCGATCGGGTCGAGCTCGCGCGGCTCGACCGCCTCGCCGGAGGTGGCGAGCGCCTCGGTGCCCTTCTCCATCTCGAGGTCCATGCGGATCTTGAACAGCTTCAGCGTCGGCAGCTGGCGGATCGACTCGGCGCCGGTCTTCTCCGCGATCACGTCGAGCGTGCCCTGGAGCCCGAGCTCCGAGCCCGGCTCGGTGGCGAGCGTGAACCACAGGTTGAAGTCGTGGTTGCGCAGGTAGTTGTGCGTGACGCCCGGGTGGGTGTTGATGAACTTGGCGGCGCGGTGCGGGTACTCGGGGTCGACCTTGGCGGCGACGAGCATCGAGCTGTAGCCGAGCGCGCGCGTGTCGAAGATCGGCGTGATCTCGCGGATGATGCGGCCGTCGAGCAGGCGCTGGACGCGCTGCATCACGTCGGCCTCGTCGATCCCGGCGAGCTTCGCCACGTGCGCGAACGGGCGCGGCACGAGGTCGAACGAGCCCTGCATGAGGTTGAGGAGCTTGCGGTCGGTGTCGTCGAGCGGGATGGCGGAGCCGTCCTTGCGCGAGCGCACCTTGGGCTGGGCTACTGAAGCCATCTGGCGACGTCCTTGGCGTGGTAGGTGATGACGATGTCGGCGCCCGCGCGGCGGATGCCGGTCAGCGCCTCGAGCACCGCGGCGCGCTCGTCAAGAAGCCCCGCCGCGGCGGCGGCCTTGATCATCGCGTACTCGCCGCTGACGTTGTAGGCGGCGACGGGCAGGCGGGTGCGCTCCTTGACGCGGCGGATCACGTCGAGGTAGGGCAGCGCGGGCTTGACCATGACCACGTCGGCGCCCTCGGCGGCGTCGAGCTCGGCCTCGCGCTCGGCCTCGAGCGCGTTGGCGGGATCCATCTGGTAGCCGCGGCGGTCGCCCCGCTGGGGCGCGGAGTCGGCCGCCTCGCGGAACGGGCCGTAGAAGGCGGAGGCGAACTTCGCGCTGTAGGCGATGATCGGCGTCTCGGAGAGATCGTGCTCGTCGAGCGCGGTGCGCAGCGCACCGACACGCCCGTCCATCATGTCGCTGGGCGCGACGGCGTCGGCGCCGGCCGCGGCCTGGGAGACCGCGGTGCGGGCGAGCAGCTCGAGCGTCGCGTCGTTGTCGACCACGCCGTCGGCCCGCAGCACGCCGCAGTGGCCGTGGCTCGTGTACTCGCACAGGCAGAGGTCGGTGATGACGAGCAGGTCGGGGTGCTCGGCCTTGATCGCGCGCGTGGCGAGCTGGATGACGCCCTCGTCGTCCCACGCGCCGGAGCCCTCCTCGTCCTTGGCGGCGGGCAGCCCGAACAGCAGCACGGCCGGGATGCCGAGCGCGGCGGCCTCGCCGGCCTCCTGCACCGCGTGGCGGATCGAGAGGTGGTCGATCCCCGGCATGGTCGGGATCGGCGTGCGGCTGTCCGACCCGTGCACGACGAACATCGGGTAGACGAGGTGCCGCGCGGCCAGCTCCGTCTCGCGCACCAGGTCGCGGATGCCGGTGGTGGCGCGGAGGCGGCGGAGGCGGGTGGCGGGGAAGGCCATGCGCCGATGGTAGTCGGGGGGACATCAACGGCGGGCATTGAGGAGCCGGGCCCGGGCCGCCCGGGAGCCCACGAATGTCGTCTCGAGGTCGCATACCGACCCTCAGATGACATTCGTGCCGCTGCGGCTCGGACCTGACCCCTACCCAGCCGCCTTTGACGTTCTAAGCGAAGCGACGCAGCGAGAGCCGCGCGATCACGCCGAAGGCGAGCGTCAGCGCGACGAGGTGGAGCAGGGGTGTGAGGAGAGAGCCGCCGCTGATGGCGGCGTCGAGCGCGTCGAGGCAGGGCCGGAACGGGAAGACGGCCGAGATCACCTTGATCACGTCGTAGAGGCCCTCGCTGACGGCGCCGCTGGGGATCAGCGCCAGCGCCGCCACCGGCAGCGAGACCACGAACGCGGCCAGCGAGGCGGAGCGGACCTCGCGCGTGAGCCCGCCGATCGCCACGCCCATCGCGCCGAACGCGGCGGAGCCGAACGCCAGGACCACCACCCACAGCGGCGCGCGGCCGAAGTCGAGCCCGATCAGCGCGCCGAGGATGGCGAGCATCACCGCGGTCAGCACGAACGCCGCCAGCGCGGCGAGCCCGACCTTCTCGATGACGAGGCCGGTGCGGCTGATCAGCCCGCGCACGAGCCGCCCGAACGCGTTCTCCTCCCGCTCCAGCGCCAGCATGCCCGCCGCCAGCAGCAGCGCCACGAACATCATCGAGCCGACCACCGCGGCCTCCGCCGCGAATGCGCTCAAGGACGAGTTGGAGCCCGAGACCACGATCTGCTTGACCTGGACCGGCTTGCTGATCGAGGCGAGGATCGGCTTCGAGAGGTCGAGGTTGTCGGCGGCGAGCCCCGCGAAGCGCGAGACCTGCTCGAGCGCCACGCGCTCCGGCGCGTCCTTCGGCAGCCCGGCGATGGCGGCCTCGATGATCGAGCGCGCGTTGCGCAGGCCGAGGATGTCGACGCTGCCGACGATCGGCAGCGCGACCTTGCCGCCGGCCACGATCACGTTCAGGTACTTGGCGGACTCCTTGAGCACCTCGGCGGAGATCGCCGCGTTGGCCTCGGCGAGCGTCGAGGAGATCGTGTCCTTGACGAACTGCGTCTTCAGCGGGTTCTCGGCGCTGTAGTAGACCTCGACCGTCGGGCGCCCGCCCCCGCTGAGGCCGAGCGTGCCCTGGAGCTTCTGGGTCACGTCGGCCGGGATCACGAGCGCCGCGAGCGCCTCGCCGGACTTCACCTTGGCGATCGCCTCGGCGCGCGAGTCGACCCGGATCGGGTCGACCTTCGCGAACAGCTTGTCCGCGTACTGCGTCGCGTCGACCTTGCGGCCCCCGAGCGCGACCTCGGACTGCTCCTTCGGCACGAGGTTCGCGAACGCCACCCGCGGCTTGCCCGGGCCGGAGGAGAGCGCCGCGCCGGCCACCAGCGAGACGACCACCGAGTAGCCGATCAGCACCGAGACCAGCAGCGGCGAGCGCTTGAGGATCTGCAGGTCCTTGAGCAGCAGCCAGCGCACGGCTCAATGACCCCGCTCGTGGAGGAACTGGACGAACGCGCCCTCGAAGTCGGGCCCGCTGCCGACGGTCTCCTCGAGCTCGCGCGGGCTGCCCGAGAACAGCAGCTCGCCGTCGGCGAGGACGAGCACGCGGTCGGCGTAGCGCTCGGCCTCCGCCACGTTGTGGGTCGCGTAGACGACCGAGGTGCCCGCTTCGGCGAGGCCGGTCACGAACGTCCACAGGATCTCGCGCTGGCGCGGGTCGAGCGACGAGGTCGGCTCGTCGAGCAGCAGGACCGACGGCTCGGCGAGCAGGCCGATCGCGATGTTGACCCGCTGGCGGTTGCCGCCGGAGAGCTTGCCGACCTCGTCGCCGGCGCGGTCGCGCAGCCCGGTCTGGTCGAGCATCCGCTCGACGCTGGCGGCCACGTCCGGCCGCTTCTCCAGCCGCGCGAACAGGCGCAGGTTCTCGGCCACCGAGAGCTTCGAGTAGAGCGCCGGCTGCTGCGGCACCCAGCCGACCGTGCCGTCCTCGACCACCACCGCGCCGCCGCTCGGCTTCAGCGAGCCGGCGAGGATCTGCAGCAGCGTCGTCTTGCCGGCGCCGTTCGGGCCGATGATCGCGATCCGCTCGCCGCGCTCGGCCGTGAACGACACGCCCTGCAGGGCGCGCCGCTCTCCGTAGGCCTTCGAGACGCCCTGGGCGCTGATCACGACGGCCCGGCGGACGCCGCGATCGCGGCCTCGTCGGGGTTGCCCAGCTCGGTCCCGCACGCCGGGCAGCGGGCGACGCCCGGCGCCACGCCGGCCCCGCACTCCGGGCACGCGGGCGCCTCGGTTCCGACCCCGGCGAGCGCGACGCCGGGGGCGCGCGGCCACGGCTCGAGCGTCAGGTGGCGGCGCAGGTAGACCACCGTCTCGCGCAGGATCGCCGCCAGCGGCAGCGCGATGAACGCGCCGATGAAGCCGTAGATCTGCCCGCCGAGCAGCAGCGCGAAGATCACCAGCAGCGGGTTGATGCGCAGCGCATGGCCGAACACGTTGGGGGCGACGATGTGGCCCTCGATCTGCTGCAGCGCGGTGAACATGATCGCCAGCCACAGCGCGTCGAGCGGCTCGCCGCTGAACAGCGCGATCACCACGGGCGGGAAGGCGCCGACCGCCGGCCCGACGTACGGGATCAGCTCCGCGAAGCCGTAGAAGGCGCCGAACGCGAACGCGTAGGTCTTGCCGTCGGGGAAGATCCCGAGCGCGCCGAGGACGTACAGGGCCACGCCGGCGCTCGTGCCCATGATCACCGAGAACAGCAGCTGGCCGCGGACGTAGCCGAACACGGCGCCCTGGATGCGGCTGGGGAAGTCGTCCTCCGCCGAGCCGTCGCCCGGCGGGACGACCGAGCGCACCGCGGCGCCGATCCGCTCCCCGTAGAGCAGCATGTAGATCGAGAGGACGAAGATCAGGATCAGCGCGATCGAGGTCTCGGCCAGCCGCAGCAGCGCGTCGCGCGTGAAGGCGACGAGCTCGCCCGACCCTTCCGCGATGCGGTCGCCGAGCGAGTCGACGGCGGTCTTGCCGGGCTTGGAGACCTGCAGGTCGATGCCGTTGTCGTCGAGCCAGCCCTGGAAGTCGGCGAGGTTGTCGTTCGCGCTGTCGACGATCGAGGGCACCTCGTCGCGGAACGCCGACACCTGGTTGGCCACGGGGTTGGCGAGCAGTACGCCGATGCCGGCGACGGCGAGCAGCAGCACGAGATAGACGGTCGCCACCGCGGCGCCGCGCGGGAAGCGCGCGCGCCGCAGCAGCGTCACGAACGGGTTGAGCAGCAGCGCGATCAGCCCGGCGACGATGAACAGCAGCAGCACCGGGCCGGCGGCGCGCGCGACCGCCCACAGGCCGAGCAGCGCGAGCGGGAGCACGACGAGCTGGATCCAGCGCGGCACCACGACCGGCGCGACGTTGCCCGGCGGCTCCGCCACCGGCGGCGCGATCGGAATGGGCGCTTCCTCGACCGCCTCGGGGACCTGCGCCTCGGTGTCGACTTCAGGCCCGGACATCGCTCTCCAGTATGAGACCCCGGGTGGCCGGACGGCTACCGTGGAGCGCGTGGCGGCCATCCTCTTCGTCGGCGACATCGTCGCCTCCGCCGGCCGCCGGGCGCTCCGCGAGCTGCTGCCGGGGCTGCGCGAGGAGCACGGGCTCGACTTCGTCGTCGTCAACGGCGAGAACGCCGTCGGGCGGCATCGGGATCACGCCGAAGCACGCCGACGAGCTGTTCGCCGCCGGCGTCGACGTGATCACGCTCGGCAACCACACCTATCGCCACCGCGAGGTCTGGCCGTACCTGGACGAGCAGCGCTTCATCCTGCGCCCGGCGAACTTCCTTCCCTCGCAGCCGGGCCGCGGCACGTGCGTGTTCGAGCGCGACGACGGCGCCACGCTCGGCGTCGTGAACCTCTCCGGCAACCTGTTCATGCAGGCGGCCTCGCCCGCGTTCACCACGGTCGAGGGCGCGCTGCAGGAGGTGGCGGGCGCCGACCACGTGCTCGTCGACATGCACGCCGAGGCGACGAGCGAGAAGGTCGCGATGGGCTGGTTCCTGGACGGGCGCGTGACCGCCGTGGTGGGCACGCACACGCACGTCCCGACCGCCGACGCGCGCGTGCTCCCCGGCGGGACGGCCTACGTGAGCGACGTGGGGATGACCGGCGCGCGCGGCGGCGTGATCGGCGTCAAGCGCGAGCAGTCGATCGCGGTGTTCCGCACGCAGATGCCGATGCGCTACGACGCCTCGGACGAGGACCCGTGGCTGATGGCCGTGCTCATCCGCACCGCCGACGGCTCGCGGCCCTCGCGCGCCGCCTCGATCGAGACGATCCTGCTGCCCGCGAGCAGCGCCACGAACGCCAGCGGCAGGAACCAGACGAGGTAGAGGTAGAACCAGTGCTCCAGCGCGAGCTGGAGCGCGATCAGCGTGGCGGCGCCGAGCGCGGCGACGGTGACGGGGTCGCGGCGGCGCGGGACGAAGGCGACCACGACCGCGAGGACCAGCGCGGCCGCGAGCACGACGGTGCGGCCGCGGGAGGTCGTAGAGGCCCCAGATCGAGAACGGCGAGCCGCGGTCGGACTGGAAGCGCGAGCGTGCGGTCGTAGAACGTGTGCAGGCCGTCGCCGAAGGCCACGGGGGCCATGGCGAAGGCGCCGAGCGCCGCAAACCCGGCCGCCGTCAGCACCAGGGCCCGCCGGCCGGGCGGGCGCGGGTAGGTGGCGAACAGCGGGCGCGAGCACGATCGGGGCGAACTTCGTCAGCGTCGCGGCGGCCACGATCGCCCCGCGGGCCACCGGGCTGCGCCAGCACGAGCATCGCCGCCGTCACCAGCACCGCGACCAGGCCGTCGTTGGTGTTCGAGTTGGCGACCAGCAGCGTGAACGGGAAGGTCGCCCACGCGTAGGCGAGCAGCGTCCCGAGCTCCGGCCCGCGCAGCCGCCGCCCCAGCAGCCACAGCCCGGCGGCGGTCAGCGAGGTCGAATGCGACCGCGGCGGCGTGCGCGGCCGGCAGGTCGTCCCAGCCGCCGCGCCACGGCAGCAGCTGCTCGAACGGGACGTAGGCGTAGTAGAGGACCGGGCCGTAGGTGTCGCCGCGCTGGTTGTCGAGCGGGAAGTGGCCGTAGACCGGCCGGCCGGAGCCGAAGTGGTCGGCGCCGATCACGCTCGCGTAGCCGACGTCGATCACGTTCGAGCCGACGACGTTGAGCCCGCAGCGGAAGCCGAGGATGAAGACCGCCGCGATGCCCAGCGCGTTGATCGGCAGCGTGAGCCGCACCGGTTTCGGGCGGTCGCGCCCGCGCGCGAGCATCAGCATGCGCACGAGCAGGTACGCGAGCAGCGGATAGACGAGCGGGACGCTGACGTCGATCCGCGACGCCTGGAAGAACGCGTAGGAGACCGAGAACGCGAGCAGCACCAGCAGGTCGAGGTGCAGCAGCCGCCACGGCGGCCGCGCGAACGGCAGCACGAACAGCAGGCACAGCGGCAGCCAGACCCACAGCGCGTTGGCGATCCGGCCGAACGCGCCGGCGTAGCCGCGGGCCATCGTCCACTCGACCTTGTAGCCCGTCCAGCTCTCGAGCACCCGCCCGCTGCGGTCGTCGACGACGGTCTGCGAGATCTCCTTGCTCCGCCCGTGCCCCTTGGGCGGGGCGAAGAACGACACCTGCCAGCGGTGCTTGGCGCGGCTCTTGTAGTAGACGCGGCCGTAGGTCAGCTCGTGCTTCGCCCGCGCCCGGCGCACCTCGGGCCGCGCGGCGACCTCGCGCAGCACGTCGGCCGGCGCCATCCGCCAGCCAGGCGGGGGCACTGCGTAGTCCGCGGGCGAGGAGTGCGTCTGGGCGGAGGCCGGCGCGGCGGCGAGCGCGAAGAGCGCCGCGACCGCGACGGTCAGACGCCGAAGTGCTCGCGCACCATCGGCAAGATGTCGCGCAGCGACCACTGGTCCTTCACGTCCGCGCTGTCCGGCCCCGTGCCGCACCACAGCAGCGTGCCCAGCGAGTCGTTCGCGTGCAAGGAGCCGTGCGAGCCGCCGCCGACGTGGTGGTCGCCGCCCCAGTCGATGAACTCGTAGCCGGGCCGGGCCGACAGCAGCACCTCCGCGGAGTTGCGGCACCGCAGCGCCGACCACGCGCGCCCCAGCGCGTCGGGGTAGGTGGCCGAGAACAGCACGCCGTCGCGCACCGTCAGCCCGAGCAGCTCGAGGTCGCCCTCGACGTGCCAGCGCTCGCCGCGGCGGTCGAGCAGCTCCCCGCCGGGCATGAAGCGCACCTCGCCGCGCGCGCCGCGGATCGCGCCCTCGCCGTCGGGGTGGTCGGTCAGGTGCATCACCAGGTCGACGCCCTCGAGCGCCAGCGCCGTGCGCTCGATGCGCGGGATCAGCTCGCTGCGGCGGTCGCGGTCGAGCACGTAGACCTGCGCCGAGCGCGAGGACGGGCACACCGCGATCTCGGTGCGGCTCGCCGTCGCGGCGCACCCGCGTCGGCATCGGCGGCTCGCAGGCCGAAGCCGTCGAACGCCTTGAACAGGTCGATCTCCGCCTCCACCTGCGACTGCGAGTGGTCCGAGCAGACGATCATCGCGTGCTCCTCGAGGAACGCCTCGGGCCCGCCCGCGGCGTGCATCAGGCGCTCGATCTGCTTGTCGGCCGCCGCGATCGAGGAGACCTGGGCGAACGGGCCGTTCTTGTGCGAGTGCGTGTCGTTGTCGGGCAGCGACAGCAGCAGGAAGTCGAACAGGTCCTGCTCGATCAGGTGCGCGCCGACGCAGCCCGCGTGCTGGTCGCGCTGGCCCGGGAGCCCGAGCTGCCCGCGGCAGCCGGTCTTGCGCGAGGCGAAGATGTCGGCGTAGAAGAACTCGCGCGGCCCGTAGACCGCGTGGCGGAAGACCGTCGAGGCGAGGCGTGTGAGCGCGGTGTCGCTGGTCACCTCGTGGCGGTGGCGCCCGCGGTACATCAGGTACGTCGTGCCGGCGGTGCGCACGTCGGCGTCGTCGAGCGTCTCGAACCACGTCTCGACGTCCTTCGAGAGGTGCTCGAGGTTCATGTTGTAGATCGTGTCGGTGAGCGAGCGCTTGAAGCCGAACGTCTGCGACGCCTTGAAGCTCGTGCCGTACTCGACGTAGCGCTTCTCGCCCCGGTGGTACCAGTTCATCGACGGGATCTCGTGCCGGTCGGGCCCGGCCCCGGTGGCGATGCTCGCCGCGCATACCGGCGTGACGGAGGGGAAGGCCGCCACGCAGTCGTCGACCAGCGCGCCCTGCTCGATCAGCAGCTTCAGCGCCGGCGCGCGCCCGGTGGCGACCGCCCGCTCGAGCATCGCGGGCTTCATGGCGTCGATGACGGTGAGGACGAGCTTCTTCGGCTTCGTCCCCGCGGTCATCGGAGGATGCGCAGCCCGGCGTACTTCTCGCCGGCCCGCCGGCGGCCGCCGAACAGCAGGGCCAGCAGGCCGCCGATCACGAGCACGGCGAGCGGCGGGAAGAGGACGGAGGCCCCCGCGGCCAGCAGGCCGGCGCCCTCGGCATAGAGCGGGAGCGCGTTGGCCGCGTCGCGGTCGAGGCGCTTGCGGGTGCGGCTCAGGAGGTCGCGCGCGACCACGTAGCCGAGGAACGCGCACAGCGTGCCGGCGATGATCCCCGGCACGACGCTGTTGCCGTGGTCGGCCATCGAGCCCGCGCCCATCAGCAGGCCCGTCACGACGGTGAACGTCCCGAGCAGGTACGCCCACGGCTGGCGCTCCATCGCGTCCGGCCCCGAGCTGCGGACCACGAAGATCGTGATCACCAGCAGCACGATCACCGCGGCGAGCCACGCGGGCTGCTCCAGGAACGAGAAGTCGGTGCCGTCGAAGTCGATGCCGAGGTCCTCGGCCGCGAGCGCGCCGACGAGCAGCGTGGGCAAGAACGGGCGGATGCCGATCGCGGCGGCGATGCCCGCGCCCTGAAGGAGGTCGAAGACGAAGTCCATGGTCTAGCGTTTCCGGCGCGTGACCTTAGACGAGACGCCAAGGGGCCCGACCGGCGGCGGCGAAGGTCGCAGGGTGGGCGCGCCCCGATCCACGACCCGTGACCTCGAGCGCTACGCCGGGCTGTTCGCCCGCCGCACGCAGACCATGAAGTCGTCGGCGATGCGCGACCTGATGGCGGTCACCGCGCAGCCGGAGGTCATCTCGCTGGCCGGCGGGTTGCCCGACACGAGCACGTTCCCGGCCGAGGACTTCGCGGCGCTGATGGCGCGCGTGGCGGTCGACTCCTCCGCGGCCGCGCTCCAGTACGGGCCGACCGAGGGCCTCGAGCCGCTGAAGGAGTGCATCGTCAAGGTGATGGCGGCCGAGGGAATGGAGATCGAGCCGGCCGAGATCCTCGTCACCACCGGCGGCCAGCAGGTGATCGATCTCGTCTGCAAGACGCTGCTCGACCCCGGCGACGTCGTGATCGCCGAGGCGCCGACCTACCCGGGCGCGGTGCCGGTGTTCGGCTCCTACCAGGCGGACGTCGTGCAGATCGAGCTCGACGAGCACGGCATGCGCGTCGACCTGATGGAGGAGGCGCTCGACCGGCTCGACGCCGAGGGCCGGGTACCGAAGTTCATCTACACCGTCCCGTCGTTCCAGAACCCGGGCGGCGTGACGCTGTCGCTGGAGCGGCGGAAGCGGCTGGTCGAGGTGGCGCGGCGGCGGGAGCTGCTCGTGCTCGAGGACAACCCGTACGGGCTGCTGCGCTACGAGGGGGACCCGCAGCCGACGCTCTACTCCCTCGACGGCGGCGAGTACGTCATCTACCTCGGGACGTTCTCGAAGATCCTCTCCCCCGGGCTGCGGCTGGGCTGGACCGCGGCGCCGCGGCCCGTGCTGGAGAAGATGAACATGGGCAAGGGCGGCGTCGATCTGTGCCCGTCGTCCCTGTCGCAGCACTTCGTCGTCGCCTACTTCGGCGAGCGCGACTGGCGCCGCTACGTGCAATCGCTGACCGAGCTGTACCGGCGGCGGCGCGACACGATGCTCGACGCGCTGGCCGAGCACTTCCCGCGCGAGGCGACCTGGACGCGCCCCGAGGGCGGGCTGTTCATCTGGGCGACGCTGCCCGACTACATCGACACCACCGACCTGCTGGCGCGCGCGCTGCGGGAGGAGAACGTGGCGTTCGTGCCCGGGCGCGCCGCGTACCTCGACGGCCGCGGCGGCTCGTCGATGCGGCTGAACTTCTCGGGCGTCGGCGAGGACGACATCCGCGAGGGCGTGCGGCGGATCGGCAAGGTCATCTCGGAGCAGGTCGGGCTCTACGGGGCGCTGACCGGGGCGGAGCCGGCGAGGCCGCCCGCGCGGCGCGACGCTCCCGCCCCCGCCTCCCCCGAGCCGCCCAACGTCCTGCCGCTGCGCAGGCGCGCGCAGTGAGCCGGGTCGCGCTGCTCAAGGGCGGGCGCTCGCTCGAGCGCAACATCTCGCTGCGGTCGGCGGCGCAGGTCCACGACGCGCTGGAGCGACTGGGCCACGACGTGGCGGCGATCGACGTCGGGCCCGACCTCGTCGAGCAGCTCGAGGCGGCGCAGGCCGACGTGGCGTTCGTCGCGCTCCACGGCCGCGGCGGCGAGGACGGCACGGTCCAGGAGCTGCTCGAGCTCGTCGGCCTTCCCTACACCGGCTCCGGCCCGGCGGCGTGCATCCGCTGCATGGACAAGGTCGTCGCCAAGCACGCGATGCGCGACGCGGGGATCCCGACGCCCGACTTCTACGCGTTCTCGGAGACCGCGTTCCGCGACCTCGGCGCGGCCAAGGCGCTGCCCGCGATCGAGGCGCGGCTCGACTTCCCGATCGTCGTCAAGCCGGCCGGCCAGGGCTCGGCGCTGGGGATCAAGTTCGCGGCGAGCGCCGCCGACGTCCCCGGCGCGCTGATCGCCGCCTTCTCCTACGACACCAAGGTCCTGCTCGAGCGCCACGTCGCCGGCCGGGACCTGGCGGTCTCCGTGATCGAGGGCCCGGACGGCCCGGAGGCGCTCCCGCTGGTCGAGGCGATCCCGCGCGAGGAGGACTTCTACGACTTCGAGGCGCGCTACGAGATCGGCCGGACCGATTTCCGGTGTCCTGCGGAGGTGGGCGAAGAAACGACCCTCCGGGCGCAGGAGCTGGCGGTCGCCGTCTACCGGCTGCTGGGGTGCTATGGCTTCGCCCGGGTCGACCTCATGCTCGAGGAGGCGACCGGCGAGCTCGAGGTGCTCGAGGCCAATGCGATCCCCGGCCTGACCGAGACGTCGCTGCTCCCGCAGGCCGCCGAGGCAGCGGGGATCGACTTCGACGCGCTGATCGAGCGGGTGCTCGACCTCGCGCTCGCCCGCGCGCCGGCCTAGCCCCCCGCTAGGCACCAAAGGTGCCTGGCCTGGCGCCTCGCTACTGCTCTTCGCCGGCCTGGAAGTCCTCGGGTGAGACCTGGTCGAGGAACTCCTTGAACTTGTCCACGACCTCCTCCGTGTCCTCCACCTCGTGCTCGAACTCGATGGCGGACTCGGCGATCACGTCCTCGGCGGCGAAGATCGGCGCGCCCGACCGCACGGCGAGCGCGAGCGCGTCGCTGGGGCGCGAGTCGATCTCGACCTCGCGGCCGTTGATCGAGAGCGTGATCGAGGCGTAGAACGTGTTCTCGCGCAGCTCGGTGACCGAGACGCGGGTGCAGTTGACCTCGAGCTCGGCGAGCATGTCGAACAGCAGGTCGTGCGTCATCGGCCGCGGCGTCGAAGCGCCCTGGAGCTTCATCAGGATCGCCGCCGCCTCGGGGTGGCCGATCCAGATCGGGAGGAACTTGTTCGTGTCGACGGCTTTGAGCAGCACGATCGGTTGCTTGCCGACCATGTCGAAGCTCACGCCGTAGATGACCATCTCCTGCAAAACAGCTCCTCGGGCTCCGGGGTTGGCCCAGTATAGGCCCGGGGGTGGCGCCCTTCGGGCCTTAACGAGCGGAGCCCCGCCGTTGGCAGGGCTCGGTTGCCGATGGGCGATCCAGGACTCGAACCTGGGACCTCTTCCTTATCAGAGAAGCGCTCTAACCGACTGAGCTAATCGCCCGGGCCGGGCGATGATAGCGCCGGATCAGACCGGCTCGGCGGTCCCGATCCGCGACGCCAGCTCGAGCGCCTCGTCGAGCGAGTCGAAGGTCAGCGCGACCTTGTAGCCCGTGCCCCGGGGCGTGACCCTGACGTCGGCGCCGAGCGCCCGGCCGAACGCGTCGCCGAGGCGCGACGCCGCCGCCTCCTGGTCGGGGTGGACCGTGCGACGCGCGGCGCGGACGGGCCCCTCGTCGCCGGCGCCCTCGGACAGCGCGCGGGCCTCGGCCTCGGTGCGGCGGACGTTCCAGCCCTCGGCGAGCGCGGCGCGGGCGAGCCGGCGGCGATCGTCGTGGTTGCCGGCCATCAGGATCGCGCGGCCGTGGCCCTCGGTCAGGTCGCCGGCGGCGAGCATGTCGAGCGCCTCGTCGGGGAGGTCGAGCAGGCGCAGGAGGTTCGAGACGGCGACGCGGGAGCGGCCGACGCGGCGGCCGATCTCCTCGCGCGTGAGCCCGAGCTCCTCGACCAGCAACGCGCACGCGCGCGCCTCCTCCACCGGGTTGAGGTCCTCGCGCGCCATGTTCTCGATCAGCGCGAGCTCGAGCGACTCGGCGTCGTCATGGACGCGGACGAGCGCGGGGATGGTCGGGAGCCCCGCCAGCTGCGCTGCGCGCCAGCGGCGCTCGCCGGCGATCAGCTCGTAGGTGCCGCCGGCCGAGGGGCGCACGAGGACGGGCTGGAGTACGCCGCGGTCGCCGAGCGAGCCCGCCAACTGGATCAGCGCCTCCTCGTCGAAGGAGCGCCGCGGCTGGCGCGGGTTGGGCGTGATCAGCTCGACCGGGAGCTGGCGGAGATCCCGGTCCCCGAGCCCCCCGGCCGTCGTGCTCGGCGTCAACAGAGCCGCAAGTCCACGGCCCATCCCACGGCTGGGCTCAGCCACGCTGTGCAACCTCCTTGGCCAGCTCGAAGTAGGCATCCGCTCCGGCGCAGTACGGATCGTGATGGATCACTGGTCGGCCGTAGCTCGGCGCCTCGCCGAGCCGGACGTTCCGGGGGATGACGGTGTCGAAGACGAGCTGCGGGAAGTGGCGGCGCACCTCGGCCTCGACGTCCTGCGCGAGCTTCGTGCGCCCGTCGTGCATGGTCAGCAGCATCCCGGCGATCGTCAGGCGCGGGTTGAGCTCGCGCTGGATCAGCCCGAGCGTGTCGAGCAGGCCGGCGAGGCCCTCGAGCGCGAAGTACTCGGTCTGTACCGGCACGATCACGCGGTCGGCGGCGACCAGCGCGTTGACGGTCAGCGGGCCGAGCGACGGCGGGCAGTCGAGCAGCGTGAACGCGTAGGCGCCGCGGACCTGGGTGAGCGCGTCGCGCATCCGGCCCTCCGAGCCCGGCAGCCGCGGGAGCTCCATCGTCGCGCCGGCGAGATCCGGCGTGGAGACGAGCATCGAGAGGTGGTCGATGTTCGTGCGCTTGACGGCCTCGGCGGCGGTCACGTCGCCGGCCAGGACCTCGTAGAGCCCCGGGCCCTCGTCGCGCGGGAGCCCGAGCCCGGTCGTGGCGTTGCCCTGCGGATCCGCGTCGACCAGCAGCGTCTCGTAGCCGGCCTCGGCGATGCAGGCCGCCACATTCACCGCGGTGGTGGTCTTGCCCACCCCGCCCTTCTGGTTCGCGATCGCGTAAACGGTGCCCATTGCGCCTCCGAAATTAGCGGCCGCTGCGGATGCCGGGCGCGGTCAACGGGCGTTTTGCGGCCATTCCCGGTCGCCGCGGATAGCCCGCGGGCGTGGGCGACACCTTGCGAAAGACGTGCAAAGTCCGCCGTTGCGACCCCGGATAGGGCTGCACCGCCCGCACCTCCTCGCGCTCGAGGCCCAGCACGTTCGCCGCATGTAGCCCGTCCGCGTCCTCGCGAGCGTCCACCGCGCCCTTCCATGCCACCAGCGAGCCGCCCTCGCGCAGCAGCGGCGCGGCGTATTCGCACAGCACCGAAAGCGACGCCAGCGCCCGCGCGGTCACGACGTCGAACGGCGCTTCCTCCAACTCCTCCGCCCGCGCGCACACGACGCGCACGTTCTCCAGCCCCAGCGCGGTCACGGTCCGCTCCAGCCACGCGCACTTCTTCCCGACGCTCTCCACGAGCACCACCTCCGCCTCCCGGCGGGCGATCGCCAGCACGAGCCCTGGTAGACCGGCGCCGGACCCGAGATCGACGATCCGCGCCGCCTCCCCCACCGCCGGCACCTCCAGTCCCACGAGCGAGTCGGCGATGTGCACGTTCTCGACCTCACCGCGGTCGTGCACTGAGGTTGGTGCCGAGCCGTCCGCTAGCGCTTTGATCAGTCCGTCAAACGCAGACATCGACGATGAAAATCGTGAAACGGTCTGTTCGAGCGTCGAACGAGATGAAAATCATGAAACGGCCCTTGACGGCCGGGTGCGGGCCACGCACGCGACCATCCGCATCGCCTCGTAACGCCGGGACACGTGCGGACACCAGCGATTTAGGTTGAGCGAGTCGAAGATGTCGAGGCAACTCTTCAGCGCCGCGCCCCGCAGCATCAAGCGAAGGAAGTATCGACCGTTGTGGTGATAAGGCCCATAGAGCCTCGATCCGGGGAGAAGGTCCTGCACGTGCTGGAGCAGGACGGCATGCCTGACGCTCATGCCGAGAACGAACTGGGGCGTGCCGCGCGACACCCCGAAGTGACCCTCTCCCACAACCAGTCCCGCAAGGAATCCCCGTTCGTAGTCGGTGAGCGAGCCCATGGCTCGATCATCTCGCGCGCCTCGGAAGGTGTTACAGAACTGCGGAGAGGCGCTCAGTCGAGCGGGGCCACCACGAGGTGGCGATCGGGCTCGTTGCCCTCGGAGTAGGTCTCCACGTCCTCGCGGTCCTTGAGGTGCTCGTGGACGACCTTGCGCTCGGTCGCGCTCATCGCGTCCAGCGCGACGGGGCGGCCGGAGCGGACCGCGTCCTCGGCGGCCTCGTCGGCCTGGCGCGCGAGCGCGGCCTCGCGGCGCTCGCGGTAGCCGGCGGCGTCGACGATCACGCGCTGGGGGCCGTCGTCCGCGGCCGCGGCGATGCGATAGGCGAGGTGCTGCACGGCGTCGATGGTCGCGCCGTGGCGGCCGATGAAGAGGCCGAGGTCGTCAGCGTGGAGGGTGGCGCGGATCACGCCGTCCTCGGGCTGCGCGATCTCGACCGTGGCGTCGAGCGCCAGCGCCTCGTTGACCTGCTCGAGCAGCTCGCGGACGCGTTCGGCGGCGGAGGCGCTCACCGGCGCCGCCCTGAGCGCTTCTTCTTCTTGCGCGGTGGCGCCGGAGGCGGACCGCCGGCGGCCTTGCCGTTCCCGCTCTCGGGCTCGGCCGGCTTCGACAACCTGCCGAGCGCACGGGGCGCACCACCGCCCTTGCCGTCGCTCTTGCCCTTGCCGCTGCCGCCCTTGGCCTTGAGCGCATCCTGCTCCTCCTTGGCCGCCTTGGCCGCGGCCATGGCCTGTTCTCGCAGCGGCCCGAGGCGCTTCTTGATGATCGACTGCTGCACGATCGTCCACAGGTTCGTCGTGATCCAGTAGACGAGCAGGCCGGCCGGGAACTGCCAGATGACGGCGACGAAGAAGAACGGGAGCGCGAGGAAGATCAGGCGCTGATTCCTGTCCGCGGTCGCCGACATCAGCAGCGTCGAGACGAGCTGGGAGCCGACGTAGAGCACGATCAGGACCGCGAGCACCCATCCGGTCGCGCGGTTCGTCAGGTCCGGGATGAACAGGAAGCTCGACTCGGGGCTCTCGCCGCACGGCACCGGGTGCACGGTGCCGGCCGGGTTGACGTCCGGGCAGATGTCGTGCCGCAGGTCGGTGCGCAGCATGTAGTAGAGCGACAGGAACACCGGCAGCTGCGCGACCATCGGGAGGCAGGAGGCGAACGGGTTGACCGAGTTCTCCCGGTAGAACTTCATCGTCTCCTGCTGCTGGCGCTGCGGGTCGTCCTTGTACTTCGTCTGGATCGCCTTCATCTGCGGCGCCAGCTGCTGCAGCCGGATCATCGACTTCGACGACTTGTAGGTGATCGGCAGCAGGATCGCCCGCACCAGCAGGGTCAGGAAGACGATCGACGTGCCCCATCCGAGCCCGACCGTGTCGTGGAAGAACTTGAGGATCCCCTCGAAGAAATCGACCAGCGGCTGCAGGATGTTCGCGAAGACGGGCGTCACGGCGTTGGGATCGTAGCGGGGGTTTACACTCCGGCCGCAATGTCCGCCCGCGAGCTGCGCCTGCTCAGCGTGGTGGCGCCGATGCTCAACGAGGAGGGGCTCGCCGCCGAGTTCTGCGCTCGCGCCGGAACCGCGCTCGCGGACCTCCCGTATGAGATCGTGGTCGTCGACGACGGCTCGTCGGACGCCACGCCCGCGATCCTCGATCGGCTTGCCGACGAGGACTCCCGCATCCGCGTCCTCCACCTCTCGCGCCCGTTCGGCCACCAGATGGCGCTGACGGCCGGCCTGGACCACGCGCGCGGGGACGCGGTGGTGATGATCGACGGCGACCTCCAGGATCCGCCGGAGCTGATCCCCGACCTGATCGAGCGTTGGCGCGACGGCGCCGACATCGTGGTCGCCAAGCGCCGCGCGCGCGAGGGCGAGACGCGCTTCAAGATCGCCACCGCGCGCTGGTTCTATGCGCTGATGGGCCGCCTCGCCCAGGTCGAGCTCGAGCCGAACGCCGGCGACTTCCGCCTCTTCGACCGCCAGCCGCTCGACGCGCTGCTGCAGCTGCGCGAGCGCTCGCGCTTCCTGCGCGGGATGAGCTCGTGGGTCGGCTTCCGCCGCGACATCGTCGAGTACGACCGCGCGGGCCGCGGCGCCGGCGAGTCGAAGTATCCGGTCGGGCGCATGCTGCGGTTCGCGCTCGACGGCATCACCTCGTTCTCGAACTTCCCGCTCCAGCTCGCGGCGCTCGCGGGCTTCGCCTGCGCGCTCGCGGCGCTGCTCGGGCTGCCGCTGACGATCGTCGCGCGCTACTCGGGCATCTACGAGCGCGGCGTGCCCTCGCTGCTGTTCATCGTGCTGCTGATCGGCGGCATCCAGCTGCTCGCGCTCGGGCTGATCGGGGAGTACCTGGGCCGCATCTACGACGAGGTCAAGCAGCGCCCGCTGTACGTCGTCTCACGCGCGCACAACCTCGATCGCGACGAAGGCGCCGCGGCGCTGGCCGGGCTCGAGCGCCGCGACGAGGAATGAGGGTCGCGGTCATCGGGGCCGGCGTGGCCGGCCTCGTGTGCGCGTACCGCCTGACCCAGGAGGGTCACGCGCCCGACGTCTACGAGCGCTGGCCGGGCCTCGGCGGCCAGGCGGCGACGATCGACGTCGGCGGCGGCCACCTGCTCGAGCGCTACTACCACCACCTCTTCACCAGCGACCGCCACATCGCCGAGCTCTACGACGAGCTCGGCATGCCCGACGAGCTCGAGTGGCGGCCGTCGAGCATGGCCTTCTTCCTCGAGGGCCGCTCGTGGCCGTTCACCAGCCCGCTCCACCTCCTGCGGTTCGGCCCGCTCTCGCCGCCGGCGCGCATCCGCATGGGCCTCGCGGTCCTCAAGCTGCAGCGCAGCGCCCACGAGGTCGGGCCGTTCGAGTCGATCACCGCGCGCGACTGGATCCGCCGCAACATGGGCGAGCAGCCGTACGAGAAGGTCTGGGGGCCGCTGCTGCGCGGCAAGTTCGGGGACCGGGCCGACGACATCTCCATGGCGTGGCTGTGGGGCAAGCTCACGATGCGCCGCAAGCTCGAGGGCAAGGAGGCGCGCCGGGAGCTGCTCGGCTACCCGGGCCGCAGCTGGGAGCCGCTGTTGCGCGACCTGCAGACGCGGATCGAGGCCGGCGGCGGGCGCGTGCTGATCGACCGGCCCGCGGCGCGGATCGCCCAGCGCCCCGACGGCTTCGACGTCACCGCCGGCGCGCCCGGCTCGTTCCGGCGCGGCCACGACCCGCAGGCGTTCGAGCCCGCCGGGACCGAGACCTACGACGCGGTCGTCGCGACCGTGCCGAACGACGTCTTCGAGCGCATGCTCGACCTCGCGCTCCCCGACGCCTACCTCGCGCGGATGCGCAGCATCGAGTACCACACCGCGCTCTGCCTCCTGCTCGAGCTCGACCGGCGGTTCAGCCCTTACTATTGGACCAACATCGCCGACCCGGAGCTGCCGTTCGTCGGCCTCGTCGAGCACACCAACTTCGTCGAGCCCGAGCGCTACGACGGCCGCCGCTTCCTCTACGTCGCCAACTACCTCGCGCCCGGCGACCCGCTGCTCGAGCTGGACCCCGAGCAGCTGATCGAGCGCTACACGCCCGGGCTCCGCAAGGTCAACCCGGGGTTCGACCCCTCGTGGATCAAGCAGCGCTGGCTGCACCGCGAGCCGGCCGCCCAGCCGATCGTCACCGTCGGCTACCCGGAGCGGATCCCGCCGCTGCAGACCGGCGTCCCGCACCTGATCCTCGCCAACACGACGCAGATCTATCCCGAGGACCGCGGGACCAACTACGCCGTGCGGCTGGGCGGCGAGGCCGCGGAGGCCTTGCTCTCGCGGCGCTTGAACAACGTCTGGTCCGAGACCGGGTCGTAGCCGCCGTCGCTCCACGGGTTGCAGCGCAGCAGCCGCCAGCCCGCGAGCACGAATCCGCGCAGCACGCCGTAGTCGCGCACGGCGTCGACGGCGTACGCCGAGCACGTCGGCAGGTACTTGCAGCGCCGCGGCAGCAGGGGCGAGATGAAGCGCATGTAGAAGCGGATCGGGGCCAGCGCGATCGCGCGCAGCGCGCTCACGCCTTCGCGCCGCCGAGTTGGCCGACGAGCTCGGCCAGCGCCCCCTGCATCCCGGCCAGGCCCTCGCGCTCGGCGAGCTCGCGCGCGTCCGGCCGCGCGACGACCACGTAGTCGGACGTGTCCGGCAAGCGCTCGGCCTCGGCCCAGAACGCCTCGCGCAGCACGCGCTTGACGCGGTTGCGGTCGACCGCGCCGCCCACACGGCGCGACACCGACAGGCCGAGCCGGGGGCCGTCGTCCCCGACCGCCGGCCCGTCCTCCGCGCGCGGGAACGCGTAGAGCACGAGGAACCGGTTGCCCTTCGAGCGCCCCTGCCGGTACACGCGCTCGAACTCGGCAGAGCGAGACAGGCGTCGGCGCTTCTGGGCCATGACGGCTAGACGGTCAGGCGCTTGCGGCCCTTGCCCCGGCGGCGCTTCAGCACGACGCGACCCGCGCGGGTGCTCATGCGGGCACGAAAGCCGTGGGTCCGGGCGCGCTTGCGCTTCTTGGGCTGGTAGGTCCGCTTCATTGCGCAGGCAGGATACCGGGGCGACCTGCGCACCGATCCATGCACACGCCGTTGACGGCTATCAACAGCGTTCGCCACGAACTTTCGTGCGCGTTTTGCGAAGCGGCGCCGGACCTGCCTCCGACGGCTCCCGAAGGCGTTGTTATGCTCGCCGGACCGGGGCCTTCCGGCCCCTCCGCACCACCTTGCACCGACTGACCTCTCCTGGGGAGGAGGAGTTTCCGCGTCCACGTGACCGACGACGATCTCGCGCAATCCTGGCGGCGCATCCGCGCCGAGCTGCGGACCGCCGTGTCGGACGCCACGTGGCAGCTCTACCTCGAGGACCTCGAGGCTCGACGGCTCGACGGCGGCACGCTGGTCCTGACCGCCCCCGACGCGAGCCGGGCGTGGATCACCGACCGCTTCAGCCGCCTGCTGCAGGCCGCGGCGGGCCGCGTGCTCGGGTCCGCGACCGCGGTCGAGCTCGTCGCGCCCGACGCCGCGCCGGCGCCTACGCCCGTGCGCGGGACCTGGGAGGCCGCCGACGTCCCCTTCAACCCGCGCTTCACGTTCGATCAGTTCGTGATCGGCGACTCCAACCGGCTCGCCCACGGCGCCGCCCTGGCGGTCGCCGAGATGCCGGCGCTCGCCTACAACCCGCTCTTCATCTGCGGGCCGCCCGGGCTCGGCAAGACGCACCTGCTGCACTCGATCGCCAACTACGTCGCGGCCTACGGCGACGGGCTGACCGTCCGCTACACGACGGTCGAGGCGTTCACCAACCACTTCATCGGCGCGCTCCACCACGACGGCATCGACGCCTTCAAGACCGCCTACCGCGGCGTCGACGTCCTGCTCGTCGACGACGTCCAGTTCCTCCAGAGCAAGGCCAAGACCGAGGAGGAGTTCTTCCACACGTTCAACGCGCTGCACGCCTCCGGCGCCCAGCTCGTGCTGACCTCGGACCGCCTGCCGCGCGACATGGCCGCGCTCGAGGACCGGCTGCGCGAGCGCTTCGAGGCCGGCCTCGTGTGCGACGTCCAGCCGCCCGACTTCGGCACGCGCCTGACGATCCTGCGCAAGCGCGTGCTCCAGGACGGCGTGCGCAGCGTCGACGCCGACGCGCTCGCGCTGATCGCCGAGCGGGTCGACTCCAACATCCGCGCGCTCGAGGGCGCGCTGATCCGCATCGTCGCCTTCGGCTCGCTGACCGGCCGGCCGGTCACCGCCGAGCTCGTCGAGGAGGTCCTCGGCGGCCTCTATCCGGACCTGCGCCCGCGCGCCCGGTCCGTCGAGGAGATCCAGCGCCGCATCTGCCAGACGTTCGACATCTCGATGGACGACCTCGTTTCCACCAGTCGCGCCCAGGCCGTCGCCTGGCCCCGCCAGGTCGCGATGTACCTCACGCGCGAGCTGACGGACGCCACGCTGCCGGCGATCGGCCGCGCCTTCGGCAACCGCAACCACACGACGGTGCTGCACGCCTGCAGGCGCACCGCGGCCCGCATCGCCGAGGACCCTTCCGCCTACGACACCGTGCATCGCCTGCACACCGAGCTGCGCGGCGATGCCGACCGGACTGCTTGAAAGACTTGTGCGCTCCTCCGCCCCGCATCCTGCGGACATCCGAGGGTTTGTGCACACCATCCACAACCCTGATGACGGTGACCCAGACTTGATCATCACTTCCACATGAAGGTCTCTACTTCCCGCGCCGCGCTGTTCACGGAGCTCCAGACCGTGACCCGCGCCGCCTCCACCCGCAGCGCCGTTCAGGCGCTCTCCGGCGTCCAGCTGTCCGCCAAGGGCGGCGCCATCGAGCTGCGCGCCACCGACATGGAGATCGGCCTCCGCGTCCCGCTCGAGGGCGAGGTCGTCCGTGACGGCGCCGTCGTCCTGCCGGCGCGTCTGCTCGTCGACGTCGTCCGTGCGCTGTCCGGCGACTCGATCTCGCTCGAGCTGCGCGCCTCGGAGCAGGACGTCGAAATCGTCGCGGGCTCCGCGACGTTCCACATCCGCACGCTGCGGCTCGAGGACTTCCCGCCCTTCCCGGAGCCGGAGGCCGAGGGCAAGGTCGAGGTGCCGGGCCCGGCGTTCGTCGAGACCGTGCTGAAGGTGGCCCGCTCCGCCTCGCGGGACGAGACGCGCCCCGTGCTCACGGGCATCCTCGTGTCTGCGTCGGAGAGCGACCTGCGCATGGTCGCCACGGACTCGTACCGGCTGTCCGTCAAGGAGACGAAGCTCGAGGCGCCGCTGCAGGGCTCGTTCGAGGCGAACGTGCCGGCGCGTGCGCTGCAGGAGCTCACGCGGATCGTGCAGACGACCGAGGCCGAGTCGCTGAGCGTCTCGGTGCGCACCAACCAGGTGATCTTCGAGGCCGGCGGCGTGGTGCTGTCCTCGCGGCTGATCGACGGCCAGTTCCCGAACTACCGCCAGCTGCTCCCGGACGCCTACGAGCACGAGCTGCCGCTGGCCGGGACGGAGATCACCGAGGTCGTGCGCCGCATCTCGCTGCTCGCGCAGAAGAACGCGCCGCTGCGGCTGGCGTTCGCCGAGGGTGAGCTGACGGTGTCGGCGCGCACGCCCGACGTCGGCGAGGCCCAGGAGTCGCTGCCGGTCCCGTTCCAGGGCGAGCCGCTCGAGATCGGGTTCAACCCCGAGTTCCTGCGCGACGGGCTCGAGGCGGTGGAGTCGGGCGACGTCCTGCTCAAGCTCATCTCCCCGCTGCGCCCGGGGCTGATCGAGGCCGCGGACGGCAGCGGGTTCCAGTACCTGCTGATGCCGATCCGATTGAACGTCTAATCGTGCGCCCCGATGGCGCACGTCGCCCTCAGTCCTGCCGGCCGGATGCCGGCAGGGGGTAACCGATGCGGGTCACCCGCCTCTCCCTGCGCAACTTCCGCTCCTACGAGGCGGCGGAGATGCGGCTGGGCCCTGGCCTGACGGTGGTCACGGGGCCGAACGGCGCCGGCAAGACGAACCTGCTCGAGGCGATCTACTTCGCCTGCACCGGGCGGTCGTGCCGGACGGCGAACGAGCGCGAGGTCGTGCGCTTCGGCGCCGGCGTCACGCGGCTGGAGCTCGACGCCGAGCGCGACGGGGAGTCGCACCGCATCACCGTCGGGTTCGAGCCGGGCGAGGCGAAGCGCCTGCAGGTCGACGGGGCGACGGTCGACCGGCTGACCGACGCGGCGGCGCGCCCGCTGGTCTCGGTCTTCCTGCCCGACCGCCTCGAGCTGGTGCTGGGAGCGCCGGCGCTGCGGCGCGCGCACCTCGACCAGGTGATCGCCGCGCTGTGGCCCGCCCGCGTGGGCACGCGCCGCAGCTATACCGCCGCGCTCGGCCAGCGCAACGCGCTGCTGGCGGCGATCCGCGCCGGCCGCGCCGGCCGCAGCTCGCTGCCGGCGTGGGACCTCGAGCTGGCCCGCCACGGCGTGGCGCTAGCCGCCGACCGGGCCGCCGCGGTCGCCTGCCTGGCCGAGCCGTTCGCCACCCACGCCGAGGGGCTCGGGCTGGAGGGCGGCGCGGAGCTGACCTACCGGCCGCGGTCGCGCGCCGAGACCCCGGAGGCGCTGGCCGCGGAGCTCGCCGAGCGCACCGACTCGGACCTCGAGCGCGGCTTCACCGGGCACGGCCCGCACCGCGACGAGCTCGTGCTCAAGCGCGCCGGCCGCGAGCTGCGCACCTACGGCTCGCGCGGCCAGCAGCGCCTCGGCCTGCTCGCGCTGCTGCTGGCGGAGCGCGGCGTCCTGGCCGCCGAGCGCGGTGCCGCGCCGCTGATGCTGCTCGACGACGTCACGTCCGAGCTCGACTCCCTGCGCCGCGAGCGGCTGGTGGAGGCGCTGCGCGAGGGCGGCGGCCAGAGCGTGATCGCGACCACCGACCTCGGCCACGTGCCGGGCGGCGACGACGAAGACGTCGTCCACCTCAGGGTGGCGGAAGGGACCGTGGCGGAAGCCGGGTCGGACGGCTCGGCCGAGACCGTGGATCGGATCGCGGCATGAGGCGCGCGGCGCCCCGCCCGGTCGCCACGGCGCTCGAGCGCCTGACCGCCGACATCGTGCCGGCGACGCTGATCGCCGAGGTCCTGCGCGTCTGGCCGGAGGCCGCCGGGGAGGCCTTCGCGGTCGCCTGCACGCCGACCTCGGCAGGCAAGGGCGAGCTGCGCGTGAGCTGCCAGTCGGCGGTCTGGGCGCAGGAGCTCGACCTGTTCTCCGAGCGGGTACTGGAGCGCCTCAACGACCTCCTCGACGGGGAGCGCGTGGAGCGCATGCGCGTGAAGACCGGAGCGGCTCCGTCGTGACCGCTGATTTTGTGCGATTTTGCAGCACTTTCTGTGCAGTAGAAGCGGCCGATCCGGGACCTCGGCCTGCTATTCTTATGGCACGTTTGAGGGACGCCTCGCCCGCGGAGCCGATGTGCTCCACGGCCGGGGCGTCACGCATGTAAGACGGAGGCAACGTGGCAGACGCCAACCCTGGTAACGGACAGCAGAAGAGCTCCTACGACGCACAGGACATCACGGTCCTGGAAGGGCTCGAGGCCGTCCGCAAGCGCCCGGGCATGTACATCGGCTCGACCGGCCCGCGCGGCCTGCACCACCTGGTGTACGAGGTCGTCGACAACTCGGTGGACGAGGCGCTCGCCGGCAACTGCACCCGTGTCGACGTCACGATCCACCCGGACAACTCGATCACGGTCGTCGACGACGGCCGCGGCATCCCCGTCGCCACGATGGAGAAGGAGAACAAGCCGGCCGTCGAGGTCGTGCTCACCGTCCTGCACGCCGGCGGCAAGTTCGGCGACGGCGGCGGCTACAAGGTCTCCGGCGGCCTCCACGGCGTCGGCGTCTCGGTCGTCAACGCGCTGTCGGAGAAGCTCCACGTCGAGATCCGCCGCGACGGCCACGTGTGGAGCCAGGACTACATGCGGGGCGCGCCCCAGGGCCCGCTCGAGCAGGGCGAGGCGACGGACGAGACGGGCACGATCATCACCTTCCTGCCGGATGCCGAGGTGTTCGAGACGCTCGACTTCGAGTTCTCGACGCTCGAGCAGCGCCTGCGCGAGACCGCCTTCCTCACCCGCGGCCTCCGCATCACGCTGACCGACCTGCGCGCCGAGGGCTCCAAGGCCGAGTTCCACTACGAGGGCGGCATCGAGGACTTCGTCCGCTACCTCAACCAGAACAAGGACTCGATCCAGGAGAAGGTCGTCTTCTTCGAGGCCGACGGCGACGAGGGCGCGGTCGAGGTCGCGATGCAGTGGAACTCCTCCTACCAGGAGTCGATCCACAGCTTCGCCAACAACATCAACACGCACGAGGGCGGCTCCCACCTCTCGGGCTTCCGCTCCGCGCTGACCGGCACGCTCAACCGCTACGCGCGGGAGAAGGGCCACCTGCGCGAGAAGGACGACGCCCTGACCGGCGACGACGTCCGCGAGGGCCTGACCGCCGTCATCTCCGTGAAGCTGCAGGACCCGCAGTTCGAGGGCCAGACCAAGACCAAGCTCGGCAACCCGGGCATGGCCGGCTTCGTCCAGAACGTCGTCAACCGCGCGCTGGCCGAGTTCCTCGAGGAGAACCCGCGCGAGGCCAAGCGCGTCCTCGACAAGGCCGTCTCGGCCGCACAGGCCCGCGCCGCCGCCCGCAAGGCGCGCGACCTCACGCGCCGCAAGTCCGCGCTCGAGAACTCCGCGCTGCCGGGCAAGCTCGCCGACTGCTCCGTGCGCGACCCCTCGCTGACCGAGCTGTTCATCGTCGAGGGCGACTCCGCGGGCGGCTCGGCCAAGCAGGGCCGCGACCGCGCCACCCAGGCGGTGCTCCCGCTGCGCGGCAAGATCCTCAACGTCGAGAAGGCGCGCATCGACAAGGTGCTGCAGAACAACGAGATCCAGGCGCTCATCACCGCGCTCGGCTCGGGCGTGCGCGACGACTTCGACATCGAGCGCTCGCGCTACCACAAGATCGTCCTGATGACGGACGCGGACGTCGACGGCGCCCACATCCGGACGCTGATCCTCACACTGCTGTTCCGCGAGATGCAGGAGCTGATCGAGGCCGGCTACGTCTACATCGCCAAGCCGCCGCTCTACAAGCTCACCCAGGGCCGGCAGGAGCGCTACATCGAGAAGGAGTCGGAGCTCGAGGAGATCCTGCTCGGCGACAAGCTCGACAAGATCGAGGTTGCCGACGCCGCCGGCTCCGCCTTCAAGCTCACCGACAACCGCTGGCAGCGCTATCGCCGGCTGCTCAAGCAGTACGAGGGCTGGGCCTCCGCGCTGAAGGCCGAGTTCGGCGGCGACACCGTGACGTTCCTCGAGGAGTCGCAGATCCTCGACGAGCAGATCCTGACCGCCGAGGGGCTGATCGCGCTCGTCGAGCGCGAGGACCCCGAGAGCGAGCCGTACATCACGGAGCTGGTGAGCTCCGACGACGGCGTCATCCGCGTCAAGGCGACCGAGCGCAAGTCCAACATGGCGCGCACGATGCGCCTGCGCCGCTCGCTGTTCGACTCCAACGAGTACCGCCAGCTCGCGCGCGTGCACGCCGAGCTCACCGGCATGGCCGGCGCGCCGCCGTTCACGGTCAAGCTGGGCGAGCAGGCCGAGGAGGCGCTGTCGTTCGAGGATCTTCCACGCTGCGTGCTCAAGGTCGCCTCCAAGGGCATGAACCTGCAGCGCTTCAAGGGCCTCGGCGAGATGAACGCCGACCAGCTCCGCGAGACGACGATGGATCCCGAGACCCGCACGCTGGCGCAGGTCACGATGGATGACGCCGCCGGCGCCGACCGCCTGTTCACCATGCTGATGGGGGACAAGGTCGAGCCGCGCCGCGAGTTCATCGAAGAGAACGCCCGCGCCGCCACCCTGGACGTGTAAGCGATGGCCACCTCAGACATCCTCTCCGGCGGCAACATCGAGCCTCGCGGGCTCGAGGAGGAGATGCGCTCCGCGTATCTCGACTACGCCATGTCGGTCATCGTCGGGCGCGCGCTGCCCGACGTCCGCGACGGCCTGAAGCCCGTCCACCGTCGCGTGCTCTACGCGATGAACGAGATGGGCCTGCAGCCCAACCGCCGCTACGTCAAGTGCGCGCGCATCGTCGGCTCGGTCATGGGCCGCTACCACCCGCACGGCGACTCCGCGATCTACGACACGCTCGTCCGCATGGCGCAGGACTTCTCGCTGCGCCACCCGCTCGTCGACGGCCAGGGCAACTTCGGCTCCGTGGACGACGACCCCGCGGCCGCGATGCGGTACACGGAGGCCCGGCTCGGCGGCATCGCGCGGGAGATGCTGCGCGACCTCGACGCCGACACGGTCGACTTCCAGCCCAACTACGACGGCGAGGACCAGGAGCCGACGGTCCTGCCGGCGCGCTTCCCGAACCTGCTCGTCAACGGCTCGTCCGGCATCGCCGTCGGCATGGCGACGAACATCCCGCCGCACAACCTGCGCGAGGTCATCGCCGCCACCGTCGCCTACATCGAGAACCCGGACATCGACACCGCTGGCCTGATGCAGCACATCAAGGGCCCGGACTTCCCGACCGGCGGCGTCATTCTCGGCCTCTCGGGCATCCGCGAGGCCTACGAGACCGGCCGCGGCCGCATCCGCGTGCGCGCCCGCGCCCACTCCGAGCCGCTGACGCACGGCAAGGAGGCGATCATCGTCACCGAGCTGCCGTACGCGGTGAAGAAGGGCGGCGAGGGCGGCGTCATCCGCAAGATCGCCGAGCTCGTGCACGAGAAGAAGATCACCGAGATCTCCGACCTGCGCGACGAGTCGGATCGCAACGGCATGCGGATCGTGATCGAGCTCAAGCGCGACGCGATCCCGAAGGTCGTGCTGAACAAGCTCTACAAGCACACGCCGATGCAGACCACCTTCGGCGTCAACACCGTCGCCCTGGTCGACAACGTGCCGCGCACGCTGCCGCTGCGTGGCGTCCTCCACTTCTACATCCAGCACCAGCGCGACGTCATCGTCCGCCGCGCCAAGCACGAGCTGCGCACGCTCGAGGCCCAGGTCCACCGCCTCGAGGGCCTGCTGATCGCGCTGGAGAACCTGGACGCCGTGATCGAGCTGATTCGCGGCTCGCGCGACCGCGACATGGCGCGCGCGGGCCTGATGGAGAGCTTCGGCCTGACGCACATCCAGGCCCAGGCGATCCTCGAGCTGCGCCTGCAGTCGCTGACCGCGCTGGAGGCCGACTCGATCAAGCGCGAGCACGCCGACAAGGTCGAGCGCATCAAGGAGCTCCGCGAGCTGCTCGGCGACGAGGACAAGGTGCTCGGCCTGATCAAGGAGGAGCTGCTGGAGATCTCCGAGCGCTACGGCGACGAGCGCCGCACGGAGATCACGCACGCCGAGGACGACGTCGACATCGAGGACCTGATCGCCGACCAGCAGATGGTCATCGCGATCACGCACTCGGGCTACATCAAGTCCCTGCCGCTCGCCACCTACCGCATGCAGCGCCGCGGCGGGGTGGGCGTCACCGGCATGGACATGAAGGACGAGGACTACATCGAGCACCTCTTCGTGTGCTCGACGCACGACTTCCTCCTGTTCTTCACCAACCGCGGCAAGGTCTACCGCTCGAAGGTCTACGAGCTGCCGGAGGCCGGCCGCACGTCGAAGGGCCGCTACCTCGGCAACGTGCTGCCGCTCCGCGAGGGCGAGCGCGTGCAGTCCGTGCTGGCCACGCGGGACTTCTCGGAGTCCGACTACCTGATGTTCGCGACCCGTCGCGGCACGGTGAAGAAGACCGAGTTCCAGGCGTACAACACGCCGATCAAGGCCGACGGCATCATCGCCATCAACATCCGCGACGAGGACGAGCTCGTCGCCGTGCGCCGCGTCGACGAGGCCGACGAGGTGCTGATGGTCTCGAGCGCGGGCCTGACGGTGCGCTTCTCGGAGGAGGACGCGCGGGCCATGGGCCGGGACACGACCGGCGTCCGCGGCATGGACGTGCCGGACGACGTCGACGTGCTCGCGATGGACATCGCCCGCGACGACCAGTACCTCCTCGTCGTGACGGACAACGGCTTCGGCAAGCGCACGCTGGTCGGCGACTACCGCAAGACCAACCGCGGCGCCAAGGGCGTCAAGACGATCCAGCAGACGGAGGCCAAGGGCCGCCTCGCCGGCGCGCTCGTCGTGCGCGAGCACCACCAGCTCGTGTTCATCTCCCAGAACGGCATGGTGCAGCGGATCGCGGTGCGCGACTTCCGCCCGCTGGGCCGCAACGCCCAGGGCTTCCGGCTCATGAACATCCGCGAGGACGACCAGGTGTCGGCGATCGCGCTCGTCATGGAGGAGGAGGCCTCGACGGCCGCGTCGGCCGAGACGGTCGATCCCGAGACGGTCGCCGGCCCCGCCGACGATCCCGCGCTGGCGGAGGACGCCGACGTGCTCGAGGAGGCCGGCCCGGCGGACCCGACGGACGACGCGACGATCACGCCGCCCGAGGTCGACGCGGACGACGTGGAGCCGTAGGCGCCCGAGCCTTTTGCCCGTCCCCGCCGTTCGGTACTCTGGCGAGACCAGAGAAAGGGGGTGGTCCGAAGTTGAGTGACAGTCATTACGGGACCCTGGAGGTGCCCGGCCGCTAGTACCAGCCGGTGCTGGACCCGCTGGGAGCGGAATCCACACCGTGGCACCGTCGCCATCCGTGCCGGAGTTAGTCCCCCCGGCCGCTCAGTCAGCGGATCGCGACCTGTAAGTCCAGCAAGTCAGCACCCGGAGGGCCCCATGTCGATGGGGCCCTCTGCGGTTAAGCCGCTTCGTGCAGGAGGTACTGCCTCCAGGTCGCCGGGATCGTCGGCGACGAGAGCTGGATGAAAATGTGCGGGCTCGGGATCCGCGGCTTGTTGCGCGGGTGCATGTCGACCTGGTGCGGCAGCCGGTCGCCCTTGCGGCGGTTGCACGGCGCGCACGAGGCGACGATGTTGTCCCACCCCGACGTGCCGCCCTTGGAGCGCGGGATCACGTGGTCGACGGTCAGCGAGGTGCGCGCGCCGCAGTACTGGCACGCCCAGCCGTCACGGGCGAACACGGCGCGGCGGGTGATCTTCCGCTTGTGCGTGTCGCGCGGGATCTTCACGTAGGTGATGAGCCGGATCACCACCGGCTTGGCGAGCGAGCCGTTGGCCCAGTGCAGTGTCTGGCTGCCGATCTCGATCACCTCGGCCTTCTCCTTCAGGAGCAGGACCGTGGCGCGCCGCACGGTGCACACGTTGATGGGCTCATACGTCGCGTTGAGCACCAGCACACGACCACCAGACCAACGGCCAGCGCCGTCGGGACTCGGTCCGTGCCGCGGGTGGTCTCCGGGCGGCACAGACCCGAGTGGGCCTGGTGGTACAGCTGTCGCCATGACCTGCCGGAGTGTAGCTATGGCGCCGACGGGAACGAGCCGAGCACCCGCACGCCTTCCGCATGGGAGCGCAGCGCACCGATCGCCTGGGCCACGGCTGGATCGTCCGCGCGGCCGGCGGCGTCGACGAAGAACATGTACGTCCCCAGCCCTCGCCGTCGCGGCCGCGACTCGATGCGGGTGAGGTTGACCTCGCGCTCGGCGAACTCGGTGAGGCAGCGCACCAGCCAGCCCGGCCGGTCGTCGCTCGGCTCCCAGAACATCAGCGCGGTCTTCCAGGCGCCGCCCGCGCTGGGATCGGGCGCCTCGCGGCCGATCCACACGAAGCGTGTCTCCGAGCCGGGCGGGTCCTCGACGTCCGAGGCGAGCACCGCGCAGCCGTAGAGCTCGGCGGCCGCGCGGCTCCCGAGCGCGGCCCACGGCTCGCCGTCCTCGCGCTCCGCCACCAGGCGCACCGCGTCCGCGGTCGACGCGGCGGTCACCACCGAAGCGCGCGCCAGCCGGGTCCGCAGGAACGTGGCGCACTGACCGCTGGCCTGCGGGTGGGACGCCACGGCGGCGATCCGCTCGAGCTCCACAGGCTCGCGCGCGATCAGGCAGTGGTGGATCGCGTGGACCAGCTCGCCGGTGATCTGGACGTCGTCGGTCTCGAACGCGAGCGCGTCGAGCGTCGCGTTGACCGCGCCCTCCAGCGAGTTCTCGATCGGCACCAGCGCCCGCTCCACGCGGCGCTCGTGGACCGCCATAACCGCGTCGTGCACCGACGGTAACGGGACCGGCTCGTAGTTCTCGCTCCCGGGCCAGGCAAACATGGCCTCCTGGCTGTAGGTCCCGGCCGGGCCGAGGAAGCCGACCCTCATCCGGGCAGCGTCGCGGCGCCGTCGCCGGCCAGCGCGCGCCGCACGGCCTCGATCTCCTCGGGCGAGAGCTCGAGCTCGCCCTGCCCGCCGTGCACCACCTTGATGTAGATGCGGGCGGTGTCGCGGCGCACGATCGAGGAGAGCACGATGCCGTCGTGGTGCTCGTCGAGCAGCGCGATCGTCGTCGACTGGTTGCCGGTCAGCTCGCCGTAGGCGTCGTAGCGGACGAGTGAGCGGTAGGCGATCGCGCCGTCGAGCCTCGCCTCGGCCGCGCCCAGGCGCTCGTCGACGTTGACGGCGACCTCCTCGACGCGCTCGTGGAGCGCGGAGAACGCCTGCTGCAGCCCCGCGGCGTGGCCGACGAGGTCGGTCTGGCCGTGCTCGCCGAGCACCGCCTTCTGCGCCGACCGCAGCTTGCGCACCCGGAAGGCCAGCACGAGCGCGATCAGCAGCGCGATCAGAGCGACAGCGCCCGCCGACAGGGCGGCGATGCCCGCCGGATCGGTCAGGTCGTCCACGGGGCCGAAGGATACGAGGCGCTAGCCAGTGAACAGCACGTCGTAGGACGCGGTGTTGTTGTCCGTCTTCTGCTCGCCGGGGACCTTCCCGACGGTCACCTTGACCGTGACCGCGGCGCCGGTCGGCGGCTTCTGCCCCAGCGCGAGCGTCGCCTCGGCCGTCTGGCCCTTCGCGACGGTGTCGACCGTGCGCGAGACCTTGATCGGCTTGTCGCCGCCCTCGATGGCGACCGTGACCTTGACGTCGAACTCGTCGTTCTCGCCCTGGTTGGTGAAGCGCACGACGAACGCGGTGTCGGCGCTGGCCGGAAGCCGGTTCGGCGCGTCGGGCTGGAGCTTCGTGTCGCCGACCGTCACCGACTCGATCCCGGTGCCGTGCGTGCCGGGCGCGATCTCGCCGGTCTTGCGGGTGCCGCCGGTGAGCTGCTGGTCGAGCTCGGCGGCCACCGTCTTCTCGCTCAGCCACTCGATCCCGGGCAGGAAGCGCGAGGAGGCGATCTTCTGGCCGCCGATCTCCGCGTCGTCGAGCGCGTGCTTGATCAGCGGCGCCACACGCGCCTGGTACAGCACGTCCGAGGCCAGGAACGTCTGCATCTGCCCGGCGATCTGCGTGATCGCGGTGTTGGCCGCCTCGCCCTCGTCGCCGAGCGCGGTGCGGATCTTCTCGGCGATCGCCGCCAGCCCGTCGCGGCGGAACTGGAGCGCGGTCAGCAGCGACTGCTGCGCGCCCTTCATCTCGTCCGGCACTGAGAGGGCCTTGGCCTGCTTGAGCTGCGACTCCGCCTGCACGCGGTAGCCGGAGATGTTGGTCTGGAGATCCGCCGGCGAGTCGCTCGAGGCCTGGCCGAGCAGCTGGAAGAACGGCGCGCCGACCTGCTGGTCGGACTCCTTGATGATCGAGGAGACCTCGCGGTTGTAGTCCTTCAGCGCGTTCTCCTTGCGCGAGCTCGCGCAGGCGCGGACCCCGAAGAACAGGATGAACAGCAGCAGCACGACGCCGCCGATCGCGGCAGCGCGCCGCACCAGCAGCGTGTTCTGATCCGGTGGCGCACCCCCGACTGCCGCACTGCGGCGCGGTCGCGGGCTGCTCCGGGGCTCGTCGTCCTCGTCGAAGAAGGACACAGGAGGCGACGATTATGACGGGGCGAACGGCGGCTTCGCCGCGCAGGCGCGCTTGCGGCGAGCAGGGGGGTCCTCCGGCGCGGCGAAAGGACGGCTCGCCATGCAGGTCACCGAAGAGCTTGTCGCTCAGGCCGACCCGTCGCTGGCGCTCGGGCGCTACCGGCTGGGTCAGCGGATCGGCGCGGGCGGCTTCGGCACCGTCTACGAGGCCCGCGACGAGCGCCTGGGCCGCAGCGTGGCGGTGAAGGCGATCCCCTCCGACGGCCGCGCCGACGAGCGCGCCAAGCGCGAGGCGCACGCCGTCGCGCGGCTCGACCACCCGGGGATCGTCTCGGTGTTCGACGCCGGCGAGGAGGACGGCTCGCGCTTCCTGGTCTCCGAGCTGGTGCGCGGCGCGACGCTCGCGCAGCTCGAGGCGGCCGGCGCCGTCTCGGACCGCGACGTGCTGCGGATCGGGCTCGCGCTCGCCGACGCGCTCGCGCACGCCCACGAGCGCGGTGTCATCCACCGCGACGTCAAGCCGCAGAACGTCATGGTCCCGGAGCGGCCGCGCTCGCCCTACGGCGCGGCCAAGCTCACCGACTTCGGCGTCGCCCACCTGGCCGGCGACGAGCCGCTCACGCGCACCGGCGACGTGGTCGGGACGCTCGCCTACATGGCGCCCGAGCAGGCCGCGGGCGAGCGCATCGACGAGCGCTGCGACCTCTACGCGCTCGGGCTCGTGCTCTACGAGGCGCTGGCCGGCGTCAACCCGGTGCGCGCGGGCTCGCCGGCCGCGACGCTGCGACGGGTCGGCGTGATCCAGCCGCCACTTGCTTCCAAACGCAAAGACCTCCCGCCGGAGCTGTGCGCGGCGCTGGATCGCACGCTGCTGCCGAGCCCGGAGGACCGCGGCGAGCTGGTCGACCTGGCCGACGAGCTCGCGGAGGCGCTGCCGGTGGTCTCCGACGACGGCGGCACCGTCGCGCCGCACCCGCTCGAGGACGCGTACGAGCTGCCGGGCTGGACCGCCCGCGCCGCCGCCGCGGCCGGCGCCGGCCTGCTCGTGGCGCTGGCGGTCGGCGGCCTGCTGCCGCATTCCTCGCTCCCGGCCGCGGCCGCCGCGGCCGGCGCCGCCATCCTCGTCGCGCTCGTGCCGAGCGCCGGCTGGATCCTCGCCGCCGCCGCCACGCTGATGGCGATGACGTTCGGCGAGGACACGCGGGTCGGCGCCGCGCTGGTGATCTTCCTCGCGGTCGCCATGCCGCCGCTGCTCGTGCGCGGCGCCGCGGTCGCCTGGTCGGCGCCCGCGCTGGCGCCGCTGCTGGGCCTCGTCGGCCTCGCCGGCGCCTTCCCGGCCCTGGCCGGCAGCGCGCGCAGCCCCTGGACGCGCGGCGCGATCGCGGCCTGCGGCGCCTGGTGGCTGCTGCTCGCCGAGCCGCTCCTGGGCCACAACCTCCTGCTCGGCCTGGGCGGCCTGCCCGCGCGGCCGCGCTTCGACGGCGCCGCCAGCATCGCCGCCAGCGAGGTCATCCGGCCGATCGTCACCTCCGGCGCCCCGTTGCTGCTCCTGCTGTGGGCGGCGGCCGCCGTCGTCATGCCGTGGCTCGTCCGCGGCCGCTCGCTGGCGGCGGACATCGTCGGCGCCACCGTGTGGTCGGCCGGCCTCGCGGCCGCGACCGCCTCGCTCGGCGTGGCCGTGACCGGCGCGCAGCCGCACGGCCTGGTTGCCGGAGCGCTCGCCGGGGGAATCATCGCCGTGGCCTGGAGATGGGTGTACGGCACGACCGAGGAACTTGACCTCTCATACTCCTAGGCACGCATGAGCGTGCTGCGCAATCTCGAGTCCAAGCTCGCGGGCCTCGTCGAGGGGACGTTCTCGCGCGCCTTCAAGTCCGAGGTCCGCCCGGTCGAGATCGCGCGCAAGCTGGCGCGCGAGATGGAGCAGCACCGGGTCAACTCGCTGTCGCGCACCTACGCGCCGAACGAGTACGTCGTCTGGCTCTCACCGCAGGATCGCGAGCAGTTCGAGGGCTACGAGGGCGAGCTCAAGCGCGAGCTGTCGGGCTACCTGCTCGAGCACGCCCGCCGCGAGCGGATCGCGCTGCTGACGCGGCCGAAGATCGAGTTCGAGACCGACGACGCGCTGCGGCTCGGCGAGTTCGGGATCCAGGCGCGGCTCGTGCGCAGCGCCGAGGAGGAGGACTCGGAGGCCCCGATCCAGGGCGACCACGGCCACACGATGGTCTACTCGACCTCGAGCCGGATCTCCGGGCAGCTGGCGGAGCCCGATCCGCGCCGCCGCGGCGCGCGGCTGCGCGTCGACGGCCGCACGAGCGTGCTCGGCTCCGGCGGTGCCGTGCTCGGCCGCTCGCGCGAGGCCGACGTGCACATCGACGACGCCAACGTGTCGCGCAAGCACGCCGAGGTGCGGCCCTCCGGCGCCTCCTGGACCGTGCGCGACCTCGGCTCCACCAACGGCGTCAAGGTCAACGGGCGGCGAATCCAGGGTGCGCAATCGCTGCGAGACGGGGACACCATCACCCTCGGCACCTCCGAGATCGTCTTCCAGCTCGAACGCTCATGACCCTCGACCCCGTCGCCGTCGCCCTCAAGTTCGGCTTCATCGCCGTGCTCTACCTCTTCCTGCTCTGGATGGCCCGCTCGGCGCTCAAGGACCTGCGCCGCACCTCGGGCGCCGACGCCGGCTACGACGGCCGCGGCGGGGCGCCCGCCTACGAGGACGCCACCGGCATGCACGTCGCCTCCCAGGGCCTGAGCGGCGACGGCGACCTCGGCGCGCCGCGGCTGCGGGTGGAGAGCGCCGCGGGCCTGCGCGACGGCGTCGCCTACGACCTCTCGGACGGCGCCGTGCTGGGCCGCGGCGACCAAGTCGACATCCAGCTCGAGGACTCGTTCGCCTCGACGAATCACGCCCGGCTGCTCCCTCAGGGGGACGTCGTGGTGCTGGAGGATCTAGGCTCGACCAACGGGACCTACCTGAACGGGGAGCCGTTGCGCGGTCCGCAGCCCCTCCATGCGGGGGACCGCATCCGCATCGGTGACTCCGAGTTCACCTTCGAGCGCTAGAGCCACAGCACCCACCGAATGTTGCGCATCGCAGAACACTGGTACGCGTCCGACCTCGGGCGCCAGCGGCAGGGCAACGAGGACAACTTCTTCGTCCGCGCCCCGCTGTTCGTGGTCGCCGACGGCATGGGCGGCGCCCAGGCGGGCGAGGTGGCGTCGGAGATCGCGGTCCGCTCGTTCGACGACGACCTGCCCAGCGGCGCGCTGCCCGAGGTGCTGACCAGCGTCATCCAGGGCGCCAACCGGCGCATCCACGACAAGGCGCGCTCGGACGAGTCGATGCACGGGATGGGCACGACGACGACCGCCGCCTACGTCGACAACGACGAGGTGGTCATCGCGCACGTCGGCGACTCGCGCGCCTACCTGCTGCGCGACGGCGACCTGATCCGGCTCACCAAGGACCACTCACTGGTCGGCGAGCTGGTGGCCCGCGGCAAGCTGACCGAGGAGCAGGCCGAGCAGCACCCGCAGCGCTCCGTGATCACCCGCGCGCTCGGGCCCGAGCCCAACGTGCAGGTCGACGTCGACATCTTCCCGGCCAAGGCCGGCGACCTGTTCCTGCTCTGCTCGGACGGGCTGACCGCGATGGTCCACGAGCCGAAGCTGCGCCCGCTGTTCGACGACGCCGACTCGCTGGAGACGCTCGGCAAGCGGCTGATCGACGCCGCCAACGCGGCCGGGGGCCGGGACAACATCACCGTGATCCTGTTCCGGCTCGAGGCGGTGGAGGGCACCGAGAGCGAGGCGCCCGCCGCGGCCACCGCCGTCTCGCGCGAGGACGACACCTCGGAGTACGAGACGTTCGAGGGCGACGCCGTGCCGGCGCCGCGCCAGGGCGTCTCGCGCCCCGCCGGTGTCAGCGACGACGAGGTGCTGCGCTCCTCCGAGGTCTCCGACACGATCGAGGACGACTACCGCCGCAGCGGCACCGTCGCGCTGTCGGCGATCCGCCCCAGCGGCGAGACCAAGGCGCCCGAGGAGCCGCCGCCGCAGGAGCCCGACGCGGCCCCGCCGCACCGCACCGCCCCGCTCCCGGGAGACGCGGGCTCCCAACCTCGCCGCAAGCGCCGCAGACGCGTCCCAGTCGGCCTCCTCGTCACCCTCGCCATCGTCTTCCTGATCCTGGCCGGCGGCTGGATGGCCACGCGCGCCGTCTACTTCGTCGGGACCGATCCGCGCGACGACCGCACGATCGCGGTCTTCCAGGGGCTGCCGTACGACCTGCCGCTCGGGATCGAGCTCTACACGCGGACCGCCAGCTCGGGCGTGACGATCGACTCCGTGCCGCCGGACCGCCGCAAGACCTTCACGGACCACAAGCTGCGCTCGAAGGACGACGCCGAGAACCTCGTGACCGCGCTCGAGCGCGGTCAGATCGAGTGAGGCCCGCGACATGAGCGCCCGCAACCGCGAGCTGCTCGCGCTGGTCCCGGCATCGCTGCTCGTCGCGGCCGGGTTCGCCGCGATCTTCATCCAGGAGAACGCGCGGCTCGACGACGTCTCGCTGACCTACGGGGCGGTCTTCCTCGGCGTCTGCGTCGCGACGCATCTCGTCGTGCGCTTCCGGCTGCCCTACGCCGACCCGTACCTGCTGCCGCTCGCCGCGGTGCTGGCCTGCTTCGGGCTCGTCGTGATCTACCGGCTCGACCCCGAGAAGGCGATCCGCCAGGCGGGCTGGTTCGCATTCGGGCTCGTGCTCTTCACGCTCACGATCCTCTTCCTCAAGGACTTCCGGGTCCTCGAGCGCTACCGCTACACGATCGCCGCGGCGGGGCTCGCGCTGCTGCTGCTCCCGCGCGTCCCGGGCATCGGCCAGCAGGTCAACGGCGCCTACCTGGGCGTCGGGATCGGGCCGTTCGCGTTTCAGCCCGCCGAGTTCGGCAAGCTCGCGATCGTCATCTTCCTTGCCGCCTACCTGCGCGACAACCGGCAGCTGCTGGTGCAGGGCGCGCGCCGCTTCGCCGGCGTCACGATCCCGCCGATCAAGCACTTCGGGCCGCTGCTGGTCGTGTTCCTCGCCGCGATGTTCCTGCTGTTCTTCATCCAGGACCTCGGCTCGTCGATCATGTACTTCGGCGGCTTCCTGGCGATCCTCTACGTGGCCACGAACCGCTTCTCGTTCGTGCTGGGCGGGCTCCTGATGTTCGCGGTCGGCGCGTGGGCGATGTACCACCTGCGCAGCCACATCCAGGACCGCGTGGAGATCTGGCTCGACCCGTTCAAGCCGCAGCTGGTCGAGCACTCCGGCTACCAGATCGCGCAGTCGCTGTTCGCGCAGGCCGACGGCGGGCTGTTCGGCACCGGCTTCGGCGCGGCGCTGCTGTCGGTGGGCGGCACGTCGCTGCTGCCGGCCGCCGATACCGACCTCATCTACTCGGTGATCGTCAACGAGCTCGGGCTGGCCGGCGCCTGCGGGCTGCTGCTCGTCTACCTCCTCTTCGCCGAGCGCGGGATGAAGGTGGCGCTCGTCGCCTCCGACTCGTTCTCGAAGCTGCTCGCCGTGGGCCTGACCTCGGTGTTCGCGCTGCAGGTGTTCGTGATCGTCGGCGGCGTCACGAAGGTGATCCCGCTGACTGGCGTGACGCTGCCGTTCGTCTCCTACGGCGGCTCCTCGATCGTCGCCAACTTCGTCCTGCTGGCGCTGCTGCTGCTCGTCTCCGACCGCGCGCGAAGGCCGGCCCACCTGCGATGAACCCGCCGATCATCCGCCTCTACGCCTTCTTCGCGCTGCTGTTCGGGATCCTCGTGTTCGCGACCTCGTGGTGGGCGGTCTTCACCGCGCCGCAGCTGCGCGACAACGCCGCGAACCGGCGCCCGCTGCTGGCCGAGGAGCGGATCAAGCGCGGGACGATCCGCTCCGCCGACGGCAGGGTGCTGGCGCGCAGCGTGAAGATCGACAAGGAGCGCTACCGGCGCACGTATCCCACCAAGGACATGTTCGCCCAGGCGATCGGCTACTCGTATACGACGCTCGGCCGCTCCGGGCTCGAGCAGTTCCGCAACGACCCGCTGACCGGGCGCCGCACCGAGCTGATCGGCGCGATCGACTCGCTGCTCAACAAGCGCGGCGAGGGCGACTCGCTCCGCACGACGCTCAACACCGAGGCGCAGCAGGCGGCGATCGACGGCCTGCACGGCCGCAAGGGCGCGGTGGTGGCGCTGGAGCCGAGCACCGGCAAGGTGCTGGTCATGGTCTCCACGCCCTCGTATGACCCGAACAACCTCGACAAGGCCAACCGCTTCAAGCGGCTCGCGACCGACGACGCGAACTCGCCGCTCGTCAATCGCGCGACGCAGGCCGGCTATCCGCCGGGCTCGACCTTCAAGACGGTCACCGCGACGGCCGCGCTCGACTCCGGGAAGTTCAAGCCGGACTCGACCGTCAGCGGCAAGAACGGGAAGAAGATCTCCGGCGTCCCGCTCAACAACTTCGGCGGCGAGGACTTCGGGGACATCACGCTCACCGACGCGCTCACGAACTCGGTCAACACCGTGTGGGCCGAGGTCGGTGAGAAGCTCGGCAAGAACACGATGGCCAAGTACATGCTCAGGTACGGCTTCTACGAGCAGCCGCCGATCGACCTGCCCGACGATCAGCTGCTCGCGTCTGGCGAGCGCGGCCCGAACGGCAAGCTGCTGCGCCCGCGCTCGCCGCGGATCGACGTCGGGCGCATGGCCATCGGCCAGGACAAGCTGCTCGTCACGCCGCTCCAGATGGCCACCGTGGCGGCCACGATCGCCAACGGCGGCGTGCGCATGGAGCCGCACATCACGCAGAAGATCGTCGACCCCGACGGGCGCACCCAGGACGAGATCGAGCCCAAACGCGCCGAGCGAGTCATGAACGTCGACACCGCTCGCGCGTTGACGGGGATGATGAAGCAGGTCGTCAAGGAGGGCACGGGCACGGCGGCGGCGCTGCAGGGCGTCGAGTTGGCCGGCAAGACCGGCACCGCGGAGATCAACATCGAGCAGAAGATCAACGACCCCTGGTTCATCGGCTTCACCAACGACTTCGCGATCGCGGTCGTGCTGGAGCGGGTCCAGGGCGGCCAGGGCGGCGTCGTGGCGGCGCCGATCGCCAAGCAGGTGCTCGAGGCGCTCGGCAGATGAGCGTCCACGGCATCGCGCGCGACACCGTGGTGGACGAGCGCTACAAGGTGCTCAACCGGATCGGCTCGGGCGGGATGGCCGACGTCTACTGCGCCGAGGACCTCCAGCTCGGCCGGCGCGTGGCGCTGAAGCTGCTGTACCGCCGCTTCGCCGAGGACGAGGAGTTCGTCGAGCGCTTCCGCCGTGAGGCGTCGAGCGCCGCCGGGCTCCAGCACCCGAACGTGGTCGCGGTGTTCGACCGCGGCGAGTTCGACGGCACCTACTACATCGCGATGGAGTTCCTGGAGGGGCGCTCGCTCAAGCAGCTCGTCCGCCAGGAGGGCGCGCTCGACCCCGATCGCGCGATCGACCTCGTCATCCAGATCCTCAAAGCGGCGCGGTTCGCCCACCGGCGCGGGATCGTGCACCGCGACATCAAGCCCCACAACGTGATCGTCGACGACGAGGGACGGGCGAAGGTCACGGACTTCGGGATCGCGCGGGCCGGCGCGTCGGACATGACGGAGACGGGCTCGATCATGGGCACCGCGCAGTACCTGTCGCCGGAGCAGGCGCAGGGCCACCCGGTCGACGCGCGCTCTGACCTCTACTCGATCGGCGTCGTGCTGTACGAGCTGCTGACGGGGCGGGTGCCGTTCGACGCCGAGTCGGCGGTCACGATCGCCCTGAAGCAGGTGTCCGAGGAGCCGGTGCCGCCCTCGCATTACAACCCGGCGGTCTCCGACCAGCTCGAGGACGTGGTGATGCGGGCGCTGCAGAAGGACCCGGCCTTCCGCTTCAACGACGCCGAGGAGTTCATCGTCGCGCTCGAGCAGGCGCGCGGGATCCCGCCGGGGACCGGCGAGTACACGCGGATCGCGCCGCACACGGGCACCTACCCGGGGCTGCCGGGCGCGGTGGCCGAGCTCGAGGAGGCCGACCGCCGCAACCTGCGCTGGCTGTGGTGGGCGGTCCTGCTGCTGGCGCTGATCGGGAGCGGGATCGGCGCCTACGTGCTGCTCACACCCGAGAAGGTCGCGGTGCCCGACGTGGTGGGCCGGAAATCCGCGACCGCGGCGCAGATCCTCCAGAACCAGGGCTTCGAGGTGAACGTCGAGAACGTGCGCTCCGACGACGTGCCCGCGGACCGCGTCACGACGCAGCGGCCGCAGCCGAAGCAGGAGGCGGACGAGGGCTCGACGGTCACGATCATCGTCTCTAGCGGGCCAGGCGACGCGACGATCCCGTTCGTGCGCGGCTCGTCGCAGGACGAGGCGACGAAGAAGCTGAAGGCCGCCGGCTTCAAGGTCGACGTGCGCAAGGAGTACAACGAGGACGTCGCCAAGGGGAAGGTGATCGAGACCTCACCGGCCGAGGGCCAGCAGCTGACGCGCGGGACCTCGGTGACGCTCGTCGTCTCGCGCGGGCCGCGGCAGGTGGAGCTGCCGGACGTCGTGGGCAAGAGCCGCGACGACGCCGAGGCACAGCTGGAGGACCTCGGGGTGAAGGTGTCCTTCACCGAGCGCGAGGACCAGGACAAGGATCCGGGCACGGTGCTCGAGATGTCGCCGGCGGCCGGCACGCAGGTGCAGAAGGACGCCACGGTCAACCTGGTCGTCGCCAAAGAGCCGAAGCAGGTCGAGGTGCCGGACGTGGTCGGCGACGGCACGACGTCGGTCAACGACGCGGTCGACGCGCTCGAGCAGGCGGGCTTCCGGGTGCGCCAGAAGGAGAAGAAGGTCGATACACCGGACGAGGACAGCCTCGTGATCTCGCAGGACCCGTCGGGGGGCCAGAAGCGCGACAAGGGCTCGCGCGTGACGATCACGGTCGGGCGCTTCACGCCTGAGAACCTGGATCCCGACCCGAGCGCGACCGCGACGCCGAGCCCGACGCCGTGAGGGTCGCGGTCCTGGCCGGGGGGCGCTCCTCCGAGCACAGCGTGTCGTTGGACTCGGGGGCGACGGTTTCCGCGGCGCTGCAGGAGGCCGGGCACGAGGTCGTCGCGGTGCGGCTGGCGCGCGACGGGTCGTGGAAGGGCCCGGACGGTTCGGTGCTCGCTCTGTCACCCGGCGGCGGGCTGCTGGGCGTCGACGTCGCGTTCCCGGTGCTGCACGGGCCGTTCGGGGAGGATGGGACGATCCAGGGCCTGCTCGAGTTGCTCGACGTGCCCTACGTGGGCGCGGGCGTGCTCGCGTCGTCGCTGTGCATGGACAAGATCGTGTTCAAGGAGGTGCTGGCGGCGGCGGAGGTGCCGCAGGTGGGCTACCTGGCGGTGCGGGAGACGGCGTGGCAGGACACGCCGGACGCCGTGCGGGCGTCGTTGGAGGAGCTGGGGCTGCCGCTGTTCGTCAAGCCCGCGCGGCTGGGCTCGTCGGTCGGGATCTCGAAGGTGTCGGGGGCGGAGGAGCTCGACGGGGCGCTGGAGACGGCGTTCCAGCACGACGGGTTGGCGATCGTCGAGGCGTTCTCGCCCGGGATCGAAGTCGAGTGCTCGGTGACGGGCAACGGGGAGCCGGAGGCGTCGCTGCCGGCGGAGGTCGTGCTGCAGGGCGCCGATTGGTACGACTACGAGGCGAAGTACTCGCCGGGCGGGGTGGAGCTGGAGATCCCGGCGCGGGTGGATGGCACGGTGATCGCGGAGATCCAGGCGCTGGCGCGGGAGACGTTCGTGCGGGTCGGCTGCTCGGGGCTCGCGCGCGTCGACTTCTTCGTCGAGGACGGCGGGCGGGTGCTGGTGAACGAGCTCAACACGCTGCCGGGCATGACGGCGACGAGCGGCTTCCCGAAGATGTGGGAGGCCGGCGGGCGGTCGTTCCCGTCGGTCTGCGACCGGCTGCTGGAGCTGGGCCTGGAGCGGTACCGCGCCGAGCGCGCGGGGCACGCGTTCTAGGCGCCAAGCCAGGCACCTTGGTGCCTAGCGGGGGGCTAGGTCTTCGTCTTCCGGAACAGGCTGACCTCGGAGATCTCGACGCGCTCCTGGTCGGGCGGGAGCTTCGTGATCCACACGAGGTAGTAGCGGTAGCGCTTGCCGTCCGTGCGCAGCGTGAAGCGCTGGTGCTTGCGGCGGACGGTGCCGCCGCCGACCTTCTGCCACTCGCCGCCCTTGCCCGGGGCCTTGGTGGGGGCGTCCCCGTCAGGGGCGACCTGGATCTCGGCCTGCCAGCCGGGCTTGGGCGTGTCGATCTCGATCTTGGTGGCGCTGACGCCGGGGGCGGCGTCGACGTAGAGACCCACGCCGGCCTTGCCCGCCAGGGTGCCGCCGCTGTAGCTCTCGGTGGTCCAGGAGGTGCCGGGGTCCTTGTCGACCGCGAGGTGGGCCTGCTCGGCGTGCTCGTCGTCTTTGCCGATCGGATCGAAGTCCTGGGCGCTGGTGCGCCTGACCGACACGACCTTGGTCCCGGCCGGCGGCTTGTCTCTGCCCGCGCCGGTGCCGCGCTGGGTGCGCTCGACGCCCTGGAGCAGCAGGACGGCGGCGACCGCGCCCCCGAGCAGCAGGACGCCGATGACGGCGAAGATCGGGACTCTGCGGCGCAGGCGGAAGGGGAGGCGGCGGCGCGCGCTCTCGGGCAGGGTGGCGATGACGGCGGTCGCCTCGCCGGTGGCGCGGCCCTGGCGGGCGGCCTCGGCGGCGAGCGCGTCCTCCAGGTCGATCTCGAGCGTGCGGGCGTCGGGGTAGCGGCGCTCGAGGTGCTTGTCCGTCATGCGGTCGAGAATCGCCGCGAGGCCCGCCGAGACGTCGGGGCGGCGGGTCTGGACGTCGGGGAGGTCCTCGCGGACGTGCTTCATCGCGACGGCGACCTGGTTCTCGCCGTGGAACGGGACGTCGCCGACGAGCATCTCGTACAGCACGACGCCGAGGCTGTAGATGTCGGACTGGCCGTTGACGTCGTGACCGAGGGCCTGCTCGGGGGACACATAGTCGGTCGTGCCGAGGACGCGGCCGTCGGCGGTCAGGCCGTCGTCGTCGTCGAGGCTGCGGGCGATGCCGAAGTCGGTGACCTTGGCGGAGCCCTCCTCGTCGATCAGGACGTTCTGGGGCTTGACGTCGCGGTGGACGATGTGGCGGGCGTGGGCGGCTCCCAGCGCGCGGGCGATCTCGATCGCGTAGGCGATCGCCTCGTCGACGGGCAGGCGGCCCATGCGCCGGATGCGGTCCTTCAGCGTCTCGCCCTCGACGTACTCGAACACGATGTACGGGCGGCCGTCCTCCTCGCCGGCGTCGATGACGCCGACGATGTGGGGGTGGGAGAGCTGGGCGACGCTGCGGGCCTCCCTGCGGAACCGCTCGAGCTGGTCGGTGTCCGCGGCGATCTCGCGGTGCATCAGCTTGACCGCGACGCGCCGCTCGAGCACCGAGTCGAAGGCGCGGTAGACCGTCGACATGCCGCCCGCCCCGATCTGGGCGTCGAGCCGGTACCGGCCGTTCAGCTGCATGCCGACGAGGGTGCTCATCCGTGTCTGTGCCTATTGTGGACTACGGGGTGGCTCGGTGTTCGAGGTTCGGCGGCGCGGCAGGTAGCCCTGCGGACACGGTTTGTTTGCCTCTGAAAACGTTGCATCTGGAAGGGTGCTCGGCGCCGGGTGGTTAACGACGGAGCGCCGGGTCTCCCCGGCGCTCCGTGTACCCCTGCAAACGGCTTTCCAGCGCGGTTACGACCCGATCGGCCGGCCGCTCCACGTGTCGGACTGCGCGGGGCGCTCCACTTCCGGCTTGCGCTCCTGCACGTCCGCCACGAACCAGGGCTCCTCCACGACGGGAGGCTCTTCCTCGGCGCTGGGGTCGGCGACGAACGGCGACGGCTCCACGGGCTGGAAGGTCTCCTCGGCGACAACCGGCTCCTCCAACACGGGCTCCTCGTCCGCGGCGACCGGCTGCTGCGCGTACGGGTGCTCGGCAGCGGGCGCCGGCTCGACCATCGAGGCCTCCCAATCCACGGCCTCAGGCTCTTCCGCGACGGGCTGCTCGGCGGGAATCTCCAGGCTCACGGGCTGTCCGACGGGCTCCACGGCGGGCGCCTCGGCCACAGGCTCGGGCTCCACCTCGACGACGGGAAGCTCGTAGTCGACCGGCTCAGGCGCCGAAATCGGCGCCACAGCGGGCTCCTCGACCGGAGCGGCCTCCAAGACGGGCTCCTCGGTCAGCGCGGGCTCCACGACGGGCTCAGCGACCTCGGGGGCCTCTGCGACGGGCTCTTCGACCGGCGCGGCCTCCACGACGGGCTCTTCGGCGACCCACTCGGCGACCTCGGCCACGGGCTCCTCGACCTCGGGGGCTACCTCCACGACCGGCTCAGGCGCCAGAATCGGCTCTACGACCGGCTCCTCGGCGACGGGCTCCTCGACGGGGGCGACCTCCGCGACGGGCTCCTCGACCGGGGCGGCCTCGACGGCCGGCTCCTCGGGGACTGGCGTGGGCTGCACGACCATCGGGGCTGCCTCGACGTAAGAGTGCTCGGCGACCGGCTCCTCGACGACCGGGGCGGGCGCCTCGACCACCGGGGTGGCCTCCACGACCGGCTCCTGTGCGGCGGGCGCAGGGGTCGGGGGGACGTAGGAGTCCGCGAAGAAGGGCTTCGCCTCCTCGGTGTGGCGGCGGGTGAGGTGGCGGGCTACGACGACGGCGGCGCCGGCGCCTGCCAGCAGCAGGATGAGACGGACGGGACGGGACATGCGGGACTGGCTCCTTCGGCGGTCGCGTGCGTAGAGGTGCACCCACACCATCGGCCGCCGCGCGCAGCCCTTGAGTCCCGCGTGAGGATTTCTTCAGATGTTCGGCGACCGTCCGAGTCGCCGGCCGCTCACTGCGGCTTGACGGCGCCTCCCGACCAGGTCTTCCAATCCCCGCCGGAGATGTCGTCGTCGTCGTCCGAGGAGGCCTCGGAGCCCGGGGCGACCGGCTCGGGCGTCTCGCCCACGGCCGGGTTGTCGGCGGCCTCGATCGCGTCTTCGATCTGACGCTCGGCGTCGCTCACGCCCTCGTCGCCCGGGCCGGCGTTCTCCTCGAGCTCCGCCTCGGCCTGCTCCTGGCCCTCGGCCACGCCCTCGCCCGCCTCGGCCAGCGGCCGCTCGGCCTCCGATGCGGGCTCGCCGTACTCGCTGCCCGCGTACTCGTTGCCAGCGGAGCCGCCGATCGCGGCGGCCTCGGCGGCAGCGGCCTGCTCCTCGGCCGCCTCGTCGATCGGCTCGGGCAGGACCTGGGTGTCGGCCTCGGCGGTGGGGAGCGGCTGCTGGGCGGCCTCGGCGGTCGCGCCGGGGGAAGGAGCCTCGGTGTCGCGCGCGAGCTGGGAGGGCGGGTCGCCCTCCGCCGGCGTGTCCACGCCACCCGCGGGCGCCCCCGCCGGCGCGACATGACCGCTGGCCGCCTGGGCCGCCGCGGCGGCGTCGGCGATGGCGTCGGTCACGGCCGCGGTGTCGTCCGCCTGCAGCGGCTGCTCCTCGACCGGCTCGCTGCGCCCCGGCTCGGGCGCGACCACCGGCGCGGGAGCGGGCACCGGCGTGGACGTGTTGGCGGGCGGCCCCGGCGCGTCGTAGTTCGAAGGCGCGGGCACGGGCGGCGAGTAGGGCTCGGGCGTGCTTGACGCGCCACCCGGGAGGAGCTGCCTGACCTGATCGCGCTTGGCGTACGCGGCGGCTGCGCCGACGGCGACGCCGACCAGCAGCAGGCGGCGGAAGGTGAGTCGGGCCATGGGTCTTCAGTTGCTCCTTCGATGGCGGGATCGGCGTGCCTCCCGAACGGTACCCACCGAGCCCGGCGCGACAACGGCTCCCCCGCGCGCCATGCTGTGTCGATGCGGCGGATCGGATCCGGCCTCCACCGGTTCTGGGAGAAGGCGTACACGGACAACCTGACCGGCCTCGCCGCGATGGTCGCCTACAACCTCCTGCTGAGCGTCTTTCCCGTCGCGCTGATCTCGCTGTTCGTCGCCGGCCAGGTGCTCTCGAGCCCGGAGCTCGAGCGCTCGGTGCTCTCCGACCTGCAGCAGCTCTTCCCCTCGGCGGCGGACACGACGCTGAGCGATGCGCTGCGTCAGGTCCGCGAGTCCTCCACGACCGCGGGCATCATCGCCCTGGTCGCGAGCGTCTGGGTCGGCGCCTCGTTCTGGGGCTCGCTCGACACCGCCTTCTGTCGCATCTACGAGGTCCCGTGCCGCAGCTGGGTGCGCCAGAAGCTGTTCGGCCTCGGGATGCTCGGGCTCGTCCTCCTGTTCTTCGCGTCGACCGTCACGATCCCGGCGGCGCAGTCGCTGCTCTTCTCCAACAAGGCCGACCTCCCGTTCGGCCTCTCCGACCGCAACGCGCTCTACACGATCACGCTCGCCGTCGGCTTCGTGATCACGTTCACCGCGCTCGCGACGATCTACCGCACCGTCCCCAACGTGGCGGTGCCCTGGTACGGCGTCTGGGCCGGCGCCCTCGGCGCGACGACGGCCATTGCCGTGGTCGACTACGGCTTCCCCTTCTACCTGAGCAACGTCAGCGCCTTCGGCGGCCTGCGCAGCACCCTCGTGTTCGTGCTGATCGTGCTGATCTGGTTCTACGTCCTCGCGATCATCATCCTCGGCGGCGCGGTGGTCAACGAGCTGAGATTGGAGCGACGGCGACCGGGTACTCTCGCCGACGTGCCCGACCCCGAGACCGAGGAGCTGCGGCTCGAGCAGATCGACCGCGAGCGGCAGGAGCACGGGCGGGCGAAGCAGGCGCACGACGAGCCGGAGACCGAGCAGCACGAGCGCCGCGCCGAGCGCGCGAGCTACCTGCGGGAGAAGCTCGACGAGCGGGCCGAGGCCGAAGACGCCGCGGCCAGGGAGGGTTGATGGAGGGGCACGAGGAGAAGGCGGCCGAGGCCGAGTACGAGCTCGCCGAGATGGAGGAGCAGTCGGACTCGCTCGCCGAGGACATCGAGGCCGCAAAGGCCGACTGGCAGCAGAAGAAGCAGGACGACTCCGTGCCGGGCGCCGGCGTCGGGGAGCACGACGAGGGGCCCGACCCCGAGGTCACCGGCGGTGGCCCCGGCGGCGGCGGCTCGCCTGAGCTCGACGACTAGAAGGTCAGCCCGAGCGACGGGACCGTGATGCGGTCAGCGTCGCCCGTCACCCAGCCGATCCGCGCGGTGCCGGGATGGCGCGCGCTCAGCAGCTCCACGGCCGCGTCGGCCTGCGCCGCCGGCACGACCGCGCAGAAGCCGCAGCCCATGTTGAAGACCTCGTGCATCTCCGCGTCCCCGACGTCGGCGAGCTCCTGCACGAGCCCGAACACCGGCGGCACCGGCAGCGGCGCGTCGATCTCGAAGCCGACGTCGGCGTGCAGCCGCAGCAGGTTCAGCAGCCCGCCGCCGGTGATGTGCGCGAGCCCGCGCACGTCCACCTCGCTCCGCAGCAGCTCCAGAGCCGCGCGCACGTAGATCACCGTCGGCTCGAGCAGCGCGTCGGCGACGGACGCCCCGCCCAGCGCGGCGGGCCGGTCCTCGAAGGCCAGCGGCTCCAGCGCCACCCGCGCCAGCGAGTAGCCGTTCGAGTGCAGGCCGGAGGAGGGCAGGCCGATCAGCGCGTCGCCCGGCGCGCAGGAGGCGCCGGTGACCACGCGGTCCAGCGCCACGGTGCCGAAGCACGCGGCGGTGAGGTCGAACCCGGTCGGCGACGGGTGGCCCTGGATCAGCTCCGGCAGCACCGCGACCTCGCCGCCGGGGATCTCTACGCCCGCCGCCTCGGCGCCGGCCTTGAGGCCCACGCCGATCGCCTCCATCACCTCGGGGTCGACCCGCTCGACCGCCAGGTAATCCAGCAGCGCGATCGGCTCGGCGCCCACGCACACGACGTCGTTGACGTTCATGGCCACGCAGTCGATCCCGACCGTGTCGTAGCGGCCGGTCTGCTCGGCCACGATCAGCTTCGAGCCGACGCCGTCGGTCCCGACCGCGATCCCCAGGTTCGGCGCGACCTCGAGCACCGCCGCGTAGTGCCCCGAGGCGAGCACCGAGCGCGACGCGCGGCCGGTGTCGATCGTCTTCAGCACCGCGACGAGCGCCGCGACCCCGCGGTCGGCCGCGCTCATGTCCACCCCGGAATGCGCGTAGGCGCCGCTCATCGCTCGCGATTCTCGCGCACGAGCAGGACGGCGGCGAGCCCGCAGCGGTAGGCGGCCCACGGCGCCAGCGGGCGGTCGCGCTCGAGCACGCGCGCGAGCGGCATCGAGACGAGCGTGGCGGCCGCCGCCGCCGCGGCGCCGATCGCCAGCGTCCCCAGCTCCGAGCGGTCCGGCCGCCGCTGCAGCAGCCGCAACCCCTTCAGGCCCGCGGCGCCCACGATCACCGGCACCCCGATCCCGCGCGAGAGCCGCACCGCGTCGGGCCGCGCGAACCCCAGCGCCCGCGCCGCGGCCAGGGTCGCGCCCGCGCGCGAGACGCCCGGCACGAGCGCGCACGCCTGCGCGAGCCCGAGCAGCACGCCGTCGAGCGGCCCCGCGTCCTCCTCCAGCCGGGTTCCCGGCCGCCGGTCGGCCAGCACGAGCGCCACCGAGCCGGCCACCAGCCCGCCCGCCAGCGAGGCCGGCCCGCCCAGGCGCTCCTCGATCCAGTGCTCGGCGAGGAACGCGAGCGCCACCGTCGGGACCATCGACAGCAGCGCGACGTCCAGCGGCAGCGCCATCAGCTCGCGCCGCAGCCCGATCACAAGCCCGACCGCCCCGCCCGCGTGCAGCGCGACCTCGACCTCCTTGCGGCGCGCGCCGTCCAGGTCCGCGTGCTCCCACCCGAGCAGCAGCGGCAGCGCGGCGACGTGGCCCGACGAGGAGATCGGCAGCAGCTCGGCCGGCCCTTGGACCAGCCCGAGGGCGACGACCTCAGCGCGGCGCATCGGCGGCCGGCTCACCGGCCGCACGCGGCCTGCGGCGGTTCCGCACCACGAGGTAGACGATCCCCAGCACGATCAGCACCGCGATCGCGTAGTCGACGTAGTGGAGCGAGTCCTTCCAGTTCTCCCAGCGGTCGCCGACCTCGCGCCCGATCAGCGTCAGCATGAAGATCCACGGGAGACAGCCGGCCGCGGTCAGCGCCGTGAAGCGCCAGAACGGCATCCGCGCCACGCCAGCGGGCAGCGAGATGAACGTGCGGATGATCGGCAGCATGCGGGCGAGGAAGACGGTCCAGGAGCCGTACTTCTCGAACCAGCGGTCGGCCCAGGCGAGGTGCGACGGCTTGATGTGCAGCTTCTTGCCGTGCTTCTCGAGGATGTCGACGCGCCCGTAGTAGCCGACCGCGTAGGCGATCCAGGAGCCGACGACGTTGGCGGCGGTCGCCACCAGGACGACCTCCCACAGCGGGTAGTGGCCCTCGGAGACGTTGAAGCCCGCGAACAGCATCGTCCCCTCCGACGGGATCGGGATGCACGCGCTCTCGGCCACCATCAGCGCGAAGACCCCGGGCAGGCCGAGCTTGTCCACCACGTCGACGGCGAACTGGACCAGCGGGTCGGTCAGGGAGGCGAACGCGGGGTTCACGCGGCAGCCAGGCTAGCGGCCGAGGATGAAACGGCTCAGGCGCTGCCGCGGGGCTCGATGCGCGGGAGCGTCAGCGAGGTGATGCGCTGCTTGGGCCGCGGGACCGCCGTCTTGGGCCGCAGCATCTTGAGGATCATGATCGCCTGGTCGACGTTGGCGGCCAGCGCCGGGCGGTGGGCGACCTCGTAGGCGTTGATCCGCGGCCCGACGTCGGGCGCGGCGCCCGCGAGGATCAGCTCGCCGCGGCGGGAGCGCAGCTCGCGCACGGCGTTGGAGAGCGCGTTGAGCGCCTGGTCGCCGACCGGGTTCGCCTCCGCGAGGTCGACGATCAGCCAGCGCACGCCGCCGGCCATGGCGGCGTCGATGCGGCGCTCGAGCTCCGGCGCGTTGCCGTCGTCGAGCGAGCCCTTCAGGTCCATCTGGTGGACGACGTCGTCGAGCCGTTGCTCCCGGACCGCGAGGTCGCCGGGGCGGACCACCGAGCGCAGGGATTGCGAGGTGAACACGGTCTTACGCCTAATTACCCTCTGTCCAGGACCTTCAACGTCCACAGTATCGGCCAATAGCCTGTTCTCCTGCAATGGCAGTCCCTCTCTTCGACACCTCCACACCCCTCGCGCCGCTGCGCGAGCGCCTGCACGCGAAGCTCGCCGAGCTGCTCGACGCGGGCCGCTACATCCTCGGGCCGGAGGTCGCGGGCTTCGAGGCGGACTTCGCCGCGTACCTCGGCGCGGGCCACGCGATCGGCGTGGCCAACGGCACCGACGCGCTGACGCTGGCGCTGAAGGCGATGGGCGTCGGGCCGGGCGACGAGGTCGTCGTGCCCTCGTTCACGTTCTACGCGTCGGCCGAGGCGATCCCGCCGACCGGCGCGCGGCCGGTGTTCTGCGACGTCGATCCCGAGACGTTCTGTGTCACGCCGGAGACCGTGCGCGCCGCGCTCACGCCGCGCACGAAGGCGGTGATGGTCGTGCACCTGTTCGGCAACGTCGCGCCGGTCGCGGAGATCGAGGCGCTCGGCGTGCCGGTGCTCGAGGACGCCGCGCAGGCCGCGGGCTCGATCGCCGCCGACGGCCGCCGCGCCGGCGCGCTCGGCACGATCTCGACGTTCTCGTTCTTCCCGAGCAAGAACCTCGGGGCGTTCGGCGACGGCGGCGCGGTCGTGACCAGCGACCCCGAGCTGGACGAGCGCGTGCGGATGCTGCGCTTCCACGGCTCGCGCGACAAGGAGACGTTCGAGCTCGTCGGGCACAACTCGCGGCTCGACGAGCTGCAGGCGGGGCTGCTGCGGATCATGCTCCCGCATCTCGACCTGTGGTGCGACGGCCGCCGCGCCGCCGCCGCCGCGTACGAGGAGGCGGGGCTCGGCGAGATCGCCGCCCTGCCGGTCCCGTTCCCCGGCACGCGTCCGGCGTGGCATCTCTACGTCGTGCGCCACCCGGAGGCCGACGAGCTCGCCGCCGCGCTCAAGGAGGCCGAGGTCGGCAGCAAGGCCTACTACCGCGTGCCGACCCACCGGCAGCCCGCGATGCGGCCGTACGCGGAGGGCGTGGAGCTCCCGGCCACCGACGAGCTCGCCCGCACGCATCTCGCGATCCCCATGAGCCCGGTGCTCAGCCGCGAGCAGGCCGCCGAGGTGACCGAGGCCGCCCGCGCCGTTTCCGCGAATAGAATGCGCTGATGCGCCGCCGGTTCAGCTCCGCGGCCCTTCCCGTCCACCGTCACTCTCTCTCGCAGGTCGCGCTGGACGCCGGGCTGGTCGCGCTGGCCTACTACCTCGCGTATCGCCTGCGCTTCGACGGGGCGGGCGGCGTGCCCGAGCTTTACCACGACCTGTTCGTGCGCACGCTCGGGTTCGTGGTGATCGGCAACATCGCGATCTTCGCGCTGTTCGGGCTCTACCGGCACTGGATGCGCTACTCGTCGCAGTCCGAGTACCTGCGGATCGCGCAGGCGTGCCTTGCCGCCGTGCTCGCGCTCGTCGCCTACATCGCGATCGTGCAGCCGAAGCTGCTGTTCGCGCCGCCGCGCGGCTTCGTGTCCGTCAACGCGCCGACCGGCGTGCTCGCGCTCTACGGGCTGCTGATGCTCGTCTTCCTCGGCGGCGTGCGCTTTGTCGTGCACGCGATCTACGAGCGGCCGCTGCGCGGCTCGCGCATGCGCAAGGACGCGCGCTCGGTGCTGATCGTCGGCGCCGGCGACGGCGGGCGCCTGCTGCTGCGGGAGATCATGCGCAACCCGGAGCTCGGCTATCGCCCGGTCGGCTTCATCGACGACGACCCGCGCAAGGAGCACGCGCGGGTGGACCGCGGCCTCGAGGTGCTCGGCACCACCGACCAGCTCGGGCACGTGCTCGACGACGTCGAGCCCGACGAGGTGCTGATCGCGATCCCCTCCGCGCCGGGCATGATGCGCGCCAAGGTGGTCGCCGCGTGCCGCGAGCGCGGCGTGCCGGTGCGCACGATGCCGACCGTCTTCGAGCTGCTGCAGACCGGCGGCCGGCTCATGCGGCAGGTGCGTGAGGTGAAGGTCGAGGACATCCTGGGGCGCGAGCCGGTGCGGATGGAGGTCGAGCGCGTCGGCGAGTACCTGCGCGAGCGGGTCGTGCTCGTCACCGGCGCCGGCGGCTCGATCGGCTCCGAGCTGTGCCGCCAGATCGCGCGCGTGCGGCCGGAGCGGCTCGTGCTGCTCGACCACGCCGAGGACAACCTGTTCGAGATCGAGCGCGAGCTGATCGAGGACCGGCACGCGCTGAACACCGTCTCCGTCCTTGCGGACTGCAAGGAGGAGGAGCGGATGCGCGAGGTGTTCGCCGAGCACCGGCCGACGGTGGTCTTCCACGCCGCCGCCTACAAGCACGTGGGGCTGATGGAGAGCAACCCGATCGAGGCGGTGCGCAACAACTCGCTCGCCACGCGCGTGATGTGCCGGATCGCCGGGGAGTCGGGCGTCCACGCGTTCATCCTCGTCTCGACCGACAAGGCCGTGGCGCCCGCGACGGTGATGGGCGCCTCGAAGGCGCTGGCCGAGTGGGCGGTCGAGGCCGCCGACGCGCGCCATCCCGCGACGCGCTTCGCCAGCGTGCGGTTCGGCAACGTGCTCGGCTCGTCGGGCTCCGTGGTGCCGATCTTCCGCCGCCAGATCGCGGCGGGCGGTCCGGTCACGGTCACCGACCCGTCGATGACGCGCTACTTCATGACGATCCCGGAGGCGGTGCAGCTCGTCATCCGCGCGGGCTCGCTCGCGAACGGCGGCGAGGTGTTCGTCCTCGAGATGGGCGAGCCGGTCGGGATCCTCGACCTGGCCAAGGACATGATCCGGCTGTCGGGGCTGCGGCCGGGGCGCGACATCGCGATAGAGATCGTCGGCCCGCGCCCGGGGGAGAAGCTCCACGAGGACCTCTTCAACCCCTACGAGCACCCCCAGGAGACGCCGGCGCAGCGGATCCTGCGCGCCGACCGGCCGCGGATCGACCCCGCCTGGGTGGAGGAGACCTTCGACCGCATCGGGCTGCTCACGCTCGAGGGCGATCCGGCCGGGCTGGCGGCCGTCGTCGCGCAGCTGGCGAGCCTCCGGCTGGAGCCGGAAGAGGCCGTCGTCCTGACCACGTCTCCCGCGGCTGAGGAAGCCGACGGGGCCACCGCCTAGACTGCTGCCCTCCGTTCCATGGTCCTCCTGCTCGCGTTCTCGCTACAGGACCAGGTCGAGAAGTACGGCTCCTACGTGGGGATCGCAGCCTTCTTCGGCCTGGCCGTTCTGTCACTGCTCTACTTCGCGCAAGCGCGTGAGGTGAAGCGCCTGCGCGAATGGGCCGGTCGTGCGCCCGAGCGGGCGCGTGAGGTCGAGGAGCGCGCGATCGCCCAGGCCGAGGCCGCCCGGCGCCAGCCCGCACCGGCGGCGCGGCCGGTGGCCCAGCCGATCGCCGCCGCCACCGCGGCCGGTGGCCGCTCGGGCACGGTCAGCCCGGCCGTACCGGTAGGTGCGGCCACCGCGGTCGTCGAGCGGCCGGACGAGGACGACGAGGAGGAGCCCGTCGTCTACGGCCCGTCCACCGAGGACGGCAAGGGCCCGGTGCCGGCGATCGAGCCGCCCCCGAAGGCCGAGGAGGACGAGCCCGACCAGCCGGACGCCGACGAGGACGAGCGCGACGAGGAGGAGCCCGGCGCGGCCGCTCCCGCGACCAACGGCGCGCCGCCGCCCGGCGCCGAGCCTCCGGCCATCCCGCGCCCGAGCACCGCCGCCGCCGCGGCGGGGGTCAAGGCCGCCGCTCCCGGCCCCTCGGCCGCCGGTGGCGCCCCGGCGACCGCTGCAGGCGGGGACGCGCCGTCGCCCGCCGCCGGCGCCGCCGCTGCCGCCTCCGCGCCCGTGGAGGGCGGCCCCGGAGGGATTCCTTCCAAGCCCGGGGCCCGGCCCGTCCGGCCCGCCGCCGCGCCAGCTGCGCCAGACCACCTCCTCCGCCTCCCCGCGTCGCCCGGTCACGATGCCGCCGCGGCGCCCCGGCACGCCGCCGCCTCCGGCCGAGCCCGCGGGCGGGCACCGCGGCCGCTCGTACGCGATCGCGGGCGGGATCGCCGCGGTCGTCGTCGCGCTCGGCGTGCTGGCCGCCACGCAGTTCCTCGGCGGCGACGACAACCAGCCGAAGACCCCGAACCAGGCCGCCTCGCCGACCGCGGCCGCGACCGACGAGGCCGGCGGCGGCTCGAACTCCGGCGGCGGCAGCTCGTCCGCGCCCACCAGCCGCGCCGACACCACCGTCGCCGTGTTCAACGGCACGACGATCAGCGGTCTCGCCGCCGGCACCGCCGACAAGCTCCGGTCCAGCGGCTACAAGCGCGGCACCACCGGCGACTACACCGACCAGCAGCGCGCGAGCTCGACCGTCTTCTACACGAAGGCGGCACGCCGCCAGGCGCGCGAGATCGGGCGCGAGCTCAACATCTCCGAGCTGCGTGTGATGGACGCCGAGACGCAGGCGCTGGCGGGCCAGAACGCCGACGTCGCCGTCGTGGTCGGCAGCGACAAGGCGCCCTGAGCCGCTTCAGTTGAGCACGCTCGCCCGGGTCGTCTTCGCGCTGCTCGTGGCGGCGACGTTCGGAGCGTTCTTCGTCTCCCAGAAGCTCAAGAACGCGGAGTCGGTCGCGGAGTACACGAAGCTCCGGCACTACTTCTCGCCCAACGGCGACGGCGTCCGCGACCGCGACCGGATCTCGTTCAAGGTCGAGAAGGCGGATCGCCTGACCGTCACGGTCGTCAACCTCGACGGAGACCGCGTGCGGCGGCTCGCGACCGGCGTCGACGCGCGCCCCGAGCGCCCGGTCACCGTCGTGTGGGACGGCCGCTCCGACGACGGCATCCGGGCGCCCGACGGCCGCTACCGCCTTCAGGTAGGGCTCCGGCGCACCGGCCGCACGGTCACGATCCCGGGAGCGTTCAACATCGACACGACGGCGCCGAAGCCCGTCGTCGTATCGGTGAAGCCCGCGACCGCCGGGCCGGTGGCGGGCGCCTTCCAGATCCACGCCCGCCGCGTCGGGAGCCGCCGCGCGCCGCGCTTCCGCATCCTGCGCACCGACCTCGGGCCGCCGAAGGAGGTCGCGCGCTTCCTCGGCCGCAAGGGCAGCCAGCGCGCCGAGTGGGACGGCAAGGTCAACGGGCTGCCCGCGCCGCCCGGGATCTACATGGTCGTCGTCCGCGTCCGCGACAAGGCCGGCAACCTCGGCACCGCGCCCGCCGTGCTCCCGCCCGTCCCCGGCCAGGTGCGCGGCAAGCCGGGCATCACCGTCCGGGCGCTCGCGGCGCAGCCGCCCGTGGTGGCGGTGCGCGCCGGCGAGCGCGTCGCGTTCGACGTCGACGCGCGCGACCGCGCCTACCGCTGGGACGTCCGCCGCGTCGGCGGCCGCAAGGTCGAGGAGGGCCGGGCGGCCGCCGGAAAGCGGACGCTCGTGCTGCGCTCGCCCCGCGGCGCCTCCGGCGTCTACCTGCTCCAGGTCCGCTCCGGCAGCTCGCGGACACGCGTCCCGTTCCTCGTGCAGTCGCGCGAGCGGTCGAAGCTGCTCGTGGTCGTGCCGACCGCCTCGTGGCTCGGCGTCGACACGCTCGACGACGACCGCGACGGCCTGCCCAACACGCTCGAGAACGGCGGCCCGGTCGAGTGGCCGCGGGCCTACACGCGGCTGCCGCCCGCGCTCGCCGCGGACACCGCGCCGCTGCTCATCTACCTCGATCGGGCGGGCATCAAGTACGACCTCACGTCCGACATCGCGCTCGCCCGCTCCGACCAGCCGACCGCCGCGAACCGTCCGGGCGTGATCCTCGCCGGCTCGCTGCGGTGGATCCCGCGGTCGCTCGCCCGCCGCCTGCGGCGCTACGTCGAGTCGGGCGGGCGCGTGGCGAGCTTCGGCACCGAGTCGATGCGCCGCGGCATGCGGATCACCGACGACGTCCTCTCGCGCCCGACGCAGCCGACGCCGACCGACCCGTTCGGCGCGCGCCTCGAGCCGGTCGCCGTGCCGCGCACCGAGGACGACGGCCGCACGCCGCTGCCGCTGACCGCGCTGACGGAGGACTCCTCGCTCGGGCTCCTGACCGGCTCCGACGGCACGCTGAGCGCGTTCGGCCGGCTGGAGGAGTCGGCCAAGCGGCCCGACACCGCGAACGCGAAGCTCCTCACCGCGATCGGTCAGGACGTCACCGACAGCGAGCGCGCGAAGGCCGAGGCCAAGGGCGAGCTGCCGCGCGAGGCGCTCCCGGTGCTCGCCGCCACGCGGCTCGGCAAGGGGATCGAGATCCGCGTCGGCCTGACGGAGTGGGCTCAGCGGGCGAACCGCGACCGCGAGGTCGGGCAGATCACGCACAACATCGTCGACATCCTGCGCCACGTCACCCCGAAGATCCAGTAGCGATCCCCAGCTCCGCCATCCGCAGCGGGGCGATCACCAGCAGCTGCTCGGGCGTCATCGTCAGCGCCGCCCGCTCGGCCATCTCGGCGTCGAGCGCCGGGTCGAGCTCCTCCCCCTCCGGCCGCCCGTACCAGAGCTCGGAGCCGCGATGCCGGGCGAGCAGCGCTCCGGCCAGGAAGAACTGGAACGGATGGAAGACCGCCACCGCGCGGGGCGTACCCGGCAGCCGCATCCGCCGCGCCTGCCCCATCGCGGCGCGGGCGGCGACGGTCGGGACCATGCGCGCGAGCGGCACCCGCGAGGGATCGACCGCCACCACGCCGTCGGCTTGCAGCAGATCGCGCACCGGCTGCTCGAGATGGAACTGCTCGAGCCGCTGGGGCAGCAGCAGGACGAGGAGCGGTTGGTTCACCGCGGGCGGACGCTATAGCGTCCGCGCTCGTGGCTGACGCCGACGACCTCGCAGGAGAGCTGCGGGCGCCCGAAGGCGACCCGGCCGGCGCGATCGTGCTGCTGCACGGACGCGGCACCTCCGAGCAGGACATGCTGCCCCTGCTCGACGTGTTCGACCCGCGCGCGCGGCTCGTCGGCGCGTTCCCCCGCGGGCCGCTGCAGCTGCCGCCGATCGGCTACCACTGGTACGTGGTCGAGGAGGTCGGCTATCCCGATCCCGAGAGCTTCACGTCGACCTATGAGCGGCTCGGCTCCTGGCTGGAAGGTCTGGGCGAGCGCAACGGCGTCGGGATCGAGCGGACCGTGATCGGCGGCTTCTCGCAGGGCGCGGTGATGGCGTGGGCGCTCGCGCTCGGCCCCGGCCGGCCGCGGCCCGCCGGCATCCTCGCCATGAGCGGCTTCATCCCGACCGTGCCGGAGTTCGAGCTCGCGCTCGACGGGCTCGACGGCTTCCCGGTCGCGATCACCCACGGCACGCTCGATCCCGTCATCTCGGTCGACCTCGCGCGGCAGGCGCGCGATCGCGCGAAGGCCGCGGGCGCCGAGGTCGTCTACCGCGAGACGGACGTCCCCCACATCGTCGACCCGCGGCTCATCCCGGGCCTGGTCGACTGGCTCGACGCCCGCTTCCCTCGGGGCCTAGCCAGGCAGCCTGCTGCCTAGTGGGGGCTGGGGCGCGGTGAAGACCACGTAGCGGCCGGGGGCGAGCCCCTCGTTCGGCGGCACGTCGGTCTCGCCCGTCTCGTTGAAGCCGGCGGCGCGGGCGACGCCCTGCGAGGCGAGGTTGTCCTCGTGCGTCATCAGCTCGAGCGTCTCCAGCCCGAGCTCGCGCAGCGCCCAGTCCGCGGCGAGGCGGACGGCGCGGGTGGCGATGCCGCGGCCGCGCGCCGGCCCGGCGACCCAGTAGCCGATCTCGCCAACGCGCTCGTCGGGGCGGATGTGCTGGACGGCGATGCTCGCCACCACGTCGCCCTGCGCGTCGACCGCGAGCCAGTCGATCCCGAGGCCGGCCTGGCGATCGAGCTCCGCGGCCGCGATCCAGCCCTCCGCGTCCTCGCGCTTGTAGGGGCTCGGGACGCGCGTCCAGCGGGAGATCTCGGGGTCCTGGCAGATCGCGACGAGCGTGTCGACGTCGTCGCGCCCTTTCGCGCGCAGGGTGATCACGCCGTCGCTGAGGTGCGGATCGGGATGGCGCAGCATGGCGCTCATATCATCACGTCGCAATGGACCGGCTCGGCAGCGCGATGTGGGGCTCGCTCGCGCTCATCGCGTGGACGCACGCCGGATACCCGGCTGTTGCGGCGGCCGCCGCGTCGCGCAGCCGCTACCGCTCGCGCACGGACGACGCCCATCTCCCGACCGTCGCGCTCGTGATCGCGGCCCACGACGAGGAGCGCGTGATCGGCGAGCGGCTCGACAACGCGCTCGCGCTCGATTACCCCGGCCTCGAGATCGTCGTGAGCCTCGACGGCTCGACCGACGGCACGCGCGAGATCGTCGAGGGCTACGGCGTCACGCTGATCGACAACCCCCGCGGCGGCAAGGTGCCGGCGCAGAACGCGGCGGTCCGCGCCACCTCCTCGGACGTCGTCGCCTTCTCCGACGCGAACTCGATGTGGGAGCCCGACGCGCTGCGCCGGCTCGTGCGCCACTTCGCGGATCCGGAGGTCGGCTACGTGTGCGGCCGCCTGCGGCTGATCGAACCGGGGACCGGGCGCAACGTCGAGGGCCAGTACTGGCGCTACGAGCTGTGGCTGCGCGCGCTGGAGTCGCGGCTCGGCTCGATCACCGCCGGCAACGGCGCGATCTACGCGGTCCGCCGCAGCGCCTACGTGGAGCTCGAGCCCGGGCAGAGCCACGACATCGGCCTGCCGTTTCGGCTGCGCCGCGCCGGCCTGCGCTCGCTCTACGAGCCGGAGGCCGTCGCGAGCGAGCTCTCCGCGCCCACGACCTCGGCGGAGTGGGAGCGCAAGGTCCGGATGCTCTCGCGCTCGTGGAACGACGTCCTGCGCGGCGGGATGCTCGACCCGCGCGACCAGCCCCCGCGGTACTTCGCCGAGCTGATCTCGCACCGGCTGCTGCGCTACGCGACCGGCCCGCTGCACGTGGTCCTGCTGCTCGCGGCGCTCGCCCTCGCGACGACGACGCGGAGCGCGCGCGCCGTGGTCGCCGGGCACGCGCTGTGGCTCGGGCTCGCCCTCGGGGCCCGGCGCAGCCCCGGGCGCAGCCGGCTCGCCGACTTCGCGTGGTACTACCTCGTCGTCACCGCGGCGTCGCTGGCCGGGCTCGCCCGGATGGTCTCGCAGGGACCGCAGGCCACGTGGTCCGCGGCGGAGGGGACGCGATGAGACGATCAAGCGCGGCTTCGACGTGCTCGTCGCGGTGGCCGCGCTGGTCGTCACGGCACCGCTGATGCTCGTCATCGCTGTGCTGATCAGGCTCGAGGATCGCGGGCCGGCGCTGCTGCGCCAGAGCCGGGTCGGGCTGCACGGCGAAGACTTCGATCTCTTCAAGTTCCGGACGATGGTTCCGGACGCGCACGCCCTGGGCACCGGCTGGCTGATCGCGGAGCACGACCCGCGCATCACGCGTGTCGGCAAGGTTCTGCGCAAGTGGTCGCTCGACGAGCTCCCGCAGGTCTTCAACGTGCTGCGCGGCGAGATGAGCATCGTCGGCCCGCGGCCCACGCTCCGCTACCAGGTCGAGCAGTACACGCCGTTCCAGCGCCGGCGCCTCGCGGTCCGCCCCGGCATCACCGGCTGGGCGCAGATCCGCGGGCGCAACACGCTCGGCTGGCCGCAGCGGATCGAGCTCGACGTCTGGTACGTGGAGCACCGCTCGCTGCGGCTCGATCTGGAGATCCTCGTGCGCACGGTCCCGATGCTCTTCAGCCCCGAGCACGTCTACAACGAGGCGCGCGGCGACTGGGGCGAGGTCGTCGACCCGGCGGGCCACGCCGAGGTCACGCCCGACGCGCCGGCCGAGACGCAGGCTTAGAACGAGCGCGCCGGCACGCCGCCGACCCGCGCGCCGTCGGGCACGTCCTTTGTGACGACGGCGCCGGCGGCGACGAACGTCCCGGTGCCGAGGCGCACGCCCTCCACCACGACCGCGCCCATGCCGACGTGCGCGCCGTCGCCGACCGTGACGTCGCCGCCGAGGGTGGCGCGCGGCGCGATGTGCGCGGCCGTCCCGACCACGCAGTCGTGCTCGACGATCGCCCCGGTGTTGACGATCGCGCCGTCACGGAGGACGGCGCCGGCGTTGACGACCGCCAGCGCGAGGATCTGAACGCCGCGGCCGAGCTCCGCCCAAGGCGACACGGCCGCGGTCGCGTGCACGACGGGCGGGAGCGTGAAGCCGGCCGCGAGCAGGTGGCCGAACACGCGCGTCCGGGTCTCCCGATCGGTGACCCCGCCGACGCCGACGAACGCGTGCTCCACCCCCGACACGCCGCCCAGCCCGGCGACCACCGGCACGCCGAGCACCTCGCTGCCCGCGCGATCCGGGTTGTCGTCGACGAGCGCGACGGCGTCGAACACGCCCGCCGAGCGGATCGCCTCCAGCAGCGACCGCGCGTGCCCTCCCGCGCCGTAGCCGATGATCGGAGAGCTCATTCGCGCACCGTACTCAGAAGACCGGGGGGCGCCCCAGCCGCGTCATGCGCGCGATCGTCCGCCAGCTCAGCGGCCGCCGGCCCGGGTACGGGCCGCGCGCGCCGTCGCGGTAGCCGCGCAGCGCGGCGCGGCGCTTGGCGCCCGAATCGAGCCGCGGGACGGTGCGCAGCACGAACGACCCCGCGTAGAGGACGCCCAGCGGCCACGGGAGGTACTGACGGGCGAGCCAGACGCGGTTGCGGGCGCCGAAGTAGTGGTCGTACTCGTTGCGTGCCGGCGCGTAGGGTGGGTGCTGCGCGGCGATGTCGCCGGCGTAGTGCACGCGATAGCCGGCGTCCATCACGCGCCAGCCGAGGTCGACGCCCTCGTGCACGAAGCGGAACGCGGCCGGCCATTCGCCGACCGCCGCGAAGACGCGCCGCGGGATCGCCACCGCGCCCTCCCACACGTGCGTGACGTCGCTGCTGCGCTCGCGGTCGCCGACGCGCAGGCGCGGCACCCACTCGCGGGCGACCGGGCCGGGCTCAGCCGGGTCGACGCGCAGCTGCACGAGCCCCAGGCGCGGGTCGGCCGCGAACTTCTCGGCGACGCGGGCCAGCGCGTCCGGCTCCACCAGGCTCGCGTCGTCGTCGAGGAAGAACAGCAGCTCGCCGCGCACGTGCGGGACGCCGAAGTTGCGCCCCGCGGGAATCCCCTCGTCGGTCTCCGCTTCGACGCCGCGGACGCCGTCCGGCAGCCCGCTCGGCGCCCAGCCGTTGCCGACCACGACCACGTCGAGGTCGACGTCCTCCTGGGCGAGCAGCGACTCGAGTCCGCGGCGCAGCTCTTCGGGGCGCTTGCCCTGCGTGAGCACGACGCACCCGAAGCTCGCTCGCGCGGCTACGGGACGCGCTCCGGGCCCTTGTCGATGTAGCGCGTCCGGAAGGTCCGGATCGCGTCGAACACCTTGTCGTTCATCTCCGGGCAGGTGAGCGAGTGCGTCCACGCGGTCGCGCCGATCTTGGCCTTCATCCCGGTGGTGTTCTGGAACAGGAGCATGTGGTAGCCCTGCTGCTCCTCGTTCAGCAGCGCCTCGAGCCGGGTGACGGTCTCCTTCGGCGTGCCCGGGGCGTACTGGACCTCGATGCGGCCGTGCTCGAGCGGGTGCACGGTCTTGCCGAGGTCGGGCACGTCGCCCGGTGCGTAGATCCCGTCGTCGTACCAGTCGGGCGTGTGGTTGCCGGAGGTCGGCGGGTTCGTCTTGTAGTCCGAGGGCTTGAACTTCTTGTCCTCGTGGCTCGCACCTTCGTAGGCAGGGTTCGAGAGCGTGCAGCCCGCGGCCTTGGCCGCCGCCGCCATGTCGGAGGTCGCCTGCGCCGGCAGCTTGACGTTTGCGACCGCGTCCGACGCCTGCTTCGGCTTGCTGGACGAGTCGTCGCCGCCGAGGACGAGGACGACCACGACGATGCCGGCGATCAGCGCGACGCCCAGCAGGCCGCCGAAGGCGAGCGTCATGCGCTTGCGGCGCGCGGCGCGCTTGGCCTCCGCCTGCTCGCGCTCCATCCGCTCCTTGCGGCGGCGCTCCTTTTCCTCCTGCCTGCTGGACACGGGCCGATGAGGCTAGCGGTTCGCCTAGCTCGCCTTGCGCCCGCGCCGCCCGGCGGAGCGCGGTTGCCAGCACTCGGCGATGAAGTCGGCGATCTCGCCGGTGAGCCGGTCCGGTGCGATGCGCAGCTCGATGATCGAGCTCGCCTCGAGCAGGCGGCCGTTCGGGAGCTCCTCGGCGAGCATGCCGGCGTCGGAGAACGGGTGGACGGGGTCGCGCCGGTGGCCGATCACGAGCGTGGTGGTCTCGATCCGGCGGCGCTCGCCGCGGTGGGGCGCGATGCGGCCGAAGAACAGGCCCTGGAGCACGGCGGCGCCGGGCGCCGGGTCCTGGCGCACGGTGTCGACCATGAAGTCGAGCAGCCACGGCAGCCGCGGCACCCGCTTGGCGCCGGCCTGGACGACGCGCATCATCGGCTCGCCGTAGCTCAGCGCGAGCATCAGCGGCGTGAAGGCGAGCGCGCACGCGAGCAGGGCGCCGTCGAGCACCGGCATCTCGATCACCATGCCGCGCAGCCGCTCGGGCGCCAGCGCGGCCGCCTCGATCGCTGCGTTGGCGCCCAGGGAGGTGCCGAGCACGACCGCCTCGTCGAGCTCGAGGTGGTCGAGCAGCGCGATCACCTGCTCGCCGAAGAACGTCATCGAGTAGCACTGCGGGTCGAGCGGGCGCTCGGAGCTGCCGTGGCCGAGGAGGTCGAGCGTGATCACGCGGTTGCCGCGGGCGGCGAGCGCCTTCGCGAGCGGCTCGTGCATGCGTTGACTCAGAAGCAATCCGTGCAGGAGCACGACGATTCGGGAACCCTCCCCGTAATCGGTGTACGCCAGCGTTCGGCCCTCATGGCGGAACGTCTTCATCTCCAACCTTTCTGCATGTCGAGCGTTCCTACCTCCAGCGATCATGCCCTACGAGTGGGGAGTTCTGCGGCGCACCGCCGTTTCCCCCGTGCCGCGCTGCTGCGGGTGGCGTCCGACGAACGCCTCGTGGAGCTCGTGCGCGGAGGGAGCGAGGCGGCCTTCGAGGCGATCTACGACCGCCACCACCGGGGCATCCTGGCGTTCTGCCGCCACATGCTCGCGTCGCCCGACGAGGGCGAGGACGCGCTCCAGCACACATTCATGGCCGCCTACCGCCACCTGGCGGACGGCTCGGCCGAGATCCAGCTGCGGCCGTGGCTCTACGCGATCGCCCGCAACCGCTGCCTCACGCTGCTGCGCGCCCGCCGCGAGCGCCCGCTGGCTGACCACGAGGCGCCCGCCACCGAGCACCTCTCGACCGAGGCGCAGCGGCGCCAGGACGTGCGCGACCTGCTCGGCGACGTCGCGCGCCTGCCCGAGGACCAGCGCGCCGCGCTCGTGCTGGCCGAGCTCGGCGCCGTCTCCCACGACGAGATCGCGCTCGTGCTGAACGTGCCGCGGCAGAAGGTCAAGGCGCTCGTGTTCCAGGCGCGGACCTCGCTGGCGGCCAGCCGCAAGGCGCGCGAGACGCCGTGCGAGGACATCCGCGAGCAGCTCGCCAACCTGCGCGGCGGCGCGCTGCGCCGCACGACGCTGCACCGGCACCTGCGCGAGTGCGCGGGCTGCCGCGCGTTCCGCGACGAGGTGGCGCTGCAGCGCAAGACGCTGGCGGTGGCGCTGCCGGTGATCCCGACGGTCGGGCTCAAGGAGGCCGCGCTGGGCGCCGCGTTCGGCTCCGGCACGGCCGGTGGCGGGGCCGCGGTGGGTACGAGCGCGCTGGCGGCCAAGGCGCTCGTGACGGTGGCGCTGGTCGGCGGCGGGACGACCGCGGGCGTCGAGGCCACGCGCCACGCGGTTCCCATGCCGAAGGCGCCGCAGCGGAGCGCGCCTGCGGCTCCTGCGGCCGCCGTGATCGGGTCGGCGGCGACGGCCCGGCACATCTCCTCAGCGCCGCCGCGCCGGAGCGCGCCCGCCGCGGGCGCCCGCCCTCAGCCCGCCCGGCCGGGCAAGGCCGCCGCTCCGCCGCGGGCCCGCACGCCGAAGCCGGCGACGCCCGCGGCCGGCGTCCTCGCGCCGGCGCCGTCGGCTGCGCACGGCAAGCCGGCGGAGGCCGAGCCGGCGCCTCCGCCCGCGCCGTCCAAGGCGGAGAAGCCCGCCTCGGCGCCCAAGCCCGAGAAGGCGCCCAAGCCCGAGAAGGCGCCCAAGCCCGAGCAGGCGAAGAAGGCCGAACCGAAGCAGCAGCCCCCGGGCCAGGCCAAGAAGGCCGCGCCGCTCGCCAAGCCGAAGCCGGCCCCGCCCGCCCACGCGAAGAAGGTCGCGCCGCCCGCGCCCGCGGCGGGGAAGGTTCCCCTAGGGCAGGCCAAGAAGCTCGTCCCACCGTCTTCGCCGAACCCCAACGGCAAGCACCCGTAGCCGGTTCGTCGCGTACGGTTGCGCGCCGTGCCGACGATCCGACCGATGCGCGACGAGGACGCCCGCGCCGTCCACGACGTCTCCGTGGTGACTTTCACCGACCTCGAGGCGCGCTTCCACGAGCCGCCCTCGCCGCCTCCGCCGCCCGACGCGCCGCTCACCCGCTACTTCCACCTGATCGAGACCGATCCGGGCGGCGCGTGGGTGGCCGAGGAGGACGGCGAGATCATCGGCGCCGCCCTCGCCATCGACCGCGACGGCATGTGGGGCCTCTCGCTGCTCGTGGTGCGGCCCGGCCACCAGTCGAGCGGGATCGGGCGCGCGCTGTTCGAGCGCGCCCGCGAGTACGCGGCGGGCGGCCGCCGCGGCGCGATGATCCTCGCCTCGCCCGACCACCGTGCGCTGCGCGCCTATGCCCGCGCCGGCCTCGCGATGCACCCGTGCATGGACGCCGGTGGCCGCCCCAAGGTCGGGGAGCCGCCGCCGGGCGTCCGCGATGGCGACGACCGCGATCTCCCGCTCACCGAGGCCGTCGACCGGGAGGTACGCGGCGCCGTGCACGGCAACGACATCGCGGCGTTCCTCCGCGCCGGCCGGCGGCTGCTCGTCGTGCCCGAGCGCGGCTACGCGGTGCTCGGCCCCGACAGCATCCACCTGCTCGCCGCGCTCGACGAGGAGGCGGCCCGCGACCTCCTGCTCGCCGGCCTCGCCGCGGTGCCGCCGGACAAGGACTACCGCGTCGAGTGGATCACCTCCGCGCAGCAGTGGGCGGTGCAGCCCGTGCTCGACGCGGGTCTCGTCCTGAAGCCCGGCGGAGCGGTCTTCGTCCGCGGCGAACTCGGCCCGCTCACGCCCTACCTCCCCAGCGGCGCGTACTTGTAGCCGCTACGGTTTCAGGACTGTAGCTTCCCGAGGAGGACCCCTTCCGCATGGCAAAACAGCCCCGCTCCCTGGCCGGAAAGGTCGCCGTCGTCACCGGCGGCGGACGCGGCATCGGCAAGGCGATCGCGCGCTCCCTCGGCCGTGAGGGCGTGCGGGTCGCGATCGCCGATCTCGACGCCACGGTCGCCGAGGCCGCCGCGGCCGAGACCGGCGCCGGCGCGATCGGCCTCGCCCTCGACGTCACTGACCGCCCCGCCTTCACCGCCGCGCTCGACCGGATCGAGCAGGAGCTCGGCCCGATCGACATCGTCGTCAACAACGCCGGGATCATGCCGATCGGCCCGTTCGAGGAGGAGTCGGACGCGACCGCGATCCGCCAGCTCGAGCTCAACCTCCACGCCGTCATCCATGGCTCCAAGGAGGCCGTCCGGCGCATGAAGCCGCGCGGCACCGGCCACATCGTCAACGTCGCCTCGATCGCCGGCAAGTTCGGCGCTCCCGGCGGGGCCACGTACTCGGCCTGCAAGCACGGCGTCGTCGGCCTCTCCGAGTCGCTGCGCGCCGAGCTCTACGGCACCGGCGTCGAGGTCCACGTCGTGATGCCGGCGTTCGTCAACACCGAGCTGATCGCGGGCACCAACGAGCTCAAGGGCGTCAAGCGCCAGAACCCCGAGGACGTCGCCGAGGCCGTCGTCGAGGCGCTCCAGTACGGACGCTTCGACGTCTTCGTGCCGAAGTCGCTGGTCGGCCTCGTCCGCTCGTCCGCGCTGACGCCGCGCTCGTTCTCCGAGTGGCTCGGCCGCAAGATGGGCGGCTCGGCGCTTCTGGGCGCCGACAAGGGCGCCCGCGCGGCCTACGAGGCGCGCGCCGCGCACAGCGCGCCCGCCGCCGAGGCGGTCGTGGCCGAGGCCGCCGCCGACGAGCCGAAGACCCCCGCCGCGGCTTAGGCGCCCAGCCAGTTGGCGATCGCTGCGCCGAGCAGCGGTCCCTGGTCCTCCTGGAGGAAGTGCCCCGCCTCGCCGATCCGGCGGGGCGAGGACTGCCCGAGCGCGCTCGCGAACGCCTCGCCGACCTTCGGCGGCAGCACCGGGTCCTGCTCGCCCCACAGCATCAGCGTCGGCCGCTGATCGCCGCGCAGCGCCTCCAGCACGCGCCTGCCCTCGGCCGCTCCCGGCGCGTCGGGCGTCTGCGGGATCAGGCCGGGGAACGCGCGCGCTCCGGCCTTCGCGGCGACGCTGGGGAACGGCGCGTCGTAGGCGGCGGCGACCTCGTCGCCCGGGTCGGTGTGGCAGCCGCGGCGCACGAGCATCCCGATCGGCAGGTCCTCGGTGCGCTCGACGAAGTCGTGGAAGGCGTGCCAGGCGTCGCTCATCGGCTGCTCGCCGGTGAACAGGCCGGTGTCCATGATCACGAGCCGGGCCACGCGATCGGGGTGCTCGACCGCCAGGCGCAGCCCGATCGGCCCGCCCCAGTCGTGGACCACGAACGTCGCGTCGCGGACGTCGAGGTCCTCGAGCAGCGTGCCCGCGACGGCGACGTGGCGGTCGTAGGAGTACCAGCCGCGGTCCATCGGCTTGTCGGAGCGGCCGAAGCCGGCCAGGTCGGGCAGGATCACGCGGTGGCCGGCGTCGCGCAGCGGCGGCAGCAGGTGGCGCCACAGGTAGCCCCAGGTCGGCTCGCCGTGGAACATCACGACGGGGCGGCCGTCGCCCTCGTCCACGTGGGCGAGCCGGAGCCCGTCGACGGTGCGGTAGCCCGGCTCGTACGGGTAGTCGGGCAGGCCCTCGAGCAGCGGGTCGGGCGTGCGGATCGCGTCGGTCATCCGTCGGGTTGTACTCGCTTGAGCAACGGGAGCAGGGCCTTCCCCTCCGGCGCGGCGGTCACGTGGATGGCGCCGGGCTCCCGCACCCAGGCGATCGCGTCGAGCACCTGCAGGCGGTCGAGGACGAACTGGAACGCCAGCGCGTGCGCCTTCGAGCGATAACGCCGAGCGATGTCGAACGCCCAACCCGTTGTGTGGAGCGAGTAGTTGCGGGTCGCCTCGCGGTTGCGGGCCACGAGCCGGCGTTGGTAGACCTCGTCGCGCACGGTCGAGGTGACGATCAGCGGGGAGCGCTTGGAGATCGCGCGCGCCTCGGCGCCGATGTAGAGCGCGGTGGCGAGCGCCTCGGGGCGCAGGCCCTGATAGAGCGTCGGCGGCGCGCCGAGCTCCCCCATGTGGGCGTCGAGCCGCAGCCCGGTCACGCGCTCCTGCTGCGGGAAGGCGACGATCTGCTCGTCGGCCCACGCCTCCTTGAGCTTCGCCGGGGTCGTGAAGCGCGGCGTCGAGCCCGGCGGGTGCAGGACCTCCTCGGCGGAGTTCTTGGCCATCTGGGCGGCCTCGAGCCGCGCGAGCTCGCCGGCGTCGTCGCGGCTGAGGCGCATGATCTCCTTGGCGGCGCCGAGCTTCCACCAGTAGTTCGAGGAGTCGTCGCCGAACGAGGCGAGCTTCGCGTAGGCGGCGGCGTGGCGCACGGGCGTGGAGTCGAAGTAGAGCTGCGTGTAGCCGACGTTGCCCTTCCCGTAGGCGCGCAGGACGTTCTGCAGGTTGCCCATGCCCATGTGGTACGAGACGAACGCCAGGTCCTCGCGCTTGAAGCGCGCCTTGGCCATCGTCAGGTAGCGCGCGGTGGCGAGCAGGGAGAGCTGGGGGTCGAAGCGCTGGTCGACCTTCGCGCGCGCGGCGCGCAGCTTCTGCACCTGCAGGAGGTGCCCGCGCACCAGCTGGCGGCGGATGCGGCGGGTGTAGCGGCGGCTCTTGGCCACGTCGACGTGCATGCCGAGCAGGTTCTGGCCGGTCTCGGCGAGGATCTGCGTCAGCCCGACGGCGCCCTCCGTGTCGCCCGCCATCGCGTCCTCGCGCCCGGCGCTCTCGAGGAAGACGAGCGCCTCGAGCCGGTCGGGGTCGACGCCCGCCTGCTTGGCCGCCGCCTCGACCTGCGGCCGCCAGCGCGCGACGCGCTGGGCGGTGATGCCGGCGCCGCCCGGCGAGCGGGCGTAGAGCACGTGGGAGGTCCCGGCCGCGGCGCGGCGCTCGAACTCCGCCTTGCGGCTCGGGTCGTAGGCGAACGGATCCGGCAGCGGCGCGCGCTCGCGGTCGGTCTTGGCGCCCGGCGGCGTGGGCACGCCGGGGAGGTTGCCCGGCAGCCCCTGGTCCTCGCGATGGAGGAGCAGCGCCACCACCACGAGGGCGGCGACGAACACGACGAAGGGGATCACGCGGCGCGATCGACGCACCGATATGACCCTAGCCGCGCTCCTCTTCGTCGGGCCCCAGCGGTGGGAAGCGCTCGCGCAGGTGGGCGATGAGCTCGAGCGGGCCGTCGAGCACGAGGTCGGCGCCCAGCGCCTCGGCCTCGCGCCGAGCCTCGCCGACCCAGAGCTGGCCGCCGACGACGACCAGCGGGCGCGGGCGCAGCGCGTGCAGCGCCGCCACCGCCTCCGCCGTGCCGGGGAGGCCGGCCGGGGTCGAGGCGGAGAGCGCGACGACGTCGGGCTGCTCCGCGTCCACCAGCCGCGCGAGGTCCCGCGCCGGCGTCGAGGCGCCGAGGTTGAGCACCTCCCAGCCGTCGCCCTCGAGGAAGTCGGCGACCATCTGCACGCCGACGGCATGGCGCTCCTCCGGGCTGCCGCTGACCACCGCCAGCCGGCCGTCCTTCGGCGCAGCGCGCATCCGCGGCCCGAGCGCGCCGAGCACGGTCAGCGTCACCTGGGTGGCGTAGTGCTCGCGGGCAATGTCGAGCTCCCCCGCCGCCCACTCGTGGCCGACCGCGTAGAGCGCCGGCTGGAGGATGCCGAGGTAGACGTCCGGCACCGCCACGCCGGCCGCCAGCGCGCCGTCCACGACCGCGCGGGCGCGGGCGGCGTCGCGCGCCCGCAAGGCGTCCTGGTACGCCCGGCGGTGCTCGGCGACGTCCACGTGGCGAACGATACGACGTGCGGCTCCCTGCACCGCGGTGGTGTCGGCGGCCCCCATTGGCGGGGGCGGGCCGCTCGGTTCCATGCACCGTCATGCCTCCCCGCATCCTCCTCTCACTCCTCGCCGCCACCCTGCTGGCGCTCGCCGTGGCCGCCCCCGCCTCGGCCGGCAGCGTGGCCTACATCGACGACCACAACCTCTGGTTCTCCTCTCCCGACGGCGCCCGCAAGGTGCAGGTGACCCAGGGCGGCAGCAACGACGCGTCGTGGATGTTCCCCTCCCAGGGCCGAGAGGGGAAGACCGTCGTCGTCCACAACGACGCCTTTGACGGAGGCGCGTCGCACCGTGAGGTGCTCTACCTCTACGGCCCGACGGCAAGCTCGTCACCGCCAACGTGATGCCGCGCTATGCCGGCACGCGAGCGCGGTCTACCCGATCGGCCTCGACATGGACTGGAACTCCAACGCCGTGGCGTACGGCTACCAGTACTGCGGCTCGGCCTGTGGCTCGCTCTACAAGGGCTTCTGGCTGACGTTCTGGACAACCAGGGCGCGTTCCCCAGCGATCCGCAGGGCCAGTCGGACGCGTTCAACCCGACCTTCTACAAGACGCGCGTCGTGTTCCGGGACTCCGGCGGCAACATCTTCGTGCAGCCCGACGTCGCCGAGGCGCCGTTTACGAGCTCCTATCAAGGCTGGCTCACGCACGGCGGCGGCTACTTCCTCAGCCGCGCCGAGGTCTCGCCCGCCAACGACAGGTCGCGATCGACTGGATCAGGGACGACGGCGCCACCGGCATCACCGTCGGCCAGCACTCGGGCACCGTCCCGAGCGACCTCGTCGCCGCCTGCGACCTCCCGGTCGCCGGCAAGGCAAGCTACGCCACGTTCTCCCCCGACGGGTCGCAGATGGCGTGGACCGATGACGAGGGCCTGAAGGTCGCGGGCGTGCCGAACCTGGCCGCCGGCACCGACACCTGCACGCTCACCGCTCCCGCCCACGTGATCTCCGCCACCGGCCGCATGCCGAGCTTCGGCGGGGCGGACGTCAACGCCGTCACCGGCGTCGGCGGCGCCGCGGGCGGAGCTGGCGCGGGCGGTGGCGGCGCCAAGCCCGCCGGGAAGCCCAAGGCGATCCGCGTTCGCCTCTCCGGCAAGGCCACCCGCGCCGCGTTCGCCAAGGGCCTCACGCTCAAGGTCGGCGCGCTCAAGGCCGGCCGCATCGACGCCTCCGCCGCGATCGCCAAGAAGGTGGCGCGCAAGCTGCGCCTGAGCGGCGGCGCCTCGGCGGCCCGCATCGCCACGCGCGGGTTCGCGGCCGCCTCGACGGTCACCGTCGCCCGCGGCCATGCGAAGGCCAAGCGCGCCGGCACCGTGAAGATCCTCTCAAGCCCACCACGGCCGCCAAGCGCGCCGCCAAGCGGATGCGCAAGGTCGCGCTGACGATCAAGGTCAGCCAGGCCGGCGCCGCCGGCAAGGCGACGGTCCGGCTCAAGTAGCCGCGCCGGGGGTGCTCGCCGCAAGCAGCTTGGCGAGCACCCCCCGCAGCGCCGCGACCTCCTCGTCGGAGAGGAGGCCGCCGAAGCGCACCTCGAACGCGGCGGCGAACACCGCGCCCATGTGGGCGAACGCCGCCGCCCCCTCGCGGGTCAGCTCGGCTCGCACGATGCGCCGGTCGTGCGGCGCGATCCGCCGCGCAACCCAGCCGCGCTTCTCCAGGCGGTCGATCAGCCGCGTCGCGCCGCTGCGGCTGACGAGCAGGGCGTCGGCGAGCTCGAACATCGTCAGCCGCCGCCCGGGCGCGATCACCAGCCGGTGGATCGCCTCGTGCTCGAGCAGCGTGGTCCCGGCGGCGTCCTCGAGCCGCCGGTTCAGCGCGCCGCGCAGCAGCGAGTCGGCGCGGTGCAGCTCGGACCACGCCGCGAGGCGCTCGAGATCCCGCCGTGTGGGCAGCCGCTCCACACGGTTGATGATGGAATAGTTGACGGCGGAAAGACCGCGCCTCTACGACGCGGGCGCGAGCTCGAGCGCGCGCAGTCGCTCGGCGACCTTCGCGCGGCCGCGGTGCAGCCGGCTCATCACGGTGCCGGTCGGCACGCCCAGGGCCTTGCCGCCCTCGGCGTAGGAGAGGCCGAGCACGTCGATGGCGACGAGCGTCTCGCGGTACGGGCTGGGGAGCTCGTGGATGGCGTCGAGCACCGCGCGGCCGTCGAGCGCCGCGTGCGGCGGCGGCGTGGTGGCGCGCAGCGGCTCGCCGCCGTCGTCGAGCGACAGCGGCTGCGGACGCCGCGCACGGGTCCGCAGCTCGTCGCGCCAGCGGTTGCGCAGGGCGCGGAGCAGGTAGCCCAACTCGTCGCTGCCGCTCAGGAGGCGGGGGCGAGAGAGGACGGCGGCGTAGGTGTCCTGGACCAGGTCTTCGGCGAGGTGGGGATCGCCGCTGAGAGCACGAGCGGCGGCGTAGAGCCGGTCAAGGTGTCCGATCGCCGCTTCGGGGTCGAGGCGTCGGGGCATGTGGGGGGAGCAGTGCAGGGGGAGGGGGGAGGGAACCGATAGTCCCAGGCCTGCCACACCTGCCCTAGGAGGGTGGCTGGCTTCCCGCGGTGCGGGCCTCCTCCGCTTGGGGTTCGGTTACCCGAACCCTCCGGATCAGCGCAGGATCACTAATCGTCGCCGTTCGTTGTGCGGCTTGGCGCGAAAACGGATGATCCCGGCCGTGAAGCCGCGGCCGTCGTGCAACGGCATCGGCAGACGCTAGAGGGAGCGTGGCGTCCGCGGTGAAATAGTTCCCGGGTGATGGAGCTAGGGGGACTCGAACCCCCGACCTCCTGGGTGCGATCCAGGCGCTCTCCCAACTGAGCTATAGCCCCGGGAACGGACGACCGTACCTAACGGTGGCATGTCGTCGGGCCGATTGTAGCCGTGGCGCGGCTAGGCTGGCCGGTCGCCCGGTGCCCGAATGAGCTTTCGCAACCGACTCACCGTCTTCTTCATCGTCCTGGTCATCCTGCCGATGGTCGTGGTCGCGGCCGTCGGCTTCGTGCTCGCCTCCGACTCGGAGCAGGGCAAGACCGACGCGCGGCTCTCCGAGGCGCAGCGCTCCGCGTCCGGCCTGTTCCGCGAGAAGCAGGACGAGGCGGAGAAGGCCGCGCGGGTGATCGCGCGGGACAGCCAGCTCGCCCAGGCGATCCAGGCCGGGCAGCGCGGGCCGATCCAGGACCGGCTGGACCAGCTCGCGAGCGACAACGGCATCCGCCGCGGCGTCATGACGCTTCAGAAGGCAGGGCGCTTCGAGATCGGCCGCGGCGACGCGCTGGCGCCTGCGCGCACCCGCCTGCTCGACGCCAAGCGGCGGCACTGCGGGCGTGCTGACGCTCTCGGCGGTCGGTGCGGAGGAATACGCGCAGCTGGTCAAGCGCGTGACCGGCGCCGACGTCGTCGTCAGCTCGGGGAGCAACCTGCTGGCCGCGACGCTTCCGGACGCCGGCGCCGAGCGCCTGCCCGACCAGGGCCAAGTCGACATCGGCGGCCGCGGGCTGCGCGTCGACCGGCTTCGACGGCCCCGGCTTCAGCGGCGGGCGTGTCCAGGTCCGCCTGCTCGCCGAGCCCGAGAGCGGCGGGCTCAGCGGCGCCTCGATCGAGGTCATCGCGATCCTCCTGGCGGCGCTGATCGCCGCCTTCGCCTTCGCGCTCACGGTCTCGCGCTCGCTGCAGGCCCAGATCGAGCGCCTGCTCGACGCGGCGCGCAAGCTCGCCGCCGGCGACTTCGGAATCGAGGTGCCGACCGAGGGCAACGACGAGTTCGCCGCGCTCGGCACCGAGTTCAACCTGATGGCCCGGGAGCTCCAGAAGCGGCTGGAGGAGCTGCAGCTCGAGCGCAAGCGCCTGCGCGAGGCGATCCGCCGCGTCGGCCAGTCGTTCGCCAAGGGCCTCGAGCGCGACGCGGTGCTGGAGATCGTGGTCCAGACCGCGGTCGACGGCGTCGGCGGCCACGTCGGCCGCGCGGCGGTGCGCACGACGCCGCAGGGTCGCTTCGAGGAGGTCGCCGGCGAGGGCGACGTCGAGCCCTATCGCGAGGTGATCAGCGCCGCCGAGGCCGCCGCGCTGCACGCCGAGGACGTGGTGGAGACCGACCTCAACGGCCACTTCGCGCTCTCGCACCCGCTGCGCGCCCAGGAGGGCGGCCGCATCCTCGGCATGCTGACCGTGGCCCGCAACACCAACGGGTTCTCGGATCCCGAGCGGGAGCTGTTCACCTACCTGTCCCAGCAGGCCGGCGTCTCGATCGAGAACGTCGACCTCCACGAGACGGTCCAGCGCCAGGCCGTCACCGACGAGCTGACCGGCCTGTTCAACCACCGGCGCTTCCAGGAGGTCATCTTCCAGGAGGTCGAGCGCGCCAAGCGCTTCGGCGACGACGTCGGCCTGATCATGCTCGACATCGACAACTTCAAGCGCGTCAACGACACCTACGGCCACCTGCAGGGCGACGACGTCCTCCGCGCGGTGGCGCGGGTGCTGAAGGAGTCCTCGCGCGAGATCGACGAGCCCGCCCGCTACGGCGGCGAGGAGATGGCCGTCGCGCTCCCCGGCACCGACCTCGACGGCGCCTACAACTTCGCCGAGCGCGTGCGCCACGCGATCGAGTCGCTCGAGCTGCCGCTGATCGACGGCGACGGGACGCTGCGGGTGACCGCCTCGTTCGGCGCCGCCGCGGTGGAGAACGGCAACGGCGCGGCGGACAAGGACGACCTGGTGGCCGCGGCCGACGCCGCGCTCTACCGCGCCAAGCGCTCCGGGAAGAACCGCACCGTTCGAGCGGAGTAGGCTTTTAACGGCGAGATGGGACTGCTCGACGACGCCATCCGGGAGCACCTCGAGCTCAAGCGCCGCAGGGGTGCGGATGCCGAGGAGGTCACGCGCCAGGAGCAGGAGGCACTGGGCGCGCCGCAGCGCGCCGAATTCGCCGGCGCGACGCCCGCCGCCGCCGCGCCCGACGTGCTCGAGGACGCCCCGGTCGAGGACGTCCCGGCCCCCGAGCCCGAGCCGGAGCCGGCCCCCGAGCCCGAGCCCGAGCGCGACATCCCGCTCGACCAGGCGACGGTCGAGTACACGCCGCCGCCGCTCGAAGAGGCCGAGGAGCTCGAGGAGCCGCCCGCCCCGCCGCAGGACGGCGAGGAGGACGTGCTGGAGGAGACGCCCGACTTCCTCCAGGAGACGCCGGAGCACGACCGGCTGTGGTTCGAGCAGAAGCCGCCGCGCGACTTCGACCTCGACCGATAGCCGCGCACCCGTACACGCTGCTGGACGTCTTCACCGACCGGCCGCTGGCCGGCAACGGGCTCGCGGTCGTCCACGACGCCGACCCGCTCTCCGAGGCGACGATGCACGCGTTCGCGCGCGAGACGAAGCTGTCGGAGACCTCGTTCGTCCAGACCGCCGGCGGGACGCGCCGACTACCGGCACCGGATCTTCATGATGAGCGGCGAGATCCCGTTCGCGGGCCATCCGTCGCTCGGCGTCGCGGTGGCGGTCGCGCGGGCGCGGGGCGAGTCTCAGGCGACCTACGTGCAGCAGACCCGGGCGGGCGAGCAGGCGATCGACGTTGAGCTCGACGGGCTGCATGCCACGGCCTCGATGCTCCAGGGAGCACCGGAGTTCGGACCCGAGCTGGACCCGGACGACGTCCTCGGCCTGGTCGGCCTCGACGGCGCCGAGGCCGACCCCGCGCTGCCGGTCCAGATCGTCTCCACCGGCGCGCCGCAGGTGATCGCGCCCGTGCGCGACGCCGTTGCCCTGCGCCGCGTCCTGCCCGACTACGACCGCATCGGGCGGCTGCTCGCGGAGCACGACGCGATCGCCGTGTACCTCGCCGCGGTGGACGTCGAGGCCGGCACCGCGCGCGTGCGCTCGTTCCTGCGCACGGCCGAGATGGGCGAGGACCCGGCGACGGGCGCGGCGGTCGGCCCGCTGTGCGCCCACGTGGCGGCGCGGACCGGCGTCGAGCGCCTCGAGGTCGACCAGGGCGTCGAGATGGGCCGCCCGAGCCGGCTGGTCGCGTCGCTGGACGGCGACCGCGTGCGCGTGGGCGGCGACGCGGTGATCCTGGCCGAGGGGACCGTCCACCTTCTGGACACCTGACTGATTTGTTGCACGAAGGGGTGTTGGGCGGCGCCGCTCGTGCCGATCAACAGATCAGGCTGCCCGGGCCACCTCTGGACGGGAACGGACCCGGCGGCCAGTCGCCTCGACACTCCCGGACGAGGCACCATGCCGGACGACATATACGCGGCGGTATCCCTCCTGCCCCGGGGCGAGCCTTCGCAACGTCCGGCTTTGAGTCCCGGGCCGCGTGACCTCTGGTCGCGCGGCCCGCGGGCTCGTTCTTATTGGATGTAGCCGCGCGTCCGCGCGGCGTCCACCACGCGCTCGATGCCGGTCTGGTACGCGGCGACGCGCATCGGCACGTCCTCCTCGCTCGCGCGCGCCGAGACCTCGCGGTACGTGCGGCGCATGATCGAGCCGAGCTTCTCGTTGACCTCGCGCTCGTCCCAGCGGAAGTGCTGGAGGTTCTGGACCCACTCGAAGTACGAGACGACGACGCCGCCCGCGTTGGCCATCACGTCGGGCACGACGTGGACGCCCTTGCCGGCCAGGATCTCGTCGGCCTGCGGGGTGGTGGGGGAGTTGGCGGCCTCGACGACGATGCGGGTGTTGAGCTGGTCGGCGTTGCCGGCGTGGATCATGCCGCCGAGCGCCGCGGGGATGAACACCTCGCACTCGAGCGCGAGCAGCTCCTCGGGGGTGATCGCCTCGGCGCCTTCGCCGTCGAACTCGGGGACCTTGCCGCCCTCGCGCACGTGCAGGGCGAGCGCCTCGGGGTCGAGCCCGTCCTCGGCGTGGACGGCGCCGTGGGCGTCGGAGACCGCGATCACGGTCGCGCCGAGCTGGGCGATGATGCGCGCCGCCCATGAGCCGACGTTGCCGAAGCCCTGCAGCACGATGCGGCAGTCGGCGGGCTGCAGGCCGAGCCCCGTAGCCGCCTCGCGGAACATGTGGACGATGCCGCGGCCGGTGGCCGCCTCGCGGCCGTAGGAGCCCTCGAGCGAGATCGGCTTGCCGGTCACGATCGCCGGCGTGTGGCCGTGGAGCTTGCCGTATTCGTCCATCATCCACGCCATCGTCTGGGCGTTGGTGCCGACGTCGGGCGCGGGGATGTCGCGCTGCGGCCCGAGCACCTTCTCGATCTTGTCGATGAAGCTACGCGTGATCTGCTGCAGCTCGGACTCGTCGAGCGCGGTCGCGTCGCAGTTGACGCCGCCCTTGGCGCCGCCGAACGGGATCCCGGCGACGGCGGTCTTCCACGTCATCAGCGTGGCGAGCGCGCGCACCTCGTCGAGGTCGACCGCCGGGTGGTAGCGGATGCCGCCCTTGTACGGCCCGCGCGCGCCGTTGTGCTGGACGCGGAAGCCCTTGAAGACGTGGATCTTCCCGTCGCCGAGCGTGACGGGGACCTGGACCTGGACCTCGCGGTAGCTCGTGCGCACGACCTCGCGGATGTCGTCGCGCAGCTCCATCCGGTCCGCGGCCAGGTCGAACCAGTGGTTGACGATGTCGTAGTTCGAGACCTCCGGTCCTGTCATCCTGAGGCCTCCAACGGGGGCGTAGTGATAACGGGAGCACGCGGCCTTTGCAAGGCTGAGGTAGGGGTTCGATTCCCCTCGCCTCCATCGGTTCGGAGGGCGACCGCAGCGGCGGTCGCCGCGTTGATGTCGACGGTGTCGCGGACGTCCTCCGCGTAGCCGCCGGCGAGCACCACGCAGACGGGGATGCCGGCGGCGCGCAGGCGGTCGAGCACGCGCTCGTCGCGTGCGAGCAGGCCGGCCTTGGTCAGCGCCAGGCGGCCGAGGCGGTCGCCCTCCCACGGGTCGGCGCCGGCGAGGTAGAACGCGATGTCGGGCGCGCAGCGGCGCAGCGCGACGTCGAGCGCGCCGTCGAGCGCCTCGAGGTAGTCGGCGTCGCCGGTGCCGGTCGGCGAGGTCGACGTCGAGGTCGGACGGGATGCGCTGGAACGGGTAGTTGCGCGCGCCGTGCAGCGAGACGGTGAAGGCATGCGGGTCCGGGCCGAGCAGGTCGGCGGTGCCGTCGCCCTGGTGGACGTCGCAGTCGACCACCAGCGCCCGCTCGGCGAGGCCGTCGGCGCGCAGCTCGCCGAGCGTCGCGACGACGTCGTTGAACAGGCAGTAGCCGCGCGCGAAGGCGCGGCCCGCGTGGTGGGTGCCGCCGCCGAGGTTCATGGCGACGCCGCGCTCCAGCGCGTGCCGCGCCGCCGCCAGCGTGCCGGCCACCGCGCGCCGCCCGCGCTCGACCAGCTCGGGCGACCACGGCAGCCCAAGCCCGCGCTCCTCGCGAACGCTCAGCTCGCCGAGGCGGATCCGCCGCAGCAGGTCGGCGTCGTGGACGCGCTCCAGCACCGCCCACGGCACCGGGTCGGTCTCGTGGATCTCCTCCGCCCGGGCGGTGCCGTCCGCGACGACCCGTGCCCGCAGCAGGGGGTACTTGTCGATCGGGAAGCGGTGCCGCGCGGGGAGCGGGAAGCGCCAGCGGTCGTGAGTCCAGAGCTCCACAGGGGTATGGATGCTCGCATGGCCCTCCCAGCTCCCTCCTACGGATCAACCGTCGTGATCACCGGCGCGTCCTCCGGCATCGGCGCCGACACGGCGCGCCAGCTCGCCGAGCGCGGCTACAACCTGACCATCGTGGCCCGCCGCCGCGAGCGGCTCGAGGAGCTCGCCGACGAGCTGCGCGAGGCCCACGACGTGCACGTCGACGTCGAGACGTGCGATCTCGGCAGCCCGCAGCAGCGCGGCCGCCTGACCAAGAAGCTGCAGGAGGGCGAGCGCGAGGTCGTCGGCCTCTGCAACAACGCCGGCTTCGGCAACCTCGGCAACTTCCTCGACAACGACCTCGAGGCGGAGGGCGACGTCGTCAAGCTCAACGTCGAGGCGCTGCACGAGCTCACCGGCGCGTTCCTGCCGCGCATGGTCGAGCAGGGCGCGGGCGCGGTGCTCAACGTCGCCTCCACCGCGGCCTTCCAGCCGCTGCCCGGCTTCGCCACCTACGCGGCGAGCAAGGCGTTCGTGCACTCGTTCTCAGAGGCGGTGCACTCCGAGCTGAGCGGCACCGGCGTCTCGGTCACGTCGCTGTGTCCGGGCTTCACGAAGACCGAGTTCGAGCAGGCGGCGGGCGCCGAGGACGCCGCCGCGAAGCTCCCGGGCTTCACGTGGATGGAGTCCGAGGACGTCGCGCGCCAGGCGGTCGAGGGCATGCTCGCCGGCAAGCGCACGGTCGTGCCCGGGACGCGATGAACAAGCTGACCTCCACGAGCGGGCGCTACATCCCGCGGACGGTGCTGCTCCCGCTCGTCAAGACCGTGTCGAAGAACTCCTAGCGGGGGCTAGGCCGCCTTCGCGGCGATCAACAGCTCACCGGCCACCCGGTCGGCGGCGTCGGCCGTGCCCGCCAGCAGCCGCCGCGACAGCTGCGCGCGGCGGAAGTACAGCGGCGCGTCGTGCTCCCACGTCGCGCCGATCCCGCCGTGGACGGAGATCTGCGCGCGCGCCGCGTGGTCGAGCGCCTGGCCCGCCACGAGGCGGAAGGCGGACGCGGCGAGCGGGAACTCGTCCGGCTTGTCCTGGCCCGCCCAGCCCGTGTAGTACATGAGCGAGCGGCCGTTCTCGAGCCGCCGCAGGATCTCCACGAGGTCGTGCTTGACCGCCTGGTAGGAGCCGATCGCGCGCCCGAACGTGAAGCGCTCCTTGGCGTAGGCGACGGAGACCTCGAGCGCGACCTCGACCGCGCCGAGCGACTCGGCCGCCAGCAGCGCCTGGGCGATGTACCAGGCGGCCGCGGTGTCGGCGCCCTCGAGCAGCGTGCCGGAGGCGCCGTCGAAGCGCACATGGCCGAGCGAGCGGGTGCGGTCGTAGCCCTCGGCGGCCTCCACCTGCGCGTCCTCGGCGCGCACCGCGGCGGCGCGGCCGTCGGCCCCGACCACCACGAGCACGTCCGCGCCGGGCGCGTCGGGCACCCACGGCACCTCGCCGGTGACGGTCCCGTCGTCGGCGATCTGCGGCGCCGCGCCACGGGTGGAGCCGAGCCGGGCCTCCACGGTCCACTCGGCCTCGATGTCGCTGGGCGGCTTGGCGGGCACGTACGCGGCACGGGTGTCGCCGGCGGCCAGCGCTTCGTCGGCCGCGCCCGCGCGGTCGAGCAGGTAGGACGCCGGCAGGTGGCCGAGCAGCGGCACGCCGGCCAGCACGCGGCCGAGCTCGGAGAACACGAGCATGCCCTCCATCACGCCGAGGCCGGCGCCGCCGCGCCTCCTCGGAGATCAGCAGCCCGGGCCAGCCGGCCTCGACCGCGGTCGGCCACAGGTCGGGCAGCTCACCGCCGTCGAGCGCCTCGCGGGCGGCCTCGACGGTCTTGAAGCGCGACAGCGCGCCGCGCGCCGCCTCCTTGAGGAACTCCTGCTCGTCGGTCAGCGCGAAGTTCACGCGATCGCCTCGCGTTCCTTGGCGCGCAGCTCCGAGAACGGGATGCCCTTGTCCAGCCGCGGCTCCGGCGGCAGGCCGAGCACGCGCTCGCCGACCATGTTGCGGAGGATCTCCTCGGTCCCGCCCGCGGACTTCAGGCCCGGCAGGTCGGAGACGAGCTCGCCCCAGTGGTCGTCGGAGAGCCCGTCGGGCCCGAGCACGTCGACGAGCAGCTCGCCCGCCGCGATCGCCGCCTTGATCGTCGTGACCTTGGCGAGCGCTCCCTCGGGGCCGGGGATCCCGCCGCGGTGCAGGGTCGTGAGCATCCGGTAGCCGGTGAAGCGCAGGGCGAGGAAGTCCGCGGCGATCTCGCCGTAGCGGTGGCGGACCTCCTCGTCGTCGGCGGCCGCCGGGTCCTCCAGCAGCGCTTCGGCGAAGCGGTCGGCGCGCCAGCCGAAGCCCTCGCCGCCGAGCCCGATCGCCACGCGCTCGAACATCAGCGTGGTCAGCCCGACGCCCCAGCCGCCGTTGACCGGCCCGACCTCGGAGCCGGCCTCGAGGTGCACGTCGTCGAAGAACACCTCGTTGAAGTGCGCCTCGCCGGAGATCTGGCGCAGCGGCCGGATCGTCACGCCCTCGGCGTCCATCGGGACGATGAACATGGTCAGGCCCTTGTGCTTCGGCAGGTCGGCGTCCGTGCGCGCGAGCAGCAGGCCGTAGGTCGCGTACTGGGCGTTCGTCGTCCACACCTTCTGGCCGGACAGCCGCCACGAGCCGTCCTCCTGCTGCTTGGCGCGCGACTGGATGCCGGCGAGGTCGGAGCCCGCGGCGGGCTCCGAGAACAGCTGGCACCACACCTCTTCGCCGGTCAGCATCGGGCCGAGGTGGCGGTGCTTCTGGTCCTCGTTGCCGTGCGCGATCAGCGTCGGGCCGAGCATGCCGACGCCGATGACGTCGAAGATCCCCGGCACGCCGGCGCGCCCGATCTCCTGGTTGACCACGACCTGGTTGAGCGGGCCGAGGCCCTGCCCGCCGTAGTCCGCGGGCCAGGTGACGGCGGCGAGGCCGCCCTCGGCGAGCTTGCGCTGCCACGCGCGGCGGGCGCCGACGTCGTCGGCCGCGCGGTCGGGCGCCTCGTCCTGATGGTCGTCGAGCCAGGCCCGAACCGTGGCGCGGTACTCGGCCAGTTCGGGGGTGTCGTTCAGGTCCAAGGGGAGCCTCCGGTTGTGCGAACGCGCATGTTCAGGCGAGGGACGGTACAACGTCGGACATGTCGCTCCCGCCGGATTCGCCGACTGCTACGACCGCGGCGAGGAGCCCGAGCGCCTGACCCGGGGCCCCGAGGGCCAGCTCGAGCTGATCCGCACGCAGGCGCTGCTCGAGCGCCTGCTGCCGGCGCCGCCCGCGGCGCTCGCCGACGTCGGCGGCGGGGCCGGGATCCACGCGGCGCCGCTGGCCGCGCGCGGCTACGAGGTGCATCTGGTGGATCCGGTCGCCGGGCACGTCGCGCGGGCGTCGGGCCTGGCGCTCGCGAGCGCGCTGGTCGGCGACGCGCGGGAGCTGCCGTTCGAGGACGAGCGTTTCGACGCCGTGTTGCTGCTCGGCCCGCTCTATCACCTGCACGAGCGCGCCGACCGCGTCGCCGCGCTCGCCGAGGCGCGCCGGGTGGTCAAGCCGGGCGGGCTCGTGGCCGCGGCGGTGATCTCGCGCTACGCGTCGACGATCGACGGGCTGCGCGGCCTGCTGGAGCAGGACGGCTTTGAGGCCTCGATCGAGCGCGACCTCGAGGACGGCCGCCACACCAACCCAGAGCGGCGGCCGCGCTGGTTCACGAGCGCCTACTTCCACCTGCCCGAGGAGGTCGCGGGCGAGCTCCAGGAGGCCGGGCTGGCCGACGTGGAGGTGCTGGCGATCGAGGGCCCGCGTGGATGGTGCCCGGCCTCGGCGCCCAGCTCGAGGACCCCGAGCGGCGAGCGCGGCTGCTGCGCGCGCTCGAGCGCGTCGAGCGCGCCCCGAGCCTGCTCGGCGCCAGCTCGCACCTGTTGGCGGCGGGCCGCCGCTGATCTAGCCCCCCGCTAGGCAGCAAGCTGCCTGGCTTGGCGCCTAGCCCCCCGCTAGGCAGCAAGCTGCCTGGCTTGGCGCCTAGCGGAACGCCGCGATCACGTCGGCGAAGCGCGTGACCGCCTCCGGCCCGCGAGCGTCGGAGAGGCCGACGATCGCGGTCTGCACACCGGCCTCGGCCAGCTCGCGGTAGCGGCCGATGTGCTCCTCGACGCTCGCCGCCCCCTGGCCCTCGCGGGGTTCGCCGGCGGCGATCACGTGCGCGGGCGCGAGGTGGGTGACGGTGATGTCCGCCGGGTCGCGACCCTCGACGCGGCACCACTCGTGCAGCACGCCCAGCTTGTGCCGCACGGTGGCCGCGTCGCCGAACAGGTTGCAGGCGTCGGCGTGGCGCGCCACGAGCCGCAGCGTCCGCCGCTCGCCCGAGCCGCCGACGAGGATCGGCACCTGCTCCTGCAGCGGCCGCGGATAGCACGTGCACTCCGCCACGGTCGTGGTGCGGCCCTCGAACCGCGGCGAGCCCGGGCCCCACATCAGCGGCAGCAGCTCGAGCGCGTCCTCGAGCAGCGCGTAGCGCTCGCGCAGCGCCGGGAAGGGCCAGTCGTAGAGGGCGTGCTCGCGCTCGAACCAGCCGGTCCCGAGCCCGCACATCGCCCGGCCGCCGGAGAGGACGTCGAGCGTCGCGACCAGCTTGGCAAGGTGCGCGAGGTTGCGGTAGGTGACGCCGGTCACCAGCGCCCCGAGCCGGATCCGCGACGTCACCCCGGCCAGGTAGCCGAGTGTCGTGTAGCTCTCGAGCATGTCCGCCCACTCGCGCCCGACCTGCGGGATCTGGAGGAAGTGGTCCATCACGGTCAGCGAAGTGAAGCCCGCGTCCTCCGCCGCCCGGGCGACCGCGGCGAGCGTCTCGCGCGTGGCTCCCTCCCAGCCGAACCACGAGATCTGCAGCCCGAACTCGAGCGCCAGCGGCGCCTCGGCCTGGCGCGCGGCGGCGGCCGGCGCGTCGAGGAAGCCGGGCGGCACGAGCTCGACCGGCTCCGCGGCGTGGACCCCGGCGAAGTCCTCCTCGGCGATCGCGGCGAACACCGTGGCCGCCTCGCGCAGCTGCGCGGCGACGACCTTCGGCGGGACCGGCGCGCCGCGCGCCCGGTTGCGCTCGCGCACCAGCTTCTCCGGCGCGTCGAGGACGACCACGTGGGCGGGCACGCCCGCCGCCGCCGCCAGCTCGCGCCACGCCGCGCGGCGCTTGGCCTCCAGCCCGGTCGTGTCGATCACGGTGGTCAGCCCGCGGGCGAGGCGCTTCGCCACGATCAGGTCGAGCAGCTCGAACGCGTCGCGGCTCGCGCGCTGGTCGCGCTCGCCGCGCCCCACGACCGCCCGCAGCCGGTCCGAGGAGACGATCTGGTCGGGCTCGAACCACGCCCGCGCCCAATCCGACTTCCCCGCCGCCGTCGCGCCGACCAGCACGACGAGGCACGGATCCGGCAGCCTCACTCGTAGACCACGACGTCGGGCGGCGGCTTGAGCCGCAGCACCTGCCGCGGCGTCATCAGGTTCGTGTCCTCACGGTAGAAGAGCTTGAACCCCTCGCCGAAGAAGCGCCGCGGCGACGACGTGAACGCCTTGTACTTGACCTTCTTGAGCGCGCGCGTCCCGAACCCGTCGGCGTTCAGCACCATCGCGAGCCCCGCACGCTCCCGGAGCAGGGTGTCGTCGACCATGTCGTTCGTGAACTGGTGGATGAGGAAGAGCTTCTGCGGCAGCTTCCGCTGCAGGGTGAGCTTCGACAGCCACGCCGACACCGCGTTGACCTCGCGCGCGTCGACGTGCCCGATCACCTGACCGGGCACCTGACCAGGCCCCATCCGCCACTCGGGGTCGAGCGCGAGGCCGACGTCGGGCTCCTTGAGCCAGCGCTTCAGGCGCGTCGCCTCGGTGAAGAAGTCCGAGCGGCCGGGCTGGATGTCGAGTACCAGCAGCGCCTTCGCGCGCCGCGCCGCGCGCAGGTAGCGGTTGATGATCGTGGGGTCCTGGCGGGTGTTGTAGCGCTCGCCCTCGCCCGGGCTGCGCGGCGGCGGTGACCGCGAGCAGTTCCATGGCGGGGAGCACGGGGCGCGCCTTGGTCGCGTACGGCTTCGCCTGGCGCTCGAGCCGCCGCGCCGCGTGCGCGGGCGTCCCGATCCCGAGCGCGCCGAGCTCGTCGTCCTGCGGCGCGCCGTAGTAGGCGACGATCCGCCGGTCCGGGAGCAGCCGCCGCCCGCCGCGCGGTAACTCGGCGAGCTTCGGCGCGGCCGCCTTCTTCGCGCTCGCCTGCTGCTTCGCCGGCTGGTCGTCGCCTCCGCCCGCGAGCAGCGCCACGAGGCCGGCCACGATCAGCAGCAGCACGCCGAGCGCCACGAGGCGCCGGCGCCGGAAGACGGCAGGGCTGGGAGGAGCGGTGGCCACCGCCCAGGGTCGTACCCGTTATCGATCGAGACGGAAGCCGCGGTCAAGCAGCTTGCGCGCCTGCGCTCCTGGATCCCGTGAGTGCAGCAGCACGACGCCGAGCCGCACGCGGCCGCGCCGTACGGTCGCCACGAGGCAGCGCCCGGCCGCGTCGGTGTAGCCCGTCTTGACGCCCGTGACCCCGCGGTAGCCCTGCTGCAGCAGCGGGTTGTGGTTGTAGAGGTAGATCTTCCCGCCCTTGATCGGGAACGGCAGGACGGCCTGGCGGCGGCGCACGATGCGCGCGATCCGCGGCTCGCGCAGCACCGCCCGGGCGAGCGCGGCGAGGTCCGGCGCGCAGGAGTGGTTGCCGCGGTCGACGAAGCCGCTGGGTGAGCTGAAGTGCGTGCACGCGAGGCCCATCGCCCGCGCCTCGCGGTTCATCATCCCGACGAAGCGCTTGACCGAGCCGCGGCCCGCGCGCTGGGCGAGCGCGATCGCCGCGTCGTTGCCGGACGGGAGCAGCAGCCCGTAGAGCATCGTCCTGACGGGCATGCGCCGCCCGCGGCGGAACAGGCCGACGCCCGAGCCCTTGTAGGACGAGCGCCGCCTTGGTGATCCGCACCTTCGCGTTCGGCGGCACGTGCCGGGCGATCAGCACCGCGGTCATCATCTTCGTCAGCGACGCGATCGGCAGCACGCGCGTGGGGTCGCGCCGCCACAGCACCCGGCCGGTGTCGAGGTCGAAGAGCAGCCCCGAGCGCGGCGGGTGCTTGAAGCGCAGGCGCACGAGGTCGCGCGGGTCGTCGAGCCGCACCGACGAGCGGCGACGGCGCCGTGCCGCCGCCCGCGAGCGGCGCGGGGCCGGAGTCGCTCAGCGGCGCCTCGACCGTGGGTGCGGCCGGCGCTGGCAGCTTCGGCTCGTGCTTCGGCGCGAGCGTCAGCCCGGCGCCGAGGCCGATGCCGAGCAGCGCCAGCACCGCGACCAGCCGCGGCCAGCGCCGCCGCTTGCGTCGCCGTCCGCCCTGGAAGACCTGATACGGCATCAGCGCTTCTGCCCGAGTGCCCCGAAGATCCCGAAGAAGAACAGGGCGAGGATGATCAGCGAGATCGCGGACAGCACGTCGAGGCCCGTGTTGAAGATCACGAACAGCGTGAGGAAGCCGAAGATCGTCGTGAACGCCAGCGCGGCGGCGGCGATGACGGAGCGCATGTACGAGAAGCGCACGGCGGCGTCCTCTTGCCGCCGTCGTTTTCGCTCGTCCGCGAACAGCTTGATCGCGAGCAGCCCGAACACGAAGCCGCCGATGTGGGCGAAGTAGGCAACGCCGCCCCCGACGCCGCCGCTGTTGAGGTCGAAGTAGCCGAACAGCAGCTGCTGGATGAACCAGAAGCCCGAGGATCAGCACCGCCGGCAGCTCGATGATCGTGAAGAAGAACACGATGAAGATCACCGTCACGACGCGGGCCCGCGGGAACAGGATGAGGTAGCCGCCGAGCACCCCGGCGATCGCGCCCGAAGCCCCCAGGTTCGGCACCTTCGCGTCCGGCCCGACGAGCAGCTGCCCGGCGGTCGCCGCGAGCCCCGCCAGCAGGTAGAAGATCACGAACTTGACCGGGCCCATCGAGTCCTCGACGTTGTTGCCGAAGATCCACAGGAACAGCATGTTGCCGCCGAGGTGCAGCAGCCCGCCGTGCATGAACATGGCGGTGAAGACGGTCAGGTACGTCGGCGGCAGGTCGTACTGGGCGCCGTAGGACTTCGCGCACTCGAACGTCTCGCTGCTGGCCGGGATGCACTGCTGGCCGGGATGCGTGACCTCGTAGGGGAACTCGCGCGTAGCGGACGAGGTTGTCGAGGTAGTGCGGGCTCGACGGGTCTCCGAGCGTGATGCCGCCGCGCTGCCACAGGAAGTACGCGAGCACGTTGAGCACGATCAGCGCGACCGTGACGACGGGGAACTTGTCCGTCGGGATGTTGTCCTTGAGGGGGAACACTCAGCCGGCGGCGGCCAGGGGGCCCGTCCCGGGCCGGGACTGCGGCACGTGCTGGTCGGCGTGGTAGCTCGAGCGCACGAGCGGGCCGGCGGCGATGTGGTCGAAGCCGAGCGCGTAGGCGGCGTCCTCGAGCGCCTTGAACTCGTCCGGGTGCCAGAAGCGCACGACCGGCAGGTGGCGCTCGGTCGGGCGCAGGTACTGGCCCACGGTGAGGACCTGGACGCCGTGCTCGCGCAGGGCGCCGAACGCCTCGACCATCTCGTCGTGGGTCTCGCCGAGCCCGACCATCAGGCCGGACTTGGTGACGACCTCGTCGCCGCCCATCTCCTTGGCGTTGGCGAGCACGCGCAGCGAGCGCTCCCAGCGCGAGCCGCGGCGGGCGACCGGGTAGAGCCGCGGGACGACCTCGACGTTGTGGTTGAAGACGTCGGGGCGCTCGGCGATGACCTTGGCCAGCGGCATCTCCTCGCCGCGGAAGTCGGGGGTGAGGACCTCGACCTTGCACTCCGGCGCCTGCATCCGGATCGAGCGGATGACGCCGACGAAGGCGGAGGCGCCGTAGTCGGGCAGGTCGTCGCGGTCGACGCTGGTGATGACCGCGTGCCGCAGGCCCATCTTGGCCACGCTGCGCGCCACGCGGGCGGGCTCGAGCGGGTCGTTCCAGGTCGGCTTGCCGGTCTTGACGTTGCAGAAGCCGCAGCGGCGCGTGCAGGTGTCGCCGAGGATCATGAACGTGGCGGTGCCGCGCTCCCAGCACTCGCCGACGTTGGGGCAGGCCGCCTCCTGGCAGACCGTGTGCAGCCCCTCCGACTTGATCATGTCGGTCAGCTCGCGGTACTTCGGGCCGCCGGGCGGCGGGACCTTGAACCACGGCGGCTTGCGGCCGCGGAACGGCTGGACCTCCTCGCCGAGGACGCGCTTGACGTCCATCCCGCCCGGGTTCGCGCGGGATCGGGTGACGTGGATCCGCTCGCTCACACTGCTGAGGGTATCGCTGCGGCTTCCGAGGCGCTCGGGGGTCACCAGCCGCTGCCGGCGGCCGAACGCCGTGCAGAACGCGAGCGCCATCCGGCGGCGGAAGCAGTCCAGGTGGTCGCCCTTCCCGGTCTCCTTGGTGATCGACGTCATGCGGACGCCGTCGAGCCCGCACGGCACGACCCACTCGAACGGCTGCAGGTCGTTGTCGACGTTGATCGCGAAGCCGTGCGTGGTCACGCCGCGGGAGACGTGGACGCCGATCGAGCCGATCTTGCGGTCCTCCACCCACACGCCGGTCAGGCCCTCGCGCGGGCCGGCGGTGATGCCCTCCTCGGCCAGCGCGGCGACGATCGCCTCCTCCATCGTGCGCAGGTAGGCGACGACGTCGGTGATCGGCATGATCGGATAGCCCACGAGCTGGCCGGGGCCGTGGTAGGTGAGCTTGCCGCCGCGGTCGGTCTGCACGACGTCGATGCCCTGGGCGCGGTACCAGGCCTCGCCCATGGGGATCTCGCCCGGCTCCGAGCGCCGGCCGCGCGTGTAGACCGGCGGGTGCTCGAGCAGCAGCAGCACGCCGGGCAGCTCGCCCTCCTGCACGCGCGCGCGGACGCGCTCCTGCAGCGCGACGCCCTCGCGGTACTCGATCTCCCCGAGGTGGCAGACGTGCAGATCAGCCATGCACCCCAGCGTACCTGGCTGCTGCGGTCGCCTCGAGCAGCAGCTCGGCGATCCGGGAGGGGTGCGTGTTGAGCGAGAAATGGCCGGTGTCCGGGACCGTGACGAGCGTCACCTGCGGGCATGCCTCGAGCCCGCGGCGCTCCTCGTCCTGGAGCTTGACGTCGTCGTTCGCTCCCGAACACGACCCACGTCTGGAGACCCGGAGTCGCAGAGCGTGTCGACGAGGCTTCGCGTGCCGGTCGAGGTAGCGGAGGTAGATGCGGGTGTGGCGGCGGACGAAGCGCGGATCGTTGCGCTGCAGCTCGGCGGCGAGCGCCGGGACGCCGGTCGGCCGGCACGTCGCCGTGGAGCATGCGGCCGATCAGCTTCAGCACGAGCGCGTAGGGCCAGTGCCCGAAGACCGTCGAGAGGCGATCGAGCGCGCGGGGGACGATCGACTCGTCACGGCGCGAGAAGCTGGGCGAGATCAGCACGAGCGAGCCGCGGAAGCGTCCCGATCCCGCCATCTCGATCGCGACGTTCGCGCCGAGGCTGTGCCCGGCCACCACCGCCGGCGCCGAGCTCGGCGGCGGCGTCGTACGCCTGCGCGGCGAATGCCTCCACGCTGTCGTCCTCCGGCGATGGCGTGCCGGCGTATCCCGGCAGCGTCGCCGCCACCAGCCGGACGCCGTCGAGGACCGGCTGCGCCGCGACGTCCTCGAAGAAGACGTCCGACGCCAGCGCTCCGGCGAGCGCGAGCACGGTGCCGCGCGAGCCGCCGGCTCGGAGCTCGCCATCCCGGCGTCATGACCTGCGCCCCGTGATCACGAGGTACTCGGCCGCCGGCGGCTGCGTCTCCAGCAGGCGCCGCTGCTCGGCCAGCAGCGCGTCCCAGCGATCCGGCGGGAGCATGCGGCGGGCCATGATCATCGGCCCGAACTTGGTGGTCGCGAACTCCACCTCCTCGTCGAGCGTGTCGAAGCGTGGGAACTCGATCGTCTCGCGTGCGAACTCGAGCTCGACCCCGGTGCCCGCGAACAGATCGCGGACGTGGTCCTCGGCGCCCCACAGCAGCGGCGGCTGCGCGAGCGGCGGCGGGGGCGGCAGGTACGCGCCGAGCGAGCGGAACAGCTCGCCCATCGTGCCTTCGGGCGTCCACGCGGTGACGTAAAGCCGCCCGCCCGGGCGCAGGACGCGTGCGAGCTCCGCCGCGGTGACCGCGTGGCGCGGCGCGAACATGCAGCCGAAGACCGAGAGCACGACATCGAAGCGCTCGTCCTCGACCGGCAGGGCCTCGGCGTCGCCCTCGACGTACTCGATCGCGACACCCTCGGCGGCCGCGAGCTCGCGTCCCACGGAGAGCAGCTCCGGCGTGAGGTCGACGCCGGTCACGGCGGCGCCCGCCCGGGCGGCGCGCAGCGCGGCGTTGCCGGTGCCGCACGCGACATCGAGCACGTCCTCGCCGGGCGCCACGGCGGCGCGGCGCACCACGCGCTCCCCGACGGGCCACCCCTGCCGCTGCGCGATCGCGGGATAGTCGCCCGCCGCCCACGTGGCGCGGGCGCCCTGTTCATCTGGTCCAGCTCGCTGATAGCCATGGGCCGAGGCTAGGTGCGACCCTGGTGGCGCATGAGGCGTTCGCCTCATCTTCGGATCGCGGTTAGGCTCCGCCGATGAGCGGATCGCACGCACGTGCGGCTCGCGGAGCTCGTCGCCGCGCTGTCGCTCGGCATCGACCTCGGCTTCGGCCAGCCGATGGAGCACGTCCTGCGCCAGTGCCTGATCGCGCTGCGGCTCGCCGAGCGGCCGGGACTTGACCGAGCAGGAGCGGGCCGCGGTCTACTACACCGCGCTGCTGATCAACGTCGGCTGCCACACCGACGCGCACGAGCAGGCCAAGTGGTTCGGCGACGACATCGCGCTGAAGTCGGGCAAGTACGACCACGAGCTGCGCAGCCTGCGCGGCGCGCTGTCCGGGCTGCGCCTGCTCGGCGCCGGCCACCCGCCGCTGCACCGCTTCCGGGTCGGGCTCGAGTTCGCGCTCTCCGGCCACCGCGAGGTCGACGCCATGATCAGCCACCACGCCGACATGTCGCGCGCACGCTCGCGCGAGGAGCTCGAGCTGCCGCGGCGACGTGCTCGACGCGCTGCGGCGCGGCCTACGAGCAGTGGGACGGGCAGGGCTGGCCGGGCGACGCTGCGGGCGAGGCGGTCCCGCTCGCGGCGCGGCATCGCGCAGCTCGCGGAGTTCGTCGAGGTCGCGCACCGCGTCGGCGGGCGCCGCGGCGGTCCGGCGAGCTCGCCGCGAGCGCGGCCGGGAGGCAGTTCGATCCCGCGCTGGCCGACGCTGCTGCGCGCGCGACGCCGACGCGATCTCTCGCCGGGCTGGACGCGGTCGGCGACGTGGGACGCGGTGATCGACGCCGAGCCGGCGCTTGCGCTCGTGCTCTCGGGCGAGCGGTTCGACGCCGCGCTGCTCGCGATCGCCAACTTCGTCGACCTCAAGTCGCCGTACGCGCTCGGGCACGCGCGGGCGGTCGCCGAGCTCGCCGCGCGGCGCGGCGAGCGGCTCGGGCTCCCCGGAGGCCGAGGTGCGCACGCTGCGCCGCGCGGGGCTCGTCCACGACCTCGGGCGGCTCGGCGTCTCCAACGCGATCTGGGACAAGCCGGCGCCGCTGGGCGCCGGGCGAGTGGGAGCGCGTGCGCCTGCAGCCCTACCTGACCGAGCGCATGCTCAGCCAGTCCGCCGCGCTCGCGCCGCTCGGCGCGATCGCCGTGCAGCACCGCGAGCGGCTCGACGGCTCCGGCTACCCGCGCGGTCTGTCCGGCGCCGCCATCTCCCGCCCGGCGCGGATCCTCGGCGCCGCCGACGCCTACCAGGCGATGCGCGAGCCGCGCCCGCACCGGCCGCCGCGCGCGCCGGCGCGAGGCCGCGGCGCGAGCTGCGCGCCGAGGTCACGGGCCGGCCGGCTCGACGCCGAGGCGGTCGAGGCGCGTGCTCGGCGCGGCGGGCCACCGCGGTCGCCGCGCCGGCGCGAGGGGCCCGCCGGGCTGACCGCGCGCGAGATCGAGGTGCTGCGGCTGCTCGCGCGCGGGCTGTCGAACAAGCGAGATCGCCGAGCGCCTGGTCGATCTCGCCGAAGACCGTCGGCAACCACGTCGAGCACATCTACGCCAAGATCGGCGCGTCGACCCGCGCGACCGCCAGCCTGTTCGCGATGCGGCACGGCCTGCTGCCGGACTACCGCGTCAGCTGAGCGGGGCGGGTAGGTGAGCCGGCCGTCGTCCACCTGCGCGAAGTCGGTGAGCTCGTGCTTCGCGGCCTCGCGCGCGTCGAGGATGTGGCGCACCTCGTGGCCGCGGACGACGAGCGCGTCGGCGAGCAGGCGCCGGTGGCAGCGCCACCACGGTGCCTCCGCGCACATGACGGCGACGCGGTGCCCAGGGGCCAAGCCAGGCAGCTTGCTGCCTAGCGGGGGCTCGCGCGCCCACGCCTCCAGCCGCTGTAGCCCGCGCGCGAACTCCTCGCTCGCCATGTGATCGGCGTAGCCCTGGAAGACTGCGATCTCCCAGCCGCCGTTGGGCGAGCCAGGGACGCGCGAGCGGCGGCCGCCGAGCTCCGGAAAGTGCTCGTAGGCGATGCCGTCGGCCGGGAGCGCTTCGCGGAGCGCCTCGGCGTTGAAGTGCGGCAGCCGCTTGGAGCCGGGAAAGCGGCGGACGTCGGCGATCGCGTCCACCCCGTGGGCGCGCAGGAGCGCGACGAGCTCGTCGCGCTCCCGCGTCGAATGCCCGACGGTGTGGATCAGCTCTCGAGCCGCCCGCGCAGCGCCGCCAGGAACTGCGCCGCGAGCGCGCCGTCGAGCGCGCGGTGGTCCCAGGACATGCAGAGGTACGTCATCGGGCGGATCGCGATCGAGTCGTTGCCGTGCTCGTCGGTGACCACCACCGGCCGCTTGACGACCGCCTCGGTGTCGAGGATCGCCACCTGCGGCTGGTTGATCACCGGCGTGGCGATGATCGAGCCGTAGCCGCCCGGGTTGGTGATCGTGAACGTGCCGCCGCGGACGTCGTCCGGCGTCAGCTGGTTGTCGCGCGCGCTGCGCGCGAGCGCCTTGATGCGCCCGCCGAGCCCCTCGACGCTGAGGTCCTGCGCGTCGCGGATGACCGGCACGATCAGCCCGCCCTCGCCGAGCGAGACCGCGATGCCGAGGTGGACGGCGTCGTACTGCGTGAAGTCGTCGCCCTCGAGCGTCGCGTTGAGCGCCGGGAACTCGCGCAGCGTCTCGATCGTCGCGCGGGCGACGTAGCGGCAGCGCACGTGAGCCCGGTCTTCTCGCGTCGCGCCTCGATCGCGGGTCATGTCGGCCTCGACGATCGTCGTGCACGTCGCCGCCGTCTGCAGCGAGTCGAGCATCGCGCTCGCCGATCGACTGGCGCATGCGCGAGAGCGGCTCGGCCGGGCGGGCGCGGGCGCGGACCGCGACGCGGCTGGCGTCGCGCCGGCTCGGGCTTGTACGGGCACTCGATGTGCATCGGCGGCTCCTCCGCCGCCGTCGCCGCCCTCCAGGTAGGCGAGCACGTCCTGCTTGCGCACGCGGCCGCCGCGGCCGGTGCCCTCGACCTGCTCGAGGTCGACGCCGTGCTCGGCGGCGATCCGCATGACGACCGGCGAGTAGCGGCGCGGCCGCTCCGCCGGACCGCGGGCGTGCCGCGCTGGGCGGAGCCGGCGTGCTCGTCGGTCGTGTCGCCGGACAGCTCGCCGGCCTCGCCGGGCGCCTCGAGCGCGACGGCGGCCTCGCGGTGCCGCTCGGCGGCGCTCTCCGACGTGTGCGCCTCGCCGGGCTTCGCGTCGGTGGCGATCCGCGCCAGCACGGTGCCGACGTCGACCGTCTCGCCCACCTCGACCAGGATCTCCTGCACGCGGCCGGTGGCGGGCGACTCGACGTCGGTGTCGATCTTGTCGGTCGAGATCGCGGCGATGATCTCGTCCGCCTCGACCCAGTCGCCGGGCCTGCTTGCTCCACTCGACGACCGTGCCCTCGGCGACGGAGACGCCCATCTGGGGCATCGTCACGTCGATCGGCGGCCTCAGTACTCGAGGAGCTCACGGCACGCCTCCCTCACGTCGTCGACCTGCGGGCAGCACCGCCTGCTCGAGCGTGGGCGAGAACGGGATCGGCACGTCCGGCGTCGCCACGCGCACGACCGGGCCGTCGAGGTCCTCCAAGCCCTGCTCGGCGATCAGCGCCGCCACCTGGGCGCCCGCCGCGCACGTCTCGTTCGCCTCGTCGAGGATCACGACCTTCGAGCACTTGCGGACGCGAGCGAGGATCGCCTCCTCGTCGAGCGGGACGAGCGAGCGCAGGTCGAGCACCTCGACCGACGCGCCGTCGAGGTCCTCCGTCGCCTCGAGCGCGGTGTGGACCATCGCGCCGTAGGCGATCACGGTGAGGTCGGCGCCCTCGCGCGCGACGCGCGCGCGTGAACGGCGTCTCGTAGGTGCCCGCCGGCACGTCGCCCTTGACCCGGCGGTAGAGGTGCTTGTGCTCCATGAACACGACCGGGTTGGGGTCGCGCACGGCCTTGATCAGCAGGCCCTTGGCGTCCTCGGCCGTCGACGGCGCGACGACCTTCAGCCCGGGCGCGTGCATGAACCACGCCTCGGGGTTCTGGGAGTGGAACGGGCCGCCGGAGAAGCCGCCGCCGCGAGGGCAGCCGGACGGTGATGTTCACGCTCAGGCCCATGCCGGTAGTACATCTTGCCGGCGACGTTGACGAGCTGGTCGAAGCCGCAGGAGATGAAGTCGGAGAACTGCATCTCGGCGATCGGCCGCATGCCCTCGACGGCGGCGCCGATCGCGCGTGCCGATGATCGCCGACTCGGCGAGCGGCGTGTCCATCACGCGGTTCGCGCCGAACTCGTCGATGAAGCCGTCGGTGACCTTGAACGCGCCGCCGAACGACGCCGATGTCCTCGCCCATCACGAACACGCGCTCGTCGGCGCGCATCTCCTCGCGCATGCCGTCGGAGATCGCCTGCAGGTAGGTCATCGTCGGCATCATCGCCCCCCGCGAAGCCGCTCCAGGGGGCGTCGCCGTCCTCGAGCAGCGCCGGCTCGTCGGCGAACAGCGCGGTCGGTGGCCGTCGCGCCGTCGGGCATCGGCATCGCCAGCGCCTCCTCGACGGCGGCGTCGATCTCCGCCTTGACCTCGGCGCGCAGCGCCTCGACGTCGACGCCGAGCGCCTCGACGCGCTGCGATCTGGCGGTCGATCGGGTCCTTGCGCCGCCACTCCTCGATCTGCTCGGCGGGCACGTACTTCATGTCGTCGTGCGCGGCGTGGCCGTGCATGCGCATGGTCACGGCCTCGATCAGCGTCGGGCCGTCGCCGGCGATCGCGCGCTCGCGCGCCTCGCGGGTGGCCTCGAACATCGCCTCGGCGTCGTTGCCGTCGACGCTGACGCCCGGGAAGCCGTAGGCCGCGGCGCGCTCGACCGGGTCGACCGCGAACTGCTGGTCGGGCGGCGTCGAGTACGCGTACTGGTTGTTCTCGAGGATGAAGATGACCGGCAGGCTTCTGCACGCCGGCCCAGTTCATCGCCTCGTGGAAGTCGCCGCGCGAGGTCGAGCCGTCGCCGAACCAGGTCAGCGCGACGCGCTGCTCGCCGCGCAGCTTGAACGCCATCGCGAGCCCGGTGGCGACGAGCATCATGTCGGGCAGCATCGAGACCATCCCGACGCAGCCCGCGTGCGGTCGCCGAAGTGCACGTTGCCGTCGCGGCCGCCGGTGATGCCGCCCTCGCGGCCCATGTACTGGGCGAAGATCCGCGCGGGCGTGACGCCGCGGATGATATGCGCGGCGAGGTCGCGGTGCAGGATGCAGAGCCGGTCGTGCGCGGCCATCGCCCACGTCGGCGCCGGCCGACACGGCCTCCTGCCCGAAGCCGTCGTAGAACGAGCCGGGGACCTTGCCCTGCCGGTAGAGCATCATCGCGCGCTCCTCGATGCCGCGCATCATCAGCATCGCGCGCAGCAGCCCGACCCGGTCCTCGATCGTCAGATGCTGGGATACTCGGCGGGATGCTACGTCCCGGCTGTGCCGCTTCCGTCGCCATCTGGCGTGACCACCTTTCCTCGTGGGGCCACCGGGATCCGCCGGCCGGCGTTCGCTGCTGGCGCCCGGGCGGGATCTCCGCCGCGGTGCCGCGCCCCCGGAGATTACCCTGCAAGGGTGGACGCAGGACTCCGGAGGGTTGAGCGGCTGGCCGCGCGGCTGCGCTGGCGGATTGCGCGGCGCCTGGCTGTGGCCCGCGTTCGTCGCGCTGACGGTCGTCGACGGGGTCGCTGATCACCGTGCTGCCGATCTCCGGGACGCCGCCGGGCGGCGTGGGCGGCTTGCTGCTCGGCGGGCTTCGCGAACCTGCTGCTGACCGCCGTGGTGGCGCCGTTCGCGGGGCGGCGCTGCGCCGCCGGCGTCCGGACCTGCCGCGCCTGGTGGCGCTCGACCACGCCGGGACCGCGCTGCTGTGGCGCCGCCGTGGTGCTGGCGGCCGGCCTCGCCCACCGGCCCGCGGCGCGGCCGAGCGAGGACGAGCCCGCGCTGGCGGCCGTCGTGCGCGCCTACGTGATGGCGCAGGGCCCTGGCGCCGCCGGGCTCGCGCTCGTCGACACGGTGCGCGAGGACGACCTCTACCGCGCGTGCGTGCCGGGGCACGACCCGACCGCTGGCTGTGCCTGTACGTCAACACCGAGCAGCGCCCGCCGGGAGTGACGCTCGACGACGACCGCACGCCCAACTGGCACGCGCACGAGCGGCGGCTCGAGACGCCAGGCCGCCTGGCGCAGGCCGGCGCGCCGCTTCGCATACTCGGCGTCGGACCGAGACCGCGCCGTGCAGCTCGTCGAGCTCGCGCACCGCTGCGAGCGAGGCCGCGCCGCCGGCACCACCGCCCACCGTCTGCCCGCGCAGCGCCGCCGTGGCGCTCGCCGAGGAGCGGCACGACCGGCTGAAGTCGGTGCGCTCCGGTCACGGCGGCCGTGGCGGACGCGCCCGCTGAGGTGCACGGCTAGAGCGCGAGGCGGAGCGGGTTCTCGAGGTACTCGCGGATCCGCGAGGAACTGCGCGGCGTCGGCGCCGTAGAGGATCCGGTGGTCGCAGGAGAGCGTGAGCTCCATGATCGTGCGCACGACCACCTCGCCGTCGCGCACGACCGGGCGCGGCTCAGCTCGCCGACGGCGAGGATCGCCGCCTGCGGCGGGTTGATCACGGCGACGAAGCGCTTGATCCCGTACATGCCGAGGTTGGAGACCGTGAACGTGCCGCTGGACAGCTCGGGCGGGGTGATCTGCCCCGCGCGCACGCGCTCGGCCAGCGTGCGCGACTCGCGGGCGATCGTGCCGAGCGACTTCGAGTCGGCGTCGAAGAGCGTCGGCACGACGAGCGCGTCCTGGCCGGCGACCGCGACGCCGACGTTGACGCGCGAGTAGAGCTCGAACCGGCCGTCGCGGTAGGCGCCGTTGGCGCGCGGGAAGTCGCGCAGCGCGAGCGCGCACGCCTTGATCACGAAGTCGTTGAACGAGGGCGCGGGGTCGTCGCCGGAGGCGGCCTTGAGCTGCTTGCGCAGCTCGACCGCCTCCTCCATGTCGACCTCGGTCGTGATCACGAAGTCCGGCGCGGTCGCCTTGGACTCGGCCATCCGCCGCGCGACCGTCTGCTGCAGCCGCGTGGGGTCCTGGTCGTGGCCTCGCCGCGGCCGGCCTGCCGTCGCCGGAGATGACGGGCGCGGGGACGTCCCTTGGCGCCTCCTCGGGCTCGGCGCCGGGGCGGCCTCCGCCTCCTCCGGCGGCGCCTCCTCCTCGGCGGGCCTCGGCCTCGGCGTCCGCCGCCGCCCTTGGCGGCGGCCTCGACGTCGGCCTTGACGATCCGCCCGCCCGGCCCGGTGCCCTCCACGCCCGCGAGCTCGAGCCCAGCTCGCGCGCCATCCGCCGCGCGACCGGCGAGGCCTTGATGCGGTCGCCGCCGCCGTCGCCGCGGCGCCTCCGGCCTGGGCCGGCGCCGGCTCGGGCTCCTCCTCGCGCTTGCCGTTCCCGGCGGCTTCGGCCTCCTCTTCAGGCTCGGCCTCGTCTTCGCTTCCGGCTCGTCCTCGGCTCGGGCTCCTCCTCCGGCGCCTCGTCCGCCGGCTCCTCGGCCTCGCCGCCGTCGGCGTCGTCGGCGCCGTCGCCGATGCGCGCGATCGTCTCGCCGACCGGCAGCGTGTCGCCCTCCTTGGCGACGATCTTGAGCATCCCGGCCTCGTCGGCCTCGTAGGTCATGTTGGCCTTGTCGGTCTCGATCTCGACGAGCTCCTCGCCCGCGCTTGACCTCGTCCCCGTCGGACTTCAGCCACTTGAGGATCGTGCCCTCCTCCATGGAGTCGGACAGGCGGGGCATGGCGACATCGGCCATGCGCGGCAGAGTACCCCGTTTGCGTGGATGAACTAACCGTTAGCGCGCGCGAGCGGGGGCGCCGGTCGGCAGCCCGCGCGACGAGCGCAGCGCGGCGTCGACCTCGTGGCGCGGCGTGACGTCGCGACACACCGCCATCACGCCGATCACGCCGGCGCGTGCATCGCGCACCGGGACGGCCTGCACGGAGAGGTGGATGGCGCTGCGGCGCCCGACCCACTCGAAGTCCCGCGGCTCGCCGCTGAGCACCGGCCGCAGCAGCCCGTCCATCTGGTCGCCGTCGGCCTCGTCGCCGAGCGCCTCCGTCAGCGTCTTGCCCACCAACATCTCGCGCCAGCGCTCGAGCAGCGCGCCGAGCCCGCCGTTGACCGCCTGGCAGCGGAGGTCGCGGTCGAACACCGCGACGGCCATGTCCGGCACCGTCCGCAGCAGCACGCGGTAGAGCTCGTCGCCCTGCTGGAGCGCGGCGGCGATGCGGCGGCGCTCGCGGTCGGCGGTCAGCTCGGTCAGGGTGGCCATCGTCTCCTGGTAGCTCGGCACCTCCGACGGCACCGGCGCCGGGCGGCCGAGCAGGAAGCCCTGGGCGCCGTGGGCGCCGACCGGGCGCGCCTCGCGCTCCGGGTCCGGGTCGCGGGCGAGCTCGAGCATGGCCTCGGTCTCGATCCCCTCGGCGATCACGAACGAGCCGCTCTCGCGCGCAAAGGCGATGATCGCGAGCGTACCGCGCGCGCCCTGCGATCCTGCCCGCGTGACCGACCACCGCGCGGTCGATCTTGATGAAGTCGACCGGCAGCGCGCTGAGCATCTCGAGCCCGGCGTTGCCGGCGCCGACGTCGTCGAGCGCGAGCTTGAAGCCGAGCCGCCGCAGCCGCGCCGCCTCGGGGAGCAGGAGCTCCTTGCGCGCGTCGGTGCGCTCGGTGATCTCGAGCACGACCTGGTGCGGCTCGTAGCCGGCGCCCCGCACGGCCAGCACGAGGCTGTCACCCGCGAGGCCGTCGTGCTCGAGCGTCTGGGGGGAGACGTTGAGGAACAGCAGCGCGCCCTCGGGCAGCTCGCCCGCGGCGCGCAGCGTGGCGCGGCGGCAGACGGCGTCGAGCTCGTGGCCGCGGCCGATCGAGTCGGCGATCTCGAACGCCTCGCCGGGCCCGGCGAGCTCCGGCGAGCGCGGCCGCGCGAGCGACTCGAAGCCGAGCACGCGCGTGCCGCCGAGGTCCCAGATCGGCTGGAACGCGACGTCGACCGCGCCGGAGTCGATCAGCGAGCGGACGGCCCGGACCTTCTCGATCGTCACGACGGGGACGCTGTCGGCGACCTCGGTGGAGGCCACGACCGCGTTGCCGCCGCGCCGCTTGGCCTCGAGCAGCGCCGCGTCGGCGCGGCCCCACAGCGTGCTCGGCTCGCGGTCCTCGGGCCGTGCGGCGCTGAAGCCGATGCTGGCGGTCACGCCGGAGAGGCGGCGCTCGACCGCGGCGCGGATGCGCTCGAGCGGGACGTCGGCGTCGCACTCGCGCGTGTGGTTGAGCAGGACGGCGAACTCGTCGCCGCCGAGGCGGAAGGCGCGGTCGCCGGCGCGCTGCTCGCGCAGCAGCTCGGCGAGCTCGCACAGCAGGCGGTCGCCGTGCTGATGGCCGTGGCGGTCGTTCTCGAACTTGAAGTCGTCGATGTCGAGCAGCGCGAGCGTGACGTCGCTCTCGTAGCGCGCGGACTCGCCGACCGCGCGCGAGAGCTCGTCCTGGAAGGCGCGGTGGTTGTCGAGGTCGGTCAGGCCGTCGCGGCGGGCGCGCTGCAGCGCGGCGCGGTAGAGCACGCCGACGCTGCGGCCGCCGAGCACGTAGAACAGCGGCAGCGCGATCAGCAGGCTGAGCAGGACGAACAGGCCGAGGCTGTCGCGGAAGGAGGCGACGCCGGCCTTCAGCGCGTCGCTGGAGCGGTACTCGGCGAACAGCACGCGCCGCCCGAGCAGGTGCATCGGCGTGATGTAGGCGTTGCGCTGCCCGCCGGCGGCCTCGCCCTCGACCGGCTTGCGCGAGCGCGCGGCCTCGCGCAGCAGCGGGTCGGTGCGCAGCACGCCGACCTGGCCGGCGCGCGGCGAGGCCAGCACGCTGCCGTCGAGGTCGAGCACCGCGACGTCCAGCGTGTCGGGCCGCTCCTCGATCGCGGCGAGCACCTCGGTGACCTCGCTGAGCGGTCGCTCGTAGCGGTTGTTCTGCGCTGCCGCGGCGCGCAGCTCGAGCGAGCGCGCGTCGGCGGCGTGGACGGCGGCGTGCTCGCGGATGAGGTCGGCCTGGACGCGGTTGCCGACGATGAAGTACTGGAACGTCCCGACCGCGCTGAGCGCGAGGATGAGCGTCAACAGCAGGCGAGCGATGACGCTCTCGCGCAGGCGGAGCGCGCGCGCGTGCAGGCTGCGGTGCGAGAGCATCCCGGCCTGCATCGGCACACGACGCACCGGACCTTGAGTGGTGGCCTCCTAGAGGTCGCGGAACGTCGCGAGGACCGCTTCGACGATCTGCGGCTCGTGCGGGTAGGCGATCTGCTCGAGCGGCTTGGAGTACGGCATCGGCAGGTCGGCGCCGGTGACCCGGCCGACCGGCGCGTCGAGGTAGTCGAAGGCCTGCTCCTGGATCAGCGCCGCGAGGTTCGCGCCGACGCCGCCGTGCGGCCAGCCCTCTTCGACGATCACCGCGCGGTTGGTCTTGCGCACCGACTCGAGGATCGTGTCGAGGTCCAGCGGGCGCAGCGTCCGCGGGTCGATCACCTCGGCCTCGATCTCGTGCTCGTCGCTCAGCGTCTTCGCCGCCTTCTCGGCCGTGATCGCCATGCGCGAGATGCCGATGATCGTCACGTCGTCGCCCTCGCGGCGGATCGCCGCCTGGCCGAAGTCGACGGTGTGGTCGTCGTCGTCGGGCACCTCGCCGCGCTGGCCGTAGAGGTACTCGTGCTCGATGAAGACGACCGGGTTGTCGTCGCGGATCGCCGACTTCAGCAGCCCCTTGGCGTCGGCCGCGGTCGACGGCACGGCGACGAGCATGCCCGGCACGTGGAGGAACAGCGCCTCCCAGGAGTGCGAGTGGGTCGGGCCGAGCTGGTGGCCGGCGCCCTGCGGCATCCGCACCACCATCGGCACGCGGACCTGGCCGCCGAACATGTAGTGGATCGTCGCCATGTGGTTGACGATCTGGTCCAGCGCGAGCAGCGAGAAGTTGATCGTCATCAGCTCGACGACGGGGCGCAGCCCGGTCATCGCGGAGCCGACGCCCATGCCGACGATCGTGTTCTCGGAGATCGGCGTGTCGCGCACGCGCTTCTCGCCGAACTCCTCGAGCAGCCCGTTGGTGACCTTGAACGCGCCGTTGAAGACGCCGATGTCCTCGCCCATGAGGAAGACCGCTCTCGTCGCGCTGCATCTCCTCGCGCAGCGCCTGGTTGAGCGCCTCGCGGTAGCGGACGACGGCCATCAGCCGTTCTCCGCCTCTTCGGCGTCGTCGTTCTCGGCCTGCGCCTTGTCCGACGCCTTGTCGAGGCCGAGGTCCTCGCGCGAGGCCTGCTCGACCGCGTCGCCGTAGGCGTCGGTCGGACCGAGCTCCTCCTCGGCGAGCTCGCGCTCCTTCTCGCCCGCGTGCACGCCGGCGGAGCGCTCGTCGACCGAGTACCAGCCCCTGACCTGGTCGCCGAGGACGTAGATGTCGTCGTACAGCGACTCGGGCGGCGGGAACTTCGCCTTGTCCGCGAAGCGCGACGGCCTCGTCGATGCTCTTGACGACGGCCGCGTCCATCTTCTCGGCCTCGCCCTCCTCGAGGATGCCCTCCTCCTCGAGCTTGCGCGCGAAGACCTCGATCGGGTCCTTCTTGCGCCACTCGGCGACCTGCTCCTTGGTGCGGTACTCCTCGGGGTCGGCCATCGAGTGGCCGCGGAAGCGGTAGGTGATCGCCTCGACGAGCACCGGCTGGCGCTCCTCGCGCGCCTGCTTCAGCGCCTCGCCGATCACGTAGTAGGTGTCGAGCACGTCCATGCCGTCGCAGCGCATGCCCGGGACGCCGAAGCCCTCGCCGCGGCGGTGCAGGTCGGTCACCGCGGAGTGGCGCTCGATCGCGGTGCCCATGCCGAACTGGTTGTTCGTGACCATGAAGACGACCGGCAGGTCCCACAGCGCGGCGAGGTTGAGCGTCTCGCCGAACGTGCCCTGGTTGGAGGCGCCGTCGCCGAACACGCACAGCGTGACCTCCTCGGTCCCGCGGTAGTCGGAGGACAGCGCCATGCCCGCGGCGAGCGGGAGGTTGCCGCCGACGATCCCGTAGCCGCCCATGAAGCGGTTCTCGAGGTCGAACATGTGCATCGAGCCGCCGCGGCCGTGCGACACGCCGGACTCGCGGCCGAACAGCTCGGCCATGACCTTGTTGCGATCCGCGCCGCGCGACAGCGCGTGGCCGTGCGAGCGATAGGTCGAGATCAGGTAGTCCTCGTCGCGCATCGCGCGGACGGCGCCGACGATCGTCGCCTCCTCGCCGATCGCGAGGTGGAGGAAGCCGCCGACCTTCGCCTTCGCGTACATCTCGCCCGCGCGCTCCTCGAAGCGCCGGATGAGCATCATCGACTCCAGCCACTCGCGCGCTCCGTCGGGCTCCGGCAGCTCATGCTGCGCGGCCCGCTCCCTCTCCTCTTGCGTCACGTCGGCCATGGTTCGGCGGACGTTAGCGCGTGACCCTCGTCAGCCCGGACTCAGTGCCTCCGCACCCGCCACCTGGGGGGTCGTTACCCCACGGCAGGGGTGCGCACTCAGAGGCCGGCGCAGGCGCGCATGCCGAGCTGCGCGTAGCGCTTGGCCGCACGCTGGCGCGCCGTGCGGATGGCGGCGATGTCGGCCTGGCTCGGCTGACCGCCGCGGCCCGCCGCTTCCACGGCGCGGGTGACGGACGCGTCGAGCGCGAGGATCTCCGCTCGCAGCTTGCGCGCGCTGCGGGGCGTCTCGACCGCGGCGAGCTTGCGGTGCGCGGCGGTCGTGCGGGCGACGATCTCGTCGACCCCGCGCGCGGGCACCGCGGCGGCGGCCGTGTTGCGCGCGCACGTCTTGTCGACGGCGTGCAGGTAGTCCTGGCGTGCGAAGTGCCCGGAGAAGCCGAGCACGACCGCGACGGCGGCGAGCGCGATGCCCGCAGGGACGGCGATCAGCAGAGGGGAGAAGCCGGCGCGCGGGAGGCCGGGCGCGGGGCGCGCGACGATCGTGTCGCCCAGCAGGTCGCCGAGCCGCCCGCGGCGCTTGCCGGAGGCGAGGAAGACGGCGAGGCCGATCGGGCCGTCCTCGACGATCCGCGTCGACGTGCGCAGGGCGACGGCCTTCGCGGTCGCGGGCTCGCCGTCGCGCATGAGCACGCGCAGCCCGAGCAGGCGCTTGCCGAGCGTGCTGCCCCACAGCGCCTCGCAGAGGAAGAAGTAGAGGAGACAGATCGCGACGATCGCGACCGAGAGCGCGAAGCCGAGGCCGAGGATCGGGATGAGGAACGGCGCGCCCACGAAGACGCCGTCGACGGCGCGCGCGATCGCGCGGCGCGAGTCGTACTTCGAGAGGTCCTCCCGCGGCGGCGCGGCCGCGGCGAGGGTCTCGGCCTGCGGGGCGTCGACGGTCGTGCTCATCCCTCCCGCCATCGGCGGGCGGGGAGCGGGACTTGAGCTCAGGCGGGCTGGCCGGCGCAGGCCTTGAGGCCGAGCTGGGCGTCGCGCAGGTCCACCTGCTGCTCGCGCGCCTGGATCTCGGCGACCTCGCGCTGCAAGGCCGCAGCGGGATCGGGCGACGCTTTGGCGCGCGCCACGGCCTGGTCGATCGTGGTGACCATCGTGCCGCTGAGCGCGAGGACCTGCCTCCGCAGCTCACTGCTCGTCGGGCCAGCGACCTGTCCGGTCGAGGTGCTCGCGCGCGGCCTCCTCGCGCTCGCGGTCGCTGCGTCGAGGAGGCGCTCAGGCGGAGGAACAGGTTGAGGAGCATCACCACCAGCGCGACGCCGATCAGCGCGACGCCGGCGCCCTGGTCGTTCTCGCCGTCGCCGACGATCAGCAGCACCACGCCGGCGGCGGCGATCGCCGCGGGCAGGCCGATGCGGACGAGCCGCAGGATCACGGCTGCAGTGCCCTGCGGATGGCGTCGGTCGCGCCGGCCAGCACCGCGCTCGTGAAGCCTGCGCTGATGAGCGTGAAGCCGAGCTCGCGGTAGCGCGGCGCGAGCCCGGGGTCGCCGAGGAAGACGGCCGCCGCCTTGCCGCTCGCCCGCGCGGCCTTCGCGACCGCGCCCGCCGCCTCCTGCACCTCGGGCGTGGCGGCGCCGGGCGTCACGCCGAGCGCGACGCCGAGGTCGTAAGGACCGACGAACAGGGCATCGACACCCGGCAGCGCCGCGATCTCCGCGGCGGCGTCGAGCGCGCCGCGCGTCTCGATCTGCACCATCGCCACGCGCTCCTCGTCGGCGCGCTCCGCGTCGCCCGCGTCGCGCCCGAACGCGCTTGCGCGCGAGCCCGGGTCGAGGCCGCGCGCGCCGCCGTAGCGGGTGGCGGCGACCGCGCCCGCCGCCTCGCGGATGCCCTGCACGCGCGGCACGAGCACGCCCGCGGCGCCATGGTCGAGTACCCAGCCGATCTCCTCGCTGGCGGCGTGCGGCACGCGCACGATCGCGGGCGCGTGGAGCGCCTGCAGCTGCGCGAGCGTCGCCTCGCGCCCGCCGGCGCCGTGCTCGAGGTCGACGACCAGCCAGTCGAAGCCGGCGCCCGCGGTGATCTCGGCCGCGAGCGCGGAGCCGAGGTCGAGGAACGTGCCGAGCAGCTCTTCGCCGGCGAGCATGCGCCGACGCAGCTCGGTCATGCCGTCTGCCACCGGCGCCACTTGGCGATGAAGGCGTCGGCGTCGAGCGCCGCCAGGTCGGCGCGCAGCCCGCGCGCGAGCCGCCCGGTCTGACTCGGCTGCGTGTCCCAGAACAGCGCGACCTCGCCGGTGGCGATCTCCACCACCTCGATGTGGTCGGCGCCCGCGCCGCGCAGCAGCCCCGGGCCGCGGCCGCTCTTGCGCACGCGCAACTCGTACTCGCGGTTGGCCTTCACGCGAGCACCGCCGCGGCCGCCTCGAGCTCGCGGTCGCCGTGGAAGATGCGGTCGCCGACCCGGACGGCGGGCACCTCGAGCACGCCCGCGGCGCCGGCGGCCTCGGTCGCCTCCTGCAGGCGCCGGCGGATCGAGTCGCGCCCGGCGCCCTTGTCGATCGCGGCCGGGTGCATCTCGCAGGCGGCGGCGGCGAGCATCACCGTGTCGGGGTCACCGAGGTCGCGGCCCGCCGCGTAGGCCTGGCGGAAGGCGGCGAGCGAGAACGCGACGGCGCGGCCGATCTGCTTCGCGAACGTGGCGACGAGCATCGCCCACTCCGCGTCGGGCGGGAACTCCTCGGGCCAGCGCAGCGGCTGGACCCCGGCGAGCACGGCGCGGCGCTCGATGTCCTCGCGGTAGGCGTCGACCTCGGCGGCGCAGCGGAACGGGCCGAGCTCGCCCGCGCGCAGGCCGGAGAGCAGCACCGGCTGCCACTCCGGCACGGTGCCGAGCACGCCGGCGCAGCGCTCCGCGGTCAGGTAGGCCTCGGGCGAGGCGAGGTCGTAGTAGAAGATCGGCTGCTCGGGGTGCGCCCCGGCCATCACTCAGCCGTGGATCAGCCAGCCGTCGGCCGCGCGCGCGGCCTCCATGACGGCCTCGGACAGCGTGGGGTGACCATGGATGATGCGGCCGACCTCGTGGTAGCCGCCCTCGAGCGCCTTGGCGTTCACGAGCTCCTGGATCAGCTCGGTCGCGCGGGCGCCGACGATGTGGCCGCCGATCAGCTCGCCGTACTTCTTGTCGCCGATGATCTTGATCATGCCGCCGCGGTCGCCGTAGACGGTTCCGGCGCCGACCGCGCCGTAGTTGACCTTGCCGACGACGACGTCGAAGCCCTGCTCCTTCGCCTGCTCCTCGGTGAGGCCGAACGAGCCGACGTTGGGCGTGCAGAACGTCGCGCGCGGGATGTCGATGTACTCGATCGGGTGCGTCTCCATCCCGGCGGCGTCCTCGACGGCGATGATGCCTTCGTCAGACGCCTTGTGGGCGAGCGCGGGGCCGCGTACGAGGTCGCCGATCGCGTAGACGCCCTTGACGCTCGTGCGGAGCGCGCCGTCGACGTCGACCATGCCGCGATCGTCGAGCTTGACGCCCGCCTCCTCGAGCCCGAGGCCCTCGACGTCGGGGCCGCGGCCGGCGGCGATCACGAACCAGTCGACCTCCGCGGTCTCGTCGCCGTACTTGAAGCTGACCTTGTCGTCGCCGGTCTCGACGTTCTCGACCTTGGTGCCCGTGTGGATGTCGATGCCCTGCTTGCTCAGCCCGCGCCCGACGACCTTGGAGATCTCGGCATCCTCGGCCGGGACGACACGGTCGAGCGCCTCGAACAGCATCACCTTCGTGCCGAGCCGCGCGTAGGCGGAGGCGATCTCGACGCCCGACGCGCCCGCGCCGGCCACGACCATCGTCTCCGGCAGGTCCTCGAGCGCCCATGCCTCCTCGGTGCCGATCACACGGCCGCCGAACTCGGTGCCGGGGATCGGCTTGGGGATCGAGCCGGTGGCGAGGATGACCGCCTTCTTCGCCTCGATCTCGGTGCCGTCGAAGTTGCCGCCGACCTTGACGTTGCCGTCGTCGGTGACGGAGGCGTGGCCCTCGATGTAGTCGATCTTGTTCTTCTTGAACAGGCCCGCGACGCCGCCGGTGAGCGTCTTGATGACCTTCTCGCGGCGCGCCATGACCTTCGAGAAGTCGACGCTGCGCTCGGGCACGGAGATGCCGAAGTCCTCGGACTCGTCGATCTCGGCCAGCACGTCGGCGACGCGCAGGACGGCCTTGGCGGGGATGCAGGCGTAGTTGAGGCAGCGGCCCCCGACGACGTCTCGCTCGACGACGGCGGTCTTCATGCCGAGCTGCGCGGCACGGATGGCGGCCACGTAGCCGCCCGGTCCCGAGCCGATGACGATGACGTCGTAGGAGGAGTCAGGCATGGCGAAAGAACCTAGCGCGTGCGCGTCGGCATCTGCAGCCGCGCCATGGCGCGGATCAGGAACCAGAACAGCACGCCCGCGGGGACGATGATCACGAGCGAGCGGATGACCGCCTCGACGTTCTCGGCGAACAGCAGCGCCAGGCTCGAGATCACGATCGAGAGCGCGAGCAGGGTCTGGAAGCCGAGCACGGCCCAGTACGCGCGGCGCCACATGAAGATGGCGGCGATGAACATCAGCGCGGCGAAGACGATGCCGCCGGTGACGCGCGAGCGGTGGTGCAGGTCGAGTCCGCGAGCAGCAGGATCAGGTTGCCGACGCCGATCAGCGCGGCGACGACGGCGGCGACGGTTACTGCGGTCGGGCGTTCGTCCGGGGCCAGCGGTTCGAGCGCCTCTCGTGCGGCTTCGTTCCTTGCCCGGGAGCGGGCGTACCTCCGCCCATCGCGGCCGCACCGCCGGGCGGATCGCCCGCGGACGACTCCCCGCCCGCGGGAACCCTGGGGACTCCGTCTCTAGGCATCGAGTTCCGCGGATCGGGGATCGCCGCGGACGCTCCGCTCGGCGAGCGGCGCTTACGGCTTCGCTGACCCAACGGTTACCCCGAGCAGTTCGCTCAGCTCCTTCGCCGCGGCCTCAGGATCGGGTGCCTCGGTGATCGCTCTGACCACTACCGCTCTCGTCGCGCCCGCCTCTAGCGCGGCGGGCAGCGTGTTGGCGTCGAGCCCGCCGATCGCGAACCATGGTTTGCTGACCGTGCTCGCCGCGTAGTTGACGTACTCCAATCCCGCGGCGGGGCGGCCGGGCTTGGTCGGCGTCGCGTGCACGGGGCCGACCGCCAGGTAGTCGACGTCCGGGTCGGCGTCGGCCGCGTCCGCCTGGGCGGGCGCGTGGGTCGAGCGGCCGACGATGCGGTCCGGGCCGACCGTCGCGCGCGCCTGCGCGGGCGTGCCGTCGTCCTGGCCGACGTGGACGCCGTCGGCGTCGCACGCCTCGACGAGGTCGGGGCGGTCGTTGAGGATGAACAGCGCGCCGTGTGCGTCGGCGGCGGCGCGGAACATGCTTCGCGGCCCCGATCAGCCCGTCGTCGTCGAGCGACTTGTCGCGCAGCTGGATCAGGTCGGCGCCGCCCCTCAGCGCGGCGTCGAGGAAGGCGCGCGGGCGCGCGTCGCAGACGAGGTAAAGGCGGGTGTCCGCCAGCCGCTCCCGGGGCGTCATGCGAAGCAGTCTTGCAGCGCTACGATTTATGCATCACGGGAGCCCGCCGAACGGGCTGAGAGGGCGGCACCAGGCCGCCGACCGTCGAACCTGATCCGGGTGATGCCGGCGTAGGGAGGGTGGTACGCAGTGTCTTCGCAGTCCGAGCAGCACGACGTAGCCGTCGTCGGCGGGGGCGTCATCGGCCTCGCCGTGGCGTGGCGCGCGGCCCAGCGCGGCCTGCGCACGCTCGTGCTCGACGCGGGCGAGGACGGCGCGTGGCGCTACGCCGCCGGCATGCTCGCGCCGGTCACCGAGCTGGAGTTCGGCGAGCGCGAGCTGCTCGGCCTCGGCCTGCGCGCGCTCGACGGCTTCCCGGAGTTCTGCGCCGAGCTCGGCGTCGACCTGCATCTCAACGGCGCGCTCGTCGTCGCCCGCGACCGCGACGAGGCCGAGGAGCTCGAGCAGCTGCTCGAGTACCGGCGGAAGCTCGGCCTCGCGGTCGAGCGGCTGCGCCCCAGCCAGGCCCGCCGCGCCGAGCCCGCGCTCGCGCCGACGGTCCGGCTCGCGCTCGACGTCCCCGGCGACGGCGCCGTCGACCCGCGCAAGCTCGTCGCCGCGCTCTCCGACGCGGTGGAGGCGGCGGGCGGCGAGATCCGGCGCGAGCGCGTCGACGATCTCGGCGCGCCCTGCGCGCCCGCCACGTCGTGGTCGCCGCCGGCGCCTGGTCGGGCCGCCTCGGCGCGCTGCCGGTCCGCCCGGTGAAGGGCCAGATCATGCGCCTGCGCGACCCGCAGGGCCAGGACCTCGTGACGCGCACCATCCGCACGCGCGAGGGCTACCTCGTCCCGCGCGGCGGGGGCCGCTACGTGCTCGGCGCCACCGTCGAGGAGCGCGGCTGGGACACGGCGCCGACCGCCGGCGCGACGCACGAGCTGATCCGCGACCTCGCCGAGGTCGTGCCCGGCGTGCTCGAGCTCGAGATCGAGGAGCTCGGCGCCGGCCTGCGCCCCGGCACGCCCGACAACCTGCCGATCATCGGCGAGCACGGCGGCGTCGTGTGGGCCAGCGGCCACTTCCGCAACGGGATCCTGCTCGCCGACGTCACCGCGCAGGCCGTCGCGGAGCTCCTCTCCGGCAACCCGCTGCCGGACTGGGCCGCCGTCTGCGACCCCGCGCGCTTCGCGGAGGTCGCCGCATGAACGTGATCGTCAACGGCGAGCCGACCGAGCTCGCTCCCGGCGCCACCGTCGAGGCCGTGCTCGCCGTCGCTCGAGGTGCCCGACCGCGGCGTCGCGGTCGCGGTCGACGCCGAGGTCGTGCCGCGCGGCGAGTGGCCGGAGCATCAACTGTCAGAGGGCGCGCGGGTCGAGGTCCTGCGCGCGATCCAGGGAGGCTGAGTGGCACTCACCCACGAGGACACGTTCACCATCGGCGGCCGCGAGTTGACCAGCCGGCTGCTGCTCGGCACCGGCGGCTTCCGCTCGCTGGACACCATGGCCGCCGCCATCGAGGCGAGCGGCACCGAGCTCGTCACCGTCGCGCTGCGCCGCATCGACCCCGCCGCCAGGGGCTCGCTCGTCGACGTCCTCGACCGCGCGCGCGTCCAGCTCCTCCCCAACACCGCCGGCTGCTTCACCGCCCGCGACGCCGTCCTCACCGCCAAGCTCGCCCGCGAGGCGTTCGAGACCGACTGGGTCAAGCTCGAGGTGATCGGGGACGAGCACACGCTGCTGCCCGACGCGCCCGCGCTGCTCGAGGCGGCCGAGGAGCTCGTCGACGACGGCTTCACCGTGCTCCCCTACACGAACGACGACCCGATCCTCGCCCGCCGGCTGGAGGACGTCGGGTGCGCCGCGGTGATGCCGCTCGGCTCACCGATCGGCTCCGGCCAGGGCCTGCTGAACCCCTACAACCTGCGCCTGATCCGCGAGCGCGCGAACGTGCCGGTGATCCTCGACGCCGGCGTCGGCACCGCCTCCGACGCCGCGCTGGCGATGGAGCTCGGCTGCGACGCCGTCCTGTGCGCGAGCGCGATCTCGCGCGCCGAGGATTCCGTTGCCATGGCCCGCGCGATCCGCCTCGCCACCGAGGCCGGCCGGCTCGCGCACAAGGCGGGCCGGATCCCGCGCCGCCTCTACGCCGAGGCCTCGACGCCCGAGGAGGGCCGCGGCGAGTTCTGAAGCCGCCACACCCCCGGCGTGACCAGCCCGGCGATCTGGACAAGGGTCGCCGCGACCCCGCCGACGATGAGCACCTCGACCGCGCCGAACGCCTCCGCGGCAGGTCCGGCCAGCAGGAAGCCGAGCGGCAGCAGCGCGAGCGAGCCCATCCAGTCGAACGAGCTGACGCGCGACAGCGCGTGCGCCGGAATGCGCTCCTGCAGCGCCGTGTCCCACGACACGTCGAACATCGAGAAGCCGAAGCCGACGAGCACGAACAGCGGGCCCGTCACCCACAGCGGCGGCCCGAGCGCGAAGATCGCGATCGCCGGCGGCCAGATCGTGCCCCACGCCATCGCGAAGCGGATCGGATAGCGCGGCCTCCAGCGCAGCCCGACCAGCGACCCGACGAGCGTGCCGCCGCCGAGGGCGGCCATCAGCGCGCCGTAGGTGCCCGCGCTCCCGAACTGCTCCCGGGCGACGGTCGGCCCGAGCGTGAGGAACGGCGCCAGCGCCAGCAGGAGCGCGAGGGACGTCGCCGCGATCACCACCCACGCCCACTGGCGCGAGCGGAGCTCCTGCCAGCCGATGGCGAGCTCGGCCCGCAGCCGCTGGCGTGCCGCCCGCTCGCCACGCGAGCGTGGCCGCACGCGTGCGAGCAGCAGCGCCGAGACCACGAACGTGAGCGCGTCGACCGCGAACGCCCAGCCCGCCCCCAAGCCGAGCACGAGCGCGGTCGCGACCGCCGGCCCGAGCAGCTCGCTCGCGTTCTGCACGATCGACATCGCCGCGTTCGCCTGCTGCAGCTCGGCGTCCGTAACCGTCTGCGGGATCAGCCCGGTGGCCGCCGGGTTGAAGAACGCCTCGGCGGTGCCGAACGCGGCCTCGATCGCCACGATCGCCCAGATCGGGACGTCGCCGAGGAAGATCAGCACCGCGAGCAGCCCGTGGAGCACGGCGCGCACCACGTCGGTGGCGACCATCACCCGGTGGCGCTCGAGCCGGTCGGCCCACACGCCGCCGATCAGCACGAACAGGACCAGCGGGATCGCGTTCGCCGCCAGGACGAGCCCGACGTCGGTCGGCGAGCCGATCTCGGTCACGTACAGCGCGAGCGCGATGAAGACGATCTGGTCGCCGAGCCGGCTCGCGCTCGTCGCCAGCCACAGGAGGCGGAACTCACGGTGGCGGAGGACGCGGCGCACGTCGTCCATGATGTCGGGCCGATGGACGTTGACGAGCTCTTCGACGCGTGGGAGCGCGCCTGGTCCGGGCGCGACGAGCAGGCCTTCGAGCCGCTCTGCGATCCCGACGTCCACTACGAGGATCCGCTGACGCCCGAGCCGATCGAGGGCCACGCGGCGATCGCCGCGCACGCGCAGCGCCTGTGGAACGCGTTCCCCGACGCGCGCATGCAGAGCACCGGTGAGCGCGCGACCTCCGGGCCCTACGTCGCCGCTCCGGTCAAGGTGCTCGCCACCCACCGGCGCGAGGTCGCCGGCCTCGCCGCCACCAACCGCTTCGTGATCGTGCACGCCGTCCTCTACTGCGAGCTGCGCGAGGAGCGGCTGCTGCGGATCCGCGCGTTCTTCGATCTCTACGGCGCCGCGGTGCAGCTCGGCGTGCTCCCGAAGCCGGGCACGATGGGCGAGCGCGCGCTGCTGATGCTGCGCGGCTTCGGCCTGCGAAGCTAGCGGCTTGCCACGCCATTTCCTCACCGGCGAGGAGCTGACCGCCCCCGAGCTCTACGCGCTGCTCGACCGCGCGATCGCGCTGAAGGCGGCGCCGCTGGTGTCGCGCGTGCTCGACGGGAAGACCGCCGCGCTGCTGTTCGAGCACCCGTCGACGCGCACGCGCACGTCGATGGAGGCCGGCGTCTTCGAGATCGGCGGCCACCCGATGGTCCTGCGCGCGAACGAGCTGCAGCTCACGCGCGGGGAGTCGATCCGCGACACCGCGCTGGTGTTCTCCCGCCACGCGGCGGTGATCGGGCTGCGGACGAGCAGCGAGGAGCGGCTGCGCGGGCTCGCCGAGTACGCCGAGGTCCCGGTCGTGAACATGCTCTCGCCCGACCACCACCCGCTCCAGGCGCTCGCCGACCTGATGACGCTGTGGGAGACGTTCGGGTCGCTCGAGGGCCGCGTCCTCGCCTACGTGGGGGACGGCAACAACGTCGCGCGCTCGCTCGCCATCGTGGGCACGCTGGCCGGGATGGAGGTGCGGGTGGCGGCGCCGGAGGGCTTCCAGCTCGCCGAGCCGCACGGCGCGGTGCTGACCGACGACGCGGCCGAGGCGGCCGCCGGCGCCGATCTGCTGTCTACACCGACGTCTGGGTCTCGATGGGCGACGACGAGTCGACCGCCGCGACGCGCCGCGAGGCGCTCGCGCCGTACCGGCTCGACGACGCGTTGCTCGACCGCGCCGCGCCCGATGCGATCGCCCTCCACTGCCTGCCCGCGCATCCCGGCGAGGAGATCACCGAGGAGGTCCTCTACGGGTCGCGCCAGCGCATCTGGGATCAGGCCGAGAACCGCCGCCACGCGCAGAAGGCCCTGCTCGAGTTGCTCGTTGGGTAGGGTCCGCTGACCATGCCACCAGCACGCCAGACGGGCCGCAAGAAGGGCTCCAGTCCGCGCCCTCGCGGTGGGAGCGCTACCAAGGATTCGGGGCTGCGCGAGCAGCTCTTGCGCTATCTCGACCCGCGCGAGGTCGTGGTGCTCACGCGCGAGCGGGTGCAGGAGGCGGTGGACGACGCCGTCGAGCGCGGGCGTATGACGCGCGACGACGCGGCGGCCCTCGTGGCGGCCCTGTTCGAGCGCGGCCGGAGCCAGACCGACGACCTGATCTCCCAGCTCGAGGCGGTCGCGAGCGGCACGCCGACGCGGATCGTCCGCGAGGTCGACCGCGCGCGCCGCGCGACCGGCATCGGCTCCAGCTTCCCGGTCTCCGGCTACGACGACCTGACCGCGGCCGAGGTCGGCGAGCGCATCGGCGACCTCTCCGCGCCCGAGCTGCGCAAGGTGCGCGACTACGAGCGGCGCAACGCGAACCGCAAGTCCGTGCTGCAGAACATCGAGCGCAAGCTCGGCTGAGTCGCCTGCCATCCTCGAGGGGTGGCCACTTCACCTCCCACCTCCACGCGTCCTCGCCGCGGGGATCAGCTCGAGCTCACCGTCGACCGTCTCGCCTACGGCGGCAACGGCGTCGCGCGCCGTGAGGACGGCTACGTCGTCTTCGTCGCCGGCGCGGTGCCGGGCGACCGCGTGCGCGCGGAGGTCGGCAAGTCGAAGAAGGCGTACGCCGAGGCGCGCGCCGTCGACATCCTCGAGCCGTCGCCCGACCGCATCCCCGCGGTCGCCGACCACCCGGGCGCGCCGTGGCAGGTGCTGCCCTACGCGCGCCAGCTCGAGGTCAAGCAGGAGCAGGTCGACGACGCGCTGACGCGCATCGGCCGGCTCGAGGGCTACGAGCTCGAGCCGATCGTCCCGGCGATCGAGGAGTGGCGCTACCGCAACAAGCTCGAGTACTCGTTCGGCACCGGCGAGGACGGCGAGCTCGTGTGCGGCTTCCACGCGCCCGGCCGCTGGAACGAGATCGTCCCGCTCGACGACTGCAAGCTCGCCTCCGAGCGCGGCAACGTCGCCCGCGAGCAGGTGGCGGCGGAGCTGCGCCGCCAGGGCCTCGTCGCGTGGGACCGCAAGACGCAGCGCGGCTTCCTCCGCAACCTCGTCGTCCGCGAGGGGCGCCGCACCGGGCGAGCTGCAGGTGCGGCTGGTCACGTCGCCCGGCAAGCTCGACGCCGACGCGCTGATCGACGCGGTCGACGCCGACCACCTGTTCTGGACCCAGACCGCCGGGCTCGGCGAGAGCACCCAGGGCGGCGAGACGGCCCTGCTCCGCGGCGGCCCGCAGCTGGCCGAGCAGCTCGGCGACCTGCGCTTCCTGATCTCGCCCGAAGCGTTCTTCCAGACCAACACGGAGATGGCCGAGGTGCTCTACGGGCACGCCGCCGACGTGGCGGCGCTGCGCGGCTCCGAGCGCGTCTTCGACCTCTACTGCGGCATCGGCACGATCGGCCTCTCGCTCGCCACGCGGGCGCGCGAGGTCGTCGGCGTGGAGATCGTCGAGCCGGCGGTCGCCGACGCGATCGAGAACGCGCGGCTCAACGAGATCACCAACGCCTCCTTCTTCGCCGGCGACATCCGGCTCGCGATGCGCGAGCTGGTCGAGCGCGCCGGCAAGCCCGACGTCGCGGTCATCGACCCGCCGCGCGCCGGCCTGTCGCAGAAGGTCGTCCGCCGCATCATCGAGGCCGGGCCCGAGCGGATCGTCTACGTCTCCTGCAACCCGACGACGCTGGCGCCGAACGCGGCGCAGCTCGTCGAGGCGGGCTGGACGCTGAAGCACGTGCGGCCGGTCGACATGTTCCCGCAGACCCCGCACATCGAGTGCGTGGCGCTGCTCGAGCGCGCATGAGCGGCATCCGCATCGCCCGCTTCGGCGGCTTCGTCAACGCCTACCTCGTCGACGAGGACGACGGCATGACGCTGATCGACACCACCTTCGGCCGCGGCGCCGCGAAGGCGATCCTCGCCCAGGCGAAGCGCCCGATCGTCCGGATCGTCCTCACCCACGCCCACCAGGACCACGTCGGCGGGCTCGACGCGCTCGCCGCCGAGCTCCCGGACGCGGAGGTCCTGATGTCGGCGCGCGACGCGAAGCTGATGGCGGGCGACAACTCGCCCGAGCCCGGCGAGCCGGCCGGCGACAAGATCCGCGGCTACGGCGCGAACACGAAGCCGACGCGCACGATCGCGCCGGGCGAGCGCATCGGCTCGCTCGAGGTCGTCGCCGCGCCCGGCCACACGCCCGGCCAGCTCGCCTTCCTCGACACCCGCGACCGCACGCTGTTCGCCGCCGACGCCTACACGACCCTCGGCGGCGTCGCGACCACCGCGAAGCCCAACCCGCGCTTCCCGCTGCCGGCGATGTCCACCTGGCATCGCCCGACCGCCCTCGAGACCGCCCGCAACCTGCGCGCGCTCGACCCGGCCCGCCTCGCGGCCGGCCACGGGAAGATCGTCGAGCACCCCGGCGCCGCGATGGACGCGGCGATTAGCCGCGCCTCATAGTCGCGAACGAACGTCAACTGCGGCTGGGTAGAGGTCGGGTTCCGGCCGGGGGCGGCACGAATGTCACCTCGATGGTCACCATGTCGGATCGAGGTGACATTCGTGGTCCCGCGGTGGCTCGGACCGACCCCCTCAATGCCGCAGTTGACGGTTCTACGCAGCGCGCGGGAGGTCGTCCGCGAGCAGCGGATCCTCGCCGCGGAAGCGGTGCAGCGCGCCGGCCACGGCGTGGAAGGCCTGGGCGTTGACGCTCATGCCGCAGTGGGAGGTGCGGACATGCACGAGCTCGTCGGCCGCGGGGTCGACGCAGGCGCGCCAGTTGACGATGCCGTCGGTCTTGGAGTAGAGCGCGACGAACCCGACGTCCTCCGGGAACGGGCCCTCGATCGCGTCGCGGAAGTCCTTGCAGCATTCGCCGCTTCAGGCAGCTCCAGCGGAACATGCCCGGCACGCGCGCGCTGCCGAGCGCGCTCACGAGGCCGACCTGGGCGAGCACGAGCGGGTGGACGTCGAGCTGGGAGACGGTTGGCGAGCCGAGCGTGACGATGCCCTCGACGAGCTCCGGCCGCCGCGCGGCCAGCGCCTTCGCGAACACGCCGCCGCGGCTCTGGCCGATGACGGTCACGCGCTCGCCGTGGCGCTCGGCCATGTGCTCGAGCCGCGCCTCGAGCCTCTCGCACGCCTCCTCCGAGCAGGCGAAGTTGGCGCGGATGCCTGTGCGGTGGGTGCAATAGCCCGCCCGCCGCAGCCAGCTCGACATCGTGCCGAGGGAGAGATCGCCGGCCATGAAACCGGGGATCAGCAGCACTGGACGGCGCTCACCGGGTGGGACGCCGAGCCCGCCGTAGACCGGGCTGCGCCGCAGCGCGGCGGCCTCGAGGCCGATACGCGATTCCCGCCACAACGGCGGAATGCGCGGGATAGCAGGGAGAAGGGACATATTGACCCGGTGTCGGTTCTACCCCCATCGTATCGACACATATGCCACAACCTCCAATAGTCCTGGCCGATCGGACGGCTAGGACGCCCCGGAGGTAGCATCGCGCCGCATGCGCGCCGCCACCATCCGCGACGGCTCGATCGCCGTCGAGGAGCACCCCGACCCCGTCGCCGGCGACTCCGACCTGCTCGTCCGCGTGCACGGCGCCGGCCTCAACGGCGCGGACATGCTGCAGCTCAAGGGCGCGTATCCCGCGCCGCCCGGCGCGCCGCAGGACATCCCCGGGCTCGAGCTGGCGGGCGAGGTCGTCGAGTGCGGCCCCGGCGTGCAGCGCTTCGAGCCCGGCGACCGCGTGATGTCGATCGTGGCCGGCGGCGGCCAGGCCGAGCTCGCGGTCGTGCACGAGCGCACCGCGATGCCGGTGCCGGAGGAGCTCGAGTGGGACGCCGCGGGCGCGGTCCCCGAGGTCTTCACCACCGCCCACGACGCGCTGTTCACCCAGGCCGGGCTGCGGCTCGGCGAGCGCCTGCTCGTCCACGGCGCCGCCGGCGGCGTCGGCATGGCCGCCGTCCAGCTGGGCCAGATGGCGGGCGCGCGTGTGACCGCGACCGTCCGCAACCCCGAGAACCGCGCGCGCATCGACGCGCTGGGCGTGAAGGCGATCGAGCCCGAGGGCTTCGAGCAGCACGGCCCGTACGACGTCGTGCTCGAGCTCATCGGCGGCCCGAACATGCCCGGCAACGTCGACGCGCTCGCCACCGGCGGCCGGATCGTGGTGATCGGCATCGGCGCGGGCAACAAGGCCGAGATCGGCCTGCACCTCCTGATGGCCAAGCGCGCGCGCATCAGCGCCTCGACGCTGCGCTCCCGCCCGCTGGAGGACAAGGCCGCCACCGCCCGCTGCGTCGAGCGCTCGGTGCTCCCCGGCTTCGTCTCCGGCGACCTCGTCGTCCCGGTCGCCGCCACCTTCCCGCTCGACGACGTCGCCGCCGCTTACGAGCACTTCCAGGCCGGCGGCAAGCTCGGGAAGATCGTGCTGCTGTTCTAAACCGGCTCGTCGCCGGGCTCGTCGAGCTCGACGGCTTCGGCGCGGTGCACGCTGCAGAGGTTGGGTCCGCCGGACTCCAGCGCGAGCTCGATCTCCCGCTCCGTCAGCTTCGCCCCGCACTCCTCACAGCGCTCGCCGACCGACTCGAGCGTGTGCTCCTCGAGGTCCATGGCGTGAGTGTAAAGCGCCGCTCTCGGCGAATGTCCGATTGAACGAATCCGACATCTGCCGAATACTGGCGGCCACGCTCAGGAGGGAACCTGAGCTTCTTCCCCACCGGCAGGAGGCTGGGCTCAATGATTCGATCGTCTCGCCTGAGGGCGGCGATTCTGGCTGCGCTCTTCGCGGCCATCCTCACGACGACGGCGTACGCGGGCGTTGCCCGGTGCCACCGCACCGTCAACGGCACCAAGTTCAACGATCTCAACGGCAACGGCAAGCGCGACGCCGGCGAGCCGGGGCTCGCGGGCTGGCGCATCTGGGCGGACTACGACGACGACGGCGTCCGCGACACCGGCGAGCCGTACGACGACACGGACTCCCTCGGCCGCTACTCGCTCGTCGTCACCAACACCACGGCCTACCGCCTGCGCGAGCAGCGCCCCTCCGGCGGCAACGGCGGCTGGAAGTGCTCGTACCCGAACGCGTCGACGTCCGGCGGCTTCGCCTCCGGCAAGGGCGGGGACTTCGGCTGCGGCTGGGGCCCGATCACGTCCGACGCGGTCAACGGCAAGGACTTCGGCAACTACAAGCAGCCCAAGATCACCGTCATCAAGAAGCTCGTCCCCGCCGCCGATCCCGGGCGCTTCGACCTCAAGGTCGACAGCACGGTCGTCAAGGCGGCGGCCGGCGACGGCGGCAGCGGCAGCACACTCGTCAGCCCGGGCGCGCACCTCGTGAGCGAGACCGCCGCGGCCGGCACCGACCTGGCGGACTACAAGGCAGAGATCTCCTGCAACACGGCGACCGCGAAGACGTACGGGCCGGGCTGGGTCCACCCGCAGTCGGGCGATGAGGTCACCTGCACGATCACCAACACCCGCCTCGGCAAGGTCGAGATCGCCAAGGTCACCGACCCGCACGAGACGAGCGGCACGCAGTTCGGCTTCACCGGCTTCGCGGGCGCCTTCAACCTGCCCGACGGCGGCGTGAAGACGATCACGCGCGTGGCGCCGAGCGCGACGCCCTACGCGGTGACCGAGTCGGCCGCCTCCGGCTACCGGCTCTCGTCGATCACCTGCACCGACGGCGACAGCACCGGCGCGATCGGCACGCGGACCGCGAGCATCAAGGTCGCGGCGGGCGAGACCGTCCGCTGCACGTTCGTCAACACGAAGCTGCACCCGGGCATCGAGGTCGTCAAGTCCGGCCCGGCGCTCGTGCACCACGGCGACAAGATGGACTTCTCGTTCGCGGTGCGCAGCATCGGCAACACGCTGCTGCACGACGTCAAGGTCAGCGACGACAAGTGCTCGCCGGTCTCCGCCACTCCGGTCACCAAGGCCGGCGGCGACCAGGACGCGCTGCTCGAGGACGGCGAGGTGTGGACCTACACCTGCACCATGACCGTCCCGGCGCACAGCACGGGTGAGATGGATCCGCTCTGCAACGTCGTCACCGCCACCGGCAGCGACGAGCAGGACAACCCGGTCAGCGACACCGACCGGCACTGCACGGACATCATCCACCCGGCGATCCACGTCAAGAAGGTCGCCGACCGCGCGACTGCGCAGGTGGGCGACACCATCGGCTACCGCTTCGACGTCACCAACCCCGGTGATACCGGCCTGACCGTGACGCTCCGCGACGCGCGCTGTGACTCTGGTTCGATCGCGGGCCCGCAGAAGCTGGCCGGCGACACGGACGACCTCCTGGAGCCGGACGAGCAGTGGCGCTACACGTGCACGCACAAGGTCACCGCGAGCGACCCCGACCCGCTGCCCAACACGGTGCACGTCACGGGCAGAGACAAGATCGGCGGGCCCTCGGGCACCGTCGAGGACGAGGACTCCGCCGTGGTCGACCTCATCCAGCCCACGGTCAAGCCGCCCGCCCCGCAGCAGCAGGTGCTCGCGGCCGAGCAGCAGTCCACGCCCCGCGGCCGTGCACGCCTGTCGGGTTCGAGCGGCTGTGTCTACAAGCCGTTCAACGCGACCGTCCGCGGCCGCCAGATCCGCCGCGTCACGTTCTTCGTGGACGGGCGCCGGATCGTCATCCGCACGGCCAAGAGCGGCCAGCGCACCTTCAAGGCGCGCATCCGCCCCGGCCGCCTCAGCGTCGGAGTGCACCGGGTCACCGCCCGGGTCGTGTTCCGCACCGCATCCCGGACCCGCGCGCGCACGCTGGTGCTCAGCTTCCAGCACTGCGCCGGGCTCGCCTCGTCACCCCGGTTCACCGGGTGATGCGGACCTGGCTGCCAGTCCTGCCACTGGTCGCCGCCGCGCTCGCCGTCCCTGCGACGGCGAGCGCGGATGTCCGGCTCTCGACCGAGCACTCGGTCACCCGCTGGGCCCACACGAACCTCCTGGGCAAGGTGCGGGCGAAGCCGAACCGGCACAGCCGCGCGATCGCGCGGCTGCGCTGGCAGACCGAGGACGGGCCGCCCGAGGTCTACGTCGTCCTCCGCAGCCGGCGGGTCGGCGGCGCGACGTGGATGCAGATCCGCGTTCCGGGCCGGCCCAACGGCCGCACCGGCTGGGTCCACCGCGACGCGCTCAGCTCCCTGCACAAGATCCACACGGCGCTGACGATCAGCCAGCGCACGCTCACCGCGACGCTGACGAAGCGCGGCCGGGTGATCTGGCGCTCGCGCGTCGGCATGGGCGCGCCCGGCACCCCGACCCCGAAGGGCCGCTTCTGGATCCGCGAGCGCCTGCACGGCTCCGGCGGCTCGTTCGGGCCATGGGCGTTCGGGACGAGCGCCTACTCCAACGTGCTGACCGACTGGCCCGGCGGCGGCGTGATCGGCATCCACGGCACCGACCAGCCGGGGCTGATCCCCGGCCGGCCGTCCCATGGCTGCGTGCGCGTGCCGAACTGGAAGGTGAGCCGGCTCGCGAAGCTCATGCCGATCGGGACACCGGTTCGGATTCGCTGACGGTCTCGAGCTCGCCCTCTTCGAGGCGCTTGCGCAGGACCTTCTTGTCGAACTTGCCGACGCTGGTCTTGGGCACCTCGTCGATGAACGCGTAGTCGTCCGGCACCCACCACTTCGCGACGCGCGAGGCGAGGTGCTCGCGCAGCTCCGCGGGCGAGACGTCCTGGCCCTCCTCGAGCACGACGCAGGCGAGCGGGCGCTCGGACCAGCGCTCGTCGGGCTTGGCGATCACCGCCGCCTCGGCGATCGCGTCGTGGCCCATCAGCTCGTTCTCCAGGTCGACCGAGGAGATCCACTCGCCGCCGGACTTGATGACGTCCTTCGAGCGATCGGAGATGCGGATGTAGCCGCGCTCGTCGATCGACGCGACGTCGCCGGTCTTCAGCCAGCCGTCGTCGAACTTCTCGCCGGCGTCCGGGTCCTCGTAGTAGGTGCTGGCGATCCACGGGCCGCGGACCTGCAGCTCGCCGGTCGACTCGCCGTCCCACGGCACCTCCTCGCCGGCGTCGTTGATCAGGCGCGCGGTCACGAGCGGCATGATCCGCCCGGCCGTCGAGCGGTAGTTCCAGTGCTCCTCGTCCTCGGCGGCATCCGGCGGGTGCGCGACGGAGGCGAGCGGGCTCGTCTCGGTCATGCCCCACGCCTGGATGATCCTCATCCCGTGGCGGTCCTCGAACGCCTGCATCAGCCGGCGCGGGACGGCCGCCCCGCCGCAGGCCACGATCCGGATGCTCGAGAGGTCGGGCTTGTGCTCGTCCGACCAGCGCAGGACGTCGAGCCAGATCGTCGGCACCGCGCCGGCGGCCGTGACCTTCTCCGACTCGATCAGCCGCGCCAGCGGCTCGGCCTGCAGGAAGCGGCTGGGCATGATCAGGCTCGCGCCCGCCATGCACGCCGCGTAGGGCAGGCCCCAGGCGTTGGCGTGGAACATCGGCACCACCGGCAGGATCCGGTCGGAGCGGGAGATCCCGAACCCATCCGTCATGCACTGCCCCATCGTGTGCAGGATGTTCGAGCGGTGCGAGTAGAGGACGCCCTTCGGGTTGCCGGTCGTCCCGCTCGTGAAGCACAGCCCCGCCGCCGCCCGGTCGTCGATCTCCGGGTAGTCGAAGCCCGGCTCCTGGCGCGCGAGCAGCTCCTCGTAGCTGATCGCGTCCGGCAGCTTGGAGAGGTCGGCGTCGCCCATCACCACGTAGTGCTCGACGGTCTCGAACTGGTCGACGTGCTGCGCGAGCGCGTCGACCAGCGAGGCGTCGACGAGGATCACCTTGTCCTGCGCGTGGTTGACGACGTAGACGAGCTGCTCGGGGAACAGCCGGATGTTCAGGGTGTGCAGCACGGCCCCCATGCACGGCGCCGCGAGGTAGGCCTCGAGGTGGTGCTGGCTGTTCCAGGCGAACGTGGCCACCCGGTCGCCCTCGCCCACGCCGAGCTCGCGCAGCCCGCGGCACAGCCGGTCGACGCGCTCGCCGACCTCGGCGTACGTCGCGCGGGTCGTCCCGTCGTCCGTGAGCGTCACGACCTCGGCGTCGCCGTTCATGCCCCGCATCCGCTCGAGCACGAGCTGGAGCGTCAGCGGATGGTCGTGCTGCATCAACCCTTCGAGCATCCGGATGCCCTCCCTACTGCGCCTTGGCCTGGATCAGGTCGCCCTGGAGCTTCCAGTTCTGGCCGTCGAACTTGATGATCTGCATGGCCTCGAGCGGATAGCCGTCGTCCGGCGAGGTCTCGATCTTCTCACCCGGGAGCAAGGTGCCCTGCTCGAGCGTCATGTTCCGCACCGCGTCCATCAGCGCGGCGCGCGTCGGCTTCTTCATCTGCTCGAGCGCCTTGGCCATCGTGGTCGCCGCGGTCCAGCCGTACATGTTGAAGGCGTCCTCGGGATCGGCCTTGGGCGCGTACTGCTTCATCGCGTCCTTGTACTCCTTCATCGCCGCGTCGTCGGCCCACTGCGGGTCCTGCGGGTCCTTGAAGTACGACGTCGAGATCGCGCCCTTGGCGTTCGCCAGCCCGACCGGCTTGAGCACGAGGTTCTTGTCCGCGCCGACGTTGTTGAGGATCTGCAACGGCTTCCAGCCGCTCTTGGCCACCGTCGCGATGCCCTGGGCGGCGAACTTCGGCGTGGTGATGCTCAGGAACGTGTCGGCGCCGGAGCGCGCGAGCCGGCCGACCTGGGCCGCGACCGTCGGGTCGGTGGCGTTGTAGCTCTCCGCCTTGACGATCTTGATGTCGCTGCCGGAGATGCCCTCCTTGAAGCCGCCCAGGAGGTCCTTGCCGAAGCCGTCGTTCTGGTACAGCACCGCGACCTTGGCGTTCGGCTTCTCTTTCTTGAGGTAGTCGGCGTAGACCTTGGCCTCGGTGACGTAGTTGGGCTGCCAGCCGATCGTGTACGGGTGCGCCTTGATGTCCTTGCCCCAGTCCGACGCGCCGGTGGCGACGTAGAGCTGCGGCACCTTCTGCTGATTGAGGAAGTCCCAGATCGCCAGGTTGTTCGGCGTCCCCAGCGTGTTGAACATCGCGAACACCTTGTCCTGTTGGACCAGGCGCTTCGCGTTCTGCAGCGCCTTCGGCGGCTCGTAGCCGTCGTCGAGCGTGATGAAGTCGATCTTGCGCCCGTTCACGCCGCCCTTGGCGTTGATGAACTTGAAGTACGCCTTCGCGCCCTCGCCGATCGTGCCGTAGGCCGAGGCGGGGCCGCTGAACGGATACGAGCCGCCGAGCTTGACCGACGTCTTGGTGATGCCGGGATCCGCAGCCGCGCCCCCGCCGCCGCCACCGCCCCCGCTGTCGTCACGACCGCACGCCGCCGGCACCAGCGCCAGCGCGGCGACCATCACCAGCCACAGCCACTTCAGCGATCTCATCCTCGCTCCTCCCCTTGGTTGACCATGCCCAGGCGCTCCGCAGCACGCCCATCACGCCGCCGCGGAACGCATACATGCAGGCGATCAGCGTCGCCCCGTAGATCACGCCCGACAGCGCCTCGTCGACGTCCGATGTCCACACCGGCACGAAGACGATGAAGAACGCGCCGAACACCGCTCCCGCCACCGTCGCCAGCCCGCCGACCACGATCGCGGCCAGGAACGCGAACGAGATCGTGAGCGTGAACGACTCGGGCGCGACGAAGCCGTTGGCGAACGTGAAGAGCGCGCCCGCGATCCCCGCGTAGGCGGCGCTGAACCCGAACGCGCGCGTCTTGAACGTCGCCAGGTTGACGCCCATCGTGCGCGCCGCGGTCTCGTCGTCGCGCATCGCGATCAGCGCGCGCCCGCTGCCGCGCCGCACGACACCCGCCGCGAACCAGAACAGCGGAATGGCCGCGATCAGCGCGATGAAGTAGAGGTTCTGGTCGTCGGCGAGGCCGGACCAGGAGGGCGGCGCCGGCTGATCCACGGTGAGGCCCTGGGTGCCGCCGGTAAGGCCGTCGAAGCGCTTGATCAGCACCGGCGTCGCGATCGCCACCGCGAGCGTGACCAGCGCGAGGTAGAGCCCGCGCAGCCGCAACGCGGGCAGGCCGAGCGCGAAGCCGGCGGCAAAGCACACGAGGCCGGCGGCCGGGACGGTCAGCAGGTGCGGGATCGCAGTGCGGTCGAGCAGGATCGCGCCGGTGTAGGCGCCGAGGCAGAAGAACGCCCCGTGCCCGAGCGAGATCTGGCCGCTGTAGCCCACCAGCACGTTGAGCCCGAGCACCGCAATCGCGTAGATGATCACCAGCGTGAGCTGCGACACGCGGTAGGGCCCGAAGAAGAACGGCAGCCCGATCGCGATCGCCAGCGCCGCGGCGAGGCCCACGCGGCGCGCCCACGGTGAGGTGAGGAGGCGCCTCACGCCCGCACCACCTCCGGCGATCCGAACCGGCCTTCCCTCACGCTCGCACCACCTCCGGCGATCCGAACAATCCGTTCGGCCGCACCAGCAGCACCACGAAGATGATCGCCAGCGGCACGAGGATCGTCAGGTCGGAGCCGATGAAACCGATGTACTCGCCGGCCAGCGTCTCGGCCACGCCGATGATCCAGCCGCCGATCACGGCGCCCTTGGGGGAGTCGAAGCCGCCGAGCGTGGCCGCGGCGAACGAGTAGACGAGCACGCCGCCCATGAAGTTGACGTCGAGGAAGAGCTGCGGCGCCACCAGCACCCCGGCCAGCGCCCCGAGCAGCGCGGCGAGGCCCCAGCCGATCATCAGCGTGCGCCCGACGCTGATCCCCACCAGCGGCGCCGACTCCGGGTTCGCCGCCGCGGCCCGCATCGCCAGCCCGAGCTTCGTCTTCTGGAACAGCAGGTAGAGGAGGCCGACGACCACGAGCAGCACGGCGACGATGCCGAGCGACTCGTAGGACAGGTTGACGCCGGCGACATCCGCGCTGCCGTCGGGGAGCGCGCGCGGGAAGCCGCGGTTGTTGAAGCCCCAGATCCAGCCCGCGAGGGAGTTGACGAGGATGAACAGCCCGAGCGTGACGATCAGGATCGTCAGCGGGTCCTGGCCCTCGACCGGCCGGATCACCACGCGCTCGATCACCATCCCGCCGATGAACGAGCCGGCCAGCGCGCCGAGCAGCGCGACCCCGAGCGGGAGACCGGCCTGGACGAGCGCCCACGCCCCGAAGGTCGAGAACATCGCCATCTCGCCCTGGGCGAAGTTGACGATCCCGGTCGAGCGGAAGATCAGCACGAGCGCGAGCGCCAGCGCGCCGTAGATCGACCCGATGGCGATCCCGTCGATCACGAGCTGGATGAACTGCGCCACTCAGACCATCCCGAGGTAGGAGCGGCGGACGCCCTCGTCGGCGCCGATCTCCTCGGCCGTGCCGTCGAGCACCAGCTCGCCGGTCTCCAGCACGTAGGCGTGGTCGGCGAAGTCGAGCACGAGGTTCGCGTTCTGCTCGACGATCAGCAGCGTCGTGCCCTCCTCCGCCACCTCGCGGAGGATCTTGAACACCTCGCGCGTGATCAGCGGCGACAGCCCGTGCGACGGCTCGTCGAGCAGCATCAGCCGTGGCCGCAGCATCAGCCCGCGCGCGATCGCGAGCATCTGCTGCTCGCCGCCGGACAGCGAGCCGGCGTGCTGGGTGCGGCGCTCCTCCAGGCGCGGGAAGTAGCCGAAGCAGCGCTTGATGTCCTCGCGCACCTTGTCGCCGTCCTTGCGGACATAGGCCCCCAGGCGCAGGTTCTCCTCGACCGTCAGCGCGGCGAAGTTGCCGCGGCCCTCGGGGACGTGCGCGAGCCCGCGGCGCACGATCGACTCCGGCGCGCGGCCGATCAGTTCGGTGCCGTCGAAGCGCACGCTGCCCCTGGCGCGCGCCACGCCGGAGAGCGCGCGCAGCGTCGTCGTCTTGCCGGCGCCGTTGGCGCCGAGGATGGTGACGACCTTGCCCTCCTCGACCTCGAAGGAGAGGTCGCGGACGACCGTGACCGGCCCGTAGCCGGCTTCGAGCCCCTGGACCGCGAGCAGGCTCACGCCGGCGCTCCCAGGTACGCCTCGATCACATGCGGGTCCTCCTGGACCTCGGCGGGCTTGCCGTCGGCGATCTCGCGCCCGAAGTCGAGCACCACGACGTGGTCGGAGATCCGCATCACCATGCCCATGGCGTGCTCGACGAGCAGGATCGTCAGCTCGTACTCGTCGCGCAGGGCCAGCAGCAGGTCGGCCAGCGTCTCGACCTCGCCGTGGCTGAGGCCGCCGGCCGGCTCGTCGAGCAGCAGCAGCTTCGGGCGCGTGCAGAGCGCGCGCGCCAGCTCGACCCGCTTGAGCGTGCCGTAGGGGAGGCCGACGGCGGGACGGTCGGCGACGCCGGCAAGCTCGAGGCGGGCGAGCGTGCGGTCGGCCGACTCGCGCAGCTCGCGCTCGGCGCGGCGCGAGGCCGGCAGTCCGAGCCCGTCGGCGATGAACGAGCCCTTGCCGGTGTGGTGCGCGCCGAGCATCACGTTCTCGCGCACGGTCAGCGAGTGCGCGAGCCCGAGGTTCTGGAACGTGCGCGCGATGCCGAGCGGCGCGATCTCGTGCGGCGCGCGCGCGAGCAGGTCCTCGCCCTCGAACGTGATCGACCCCGCGTCGGGGCGCGCGAGCCGGCTGATGCAGTTGAACAGCGTCGTCTTGCCGGCACCGTTCGGTCCGATCAGCCCGCAGATCTCGCCTCCCGCGACCTCGAAGGTGGGCCCGTCGAGCGCGACGACGCCCCCGAAGCGGACCACCACATCCTTGACGGACAGCATTCGTCCCCTCTCCCGCGAGGGAGGCTACCTCAGTAGGGAGGGAAGTCACCCCACCAGGCGCCGAGCGCCCGGAAGGCGGTCCAGAACGCGCGCTTGGCGTCCTCTTCGTCGAGGCAGTCGTCGATGTCCGGGACCACGAGCGCCTCGATCGAGGGCGTGAGCGTCTGCACCTCGCCGGGCCGCTCCTCGACCGTGCGGGCGAGCGGCAGCGCGAGCTCGTTGAGCGTGGCGAGCGCCTCGGCGCCCATGACCACGACGATCTTGGGCTGGACGATCGCGATCTCCTCGACCAGCCGCGCCAGGCACTCGGGCGCCGCCAGCGACGTGTCGGCGACCGGGCACTTCACGCACAGCGTGCCGTAGACCGCGAGCGGATCGATGTCGAGCCGCCGCAGCGACTTCATCAGCGCCGAGCCGGAGCGCCCGTAGAACGCGACGCCCTCCTCGATCTCCGACGGCGCGGGCGCGTACTTGAGCAGGAAGACGTCGGCCTGCGGGTGGCCCGAGCCGAGCACCGGCATCAGGTTGCCGCGCGGGCAGCTGCTGCAGCCCTGGAGGTCGCGGGTGAACTCGTTGAGCTCGCGGATCGCTCGCTCCAGGTACTTCTCGCGGATCTCGTCGTCGGTGGCCGGCATCCCGCCGAGGGGTTTGGCCGTCGCCCCTCCTTCTCCTTGCGACTGCATCATTGGTTGCGCGCGACCTTCCGCACGCGACGCTGGCGGGCCGCCCGGCGCGCGCCCGGCGGCGTCGCCTTGGTCTGGAGGAACTTGAGCGCCTGCACGTAGAGAAGGGACTGCGGCTTGCGGACGATGTCGGCGGCGCGGAGCGACTCGAGGAACTCCTCGGGACCGTCGAAGTCCCGCATCCGGATGCGGACGGAGCCCAGGCCCTGCGGCACGTGCGCGTCAGAGCCTGCGCCTCCCACGATGCGGTACTTCGCCGCGAAGCGGACCGCCTCCTCGTTGAAGGCCGCGATCGCCACGCGCGCGTTGAAGACCTCGAGCGCGTCGATGTCCTCCACCACCGCGAGCAGGTGCTCGTAGTCGGGCACCGAGTGCATGCGGTCGAACGGGTGCGGCACGTAGACGAGGCCGCCCTGGCGCTTGATCTCGGCGATCGTCTCCTCGAGCGTCATCCCGCGCGGGATCTTCTCCTCGATGAAGAGGCCGATCACCTCGCCCTGGTCGGCGGTCTTGACCTCCTCCGCCACGATCACCTTGACGCCGAACTCGGCCGCCTTGGCGCGCGCGTCGTGGGCGCCGGAGATCTCGTTGTGGTCGGTGACCGCGATCGCGCCGAGCCCGGCGTCGCGAGCGGTGGCGAGCAGCACCTCGACGGGCGTCGCGCAGTCGCTCGAATGGTCGGTGTGCATGTGCAGGTCGACGTCGATCAGCGTGCGGCCGGCGATGCGCGCGGCGATCACGGGGTCGCCCTCGGCCGGGTGCCGCCGCGCCGCCACCTCGTCGTAGAGCGTCTGGAAGCCCTGGGCGACGCGCGCCCAGTCGAAGTCGTCGTGCGCGCGCTGCGCGCTCGCGCGGAGACCCGAGAGCAGCCCGTCGTCGCGGATCAGCCGCTCGAGCTGGGCGGTGAGCGTGTCGACGTCGCCGGGCTCGAACAGCAGCCCGAGGTCGGCGTCGCGGGTGATGACCTCGGCGTAGGAGCCGAGGTGCGACGCCACCGGCACCGCGCCGGCGCCGAGCGCGCGCACGAGCAGTCCGGGCGAGGGGGCGATGCCGTGCGAGGCGGCGACCACCACGTCGGCGGAGGCGAGCACGGCGTCCTCGCTCGTGTCCTCCGCGGAGAGCACGTGCACGCGGTCGAGCAGGCGCGAGCGGATCGTCGGCGCGGCGCCGGAGGGGACGAACACGGTCGCCTCCCAGTCGAGCTCGGTCGGCAGCCGCCGCAGCGCGCGCAGGAAGAGCCGCAGCGCGGCGCGCTCCTCCTGGTCGCAGAACGCGATCCGGATCGGGCCTTCGTGCGGCGGGGCGCGGGAGCGGCGTCGCCCCGGGCCGCAGCACGGCGTAGTCGGCCGGGAAGATCCGCTGCATCAGCTCGCGCGTGGCCTCGAACGAGGCGCTGCGCGCGTCGAGGCGGCCGAAGAACAGCTCGACGAAGCGCCGGGCCACCTGGGTGGAGAGCACGCGCTCGGCGGGGGCGTGGAAGGTGCCGACGTTGAGCGAGCGCGAGTGGCGCAGGGCGACCGAGGACGCGCTCGGCGCGAACGGCTCGTGGACGTGGACGAACTCGATCGGCGCGGCGGTCAGCGCCTCCTCGATCGTGCGCGAGATGTCCAGCGGCGGCGCCGGGATCGCGCCGCGGCGGTTGCCGGCCAGCGGCAGCAGCTCCCCGACGCCGAGCACCCGCACGCCGCCGTCGGGATCGAACAGCTCGCCGCTGCGGATGCAGGCGGCGCGACTCGCGCACCAGCGCGGGATCGTGCGAGGGCGCGAGCACGACGACGCGGTGCCCGGAGGCGGCCTGCTCGGCGGCGAGGGCACGGACGAAGGCGTTGACCTCGTGCTCGTCCTCCCAGGGATACGGCGTCACCTGGGCGATGGTGAGAGGCTCCGGCAAGGCGGCAAGCGTAGCCCAGGGTGGACGAATGGTCGGGAAATCCAGGCCTTCCTAACGCTTGCATCCCCAACACTCCGGAAACCCTGACTGTTGAGCAGCTCCTGGCTCCCCCCTCTTGGCCGGGTCAACGAACGGAAGGTTCCTCATGTCCCTCTCTTCCGCCTGCCGCCGCTCGGCGGCCGGCCTCCTCTGTGCGCTGGGCGCAGCCCTGGCGACCGCCGGGCCCGCTGCCGCGGGCGCCCCCGACCAGACGTGGAACTGTCGTGCCAGCGCTGCCTACGTGGCGATCCCGGCGCGTGATCGCGTCGAGCCGGTGGTCGCCAACGGCAACTCCAGGACCGCGACGGAGAGCCCTGACCGGGCTCGCTGCGCCGACGACGCCGGCTCGCCGGCGGACATCGCCTCGGAGCTCGGGCTCAAGGGCCCGGCCGCCGAGACGGGCGTGAACCCCGACCGCGGCCTCGCGGTCGACCAGTCGGTCTCCGCGAAGTCGTCGGTCGCCGACTTCGCCCCCGGCGAGCAGGGCCTCAACCTCGTGGTGCATGGTGCGCACTCCGAGGCGACCGCCACCTGCACGCCCTCCGGCCCGAGCCTCAGCGGCTCGAGCCAGGCGCCGGTGGTCAGCCTCAATGGACAGGTCATCGACATCACGCCAGTCGAGCAGACGGTCGAGCAGCTCCCCACCGGCCAGCTCGTGAGGATCAAGTTCAACGAGCAGACCCGCTCCGGCAACACGCTCACGCAGCGCGCCGTGCACCTCGAGGTGCAGGATCCGGCCGGCGGGATCGTCAAGGACGTCGTCGTGGCCGAGGCCCGCGTGGCCGGCGGCAGCGAGGTCTGCGACCGCGCGGCCCAGGAGGCCACCGCGGCCGGCGCTGACGGCCCCTTCACCGGCTCGCGCAACCCTTGCATCAAGGGCGCCGAGTACGACGCCGCGCGCAACCTGTGCCTGATCACGCGCGAGCGCGACGGCAACCTCGCCAACGGCCGCGAGGTCGTGACCGTCGTCGGTCGCCCCTACGCCGGCCCGAGCGGCGGCCGCGTGGCGCTGCCGTCCGAGGCGCCGAAGTCGGCGAGGAAGAGCACCTGCCTCAAGGACAAGGGCGTCAAGTTCGTCGTCCTCGGCACCAAGCGGTCCGATCACATCACCGGCTCCAACCGCCCCGACGTGATCTTCGGCCTCGGCGGCAGGGACAAGATCAGCGGCGGTCGCGGCAACGACTGCATCGTCGGCGGCAAGGGCAACGACCGCCTCGCCGGCGCGCAAGGCAAGGACAAGCTGTTCGGCGGCTCCGGCCGCGACAAGCTCGACGGCGGCTCCGAGGCCGACAAGCTCTCGGGCGGCGCCGGTCGCGACTTCATCAACAGCGCCAACGGCCGCGACAAGGTCAGCGGCGGCAAGGGCAACGACGCGATCAACGTCTCGACCGCCGGCCCCGCCGCGAAGGTCAAGTGCGGCAAGGGCAAGGACATCGTCCGTTACAACCACAACGAACGCCGCCGCATCGAGGGCTGCGAGCGCCGCTACTCGATCAAGTAAGGCCCCAAGAGCGCGGTCCTGACGCCCCCGAGTCGCGTACCGGCTCGGGGGCGCCGCGCTCGCTCAGTGCGTGACCGAGGAGCCCTTCTCCTTGACGAGCTCGGCGGCCTTGCGGGCGGCCTTGGCGGCCTTCTGGGAGCGCGCGTACTCGGCGATGAAGTCCTCGGTCGCCTGGCGCGCCAGGTGGTCCGGCTGCTGGTTGTGCGGCGACTTCATGAGGTAGGAGCTCGGGCCGTCGAGCTGGCCGGCGAGGCCGTGGTTGAGGCCGAGCTTGCAGCAGGCGCACGGCGTCGATGACGATGCCGGCGGAGTTCGGGGAGTCCCAGACCTCCATCTTCAGCTCGACGCTGAGCGGCACGTCGCCGAACGCCTGGCCCTCGACGCGGATGTGCGCCCACTTGCGGTCCTCGAGCCACGGCACGTAGTCCGACGGGCCGACGTGGATGTCGTGGGCCGGCAGCTCGTGGTCCATGATCGACGTCACGGCGTTGGTCTTGGAGATCTTCTTTGACTCCAGCCGCTCGCGCTCGAGCATGTTGTAGAAGTCCATGTTGCCGCCGACGTTGAGCTGCGAGGTGCGCAGGATCTTCACGCCGCGGTCGGCGAACAGCCGCGCCAGCGTGCGGTGCATGATCGTCGCGCCGACCTGGGACTTGATGTCGTCGCCGATGATCGGCAGCCCGGCCTTGGTGAAGCGGTTGTTCCAGTAGTCCTCGCGGGCGATGAACACCGGGATGCAGTTCACGAACGCGCAGCCCGCCTCGAGGATCTGCTCGACGTACCACTTGGTCGCCTGCTCGGAGCCGACCGGCAGATAGGAGACGACGACGTCGGTCCGCGTGTCCTTGAGGATCTGCGCGATGTCGACGGTCGAGCCCTCGGCCTTGGTGATCTTCTCCTTCAGGTACTTGCCGAGGCCGTCGTGGGTCATCCCGCGCTGGACCGGCACGTTGAGCTTCGGCAGCTTGCCGTCGCCGAGCTTCAGCGTGTTGTTCTGGCCGGCGAAGATCGCCTCGGAGAGGTCCTTGCCCACCTTGTCGGCGTCGATGTCGAACGCGGCCGTGAACTCGATGTCGCGGACGTGGTAGCCGCCGAGGTCGACGTGCATGAGCCCGGGGACCGGCTCGGACGGGTCGGCGTCCTTGTAGTAGTGGACGCCCTGCACGAAGGAGGAGGCGCAGTTGCCGACGCCGATGATCGCGACGCGGACCTTCTCCTCCTGGTATCGCCCGTCCTTGCGTGCCACCGGGGCGTGCCCGTTCGAATCGTGCTTGCTCACGTAGTCACCTCAAAGTCGGAATCTGGACTCGAGACTCGCGTCAGCTCGCCGCGCACGTGCCAGATGCGCTGCACGACGGTGATGACGGAGAGTCCCGCCAGCACATACACCGCAGGCTCCAGGAGTTCCACGTCGAAGATCCCGGCGCCCTTTGCGAGCACCAGGCCGGCGGACAGGATGACTACGCGAACGGCCCGGTCGGCGATGCCGACCTTGCACTCGACGCCCAGCGCCTCGGCGCGGGCGCGCGTGTAGGAGACCATCAGCGAGGCGAGCACGGCGACGACGACGGCCGCGACCGCCAGGTTGTCGCCGCGGTCGGAGAACTGGAAGGCGACGGCGGTGAGCACGATGCCCTCCTCGATGCGGTCGAGCGTCGAGTCGAGGAAGGCGCCGAACGGCGTGCCCTTGCCCGACATCCGCGAGTAGCGGCCGTCGAGCGTGTCGCACACCGAGCCGACGATGAAGGCGACGCCGCCGAGGAAGAAGTAGTCCTGCCAGACCAGCACCGCCGCGACCACGCAGAGCGCGAATCCCGTCAGCGAGATCGCGTTCGGCGTGAGCCGCGACTCGATCAGCCGGGAGCGCATCAGCGCCTGGTAGTCGCGGGCGGTCGAGCTCATCTTCCGACGGCGAAGGCTAGCCCGCCGCCGCTTGAGGTCAGCGCGAAGAGGCGAAATCGACGGTGAAGACCGAGTACGCCGCGCCGCCCAGGCGGCCGCGCTCGCGGCCGACGCCGATGCGGCGGCTCTTCGGCGACAGCAGCACCGCGCGATGGCCCGGCGAGGCCATCCACATCCGGACGACGCGACGCGCCACGCCACGGCGGCGCGACGTGACCGCGATGTTCTCCCCGACCCAGCGAGCGCCGGTGTAGCGGCGGACGCGCGTGGCCATCGGCGTGCCGTCCTTCGAGTCGTGGCTGAGGTAGTCGGCGCGCAGCATGTCGCCGGTGTGATCGCTCGCCGCGTGGGCGAGGGTGCGGCTGGCCTTGAGCTTGCGCAGGCCGTGGTGCGTGCGGATCCGGTTGACCAGCTCTGACGACCTTGCGCTCGACGCGGTCGAGCCCGGCGTTCTTGGCGTGGGCGGCGCCCGGCTGCCACGCGAGCACGGCGCAGCAGCAGATCACGGCACTGCAAGCGAGCAGCGCTGTACGCATTCGGAAACCTCCGATGGTTCACCCCTATTCGCGCCCTCCGCGGTGCCCCCACCAGGCCCCCGAGCCGGAGTACGCCCCCATGTGTGCGATCTCTCGCGGCGCGGCACACTAGCGAGTCGGGCGGCGCCGCGCCTTTATCGCAATTCGCCGTGCGTAGGCTGCCTCCTGTGAGCGCCAAGGTCGCCACCGTGCCGCGCGTCGCGTGGACGCCGCCCGCGCCGCGGAGGGTGCGGGCGCTCCGCGACCGGCTGCGGCTCGTCTACGGCCGCCCCGTCGCCCCGCCGCACGGCAAGGGGCTCGAGGAGCTGATCCTGACGGTCCTCTCGCAGTCGACCAACGACCGCAACCGCGATGTCGCGTACCTGCGCCTGCGCGCGCGCTTCCCCGCCTGGGAGGAGGTCCGCGACGCGCCGCTGGAGGAGGTCGAGGCGGCGATCCAGCCCGGCGGCCTGCACCGGCAGAAGTCCGTGCGGATCCAGGAGATCCTGCGCGCCCTGCCGGACCCGCCGGACCTGTCGTTCCTCGGCGAGCTGCCGGTCGCGGAGGCGCGCGCGTACCTGACCGCGCTGCCCGGAGTCGGGCGCAAGACCGCCGCCTGCGTGCTGCTGTTCGCGTTCGGGCTGCCCGGACGTGCCGGTCGACACCCACGTCTCCCGCGTCGGGACGCGCTTGGGCCTGTTCCGCCCCGGCGCGCCGTTCGAGGAGCTGCACGACGAGATGCTGCGGCTGACGCCGGCCGGCGGCGAGGTCGAGCTCCACATCAACCTGCTGCGGCACGGCCGCCGCACGTGCCACGCGCAGCGGCCGGCGTGCGGGAATGTGCCCTGTTGCGGATGTGTCCGTACGGGCGCTCCCACCTGCGCTAAAATCTCAGCGAACTTGACTGAGATTTTGTTCAGTACCCGAAGCTGAGGAGCCCCCCAATATGGCCAAGACCATCGGTATCGATCTCGGTACGACCAACTCGTGTATGGCCGTCCTCGAGGGCGGCGAGCCGACCGTCATCGAGAACGCCGAGGGTGGCCGCACCACCCCGTCCGTCGTTGCTTTCACCCAGTCGGGTGAGCGCCTCGTCGGCACGGTGGCCAAGCGCCAGGCGGTCACCAACCCCACCAACACCGTCTTCTCGATCAAGCGCTTCATGGGCCGCAAGGAGGCCGAGGTGCGCGAGGAGGAGTCGATCGTCCCCTACACCGTCGTCTCCGGCGCCGGTGGCGACGCGCGCGTGAAGGCCGGCGACAAGGAGTACTCGCCGCCGGAGATCTCCGCGATGATCCTGCAGAAGCTGAAGGCCGACGCCGAGGCCTATCTCGGCGAGACCGTCGACGCCGCGGTGATCACGGTTCCCGCGTACTTCAACGACGACCAGCGCCAGGCGACCAAGGACGCCGGCCGCATCGCCGGCCTCGACGTCAAGCGCATCATCAACGAGCCGACGGCCGCCTCGCTGGCGTACGGGCTCGACAAGGAGTCCGACCAGACGATCCTCGTCTTCGACCTCGGCGGCGGCACGTTCGACGTGTCGGTGCTGGAGATCGGCGACGGCGTGTTCGAGGTCAAGTCGACCGCGGGTGACAACCACCTCGGCGGCGACAACTTCGACAAGGCGATCGTCGACTACCTCGCGGCCGAGTTCAAGCGCGACCAGGCGATCGACCTGACCGCCGACAAGATGGCCCTCCAGCGCCTCTACGAGGCCGCCGAGAAGGCCAAGATCGAGCTGTCCTCCGCCCAGGAGACGCAGATCAACCTGCCGTTCATCACGGCCGACGCCTCCGGCCCCAAGCACCTCGACCTGCGTCTCACGCGGGCGAAGCTCACCGAGCTCAGCTCCGCGCTGATCGAGCGCGTCGTGGGCCCGGTGCGCCAGGCCATGGACGACGCCAAGGACAAGGGCGTCGCGAACATCGACCACATCGTGCTCGTGGGCGGCATGACCCGCATGCCCGCGATCCAGGAGAAGGTCAAGGAGCTCACCGGCAAGGAGCCGCACCGCGGCGTCAACCCGGACGAGGTCGTGGCCGTCGGCGCCGCCATCCAGGCGGGCGTGCTGGCCGGCGACGTCAAGGACGTCCTCCTGCTCGACGTCACCCCGCTCACCCTCGGCATCGAGACCAAGGGCGGCGTGATGACGAAGCTGATCGAGCGCAACACGACCATCCCGACCCGCAAGTCCGAGGTCTTCTCGACCGCCGAGGACAACCAGCCGAGCGTGGAGATCCACGTCCTGCAGGGCGAGCGCGAGATGGCGACCTACAACAAGTCGCTGGGCAAGTTCCAGCTCACCGGCATCCCGCCGGCGCCGCGCGGCATCCCGCAGATCGAGGTCGGCTTCGACATCGACGCCAACGGCATCGTCAACGTGACGGCCAAGGACCTCGGCACCGGCAAGGAGCAGAAGATCGAGATCAAGGCCGGCTCCGGGCTCTCCGACGACGAGATCAAGCGGATGGTCCAGGACGCCGAGTCGCACGCCGACGACGACAAGCGGCTGCGCGAGCTCGCCGAGGCCCGGAACAACGGCGAGAACGCCGCCTACCAGGCCGAGCGCCAGCTCAAGGAGCTCGACGAGCAGATCGACGACGCCTCGAAGAGCGAGATCGAGTCGGCGATCAAGGAGGTCCGCGAGTCGCTGACGTCCGAGGACAGCCGCCGACATCCAGGCCAAGACCGAGCGCCTGCAGACCGCGTTCCACAAGGTCTCCGAGGCCATGTACGAGCGCGCCCAGGCCGCAGCAGGCCGCGTCGCCGAACGGCGGGTCCGCCGACGGCGAGCGGCAGCCCGCGGGCGAGGCCGAGGAGGAGGAGGTCGTCGACGCCGAGGTCGTGGACGACCAGCAGCGATGACCGACCACGCTCGCAAGACCCCTGTGGAGGACTTCCGGCCCGGCGCAGGCGGGGAGGAGCCCTCCGCCGACGCGCAGGTCGCGGCGGCCGAGCAGCCCCTGCCCGAGCCCGCGGATGCGGAGCAGGCGGAGGCGCCGGCCGAGGACGAGGCCGCGAAGTACCTCGCCCTCGCCCAGCGCACGCAGGCGGACTTCGAGAACTTCCGCAAGCGCGCCGCGCGCGAGGCCGCCGCGGCGTCCGACCGCGGGATGGCCAAGCTCGCCAAGGAGCTGCTGCCCGCGCTCGACCACCTCGACCTCGCCCTGCGCGCGGCCGAGGAGCACGGCGGCGGCGAGTTCGCCAAGGGCATCCGGCAGATCCAGGACGAGCTGGTCGGCGCGCTCGGGCGCGTCGGCATCCAGGCCTACTCGCCGAAGGGCGAGCCGTTCGACCCGTCCGAGCACGAGGCGATGGCCTCGCAGCCGGTCGAAGGGCGCGGAGGCCGGGACGGTGGCCGAGGTCTACCAGCAGGGCTACCGGATCAACGGCACGGTACTGCGACCCGCGCGGGTCGTGGTCGCCGCCTAGGGGGCCGCGATGGCGAACGGCTCGGCCGACTACTACAAGGTCCTGGGCGTCGACAAGAAGGCGTCCCAGGAGGACATTAAGAAGGCGTACCGCAAGCTGGCCCGCCAGTACCACCCGGACACGAACACGGACGCCGGGGCGGAGGAGCGCTTCAAGCAGATCTCCGAGGCCTACGACACGCTCGGGGACCCGGAGAAGCGCAAGAAGTACGACCGCGGCGGCTCGATCTTCGGCGGCACCAACCCGTTCGGCGGGAGCGGCGGCGCCGGCGGCGGGGCGACGGCGGCCGACTTCGGCGGCTTCTCGGACATCCTGTCCGGCATCTTCAACACGACCGGCGGCCGCGGCGCGCGGACGAAGCCGGCGGCCGAGCGCGGGCGCGATCTGGAGACGACGGTCTCGCTGTCCTTCGATCAGGCGATCGAGGGCGCGCAGGTGCCGGTCTCCGTCGCCACGCACGCGGCCTGCCCGACCTGCCGCGGCACCGGCGCCGAGCCGGGCACCTCGCCGATCGTCTGCCCGGTCTGCAACGGCCGCGGCGTCGAGTCCGAGGGCCAGGGCCTGTTCTCGATCACCCGCCCCTGCCACCAGTGCGGCGGCTCGGGGACGGTCATCGAGCATCCGTGTCACACCTGTCACGGCGAGGGCCGGGTGCGCGACCTGAAGAAGTACAAGGTCAACATCCCCGCCGGGGTCAAGGAGGGCTCGCGGATCCGGCTACCCGGCAAGGGCGAGGCCGGTGTGCGCGGCGGCACGCCCGGCGACCTCTACGTGGTCACGCGCGTCGAGGAGTCGCCGGTGTTCCGGCGCAAGGGCGACAACCTCGAGGTCGAGGTGCCGATCACGGTCACCGAGGCGATCCGCGGGGCCGACGTCGAGGTGCCGACGCTGCACGGGACCAAGAAGCTGCGCGTCCCGGGCGGGACCAAGTCCGGCACCGTCCAGCGCCTGCGCGGCGAGGGCCCGCAGCGGCTTTCCGACCGCGCGCGCGGCGACATCCACTACCGCTTCGTGATCGACGTGCCGAAGGACCTCTCGCCTGAGCAGGAGGAGGCACTGGACGGGCTGTCGCGCGTGATGAACGGCGATCCGCGCGCCACGCTGCTGCGCGACGCGAAGAAGGCGGCGACCTAAAGTGCGCCGCCTCACCCGCCACCAGGGCGTCTTCATGATCTCCGTCGCCGCCGAGCTGGCGGAGATGCACCCGCAGACGCTGCGGATGTACGAGGACCGCGGGCTGATCAAGCCGCAGCGCTCGCCCAAGGGCACGCGGCTCTACTCGCAGGAGGACGTCGACCGGCTGCGCCGGATCCAGGAGCTGACGTGCGAGCTGGGCATGAACCTGGCTGGCGTCGAGCGGGTGTTCGAGCTCGAGGCCCAGATCGAGCGGATGCAGCGGCGCGTGCGGGCGCTCGAGGAGAAGGCCGAGGCGCTGGCCGCGGAGATGGCGACGGAGCTCGACCAGGTCCGCCGCTCCTTCCGCGCCGAGCTCGTGCGCTACGAGGCGCCGGGGACGGCGCTCGTGCGGGTCGGCGTGCGGCGCTCGCCGCGCGGGCGCTGAGGCAGCATCCGGAGCGCAAGCAGGTAGAGGACCGGCGCTCCGGTGATCAGCATCGCGGGGCGCACCCACGCGACGTCGCTGCCGGCGCGGAGCGTGTGGATCACGGCGAGCACGTACACCGCGATCGTCGCCCTGTGCAGCTTGCGCCACAGCTTCGTGCCGATGCGCCTGCGGGCGTAGAAGGAGAGCCCGAGCGCGGCGGCGAGGTAGCCCGCGACGATCCCGAGCCCGGTGTAGACGGGCCGGTAATCCATCACGAACGGCACCGCGATCCCGGCCGGCCCGGGATGCAGCCAGCGGTCCCCGAGCAGCGTGATCCCGTGCACGGCGATCGCGATCAGCCCGCCGAGCGCGGCGTGCTCGTGCAGCGCCATCAGCTTGCGCGGCAGCCCGGGCTTCCGGAACGCCTTGCCGGCCATCGCCAGCCCGACGCCGACCGAGAGCGTGATGAGCGCCAGCGCGACGAGCCCTGACGCGCGGCTGGCGAGCCACCAGCCGTAGTCCATCGGGTCGCGCGTCATGCGGCGACCGCCATCCCTCGACGACCTCAGCGCGGCCGTCTTCGCCGACCAGGATCTGCGCGTAGGCGCGGCCGCGCCGCGGGCCGGACAAGAGCGCGGCCTTCGCCAGTGCCTCTGCCTCCAGCGCCGTCGGGGCGATCGCGGTGGCGGAGATCACGCCGGTCCACGCCGGCTCGCCGCTGCCGGGGTCGAGCAGGTGGTGCGCGTACGAGCCGTCGGGCCGCCGCCACACGCGCCGGTCGAGCCCGGAGGTGGCGATCGCGGCGTCGGTGACCCGCAGCGTGTGGGCGGTGCCGCGGAGGGCGACGTCGTGGGCGCCGCCCACGCGGACGTCGCCGCCGCAGTCGACGGCGAAGCGCCCGCGCAGCTGCGACGCGGCCCAGTCGGCCGCGAGCCCCTTCGCGCTGCCGCCGAGGTCGATGCGGAGCCCGGGCGGCCGGAGGATCGACCCCTCCCGCACCTCGACCTCGCGCCACCGCGTGCCCGGCGTGGCCGCGCGGCGAGGGGCGCGGCGCGCAGGGCGGCGTCGAGCGAGGCGGGCTCGACGCCGACCGCGTCGCGTGGCCGGCGGCTTCGACGGCATCCAGCAACGTGGGGTCGGCGAGCCCGCCGGTCCGCCGTGCGCCGAACAGCGCCGCCTGCACCGCGCGCGTAGCAGCGCGACGGGCACCTCGGCCGCGGATCGGCGTTCAGCGCGCACAGCTCGCTGGCGGGATCGAAGCGCGTCAGCCGCGCGGCGATCGCCTCGATCCCGGCGCGGATCGGCTCGAGCGGCGCGTCCGCGAGCAGCCGCACCGCCGTGTCCATCGAGGGGAAGACCAGCTCGTTCACGAGGAGCCCGTGGTGACCGGGGCCGCAGGGGCCGGCGAAGCGGGTGCCGGCGCCGGCGCGGAGGAACTCGCTCCCGCCGCCGCCCTCTCGACGGTCCTTCGGGCCGGCGCACGGTTGGTCACGACGATCCGTCGCACGATCACGCGGTGCACGATCACGCGGCGGGGCGCGGCGGTCGCGGCCGGCTTCGGCGGCCCCAGCGCCGGGTCGCCGCCCGCGCGCACCTGCACCGCCAGGAAGGCGAGCAGGGCGAAGAAGGCGGCCAGCGACGCGGCGAGCAGGCCGAACGGGGACGGCTTGCGACGGTCAGTCGTCGTCGCCGCCATGGCCGCCGTGGCCGCCATGGCCGCCGTGGTCTTCGACCTCGCCGCCGTGGTGCTCGACCTCGACGGTGCCGTCGTCCTCGGCGTGGTCGCGCCCGCGGCCGCCGTGGCCGGAGGCGTCGCGGCCCGAGGTGCGGGTCGCCGTGGCCGCCGGGGCGGCGGTGGTGGTGGCGGCGCGGTCCTGGCGCCGGTCCTCGCGGCGGTCCTCGCGGCGGCGGTGCACGGTCTCGCGCACGACCTCGGTCCGGACCTCGGGGGTCGCGGCGGCGGCCTGCGCCGTCGGCTGCTGCGGCTGGGGAGCCTCGGAGCGACCCGAGGCGAGCGCGGCGGCGGCCAGGACCCCGAGGGCGAGGACGGTGACCGCGGCGGCGATGTGGTGGCGTGTGGCGATGTGGTGGCGTGTGATCTTCATGCCCGACACCATCGGCCACGGCCCGCCAAGCGCCCGCCAACGCCGGGTTAAACCTAGGGAAAGCCCGTGCGTACACCTCTATGTTGCCCCGCATGCGCGATCGCCCCCGGATCCTGTTCGTCGAGGACGAGCAGTCGATCTCCGCCCCGTTCTCCAAGGCGCTCGAGCGCGAGGGGTTCGAGCCGCACGTCGCCGCCACGGCCGCCCGGGCGCTGCAGCTGCAGGAGCAGCTCGAGCCCGATCTGATCCTGCTCGACCTCCACCTCCCCGACGGCGACGGCCGCGACGTCTGCCGCACGATCCGCGCCCGCAGCGGCGTCCCGATCATCATCCTCACCGCCCGCGGCACCGAGACCGACCGGATCGTCGGGCTCGAGCTCGGCGCCGACGACTACGTCGTCAAGCCGTTCAGCGGCCCCGAGGTCATCGCCCGCATGCGCGCCGTCCTGCGTCGCGTGCAGCCCGCCGAGCCGGCCACGCCGGAGGCGCCGATCACCATCGGCGGCCTCCACGTCGACCTCGCCGCCCGCCGCGCCACCCTCGAAGAGCGGGAGCTCCAGCTCTCCCGCAAGGAGTTCGACCTGCTCGCCGAGCTCGTCCGCAACGCCGGCAAGGTCGTCACCCGCGAGGACCTGATGGACCGCGTCTGGGACGAGAATTGGTTCGGCAGCACGAAGACGCTCGACGTCCACGTCCGCTGGCTCCGCGGCAAGCTCGGCGAGACGGCTGACAGCGCCACCTACCTGCAGACCGTCCGCGGCGTCGGCTTCCGCTTCCGCGCGCCCGACGAGTGAGCCTGCGCACCCGACTGCTGCTGGCGCTGGCCTACGTCCTGCTGCTGGCGATCGTCGCGCTCGAGGTGCCGCTCGCGATCAACCTGCGCGACCGCGTCGATGCCGAGGTGCGCTCGCAGGCGCTCAGCCAGGCCGAGGTCGCCGCCGCCACCGCCTCCGGGCAGCTCGGCCAGCCCGCCGAGCTGCGCCGCATCGTCGGCACCATCGCTCGGTCGTCCCGCGGCCGCGTGATCATCACCGGCGCCCGCGGCCGCCTCGTCGCCGACTCCGACGGCCCCGCCCAGCTCGGCGGCGACTACAGCGACCGCCCGGAGATCGCCGCCGCCCTGCGCGGCCGCCGCTTCCAGGCCCAGCGCCGCTCCGACACGCTCGACGAGGAGATCCTCGCCACCGCCGTGCCGGTGCTCGCCGCCGGCCGCCCCGAGGGCGCGGTGCGGATCACGCAGAGCGTCGAGGCCGTTGGCCGCGCCACGCGCACCTCGATCCTCGGCCTGGTCGCGGTCGGCGGCCTCGTGCTGCTGCTCGGCCTCGGCGCCGGCGCGCTGATCGCGCGCCAGATCGCCCGCCCGCTGCGCCGCCTCGACGACGCCGCCGCCCGCCTCGGCGAAGGCGACCTGCACGCCCGCGTGCCGGTCGACGGCTCCGCCGAGCAGCAGGGCCTCGCGCGCACGTTCAACGAGATGGGCGCGCGGCTCGAGCGCCTCGTCGACAGCCAGCGCGAGTTCGTCGCGGACGCCTCGCACCAGCTCCGCACCCCGCTCGCCGGCCTGCAGCTGCGGCTCGAGGAGGCGCGCGCGACCGGCGACCCCGAGGAGATCGAGGCCGCGCTCAAGGAGGTCGACCGCCTCTCCGCGATGGTTTCTGAGCTGCTGCTGCTCTCCCAGGCGGGCGAGGCCGACGCGCCCGCCGAGGAGGTCGACCTCGGCGCCGCGGCCCGCGCGGCCGCGGCGCGCTTCACCCAGCGGACTCCGTCCGCGGGTACAGGCGACGGGCCTCGCGTGACCGCCCTCTCCGGTGTGCCCGCGCCGCCGGTCCAGGCCGCCCCCGCCGACCTCCAACGCGCGCTCGACACGCTGATCGAGAACGCGCTCCACTATGGCACCGGCGCGGTCACGCTCGTCGCCCGGCCCGGCGCGATCGACGTCCTCGACGAGGGCCCGGGGGTCGACCCGGCCGAGCTCGAGGCCGTGTTCGAGCGCTTCCACCGCGGCAAGGCCGGCCGCGCCGGGCCGCCCGGCACCGGCCTCGGGCTCCCGATCGCCCGCGAGCTGATGCGGCGCTGGGGCGGCGACGTCACGCTCGCCAACCGCGACGGCGGCGGCGCGGTGGCCACGATCTCCTTCGACCGCGCTTAACCATGCGCTCCCTACGGTGACCCGCATGAAGATCGCGCTGTGGATCCTGGGAGCCCTGGCGGGCGTCGTGCTCGCCGCCGGGGTCACCTACGCCGCCAGCTCGCTGTCGACCCAGCGCATCGGTCTCTCGTCCGAGCCCGTCAACGCCGGGCGCGAGCTCGCGCCGCGGGCGACCGCTACGCGCACTCCCACCGCCACGCCGACCCCGAAGCCGAAGAAGAAGAAGCGGCGGCGCCCCAGGCCCACGGCGACCCCTCGGCCGACGGCGACCGCCGTCCCGACCGCGGTGCCGACCGTCGACGACCACGGCGGCAAGGGCGGCGGCGACGACTCCGGAGGCGGCGGCCGCGGCCGCGACCATCCGGAGGACGATTGACTGGAAGCGGCGGCGTTCCTCGGCTATGATCTCAGTCCATCCGACTGAGATTTTGAGCCTATGAATATCGATCGCTTCACGACCAAGTCCCGCGCCGCGCTCGAGGCCGCCACGGCCCTCGCCGCCGCGCGCAACCACACCGAGGCCACGCCCGAGCACCTGCTCGCGGTCCTGCTCGAGCAGGAGGACGGCCTCGTCGTCCCCGTCCTGAGCAAGCTCGGCGCCCGCCCCGAGGCCATCCGCCAGGACGTCAACGCCGCCCTCGACCGGCTCCCGACCATCCAGGGCGCCGCCAGCGAGCCCACCGTCAGCCGCGAGCTCGTCGCCGTCCTGCGCGCCGCCGAGCGCGAGCTGGGCCAGTTCAAGGACGAGTACGTCTCGACCGAGCACCTGCTGCTCGCCCTCGCCGACCACAAGTCGCCGGCAGGCGACGCGCTGCGCCGCAACGGCGCGAGCAAGAAGGACATCGTCCCCGCCATCGAGGGCGTCCGCGGCCCGCACCGCGTGACCGACGAGAACCCCGAGGACAAGTACCAGTCGCTCGAGAAGTTCGGCCGCGACCTCACGCAGGCCGCCGAGGACGGCAAGCTCGACCCGGTGATCGGCCGCGACGACGAGATCCGCCGCGTCATCCAGGTCCTCGCGCGCCGCACCAAGAACAACCCCGTCCTGATCGGCGAGCCCGGCGTCGGCAAGACCGCGATCGCCGAGGGCCTCGCCCAGCGCATCGTCTCCGGCGACGTGCCGGAGCAGCTCAAGGACCGCCGCGTCGTCGCGCTGGACATCGGCGCGCTGATCGCCGGCTCCAAGTACCGCGGCGAGTTCGAGGAGCGCCTGAAGGCCGTCCTCAAGGAGATCCAGGAGGCCGACGGCCAGATCATCCTGTTCATGGACGAGTTGCACACGATCGTCGGCGCCGGCGCCGCCGAGGGCGCCGTCGACGCCGCCAACCTGCTGAAGCCGATGCTCGCCCGCGGCGAGCTGCGCGCGGTCGGCGCCACCACGCTCGACGAGTACAAGAAGCACGTCGAGAAGGACCCGGCCCTCGAGCGGCGCTTCCAGCCGATCTACGTTGGCGAGCCGTCGGTCGAGGACACGATCGCGATCCTGCGCGGGCTCAAGGAGCGCTACTCGGCGCACCACGGAGTCCGCATCACCGACGCCGCGCTGATCGCCGCCGCGATGCTGAGCAACCGCTACATCGCCGATCGCTTCCTGCCCGACAAGGCGATCGACTTGATCGACGAGGCGTCGTCGCGCATCAGCATCGAGCTGACGTCCGTCCCCACCGAGATCGACGAGGTCGAGCGCCGCATCAAGCAGCTCGAGATCGAGCAGTTCGCGGTCAAGGACGACAACACCGCGACCGCGCGCCGCGAGGAGATCGAGCGCGAGCTCGCCGAGCTCAACGAGCAGGCCACCGGCATGCGCACCCAGTGGGAGCGCGAGAAGGAGGCCGCCCAGGGCGTCGGCAAGCTCACCGAGCGCCTCGACGAGGCCCGCTCTGAGCTCGAGCGGGCCGAGCGCGAGCTCGACTACCAGCGCGCCGCCGAGCTGCGCCACGGCGAGATCCCCGACCTCGAGGCCAAGCTCGCCGAGGCCGACTCGCGCGCGCCCAACGAGGAGCCGGCCGTCTACCTGCGCGAGCACGTGGACGCCGACGACGTCGCCGAGGTCGTGGGGAAGTGGACCGGCATCCCCGTCTCACGCCTGATGGAGACCGAGATGGCGAAGCTGCTCGCGATGGAGGACCGCCTGCACCAGCGGGTCGTCGGCCAGGACGAGGCCGTCGTCGCGGTCTCGAACGCGCTGCGCCGCTCCCGCGCCGGGCTGAGCGACCCCGATCGCCCGATCGGCACGTTCCTGTTCCTCGGCCCCACGGGCGTCGGCAAGACCGAGCTCGCGCGCGCGCTCGCCGAGTACATGTTCGACTCGCAGGACGCGATGATCCGGATCGACATGTCGGAGTACATGGAGAAGCACTCCGTGGCCCGGCTCGTCGGCGCGCCCCCCGGCTACGTCGGCTACGAGGAGGGCGGCCAGCTCACGGAGGCCGTGCGCCGGCGTCCGTACGCGGTCGTCCTGCTCGACGAGATCGAGAAGGCCCACACCGACGTCTTCAACATCCTGCTGCAGGTCATGGACGACGGGCGGCTGACCGACGGCCAGGGCCGCACGGTCGACTTCCGCAACAGCGTGCTGATCATGACCTCGAACATCCCCGGCGGCCGCATCGGCGCCGAGGCGACGTTCAAGCCCGAGTTCATCAACCGGCTCGACGACATCATCGAGTTCGACTCGCTGTCCGAGGAGCAGCTGCGCCACATCGTGGACATCCAGGTCGCGCGGCTGATCGCGCGGGTGGCCGAGCGCGGCGTGACCGTGGAGCTGTCGGACGCGGCGCGCGACCAGCTCGGCAAGCTGGGCTACGACCCGGTGTACGGCGCCCGCCCGCTCAAGCGGGTGATCCAGCGCCACCTGGTCGACCCGCTCGCGCGCGGGCTGCTGCAGGGCGACTTCTCGGGCGGCGACCACGTGCGCGTGGACGCCACGAGCGACGGCGAGCTGACGTTCGCCGTCGCCGAGCCGGTCAGCGCCCCGATTACGTGAAGACCTTCTGGACCTTGATGTCGGCGCGCACGTTGACGCCGTCGGGCGCGCGGCTGTAGCGCTTCTGCTGGTCGACCTGCAGCCGCCATACGCCCAGCTTCGGGCGCTTGATCGGGATCTGCTTGCGCTTGACCGAGAACGTCCCACAGGGGTTCTTGATCCGCTTGACCAGCCGGACGGTCTTGCGGACCTTGCCGTTGTAGAGGTAGTGCGCCCACACCGCCTTCTGGGCCGTGAAGCCGGCGCCCTTGAAGCGGATGCGCGTCGACGGCCGGGCCCGCTTGGGCTTGAGCTTGAGCGTCAGCGCGGTGGTGCGTGACGGCGCCGCGACCGTGTTGGCGGGGTTGCCGCGCTCGGCCGCGGTCAGCGTGAACGTGCCCTGACCCTTCGCCTGGTAGGGCGACTGCAGGATCTGGGGCGGCAGGTTCCCGGCGCCGTCGGCCTGGATCGTGCGGTCGAGCCTGCCGTTGAAGCTGACGTCGACGAGCGAGCCGGCCGTGAAGCCGTTGCCGGCGAGGTCGAGCGACTCGCGCGTGATCTGCGGCGCGCCGCCGGGCGACGCCTGCGTCACCGAGATGTAGCAGGGCTTCAGCGGAGCGAGCGCGGCGGCGTGCGCCGTCGCGGGCAGCAGGGCCAGGGCGGCGAGCGCGGCGCCCACGAGGCGTGTGGTCATGCGTGAAGTATCCATTCAGCTCCGACAACACCGCGCGCGGGCGGAAGGATCGGGTAGAACGAGCCGCTCAACCATTTGAGGGAGGCGCTGTGCCGACTTGGATCATGCTGTCGACGCTCACGCCAGAGGGTGTGCAGACCGTCCGGAACAACCCCGCGCGGATCCGCGAGGTCAACAACGAGATCGAGCAGCTCGGGGCGACCGTGAAGGCCCAGTGGGCGACGCTCGGGCACTTCGACTTCGTCAACGTCGTCGAGGCGCCCGACGAGAAGACGATGGCGCGCGTCTCGCTCGAGCTCGGCTCGCGCGGCACCGCGCACTACGAGTCGCTCGCGGCGATCCCGATCGACGACTTCATCGCGTCGCTCTGAGATCGATCCGGCGCGTCGGCGACCCTTCGGGCCGATGAAGGTCCTCGTCGTCGGCGCCGGTGGGCGTGAGCACGCTCTGATCCGGGCCCTGGCCCGCTCGCCCCAGCAGCCCGAGCTGTGGTGCGCGCCCGGTAACGCCGGCATCCGCGCCGAGGCGCGGCGGCTCGACGCCGACCCCGGCGACCCGGTCGCGTTCGCGGCCGCCGCGGCGGAGTCGGGCGCCGATCTCGTGGTGGTGGGGCCCGAGGCGCCGCTGGTGGCGGGGCTCGCCGACGAGCTCGAGGCCAGGGGCGTCCCGGTGTTCGGGCCCAAGCGCGAGCCCGCGCGGCTCGAGGGCTCGAAGGCGTTCGCCAAGGAGATCATGGAGGCGGCCGGGGTGCCGACCGGCGGGCACTGGATCGTCCGCACCGTCGAGGAGGGGATGACGGCGATCTCCTCCTACCCGGCGGTGATCAAGGCCGACGGGCTGGCGGCCGGCAAGGGCGTCGTGATCGCCGAGGACGAGAGCGTGGCCCACAGCGCGCTGGTGGCGATGATCGAGCAGCGGCAGTTCGGCGACCACCCCGTGCTGGTCGAGGAGTTCCTGCGCGGCGACGAGCTGTCCGTGCTCGCGCTGTGCGACGGGGAGCGGGCGCTGCCGCTCGCGCCCGCGCGCGACTTCAAGCGCATCGGCGACGGCGACACCGGGCCGAACACCGGCGGCATGGGCGCGTTCTCGCCGGTCGCGGAGATCGGTTCGCAGCTGCTGGCCGAGATCGTCGCCACCGTCCACCAGCCGGTGCTCGATGAGCTGCGCGACCGCGGCACACCGTTCCACGGCGTCCTCTACGCCGGGCTGATGCTGACCCCCGACGGCGTGCGCGTGCTCGAGTTCAACGCCCGCTTCGGCGACCCCGAGACGCAGGTCGTGCTCCCGCGCCTGCGCTCCGACCTGCTCGACCTGCTCATGCGCGCGACCGAGCCGGGCGGCCTCGAGGGCGTCGAGCTGGAATGGGACGAGCGCGCGGCGGTGACGGTCGTGCTCGCGTCGGCGGGCTACCCGGAGTCGTCGCGGTCGGGCGACGTGATCTCGGGGCTCGATCAGGTTCCGGACGACGTCGAGGTGCTCCACGCGGGCACCGCCGAGGACGGCGACAAAGTCGTCACGGCGGGCGGGCGGGTCCTCAACGTGACCGCGCTGGGCGACGATGTCCCTGCCGCCCGGGACGATGCGTATGCTGCCGCCGACATGATCACGTTCGACGGTCGCCAGCTCCGCAGGGACATCGCGCTCAAGGCATGAGCGAGCAGCCGGCAACCCCTGATCTCGCCACCGAGACGGCCGTCGAGTCGGAGTTCGACGGGATGGAGGTCGACGCCCCGCGCGTCGGCATCGTGATGGGCTCGAAGAGCGACATGCCCGCGATGGAGAAGGCGGCCAAGGAGCTCGAGGAGCGCGGCATCCGCCACGAGGTGCGCGTGATGTCGGCGCACCGCGATCCGGACACGGTGGCCGACTACGCGAAGAACGCCAAAATGCGCGGCCTGCGGGTGATCATCGCCGGCGCCGGGCTGTCGGCGGCGCTCCCGGGCGTGGTCGCGGCGCACAGCCAGCTGCCGGTCATCGGCGTGCCGCTCACGTCGTCCATGTCGGTCGGCGGCGGGCTCGACGCGCTGCTCTCGATCGCCCAGATGCCGCCCGGCGTGCCGGTCGCGTGCGTCGGCGTCGACAACGCGAAGAACGCCGCGGTGCTCGCGGCGCGCATC
>CAVROM010000008.1:0-116002 GCA_963722815.1 uncultured Solirubrobacteraceae bacterium
CTCGCGCCTCACCGGGCGGATGTCGGAGGCGGCGCTGATCCAGGCGATCGCCGTCGTGCTGCTGATCGCCGCGGCGGGCTGCATCGTCCAGGCCGTAACCTGACCCGCGTGGACCTCCAGGAGGAGACCGCCGATGTCCTCGGCGAACTGATCCGCTTCAACACGGTCAACCCGCCCGGCGACGAGCGGGAGTGCCAGGAGTATCTGAAGCGGTACCTCGAGGAGGCGGGCTTCGAGTGCGAGCTCGCCGGCACGTCGGACGAGCGGCCGAACCTCGTCGCGCGGCTGCCCGGCGAGGGCGACGGCCCGGTGCTCGGCTACCTGTCGCACGTCGACACCGTGCTCGCCTCGCCCGAGGACTGGTCGCGCGACCCGTGGTCGGGCGAGCTGCACGACGGCTTCGTGTGGGGCCGCGGCGCGCTCGACATGAAGTCGCAGACCGCGGCCGAGGTCGTGGCCGGCGCCGCGCTGGCGCGCGAGGGCTGGCGGCCGCCGCGCGGCGAGCTGAAGATCATCTCGGTTGCCGACGAGGAGGTCGGCGGGCTGGTGGGCGCGCAGTGGCTGACCCAGGAGCGGCCGGACCTCGCGCGCTGCGACATGCTGCTCAACGAGGGCGCCGGGCCGCCGATGCCCTACGACGGCCGCCGCCTCTACGGCGTCTGCTGCGCCGAGAAGGGCACATTCCGCTTCGCCGTGCGCGCGAGCGGCCGCGCGGGCCACGCCTCGGTGCCCGCGCTCGCCGACAACGCGCTGCTCAAGCTCCTGCCCTACGTCGAGCGGCTCGGCGCGGCGGGCGTGACGCACGACCTGACCGACCCGCCGCGCGCGTTCCTGTCCGCGGTCGGGCTCGACCCGGCGGACCCGGACGGCGCGCTCGAGCACCTGCGCGGCGATCGACGAGCGGCTGGCCGCGATGATCGAGCCGACGTTCGGGGCGACGTTCGCGCCGACGATCATCGAGGCCTCGAGCAAGATCAACGTCGTGCCCGCTCGCGCCGAGCTGAAGGTCGACTGCCGCGTCCCCGCCGGCATGGGCTCGGAGGAGACGATGGCGCGCGTCCGCGAGGCGCTCGGCGACACCGACGGCGTCGAGGTCGAGTTCCTCGAGGAGGTGGTCGGCAACAGCTCGCCGGTCGAGTCGCCGCTGATGGACGCGATCCGCGACTGGGTCGGCGAGGCCGAGCCGGGCGCCGAGGTCGTGCCGACCGTGCTGCCGGCCTTCACCGACTCGCGCTGGTTCCGCGACGCGTTCCCCGACTGCGTCGCCTACGGCTTCTTCCCGCACCGGCACATGACGCTGTACGACACCTGGCCGCTGATCCATGGCGCCGACGAGCGGATCGACGTCCGCGACCTCGGCTTCGCGGCGAGCTTCTTCCACGAGCTGCCGAGGAGGCTGCTGGCATGACGGAACCCGACAAGCTCCGCCTCGGCGGGATGGCGCTGCGCAACGGGCTGCTGGTCCACGGGCCGACGCACTGGGCCGCGGCGGTGCGCACCGACGCCGGCGAGGTCAAGGTCGGGTCGGGCAAGAAGCCGCGCTGCGCGCGGTCGACGGCGTGCCGGGCGTGCGCGGCGTCGTCGCGGCTCGGCGAGGCGATGGCGGTGATCCCGCTGGTCAAGCGCGGGCTGCCGGAGGTGCGGCTGCCGTTCCAGGACGTCTCCGTGATCGCGGTGGCGGCCGGCGCGTCGCTGACCGGCGCGCTCGCGCGCAGGCGGGTGCGGGGGATCGGCGGCGAGTCGATCGCCGCGCTCGCGTCGGTGACGCCGGCGCTGTTCGCGCTGCGCGGCGGCGAGCTCGCCGAGTACCACGGCGTCGAGCACAAGGCGATCGCCGCCTACGAGCAGGGCGCCGACGACGCGCGCGACACCTCCAAGGAGCACGAGCGCTGCGGCTCGCACCTCGTCGCCCCGCTGCTCGCCTCCAACCTGGCGGGCACGCTGCTGCTGCGCCGGACGCTCGAGAAGCCGGGGCCGCTGGCGGGCGCCGCGGTGGCGCTCGCGTCGACCGCGGTGGCGGTCGAGCTGTTCGGGTGGTGCGAGCGCAACAGCGAGACGAAGCTCGCCCAGGCGCTGCGCCGGCCGGGCTTCGAGATCCAGCGGCTGATCGGCACGCGCGAGCCCGACGAGCGCCAGCTCGAGGTCGGGCGGGCCGCGCTCGCGGAGATCCTGCGGGTCGAAGCGGCCTACAACTAAGGTCCACGCCGCATTGTGATGGGGCGTAGGCTGCGCTAAACCCTGCTTGACACTCGGCAGGGAGGCCCCGCTGTACACGCTGCTCGCACAATCCAGAACGGTCACGGTCAGCGCACCGACCGAACACTGGTACTCGTGGGACCACATCTCCACGTGGCTCCAGACGTGGGCGCCGATCATCTTCATGGGCCTGCTGGTCTTCTTCATCTGGAAGACGCTGAAGATGATGCCGCGGACGAAGCCGACGGAGATCAAGGCGGAGTCCAAGACCGCGATCGGCTGGGCGGACGTGGCGGGCGCCGACGAGGCGAAGGCCGAGCTCCACGAGGTCGTCGAGTTCCTGCGCGACCCCGCGCGCTTCAAGAAGCTCGGCGCGACGGTGCCGCGCGGCATCCTGCTCCACGGGCCGCCCGGCACCGGCAAGACGCTGCTGGCGAAGGCCGTCGCCCACGAGGCGGGCGCGAACTTCTACTCGCAGTCGGCCGCCGCGTTCGTCGAGATGTTCGCCGGCCTCGGCGCGTCGCGCATCCGGCGCCTGTTCAAGATCGCCCGCGAGAACCACCCGGCGATCATCTTCATCGACGAGATCGACGCCGTCGGCGGCGAGCGCGGCTCGGACAACAACTCCGAGCGCGAGCAGACGCTCAACCAGCTGCTGGTGGAGATGGACGGCTTCGGCTCCGCGCCGGACGTCGTCGTCATCGCCGCCTCCAACCTGCTCGAGAAGCTCGACGCCGCGCTGCTGCGGCCGGGGCGCTTCGACCGCCAGATCTTCGTCTCGCCGCCCGACGTGGCCGGCCGCGAGGAGATCATGAAGGTGCACACGCGCGGCAAGCCGCTCGGCAACGTCGACCTCGCGATGATCGCGCGCCAGACGTCGGGGCTGACCGGCGCGGACCTCGCCAACCTCTGCAACGAGGCGGCGATCTTCGCGGCGCGCGCAGGACCGCGAGTTCATCGCCCACGCCGACTTCGACAGCGCGCTCGAGCGCGTGGTGGCCGGCATGCAGTCGCGCCGCACGCTGAACGACCACGAGCGCCGCGTCGTCGCGTTCCACGAGGCGGGTCACGCGCTGTGCGCGGAGCTGCTGCCCGGCGTCGACCGCGTGCACAAGATCTCGATCGTGCCCCGCGGCCGCGCGCTCGGCTACACGCTGAACCTGCCGGAGGAGGACCGCTACCTCAAGACGCGCGAGGAGCTCATCGACTACATGACGGTGCTGCTCGGCGGCCGCGCGGCGGAGGAGATCGTGTTCGGCGCGATCACCACCGGCGCGTCGGACGACCTCGCGCGGGTGGCGGAGATCTCGCGCTCGATGATCCACGACTACGCGATGGGCACCACCATCACCTCGCGCCGGGTGTCGGCCGAGGGCGGCCTGGTCTCCGACCGCACGCGCGAGCTGCGCGACGAGGAGCAGCAGCACCTCTCCGACGAGGCGATGCGCGGCGCGGTGAAGCTGATCCTCGACCACCGCGAGAAGCTCGACGAGCTCGCCGTCGAGCTGCTCGAGAACGAGGTGCTCGAGCGCGACGACATCGAGCGGATCATGTCCGGCATCCCGCGCTTCCACCGCTCGCCCGGCCAGGGCCTGCGCGTGGTCGCGATCGAGGCGCCGAAGGAGGACACCGCCTAGCGGAGTAGGCTGCATCGCCCCGTGGTAGACGGCCTCGGCGTTGTTGCCGTCGGGGTCGAGGGCGAACGCGCCGTAGTAGTTCTGGTGGTAGTGGGGCCTGGGGCCGGGCTCGCCGTTGCCGGTGCCGCCCGTCGCCACCGCCGCCGCGTGGAAGCGCTGGACCTCCTCCTGAGAGCCGGCGCGGAACGCGACGTGGCAGCGGGTCGACTCGCCCGCCTGGAGCCAGAAGTCGGGGAAGTCCCTCCCCATGCCGACCGCCTCGCCGTAATCCATCATGACCCGGTACCCGAGCGGCTCGAGCGCGGCCTCGTAGAAAGCCCGGCTCGCCGCGACGTCGGCGACGAACAGCTTGACGTGGTCGATCATGCGAACGAGATCACGCTGCGGATGCCGTCCTGCGCCTCCATCAGCTCGAAGCCCTTGTTGACCTCGGCGAGCGTGATGCGGTGGGACAGGAAGGCGTCGACGTCGATGTCGCCGGCGAGGTAGCGCTCGACGAACTGCGGCACCTGCTCACGGCCCTTGACGCCGCCGAACGAGGAGCCCGCGACGCGGCGGCCGGTGATCAGGAAGCGCGGGACGATGTCGAGCGTCTCGCCCTTGCCGGCCACGCCGGCGACCGTGCAGAGTCCCCAGCCCATGCGCGCGGCCTCGACGGCCTGGCGCATGACCTTGACGTTGCCGGTCGCCTCGAACGTGTAGTCGGCCCCGAAGCCGTCCGTCATGTCGAGGATCTGCTGGACCGCGTCGGGCCCTCCCACCATCGTCTCGGTCGCGCCCTGGCCGGTGGCGAGCTTGAGCCGCTCCTCGCTCAGGTCGACGCACACGATCCGCTCCGCGCTCGCGAGGCGGCAGCCCGCGACCGCGCCGAGGCCGACCATGCCGGCGCCGAACACGATGCAGGTCGAGCCCGCCTCGACCTTGGCGGTGTTGAGCGCCGCGCCGAGGCCGGTGGAGAGGCCGCAGGCGAACAGGCAGGCGCGGTCCAGCTTCGCCTCCGGGTTGATCTTGGCCAGCGCGATCTCCGGCATCACGGTGTACTCCGCGAACGTCGAGCAGCCCATGAAGTGCCGGATCGGCTCGCCGTCGCGGGACAGGCGCGTCGTGCCGTCGGGCAGGTAGCCCTTGCCCTGCTGGTCGCGGATGGCGAGGCAGAGGTTCGTCTTCGGGGACAGGCAGTGGATGCACTCGCCGCACTGGGGCGAGAAGAGCGAGACGACGTGGTCGCCCTCCTTGACGGAGCTCACGCCCTCGCCGAGGCGCTCGACGACGCCGGCGCCCTCGTGGCCGAGCACGGCCGGGGCGTAGCCGCTCGGGTCGGCGCCCGAGGCGGTGTAGAGGTCGGTGTGGCAGACCCCGCAGGCCTCGAGCCGGACGAGCACCTCGCCCGGGCCGGGCTCGGCCAGGTCGACCTCCTGCACGGCGAGCGGGGCGCCGAACTCCTCCAGGACAGCAGCGCGGATTTTCATGGGGCGCGACCCTACCTGCGCATGCGGGGCGAGCGCGCGCCCGGGCGGCGCGCGGAGCGGCGGGCGAGCTGCGCCCGGCGCGCGATCGCCTCGAACTCCTCCAGCGACTCGCCGGCGCCCACCGCGACGCAGGTCAGCGGCGAGTCGGCGATCCGCGTCGGCATCGACGTCTCCTGCTCGAGCCGCTCGGCCAGCCCGTGCAGCAGCGCGCCGCCGCCGGCCAGCAGGATCCCGTGGACGAGGATGTCCGAGGACAGCTCGGGCGGCGTCTGGTCGAGCGTCTCGCGCACGGCGTCGACGATCGTCTGCACCGGCTCGGCGAGCGCCTCGCGGATGTCGTCGGAGTCGAGCATCACCGTGCGCGGCAGGCCCGAGAGCAGTTCGCGGCCGCGCACCTCGACCTCGACGGTCTGCGGCATCGGGAAGGCGGAGCCGGCGACCATCTTGATCTCCTCCGCGCTCGGCTGGCCGATCGCGAGGTTCGCGTGGCGGCGGACGTAGGCCATGATCGCCTCGTCGAGGTCGTAGCCGGCCAGCCGCAGCGAGGTCTCGACCACGATCTCGCCCATCGAGATCACGGCGACCTCGGAGGTGCCGCCGCCGATGTCGACGACCATGTGGCCGGTCGGCTCGGCGATCTCGAGGCCGGCGCCGATGGCGGCCGCGATCGGCTCCTCGATCAGCGCCACCTGGCGCGCGCCGGCGCTCAGGCACGCCTCCTCGACCGCGCGCGTCTCGACCTCGGTGACGCCCGACGGCACGCACATGACCACCCGCGGGCGCGACCAGCGGCTCGTCTGCGCCTTGCGCAGGAAGTAGCGCAGCATCTGCTCGGTGACCTCGAAGTCGGCGATCACGCCGTGGCGCAGCGGGCGGGTGGCGGAGATCGTGGCCGGCGTGCGGCCGATCATCCGGTGCGCCTCGTCGCCGACGGCATAGACCTCGCCGCGGTCGGCGTCGACCGCGATCACGCTCGGCTCGGAGACCACGATCCCGCGCCCGCGCTCGAACACGAGCGTGTTGGCGGTGCCGAGGTCGACGGCCAGGTCGCGGTTGCCGAACGCCATCAGTGGTCCTTCTCGTGATGCCGCGCTCGAAAGACCGGCCGCCGGCGCCGCCAGGCGAGGACGCAGACCTGAAGGAATACCCCTGGTATTTCGAGGGTCGAGGACGACGCATGGCGGTGATCGGCGGGCGCCGATTTCGAGTGGGACGTTCGGGAAGGACAGCCGACCACCAGCTCGTAGGCGCGGTGCTCGACGGTGATGCGCTCCATGCCGGAGTCGTGCACCTCGCCGTCGACGTTGAACTCCGTGCCCGGCGGCAGGTCGACCTCGACCACGGTGCCGCGCGCGTGGCGGACGTCGCGCTGCTCGGCGATCGTGCCGCGGCGCAGTCCCCAGGCGCGGCGGGCGAGGCCGAGGCGCGAGCCGGCGGGGAGGATCGCGGCGTCGAGCACGCCGTCCTCGGGGTCGGCGGCGTCGATGTCGGCGCCGCCGCCGAACGCGCCGGTGACGGCGACGATCGCCTGCCACGCCTCGCCGTCGAAGACCTGCTCGCCGCCCGCGCAGACCGTGCAGCGCAGCGGCTGCTCGGTCATCGCGGCGCGCAGCGCGCCGACCGGGTAGGCGAGCGGGCCGAGGAAGGACTTGAACGGCTCGGCGCGGCGGGCGGCGGCGGAGGCGAGGCCGGCGCTGGCGACGTTGACGAACGGCCGCCCGTCGGCGAGGCGCCCGAGCTCCATCGAGCCGCAGCTCGCGGCCGGTGGCGGCCAGCGCGCAGGCGTCCTCGGGGTCGTCCGGGAGCTCGGAGGCGCGCGCGTAGTCGTTGGCGGTGCCGGTGGGGATGACCGCCAGCGGCACGCCGAGGCGGCCGGCCAGCGCCGCCGCCGTGCCGAGCGTGCCGTCGCCGCCGGCGACCGCCACGCGCTCGGGGCCCCACGCGGCGGCGGGCTCGAGCCGTCGGGCTCGACGCCGAAGGCGCGCACGTCGGCGCCGTGGCGGCGCATCCGCTCGGCGAGCTCCTCCGGGTCGAGGCCCCCTCCGGAGGCCGCGTTGGCGATCAGCGCGATCCGCACGCCCAGCCAGGCTACCTGTCTAGACTCCGGCCGATGTTCGGGCGCATCGACCACGTCGGCCTCGCGGTGAGCGACCTCGAGGAGGCGATCGACCTCCACGTCAACGTCTACGGGCTCACCCTCGTGCACCGCGAGACGGTGGAGTCGCAGGGTGTCGAGGCCGCGCTGCTGGACGTGGGCGAGAACCACGTCGAGCTGCTCGCCCCGCTCCACGACGACACGCCGGTCGGCAAGTTCCTCGCCAAGCGCGGCCCGGGGCTGCACCACGTCGCCTACCAGGTCGACGACATCGAGGCCGTCCTCCGGCGGCTGCGCGACCAGGGAATGCGCCTGATCGACGAGTCGCCGCGCACCGGCATCCGGCAGTCGCAGGTGGCGTTCCTGCATCCTTCGTCCTCAGGTGGTGTCTTGACCGAGATCGTCCAACCGGCAGCAGTCCATGCCTGATCCCAACCGCAAGGCGGCGGTCGGCTTCGCCGGCGGCCAGGTGCTCGCGCTGCGGCTCTCGGAGTCGCAGCTCAACGAGCTGCGCGGCGTGATGCGCAAGAAGGCCGCGAGCGCTGGCACGAGGTCGAGGCCGCCGACGGCGCCGTGCTGGTCGACGTCGGGCAGGTCGTCTACCTGCGCGTCGAGTCCGACGAGCACCGCGTCGGCTTCTGAGCACCGCCAAGCAGTCCCTGCGGGTCCGCGCCAACGCGCTGGACCTGGCGCTCTACAAGCGCCTGCGCACGCTCGCGCGGACGCCGGAGACGGTCAAGTGGGTGCGGCGCTACTCGGCGCTCGGTGAGCACGGGCTCTTCTGGCTCGGCGCCGGGCTGCTGGGCGCGGCGCTCGACAAGCCCGCGCGCCCGCGCTGGATCCGCGCCACCGCGGTGGTGGGCTGCGCGTACCTGACCTCGAGCTCGATCAAGTGGTCGATCGGGCGGCCGCGGCCGGTGGTCGAGGACCTGCCGCACCTGATGGCGACGCCGACCGGGCTCTCGTTCCCGTCCTCGCACTCGACGTCGTCGTTCGCGGCGGCGCGCGCGTTCACCGGGCTCGTGCCGACCGCGCCGCTGTACTGCATGGCGACCGCGATGGCGCTCTCGCGCCTCTACCTCGGCGTCCACTACCCCTCGGACGTGGCCGCCGGCGCCGGCCTCGGGACGCTGCTGGGGAGCTTCGGGCGATGATGAAGGTCGGGATCGTGGGGATGCCCAACGCGGGCAAGTCCTCGCTCTTCAACGCGCTGTCGCAGGCGGGCGCGCAGGCGGCGAACTACCCGTTCACGACGATCGAGCCGAACGTGGCGGTGGTCGGCGTCGCGGACGAGCGGCTCGACGCGGTGGCGAGGACGGTCGGCGCCTCGAACGTCGTGCCGGACACGATCGAGTTCCACGACATCGCCGGGCTGGTGGCGGGCGCGCACAAGGGCGAGGGGCTCGGCAACCAGTTCCTGGCCAACATCCGGGAGACCGACGCGCTGCTGCACGTCGTGCGCGCGCACGACGACCCGAACGTGATCCACCCCGACGGCCGCGTCGATCCGGCGGCGGACATGGACACGATCGAGACCGAGCTGATCTACGCCGACCTCGAGCAGGCCGAGCGCCGGCACGCGCGGATCGTACGCGAGGCGCGCTCGGGCGACCGGCGCGCGGTCGCCGAGGAGAAGTGGCTGCTGGCGGTGATCGAGGCTCTGCAGTCCGGCCGGCCGGTGCGCTCCGTGCCGCTGCCGGAGGACGCGCCGCACGCGGCGCGCGACCTCGGCGCGCTGACCGCCAAGCCGGTGCTGTACGTGGCGAACGTGTGCGAGGGCGACGACGAGGTGCCCGCGGTCGTGACCGAGCACGCCGCCGGCCGCGACGCCGCGGCGGTGGCGATCTCCTCGCGGCTGGAGGCCGAGCTGTCCGAGCTCGACGACGACGAGGCGGGCACGATGCGCGAGGAGCTCGGGATCTCCGAATCGGGGTTGCAGCGCGTGGTCGGCGGGGCGTTCTCGCTGCTCGACCTGATCGCGTTCTTCACCGCGGGCGAGGACAAGCCGGCCCAGTCCTGGCACCTGCGCCGCGGGCTATCGGCGTGGCACGCCGCCGGCGAGATCCACTCCGACATCCAGCGCGGCTTCGTCCGCGCGGAGGTGATCGGCTGGGACGCGCTCGTCGACGCCGGCGGCTACGCGCCGGCCCGCGACCGCGGCGTGCTGCGGCTCGAGGGCCGCGACTACACGATGCAGGACGGTGACGTGATCACCGTCAAGTTCACCCCCTAGCTGCGGCGGGTGTTCCGCACAGCTAGGCACCTGGGTCACGGTCCCGAACTCGGTCGGCTGACGCAGCTTGCCCTTGCGGATCGGCCGGGCGTCGGGGTCGCTCATCGAGACCAGCCTGTCGGTGATCTTCTGGCCCGCCAGGCGACGGGTGATCTGTTCGCAGACCTTGCGGCGCGCTCGGCGATCTGCTCGATCCGCTGCGGCGGCTCGCAGCTTCGCGCGGCGCCGCGCCGCGGGCGCGGGCGCGCAGGGCCGCGGCCAGGCGGCGCGCCTCGTGCACCGAGCGCCCGGCCAGCTCGCCGGCCTCGCCGGTCAAGCGCAGCGCCGTCGGCTTGCCCTGGCCGGTGCGGGCCGCCAACGTCCGGTTCAGGCGGCGCAGCCGGTCGGCGACGGCCCGCGAGCGGTCGCGCACGCGCGGCGCGTCCCGTCCCGCCAGCTCGCTGGCCTTGGCGGCCTCGGCGGCCAGCATCCGCGTCGCGTCCTGGGCCAGCCCGAGATCGGTCGGATACCGGATGTCGGACTCGATCACCGTCGAGTCGATCCGGACCGCACGCGCGATGAACCGCCGCTGGGCCCGGCGCCGGTGGCGCGCTCGATCACCGCCATCGTGATCTGCTCGACGACCTCCGGACCGAGTCGGCGCACGAGCTTTCGGATCGTCGACTCGTCCGGCACCCGCTCGCTGAGTGCGATCCGGCAGAACCGCCGCAGATGCAGCGAGTCAGAAACCTCGCGCACCAGCGTTTCATAGCCCCAACCGCTGCGAGCGCGCCTTGACGACCATCAGCCGCACGAAGCGCCCCATCGGCACCGACGGCCGGCCATGACCCGCCGCTTGAGGACTCCACGCCGCCTCGATCGGCGCCAACAGCGCCTGATCCTCGAGCAGCCGATCCAGCGCCGCGAGATCGCCCGGCAACTCGGCGACCTCCACCGGCAACCCCAGATCGAACAGCGACTCAACCTGCCCACCCGACAGCCGCAGCACCGATCAGCCTCCAAATCCTAGCCGCCCACCCAGCGCTTCGCGTCCTCGAGCTCCGAGACGGCGAAGACCCGCGTCTCGCCCGGGATCATCCATTCGAACAGGCGCGTCGCGTGCGCCATCCAGCCGATGTCGGTCACGATCGCCGACCGCTTCCAGTCGCGCGGATGCCGGATCAGGTCGCCGCCGAGCTTCGCGTCGGACCAGAGCGCGGAGGGCTCGATCTCCTCGAGGTCCTCGATCAGGTACAGCGTCCGCAGGCCGCCGCCGGCGTCGACCGCGGCGTGCAGCGCAGGCGAAAGCACGTCCCGATAGTCCCTCGGCTCGATGCGCCCGCTGGCGCGGAAACCGAGCGTGCCCGCCGGCATGCCTTCGAGGCGCTCGACCACGCCAAAAGCGTAGCCGACAGGGTGTCTGACCCCTGGCCAGGGTTCACGCCGTAGGCTCCGCCGCCATGGAAGGGGGTCCCGGCCGCGTGCTGGTTGTCGCCGAGGGCGGCCACGAGCCGCTCGTTCGCGCGCTCGTCGCGGAGGGGCACGAGGCCGACGGTCGGCTGCCCGCGGAGGCGCTCGGGCCGCCGCCCGACGTCATCGTCGTCGTCCGCGCCGACCCCGGCGCCGCGGTGCTCGCCGCGCTGGAGCGGCGGGCGCAGGTGCCGGTGGCGCCGGTGATCGTGCTCAGCGGCTCGGCGCCGGCGAAGATCCGCGCGTCGCTGCTGCGCGCCGGCGCGCACACCTGCCTACCCGACCCCGTCGACCCGGGCGAGCTGATGGCGGCGGTGGCCGCCGCGCTGGCCGTCAAGCGCGCCCGCGACGTCGACCCGGAGGCCGAGGGCCTCACCGACCCGGTGACCGGCCTCGGCAACCGCCGCCTCGGGCGAACGCGAGCTGGATCTCTTCGTGGCCCGCTCCACCCGCCACGGCCACGCGCTCGCGCTCGTCAAGGCCGGGCTCGACGGCTTCGACGCGCTCCCGCCCGAGGCCGCGGACGCCGTCCTCCACGATGCCGGCGCCGCCTCGCCCGCACGCTGCGCAGCGGCGACGTGATCGTCCGCTGGGAGGCCGACGAGTTCCTGATGATGCTCCCCGACACCGACCGCGAGGGCACCCACCGCGCCGCCGAGCGCTTGAGCCGGTGCATCTCCGCCGCCCCGTTCACGGTCGGCGCCGACACCGTCGAGCTCACCGCCTCGGTCGGCTGGGCGGGCTGGCTCGGCGAGGACCCGAGCGAGTTCAAGCTCCGGGTCGACCGGTGGCTCGGCCAGGCGCGCGAGGCGGGCGGCGACGCCGTCCGCCCGGGCCCGGGAGCCCAGCTAGCCGCGCGGGATATCGCCGCGGAAGCGCCCGGAGGCCATGCTCCGGGTCGTGGACGTTGATCGACGCCCCCTCGGACTGCAGCTCGGCGAGCGTCACGACGTTGACGAGCGTCTTCGACCCATCGCCCTCGACGTTGTCGAGGTTGGCCCAGATGCGCGGGTTCTGGAGCGTTGGCTCCTGGCTGCAGGGCCCGGTGTGGATGTGCGCCGGGAGGGAGTCGTTCCCGCGCTTGTCGAGCGTGAGCGTCACCGTCATGTCGTCCTTGGCGCCCGGGACGAGCCGCGCGGTGCCGGACACGCCGGAATGATGCGCCGGCTCGAGCGGGATCTCCAGCGGCTTCGGCGCGGGGGTCGCGGCGGCGGCGCGCTGCTTCCCGTCGCCACCGCCGTTGGCGAGCGCCAGCGCGGCGCCCCCGACGCACAACAGGATCACCATCACGGCGACGGCCTTGGCGCTCATCGCGGGTCTCCTCCTTCGACGATCCGCTGGTACTCGAGGGCGGCGCGCCGGCTCGCCTCGCCGACCGCCTCCGGCGACGGCGCTTCGAAGACGAGGAAGCACGCGTCGTCTTCCGCGACGTAGACGGAGCGGATCCACCGCACCGTGACGCCCTCGCTCGCAAGCTCCTCGACGGCCGCGCGCGCCCGCTCGCCGGCGACGGCGAGCGACGCCGCGCCGGCGGAGGGGAACTGCAGCTCGACGAGGAAGTTCCTCATCACTTCAGGCGCACCACGTAGAAGAGGGCCGTGTTGACCCCGGTGGCCGGTGAACTGGAGGAACCCGCCGCCCTCGACGCTGCCGCGGGCTCGGGCGAATGCGCCGGTGCCGGAGCTGATGCTGCCCTTGCCTCGCTGGATGGTGAGGCTCTCCGTCGGCAGGAGCTCGTGCAGCGTCATCGGCGCGGTCACACTGCCGCGGGCGAAGCCGAGCGTGAACGTGGCGTCCACAGTCTGGCGGCAGAACGGGACGAGCGGGTCGCATCCGACGATCGAGTGGACACAGCTCTGGCCGGTGCCGAGCGGCTTGCCGCGCAGCGAGACCAGGTCGAACGGGATGCCGAAGAGCGTCGCGTCGGCGCACGTCACCGCGCGGTCGGCGAGGCGGACCTCGAAGGGGATCGTGCGGTCGCTCGCGTGGGCGGGCGCCGCAGCCAGCGCGAGCCCGCAGGCCAGCGCCGCAATCGTGCAGAGGATCTTCATGGGGCGACGATCCAGAGCGCCGGTAACGAATCGCTAATCGCTGGTAGCGTCGGCCGGACAGAGGAGGCAGCGATCGACTTCCGGATCCTGGGTCCGTTGGAGGTAGCGGAAGCAGGCAGCGTCCTGGCCCTCGGCCGCGGCCGCCGGCGCGCGCTGCTCGGGATGCTGCTGCTGCGGGCGAACGAGGTCGTCGCCCAGGACACGCTCGTCGACGCGCTGTGGGGCGAGTCGCCGCCCCCGACGGCGCTGACCGCGCTGCACGGCCAGGTCTCGCGGCTCCGGCGGCTGCTGGGTGACGACCGCCTGCAGACACGGCCGCCCGGCTACCTGCTTCGGGTCGAGCACGAGGAGCTCGACGTCCATCGCTTCCAGCGGCTGCTCGCCCAGGAGCGCTACGAGGAGGCGCTGGCGCTGTGGCGCGGGCCGCCGCTGTCGGACCTCGCCTTCGAGTCGTTCGCGCAGGGCGAGATCGCGCGGCTCGAGGAGCTGCGCCTCGCCGCGCTCGAGCGTCAATTCGAGCGCGAGCTCGCCGAGGGCCGCCACGTCGAGGTGGCCGGGCCGCTGGCGGCCGCGATCCGCGACCAGCCCCTGCGCGAGCGCTTCGCGGCTCAGCTGATGCTGGCGCTGTATCGCGCCGGTCGCCAGGCCGACGCCCTCGAGGCGTTCCAGCAGGCGCGGGGCCGGCTCGTCGATGAGCTCGGGCTCGAGCCCGGCGAGGAGCTCCAGACGCTCCAGCGCAAGATCCTCGACCACGACGCCGCCCTCGACCGCGCGGCGCCGGCCCGCCGCCGGACGCGGCTACCCGCCTCGCCCAGCTCTTTCGTCGGCCGCCGGCGCGAGCTCGAGCACCTGCGCGAGCTGCTCCAGCGGCCGGGTGCGCGCCTCCTCACGCTCACGGGCGCGGGTGGGTCGGGCAAGACACGGCTCGCGCTCGAGATCGCCCGCCGGCTGGAGGAGCGCTTCGCCGACGGCGCCTGCTTCGTGCCGCTCGCGGCGGTCGGCGACGCCGAGCTCGTCGCGCCCGCGATCGCGCAGGCCATCGACCTGCGCCCGGCGCCCGGACAGCCGGTCGGAGAGGCGCTGACGGCGTTCGTGCGCGAGCGCGACATGCTGCTGATCCTCGACAACTTCGAGCACCTCCTCGATGCCGCGCCGATCGTCTCGGAGCTGCTCGCGGCCGCGCCGCAGCTGACGGTCCTCGCGACGAGCAGGACGCACCTCAACCTCTACGGCGAGAACGAGTACGCGGTGCCGCCGCTGGGCTTGGAGCGCGAGGCGGTCGCGCTGTTCGCCGACCGGGCGCGGGCCGCGCGCGCCGGCTTCGCGCTGGCCGAGGCCAACACCGGGGCGGTCAGTGCGATCTGCGTGCGCCTCGACGGACTCCCGCTCGCGATCGAGCTGGCGGCCGCGCGCGTCCGCACGCTCGACCCGGACGAGATCCTGGACCGGCTCCAGCACCGGCTCGAGCTGCTCACCGGCGGCCCGCGCGACGTGCACGCGCGCCAGCGCACGTTGCGCGACACGCTGCGCTGGAGCTACGACCTGTTGCCGGCGGCCGAGCAGCGGCTGTTCGCGCGGCTCGGGGTGTTCGCGGGCGGATGGTCCGCCCGCGCGGCCGCGCTGGTCTGCGGCGAGGCCGGCGGGCTCGCAACCCTTGCCGAACAGAACCTGATCCGGGCCGACGGGGAGCGCTTCAGCATGCTCGAGACGATCCGCGAGCTGGCGCTGGAGGAGCTCGCCGCCGCCGGCGAGGAGCAGCGGGTCCGCGCCCGCCATGCGGGCTGGCTGCTCGGAGTCGCCGAGGAAGGCGGCCCGAACCGCCGCGGCAGCGCCCGCGCGGCGTGGCTCGAGCACGCGGCCGAGGAGCGCGAGAACCTGTACGCCGCGCTCACCTGGAGCGCGTCCGAGGCCGGCGACCCCGAGACCGGGCAGCGGATCGCCGCGGCCCTGCAGCCGTACTGGACCGCGCACGGGCTCTTCGACGAGGGCCGGCGCTTCCTCGCGGCGCTGCGCTCGCGCTCCCGCGAGCCGACCCTCGGGCGCGCGCGGGCGCTCGCTGTCGCGGGCTGGCTCGAGGGGATCGACGGCAACGCCGCGAAGTGCGAGCCCGCCTGCCGCGAGAGCCTCTCGCTCCTGCCCGCGGGCGAGGAGTGGTACCGCGCGATCTGCCTCAACCTGCTCGGCACCATGGCCCGGCTGAGCGGCCGGCTCGCGGAGGCGCGGCAGCGTTACGAGGAGGCGCTGGCCGTCGCCGCCGAGCGCGACCTCTGGTTCCCGGCCGCGCTCGCGTGGGCGAACACCGGCACGCTGTACGAGCTCGAAGACCGGCACCGGGAGGCGCTCGAGAGCCACGAACGCTCGGTCGCGATCGCGCATGACGGAGGCGACGGCTGGATGACGGCCATGTGCATGGTCAACCTGGGGCGCGCCGCCAGGCACGCGCGCGACGTCGAGCGGGCGACCGCGCTGTACGGCGAGGCGCTCCGGACCTTCGTGCGGCTCGAGAACACCTGGGGCGTCGCGGTCTGCCTCGACGGCTTCGCCTGCCTGGCCGCCGAGCGTGGCGACTTCCTCGGCGCGGCCCGGATGTACGGCGCCGAGGCGGCGGTCAGGGAGCGCGCCGGGGTCGTGCCGTGGCGCACGATCCAGGCCGAGCACAACGTGGGCGTCCGGGCGGCGTCGGCCGCGCTCGGCGAGGCGGCGTGGGCGAGCGCGCAGGCGCAGGGCGCGGCGCTCAGCGAGGGGGAGGCGATCGCGGACGCGCTCGCGTTCGCCGCCGCCGAGGGGTAGGTTCGATCACGAGTTCCCCTGCACAGGAGGTGTGTCGTGCCCGCCGCGATGACCGATGACGGAACCTCGATCTCCTACGAGTGCGCGGGCGAGGGGCCGCCGAACCTGCTGTGCATGCACGGCTGGGCAGGCTCGGGCCGCTACTTCGACGCAACGATCGAGCAGCTCGACCTCACCCGGCTGCGCGCGGTCACGTTCGACCTGCGGGGTCACCGGCGCTCCGATCCGGCCGGCGACGGCTTCACGCTCGACCGGATCGCCGCCGACGCGCTCGCCGTCGCCGACGCCGCGGGGCTCGACGAGTTCGTCGTCCTCGGCTTCAGCATGAGCGCCAAGTTCGCTCAGTACCTCGCGCTGGTCGCGCCTGAGCGCGTCGGCGGGCTGATCCTCGTGGCGGGCTGTCCCGCGGGCCAGATCCCGCTCCCCGCCGAACTCACCGACGACTGGCTCGGCCGCGAGGGCGACGCCGCGCGGATGACCGAGATCGCGACGGCCTACGCCTCGAACCCGATCGCGCCCGAGCTGCTCGAGCGCTTCGGGGAGGACGCGTCGACGATCCGCCGTGCGGCGCTCCAGGGCACGCTTGACGCCGCGTGCGCGACCTCGTTCAGCGAGCGGGTCGGCGCGATCGTCGCACCGGCGCTCGTCGTCGGCGGGCGCCACGATGCGATGTTCACGCCCGAGCTGCTGCGGGAGGCTGTCGCCGGGCCGCTCCCGGGCGCGCGCCTCGCGCTGCTCGACGCCGGTCACGAGGTCGGGATCGAGTTGCCGGGCCAGCTCGCCGCGCTGGTCGAGGCCTTCCTCGGCGGCCTCGGGGAGCGACGGGTGGCGAAGGACGGCGCCCGCTTCGCGCGCGCCCTGGGGGCCAAGCCAGGCAGCTTGCTGCCTAGCGGGGGCTAGGCCAGCTTCTGCAGGCGCTCGGCGAGCCGGTTCATCCCCAGCTCGCTGGCTGCCTTCGAACCACCGGCCCAGTCGGTCTCGCGGTCCTCGACGGTCTCCAGCTCCACCTCCACGAGCGTCGCGATCTCCTTGAACGAGCGCAGCTCGTCGGCCTGCTCGATCAGCGCACGCCGCACCGACGGCTTCTCCCGGATCGCGCCGAGGATCGCGTGCTCGAGGTCGCCCTTGCGCTGGAGGATGTCCGCCGCCGTCTTGGCGCCGATGCCCTTGGCGCCGGGGAGCCCGTCGCTCGGGTCACCGCGCAGCGCGATGAAGTCCGGCACCTGCTCCGGCCCGATCCCGTACCACTCGCGCACCTCCTCCGGCCCCATCTCGGTGAAGCCCTTGCGCGCCTGCTGCATCAGCACATGCACGTTCTCGGTCGCGCACTGGAACATGTCGCGGTCGCCGGTGAAGATCAGCGCCTTCCCGCCCGCGCGCTCCTCCGCCAGCGCCAGCGAGTGCATCAGGTCGTCGGCCTCGAGCCCGGAGTGGTCGAGCACCTTCCACCCCAGCGCCTCGTACAGCCCCGGCGCCTTCGCCCACTGCACGGCCAGCCCGTCGGGCATCGGCGGGCGGTCGGCGTGGTAGGCGGGGAAGGCGTCGGTGCGGTACTCGGCTGCCTCGGCGCCGAAGCACATGACGATCGCGCGCGGCGCGTGCTCCTCGATCACCTGCAGTGTCACGTTGACCGAGCCCAGCAGCGCGTTGGTCGGCTGGCCGTCAGGGCCTTTGATCGAGTCGGGCAGCGCGTAGAACGCGCGGTAGAGGAGATGCGGGGCGTCGCAGACGAGTAGCGGTCCGGCCATGAACCCGCAACCTATAGTGCCGCCCCATGACCACGACGATCACCGGACTTGACCAGCTCAAGGAGGCCGAGGGCAAGGAGCTCGGCACCAGCGACTGGCACGAGGTCACACAGAAGGACATCGACACGTTCGCCGACGTCACCGGCGACCACCAGTGGATCCACATCGACGTGGACCGCGCGAAGGAGACGCCGTTCGGCGGCACCATCGCCCACGGCTACTACACGCTCAGCCTCGCGCCCAAGTTCTCCGAGGAGATCATGAAGTTCGAGGGCTTCGCCTTCGGCATCAACTACGGGCTGAACAAGGTGCGCTTCCCGGCCCCGCTGCCGGTCGGCGGCAAGGTCCGGATGCACGCGAAGATCGTGAGCGTCGAGCCGATCCAGGGCGGCGCGCAGCTGACGCTCGGCTTCAACTTCGAGCACGAGGGCAGCGAGAAGCCGGTCTGCGTCGCCGAGACGCTCGTGCGGCTCTACGAAGGCTGAAGCAGCTCGGGCAGCTCCGCCATGTCGGTGAACACGCGGGCGCCGGCCAGCTTGGCGGCCGGCGTCGTGCCCGCGTAGCCGAAGGCGGTCATCCCGGCCGCCAGCGCGGCCTGCACGCCGGCAGGTGAGTCCTCCACCACCGCGGTCTCGGCCGGCTCCCAGCCCATCGAGGCGGCGGCGTGCAGGAACAGGTCGGGCGCGGGCTTGCCGTGCTCGACCTCGGTGGCGCTGAAGATCCGGCCCTCGAAGCGATCCCACAGCCCGGTGTGCCCGAGCGTGAAGCGCATCTTCTCGATCGAGGCGCTCGAGGCGACGCAGTTCCGCAGCGTGATCGCGTCGAGCGCGGCCTCGATGCCGGGCACCGGCCGCAGCTCCTCACCGAAGGCGGCGAACATCTGGTCGAGGTAGCGGCGGCGGAAGCCGTCGGGCAGCCCGCCGCGCTCGTCGGCCCACGCCACCACGTTCTGCCACGAGCGGCCCATGAACGCCTCGACCGACTGCTCCGGCGTCATCGGCATGCCGGCCTCGGTCAGCAGGCCCGCGAGCACGCGGTTGGAGATCGGCTCGGAGTCGACCAGGACCCCGTCGCAGTCGAAGATGACGGCGCGAGTCACTCAGCCGGCTTCGCCGGCGAGCACAGGCAGGCGACGCGGACGGCGGGGCCGTTCTCGTCGTGGTAACGGACGCGGTACACGCCCGGCACGGTAACGGCGTAGGAGTAGCGGCCGCCGCGCCGCACGCGCACCTCGCCGGCCTTCACCCACGTGCTGCCGCGGCGCAGCTGGATCTGCACGCGCACGCCCTTGAGCACTGGGAGCACCCGCCCGGCCAGCGCGCCGACCGGGCGCACCCGCAGGTTGGCGGCGGAGCCGAAGGGGTCCGTGCCGCCCGTGGGCGGGGAGGCCGGCTCGTCCGGCGGCGGCGCCTCGCCGCTCGAGATCGAGGTGAAGAAGGCCCACGTGTCGTAGAGCCCGAAGCGCGCCCGCAGCGTGCCGCCGGTCACCCGCGTGCGGCCCCTGCTGCCGACCACGTCGGCCTCCACGATCCGCGGCGAGACGCCGCGCTGCACGACCTGGATGCCGCGGAACTTGCCCTTCACCAGGCCGCCGAGCTTGCGGCCCGCGGTCTTGAGCGACAGCTTGATCGGCCCCCAGCGGTGGCGCGGCGACATGGTGTCGTAGGGGTCGTCGACCGACTTGAGCCACGGCCGCGGCTCGTTGCCGAGCGGCGTGTTCTCGACGTTCTCGGTGCGCCCGCCCGACGTCGAGAAGAAGTAGGTGACGACGGGCTGGCCGTTGTAGGTCACGACCTCGCCGCTCGTCTGGGCGACGGCCGCGTCGGTCGAGGCCTCCTCCGCCGCGATGCCGCCGTAGACCTGCGAGCGCGTGTCGGGGTAGACGTCGAAGCTCGCGGTCGGCTTCATCGTCGTGAGCGCGTAGGTGCGGGCCGCCACGGCCTGCGCCTTGAGCGCCTCGAGCGGCCACGAGGGCGGCGACTCGTCGCCCACCACGCCGCGCACGTAGGTGTCGAGCGGGAGCGAGTTGACCGCGTTCACGCCGCTGAAGAGGCCGGCGCTGAAGTCCATCGCGCCGCGGTAGACGCCGTTGCGACGCCCGTTGGCGGCCGTCCCGCGCAGCATGACCTTGCCGCCGCGGCCGGTGACCCGCAGCGCGCGGTACGTGCCGAGCTTGCGGCCGCGTGCGTTGCGCAGCTGCACGGACGCTCCGCGCCGCGCCACGTAGTAGAGCTTGCGCGCCGACAGCTTCCGAGTACCGGCGCGCGTCGCGCCGGTGAAGGACGCCGAGCCGCGTACCGACTGCAGCAGCACCCGCACGCGTTGGCCCGGGTTGGCCTGCCCGATCGCGGTGCCCGTGTAGTAATGGCCGAGGATGTCGCGGTAGCTCGCGCCGTTGAGCGCATAGCCGTAGGCGCCGTACTGGCTCATCCCCACGCCGTGCCCGAAGCCGGCGCCGCGGATCGTGAACTTCGACGAGGCGGCGGCCGCCGTGCCCGCAGGGAGCAGGCACAACGTCAGCAGGGTGATGAGGAAGGTCCGAGCACGCATGGGAAGACGATCGACGGCTACGTTAGCCCGACACAAGTGAAGGGGAGAAGTTTCGGGCATGGAGCGCAAGGCGTCGGACCTGTTCGTGGAGTGCCTGGAGGTCGAAGGGGTCAAGTACGTCTTCGGGATCCCGGGCGAGGAGACGCTGGATCTCAACGAGTCGCTCGCCAACTCCAGTGTCGACTTCATTCCGGTTCGACATGAACAGGGCGGGGCCTACATGGCGGACATGTACGGCCGCCTCACCCAGCACGCCGGCGTCTGCCTCGGCACGCTCGGCCCGGGCGCGACGAACCTGATCACGGCGGTCGCCGACGCCTTCCTCGACCGCTCGCCGCTCGTCGCCCTGACCGGCCAGGGCGACCTCGAGCGCATGCACAAGGAGTCGCACCAGTACATCGACATCGTCTCGGTCATGAAGCCGGTGACGAAGTGGAACGCGCGGCTGAACAGCTCGCACATCATTCCCGAGGTCGTGCGCAAGGCGTTCAAGGTCGCCCAGGCGCAGAAGCCCGGCCCGACCCATATCGAGCTGCCCGAGGACGTGATGGCGGAGAAGCTCGACGCGGTCCCGCTGCCCGCCCGCACGCAGATCCGCAGCCCCGAGCCGTCGGCGCCCGAGCTGCTCAAGGCGGTCTCGATCATCCGCTCGGCGATCAACCCGGTCGTGCTGGCCGGCAACGGAGTCGCCCGCGTCGGCGCCGCCCCCGCGCTGCGCGAGTTCGCCCGCGCCACCGGCGTCGGCGTCGCCGAGACGTTCATGGGCAAGGGCCTGCTCGACTACCAGGACCCGCACTGGCTGGGCACCGTCGGGCTGCAGTCGCGCGACTACACGCTCGCGGGCTTCGAGGACGCCGACGTGGTGATCACCGTCGGCTACGACCTCGTCGAGCACTCCCCGGAGCACTGGAACCCCAAGAAGAACAAGAAGATCGTCTGCATCGACACGACGTCGGCCGAGGTCGACGAGTACTTCCAGACCGAGGTCGACCTGGTCGGCGACCTCTACCACATCCTCACCCGCCTGGCCGAGGAGCTGCGCGACGCGCCGCACGCCGTACAGGACTCGCGGCTCAACGACATCATCCTCGGGCGCTTCATGTCGGCCAAGGGCGACGACTCGTTCCCGATGCAGCCGCCGCGCGCGCTGTGGGAGATCCGCGACGCGATGCGCCGCGAGGACCTGCTGATCTCCGACGTCGGCCTGCACAAGCTGTGGATCGCGCGCATGTTCCCCGCCCACGAGCCGAACACGGTGTTCATCGCCAACGGGCTGGCCGGGATGGGGATCGCGCTGCCGACCGCGATCGCGGCCAAGCTCGTCCACCCGGAGCGCAACGTGATCACGGTCAACGGCGACGGTGGCTTCCTCATGAACTGCCAGGAGCTGGAGACCGCCGTGCGGCTCAAGACCCCGATCGTCAACGTGATCTGGGAGAACTCGCAGTACGGCTCGATCGTCTGGAAGCAGGACAAGAAGTTCGGCCGCCACTTCGGCGTCGACTTCACCAACCCCGACTTCGTCAAGCTCGCCGACGCGTTCGGCATGCCGGCGTGGCGGTGCGAGAAGACCGAGGACTTCGGCCGCCACCTGCGCCACGCGCTGACCCTCGACCTGCCGTCACTGATCGTGCTGCCGATCGACTACTCGATCGACGTGGCGATCTCGGAAGAACTCGGAACGGAGACAGTTGCCGCATGAGCATCACCGCTGAGCAAGAGAAGAGCGCCCTCACCAACGTCAACACGCAGCTGTTCATCGGCGGCGAGTGGCGCGAGGCGTCGGGCGGCGCCACGCTCGACATCGAGGACCCGTCGACCGGCGAGGCGATCGCCAGCGTCGCCGACGCCACGCCCGACGACGCCTCCGCGGCGCTCGACGCCGCCTGCGCCGTGCAGGGCGAGTGGGCCGCGCACCCGCCGCGCGAGCGCGGGGAGATCCTCCGCCGCGCCTACGAGGCGCTCACCGCCAAGGCCGACGAGCTCGCGCTCGTGATGACGCTCGAGATGGGCAAGCCGATCGCGGAGTCGAAGGCCGAGATCGCCTACGCCTCGGAGTTCTTCCGCTGGTTCGCCGAGGAGGCGGTGCGGATCGAGGGCCGCTTCGCGACCGCGCCGAACGGCGCCGGGCGGCTGCTGACCATGCGCCAGCCGGTCGGCCCGTGTTACTTCATCACGCCCTGGAACTTCCCCATGGCGATGGGGACGCGCAAGATCGGGCCGGCGATCGCGGCGGGCTGCACGATGGTGGTCAAGCCCGCGCAGCAGACCCCACTCTCGATGCTCGCGCTGGGCGAGATCCTCGAGGAGGCCGGGCTGCCGGCCGGCGTGCTCAACATCGTCACCTCGAGCAAGTCGAGCGACGTCTCGAAGCCGATCATCGGCGACGCGCGGCTGCGCAAGCTCTCCTTCACCGGCTCGACCGAGGTCGGGCGCAAGCTGATCGAGCAGTCGGCGCACAACATCCTGCGCGTGTCGATGGAGCTGGGCGGGAACGCGCCCTTCCTCGTCTTCGACGACGCCGACGTCGACGCCGCCGTCGAGGGCGCCGTGATCGCCAAGATGCGCAACATCGGCGAGGCGTGCACGGCGGCCAACCGCTTCCACGTCGGCGAGAAGGTGGCCGACGAGTTCACCGAGAAGCTCGCCGCCCAGCTCGCCGACATGCCGGTCGGGCGCGGCACCGAGGACGAGGTCAAGGTCGGCCCGCTGATCGACGCCACCCAGCGCGAGAAGGTCAAGGAGCTCGTCGACGACGCGACCTCGAAGGGCGCCGAGGTCGTGCTCGGCGGCACCGAGCGCGACGGCGCCGGCTACTTCTACGACCCGACCGTGCTCTCCGGCGTGCCGGTGGAGGCGCGGCTGCTCAAGGAGGAGATCTTCGGCCCGGTCGCGCCGGTGGCGACGTTCGACGACGAGGAGGCCGCGGTGGCGGCCGCCAACGACACCGAGTACGGGCTCGTCGCCTACGTCTACACGCGCGACATCAAGCGTGCGTTCCGCGTCTGCGAGGCGCTGGAGACCGGCATGATCGGGCTCAACCAGGGACTCGTCTCGAACCCGGCGGCGCCGTTCGGCGGCGTCAAGCAGTCCGGCTTCGGGCGCGAAGGCGGCGCCGAGGGCATCCAGGAGTACCTCGAGGTCAAGTACGTCGCGATGAACCTGTGACAGACCCGCTCCCCCGCGTCCGCGACTGGATCGCCGAAGCGACCTCCGCCGGCGTGCCGGAGCCCGACGCCGCCGCGCTCTCCACCGCCTCGCCCGACGGGCGCCCGTCCGTGCGCTTCGTGCTCGTGCGCGGGGTCGACGAGCGCGGGCTGCGCTTCTTCACCAACTACGGCAGCCGCAAGGGACGCGAGCTCGACGCCAACCCGTTCGCCGCGCTCGCGATGTGGTGGCCCGGCCTGCAGCGCCAGCTGCGCGCCGAGGGCCCGGTGGAGCGGCTCGGCGCCGAGGAGTCCGACGCCTACTTCGCCTCGCGCCCGCGCGGCTCCCGGCTCGGCGCCTGGGCGTCGCAGCAGGGCACGGTGATTCCCGGCCGGGAGGTGCTCGACGACAAGCTCGAGGCGCTCGGGGAGCAGTACGGCGACGAGGTCCCGCGCCCCGACTACTGGGGCGGCTTCCTCCTGCGCCCGCGGGCGATCGAGTTCTGGGAGGGCCGCGCCAACCGCCTGCACGACCGCACGCACTTCCTGCGCGACGGCGACGGCTGGCGCAGCGAGCGGCTCAGCCCGTAGTGCGGCGGAACAGGATCGCGCAGATGACCGCCACCACGGCGGCCAGCACGGCGAGCCCCCACCCGAGCACGCCGACGATCGCCAGGATCGCGCCGACCACGGCGACGAGCCCGGCGGCGCCGCCGAGCTGCACCAGCCGGTAGGCGCGCTGCTCGCGCGCCCGGCGCGACGGCGTCGAGCCGCCGCGCTTCTCGAGGCCGCTCACGCGTCGGCCTTCGAGCCGGCGGCGATCTTGCGCAGGTCGAGCGCCTTGTCGAGCGTCTCCTCGTCGACGCCGTGCTCACGCGCGACCTCGCGCAGCGTGCCGCCGCTCTCCGACGCCGCCTTGACGATCTCGGCCGCCTTGTCGTAGCCGATGAAGGGATTGAGCGCGGTGGCGACGGCGAGCGTGCCCTCGGCCGAGTTCCGCAGCCCCTCCTCGTTGGGCTGGATGCCGTCGACGCACTTCTCGGCGAGCAGCCTCGAGGCGTTCGACAGCAGCTCGATCGACTGCAGCAGGTTGCGCGCGATCAGCGGGATGCGCACGTTGAGCTCGAACTGGCCCTGCATGCCGCCGATCGTGATCGCGGTGTCGTTGCCGATCACCTGCGCGGCGACCTGGAGCGCGACCTCGGGCATCACCGGGTTGACCTTGCCGGGCATGATCGACGAGCCCTTCTGCAGCTCGGGCAGGTAGATCTCGCCGATGCCGACGCGCGGGCCGGAGCCCAGCAGCGCGAGGTCGTTGGCGATCTTGCTGAGCGAGACCGCGATCACCTTCAGCGCGCCGGAGAGCTCGACGAGCGCGTCGCGGTTGGCCTGGGCCTCGAACGGGTCCTCGGGCGGCGAGATCTCGAGGCCGGAGCCGGCGCTCAGCTTCTCGCGCACCTTGCCCGCGAAGTCGGCGTGGGTGTTGAGCCCCGTGCCGGTCGCGGTGCCGCCGAGCGGGATCTGCGCGACCTGCGGGAGCGCGTTGCGGACGCGCTTGGCGCCGAGGCGGATCTGCGCGGCGTAGCCGCCGAACTCCTGCCCGAGCGTGACCGGCACCGCGTCCATCAGGTGCGTGCGGCCGGACTTCACGAGGTCCTTGAACGCCTCGGCCTTCGCGCTCAGCGAGCCCTCGAGCTGCTCCAGCGCCGGCAGCAGCGCGTTGGTCGCCTGGTCGAGCGCGGCGAGGTGGACGGCGCTCGGGAAGACGTCGTTGGACGACTGCCCCATGTTCACGTGGTCGTTGGGGTGGGCGCCCTCGCCGGCGAGGTTGGCGATCACCTCGTTGGCGTTCATGTTCGACGAGGTGCCCGAGCCGGTCTGGAAGACGTCGATCGGGAACTGGTCGTCGTGCTTGCCCTCGGCGATCTCGTCGCCGGCCTCGGCGATCCGCTGGGCGACGTCCTCGTCGAGCAGGCCGAGCTCGGCGTTCGCACGGGCGGCGGCGCCCTTGATGCGGCCGAGCCAGCGCACGACGTGCACGGGCACGCGCTCGCCGGAGACGGGGAAGTTGTCGACGGCCTTGCGGGTCTCGCCGCCCCAAAGCTCAGTGGTGGTGTCTTGCGCGCTCATAGGGCCGAAACGGTATCGACGCGCGCGCCGGGCCCCGGCTCGGGGGTCACCTTGCGCGGGTCGAGCGGCTCGCCGCAGTGGCTGCAGACCATCGTCGGCGAGGCGTGGTGCCCGCACTCCTGGTGGTAGAGCAGCAGCGGCGGGCCCTCGTCGCCGGCGAGGTACTCGTCGCCCCAGCGGAGGATCGCGACGACCGCCGGATAGAGGTCGCGGCCCATCGCGGTCAGCTTGTACTCGAAGCGCTCGGGGTCCTGCTGGTAGCGGATCTTCTCGAGGATCCCGGAGCGGGTGAGCGTCTGCAGGCGCGCCGAGAGGATGTTGCGGGCGATCCCCAGGTTGCGCTGCAGCTCGGTGAAGCGGCGGACGCCGAAGAACGCCTCGCGCACGATCAGGAACGTCCAGCGCTCGCCGAGGACCTCCATCGCGCGGCCGATCGAACAGGGCTCGTGCTGCACCATGTCACCGTATCGCGATGGCGATCCCGGTCTTTGACGGACACAACGACGTGCTGATCCGCGACCATTCGTTCGCCGGCACCTCGGACGAGGGTCACCTCGACCTCGCGCGCGCCCGCGCCGGCGGGTTCGCGGGCGGCTTCTTCGCGATCTTCACGCCGCACCCCGACGGCTATGCGCCCGACGGCGAGCCGGAGCCGCCCGTCGAGCACGACCTCGCCATCGGCCATACCTTCGCGGGCATCCGCAAGCTGCTCGCGCTCGAGCGGGCGGGAGCGCTGCGCGTGGCGCGCTCGCCCGGCGACCTCGAGCTGGGCGGGGACATCGTCGCCGTCATGCACATCGAGGGCGCCGAGGCGATCGACCCCGGCCTCGAGCTGCTGCCCGCGCTGCACGCGCTCGGGCTGCGCTCGATCGGCCCGACGTGGAGCCGGCCGAACGCGTTCGCCCACGGCGTGACCTCCGAGGGCGGCCTGACCGACGCCGGGCGCGCGCTCGTGCGCGCGTGCGAGGAGCTGGGCGTCCTCGTCGACCTCTCGCATCTGAACGAGCGCAGCTTCTGGGACGTGACGGCGATCGCCGAGCGCCCGCTGGTCGTGACGCACGCGTGCGCCGCGGCGCTCACGCCGCACGAGCGCAACCTCACCGACCGGCAGCTCGACGCGGTCGGCGAATCCGGCGGCGTGGTCGGCATCTGCTTCCACGACGAGTTCGCCGGCCCGCGGCGCGAGGACATCGCGCGCCACGCGCACTACGTCGCCGAGCGGATCGGGCCGGAGCACGTCGCGCTCGGCTCCGACTTCGACGGCTGCGAGCTGCCCGCCGGCCTCCGCGGCGCGCAGGACCTTCCGCTGATCCTCGACGATCTCGGGTGGGAGGAGCCGGAGCTGCGGCTCGTCGCGCACGAGAACTTTCTGCGCGTGCTGCGTCAGGTGCAGAACGCCGCGAGCTCGCGCGCCATCCCGACCGGGTCGTCGTAGGCCATCAGGAAGCCGGTGCCGGGCAGCACGCGCAGCTGCGCGTCGGGCAGCAGGCCGAGCGCCTCCTCGGCGATCTCCACCGGGTGCAGGCGGTCCTCGTCGGCCCACAGCAGCAGCGTCGGGACGTCGATCAGCTCGTAGGCGTCGAGCAGGTCGGACTGCGCGCCGGTCGGCCAGCGCCGGGCCGCGCGGGCCCAGGCGCGGGCGCGGGTGGCGTCGCCGCCGACGTCGGCGAACGCGTGGCGCACGAGGTCGCGCGCCGCCGGGTTGCCGCGCGCGGTCAGCGCCTCGCCGGCCTGGGGGCGGAACGCGAGCCGCGCGGCGTGGGAGAGCGCCCGGTCGAGCCCGGGCACGGCGCCGGCGCGCGCCGCGCCGAGCACGATCCGCTCGAGCCGCTGGCGAGTCGGGCGGCGGTGCAGCGCGCTCGGCATCAGGACCAGCCGGCCGGGGTGCAGCTGCCGCGTCTGCACGGCGCGCAGCAGGATCAGCGCGCCGACGTCGTGGCCGCCGACCAGCGGGCGCGGCCCGCACACCTCGCGGCAGAAGCCGGCGATCACCTCGGCCATCCAGTCCGGCGAATACGGGTGCCGCGGGCGGTCCTCGGAGTCGCCGTGGAGCGGCAGGTCGGGCAGCACGAGGCGGAAGCGATCGGACAGCTCCTCGACCAGCGGCTCGAACTCGCGGTGGGTCAGCAGCGCCGAGTGCAGGAGCGCGAGCGGGGGCCCGGTGCCCGCCTCGCGGTAGGCGACGCGCGCGCCGTCATGGTGGTGGTAGAGGCGGAGCTTCATAGGGTGACTGGCCGTGCTGCGCTCACCCTACGACCGCGAGATCCTCCGGCTCGCCGCGCCCGCGCTCGGCGCGCTGGCCGCCGAGCCGCTGTACGTGCTGGTCGACACCGCGATCGTGGGCCACCTCGGGACGACCCAGCTCGCCGCGCTGGCAATCGCGGCGACGGTGCTGAGCTCGGCCTTCACGATCTTCAACTTCCTCACCTACGGCACCACGGCGCGCGTCGCGCGCCTGCACGGCGCCGGCCGCGACGAGGAGGCGGCCGCGCTCGGCGCGCAGGCGCTGTGGCTGGCGGTGGCGATCGGGCTGGTGCTGGCGCTGTTCGCGGCGGCGCTCGCCGAGCCGGTGGCGCGCATCATGGGCGCCGACGGGCGGATCCTCGACCAGGCGGTGCTGTACCTGCGGATCGCGGCGCTCGGCTCGCCGTTCTTCATGCTCGCCGCGGCGGGCCAGGGCTTCCTGCGCGGGGTCGGCGACCTGCGCACCCCGCTGTTGATCCTGATCGCCGCGCACAGCGTCAACGTCGTGCTCGAGCTGCTGTTCGTCTACGGCTTCGACTGGGGGATCGCGGGCTCGGCGTGGGGCACGGTGATCGCCCAGGTCGGCATGGGCGCCGCGTTCGTGTGGGTGCAGGCGCGGGCGTCGGGCTGGGAGCCGCCGAACCTCGAGCGGATCCGCTCGCTGCTGCAGATCGGCGGCGAGATCGCGGTGCGCACGACCGCGCTGCTCGGCTCGTTCCTGGTCGCCTCGGCGGTGCTGGCGCGGGTCGGCGCGTCGTCGCTGGCCGCGCACCAGATCGCGTTCCAGCTCTTCGTCTTCCTCGCGCTCGTGCTCGACGCGATCGCGATCGCCGGGCAGGTGATGGTGGGGCGGATGCTCGGCGCCGGCGACCCGGGCGGCGCGCGCGCCGCGGCGGTGCGGATGATCGGCTGGTCGGTGCTCGTCGGCGCGTTCTTCGCGCTCGCCTGCTCGCGCTCGAGGGCGTGATCCCGCGCGCGTTCACCTCCGACGACGCGGTCATCGATCGCGCGCACGCGGTCTGGCCGCTGTTCGCCGCGATCATCCCGCCGGGCGCGGCGGTCTTCGCGCTCGACGGGATCCTCATCGGCGCCTCCGACACCCGCTACCTGATGTGGAGCATGCTCGCCGCGGCCGCGGTCTACATCCCGCTCGCGCTGCTCGCGCTGCACCAGGGCTGGGGGATCGTGGGCGTGTGGGCGGGGCTCGCCGCGCTCTTCGCGGTGCGGCTGCTGACGCTCGGCGTGCGCTTCGCTGGGCAGCGATGGGCGCTCACCGGCGCCCCGGCGTAGTACCTTCGCCCCCGCGCATGCGCCGGATCGCCGCCCTCCTGTTCTGCTTCGTCCTGCTCGCGCCGGCCGCGCCCGCGCTTGCGCAGCAGAGCCCGTTCGGCCCGCTGCCGCAGCCGGCGGAGCCGACGCCGACCCCGACGCCCGAACACACACCAACGTGCTCGGGCAGGACGTGGGGCGGACGACGCTCTACATCATCGGCGCCGCGCTGCTCGTCTTCTTCGTCTTCATCGGCTGGTGGATCTCGCGCGACGCGCGCAGCACGCTGCACGAGGGCCCGCGCAGCGCCGAGGAGGAGCGCCGCCGCCACGACCCGCACGAGCGCCACCGCCGCCAGCGCGAGAAGGAGCGTGCGCGCAAGAAGACGCGCGCCCAGAAGCAGGCGCGCAAGGCGCACCGCAAGCGCTAGATCGCGTAGCGGGTCTGCGGCGGGTCGATGCCCCTGCGCGCGCATGCCGGCCTCGATCACGTCGATCGTCGTCTCGATGATCTTGATCCGCGCCCACTTCTTCGAGTCGCCCTCGACGAGGTACCAGGGCGCGCCCGGCTGGTCGGTGAACTCGAGCATGTCCTCGATCGCCGCCTTGTACTGCTTGCGCTTCTCGCGGTTGCGCCAGTCCTCGTCGGTGAGCTTCCACGACTTCAGCGGGTCGATCTCGCGCGCCTTGAACCGCTTGAGCTGCTCCTTGCTGGAGAGGTGGATGAAGAACTTGACCAGGATCGTCCCCTCGGACACCAGCATGCGCTCGAAGTCGTTGATCTCGCCGTACGCGCGCTGCCACTGCTCCTTGGTCGCGAACTTCTCGACCCGCTCCACGAGCACGCGCCCGTACCACGAGCGGTCGTAGACCGCCATGCCGCCCCGGCCCGGCAGCGGGTCCCAGAAGCGCAGCAGCCAGTGGTGGCGCTTCTCGTCAAAGCTCGGCGCCGCGAACTGCTGGACCCGCACGTGACGCGGGTCGAGGCCCGCGACGAGCCGCTTGATCGCGCCGCCCTTCCCGCTCGCGTCCCAGCCCTCGAAGATCACCAGCACCGGCGGCCCGATCTCGTGGTCGCCGACCTGGCCGCCGAGCGCGAGCCGCAGCGCGAGAAGGCGCTTCTGGCCGGCGTCGAGGCGCGCCTGCTCCTGCTCGGCGGACAGCCGGAGCGTCAGGTCGAGATCGTCGAGGCGGCCCACTTAGTGCCGATTCGTATCAAGTCGCGTCGGGTACGCCTCGATAAGCCACTTTCTACTGGGAGGAGAAAGACGATGGCATCGGTAGGTCGGCTGGATGCTGCGCGGCCGGAGGCCGAGGACCGCCGGAACCTGCGCAAGGTCGTCACCGCGAGCTTCATCGGGACGACGATCGAGTGGTACGACTTCTTCCTCTACGGCACGGCTGCCGCGCTGGTGTTCGACAAGCTGTTCTTCCCGAACGCCGAGCCGGTCATCGGCACGCTGGCGGCGCTGGGCACCTACGCCGTGGGCTTCGCCGCCCGCCCGCTGGGCGGCATCGTCTTCGGTCACTTCGGTGACCGTGTCGGGCGCAAGTCGATGCTCGTCATCTCGCTGCTGATGATGGGCATCTCGACGTTCCTGATCGGCTGCCTGCCGACGCACGCCACGATCGGCGTGCTCGCGCCGATGCTGCTGGTCGTGTTCCGCTTCACGCAGGGCATCGGCGTCGGCGGCGAGTGGGGCGGCGCGGTGCTGATGTCGGTCGAGCACGCGCCGAAGGGCAAGCGCGGGCTGTTCGGCTCGTTCCCGCAGATGGGCGTGCCGGCCGGCCTCGCGATCTCGACGCTCGTGTTCACGCTGATGCAGAACGTGACCACCGAGGACCAGTTCCTCGCCTGGGGCTGGCGGATCCCGTTCCTGCTGTCGGCCGTCATGGTCGCCGTCGGCCTGTTCATCCGTCTGAAGGTCCTGGAATCTCCGGCCTTCCAGGCGCTGAAGGAAACCAACACGACGTCCGAGAAGCCGATCGTCGAGGTGGTCAAGACGCACCGCCGCGACCTCCTGACCGCGATGGGCATGCGGATCGCCGAGAACGGCACGTTCTACGTGCTGACCGTGTTCGTTCTCACCTACGGCGAGGACGCGCTGAAGCTCGAGAAGAACACGATGCTGACCGGTGTGATCATCGCCGCACTGATCGGGCTCTTCACGATCCCGTTCTATGGCAGGCTGTCCGACCGTGTCGGTCGCAAGCCGCTGTATCTCTCGGGCGCGGTGTTCTCGCTGCTGTTCGCGTTCCCGTTCTTCTGGCTGGTCGACACCAAGGAGCCCGTGCTCATCTGCCTCGCGATCGTGCTCGGCCTCAACGTCGGCCACGACCTGATGTACGGGCCGCAGGCGGCGTTCTTCGCCGAGCTGTTCGGCACCCGCGTGCGCTACACCGGCGCGTCGGTCGGCTACCAGCTGGCGTCGGCCATCGCCGGCGGCTTCTCGCCGCTGATCGCGGTGGCGCTGCTGGCGGCGAACGACAACGACCCGACGCTCGTGGCCGCCTACATGGCGCTGATGGCCGCGATCACGGTCGTCTCGACGCTGTTCGCGCGCGAGACCTACCGCGACGACATCGGCGATGAAGCGCCGCGCGAGCCGTCCCAGCGCTTCGTGCGCAAGCCGGCCGCCGAGCGGGAGCCCGCGGGAGCGGCGTGACGAACGAGACCGTCTTCACCCTCGAGGCGACGCCGATCAAGTTCGGCGCGGGCTCCTCCGCCGACGCCGGCTGGGAGCTCAAGCGTCTCGGCGCCTCGAGGGTGATGGTCATCAGCGATCCCGGCATCGTCGAGGCCGGGATCACCGGCCGCGTGGTCGAGGCGATCGAGGCGGCCGGCATCGAGGCCGTCGTCTTCGACCGCGCGCGGGTCGAGCCGTCCGCGGAGTCGCTGCAGGAGGCGGCCGACTTCGCGGTCGCCGGCGACTTCGACGGCTTCGTCGGGGTCGGCGGCGGCTCGAGCCTCGACACCGCGAAGGTCGCCGACCTCGTCGCGACCCACCCGGCGGCGATCATGGACTACGTCAACGCGCCGGTCGGCGGGGGCAAGAAGCCGCCGGGGCCGCTGAAGCCGCTGCTCGCGATCCCGACGACCGCGGGCACGGGTTCGGAGGCGACCACGGTCGCGGTGCTCGACCTGCCGGACCTCAAGACCAAGAGCGGGATCTCGCACCGCTACCTGCGCCCGCACCAGGGCATCGTCGACCCCGAGCTCCTGCGCGGCGTGCCCGCCGAGGTCACCTCCTCGTGCGGGCTCGACGTCGTCTGCCACGCGGTCGAGTCGTTCGTCTCCAAGCCCTACGACGCGCGCGAGCGGCCCGAGACGCCCGACGACCGGCCGCCCTACCAGGGCGCCAACCCGGTCTCCGACGTGTGGTCGGCCAAGGCGCTCGAGTACGGCGGGCAGTACCTGCGCCGCGCGGTCTCCGACGCCGACGACCTCGAGGCGCGCGGCCACATGATGCTCGCCGCCAGCCTCGCCGGGATCGGCTTCGGCTCCGCGGGCGTCCACATCCCGCACGCCTGCGCGTACCCGATCGCCTCGCTGAAGCACGAGTGGTCGCCGCCCGGCTATCCCGACGACCACCCGTTCGTGCCCCACGGCTGGTCGGTGATCGTCACCGCGCCGGCCGCGTTCCGCTACACGTACGAGGCGGATCCGGAGAAGCACCGGCGGGCCGCCGAGCTGATCGCGGGCGAGCCGATCCCCGACGCGGACGAGAACACGCTGCCGCAGGTGCTGACCGACCTGATGCGCGACGTCGGCGCGCCCAGCGGCGTGCGCGAGCTCGGCTACGACGACGGCGACATCGAGGCGCTGGTGGAGGGCGCGATGAAGCAGCAGCGGCTGCTCGTCGTCTCCCCGCGCGAGCCCTCGGAGGAGGACGTCGCCGCGATCCTGCGCGACTCTATGGAGAACTGGTCGCCGGCGGCCGCTTCGGCCGGATCACCAGGTCGCGAACGCTGAACACCGCGTCGTCGTGCGCGAAGCGCGCGACCGGGCGGGGCACGCCGGCGAACCGCCCCTCGCCGCGGTAGTCGGCGTAGCGGGCGACGTGCTTGCCGCGGACGAAGATCAGGAGGTCGCCGGTGCCGAACGCGACCTCGCCCTTCCACGGCGCGCCGAGCGCCTTCGAGATCGCGGCGCGGCCGGCGCTGCGCTCGGCGAGCAGCACGTGGTCCCACTTGAAGTCCGTCACGTCCGCGAGGTCGACGTCGGCGCCGCGCTGCTCGGCCGTCCCGATCTCGCGCGAGATGTTCTCAGCCAGCAGGTTGTCGACCGCGATCGCGTCCTCGTCGCGGTTGAGGTAGACGACCACGCCCAGCACCAGCAGGAGGAACACCAAGGCCGCCCCGACGGCCGCGAGCGCACGGGCCATGGCGGCACCCTAGACCTACACTCTTCGCTCCGTGCCGCCTCACCGCCCGCTCCCCAAGACGCCGAGCTTCCCCGCCCTCGAGGAGGAGGTGCTCGAGCGCTGGCGCGAGCGCGACGTCTTCCGCGAGTCGGTCCGCCGCCGCCAGGGCGCCGAGGAGTTCGTCTTCTACGAGGGGCCGCCGACCGCCAACGGGCGCCCGGGCTCCCACCACGTGCTCGCGCGCGTGTTCAAGGACATCTTCCCGCGCTACCAGACGATGCTCGGCAAGTACGTGGAGCGCAAGGGCGGCTGGGACTGCCACGGGCTGCCGGTCGAGATCGCGGTCGAGCAGAAGCTCGGCTTCCACAACAAGCACGACATCGAGCGCTACGGCATCGCCGAGTTCAACGCGCAGTGCCGCGAGTCGGTCTTCGAGTTCCTCGAGGACTGGACGGCGCTGACCGAGCGCATCGGCTACTGGGTCGACCTCGAGCACCCGTACCGCACGCTCGACCCCAGCTACATCGAGTCGGTGTGGTGGGCGCTGAAGACGATGTGGGACCGCGACCTGCTGTTCGAGGGCCACCGCGTCGTGCCGTACTGCGTGCGCTGCGGGACGGCGCTGAGCTCGCACGAGGTCGCGCAGGGCTACGAGGACGTCGAGGACCCGTCGATCTACGTGACCTTCCCGGTCACCGAGCCGGTCGGCCCACTGCGCGCCGGCGACCAGCTGCTGGCGTGGACGACGACGCCGTGGACCGTGCTCTCGCACGCCGCGCTCGCCGTCTCGCCCGACCTGACCTACGTGCGTACGGAGGACGGCTACGTCCTCGCGGAGGCGCGCGTGGCGGCGGTGCTGGGCGAGGACGCGCAGGTCGCCGAGCGGTTCCACGGGCGCCGAGATGATCGGCACCCGCTACGACCCGCCGTTCGACTTCATCAAGACCGAGGAGTACGGGCCCAAGGGCCACACCGTGCTGCCCGGGGACTTCGTCAGCGCCGAGGACGGCACCGGCATCGTCCACACCTCGATCGCGTTCGGCGAGGACGACTACCGGCTCGGGCAAGAGCAGGGCATCAACGTGATCAACCCGGTGCGGCTCGACGGGACCTACGTCGATCGGATGGGGCCGTACGCGGGCCGCTGGGTCAAGGAGGCCGACGCCGACATCGTCGAGGACCTGCGCTCGCGCGGGCGGCTGCTGCGCGCCGAGACCTACCTGCACGCCTACCCGCACTGCTGGCGCTGCGGCACGCCGCTGCTCTACTACGCCAAGCCGTCGTGGTTCGTCGGCACCTCGAAGGTGCGCGACCGCCTGCTGGCCGCCAACGAGACCGTCGAGTGGCACCCGGAGCACATCAAGCACGGGCGCTTCGGGCGTTGGCTCGAGAACAACGTCGACTGGGCGATCTCGCGCGAGCGCTACTGGGGCACGCCGCTGCCGGTGTGGCGCTGCACGAACGGCCACGCGGAGTGCGTCGGCTCGTTCGCCGAGCTGGAGGAGAAGTCGGGCGTGACGCTGGAGGACCCGCACCGGCCCTACGTCGACGCGCCGACGTGGGCCTGCTCGGAGTGCGGCGAGCCGATGCAGCGCGAGCCGGTCGTGATCGACGTCTGGTTCGACTCGGGCTGCATGCCGTTCGCCCAGCACCACGCGCCGTTCGAGAACGAGGACGTCTTCGAGCAGCGCTTCCCCGCGAACTACATCTGCGAGGCGATCGACCAGACGCGCGGCTGGTTCTACTCGCTGATCGCGGTCTCGACGCTGCTGTTCGACCAGGCGCCCTACAGGACCGTGCTCTGCCTCGGGCACATCGCCGACCCCGAGGGCAAGAAGATGTCGAAGTCGCTCGGCAACATCGTCGTGCCGTGGGAGGTCATCGACCAGCACGGCGCCGACGCGTTCCGCTGGTACTTCCTCACCTCCAAGCAGCCGTGGGACGGCTACCTGTTCTCGACCAAGACGGTCGGCGAGTCGGTGCGCCAGTTCCTGCTGCAGCTCTGGAACACGTACTCGTTCTACGTGATGTACGCGAACGTCAACGACGTCACCGCGAGCGCCGGGGCCGGCGACGGACCTCGACCGCTGGGCGCTCTCGCGGCTGAACGCCACCGTGGCGACCGTCCGCGATCGGCTCGACAACTACGACGCCACGCGCGCCGGCCACGCGATCGCCGCGTTCGTCGACGAGCTCTCGAACTGGTACGTGCGCCGCTCGCGCCGCCGCTTCTGGGACGGCGACCCGGCCGCGTTCGGCACGCTGCACACCTGCCTCGTCACGGTCGCCAAGCTGCTCGCCCCGTTCACGCCGTTCATCGCCGACGAGATCTACGACAACCTCGACGGCTCCGAGCACAGCGTGCACCTCGAGGACTTTCCCGTGGCCGGCGAGCGCGACGAGGCGCTGGAGTTCGACATGGGCGTGGCGCGCGAGACCGTCGGCCTCGGGCTGAGCGCGCGCTGCCCAGTCGAAGCTCAAGGTGCGCCAGCCGCTGCGCGCCGCGGTGGTCGTCGCGGCCGACCGCGAGCGCGGCGGCGCTCGATCGCCTCGCCGACGTCGTGCGCGACGAGCTCAACGTCAAGGAGATCCGCTACGTCGCCCAGGCCGACGAGCTCGGCTCCTACGAGATCAAGCCCAACTACCGCTCGCTCGGCCCGCGCTTCGGCAAGGCGATGCCGCAGGTGGCGGCGGCGGTGGCCGCGCTCGACCCCGCGCACGTCGCCGCGGCGCTGCGCAACGGCGCGCACATCGGGATCAGCATCGACGGCCACGACCATGAGCTCGGGCCCGACGACCTGTCGCTGGTCATGAAGCCGCTCGAGGGCTACCAGCTCGAGCGCGAGGGCTCACACGCGGTGGCGCTCGAGCTCGAGCTCGACGACGAGCTGCGCCGCGAGGGGCTCGCGCGCGAGGTCGTCCACGCGGTCCAGAACGCGCGCAAGGCCGCCGGGCTCGAGGTCGAGGACCGGATCGAGCTGCGGCTGGGCGGCGACGATGAGCTGCTGGCCGCCGCCCGCGAGTACGAGGACTACCTCAAGGGCGAGGTGCTCGCCGCGCACGCTGCGCTTCGACGCCGATGGCGACGGCACCGCCGCCACCATCGAGGGTCGAGAGCTGCGGATCCTGCTGGCCCGCGCCTAGCTAGGCGCCCGCGAGCGCCGGCTCGAGCTCGGCCTCGAGGCGCTTCTTGGGCATCGCGCCCTGGATGCGCTTGGCCTCCTGGCCGTCGCGGAACAGGACCATCGTCGGGATCGCGAGGATCTGGTAGTTCATCGCGGTCTGCTGGTTCTCGTCGATGTTGACCTTGACGATGCGGAGGTTGTCGCGCTCGTCGGCGATCTCCTCGAGGACAGGAGCGACGACCCGGCACGGCCCGCACCAGGGCGCCCAGAAGTCCACCAGCACGGGATGCTCGTTCTCGAGCACCTCGGCCTGGAAGTCGCCGTCGGTGACGTGCTTGATGTCGGCCATTCGCGTTCGTCGTCCTTTCTCGTGGCTTGCTTCAGAAAGTATAGCCACGGCCTACCCGGCAAGCCAGCGCAACAAGCCCGGAGTCACCCAGGTCTCCACCGCGGCGGCGCAGACGACGATCGGGATCGCGATCGCGACGGTGACGAACGTCGCCGCGAGCAGCTCGTTCCAGCGCTTGCCGCGGCTGGCGATCGTCCACGCGGCGAGCGGGAGGAAGAGCGCGAAGAGCTCCGGCACGGCGTGCACCGAGAGCGCGATGAGCAGCAGGCCCGGGGAGATGTCGAGCTGCGCCGAGAGGTCGGAGGCGGCGCTGCCGAGCGCCCACGCCTGCGTGGTGAGCGAGAACAGCGTGGCGCAGACGACGAAGCCGATCGCCAGCGGGCCGGCCTTGTCGTGGATCCAGCGCCAGACGCCGGAGTAGCCCTCGGCCACCTGGGGGAGCGACGAGCCGGCCATGAAGCCGGCGACGCACGCGAAGCCGTGCAGCGCCAGCACGAGCCCGTTGCGGTAGAGGATGAAGCCGAAGTCGCCGAGCTCGGCGGGGGAGTAGAGGCCGGGGAAGTAGACCCGCGTGAGGTCGGGGGTCGAGGCCTTGGCGATCACCCACGTCAGCGTCAGCAGCAGCAACGCGATCGCGAGGCTGCCGAGCGCCCACGGCCGCAGCGACCGCCCGGGGCGGACGGACCAGCGACGGAGCGCGTCGCGCGTGTCGGCCCAGCCCTGGACGAGGGCCATGTTCTCGGTGTTCATGGTTGTTGTGTCGGCAGCTACCCGCCCGAGGATGAGCGCAGCGCCGGCACCAGCCACGCCGCCTCGAGGGCGATCCTTGGCGTCATCTTCGAGCGGCCGGCGCCGCGCTCGCGGAACACGATCGGGGCCTCGACGACCCGCAGGCCGCGGCGCAGCGCGCGATGGGTCAGCTCGACCTGGAAGGCGTAGCCCTGCGAGCGCACGCTCGGCAGGGTCGATCGCCCGCAGCGCGCCGGCGCGCCAGGTCTTGAGCCCGCCGGTCAGGTCGCGCACCGGGACGCGCAGGACGGTGCGCGCGTAGAGGCAGCCGGCGCGGCTGATCGCGCGGCGCGCCGGGTGCCAGCCGGCGACGCCGCCGCCGGGCACGTAGCGCGAGCCGAGCGCGAGGTCGGCGCCGTCGCGGGCGAGCGCGATCAGGCGCGGGAGGTCGGCGGGGTCGTGGGAGCCGTCGGCGTCCATCTGGCAGACGAGCTCGGGGTCATGCGCGAGCGCGCGCGTGAAGCCGGCCACGTAGGCGGAGCCGAGGCCGAGCTTGCGCGGGCGGTGCAGGACCTCGGCGCCGAGCTTCTCGGCGAGCGCGCCGGTGCCGTCCGGCGAGGCGTCGTCCACGACGAGGATGTGGAGGTCCTCGTGGGCGAGCGCCTCGCGGGCGCCGGCGATCACGCCGGGCAGACCCGCCGCCTCGGCGTAGGTGGGGAGGATGAGCCAGATCAGAGCCCGTACGCTAGGGCCATGGCCGACCTGACCAACGCCCAGATCGCCGCCGCGTTCGACGAGCTCGGCGACCTCTACGAGCTCGACGGCGCCGTCGCCTACCGCGTGATCGCCTATCGCACGGCGGCCAAGACCGTGCGCGAGACGACGGTCTCCGTGGTGCAGATGGCGCGCGACGGCCGCGTCACCGAGCTCAACGGAGTCGGCAAGATCCTCGAGGAGAAGATCCTCGCGCTCGACGAGACCGGCGACATCCCGACCGCCAAGAAGCTGCGCGACAAGTTCCCGAGCGGGCTGCTGTCGGTCATGCACCTGCCGGGCTTCGGGCCGAAGCGCGCACGGCGCCTCTACGACGAGCTCGGCGTCGACTCGCTCGATGCCCTGCGGGCGGCCGCCGAGGCGCAGAAGATCCGCGAGCTGCGCGGGTTCGGGGCGAAGGCCGAGGAGCAGCTGCTCAAGACGCTCGCCGAGTCGCCCGAGGGCGGGCCGGCGCCGCGGATCCTGCTGTCGCGGGCGGAGAACATCGCCGAGCAGATCGTCGGCGCGCTGCGCTCGCACCCGAGCTCGGAGCAGGTCGAGGTCGCCGGCTCGCTGCGGCGCCAGGCCGACTCGGTCAAGGACCTCGACATCATCGCCACCGCCAAGGACCCGGCGGCGCTGGCGGCCGCATTGGGCGAACTGTCGCTGGTCGAGGCGGTGCTGCACGCGGCGGGCGACGCCGGCGCGCGCGTCATGACCCACGCGGGCATCAAGGTCGATCTGAAGGTCGTCGAGCCGGACCAGTTCGGCAACGTCCTCCAGCACTTCACGGGCTCGAAGACGCACAACGTGGCGTTGCGCGAGAGCGCGGTGCGGCGCGGGCTGCACGTCTCCGAGTACGGGATCCTCGACGACGCGACCGGCGAGACCGTGCGCTGCGCGACCGAGGAGGAGGTCTACGAGACGCTCGGGCTGGCGTGGATCCCGCCGGAGCTGCGCGAGGGGCGCGGCGAGCTCGAGGCCGCCTTGCCGGGCGGGCCGGGGCTGCCTGCGCTGATCACGGCGGACGACATGCGCGGCGACCTGCACTGCCACACGACGCTGAGCGACGGCCGCCAGACGCTCGAGCAGATGGTCGAGGCCGCGCGCGGCCGCGGGCTCGAGTACCTCGCGGTCACCGACCACTCGGCCTCGCACGGGTTCGGCGACCACGTGACGCCGGAGGCGCTGGCGGAGCGGATCGAGGCGATCCGCGCGCTGAACGCGTCGCTGGACGATTTCGAGGTGCTCGCGGGCACCGAGGTCAACATCCTCCCCGACGGCGGGCTCGACTACGACGACGAGCTGCTGGCCGAGCTCGACTGGGTGATCGCCTCGGTCCACACCTCGTTCTCGATGAGCGAGAAGGAGATGACCGACCGCATGATCCGCGCGATCGAGCACCCGTGGGTCGACGCCGTCGGCCACCCGACGGGCCGCAAGATCGAGACCCGCCCGCCCTACGCGCTCGACGTCGAGCGGATCATCGAGGCGGCCGCGCGCACGGGGACGATGCTCGAGATCAATTCGGCGCCCGACCGGCGCGACCTCAACGAGCTCCACGCGCGGTCGGCGGCGGAGGCCGGCGTCGGCGTGCTGATCAACACCGACGCCCACTCGGCGAAGAACTTCGCGCTGCTGCGGTACGGGATCGCGACGGCCCGGCGGGCGTGGCTGACGCCGGAGCAGGTGCCGAACACGCGCCCGTGGGCGGAGTTCGCGCCGCTCAGGAAGCGCGCAAAGTCAACTGCGGCTGGGTAGGGAAGCCGTCCGAGCCGCCGCTCGGCCACGAGTGTCAGCTCAGGGTCGCTATGCGACCTTGAGACGACACTCGTGCCCGCCGCGGCACCCCGGACCTTCCCCTCAATGCGCAGTCGGTGTTCTCCGCGCGGCCCGCTCGGCCTCGCCGCCGGCGCCCACGGGCTCGTTCCCGCGCTCCCGGGCCTCGCGCTCGGCCAGCGCGTCGAAGCGGGCGATGTCCTTGCGGAGCTCCCGCTCGGTCAGGCGCGGGAGGATCGGCTTCAGCCACATCGAGGCCGATCAGCCAGCGCGGGACGGCGACGATGCGCTGCCGGCGCTCGATCCCGCGCACGACCGCCTCGGCCGCCGCGCTCACGGGATAATGCTTGGCCAGCGGGCCGGTGAGCATGGCCCGCATGCTCGCGCCGAGCTCGGTGCGGTCGGCGCCGCGGACCATCTCGGTGTCGATCCACGAGAAGTAGGCGACGCCGACGTCGACGCCGTAGTGCTGCGTCTCCACGCGCAGCGCGTGGCCGAGGTTCTCGACGCCCGACTTCGCCGCCCCGTAGGCGCCGAGCCCGACCGGCGGCAGGATCGCGGCCATTGACGCGACGGGAAGGATGTAGCCGCGGCGCTCGATCACGTGCGGCAGGCAGGCGCGGATCGTCCGCCACACGCCGAGCAGGTTGACCTCGATGACGCGCTCGAACATCTCCGGGTCCATGCTGCGGACGAAGCCCGGGGCGCCGATGCCGGCGTTGGCGAACAGCGTGTCGATCCCGCCGAACGCCTCGACGGTGCCGTTGACGGCGGCATCGAGCGCGTCGCGGTCGGTGACGTCGGCCTCGAACGTGATCGAGCCGGGGCAGTCGGCGGCGACGGCCTCGAGGTCGCCGAGGCCGACGAGCGAGACGCGCGCGCCCCGCGCCGCGAGCCGGCGCGCGGTCTCGGCGCCGATGCCGTGCGCGGCGCCGGTGATGAGGACGGACTGGCCGGAGATCGGGGTCATGCCCGCGAGACTAGTTGGTCGATTCCCCGACCGCCGCACCCGTCTGCACGCGTCCCGCGGCGCAGGTCGGCACCCGCCGGAAGGGGGAGGTGGCGCTGCCACGATCCCCCTTCGGCGTGCGTCGCCCTGCATCCACGGGTCACGCACATCCGGGCACGGCGGCCGCGGATCAACCAACCAGCCGCGGCAGCAGCTGCTCGCGCACCACCGCGTCGACCGCCTCGCGCCGCCACGGCGCCAGCAGCGCTTGGGCCCGCTCGGCGTAGCCGGGCGCGGGGTGGTCGAGCGCGGTCCGGATCCCCTCGGAGATCCCGCCGACGAGCCGCGCGTCGAGCCCCCGCGCCAGCGGCAGCGCGGCGTACGGCCCGGGCGAGGGGGCGGTGACGAGCAGGCACCCGTCGGCGAGCGCCTCCAGCTGAGCGATCCCATAGTCCTCGCGCCGCGGAGCGCACACGAACACCCGTGCCCGCCGCAGCAGCGCCCGGTAGTCGGCCCGCGAGAGCATCCCCGCGAACCGGACCCCCGCGGGGGCGAGCCCGGAGGGATCCGCTCCGGGGGAGCCCATCATCACGCCTCGCCAGCCCGCTTCATCAAGGCCGGCGACCACGAGCTCCTCCCCTTCGTGCCGGGCTGCCTCCCACGCGGCGAGCACACGATCCAGCCCCTTCTTCACCGGATTTGCCCCGTACGTGACCGCCGCGACATCTCGCTCCCCGGCAGGCGCCGGAGGACTCGACCGGCACGGGAACCACGACCGCGTCCGCGTGCGGGCGCGGCGCTTCGGAAGCCCGCCCTCGCTCCACGGCACGAGCAGCGGCGCATCGCGGAAGCGGCGGCGCTCGACCGGCCGCTGCCAGACACCGTGGCGGCCCGGGCGGTTGCCGGCGGCCGGGGCGTCGAAGCGGATCGCGCCCGGCCGGGGGGCGAGCAGGGCCGCGGTGGTCGAGGAGTAGACGATCGCCCGCGGGCGGTGCTCGTCGATCGCAGCGCGGGCGGCGGAGCGCGACGGAGAGCGCCCAGGCGAACTCGATCGGCGGCGTACGTCCGCCACTCCCGCGGCCGCTCGGCGGCGGCCACGACGACCGAAGCGCCGGCTCGCTCCAAGCGACGCCGCGAGCTCCTCGTCCGCTTCGCGCAGCCCCGCCGTGCCGCCCAGCGAGACGAGCAGGACGTCCGGGTCTCACGGCTTCGCCAGGTACGTGCCGCCGAAGCCCGGCGTCCGCACGAGCTGGATCGGGCTCAGCGGCGACGTCTTGTCGACGTAGAAGCGCACCGCGTCGCGCTCCTCGATCGCCGCCACCGCCGACTCCTGCCGCCGCCACGCCAGCGCCCAGATGATCGCGAAGCCCGCCGCCACCGCCGCCACCTGCGGCAGGAAGAAGCCGATCACTCCCGCCACGAACGTCGAGCCCAGCAGCGGCCACAGGCGGTTCGCCACTGTCATCCCCGGCCGCAGCTCCGGCAGCGTGGTCTGCGCCTTCGCCGTCGCCAGCAGCCGCGCGATCGGCGGGTTCGCCTCGGCCCGCCGCCCGAGCCACACGCCGATCAGCGCCGCCGCCAGCCACCAGCCCGCAGCCACGTAGACCGCGAGCGGCTCGACGTCGCGCGCGAGCGAGATCACCGTCAGCGCGGCCAAGAGCGTCGCCGCTCCCGCGCTGAGCAGGACCGTCGCCTTCAGGAAGTCGACGAACCTCACGCTGGAAGGGCTAGCGGATCAGCTCTCGCAGGAGGTCGCGCACGCCGTCCGTGCCGTCGACCATCACGTCGGCCTCTGCCTCGAGCTCCGACGGCGTCTCGTCACCCGAGCTGACGCCCACGCGGATCGCGCGTTTCAGCGAGCCCAGCTCGACCAGCTCGCTCAGGCCGCGGAACGCGTCGATGTCCGTGGTGTCGTCGCCCACGTACAAGGCGGCCTCCAGCTCGCGATCGCGCAGCAGCGAGACGATCCCCGCGCCCTTGTCGATCCGCACCGGCGGCCGGATCTCGAGCACCTTGCGGCCCCAGTGGGCGTTGAAGCCCGCCTTCTCCGCCGCCTCGGCGACCTCGCGCACGCCGCGCTCGGCCTCCTCCTCGTCGGGCACGTCGCGCCAGTGCAGCGCTGCGATCGCCTCCTTGTCCTCCAGCCGCACCCGCAGCTTGCGCAGCGACTCCGAGTACGCCTCGCGGGCGAAGTTCTGCACCCGCCGCGTCCACGCCTGCAGCTCGCGGTCCATCTCCGGCGCGATCGAGCCCGGGTGCAGGATCTCGGACCCGTGCGAGCCGAGGTAGGCGATCGAGCCGAGCGACACGACGCGCCGCGCGTCCGACGCCCGCCGCCCCGACACGCACGCCACGACGCCGTAGCGCTTGGCCACCTCGATCAGCGGCCGGCGCGTCGTCTCCGGCATGTGCGCGTCGTCTGGGTGCTGGACGATCGGGGCCAGCACGCCGTCGACGTCGAGCAGCACGGCTGAGCGCTCCGGGTCGTCCTTGAGCGGCTGGATGAGCTCTTCGAGGGCGGCCACCGCCCTTAGTATGCAGACATGACGGAGACCACCACGGGCGACGGCTGGGCCGTCGGCAGCATCGACGCGATGGGCGACGGCCCGGGCTTCCGCAAGGTCCGCCGCGAGCTCGACGTCAAGGCCTTCGGCGTCAACGCCGTCGTCATGCCGCCGGGCTACGCCAGCGGCCCGCATTATCACGAGCGCCAGGAAGAGCTCTACCTCGTCCACCGCGGCGAGATCGAGTTCAGCTTCGGCGACGAGGACGCCGTCGTCCTCGGCCCCGGCGGGCTCGCCCGCGTCGACGCCGCCACCGTCCGCCGCTTCCGCAACACGTCGGACAGCGAGGAGGCCGTCTACCTCTGCGTCGGCGGCGCCGGCGGCTACGTCGGCCGCGACGGCCGCACGGTCGGCGACGAAGCGCCGCGCTAGGCGCCAAGCCAGGCAGCTCGCTGCCTAGCGGGGGGCTAGGGGGGCTAGAGCTCGATGTAGATGTCGTGCCCGGGCAGCTCGGTGAAGCCGAGCCGCTCGTAGATGCCGCGCCGCCCCGTCCGTGTCCGGGTTCAGGTGCGCGATCTCGGCGCCGCGCTCGAACGCCTGCTCCAGCAGCCACGAGGAGACGCCCGCGGCGACGCCGCGCCGCCGCGCCTCCGGCAGCACCGCCACGCCGGCCACGTAGGCGCTCGGCCCCGCGCGGCCGTCCGACCGCAACACGTAGGCGGTCGCCACCGCCACGCCGTCGAGCGATCCGAGCGCGAACTCCACCCGCTCGGCCGACAGGAGCGGCTCCAGCCAGCGCCGGTTCTCCTCCCGGTCGAGCCCGAACGCCGTCGAGTCGATGTGGAGCGCCGCCGCCAGGTCGTCCGGACCCGCCGCCCGCACCTCGAGCGCCGGCACCGCGTCGGCGGCCCGGAAGGCTGCCCGGTCGAGGGCCATCAGCCGCCGCCGGAACAGCAGCCGCCCGTGCTCCCACGGCATCTCCTCCGGCACCCGCAACCCCCACGACACGCCGTGTGACGCGTAGAACGCCCGCGCGGCGTCGAGGTCCGGCTCCGGGCCCATCACGTCGCCGCTGTTGACCCCGTCGGCCTCGAAGCCGGCGGTCATCACCACCAGGTCGCGCGGCTCCGCGACCGCGCCGCCGCCGGCCGCCCGCAGCCGCCCCTGCTCCAGGAGCGCGTCGGCCTGCGCGACGCGGACGCGCGCCAGCTCAGGCAGTGCGGACCTCGGCGGTGCAGAACGCGCAGCGGTGGGCGGCCTCGGGGATGTCCGAGAGGCACTCCGGGCACGGCCGCGTCACCTGGTCGAGGGGCGGCTCGGGCTTCATCCGCGCCATCAGCGCGTTGAGCGGCCGCACGACGAAGAAGAAGATCACCGCGGCGATGATCAGGAACGACAGCAGCGCGTTGAAGAACGAGCCGTAGGTGAAGCGCGAGCCGTTGATGGTGAACGCGAGGGAGGAGAAGTCGGGCTTCCCGCCGATCGCCGCGATCAGCGGCGTGATGAACGATGCGACGAACGAGGTGACGAGGGCGCCGAACGCCGCGCCGATGACGACGGCGACCGCGAGTTCGACGACGTTCCCGCGCAGCACGAAATCCCGGAACTCTTTGAGCATGGGAGAATGCTCCCACCCACCATGGACGACTCCCAGCGCCTCCACTGCATGATCGAGATCCCCAAGGGGTCGCGCAACAAGTACGAGTGGGACCCGGACCTGCAGGCGATCAAGCTCAACCGCTTCCTGTTCTCGAGCGTCGTCTATCCCACCGACTACGGGTTCATCACCGACACGCTCGGCGAGAGCGGCGAGGCGCTCGACGCGCTCGTGCTCACCGGAGCGCCCACCTTCCCCGGCTGCCTGATCGAGGTCCGCGCCGTCGGCGTACTGCGGATGGACGACGAGGAGGGCAAGGCCGACAAGGTCGTGTGCGTGCCCGCCGACGACCCGGCGTGGGACGAGGTCGAGGGCGTCGACGGCCTCCCCGGTCAGCTGCGCACCGAGATCGAGCACTTCTACTCGATGTACAAGCAGCCGGAGGGCAAGGAGGTCGACGTCCACGGCTGGGAGGACCGCGATGTCGCGCTCGAGGCGGTCGACGCCGGCCTGAAGCGCTACGACGAGGACAGCTCGTAGCGTCGGTCCCGCTGCTGTCGGCGCGCGGCGTCACGAAGTCCTTCGGCGGCCGCGAGATCCTCTCCGGCCTCGACCTGGAGCTCGCCGCCGGTGCCCGCATCGGCGTGCTCGGCCCCAACGGCGGCGGCAAGTCGACGCTGCTGCGCATCCTCGCCGGCGAGGAGCACCCGGACGCCGGGACGGTCACCAGCCGCCGCGGGCTGGTCATGGCCTCGCTCCCGCAGATCGTCGAGGGCGACGGGCGGCCCGCGCTCGCCACCGTGCTCGACGCCCGCCCGGAGCTGACCGCGCTGGAGCGCGAGCTCGCCCAGGCCGAGAGCCGCATCGCCGACCCCGTCCTCGCCGGCGACATGCGCAAGCTCGAGCGCGCGCTCGCCAACCAGGAGCGGCTGCTCGGGCAGTGGTCGGAGCTCGGCGGCGAGCGCGCGGAGAGCGAGGCGCGCGCGCACCTGACCGCGCTCGGCCTCGACGACGATGCGCTCTCTCGCACCACGCGTGAGCTGAGCGGGGGCCAGCGCAAGCTCGTCGCGCTCGCTGCCTGCCTCGCGCGCCGCCCTGGGCTGCTGCTGCTCGACGAGCCCGAGGCGCACCTCGACATGAGCCGCCGCGATGCGCTCGAGCACCTGATCGACGACTTCGACGGCGCCGTCCTCATGGTCTCCCACGACCGCCACCTGCTCGACGAGTGCGTCGACACCATCGCCGAACTCGACCGCGGGAAGGTCCGCATCTGGCCCGGCGCCTACTCCGCCTACACGGTCGCGCGCCGGCTCGAGCTCGAGCGCCAGCAGCAGCAGTGGGCTACCCAGCGCAAGGAGATCGCGCGGCTGGAGGAGGCGGTGCGGCGCTTCCGCCACTGGGCTCACATCACCGTCAACGAGCGCGCGGCCAAGCAGGCGCGCGTCAAGCAGATGCAGATCGACAAGATGGAGAAGATCGAGCGGCCGGTGCTCGAGCGGCGCAAGATGGCGCTCGAGCTGCGCAGCGCCGCGCGCGGCGGCCAGCGCGTGATCGCGCTCGAGCGGGCCGACTTCGCGTTCGGCGAGGACCCGGTGCTGCTCGACGTCGAGCTGGTCATCACGCGTGGCGAGCGCGTCGGCGTGGTCGGCCCGAACGGCGCCGGCAAGACCGTGCTGGCGCGCGTGCTGGCCGGCAGCCTCGAGCCGCGCAACGGCAGCCGCTGGGTCGGGCCGAGCATCGAGGTCGGCTACCTCTCCCAGGCGGCCGGCGACATGCCGGGCGAGCAGTCGGTGATCGACGCGCTGCGCGGCGGCCGCTCGCTGACCGAGGAGGCTGCGGTGCGGCTGTTGATGCGCTTCCTGTTCGACTACGAGCAGATCCGGCGGCCGGTCGCGACGCTGAGCGGCGGCGAGCGCACTCGGCTCGCGTTCCTCGGGCTGATGGAGGACCGGCCCGAACTGCCTCGTGCTCGACGAGCCGACCAACCACCTCGACATCGACTCGATCGAGGTGCTCGAGGACGCGCTCGAGCGCTTCGACGGCACGGTGATCGCGGTCTCCCACGACCGCTACTTCCTCGACCGCATCGCCGACCGGATCGTGCTCGTCGCCGACGGCGAGGTCCGCTCGTTCGAGGGCGGCTGGTCGGCGAACGCCGACGTCCTGGCGGACTAGCCGGGAGGCTTCTGGCTCAGCGTCCGCTGCGCGTACTTGAGCGTGACGGTCGCCAGCGGATGCGCGCCGCCGCCGGTGCTCGCGAAGCCGGCGATCGCGACGGCGGTGAGGATGAGGCGCAGGCCCCCGCCGCCGGCGGTCGGGACGACGATCTCGACGTGCTTGTAGGGCTCGCCGCGCCGGAAGGCCCGTTCGAGGTCGTTGAGCCATCCGCCGTCCGGGAGCACGACGCTGATCTCGCCCGGCCCGCCGAACTCGTCGGGCTTCGGCGTCCGCGAGCCGCCGCCGGGATGCGGCGCGCCGACGACGCCGAGGTTGACCGACTCGAGCGGCATGCCGGTCCCGTCGAAGAGGATCTGCTTCTCCCTCGGCCAGCCGCCGCCGCCCGCGGGCGCGGCGTGGGCGGCCTCGTGCGCGAGGCGGTCGAGCACCGCGCCGACGGCGCGATTGCCCGCGGTCTTCTGCAGTTCGAGCAGCCGCTCGTGCGGGCCGCCCGCGCCCGCGTGCTCGGCGCCGGCATGCCCGTCCTGCGTCTTCTCGTCCTCGGCCTGCGCCTTCTCCGCCTGCGGGTCCGGCCGCTCCAGCAGCCCTTCGAGATCGCCGTCGAACTCGAACCGGCTGCGCTTGCGCCGCCGGGCCATCAGTCGCTGAACTCGAAGCGATAGGCGTTGCGCTGCTTCACGCACCGCCACTGGCCCGCGAGCGCGTTGCCGGACACGCGCTTGCAGCGGAAGCCGCCGGGCGTGCGGAAGCGGAAGCTGATCGAGTCGTGGTGACGGCGCAGGTCGCGCCGCGCGGTCTGCAGCGCATGTTGCGCGCCGAGGAGATCAGCAGGTTGAAGTCGGCCCGGGTGTGGCAGCTGCGCACCTTCGCGGGCGCCTCGGCCGGGACGAGGAGCAGGACCACCGCCGTCACGAGGGCCACCGTCGTGCGCATCGGCCGACCGTACCGCTTGACGGGGTGCCCGTGGAGGAGGTTGACTCGGCGGATGCAATTCGCCGCTCCCGCCGAGCACTACGACCGCTTCATGGGCCGCTACGTCCCGCAGCTGGCGGTCGAGCTCGCCGACGCCGCCGGGGTCGTCGCCGGCATGCGCGCGCTCGACGTCGGCTGCGGCCCGGGCGGGCTGACGCGCGAGCTGGCGTCCCGCGTCGGCGCCGACCACGTCGCCGCGATCGACCCCGCCGAGCAGTTCGCCGACGCCTGCCGCGAGCGCAACCCGGGCGCCGACGTGCGCGTCGGCGTCGCCGAGGAGCTGCCGTTCGAGGACGGCGCGTTCGACGTCGCGCTGTGCTCGCTCGTGTTCGCGTTCATGCGCGACGCCGCGGCGGGCGCGCGCGAGATGGCGCGCGTCACGCGGCCGGGCGGCGTCGTCGCCGGCTGCATGTGGGATGTCCCGGGCGGCGGCATGACGATGCTCAGCACGTTCTGGCGCGCGGCGCGCACGGTCGACCCGGAGACCGAGGGCGAGCAGGCGCGTGTCGGCGTGCGCGACGGCGAGATCGCGGAGCTGCTGCGCGGCGCCGGGCTCGAGGACGTGCAGTCGGGGACGCTGGCGACCTCGGCCAAGTACGCGGACTTCGACGACTTCTGGGAGCCGTTCACGTTCGCCGTCGGCCCGGCAGGCTCGTACCTGCGCCAGCAGGACGCCGACCGCCAGCAGGCGATCCGCGACCACTGCTTCGCACTGCTCGGCGAGCCGTCCGGCCCGTTCGAGCTCAAGGCGCGCGCCTGGTACGCGCGCGGCACCGTCCGGCTAGCTAGTCAGCTCGCGGGCCGCCTCGTCGAACACCTCGGTGTGGCGGTCGACGTCCGCCTCCGTGGTGGCGGGCGACATCAGCGCCATGTTGTGGAACGGCGTCAGCAGGATCCCGCGGTTGAGCGCGTACAGATGGATGAGGCGGTCGAGCCCCTCGTCGCCCGCCGCGGCGGCCTGCGCGCCGGTGCGCGCGCGCTCGGCGTGGAACAGGTACTCGACGCGGCAGCCGAGCCGCGTGACGTGCCACGGCAGCCCGTGGCGGTCGATCGTCTGCTGCACGCCGGCCTCGAAGCGCTCGCCGAGCGCGATCATGCGCTCGAACGCCTCGTCGGTCAGCACCTCGGAGAGCGTCGCGCGCATCGCGGCGAACTGGAGCACGTTGGCGGCGAGCGTGCCGCCGATGCCGCCGGTGTCGGCGACCTCGTCGGTGATCTCGCGCTTCACGCGCTCCGCCACCTCGGCGGAGAAGCCGTAGGCGCCGGCCGGCACGCCGCCGGCGAGCGGCTTGCCGATCGTCAGCAGGTCGGGCTCGAGGCCGTGGGCCCGCGTGTAGCCGCCGGGGCCGGCCGACAGCGTGTGCGTCTCGTCGATGATCAGCAGCGTCCCGGTCTCGCGCGTCGCCGCCCGCAGCGCGTCGTGGTAGCCCGGCTCCGGCAGCACGATCCCGATGTTGGTGAGCGCCGGCTCGGCGAGCACGCACGCGACGTCGCCGTGGGCGAGCTCGCGCCGCAGCGCCTCGACGTCGTTGAACTCGACGACGCGCGTGGTCTCGGCGAGCGGCACCGGCGGGCCGATGTTGCCCTCGCGCGCGACGACGTTGCCGTCGCCGTCGAGCGTCGCGAACGTCTCGTCGACGGTGCCGTGGTAGCACCAGTTGAACACGAGGATCTTCGGCCGCCCGGTGATCGCGCGGGCGATCCGGATCGCGAAGCGGTTGGCGTCGGTGGCCGTGAGCGCGAACTGCCACGACGGCAGCCCGAAGCGCCGCTGCATCTCCTGCCCGACCCACAGCGCGTCCTCGCTCGGGAGCATCAGCGTGATCCCGCGCGGCGCCTGCTCGGCGATGGCGCGCAGCGTCGGCTCGGGCGCGTGGCCGGTCATCGCGCCGGTGTCGCCGAGACAGAGGTCGACGTACTCGTGGCCGTCGACGTCGGTGAAGCGCGCGCCCTTTGCGTGCGCCGCGAAGACCGGGAAGCCGCCGGGCCAGCGCACCATCCAGTGCATCGGCACGCCGCCGAGCAGCGTGCGCCCCGCCTCCTCGGCCAGCTCGAGCGAGCGCGGGTGCTCCGCGCGGAAGCGCTCCAGCTCGCGGGCCATCAGCTCCTCGACGCGTGACATGCGCACGCGATCGTGCCAGAGTCGCGACGTGACCGCCGCCCGCGAGCTCCAGTTCGCGCCCAAGGAGGGGCCGAGCGAGGAGCCGCGCTCGCTGCGCTCGGCAGGTCCGGCGGGCATCCAGAGGCTGCAGCGCGCGATCGGCAACCGGGCGGTCGCGCGCCTGCTCGGCGGTGCGCCCCAGCAGGGCCAGCTGATCCAGGGCGAGGGCCAGATCTACGAGATCATCCGCTCGGACTTCGACAAGTCGCTCAACGAGTGGAAGTACAAGGTCAAGGGCGCCGACGGCAAGGAGAAGACGATCGGCGACTGGGACCCGGCGTACAGCTTCACGTCGGCGACCCAGGTGATCGAGAAGGCGATCGCGGACAAGACCGCCGCGAACTGGCGCTCGACGATCGACAGCCTGCCCGAGCAGCGCGTGAACGAGCTCGCGGGCTTCCACGCCTGGCTCGACAAGATCGTCAAGCAGGTCTCCGACTGGCGCTTCGCCTACCTGGCGGCCTCGATCATGATCGTGTCCTCGCACGCGCCGGCCGCGCGCAAGGAGGCGCGGCGGCAGATCTCCGCCGAGCTCGGCGACAAGGACGTCGCGATGAAGATGATCAAGACGCCGGTGATCACGGTCATCGTCCCGCGCGACAAGCAGATGACCGAGCTCCCCGAGTTCTCCTCGCTGAAGGCCAGCGACTCGGGCGCGGGCCCCGGCAAGACGTTCGACGGCCGCGAGTGGGCGCACGTGCGCGGTGTCGGCAACGTGAAGGCGAACGGCAAGACCTACGCGGCGGTCACGGAGGAGAACATCCTCGGCGGCGACCCCGACCCGAAGGTGTTCGCCGAGAAGAAGGACGCGCACGGAACCGTCGAGACACCGGCAGGCGCCGTCCAGGGCGGCTACACGAGCGGCTACTCGACCACCACGCACGAGTTCGCCCACGTGCTCCACCTCAACGGGCTCAGCGACGCCGACAAGCAGGTGATCACCAAGGCCTACACCGACCGCCGCGCGGCGTCGACCGGCAGCCGCACGAAGCTGACGAAGCGCTGGGTCGACGGCCCGCGCGTCAGCCCGACCGCGCCGAAGAACTGGAAGGACGCGGGCTGGACGGACGCGAAGTGGCTCAAGCACCTCGCGAGCCTCACCGACGACCAGCGGCGGCCGTACGAGTGCTACGCGTCGCAGACCGAGATGGAGTACTTCGCCCAGCTCTCCAACGCCTACCTCGGTACGAACCTCGGCGTCGACCCGACGACGGGGCAGCCGCGCAAGAACGGCCGCGCGTGGATCAAGGCGCACGAGCCGAAGGAGATGGTCGACCTCCTCGACAAGCTGTATCAGCACAAGACCGTCAACGACATCACGAAGGGCGGCAAGCTGGTGAAGGGCGGGAAGTGCGCGAACCCGCCGAAACCGGTGCCGCCGCCACCCGGAGAGCCGCCGAAGTGAGGACCTTCACCGTCCACTACGAGGGCCGGCTCGTCCTGCGGGTGCGCGACACCCCGGGCACGCTGCGTTCGTCGGCGCCGCCCTCGCCCGGGGCGCCGCCCCCGCCGCCGCCGCCCGACGCGCCCGGCGACCCCCCGCCGGGCATCCACCCGTTCATCGACGCGCAGGCCTACGACCCGGTGACCGAGGGCCGGCTGCGGGCGCTGCTCGATTCCTCCTCGAGCTTCGACGAGTACCTCGCGGCGCTGCGAGCCGACGGCTTCGAGGTCGTCCCCGAGGGCTGAGCTCCGCGCTCGCGGTCGTCGCGCGCGAGCACGCGCGGGCTGTCGATCAGGATCCGCCGCCGTCGCAGGCCGGCGATCGTCGACTCCTCCTCGCCGAGCGAGACGAGCGTTGCGAACCCCGGGTCGAGCCGCAGCTCGAACGTGGTCGTCTCGCGCTCCTCGAGCTCCGCGTGCACCTGGCCGTCGAGCTCGACGCGCGCGCCGCCGTTGCCGGTCTCGAAGATCACGGTGAGCTCGGCCTCCGGGCCGGTGACGAGCGGCGGGCAGACGCCGCCGTGGGGAGCGAGCGCGGGTCGTCACCAGGCCTCCGGCGCCGCCGCGAGCATCGGGCCGCCGGCCGCGAGCGTGTAGGCGCTCGAGCCGAGCGGCGTCGCGGCGACCAGGCCGTCGCCCGCGAGGCGGATGAAGCGCTCGCCGTCGACCTTGATCTCGAACATGACCTGGCCGGCGCCGGCACGCACGAGCACGAGGTCGTTGAGCGCGACGAGCGCCTCGCCGTCGTGGTCGGCGACCAGCGCGGGCAGCGGCGCTGCTCGTACTCGCCGCGGGAGATCCGGTCGAGCGCGCGTCGATCCGGTCGGCGGTGACGGCGGTGAGCGCGCCGAGGCTCCCGCAGGCGATGCCCGAGCACCGGGCGGCCGAGCGGCGCGGCCGCGCGCAGCGCGGCGAGCGTGGTGCCGTCGCCGCCGAGCGCGAGCACGAGGTCGCAGGCGCCGACCTCGCCGCGCGGCGCGACCTCCTGCTCCTGGCCGGGCGAGCGCAGCTGGACGACCTCGGACCCCTGCCGCTCGGCCCACTCGCGAATGGTGGCGAGGGCGTTACTCAGCTCACGCCGCGGGTGGACGACGAGGCCGATGCGGTCGAACGGGTCCGCCGACATGGCCCGCGACGGTACCGTTGTCGCCCGCTATGTGCTTCGCGTTCGACGCCTCGCCGCCCGAGCTGCCCGCCGACATCGCTCCGATCGCCGGCGGCGCGGGGGCGGAGCTGCTCGAGCTGGAGTCGGCCGACGGCACGCACTTCTCCGCCGCGCTGGCGGCGTCGCCCGAGCCGCGTGGGCGCGCCGTCGTCATCCTCCCGGACGTCCGCGGCCTCTACCCGTTCTACTCGGAGCTGGCCGAGCGCTTCGCCGCCGCCGGCCACCACGCGATCGCGCTCGACTACTTCGGCCGCACCGCCGGGCTCGGCCCGCGCGGGGAGGACTTCGAGTACATGCCGCACGTCAGCGAGACTGCGGCCGCACCCGGAGCTGGTGCAGGCCGACGCCGCGGCGGCGGTGGCCGCGCTGCGGGAGCGCACCGGCGCGGGCGACGTGGCCGCGGTCGGCTTCTGCTTCGGCGGTACGCAGGCGTTCCTCGCCGCGACGAACGACGAGCTGGGCCTCGACGGCGTGGTCGGCTTCTACGGCTCGCTGAGCCCGGAGCGCTGGGGCGAGAACGTCGCCGATCTACCGTGCCGGCGACATGCACGGGCCCGTGCTGGGGCTGTTCGGCGGCGCCGACGAGGGGATCCCGCCCGACCAGGTCGAGGCGTTCGATCACGCCTCGCCAAGGCCGGCGTCGAGCACGAGATCGTCGACGTACCCGGGCGCCCCGCACTCGTTCTTCGACCGCCGCTACGAGGAGCACGCCGAGGCGTGCGCCGACGCCTGGCGGCGAATCCTCGCCTTCCTCTAGCCCTGCTCCTCGGTCTCGCCGGACAGCCGGTCCGCGCCGGGCCCGCCTGACAGCACGTCGTCGCCTCTGCCGCCCGACAGCTCGTCGTCGCCGTCGTCGCCATAGAGGGAGTCGGCTCCGTCGCCGCCCTGCAGCCGGTCGCTCCCCGCGTCGCCGAAGATCGCGTCGTCGCCTCCGCCGCCGTCGATCCGGTCGTCGCCGCCGAGGCCGCAGATGACGTCGGCCTTGCGCGTGCCGCGCAAGCCGGTCGGGGCCGGGCGTGCCGGTGATGGTGCAGCCGCGCGGGGTCGCGCCGAACTCCTCGACGCCGATCACCGGCCGCAGCGTCGCGCTCGGTCCGCTGCGTCGCGAACGCGCGGCGGAGGACCTCGCCGCCCAGCGCGTTGCCGAGCGCGGCCATCGACCATGCCCTGGTCGAGCGAGAGGTAGTAGTCCGAGACGCGGCCGCGTGCCGACGTTGACGCTGTCGCGGAAGCCCCACTTGCCGTACAGCCCCGGGAAGGCGCGCTCGAGCCGGCGCAGGTTGGCGAGCGCGTCGTGGGGCGCGTAGCGGAGCGCGAGGAAGGCGGCGTGCGGCGTGACGACGCCGTTCGTGTACGCCGACGGCGGCGGGTCGGGCTTCGCCGGCCGGTCGGGGCAGCCGGGCGCAGCCGTGGTCGACGAGCGTCGCGTCCTCATTCGAGGGGTAGCCGTCCGGGTTCGAGCCGATGGCGTCGACCCCGTAGGTCCCGTAGCCGCCCTCCGGCGTGTTGGACGGCGAGAAGCCCCAGTAGCCGTAACGCGCCTCGGCCAGCCCGTGGTGGATCTGCGCGCGGACCCAGAGCGGGTGGTTGACGCCCCAGCTCCCCGGCGCCCAGCGCTCCTCGGGCACGAACAGCGTCGGCATCAGCGCCTCGAACATGCTGCCGCCCCACGACGGCGTGACCCGCGTCCCCGCGTACGGCAGCGCGCCCTCGTACACCGTCTCGCCGAGGTAGGCGCGCGTCGGGCCGAACGGCTGCGTCTCGATCCAGGACCAGTCGCAGGAGTCCGGGAACGCGCGATTCGTGCCGTAGTACTGGCGCGCGGGGATGCGGCCCTTCTCGATGCCGACGTAGGTCGCGATCCGGCTCTCGGAGACGGTCGTGTCGTAGCAGCACACCGCCTCGCCGGTCGAGGGCACGTAGTGGAAGAGGATCCGGTTGACCTTCGGCCGGTAGTAGAAGCCGAAGTCCATCGAGTCGAACAGCGCCTGCGCGCGCGCGCGCAGCTCGCGGCACGCGGCTCGCCACGATCGCGCAGGCCGATCGCGAGCCAGCCGTTGTCGACCGAGGACAGGATCGGCGTGGCGGGTCGCCGCCGGGCGAGGTCGGTGAGACAGCGAGCCGTCGCGGATGTCGTACCAGTTGAAGTACTGGCCGGCGTTGCCGCGCTCCATCGTCTCGAGCGTCCCGATCGTCCGCGTGAGCCGCGAGACCGCCTCGCGGTGGCCGATGATCCCCAGCCGCTCGGCCGCCACCGCGCTCCACAGGTAGGCGCCGATGTTGGTCGGGGAGGTCGGCGTGCTGCGCACGCCGTGCTTGTCGACGAAGTCGGCGGGCAGCCCCGTGTGCTCGTCGGTCATCGCGACCATCGACGCCCACGTGCCCCGCGCATAGCGCTCGAGCGGATCCGTCTTCGCCTGCGCGGGCGCCGCCGCCAGCAGCACGACGAGCAGCCCCAGCCCCGCGATCAGCCTCCCCCTCACCCGACTCTGCGTACCCCGCGGGGCCTGCAACATCACGCCCATCGTTGCCGCGGGGTGCCCCGGCGGACGTAGGCTTTCGTGTGGTCCGCCTGCTGGTGCTCATCGGCCCTCTTCGCCCTCGCCGCGCCCGCCGCGGCGTCGGCGGTCTCCGCGAACGTCGCCGCGCTGCAGGTCGCGCTGCGCGCGCGCGGCTTCTACGCGGGCACGGTCGACGGCGTCGCCGGGCCCGCCACCGCGGCGGCCGTGCGGCGCCTCCAGCGCCGTCGCGGCCTGCCCGCCGACGGCGTCGCCGGCCCGCAGACGCGCCGCGCGCTCGGCCGCCGCGGCCGCCCCCGGCTCGGCAGCCGGCCGCTCGCGCTGAACGCGCGCGGGTGGGACGTCGCCGGCCTGCAGTTCCTGCTCGCCACGCCGCGGCTTCCCGTCCGGCACGTTCGACGGCGGCCTCGGCCCCGCACCGACGCCGCGCTGCGGCGCTTCCAGGCGTGGGCCGGGCTGTCCGCCGACGGCGTCGCCGGCGCCGCCACGCTGGCCGCGCTGCGCCGCTCGCCGGCGCGCTCGCCGCTGCGCTTCCTGCGCCCGGTCCCCGACCCGGTCGGCGACCACTTCGGCCCGCGCGGCAACACGTTCCACCCCGGGCTCGACCTCGTCTCGCCGCGCGGGCGACCCGTGCGCGCGGGCGCGGCCGGCTGCGTCGAGGTCGCCCACCGCGATACCGGCGGCTACGGCAAGCTCGTCGTCCTCCGCCACTCGCTCGGCATGACGAGCTGGTACGCGCACCTGTCGAAGCTCTCCGTCCGCCGCGGCCAGTGCGTGGCGGCGGGCGCGCTGCTCGGCAAGGTGGGCGCGACCGGCCGCGCCGACCGGCCCGCACCTCCACTTCGAGCTCCGGCTGCGCGGCGCCGCGGTCGACCCGGCGCCGGTCACTGGCTGACGACGACGCCCTCGTTCGGGCGCAGGCCCGCGGCGGGCTCGCCGTGGGTGCTGAGCACGACGCGGCCGGCGGGCCGCTCCGCCGGCTCGGCGGAGAGGTTCAGCGCGACCACGAACTGCCCGCGGCGGAACACCAGCACCGCGTCATCGACCGCGAGCGTCTCGTAGGGCTCGTCCACGAACTCGCGCCGCAGCGCGATCAGCGCGCGGTGCAGGTTGAGCATCGAGCCCGGGTCCTCCCGCTGCGCCTCGACGTTGAGCGCGAGGTCGCCGTACGGCAGCCACGGCTCGCCGGTCGTGAAGCCGCCGCGGGCGCTCCACTGCATCGGCGTCCGCGCCGGGTCTCGGCCGGCCTCCTCCCACGGATCCTGCACGCGCTCGGGCGGGATCGCGACGTCGGGCAGCCCGAGCTCGTCGCCGTAGTAGAGCGTCGGCGTCCCGCGCAGCGTGAACAGCAGCATCGCCGCGACCCGCGCCTGCTCCGGCCCGACGCGCGACGCCACCCGCGAGCGGTCGTGGTTGCCGAGCACCCAGTTCGGCCACGCGCCCTCGGGCAGCACGCGCTCGTACTCCTCGATCAGCGCGGCGAGCGCGCGCGGCTCCCACGGCGTCGAGATCAGGTGCATGTTCGACGGCATCTGCACGCCCGCGCCGTGGTAGCGGGCGAGCCGCTCGAGCGGCACGTACAGCTCGCCGACCATCACGCCGCCGCGCTCCGCGATCGTCTCGGCCATCGCGATCACCGGCGCGAGGTCCTCGTGGTCGGCGCTGTGGACCGGCAGCAGCTGGTCGTATTCCGGCCGGCCCGGCCGGTAGTCCGGGTTCGGCGGGTTGTCGCGCAGCTCCGGGTCCTTCAGCACCTGGCGCAGCGCGTCGACGCGGAAGCCGTCGACGCCGCGGTCGAGCCAGAAGCGCAGGACGCCGAGCATCGCCTCGCGCAGCTCGGGGTTGCGCCAGTCGAGGTCGGGCTGCTCGCGCAGGTAGGCGTGGTAGTAGAAGCGGCCGCGCTCGGGGTCGAGCGTCCACCCCGGCCCGCCGAACACGCTCAGCCAGTTGTTCGGTGGCTCGTCGGCCCAGCGGTAGTACTCGGGGTGCTCGCGGAACCACGGGTGCTCGTCCGACGTGTGGTTCGGGACGAAGTCGAGCAGCAGCCGCAGCCCGCGCTCGTGCGCGGCGGCGATCAGCGCGTCGGCGTCGTCGAGCGTGCCGAACATCGGCTCGACGTCGGTGTGGTCGGAGATGTCGTAGCCGAAGTCCTTCATCGGCGAGCGGTAGATCGGCGACAGCCAGGCGGCGTCGACGCCGAGCCAGGTCAGGTGGTCGAGGCGCGAGGCGATCCCGCGCAGGTCGCCGATCCCGTCGCCGTCAGCATCGGCGAACGAGCGCGGATAGACGTGGTAGATCACGCCGCTGGCGCCACCAGCTCATGCGAGCGCCGCCAGCCGGCGCTCGAGCAGCCGGCGCTCGGCGTCGTCGTGCACGAGCGCCAGCGCGCGCTCGTACTCCGCGCGCGCCTCGCCGGTGCGGCCGAGGCGCCGCAGCAGCTCGCCGCGGGTCGCGTGCAGGTAGCGGTAGTCGGGCAGCTCCAGGTCGTCGACGATACGCAGGCCCGCCTCCGGCCCCTCGGTCTCGGCCACCGCCACCGCGCGGGTGAGCTCGACCACCGGCGAGCCGGTGAGGCGCGCGAGCTCGCCGTAGAGCGCGGCGATCTCGGCCCAGTCGCGCGGCTCGTCGGCGTGCAGGGAGGCGATCGCGGCCTGCAGCACGTAGGGCCCGCGGCCGCGCAGCGCGATCGCGCGGTCGAGCGCCGCGCGGCCGCGCGCGATCTCCTCCGCATCCCACAGCGCCGGGTCCTGGTCCTCGAGCAGCACGAGCTCGCCGTCGGCGAAGCGCGCCTCGCGGCGCGCGTCGTGCAGCAGCATCAGCGCCAGCAGGCCGTGGACCTCGGGCTCGTCGGGCATCAGCTCCACGAGCGAGCGGCCGAGCCGCAGCGCCTCCTCGTTGAGGTCGCCGCGGCCCGAGTAGCCCTCGTTGAAGATCAGGTAGACGACCGCGAGCGCGGCCGCGAGGCGATCGGGCAGCAGGTGGTCGGGCGGCACGCGGAAGGGGATGCCGGCCGCCTTGATCTTCTTCTTCGCGCGCACGAGCCGCTGCGCCATCGTCGCCTCGGGGACGAGGAACGCTCGCGCGATCTCCGGCGTGGTCAGCCCGCCGAGCGTGCGCAGCGTGAGCGCGACCTGCGCCTCGGTGGAGAGCGCCGGGTGGCAGCAGGTGAAGACGAGCTCGAGCCGCTCGTCGGGGAAGGGCGTCTCATCCATCGGGTCCTCGGCGGCCTCGGGGACCTCGAGCAGGCGCGTCTTCTCGACCAGCGTGCGCTCGCGCCGGAGGCGGTCGATGGCGCGGTTGCGCGCGGTCGTGATCAGCCACGTGGCGGGGCTCGACGGCACGCCGTCGCGCGGCCAGCGGTCCGCAGCGATCGCGAACGCCTCCTGCGCGGCCTCCTCGGCGAGATCGAAGTCGCCGAGGTAGCCGATGAGCGCTGCGAGGACGCGCCCCCATTGCTCGCGGAAGACCTGGTCGAGGATCGCTATTGCTCCACGAGCGGCCGGATCTCGACCGCGCCGCCCAGGCTCGCGGCCGGGATCCTGCCGGCGAGCTCGATCGCGGCGTCGATGTTGTCGGCCTCGAGGAAGCAGTAGCCGCCGACGGCCTCCTTGAGCTCCACGAACGGCCCGTCGGTGACGAGCGTGCGGCCGTCCTCGACGCGCACGGTGGTGGCCGTGTCGCCGTCCATCCGCTGGCCGGGCGTGTAACCGGGGATCTCGTTGAGCGAGCCGTAGGCCGCGTAGATCTCGCGCTTCTTCTCGCTCGGCAGGGCGTCCCACTCGGGCGAGGGGGGCAGCGGGGTGGTGCCTTGGTAGATGAGCAGCATGTACTTCATGTGGGTCCTCCTTGCGGGCATGGTCCCGCATAAGACGAACGGGATGCGGTGAAATCGACAGCCATGGATCTCTGCCTGATGATCGAGGGCCAGGAGGGCGTGACGTGGCCTGAGTGGGTGGCGCTCGCGCGCGCCTGCGAGGAGCACGGCGTCCCGGCGCTGTTCCGCTCCGACCACCACCTCAACCTCGCGGGCGTCGACGAGCGCGGCTCGCTCGACGCGTGGGCCGTGATCAACGCGCTCGCCGCGTGCACGTCGTCGCTGCACCTCGGCACGCTGGTCTCGCCGGTCACGTTCCGCCACCCGTCCGAGGTCGCGAAGCTCGTCGTGGCCGCCGACCACGTGTCCGGCGGGCGGGTCTCGCTCGGGCTCGGCGCGGGGTGGAACGAGCGCGAGCACGCGGCGTACGGCTTCCCGTTCCCGCCGCTGGGCGAGCGGATGGACATGCTCGCCGAGCAGCTCGAGATCGTGCACGGGCAGTGGACCCAGTCGCCGTTCTCGTTTGCCGGCGCGCACTACTCGCTCGACGCGGTCGACGCGCAGCCGAAGCCGGTGCAGACGCCGCACCCGCCGCTGATCATGGGCGGCAAGGCCGGGCCGCGGGCGGCGGCGCTCGCCGCGCGCTGGGCGGACGAGTACAACACCGCGTTCGCGACCCTGGACGACCTGCTGCCGATGAAGGCGCGCGTGGACGCCGCCTGCGAGGCGGCAGGCCGCGAGCCGATCCCGTTCTCGCTCATGACCGGCGTGCTGGTCGGCCGCGACCGGGCCGAGTTCGAGGAGCGCCGCCGGCTGCTGGCCGAGCGCGGCTATCGAGCTGTCGGGGGCGTGGATCGCCGGGACGGTCGAGCAGGTGGCGGAGCAGCTCGCGACGTTCCGCGACGCCGGCCTCGCGCGCGTGATGTGCCAGCACATGCTCCACGGAGACGTCGACACGGTCGCGCTGATCGGAGAGGATCTGGCGCCGATGCTCTGATGACCCGGCTCCGCCAGCGCGCAGGCCGCGCCACGCCTCACGCTCCGCCGTCGCGCCAGGCGGCCGCGGGCGGGCTGCTCGCCCTGCGCGAGGCGGCCGGCAACCGGGCGTTCGGGCAGCTCGTGCGGGCGGCGGTGGCGCGCGACCCGGCGGCGGACCTCGAGCGGGTCGGGGTGCAGGACACCTGGCTCGCCGACCGCCTGGGGGCGAGCGAGCTCGGCAAGACGGCCGGCAAGCGCTCGATCGAGCTGCGCCTCTTCCCGGGCAAGACGACGCGCCGCGCGCTGGTGATCGGCGGCGTGCACGGGACCGAGCGGCAGGGCGTGCAGGTCGCACGGCTGCTGGAGAAGGACCTCGCGGCGGCGCCGTCGGACTTCAGCGTCCTGCTCGTCCCGGTGCTGTTCCCGGACAACGCGGCGAGCGGCCCGCTCGGCATCCGCGAGCGGAAGAACAAGGCGACCAACCGCAACTTCCCCAACCCCGGCAAGGACCTCGCCGCGTCAGGCGGGAAGGATGCGACGGGCCGCGACATCCTGCCCGAGAACCAGCTGCTGATGCAGCTGATGGAGCGTTTCAAGCCGGAGCGGATCATCAGCCTCCACGGCACGCAGCATCCGGAGAAGGCGGGCGTCTTCTACGACCCGCGCGAGCTGACGGCCGACGAGGCACGCGGCCCCGCGGCTTCGGCGCGCCCCCGGCCGTCGGACAGCGAGGGCAGCTCCGAGGCGCGGTACCGCGCGCTCTACAAGCACAAGCTCGCCGCTGCCGAGAGCGCCGACAAGGATCTCTCGCTGCGCGCCGCCCAGCTGATCGACGCAGCCACGACCGGGGTCAAAGGCCGCGAGGCGCGCAACCTCGGCGCGGGCAAGCAGCACCCCTCGGTGGCGGGCAACGTCGGCCCATCGGGCAAGCTCGACACCGGCCACTGGGGCGGCGAGGTGCCGGTGGGCACCTCACTGGGCGACTACGCGTCCGCGCGCGGAACGAGCATCTTCACCGTCGAGCCGCCGGTGAACCGCAACATCGCCGACTACGCCAAGGCCGGGAACAACGCCGGGGAGACGGTCAGCCAGGCCGACCGCACGACCGAGCTGCAGGCCTACGCGGACGCCGTGCGGACGGTCCTGCTGGCGAACTAGGATCCCGCCACGATGACGGAGCTGCTGGTCGGCACGAGGAAAGGCCTGTTCGTGCTCGAGGGGGAGCCGGGCTCGGCGTTCGCGGTGACAGGCCGGGCGTTCGCGGGCGACCCTGTCGAGTACGCATGCCGCGACCCGCGCTCGGGGCGTGTGCTCGCGTCGGTCACCTCGCCCTTCTACGGGCCCAAGATCTTCTACACCGACGACCTCGCGGGGGAGTGGCAGGAGGCGTCCGGCGTCAAGCTGCCCGCTCGCGACGACGCGCTCGTGCGGATCTGGGTGATCGTGACCGCCGAGGCCGACGGCGTCGTGTACGCCGGCGGCGATCCGGGCGTGCTGTTCGAGAGCCGCGACGGCGGCGCGAGCTGGGAGCTCAACCGCGCGCTCTGGAAGCACCCCACCCGGCCGAAGTGGCAGCCCGGCGCCGGCGGGCTCTGCCTGCACTCGATCGTGACGTGGCCCGGCGAGCCCGACCGGCTCGCCGTGGGCATCTCGGCCGCGGGCGTGTGGCTGACCGACGACGCCGGCGCCACGTGGCGCAAGGGCAACACGGGCCTCGTCCCGCGCTATCTCCCCGAAGGCGTGCCGGAGGACGAGATCGGTCTGTGCGTGCACCGGCTGCAGCGCGCGCCGACGCGGCCGGAACGGATCTTCATGCAGTTCCACGGCGGCGTCTATCGCTCCGACGACGCGGGCGAGTCGTGGCAGGACATCGCGGCCGGCCTGCCGTCGGACTTCGGCTTCCCGCTCGCGATCGACCCCGCCGACGCGGACAGCGCATACGTGATCCCGCTCAATGCGGACACCGATCGCGTCACGCCCGAGGGGCGTGTGCGCGTGTACGAGACGCGCGACGCGGGCGCGAGCTGGACCCCGCGCGGCGATGGCCTCCCGGCGGGCGACGCCTACCTCACGATCCTTCGCGAGGCGTTCGACTGGGTCGGTGAGGGGGCCGGGCTCGAGCTCTACTTCGGCGCGACGTCGGGGAGGGTCTTCGGGTCGGGCGACGCGGGGGCGAGCTGGTTCGACGTGGCGGCGAACCTCCCGCCCGTCCACTCGATCGCCGTCTCGCGGACCTAAGGCTGGTCGACCGGGATCTCGACGATGAGGGTGGTTCCGCCGCCCAGGGGTGAGTCGAGCTCGAGGTGACCGTCGAGCGCGTCGACGCGGTCGCGAAGACCGCGGAGGCCGCTGCCCATCGAGAGGTCCGCGCCGCCGATGCCGTTGTCGCGGATCTCCAGGCGGAGCTGGTCGTCGTCGACCGAGAGGCACACGGACGCCTCGGTGGCGTGGGCGTACTTCGCCACGTTCGTCAGCGCCTCGGCGGTGACGAAGTACGCGCACGCCTCGACCGGGCGGCACAGCCGGTCGTCGGGCACGCCGCTGACCTCGACCGGCACGGGAGCGCGTGTGGCGAGCGCCTCGAGCGCCGCGCCCAGGCCACGGTCGTTGAGCAGCGCCGGGTGGATGCCGCGGGCCAGCTCGCGCAGCTCGTCGATGGCGAACTGCGCCTCCTCGCGCGCCTGCGCCACCAGCTTGGCCGCGCCGGTGGGATCGCTCTCGATCCGCGATTCGGCGAGGCGGAGGGTCAGGGTGACGGCGACCAGCCGCTGCTGGGCGCCGTCGTGGAGGTCACGCTCGATGCGGCGGCGCTCCTCATCGGCGGCGGCGAGGATGCGCTGCCGAGCGTCGCGCAGGTCGTCGACCCGCGTGCGCAGCTCACGCGCGCGCCGCGCCTCGGGGGGCTCGCCGGGGAAGCGGATCTGGGCCATCGAGTGGAGGCTACCGGCGCGTCCTGATCCACCGGAGAGCTGCCTACCACCCCGCTAGGCAGCAAGCTGCCTGGCTTGGCGCCTAGCCGTCGTCGCCGCCGCCGGAGAGGGGCGGGGGATTCGTGGTTCCGCCCCCGCCGCTCGACTTCTTCCTCTTCGCGGCCTTGCCGACGATGCGGACGCTGGCGCGATCGGTCACCAGCTGGGCGCCGGAGGTGGCGCGGAGCACGAGTTTGTAGCGCCCGGCGGCCGCGGCCTTTCGGCTCACCTTGCCGTTCCAGCGGATCGAGTTGCGCCCTTCCTTGGCGCGGCCGCCGGTCGCCGCCACGCGGCGGGAGCCCTTGAACACCTCGAGCACGACGCGCGCGGTCGTGGTCGAGACGTAGCGCACGAGCACCGGCTTGCCGCGGCGGACGGTGAGCGAGTCGAGGAACGAGGCGACGACCAGGCGGTCGAAACTCACCACCGCGCCGTCCTTGCCGTTCTGCCCGGCCGCGCCGGTGGCGCCGGTCGCGCCCGTCGCGCCGGTGTCGCCCGTTGCGCCGGTCGACCCGGTGGGGCCCGTCGGGCCCGTCGGTCCGGTCGGTCCGGTCGGTCCGGTCGGTCCGGTCGGCCCCTGCTGCGGGTTGAGGACCGTCAGGTTGAAGGTCGCCTCGGGCGACTGGCAGCTCGCGGCGCCGCACGTGCTCGTCGCGCGGTAGCCGAAGAAGTCCGGCCCCGAGAAGCCGGCGGCGGAGGTGTAGGCGACGAGCCCCGAGTTGAGGTCCGTCGTGTCGAGCGCGCCGTGATCAGGCGAGTTCGAGATCGAGTAGCTGACGATCGGGTCGCCGCCCGACGCGCAGACCAGCCGGAGGTTGGTCGCCGTGGCCTGCGGGACGCTCTGCGAGAGGTTCGAGCACGCCGGCGGGGTGCCCGCGCCGATGCGCAGGTCGACCGTCCGGAGCGGGCCGACCTCGTCGCTCCCGCCGGAGCCGCTGCCGGGCGAGACGCCGCGGTACGTGAACGAGTCGGCGCCCGACTGCCCGGCGTTGGGCGTGTAGACGACCCACTGGTCGGTGCTCGTGCCGCCGGCGACCGGGTTGAGCGTGCCCTTCGTCGGATTGGTCGCGATGAGGACATCCGGTGACCCGGTCCCTGTGCCGCCGGTGCAGTCGACGAAGATCGGCGTGGCCGCGTTGTGTGGTACGCCGACGGCCATGTCGTTGCACGTGGGCGCGGCGCCCAGCGCCGTCGCAGGGCCGATGGCGAGCGCCAGCGGCGCGAGCACTGCCGCCGTCCAGTTCCGCCGAGCCCGCCTGGTCACGCGCCGACGCTCCCAGATCCGGGTGGGTGAAGTCAAGCCGCTACGGGCCGAGCCGGAACGGCGGGTACTTGTCGGTGGCCATGACCACCGCGTAGCCGAAGACCCGGTTCTGCCACCGCGTCACGCCCTCGACGAAACCGAACAGCCCACGCGGGTAGCGGCCGGTGAAGAGGATCGCGAACCACGCCGCGACCACCGCGAAGAACGCCCCGATGTAGAGGAAGCCCAGCAGGATCCAGTGCGGGATGGCGAGCAGCCACTTCACCAGCGGCAGCCAGCGGTTGAGGTCGCGCTCCGCGTCGGGATAGGCGATGTCGAGGCTCACCCACTGGTGCTCGTCGGTCGACGGATAGCGGTCGCTCATCAGCGCGACGTACGTGCCGACGCGGTTGCTGAACCGCATGAGCTCGAGGTTCCACTCGAACCACCAGCGCGGGTACTTCTGGCGGAACAGGATCATCAGCAGCGGCGGCAGGAAGAGCAGGCCGGTGCCGCCGATCACGATTGTGGCGCTGGTTTGCGCGTCGCCGTGGTAGCCGCTGCTCTGGTAGCCGCCGATGCTGCTCAGCACGATCGCGATCGGGATGACCGTGAAGATGCGGAAGAACGTCGTCAGACGGTTGAGGTCGCGGTCCGGATACTCCACGTCGAACCGCACGGGATACTCGTCGTGCACGCGTTCAGCCCCTTTTACTAGTGGGTGGTTCGTGACGTCGAGCCGACCGTACCTCAGCTCACGGCGCACAGGGGTTCGGGTAGCCGAGGCTCTTCTCCGTCAGCTCGTGCGCGCCGTCGGAGCACTTCGCGCCCGGATGCCGGTCGAGCGCGAGCCGCCGCTCGGTCTTCTGGTTGAGGCCGACCCGCTCATAGACGCTGTAGCGAGTCAGGGCCACGACCTTCGGCCCGGCGGCCATCGTGAGCGTGAGGCGCTGCGTGAGCGGGAGGTAGGTCTTCGCGTCCACGGCGATCTCGACCTCGGCCTGGTCCTTGTCCACCGGGACCTTGCCCGAGACGAGCCGGTAGGCGCGCTTGCCGTCGACCGTGGTCGTGCCGGCCGCGCGCAGCTTGCCCTGCTTCTCGAGCGCCTGCAGGCGCGCGCCGGGATCCGTGAGGGGATCCAGGAACGGCACGCCGCCGCCGTTGACGAATCCGCTCTCCTCGATCGTGTTCGAGGAGGGGTCCCAGCGGAGCGCGACGCCGCTCGAGCCGCCGGGGCGTCGGCGGCCGGCGAACTCCTCGGCCAGCCGGCGCTTTCCGCCGCGCGTCGTGAACGCCTTGCGGTGCAGGCGGCCGTCGTGCGTGTACCAGGACTCCGAGTCGATCTCGGCGGGCTGGCCCGGGCCGCGGACGGTCATGCGCTCGACGACGTGGAACACGCCGCCGCGGGTCACCGCCGCCACCGCCCGGTCGACCACGGACGGTCCCGGTGCCTCGGAGCCGAGCAGGTTGATCGCGATGAACACCGCCAGCGCGACGCAGGCAGCGCCGGCCAGCGCCAGCGCGCGGGGTCGCACCCGCGAGCGCCGCGGCTCGGTCACGGGGGTTGCGAGCAGCCGCGCGAGCATCGCGTCGGCCTCACGCTGGGCCTCGGGGGTCAGCGGCTCGCGGTCACGCACGGGATCGGCGGCGGCGAGGCGCTCCATCAGTTCGTCGTGCCCGCGCATCAGCACACCTCCAGCGACTTCGAGTTGACCGCCGGGACAACCGGCGACTCCAAAAGGTCCAATTGCGCGGCGAGCCGGCCGCGCGCCCGGTGCAGCCGGACGGCGAAGGCGGCGCTCGTGCACCCGGCGGCCCGAGCCGCCCGTGCGCCCGACAGCTCGTGCCAGGCGACGAGCATCAGCGCCTCGCGATCACGCTCCGAGAGCCGGGCGAGCGCCGTGCACAGGACCTCGCCCTCGCCCGCGCGCTCGCCGGGATCGCCCGCGACCGCGTTCGTCGCCGTGCCGGCGAGCTTCCGCTCCAGGGCGGAGCCGCGATCGGCCGAGCGGCGCTGGTTGGCCAGCACCCGGCGCGCGACACCGTAGAGCCACGGGAGGGGGTCGTCGGGCACGTCGTCGAGCCGGCGCCAGGCCACCAGAAACGTCTCGGACACCACGTCTTGCGCGAGATCGCCGGGGGCGCGACGGAGCGCGTAGCCGCGAACGGCGCGGTAGTGCTCACGAAACAGCTCCTCGAACCGGTCCTCGGGGGTGCGTTCCACGATCTCGCTCATGCCGGCTACATGTCCGGCAGCCGGCGAGGGATTACAGGTCGATCCGACTGTACGCCTGAAGCGGCGCGCGACTACGCGTCGAACCCCTGCGTCCTCCCAGTCGCAGGCCTGCCGGCCAGCTCGAGCGCGACCGCGCCGATCACCAACGCCCCTCCGGCGAACGCGCCGCCCCAGAGCGGCTCGTCGAGCACGGTCGCGCCCATCACGGCGCCGACGAGCGGCGTGACGTAGGCGTAGGTGCTGACCAGCGGCGCCGGCGCACGGGCCAGCAGGCGCGTGTAGAGCATGAAGCCGACGAGCGAGTCGAAGAGGAGCAGAAACGCCGCCGCGCCGGCGGATGTCACGCTGACGTCCGACCACCGAGCCGGATTCAGCTCGCCGAGCGACACTGCGAGCAGCACCAACACCGTGCCGCCGGCGAGCAACTGGACCGCGTTGGCGACGCCGCGATCGGCCGATGGGTCGGCGTGCGCGGTCAGCAGGCTCCCGGCGGCCCACAGGATCGGCGCGAGGCAGAACGCCGCGACGGCCCACGGCGCGCCGCCGATCGCGTTGTGCGGCGCCGTCAGCACCACGATCGCGATCCCCCGAACCCTGCCGCGAGACGTCCTCGCGACGCGACCGACACAGGGGCGCCGGTCAATCCGCTCAGGAGCACGACCCACAGGGGGATCGTCGCCGCAAGGATCGCCCCCAGGCTGGCGGTCACCTTGGTCAGCGCCACCATCGCGAGCCCTTGCCCACCCACCAGCAGCAACACGCCGGCGACCGCCAGGTGGCGCAGCTGCGCATGCGTGGGCGCGGGCCGCCGTCGCGCTGCCACAGCGAGCACGAGCCCGGCAGCCAGGAAGACCAGCGCCGCCCCGCCGAGCGGCGGCACCGTCTCGACCATCAGCTTCATGGCCGGAATCGCCGAGCCCCAGCACGCATAGAGCGCGAGCAGCAGGAGCGGCGTGCGGTCGGCTCGCCGGGTGCGGCCACGGAAGGCGGTGGGGGTCGTCGCGCTGATGAGACCCATGGTGGGCCTGAGAGGGCGGCGTCACATCGGGCAGATTGCGCCTGCCCAGGCGCCGCCGGCCTTAGTTGCGCGCGGGCAGCGCTCACGGCGACGGAGCGGCGAAGGAATCGAACCTTCCAACCGCCGGGCTACGACGGCCTGCCGGTTTTGAAGACCGGATGGGCCACCAGGCCCGTGCCGCTCCGCCGCGCAGGCTAGAGGCCCGCTCTACGAGCGCCAGCGCAGGAACGCCACGGCGAGGACGTACACGAGCCCGCCGATTGCGCCGAGTTGCGTGTACGGGCTGCCGTCCTTGCCCTGCGCGATCTCGACCAGCCAGGCGCCGATGATCACGAGGATGAGGAAGCCGCCGGTCAGCGCGGTGGCGTGGATGTCGATCCGCTCCCAGCGCTCGTCGCGGCCGGGGCCCGCGAGGCCGGCCAGCGTCTCCGAGCGGCGGCCGCCGAAGTAGAAGACGGCACCGATGAGCAGGAGCATGCCGGCGGACACGGCGCCGCTGCCGGTGTCGCCGCCGATCGCGAACGCGGCGAACATCACCGCCGCGAGGAGGACGCAGAAGGCGGGCATGAACCAGCGGGTCCGGTAGAGGCGGTTCATGGCGCTATCGGGGTTGTTCGTCGACATGGAAGATCTCCTCTACGTACGTGCCGAAGTAGCGGGCGAGCGCGATGGCGAGCGGCAGCGAGGGCGTGTAGCGCTCCTTCTCGATCGAGTTGATCGTCTGACGGGAGACGGCCATCGCCTCGCCGAGCTGCTGCTGGGAGAGGCCGCGCTCGGTCCGCAGCTGCTTGACGCGGTTGTTCATCGGGGCTGATGTAAAGGTAGCTTTACATCACCGAGATGTCAAGCGAGCTTTCCATTGCACCCGCTCCGGGGTTGGGGTTAGCGTCGCCGCATGGCTACTTCCGATGAGTTGCGCGGCCGGGCTCGCGCCACCTGGGCGGCAGGGGACTGGGACCGCTTCGCGCGGCTGATCGCCCCCGTCGGCGAGCGCGTGCTCGAGCGCGCCGAGCTGGAGCCGGGCATGGACCTCCTCGACGTCGGCACGGGCAGCGGGGGCAACATCGCGATCCCGGCCGCGCTCGGCGGCGCGAAGGTCGTCGGGCTGGACGTGACGCCGGAGCTGTTCGAGCACGCGCGCCGGCACGCCGCCGACGCGGGCGTCGAGGTCGAGTGGGTGGAGGGCGACGCGCAGCAGCTCCAGCTCCCCGACGCGAGCTTCGACCGCGTGATCTCCACCTTCGGCGCGATGTTCGCGCCCGACCACGCGGGCGCCGCCGCCGAGCTCGTGCGGGTCTGCCGACCCGGCGGGCGCGTGCTGATGACCACCTGGATCAACGACGGCTTCGTCGCCGAGATGTTCAAGCTCACCGGCGCGTTCCTGCCGCCCCCGCCGTCCGGCGTGGAGCCGCCGCCGCTGTGGGGGGTCGAGGCGCACGCGCGCGAGATGTTCACCGCGGCGGGCGTGTCGCCGGAGATCAGTCGCGAGCGCGTCGTGTTCCGCTTCGACTCGGTCGCGGACGCGGTCAGCGAGTACGCGGAGCACTTCGGGCCGTTCGTGATGGCCCGGAGCGTGCTCGAGCCTCAGGGGCGGTGGGAGGAGTTCGTCACCGCGTTCCGGGATCTGGTGGCGCGCCTCAACCCCGCCGAGGACGGCGGCGCCGAGATCGAGTCCGAGTACTTCCTGATCATGGCCGACTGCTAGGAAAGGCCGTGCTCGAGCGCGCCCTTGACGGTCGCGTCGAGCGCGTTCAACCGGTACAGCGCGAGCGCCTCGGGTGAGCCGAAGCGGCCGCCCGGGGCGGCGGCCGCCCCGTGGTGGGTCAGCACGCAGTGGGCGAGCGCGAGCCGTCGCGGCTCGTCCATCCCCGCGGAGCGCTCGTCGACCATACGCTGGCCCAGCACGACGTGGCCGAGGAGGCGGCCCTCCTCCGACAGCCCGATCTCGGCGCCGTAGGTGAACTCGCGCGTCTTGCCGAGGTCGTGCACGAGCGCCGCCGTCAGTAGCAGGTCGGAGTTCAGCCGCGGGTGCAGCACGCAGGTCTCGACCACGAGCGTCCCCACCGCCACCGTGTGCTCGAGCAGGCCGCCGAGGTAGGCGTGGTGGCCGCCGCGCGTGCACGGGGCGCGGCGCCACTCGGCCCGCAGGGCGTCGTCGGCGAGCAGCCGCTCCAGCAGCCCCGCGTACGCCGGATCGTGAACCTCGCGCGCCAGGTGCTCGAGGAAGCCGTCCAGCTCGTCGACGTTGCGGTAAGCGACGGGCAGGAACTCGGCGGGGTCGGCCTCCTCGGCGCGGGCGATCTCGAGCACCTCGACCTGCAGCTCGTCGCGGAAGCGTTCCACGCGCCCGCGCACGCGCACGAGCTCGCCGCGGTCGAAGCGGCCGGCCAGCACGTCGGCGTCCTTGAACGCGCGGCCGGGCAGCGCGCCGGTGCGATCGCGCAGCTCGAGCGCGAGGTAGGGCGTGCCGGTCCGGGCGAGCAGCCGGTCCTTGCGCGTGCACGCGTAGACGCCGGCGACCTCGTCACCCGGTCGCAGTGAGGTGATCGCGGCCACGGCCAGATACTGGCCGGACCGCCGGACGCGACGCGCTACCGTGAATGCGATGCAGCCCCTTCGCTGGGAGCGCCGCCCAGACGGCCTCAGGGCACCGGCTCTCGTGTGCGCGTTCAAGGGCTGGAACGACGCCGGGGAGTCCGCCACCGCCGCCCTCTCCTTCCTCGGCACCGCGCTCGACGCAACCCGCTTCGCGACGATCGACCCCGAGGACTTCGTCGACTTCCAGTCGACGCGCCCGACGGTCCGCCTGCGCGGCGGGCTGACGCGCCACATCGACTGGCCCGAGTTCGAGATCTACGAGGCCCGCATCCCGCGCGCGCCGCGCGACCTGATCCTGCTCTCCGGCCCGGAGCCCGCGATCCGCTGGCGCACGTTCTGCGAGCAGGTCATCGACCTCTCCGAGGCGCTCGGCGTGCAGATGGTCACCTCGCTCGGCGCGCTGCTGGCCGACGTGCCGCACTCGCGGCCGGTATCGGTGACCGGGATCGCCAGCGACGAGTCGCTCGTCGATCGGCTCGGCCTCAACGCGTCGCAGTACGAGGGCCCGACCGGCATCGTCGGCGTCCTGCAGGCCGCCGCCACCGACGCGGGGATTCCGGCCGCGTCGCTGTGGGCCGCCGTCCCGCACTATGTCGCGGTCGTGCCGAACCCGAAGGGCGCGCTGGCGCTGCTGCGCAAGCTCGAGACGCTGGTGGGCGTCACCGTCGACGCCACCGAGCTCGAGTCCAGCGCGGTCGACTACGAGCGCCAGGTCTCCCGCGCCGTCGAGATGGATCCGGACGTGCAGGCCTTTGTCGAGCGGCTCGAGCGCGCCGCCGACGAGGAGGAGGCGACGCCGGACCCCGGCGAGCTCCCCTCCGGCGACCTGCTCGCCCGCGAGTTCCAGCGCTTCCTGCGCCAGCGCGGCGCCGACCAGCCTTAACTGGGGCTACCCCCCGTTCGCCGCGCGCTGAGGCGCGCTTGAATGCCGCGCGGTGCCCACCCGACACCGGACCCGAGGCCGCGTCGCGGCGATCGCAGCGCTGGGCGCAGTCGTCCTGCTGCTGGCCGGTGGCTGGGCGCTCTACACGCGCAACGACGACGCGGCGAAGGCGCAGGCGGCGGCCGAGCGGTACCTCGGCGCGTGGTCGGGCGGCTCCGACCGCGCCGCGGCCAAGCTCACGGATCAGCCGGGCGCTGCCGCGGCCGCGCTGACCGCCTCGCGCCGCGGCCTCGACGGCGCGCGCGTCCGCGCCGTGCTGAAGGGCGACGTCGACGAGCACGACGGGCGGGCGAGCGCGCCCGTCGCGGTCGCGTGGCGCGTGCCCGGGATCGGATCGTTCGCGTACCTGACGACGCTGCGGCTCACCCAGCGGGGCGAACGCTGGGTGGTGCGCTGGAGCCCGCGCGCGATCCACCCGCGCCTGACCGCGGAGACGCGGCTCGGGACCTCCACGGACACGCCGGCGCGCGGCCGGATCCTCGCGCGCGACGGCCGGGCGATGGTGAAGCCGCGCGCCGTGGTCGACGTGGCGGTCGAGGTGGCGAAGGTGCGCGATCCGGCCGAGACCGCGCGCGGGCTGGCCGCGATCGACGGCATCGACGCCGACGCCGCCACGCTCGCCAAGCAAATACGGTCAGTGCCGCAGCGCAGCTTCGTCCCGGTCATCACCCTGCGCCAGGCCGACTACGACCGGGTGGCCGCGAGCCTCGACGCGGTCCGCGGCGTGTCGCTGAACGCGCGTAAGTCGCCGCTGCCGCCGACCAAGACGTTCGCCCGTGCGCTGCTCGGCACCGTCGGGCCGGTGACGGCCGAGCAGCTCGAGAAGACGCCGTCGCTCGGCCCCGGCGACGAGATCGGCCAGTCGGGGCTGCAGTCGGCCTACCAGGAGCGGCTCGGCGGCGCGGCGACCCGCAAGGTCGTGATCCGCGATCGCGAGACCGGCGCCGCGGGCAAGGCGCTGCTGGCGCGGCCCGGTCGCCGCGCGCGGCCGCTGCGCACGACGCTCGATCTGCGCGTGCAGGCGGCCGCCGAGGCGGCGCTCGCGCCCGTCAAGGGCAACGCGGCGCTCGTCGCCGTCCAGCCCTCGACGGGCGACATCCTCGCGGTCGCCAACCGCCCTGCGGACTCGACCTACGACCGCGCGCTGACCGGCCTCTACGCGCCCGGCTCGACGTTCAAGGTGGTCTCGACGACCGCGCTGCTGCGCGCCGGGCTCGACGTCGACCGCACGGTCGACTGCCCGCGCACGCTGACCGTCGACGGCAAGCCGTTCCGCAACTTCGAGGGCGATGCCGCGGGCGCGGTGCCGTTCCGCCGCGACATGGCGCAGTCGTGCAACACCGCCTTCGTCTCGCTCGCCGGCGAGCTGGAGCCGAACGCGCTCACCGACGCCGCCGCGGACTTCGGGCTCGGCCGCAAGCTCTCGCTCGGTCTGCCGGCGGCGGACGCCAAGGTCCCCCCGCCGACGAGCAAGGTCGGGCAAGCCGCGATGATGATCGGGCAGGACCGGATCGTCGCCTCGCCGCTGGCCATGGCCGGGGTCGCCGCCACGGTCGCGGCCGGGCGCTGGAACGCGCCGCGGCTGCTCCGCTCCGACCCGCGCGCCCACGGCCCGTCGCTGCGCGAGCGCGACGCGCTGCGCCCGCTGATGCGCGATGTCGTCACCTCCGGCACCGGGACGGCCCTGCGCGACGTGCCCGGCAACGTGATCGGCAAGAGCGGCACCGCCGAGTACGGCGGCGGCGACCCGCCGCCGACGCACGCGTGGTTCATCGCCGCGCGCGACGACCTCGCGGTGGCCGTGCTGGTCGAGGACGGGCGCTCCGGCGGCACCGTCGCCGCGCCGATCGCGGCGCGCTTCCTCAGCGCGCTCTAGCGCTCGGCGGCCGGGCAGGCGATCCGGTAGTCGCACATCGAGCACGCCGCGTAGGACGGCGTCGGCTCGAAGCCCTGACCCTGGATGCCGTCGGCGACCTCGAGCACGGTGTCGGTGATCCAGTCGCGGTCGGCCTCGTCGCGCTCGACCGGGACCTTCTCGTCGTCGAGCACGTAGTAGTAGGCCTGGTGGGCGGCCTCGAGCTGCCACGACTCGCGCGCGCCGACCGCGTAGAGAGACAGCTGGACGTCCTCGCGCAGCTGCGCCGCCGTCTTCGGGCGGCCGGTCTTGTAGTCGATCAGCTCGTAGCCGCCGTCGGGCAGGCGGTCGACGCGGTCCACGCGCCCGCGCAGCAGGTGCGGCCCGAGCTTGAACTGGAAGGCCTTCTCGAACCAGACCGGCTCGCCCTCCTCGCCCTGGAAGCGCTCGTGGTAGCGGATCAGCGAGTTGGTGGCCTTCGTGCGCAGCTGGCGCTCCTCCTCGGAGTCGCCGAAGCCGCCTCGGCGCCAGCCGGCCTCGAGCAGCCCGAGCAGCTCGGGCAGCGAGCGCGACACCGCGCCGCCGGCGTGGAAGCGCTCGAGCACCTGGTGGACGAGGATCCCGAAGCGCTGGTTCAGCGTCGGCTCGCTCGGGATCCGGAAGACGCGCGCGAACTTGTACTTCAGCGGGCACGTCCGGTACGTCTCGATGTCGGACGCCGACAGCATCAGCCCGTCGCCGCGACGGGGGAGGAACGACTCCAGCGACGGCTCGGTCCTCGCCGCCACCGCCCGCGCGCGCAGCCGCTCGTCGCGCTCGGCGTCGAGCAGGTACTCGTCGAGCGCGCTCGTCTCGAAGATCTCGCGCTGCTCGGCGGTCGCGGCCTGCAGCAGCCGCGCGTTGACCTCGGGCAGCGCGTCGGACACCGACATCCCCTCGGCGCTCGTGCGCTCGAGCAGGGCGGAGAGCTTGATCAGCTCGAGGTAGCGGACGACCGCGTGGGAGACGTCGAGGTCGGTGTCGAAGCGCAGCTCGCCGAGCCGGCCGCCGACCTGGGAGACCGTGGTGAGCAGCTCGTCGCGCAGGATCCGGAACGTGGACTGCAGCGTCTCGGCGGGCCCGAACAGCTCCTCGCGCTTGAGCTCCCACTCGCCACCGGCCGCCGCGCGCGCCTCCTCCACGAACGGCGACGGCTCCTGCGCCGCGCCGCGCTCCGTCGTCTCGGGGTAGGCGAGCACGAGCCGGCGCCGCGCGCGGGTCATCGCGGTGTGCAGCAGCCGTCGCATCTCGGCGACGTGCCCCGCCTTCGAGTCGGGCGGGAGCGACTCCTTGAGCAGCGCGTCGGGGATCGGCTCGAGCGTGCGCCGCCGCGGGCCGGGCATGCGCGCGCCCATCAGCCCCAGCACGTAGACGTGGTCGAACTCGAGCCCCTTGGCCGCGTGCATCGCCATCACCTGCACGCCGACCGGGCGGTCGCCGGCCACGGCCTCCTCCTCGCGCAGGCCGGCCTCGGCCACAGCGGCGATCGAGCGGGCGAACTCGCGCGCGGTCGCCTGCGGGGCGCGGGCGACGTACGCGCTCGCGAGCTCGGCGAACTTGGCGAGGTTGACGAGCCGCTCGACGACCTCCACCGAGGCGGCGAACAGCAGCTGGCGCCGCAGCCCGAGCCGCTCGATCAGGCGGTGGACGTAGAGGTCCGGTCGTGCCGAGTCGAGCGCGTTGGACGCCGCGCGGTAGAGCTTGAAGAACGTGCGGATGCGCTCGCGCGCCTCGGGTGGGATCTGCGGCGACTCGAGCGCGGCGCCCAGGGCGCCGACCATGTCGAGCTTGCGGCGGCGGGCGATCTGCGTGCAGCGGGCGATGTCGATCGCGCGCAGCTCCACCGGCGGCCGGGCGAGCGCGCGCACGACCGCGCCGGCGTCGCTCGGGTCGACCAGCAGCCGCAGCCACGCGAGCAGGTCGCGCACCTCGGCGCGCTGGAAGAACGCCGCCGCGCCCGCGAGCCGGTGCGGCACCGCGCGCTCCTCGAGCGCGACCGCGACCGCCTGGCCCTCGTTTCGGACGGAGCGCACGAGCACGCAGATGTCCTCCGGCGCGACGTCCTCGCGCGCGACCAGTCGCTCGATCTCGGCCGCCACCGACTGCGCCTGCGCGCGCTCGTTGTCGCACTGCCAGAACGCGACCTCGCCGGGTGGGTGGGATGGATTTCCGTGCAGCTCCTTCGCGATCCGGTCCGGCGCCGGCTGGGCCACCGCGCGCGCGGCGGCGAGGATCCGCTCCGGGCAGCGGTGGCTCTCCTCGAGCCGCACGACCGTCGTGGCCGGCCACTCGGCCTCGAAGTCGCGCAGGTTCTTGGCCGCCGCGCCGCGCAGGCGGTGGATCGCCTGGTCGTCGTCGCCCGCCGCGCTGATCTGGCCGTGCTCGCCAGCGAGCAGCCGCAGCAGTAGGCACTGGGCGAAGTTCGCGTCCTGCAGCTCGTCGACGAGGACGTGGCGGAAACGAGTGATCACCCGCGCGCGCACGCGGGGGTTGTGTCTGAGCAGGCGGAACGCGTCGAGCACGAGGTCGCCGAAGTCGCGCGTGCCGGACTCCTGCAGCCAGCGGTCGTGGGCGGCGTAGATGGCGGCGAACTCCCGCTCGCGGTCGGCCTCGGGGCCGAGCGTCTCCGCCCACGCGCCGTAGTCCTCGTGCGAGACGAGCTCGTCCTTGAGCCGGTCGATGCGGGCGACGATCGAGCCGATCAGCTGGCTCGGGTTGCCGCGGATGTCGTGCGAGGCGAGCGGCAGCTCGTCGATCCGCTCGAGCAGCATCGCCAGGCGGTCGGCGGGCGGCGACCGGCGTGGCGAACGGGTCGAGCCCGGCCTCCAGCGCCTCGTCGTGCAGCACGTGCGCGCAGAAGCCGTGGACGGTCGTGACCGTGACCTCCTCGAAGCCGCCGTCGAGGCTGCTCTCCAGTCGCTCGCGCAGCGCGTCGGCGCCGGCCTGCGAGACCGTCAGGGTGAGGATCGACTCCGGCGCCAGGCCTTGCTCGCTCACCAGCCAGGCGAAGCGGTCGCACAGGACCGTCGTCTTGCCCGTGCCGGCGCCGCCCAGGACCAGCAGCGGGCCGCCCGGATGCGTGACGGCCTCGAGCTGGGCGGGGGTCGGCGACACCACCGTAGGATAGGCCCGGTGGGGGTCTCCGATCGTGCGCAGGACACGGACTGGCTGGAGCTGTGCCGCCGCGCGACCGACGCGCTGCGCCGCATCCTCGCCGAGGCGCCGAGCACCGCCGAGCGGGTGCGCGAGGTCGGCACGCGCGGCCAGGGCGGCGACCGCACGCTGATCATCGACGCCGAGGCGGAGGAGGCGGTGTTCCGCGAGCTCGAGGCGCTGCACGACGAGGGCCTGCGTTTCACCGCGGTCAGCGAGGAGCGCGGGACGATCGACTTCGGCGATCCCGACACGCTGGTCGTGATCGACCCGATCGACGGCTCCGTCAACGCCAAGCGCGGGCTGCCGCACCACTCGATCTCGGTCGCGGTGGCCAACGGGCCGACGATGGCCGACGTCTTCTTCGGCTACGTCTACGACTTCGGGCCGGAAGAGGAGTGGATCGCGCGCCGCGACAAGGGCGCATGGCTGGACAAGCGGCGGCTGCCGGTCGACGCCGGCGAGCGCCGCGGCAGCGACGGGCGGCTCGAGCTGCTGGGCATCGAGTCCGCCGACCCGCGCTGGATCCGCGAGGCGGCCGACCGGCTGGCCGAGCAGGCGTACCGGCTGCGCGCGCTCGGGACGATGGCCTCGACGCTCTGCCAGGTCGCCGCGGCGCGGCTCGACGGGATGGTGACGCTGCGGCGCTGCCGCGCGGTCGACGTCGCCGCCGCGCAGCTGATCGTGCGCGAGGCGGGCGGTCTCGTGGCGTTCCCGTGGTACGAGGACGTGCTCAGCGCGCCGCTCGACCTCGTGCCCCACTCGCCGTGCGTGGCCGCGCGGACGGAGCGCGCGCTGGTGGAGCTGTCACGAATCCCACCTGCCGAGGGAAGCCTTTAGACACGGCTGCCACCCTGGTTGGCGTGATCGATTGGAAGCTCGCAAACACCGTCGCGGAAGGCATCGCGAACCTCAAGCCCGCCCCCGAGGCGTCCGCCTTCGAGCACGTCGCCGGGCCGACTGAGGAGTCCGCCCGGCTCGTCTCCGCCTACACCGGCCTGATGGCCGACTCCCTGCCGCACGCCGAGCCGGTGGACCGGCCGCTGTGGATCCAGGGCAACCTGAGCTCGCTCAAGACGGTGCTCGACCCGGTGGCCGACAAGCTCGGCCAGGGCATGGGCCCGCTCTCCGGCGCGGTCAGCGCGGCCGCGGGCGCGCTGCTGGCCGTCGAGGTCGGCGCGGTGTCGGGGATGCTCGCCCAGCGCGTGCTCGGCCAGTACGAGTTCCCGATCCTCGAGCCCGAGGCGCCCGCGCGGCTGCTGTTCGTGTCGCCCAATCTCGCCGTGGCGGCGTCGGCGCTCGACGCCGAGCCCGACGAGCTGCTGCGCTGGGTCGCGCTCCACGAGGTCACGCACGCGCTGCAGTTCGGCGGCGTGCCGTGGCTGCGGCCGCACATCGCCACGATGGTGCGGGAGCTGCTGGGCGGCCTCCAGGTCGACCCGGTGCGGCTCATGAAGCTGCCCGACACCTCCGACTTCCGCTCGATCGTCGACAAGATCCGCGAGGGCGACCTCGCCACGCTGATCGTCGGCCCCGAGCGCCGCGCCGCGCTCGACGCCATGCAGGCGTTCATGGCGGTGCTGGAGGGCTACGCCGAGCACGTGATGGACGAGGTCGGCGCCGAGATTCTCCCGAACCTGCCGGAGCTGCGCGGCGCCATGGACCGCCGCCGCCGCGACCGCTCGGGCCTGCTGCGGATCTTCGAGAAGCTGATCGGGATGGACATGAAGCTCCGCCAGTACGAGCTCGGCAAGAAGTTCTGCGACGCGGTCGCGAAGGCCGGCGGGATCGCCGCGCTCAACCGCGTGTGGGAGGGGCCGGCCCAGATGCCGACCCTCGCCGAGCTCGAGGACCCGGACGCGTGGATGGCGCGCACGGGGCCCGCGCGCGCCGCCTGAGCTCGGTCCCGAACCCGCCCCCTCAACGCCCGCCGTTTACAAGCGCCGGCGCCGCCACGACCCCTTGAAAGCGGCGCTGCGCCCGCTACCGTGGGCGTTGCAGCGCCAGAACACGCGTTCGCTTTGTTACAAGGTCACGACCGGATTTCCGCGCTGTGCAGCCACATCGTGACCAGGCTGTAACAAAGTCCCTAGCGAGGTTTACAAACGTGTGTTCGCTGGTACACTGGTTCTAACGGACTTAGAAGTAATATCCTTATTCAGCAACCGGAAGAGGGGCTGACACGAATGGCCACCACCACCACTGGCACAAACAACACTTCTGCTGCGAAGCGCAGCGCCGCCGCCAAGAAGGCTGCCGCCACGCGTAAGCGCAACTCGCGCACCACCACCCGCAGCACCACTCGCTCGACGGCCGCCAAGTCGCCGTCGAAGACGACCGGTCGTCGCACGCGTACGACCGCCCAGAACAAGACGCGCGAGGCCGCCAAGGCCAACGCGACCGCCGCCAAGACGACGGCCAAGCAGGGCCGCAACGTCGCCGAGCGCGCCGGGCTCATCTACGTCGGCGCCGTGCTGGAGGCGCGTGACCGCGTCACCACCGTCGCCACCGACGTCGCCGAGACGCTCACGTCGCGTCGCGGTGTGACCCTGCGTCGCCTCGAGCGCCGTGGCCAGACGGAGACCCGCAAGGCGCGCACCCGTGCCGAGCGCCTGATCCGTCGCGGCGAGCGCCGCGTGCAGCGCGAGACCAACGCCGTCGAGCGTCAGGTCGACCGCCGCAACAAGGTCGTGACGCAGCAGGTCGCGACGGTCTCCGGCCGCGTCGAGGAGGCCGTGCAGACCGGCATCGCCGCCGGCGAGCGCGTCATCACCAACGTCCAGAAGCAGCTGGCGTAAGTAGTAGTCGGGAAACGGACTTCCCCCGGCCGGCTGTTGGAGAGAGCTGGACACGGGAAAGGCTGCCAGGCCTCATATCTCGCCTGGCAGAGAAGCACCCTCTCCTCCCTCAACCGTCGGGGCGCCAGCAGTCAGGGCGCCCCGTCGGTCTTTAAACACCACCGCCTATCCTTGGAGTCATGCCCACCGAGTCTCAGATCCTCGAAGCGCTCAAGGCCGTCATCGACCCCGAGCTGCGGCGCGACATCGTCGAGCTCGAGATGGTCCGCTCGATCGCCATCAAGCCCGACGGCGTCGTCGACGTCACGGTCTCCCTGACCACGCCCGGCTGCCCGATCAAGGGCCACTTCCAGACCGACGTGACGAAGGCCGTCACCGGCGTCGAGGGCGTCAGCCGCTGCAACGTCGGCTTCGACGTCCTGAGCGACACCGAGAAGGGCGTGCTCCAGCGCAAGCTCGGCCGCCCCGGTGGCCTGCCCGAGGGCTCGCTCGCGGCCGTCCAGAACGTCATCTGCGTCGGCTCCGGCAAGGGCGGCGTCGGCAAGTCCTCGCTGACCGTCAACCTCGGCGCCGCGCTGGTGGCCGAGGGCAAGCGCGTCGGCGTGCTCGACGCCGACGTCTGGGGCTACTCGATCCCGCGCATGCTCGGCCTCGGCGCCGACAAGCCGCGCGTCAACGCCGAGCGCAAGATCATCCCGATGGACGCCCACGGCCTGAAGGTCATGTCGATCGGCTTCTTCGTCAAGGAGGACGAGGCCGTCGTCTGGCGCGGCCCGATGCTCCACAAGGCGCTCACGCAGTTCCTCGAGGACGTCGCGTGGGGCGAGCTCGACTACCTGCTGATCGACCTCCCGCCCGGCACCGGCGACGTCTCGATGACGCTCGCCCAGCTGCTGCCGCAGGCCAAGTTCGTGATCGTCACCACCCCGCAGGACGCCGCGCAGAAGGTCGCGCGCCGCTCCGCCGAGATGGCCGACAAGGTCAAGCTCGAGATCGCGGGCGTGATCGAGAACATGTCCGGCTTCACCACCCCGTCCGGCGAGCGCTTCGCGATCTTCGGCGAGGGCGGCGGCGGCCGGCTGGCCGACGAGCTCGACGTGCCGCTGCTCGGCACCGTGCCGCTCACCATGGCGCTGCGCGAGCAGGCCGACGCGGGCACGCCGCTGGTGTTCACCGACCCCGACGACCCCGCCGCCCAGGGTGTCCGTCAGGCGGCGCGGGGCCTCGTGGCGCTGTCGCCGATCGAGCTGCCGGTGATGCAGGACCCGGTGCCTTCGGCTGCGCCCCAGCCGGTCGGCATGTCGCTCCCGATGGCCTGAGCCCGGGCCATCGCCGCCGCGAGGCGGCGCCGCGCCTCCGCGTAGGCGCGGGCGCAGTGGAAGAAGACGATCGTCAGCAGCGCCGACGTCAGCGCCGGCACGACGAGCACGCCGACCGCCTCGGCGGTGGTGTGCACGAGCGCGTGCGACCGCCGGATGCCGGGCTCGAACGGCTGCAGGTCGATCTGGTGCAGCGCGAAGGTCTGGACCGACAGCAGCGCGATCGCGACGAGCGCCCAGCACCGGGGCACGGGCGTGCTCAGCAGCGCGACGCTCAGCGCCACGACGATGAGGAGGAGCAGGTCGATCGAGGCCAGGGTCGAGGCCACACGCCGAGATTACCCAGGCCGCCTGCTCGGCAGCCTAGAGTGAGGGCCCTAGCTACTTGCCGGCGTAGTACTGCGCGTTGATGCCCGCGAAGTTGGACCACTCCTCGGGCAGCTGATCCTCGGCGAAGCACGCGTCGACCGGGCAGGCCTCCACGCAGGCATCGCAGTCGATGCACTCCTCGGGGTCGATGTAGAGCATCTCAACCTTGTCGTAGTCGGGCTCGTCGGGCGTCGGGTGGATGCAGTCGACCGGGCAGACCTCCACGCAGGAGTTGTCCTTGGTCCCTATGCAGGGCTCGGCGATGACGTAGGCCATTGCGCGGCATCATAACCATCGTGCTCCTGCTCACCGGTGCCACCGGACTCGTCGGCTCGCCCCTCCTGCGACGCCTCACCGCGCGCGGTGAGCCGGTGCGCTGCCTGGTCCGCGACCCGCGCCGGCTGGGGCCCGAGCGGGTGCGGGTCCAGATCACGATCGGCGATCTGACCGATCCGCGCGCCTACCGGCAGGCCCTCCGCGGGGCCCGCACCGTGGTCCACCTGGCCGCCTCGCACCGCGACCAGGAGCACGCCACGATCGAGGAGCTCGCCGGGCTCGCCACCTGGCGCCTGCTGCGGGCCGCGGAGCAGGCCGGGGTCGAGCACTTCGTGTTCTTCTCCGCCCTCGGCGCCTCGCGGTGGCACCGCAGCCGCCTGCACCGGGCCAAGGCGCTCGCCGAGCAGGCGGTCGGGGCCGCCGACCTGCGGACGACCACGTTCGCGGCCTCGCTCGTCTACTCGCCGGGCGACCGCCGCCTGGCGCGGCTCGACCGCCTCGCCTGGCTCCCGGCCGTGCCGCTGGCCGGGCTCGGGCGGGCGCGGACGCAGCCGATCTGGGCCGAGGACGTCGCCGACTGCGTGATCGCCGCGCTCGACGGCCCGCCGGCCGCCGAGCGGCACGTGCGCTACGAGCTGGCCGGGCCCGACGTCCTGACCCACCGCGAGGTCGTCGAGCTGGCGCTGCGCGCCGGCCACCGGCGCCGCCGCCTGGTGCCCGTCCCGGCGCGGATCCTGCGCCCGCTGCTGCGCGGCTATGAGGCGCTGGCCGGGCCGACCGCGGTCGCGACCTGGGAGGAGGCGGAGCTGCTCGGCGTGACCATGCGCACCCCGCGCGGGACGGCCGACGCCGAGGCGCTCGGCGTCCACCCCCGCCGGCTCGCGGCGGTGCTCGGCGCTTAGGCGCCCGCGGCCGAGCGCGCGGTCTCGAGCTGGTTGGCGACCTGCAGCAGCGTGTCCTCGCCCAGCGGCTTGCCGACGAGGTGGGCGTTGGTGGGCAGGCCGTCCTCCCCGACGCCGGCCGGCAGCGAGATGGCCGGCTGGCCGGTGACGTTGAACAGCGCCGTGAAGGGCGTGAACTGGCCTGAGCGCGCGAAGTCGGCCATCGGGTCCTCGCCCTGGCCGTCGCACTCGCCGATCTTCAGCGGGCGCTCGGCCAGCGCGGGCGTGAGCAGCATGTCGTACTCGGCGAAGAACGCCACCACGCCGCGTGCGAGCGCCTGCAGCTGCGCGACGCAGGCGAGGTACTCGACCGCCGACATCCCGCGCGCGAGGTCGGAGATCGCGCGTGACAGCGGCTCGATCTCGTCCTCCTCCGGCGGGCGGCCGGCCAGCAGCTCGCCGTAGGACTGCTGGAGCGCGATCGCGGGCCCGAACGCGCCGGTGAACAGGCGCAGCGTGTCCTTGCCCGGCAGTGCCGGCGACGCCTCGTCGACCTCGTGCCCGAGCCGGGCGAGCAGATCGGCGGTCTCGTGCATCCCGCGCAAGCACTCGGGATCGACCTCGGCGCCCAAAGCGTTTTCGGCCGTCATGGCGACGCGCAGCCGGCCCGGGTCGCGGCGCACGGAGGTCGAGTACGGCTCGGCGGGCCGCGGCGCCCAGGTCGCGTCGCCGACCTCGTAGCCGGCGAGCACGTCGAGCAGCGCCGCCGTCTCGCCCACCGTGCGGGTGAGCACGCCGTCGCAGGCGAGGAACGAGTCGCCGAGGTCGGGGCCGCGCGACACGCGCCCGCGGCTGGGCTTGAGGCCGACCAGGCCGCAGCAGGCGGCCGGGATGCGCAGCGAGCCGCCGCCGTCGTTACCGTGCGCCACCGGCAGCATCCCGCCGGCGACCGCCGCCGCCGCGCCGCCGGACGAGCCGCCCGGCGTACGTGTCGTGTCCCACGGGTTGCGCGTCGGGCCGCCCTCGCGCGGCTCGGTGGTCGGGAGGATCCCGAACTCCGGCATGTTGGTGATGCCGACGATCACGAACCCCGCGTCCTGGAGACGGCGCACGAGGTAGGCGCTGTGGTCCGCGCGGTGGGCGCCGAGGAACTTCGAGCCGAAGTTCATCCGCAGGCCCTCGACCGGCGTGTTGGCCTTGATGGCGATCGGCACGCCCGCGAACGGCCGCTCGTCGCCGGGCTCGATCGTGTCGGCGGTCGCCAGGGCGCCGTCCGCGTCGACCTCCACGAACGCGTTGATCTCGCCGTCGCGCTCCTCGATCCGCTCGAGCGCGGCGGTCACGACCTCGCGCGCGCGCAGTTCGCCGCCCCGCACGTGGGCGGCGAGCTCACCGACGCTCATGGCCATCAGGTCGCTCATCCGCGGGCGCCAGCCTAGGGTACGCGGACGCGGCGTCAAAATGCCACGTTCCGGCTGACCTGCCAACCTTCCCGGCCCATGAGCGACGATGTCAAGTCCGGCCTCGAGGGCGTCGTCGCCTTCGCCACGGAGATCGCCGAGCCCGACCGCGAGGGCGGCGCGCTCCGCTACCGCGGCGTCGACATCGAGGAGCTCGTCGGCAAGGTCCCCTTCGAGCAGGTGTGGGGGCTGCTGGTCGACGGCACGCTCGAGCCCGGCCTGCCGCCCGCCGAGCCCCACCCGCTGGCGATCCGCTCCGGCGACCCGCGCGTCGACGTGCAATCGGCGCTGGCGATGCTCGGGGTGGGTGGGGATGGATTCGGCTTCCAGTCGCTGATCGACATCTCGGACGAGCAGGCGCGCGACGACCTCGCCCGTGCCTCCGTGATGGCGCTGAGCTTCGTCGCGCAGTCGGCCTCCGATCCCGCAGCGCGAGATCGACTCGGGGGAGTCGATCCCCGAGCGCTTCCTGATCCGCTGGCGCGGCGAGGCCGATCCCGACCACGTCAAGGCGATCGACGCCTACTGGATCTCGGCCGCCGAGCACGGCATGAACGCCTCGACGTTCACGGCGCGCGTGATCGCCTCCACCGGCGCCGACGTCGCCGCCGCGCTGAGCGGCGCGGTCGGCGCGCTCTCCGGCCCGCTGCACGGCGGCGCCCCGGCGCGGGTGCTGAAGATGCTGGACGAGGTCGAGGCGTCGGGTGACGCGCAACGATGGGTCGAGCAGGCGCTCGACTCCGGCCAGCGGCTGATGGGCTTCGGCCACCGGGTCTACCGCGCCGAGGATCCGCGCGCTGCGGTGCTGCGGCGGACGTCGAAGGAGATCGGCTCGACGCGCTACGAGGTCGCCGAGGCGCTCGAGGCGGCGGCGCTGGCGGAGCTGAAGGCCCGCAAGCCCGACCGCGTGCTGGCCACCAACGTCGAGTTCTGGTCCGCCGTCGTGCTCGACCACGCCGACGTCCCGAGCACGCTGTTCACGTCGCTGTTCACCTGCGCGCGCACGGCCGGCTGGTCGGCGCACATCCTCGAGCAGAAGCGCGAGGCGCGGCTGATCCGGCCGTCGGCGAAGTACGTCGGGCCGGGCGAGCGCCCGCTCTCAGCCTCGGCTAGCGCGCGCTGGAGGATGTCGCGGAGGGCGATCGCGTCCTCCTCGGAGAGGCCGGCGAGCGGCGGCGGGGGGACGCTCATGCGGCGCTCGACCTGGTCGCGGACCTGCTTGCCGAGCTCGGTGATCACGAGCGTCTTGACGCGGCGGTCGTGCTCAGCGGCGCGGCGCTCGATCAGGCCCATCGCCTCGAGCCGGTCGGCGATCCCGGTGACGTTGGAGTTGTCGCACTGGAGCGCGTGGGCCATCGCGCTCATCGTCATCGGCTCGCCCGGGCGCAGCTGCATCAGGGCCATCGACTGCATGGGGGCAAGGCCGAGCTCGCTCAGCGTCGCCATGCGGCGCGGCTTGTCGGCGCTGAAGATGCGCCAGAACAGTGCCCATGCGTCCTTCGCGGCGGCGGTGGTGCCCACCGTCGGCGTTGACATGCCGCAAATGTAACACACCTAGAAGATTGCGTGGTTCAAGTAATTTCGGTACCGTCTCTCGCCATGACTTCAGACAACGGCATCGAGGTAGACGGCCTCGTCCGCGAGTTCAAGGGCGGCGTGCGCGCGGTGGACGGCATCCACTTCCGCGTCGAGCCCGGCGAGATCTACGGCTTCCTGGGCCCCAACGGCGCGGGCAAGTCGACCACCGTTCTCATGCTCACCACGCTGCTGCCGCCCACGTCCGGCACCGCGCGCGTGGCGGGCTTCGACATCGTCCGCGAGGGCTCCCACGTGCGCGAGGCGATCGGCGCCGCGCTGCAGGAGGCCGCGCTCGACCCGCTGCTGACCGGGCGCGAGCACCTGCGGCTGCAGACCACGCTGCACGGGCTCCCGAAGAACGAGCGCGTACGCCGCGGCGAGGAGCTGCTCGAGCGCGTCGGCCTGGCCGACGCGGCCGACCGCAAGGTCGGCGGCTACTCGGGCGGCATGAAGCGCCGGCTCGATCTGGCGCTCGCGCTCGTGCACTCGCCGCGCGTCCTGTTCCTCGACGAGCCGACCACGGGCCTGGACCCGCAGAGCCGCTCGGACCTGTGGGAGGAGGTGTCGCGGCTCGCGCGCGAGGACGGCGTGACCGTGATGCTGACCACCCAGTACCTCGAGGAGGCCGACGCGCTCGCCGAGCGCGTGGGCATCATCGACCAGGGCCGGATCGTGGCGGAGGACACGCCCGACGCACTGAAGGCCGAGGTCGGGCGCCCGAGCCTCGAGGTCATCCCGTCCGATCCCGGCGGCTGCGACCGCCTGGCGACCGTGCTCTCGCGCTTCGGCGAGCTGCTCGACGCGCCGGCCGGCGCGGTCGCGGTGCGGCTCGAGCGCGGTGCCGACGAGCTCGCCCCGGTCGTGCGCGCGCTCGACGCCGAGAGCGTCGGGATCGAGCACTTCCAGCTCCACTCGCCGACGCTGGACGACGTCTTCCTGGCCAAGACGGGCCACAAGATGACGGTCGAGGAGGAGGCGACGGGGGAGCGCGAGGCGGTCCCGGCGTGAAGACCCTGCTCGCGCAGGTCGGCGAGATGGCGCGGCGATCGGTCACCCAGACGCTGCGCCAGCCCGCGCTGCTCATCCCGCCGATCCTGTTCCCGCTGTGCCTGCTGGCCGTCAACGTCGGCGGGCTCGACGCGGCGACCAAGCTGCCGGGCTTCCCGACCGACAACTACCTCAACTTCGCGATCGCGATCCCGTTCATGCAGGGCGCGCTGTTCGCGTCGATCAACGCCGGGTCGAGCCTGGCGCGCGACGTCGAGACCGGGTTCCTGAAGCGCCTGGCGCTGACGCCGATGCAGCGCTCCGCGCTGCTGCTCGGCAACCTCGCCGGCGTGATGACGGTCGCGGCGCTGGCGTCGCTCGTCTACCTCGCCGTCGGCCTGGCCGCGGGGCTGCATCTCGACGCCGGAGTCGGCGGCGGGCTGGTGCTCATCGTGCTCGCCTTCCTCGTCGCGCTCGCGTTCGCCTCGCTGGGCGCGTGGGTCGGTCTGCGCGCCGGCTCGGGAGAGGCGGTGCAGGGCCTCTTCCCCGTGTTCTTCGTCTTCCTCTTCCTGTCCTCGCAGGCCCTACCGCGACCGCTGATCGAGCAGGATTGGTTCCGCACGATCGCGACGTGGAACCCGGTCTCGTACATGCTCGAGGGCATCCGGTCGGTGGTCATCACGGGCTGGGACCAGGTCGCGCTGGAGCGCGGCTTCGCGGTCGCGATCGTGCTCTGCGTGATCGGCATCTTCGGCGCCTCGCGCGCCCTGCAGACGCGGCTGGTGCGGACATGAGGCGCTCCACCTCCGTCGCCCGCGGCGTCGCCTGGCGCCAGATCCACAACTTCACGCACAACCCGGCCTTCCTGCTGCCGTCGATCATCTTCCCGCTGTTCTTCTTCACCGCGTTCGCGGGCGGGCTCTCGAACGTCAGCAACGCCCCGGGCTTCGACTTCCCGACCGGCTACACGGCGTTCCAGTTCGTGTTCGTCCTGCTGCAGTCGGCCGCGTTCGGCGGGGTCTTCACCGGCTTCGCCGTCGCCGCGGACTTCGAGCGCGGGTTCGCGCGCCGGCTGATGCTCGCGGCACCCAACCGGCTGGGCATCCTCGCCGGCTACCTGGCCGCGGGCCTCGTGCGCGCGCTGATCGTCGGCGCGCTGCTGTTCGTGGTCGCGCTGATCGTGGGCATGCAGGTCGACGGCGGCCCGGTCGACCTGTTCGGCCTGATCGTCCTGGCGCTGCTCGTCAACCTGGTGGCGGCGCTGTTCGCGTTCGGCGTCGCGTTCCGGCTGCGCACGATCCAGGCCGGCCCGTTGATGCAGATGCCGGTCTTCCTGGTCCTGTTCTTCGCCCCCGTCTACGTCCCGCTCGCGCTGCTGTCGGGCTGGGTCGAGGGGGTGGCCAAGGTCAACCCGTTCACCGCGCTGATCGAGGGCGGCCGCGACCTGATCTCGGGCCAGTCGTTCGACGCCTGGCTCGCTTACGGGATCGCGTTCGCGCTGGCCGCGGGGTTCTCCGCGTGGGCGGTGCGCGGGTTGCGGAAGGCGGAGGCCGCGGGGGGCTAGGCGATCGTGGCTGGACCGGCGAACGTCAACGGCTGGCTAGGTAGGAGGCGGTTCAGGTGCGGTTTCGTTCCCTTCGGCCGCCCCGTGCCGGCTTCGAGGAACGTTGTGGGCTGTGGGAGCGGGTTTTGTTCCCCTGACCCCTGATGACGAGGTCGAGAGGAACGAAATCGTCGTTGCCGCGGCGGCCCGCCCCTCGCTCCCCTACCCAGCGCAGTTGACGTTCGCTACGTAGCCAGCGCCCCCGCCAGCTCCCCCCGCCGGCGGATCCCGAGCTTCCGGTAGATCGAGCCGAGGTGGTACTCGATCGTCTTGGCGCTGAGGAACAGGGCCGCGGCGACCTCGCGGTTCGTGCGGCCCTGAGCCACCTGCAGCGCGATCTGGAGCTCCTGGGCGGTCAGCTCGTCGGTGGCGATCGCGGGTGCGGCGGAGCCGGTCGGGCCGCCGGTGGCGCGCAGCTCGCCGCGGGCGCGCTCGGCCCAGGGCTCGGCCCCGAGCCGCTCGAACACTGCCAGTGCGTGTCCCAAAGGCCCGCGGGCGTCGGCTCGGCGCTTCGCGCGCCGCAACCGCTCGCCGTGCAGGAGCTGGGTGCGGGCGGTCTCGAACGGCTGGCGCGTCTCCTCGTGGAGCTCCAAAGCGCGGGCGAAGTGCGCGTCGACCTCGTCGTCGGGCGCCATCAGCCCGCGGATACGGGCGACGATCGCGTTCACCCACGTGTGGTGCGGGCGCTCGCCCTGGCGCTCGAGCTCGGCGAGCCGCGGCGCCACCTCGTCGGGGAGGCCGAGCCGCCACAGGACCTCGAGCAGATCGGGCGCGTAGCGCGCGACGCCCGGCTCGTCGCCCTCGGTCTCGTTGAACGCGCGCTCGGCGGCGAGCCCGTGGTCGCGCGCGGCCTCGAGGTGGCCGAGGCCGAGCTCGAGCAGCGCGAGCGCCTGGTAGCCGTAGATCGCGGTGGCCGGCGCGCCTTGGGCCTGGCACAGCGCGACGCTCTCGTTGGCGTGGGCGCGCGCGTCGTCGGCGCGGCCGAGCCCGGCCTCGACCTCCGCCAGCGCGCCGAGCGCGTGGGCGAGCAGTGACTCCTGGTGGGTCTCGCGCCCGAGCGTGACCGCCTCGTCGGCGCCCGCCAGCGCCGCCGGCCAGCGGCCGAGGCGGAAGTCGAGGTGGGACCGCGCGGCGAGTGGGTAAACGAGCGCGCCGGCGGCGCCGACGTCGCGCAGCGAGCCGACCAGGCGCTCGAAGATCGCCTCCGCGCGCTCGAAGCGCTCCGTCCACAGCGACGCATGCGCCGCCATGCCGAGCACCTCGGGCGGCCCGAGCACCGGCTCATCGCCGAGCAGCACCGGCTCGCAGGCGGCGAGCATCGCGTCGCCTTCCTCGGTCTCGCCCAGCGCCAGCAGCGCCTCGGCGTGGATCAGCGTCGCGAGGAACTCGAGCGCCGGCGCCTCGCCGCCGGTGACCTCCTTGACGCGCCCGGCGGTCTCCGCCATCGCGCGCAGCGTGCCGTCGATCATGTGCGTGACCGCTGACTCGAGCAGGAACGTGCCGGCGCGCACGCGGTCGAGGCCCTCGATCCGCTCGGCCTCGCGCACCAGCGCCTGGCCCGCCCGCAGCGGGTCGCCGAGCCGGATCATGGTCCGCGCCGCCATCGCGCGCAGGTCGGCCTGCAGGAGCGGGTCGGCGGCGAGCTTCGCGCCCTGCTCGGCGAGCTCGACCGCGCGCGAGAGCTCGCCCGCGATCGTGGCGGCGCCGGCCGCCTCGAGCAGCGCGCGGGCGCGCGAGTCGTCGTCGACGTGGAGCTCGCCGGCGCGGGCGAAGCCGCGCGCCGCGGCGGCGAACGCGGCGCGGCCACGGGCGTCGCCGGCGGCGTCCATCAGCGCCTCGGCGACGCCTGCGTCGGGCATCGAGCAGGCGGCGGCGCGGTGCCACGCGCGCTCCGCGCTGCGATCGGGGAAGGCGGCGGCGAGCGCGTCGTGGACGTCGCGGCGCTGGGCCGGGCTGGCGCCGTGGTACACGGCGGCGCGCACCAGCGGATGGTCGAACTCGACCTCGCGACCGCGCAGCGCCAGGAGGCCGGCGGCCTCGGCCGGCTCGAGCACGTCGGGCGGGTAGCCCGCGTTGGCGAGCGCGCCCGCGATCACGTCGGCGCGCATCGTCTCGGCGCAGGCGGCCACCAGCAGCGCGTCGCGGGTCGGCTCCGGCAGCGCGTCGACGCGGCGGCGAAAGGCGCGCTCGAGCGTCTCACCCGGCCGCAGCGGAGCGAGCGCGAGGTCGCGCCCGGCGCGCTGGTCGGCGCTCAGCCCGCGCGGGATCTCGCGCAGCGCCAGCGGGTTGCCGGCTGAGGCGGCCAGCAGCTGGTCGATCACCGCGGGTGCGAAGTCGTTGGGCTCGGCGGCCAGCAGCGCCCGCGCGCTCGCCTCGTCGAGGCCGGTCAGCGGCAGCCGGTCGAGCCCGAGCTCCGCCGCGTCCACGCCCTCGCCGTCCCGCAGCCCGAACAGCAGCACGACGCCCTCGGCATCCAGCCGGCGAGCGGCGAACAGCAGCGCGTCGCGCGAGGCCTCGTCGAGCCACTGCAGATCGTCGGCGACGGCCAGCACCGGCTGGCGCTCGGCCGCCGCGGCGAGCAGGCTGAGCACGCCGGCGGCGACCGCGAAGCGATCGTTCACCGGCGTCGCCTCGAGCGCCAGCGCGCCGCCGATCGCCTGCGCCTGGACGGGCGGGATCTCGGAGCGGAGGTCCAGCAGCGGCGACAGCAGCTCCGAGAGCGCGGCGAACGGCAGCTCCGACTCCGACTCGATCCCGCGCGCCCGCAGCACGCGCATGCCGTGGGCCTGGTCGGCGGCGTCGCGCAGCAGCGTGGTCTTGCCCATGCCCGCCTCGCCGTGGACGAGCAGCGCGGCGCTGCGCCCGTCGCGCGCCGCCTCGATCATGCGCCCGAGCCGGGCACGCTCCTCGTCACGTCCGACCAGCAAGGTCCAGGAGTCTATGGAGGCTGGCGAGCTCCTCCTCCGAGCCGATGTGGCGCCGCCGCTCAGGGTCGTGGCGATACTTGCGGATCGCGTTCATGACGTCCTCGCCGGTGCCGGCGAACGAGTCGGCGCCGACCGACAGGACGTCGTCGGTCATTCCGCGCTTGAGCCGGCCTAGGCGCTCGCCGCGTGTCCACACCACCGCGTCCGGGTCGGTGGCGGTGACCCCGAGCATGTCCGCGGTCGTGCTTTTCGAGGGCATCGTCTCGACGATCTCGACCTCGTCGATCGCCTCCCACGGGAGCTCGACGGTCGTAAGCGGGCCCGCGAGCACGACCCTGGTGGGCGTCAGCACCAGCCGCTGCCAGGCCCGCCCGGCGAGCACGAACCCGAGGTAGCCGACGGACACCGCCGTGGCGACGATCAGCACCCAGCCGCCGCCGGCCGCCAGCAGCGTCGCGCAGCCGCCCGCAACCCCCACTGCGCCCGCCAGCGTGGCGATCCGCTTGGCGCGCGGCGTCGGGAACACGAACGCCGCCTCGGAGCCCGCCGAGGTCCGCACCTGCCCGCACAGCACCGTGCCCGGCCCGCTGCGCGACAGCAGCGGCCCAACGATGTACGGCACCGGCCCGAGCCCGGCGAGCAGGGCGAGGCCGAGGCCGATCAGCCGCTGCCCCTCGGTTTCGCCCACGACGGCCAGCGCCAGGCCGACCAGCGTGGCGAGCACGCTTGTCACCGCCATCGTCCAGAACCTGAACGGGCGGCGCGGCTTGGGCACTACGCGCCGTCGACCAGGATGATGTTTGTGGTCGAGGCGCCGCGGCGGATCGGCTTGATCGCCTCGTACTCGTCGGACGTCCACCACGCGCGGGCGGCGTCCCTGTCGGGGAACTCGATGACCACGAGCCGCACCGGGTCCCAGTCGCCCTCCAGCACCTCGTGCTCGCCGCCGCGGACGACGAAGCGCCCGCCGTGGTTGGCGACGGCGTCCGTGTTGCGGCGGCGGTACTCGTCGAGCTCCGCGGCGCCCGAGGTCTCCATCACGGCGGCGATCACGTAGGCAGGCATGGCGCCATTAAACGCCGAGGGCCCGGCGTGTGCCGGGCCCTCGGGTCCTACTGCAAGCCGAAGCCTGCTTTACATCATGCCGCCCATGCCACCCATGTCGGGCATGCCACCGCCACCGTTGCCGTCCTTGTCGGGGGCCTCGGCGACGATCGCCTCGGTGGTGAGGATGTTCTTGGCGATCGACGCGGCGTTCTGCAGCGCGGAGCGCGTGACCATCGCCGGGTCGATGACGCCGGCCTGGACGAGGTCGACCATCTCGCCGGTGGCGGCGTTCAGGCCCTCGCCCGCGGGGGACTTGCGGACGTCGTTGACGACGACCGAGCCCTCGTAGCCGGCGTTCTCCGCGATCTGGCGGAGCGGCTCCTCGAGCGCGCGGACGACGATCTTCGCGCCCGTCTTCTCGTCCTCGATGTCGAACGTGTCGAGGTCGACCGCACCGATCGACTCGAGCAGCGCGACGCCGCCGCCCGGCACGATGCCCTCCTCGAGGGCGGCGCGGGTGGCCTGCAGCGCGTCCTCGACGCGGTGCTTCTTCTCCTTCATCTCCGTCTCGGTGGCCGCGCCGACCTTCACGACGGCAACGCCGCCGGAGAGCTTGGCGAGGCGCTCCTGGAGCTTCTCGCGATCGAAGTCGGAGTCGGTGTTCTCGATCTCCGCCTTGATCTGGTTGATGCGGCCCTTGATGCCCTCCTGCTCACCGGAGCCGTCGACGATCGTGGTGTTGTCCTTCGCCACGACGATGCGACGGGCGCGGCCGAGCTGCGAGACCTGCGTGTTCTCGAGCTTGAGGCCCATCTCCTCGGTGATGACCTCGCCGCCCGTGAGGATGGCGATGTCCTCCAGCATCCGCTTGCGGCGGTCGCCGAAGCCCGGAGCCTTCACGGCGACGCCGGTGAAGGTGCCGCGCAGCTTGTTCACGACGAGCGTCGCGAGGGCCTCGCCCTCGACGTCCTCGGCGATGATCAGCAGCGGGCGGCCGGACTGGATGACCTGCTCGAGGATCGGGAGCAGGTCCCGGACCGAGCCGATCTTCTGGTTGGCGATCAGGACGAAGGGATCCTCGAGGACCGCCTCCATGCGCTCCTGGTCGGTGACCATGTACGGCGAGATGTAGCCCTTGTCGAACTGCATGCCCTCGGTGAACTCGAGGTCCATGCCGAACGTCTGGCCCTCCTCGACGTTCACGACGCCGTCCTTGCCGACCTTCTCGATGGCGTCGGCGATCACGTCGCCGATCTCGTCGTCGCCGGCCGAGATCGTCGCCACGCGGGCGATCTGGTCCTTGCCGGAGATCTCCTTCGACTGCTCACCGATGTGCGCGACGACCTGGTCGACGGCCTTCTCGATGCCGCGCTTCAGCGCGAGCGGGTTGGCGCCGGCGGCGACGTTCTTGAGGCCCTGGCGAACGATCGCCTGAGCGAGAACGGTGGCCGTGGTGGTGCCGTCGCCCGCGACGTCGTTGGTCGCCGTGGCGACCTCGCGCACGAGCTGGGCGCCCTGGTTCTGGAAGACGTCCTCGACCTCGATCTCACGAGCGATGGTCACGCCGTCGTTCGTGATGGTCGGAGCGCCGAACTTCTTGTCGAGGACGACGTAGCGGCCCCGGGGGCCAAGGGTGACCTTGACCGCGTTCGCGACGGCGTCGACGCCGGCCTCGAGGGCCTTGCGCGCCTCGACGTCGTACTTCAGTTCCTTGTGTGCCATTTCTTCGTGTCTCTCGCTCTCTAGCTAGCTCTGGACCTTGGCGAGCACGTCGGTCTCACGGAGGACCAGGAGGTCCTCGCCGTCGACCTTGATCTCCGTGCCGCCGTACTTCGAGTACAGGACCTCGTCGCCCTCGGCGACATCAAGCGGGACACGCTTGCCGGTGTCCTCGTTGACCTTGCCGTCGCCGACGGCGAGGACCTTGCCCTTCTGGGGCTTCTCCTTGGCCGTGTCGGGGAGCACGAGGCCTGAAGCCGTCGTCTCTTCCTCGTCGACCGCCTTGACGATCAGCCGATCGCCCAAGGGCTTGAGATTCATTCGAGTGACCTCCACTCCGTCGTTGCCTCAATCTCGTTGGCACTCTAGCGGGGAGAGTGCCAAACACAGGTCATTCTATGAAGGCGGGAGCCGAAGTCAAGAACTTCTTGGCACTCTCGTAACAGGAGTGCCAAACTCAGGTCAGGACCCTAATACTCCGGCGGAGGTATTGAGTCTGACGCGCGGCGGGCCGATAAGGGGCCACCGGCCATGCGCACTATCGGCTTCCGCTCCAACGTCCTCTTCATCATCGCCGCCGCGGCCGGCTTGCTGGCGGCGCTCGGCCGGCCGTGGTACGCCAAGGCGCCGGTGCAGACCCCGGAGGAGGCGCGGATCGGCGACGTGCAGGGCCCGGTCGAGCAGTTCTTCTCCCGGCTCGCGCGCGAGTTCACGAGCGAGGACGGCGTCACCGGGTGGGCCGCGCTTCCACACCACGGACACGATCCTGGCCGTGCTGGTCGGCGATCGCGGTCGTGACGGCGCTCGGGACGCTGATCGTCGGCGTCGAGCAGCCGTGCCGCGAGGTGCTGCGGATCGTGACGCTCGCAACGCTCGGCATCGTGGTGGTCAAGCTCGCCAACACGCCCGACAGCGTCGGTCTGATCGAGCGCCGCCAGGGCGCGTGGATCGCGCTCGGCGTGACGGGGATCATGGCCTCGTCGGCATCGACGCTCTACAACGCGCCGTTGCACCGGAAGAAGACGACCCGCAGCCTCTATCAGGCGCCGCCATCCATGACGGTGCCCGAGCGCTCGCACGTGTTCGACGCGCCGCCCGAACCGGCCGAGCCGACGCAGCCCGCCGCTAGGCGGTCGATTCCACGACCCCCGCACCCGTCTGCACGCGCCCCGCGGCGCAGGGCCGCACCCGCCGGAAGGGGGAGGTGGCGCTGCCACGATCCCCCTTCGCCGTGCACGCCCCTGCATCCACGGGCCACGCACATCCGGGCACGGCGGCCGCGGAATCGACCGCCTAGTTCTGCGCGCCCCCGACGCCCCGCAGCCGGTCCTGGAAGTCCGGCGGGTTCTCGATGATCTGCGAGAAGCGGACGACGGTCACGGTGTCCTCGAGCGAGACGGTCTTGCCGTAGATCTGCTCGAGGAAATGGATGAGCTCCTCGGTGCGGCGGAACTCGGGGTTGTCATGCTCGATGTCCCGCGGTGACAGGTCCTTGACGCGCTTGACCTCGACGTTGTCGATGACCGCGTGGAACAGCCGCTCGCGCGGCGAGTACTGGTAGCCCACGGTCACCAGGACGAGCTGGTTCTTCTTGTACTTGTGGGTCTTGTCGCCCAGCCGGATGGTGGCGGTCTTGCGACCGCGCTTCATCTGGTCGGCGAAGACCGTCGAGTAGAAGTTCAGGACCTGCATGGGGCGACCGGCACCCTACATGGCGCCGGAGTGTTTCGACAGGGCGCGCTCGATCATCTCCCGCTCGCCCGGATAGGTGAGCTCGGTGCGGGCCTGCTCGATCGGCATCCAGCGCGCGTCGTCGACCTCGTGATCGTGGTCGGCGGTGTCGCCCGCGACGTACTCGCAGAGGTAGAAGCCGACGGTCTTGTCGACCCGCACGCCGCGCCGCCGGTAGCGGTAGCGGACGTCGCCGAGCCGCTCGACGATCCGCGCCTCGACCCCGGTCTCCTCGCGTACCTCGCGCTGCGCGGTCGCCTCCGGCGGCTCGCCCTCCTGCGGACCGCCCTTCGGCAGCGTGGCGATCTTCGGCCGCCCCGCGGGGGTGATGACCAGCACGGTGCCGTCGTGCACGACGACCCCGCCGAAGGACTCCTCGCGCTCAGTAGACATAGCCACGCAGGGCCGCGGGGTCGTGCACGGTCAGCCGCCCGCGGCCCTGGCTGATCACGCCCGCGCGCTCGAGCACGGCGAGGAAGCGGCTGGCCGACTCGCGCGAGGAGCCCGCGAGCTGCGCCAGCTCGGCCTGCGTGGCGGTGACGAGCACGTCGCGCTGCCCGCCCTCGCCCTCGGCCCGCGCCTGCTCCACCAGCTGGTCGAGCACGGCGGCGACGCGGCTCTGCACGGTCTGGAAGGACTGGCTGCTCGAGCCGCTCGTTGGCCGCCCGCAGCCGCCGCCCGAGCGCGATCACGAGCTTGACCGCGATCGCCGGGTGGCGCTCGAGCAGCCCGCGCATGGCCGAGCCGGGGATCGCGACGGTGCTCAGGTCGTCGAGCGCCTCGACGGTCGCGGAGCGGCGCTCGTCGTCGAACATCGCCAGCTCGCCGAAGATGTCGCCGGGGCCGAAGCGCGCGAGCGTGATCGTGCGCCCGTCGGAGTGCTGCCGGATCGCTCGGGCGTGGCCGGAGCGCACGATGTAGCACGTGTCCGAGTCGTCGCCCTCGCGGAAGATGACCTGCTGGCCGTCGTACGAGCGCGGGACCGCGACCTGGGCCACGCGGCCCAGGTCGTCGGCGCCGAGCTCCGCGAAGACCGGCACGCGGCTGAGGAGCTCGGCGGTGTCCTCAGTCGACGGCGGCATGCCGCCGCCAGGCTACACAGCGTCGAGCGCGCGCTCACGCCGTCGGTGCGAGGCCTGACGCGCCGCGAGCCAGACGAGCAGCGCGATCAGCCCGAGCGGCAGGGCGACGGCGCCCGCGACCACCAGCACGGAGGCGGTGACCTCGAGCACGCGGCCGGCGTCCTTCAGGGCGTCGCCCGGGCTCCACTCGCCGTCGGCGCCGGTCGCGCCGCCCGCGTCCTTGTCGGCCTCGAGCGTGACCGACACCGACGAGGTGCTCGCCCGCCGTTTGACGCTCCGGAGGTCAGCCTTGGCGGCCGCGATCTGCCTGGACACGATGCGCAGGCGCGCGCGGATGCTGGTGGTCTGATTGGTCGTGGCGGCCTTCGCCAGCTGCTTCAGCAGCGACGCGCGCTCGGTCCGCGCGTCCTTCAGGCGCGATCGCACGGAGACGACCGAGCCGGTGATGTCCTGCGCGGCCTGCGTGCGGTTTCGCACCTTGCCGATCGCCGACAGGCGCTCGAGCGCGCGCTGCAGGCGCCGCTCGGGCACGCGCAGCTCGAACGTCCCGCCCTCGCCGGAGGTGATCTGCGACGAGGCGACGTAGCCGCCGAGATCGTCGGCGACCGCGATGACCTTCGCCGCCGCCCCGTCGATGTCGCGGGGCGTGGTCGCGAGCGTGATCTGCGCGGACCGCTCGACGTAGCGGTGGGGGGCGGAGGGCGCGGCGAGCGCGGGGGAGGAGGACGCGGCGCCGCCGACGGAATCGGAAGTGGGTGGGAGGTCCTCGGTCGTCCGGCCCGACTTCTCGATCGTGTTGATCGTCCCGTCGCTCTTCGCCGCGGAACTGCTGCCGCCGGACTCGTCGTCGCCCCCGCCGCCGCTCGGGATCGAGGTGGCGATCACCACGACAAGCAGGACGGAGGCGGCCAGCCCGAGGGCGGGCAGCGTGAACTTCGGCCACGTGAACGCGCGGCGGCGCTTCGCGGTACGCGGGAAGCCCCGCCGCGCCCGCTCGTCGAGCGAGTGGGCGAAGGCGGGGTCCGGGGCGGAGCGCTCGTCGCGCACGAGGATCGCGAACTCGGCCAGATCCGCCAGGTCTGGGTCGACCGGGCGGCCGGCGAGTGCGTCGTCGAGCGCGGCCAGCTCGCGGGTGAGGGTCTCAGGCGTGCTCATCGATGGCCTTTCGCAGCTTCGTGACGGCGCGGTGCAGCATCGTGCCCGCGTTGGAGACGGAGACGCCGAGGACGGTGGCCAGCTCGGCGTTGTCCAGGCCGGCGTGGAACTTGAGCGCGACCAGCTCGCGCTCGCGCGGCGCCAGCCCGGCGAGGGCGGTGTGCAGCGCGGCCCGGCGCAGCGCGGTGTCGGCGGCGTCCTCGGGCGCGGGAGCGTCGTCGGCCGGCTCCGCCGTCAGGGCGGCGCTGCGCTTGCGGCGGCGCAGCTCGTCGAGCGCGGCGTTGCGCGCGATGCCGAACAGCCATGCGCGCTCGCTGCCGCGGCCCGGCTTGTAGGTGCCCTGCTTGAGGAACGCACGCTCGAACGCGCTCGCCGTCACGTCCTCGGCCGCCGAGCGGTCGCCGAGTAGCGTCGCGACGTACGCGTACACGTCGTCACGGGCGGCTCGGTAGAGGCTGTCGAAGTCGAGGACGGGGTGCGACCGGGTGGCGGTGAGTGGGAGGGTGAGGGTGCTGGTCACATCGGTACTACGACGCACGGCAGCATCCATCACGGAAGATCTGTGTTGATTTCTTCGATGGCACGCTTCGCGCTCATCCTCACGTTGCTCCTCGCGGCCTCCGCGGCGCCCGCGCGCGCCGACGACGCCGACCTGTGGGCGACCGTCAACGTGTGCGACACCGCTGCCCATCAGGACGAGGTCGGGATCCGCGCCTCGATGCCCGGCGGCAAGCGCGGCACGCGCCTGCTGATGCGCTTCCGCGTCCAGTACCGCGACCTCTCGACCGGCCGCTGGCGCGCGGTCCGCGACGCCGACTCGCGCTGGCGCAAGGCCGGGAAGGGGCGGGCGACGCGCGAGGCGGGCTACAGCTTCGAGGTCGCCGGCGAGGGCACGCGGATCCTGCGCGGCGTGGTGACGTACCGGTGGACGCGCAAGGGCCATGTCGTGCGGCACGCGAAGCGGGTCACCGCCGGCGGTCACCGCTCGACCGACGGCGCGGATCCGGCGGACTTCAGCGCCGCGACCTGCCGCATCGACTGAGCGGCAACGCGCCAACTCGGAGGGGCGTGTCCGGTACCGCCGGGCGAGGGCCCTGAAGAGGGCACCCCGGAGTTCGACGCCGAGATGAAGATCTGGCACGAGCTCAACGAGGAGCTCCGCACCTCGGGCCAGTACCTGGCCGCCAGCGGCCTCAAGGTCGACGCCGCCACGACGGTGCGCAAGACCGGCGGCGAGGTCACGGTGACCGACGGCCCGTTCGCCGAGACCAAAGAGGTCCTCTTCTCCTTCTACATCCTCGAGGTCCCCGATCTCGACGCCGCCATCGCCGTGGCGGCCAGGACGCCGGCCGCCGACTACGGCTCGGTCGGCATCCGCCCGATGGTGGGGGCCTCGTTCGCGTGAGCGCCGCGGCGGGGGCGCTCGAGCGGGCGTACCGCGACGAGCGCGCCGCCGTGCTGGCCACCATCACGCGCCGGCTGGGCGGCGACTCGCGCTGGCCGAGGACGTCGTGCAGGACGCGTTCGTCGCCGCGGCGGTCGACTGGGACCGCCGCGGCGCCCCGGAGCGGCCCGGCGCGTGGCTGACGACGGCGGCGTGGCGCAAGGCGCTCGACCGCCTGCGCCACGAGCGGGTGGCCGCCGCGTACGTGCCCGAGACGCCAATGACCTCCGAGTTCGAATACGACGACTCGTCGCTGGACGGCGACCAGCTGGCGATGCTGTTCGCCTGCTGCCACCCGGCGCTCGCGCCCGAGGCGCGGACGGCGCTGACGCTGCGCAGCGTCGCGGGGCTGACGGTGCCGGAGATCGCCCGCGCGTTCCTGTCGAGCGAGGTCGCGATGGAGCGGCGGCTCGGGCGGGCGCGGCGCATGGTCACCGACGCGCGGATTCCCGTCTCGGTGCCGTCCGACGACCTTCTGCCCGAGCGGCTCGCGGGCGTGCTGCGCGTCGTGTACCTGATCTTCACGGAGGGGCACGGCGCGGTGCGCGGCGACCTGTGCGAGGAGGCGATCCGGCTCGCGCGGCTGCTCGTGCGGCTGATGCCGGACGAGAGCGAGGCGCGCGGGCTGCTCGCGCTGCTGCTGCTGACCGACGCGCGGCGGGCAGCGCGGATGGCCGACGGTCAGCTGGTGGCGCTGCCGGAGCAGGACCGCTCGCTCTGGGACGCGCAGCGGATCGAGGAGGGGCGGGCGCTGATCGGCGGGTTGCCCGGGCCGTACGTGATCCAGGCCGCGATCTCTGCGCTCCACTCGACCGCGCCGTCCTGGGAGGCGACGGACTGGCCGCAGATCGCGGCGCTGTACGGCGAGCTGCAGCGCTACGACGGCTCGCCGGTCGTGGCGGTCAACCGCGCCGTGGCGGTTGGCTTCGCCGACGGGCCGCGGGCGGGGCTGGCGCTGTCGGACGCGGTGGCGGCCGATGAGCGGCTCGCGCGCTACCAGCCGCTCCACGCCGCCCGGGCGGAGCTGCTGAGCCGCGCCGGCGAGGACGCCGACGAGGCCTACGCGCGCGCGATCGAGCTGAGCGACAACGAGGCCGAGCGCGCCGCGCTCAGTCGTCGCCGGGCCAGCTAGCGCCCCACGGCGGGAGCTCGAGCGCGCGCTCGAACGCCGCGCGGTCGTGGACGGGCTCGCCGTGCGAGACGATCACGCGCTCGAACGGCAGCTCGAGCAGCTCCCGGAACGCCGGGAGGGTCCAGCGCTCGTGCTCGGCGGCGTTCCAGATCCGCAGCTCGCCCTCGGGCGCGGTCATCCCGTCCGCGAACACGATCGTGCGCTGCTCGGGCAGCCACACCGGCGTCTCCAGCTGGCCGCGCCCGTCCCACAGGCAGCGGAGCCCGCCGGGCAGCTCGGAGCCGCGCCGGATCGGCTGCAGGTCGGCGGCGGGGACGTCGTCGCGCCAGTAGAGGAGCGGGCCGTAGGCGGGGATGCCGTACCGGCTGGTGAACGCGTCGACGTGGCGGATGTGGTCGGGCTTGAGGATCGCGACGTAGGTGGGCGGGCGGGCGCCGAGCCGCGCCGCGACCTCGTCGCCGCCGTCGAGCGGATCGAGCAGCGCGACCTCGCCGCCCGACTCGACGCAGGTGCAGGCGACCCGCCCGTCGCATTCCGGGTCGTCGCCGCGGTAGTCGGGATGGTCGAGGCGCCAGACCCACAGGCCGGGGGCGACGTCGATGATCTCCACGCTCATGCGAACAGTCGCGGATCGTTGGTGATGACGGCGTCGGCGCCCATGGCCTCGAGCCGGCGGATGTGCTCGGCGTCGTCGACGGTCCACACGTAGAGCTCGCCGCCCGCGCCGTGCACCGCCTCCACGAGCTCGGGTGTGGCGAGGCGATAGTGCGCCATGACCGCGTCGATGCGCCCCTCGCCCAGGTGGCCGGCGGCGAGGCCGGGGAGGCGGCGGCGCATGTAGAAGAGCGCCGAGAGGGCGGGCACCAGAAACACGATCGACTTCGTGTAGTCGCGGCGCACGCGCGGCACCGACCAGCCGAGCCGCAGGCGCGGCTCGATCGCGCGGATCTTCACCAGGCTGCGCATGTACTGGCTGGACACGAGCGTGCGCTCGACCAGGTCGTGGTCGCGGAGCGCCGCGACGACGCGCTCCTCGTAGCCGGGGAGCTTGAGGTCGACGTCGAGCTCGACGTCCGCGAACGCGTCGGACTTCAGGTGCTCGAGGCCCTCGTCGAGGCTGGGGGCGTGGTCGGTGCCGTGCTCGTGGTCGTGGGCGAGGATCAGCGGTGTGTCGGGGCCGGCGGGCAACGTGGCGGGGAGGACGTCGAACTCGATCATGTCGACGCCGGCTTGGAGCGCGGCGTCGAACGACTCGCGCGTGTTGCCGGGCGCGATCAGGTCGGCGCCCTTGTGGCCGACGCGCCTCAGCGCTGACATCCGGGGCACCAGAAGGTCGTGCGGTTGTCCTCCCACTGGCCGCGCGCCTCGATGCGCGTGCCGCAGCGCGGGCAGGGGCGGCCGGCGCGGTTGTAGACCTGCTGGCCGCGGGTCAGGTGGCCGCTGCGGGCGGACTCCTGCATGCGCGGGCGGGCGGCGTCGACGATCGCCGTCGCCTCCTCGTCGGTCGTGTCGCCGGTCCGGCGCCAGGGGTCGATCTGCGCCTCCCAGCAGGCCTCCGCCTTCCACAGGTTGCCGATGCCGGCGACGGTCCGCTGGTCGAGCACGGCGTCGCCGATCGGGCGGGTGGGGTCGTCCTCGCGGAGGCGGCGGAGGAAGCGCGCGTAGTCGAACTGCGGCGCCAGGATGTCGGGGCCGAGGGCGGCGATCCGCTGATCGATGCGGGTGCGCGAGTCGGTCATCAGCTCGAGCACGGGGCCCTTGAACTGGACCACGGCCTTGCCGCCGCGGCGGATCGAGAGCCAGGCGGCGCGGGAGGGGCGGCGATCGGCGTCGAGCACGCGCCAGCTGCCGGTCATGCGCAGGTGCGAGTGGATCGTGAGGTCGTTGGCGAAGCGGATGAACAGGTGCTTGCCGTGGGCGTCGACGCTGCGGACCGGCTGGCCTTCCAGGCGCTCGGTCCAGCGGTCGCGGCTGAAGCGCGGGTGCAGCGTCTCGAGCGCGTCCGGGACGTGGCCTTCGAGGATCGGCCGGATGCGGTTCGCGGCGTAGTGGATCGTGTCGCCCTCGGGCATTGCGGTCAGCGTAGGAGCCGCTCGACGATCGCGCGGACTCGCTTGAAGGCTCTGGGCTGGAGGCGGTCGGGTGTGTCGCAGGCGGTGTGGCGGCACGGCTCGTCGGCCACGCCGAGTTTCGCGGCGGGCAGGCCGGCGAGCGTGAACTCGCGATGGTCGGAGTTGCCGCTGCCGGCGTCCTTGACCCAGCGCACAGCGCCTCGGCCCGCGCGGAGGATCCTGCCTTCGACGCGGGGCCGGTTCGCGGCGGAGCGCAGGTGGAACGTGGTGCCGCGCCCGACCTCGTCGAGGCTCAGCACGAGCCGGAGGTCCTTGGCGCGGCGCTTCACGCGCGGGACGGCGGCACGGGCGCCGAGGTGGTCGGCCTGGCCGGTGTAGGGCCGCTCCTCGGCGCCGGTGGCGATCAGCCAGACGTCGCAGGCGGGGCGGATGGTGGCGAGCCGGGGCGCGAGCGCGACGAGCGTCCCGACCCCGGAGGCGTTGTCGTCCGCCCCGGGCGCGGGCGGCACGGAGTCCGTGTGGGCGGTGAGGACGACGAGGCAGTCCGCGGGCGTGTCGTAGATCCCGACGACATTGCGCGAGCGGCCGTGGCCGGGCACGCGGAAGCGGTCGCGCCCGATGCGGAGGCCCGCGGCCGCGAACCGCCTCTCCACGCGCGCGTGCGCACGGCGCTCGGCCGCGGAGCCGGCGGGGCGCGGGCCGGCGCGGGCGAGGGAGCGCGCGAAGAGGTAGCCCGGGTCTGAGGACGGCGCGGCAGCCAGCGCCAGCGCGAGCAGGGCGGCGATCACGCGGAGAGGGTGAGCTTGCGCGGGCCTGCGCGGAAGCCGAGCTCGAGCAGCGCGTCCTCCCACTCGGAGCCGACGACCGGCTCGCCGTCGACGCGCTCGATCGCCAGGCGCTTGATGCGGCCGCGGTGGACGGCGTCGGCGAGCGCGGCGGTGGCGTCTCCCAGGCGCGGATCGTTGGCCTCGACCAGGATCTGCAGGCCCTTGCCGCCGCGCTCGACGTAGATCACCGGTTCGGCGCCCGCCAGCACGAGGTAGGCGCCGGCCACGCGCGCCGGCGTGCGGCCCTCGCGCTGCGGCCACTTCAAGACCGCGCCGTAGGGCTGGGCCGGGTCGGTGGCGGCGAGCACGATCGGGGGTGCGGTGTCGTCGTCGCGCTGCGCCCGCAGCCGCTCGACCGCTCCCGGCAGCGCGAACTGCGCCCCGCCGAGACCCTCGATGAAGTAGCCGCGCCGCGCGACGCCGACGGTCTCGAGCGCCGAGAGCTGGTCGTACAAAGACGAGAAGCCGCCGGGGATGCCCTCGGCCAGCACCTGCTCGCGGGTGACGATGCCGTAGCGCTCCAGCAGCAGCTCGGCCTGCGTGCGGCGGCGCGCGGTCGGGTCCTCAGGCGCGGTGAACAGCGTCGAGACGAGCGACCAGCGGCCCTGGACCTGCGGCTGCGAGCCGCTCCGCCGCGCGGAGAAGCGCCGCCGGCGATCGGCGCGCGCCTGCTGCGCGAGGGCTGCGAAGCGCCCGGTGGCGAGGCCCCCAGGCCGAGACAGGGGCGCGCTCAGCCGCGGCGAGCGCAGCGGGGCGTAGGCGTCGTTGGTGACCTCGCCCGCCCACACCAGGTCCCACAGCGCCTCCTGCAGCTCCTCGCTGGGGATCCCGCCGATGTCGGCGAGCAGGTCGGTGAAGAAGCACGCGCCCGTGGCGAGCCGCTCGCGGATGGCGTCCTGCGCGCGGCCGGCGGGCGCCTCCTTCGGCGGCGGAGGCGGCCCGAGCAGCCGCACGTCCTCGCGGAAGTACAGCGCCACCTTGCCCGAGCGGCGGCCCAGCGGCCCGGCCCCGATCCACACGAGCTCGCCGGCGGCGCACAGCATGTCCATCCACGAGGGCGAGTAGGCGCCGACGCGGCGCGGGAGCACGTCGCGCTCCCACACCTCGGCGGGCAGCGCGAGCCCCTGCAGGCCGATCAGCGCCTCGCGCAGCCGGTCGGGCCCGGCGCCGGCGGGCGGGTGGCGGTCGACGCCCTGCCAGTTCGGCAGGAAGCGCGCGAGCGCCCGCTGGTCGGCCGGCTCGATCTCCTTGCGCAGCGCGGCGAGCGAGGCGCGCCGCAGCCGCCGCAGCACCTCGGGGTCGCACCACTCGCGCTGCGTTCCGCCGGGGCGGAGCTCGCCGCGCACCAGGTCGCCCGAGACCTCGAGCGCCTTCAGCACGGGCGAGAAGTCGACGCCGTAGCGGTCGCGCAGCGCGTCGGTCTCGAACGGGCCGTGGGTGCGGGCGAACCGCCGCACGAGCCGCTCCATCGCGTCCGGCACGTCGGCGGTGAAGACCTCCGGCAGCCCGGAGGGCGGGACGGCGCCGAGCGCGTCGCGGAAGAGGCCGGCGTCCTCGGCCGCCGCCCACCGCCGTTCGCTGCCGATCCGAATGGTCATGGCGCGCCGCTCGTTGACGAGCTGCTCCAGCCATTCAAGGGCGGGGGACCCGGGGGCCACACGCAGCGCGGCCTCGTCGGTGGTCAGCTCGCCCACCCGCCGCAACACGTCATGGAGCGCATCCACGGACTCGGCCCGGGTTCGGTCGGAGATGCGCTGGAGGTCGGCCTCGACCTGCTCCAGCGCGCCCTCGTCGATCAGCTCGCGCAGCTCCTCCTGCCCCAGCAGCTCGCGCAGCAGCTCGCGGTCCAGCGCCAGCGCCGCCGCGCGCCGCTCGGCGTTGGGCTGGTCGCCCTCGTACATGTAGGTCGCGACGTAGTCGAACAGCAGCGAGGAGGCGAACGGGGAGGCCGTCGCCGTCTCCACCTCGACCACGCTGAGCTCGCGCGCATGCAGCTTGCGCAGCAGGTCCGTCAGCCCGGGGAGGTCGAGGACGTCGCGCAGGCACTCGCGGTAGGTCTCGAGCACGATCGGGAACTGCGCGTAGCGCTTCGCGACCTCCAGCAGCGTCTGCGACTTCAGGCGCTGCTGCCACAGCGGGGTGCGCCGCCCCGGGTAGGCGCGCGGGATCAGCAGCGCCCGGCCCGCGTTCTCGCGGAAGCGCGCGCCGAACAGGGCTGAGCCACCCAGCTCCCCGACCACCCGGTCCTCGAGCTCGTCCGGGTCGATCAGCACGAGCTCCGCGCCGGGCGGCTCGTCGGCGTCGGGGAGGTGGACGATGATGCCGTCGTCCGACCAGATGGCGTCGGATTCGAGCCCGTACTCCTCGCGGATCCGCGCGCTCAAGGCCAGGCCCCAGGCGGCGTGCACGCGGCCGCCGTACGGACTCAGAACACACAGCCGCCAGTCGCCGATCTCGTCGCGGAAGCGCTCGATCACGATCGTGCGCTCGCTCGGGACGACCCGCGTGGCCTCCTCCTGCTCGCGCAGGAACTCCAACAGGTTCGACGCCGCGCGCGGGTCGAGGTCGTAGTCGGCTTCGAGCGTCGCCGCGTCCTGCTCGACCGCCCAGCGCGAGAACGCGCCGATCGCCTCGCCGAGCTCGCGCGGCCGCCCCACGCTGTCGCCCTTCCAGAACGGCACCGCGCCCGGCACGCCCGGCGCCGGCGTCACGACCACGCGGTCGCGGGTGATCTCCTCGATCCGCCAGGACGTCGCGCCGAGCAGGAAGACCTGGCCCGGCCGCGCCTCGTAGACCATCTCCTCGTCGAGCTCGCCGACCCGCCGGCCGTCGGGCAGGTTGACGCTGAACAGGCCGCGGTCGGGGATCGTGCCGGCGTTGGTGATGGCGAGCGCGCGCGAGCCCTTGCGGTCGCGGATCGTCCCCGCCACGCGGTCCCACACGATCCGCGGGCGCAGCTCGCCGAACTCCTCCGACGGGTAGCGGCCGTCGAGCATGTCGAGCACGTTCTCGAGCTGGGCGCGCGACAGCTCGGCGTAGGTGTGGGTGCGCAACACGAGCGCGTGGAGGTCGTCGACGTTCAGCGTCTCGGTCGAGGCGGCCATGGCGACGATCTGCTGCGCGAGCACGTCGAGCGGGTTGCGCGGCACGACGGTGGTCTCGATCAGCCCCTCGCGCATGCGCTTGGCGACCACCGCGCACTCGAGCAGGTCGGCGCGGAACTTGGGGAAGATGCGGCCCTTCGACGTCTCGCCCACGTTGTGGCCGGCCCGGCCGATCCGCTGCAGCCCCGCGGTGACGGACTTCGGCGACTCGACCTGCAGCACGAGATCGACGGCGCCCATGTCGATGCCGAGCTCGAGCGAGGACGTCGCCACCAGGCACGGCAGCTCACCGGCCTTCAGCTGGTCCTCGACCACAAGCCGCTCCTCGCGCGCCAGGGAGCCGTGGTGCGCCCGCGCGATCTCCTCCTCCGCGAGCTCGTTCAGCCGCAACGCGAGCCGCTCCGCGCCGCGCCGGTTGTTGACGAACACGATCGTCGAGCGGTGCTCGCGGACGAGCTGCAGGATCTCCGGGTAGATCGCGGGCCAGATCGACTTGCGGGTCGCCTCGCCGCCGGCGAACGGGTCGAGCTCGGCGCCGTCCGTGCCCTGGTCGGGCTCGACCATCGACTCGACCGGGACGTGGATCTTGAGGTCTAGCGGTTTGCGCACGCCGGTGTCGATCACCGTGCACGTCCGCTTCGGGCCGACCAGGAACCGCCCCACTTCCTCCAGCGGGTTCTGCGTCGCTGAAAGCCCGATCCGCTGCACGTCGCGGTCCGCCACCTCCGCCAGCCGCTCCAGGGTCAAGGCCAGGTGCGCCCCGCGCTTGGTCTGCGCCACCGCGTGGATCTCGTCGACGATCACCCACTCGGTGCCCTCGAAGATCTTGCGCGCCTGGCTGGTGAGCATCAGGTACAGCGACTCCGGCGTGGTGATCAGGATGTCGGGCGGGTGGCGAACCATGTCCCGCCGCTCCTTCTGCGGCGTGTCGCCGGTGCGGATCCCCACCGTGATGTCGCCACCGATCCCGCGCAGCGGCGCGCGCAGGTTCTTCTCGATGTCGTACGAGAGCGCCTTCAGCGGCGAGACGTAGACGAGCCGCGTCCGCTTGTCCTCACCGGTCGGCTCCGCCACCAGCCGGTCCAGCGCCGACAGGAACGCGGCCAGCGTCTTGCCCGAGCCGGTGGGCGCGGAGATCAGCGCGTGCTCGCCGGTCGCGATCGCCGGCCACGCCTGCGCCTGGGCCGCCGTCGGCTCCGCGAACGCCCGCGTGAACCACTCTCGAACCTGCGGAGTGAACGCGGACATAGGCATACCTCAAGGGTACGGAGTGCTCATCCCACCGGGGTCAGGGTGCCGCGCCGCGTGACCGCGACCAGCGTGCCGACCGCCGCCGCCGCGGCCGCGATCAGGAACGAGACCCGCCAGCCCTGCGACTCGACGATCGCGCCGGAGATCGCCGACCCGATCGCGATGCCGCCGACGAACGCGGTCACCGGCCACGTGTACGCCTCGGTCCGCGCGCCCGGTGGCGCCACCCAGCCGATCAGCTCGTTGCGGGTCGCGAGCAGCGGCGCGATGAACGCGCCGGCCGGGATCACGAGCAGCGCCATCGTCGGGATCGACGTCGCGGCCGCCAGCGGCAGCAGACCGAGCGGGAGCAGCCCGCTGACCGCGAGGTGCAGGCGCCCGAGCGGCGGGCGGTTCGGCAGCGCGCCGTAGATCAGCCCGCCGGCGGCGCTGCCGAGCGACCACACCGCGAGCAGCAGGCCGGCCAGCTCGGCGGCGCCCTCGGCGTCGGAGAACGCGGGCAGCGCCGACCTCGACCATCCCGATCCCGACGCCCGCCGGCAGCGAGGTGAGGACCAGCGAGCGCACGCCGGGCGAGGCGAGCGCGCCGAAGCGGCTCGTGCGCGCCTCGCGGTCGGGCTCGAACGCGCGGCTCGGCGCCTGGGCGGTGAACCAGATCGTGCCGGTGATGACGCTGGCGACGGACACGATCAGCGCGCTGGCGGGCGAGACGGCGGCGGTCAGCACCGCGGTCAGCAGCGGGCCGAGGATGAAGATCAGCTCGATCAGCACCGAGTCGAGCGCGTAGGCGGGCTGCAGCAGCTCCTCCCGGTCGCGCAGCAGCGTGCGGCCACATCGAGCGCAGCACCGACGAGGTCGGCGGGATCGCGAAGCCGGCCGAGACCGAGCAGGCGAGGAGCACGACGGTCGGCGCGCCGAGCTCGGCGAAGCCGATCACCGCGCCGAGCGCGGTGGCGTGCACGAACGCGAGCGGGACGAGCACCCGCCGCGGGCCGAACGTGTCGACCAGCCGTCCCTGCACCGGCGCGCCGATCCCGGAGCCCGCCGCGAGCCCGCCCGCGACCACGCCGGCGATCGCGAACGAGCCGGTCGCGTGGCGCAGGAAGAGGATCAGCGCGAGCGCGTTGATGCCGATCGGGAAGCGCGCGACCAGCGTCGCGGCGATCAGCGGCGCCACGTGCGGCACCCGCAGGACCTCCGCGTAGCGCCTCACGGTGTCTCCGCGAGCTCGCGCGCCCGGTTTAGGGTCGCGTCCATCATCTCCGGGGTCAGCACGCCGGTGAACGTGTTCTGCTGGCTGGGGTGGAAGCAGCCGAGCAGCCGCCCGTATTCGGCGCCGTGCCCGAACTTCGGGCGCGGCTTCGGGACCGGCCCGTCGAGCAGGGCGGGCGTGCGCAGCGCCGCCTCCCACGCGAACGCGCCGAGGCAGACGACCACGCGCGGCCAGGCGATCAGCTCGAGCTCCCGCTCCAGCCACGCCGAGCAGCGCTCGCGCTCCTCCGGCAGCGGCTTGTTGGCGGGCGGCGCGCAGCGCACCGCGGCGGTGATCCAGCAGTCGCGCAGCTCGAGTCCGTCGTCCCGGTGCTCGGAGGTCGGCTGGTTCGCGAAGCCGTTGCGGTGCAGCGCCGCGAACAGGAAGTCGCCCGAGCGGTCGCCGGTGAAGACGCGGCCGGTCCGGTTCGCGCCGTGCGCGGCCGGCGCCAGGCCGAGGATCAGCACCCGCGCGGCCGGGTCGCCGAAGCCCGGGATCGGGCGGCCCCAGTAGTCCCAGTCGCGGAACGACGCGCGCTTCTCCCGCGCCACGCGCTCGCGCCACTCGACCAGCCGCGGGCACGCGCGGCACGCGGTGATCTCGGCCTCGAGCGCGGCGAGCTCGGTGCTCAAACCGCGCTCGCGCGCGGTGGGATCGCGCCCACGATGCCGAGGATCAGCCGCTCGAGCACCGGCTCGAGATCGCGGATGTGCTCGGGATCCTTGGTGCGCAGCTGGCGCGACACGAGCTCGACGATCGCGCCGACGATGGCGTAGGCGTCGAGCGGCGAGGCGAGGCGGTGGACCTGGCCCGCTTCGGCGTCGGCGCGGTTGGCCTCGTACATGTAGTCGGCGACCCGCGTCAGCGCGGCGTCGCGCCGCTCGGCCGCGCGCGGGCCCGCGCCGATGATCTCGACCAGCAGCGTCTGCGCCTGGTCGGGGAAGGCGTCGACGACGTCGAGGAACGCGCGCACCGAGGCGCCGACGCGGCCCTGCGGGCTCTCCCCGCCGTGGTCCTGCGCGGCCCGCGCGATGGCCTCGACCACCACGTCGATGGCGGCGTCGAACAGCGCGAGCAGGCACTCCTCCTTGTTGCCGAAGTGCTCGTAGAACGTCGCCTTCGACATCCCGGCCTCGCGCGCGATCGCCTCGGCGGTGGCGTCGGCGAAGCCCGCGCGGGCGAACACGGCGGAGGCTGCCGCGAACAGGCGCGCGCGCTGGCGGTCCTGCCGGACCTCGAGCGGCGGAGCGTGCCGTCCGCGGGGGGCTATCTCCTGCTCCGCCATCTCACCCGATGGTAGAGGGACTACCCTCTGGCCGGCCCCATGCGCACGCTCGCCCGCCTGCTCCCGCTCGCGCTCGCCGCCGCCCTCGCCGGCTGCGGGCAGGCGCCGACCTCCGCGAACGACTTCAAGGGCACCGACAAGGCGGTCGCGAAGACGATCGAGGACCTCCAGTCCAACGCCCAGGCCCGCAAGCCGTCGGCGATCTGCCGCGACGTGCTCTCGACCGCGCTGGCGAACAAGCTGAAGTCGTCCGGCAGCGACTGCACCGACGAGGTCGAGAAGCTCACCGGCGACGCCGACGACTTCGATCTCGAGGTCACGGACGTCACCGTCACCGGCACCACCGCGACCGCGAAGGTCAAGGCGCGCCGCGGCGACGACAAGAACGCCTCGACGACGTTCTCGCTCGTCAAAGAGGACGGCGACTGGCGCCTGAGCAGCCTCGGCGCTTCTTAGCCCAGCGAGCGCCCGTACTGGCGCTCGTAGTACGCGCGATAGTCGCCCGAGCGGATCGGCTCCCACCACGACGGGTTGTCGCGATACCAGGCGACGGTGTGGGCGAGCCCGTCGCCGAAGCGCATCCGCGGCGCCCAGCCGAGCGCCCGCACCTTCTCGGAGGAGAGCGAGTAGCGGCGGTCGTGGCCGGGCCGGTCGGTGACGTACTCGATCAGGCTCTCGTCGCCGCCGGTGAGCTGGATGATCCGCTGGACGACCTCGAGGTTGGCGCACTCGTCCGGGCCGCCGGCGTTGTAGACGTTGCCGGGCTCGCCGTGCTCGAGCACGTGCCCGATCGCACGGGCGAAGTCCTCCGCGTAGATCCAGTTGCGGACCTGCATGCCGTCGCCGTAGACCGGCAGCTTGTCGCCGTGGAGGGCGTTGAGGATCATCAGCGGGATCAGCTTCTCGGGGTACTGGAACGGCCCGTAGTTATTCGAGCCGCGGGCGATCAGCGTCGGCAGCCCGTAGGTGTGGAAGTAGCTCCACACGAGCAGGTCGGCGCCCGCCTTGGTGGCCGAGTAGGGCGACGAGGGCGCGAGCGGCGACTCCTCGGTGAACGAGCCGGTGTCGATCGAGCCGTAGACCTCGTCGGTCGAGACCTGGACGTAGCGCAGGCCAGCCGCGCGGGCGGCCTCGAGCAGGACGTAGGTGCCCTGGGCGTGGGTGGTGACGAACGCGTCGGGCTCGGCGATCGAGCGGTCGACGTGCGTCTCGGCGGCGAAGTTGACGACCGCGTCGCGGCCCTCCATCGCCTCGCGGACCGCGTCGGCGTCCTCGATCCCGGCGCGGATGAAGCCGAAGCCCGCGCTGTCCTTGACGTCGGCGAGGTTCTCCTCGCGGCCGGCGTAGGTGAGCTTGTCGAGCACGACGACCTCGTCGCCGTGCTCGGTGATGCGCTGGCGGACGAAGTTCGAGCCGATGAAGCCGGCTCCGCCGCAGACGAGCAGCTTCATTGCAGGACCTCCGAGTTCAAGTAGTCGGTCAGGCCGTGGCGCCAGTACGGGAGCACGGGCGCGTCGCGGCGGGTGGAGCGCAGGACGGACCACGGGGGTCGCGGCGCGGGGCGCGGGAACTCGGCGGTCGTCACGGGGTTGGCGACGGTGCCGGTGCCGGCCTCCTCGAACGCGGCCTGCGCGAACTCCTGCCACGAGCACTGGCCGCCGCCGGTGACGTGGAGGATGCCCGTGAGGCGCTGCTCGGCGATCTGGACGAGCGCCGGGGCAAGGTGGCCGGTGAAGGTGGGGCAGCCGATCTGGTCGGCGACGACGTTGACCTCGTCGCGGTCCTCGGCGAGCTTGAGCATCGTGGCGACGAAGTTCTTGCCGTGCGGGCCGAAGACCCAGGCGGTGCGGACGATCGCGTGCTCGCCCTGCCCGGCGACGGCGTGCTCGCCCGCCAGCTTGGAGCGGCCGTAGGCGCTCCGGGGACCCGTGGGGTCGCCCTCGGTGTACGGCTCGGTGGCGGTGCCGTCGAAGACATAGTCGGAGGACACGTGGACGAGAAACGGCGCGGCGGCGGCAAGATTTCCGGCGCCGTCGCCATTGATGCGCGTCGCGGCCTCCTCCTCGGCCTCCGCGCCGTCGACGTCGGTCCAGCCGGCGCAGTTGACGACCGCGTCGGGGCGGGCGTCGGCGATGGCGGCGCGGACGGCGTCGGCGTCGGTGATGTCGAGGTCGGCGCGGGCGAGCGCGATCACGTCGTGGCCCGCGCTCGCGGCGGCGGCGACGACGTCGCGACCCAGCATCCCCGCTGCCCCTGTCACGAGAAGGCGCATGGGCGGCCTAGCCTAGCCAGCTCTCAGTGCCAGCCCGAGCTCGAAGCGCGCCTCGGGGTCCTCGAGCCGGTCGCCGAACAGCTCGCGCAGCTGCTTGACGCGGTAGCGCACGGTCTGCGGGTGCACGCCGAGCTCCGCGGCCACGGCCTGGACCTGGCCGGGGCGGTCGAGCCACGCGCGGAGCGTCTCGGTCAGGCGCGCGCGGGGACCGTCGGCGAGCGTTTGGAGCGGGGCGAGACGCTGCTCCGCCAGCTCGGCGCCGAGCGCGGGATCGGCGGCGATGACGAGCGCGGGCAGGTGCTCCTCGGCGCGCGCGAACGCCCGCTCGCCCAGCCTGCCGGCGGCGAGCAGCGCGTGCGTGGCGACCGCGCGGCGGACCGAGAGCCCGGCGAGCGCGAGCGGCACCGCGGGCCCCAGCGCGGCCGGCCGCCCCTGGGCGGCGGCGGTGAGGCGCCGGGCGCGGGCGGGCGCTCCGGCGTCGGGGACGAGCACGACCGCGAGCCGCTCGATCCCCGCCCCGATCGCTTCCTCGCCGATCCGCCGCGCCAGCCGCGCCGCGAGGGCGTCCGACTCGGCCGCCTCGTCCGCCGACGCGGGGGTCCCGCCCGAAATGGCCGCCCCGCCCGAGGCCGCCGTTCCGGAGGCGGGTCCTCCGGAGGCGACCTTTTCGGAAGCGGCCGCGTCGGACGCGGCCGGTTCCGCGGGCGCGGTCACCAGCGCGGCCACGGTCCTCGGCAGCGGCCACGCCGCGGCGGCCGCGGCGGCCAGGATCGTTTCCTCCGACGGCGCCACGTCCTGCGCGAGCAGGCGCACGAGGCGGCGGCGGAGGCGCTGGCGCTCGCCGGCGGCGGCGGACTGCTCCTCGGCGTAGCCCTCCGCCGACTCGGCCGAGAGCTCGTCGATGTAGGCGAAGATCGCCTCGCCGAGCGCGTAGATCGCGCCCGGATCGAGGCCGCCGGCCACGCCCGCCTCGACGAAGCGCCGCCACGCCAGGCGGGAGCCGAGGCGGTAGGCGGAGAGCAGCGCTTCGAGGCTGCGGCCCGCGCGCATCTCGCCGCGGCCGAGGTCGACGTAGGCGGCGCGGCCGCGGCCGTCGTCGCTCGACGGATCCTCGATCAGGTCGATGAAGCGGCCCAGCGCGCGCTCGATCGCCACGCGCACGACCTGGCCGAACTCGCCCTCCATCGCCCGCGCGTAGTCGGGGACCTCGCGCGATATCGCGGCGATGATCTCGTCGGCCAGCGACGGCAGCACGGGGCGCAGGACCTTCCCTGCGTCGGCCGGGATCGCGGCGTAGGGCCGGGTCGGCGTCGGCATTTATCACGAGGCTACAGAACGAGGCGCTCCAGACGCTGAAGAACGCACAAGTGAGCGCCTCATTTGCCGGGAAGTATAAGAGCCATGACCCGTGCGCACCGGATCTCCAACCTCATCGGGGCGATCGTCCCCTTCATCGCGTTCCTCGCGGCGATCGCGCTGCTGTGGAACGAGTACGTCGGCTGGCACGACCTCGCGGTGCTGGCGCTGATGTACGTCATCACCGGCCTCGGCATCACGGTCGGCTACCACCGGATGCTCACGCACCGCTCGTTCCAGACCTACAAGCCGCTCGAGTACCTGTGGGCCTTCCTCGGCTCGATGGCCGTCCAGGGCCCGGTGATCGCGTGGGTCGCCGACCACCGCAAGCACCACGCCCACACCGACGCGGAGGGCGATCCGCACTCGCCCCACGTCGGCCACGGCGACGGCATCGTGGGCGCGCTGCGCGGGCTCTGGTACGCGCACATGGGCTGGCTGTTCGACGCGCACGGGCGCGCGGACGGCGAGAAGTACGCGCGCGACCTGGTCGAGGACCGCGGGATGACGCTCATGAGCCGCCAGTTCCTCTCGATCGTGCTGATCGGCCTCCTGATCCCCGCCGGGCTCGGCTACCTGCTCACCGGCGGCACGCTCAAGGGGGCGATCACCGGCCTGATCTGGGGCGGCCTGGTGCGCATCTTCATGCTCCACCACGTCACCTGGTCGATCAACTCGGTGTGCCACTTCTTCGGGCGCCGGCGCTTTGACATCGAGGACCACTCGACCAACGTCTTCTGGCTCGCGCTGCCGTCCTTCGGCGAGTCCTGGCACCACAACCACCACGCGTTCCCCCGCTCCGCCGTGCACGGGCTCAAGTGGTGGGAGGTCGACACCTCGGCGATGGTCATCCGCGCGATGAAGCGCCTGCACCTGGCCTGGAACGTGGTCGAGATCACGCCCGAGCGTCAGGCGCAGAAGCAGTCCGCCGTCGTGGCCTAGGGAGCCCGTCACCCGGCGCCACCGTTGTTTCTCCCCGCCCTGACGAGGGGACCAGCGTTTCAGTGGCGACGATGAGCACGACGGAATCCATCGGCGTGCAGCGCGCCCATGGGATCGAGCTGATCGGCGAGTTCGAGGGCTCGGGCTTCAAGGTCACCCCGCACCTCGCGCGCCGTGCCGACGGCCAGGTCGTGCAGCTGACGCAGCTCCTCTACCTGGTGGCCGAGGCGGCCGACGGGCAGCGCGACGTCGAGGCGATCGCCGACGTCGTGAGCGAGCAGTACGGCCGGCGCGTCACCGGCGACAACGTCCAGTTCCTGGTCGACGAGAAGCTGCGGCCGCTGGGCGTGCTCGCGGGCGCCGACGGCAGCACCCCCGAGCTCGAGCAGCGCTCGCCGCTGCTGGCGCTCCGGTACCGCCGGCCGGTGCTCTCCGAGGCGGCGACCAACCGCGCGGCGCGGCTGCTGACCTGGCTGCACGCGCCGGTCGTGCAGGTGCCGGTGCTGCTCGCGATCGCGGCGTTCGACATCTGGCTGTTCGGCATCCACGGCGTGGCCGGCGGCCTGCGCAGCGCGCTCTACAGCCCGGGCCTGCTGCTCGCGGTGCTGCTCTCCGTCGTGGTCGCCACGGCGTTCCACGAGCTCGGGCACGCCAGCGCGTGCCGGTACGGCGGCGCGCGGCCCGGCGCGATGGGCGTCGGCCTCTACCTCGTGTGGCCGGCGTTCTACTGCGACGTCACTGACGCGTACCGGCTCGGCCGCGCCGGGCGCCTGCGGACCGACCTGGGCGGCGTCTACTTCAACGCGATCTTCGCGCTGGTGGCGGGCGGCGTGTACTTCGCGACCGGCGAAGAGGCGGCGCTGCTGGCCGCCTCGGTCCAGTACGTGATCATCCTCCAGCAGCTGCTGCCGCTGCTGCGGTTCGACGGCTACTACGTGCTCAGCGACCTCACCGGCGTGCCCGACATCCTGTCGCGCATCAAGCCGATCTTCCGCTCGCTGCTGCGGCCGCGGAGGCCGGAGCCCGCGGTCGCCGAGCTCAAGCCGTGGGTGCGCGCGGTGGTGACGATCTACCTGATCGTCCTGGTGCCGGAGCTGATCATGCTGGTCGCCTCGATGGTCATGGGCGCGCCGCGCATGCTGGCGACGACCTACGACTCGCTCGGGCTGCAGCTCGACCGGCTGAGCACCGCGTCCGGGCCGGCCGAGGCCGGCCTCCGCGGCTTCCAGATCGTCGCGCTGGTGATGCCGGTGGCGGCGACGTCTGTGAGCCTCGGGCGGACCGGGAAGCGCGCGGGCCGGGGCGTCTACGGGTGGGCGAGCGTGAGCCCGCGGCGGGCCGCGGTGGCGATGGCCGGCGTGCTCGCCGTGCTCGCGGCGACGACCTACATCCTGTACCCGAACGGCGACTACGAGCCGATCCGGCCCGGTGAGCGCGGCACGCTCGGCTCGGCCGTGCGCAACCTGCCGGCGGCCACCGGCGGCCGCCCCGCCTTCACCCCCGACCAAGCCACGAAGACCGCCCCGATCCCGACCGAGCGTCAGCGCCGCTCTCCCGTCGAGTCCCAGCGCGCGCCCGCGCAGGAGCCCCAGACCGAGGGCACGACCTCGGGTCAGCAGCAGCGACAGAAGCGCACCGTCAAGGGCCGAACCGCGACCCCAGTGCCCGACATGAAGGCCACGCCGACCGCGACG
>CAVROM010000009.1:0-540026 GCA_963722815.1 uncultured Solirubrobacteraceae bacterium
GACGCGGGCGTGGTGAATCAGATGGCGCGCGGTCGACCCGGCGAGCGCGGCGTGCAGCCGGCCGTGGTCGTGCGACCCAGTGATGATCATCCTCGCCTCGCCTCGCCTCGCCTCGCCTCGCACGCGCCCGCGATCTCGACCGAGGGCAGTCGCAGCCGCGCGTCGTCGGCGCCGGCGGCGTCGAAAATCCCGGATAGGGGATGCCGGCCGCAGGCAGCGGGATGGGCAGGATCGCATGCGCCGCCGCCAGGCAGAGGCCGAGGCGGTCCGCCAGGTCGGCCGCGACGCGTGCCCCCGCCAGGCCGGGCGCGGAGTCATCGATCCCGCAGACGATCGTCGGTCCGGAGTGCACACGTGCAGCGTGGCTCGCCGGCCGGCCGGCCGCCATGGCTGACCTCCCGCATCGGGCGCGCGACTCGCACCCACTGGAGGCGGGACTGTCAGCCAGCTGTCAACGGTGGCGGACCTGGTGAGACTCCGGAGCACCCCAAGCGGTGTGAGCCGCCCTGCCGAGCTCCCGCCACACACCTGGATGAGCGTGTGCGTCGTCTGCCGCGCGCGGCGCGTGTTCCCGCTCGCGTGGAAGTCGCGTGGGCGAGGCATGTGGTGGTTCCGCCTGCGCTGCGGCGAGTGCGGGACGCTCCACCAGGTCGTTGTCGACCGGTCCGAGGCCGAGCAGCTCGACATGGACCTCTGCGAGGCGGCCGAGGCGATCGCCGTCGCGCTGCACGCCTTCGAGCGCGAATGCATGCTCGCCGAGGCGCGATGCTGGCTGACGGCGCTCGAGCTCGACCTGGTCGACGCCGACGACTTCGCGCGGGATCGCTGAACTGCGTGTAGCTCCGCCTGACCCCGCTGGTTCCGCGCGTGCGGGTCGCCATCGTGCGTGCCCGACTCTCATACCGGCAGAACCGCGAGTCGATACAGCGTGTGCACGTCTCGCCGGGACGGGCAAGCGCAAGGTCCCGTCGGTCATGACCTGCGCGTTGGGTCAGCCCAGGTTCGCCGTCGACCGAACGCCGGTCAGACTGGTCGCAACCACCTCGACCGCGATCGCCTTGCGCGACCGTGGACGGGCGAAGACGAAGCGATCGGGCCCGCGAAGGAGCGCGCGCCGGCTCCGGCCGACGATCCGCCTCCCGACGCGGACCGTCACGTCGACGGTGCTGCGCTTCGATACTCGCAGTGCGATATCGATGTGCCGTCGCCGCTTTCGCAGCCGCAGCCGTTCGATGTCGACGGGCTCGCGCTCGTAGGCGACGAAGTGCTCGGACATCCGGCAGAACCGCTCCTCGCCGAAGCGCTCGCACAGCTGCCCGAGGAAGCCGGTGAACACGCGGTGGTAGTGAAGGTCTGACTCCGTGCCCGCCGCTGTCGGCGTGCGGAAGTACAGCGACCACGCGCCGGTGTCGAATCGCGGGAAGTTGCGGCGGGCCTGAGCCAAGCCCTGCGCGACCAGCCGCGCCGCGCGCGGGTCCCCGGAGATCTCGCGATAGCGGTCGAGTCCGAGCAGCGCCTGGGCAAAGCCGTTGCCCACGAGCAGTCGTGGAGATTGCGAGTAGAGCAGGAAGTGGGCCCGGCCTCGGCCGGTGCGCCGGCGGACTCCCCACGGTGGCCGGTGCTCGAAGGCAGGTCGCATCCGCGTCGCTGCCCTGAGCAAGCGGGGGTCACCGAGCCGCCGATACGCGCCGGCGAACGCCTGCATGCCGGTCGCCTGTGCCATGCCGGAGATCCAGCCTGGTCGTCCGCCGCCCCACGGGAACAGGTATTCGAAGGCGAGGAAGCTTTTTCGCCAGACCCCCAGCCGGAGCAGATCGTCGGCGAGCCGCCGAATTCGCTCGTCGGTCCGTCGGCGCTTCACGAGCGCGTTCAGTGCTCCGAAGCTGCCGAGCGGCTGGAGCTGCCAGCCCGACCCCGCGTAGAACTGCCAGACGACGTCGCTGCCGAAGCCGTCGCGCGTCCCGTTCGCGGGCGCCGGCGCCCCGCGCGTCACGAACCAGTCGAGGTTGTGGTGCACCGTCTCGAACGCGGGACGTGCGCGGGTCGCGAGCAGGCGTCGCGCGGCAAGTGAACGGGTGTTGGCGATGACGCCGGCGATGCTGCGGCGTTCTTCGCCGCGCAGCCGCCGCGCTGCCCGCCTCACGGCTCGCCAGTCGCCCCGCCAGCGCGCGACCTCGCCAGGCTCGTGGCCCGCCTTGGCCTCGAGTTGCGCGAGCGTACGGTTGACCGTCTCGCGTGCCTTGCCGGAAGCCGCGGAGGGGCTGAGCGGGCCCGTCAAGACCAGGACCAGCGGCAGGATGAGGAGGCGCTTCATCCTCCCCCCAACCCTGCGCTCGGCTGGAGGCTGCGGGCGCCGTCAGCCGCCTGACGGTCGCGCGGACGCGGAGCCGTGCCCCGGTCATGCCGGGGTCATGCGTGTCCGGGACATGGTCTGGGCCGGCTCGGTCGGTCTGGTGCTCGCGGACTCCTCGGTGGTCACGCTCGCGCTGCCGGAGATCCTCGGTGAGTTCTCGACCACCGTGCTGGGGGTGTCCTGGGTGCTCACGAGCTTCAACCTCGTGCTCGCGCTCGCGGTGCTGCCGGCCGCGCGGCTCGCCGCGCCCCGTCGCGCGGGCGGGGCCGCCGCCGTCTGGAGTACTGGGATGGCCGGCTTCGCGGCCTCGTCGCTGGTGTGTGCGGTCGCCCCCACGATCGAGCTGCTGGTCGTGGGGCGGTGCCTGCAGGCCGTCGCCGGCGCGGCCGTCGTCGCCGGTGCGATCGAGCTGCTGGCACGCAGCCGCGGCACGCACGCGCGGGCCGCGGCCGCGTGGGGAACGGCGGGGCTCATCGGCGTGGCCGTCGGGCCGGCGGCGGGCGGGCTGCTGACCCAGTTGATCAGCTGGCAGGCGATCTTCGCGTTCCAGGTGCCGGTCGTCGTCCTTGTGGTCGCGGCCGCCCACGCCCCCCGGGCGCACCCCGAGCCCGGTCGCGCCGGCCGGCTGCGGCTGGGCCCTGAAGTCGGGCTCGCGCTGCTGTCGGCCGGCCTCACGGGTGCGCTGTTCCTGCTCGTGCTCCTCCTCACCGAGGGTTGGGGCTACTCGCCGCTCGAGGCGGCGCTGATCGTCTCGGCGATGCCCGCGGCCACGGTGCTCGCCCGGCAGCTCACCCGCGGCCTTGGCCATGGCACCGGCGTGATGGTGGCCGGTGTGATCTCGCTGGCCGGAGGGCTGGTGGGCCTGGGGCTCGTGCCAGCTGCCGAGCCGGCGTGGACGCTTGCGCCGCAGGCGTTCATCGGCGCCGGGATCGCGCTTGCGCTTCCTGGGCTGACGACGCGCGCCTTGGAGGGCGTCGATCCAGCCGGCCACCGCGCCGCGGGCACGATCGCGGCGCGCCATGTCGGCATCGTGCTCGGCCTGCTGGTGCTGACGCCGCTGTTCAGCTCCCAGCTCACGGAGCAGCAGTCGGCGGCGCAGCGCTCCGGCACGGCGCTGATCCTCGACGCGGCGCTGTCGCCCGAGACGAAGCTCGCGCTGGGGTCGGCCATCGGCGATGACATCGAACGGGCCGACGGCCGGCTGCCCGACCTCGCACCCGCGTTTGAGGCGGTGACACCCCCGCCGGAAGCCCGCCGCGACTACGCGCGGCTCGAGGCGCAGCTTCGCGACGAGGTCGACAAGGCTGCCACGCACGCCTTCAGCGAGGTCTTCCTGATCGCGGGTGCGATCGCGCTGCTCGCCGTCGTGCCGATCGCGCTCAGCGGAGGGGGGCCCGGACGTCGCGGCGGTCTGGCGATCGCCGCGGCATCGGTGGCCGTCGCCGGACTCACCGGCGTCTACCTGGCCGCTGGAGGCGCGAGCTACGAACCGATCGACGTGGCCGACCCGTGTAGGCCGCGGCCGCTGGGGCAGCTTCGCGAGCGCAGCGACGACACGCTGGAGCGGATCGCGCTCTCCACGCTGGACGGCGCGGCCTGCCGGCTGCGCGTCACCCGCGAGGAGCTCGCGCTCGCGCTCGCCGGCAAGGAAGCTCGGGCAACCTTCGCGGCCGGGCACCGCATCTCCGAGCGCGAGGTCGATGAGGCGCTGCGTGCCGGTCTGCGCCGCGCGATCGATGACGCTGCCCGCCTCGACATGGTCTCCTCGCTCGAAGCCTCGCTCTTGCAACGCGCGGTCCATGCGCTGCCCATCGGCACGGTCCTGGATGCCCTGCGCAGCAACTCGGGAAAGAGCGTGCTCGGCTTCCTTGCCGGCCTGCTGGACAACGACGGCTCGTCTGCCGGATGACGCTCGCACGCACGGACGCCGTGCGTGCGGGCACACCGAGGATATGAGCGCTACGTCCGGATACGGCCTGAGCTCCTCGAGCTCATACGCGATCGCGCGCCAGCGCGCCCTGCAGAGAACCTTGGAGCACCACGGCGTTCTGACCCGCCACGGCCTGTTCGAGCTTGCGCACGCCGACAACTGGAACGTGCCGTTCGATGCCGCGCTGGAGCGCGCGGTCGCCGCCGGGCGTGTGTCCCGGCTCGACCACGACCTCTACGCGGCCGGGCCTCGGCGGAACTGACGCATGAGCGCACCTACGTTGTCGTCCGCCGCGGTCCGGGCGCTGATCGAGCGCTACAACCGTGCCTGGAACGCCCACGATCTCGACGCGATCCTCGCCCTGCACAGCCCGGACATGGTGTTCGAGAACCACACGGCCGGCGAACGAGCCGAAGGGAGTGCCGTGAGGGCCCACATCGCCGGGATCCTCGACGCCTGGCCCGATCTCACGTTCACGACACGGAGCCTTCGTGCCTGCCAGGCGATGGCGGCGTGCGAGTGGACGGCGGCGGCCACCCACAATCGCCGGATGCAGCGCGGAGGTCTCGTTGCGGCGCCCACCGGCCGGCGGATCGAGTGGCGCGGCGTCGACATCTTCACCGTCGCATCGGGAGCGATCGCGCGAAAAGACGTCTACTCGGACTCGGTCGCGATCCTCCGCGGCGCCGGCCTGCTCGGCTGAGGACGGAGGTGATCGTCGTCCTACTGCGGTGGGCGGCCGATCAGGCGTCGGCCGCTGCGCCGGCTCCGGTGAGGTGGTCGAGGACGCGTTGGAACTCGGTCGTGGGCGAGAAGTCGACGTATTCACTGTCCTCGAGCGCCTCGGGAGCGTGGCCAGGGGCCCAGTAGAAGGCCTCGCCGGCGGCGAAGTCCTGGTGGCCCTCGGTGGTGTGCATCCGCACGCGGCCCTTGAGCATGTATCCCCAGTGCGGGCAGGGGCAGAGGTCGTCGGGCAGCCCCTGCGTGGCGGCGCGCAGGTCTGCTCCAGCGGGCAGCCGGACGAAGCCGACCATGATGCCGTCCTGGTCGAGTACGCGGACCTCGACGCCGCCGTCGGCGATGGCGACGGGTACGTCCTGGCGGGGGATGGAGCGCATGGGCGCCTCCTCGGTCGTGGTTGTGAGCGCCGTCGCCACACGCGAGCTCGGCGACCTCCGCCACGTTTCCCGACCGCCGTTCCTGAGACGTTCCCTATGGACGAGCGAGCTCGGCGCAGCGCTCCGCGTCGAGCGGTTGGCCCCAGGCGCGGAAGCCCTCCGCGGCGCTCCGGAAGCGCCGGCGGGCGTCGGCCGATCGCCCATCGGCGCCCGCCAGCCAGCCCCGCGCCTCGTCGACGGCCGCGTGCCAGGCGGGCGGGAGCGCGACGACCTCGAGCGCCCGTTCGCAGTCGCGCGCGTAGCGCTGCGCCCGTTCGAGGTCGGCGGCGCGGGCTGCTGCGACCGTGGCCGGGACGATGAACGCGATGCGGCACGTCGGGCATGTCTCGGCCGGCCCCTGGATCGCGGACTCCGCCTCGCGCACGACCTCCACGCCGTCTCCGGCGTCGGTGGCGGCTTCGACCATCGCCCCGTAGATGCGATCGAGCGTGTGATGGCCCACCTCGGACTCGCGTGCCATGAGCAGGGCGTCGGCGAGGAGCGGCCTGGCGTGCTCGGGGTAGCCGCGGCGGATCGCGACCTGGGCGCGGCCCAGCAGCGACAGCGCCTCACCGGCGACCGCGCCGATGCGGCCGTGCAGCCTCGCGCCTTCCGCGAAGTCGCGGTCCGCCTCGTCGAGGCGGCCGGCCAGGATCTCGGCCTCGCCGCGTAGCGTGACGGCGAACGCGTCACCGCGGGCGGCGCCGATGCGGCGCGCCTCGGCGGCGAGGTCGTCGGCAAACGCGATGATCTCGTCGTTGGGCAGGCCGCCGTAGAGCATCCGCTCGGTGACGCACAGCTGGCCGTCGAATACGCGGGCGGCGAGTTCGGGCAGCTCGTGCGTCGCGTGAAGGTACTCGCGCAGCCGCGCAGGCAGTTCGCCCTTGGCGTGCGCGGCGAGCGCTTGCGCCCACGTCGCGTCGAGGATCGCGCCCGGATCGCCGAGCTGCACGGCGAGCTCGTGGGCCTCCCCGGCCTTGGCCGCCGCCGTTTCGGCGTCCGCGTAGCGCCCGATCGCCGCTGCCGCGCTGAGCGTCAGCGCCTCCGCCAGCCGGCCGGCCGTCGACCGCGGTCTGACCCCTTCGAGCGTGCGCAGCGCGCCGTCGGGGTCGCTGGCTTTGAGCTGCGCAAGCGCCTGGCGGGCGCGCAGCTCCTGCGCCTCGGGATCGCCGGCCGCTACCGCCGCGGCGGCGTAGGCGTCGGGGGCGCGGCTGTCGCCCAGCGCATCCAGGACCTCGGCGCGCAGGCAGAGCGCATCCCGATGTTCGGGCGCCGCGACCAGGAGGCGCTCGATCTGTCCCAGTGCGTCGGCGAAGGCGCCGACGTCCACTGCTCGGCGGGCCGCGCGAAGCAGCCATTCGACCGCCTCGCCGGGCTGCTCGCCCTTGAGCCAGTGCTCCGCGATCAGCTCCGGGGCGGCGCCGGCCGTCATGAGCCGCTGGGCGGCGTCCCGGTGCAGGCGCAGGCGCCGATGGGTGGGCAGCTCGTCGGTGAGCGCCTGCCGGACCAGCTCGTGCCGGAACCGGTAGCGCGCGCCGGCGACCGACGAGGATCCCGGCGTCGAGCGCGGCGTCGAGCAGGGCGAAGGCGTCGTCCTCCGCGAGGCCGGTGAGCGCCAGCACGCTGGCGAGGTCGAGCTCGTCGCCGGCGATCGCGAGGGCCGCCAACGCGTCGATCGTCGCGCCGTCGAAGCCGGCGAGTCGTCGCAGCACCGCCTGACGGACCGTGCCCGGGAGTGCGTCGGCCGGGCCTGCCGCGGACGCTCGCGCAAGCTCGAGCGCGAAGAACGGGCTTCCCTCCGCGAGCTCGACGATGCGCGCCACGGCCTCCTCGGGCGGAGGCATCGGGGCGGCGAGCGAGACGAGCTTCCTGATCGCGTCATCGTCGAGCGGGCCGAGCTCCACCGCCAGTGTCCGATCACCGTGTGCGAGCTCTACCACGCCACGTGGCAGGCTCGTACGAATCCACTCGGCGCGGTAGGCCAGCGACACGAGCAGCGGACCTGCCCCGCCCGCGACGAGCTGATGCAGAGCGTCCGCGGTCGCCTCGTCGAGGAGATGCGCATCCTCGACGCACAGCATGGTGGGCACTTCCGTCGCCGTCAGGGTGAGCGCCCGCTGAACCGTCGCGACGACCTGGTGGCGCGTCAGCGCTCCCTCGAGCGCGGGCGCCGGCGCCGCGAGCGGCGTGAGCTCGGCGATGATCGAGCGGCCGCGCGGCGGCAGCCCCTCGAAGGTGCGGCGCCCCTGCACGAGCAGCTGCTCGACGACGGCGCCGAGCGTCCCATACGGCTCGCGAGGGCTTCGCGCCGCGACGCTGATGACCCGCCAGGCGTCGACGCGCGCGCGGGCGGCTACCTCGCGGCAGAACGCCGACTTGCCGATCCCGGACGCACCGCGAACGAGCAGCGCCGCCGTCCGGCCGCCGGCGACGGAGCTCAGCAGGCCGGCCGCCTGAGCAAGCTCGACCTCGCGCCCGACGAAGACCGGCTCGCCCACCCGCACGCCTGCCGTGCACCGGTCGTACAAGGCCCGCGTCTCGGCATCCGGCTGCATGCCGAGCTCGCGGACCATCGCGATCCGCAGGCGCTCGAAGAGCCGAATCGCCGCGTGCCGCTGGCCGACGTCGATCGCCGCCCGCATCAGCTCGCGGCAGGCGACCTCATCCGTCGGCTCGACCTCGAAGAGTCGCTCCCATTGCCCGCTTCGGCGGAGGAGCTCGCAGAGTCGTGCGTGGACCTGCCGGCGCGGCTCCTGCGTCCACGCCTCGTACGGTGAGCCTGGCAACAGCCCGCCGGGCCACCCCGCCGAGACGCGCGCGCAGGCGTCCGGGTCGGACTCGTCCAGGGCGCGCTCGGCGTCGCGCAGGAACCGTGCCGCGTCGACGCTGACGACGCGCCCGGGGAAGAGCTCGACGCACCCCGCGCGAAGCACGACCGCCTCTGGAACGCCGAGCGCCCTGCGGGCGTGATGGGCGGCCTTGCGCAGGTTGGCGGCGCCCGCGGCTGCGCCCAGATGCGGCCAGAGGTGCTCGATAACCCGGTCGCGCGCCAGCCGGTGGCCGTCGGCGAGAGCGAGCAGCGCAACCAACTCCCGAGGCCGCCGCGCCGGCCACTCTCCCTCGGCGATCTCGCGCGCGCCAACCACCACGCGGAAGCGCCCCAGCACCTCGACGCGCACCTCGTCAACCGCAGGCTGCACGACGTCCATCTTGACCGACGCCGAGTGCCGCGGCTCGGCGTACCCAGGCTCGGCTGCGTCTCCGGCGAGCGGATCGAACGCGTGATGGCGCTGGCGACGGCAGAGGCGCTTCAGATCGAGCGCCGGGCCGGAAAGCGAGCTCTGCCGGCAACGCGATGCCGGGGAGCAGGATGGCTTGACGACTCAGGCTCTCACCTCCTTGGCGCGGACATCAAAGGGGGGCGCCTGTGGAACGTGCTGATCCGGCGACCGGCCTACGGCTCTCGGCATGGGCTGCAGACCGAAGTGTCGGTGCGCTCGGCAGTCGCTCGCGGCGGCTGCGCGCGCGGCTGATCCTCGCCGCGCGGCCATTGCATTCCACATTCTCAGACGATCAGGAACACGACGAGGGAGGCGACCGTGAGGATCGCCAGCGCGGTGATCGCCGGCGTGGGCCAGCCGCTGCCGCGCTTCCTGCGGGGCATGCGCCCGCGACGATGGGGCGCGGGCAGCTGCGCGGCCTGGCGCTGGCGCATAAACGCGTCGATCGCCTCGCTCAGCGGGTCACCGTCGAGAGAACGCCGGCGCGCGTCGGCGGAAGCCTGGGGTCTGGATCTCCGAGTCATCTGAATCCTCGCTGAGCACCCGCGGGCTGGGTCGCTCGTCCCGGCGCTCGCGCGCTGGGCGCCGTGCCACGCCCCAGAGCCGGCGACGCTAGAGCAACACGACGAGAAGCACGATCGCGATCACAGCGATCAGGAGCGCGAACATCCGAACGGCTGGTTTACGCCGATGCGCACTGCTCTCTCCGGGTCCCGGGGATGCCATCTGGAACTCCTTGTTGGACGGTGTGTCGGCATCGTCGCTGTTCTGAGGGCGGGGTTCCATGGGCACAACTGCCCATCTTGACCGTTCCAGTCCCCCAGGACTGATCCAAGCGGGTTCCGCTCGGTCCGATCGGCTAATGGCGCGCGCACCGGCACCTTCCTCGGGATCGGGCTGATCGTCGGGCGTCAGTCGCAGGGGCGATCGCCTGATCTGCCTTGCGCCCGCCTCTCGTGACCGGCTCCCCTGACCTCGCCCGGTCATGTGATGTGCCCGTCGCCCGCGTCCGCGCTGGCTCTGGGCAGCGGCGCTACTGAGGAGATCCCGGTTACGCCTCGAGCACCCGCTCGGCGAGCGCCCTGAAGAAGTCACTGCGGGTAATCACCCCGAGCACGCGCCGGTTCTCAACGACGGGGACCAGCAGGACACGATGGTGGAGGAAGATCTCGGCGACCTGGGCGTCGGAGAAGTCGGGGCCGACGTCGACATGCTCGGTGTTCATCCAGTCGCGGACGGGTTCGCGACTGCAGCCGGCGCGCTTCTCGAGCGCGCTCTCGAGCGAGCGGGGCACGAACCCGGCGTGCTTGAGCTCGCCGAGGTAACCGGGGAAGACAGCGGTGATGAACTCGCGCTCGCCGAAGATGCCGCAATAGCCGCCGGCGTCGTCGGCGACGGGGAGCGCAGGCAGGCCGCTGCCGACCACGTGCCGCACGGCCTGCCCGAGCGGATCGCTAACGCTGAGGGTCGGGACCTCGTGCAGCAGTGGATCGGTCAGAGTTCTCGGACTCACAGGTACCTCACGGCGATGTAGGCGGTGGCCATGACGAGCGAGACGGCGGTGGCGGGCAGGCCGATCTTAAGGAACGTGACGAAGCCGATCGGGCGTCCCGCGCGGGAGGCCATGCCGGCGGCGGCAACGTTGGCGGCGGCGGCGATGATCGTGGCGTTGCCGCCGAAGCAGGCGCCGAGCGAGAGTGCCCACCAGTAGGCGTCGTCGCCGCCGTTGCCCTCTTGGAGCTGCTCGACGACGGGGATCATGGCGGCGGTGAAGGGGATGTTGTCCACGATGCCGGATCCGATCGCCGACGCCCAGGTGATGCCGAGCAGCTCGGCGGTGCGGTTGCCGGCGGTGAGGTCGCCGATGCCGTCGGCAACGGTGGCGATGGCGCCGCGCTCCTCAAGCGCGCCGACCATCACGAACAGGCCGATGAAGAAGAACAGCGTCGGCCACTCGATGCCGGCCAGCGACTTCTCCAGCGACTGGCGGCTGACGAGCAGCATCACGGTCGCGCCGGCCAGCGCGACGGTTGCCGGCTCGAGGTGCAGCTGCTGATGGGCGAAGAACAGCAAGATCGAGCCGACCAGCACCGGCACGGTGCGCTTGAGCTCGTCCATGTCCTCGATCGAGCGCCGCGCGTCGAGCTCCATCACGTGACGGCGTGCGGCGGGCGCGACCGCAGACGGCTGCCCCGGAACACCCAGTAGAGGCCGACCGTGACGACGACAAAGGTGAGTGCCGCGATCGGCGCGAGGTTGACGATGAAGTCGGTGAAGGTCAGGTCGGTGGCGCCGGCGATGAGGATGTTCGGCGGGTCGCCGATCAGCGTCGCCGTGCCGCCGATGTTGGAGACGATGATCTCGATGATCACGAGCGGAATCGGGTCGATGTCGAGCGCGTCGGCGAGCAGGAACGTGATCGGCACCATCAGCAGCACCGTCGTGAGGTTGTCCAGGAACGCCGACAGCACCGCCGTGGTCACCGACAGCGACACGACGATGGCCAACGGCCGGCCGCGCGACAGCTGCCCCGCGCGGATCGCGAGCCACGTGTAGACGCCCGTCGTCTCGGTGATCTTGACCATCAGCATCATCCCGACGAGCAGTCCGAGCGTGTTCCAGTCGACCGCCTCGATCGCCTGGTGCTGCTCGATCGTCTGCGTGAGCAGCAGGAGCACGGCGCCGGTCAGCGCGACCTTCGTGCGGTCGACGCGCTCGCTGGCGATCACCGCCAGCGCGGCGACGAAGATGAGGATCGGCGAATGCCATGCGGCTGGCTCGGGCAGCGGGCGGCTGTCGACGAGCATCACCGTCGGACGCATGCCCGAGCAGCCGCAGGTCGCGCAGCCAGTCCGCGACCGGCCCCCGGCGCAGCGAACGCGCGCCTGCGGATGCGTCCTCGAGCTCTAGTTCGAGCATCCAGTGCCAGCTCACCGGGTGCTCCATCGCGGCGGGCTCGACCTCCGCAAGCCGGGCGTCAGCGATCCCGAGTGCCGCAGACCTCGCTGCGCACCCAGGCATCCGCCTCCTCGCGCTGAAGGTGGCTCGGACGCGTCCAGAGGATCACCAAGCGGGGCACGCAGCCAGCTGGTCGCGGCCGCGCCGGGCCTTCCATGGGGTCACGCAGCCCACGGCCCGGCGGGATAACGACCCCAGGGCGGCGCTAGGGCTCGACGAGCCCGCGGCGGATCGCGTAGCGCGTCAGCTGCACGCGGTCGCGCATGCCGAGCTTGGCCATCACGTTCTCGCGATGGCGCTCGACCGTCTTGCGGACTGATGCTCCAGCAGCTGGGCGATCTCCGCGCTCGTGTGCGCCTCCGCGACGAGCTTGACGACCTCGAGCTCGCGCGGCGTCAGCGGCTCTTCGGGGACGGCCTCGCCCGTCGCGCGCGCGTTCGCAGGAAGTCGCGGATCAGCGCCGCGACCGCCGACGGGTACAGGAACGGCTCGCCGCGCAGCGCCGCCCGGCACGCCTCGACCAGGTCGCGGTCGGCTGCCGTCTTGAGCACGTAGCCCGACGCTCCGGCCTTGAGCGCCTCGAACAGGTACTGCTCGTTGTCGTGCATGGAGAGCATCAACACGCGCACCTCGGGATGCCGCCGCGCCAGCTCGGCCGTGGCCTGCAAGCCCGGTCATGCGCGGCATCGACACGTCGAGGATCGCGAGGTCGATCTCCGTCTCGCGCACGCGCACGAGCGCCTCCGCGCCGTCCGACGGCCTCCGCCACCACCCGCAGGTCCGGCTCGGCGTCGAGCGACGAGGCGCAGGCCGCGCCGCACCATCACGTGATCGTCGGCGATCAGCAGCCGGGCCGGGAACGGCACGGTCATGTCAGCGTGTTCCGGTCGCAGCGTCAGCCGCACCGCGGTCCCGTCGCCGGACGCGAGAGTCGATCGCCAGCGTGGCGCCGACGAGCAGCGCGCGCTCGCGCATGCCGCGCAGGCCTGCCCCCGCCGCGCTGCCCGGCGTCGAATCCGCGGCCGTCGTCGCGCACCTCGAGCACGACCTGGTCGCCGCGCGACAGCTCAGGCGTAACCCAGGCGCGTTCGGCGTCCGCGTGTCGCGCGACGTTGGTCAGCGCCTCCTGGGCGACGCGGTAGACGACAAGCTCCTCCTCCGGCGCTGAGCTCCGGCAGCCCTCGCTCGACGCGCCGCTCGATCCGCAGTCCGGTCCGCCGCGACACGTCGATCGTAAGCGCCGCCAGCGCGCTGGCCAGGCCGAGGTCGTCGAGCGCCTCTGGCCGCAGGCGGCGCGCGATCTCCCGCACCTCCTCCAAGCTCTCTCGCACCGCCTCGCGCGCCTCTGCCACATCATCGCGTACCGGCGGCTCCGCGTCTCGCGCTGCCCGCTCGAGCTGCAGCACCACCGCAGTCAGCGCCTGGCCGACCTCGTCGTGCAGCTCGCGCGCGATCCGCGCACGCTCGGCCTCCTGTGCCGCCAGCGCGCGCCGCGCGCTCTCGCGCCGCTCGCGCTCCAGCCGGCCGATCATCTCGTTGAACGCCGCCGCGTCAGCTCCGACACCTCGGGGTCCGCCGAGTCGAAGCTGGGCGCGTGCCCCGGGCTGCAGCGGATCGACGCCGCGCATGAACGCCGTCAGCCGGCTCAGCGGCGCAAACGCGCGCCGCAACAGCGCGAGGTCGAACGCGAGCATCAGCGCGAGCCCTGCGGCGACCACGACGGCCTCCGTCAAGCGCGATCGGGAACGAAACGGTCACCGGCGAGAGGACGAGCACCAGCGTGGCGAGCACAAGGACCGCGGCGTTGGTCGCGAACACCCTCCACAGCAAGGTCATGTCGTCCCCAGCCTATGGGGCGATGTGGGCGGCCCGACCCATGGTGTCGATATGCCCGCGGATGCATGCTGGGGGCCATGACGCTGTTTTGGCGGGTCGTCGCGATCAACACCGTTCTTCTGCTGGCCGCCACTGTCGCCCTGATCGTCTCACCGGCCACCGTGAGCGCCACCCTCACGATCGCCGAGCTGGCCGTGCTCGCGCTCGGCGTCGTGATCGTGACGGCGGTCAACGTGCTCCTGCTGCGCCGGGTCTTCGGTCCGCTCGAGCGCCTCGCGAGCGTGATGCGCCGCGTCGAGCCCGGCCAGCCGGGGCGACGAATCAGCATCGAACGACCCGTTGCCGAGGTCGCCGACCTCGCCCGCGCCTTCAACGACATGCTCGACCGGCTGGAGCGCGAGCGGCTTTCGAGCGGTCGCCGCGCACTCGCCGCGCAGGAGCGCGAGCGTCGCAGGCTTGCCCGCGAGCTCCACGACGAGCTCGGCCAGGTCCTCACCGGCGTCGGCCTCCAGCTCGACGGCCTCGCGAGAACCGTCCCCGCCGAGTGCCAGGAGCCCGTCGAGCAGGCCCAGCGCGCCACCCATCAGGGCATCGAGGACCTGCGCGAGATCGCTCGCGGCCTGCGCCCCGGGGCGCTGGAGGAGTTCGGGCTGCGCAGCGCGCTCATCACCCTCGCCTCCGGGGTCGAGGAGCGCAGCGGAATGCGTGTGCGCCACCGGCTGTGTGCCGAGACATCCTCGCTCGCGCCCGAGCAGAGCCTCGCCGTCTACCGCATCGTCCAGGAGAGCCTCACCAACGCCGCCCGCCACGCGCGCGCTCAGCAGGCCGAGGTGAGCCTCGAACGGCACGACGGTCACCTCGCGCTGCGCATACGCGACGACGGCGCCGGCTTCGACACGCACGCACCCGCCGGCACCGGCCTCGACGGAATGCGCGAGCGCGCGCTGCTCATCCGCGCCCGCCTCACGATCACACCCGCCGAACCCCACGGAACCGAAGTCCGCCTCGAACTCCCCCAGCCACCGAATGGAGCCACACCATGATCCGGGTCGCCGTCGTCGATGACCACCAAGCCGTCCGGCTCGGCCTCCACACCGCCCTGCGCTCCGAACCGGGCCTCGTCCCCGTCGGCACCGCCGCCGGCTCCGCCGAGCTCGAGCCGCTCCTCTACCGCACCGCACCCGACGTGGTCCTCCTCGACTACTACCTCGACGGCGACGACGGCCTCACCCTCTGCCGCAGCCTCAAGTCGGCCGTCCCCGCCCCCGCCGTCGTCCTCTACTCCGCCTACGCCGACCCCTCGATGCTGGTCCCCGCGATCGTCGCGGGCGCCGACGGCGTCGTCCACAAGGGCGTCCCCGCCCTCCAGCTCTTCGAAGCGATCCGCGAGGTCGCCCGCGGCGCCAGCGCACTGCCCCCGATCTCCGCCGCCCTGCGCAAAGCAGCCGCCCTCGCGCTCGACCCCCAGGATCTTCCGATCCTCAGCATGCTCATCGACCACACCGCGCCCGCGGACATCATGGACACGCTGCGCATCGAGCGGCACGAACTCAACCGCCGCATCCAGCGGATGCTCACCGCGCTGCGCCCAGCGGCGCACGCCCCGCTCAGGCTCGAGGCCTGAGCCCGCGCCGGCGAGACGACCCCGCCTTCACACACCATGGGGACGCCCACCCATGCACGCACGCGCGCCGAATGGGCGCCGCCGCCCATGGTGCACGATCACTTTCTCAGCGAGCCTTCCCGGTGTCAGACCTGGCGCGCTACCCACCCCCGGAAAGGACACCCATGCGCCATCAACGCTCGTCAGAAGCACTCTCGTACCACGCCGACGAACCCGAGCCCGCCCGCGCGCCCGAGCCCGATCGCCCCCGAAGCTCGACAGGCGCACGCCCGTTCGCGGTCAGCGCCATCGCACTCATCGCAGCGGCCCTGATCGTCGCCATCCTGGCCGCCGCACTCTGAGCGGCCGAGCGGAGGTCCCGGGACGGAGCCCGGGACCTCCGAGTTCTTTGCGAAACCGGTCAGCGACGCGAGATCAGTCGGTCCACGTTCGTGCGGACCCGGTGACACTCAAGCCCCGGTCCGGTGAGGATGGACGGTGCTCCCAGGGCCATCGCTTCCGCGTTACTCGACGTCCGCAGCGATGTCGGGTTGTCCGATCAGCAAGGCGTCATGGGCAGTTCTTCCCATGGCGCACGGAGCACCCAGGGACCAAGCTCGTCGCATGTCCAGGACTTCCCCCGATCCACACGACCATCCGTCATAACCACCGACGGAACCCGCATCGAAGATGCTGCTCGCCGCGTTCGCGGTCATCGCCGTGATCATCGCCGTCATGCTCGTTCTCATGTGAACCTTCCGGGTCTCCGACGCGCGCGATCGGCGAGCCACAGACAGCCACGCGAGGCCACGACCGGGGGGTGGGGGTGGCGCTCCGGCGCGCCGCACTCTCGCCGGCCGAAGAAATGGGGCGCGCCCCCCAGTCCCTGTGGGCCGCCGCCCCCACTGACATGCGGCTCAAACGTGGCCAGGCTTGTGCCATGCCCCGTTGTGTCGAACCCGAGTTCGCTCTTTGCTCGTGTTTGGCCCGGCGCCCCGCTGATCGCCCCGCGCAGTTGCTCGCTGCGGTCACGCGGCCGCCCCGGACAAGCGCGGCCCGTTGTCGCGGCCGCGCGAGGAGATTGAACGCGCTCAACGATCGAGTGGGCGCATGACCGCGGTAATCCTCACGCTTCTCATCCTGGGTTCCGGGTTGCTGGTCGCCGAGGCGCACCTCCCCACGTACGGAGCCCTCGGATTTCCCGGACTTGCCGCGTTGGTCGCCGCGATCGTCGTAGCCGTGCTCGCTTCGGGAGCGCCGCTTGCGCTTGCGTTCGCGGTCGCCGTGCCGATCGTCCTTCTGAGCACCACGATCGGCGTCGTATGCATGCGGAAAGTGCTGACCGTCAGCCGGCGGCGCGCGCGCGGCGGCGCAGAGGGGCTGATCGGCCAGGTCGGCGTCGTCCGGCAGCCACTGGACCCGGTGGGCCAAGTCGCGATAGACGGTGAGCTCTGGCGCGCGCGGCGATGCTGGAGCGAAGAAGACGAACCGGCACCCGGCGAGGGTGATCCGGTCGTCGTCAATCAAGTTCTGGGCCTGACGCTGTCCGTGCGCCGGGCCGAGGTCTGGGAGGTAGAACCATGACAGCTCTTCTCGTCGCTCTCGCCGTCGCGGCCGTCTTGTTCGCGGTGCTTGCGGGCTCCTCGATCCGCATCCTCCGGGAGTACGAGCGCGCAGTCGTGTTCCGTCTGGGCAGGCTGCTCGGGGAGAAGGGGCCAGGACTGATCCTCCTGATCCCCGCGATCGACCGGATGGTCCGCGTCGACCTGCGCACGATCGTGGCCGACATCCCCTCCCAGGACCTCATCACCCGCGACAACGTCCCGGCCAAGGTCAACGCCGTCACGTACTTCCGCGTCATCGACGCGGTCAGCTCCGTGATCGCGGTCGAGCACTACCTCACGGCAACGTCCCAGATCGCCCAAACGACCCTACGCTCGGCGCTGGGCAAGGCCGACCTTGACGCCCTCCTCGCCGAGCGTGAGCGCCTGAACGAGGCGCTTCAGCAGATCATCGACGAGCAGACCGACCCGTGGGGAGTGAAGGTCACGGCCGTCGAGATCAAGCACGTCGAGATTCCCGGCGCGATGCAGCGCGCAATGGCGCGTCAGGCGGAGGCCGAGCGAGAGCGCCGCGCGAAGGTCATTCACGCCGAAGGCGAGTTCCAGGCCTCCGAACGCCTACGGGACGCCGCCGACGTGCTCAGCCCCAATCCGGTCGCGTTGCAGTTGCGTTACCTACAGACGCTGACCGACATGGGCGACAACGCCGGCTCAACCATCGTCTTTCCGTTCCCGATCGACGTCATCCGGCCGTTCCTCGAGGGCGTCGCCACGACCTCCGCCGCGAGCCGCGCCCAGCCAGAGGACACGACCAGCGGCCAGCCGACCGTCAGTATTCATGACGACCAGGAGCAGCTCGCCGCGCCCGCCACCATCGGCGAAAACGCGGGCGCGGAAGCGGACGCACCGAACACCACCCGCTCGCCGGCCACCCCTGCACGGTCCAGCCGCTGAGCCGCCCTCAGGCGTTGCAGCAGCCGTCAGGGTTCGGCGAGTCGAGGGCCGCCGGTCGAGCGCGCTCCCGCGCGGCGAGCACGAGCCGCGGCACCGGAGTGTTGGCGCGCCGCCACGCCTGTGCTCCGTTGGAGAGGCGCGACGCCAGGCGCAGATGCTCAGGGTCCGCCACCTTCGAGCCAGACTCGGTCTGGGTCCCGCTGGGCTGACGGGGCCGCGGGCTGATCACCGAGGCACCGAGCACCGCCACGGGGCCGACTGCTCGTCGAGCAGCTGCTCGTAGAACGAGCGGGCTGCGTCGCCGCTCGTGGACAGCGCATCCCTACCGCGCCGTTCGAGCACGGCCAGATGCGAGAGCTTCGGGCACGGTTCCCGTTTGCCCGGGGTGGAACGTGCCGTCAGCCGGGTGTCACGCCAGGTACTGCACGCGGCCGATCTCGCGCGTGAGCTCCCCGGCGTCGCTGCCGTAGAGCGGGGACAGGGGAGAGGAGATCAGCTGCTCGACGAGTGCGACGGCGCGCACCGAGACCTCGCCGGCTTCCATCCGGCGCTGGATCTCTCGCAGACCGGGCGCCGCAGCGCTCAGCACGCGGGCATCGATGGGTGGGCGGGCCGTCCGCGTGGAGTCCGAGACCCGCGTGGTGAGGCGCGCGATCGAACGCGCGAGCTCGGCCTGATGCCGCGGCGAGCGCAGTCGATCCCGCTCGCGCGCGAGCGCATCGAGCGGGAGCGCTTCTCCGCCGGCGGCGATCAGGTCGCGGCACGCGCCCCTCCTCTCCTGGACCAGCAGCAGCCACCAGCCGCCGAGACCCAGCTCGGCGAGGACGGCGCCGACGACGAGTGGCATGCCGACCTCCGGGGTCCCCAGCCAGAGGACCAGGCCGGCGATGTGCACGAGCGCCAGCACCCAGAGCCGGTACAGCAGCCCGTCACAGCGCGTGAGGGCCACCGTGAGGGGATGCGCCTCGCCCAGCAGCGCGGCTGCGGCGGCCGGCTCCGAGCACTCCCGCGAGTGCGGGGGCCCGGCGCTGTTGGGGTGATGGAGGGCGAGCATGGTCGACACCAGCCGACCAGTCTTCCCGGCACGCCCTGCCGTGATCGTACGCCCGGCCCACGCCGAGGCGAGAGCGTCCGTCATGCGGGTGACGGCGCCGCAACTCGCGTCAGGGGGCCACGTTCCATGGCCAGGACGCATACGCCGAACCACCGCAACGCTCGTCGCGGTGGCCGGGGGGCCCTAGGTCGCATTGCTTTCCAGCGCGAGCCCGTGAGCTCACCCCGGAGGCGCATGGAACGACGACGGAAGGACCTGACCCGATGAGCTCCCCTGTTCGCGGGCGGCGGCGCCCTGCGCTCCCCGCCCTGCTGATGGCCCTCGCGGCCACGACCTGCGCGCTCGCGCTCGCGCCGGCGGCCGAAGCAAGCCGCAGCCAGTTCACCGTGTTCGACGCTCCGCGCGAGCTGACGTCCGACCCGGCGACGCGGGAGTCGACGCTCGATGAGATCCAGTCGCTGGGCGTTGATTCGATCCGCGTGATCCTCTACTGGCACAGCGTTGCCCGCACGCCGACTCCAGGCGCGACCCGAGCTTCAGGCGCACCGACCCTCGCAACTACGACTGGAGCCGGTATGCACCGGTGATCGCCTCCGCCCATGCCCGCGGCATGCGGGTGCTGCTCACGGTCACGGGCCCGGTGCCCAAGTGGGCCACGCGGCGCGAGCGCGACACGGTGAGCCGGCCCAGCCCGACGCAGTTCCGCCGCTTCATGATCGCCGCCGGCCGCCAGTTCGGCTCGTCGGTCCGCTACTGGGCCGTCTGGAACGAGCCGAACCACCCACAGTTCCTCAAGCCGCAGTTCACCGGCCACGGCCGGCACCGGCACTCGGCCTCGCCGGCCATCTACCGCAAGCTCGTACGCGCGGCGCGCGCCGGGCTCGACAAATCCGGCAACCGCCGCGACCGGATGCTGATCGGCGACACGGCGCCACGCGGAACGCCGCGCGTCGTCGCGCCGGTCCCGTTCGTACGCAAGACGTTCTGCCTCACGCGCTCGTGGCACAAGCGCCGCGGCTGCCGGAAGCTCGACGCCGACGGCTGGGCGCACCACCCGTACACGACGCGCCGCCGCCCTGGTGGGTGCCGCCGGAGCGCGGCGACGTGACGATCGGGACGCTGTCGCGACTGCGCCGCGCGCTTGACCGGGCCGGCCGGGCTCACGCCGTCCGGCGCGGGCTCGGCATCTACCTGACCGAGTTCGGCATCCAGAGCGAGCCGGATCCGTTCGTCGGCGTGAGCGAGACCCGGCAGGCCGAGTACCGATCGATCGGCGAGCGGATCGCCTACCGCAACCCGCGTGTGCGCGCGTTCTCGCAGTACCTGATGCGCGACGACCTGCCCCGCGCGGGACGCGCATCCCTGCGCTACGGCGGGTTCGAGTCGGGGATCCGGCACTCCAGCGGCGCGCGCAAGCTGTCCTACCGCGGCTTCCGCCTGCCGCTCACCGCTCGGCGGCGAGGGCGCCACGGTGTCTCCCTGTGGGGCCTCGTGCGACCGGCGCGCGGCAGCACACGGGTCACGGTCGAGTACCGCAACCGCCACTCGCGCAGATGGCGGCGACTGAAGACGGACCGCACCAACGCTCGCGGCTACTGGGCGACCACGACGCGACGGCGTACCGGGCGGCGGTACCGCGTCCGCTGGGGGCGGCACCGCGGCGCGCCGACACGCGTGTTCCGCAGGTAGGCGATTTCGTCAGCCGGTTGACGGCCTGCGCCCGCGGCACGCACATTGCGCAGCCGCCGCGGGTTCAGGTCGGTGCCGATGGATACGAAGTCGCTCACGCCGAGTGCTCGCTCGTGCGAGCGCGCCGGCTCCGGAGTGGCAGACGGTGACCCTGCCATGGCGGCGGTTCGGGCGATGTGGCCGAACCGCCGCCCGGGCGACTGGCGTAGACGCTCAGGCTGTTGCCGGAGCGGGCACGCGACCCGTGACGTCGATGGCGCCCGTCGCCATGTCGACGCTGCCGTCGATGGCGATGACCGCGGCGTTGTAGTCGGAGTACTCCGGCACGGCGGTGCTGAACAGCGCGAAGCCGCGCAGTACGTGGAGGCTCGGCGTGTCCGGGTCGGGCAGCGCGTAGCCGCGGACGTCCGCCGAGATGGCGCCGCGGCCGGTCTCGATCGTCTCGCGGATGTCGAGCGCGACGGTGCCGTCATCGCGGACGCGGATCTGGTCGACGCCGCGGACGCGCGCGCCGGCGAGCGCACCCTCGGTCATGGTGCCGTCGAAGTAGTTGTCGACGCGGACGCCGCCCTCCACCGTCCCGAGCGGGATGGAGTCGGTGATGCGGGCCTGGAAGCGGTAGTCGAGCTGCATGAGAGGAAGTCCTTTCGGGGGGAGGAGGGGCTCAGGCGTCGGCGGGCGGCGGCGTGCCGAGCACGCGCGTGCCGTAGGGCTCCCACCTGTCTTCGAAGACGCTGACGATGGTGTTGGCGGAGAACACGCCGGCGACCTTGGCCGCGCCGCCGACCGCGGCGACGTCGTGGGGCACCTCGGCCGGAACGACGGCCAGCGCGCCGGCGCTCGCTCGCTCGCGCTCCGCACCGACCGTGATCTCCACCTCGCCATCGAGTACGACGAGCACCTCCTCGGCGCTGTCGGTGTGGGTGCCGAGATGGGCGCCAGCGGCGAGCTCGAAGTACACGGCGGCGGTGCTGCGGGCGCCGGTGCCGCGGTGCACCGGCCACGCCGCCCGGACGACGTTGTCGGGGTCGTCGTGATGGTGGGCGGCGAGCAGCTCGGCGCCCTCGGTCTCTGCGATGTGCATGAAGCGACCTTTCATTTGAATTGACATTACGCCGAGCGAAAGTACAGATCAGGCGGCACGGTGTCGACCCAATTGTCATCCGCGCGACAGATCGGGTAGCATGTTGTCTATCCAAATGCCCGACCGTCGCCGATATGAGCTGAAGGAGCGTGCGCGCAAGCAGGCCGCGACGCGCCAGCGGATCGTCGAGGCGCTGGTGGAGCTGCACGAGACGGTGGGCGCCTCGCGCGCCGGCGTGGGCGAGGTCGCGAAGCGAGCCGGCGTCAACCGCATGACCGTCTACAACCACTTCGCTACCGAGGCCGAGATGGTGGCGGCCTGCACCTCGCACTGGATCGAGCAGCACCCGCCGCCGGACATCGACGCGTGGCGGGCGGTCCGGGACCCCGACGAACGGCTCTCGCTGGCGCTGGAGGAGCTGTACGCCTACTACCGACGGACCCAGGCGATGTGGGCGACCGCGTACCGTGACGCGCCGCTCGTCCCGGCACTGGGCGCGATCATGGACGAGACCTGGTTCGCGCTCCTTGGCGCCGCCGTCGATGTGCTGGCGGCCGGCCGCCGTGCGCGCGGCCGCTCGCGCGAGCGGCTGCGCGCGGCGCTGCGAACCGCGATCGACTTCCCGACGTGGCGCAGCCTGGTACGGACGGGTCTTCCCGACGACGAGGCGGCCCGCGTCGCCTCGGGACTCGTGTCCGCCGCGCTCTCGGGACCGCCGGCGCCTCGTCGCGTCCGAGCGGCGTCAACCGGGTGACGCGCCGGGCCGCGCAGGTCGCCGGCGGGGTATCGCCCGGGCGTGGAGATCACCGCCGTGGTGCTCGTCGTCCTCTGTTTCCTGACCGCCGTTGCCGTCGCGGCGGGCATCGTCGGCGAGGCGCGAAGCGCGCGGCGCGGTCGGAACGGCCGCACGAAACGCCGCTAACGCACGACCCGCCAAGCGCAGCTGCGATCCGCGGGGCGCGTGCCGCGCCTACGCGGGTCCGGCCCGGGTAGGCCGCGAGGACGCGACCCACCGTGCCAACGCCATGGGGTACCTGATCGGCGCGCAGCGCCCGGCTGGTACGGCGCGGGATCAAGGAGGCGAGGTGAGCGGCGCGCGCGGCTGCGCGGTCAGTGCTGCGCCGTGGGGCGCACCTCGTCGGTGCGGTGCCGTCCATCGCGCACGTACTCGAGCTCGACCGTCGTCCCCGGCCGCAGCGAGCCGATCGCGCCGGCCAGGTCGCCCGAGCTGCGGATCCGGTCGTCGCCGACGCGCACGATGACATCGCCCTCGCCGGTCAGCGCGCCGGTCGGCGCGCCGTCCGCGCGCAGGCCGATCCGGGCGGCCGGGCTCTGCGGAGCCACGCTCACCACGAGCGCGCCGCGGTCCGTGCCGAGATCGAGCTGGCGCGCCAGCGCCGGTGTCACCGTGGCCGCGGTGACGCCGAGCGTGGGACGGTCGACCTCGCCGTCGTCTTCGAGGTCGGCGACGACGCGCTTGACCGTCTCGACGGGGATCGCGAAGGCGATGCCGATGAAGCCCCGGCCTCCGGCGGTGGCGATCTGGGCGTTCACCCCGATCACGCGGCCGGCCGCGTCGAGCAGCGGTCCGCCGGAGTTGCCGGGATTGACGGCGGCGTCGGTCTGGATGACGTCGTCGATCGTGACGCCGTTCGGCGACGTGATGCGCCGGTGCTCGGCCGACACGATGCCGCTAGTGATCGTGTCGCGCAGCCCGAGCGGGTTGCCGATGGCGACGACCGGGTCGCCAACGTCGACCGTGCCGGAGTCGCCGAGTGGCAGCGGATGGAGATCCTCGTCGCCCGGGTCGACGCGGAGCAGCGCGAGATCGTTGGCTTCGTCGAGGCCGATGACGTCGGCGTCAATCAGCGTGCTCTCACCGAAACGGACGCGGACGTCGCGCGCGCGCTCGACCACGTGTGCGTTGGTGATGATCCGTCCTTCGCCGTCGATCACGAAGCCGGTTCCGGTCGCGATAGCGCGGCGAGGGTGCGGGCCGACCTCGGCCTGGATGAACACCACGCCCGGGCTCGCGCGATCGTAGATCCAGTTGATCCTGCCGGCCTCCACGACTCCATCGTCGCGAGCCGCGGCGCTGCTCGCGCCGTTGTCGAACGCGCCGATCAGCGCCAGCAGGCCGACGACGGCGAGCGCGCCGACGACCAGAGCACCGACGACGCCCAACGCGCGCATGGGGCACTGCTGCCCAGCTGCGAGGGCGGCGGGCGAGCGCCGTCACCCGCATGACGAAGCATGCGCCGAGCCCACCTGTGCGGGTGCGGCGCTTCAGCGATTGCGTGCATCCTCGAGGTCGAGATCGTCACGCGATCCACGGGTCGCGGGCCCTACGCGAGCGCGGCTCGTCATCCGGCAGACGAGCGGACCGAGATCCTCAGCGACGGTTGATCTCGCACTCGCAGCCTCGGGTCGCATGGATGCGAGAACCAGACAGCGCACCCGCGACGCCGCCGGCTGGGCGTCTGTCGGCGGAGCCGCCGCGGCGGTCACCGGGAGCACGCCGATCGGCGTCGTCGTCGTCGCCGGCCTCGGCGGAGCGCTGGCATGGCGCTTCCTCGGTCGTCGCCGGGCCGCCCGCGGCTGATCCGCCGGACACTGGCTACGCGCGCACCGGGCACACGAGCGTCGGGAGGCCGGCATCTCGGATCAGCGTCCGCGCCGTCGACCCGAGCAGCGCCGCGTGGAGCCGGCCGTGGTGATGCGAGCCGGTGACGATCATGCTCGCGTCGCAGGCTCGAGCCAGGGCGACCAGCCGCTCACCCGGCTCGCCGAACCCGATGCGCGTCTCGATCAGCGCCTCGGTCGCGCCGAGCGCGCGCAGTGCCGGATCGAAGGCCTCGACTCGCGACTGCGCCTCGGCGAGCGCCGGATCCTCGTCGGCGCCCTCGTCCTCGAGCACATGCGCCAGCAGCAGATGCCCGTGGCGCGCCAGCGCCAGCCGCTCGGCGAGCGGAAACCAGGCTGCATCGCGCCGGCCGCCGAGAGCTGCGATGACGGGCCCGGCCGCGACGCGCTCCGTTCCTGATGGCAACAGGAGCAGAGGTCGGTCGGCATCGCGCAGCAGCGCGTCCGTGACGCTGCCGAGCAAGAGCGAGCGCAACTGCCCGCACTGGCTGCTCCCGAGCACGAGCATCAGCGCGTCCTCGTCCTCCGCGATGCGCATGAGGACGTCTGGGACCGGGCCGACCGCCGTCCGAAGTCGCGCGTCGCCGGCGCCGGCCTCGTCGAGCAGCTCACGCGCCTTCGCGGCCGCCGCCGACTCGTAGCGCTTGGTCACCTGGGCGTCGGGAGGCGGGACGGCGTGCGGGATGCCGGCCGCGGTCAGCGGCAGTGGCAGGACGGCGTGCGCGCCGACGAGCGGTCGGTCGAGGCGCGTCGCCAGGTCGGCGGCAACGCGCGCCACGGCGAGGCTGTGCTCGGCGTCGATCGCGCAGACGATGGTCGAGCCGCTGTACATGGGCCCAGCTTCGCGCCCGCGTCCGTTCACATCTATGGGTGCGACCATGCATGGCGGCCTGGGGCGTCCGCCATCTATCCGGCGTTCTCGTCGAGATACTCGACGAGGTCGGCCAGCTCCTGCGGCGACAGGCGCTGCCGGTAGTCGCCGGGCATCACGCCGGCGCTGAAGCCCGCGGCGGTGTCGGCATCGGGGGTGACGATCGCGTCGCGGATCTCCCGTGCGGACCCGTGCTGAAGCGCCTCGTCGAGGTTCGGTCCGGTCGTTCCGTTCGTACCCGCGTCTGCCAGCCGGTGGCAGCTGCCGCAGCCGTTGGAGAGGAAGATCCGTCGGCCCGGTGGCCCCCCTTCCGGCAGGCCCGCATCTGCGAGCTTGCCGGTGTCCTGCCCTGGCACCGCGGCGACCTTGGCGACGTATGCGGCGACGTTCTCGGCATCGTCGCCGGCCACGAGCCCGGCGGGCATCCGGCTGTTGCGGCCGGGATGCTCGATCTGGGCCTCCACGATGCCCTCGATGGTCGACTCGCCGACGCCGTCGCGGCGGGCTCGCTGGAAAGCGGCGTCGAGATCGGGCCCGACCGTACCCGCTGTGCCGGCGCGCTCGAGCATGTGGCAGGCGCCGCAGTGCTCGACGAAGAGCGCCTTGCCCTGCACCTCGTTGTCGCCGCGGTCCTTGAGCTCACAACCGCCGAGCAGCAGCGCCAGCGCCAACAGCAACGCGGTCCGGCCTCGCACGTCAGGCCGCCTCGATGATGCGGGTTCGGTGTGCCATGCGCGGCGCGCAGACCACGAGCGGCGCCGTAGCCTCGGTGAGGAGCAGGCGGGCGGTCGAGCCGCGGAGCCGCGCGCGCAGTGGTCCGTGGCCGCGTGTGCCGCTGACGATCATTCGTGCGTCGACCGAGCGGGCCAGGACCGGCAGCGCGTCGCCGGGCGGCCCCGGGCAGACCTCGGTGAGGACGGACGCGGCGCGGTCACCGAGCACGGCGAAGATCGCGCCAAAGAGGTCGAGCGGAAAAGGCGGAGCCATGCCCAGAGATCCGTCGCGGTTCCCGGAGGCATGTGCGAGCAACAACGGGACGCGGTAGGCGGAGGCGAGGGTGGCGGCCACGCCGACCCAGCTCGCGTCGGCGGGGCTTGCGACTGCCGCCACGACAGGGCCAGACGGCGCACCCGCACTCATCACCGCGGGAGGCACGAGCAGCAGCGGATGGCGCGCGACGCGCAGCAGCGTGCCGCTGATGCTCAGGCGCAGCATGGCCCGAAGCCCTCCGGCTCCGTGGGTCCCCAGCGCGATCAGCGCCGCGTTCTCCTCCTCCGCCACGGCGCTGATGACGTCCGGGATCGAGCCGACCTCGACACGCCGGCGGGCGTGGTCGAGGCGTGCGTCCGCAAGCCACGAGTCGAGCCGCTCACGACGGACGAGCTCCTGGGTCGCGATCGCGACGCGGGGGCGCGAGAGCTCGCAGCGCCGGCGGCCCGCTGGGCACGAAGGCGTGGACGGCCACGGCGTCGAGGCTGAGCCGCATCGCCAGGTCCGAGCCGAGCTGTGCCGCGCTGCGCGCAAGCGGCGAGCCGTCGACGGCGCACACGATGCTCGAGGCCATGGGCGTGGACGGTCGCACCGACCGGTCTCGTCATTCATGGGTGGCGCCGCGCGTCCGGCCGCGGAGGAACCCCCATCTCGAACTACTGGGTCACGCGCCTGACGTTCGTCCACAGCGCGCCGGGGGAGCCTGCGTATGACGTCTGCGTCGCCGGGTCGCTCGGTGCGGCATACGCCTCCCCCTGCCGTGCGTCTGCTCCGAGCACGCCTCCCCGGCGGCGGCGGGCCCGTCACGGATGGCGGGCCCGCGCATGTGTCGACCGAGGCGCGTCACGCGGGTGACGAATCCGCGCATCGACGGGCCGCGAGGTCGCATACTAGGGATTCGGTCACCGGGCGGCGCGCGCCGTGTCACGTCGCGCGCGTCCTCGCCGGAGCAATCCGTTGATCAGGTATCGCATGGCGCTCCGAGCGATGTGGGTTCGTCACGGACGGCGCACCCGCCCCGGGTGACCGTTCTCGCCCTGGTCGATCGCGGCGGCTGTCAGCCGGATGCCAGGCGAGGTGGAGCGCATAGATCGCGAGCCATCCCACGGTCAACACCCGACCGAGGAGGACTCCATGGCTCCCCCACGTCAGCGAGGCACCGCGGCGACCTGGATCGCGGCAGCGGTCGTCGTCATAGCCATCGCACTTCTGGTCAGCGCGTGCGGTGGCGACGACGAGGAGACCGCCGGCGGCAGCGACAGCGAGGGAGGCAAGATCGCGCTGCTCCTCCCGGAGTCGAAGACGACGCGCTACGAGACGCAGGACCGTCCGAACTTCGAGCGCCGCGTCCAGGAGCTCTGCCCGGGCTGCGAGGTCTTCTACCAGAACGCCGACCAGGACGCGGCCAAGCAACAGCGCCAGGTCGAGGCGGCGATCACCGAGGGCGTCGACGTGATGGTGCTCGATCCGGTCGACTCCGCGTCCGCGGCGTCACTGGCTCAGCGCGCCAAGGATCGCGGGATCCCGGTCGTCTCCTACGACCGGCTCATCACCGACGCCCCGCTGGACTACTACATCTCGTTCGACAACGAGGAGGTCGGTCGGCTGCAGGCGCAGAGCCTGGTCGACGAGCTCAAGGAGCGCGGCGACCGTGACGGCTCGATCGTGATGATCAACGGCGCGCCGACTGACAACAACGCCACGTTGTTCAAGCGCGGCGCCCACAGCGTCTTCGACGATGCCCGACTGACGATCGCCAAGGAGTACGACACGCCGGACTGGAGCCCGGACGCCGCCCAGCGTGAGATGGAGCAGGCGATCGCCGCGGTCGGCCGCAACGGCTTCGACGGCGTGTACGCCGCCAACGACGGCACGGCGGGCGGTGCCATCGCGGCGCTCAAGGGCGCCGGCCTCGACCCGGAGAAGTATCCGGTCACGGGTCAGGACGCCGAGCGGGCTGCGATCCAGCGCATCCTGGCCGGCTCGCAGTACATGACCGTCTACAAGGCGATCAAGGCTGAGGCCAAGGCAGCGGCCGAGCTCTCGGTCGCGCTCGCGAAGGGCGACGAGCCGAAGGCCGGGCTCGTGACCGGCAAGGTGGACAACGGCCGGCTCCAGGTCCCGTCCGTCCTGCTCACAGCCGGTCGCGGTCACCAAGGACAACGTCGAGGACACGGTGATCAAGGACGGCTTCTGGTCGGTCGAGCAGATCTGCACCGACCGCTACGCGGACGCCTGCGAGGCGGCGGGAATCTCCTGATGGCCGACGCGATGTTGGCACTCACCGGAGTCACCAAGCGCTTCGGCAACGTGGAAGCGCTCGTCGACGTCGACTTCGAGGTCGAGCGCGGCGAGGTGGTCGCGCTCGTCGGCGACAACGGGGCCGGCAAGTCGACGCTGGTCAAGGTCGTCTCCGGCATCGGGCCCGCCGACGAGGGCGAGGTGCGCTTCGAGGGCCGCGAGGTGCGCCTGCGGCAGCCTCAGGACGCCGCCGCGCTGGGGATCGCCACCGTCTATCAGGACCTCGCCTTGTGCGACAACCTGGACGTCGTCGCGAACCTCTTCCTCGGGCACGAGGCGGTCGCGCCCGGCGCGGGCGAGGCCGTGCGCCTCCTGGCCGAGACGCGCATGGAGCGCCGGTCGCGCGAGCTGCTCGACTCGCTGCACGTCACGACACTCAAGAGCGTGCGCACCGAGGTCGGAACGCTCTCCGGCGGCCAGCGCCAGTCGGTGGCGATCGCGCGCTCGCTGCTGGGCGAGCCCAGCGTCGTGCTGCTCGATGAGCCGACGGCAGCGCTGGGCGTCGAGCAGACCGAGCAGGTGCTGGAGCTCGTGAAGCGACTGCGCGAGCGCGAGCTCGGGGTGGTGATGATCAGCCACAATCTCGCCGACGTCTTCGCCGTGGCCGACCGCATCGTCGTGCTGCGACTCGGTCGGCGGACGGCGACGTTCACCGCTGCCGACGCGGACCAGGCGGACGTGGTGGCCGCGATCACCGGGGCCGGCGGACAGGAGGAGGACGAGCGATGAGCGCCGCAGGCACGCAGGTCGAAGGCCCTCGCGCGACGCCCCATGAGGAGCGAGCGTCCGAGGCGCTCGTTCGTGCGGCGCGTCGTGAGCGGCGAGTTCGGCTCGCTGCGGGTGCTGGTGATGCTCGCCGTCATCTGGGCCATCTTCCAGGTCGCGAACGATCGCTTCCTGAGCCCGATCAATCTGACCAACCTCATGCTGCAGATCACGGCGGTCGGGATGATCTCCGTGGGCGTGACGCTCGTTCTGCTGCTCGGCGAGATCGACCTGTCGGTCGCCGCGGTGAGCGGGCTCGCCGCCGGCGTCACGGCGGTGCTCAACGTCAAGGCCGACCTTCCGCCGCTGCTCGCCCTCATCGCCGGCCTCGCCGTCGGAGCCGCAATCGGCGTCGTCAACGGCGCGTTCGTCACCCGGCTCGGGCTGCCCTCGTTCGTGGTGACCCTGGCCGGCTTGATCGCGTGGCAGGGCGCGCTGCTGGCGGTGCTCGGCAGCACGGGTACGGTGAACCTGCCGCCGAACCTCCTCACGGATCTCACCGGCACGTTCCTCGCGCCCGCGGCGGCCTGGATTCTCGCGTTCACGGTCATCGCTGTCGTGATCGCGTGGTCGCTGTACCGGCGTGGCCGGCGGGCTCGCGAAGGGCTGGAGACGCAACCGTTGCCGGCGCTCGTCATCCGGCTCGCGGCGGGCGCGGGAGCGATCGTGGCCGGCGTGGGGGTGCTCAATGCCGATCGCGGCGTCCCGCTCGCCTCGGTGATCCTCGTCGGCACCGTCGCGGTGGTGGCGTTCCTCTCGGAGAGCACGGTATTCGGGCGTTACGTCTACGCGGTCGGCGGCAACGCCGAAGCGGCGCGTCGCGCCGGCATCCGCGTGACGCGCGTCCGCGTGACCGTGTTCACCATCGCGTCCACGCTGGCGGCGGCGGGTGGCATCCTCGCCGCCTCGAGGCTGCTGGCCGTGAACCAGTCCTCTGGCGGCGGCGACCTGCTGCTGCTCGCGATCGCCGGCCCGGTCATCGCGGGCGTCAGCCTGTTCGGCGGCCGCGGGAGCGTGTGGGGCGCACTGCTCGGCGCGCTGGTGATCGGCTCGATCTCGAACGGCATGGATCTGCTGGCCCTCGAGTCGTCCGTGAAGTTCATGATCACCGGCGCGGTGCTCCTCGCCGCCGTGAGCATCGATGCCGCGACACGCGGTGGGAGGGCCGCAGGCCGATGATGCCCATCAGCGCGGTGTCGACGTGCGTGGTGTGCGGAGCGCGACGGGTGAGCCCGGTCGACTGCGAGGAGCGCGGGCGGAGCTGGTGGTGGCTGCGTGTGCGCTGTGGCGAGTGCGGGACGTTCCGCCAGGTCGTGATCGACGACGCGGAGGCCGCACGCTTCGACATGGACCTGGAGACGGCCGCTGAGGAGATCGCTGCGGCGCTCGCCGAATTCGAGCGCGAGTGCATGCTCGCCGAGGGCCGCTGCTGGACGAGGGCGCTACAGCTCGACCTGGTCGATGCGGGCGACTTCGCGCCGCCGCCAGGTGCATGAAACCTGACGCTGGGTGCGGCCACCGGCCGCTCATGCGGGTCCTCCCCGATGGCCCGGGGCGGTGGCGGGGGACAAGCTGCGTCTCGTGTCGCACCGCCGGCTGAACCCGCCGCGGCCCGTCCGGGCCAGGCTCGAGCGCACATGAACGCCGGCGCGCGCTTCGCGGCGATCGTCGTCCGGCTGCGGTACGCCGTGCTCGCCGGGTGGCTGGTCGCGACCGTGGCCGCGGTGGTGCTCCTGCCGTCGATCGACGAGGCGCAGACGGGCGCGCTCGGCGACCTCGCGCCCAACGACGCGGAGGCGATCAAGGCGGAGATCCGGTCGAGCGAGTTGTTCGGGTTCCCGTTGCTGAGCCGCACGCTCGTCGTGCAGCGGGATCCGCATGGGCTCAGTCCCGCGGCACAAGCGCGTATCGGCACCCGCGCGGTCGCCGTCAACCGGCACGCCCTCCCGGGGTTGGAGCGCATCGGTGGCGCGCTCCCGATCACCAACCTCGTCGGTGCGCCGCCGTTCGCACGCGAGCACTCGACGACCGGGATCACCTATCTGCTCTTCGGCCCGGACGTCGGTCGCGGGAGCGCGAGCGGCTCGCCCGCGAGCTCGTCGAACGGCGCGTCGATCGGCCGACCGACGCGTTGGTGGGCGTCACCGGCGCGATCCCGGCACGGGCCGAGCAGCGGAAGCGGATCAAGGATGCGCTGCCGCTGGTCGAGGTGCTGACGGTGGTGATCGTGGCAGTGGCGGTCGGACTGCACTTCCGGGCGCTCGTGGCGCCGCTCGTGAATCTGCTGGCGATCGCGGTCGCCTACTTGGTGTCGATGCGCATGCTCTCCTCGGTCGGCAAGACGATCGGCGTGTCCGTGCCCAGCGAGGTCGAGCCGGTGATCGTCGTGCTGCTGTTCGGCGTGATCACCGACTACGCGATCTTCTTCCTGTCGCGCTTCCGGCGCAGGCTCGGGACGGGCGCCGAGGCACGCGACGCAGCCGCGTCCGCCACCGGTGAGCTCGTCGGGATCGTGGTCTTCGCCGGGCTCACCGTCGTGGGCTGCAGCGCGGCGCTCGGCGTGGCCGAGCTCGGCTTCTTCCAGGCCTTCGGCCCTGGTCTCGCCATCGCGGTACTGATCGGCATGGTGGTGGCGATCACGTTCGTGCCCGCCGCACTCGCCGTTTTCGGGCACGCGGTCTTCTGGCCAAGCCGGCCGGGTCGTGAGCTCCCCGCCTCAGCGACGCTGGAGGAGACTCCGGATGAGCAGATCGGGCGGCCGCTGCGGTCGCGCGCGCTCCGCGTCGCGAGCCGGCGGCCGGCGGCGACAGCGTTCGTCTGCCTGCTGGTTCTCGGGGCTGCGGCCACCGGCCTCACCCGGCTCGATGTCGGTCAGACGCTCATGCGCGGTCTGCCCGACGACTCGGAGCCGCGGCAGGCGTACGCGGCGGCCAGCAAGGGCTTCGCCCCCGGGATCCTCTCGCCGACGGTGCTGATCGTCGAGCAGCCGCTCGTCGCGCGTACCCGACGTCCGGCACTCCGGCGGCTGGAGGGACTGATCGAGGCGATGCCCGGGGTCGCAGAGGTGGTGGGCCCGCGCGAGCAGCCGGTCGACCGCGACCTGGGCGCTGTCTTTTCCGCGACGGGCAACGCGGTGCGCTATCTGATCGTGCTCGACGCGGACCCGCTGGGCGCAACCGCCATCCGGCGTCTGCGCACCCTCCGTACCGCGCTGCCGCAGATGCTCGAGCGCGCGGGGCTGCCGAACGCCGACTTCAGCATCGCTGGTGACACCGCGCTCTCCGAGGAGACCGTGCGCAAGACCACGAGCGATCTCGCGCGGATCGCGCCGGCGACGCTGGCGGTGGCGTTGCTCACGCTGATGATCTTCCTCCGCTCGCTCGTTGCGCCGCTGTACCTCGTCGCCGCGAGCGTACTCGCGCTCGCAGCGTCGCTCGGCGCGGGCGTCTACGTCCTGCAGGACCTATTCGGCTACGACGAGCTGACCTTCTACGTGCCGTTCACGGCGTCGGTGCTGCTCGTGGCACTGGGGTCGGACTACAACGTCTTCCTCGCCGGGCGGATCTGGCAGGAGGCCGAGCGGCGGCCGCTGCGCGAGGCGGTGGCCGTCGCCGGCGCGAGGGCGGCGACGCCGATCACGGTCGCGGGCATCGTGCTCGCCCTCAGCTTCGCGCTGCTGGCGCTCGTGCCCCTGCGCCCGTTCCGCGAGCTGGCCTTCGTCATCAGCCTCGGCCTGCTCATCGACGCGTTTCTCGTGCGGACGTTGCTGGTTCCCGCGCTGATCACGCTGATCGGTCCCGTGAGCGGCTGGCCGCGGCGCCTGCGGCCCGCCGCTGCGCGGGCGTCCTCGGCCTGAGCGCCGTCGTCAGGACCCCTGCTCGAGGCTGTCGCGCAGATCGTCCAGCCCCTCGCGTGCAGACTCGGGGAGCTCCTGGTCGATCGAGCCGACCGCCTCCGCGAGGTTCTCGCGCGCCTGATCGAGCGTCGCCTGCGCATCCCCGGGGGTGTCGGCGGCGGCCGCGATCCGGTTCGCCGCCTGTTCGATCTCGCGCCGGGCCGCGTCGCCCTCGGGCAAGCGCCGGCGCGCCTGCCGGGCCACCGCGCGCGCCTCGGCGGCGGCATCGTCGAGCGCGTCCTCGGCGTCGGCGCGCGTCGCACTGTCGTCGAGCGCGCGGACGTCGTCACGCACGTCGCGCTCGATGTCCCGCAACTGCTCGGTGAGGCTCTTGGCGTTCTGCGCAGCCTGCTCGCCGTTTGCACGGACCTCGTCGTCTCCGCAGGCGGACAGCGCGAGCATGCCGACGGCGATCAATGCGATGAGAAGCGTGCGGGTCATGGGACACCTCCGGTGGACGATGCCTGGCACGCTAGGCCGAGCGGGAGCGCGTGCCCATGGAGTGCCGCCCGCGATCTCGGATCAGGGCACCCCCAGTTCCGAATGGACGCTTCCACCCATGGCGCGGCCCGTGCTGCCGGGGCACCCTGTCGCGGATGAAACAAGACACACCAGCGAGGGCTGTGCGGCTCGTACGGGTCGTCGTGGTCGACGATCACCCGGCGATGCGCGCGGGCATCCGGGCTGTGCTCGACGCTGCTCCCGGCCTCGAGCTCGTAGGCGAGGCTTCCCACGCGCGCGAGCTGTGGCCGGTCATCGAGCGGACGGCGCCCGACGTGGTGCTGATGGACCTCCACCTTCCCGACGAAGATGGACTGCTGCTCTGCCACCGTCTCAAGCGGCGGCCGCCGGCGCCGAAGGTCGTCATCAACTCGGCATACGCCGACGAGTCGCTGGTGGGGCCCGCGCTGCTTGCCCAGGCCGATGCGCTGTTGGCCAAGCACGCGAGCTCGCCCGTGCTGTGCGAGACGTTGCGCCAGGTGGTCCACGACCCGCGCCCTGTGCCGGAGCTCGCGCCGGAGCAGCGGGAGCGCCTGATCGCGCTGCTGCCGCCGGACGACGTCGCGCTCGCCGGCCTGCTGCTCCTCCGCACGCCGACATCCGAGCTGCTGCGCATGACCGGCTTCGACTCCGCCGAGCTCACCGCGCGCGTGGAGGACATGCTGCGGCGCGTCAGCTCGGCGTGCGGTCTGCCGGTCTGAGCGCGGGCGCCGAGAGCGCGATCCGCGTGCCGCCGTCGTCGGCGGGCCCGACCTGCAGCGCCCCGCCCAGCGTTCGGGCGCGCGCCTCCATCGAGCGCAGCCCCGTCGAGGAGCCGGACGAGGCGTCCGGCGGCAGGCCGACGCCGTCGTCGGTGACGCTGAGCTCGAGCCGCCCGTCGCGCACCGCCACGTCGACGTCGACGCGGGTGGGGCGCGCGTGGCGGACGGCGTTGACCACCGCCTCGCACGCCACCCGATAGGCGTGCACGGCCACGTACGTGGGGAGGGGCGGCGTCGTGCCGTGCACCTCGATGGTGATCCCGCTGACGGCCTGCAGCTCGGCGGCACGGCGCGCGACAGCCTCCTCAAGGCGCTGGCCGCCGAGCGAGGTCCGCAGTTCGGTGAGGCTGGCGTCGATGTCGCGGACGGCCTGCTCGAGCTCCTCGAGCGCGAGACGGAGCCTCGGCTCCTGCTCGCCTGGGCCCTCGTCGCCGACGAGCGAGGTCAGCACCAGGTGCGCGGCGTGGATGCGCTGCTTGGCGGAGTCGTGCAGCTCCCAGCCGATCCGGCGCCGTTCGGCCTCGAGCGCGAGCGCCTCCGCGTGCCGGCGCTCGTGCTCCAGATCTTCGACGAGATCGGAGGCGTAAGCCAGCGACACGACGACGAGGAGTGGGATCACGAGATGGGTGGCGAAGCTCTCGAGCCGGGCGGTAGATCCCAACGTCTCCCACTCGATGCCGGTGACCAGCGCGATGACGAAGTACGCGGCGGCGAACGCGACGCCGGCGGCGAGCGCCCGCCGCGCGGGAAGCACGGTCGCGGGCAGGATCAGCGTCGTGACCGCCAGCAGATAGAACGGGCTGCGCCATTCGCCGGCGGCGAGCACGAGGCCGAGTGCCGCCGCGGCATCGGCGCACCACGCGACGGGTGATGCGGCCAGGCGCGGCGACAGCCGCACGGCGGCGATGGTCCACGCGCCCCAGACGATCGCGACGACGCCGAGCAGCGGGTCGCGGTCGGTGAAGGGCTGGAGCGCAAGCAATCCGAGCGCCAGCACCGCCGTTCCGGCTCGGCAGGCGATGAAGAGCCGCAGCCAGCGCCGGGACCGATCAGCCCGGCGCGGCCACGACTCGGTGCCCGTCTCGCGGGCGCGAACGGACTGGAGCCCGGCGCGTAGAGCCGCGTGACTCGGACCGCGGCTCTGCGGTGACGCCAGCGGGGGCTCCAGAGCCATCGCGACCATGGTGCCGTCCAGGGACGACCGTCCCCATCCGTCAGATCACCCATCCTCGGATGGGGGAACGCCTACGGCTCGACCAGCCCGCGTCGGATCGCGTAGCGCGTGAGATCGACGCGGTCGCGCATTCCGAGCTTCTCGAGCACGTTGGCCCGGTGCCGCTCGACCGTCTTCGGACTGATCACCAGCGCCTCCGCGATCTCGCGCGTCGTCATGCCCTCGGCGACGAGCTTGACGACCTCCAACTCACGGGGGGTGAGCGGATCGAACTCCCCCGCGTCGTCGCCGCGCTCGAGGTGGGAGCGGACGAGCGCGGTCACACCACCGGGATAGAGGAACGTCTCGCCGCGCAGCGTGGCCCGGCACGCTTCGACCAGGTCGCGATCTACGGCCGCCTTCAGCACGTATCCCGCGGCGCCCGACCGCAGCGCTTCGAACAGGTACTCCTCGTTGTCGTGCATCGAGAGGATCAGCAGGCGGATCTCGGGCCGGCGGTGGGCGAGCTCGCGCGCCGCCTGGAGGCCGGTGAGTCTCGGCATGGTGATGTCGAGCACGGCGAGATCGACCTCCTCGCGCAGGGCGAGCTCGACCGCCTCTGCGCCGTCGCCCGCCTCCGCGACCACTTCCAGATCCGGCTCCGCGTCGAGGATCAGCCGCAGTCCGCGACGGACCATGGCGTGGTCATCGGCCAGCAGCACACGCGCTTTGAGCGGGACCGTCATTGGTGGGCCTCGAGGATCGGAACGTCGAGGTGAACCTCGACCCCGCCGTGGGGCCGGTTGCCGACCCGCAGACGGCCGCCGACGAGCAGCGCCCGCTCGCGCATGCCGCGGATGCCGTTGGTGGGACCGTCGCCGGCTCCCAGGCCGACGCCGTCGTCGCTGACTACCAGGGTCACGCCCACATCGTCGCAGTCGACCCGGAGCTCGATGCGCGAGGCGTCGGCGTGCCGCACCGCGTTGGTGATCGCCTCCTGCGCGATCCGGTACACCACAAGCTCGGCCTGCTGATCGAGCGCGGGAAGGTGCGGATCGAGCTCGTGGACGATCTGCACCCCGGTCTGGTCGCTCACCCGTCGCGCCAGCGCCCGCAGCGCGCTGACCAGCCCCAGGTCCTCGAGCGTGTCCGGCCGCAGACGTGTGACCACGCGTCGCACGTCCGCGAGCCCGGCGCGCGCGATCTCCTGCGCCTCGGCGAGCTCGTCCTGGAGCTCCGGCGGCGCGCCGCGTGCGCAGCGCTCGAGCTGCGCGAGCAGCGCGGTCAGCGTCTGGCCGATCTCGTCGTGCAGCTCGCGCGCGACGGTGCGCCGTTCGGCTTCTCGCCCTTCGAGCGCCGCGCGGGTGCTGACGCGGCGCTCGGCCTCGAGGCGGTCGGCCATCTCGTTGAAGCCCTGGGCCAGCTCCGCCATCTCGCCGCCGCTGCGACCGACCTCGAGGCGCAGCCCGGGCTGCACCGGGTCCATGTGGCGCATCGAGTCGCGCAACCGGTCGAACGGCGCGAGCGCGCGGCGGACGAGCAGGCCGTCGATGAGGATCATGACGAGGACCGCCGCCGTGACGATCGACAGGTCGCGTGCCGACGCCGGATAGCTGACCGAGAATGGCGTGGCCGCCAGCAAGGCCGCGGCGCTTCCGATCACCACCGCGTTGGCGAGCACGATGCGTCCGAACAGGCTCAGGCGGCGAGAACGCCTCATACGGCCGTCAACTCTGCCGCACTGTCCGTCCGCGCGCCTCGAGTGCGACGACCACCCTCGAGAGGGTGTAGTTGATGGCGATGTAGATCGCGGCGATCACGAGCCCGACGGCGAGCGGGATTGTTGTAGAAGACGTAGATCTGCCGGCCGGCCCGGGCGAGCTCGGCGTAGGCGATGATGAGGCCGAGCGCGGAGTCCTTGAGCGCGACGACGCTCTGGCTGATGATCGCCGGCAGCATGATCCGCACCGCCTGTGGGATCAGCACCGAGCGCATGACCTGCGCCTTGCGCATGCCGAGCGCGTACGCGGCCTCCGCCTGCCCGCGCGGGACCGAGAGGATGCCCGCGCGGAAGATCTCGGCGAGCACGGAGCCGTTGTAGAGCATGAGCGCGAGCGTGAGCGCCCAGAAGCGGCCGATCTTGTCGCCGAAGCCGAGGAACAGGAACAGGATCAGCAGCAGCAGCGGGACGGCGCGGAAGAACTCGATGACCGCGATGGCCGGCCAGCGCAGGAACCACCGCTGCGACAGCCGCCCGACGGCGAAGACCGCGCCGAAGGCGAGCGCGAGCGCGATCGCCACCACCGCGACCTGCAGCGTGTTGCGCAGGCCGTCGAGGATCGCGCGCCAGGTGCCCTCGACGGTGAGGAAGCGCCAGGTGTCGCCGTCGAGCTGCCCCTCGGCGGACAGCCGGCTGAGCACCACGCCAGCGCCGCCGCAGCGGCCACGGCGGCGAGCCGACGCCCGCGATCAGCTCGGCGCCGGCGCGCGCGCGGGCCCGGGACGTCGTAGAGGACGCTCGTGCCGCTCATCGCACCACCACGAGCCGGCGCTCGAGCAGCTGCGCGGCGCCCGAGATCGCGAACACGATCAGGATGTAGCCGCGCCGCGATGCCGAAGAACAGCGCGTACAGCGCGGTCGGGACGTCGCGGACGAGGCTGTCGAGCTGGTAGGTGGCCTCGGTCACCCCGAAGGCCTCGGCGATCGCGGTGTTCTTGGTGAGCGCGATCAGGATGCTGGCGAGCGGCGGGATGACCGTGCGGATCGCCTGCGGCAGGACGATCAGCTGCAGCGTCTGGCCGAAGGTCAGCCCGAGCGAGCGGGCCGCCTCGGCCTGGCCGACGTCGACCGCGTTGATGCCCGAGCGCACCGCCTCGCACACGAACGCCGCCGTGTAGGCGCCGAGCGCGATCGACGGCGAGCGAGAAGAACGACAGCCCGAGCCCGACCTCCGGCAGCCCCTGCGTCGTGATCAGGAACAGCACGACGAGCGGGACGTTGCGGAAGACGTTGACGTAGCTCGTGCCGACGGCGCGCAGCACCGGGGTGGGGGAGACGCGCATCGCCGCCAGCAGCACCCCGGCCGCCACCGCCGCGATCCCCGCGGCTCCGAGCAGGTACAGCGTGTCCCGGAAGCCCGCGAGGATCTGCGGCAGGTTGTCGATCAGCGTGCTCAACGGGCGAGCATCAGGCGCTCGGGCAGCTGTCCACGCGCGGCGGCTGCGGGGCCTCGACGCCCGACTCGCCGAGGGTCTTGGCGAAGGCGTCCTTCCATGCCCCGCTCTCGAACGACTCCTTCAGCGAGTCGGCCAGGAAGCGGCACATCGGCGGGTGGCCCTTCTTGTAGCCGATGCCGTAGCGCTCCTCGCTGAACTCCGGACCGACGACCTCGAGGTCGTCGGGCCGCTGCGCGGCGTAGCCGAGCAGGATCGCTCCGTCGGTGGTGACCGCGTCGACCTGGCCGTTGAGGAGCTGCTGCACGCACTCGCTGTAGGTGGCGAACGGGGCCGGGTCGGCGCCGTACTTCTCGGTCACGGTCTTGATCGAGGTCGAGCCGGTGACCGAGCAGACCTTCCTGCCCTTCAGCTTGTCCGGGCCGGTGATCGTGTCCTTGTCCTCCTCGCGCACGAGCAGCTGCTGGCCGGTGACGTAGTACGGGCCGGCCTGGCCGACGATCTGCTTGCGCTCGTCGGTGATCGAGTAGGAGGCGAGCACGAGGTCGACGGTGCCGTTCTGGAGGAACGGCTCGCGGTTCTTCGAGACGGTCTCGACCCACTCGATGTCGCCGGGCTCGATGCCCAGCTTGGCTGCGATCACCTTGGCCATCTCGATGTCGAAGCCGCTCGGCGCGTCGGCCCCGGGCTCCTGGAAGCCGATCCCGGGCTGGTCCTTCTTGACGCCGATCTTGATCGTGCCGCGGTCGGCGATCTGCTTCATCAGCGTCCCGGCCTCGAACTGGCCGGCGGCGTTCTCGTCGACGGGCGCGACCGCCTCGTCATCGTCGCCGCCGCAGGCGGCGGCCCCGAGCGCGAGCACGAGTCCGAGCGCGAGGGCGAGGATGGGTCTCCGGCGGTGGCGCATGGCAGCCTCCTTCAGTGGCTGAGGATCTTGGAGAGGAAGTCCCGGGCCCGGTCGGTCTCCGGGTCGGTGAAGAAGTCGTCGGGCTCGCGGTCCTCGAGGATCCGCCCGTCGTCCATGAACACGACGCGATCGGCGGCGCGGCGCGCGAAGCCCATCTCGTGCGTGACCACGACCATGGTCATGCCGTCCTCGGCGAGCGCCGACCATCGCCTCCAGGACCTCGTTGATCATCTCCGGGATCGAGGGCGGAGGTCGGCTCGTCGAAGAGCATCAGGCGTGGCTCCATCGCCAGCGCACGGGCGATCGCCACCCGCTGCTGCTGGCCGCCGGAGAGCTGCGCGGGCAGCTTTCGCGCCTGGTTGCCGACGCCGACCCGGTCGAGCAGCCGGTGGGCGAGCTCCTCGGCCTCCTTGCGCGACTTGCCGCGCACCTTGATCGGGCCGAGCGTGACGTTCTGCAGCACGGTCTTGTGCGCGAACAGGTTGAAGCTCTGGAAGACCATCCCGACCTCCGAGCGCAGCCGCGCGAGCGCCTTGCCCTCCTCGGGCAGCGGGGTGCCGGCGAAGCGTGATGCGTCCCGCCGTCGATCGGCTCGAGCCGGTTGATGGTCCGGCACAGCGTCGACTTGCCCGAGCCGGACGGGCCGATGACCACCACCACCTCGCGCTCGCGCACGGTCAGGTCGACGTCGCGCAGCACGTGCAGGTCACCGAAGTGCTTGTTGACCTGCTCGAGCACGACCAGCGGCGGGCCGGGATCCATGGCAGTCCATGACAGCCCGGCGGCGCCGCGGCGACCATGGACGCTCGCACCCAAGGCGCCCGGGCGGAGCACCCATCAGCGCGGGGAAACGTCCTGCCATGTCACGCGCAATGACGGCACGTGGCCGGGGTCGTGCGATCCGGCTGTGGAGTCCGCCGGCGGGCGGCGCGTCGATGTTACTGCGGCGCGCCGACCGCGGCGCTGCGCGCGGTCAGCGACCGCGAGGTCATTTCGGTGCGCGCCGGCGTGGAGCGGCCGAGCCGGTTCCGGGCGGCCCCGGACCGGGGGTCGTTCGGGCGACGCGTTCCTCAGGCTCAGGAGCATCCGTCCCTGAGCGTCCTCCTGTGCCGACCTGGGATCGAGCAGCCACGTGCGGTCGGGAGCCCGTGTCAGCAGGCCCTCGCGCGCGAGCGCTTGCAGCGCGGTGCTGACCGTCGGCCGCTGCGCGCCGATGAGCTGAGCGATGACCTCATGCGTGAGCCGCAGGGGGATCGCGACGCCGTCGCGGCCCATCCGGCCCCAGCGGTCGGCGAGATGCCAGAAGAGCAGCAGCAGCCGCGGCTTGATGTGACGCACGTCGGAGATCGCAAGCTGCAGCGCAAGGCCGTGAGAGCGCTGCACCGCGCGACCGAGGATCGCAGACACCACGGAGGGCCACCGGCACGCGACGGTGAGGAAACGGTCGTCGAGGACGGCGAGGCGGGCCGGCTCGAGCACGCGCCAATCGGCGTCGAAGGGCAGGCTTGCCGCAGCTCCGTCGTGCTCCCACGGGCGGACCAGATCCCCGCGGCCCACGAGTTCCGAGCGTGGCTGCCGCGCGACGTGGACGTTGCGGAGCAACGTCCCTTTCAGGACGAGCAGCCCGAGGTAGCCGCTGACGTCGCGGGTTCCGGGCACCCGACCGTCCCAGTGCCCCTGGCGTAACTCCATCGCGGGCACGACGGCGCGCGTCTGCGCGTCGTGGCGTGCACGCGGGTGAAGGTGCTCGAACAGCTCCGGGACCTCCGGCACGAGCCGGACGCTCCCGCTGTCGGCGAACGCGCGCGCGAAGAACTCGCTCACGCTTCCTGCGCCCCTTCGGTCAGCGCTCGGCGGCGACTCGGCGTCGGCGTGGCGATCAGCGCGGTGAGCTCGGTCCAGCGCGTGCGTTGCGCCCGCTCGAGCACGTCCAGCGCTCGCTCGAACTCGGGCGACGCGGGCGCACAGACATAGCCGTCTTCACGGCGGGCGAACACGCCCGCGTGCCGGAGCGCCTCGAGCCGGGGGGCTGCCCAGCTCGCGGGGCAGCGCAAGGCCGTGCATACCTGCTCGACCGACCAGCTGCGCTCTCGGTGCTCGTGCAGGAGCATCAGCATGTCGAGCTCTCCCGCCGAATGCACGTGCTCGCGCAGCAGCCTGCGCGCCTCGCGCGGCAACTCGCGAGCGAGCCCTTGGGCGCGCTTGCCTACGTCCATCCCGCCGAGTCTGCACGCACGAGCGGTGCCGATCCATACGTCACAACCCCCACCCGGGCCGGGGCCACCCTGCATGGCGGTCATGCAGCGACCGAGTCCGGCTCGTCCGCGAGCTCGCTGAGCCGCGCGAGCGACCGCCGCAGCGCGCCGGCCACCTCGCCGGCGCTGAGCCCGAGGCGCCGGCCGATCCGCCCGTGGCTGAGCTCCTCGTCGTAGCGGAGACGCAGCAGCTCGCGCTCGGGCGCGCTCAGGTGCAGCAGCGCCGCCTCGACCGCGGCCCGTCCCTCGACGAGCTCGTAGCCGGGGTCCTCTTCGCCAAGCCAGCGGGCGCAGCCAGGCTCGCCGTCCTGCTCGGCGGCGCCATCGAGCGCCACGGGCGCGAGCGCTGCTGCAGCGCATAGCGCGTCGACCACGTCTTCGCGCGGGCAGTCGAGCTCGCCCGCCACCTCCGCGACCGCCGGGGGCCGCCCGTGGCTCGCTGCGAGCCGGTCCGATGCCTCGCGCACGGCGGCCACGCGCTCCTGCACGCGGCGCGGCACGTGCGCCGACCAGGCTGTCTGGCGCTGCCAGCGCTTCAGCTCGCCCGCGATCGTCGGTACGGCATAGGTGCTGAACGCGCAGCCGCGTGCGGGGTCGAAGCCCTTGATCGCCTTGACCAGGCCGAGCAGGGCGACCTGCTCCAGGTCCTCCATGGCGCCGGGCCGCTGGGCGTAGCGCCGGGCGAGTCTGCGCGCGAGCGGCCGGTACCGGAGGACCAGTGCCTCGAGGTCCGCGGGGTCACGGCGGGCGGCATAGCGCCTGAGCAGACGGTCGTCGCGGATGGTCGAAGAGAGCATGACCGCAGTCTGCGACCGAGGGACCGGCCGGACCATGGGCGAATGCCCTCACTCGCGGCCGTGGCAGTCCCTGATCATCGGATGGGGGCGTGACGGAGGCTCAGCTCCGGCTCGCCGCGATGCCGCGGGCCGCGCGCGCAGCCTCGGCGCCGGCGCGCACCAGCATGCCGGGCAGCGCGGTGAAGCCGACGAAGCGCAGGCCCGGGGCGGCTTCGCGACCGCCGATCACGAGCGGGACGCCGCGCTCGTCGAGCACGCCGAGGTGACCGGCGAGTGGCTCCAAGCCGCAGCGGAAGCCCGTCGCGGCGATGATCGCCTCGGGCTCGACCCGGCGTCCGTCGGTCAGCGCGGCGCCGCTCTCGTCGAGCCGCTCGACGCCTGGCACGATCTCGATCCGGCCGGCGCGGATCGCCTCCACCACCTCGCCGTCCACCACCGCCGGCGACACGCCCTCGCGCCGAACGCGCGTGAACGGCCCTTCCTGCGGCATCGGCAGCCCTTCGTTCGCGAGGTCCCCGATCACGAGCCGCCGCATGAGCGCAAGCTGGGCGTCGGCGACTCGCGGCGGGGCGTGCAGCAGCGCGAGCCCGATCGGGTCTCCCGGCAGGCCCAGCACGCTCCGCAGGACGATGTTCGGCGGCGTACGGACGGCGAGCCGTACGCGTCCGGCGCCGGATTCCGAGAGGTCGTACGCGATCTCCATGCCCGACGACCCGGCGCCCACGACGAGGACGTCCCGCCTGCGGAAGCCGGCGGGCGCGCGGTACGCGTCGGAGTGCAGCAGCTCCCCGGCGTAGCGCTCGCGCCCTGTCCACGCCGGCACGAACGGCTCGCGCGCGTACCCGGTGGCGACGATCACGTCCGCGGCTTCGAGGCTTCCGGAGGAGGTCTGCACCGTCCAACCACCGTCGCGGCGGTCGATGCGGTCCGCGCGCGTGCCGAGGCCAACGTCGGCGCGATGGCGCGCCGCGCAGTCCTCGAGGTATGCCGCGAACTCGTCGCGCGTCGGGAACAGGCTCGTCCCGCGCCGAAACGGGGTGCGCGCAACTCGTGACGTGAGGCGGCTGGAGTTCAGGCGCAGCCGGTCGTAGCGGCGGCGCCACGAGTCGCCGATGCGCTCGTTCTCGTCGAGCACCACCGTTCGAAGGCCGGCGCGTCGCAGAACCGCCGACGTCGCGAGGCCTGCCGCCCCGCCGCCGATGACGAGTGTGGGTGCTCCTGCCACGTCGCGTCGGCGGTACCCCGCCGCGCGCGTCAGCCGGGCGAGCTGTCAGGCGGGCGACGATGACGCAACTTGCCGCGTATCCGCGGGTTCCGGACACCCAGAAGCCGATCGCTGAACCGCTCGCAGCACCGCTCGGGGCGGCCGGGGGACCCAGGTAGTCGGGGCGAATCGCCGGGCGTGCCCGGTGTAGCGCAGTGCTTTCCAGCGCGAGCCCGTCAGCTCACCTCGGAAGCGTGTGGAAAGACGACCCGAGGAGGAACTCGAGCCGATGCTCATCTCTGTTCGTGCGCGCCCGCACGCGGGGCTGCCGCTGACCCTGGCCATCGTCGCGTTGTGGGGCCTGGGTGTGGCGGAGGATGCCCGCGCCGCATTCGGCGATCGCGCACTCCGGCGCGGCATGCACGGCCACGACGTCCGGGTGCTCCAGTCCTGGCTGACGAAGGTCCGGGTGCGCACCACGGTCGACGGCTACTTCGGCCGGCGCACCCGTCGTAGCGTCCGCCGCTACGAGCGCCGCGAGGGGCAACGCGTCAACGGGCGCTTCTCCCGTGCCCAGGCGCGCGGACTGCGCCGGCGCATCGAGCGCGCGGCGCCCGCGGCCCCGGCGACCGGCCGGGCCGCGCTGGCCGCGGACGGCCGGACCGCGATCGCGCCCGCCGGCGCCCCGCCCGCGGTGGTCGCTGCGATCGCCGCGGCCAATCGGATCACGCGCAAGCCCTACCGCTACGGCGGCGGCCATGGGCGCTTCGAAGACAGCGCCTACGATTGCTCCGGCGCCGTCTCCTACGTCCTGCACGGTGCCGGACTGCTCAACCGGACGCGCGCCTCGTCGGGGCTCATGCGCTATGGCGAGCCCGGCCAGGGGAGCTGGATCAGCGTCTACGCCAACGGCGGGCACGCCTACGTCGTGGTGGCGGGGCTGCGCTTCGACACGTCTGGGCGCGGCGAGGAGGGGCCGCGGTGGCGACCCGCGCCGCGGGCCGGTCGTGGCTACGCCGTGCGCCATCCCGCAGATCTCTGATGCAGCCGGCACGACTGCATCTCTGGACGGCGTCTCGTTGTGCCGAGGACAATCGTCCTCGCCTGCTGACCTGACCCGGGTTACGGTGGGTGGGAACGCACAGCCGGCTATCTATCTGCCCGCGCAATGCGCCGGCCGGCTCAAGAAGCAGTTGATGCTCCCCTGAGGGTGAACGTCGTGTCACCGTCGAGCCTGCGCGTGCGCCTGAACGAAGGGAGTCACCGATGGCGCTCTCCACTCTCGCTTCCGAGCGCCGGGATGCGCTCGCCGTGGACTTCGGAGGCATCCTGGTCGGTCCCGGCGACCCGACCTACGAGGAACTGCGCCGCTGCCACAACGGCTTGATCGACAGGCGGCCCACGCTCGTCGCGTGCTGCCGCGGCGCCGCCGACGTCACCGGCGCCGTGCGCTTCGCCGCGCGGGAAGGGCTCGAGCTCGCGGTCCGCGGCGGCGGGCACAACGTCGCAGGGCTCGCCGTGGCCGACGACGCGCTGGTGATCGACCTGTCGCTGATGCGGGGCGTCGACGTCGATCCGCAAAGCCGCGTCGCGCGGGTCCAGGGCGGTGCGCTGTGGAGCGACGTCAACCGCGAGGCGGCGATCCATGGGCTTGCCGTCACCGGCGGGGCGATCTCGTCGACCGGAGTCGGCGGCTACACGCTCGGCGGCGGCCTGGGGTGGCTGATGGGAGTCTGCGGGCTCGCGGTGGACAATCTGCTCGAGGCGGAGGTCGTGCTCGCTACCGGTGAGGTCGTCCGCGCCGGGCCGGACGAGCACGAGGACCTGTTCTGGGCGCTTCGGGGCGGCGGTGGCAACTTCGGCGTCGTCACGTCGTTCGTCTTCCGCCTGCACCCGATCGCCGAGGTGCTCGGCGGCTTGATCGCGCATCCGATCGCCGCCGCGCGCGACGTGCTCGATCTCTACCGCAAGTCCACCGCCGGGGCGTCCGACGAGCTCACGCTCTTCGCCGGGCTCACGCACGCACCGGAGGGCTCAGGCACCCCGCTCGCGGCGCTGGTCCTGTGCCACGCCGGACCCCTCGAGCAAGCGCGCGAGGAGGTCCAGCCGCTGCTCGACTGGGGGGCACCGGCGCTCGTGGAGCTGGCGCCGATGCCCTACCCGGTCATGAACACGCTGCTCGATGACGCCTACCCGCCGGGCCTTTTCAACCACTGGAAGTCGGCGTTCCTGCGCGGGCTCGAGGACGAGGTCATCGACACGATGGTCGAACGGTTCGCGTCGTGCCCGTCGCCAATGAGCGGGATCCTGCTCGAGCACTTCCACGGCGCCGTCACCCGCGTCGCGCCGGACGCCACCGCCGTCCCGCATCGCTCGCCCGGCCACAACCTCCTGATCCCGTCGGTCTGGACGGACCCGGAGGCGACGGAGGCCAACATCGCCTGGACGCGCGAGACCTACGACGCCTTCGCGCCTCACCGGGCGAGCGGCCGCTGGCTGAACTACTACGCGGACGACGAGGGCGGCGACGCACTCGAGGCGGCCTACGGGCCCAACCGTCGCCGTCTCTCGGAGATCAAGCACCGCTATGACCCCGAGAACACGTTCCACCTCAACCAGAACATCTCGCCCGCTCGCGAAAGGGGGCAGACGCCGTGACACGTCACGCGGCAGCAGCACGCTCGGCGGCGTCATTCGAGGACTACGCCGCGTCTCCGCCGGAGAACTACGAGCGCTACTTCGTACCTGCCATCGGCAGGCCGTTCGCCCAGGTGCTGGTTGATGCCGCCGAGCTCGAGGCCGGTGAGCGCGTGCTCGACGTCGCTTGCGGCACAGGCGTCGTCGCGCGGCTGGCCGCGGAGCGGGTCGGCCCCCGCGGCGCGGTCACCGGCGTTGACCTCAACCCTGGGATGCTCGGAGTGGCTCGCTCGGTCGTCGCCGAGGGGTCGGCGATCGAGTGGCGTCAGGCCGACGCGGCGGCGACGGGGCTGCCCGGCGGCGCGTACGACGCCGCTCTCTGCGGGCTGGGCCTGCAGTTCTTCGGCGACCGCGGCGGCGCGCTGCGCGAGATGCGACGTGTGCTGCGGCCGGGTGGCCGGGTGGCGATCTCGGTCCCGGGCCCGGCACCGGCGATGTTCGAGATCCTCGAGCGCGCGCTCGAGGAGCACGTGGAGCCCGACGCGGCACGGTTCGTCGCGGTTGTCTTCTCGATCTCCGATCCGGCCGCGCTGGAGCAGCTGCTCGCCGACGCGGAGTTCGGGTCGGTGGCCGTCAGGCAGGTGACGGAGACGCTGCGGCTGCCGCCGCCGGTCGACTTCCTGTGGCAGTACGTGGCGAGCTCCCCGCTGGCGCCCACCGTCGCCGCGCTCGACCCGGAGGCCCGTGTCGCCCTCGCCCGCGAGGTCGAGGAGCGCTGGCGCCCGTTCGCCCCCTCCGGAGGCCCGATGCACCTCAAGCTCGGGGTTCTCACCGCGACCGGGCGCTAGAACGCGGCGCGGCCTTGCCTTCGCAACTCAGTCGCGATCAGAACGCGACCACGACGACGAACCGCGCCGCCAGTAACGCCGGTCGCATCGCAAGGAGGGCTGTCAACCGCGTGACCGCGTCGCGGCTCCGTCTGCCGGATGACGACGCGCGGTTGACGCCCGGCTCGTGTCTCCAAGGCCAGGCGGACCGAGATCGTCAGCGTGCCGACGCCGCTTCCGACGGAACGTAGGCTCGTCGTAACATCGCAGCCATGTTGCCCGCCAGCGCAAAGATCGACGTTCGGCGCCTCGCTGCGCTCGACATGCACGGCGCGCGCGGGACGGAGCGTCGTCGACGCATCATCCTGGGCGAGTTTGCGCTCGGGACGCTCGGCTGCGGGGCGATGGGCGTATGGACGCTGAGCTGGGGAGGTGCGGTCGGCGCGATTTTCGGGTTCTGGTTGCTGGGACTTGCCGCCAACTACCTGCCGCTGACCGGTCACGTGGTGGCGCTTTGGCGCAAGCCGGCTCTCGATGCGGAGCTCGCGGGTGTGGACTTGCACGCACAGCTTCGCCGTTACACCCGCGCCCAGGTCTGGGTCCTCGTGCCGTTCTGGATCGCGGGGCTCGCGCTGGCACAGGCGCGCCGAGCCGGCTGACGTCCCGCCTCCGCTCGCATCCCGACAGTTGTCTGCCGCCGGACCGGGCGCGGCCAGCCGTCGCCCGAACGGGCCATCCCCTTGGGATACCCGACCAAAGGAGGGATCTCAGCTGAATGCGATGACGCCATCCAACCACCAGAAGCGCACGCTGTTCGAGCGACCGGACACTCCGGCCCAGACCTACGCCGCGCTCGTCGGCGCGTTCCTGTTCGCGCTCGGCGTGCTGGCGCTCGTCCTCAAGGACGTCAGCTTCGGAACCGTCGGCCCGGTCGCGGGCCAGCCCGAGTTCCTGATCTGGAGCGTCAGCGGCTGGACGACGCTGTTCTGGATCGCGATGGGCGCGTTCGGCGTGCTCGCCTCGGTCCGGCTCGACACGGCCCGCTCATACGCCCTGTTCGCAGGCGTGACGTTCGCCGTCGTGGCGCTGTGGGGCTTTATCGACGGCAACGACGTCGTCGGCCTGCTCACCGCCGATACGACCAACAACGTGACCCACGCCGTGCTCGGTGGTCTCGGGCTGATGGTGGGCTCCCTGCCGCGCTCGGCGCAGCGGGCGAGTGGGACGACCGACGATGCGCCGTCGCCGCGGCGTACGACGGCGCCGCGGACGCTCGCCGGCCGCCACTGATCCGCCAGAAGGTGGGGGAGGGCGGCCTCCCCACAGTGGCCACGCTCAAGCGCACGTAGTGGCCGCAGGCGTTCTCGTGCACGGGTTGACGCTCGCGACCAAATTCGTCGCCGCGCCGTGGGCGGCCGCGAATGCTGCTCGTGCGCTGCACCTCTGGCCCGCCCGCCGGCAGCTAGGTCCTGGACGCGCGCGGCCGGCGTCCCTCGATCAGGCCGACACGGTCGAACTCGACGGCGTGCGCATCGAGGTGGAAAGCCTCGACGGGTCGAAGGATCACGAGGCTCCGCCTGACACTGCAGGACCGAACCGGAGATGGGAGCCGACCACTGGTCCCACGAGCCGCCCTGACTCGACGAAGAGCGCCGGCCGGCCGGCGGACAGCGCCCGCACGCCGCTGGCGATCGATCGCTTCAGCGTGGCGACGCGCCCGGCGGCAGCAGGCGCTCGCCTAGGGCGTAGACGAGGCCATGATGGAGAAACGACACGGCAGCGAGCGCCGCGCCGAGCGCCGGCTGGCCGGCGGCGATGAGCGCGGCGGCTGCGATCAGCGAGATCACGAGCTCCTGGAGCAGCCGCAGCGGCTCGGCGAAGCGGCCGGCGCCGCGAAAATCCCAGCCGCCCCAGATGCCGAAGCCGACGAGCGGGGCGCCAATGCCGAGGGCGAGCTTGCCGACGGCGCCGTCGGCCGCGTGGGCGCCAGAGTAAGCGAGTCCGGCCACGACGCCTGTCTCCGTTACGACCCGGAGTCCCAGGTTGAGCGCGCTAGCCGGACGCATGACGACGGCGCTCGATGCGAAAGACGGGATGTGAGGGTGCGATGCGTGCAAGCTGTTCGGGCGGCGCGTCGGGGCCGACCCCGTCGAAGAACTGCCCAACTTCCCATTTCCACCGCCGAAGGTAGGCGCGCAGGACCGGCTCCTTGGCGCCGTCGGGGAGCTCGACCGCCACGAAGCGCTCGCGCCGGCGGCCCAGGAGGAGGTGGCCCTCGCCGGCGGCGCGCAGGTTGCGCACCCAGTGGGTCTGGCCGCGCGGGGCCACGAGGTAGCGGTCGCCCTCGAGCGCCAGCGGGTTGACCGGGTTGCGCCGCGGCTGCCCGCTTGAGCGGCCAGGGACTTCGAGGATGCGCGAGCCGGCGAAGCTCAGACCGAGCCGCGACAGCATCGCGATCAGCGGGTTGAACACGGTGCGGTCGAACCAGCTCGGCGGGCGGTAGTTGCCGCGCGCGGGACCAGTCATCAGCGATCACCTCACGAGGGCCGGGCGGTCCGTCGCCCGGCGGGTTGCTGTTGGTAGTTGCCACTCCGTGGTGCCCCCGCGCCCCGGCGCGCGCCGTTCGCCGTCAGCCGCGTGACGGCGGCGGCGGGACAAGACAATGGAGGAGGCGGCGACCGGGAGCCCTACAACCTGCTCGACCGCCCCCGCGACGCCCCCATGCGAACCGCCTCGCCTTGGGTTCCTCGCCTTGGTGGTGCTGGTCTTATCGCCGGATCAGCCGACCGGCTGTTCGTGCTTTTCGGGCTGGGCTACGAGACCCAGATCTGGTCTGGCGCTTCGCGATCTGGGTCATCCCGGTGCTGGTCGGGATCGGCGCCCACCGCACCTGCCGCGCGCTGCAGCGCTTCGAGGCAGTCGAGGCGACGCGCGAGGCGGAGCTGCAGTGCGACTCCAGTTCGGAGCAGACGCCGGAGGTCCGCTGACCGCTGTGCAGACCAGCTCCGCGCATGAGCTGCCCGCGTGCTCCAGCGCCCTCATCAGCAGCAGGGCGTGGAGCTCGGCGAGCTCTGGGGTGGCGCCTCGATCTCGAACCCGCGCACGGCTCGCAGCGCGTGATGGATCGGCTGGTCCGGAGGGGGCCAGTCGTGGTCGACCGTGAAGGTGACCGGGATTTGCACGATGGTCGTGGAGATCCGGTCACAGGCGCTTCTGGTTGGGGTCTCCATGAACGCTCCCGGAACGCAACTGCTGTCGCACTGGGTGGCGGCGACAACTCCGGCGTACCCAACACGCGGGTCGCGCTGACGAGCGCTATCCGCCCAACGCCGGCTCGGCGGCTCGCATCGGCTCGAGCTTCCGCGCGGCGATGTGCTTCGCGACGTGCTCGGCGTCGCGTGCGAGGCCATGCACCATCGCAGAGGACACGGAGTAGAGGAACAGGAGACCGACGAAGTACAGCCCGGGCTGGTCCGCCACCACGCCGCGCTCGGTCGGCGGATCGTCCTTCGCGACTCCGGGGAGGTCGATCCAGTCCGAGGTCAGGCTCGTATCCGGTGCACCACACGACGTTCGCCACATCGAGCACGCGGCCGTCCTCGAGCTCGGGCCGGCCCTCGCGGACGCTCGCGACCCTGGGCACGCGCTCGATCCCAGTCGCGGCCAGGTCGCTGGGCTTGGTGCGCACGAGCGGCAGGCCGTGATTCAGTGCCTCGGCACGCTTCTTCCGGCCCATTGGAGTGCGCACGGTCAGCAGATGGTGGAACACCCCGCGCAGCACGATCGGGACGAGGAGGCGGCCCGCGAGCGACTCGATGCGGAACGGGACATGCCCGACGTCGCGCCCAGACAGCCACACACGCCGACCGCCGGCCGCGTCGAGGGCGATCTCCGCGCCGGAGTTGCCCGCTCCCACGAGCAGCAGATCACCGTCCCGCAGCTGGTCCGGGTTTCGATAGTGGGCAGAGTGGAGCTGGACGATGTCCGGGTCCAGCTCGGCCGCGAGCCGGGGCACGCGCGGACGCTGCCAGCTGGACATCGCGACGACGACGTTGTCCGCCTCGAACCGCCGCGCGCCCGACGCCGCGACGAACCCGGCCCCGTTGCGCGACAGGCGGTCCACGCGCACGCCGGTTCGCACCGGGAGCTCGAACCGCGCCGCGTACGCCTCCAGGTAGTCGGCCATGTCGTCCTTAGTGGGGAAGGAGTGCGCGGGCGCTGGGAAGGGCATCCCGGGCAGCCCGTCGTACCGGGCGGGCGTGAACAGACGGAGCGAGTCCCAGCGGCCTCGCCACGCGTCGCCGACGCGCTTGCCCGCGTCGAGGATCACGAACCGCCGCCCGCGGCGGGCGAGCTCGTGGCCCACGGTGAGTCCCGCCTGCCCGCCGCCGATGACGATCGTCTCCACGCGTTCGGTTGACTCTGCGGTCGGCATGTCGGTCTCCTTGCGGCCGGATCTGCAGTTGTGCAGATGACGCTAGGTCCGGTCGGCCGCGCGGGCCATCGGGAATTCTCCCCAGGCGACGAGACCGTGCTCCATCGCGAACAGCGCCGCCGCCGCACGCGTCGAGACACCGATCTTCCCGTACGCGTTCTGGATGTGATGGTCGGCCGTCTTCGGCGGAGATCCCCAGCGTGGCCGCGATCTGCTTCGTCTGAAGTCCGCGGGCGAGGAGTGCGACCACCTCGACTTCACGCTCCGTCAACCCCGCCGCTCTCACGAGACGCGGTGGCTCGTGTCCGCTCGCCTCGAGGACGGCGGCGACGGCGTCGGCGTCGAACAACCCGGCTCGGCACTGCGCGCCGAGCTGGTCGGCGGCGCGCGCAGGCCGCAGCGCGGCGCGGTGCGATCGTGGCTCGGTCATGGCCCGGAACGCGTCGGCGGCACCGAGCAGCCGCGCCGCCGGGGACAGTCCCGGCGGCGCGCGTCCCGCGGTGGTATCCGGATCCGTCCAGCCGTTCGTGGTGGGCGCCGGCCACGGGCGCCAAGGGCGCGAGCGAGGGCGATCGCACGAGCACGCGCTCGGAGTGGTACGCGTGCAGCCTCACGTGCTCCCACTCGTCCGCGGACAGCGGCCCTGGGCGATGCCACGTGCTGACCGGGATCGCGACCCGCCCGAGGTCGTGGACGCTGGCGGCCCGGCGAACGGCTGCGACGTCGTGCTCGGCGAGCCCGGCGCACCGGGCGGCGGCTGCCGCCAGGGTCGCGACCCCCGCCGAGTGGCCGGCCAGGTACGGCGACGCGAGGTCTGCGAAGTCACCCATCGCCGCGAGGGCGGCGTCGATGGCCTCGCCCTCCAGCCGCAGGCGGGGTGCCGGCTCGCAGGCGAGCACCTCATCCCACGCCGACGCCTCCGGATCCAGCGCGAGAATCTCCACGGCCTCGTCGGCCAGCCGGGTCGCGAGCTCGGGGTCGAGCCCAGCGCCCCCGTGCTCGCGCACGGCCTGCGCGGCGGCGTCGACGCCGCCCAGCATGCGGTGAACCGCCGCATCCTGAGCGACGTGCACGATCCGCACGGCCAGCGGAATCTGCGTCGTGCGACGCCCGTCGCAGTGGACCCTTGCCGTCCCACCGCTCGCTCATCTGCGAGAACAGGCTCGACAGGCTCACCGGCAGCCCGAGACGGCGCGCCAGCATCTCCGCCACTTCGCATGCGGCGGTGAAGTGCGGCCGAGCCGTACGGGCGGCGCGCGGGGCGCGCCGCGCGATCTCGAACGCGCTCCGCGGCAGCGAGCTGCCGGCCGGCGGCAAGGAGCCGAGGAGACCGGCGAGCATCGCCGGCCGTGAGGCGAACATGGCCGGCACGCTGTGCTCGACCATGGCGGCGCCGAAGATCTCGGCGGCGATCTCGGCGTCGGTGGTACAGCCGGCATGGAAGAGCATGCACGCGTAGTAGGCGTGCCGGCTCGTCTCCTGGTCGATGCCCAGGCGTTCGCCGAGGCGGGTGGCGAACAGCGTGCTTTGCAGGCCGTGCATCAGCGGCAGCCCCATCCCAAGGTCCGTCGCCAGGCAGAGGCTTGCGATCACCTCCGCGGCCCGGACACGCTCTGCGTCCGGCGATCCTGCTGGCACTCCGGCCATCCTAACCGAGGCTCGAGCCCGATCCCGCTCGCCGGTGTCATCGCGCTGTCAACCGGGGGTGCGCGACCGCCGCTAGGCCCGGCGGCGGTAGAGCGAGGTCGTCAGCGGCGCGAAGATCGCGGTGAGGACGGCCGAGGCGGCGAGCACCCACGCCAGCTGCGCGGCGGTCGCGGTTCCGTCCATCAGCCCGCGCGTCGCGGTGACGAGGTGGCTGATCGGGTTGGCGTCGGAGAAGGCGCGCAGCCCGGCGGGCATCGTGTCCGGGTCGACGAAGACGTTGCTCAGGAAGGTGATCGGGAAGAGGATCACGAACCCGATGCTCATCACCGCGTTCGGCGTGCGCAGCACCAGTCCGAGCGCGGTCCATGCCCAGGAGAGCGAGACGGCGAACACGATCACGAGGGCGACGGCGGCGAGGACGCCGAGCGGGCCGCCGCCGGCGTCGTAGCCCATGATCGAGCCCGAGGGCGATGACGAGGCTCGCGGCGAGCAGGTAGCGGCCTGTGTCGCCGATCAGGGCGCCGACGATCGGCGCCGGCCGCCAGACCGGCAGGGAGCGGAAGCGGTCGAACGCTCCGGTCGCGAGGTCGCGGTTGAGGGTGACGCCGGTGTAGACCGTGACGAACACGACCGCGAGCACGAGGGTGCCGGGGAGCAGGAACTGCAGGTAGTTGCCTGGGGATCCGGCCAGCGCCCCGCCGAACAGGTAGGTGAACATCAGCGTGAACAGGATCGGGATGCCGAGGACGTCGCCGAGCTGTTCGGGCATGTGCTTGAGCTTCAGCAGCGAGCGCCAGCCGAAGGCCAGCGACGCGCGGAGCGGCCCCGCCGGCGCAGGCCGCGGCTGCGAGGACAACGCGGGCGCGTGGGTCACGCGGTCACCTCGGCCTCGGGCGTCTCCGATTCTGCGCGCTTTCCGGTCAGGGCCAGGAACACCTCGTCGAGGCTGGCCTGGCCGAGTCGCGAAGTCGCTGACGGCGATCCCCGAGCGGGCGAGCTCGGCGAGCGCGTGGGCGGCGCGCTCCGCCGCCTCGCTGCCGCCGTTCTGGGCTGGGATCCTTGCGGCGAGCGTGGCCGGGTCGCGGTCGGGGTGCACGGGTACGCCGAGCTCGCCCGCCAGCACGCGCGCGGCCTGGTCGCGCTGGGCCGGGTCGCGCAGCCGCACGCGGACTCCGCCCGTTCCCACGGACGCCTTCAGTTCGGCTCTGGTGCCCTCGGCGATCACGCGGCCGTGGTCGATGACGGCGATGCGGTCGGCCAGCCGATCGGCCTCGTCGAGGTATTGCGTGGTGAGCACGACTGTCGTGCCGTGCGCGACGATCGCCCGCACGATCTCCCACACATGGTTGCGGCTGCGCGGGTCCAGGCCCGTCGTCGGCTCGTCGAGGAAGAGCAGTTCGGGCGTGACGATGATGCTCGCCGCGACGTCGAGCCTGCGCCGCATGCCGCCCGAGAACTGCAGGACCTGACGGCCCGCCGCCTCGGCGAGGTCGAACGCCGCGAGCAGCTCACGCGCGCGCGCCTTCGCCTGCTTGCGCGAATGGCCGAGGAGCCGGCCGAGCAGGACGAGGTTCTCCAGCGCCGTGAGGTCCTCGTCGACGGACGCGAACTGCGCCGTGAGGCTGATCCGGCTGCGCACCGCGGCGGCGTCGCGGAGGACGTCGTGGCCGAGCACGCAGGCCGTGCCGGAGTCAGGGCGCAGCAACGTGGCGAGGATCCGGATCGTCGTCGTCTTGCCCGCACCGTTGGGGCCGAGCACGCCGTAGACGCTGCCGCGCGGAATCGCCAGATCGATGCCGTCGAGCGCCCGCGACCGCCCAAAGGCCTTCGTCAGACCGGCGGCCTCGACGGCGAGATCCCCGGTGGTTCGGTTGCGCAGTCACGGCTATGCGTCCGACTCTAGCACTAGCATTGTCCATATGGACAGGTCATCCGGACAGTCCGACCGGCCTAGGCGCGCTGCGGGGCTTCGCGGTCCGGCGTCGGCGCCGACGCGCGAGCGGCTCATGGACGCAGCGGCCGAGCTGATCGCCGAGCTCGGATGGGGGCGCGTCACGACGCGCGCTGTCGCCGAGCGCGCTCAGCTGCCGCACGGCTCGGTCAGCTACCACTTCCGCGGCAAGCAGGAACTGCTCACAGAGGCGGCACTCCACGCGTTCCAGCAGGCGATCCCGGTCGATCGATTCGCTGCGTTCACGACGGTCGACGACCTGATCGGCCTGATCGGCGCCGAGCTCGCTGACCCCGACGCGATCGATCCGGTGCTCTCCCGGCTGATGCTCGAGGCGATGCGCGAGGCCGAGCGCGACCCGCAGCTGCGCGAACGGATGGGCGCGATGCTCGGCGCCTACCGGCGGCTCATGGTCGAGGCCGTGCGCGCTGACCAAGAGCGCGGAGCCGCCTTCGACGGCGCGCCCCCCGAGGCGATCGCCACCGTGCTGGGAGCCGTCGGCGACGGTCTGCTCCTCCACGCGCTGCTCGACCCTGAGCTCGACATCGCCGCCGCGGTTGAGGCGCTACGCGCGCTGCTCGACGCCCGCAAGCCCGGTTCGCCGGCGGGCGCCTGACGCGTCCGAGGTCGACGCAACCGCTTCCGTCTTCGACGGGCAATCTTCGGAACGCCGAACTGGCTCGCGTCTCCACCCCGGAGCGAACGCCGGACGCGCGTTGACCGCAGGAGCGGCGAGCCGCTGGCGACGCCAACCGACTGGAGGCCCAGGCGGAGCCGTTCGCCATCCTGACGTTAGCCGCCGAGTCAGAACATCAGCAGGACCAGGATCAGCAGTCCGACGAGCACCGGGGATGGCGACCGCCACCATCGTTTCGCGGGGGCTGTCGACCCCTCGCCTCGCCCAGTGTGCTCACCGCGCGGACCCGCGGTCGGTTCCGGGCCGGCGAGCCGACGCAGCTCGGCGTCGTCGAGCCATTGCCGTGCTTTGGGCCGGGTTGTCTGCGCGACATACGCTTCTCCTTCGGTTCCGGGCAAAGGGATACCCGCTGGCGCTTCCGGGCCGGAGCTTCTGTCATGCGGAGGACTGCGCCGGTCGTGGCGTACCGGCATCCGGGGTGCGGAGATGCTTGGGGAATCTGGCGACGCTACGAAGTTGGCCGCGTAGCGCCGGGGTGCTGCTTGGCCCAGCGCGCGATTTCCGCAGAGCCGACGACGACCCGGTCGTCGTCGAGTACGAGCAGCGGCACGCCATTCCTGCCACTGAGGCGCCTGACCTCGGCGCGATCACGCTTTCGGGTCAACCATGTCCATGGCATGCTGAGCTGACCGCGTACGACCTTGATCTCGTAGCTGTAGCCGGCGTCGTCGAGTGCCTTCGCCGCTATCCCGCAGGGATGCCAACCCGCGCTTCGCTTCTGCCAGGCGCAGGTGTACAGGGTCATGCGAGCGCGCTCGTGATAACCATTCCTGTCCCCTCGTCCATTGGCTCCGGTGTGAAGGTGGAAGCGCTTGGCGTTGATCTAGCGCGCGGTCGGCGGTTGAGTGCGTGTCACGTCAGCGCGGCCCGGGCGACGCGACGAGCGCGAGGCCGGCGTCCAAGGCGAGGCGCCGCACGAGATCGACCGTATGGCCACGGCACGAGCGGCACAACGGCGTTCGTCAGGCGGAGAACGAAACGTCCTGAGGGTCGGCGTCACCGCTTTCGAGCCTGCCTCGATTGAGAACGGACCTTGCGCGAGCGTCCGCTGGCCGACAATCGGGCTGGACGGGTGCTCACCGTGACCGGCCAGACGGGGGAGAGAGCAGCCGCCCGCGGAAGAAGCTAGGCCGGGGCGGGGCACACGAGCGTTGGCACTCCCGCATCGCGGAACAGCGTCCGCGCGGTCGACCCGAGAAGCGCCGCATGCAGCCGACGGTGGTGATGCGAGCCCGTCACGATCATGCTCGCGTCGGCGGTGCGGGCGAACGAACCCTCTTGCGGCGTCGGAAGCCCCTGGGCGCTGAGATCACCGACGACGACGCGTCGCATGAGACCGAGCTGCGCGTCGGCGAGGCGGCTCGGCAGCCGGAGCATTGCGAGCGCGATGGGCTCACCCGGTAGGGCGAGAACGCTGCGCAACACGATGTTGGTGGCGTGCGGACGGCGACGCGGACGCGGCCCGCGCCGGCGTCGACGAGGTCGTAGGCAATCTCTCGGCCCGATGTGCCGGCACCGGCGACCAGAACGTCGTTTCCACGGAAGCGCCCGCTCGGCGTGCTCGCCGCGACCGGGCGTCAGACGCGCTTGGTGTCGCGCCGGAACGCCGCTCGCGCAAGCCCTCCCAGAAAGAAGGTCCAGGCGGCGATCACAAGCCAGCCTGTGGTGCTCCAGGCCGCGCCGCCGAGTGCCACGTGGCTGGCCTGTACGAGCCAGTAAGACGGCAGGAACTGGGCAACGTCCTGCAAGAGGCCCTCGCCGAGCGGGAACCAGTTGCCGCTGATGAGCGCGAGCAACGAGACCAGCCCGCCGGCTGCCGGCCCGATCGTGTCTGCGGTCAAGAGGTGCCCCAGAAGCACCCCGAGTGCGGCGAACGGCAGGAGTCCGACGAGCAGCAGGGCGACCATCTCCAGCCATCGCACGGCGGGCAGCCGCACCCCGAGCGCGATGCCGGCCGCCGACAGCAGCGCGATGGTGCTCAGCGCCATCGCATAGCCGGTGGCCAGCTTCGCCCGCAGGTACGCGCGCGCCGGAAGCGGCGTGATGCGCAGCTGTCGCGTCCACCCGTCGGTGCGCTCTGAGGCGATCCGCGCCCCGGTCGAGATCAGCGACATCATCGCCCCGAACGCGACCAGCCCGACCATGTAGTAGAGCGGGAGCGAGATCCCACTCCCGCCGAGGTCTGCGATGTTCCGGTTGGGACCGGCGATCGCGAGGTAGAGCACGAGCGGGAAGCCGAGCGCGAAGATCAGCAGCCGCGCGTTGCGGAAGGTGCGGACCAGCTCGAAGCGCGTATAGGCGAGCTCGCTCATCAGTTCGTCCCCACGGTTTCGGGTTCGGCGGTCAGCTCGACGAAGGCCTCCTCGAGTCCGGCGGTTGCGATCTCGATGTCCCGTGCCTCCGGATGTGCGTCCAGCAGGGCTCGAACCGCCGCGTCGGAGTCCGTGCAGCTCAGCGCGATGAGCTTGCCATGCTGTTCGACCCCGGCCACACCCGGAAGCCGTGCCATCGTCGCCGCGTCCGGGTCATCGAGCGTGGCGCGGATCGTCCGCCGCCCGACGCGCGCGCGGATCTGGTTGGTGGGCGCTGCGGCGATTACCAGGCCGCGTCCCATCACCACCGCCCGGTCGGCGTGGGCGTCCGCTTCGTCGAGGTAGTGCGTCGCGAACAGGACGGTCCGGCCGCGGGCCGCGAAGTGCCGCATCGAAGCCCAGAACGCTTGCCGGCTGGCAACGTCCATCCCCACCGTCGGCTCGTCGAGCACCAGCAGCTCGGGATCGGCCACAAGCGCGAGTGCGAAGCGCACCCGCTGTGCCTGCCCGCCGGAGAGCTTCTGCGTCTTGCGATCAGCCAGGTCGCGAATATCGACGAGATCGAGCGCATCGTCGACGCCGAGCGGCCGCGGGTAGAGCGCGGCCACCAGCGCGATCAGCTCGCGCACGGAGACATCGCGGATCAGCGTGCCGGCCTGGAGCATCGCGCCGACCAGGCCGGCGTCGACCGCCTCACGCGGGGAATGCCCCAGGACCGACACCGCGCCGCGGTCCGGGCGGACGAGGCCGAGCAGCAGGTCGATCGTGGTCGACTTGCCGGCACCGTTCGGTCCCAGCAGTGCGATCGTCTCGCCTGGATCGATCGAAATGTCGACTCCGCGCACGGCCTCAACGTCGCCGTGCGGCGTCCGAAAGCTCTTGGCTACATCGCGCAGCGTGATGCCAGGCGGCGCATGGGGCAGCGGTCGCATTGAGCCCCGTCAGACGAGCACGAGCACAAGCGCAACGAGCGCCAGGAGCGCTGTCGCGACGCCGAACGCGAGCGGACCTCGCGAAGTGGTCTCCTCGGTCCGATGCAGTGGAGGGGGCGGGGGGCCGGAGTCCGGCTCGCCGGCCGTCAGCTCGCGGAGCTGGTCGGCAGTGAGCCAGCGCTTGTCATCGGTCGGCGTCTGCGTTGCCATCGGGTCCTCCTTCGTCGCTTCCGGCCAGAGGCGTACCCGAGCCGCTCGGCGACGGAGGCCGGTTGTCAAGCGCGTGACGCCTGTCGCGGCTTCGTTCGGCGGCTGACGACGGCCACCGTGCATTGACGGTGGTTTGACGGCCACGCGCGACAGTCGTCGGAGATGTCAAGCGCGACAAGGAGGACCGCCGCATGACCGCGACCGGAACCCGACCCGTCGAGCAGGCCCGCGTGGAGGAGATGCTGGGCCGCTTCACGATCGACCTCGGCGCCGCGCTCTCGTTCCCGCTCGTGCTCGCCGGCGAGCAGCTCGGCCTTTTCGAGGCGATGGGAGACGGCGAGCCGCTCACCCCCGGCCAGCTCGCCGAACGCACGCACACCGACGAGCGGTACGTCGAGGAGTGGCTGTCGGCCATGGCCGCCGGCGGCTACGTGACGTTCGACCCCGAGCCCGGTCGCTTCCACCTCGAGCCGGAGCAGGCGTTGGTTCTCGGCGGCGAGGACGGACCTGCCTACATCCCGGGGGCGTTCCATGTCGCGGCGTCGGTTGTCCGCGACCTTCCGGAGGTCACCCAGGTGCTGCGCAGTGGGAAGGGCCTCGGCTGGCACGAGCACGACGACGCGCTCTTCCATGGCACTGAACGCTTCTTCCGGCCCGGCTATGCGGCCCACCTGGTCTCAGAGTGGATTCCCGCCCTCGACGGAGTCGAGGAGAAGCTCGCTCGGGGCGCCGAGGTAGCGGACATCGGCTGCGGCCACGGCGCGTCGACGATCCTGATGGCGCGGTCCTTCCCGAAATCTCGCGTCGCTGGCTCCGACTACCACGACAGCTCGATCGAGCGGGCGCGCGAGCAGGCCGAGCGTGCGGGGGTCGCCGATCGCGCGACATTCGAGGTGGCGGGCGCCGACACGTTCGGGGGCGGCCCGTTTGACCTGGCGTGCGTGTTCGACGCGCTCCACGACATGGGCGATCCGGTCGCCGTTGCGCGGCATGTACGGAACATGCTGACGCCGGACGGCACCTGGATGATCGTCGAGCCGAACGCCGGCGACCGGCTCGAGGACAACCTCAACCCGGTGGGGCGCGTGTTCTACGCCGCCTCGACCGCGATCTGCACCCCGAACGCGAGGTCACAGGGCGGCACCTTGGAGCTGGGCGCCCAGGCCGGCGAGGCGCGGCTGCGCGAAGTGCTCGGGCAGGCCGGCTTCACCCGCGTCCGGCGCGCTGCGGAGACGCCGTTCAACCTGGTGCTCGAGGCGCGTGCGTAGCGAAGACCTCGCGGTCTCGCTGGATCCAGCGAAGTAGCGCCTGCGGCGGCGATTCCGTCGCCGCGGCGCTGCCGTCGGTAGCGATCAGCGTGGCGAGCTCGCGCGTCGCCGACGCCGGGTCGACTCCGAGCTGGCGACGCAGGCGATCGGCCAGCCGCCGGTACACCGTGAGCGCGGCGGCCCGCTCGCCGGCCGCTGCGAGCGCGACCATGAGCGCGCGGGTGGCAGGCTCGTCTGACGGCGCGATCCGCGCGCGGTTGCGAGCCCACCGGATGGCGAGCGCGCGGTCGCCAGCCTCGAGCGCGCCGAGGGTGAGCGTCCCGAGCGCAGCGCCGAATCGGTCCTCGAACGCGTCACGCTCGAGGAGCGCCCACTCGTCCTGAATGCCTTGCAGCAGCGGCCCCCGCCGAAGCGCGAGAGCGCGTTCGAGCTCTCCGGCCGCGACCGCTGATGAGAACGCCCGTAGGTCGGTCCACAGCGCGCCGTCGTCGACCAGGCCAATCATGTCGCGCGTCGCCTCGAGCCGGTCGTGCGCGGTGGCGCCCAGCGCACGGCGCAGTGCCCAGACCGCGCTTCGCAGGCTCCCGCGCGCGGAGGTGTCGCACACCTCCGGCCACAGCGCCGCGGCAATCTCCGCGCGGGGCACCGGGCCGGGGCGGAGCGCGAGAAAGCCGAGGAGCGCCCATGCTCGCCGACTGGCGGGCGGGGTGACAGGCCGCCCGCCTACCGCCGCCGCGAGCAGTCCGATTACTCGGATCTCAAGTGCGGCAGGTGGGCTCGGACTGTGCACGTCTCGGGCTGGTTAGACGCTTGGACGCAGCGCGATCAGCTGGAGACGGGCCACACCACGCCGCCCGCTCGCTTCCGACGGGTCGTGGTCAACGCCGGCCAGCCGCGAAGGCAAGGTCCGACGGATCGAAACGATCGGGCGATTGCGGCGCGGGCATGCGGTGAGCAAGGCGTACGCCTGCTCCGTGTCGAGCGGCCGCGCCGTGGGCCAGAAGCGACGCCGGCCATCGCGGACCTCGACGGCATTTCCCGCCAGTCCGTAACGAGCCCACAGCGCACGCCGTCGGAAGCCCGACATCACGGCCGGCTCCTCGTGCGGTCGTCACGGCCCGAGGCGATCCGCTTCGAGGTCTGGCCCGTACCCGGCCGAGACGGCATGACGCCGTCATCCGCCCGACCTACCCACGGCGCGTGGCGTCAGCGGTTGACGACCGCAGTACGCCCGGACGTGAGCGTCGCCAAGCATGTGTCCGACCGGCGGGAGGATGTTCTTTCGTGGGCTGTGGGATGTCAGCCGGCAAACGATCAGCGACGACTCGGGTTCGGCACGGAACAAGATCCCCACATGCCGCCGATCAGCCATCAGACCATCCGGCTCGGCAGCGGGCCTCACTCGAGTGCCGAGGGACGCGCCTGTGTCATGGAGCTCTGCTCGATGCTCGCGGGCGAGTCGTTCACCGATCATCCGCGCTGCGCATGCTCGGTGATCGCGGCGTTCTTGCGCGTCTACAACGACGCGGTCGACGACGCCCGCCGTCGGGACCTCTACCGGCACGCCGCCCAAGTCCTGGGGACCGCGACTGAGTCGGATGCCGTGCGCGCGCGCCGGGCCGCGATGTGCCAGGAATGGGCGGCGACCCGCTCTCGCCCCCACTGGTGGGAGCTGCGGCGCCGCCGGCGGCTCAGTCGTGCGGCGCGGCTGTCGCACGATCCCACGTACGAGGAGACCGCCCAGATGGCGGCGAACGTCGCGGCGGCGCTGCATCGCCGCTGGAACCCGGCGAACCATCTGGCCGCGCTCGCCCTCGTCGACGAGCTGATTGCCGTCGACCATGCGGACGGTCGAGGCGAGCCGGAGCTCTCGCTTTCCGCCGCCGACCATGACTGGCTCTTGCCACACTGAGCTGGCGCACATCGCCGCTCCTGCCCGATCAGACCTATCTTCGCGCGAGTCACCAACTCGGATCGAATCCCAGGCGCCGCGTTGTTCGACGTCGGTACTTCACGACCGATGGCGGCTGCGCCGCTCCGCTTCGGTGCGGATGCCGTCCAGCGAGCTCGCGACCGTCCGCTCCCAGGACGCCGCCACGATCGCTCCCCACCAGGCGCCGAGCGCCCACAGGTCGGTGCCCAGCTCACCGCGATACTCGAACGCCGTCTCACTCCCGCTCGCACGCAGCTCGTAGCGTTCGACGACGTGCGGCACCGGGCCCTTGACGAGCCGGAACGTGACACACCGGGGGCGCTCGAAGCGGACGGTCTCGACCGTTGTCACCGTTAGGCCAGGCGCCACGGGCGTGAAGTGCGCGGCGAGGACGAGATCTGCACCGCGCTCGATCACCTCCAGCTTGCCCCGCAGAGCGCGCGGCGTGCGGCCGAGGTACGGCGCGGCGATGACGTCGAACACGACCTCGGGTGGCGCGGCGATGTACAGCGCGATCGGGCCGAGCGGCCGGAGCCTGCGGCCGACGCCGATGTCGAGCGTCAGCCCGGCGCGTGCGACGAGGGCAGCCCCCGCGGCGAGCAGGGAGCCGGTGACGGCGGCGCGCAGCGGAAGTGTCATCGTTTCGTTCTACACGGCTGGGATACTCCGCGCGTGGCGGCGCGCGGCACCCTGCCCACAGCGACCCGGTCGATCTGTCCCTTCTGCGGCGCCGGGCTCGACGCGGAGCTGATCGAGCGTGGCGGGCGCGTGATCCTCCGCCGGGAGTGCCCCGAGCACGGTCTGCTCGAAGCGCTCGCGTACGGCGACAGCGAGCGCTGGCGCGCCGCGCAGCGCTACGAGCGGCCCGGCGCCGAGCCGCTCCTGCGCCAGACCGCGACCGACAAGGGCTGTCCCAGCGACTGCGGGATCTGCCCGGAGCACGCTCAGCACACGTGCCTCGGGATCATCGAGGTCAATACCGGCTGCAACCTCGACTGCCCTGTGTGCTTCGCCGAGTCGGGCACCGGGCATCAGCCGGACGGCTACTCGCTGTCGCTGGCCCAGGTCGAGTCGATGCTCGACGCGTTCGTCGCCGCCGAGGGGGAGCCGGAGGCGGTCCAGCTGTCGGGCGGCGAGCCGTCGATCCACCCGCAGATCCTCGAGATGCTGAGCGCTGCGAAGACGCGCGGGATCCCGCTCGTGATGCTGAACACGAACGGCATCCGGCTCGCGCGCGACCCGCGCTTCGCGCCGGCGCTCGCGGAGCTCGGTATCCACGTCTACCTGCAGTTCGACGGGTTCGACGACGCCACCCACCTGGCGATCAGGGGCCGGCGGCTGCAGGAGATCAAGCAGGCGGCGCTGGATCGCTGTGCCGCCGCCGGCGTCGGCGTCTCGCTGGCCGCCGCGGTTGAGCGCGGGATCAACGAGCACGAGCTCGGCGCGATCGTGCGGTTCGGGGTGGAGCATCCGGCCGTCAACGGCGTCTTCTTCCAGCCGGTCACGCACACCGGACGGCATCCCGAGTTCGATCCGCTCGACCGGCTGACGAACGTCGAGGTGATCCGCGGGCTGTGCGCGCAGCTGCCCGAGTGGTTCCGCGAGGACGATTTCGTCGCGGTTCCGTGCTGCTCGCCGACCTGCCGCTCGGCGACCTACGCGCTCTATGACGGCGAGGACCTCGTGCCGCTGCCGCGGCTGGTCGACGTCGATCGCTACCTCGGTTTCGTGACCAACCGCGCCGTGCCCGACCTCGAGGTGGCCGCCGCGCTGAGCGGGCTGTTCAGCGCGTCCGCGGCCGGCGGGACCGAGCGCACCGGCGACCGGCTGGACTGCGTGGCCTGCGGCGTCGGGCTGCCCGAGGAGCTGCAACGCGTCGCGGCGCGCGGGTTCATGGTCGTCGCGCAGGACTTCCAGGACGAGTGGACGCTCGACGTCGGGAAGCTGCAGAAGTGCTGCGTGGGCGAGATCGTTCCCGACGGACGCATCATCCCGTTCTGCGCCTACAACGCCGCGGGCTATCGCAAGCAGGTCCGTGCGGACCTGGCCGCCGGAACGATCGCGTGACCGGCCTGCTGCCCGATGACCTGAAGGCCTGCTGCGCGCAGCTCTACGAGAGCGACGAGGTGCTCTGGCTGCTCGACGGCGAGCTCCACCCGGGCGGGGAGCAACTGAGCCTGCGTCTCGCCGAGCTGGCGGGCGTCGCGCCGGGTCAGCGCGTCCTCGACGTCGCCTGCGGCAGGGGCGCCACCGCGCTCCTCCTCGCGCGCGAGCTGGGCTGCGAGGCGGTCGGCGTCGACCTCGGCGCCCGTGCGATCGCGCAGGCGAGGCAGGCGGCCGGTGCCGGCGAGCGCGCGAGCTTCCTGGTCGGCGACGCCGAAACCCTGCCGCTCCGCGATGCCGGCTTCGACGTCGCGCTGTCCGAGTGCTCGTTGTGCACGTTCCCCGACAAGCCCAGGGCGATCGCCGAGATGGCGCGCGTCGTCCGGCCAGGCGGGACGGTCGCGATCGCCGACGTCACCGCCGACCTCGACGCACTCCCCGCCGCGCTGCGCACAGCGGCCGCGCAGGTCGCGTGCGTGGCCGACGCGCGCAGGACTGACGAGTACGTCGCGCTTCTGCGCGACGCCGGCTGCGAGCCGCTGGCGGCCGAACCGCACGACGCCGAGCTGCGCGTCATGGCCGACCGCATAGAGGCGCGGCTCCGAGTCGCTCGGATAGTCACGCCGCCGGGCGAGCAGCGCGAGCGCGCGCGCGAGGCCGCGGCGCTCGCCCGCATGGCGATCGAGGCGATCGCGCGCGGAAACCTCGGCTACGCGCTAATCACCGCCCGCGTCTGATCTGGTCGCCTCACCTAATAGGGGGCTCGGACTCACGGGTCGATGCGTACCGCGCGCATCACGGCGTCTCGGAGTGGTCCTGTCGGTCCACCGTGGAAGTCGACGTCGACCCAGATACCCGCGGCGACGCGGTGGGCGCCGCGGCGGATCTCGAGGTGGCGTTCGCGGAGCGCGGTTCGGAGCTCGTCGCGTTGCTGGCCGCTGAGGCCCAGCTCGGCGGCGCCGGCAGGGCGGAGCCTTCCGTCGGGCGTCGCGCGGGCCACGAAGATCTCGAACGTTCGACCGGCCGAAGCGCGCTCGCGGAGGTGAGCGGCGCCCTTCTTGCCCGCGCCGAGCCACGAGAGCACTTCGCTTCGGTTCTTGGTCACGGGCTTCTGCCACTCGCTGCGGTGATTGACCGGGTTCCATCGCCGGCCGCGCCAAGACGGCGCGCAGCTGCAACGTGCGTGCTCGTCGCGGAAGGCCGCGCAGCGTTGCTGGTGCGCGACGTAGACGTTCGGCGTGCTCGTCTTGCGCCAGTTCGCCACTATCGGCCCCTAGATCGTCCGCCGACGAAACTGGTCCCCCCGGGGGCTATGTGGGGGGACATTAATGCGCGCCCCCGAGGCGTTCGTAGGCGTCCGCTGGGGTCGGAACGCCTCAGAGCAAATCCGCGTGTATTGGCTCTGCAGCGCGGAATTCGGCCGTAGACCGTGATGCCGGAGGAGGGACTCGAACCCCCGACACGCGGATTATGATTCCGCTGCTCTAACCGACTGAGCTACTCCGGCGGAGGCGTCGCCGAGTGTAGCCGCGCGGTTCAGTCCCCGCCGCTCGCGGCGGTGCCGCCGGCCAAGGTCTCGTACTCGATCTTGTCGGCGTTGAGCGTCCACGACTCCATCGGCTTGCTGTCCGGGCCGCCGCCGTGGCCGCTGAGGCTGTAGGAGCTGATTAGGACGTTCGTGAGCTTGATCTTCATGTATGGCACGCCGTCCTTCTGGAACACGATCTCCGCCGAGAAGGGCTTGCCCGAGAGGGACCGCTGGAACAGCTCGGTGGAATGGTCGCCTTGGAGCGTCGTGACCACGACCTCGGCCACCGCGGGCGCGGACGCTTCGCGGTTCTGGCCGCGGCCCGCTGGCGACATGGTCTGCCTCCCGCCGAGCTGCGCCGATTCGAAGACGATCGGGTCCATCCCGCTGATGGCCACGTAGCTCTGCTTCGGCGGATCCTTCTTCTTCTCCGGCGGCTTGGCCGGCGTCTTGGGCTTCGGGTCGCGGGCGAGGAGGGCGGTGACCGCCCGGTTGCCCGCCATCCGCTGGAGCTCCAACACCGGCGCGTGCGGACCGGGCGCTGCCGTGCCGGGGCGCCGCCCTTGCCCGGGGCGACGCCACTGCGGTTCACGTACGGAGCGCGAGCTCATGCGGGTCCCGATGCTCCCATTGGCCGTGGACGCCTGCAACTCAGGCGGCCGCGCCGCGCACACGCGCGAAGCGGCCGAAGATCCGCCGCCGCGGCGGCTCCGAGATGCGCAGCGCCTGGGCCCGCAGGCGCAGGAGCGCGACGACCGGGGCGGTGGACCGGAACGGGTCGGCGATCGCCTCGCCGCTCTCGACCGCGACGGCCGCGACCATCGCGCCGTCCTCGACGGCGACGACCAGGCGACCCGAGGGCGGGGAGGGCTGGGAGTCCAGGCGGGCGAGGCGGTGGAGGTCCGCGGCGTCGGCGAAGGTCGCGTTGCGGAGCTTCAGCCGGCCGCTCTGCTGGCGGCGCCAGGCGTCGCGGGCCTTCTCGCGGATCGCGCGCTCGCGCTCTTGCGCGAGCGCGGATGGAGAGGGAGGAGTAGCTGAGCATGACCACATAGACGGCCGCTCCTCCCTCGTTATTCCGCGCGGTGGCTAGCCGCCGTTCGTGCCGGTATGCAGCAGGTTGCGGACGTCCTTGACGCCGCCGATCTTGCGGGCGCTCTCGCCCAGCTCGTCGATCTGCTGCTGGTCTGGGAGCTCGCCGCGCAGCTCGACCACGCCGTCGTTGACGTTCACCGACACCTGGCCCTTGGGCGCGTCGGCGGGGCGGAACAGCTCGGTCTCGACCTTGCGGGCGAGCGTGACGTCGTCGTAGTCCGTGCCCCCGGTGACGCTCGAGGCCGCGCCCTTGACCTTGCCGACGGCCTTGCGGCGGTCGAGCTTGGCAAGCACGATCCCGATCGCGGCGGTGACGCCGACGGCGCCGGCGATCTTCGCGACGCGCTGGCGCGTCGAAGGCCCGCGGCGCGCCTTGCGCTTTACGGCCTTGCTTGCGCCCTTGCCAGCACCCCTGGCGACCTTGTAACCGGCCCAGCCCTTGGCACTCTTCTTCGCAGTCTTCGCAACCTTCATGCGCGGATCTCCCTTTTTCGCGTTCAAGGTTGCGCTACCCGATAATTGCCTGGCCATGCGCGCGCGCGTCAGCTATCGCCTCCTCACCGGGCTGTGGATCACGGTCCTCGCCGGGCTGTTGCTCGCGGTCGACTCGCTCGCCGCTCCGGGCGGTGGATCGTCGGGCTTCGGCGGCGGCGGTGGGGGAGGCGGCGGAGGCGGATTCTCGGGCGGCGGCGGCGCCGGCTCGGGCGGAGGCAGCCCGTGGACCGTGCTCGTCGTATTCGTGATCATCGCCGTGCTCGTGGCCTTCGGCGCCTTCAAGGCCGCCCGCGTGCGCAAGCGCCGCCGCGAGCGGGTCGCCCGCGTCGAGCTCGCCAGCGCCGAGGCGGCCGGCGACGACGCGTACTTCGCGGCCGACGACGTCAAGGCCGAGGCGCAACAGCTGCACAAGCGGATCGTCGCGGCGTGGACAGGCCGCGACCGCGACGCGCTCGCGCGCGACCTCGGGCCCGACCTGTTGACCGAGTGGGTGCGCCGGCTCGACGACTTCGACCGCAAGGGCTGGCACAACATGTGCGAGCTCCGACAGGGACCCACCGTCGAGTACGTCGGGCTCACCAACCGCGAGGACGACGACGAGGACCGCGTCGTGGTGCGGATGGAGGCCGTGCTGCGCGACGTCGTGGTCGACCGCGGCGGCGCGATCATCAACCGCAACAACTCCGACAGCGAGAACACCACGCTCGCGGAGTACTGGACCCTCGGCCGCGCCGGCGACCGCTGGCTCCTGCTCTCGATCGAGCAGGACGCCGAGGGCGCGCACCACCTCGACGCCCCGATCGTCGCCTCGCCGTGGTCGGACGACGCTCGCCTCACCGACGAGGCGGTCACCGAGCTCGCCGTCGCCGACGCCACACCCGACGCGCAGATCGGCGAGCTCGTCGACGTCGACTACGCGGGCGACGGGCGCGCGCAGGCGCTCGACCTCTCGGTGGTCGACGGGCGCTTCGCCCCCGCGGTGCTGGAGGCGGCCGCGCGGCGCGCGGTCGAGGCGTGGGCGGAGGCGGTCGACGGCGCCGACGACGCGCTCGAGCGCGCGGCCACACCGGAGGCGGCGCACGCGCTGCTGTACCCGCGCGGCGAGAGCACCCGGCTCGTCGTGCGCGGCCCGCGCCTGCAGGCGCTCAGGATCGTCGCGCTCGAGCCGGAGCCGCCCACCTTCACCGTCGAGGCCGAGCTCAGCGGCCGCCGCTATCTCGAGGACCGCGACACCGCCGCGGTGCTCGAGGGCTCGAAGGACCGCGCCACCACCTTCACCGAGCGCTGGACGCTCGCGCTCGGCGACGACCCGGCGACGCCGTGGCGGATCGTCGCGACCGCCCCGGTGGGCTAGCCGCCCTGCTGCTCGCCGTCCCCAACGTCTCGGAGGGCCGCGACCGCGAGACGCTCGACGCCATCGGCGCCGCCTTCGTCACCGGCGGCGCGCGCCTGCTCGACGTCCACAGCGATCCGCACCACCACCGCAGCGTCTTCACGCTCGCCGGGGAGCCGGGGCGGCTGCACGAGGCGCTGCTGGAGGGCGCGCGCGAGGCGGTCGAGCGGATCGACCTGACCGCGCACGCGGGGCTGCACCCGCGCGTGGGCGTGGTCGACGTCGCGCCGGTCGTCCACCGCACCGACGCGGAGCGGGGCGCCGCGACCGCCGAGGCGCTGCTGCTCGCCCACCGGCTCGGCCGCGACCTCGGCCTCCCCGTCTATCTGTACGGCACGCTCGCGGGTGGGCGCGCCCGCGCGAGCCTGCGCGCGCCCGGCGCCCTGGCCGGCCTCGCGCCCGACTACGGGCCGCCGCGGCTGCATCCCACCGCGGGCGCGACGCTCGTGGCCGCCCGCCCGCCGCTGGTCGCGTTCAATGTCGAGATCGAAGGTTCGCTCGAGGACGCGCGGAGCGTCGCGGCGCTGATCCGCGAAGGGGGCGCCGAAGGGCTGCCGGGCGTGCGCGCGCTCGGCCTCCAGCTCGGCGACCTCGTCCAGGTCTCGACCAACATCGAGGACCACACGCGCGTGACGGCGGCGGATGTGGTGGCGGCGGTGGCGCGGCACACACCGGTCCAGGGGGCCGAGCTCGTCGGGCTCGCGCCGGCCGCCGCGCTCGAGGGCCTCGGGGTGCCGCTGCGCAACCGGCGCACGCTCGAGGACTACATGGGTGGCTGATTCCACGACCCCCGCACCCGTCTGCACGCGCCCCGCGGCGCAGGCCGGCACCCACCGGAAGGGGGAGGTGGCGCTGCCACGATCCCCCTTCGGCGTGCGCCGCCCTGCATCCACGGTGCACGCACATCCAGGCACGGCGGCCGCGGAATCAACCACCTAGACTGACGGCGTGGCTCAGACCAAGCGCAAGAAGCGTCGCTCCAAGCACCGCGGCAACGCCGCCGGGACGATCGAGGCGCGCGGCCGCACCGGCCGCAAGCCGGACGGCGCCACGACGAAGAAGGCGACGACCGCGAAGGAGCGCCGCCAGCAGCGGCTCGCCCAGCCGCCGACCTGGCAGCGCGCGACGCTGCGGGCCGCCGCGGCCGCCGGCCTGCTGTTCGTGCTCACGCAGGTCGGGCTCTTCCAGCAGGACGTCGCGCTCGGCCAGGCGATCGGCGTGTGCCTGTTCGCGATGCTGATCTACATCCCGATCGGCTACTGGTTCGACAGCTGGATGTACCGCCGCTTCAGCAAGCCCAAGCAGTGAAGGTCCACGGCTTCACCGTCGGCCCGGTCGCCGAGAACTGCTTCTTCGCGGCGCGCGAGGGGGAGGCCGCGGCGATCGTGATCGACCCCGGCGAGGAGGCCGAGCGCCTGATCGAGGGGCTCGACGACCTCGGCCTGAGCGTCGAGGCGATCCTGCTCACGCACACGCACTTCGACCACGTCGGCGCGGTCGCGCCGCTTGCCCGCCACACCGGCGCGCCGGTCTACTGCCCGGAGCTCGAGCAGCACGTGCTCGCCGACATCATGAGCTACGTCCCGTGGCCCGGCTTCGGCCCGTTCGAGTCCTATGACGCCGACGAGCTCGTCAGCGGCGGCGAGAAGCTCCAGCTCGCCGGCTTCGACATCGACGTCCTCTTCACCCCGGGCCACTCGCCCGGCCACGTCACCTACTCGATCCCGGCCGAGCAGGCGATGTTCTCGGGCGACGTCCTGTTCCAGGGCTCGATCGGCCGCACCGACCTCCCGGGCGGGGACACGCAGACGCTGATGAACACGCTCGCCGACCTGGTCGAGCGGCTGCCGGACGAGACGGTCGTGTACCCCGGCCACATGGGGGTCACCACGATCGGCCGGGAGCGGGCGGAGAACCCGTTCCTGCGCGAGCTTGCGCAACGCTGAGCGAACTCGACGAATGGCCAATGGCTAGGAACCCGGGAAACGGGCAACATCCCCTGCGCAAGGCGGGCGCACGGATGAGGCCCCGACCGGGTTGAGAAGCAGCCAGAGGACACTGGCTGGTCGGCCGGGGCCTCATCGGTGCGCCCCACGTGGTTCGGTCCCTCTTCGGCTCTACGGCCGATCCGGCCGAAAGCTTGAGTGCCGTTTGCTCAGCGGTTTCCACCGTTCAGTATCCCTGGTGGTTTCGAGTATGCAAACTGCGGGAATCCGTGTCCCAGCGCCACGAGGGGGAGAAGCCAGCGGGGCGTAGGCTCGACCGGACCGAGGACACGGACCGGCCACATACGAACTTCCTGGCTGGAGGGTTCTTGTGGACACGTTCCTCGTCGCCGTGCCGATACGTGGGTGCGCGCGTCTGGTTGCTGGTATCGCTCTGATGGTCGCAGCGCTCTCGCTGGGCCCCGACGTCGCCGAGGCACAGGGCTGCCGCGGCGCCCGCGCCCTCACGGCTCCGGCCGGAGCCACGCTCTGCTTGATCAACGTGCAGCGCCGCGCACGCGGCCTCGCGCCGCTCAGCACCAACGCCACCCTGGTGCGAGCGGCGCGACGCCACGCGTCCGACATGGTGCTCCGCAACTACTTCTCGCACGTGTCGCTGAGCGGCGCGACGTTCACCGTCCGCCTGCAGCGCAATGGCTACCTGCGCAGCAACTGCTCGTGGAGCGCCGGTGAGACGCTGGCGTGGGGGATCGGCGCGAGGGCCACGCCGGCGGCGACCGTGACGGCCTGGATGCACAGCCCGCCGCACCGCGCCGTGCTGCTCGGCCGCTCGTACCGCGAGGCCGGCATCGGCGCCGTGGGCGGCGTGCCGGGCAACCCTTCCACCGGCGTGACGTACGTCGGGGAGTTCGGGCGCCGACGCTGCTGCGAACCGACCCTTCATAAACTCAGCCCGCGTGAGCCCGAAGATCCAGGCCCCGCGGGGAACCTTCGACGTACTCGGCGACGACGCGCTCGCGCGCTCCGCGCTCGAGGCGCAGGCCCGCCGCATCCTCGAGCGCGCGGGCTATGCGCGCATCGAGACGCCGACCTTCGAGGCGACCGAACTGTTCGCGCGCGGCGTCGGCGAGTCGACCGACGTCGTGCAGAAGGAGATGTACACGCTCGACGAGGGGCCGAGCGAGTCGCTGACGCTGCGCCCGGAGGGCACCGCGCCGGTGTGCCGCGCCTACCTCGAGCACGGCATGCACAAGGAGCCGCAGCCGGTGAAGCTGTGGTACCTGAGCAGCTTCTTCCGCCGCGAGCGCCCGCAGGCCGGGCGCTTCCGCCAGTTCTGGCAGGTCGGCGCCGAGGCGATCGGCTCCGACGACCCGGCCGTCGACGCCGAGCTGATCCTGCTGCTCTCCGAGCTGCTGGAGGCGGTCGGCGCGCGCGGGCTGCGGCTGCGGCTCTCGAGCCTCGGGACGCCGGCCACGCGCGAGACCTACCGTCGCGACCTCCAGGATTACCTGCGCGCGCACGAGGGCGAGCTGTCCGAGGAGGTGCGCGGGCGGATCGACCTCAACCCGCTGCGGGCGTTCGACGCCGACCACCCCGGCACCCGCCGGGTGATGGAGGGCGCGCCGCTGCTGCTCGACCACCTCACGGACGAGGACCGCGAGCACTTCGAGGCCGTCAAGACGCTGCTCGACGGCGCGGGTGTCGCCTACGAGGTCGACCCGACGCTCGTGCGCGGCCTCGACTACTACACGCGCACGGTGTTCGAGATGACGTCCGACGAGCTCGGCGCCCAGAGCGGCGTCGGCGGCGGCGGGCGCTACGACGGGCTGATGGAGATCATCGGCGGCCCGGCCACGCCCGGCATGGGCTGGGCGGCGGGCGTCGAGCGGATCCTGCTGGCCTCGCCGCGGCCGCCGGTCGCGCAGCCGCCGCTCGACCTCTACGTCGCGTTCGTCAGCGACGAGTACCGGCCCGGCGCCTTCCGCCTCGCCGCCGACGCGCGCCGCGCCGGCTACTCGGCGCGGCTGGAGCTCGGCGGGCGCTCGCTGAAGGGCCAGCTCAAGCAGGCGGACCGCGCCGGGGCACGCTTCGTTGCGATCCTGGGTGAGGAGGGGACGTCCCTCAAGGACATGGAGTCAGGGGAGCAGAAGACGGTGGAGCCCGACACGGTGATGCACCACATCAGGGGCGGCAAGGCCCTGTGAGGCCTCCGCGCGCGAACCTCTACCGCGACGCCTGGGCCGGCGAGCTGCGCTCCGGCGACGTCGACTCGACCGTGCGCGTGGCCGGCTGGGTGCACCGCCGGCGCGACCACGGCGGGCTGATCTTCATCGACCTGCGCGACCGCACCGGGATCGTCCAGCTCGTCTTCCACCCCGAGACCGCCCCCGACGCCCACGCGCTGGCCGAGCGGCTGCGCCCCGAGCACGTCGTCACCGCGGCCGGCACGATCGTGCGGCGCGAGGAGGGCAACGTCAACCCGAAGCTCGAGACCGGCGAGATCGAGCTCGCGGTCGCCGAGGCCGAGACGCTGGCCGAGTCGGAGACGCCGCCGTTCCCGGTCGACGAGGAGTCGCCCGTCGACGAGCTGCTGCGGCTGCGCCACCGCGTCATCGACCTGCGCCGGGCCGGCATGCAGCACGCGATGACCGTCCGCCACACGGTCAACCGCGCGATCCGCGACTACCTCAACGCGCACGACTTCCTCGAGATGGAGACGCCGATCATGACGCGCTCCACGCCCGAGGGCGCGCGCGACTTCCTCGTGCCGTCGCGCCTCAGCCCCGGCGACTTCTACGCGCTCCCGCAGTCGCCGCAGCTGTTCAAGCAGATGCTGATGATGGCCGGCTACGAGCGCTACTACCAGATCGCCCGCTGCTTCCGGGACGAGGATCTGCGCGCCGACCGCCAGCCGGAGTTCACCCAGCTCGACATGGAGATGAGCTTCGTCGAGCAGGAGGACGTGCTCGAGACCGTCGAGGGAATGCTCGCGCGCGTCTACGAGGCGACCGGCTTCGAGGTCGCGCCGCCGCCGTGGCCGCGGATGACGGCCTACGAGGCGATGCTCCGCTACGGCTCCGACAAGCCCGACGTGCGCTTCGGGCTCGAGATCACCGACCTCGGCGAGGCGCTGGCCGAGACCGAGTTCCGCGTCTTCGCCGGCGTGCTCGGCGGCGGCGGCGTGGTGCGCGGGCTCAACGCCGGCGCGCGCGAGCTGTCGCGCAAGGACCTCGACGGGCTGACCGAATTTGTCCAGCGCTACGGCGCGGGCGGGCTCGTGTGGGCGTTTGTGGAGGAGGGCGGCAGCTGGCGCTCCCCGGCGGCGAAGGCGCTCTCCGACACCGAGCGCGCGGAGATCGCGCGCCGGTTGAGCGCGCGCGAGGGCGACGTCCTGTTCATCGTCGCCGACACGGAGCCGACCGCGGCCGCGGCGCTCGGCGCGCTGCGGCTCGAGCTCTCGCAACGCTTTCAGCTCGTCCCCGAGGGCCGCCACGAGACGCTGTGGGTGGTCGACTTCCCCGCCTTCGAGTGGAGCGAGGGGGAGGGGCGCTGGCAGGCGGTGCACCACCCGTTCACCACGCCGACCGGCGACTTCTCCGACCCGGGCTCGATGCGCTCGCTCGGCTACGACATCGTGCTCGACGGCACCGAGATCGGCGGCGGGTCGATTCGTATCCATCGCCCGGAGGTCCAGCGCGAGGTCTTCAAGGTGCTCGGCATCTCCGAGGAGGAGGCGGAGGAGCGCTTCGGCTTCCTGCTCGACGCGATGCGCTACGGCGCGCCGCCGCACGGCGGGCTCGCGCTCGGCCTCGACCGCATCGTGGCGCTGATCGCCGGGCACGACTCGATCCGCGACGTGATCGCGTTCCCGAAGACCGCGAGCGGCGCCGATCCGCTCACCGGCGCGCCGGCCGCTGTCGACCCGCCGCAGCTGGCGGAGCTCGGGCTGCGACTGAAATCACCCTAAGGGGGCGCGGCTCGTCTGCCGATAGGGGGTGAGACATGAGCCAGATCTCGCCGCCGATTCGCATCCTCCTCGTCGCTGTCATCGGCCTCTGCGCCGCCTACATGCTCTTCCTCAAGCCGAAGGACGAGGCCGTGCCCGCCGCGCCCGCGCCGGCCGCGACGACCATCCCCGCCAAGGACCCGGGCGCCAAGACGCAGAGCAAGCCGGGCGCCATCGTCCAGAAGGCGACCGCCGACACGCAGAACGCTTCCGACCGCGCCGAGCAGGCCGCCGGTACCTCCCAGGGCATCGATGACGGCAAGACCGACGGCACCACCTCCGTCGGCCCCGCCAGCAGTGGCGTGAACACGAACCCCGTCACCAAGGCTCCCGCCACCGGCCAGACTTCCGCGCCCGCGCCGATCACCAACGACGCGCTCGCGTCGCTGCCGAAGGACGTGCGCAAGGCGATCAAGCAGCGCAAGGTCCTCGCGCTGCTGTTCTGGAACAACCGCTCTTACGACGACCGTGCCGTGCGCCGCGAGCTCAAGCACGTGAGCACCTACGGCAAGCAGGTCTTCGTCGCCGCGCGGCCGATCAAGAACGTCGCCCGTTACCAGGCCATCACGCGCGGGGTCGACGTCGAGCAGTCCCCGACCATCGTGGTCGTCGACTCGAACCTCAAGGCCGTCACGCTGGTCGGCTACGTCGACCGCGACACGATCGACCAGGCGGTCGTCGACTCCCTCCGCGCCTCCGGCGGCAGCCTGATCAAGAACCCGTACTACCGTCGCCTCGACGCCATCTGCACCTCCGGCAACCAGCAGGTCAAGGCGCTGCAGCAGCCGTCCGCGGCTGCCGCCATCCCCGCCTACCTCGTGGGCGTCCAGGGTGTCGTGGTGGACATGAAGAGCAAGGCCACGGCGATCAAGCCCCCGCACAAGTACGCGGGCTTCCACGCCGCGTTCAAGCGCTACCTCGGTGACAACATCGCCCTGACCAACTGGGCCGTCGCCCACTCCAAGACGCAGGGCGCGACGGCGGTCAAGACGGTGACCAAGCGTGGCAAGGCGCTGGACAAGAAGTTCAAGAAGGCCCACGGCGGCCACAGCCTGAGCTGCTTCTAGGCCTCGCGCCTACACTCGGCGCGTGAGCGCCGAGGGCTTCACCGAACACCTCGAGTTTCCCCAGGGGAAGGGGTACGTGCCCGCCGGCGCTTTCATGGGAGCGGCCGGCGGCGCCTCGTGCGGCGACATGATCTCGCTGTCGCTGGCGGTCGAGGGCTCCGTCGTCACCGGCGCGGGCTTCGAGGCCTCCGGCTGCGGCGCGATGGTCGCCGCGGGCTCGGCGGCGGTGGCGCTGGTCTCCGGCGCCCCGGTGCTCGACGCGGCACGCGTGGGCACGGCCGCGATCGCGGCCGAGCTCGGCGGGCTGTCGCCGGGCAAGCTGCACGCGGCCGAGCTGGCCGCCGACGCGCTGCACCGCGCGCTCGGGCTGGCGGCGCGCGCGGACGCCGCGGTTGCGCTGGATCCCGTCGCGGGCGCTCGTCGCGATGAGCGGAGGGGTGGACTCGGCGGTCGCGGCGCTGCTCACCGGCTCGGACGCGGTCGCCGTGACGCTCGAGCTGTGGGCGGACGAGGCCAACGACGCCGAGGCGTCGTGCTGCTCCGCGCACGCCGTGCGGGTCGCGCGCGCGCTCGCGCACGGGATGGGGATGCCGCACTTCACGCTGGACCTGCGCTCGGAGTTCCGCGCCGGCGTGGTCGAGCCGTGGCTGGCCGGGCACGCGGCGGGGGAGACGCCGAACCCGTGCGTCGGCTGCAACGGCCACGTGCGGCTCGACGCGATGCTGGAGTTCGCCGACGCGCTCGGCTGCGCCGTCCTGGCGACCGGTCACTACGCGCGCGTGAGCGAGGATGGGCTGCTGCGCGGCGCGGCCGACCCCGCCAAGGACCAGGCGTACATGCTGTGCGCGCTGTCGCCGGCGACGCTGGCGCGGATGCGCTTCCCGCTCGGCGAGCTGACCAAGCCTGAGGTGCGGGCGCTGGCGGCCGAGGCGGATCTGCCGGTGGCCTCGAAGGCCGACTCGCAGGACCTCTGCTTCCTCGCCGGCACCGGTCGCGCGGCGTTCCTGGCGAGGCACGGAGGCGCGCGCGAGCGGCCGGGCGAGATCGTCGACCGCGGCGGGCGCGTGCTCGGCCGCCACCGCGGCCACCACGGCTTCACGGTCGGGCAGCGCAAGGGGATCGGCGTGGCGGCGCCGGAGCCGCTGTACGTGCTGGCCACCGACGCGCGCACGAACCGCGTGACGGTCGGCGAGCGGGCGGAGCTGGCCACGCGCGAGGTGGCGGTCCGCGGCGCGCGGCTGCACCGGCCGGCGGAGGAGGTCGACTCGGTCCGCCTCCGGTACCGCTCCCGACCATTGCCGTGCCGGGTCGAGGCGCAAGGCTCAGGGAGGATCACGCTCTACCTCGCGGAGCCGTGCGACGGAGCCGCCCCGGGCCAGACCGCCTGCCTGTACGCCGGCGACGTGGTCGTCGGCTACGGCACGATCAGCTGACGAATGTCAGCTCGAGGTCGCTATGCGACCTCGAGACGACTTTCGTCGCGGGCGCCGGGCCCGCGCACGAGCTCGATCGCGCCGGGGCGCACGTGCTCGCCGCAGCGGGTGCAGACCATGTCGGCGCCGACCTCGCCGCCGCAGTCGCGGTGCAGCGTCAGGCGCGGCGGGCCGTCGGGCGCGTAGTGGCGGTCGCCCCACTTCATGAGCTGGTGCAGCGCGGGGGCGAGCTCGCGGCCCTTCCTGGTGAGGAGGTAGCGGCCGTCGTCGGCGTGCTCGAGCACGCCTTCCTCGACGAGGTGGGCCAGCCGCTGGGAGAGCACGTTGCGCGCGATCCCCAACGACCGCTGGAACTCGCTGAAGCGCTCGCGGCCGAGGAACGCGTCGCGCACGATCAGCACGCTCCAGCGCTCGCCGACCACCTCGAGCGCGCGGGCGATCGAGCAGACCTGGTCAGGGTACGTGCGGTCGAGCACACCACCATTGTTGCATCATGCAACCGCAGTCGCTAGGGTTTAGTTGCATGAAGCAACCGCAGCAGTCGCCCGCGGACGCGACCCGCGCCCGCCGCGTCCTTGCCGTCGTCGGCCTCGCGGTCTTCCTCTCGGTCCTCGACCTCTTCATCGTCAACATCGCGTTCCCGGACCTGCGGGCCGACTTCCCCGGCGCCGGCCTCTCCGGGCTGTCGTGGGTGCTGACCGCCTACGCAATCGTGTTCGCCGCCACGCTGGTCCCGGCGGGCCGGCTCGGCGACCTGTACGGGCGCCGGCGGCTGTTCGTGATCGGGCTCGCGCTGTTCACGCTCGGCTCGGCACTGTGCGCGATCGCGCCGTCGGTGGAGGCGCTCGTGGCCGCACGCGTGCTCCAGGGTGTCGGCGCAGCGGCGCTGACGCCGAACTCGCTCGGGCTCGTGCTGCCGATGTTCCCGCCCGAGAAGCGCTCGACGGTGATCGGCGCGTGGGCCGGCATCGGCGCGGTCGGCGCCTCGATCGCGCCGCCGCTCGGCGGCCTGCTGGTCGAGGTGAGCTGGCGGCTGATCTTCCTGGTCAACATCCCGCTCGGCCTGATCGCGATCGTGCTCGCGCTGCGGCTCGCCCCCGAGGTCCGCGACGCGCGTGCCACGCGCCTGCCCGACCTGCTCGGGATCGCCGTGCTGGTCGCGGCGGTCGCCCTGCTCACGCTCGGGCTGACCCAGGGCCAGGACTGGGGCTGGGACGAGCGAGTGTGGGGCGCCTTCGCCGCCGCGGCCGTGCTCGGCGCCGTCTTCCTGCGCCGCTGCGCGCGCCACCCGGCGCCGGTCGTCGAGCTCTCGCTCCTGCGCGTGCCGGCGTTCGCGCTCGCCGGGCTCTCGACGCTGCTGTTCTCCGCCGGCTTCGCCGGCCTGCTGCTCGGCAACGTCCTCTTCTTCACCGAGGTGTGGGACTACTCGATCCTCCAGGCCGGGATCGCGTTCGCGCCCGGCCCGCTGCTGGCGGCCACCACCGCGTTCACCTCCGGCCGCCTCGCCGACGGTCGCCAGCCCGCGGCGTTCGGCGCGGTCGGCGGCTTCGTGTTCGCGGCCGGCTGCCTGTGGTTCATCACCCACGCGACGGCCGAGCCCGCCTACCTGACCGCGATCCTGCCGGGGCAGATCCTCACCGGCACCGGCGTCGGGCTGATGCTCCCGTCCTTCACCGCGACCGCGGCCGCCACGCTGCGGCCCGACCAGCTCTCGACCGGGATCGGCGTCCAGACGATGTTCCGCCAGATCGGCGCCGCGCTCGGGCTCGCCACATGGGTGGCGATCGTCGGGACGCCGTCGCCGGCCGACGCGGTCGACGCGTTCGCCTCGGGCTGGGCGTTCATGTCGGTCGCCGCGGTGTTCGCCGGGCTCGCCCTGGCGCCGATGGCGCGTGGGCGGCTCGTCCATACACTGCCTGTGTGACCTCCGACGAGATCCGCGAGCGATACCAGCGCTTCTTCGAGGCGCGCGACCACCTGCGCAACCCGTCCGCGCCGCTGATCCCGCGCAACGACCCGTCGACGCTGCTCATCAGCGCGGGCATGCACCCGCTCAAGCCGTACTTCACGCGGCAGGAGCCGCCGCCGGCCGACCGGCTGACCACCTGCCAGAAGTGCTTCCGGACGCCCGACATCGACGAGGTCGGCATCACCAAGCGCCACCTGACCTTCTTCGAGATGCTCGGCAACTTCTCGTTCGGCGACTACTTCAAGCAGGGCGCGGTCGAGATGGCGTGGCAGTTCTCGCTCGAGGAGCTCGGCTTCGACGAGGAGCGCGTCTGGATCACGGTCTTCGAGGGCGACGACGAGCTCGGCCTCGGCCCCGACGAGGAGGCGATCGAGGCCTGGAAGTCGGTCGGCGTGCCGAGCGACCGGATCGTCCTGCTGCCGCGCTCGGAGAACTTCTGGCAGGCCGGCGCGACCGGCCCCTGCGGCCCGTGCTCGGAGCTCTACTACGACCGCGGCCTCGGCTTCGGCGCGGAGGACGACCTCCCCGGCGGCGACAACGAGCGCTTCCTGGAGTACTGGAACCTCGTCTTCATGCAGTACGACCAGGAGCCCGAGGGCGTCCTCACGCCGCTGCCGGCCAAGAACATCGACACCGGCCTCGGGCTCGAGCGCCAGGCGATGCTCCAGCAGGGCACCGACTCGGTCTACGAGACCGACAACTTCCTGCCGCTGATCCAGCTCGGCGAGGAGCTCAGCGGCCGCGGCTACCACCAGGACGCCGACACCGACCGCGCGCTGCGCATCCTGGCCGACCACTCGCGCGGGATGTCGTTCCTGATCGCCGACGGCGTCGTGCCGTCGAACGAGGACCGTGGCTACGTCCTGCGCCGCATCATGCGCCGCGCGATCCTGCAGGGCCGCCGGATCGGCATCGAGCCGGGCTTCATGCCGCGCTTCGCCGGCGTGGTACGGGAGATCATGGCGTCCGCCTATCCCGAGCTCGGCCAGCAGGCCGAGACGATCGACATGTGGGTCGCGCGCGAGGAGGAGGCGTTCGGCCAGACGCTCGAGCAGGGCACGCGCATCCTCGACGACCACATCGCGCGCGCGAAGGAGCGCGGCGCCGAGGGCATCGGCGCGGCCGAGGCCTTCCAGCTCCACGACACCTACGGCTTCCCGTTCGACCTGACCGTCGAGCTCGCCGCCGAGCAGGGTCTGGGCGTCGACTCCGCCGGCTTCGAGAACCTGATGGAGGATCAGCGCACGCGCGCCCGCGCGAGCGTGGGCCGCGGCGGGCGCGACGAGCAGCGCGAGCGCGCGCAGGCGTTCGCCGCCTCCGCGGGCTTCGGCACCGAGTTCACCGGCTACGAGACGGTCGAGCAGGCGACGGCGGTCGGCGCGATCGCGCACGAGGACGGCAAGCTGCTCGCCAAGCTCGTCGAGTCCCCGTTCTACGCCACCGGCGGCGGCCAGGTCCATGACCAGGGCGTCGTGGAGTGCGAGGGCGGCGGCTGCTCCGCGCGCGTGAAGGACGTGCTGCGACTCGACGACGACCAGGTGCTCGTGCTCGAGCCGGTCGACGGCGAGATCCGCCCGGATCAGCGGGTGGTGGCGAAGGTCGACCGGGGCGCGCGCCGCGCGACCGAGTGCAACCACACCGCCACCCACCTCCTGCACGCCGCGCTGCGCGAGCGGCTCGGCAGCCACGTGCGCCAGGCAGGCTCCTACGTGGGCCCCGACAAGCTGCGCTTCGACTTCACCCACGGCGCGCCGCTCTCCGTCGAGGACGTGCGGGCGGTCGAGGACCGCGTCAACGAGTGGGTGCTCTCCAACCAGCCGGTGCGCGCGCTCACGACCACGCTCGACGAGGCGCGCAACCTCGGCGCGATGGCGCTCTTCGGCGAGAAGTACGGCGACGTCGTGCGGATGGTCGAGGTCGGCGACGGCCAGTGGTCGCGCGAGCTGTGCGGCGGCACGCACGTCCGCGCCACCGCCGAGATCGGCGCCTTCAAGATCACCACCGAGACCTCCAGCGCGGCCAACGTCCGTCGCATCGAGGCGACCACCGGCCCGGTCGCGATCGGCGACCTGCGCGAGAGCGACCGCGTCCTCGCGGACGCTGCGAAGGTCCTGCGCACCCAGCCGCACCAGGTCGCCGAGATCGCCGCCGAGCGCGAGGCCAGGCGCCGCGAGCTCGAGAAGGGCGGGGCGAAAGCCGAGCCGATGGACACCGGCTTCACCGCCCACCAGCTCGACGGCGTGCAGGCGGTGTTCGAGGTCAAGCAGCTCAGCGATCCGACGCTGCTGCCCGAGCTCGCCGACAAGATCAAGGGCCAGCTGGGCGATCCGGCCGTCGTCGTGCTCGGCGTGCCCGGGGACGGCAAGGTCAACCTCCTGGTCGCCGCGACGCCCGGCGCGATCGAGCGCGGCGTGAAGGCCGGCGACGTCGTCCGCGCGGCGGCGCAGGTGGTGGGCGGCGGCGGAGGCGGGCGCGACAACATGGCGCAGGCCGGCGGCCGCGACCCCGACAAGCTGCCCGAGGCGCTCGACACCGCGCGCGCGGAGATCGAGCGGGCGCTGGCAGGGTGAGCGGGCGCGTCGTCGCGCTCGACTACGGCAGCGCGCGCTGTGGCGTCGCCGTCTCCGATCCCACGCGCACGCTCGTCACGCCGCTCGAGCCGCTGCTGCAGCCGGGCACCCGCAAGGGCTTCGGCCGCCTGATTGCCCGGATTGAGGAACTCCAGCCCGCGACGGTGCTGGTCGGGCTGCCGCTCTCGCTGTCGGGAGGCGACACGGATCAGACACGCGAGACCCGTGCGTTCGTCCAGCGGTTGAGTGATCGGCTCAATGTGCCGATTGAGGTCTACGACGAACGCTTCACCACGAAGCTGGCACGCCGGACCGGGGGGGTGATGGCCGAGGACTCCCGTGCGGCAGCCGTGCTCCTGGAGGAGTGGCTGAGTCGCCGACCTTCGCATGAACCCCATCCAGCAGACACCTCCGAAGGACCCTGACGTCGACGAGACGGAAGTCTCGAACGACCCGCTTGACGCACTCCTCACGCAGCTGATCAACGGGTTCTTCGTCCTGACCGACGGCCAGGGCGCGGTGTCGAAGTGGAGCGAGCCGGCCGAGCTGCTGTTCGGGCTCGACGCCGCCGAGGCGCTGGGCAAGCCGCTGTTCGACACGCTCGTCGACCACGCGCCCGCCGACGCCGAGGCGTGGCGGCGCTTCCTCGAGCAGGGCGAAGCCCCGCGCACGCGCGCGCAGCAGAACGTCAGCGCGATCTTCGCCCCGGACAAGCGGACGTTCCCGCTCGAGATGGTCTTCATCCCGGTCAAGCTCGACGAGGGCTTCGACTTCTCGCTCTTCCTCGAGGACCTCTCCTTCGAGCTGCCGCGCAACCTGATGCTGATGCGCATGCGCCAGCAGCACCCGGTCGTGGTGCGCGCGCTGCGCGGGGCGCTCGAGACCGAGCCGCAGCCGTGGGACGGCTGGCGCACGGCCGGCACGCTCGTGGCCTTCCGCCCGCTCGAGGCGACCCCGTGGGTCGACGACGAGCTGGCCGCCCGCGAGGCGCGCCGCGCGGCCGCCGACCAGGAGACCGAGGAGATGATGGATCCCGATCCCGGGATCTCCGGCGACTCGATCGCCGACCTCGACGATGCCGCCGCCGTCGTCGCCCGCCTGCTCTCCGCGCTCGAGCGCATCGAGGACCTCGAGAAGACCGCCGCCGATCTCCCGGCCGCGCTCGAGGAGGCCCGCCGCGAGGCCCAGATGAGCCGCGACCGCGCCGAGGCCGCCGAGCGCCAGGTCAACGAGGCGCGTGAGCAGCTCGAGAAGGTCCGCGACGAGATCCGCCCCGCGGAGGATCCTGCCGCCGAGGCCGAGCTGCTGGCCCGCATCGCCCGCCTCGAGGAGACCCCGACCGTCGACACCGGCGAGCAGGCCGAGCTGCAGTCGCGGCTCGAGCGGCTGGAGCGTGTCCGCGGCGCGTTCGCGACCGAGCAGGCCGAGCTCCTGGAGCGCATCGCCGTGCTCGAGCAGCGGCTCGCCGACTCCGACGAGGAGTCCGAGCTGCTGGAGCGGATCGCCGGCATCGAGCAGCGCCTGGCCGACGACACCGCTGCCCGCGACGAGCGCGGCGCCGCCACCGAGGAAGCTGAAGCCGTCCGGCTCGAGCTGGCCGAGAAGATCGAGGCCGCCGAGCGCGCCCGCGCCGAGGCGATGGAGGCCGCCGAGGAGCGCCTCGCCGCCGCCTTGGCCGCCGTCGACGAGCGCACCCGGACCGACCGCGGCGACCTCGCCGGCCGGGTCGAGGAGCTCGAGAAGGAGGTCGCGCAGGCCGCGGCCGCGCTCCAGGGCTTCGAGCAGGGCAGCGACGAGGCCACCGCCGCCCGTGAGGAGTTGCGCGCCGCCGCCGAGCAGGCCGCCGAGGCCGCCCGCGCCGAGGCTCACGCCGCCGCCGAGGAAGCCGCCGAGGCCGCCCGTGCCGAGCTGCGCGCCGAGATCGAGCGCCTGCAGGCCGCGCGCGACGAGGAATCCCGCGCCGTCACCGCCGAGATCGAGGCGCTCGTCGAGCGCGTCGAGCGCGTCGAGCGCGAGCGCGAGCAGGAGGGCGAGTCCGCCCGTGAGGAGCTCGCCGCCGCGCTGGAGCGCATCGAGCAGGTCCGCCGCGAGTCCGACCGCCTGCGCGAGCAGGTCGAGAACGTCACGATCGAGAAGGCCGAGGCCGAGGGGCTGGCCGGCGACGACCGCCGCCGCCTCGAGGAGCTGGCGCGCGAGAGCGCCGAGGCCGCCCAGCGGCTCGACGCCGTCCGCGAGCTGGCCGAGCAGCTGCGCGCCGACGCCGCCGCCGCCCGCGAGGAGGCCGCCGCCGCACGCACCGACCTCGCCGAGCTGAGCGCCGCCGGCGAGCAGGCCGCGACCGCCGAGGTCGAGGCCCTGCGCGCCGAGAGCGCCGAGCTGCGCGCCGCCGTCGAGGCGCTGCGCGAGCAGGGCTCCGACGACGAGGCGCTGGAAGCCGTCCGCGCCAGCTTCGAGGAGCGCGGCGCCGCGCTCGAGGCACAGTTCGCCGAGACCCGCGCCGCGTTCGCGGAGCGCGAGAAGCAGCTCGCCTACGAGGTCTCCGAGGCCCGCCGCCAGTCCGCGAACATGGACACCGCGGTGTCGGCCCGGCTCGCCGCCCAGGTCGCCGAGGTCCGCCGGCTGTTCGAGGAGCGCGAGCAGGGGCTCGCCGAGCAGGTCGCCGAGACGCGCAAGGCGCTCGAGGCCCGCGACGGCGAGGAGCAGGTCCCCGCCGAGGCCGTCGAGCGGATCGAGCGGCTCGTGCTCGAGGCCCACGAGGGCCTCGACCTGCTGCGCCGCGCGGACGCCTCGCTGGCCGAGCGCGTCGACTCTCTCATGCGGGGCTCCGAGGCCACCGAGCGCCTCGAGGCCGACCTCGCCGGCCTGCGCGCCGACCTCGAGGCCGTCCGCAGCACCGCTGACGTCGACGAGCGGCTGTCAGCGCTGGCTGCCGAGACCGAGGACGCCCACGCCCGCGCCGCCGCCGCCGAGGAAGAGGCCAAGGCCGCCCGCGCCGAGGCGCAGGAGGTCCGCACCGAGGCCCACGCCGCCCGCAAGGCCGCCCACGAGGCCGGCGAGCGCATCGCCGACGTCGACCGCGGCGCCGGCGCCGTGCTCGGCCAGGTCCGCGCCGTCAGCGAGCGCCTCGACAGCACCGCCGTCACCGTCAAGACCGCCCAGGAGACGGCGACCGCCGCGCGCGCTGCGGTCGACGAGCTGCGCGCCGGCGCCGCCCGCGTCAGCGCCGAGCTCGAAGTCGGCCGTGCCGACATCGCCCAGGCCAAGGAAGAGGCGCTCGGCGCCCGTGAGCAGGCCGCCGCCGCCGGCCAGGCCGCGCACGCCGCCCGTGACGACGCCGGCCGCGCCCGCGACGAGGCGGAGGCCGCCCGCTCCCAGGTCGCCGGCGCCGTCGAGGATGCCGCTGCCGCCCGCGCGGAGATCGCGACCGTCGCCGGCGACGCCGCTGCCGCCCGCGCGGAGATCGCGACCGTGGCCGAGGACGCCGCTGCCGCGCGCGCCGACGTTTCCGCCGTCGCCGAGGACGCAGCCGCCGCCCGCGCCGAAGTGGCCGGTGTTGCCGAGACCGCCACGGCCGCCGGCGCGAAGGCCGACGCGCTCGCCGATGCCGTCGCCGCCGCCGGCGCGAAGGCCGAGGCCGCCGAGACGAAGACCGACGCTCTTGGCGAGGCCGTCGCCGCCGCCGAGGCCAAGGCCGCCGCTGCGCAGGCCGCTGCCGAGGACGCCACCTCGGCCGCCGCCGCCGCCGCCCAGGAGCAGGCCGCCAGCGTCAAGCAGGAGCTCTCCGCCGACCTCGCCACGGTGCGCACCGAGGCGGTCTCCGCCGCGCGCGCCGAGGCCGCCGCGCTGGCCGACGAGGTCGTCGCCGCCCGCGAGCAGGCCGAAGCCGCCTCCGACCTCGCCACCTCCGCGCGCGAGCAGGCCGAGGCCGCCGTCGACACCGCCGCCAGCGCCGCCGACGCCGTCCGCAGCGACCTGACCGACGCGCTCGAGGCCAAGGACGGGCGCACCACCGCGCTCGAGCAGGAGCTCGCCGCCGCCAAGGCCGAGATCACCACGCTGCGCGCGACCTCGGACAAGGTCCTCGAAGAAGCCGCGATGTCGCGCCAGCAGGCCCAGGCGGCCATGCAGCGCGCCCAGGCCGGCGACCAGCGGATCGAGCAGATCAACTCCGAGCTCACCTTCGCGATGTCGCAGCTCGACGAGCTCAAGGCCGGCCTCACCTCCGCCGGCCAGGCGGCGATCATCGCCCGCCGCGAGGCCGAGAGCGCCAAGAAGGCCGCGGTCGAGGGCAGCGAGAAGAACAACGAGCGCGTCTCCGAGGTGTTCCGCGAGATCATCGGCATGGCCGCCCGCGGCGGCGTCGGCTCCGGCGGCGGCTCCGTCCAGCGCCGTGCCGAGCTCGGCAAGCTGCGCGCCCAGCGCGAGAGCTCGATCCGCGAGATCCCCACGCGCGAGGCGCGCCACGGCTTCGACGACGCTCCGGCGCCGATGGCCGTGCTCACGCTCGACGGCAAGTTCCGCGAGCTCAACGCGGCGTTCTCGAAGCTGGTCGGCTACCAGGAGCACGAGTTCGTCAAGGCCGTGTGGCCGTCGGTGCACGACCGCGCCGTCTACAAGCAGCAGACCGAGGAGCTGGCGCTGCTCAAGACCGGCGGCATCGAGTCGGTCAAGTTCCAGTCCTCCTACATGCACTCGCAGGGCCTGATGGTGCCCGTCGACGGCGAGCTGACGCTCGTGCGCGACGAGGCCGGAGAGCCCGCTTCCATCCTCCTCACCGCCGCCGAGCGCTGACGGCTCGGCGCGTCCGACGGCCTCGGCCGTCACAATGCAGACGCAGCACGTGCCGCGTCGCCAACCGACACCCCCTGAGCGCAGCCCTGAGGAGCGCGCCCGGGCCGCCGCCGAACGCGCCGCCCGTCGCGGTGAGAGCACTCCACCCCCGGAGACGTTCTCCGCCCGCGCCGCGCAGCCGCCCGAGCCTGCGGCCCCCAGCGAGGACCCGTTCCGCGTCGAGCGCGCGCGGCCCGAGCCGGAGCCTGAGCCCGAGCCCGAGCCCGCGGTCGAGGGCTCCTGGTTCGACGAGGAGGCCGAGCCGGAGCGCGAGCCCGAGGCCATGCCGGAGGACCCGTTCCCGCAGGCCACGCAGGAGTTCCAGCCCGCCTGGGTGGAGGAGGACGACGACGTCGCGTGGGAGACCCCGGAGCCGGTGGTCCCCGTGAGCCGCGAGCCCGCCCCGCCGCCTCCGCCGCGCCGCCCGCGCGCCGCCGCGCGGCGCCCGGTGCCGCCGCGCGGCCCGCGCACGACGCTGAGCAACCCCCGCTCCAACGGCCGCCGCCCGGCCGGGACGCCGCGCCATCGCTTCCCGCGGCGCATCCTCGCCGTGCTCGCGCTCGCGCTGATCGGCGGCGCGCTGTGGCTGATCAACGCGACCTTCCAGCCCTTCCACGGCGACCCGAAGGGCGCGGTCGTCGTCACCGTGCCCGCCGGCGCCGACGCGGGCGAGATCGGCAAGCTGCTCAAGAGCGCCGGCGTGGTCGACAACGCGAAGCTGTTCGAGGCCAACGCCACCGTCACGCTGCGCCGCAGCAAGCTGCGCCCCGGCAAGTACACGCTGCCGAAGGACATGACCAACGGCGCGGCCATCGAGGCGCTCATGCAGGGCCCGAAGGCGAGGGTGGTCAAGACCTTCAAGTTCACGCTCCCCGAGGGCCGCTCGCGGCGCGAGAACGAGGCGCAGGTCAAGAAGGGCCCGTTCGAGGGCGACTACATGAAGGCGACCACTGACAAGGCCTTCCTGCGCCGCGCGCACGGGCTCGGCCTGCCGCCGAAGGCGACGAACCTCGAGGGCTTCCTGTTCCCCGCGACCTACGAGATGATCTCCGGCGCCACCGCCAAGGACCTCGTGAAGCGCCAGCTCGACGCCTACGAGCAGAACGTCGGCAAGGTCTCCATGAAGGCCGCGCGCAAGAAGAACCTGACGCGCTACGACGTGCTGATCATCGCCTCGATGGTCGAGCGCGAGGCGCAGCTCGCCAAGGAACGGCCGCTGATCGCCGCGGTCATCTACAACCGCCTGCACGAGGGCATGCCGCTCGGGATCGACGCCACCATCCGCTACCAGATCAACAACTGGGCACGGCCGCTGCGGGTCTCCGAGCTGGAGCGCGACACGCCCTACAACACGCGCACGCGCCGCGGCCTGCCGCCGACGCCGATCGGCAACCCCGGCCTCGCCTCGATCAAGGCGGCCGCCAACCCCGCCAAGACCAAGTACCTGTTCTTCGTGCGCAAGCCCGGCAAGACCGGCGAGCACGCGTTCTCCAAGACCGACGCCCAGTTCGAGCGCGACGTGGCGCGCTACCAGGCTTCCCGCGGCGGTCCTTGACGACCTACCTCGGCGTCTGCGGGTGGCCGGTGGCCCACTCGCGCTCGCCGGCGATGCAGAACGCCGGGTTGCAGGCCGCCGGCCTCGCCGACTGGCAGTACCTCGCGCTGCCGCTGCCTCCGCAGCTCTTCGAGGAGACCGTGCGGGCGCTGCCCGCGGCGGGCTTCCGCGGCGTCAACGTGACGATCCCGTACAAGGAGGCCGCGCTGGCGCTGGCCGACGTCGCGAGCCCCGCCGCGCAGGCGATCGGCGCCGCCAACACGCTCACCTTCGAGGACGGCGCGATCCTCGCCGACAACACCGACGGCCCCGCCGTGCTGGAGCTCCTGCGCGGCGTGCTCGACCCGGCCGGACGGCGCGCGCTCGTGCTCGGCGCGGGCGGCGGCGCGCGGGCCGCGGTGTGGGCGCTCTTGCAGGCCGGCGCCCAGGTCGAGGTGTGGGGGCGGACGCCGTCGCGGGCCGAGGCACTCGCCGAGGCGCTCGGGGCGCGCCACGCCGCGGATCCTCGTCACGCCGAAATCGTGGTCAACGCGACGTCGGTCGGGCTTGACCCCAACATTGATCCGTTCAAGGCGTTTCCGCTCAAGGCCGATACCTTCGAGACCGGAAGCTGCGTGATCGACATGGTCTACGGACCCGGCGAGACGCGATTCCTCGAAGCGGCACGTTCGCAAGGGGCACGCGTGATCGACGGACTGGAGATGTTGTTGGCACAAGGCGTTGCGTCGTTCGAACGCTGGACCGGCATGATGGCGCCGCGTATGGCGATGCGCGAGGCCATCACGACATCGCCAAGTCCATGAATCCACCCACACAGACCGGGGCTGCACCCAGCAAGCCAAAACGGGGCATCACGTCCCCGTCGCGGCGTGGCGGCTCGGGCCGGGTGCTCACCGACGTCCTCGTCGACCTCGGGTTCGTCGAGCGAGCGGTCATGGACGACGCCATCGAGAAGGCCCACTCGGCCGGATCGGCGGCGGAGCGCATCCTGCTGACGCAGGGCGCGATCACCGACGACCAGCTCGCCCGCGCGGTCGCGGAGCGCTTCGGGCTCGACCACGTCGCGGTCCGCAACTACAAGGTCGACCCCGACGCGGCCAAGTTGGTCACCCCGGCAGCGGTCAAGCGGTACCAGGCCGTGCCGGTGTCGTTCGTCTCCGAACGCACGCTGCTGGTCGCGATGGCCGACCCCGCGAACGTGCTCGCGGTCGACGACATCGCGGTCATGACCGGCTACGAGGTGCGCCCCGCCGTGGCGTCGAGCGAGGACATCGAGTGGCTCCTCGAGCGGCTCGAGGACCCCGAGTACGCCGCCGTGCTGCTCGACTTCGACGACGAGGAGGAGGTCGAGGTCCCCGACCCCTCCGCGGCCAGGCCGGACGCGAACTCGGGGCCGCTGTACGACATCCGCGAGCAGGAGCGGCCGATCGACTTCGGCTCGGCCGGCGAGGACGCGTCGGTCATCCAGCTCGTGCACCGCATCATCACCGAGGCGGTCGAGCGCGGCGTCTCCGACATCCACTTCGAGCCGCAGGACGGCGACATGCGCGTCCGGTACCGCATCGACGGCGTGCTGCGCGACGCGGCGATCATCCCCGAGGCCTCGGTCCCGGCCGTCGCCTCGCGCGTGAAGATCCTCTCCGACCTCGACATCGCCGAGCGCCGGATCCCGCAGGACGGCCGCATCTCGCTGCAGATCGAGGACAAGCACATCGACCTCCGCGTCGCCACGCTGCCGGCCGCCTTCGGCGAGAACATCGTCATGCGAATCCTCGACTCGTCGAAGGCGCTGATCGCGATGGAGACGCTCGGCATGCTGCCGCAGGCGCTCGAGCGCTTCACGAAGGCGATCGGGCAGTCGCACGGCGCGGTGCTCGTGACCGGCCCGACCGGCTCCGGCAAGTCGACGTCGCTCTACGCGGCGCTCAACATGCTCAACACGATCGAGAAGAACATCATCACGATCGAGGACCCGGTCGAGTACCAGCTCGACGGCATCACGCAGGTGCAGACCAACCCGCGCGCCGGCCTGACGTTCTCCTCCGGCCTGCGCTCGATGATGCGTGCCGACCCCGACATCATCATGGTCGGCGAGATCCGCGACCGCGAGACGGCCCAGATCGCCATCGAGGCGGCGCTCACCGGCCACCTCGTGCTCTCGACGCTGCACACCAACGACGCCCCGGGCGCGGTCTCCCGTCTGATCGAGATGGGCATCGAGCCCTTCCTGGTCGGCTCGGCGGTCGACTGCGTGGTCGCCCAGCGGCTGGCGCGCCTGCTGTGCGAGGAGTGCAAGCGGCGGACCACGATCACCTCCGACGTGATGCGCGCCAACGGCTTCAACGTCGGCCTCGACCTCGAGGCCTACGAGCCGGTGGGCTGTGCCCGCTGCGGCGGCTCCGGCTACAAGGGCCGGATCGGCCTCTACGAGGTGATGTGGGTCTCCGAGACGATCCGCGGTCTCGCGGTGGCCCGCGAGCCGTCCGAGAACATCGCCCACGCGGCGGTGCACGAGGGCATGATGCGCCTGCGCGAGGACGGCCTCGAGAAGGTCCGCCGGGGCCTCACCTCGATCGCTGAAATCGCGCGCGTCGCAGGCACGCGATAGCGCGCGACGGCCGAAAGAGGCGGTTCAGCCGGTACTAGCGCGTGCCGCTGGGTGTCTTCGTTAGCCGCTACAGGTCGCGCGGCGACCTGCCGATACGGAGAAGGCCCATGAACTTCGACTTCTCAGAGATCCTCATGGAGGTCGTCAGGCAGAAGGCGTCTGACCTCCACATCACCTCCGGCTCGCCGCCGATGCTGCGCAAGCGCGGTGCGCTCGTGCCGATCGAGGGGCTCCAGAACCTGACGCCCACCGACACGCGCGAGATCATCTACACGATCCTCAACTCCTCGCAGCGCCAGCGGCTGGAGACGGACTGGCAGCTCGACTTCGCGTACTCGGTGCCCGGCCACGGGCGCTTCCGCGTCAACGCGTACTTCCAGCGTGGCTCGCTCGGCGCCGCGTTCCGCCTGATCCCCAACGAGACGGTGCCGATCGAGAAGCTCGGTCTGCCGCCGGTCATCCGCGGCTTCGCCAAGAAGCCCCGCGGGATCGTGCTCGTGACGGGTCCGACGGGCTCGGGCAAGTCGACCACGCTCGCGTCGATCATCAACGAGATCAACGAGACGCGCGACGACCACATCCTCACCATCGAGGACCCGATCGAGTTCCTGCACTCGCACAAGAAGTGCATCGTCAACCAGCGCGAGATCGGGACGGACGCACAGTCCTTCGCGATGGGCCTCAAGGCCGCGCTGCGCCAGGACCCCGATGTGATCCTCGTCGGCGAGATGCGCGACATGGAGACGATCGGCACGGCGCTGACCGCGGCGGAGACCGGCCACCTCGTCTTCGCGACGCTCCACACCCAGGACGCGCCGCAGACCGTCGACCGAATCATCGACGTCTTCCCGCCCGAGCAGCAGGGCCAGATCCGCGCCCAGCTGTCGATCGGCCTCCAGGGCGTCGTCACCCAGACGCTCGTGCCGACCGCGGACGGCAACGGCCGTTGCGTGGCGGCGGAGATCCTCGTGCCCACCCCGGGCGTGCGGAACCTGATCCGCGAGGGCAAGACGCACCAGATCTACTCGCTCATCCAGACGGGCGCCCAGCACGGCATGCAGACGATGGACGCCTCGCTGGCCGGGCTCGTGAAGATGGGCCACATCACGATGGCCGCGGCCGAGACCCGCTCCGGCCAGCCGGCCGAGCTGCGCCGCCTGGTCGAGAACTCCGAAGACCTGCCGATGCCGGTGGCTGCGTAATGGCTGCCGCGGCTGCGACATTCGCATTCAAGGCGGTCGACGGCGCCGGTCTGCCCCAGGAGGGCACGATCGAGGGCACGAGCGAGAAGGCCGTGATGGAGGAGCTGCGCAACCGCGGCCTCCAGGTCATGCGGCTCGACGAGAAGAAGAGCGGCATGAAGATGGAGCTCCGGCTCCTGCCGAAGCGCGTGAAGGCGCAGGACCTGACGGTCATGACGCGCCAGCTGGCGACCATGGTCTCCTCCGGCATGACGCTCCTGCGCGCGTTCTACGTGCTCGAGGACCAGGTCGAGAACGAGAAGCTCAAGGACACGCTGAGCGGCGTCCGCGAGGACATCGAGGCCGGCCTCAACTTCTCCGACGCGCTCGAGCGGCACCCGAAGGTGTTCGGCCCGCTCTACGTCGCGATGGTGCGCGCGGGCGAGATGGGCGGCGTGCTCGAGCAGGCGCTCGACCGCACGGCCGACCAGCTCGAGAAGGACGACAACCTGCGCCGCCAGGTCAAGGGCGCCATGACCTACCCGGCCGTCGTGCTGACCTTCGCGCTCGGCGTGCTGCTCGCGCTGATCGCCTTCATCGTCCCCGTCTTCGTCGGGATCTTCAAGGACTTCGGCGGCAAGCTGCCGTTCATCACCCAGGTCACCGTGAACCTGTCCAACCTGGTCACGCACCGGTGGTACATCCTGCTGTTCGGCTCGATCGCGCTCGTCGTCGGCTTCCGCAAGTGGAAGACGTCCGAGTGGGGCCGCCCGCAGTGGGATCGGTTCCGCCTGCGCGTGCCGGTCAACATCGGCAAGACCGTCCAGAAGATCGCGCTCGCGCGCTGGTCGCGCACGTTCTCGGCGCTGTACGCCGCCGGCGTGCCGATCATGCAGGCGATCGAGGTGACGGGCAAGACCGCCGGCAACACCGTGGTCGAGCGCGCGATGGACGACGTGATCGCCTCGGTCAAGTCCGGCGGGTCGATCTCGGCTCCGCTGCGCGAGGCCCCGATCTTCCCCGGCATGGTCGTCCAGATGCTCGCCGTCGGCGAGGAGACCGGCAACCTGGACACGATGCTCACCAAGGTCGCCGACTTCTACGAGGACGAGGTCGCCGCGGCCGTCAAGGCCATGACCTCCATCCTCGAGCCGATCATGATCGTGCTGGTGGGTGGCATCGTCGGATTCATCGTCGTCGCGATGTACATGCCGATGTTCAAGGTCTACGACGCGATCCCGTCGCAGTAAGCGGTCACCGCGCGGCCACACGACGGTCCGTAGTACTAGTAGGAGTCGGAACGTCGTCCCTAGGAGTGCCTACGGTGTACGCGGTTGAGGTTCAAGGTGATTCGTTGGCTGTGGAAATGCGACCGGCGCTTGAGCATCGGCTGCATATCAATCACTACGACGGCGCAGATGGGCGCGACGTTGTGTTCGGAGTCCGACGTGTCCTCGCGCGCCACGTGGCGGGGAAAATCGTGCTTGTCTCGCTCGGCACGAACGACGTGCTCAATACCGACCTCCCGCGCTTGACCCGGAAGCGAATCGAGCGTCAAGCGCGTCGGCTCGTGAGCGTCGCCCGCTGCGTCGTATGGAGTCGCGTTCGCATCACCCTGCCGGGTTACACGCGGCGTCAGCGGATCGTCAACTCGGCGCTCGCCCACGTCGCGGGGCTGCACCTTGTGCGCCCGCCTGCGCCGGACGGCGGGGACGGCGTGCATCTCTCACCGCGCAACGCACGCACGCTCGCCTATCGGTTCGCTCGTATGGCAACGAGCCGATGTGCAGCGACGGCGCCGTGATCGTCGATTGCGTCGTAAGGGAGGCGCCTGCGGGCGCCTCTCCTCGTTAAGCTGTCTCCCATGAGGCCAGCACTCATGTCCAAGACCACCCGGATCCTTTCGGAGGACATGAAGCGTGCGAATCCTCAATCTGGGCATTCTCGCCCACGTCGACGCCGGTAAGACCACACTCACCGAGCGTCTGCTTCACAACTCAGGCGTCATCGACGAGCTCGGCTCTGTCGACGACGGCAATACACAGACGGACACGCTCGCCCTGGAGCGGGCGCGCGGCATCACGATCAAGGCCGCGGTCGTCTCGTTCGTCGCCGGCGACGTCGCCGTCAACCTGATCGACACCCCCGGTCACCCCGACTTCATCGCCGAGGTCGAGCGGGTGCTGAGCGTGCTCGACGGGGCGGTGCTCGTCGTCAGCGCGGTCGAGGGCGTGCAGGCGCAGACGCGCGTGCTGATGCGCGCGCTCAGGCGGCTCGCGATCCCGACGCTGATCTTCGTCAACAAGACCGATCGCCGAGGCGCAGATCCCGCACGCGTGCTACGCGAGCTGCGAGAGCGGCTCAGCCCTGCCGCGGTCGCGTGGGACGACGAGCGGCGGCTGGCCGAGGTGCTGGCCGACCACGACGACGCGATCCTCGAGGCTTACGTCGCCGACGACGTGCAGCTGTCGGCGGCCCAGCTCCGCGCGGCGCTGGTGGAGCAGACCCGGGCCGCGCGGGTGCATCCCGTGTTCATCGGCTCGGCGCGGTCGGGCGCGGGCGTCGCCGACCTTGTCGCGGGCATCACCGAGCTGCTGCCCGCGGCCGAGGGCGACGCCGGCGGCCCGGCCTCCGGCAGCGTGTTCAAGATCGAGCGCGGGCCGGCGGGAGAGAAGATCGCCTACGTCCGCATGTTCTCGGGCGCGCTGCGGACGCGCGACCGGCTGCCGCCCGGGAAGGTGACCGCGATCAGCGTGTTCGAGGACGGCGCGTTCGTCCGCCGCGAGGCGGTGGCGGCTGGGCAGATCGGCCGGCTGTGGGGCCTCGCCGGGGCGCGGATCGGCGACGCGATCGGGGAGGCGCACGGCGCGAACGGCCGCGCGTTCTCGCCGCCGACGCTCGAGACCGTCGTGGTCCCGGGTGAGGGCACCGATCGCCGCGCGTTGCGCGTCGCGCTCGACCAGCTCGCCGAGCAGGACCCGCTGATCGACGTCCGCCAGGACGGCGGCGAGCTGTCGCTCTCGCTCTACGGCGAGGTGCAGAAGGAGGTCATCCAGGCGACGCTCGCGGACGACTTCGGCGTCGCCGTCTCGTTCCGCGAGTCGACCACCATCTGCATCGAGCGGCTGCGCGGCCCGGGCGCGGCGTTCGAGCTGATCGGGGAGGACTCCAACCCGCTGCTCGCCACCGTCGGCCTGCGCGTGGAGCCGGCGCCGCCCGGGAGCGGGATCGCGTTCCGGCTGGAGGTCGAGCTGGGCTCGATGCCGCCCGCGTTCTTCAAGGCGGTCGAGGAGACGCTGCCGGCGGCGCTGGGCCGCGGCAACCACGGCTGGCGCGTGCCCGACTGCGTGGTGACGATGACGCACTCGGGCTACTACGCGCGCCAGAGCCACTCGCACGCGACGTTCGACAAGTCGATGTCGAGCACGGCCGGCGACTTCCGGGAGCTGACGCGGATCGTGACGGCCCGCGCCCTACGCGCGGCCGACACGGTCGTGCACGAGCCGGTGCACCGCTTCCGGCTCGAGGCGCCGGCCGACGCGCTCGGCCCGCTGCTCCCGCTCGTCGGGCGGCTGGGCGGCGTGCCGGAGCCGCCGGTGCTGGAAGGCGCCGCGTGCGTGGTCGAGGGCGAGATCCCGGCCGCGCAGGTGCACGAGCTGCGTCGTCAGCTGCCGGGGCTGACGCGGGGAGAGGGGGTGCTCGAGAGCGAGTTCAGCCGCTACCGCGCGTCGTGAAAGATGATCCCGAGCGCGGTGCGGCTGCCGGCGGTGATGGTGCTGACGCCGTGGCGCATGCCGACGCGGTGGTAGCTGCGCTTGCCGGCGTTCGGCCGCACCTGCGTGGGGAAGATCACGAACGCGCCGCGCGGCGGGCTCAGCACGTGGGCGCGGCTCTGCGCGCGCGGGCGCTGCTCCATCAGCACGAGCTCGCCGCCCTCGTGCTCGTCGGTGAGCACGGTGACGACCTGGAACGGGAAGTACACGTCGCCGTAGAGGTCCTGGTGCAGCGCGTTCCAGTCGCCCTCGCCGTAGCGCAGGATCAGCGGCGTCGGGCGCTCCTGGCCGGCGGCGCGGCAGCGCTCGAGCAGCTGCTCGTGCTCGGGCGGAAACGCGTCGGCGGCTCCGCCCAGGCGCTCTGACCAGCGGTTGGCGACCGGCGCGAGCCGGCGGTAGAAGCCCTCGCGCAGCTCGCCGATCGGCGCGGGGAGCGGGTGGTCGAAGTAGCGGTAGCGGCCGTCGCCGAAGCGGTGGCGGGCCATGTCGACGGTCGAGCGGAAGCGCCCGTCGTCGAACAGCGCGGCGAGCGCGGCGCACTCGCCGGCGTCGAGCAGCGGGTCGGTGACGGCGAAGCCGCGGGCGTCGAGCCGGTCGGAGACGGTGGGCCAGTCGAGGTCGTCGGGCGAGATCATGCCCCTACAACGCGACGCGCGCTGGCGATGTGAGGCGTCAACGGCGGCATTGAATGGGTCGGTTCGAACCGCCGCGCAGCCACGAGTGTCATCTCAACCGCGGTATGCGCGGTCGAGACGACATTCGTGGACGAAAGTCGTCTCGAGGTCGCTATCCGACCTCGAGCTGACACTCGTGCCGCCCGGGGGCTCGACCCTGACCCCTAACCAGCCGCCGTTGACCTTCGCGCGCTAGTGCAGGAGCAGCCGCACGACGTTGCCGTCGGGCAGCGTGCGGATCTGGACGAGGTCGCAGAGCTGGTTGGCCAGCCACAGGCCCCAGCCGTCGCCGTCTTCGAGCTGCGGGCGGGAGCGGCCGGCCAGCGGCTGGTCGAGGCGGCCGCGGTCGCGGACTTCGCACACGACCATGTCGTCCTCGTGCCAGACGCGCAGCGTGCCCTCGCCGCCGCCGTGGCGGATGCTGTTGGTCGCGACCTCGTGGGTCGCGAGCATGAGGTCGCCCGCGCGCAGCTCGCTGACGCCGGCCTGGCGCGCGTGCTCGGCGACCAGCGCGCGGATGCCGCTGAGCGTCTCCCACGTGATCGGGTGCTCGGCCGGGTGGCCGGGCGCGTCCGGGAGCGGCGCGGAGAGCTGCGGCGGCGGGCCGTCGGCGCCGCGGTAGCGGACGCTCTCGGCGGCGCCGACCCACGGGTGCGAGCGCTCGGCCTCCTCGATCACCTCGCGGTCGAGGTGCGCGGCGTCGTAGGGGCAGACGAGGTGGAAGCCGTCGTTATCCGCGAAGGCGGGGTTGAGCAGCTGCTCGTGGCACTGGCACTCGACGAGCTCGGCGGGGCTGCGGCCGGGCCAGATCGGCTCGCCGACGCCGCGCAGCGGGCCGGAGCGGCCGGCGACGAAGTCGCGCCAGGCCGGGATGATGCAGGCCGGGTTGTGGCCGACGTCGCCCATGTCGACGAGCTCGACGCGCTCGGCGGCGCCGCCGAGGCGCTCGCTCAGCGCCCGCAGCTTCGGCGTCTCGAGGGCGACCATCACCGGCTCGCCGGCGGCGACGCCCTCCTCGACGAACGGGGCGACACGGTCCAGGAACGCCTCGGGGCCGGCATAGAACACGGCTTCGTGGCGGAACACGAAGTCCACCCTAACCCTTCTGGGCGCTATGACAAGCTTCCGCAATGCGGAGGATCGGGGTGGCCCTGCTCGTGCTGGCGACGTGCCTCGCCGCTGCGCCCGCCCGGGCCGCCGATCCCGGCCGCTGGCGGGTGACCGGCACCACCACGCTGCCGCTCCTCTACTACCAGGGCGTCACGGTCGATCCCGCGCGCAACTTCTACTTCGACGGCATCTTCGTCGGGCTCTACCGGACGAATCCAGGCTTCACCGAGACCGCGCGCAACGCCGACGTGATCCCGCCCGACGTCCACGCGAGCGAGGGCTACAACCACATCGGCGACATCAGCTGGGACCGCGCGGAGGGCGGTCGCGTCCTGCTGCCGCTCGAGTGCTACGTCCCGAACGGGCCGAACGGCGGCAACCCGTGCCTGCACGGCTCGATCGGCGTCGCCGACCCCGGCACGCTGCAGTGGCGCTACCACGTCAAGCTCGACCCGGCCGAGATCCCGAAGGCGATGTGGAACGAGGTCTCGCCCGACGGCACGCTGGTGTGGACCTCGAGCGGCGCCGACCTGCTCGCGTACCGCGCGGCGGACATCTCGCTCGCCAACGCCGCGCCGGCGCACGCGCCGATCCACTCGGTGCGGCGGCTCGAGGGCGCCGTGCCGCCGACGGGTATCACCGGCGCCACGTTCGTCGACGGGCGGATGCTCGTCGCCGGGCAGAACGGCAAGACGTTCCGCGTCTACGCGGTCGACCTTGCCACCGGGGCGCGCGAGCTCGAGATCGAGCGCACGATCGTCGGCGAGTCCGAGGGGCTCGTCACGGCGGCGGCCAAGGGCGGGACGCTCAGCTGGCTGATCCAGCCCCTCAACCCGGAGGGCAACCCGCCGACCTACAGCCCCGACCACGCGACGCTGGTGAGCTTCGCGCGCCGGACCGGCGCGGGCGGTCCGGGCGCGCCGGCGGGCGGCTCGGGGGCCGGGCTCGCGCCCACGATCCGCTTCCTCCATCGCAAGCGCTGGGCCGTGTTGCGGCGCGGCTTCCTGGCCGGCGTGCTGTGCCCGGAGGGCTGCCGGGCGGCGCTGACCGTGAAGCGCGGGCGCCAGCCGCTCGCGCGCACGAGCGCGCGGGTGCGGCCGGGTCCGCTCGCGAAGGTGCGCATCAAGCTCACCAAGCGCGGCCGGCGCGTGCTGCGCGCGGACCACCGGCGCCTGAAGCTGACGCTGCGGGCATCGCTGCGGCTCCCGTCGGGCGCGACCGCGAAGCGCAGAGCGACCGCTCGGCTGCGTTAGTGCGGCTCGACGCGCGCGAGCTCGCCGCCATCTTCGCCGGCGGCTTCCTCGGCGCGATCGCGCGCGCCGAGCTGGTCGAGGCGCTGCCGCACGATCCGGGCGAGTGGCCGTGGGCGACGTTCGTGGTCAACGTGGCCGGCGCGTTCATGCTCGGCTACTTCGTCACCCGCCTGCAGGAGCGGCTGCCGCTCTCCGCCTACCGCCGCCCGTTCCTCGGCACCGGCCTCTGCGGCGCGCTGACCACGTTCTCGACCATGCAGCTCGAGCTGCTGCGGATGCTCGACGGGAGCCACGTCGGCCTGGCTGCGGGCTACGCGGCCGCGAGCATCGTGCTCGGCTTCCTCGCCGTGGCGGTGGCGACCAACCTCGTGCGGCGGGCGAGCCTGACGTGAGCCTCGCGGTGATCTTCGGTGTCGGGCTGCTCGGCGGGGTCGGGCGCGATCGCGCGCTTCCTGCTCGACGGCGCGGTCTCGGCGCGCGCGGGCGGGGCCTTTCCCTGGGGCACGCTGGCGGTGAACCTGTCCGGCGCGTTCGTGCTCGGCTTCGTATTCGGGAAGCTGTCGGGCGACGCGCAGCTGCTCGTCGGCACCGGCCTGCTCGGCGGCTACACGACGTTCAGCACGTGGATGTTCGAGAGCCACCGGCTCGGCGAGGACGGCGAGCTGCGCGCCGGCGTGCGTCAATCTGCTCGGCTCGCTCATCCTCGGCATCCTCGCGGTCTGGCTGGGCCGGACGCTGTGAGCGGCGTCAAGCTCAGCGTCTACTTCGGCGAGCGCGACCGCGCCGGCGATCGCTTCCTCGCCGACGCGCTGTGCGACATCTTCGCCGCGCACCGGCTCTCCACGAGCCTGGTGATGCGCGGGACGACCGGGTTCGGGGCCAAGCAACACGTGCGCACCGACCGGCTGCTGTCGCTGTCGGAGGACCTGCCGCTGGTGGCGGTCGGCGTCGACGCGCCGGAGCGGGTCGAGGCGGCGCTGCGCGACGTGCAGGCGCTGGCGTTCGACGGGCTCGTCACGCTCGAGCGGGCCGGCGATGTGCCGCCGCCCGACAGCGGCGCGGCCAAGCTCACCGTGTACATGGGGCGGCGCGAGCCCTACGACGCGGTGGTGGCGGCGCTGCACCGCCACGGCGTCGCGGGCGCGACCGTGCTGCTCGGCGTCGATGGCACCGCCCACGGCGAGCGCCGGCGCGCGCGCTTCCTCGGCCGCAACGCGGGCGTGCCGCTGATGGTGGTGTCGGTGGGGGACGCGGCCGCGCTGGCCGCCGCCCTGCCGGAGATCGCCGGCCTGCTCGAGCGGCCGATCGTCACCTGGGAGCGCGTGCGCGTGTGCAAGCGCGACGGCGTGACGCTCGATACGCCGGAGCCGGCCGCGGGCGACGCCTGGCAGAAGATCATGGTCTACGGCAGCCACCCGCTCTATCTCGAGCTGGTGCGCTGGCTGCGCGCCACCGGCGCGGCGGGCGCGACCACGCTCCGCGGCGTCTGGGGCTACCACGGCGATCACACCCCGCACGGCGAGAGCGCCTGGCGGCTGCGGCGGAGCGCGCCGGTGGTGACCGTGGTCGTCGACCGGCCCGCGAGCGTGGCGCGCTGGTGGGGGCTGCTCGACGAGCTGACCGCCGAGACCGGGCTGGTGACGAGCGAGCTCGTACCGACGGTGCATCCCCGGGTGGGCGCGTAGGGTAGGGCCCCGTGATGCCCATGCTCCTCAGACTCCCCCTCATGCTCCTCGAGCTCGCTGCTGCGCGGCGGCGCGAGCGCCCTCAAGGACCTCCTGCGGCTCCTCGCCGGCGGCGCCGGCGGCGCCGGCGACGAGCGCCCCTACGTCCCCAGCCCCGAGGCGGAGGCCGAGGCGGCCGCCGCTGCCTCCGCCCGCCGCGAGGCCGAGCGCGTCGCCGCCGCCGAGGCGGCCGCGCGGCGCCCCGCCGCGCGCCCTGGCGCCGCCCGCCGGCGCACCCGGCCGGCGCCGATCCGGCCGGTCGAGCCCGCGCCGCAGCCCGCGCCCGCGCACGTCTCGGAGGAGGCCGAGCAGGTCGCCTCGTTCGGGCCCGGCGACGATCCCGGCTCGACGATCGAGGTGCAGGCGCCGTGGCCCCGCTATGACGAGCACTCCGCGGCCGAGGTGATCAAGCGCGTCCGCTCCGGCGACGAGGCGACGCGCGCCGTCGTCCTCCTCTACGAGCGCACGCACAAGGCGCGCAAGAGCGTGATCACGGCCGCGGAGAGGTCTCCGAGCTGACGGGGGCTCAACGCGGGCGGCTTCGATGCCGATGTAGGTCCCAGCATGTCCGACCCGTCCAGCGCACCTCCCCCTCAGCCCGTCTCGCCGCCGGAACCCGAAGCCGCGGCCCCTGCCCGCCACGAGCACCTGCTCGAGCTCGAGGCAGGCGGCAAGGGCTGGAAGCGCCGGCGCACCGTCGACTTCCTCAAGATCAGCCCCGCCGGGATGGAGCTGCACCACGGCGGCATGCTGCGCGAGCCGCTGATCCTGCCGCTGGGCGCGATCGCGGTCGCCGCCGCCGAGCCCGGCTCGGCGCGCGCGCTCCCCGGCGAGGGGCGCTTCCCGATCCTGCGCCGGATCGCGGGCACGAAGGTCGTGCCGCGCGAGGAGGGCGTCGAGGGCTGGCTGTGGACCACGAGCGGCGGCTCCGCGTTCCTCTCCCTGTGCGAGGACGACGAGGCCCCGAACGTCGCGTTGGTGTTCACGCACCCGCTGGGGGAGGAGATCGTGAACCGCACCTTCGAGGCCGCGTGCGTCGCCACCGTCGCATCGCGCTCCCCGCTCGGCAAGCCTGCCGTGTACGGCCTGCTGATGCGCGTCTCCGACCAGCTGCACGCCACGAACACGTTCCGGAAGTTCAACATCGCGAATCCGCTGACGGACAAGGAAGTGCCGCCGACGCTCCGGCGCGCGCTCCCGACGGACGTCTCGGCCGATCCGACCGTGCGCATCAACAACGACGCGCGGGCGTCGCATTCGGTCGCCCCGCCCGGGCTCGCGTAAGCGGGCGGCATCGCTACCGTCAGAGGGGTGAGCGATCAGTCCTCAGACCCCCAGGTCTGCCGCCCCTGCCGCGGCACCGGCCAGATCGTGTCCAACCTCGGTGGATCCCCGAGCACGGTCACGTGCCCGTGGTGCGAGGGCGAGGGACGTTTCATCCCCGGCCACGACGCCCAGTCGTCCGGCCGGGAGCCGCGCTAGCGTCGGCCGGGTGAGCGACCTCACGCCGGCGCCGCCGCTGCTGCCGCGGCTCGCGCGGAACGCGTCGGCGCAGTTCGCCGCGCGGCTCACGGCCAGCCTGGCGCAGGCGCTGGCGCTCGTGCTCGTGGCGCGGACGCTCGGGCCCTCGACCTACGGCCTGTTCGCGATCGTGACGACGCTGACCGTGATGGCGACCGTGGTCGCCGAGTGGGGGCTGCCGCTGATCGCGACGCGGCTGATCGCCGGCGGTGGGCTCGAGGCGCGCTCGGTGCTGGCGGCGCTGCTGGGGCTCCGGCTGGCGCTGGGATTCCTCGCCGGCCTGTCGGTGGTGGCGCTCTCGTTCGCGGCCTCGGATTCGGGCGCGGTGCACCTCGGCGCGGCGATCGCGGGGCTCTCGTTCCTGCCGCTGGCGTGGCTCGGGTCGGCGCAGATCCAGGCGCAGCTCGACCTGCGGCTCGAGCGCACGGCGTGGGCGGCGCTGGGCGGCGGGATCGCCGGGCTGGCGTGGACGCTGGGCGCGCTGGCGTCCGACGCGGGCGTGCCGACGCTGGCCGCCGGCCTGCTCGTGAACGCCGTGGCGGCGGCGCTGGTGGGCGTGGCCTTGACGCCGCGCGGGCTCCCGCTGTGGCCCCGCGTGGAGCGCGTGCTGTGGCGGCGGCTGCTGCGCGAGGCGACGCCGCTCGCGCTCTCCTCCGTCTGCGTTGCCGTCTACTTCTACGTCGACATCGCGCTGCTGGCACGGCTGTCGACCAGCTCGCAGGTCGGGCTCTACGACGCGGCCTACCGCTTCATGCTGCTCGGGATCCTGCTCCCCAGCGCGGTGGTTACCTCCGTGTACGCGCTCGCTACCGAGCTGGCGGCGAGCGACCGCGAGCGGTTCGGGGAGCTCGCGCGCGAGTTGCTGTCGCTGAGCGCGCTGCTGCTGCCGCTGCCGGTGATCGTCCTGTGCGCGGATCCGGAGGGGGTGCTGCGGCTGCTCTACGGCGACGCGTTCGCCGGCGGGGCGCCGGCGCTGCGCTGGCTTGGCGCGGGGATCGCCCTCACGATCGCCTCGGGCGTGGTGGGGCCGCTGCTGATCGCGGTGGGTCAGGAGCGCGCAACGCTGCGGATCGGCGTCGTCGCCGTGGCGTTCAACGTGGCGGCGAACCTGGTGCTGATCCCGTGGCTGGACGCCGAGGGCGCCGCGATCGCGACGCTGGCGACCGAGGCGGTGGTGCTCGCGCAGGCACTGTGGCTGCTCGCGGCGCGGGGCGGGGTGGTCTATGACGTGCGGCAGCTCGCGCGGGTGGGCGTGGCCGGGGCCGGCGGACTGGCGGTGGCGCTGGTGCTCGACGGCGTCGTGCTGAGCGCGTGCGCGGGCGTCGCGGCCTACCTGCTGCTGGGGCTGTTGACCGGCGCGCTCTCGCGCCGTCAGCTCGAGCTCACGCGCGGCTGACGCGACGCCCACAGCATCCCGGCGCCGAGCGGGACGTCGTCGATCTCCTGCGTGCGGTAGCCGGCGTCGTCGAGCAGCGCGTGGATGAACGCGCGCGGGTCGGGGGCGGGGCAGCCGGCCGGGTGGGAGGCGATGACGAGGGCGGGGGTGGGGAGGTCCTTGCACCGCGGGTTGTGAGGATCGGCCACTCGCCGCCCTCGATGTCGATCTTCACGAGGTCGGCCTCGACCGAGGTCAGCTCGGTCGGCTCGAGCTCGGAGAAGGCCCAGGCGCCGAACAGGCCGGAGGTGCCGTGGCGGAGGAGGACGTCGACGGCGGCGTTGCGTGGGCGGTCGACCCGCGGCTCGGGGTCGCGGCGGAGCTCGTGGGAGGCGAAGCGCCGGGCTGCTCGACCATGCGCGCACGGTGGACGATGAAGCCGCGGACGACGGCGGGGTCGTTCTTCAGGTTCATGCGCGGCGGTAGCCCCGGGCGTAGGCGGCGAAGCTGGCGGCGGCGTAGAGGCGGTCGCGGACGCGGGCGGGGAGGCGCTGCCACTCGGTCGTGGGCGTTCCGGCGGCCTTCGCGATCGCGGTGGCGGCGGTCCAGCGCCAGCCGCCCGGGCGGGGGACGATCCGCTCCGGCAGATCGTGGAGCGCGAGCACGCGGCGGCCGGCCGCGCCGACCCGCTCCTGGCGGCGGATCCAGCTCTCGAGCGTCATCGGGTGGTCGTGGTGGACGAGCAGTTCGGGGTGGTAGTCGATGCTGAGGCCGCGGGTGACGAGCCGCTGCCCGAGCTCGCCGTCCTCGAAGTCGAACGGGATCGCGGGGGTCGAAGCGCCGGCTTCCTGCAACACGGCGCGGGGGACGGAGACGTGGGCGGTGTAGAAGTGCTCGGGCCCGGCCGGGCCGGCGTGCATGTCGGCGTAGGCGAACTGGGCGCCGTGCTCGAGCCAGCGCATCAGCGCCGTGACGGTCAGGTGCGGCGCCCACGCGACCTGGCCGAGGATGGCGCGGGAGCCGTCGTGGAGCTCGGCGTGGCGCCTGAGCAGGTCGGGCGCGGCGGGGCAGGTGTCGTCGCCGAGGAAGAGGACGGCGTCGCCGCGGGCGTGCCTCAGGCCCGTGTTGCGGGCGGGGCCGGCGCCGGGGGTGGGCTCGTGGAGGGGGATCAGCGGGAGGGGGAAGTCTCGGGTGAGGGCTTCGAGCGCGGCGGTGGTGCCGTCGGTGGAGCCGTTGTCGACCACGATGACCTCGGCCTCCACGGGGCCGAGCTCCTGCTCGGCGAGGCCGGCCAGCGTGGCGCGGAGCACCGGCAGCCGGTCGCGCGTCGGGATAATCACGGTCAGATGCATGGGGGAGACGACCGCGGTCACGAATGAAGCGGCCGTCGGACATTCTCGTCGCCATCCAGGACGGTCGCTGGGGCGGCGCCATCGCGCGAGGCCGCGCGGTCGCTGATCGCTGGGCCGCGGCGGCCTGGCTGGCGACCCGGCGGGGCTCCGGCGAGGGGCCGGATCCGGCGCTCGTCCGCGACGCGCTGGAGGCGGCGCTCCTGCCGGCGGGGGCAACGACGCACCTTGCCGGCGGCAGCAACCTCGCAGCCATCGGCCGCCCCGAGGATCCTCCGGCCGCCGCGGGGCCGCCGCTCGATCAGCTCCCTCCGGCCGCCGTCGGGCCCGCGCTCGCCGGTCTCGCGGCCGAGGTGGACGCTTTGGTCGTTGTCGTGCCCGTGTGGCCGGCGGGCCGGCGGGCGGCCTCCTCCGCCACCCGGACGCTGCGGCGGCCCGAGTGGTGGCTCGCCGCGGCGGCGGACGCGGGGCTCGAGCCGTGGGTCGAGCTGCGGCGGGGCGGAGCCACGCGTGCCTGGTGCTGGGGCGGCCGAAGCCGGCCGCGCCGCGGGCGGCGCCGGCGGCGCCGGCGCCCTCCGGCTTCCACGTCCGCATCTGCGACGACCTCTCGCGCCCGACGTCGTTCACGTGGATCAGCGCGAGCATCGCGCTCGCGCTGGAGCGGATCGGGGTGCGGGTGTCGATCGCGCCGACCGAGCTGTCGGCCTCGATCGAGCCGGACCGGCGGCGGGCGCTCGAGGCGCTGATCGAGCGCGGGAGCGCGCCGCGGGCGACCGCCGAGGTGGGGTGGACGCACTTCTGGCCCGAGTACCGGCGGCCGCTCGGGGGCGAGCAGCCGCTGGCGCTGTTCGCGGTCAACTACGCGTTCGCGGAGAGCTCACCGGACGGCTGGGACCCGTGGATGCGCGGGCTGGTCGAGGGCTCGCAGCCGCTCGGGCCGATCTCGACGTTCTGCGCCGAGGTGCTGTCGAAGGCGGGCGTGGGGGAGGAGCGGCTCGACGTGGTGCCGCTGGCCCCGACCGAGGGGGTCACCGAGGCCGAGCCGGCCGAGCTCCCGCGGGCGCGCGCGCTGAAGCTGCTGCACGTGACGAACTCGGGCGACCCGGAGCGGCACGGCACCGACGTCGCGCTCGCGGCGTTCCGTGAGGCGTTCTCGCCGGGCGACGACGTCACGTTCGTGGTCCGTGACTACGGGGCGAGCCAGCCGGGGCTCGCGGCCGCGGTCGGGCGGCTCGCCGCCGAGGGCTACGACGTCCGCTACTGGCCCGCGTTCTATCCCGCGCACCGGCTCGGGACGTTCCTGTCGGCGTTCGACGTGCTCGTCGCGCCGTTCCGCGGCGAGGGGTTCGGGATCAAGCTGCTCGACGCGATGGCGTGCGGGCAGCCGGTGGTCGGGCCGCGGTTCGGGGGCCCGGCCGACTTCCTCGACGACGACGCGTCCTACGTGGTCCCGCACCGGCTCGAGCCCGTGCGGGCGGGCGCGGACGCGTCGCTGCTCGCTCTCGGAACCAGCCGCTGTGGGCGGAGACGGCGGCGGCCGACGTCGCCGCGCGGCTGCGCGAGTGCCGCGCCGACCCGGCCGAGCTGGCGCGCCGCGGCGAGGCGGCGCGGGGGGTGGCGGCGCGGTTCACGTGGGAGCGGACCGCGCGGGCGATCGTGGCGAGTGTGGAGCGGAGGCGGCGGTGAGCCGGGTCGCGGTGATGATCCCGACGTGGAACGGGCTGTAGCTGTTGGTGCGGCGCGCTGGCTTCGCTCGCCCGTCAGTCGTTGCCAGCCGCGGAGGTGGTCGTCGTGGACAACGGATCCACCGACGGGACCGCCGAGCACGTGAGAACGGCATCGAGGCGTCGCTCGTGGCGCTCGAGGGGAACCGCGGGTTCGCCGCCGCGGTCAACGCGGGCGTGGCGGCGTCCTCGGGCGAGTACGTCGCCCTGCTCAACAACGACATGGAGCTCGACCCGGAGTGGCTCGCCTCGCTCGTCGCCGCCCTCGACGCCGACCCGCGAGCGGGTTCGGCGGCGAGCAAGCTGCGGATGCTGCGCGAGCCGGGCCTGCTCGACGGCGCCGGCGACCTCGTCACCTGGTACGGCGCGACCTGGCGCCGCGGCCACGGCGAACCGGACCGGGGGCAGTACGACAAGCCGGGCGTGGTCGCCAGCCCGTGCGCCGGGGCGGCGCTGTACCGGCGGCGGGCGCTCGACGAGGTCGGCGGCTTCGACGAGCGCTTCTTCGCCTACCTCGAGGACGCCGACTGGGGGCTCCGCGCGCAGCTCGCGGGGTGGCGCTGCCTGTGGGTGCCGTCCGCGGTCGCGTACCACCTCGGCGGCGCGACCAGCCGCCGCATGGGCGACCTCGAGACCGAGCTGATCGCCCGCAACACGCTCGCGCTGGTCCTCAAGTCGTTCCCGGCCGGGCGGATGATCGCCTGGTCGCCGCTGATCCTCGGCTACCAGGCCTACACGCTGGCGCGCGCGGTCCGCGCCGGCACGTGGGGCGCCGTGCTGCGCGGCTGGGGAGCCGCGATCCGCCACCTCCCGGGAACGCTGAGGGCGCGGGGAGAGGTCCGCGCCCGCACGCGAGACCCGCGAGCGCTCGACGCGGTGATGACCCGCTTCATCCGCCGCTGAGCGCGACGAGTGTCACCTCGAGGTCGCTATGCGACCTTGAGACGACATTCGTGGCGACGAGGTCGTCTCAACCACCGCATGGGTGGTCAAGGTGACATTCGTGAGCTCAGCGGACCCGCGGCCAGTCGCGGAGACCGAACGCGTTGAGCGTGGTCTTCGCGCCCACGTACGCGGCGTCGCGCGCCCGCAGCGAGGGCGAGCGCGGGCGGCGGCGGCCCGCTCGCGCGCCCAGCGGCTCGCTCGGCCCGTCCGCGGAGACCAGCGCGGCCAGCGGCGCAGCCACCCGTGACCAGCGCAGTTCCTCCGCTGCGGCCGCCAGCGCGGCCGCATAGGAACTCCGCCCACGATCGAGCACGCCCGCCAAGGCAAGAGCCAGCGCTGCAGGATCGGACGGCGGCACCGCCTCACCCAGCCCATCGCGAGCGATCCGCTCGGCGAGCTCGTCGCCGCGCGTGCAGACGATCGGCAGCCCCGCCCACAGGCAGTCGAGCAGCCGCGTGCGGTGCGAGAAGCGCGTCTCGAGGTGGTCGCGGTGGGCGGCGACCGCGCAGTCGGCCTGCAGCAGCCACGCGCCGCGCTCCTCGTACGGCACCCAGCCGTCGTTGAAGCGGACGACGCGGCCCAGCAGCCCGAGCTCGCGCGCGAGCGCCTGCGCGCGCACCTCGGCGTCGCGCGCCTGGGCTGCGCCCGACGCGCCCATGAACACGAGCCGCAGCCGCGGCCGCTCCGGGCTCAGCTGCGCGACCGCGCGGATCACCGACTCGGCGTCGAGCCAGTCCCACAGCCCGCCGTTCCAGAGGACGAGCTCGTCGTCGTCGGCGAGGCCGAACCGCTCGCGCGGCCCCGGGCCGGGCGTGGGCGGCGTGTCGGAGACGCCGAACGGGACGACCGCAAGCAGGCCGCCGAGCGACGGGTCGGCGTCGTGGACCGCGGGCGTGATCAGCCGCTCGGCCAGCAGCGTGCCCGTCCACAGGTCGCGCTGACGCTCCGACGCGCATAGGAACGCGTGCCCGTCGTGGAGCGCGTTGACCATCCGGTCGAGCGACATCGCCGTCACCGTCCGCCGCACACCCGCCCGCCGGCCGGCGAGGAACTGCAGCGCCTCCAGCGGCTCCGGGTCGTAGAGGTCGTAGATCAGCCGCGCCCCCGACCGCCGCAGCGCCCGCGCCGCGAGCGGCCACGCCGGCTGCGCGACCACCATGCCGGCGGCGGCCGCCGTCGCGCCGAGGTCCCCGGGCGCGTGGGGGTGCGCGTAGACGGCCTCGCCCCCGACCGCGCGCGCGAGCTCCGTGGCGCGGATGGCCATCCCCGCCATCTCCGCGCCGAGCGGCTCGGGGGAGAGGATGAGCGTCATGCGCGGTAGGCCTTCCTCTGCCGCCATGCGCCGAGCGGGCCGATCGGCGCGGCGAGCGGAGCGGGGCCTCGGGTCGCCGCGCCGGCGCGGCGGTACGCGCCGCCACTCGCGCAGCCCGGCGAGGCGGCCTCGCAAAGGGGCGAGCGTGCGGTCGGTGGCGGCGACGAACGCCACGTAGGCGAGGTCGTAGAGCGCCATCGCCCAGCCCCAGCGCGCGAGCTGGCCGCCCGTCGCGTTCTTGGCCAGCAGCCGCATCCGGTTGCGGCCGACGAGGAAGTACTTCAGCGCCGACGCCTCGCCGGCGGTGGCGGAGCCGTGGTGGTAGGCGACGCTCGCGGGCACGTAGACTGCAGCTCCAGCCGGCGGTCGCGCGCGCGCCAGGCGACGTCGGCGTCCTCGCCGAAGGCGAAGAAGCTCGCGTCGAAGCCGCCGATCGCGTCGAGCATCGCGCGACGGTAAAGGGCGACGCACGCGGATGCGCCGAAGACCTCCTCGACCGGGCCGCCTTCGACCGCCGGCGCGCCCGCGAGCCGGTCGAACGCGACGCCCAGCCGGTCGACCACGAGCCCCGCCGTGTTGATCGTGTCGCGCCGCGCGTGGAAGCGCACCTGGCCGCACGCCGCCCCGACGCCCGCCGCCGCCGCCGCGCCGAGGAGGGCGACCGCGCGCGCCCGGCTCGAGCTCGGCGTCGTCGTTGACGAGCAGGATCCACTCGCCCGCCGCAGCCTCCATCCCCGCCACGACCCCGCCCGCGAAACCGAGGTTGCGGCCGGGAAAGAGGCACCCGCGTGCCGAGGGAGGCGGCAGCGGGCGGAGGTCGCCGCACCGGCGGCCACCCCCTCAATGCTGTTGTCGACGACCACGATTTCTCCATCGAGCGGCGCGAGGGCCGTGCGAAGGGAGCGTGAGGCAGGCGTCGAGCAGCGGCCCGCCCCGCTGCGTGACCACGATGGCGCTGACGAGCGTCATGCCCGGTAGGCCTCCGCGACCCGCTCGAGCGAATCGGCTCGAGAGAGAGCCGGCGCGCGTTCGCCGCGTACCACTCGGCCGTCGAGGCCCGCAGCGCCGCGCCGCCCTCGCGCACCCGCACGATCGCGGCCGCCAGGTCCGCCGGCGAGTCGGAGGCCGCGACGAACCCGTTGACGCCCTCCTCGATCAACTCGGTCGCCGCGTTGTCAGGGTCGGCGACGACCACCGCCGGGGTCCCCGCCGCACACGCCTCGACCACGACCAGCCCGTAGCCCTCGCGCCGCGAGGGGAGGACGAGGCAGAGCGCGCTCCGGAGCGCGGCGTCGACGCTGCTCGTGGGGGACGAAGCCCGGCGCCGAGACCCGCTCCTCGAGGTCGTGCGAGCGGATCAGCGCCAGCACCTGCTCGCGGTCGGGCCCGTCGCCGTAGATCTCGCCACGGACGCCGGGGAGCCGGGCGAGCGCGGGGATCAGCGACGGCACCCGCTTCTCCGCGATGTGCCGGCCGGCGAAGACGACCGGCCCCGGGTCGACATAAGCCTCGACCTTAGCGTCAGGTTGCGGCGCCGCGTAGATCCCGCGCAGCACCGTGACCTCGCTGCGCAGGCCCTCCTCGCGCAGGCGAGCGGCGTGCAGCTCCGACAGGCAGAACGCCCGCTGCGGGACCCGGACACACGCCCGCTGCACCCTCCAGCCGAGCCACCCGCCGATCCGGCCGAGGTAGTCCTGCCAGTACGACAGCGTCCACAGCTCCAGCCAGTCGACGACCAGCCGGTACCGGCCCCAGCGCCGCAGGAAACCCGCCGCGAGCAGGGAGAAGTAGGGGAAGGAGGCGGTGTGGACCACGTCGTAGCGGCGTCCGCGCCGCGCCAGGTGCCACGAGCACGCCGAGCGCCGAAGATCAGCGGCGGCCCGATCCGGCGGCGGCCCGACCGGGTGTACAGGGCGAGGCGCGGCCCGGCCGCCACGACCCGCACGCCCGGCACGCCCGGATCCGCCCCCCGGTCCCACTGCCGGAGCGTCAGGTACGTCACCTCGTGCCCCTCGGCCGCCAGCCGCTCGGCCACGCCGCGGTACCAGCGCTCGGCGCCGCCGACGGTGTGCGGGAACAGGCAGTCGTAGACGAGGCAGACGCGCACGGGGCTCAACCAATCACGTCAGCGGCCGATACGTGCCCTGTCCACACCATGAGCATCGTCGAGCCCCTTCTCTTTCCTGAGCCCGAAGTCCTCTCGCCCGGAGGACGAGCTGCTCGTCAGCGTCGTGATCCCGTGCCTCAACGAGGCCGCCAACATCGAGCGCTGCGTCGCCTGGGCCCGCACCACGCTGGCCGAGCACGGCATCCGAGGCGAGGTCGTCGTGGCCGACAACGACTCCGAGGACGAGTCCGCCGCGCTCGCGCTCGCCGCCGGCGCGCGGCTCGTGTGCGAGCGCCGCCGCGGCTACGGCAACGCCTACATGGCCGGCTTCGCCGCCGCCAAGGGCCGCTACGTCGTCATGGCCGACGCCGACCTGACCTACGACTTCGGCGAGATCCCGCGCTTCGTCGAGCAGCTCGAGGCCGGCGCCGACCTCGTGATGGGCGACCGCATGGACGGCATCCAGCCCGGCGCGATGCCGTGGCTGCACCGCTACATCGGCAACCCGATCCTCTCCGGCACGCTCAACCTCTTCTTCAAGACCGGCGTGCGCGACGCCCACTGCGGCATGCGCGCCTTCCGCCGCGACCGGCTGCCCGAGCTCGACCTGCGCACGACCGGCATGGAGTTCGCCTCGGAGATGGTGATCCGCGCCGCCAAGGCGGACCTGGACATCCGCCAGCTGCCGATCGACTACCACCCGCGCGGCGGCACCTCCAAGCTCTCGAGCTTCCGCGACGGCTGGCGCCACCTGCGCTTCCTGCTCGTCCACTCGCCGACGCACCTGTTCGTGATCCCCGGCGCCGCCACGTTCCTGTGCGGCCTGCTGATCGCGCTCGTCTCGCTCGCTCGCATCGAGATCCTCGGCCGCGAATGGCAGCTGCACTCGATGATCGCGGGCGCGCTGCTCGCCGTGGTCGGCACGCAGGTGATGGCCCTCGGCCTGTGCGCGCACGCGTACGGCAGCTACTTCATGGGCGAGCGCGAACCGTGGTTCGACCGCATGCGCGCGCGCTTCCGGCTCGAGCACGGCCTGCTGGCCGGCGGCGCCGATCGCCGGCGCCGGCGCCCTGATCGCGGCCGTGATCGTCCTCACCTGGATCCAGCGCGGCTTCGGCGTCCTCGCCGAGGAGCGGCTGCTGGTCGCGGCCTCCGCGCTGATCATCATCGGCGTCCAGGTCCTGTTCTCCTCGTTCTTGCTCTCGATCCTCGGGCTCCGCCGCCGTGACGGCCACTCGACGGATATCTAGGTCAAGCGCCTTCCGCGTCTGCGCCGATACCCGAGGGGATGACTCGACTCCGCATCTCTGACGACCGCGGCTTTGCCATGGTCGAGGCGATCGTCGCCGCCATGCTCCTCGTGATGGTCGCCCTCGGCGTCCTCAAGGGCCTCGACACCGCGCAGCAGAGCTCGGGCCGCGAGAAGGCGCGCTCGACCGCCGCCGCGCTGACCGAGCAGGACCAGGAGCGCCTCCGCTCCTTCCGCGCGGTCGATCTCGCCAACTACGACGAGACGCGGACGATCAAAGTCAACAGCGTCGACTACACCGTCCAGTCGCAGGTCGACTGGATCCGCGACTCGACCGGCGGCACGCAGAGCTGCAACAACAGCGCGACCCAGGCCGACTACATGCGGATCACCTCGACGACGAGGTCGAACCTGGTCAACACCCCGATCGCGCCGATCACGCAGACGAGCCTCGTCGCCCCGCCCGTCGGCGCCTTCGGCGCCAACCAGGGCACGCTCGGCATCCAGGTCAACGGCCGCGACGGCATCGGCATGGAGGACGTCAGCGTCACGATCACCGGGCCGACCACCGTCACGAACCCCACGAACTCCGCGGGCTGCGCGATCTTCGCCTACGTGCCGGTCGGCGCCTACACGGCCACGCTCGACACCAACGGCTGGGTCGACAAGGGCGGCAACCAGAAGACCAGCGTCGGCGCGACGGTCTCGAACGGCACCGTCAACGTCAAGAACCTCGACTACGACCAGGCCGCCAGCGTCGACGGCGACTTCGACACCGAGACCCTCGGCGGCGCCACGGTGCCCGCCAAGACCACGCAGCTGTCGGCCGCCAACCGCGGCGTGCCCACCGGGCCGTTCGCCCCGTTCGCCGGCGAGCGCGTGTGGAATCCGCCGGGTAGCCTCGGCACGATCTCCGCGACGGGCCTGTACCCCTTCGCCGACGGCTACAACCTCTACGGCGGCGGCTGCCCGGGCGCCGATCCGACGAAGAACGATCCGGACTACTTCACGACGCTGGGCACGAAGCGCGGTCGTCTCGGTCGACCCCGGCGCCCAGACGTTGCCGGCCGCCAAGGTGCGCCTCCCGTCGATCGACCTGCGCGTCCTCTACAACGGCTCCGCCGCTGGCCTGGCGACCTACCAGAACTCACCACGCGTATCGTCGCGACGCGACGAGCGTCGGCTGCACGACCAACCCCGAGAAGTTCACCTTCGCCGCGCCGTCCACCGACGTGAACGGCTGGATGCTCCAGCCGGCGCTGCCGTTCGGCTCCTACTCGGTGTGCGCCAGTCGCTCGTCGCCTGGCTCGGGGACCACGACGAAGAAGGAGATCGATCACCGTCAACAACTAGTACCACCGCGGGATCAAGCCGCCGGACGCCGCGAGCCCGATCGATCGACCTCAACAGCGGCACGAGCGAGCGGGAGCCTGCTGATGAGCCGCCTGCGGCACGAGTCGGGCTTCACGCTCGTGGAGCTGATGGTCGCGATGATGATCGGGACGATGACGATCCTCGCCGTCTACGGCGTGCTCGACACATCGATCAAGCAGAGCACGAAGATCGCCGGCCGCGTCAACGCGACCCAGCGCGGCCGCATCGCGATGGACACGATCACGCGCCAGCTGCGCTCGCAGGTCTGTTACAGCTCGACCGTCCCGGCGTTCGTGTCGGGCACCGACACCGCCGTCAAGTTCCACGTCGACCTGACCGACGGCGCGAAGCCGATCGAGCAGCACGAGATCTTCTACAACTCGACCGCGAGGACGCTGACCGAGCGCGTCTGGCCCGGCTTGGGCAGCCCGCTCTCGTTCCCGACGCAGAAGGTCTCGCGGCAGATCACCGACGGCGTCATGCAGCGGCCGGCCCCGGACGCGCCGGTGTTCCGGTACTACGCGTACAACACCGCGACGCCGCCACGGCCGGCGACCCTGCTGCCGACCCCGCTGAGCGCGACCGACCTCGCCCGCGTGGCGAAGATCGAGATCGGCTTCGTCACGTTGCCGCCCGGCGTGAAGACCCTGACCTTCCCCGCCGCCTCGACGCTCCAGAACGAAGTCTACGTCCGCGTCGCGGACCCCAACGACCCAGCACCCACCCCCACATGCGCCTGATCTCTCACCTCCGGAACCGTTACATCTGCGCCGAGCACGGCTTCTCCATGATCGTCGTCATGGGGGTGATGGCGGCCAGCTCGCTGTTCGTCGCCGCCGCGTTCGCGGCCGCCAACGGCGACCTCCCGCTGACCCGCGACTCGCAGGACCGCAAGCAGGCCTACTCGGCGGCCGAGGCGGGGATCAACTACTACCAGTACCACCTCAACCAGGACCCGGACTACTGGACGAAGTGCACCAACGTCCCGGCGCCGAACGCGACCGAGAACCAGCCGGTCAACCAGGCGTGGAACGGCACGTCGCCCGCGACCGACCCGCGGCGCTGGCGCAAGGTGGCGGGCACGAAGAACTCGTACACGATCGAGCTCCTGCCGGCCAACGGCAACGCTGCCTGCGTCGAGAACAACTACGCGACGATGATCGACTCGTCGACGAGCTCCTTCAAGGTCCGCGCCACCGGCAAGTCCGGCGCGAACACGAAGCTGAAGCGCAGCATCGTCGCGTCGTTCCGCCGCCGCTCGTTCCTCGACTTCCTCTACTTCACCGACTTCGAGACGACCGACCCGATCAACTACTCGAGCACCACCAGGCGTGGGCGCAGGCCAACTGCGGCGACAAGTACCGCGCGCAGCGCAACGGCAGCTGCTCCGAGATCCAGTTCGCCGAGTGCGGACGCGATCAACGGCCCGATGCACACCAACGACGACATCCTCACGTGCGGCACGCCGACGTTCGGCCGCAACAGCGCGGACTCGATCGAGATGACGGGCCCGGTTCCGCCGCGACGCCCGGCTACACGAAGGTCGGCGGCGGCTGTCCGGGCGGCGACCCGGTGTTCAACGGGCCCAAGCGCGCCGGCGTCAAGGCGCTGACGATGCCGCCCACCAACTCGACGCTGCAGACGGTCGCCGCGGCCGGCGGCCTGGTCTACACCGGCAAGACGATCATCCGCTTCAACAGCGGCGGCAACATGACGGTGACGAACGCGCTGGTCAACGGCGGCGAGCCCGCAGACGCGCGGCCCTGCCGACCAACGGCGTCATCTACGTGAAGAACAACACCGGCAACTGCGGCACGATCCAGCCGCCGAGGGACGCGAACTACGCCGAGGGCGCCAGCTGCGGCAACCTGTACATCAGCGGCACCTACACGTCGTCGATGACGCTGGCCTCGGCCAACGACATCATCGTCGCGCCGCCCGGCAGCCGTGCCGCTCAGCCGCGGTGACCTCGAGCAACCCCGTCTCCGGCGGTACCGGCAACGGCGACCTCATCGGCAGCGGCAACTCGGTCCTGGGCCTCGTCGCGAACAACTTCGTGCGCGTGTTCCACCCGTGCAGCCCGGAGGGTCGCCGCTGATGAAGACCGTCCGCATCGACGCCGCGATCCTCTCGCTCGCTCACTCGTTCACGGCGGACAACTACGACTGCGGCAGCAAGATCGGCGCTGCTCACGATCAACGGCGCGATCGCCCAGAAGTACCGCGGTGCGGTCGGCACGACGGGCAGCACCGGCTTCATCAAGAACTACAACTACGACGACCGCCTGCGCTACCGCAGCCCGCCGTACTTCCTCGAGCCGGTCGCGGCCAGCTGGCACGTGATCCGCTCGAACGAGCAGGTCCCCGCCCGCTAGGCAGCAAGCTGCCTGGCTTGGCGCCTCGCCCCGCACTGGCTAGCGGGCTGCGGGGGAGACCTCGACCAGGCCGATCAGGCGCTCCGCGTCGACCAGGTCGACGCGGAGCTCGCCCCGCCGGTCGAGCAGCAGCTCGAAGCGCGCGGGTGAGCCCGGCTCGATCGGCTCGAGCTTGCCGGCGTCCTCGATCTCGACGCTGTCGAGCACGTCGCCCTTGACCGTGAGTGCGAGCACGTCGCCGACGCGCGCGCGGATGCGGGCGCGGTCCTTGCCGGGGTCGGCCGAGATCGTCTTCTCGATCCGGCGCGAGCTGCCCGTCGTCGGCGCCGGCGTCTCGGTCGGGGTCGGGCGTCGTGGTGGGCTGCGCGAGCCCCGGCCGGGTGATCGTCGGACGCGGTGCGAGGCTCGTCACCAACGCCGTCAAACCGAGCAATACGGCGAACAGGACGAGCAGTCGGCGACCGAGCACCCGGACGATGCTAGCCGTATGTACGAAACGGCTTTCAGCAGGGGTTAAGCCGAGGCTGTGCCATGCCGATACGGGTTGTGCCAGAACCAAGGTGCTAAAGGCAAATCGTCCGCGAGGGCGAGACGCAAAGCCACGGAGCTCAGGAAGAGTCAGCCGGGCTGCCACCAGGTCAGTACGACCAAGGGGCTGAGGGACCAAGGACCTGGCGACGTCAGTTCAACAGGCCCAACGATCCCTTCAGGAGGGTTCACTTCAATGCTCAACAAGCTGCGCTCGCGCATCCAGGACGAGAAGGGCTTCACCCTTATCGAGCTCCTGGTCGTCATTCTGATCATCGGCATCCTCGCCGCGATCGCCCTTCCCGCCTTCCTCGGTCAGCGCGCCCGTGCGCAGGACACCGAGGCGAAGACCAGCGTCCGCCAGGGCCAGACCGCCATGGAGACGTTCTACACCGACAACCAGACCTACGTCGCGACGAAGACTTCAGCTCGTCGACATCGAGCAGTCTCTGGCTGCCGCGCCGAACGACAGCTTCACCGTCACGAGCCCGACCGTCGACTCCTACACGCTGAGCGTGCAGTCCAAGACGGGCAACACGTTCTCGATCGTCGAAGGCGTCCACGGAACCGTCACCCGCTCCTGCAGCCGCACCGGCGGCACGAGCAAGGGCGGCTGCCCGGCCAGCAACAGCTGGTAGTCAGCAGCTGCATACGCTCCGCATCGAGGCGGGCCTCCGGGCCCGCCTCGTTTGCGTTAAGGCCCTGCTTCACCCCACCCAAAGGACAGACACAGATGCTCCTCCGCAACATGCGCCTCCGCGCCCAGGACGAACAGGGATTCACCCTGATCGAGCTCTTGGTCGTCATTCTGATCATCGGCATCCTCGCCGCGATCGCCCTTCCCGCCTTCCTCGGTCAGCGCGCCCGTGCGCAGGACACCGAGGCCAAGACCGGCGTCCGCCAGGGCCAGACGGCCATGGAGACGTTCTACACCGACAACCAGACCTATGTCGCGACGAAGGCTTCAGCTCGTCGACATCGAGCAGTCCCTGGCCGCGGCTCCCGGCAACTCGTTCACCGTCACGAGCCCGACCGTCGACTCCTACACGCTGAGCGTGCAGTCCAAGACGGGCAACACGTTCTCGATCGCCAAGGCGTCCGACGGAACGGTCACCCGCTCCTGCAGCCGCACCGGCGGCACCACCAAGGGCGGCTGCCCCTCCAGCAACAGCTGGTAGCAAGCCTGCTCCGGCGGGCCGGGAACGGCGCTCAAGCGCGGTCCCCGGCCTGCCGATACGAGCATCGTGCTCAAGCGGAATCGAAAGAACAACCAGTCGCTGGTCGGGCTCGATCTCGACCCCAGCCACATCGCGGCCGCCGAGGTCAGCGTCAATGGCCACATCGCCATCAAGCGCGGCGCCGTCGCCGAGCTGCGCCCCGGCATCCTGCGCGACGGTGAGGTCACCGACGCGCCGGCGCTGACCGAGGCGCTGAAGACCTTCTTCGCGGAGAACGACCTGCCCAAGAACGTCCGCCTGGGCGTCGCGAACCAGCGCATCGTCGTGCGCTCGCTCGACCTGCCGCCGCTCGAGGACCCAAGCAGCTCGACGCCGCCGTGCGCGCCGAGGCTCCCGACCACATCCCGATGCCGATGGACGAGGCGATCCTCGACTACGTCCCGCTCGGGCTGGTCCAGAGCGTCGGCGGCCCGCGCATGCGCGTGGTCATCGTCGCCGCCCGCCGCGAGCTGATCGACCGTCTCGTCAGCGCGGCCAAGGGCGCCGGCCTGAAGGTCGAGGGCATCGACCTCGCCGCCTTCGGCATGGTTCGCGCGCTCGCCTCCAAGGAGGAGTGACAGCGGCGCCGTCCTCTACATCAACGTCGCCGGCCTCACCAACGTCGCGGTGGCCAACAGCACCGGCTGCCTGTTCACCCGTGCCGCCGCGGGCGGGCTCAGCGCGATCGTCGCGACGCTCGCCGAGCGCCGCTCGCTCACGCTCGAGCACGCGCGGATGTGGCTCGGCCACGTCGGCCTCGTGACGCCGCTGGCGTCCGTCGAGGGCGACGCCGAGCTCGTCGCCGCCACCCGGGCCACGCTCGACGAGGGCGTGCACCAGCTGGCCGACACCGTCCGCAACTCGCTCAACTTCTACCGGATGCAGGACAACGCCGAGACCGTCTCGCGCGCGCTCCTGACCGGGCCCGCCGTGACGATCCCCGGCTTCGCCGACAAGCTCGCCGAGCTGCTCAACCTGCCGGTCGAGATCGCGGTCGCCGCGACCGACGAGGCGCTGACCGACGAAGTCGACCCCGGACGCCTGACGGTGGCCGCGGGTCTGGCGGTCGAGGACCGCTAGCCGCGCCGGCAACGGCGCCGGGGCAGGGTGCTGACAACATGACGGTCGCGATGACGCTTGCGTATGCAGCCGCCCTGGCAGGGGCGTTCGGCCTGATCATCGGCTCGTTCCTCAACGTGGTCGCCTACCGGCTGCCACGGCATGAGTCGGTCGTGTTCCCGGGCTCTCACTGCCCGAGCTGCGACACGCCGATCAAGGCCTACGACAACGTGCCGGTGCTCTCGTGGCTGTGGCTGCGAGGGCGCTGCCGCTCGTGCCACACGTCGATCTCGGCGCGCTATCCGGTCGTCGAGGCGGTGACCGCGGCGCTGCTCGTCGCGGTCGTGCTCGACAAGGGCGCCGACAGCGACGCCTGGCTCGGGATCGCGTTCGTGATCCTGCTCGTCCCGGTCACGCTCATCGACCTCGACCACAGGATCATCCCCAACACCTTGATGATCATCGGCACGGTCGTGTCGGTGGTGCTGATCCTGCTCACCGACCCGAGTGCGATGACCGAGCACCTGATCGCCGCCGCGGCGGCAGGGAGCTTCCTGTTCATCGCCCTGCTCGCCTATCCCGGCGGGATGGGGATGGGAGACGTGAAGCTCGCGTTCGTCATGGGCCTCTTCCTGGGGCGCAACGTGGCGCCCGCGTTGATGGCCGGCTTCCTCGCCGGATCGATCGTCGGCGGGGCCATCATGGCCAAGAAGGGCGTCAAGGCGGGTCGCAAGACGAAGGTCCCGTTCGGCCCGTTCCTGGCCCTCGGCGGGCTCGTCGGGCTGTTCGTCGGCGACGCCATCGTCGAGTGGTACCTCGACACCTTCGTCTGATCTAAAGGCCCGTCGGCGCCCTGCCGATACCCCTTGCGTGACGCGGTGGGGCAGATGCCCGCGAACCGCGCGCCCGTCCTTCTCACCCCTCCACCTGGTCACTCACTCCATGCGCGCAGTCAACCTCCTCACGCCCGAGATGCGCTCGTCGCAGAAGGGCTCCAGCGCTCCGCGTCCGGCAGCGATGACGACGCCTGGCGGCGTCGGCGCGATCGCTCTGCTCGGCGCCCTCGCGCTGATCGTGGCCGGCGTGGCCGGCTACGTGCTCTCCACCAACGTGGTGAAGCAGAAGCAGTCCGACCTGGCCGCCGTCAGCGCGAAGAACCAGGCCACGGTCAAGCGCGCCACCGCGCTCAAGCCGTACTCCGACTTCCAGACGCTCGCTCAGCAGCGTGCCGCCACGGTGCAGGCGCTGGCCAGCGCCCGGTTCGACTGGGAGCAGTCGTTCCGCGACCTCTCACGTGCGCTCCCGAAGGACGTCTACCTCGACACGCTCAAGGGCACGGTCGGCGGCGGCAGCGCAGCCGGCGGCTCGGGCATCCGCAGCGCGATCGGCTCGCCCGCCATCGAGCTCTCCGGCTGCACCAAGACCCAGCCCGGCGTGGCCCGCGTGATGTCCCGCCTGCGCAACGTGCAGGGCGTCACCCGCGTGAGCCTCTCCAAGTCCGAGAAGTCCGACACGGCGGCCGCGAACAGCGGCGGCAGCGCCACCGGCGGCTCGACCGTCGGGCCGTGCGGCAAGGGCTCGCCGCCCAGCTTCGAGGTCGTCGTCTTCTTCGAGAAGGCCACGGTCGCCGACGCGCTCGCCACGGCGACCGGCGACTCCTCCTCCGCCACCGGCGGCACCGCCGGCGCTTCGACGGCCAACGCCACCGAGCAGGCCAACGCCACCGGCAAGGGCACCGACGACTCGGCTGCCAAGGCTTCGTCCACCCCCGCCGCCACCCCCGGAGGCTGATCCCGTGTCTCGCCGAAACTCGATGCTGATCGCCGTCGTGGCCGTGGTGGCCGCGATCGGCGCCTACTGGATGCTCGTCCTCTCGCCCAAGCGCGAGGAGGCCGTCAAGCTCGACGGGCAGATCACCCAGCAGCAGAGCGCGCTCGCGACGGCTGAAGCCGACGTGGCGACCTACGAGGCCGCCCAGAAGCACTACAAGGCGAACTACTCGATGGTGGCGCGGCTCGGCAAGGCCGTCCCGGCCGACGACGACGTGCGCTCGCTGCTCGTCCAGGTCAACGCGGCCGCCAGGCGCGCCGGCGTCGACTTCCGGACGATCAACATCAGCGCCCAGGGCGCGCCGAGCACCGGCCCCCAGGCCGCGCCGACGACCGACAAGGCACCGCCTCCGGGCGCCTCGACGGTCGGCACCGCCGGCTTCTCGACGATGCCGTTCTCGTTCAACTTCAAGGGCAGCTTCTTCCAGCTCGGCAAGTTCTTCAACCGGATCGACAGGTTCGTCGCGGTCCGCAACGGCGGGCTGGACGTGACCGGGCGGCTGCTGCTGCTCAACAGCATCACGATCACGCCCGACACGGAGAAGGGCTTCCCGCACCTCACGGCCGACGTGACCGCGAACAGCTATCTGCTGCCGCCCACGGAGGGCCTGACCGCCGGTGCGACCGCCGCGGGTCCGACCGGCGCAGCTGCCGGAGGCGCCGCGACGCCGTCGCCCAGCACCCCCGCAACCACCACGACCGCAGCGATTTCTGGAGTCAACCCATGAGCGTGATCAACGACACTTGGCGCTTCCTGGTGGGGCGCCGGCTGTGGCCGGTGGCCATCCTCCTGGTCGCCCTGGCCGTCGCAGTGCCGATGCTCCTCGCCAAGGATCCGGCGCCCGCGCCGGCCGAGGCTCCGACCGTGGCCGTGAAGGCCGACAAGGACGCCGTGCTGGCCGAGGATCCGATCGTGACCCAGGCCTCCGACGGCGACCGCAGCGGCCGCCGCCAGGTGCTCGGCTCCCGCAAGGACCCCTTCAAGCCCAAGGTGACTCCGACTCCGACCCCGAAGCCGGAGACCGCCAAGACGACGGAGCCCGGCTCCGGCGCGTCGACCGGCGCGTCGACCGGCGCGACCGGTGGCGAGACCCCGTCCACGGGCGCCTCGCCCGCGCCGGACACCACCACGCCGGTGGTCCCCAAGAAGAAGAAGTACGAGCTGTACGAGCTGTCGGTGCGCTTCGGCGCGTCGACCGACGGGCCCTCGCACAAGCGCGTCAAGCGCCTGCAGGCCCTGCCGTCGAACTCGAACGCCGTGCTGATCTACCTGGGCGTGCTGAATGACAAGAAGACCGCGGTCTTCCTGCTCGACTCCGGCGTCGTCGCCGAGGGCGACGGGGACTGCAAGCCGTCGCGTGCTCAGTGCGAGACGATCCAGATCCGCGAGGGCGAGACCGAGTTCTTCGACGTGCCCGGCGGCGCTCAGTACGAGCTCGACGTGGTCAAGATCCACAAGTCCACGACGACGGACGCCAAGCAGGCCAAGAAGGCCCGGGCTGCCGTCTCGCCGAAGGGCCGCATGATCCTGCGCGCCCGGGTCGCCGGCGACGGGCCGCTGCGCTACCGCTACGACGCGAAGACCGGGCGGCTGCAGAAGCTGTCCAAGAAGGCCTACAAGGCCGTCGTCGCCAAGGTCGCGCGCGCCGCGCGAGCCCACTTCTAGTCTCAGGCCACCGCGTGCGCCGGGTGTGAACCCGGCGCACGCTTGAGCCCGCCGAAGAAGTCGGCACGCCCGGACACGACCGATCCGCGGCGCAGGACTCCACCCGAGACCTCGCCAATAGCACCACTATTGGCTTCGCCCTCGTGCAGCGTCCTGCATCCACGGCTCGCCGTTCCGGACGCGCCGCCTGTTCTTCGGCGGGCTCATAAGCTTCCAGGCGTGTCGCTGCGCCTGATCACGGCCGGGGAGTCCCATGGCCCCGGCCTCACCTGCATCGTCGAGGGCCTGCCCGCGGGGCTGGAGCTCGACCCCGATGCCATCAACGCCGACATGGCGCGTCGTCAGCTCGGTCACGGCCGCGGCGGGCGCATGAAGATCGAGCGCGACGCCGCCGAGGTCACCTCCGGCGTCCGCCACGGGCTCACGCTCGGCGGCCCGATCGCGCTCTCGGTGCGCAACCGCGACTACGCGAACTGGGAGGAGCGGATGAACCCGTGGCCGGTCGAGGCCGCGGTCCCCGAGGTGCACCTCCCGCGCCCCGGCCATGCCGACCTCGCCGGGGTGCAGAAGTACGGCTTCACCGACGTGCGCAACGTGCTCGAGCGCGCCAGCGCGCGCGAGACCGCGGCGCGCGTGGCCGGCGGCGCGCTCGCCAAGGCGTTCCTGCGCGCGCTCGGCGTCGAGGTCGTCTCGCACGTGACGCAGATCGGCTCGGTCCAGGCGCCGGAGCGCAACGGGCTCGCGTTCGAGGACTTCGCCGAGGTCGATGCCTCGCCGGTCCGCTGCCTCGACACCGACGCCTCGAAGGCGATGGTCCAGGAGATCAACGCGCTGCGGAAGGCGAACGAGTCGCTCGGCGGCGTCTTCGAGGTGCGCGCGTTCGGGCTCGTGCCCGGCCTCGGCTCGCACGTCTCGTGGGAGGAGCGGCTCGACGGCCGCATCGGCCTGGCCATGCTCTCGATCCAGGCGATCAAGGGCTGCGGGATCGGCGACGGCTTCGACCTCGCCGGCCGCCCCGGGTCGGCTGCCCATGACGAGATCTTCTACGAGGAGGAGCGCGGCTACTTCCGCGAGACCAACCGCTCGGGCGGGGTCGAGGGCGGCATGTCGACCGGCGAGCCGCTCGTGGTCCGCTGCGCGATGAAGCCGCTGCCGACGCTGACCAAGCCGCTGCGCTCGGTCGACATCGCCACCCGCGAGCCGGCCGCCGCGCTGCGCGAGCGGACCGACTCCTGCACCGTCCCGGCCGCCGGCGTGGTGGGGGAGGCGATGCTGGCGATCGTGCTCGCCAGCGCCTACCGCGAGAAGTTCGGCGGCGACCACGTCGACGACGTCCGCGCGGCGCTCGCCGCCTACGAGGAGCGGATCGGGTGGAAGCGGCGCCGGCCCTAGACACTGGCTCGCTGGTCTTCATCGGCTTCATGGGCGCCGGCAAGTCGCTGGCGGCGCGGACCGCCGGCGCGGCCATGGGCGTCGAGGCCGTCGACTCCGACCACCTGCTCGAGCGGCGGCTCGGGAGCTCGATCGAGGACTACTTCGGCTCGCACGGCGAGCGCGCGTTCCGCGAGCAGGAGGAGGAGGCGGTCTGCGAGCTGCTCGAGGCGCCGCCCGCGCCGGTGCTGTCGCTCGGCGGCGGCGCGATCACCTCCGAGCGCGTGCGCGCGGCGCTCGCCCGCCATACCGTGGTGCTGCTCGATGTCGACGCCGAGACCGCGTGGCAGCGCTGCCGCTCCGGCCGCCCGCTCGCCCGCGACCGCGATCGCTTCGACCGCCTGCACGCCGAGCGGGCGCCGCTCTACGCCGGGCTCGCCGACGTGATCCTGCCCGCCGAGCGCCGCGACGAGGTGCGCCGCGCGCTCCCGGCCATCCGCGACCTCGCGCACCTCCCGCCCGGGACGAAGCTGCTGTGGGCGGGCGACTACCCCGTGTTCGTGGGGGAGGGCGTGCTCTCGCCGAGCCGCTGGCCGGTCGCCGGCCGGCGCTTCCTCGTCACCGACGAGGCGGTCGGCCCGCACTACGCCGCGCGGCTGGGGGACGTCGAACGCGACGTGCGCATCGCGCCGGGCGAGGCGGCAAAGACGCTGGAGACCGCGGGCGAGATCCTGCGCGCGCTCGCGGAGGCCGGCATGGCCCACGACGACCACGTGGTCGCGCTCGGCGGCGGCGTGGTGGGGGACGTGGCGGGCTTCTGCGCCGCCGTCTACCAGCGCGGCGTGCCGGTCGTGCAGGTGCCGACCACGCTCGTCGCCCAGGTCGACTCCGCCTACGGCGGCAAGACCGGCGTCGACCTGCCGGAGGGCAAGAACTACGTCGGCGCCTACCACCAGCCCGCGGCGGTGCTCGCCGACCCGTCGACGCTGGCGACCCTGCCCGCCGAGGAGCTCGCGGCCGGCTGGGCCGAGGTGGTCAAGACCGGCCTGATCGCGGGCGGCGACCTGTGGCGGCGCGTGCGCTCCCGCGAGCGCACCCGGAGGCCGGACCGCGACCTCGTGCTCGCGTGCGCACGCGTGAAGCTGCGGATCGTGGCCCAGGACGAGCGCGACGCCGGCCTGCGCCAGACCCTCAACCTCGGCCATACGGTTGGGCATGCGATCGAGACCGCGACCGGCTACCGGCGCTACCGCCACGGCGAGGCGGTCGGCCTCGGCCTGCTCGCCGCGCTCACGCTCTCCCAGCAGCCCGAGCTGCGCGAGGAGGTCGCGGGGCTGCTGGCCGCCCAGGGGCTGCCCGTTCAGCTGGACCCCGCCGTCGACCGCGACGCGGTGGCCGTCGCCGTCCAGCGCGACAAGAAGCGCCGCGGCGGCCGAGTGGGCTTCGTCCTGGTGGAGGCGCCGGGCCGCACGCGCACGGGCTGCCGCGTGGCGGAGGGCGACCTGCGAGCCGCGATCGAGGAGTTGACGCGATGAAGGACCGCGTGGCGGTCATGCACGGTGTGAACCTCGACATGCTCGAGCGGCGTCCCTCGGACGTCTACGGCGAGCTGTCGTTCCCCCAGCTCGAGCGCCAGATCGGCAAGTTCGCGCAGGAGCTGGGGCTCGAGACACGCTTCTTCCAGTCCAACTTCGAGGGCGAGTTCGTCGAGGAGCTGCATCGCGCGGCCGACTACGCCGACGGGCTGCTGCTCAATCCCGGCGCCTGGACGCACTACGCGTGGGCGCTGCGTGACGCGGTCGAGATCGCCGGGCTGCCGGCGGTGGAGGTGCATCTCTCCGACATCGCGGCGCGCGAGGAGTGGCGGCAGCTCTCGGTGCTCGAGGGCGTCGTCGTCGGGCAGGTGAAGGGTCAGGGCGTCGACGGCTACCGCAGCGCGTTCGAGATGCTCAAGGAGGCGATGTGAGCCGCGCCGATCGCGTCGGCGACCGCCTCGCCGAGCGAGGCGCCGACCTCCTGCTGGTCACCGATCTCGTCAACATCCGCTACCTCACCGGCTTCACGGGCTCGAGCGCGATGGTGGTGCTGGGGCCGGAGACGCGGCGCTTCATCACCGACTTCCGCTACGTCGAGCGCGCCAGGGCCGAGGTCAGCGACTTCGACCGCGAGCGCGCGCCGCAGGAGTTCGCCGAGGCGCTCAAGACCGGCTGGCCGGAGGGCACGGTCCGGCTCGGGTTCGAGGACCAGCACCTGAGCGTGCGTCAGCACAAGCGGCTGCGCGAGCTGCTGCCCGAGCGCATCGAGCTCGTCCCCGCCGGCGGCGCGGTGGAGGCCGAGCGCGCGCTCAAGGAGCCCGGCGAGGTGGAGAAGATCCGCGCCGCGGCCGCGCTCGCCGACGAGATCTACGACTGGGTGCGCGAGCGCGGCCTGGTCGGCCGCACGGAGCGGGAGGTGGCGCTGGGGCTCGAAGAGGAGATGCGCCGCCGCGGCGCGAGCGGCCCGAGCTTCGATTCGATCGTGGCCTCGGCCGAGCACGGGGCGCTGCCGCACGCCGAGCCGCGCGACGTCGAGATCGTCGCGAACACGCTCGTCACCCTCGACCTGGGGGTGACCCTTGACGGCTACTGCTCCGATTGCACCCGCACGTGGGCGACGGGCGAGCTCGACGACGACCTCGCGGCGATCTACGACCTCGTGCTGCGCGCCCAGGAGGCCGCGCTGGACGCGGTACGGCCCGGCCCGACCGGGCGCGAGATCGACGCCGTGGCGCGCGACCTGATCGCCGCGGAAGGCCACGGCGACCACTTCGGCCACGGGCTGGGGCACGGGGTGGGGCTCGAGGTCCACGAGGCGCCGCGGCTCGCGCGCTCCGCGAGCGACACGCTCGAGGCGGGGAACGTGGTGACCGTCGAGCCGGGCGTCTACGTGCCAGATCGCGGCGGCGTGCGGATCGAGGACCTCGTTTTTCTTACCAAAAACGGGCGCGATGTCCTCACTCAGACCGTCAAGGGCCTGACCACCGTCGGCTGAGGGCTCAAGGGTCCAGGACGATCCGCCGATACGGGCGGGGTATGACTTCTCTCGTCCGCATTCGCCCATATCTGCGCCTCGCCGCCTTCGTGGCCGCCCTGTGCGCTCTCCTTGCCCCCGCGACTGCGGGCGCCTCCGTCCACGCCCACGCCGCCGCCAAGAAGAAGAAGGCGAAGCCGCCCGTGGTCACCTCCGTTCGCCCGATGAACGTCGAGATCGGCCAGACCCTCGAGATCCGGGGCAAGTACTTCATCCGCGGCCGCTACAAGAACACCGTCGCCTTCAAGCGCGACGGCGGCAGGGCCGTGTTCGCCAAGGCGAAGATCGGCACAGCCAAGATGCTGCGCGTCACCGTGCCCGCGAAGCTTCAGAACGAGTTCAAGAAGTCGGGCTACTTCTACGTGCCGACGCGCTTCCGCATCCGCATCCTCTCGAAGAAGTTCGGCAAGAAGTTCACCGCGCCCTCCAAGTCGCCGCTGGTCGCGCTCAAGCCGGGCACCTCGCCCGTCGCCGTGACGCCGCCGCCTCCGCCGGTCAGCACGTCGGCCGAGGGTGACTGCGATCACGACGGCGTCGTCAACTCCAAGGACGCCGACGACGACAACGACCTCCTGCCCGACGATCTCGAGAACGCCATCAACGCGACGATCGTCGCGAAGTACGGCAGCGGGATCACCACGCTCATGGACACCTGCAGCACCGACTCGGACAAGGACGGCGTCGAGGACGGCTACGAGTACCAGTCCGCTCGTGACCTCAACGACGACGAGTTCCAGAGCCCGAACAGCTACCTGCCCTACCCCGGCAAGCGCCCGTACGCCAACCCGCTGGACAACAGCGACGCGAACACGGACCACGACGGCGACAGCCTCACGCTCTGGGAGGAGCAGAAGCTGTGGGAGTACACGTACGCCGAGCCGGGCAAGCACCGCGGGCTCGACGAGCTGTACTACTCCGACGGCACCAAGTACTCGATCTACACGCGCAGTGGCCCCAACGGCCGCCGCACGCCGGCGCTGCCCTCCGCGGGCTACGACAAGCAGGTCGACTTCCAGAACTGGCTCGCGTCAAGCGGCTACCAGTTCGTGACGCTGCCCCAGGACGGCGAGACGTACGAGATCTACGACGCCGACCGCAACCACGATGTCTCGACGACGACGCAGCCGGGCTACCTCCACTCGGAGCGCTACTACCTCGACACGCATGGCCAGGGCATCGCCAGCCCGCCTGACGGCTGGCTGTCGGACGACGAGCGCGACGAGGACGCCGATGGCCTCTCCAACTACGTGGAGTCGCACGGCACCACGAGCGACGCGTCCTGGTGGGGCCTGAAGTACCCCCGCGAGCACGCGTTCAACAAGGTCATCTACTCCGGCACCGACCTCGCCGACGGCGACTCGGACGGCGACGGTGTCCGCGACGGCGCCGACGACCAGGACCACGACGACATCCCGAACATGATGGAGCTGAGCCGGAAGCAGGCCACCGGCCGTCCGTTCGACGATCCGAAGACCAAGAAGGACGAAGGCGACCCGTCGCAGCCCAACGGACGGGTCAACCCGTTCAACCCGTGTCTGCCGGATCCGAGCTCGCGGTCGTGCCCGACCTATATCCCGTTCGGGGCCGCCTGGGCGCCGTTCGACGGTCTGGCGTGGGACCCCGACGGCGACGACCCGGACTACCTGGTCCTGAACTAGCCCCAACGAATGTCCTCCACCCTTCAGGGCCCGCCTCGTGCGGGCCCTGATCGGTTAAGTCGGGCGCGCCGCAGGCCGATGGGTCATGCATGGCCCGTCCGCTGCTGCGCCCGCTCCTGCCCTGGATCCTGCTCGCCCTCCTCGGCGCCGCGGCGCTGGCGTGGCTGGGCCTGATCGGCTTCGTGTGGAACGACTACGAGCTCGAGGCCGCACCCGCCTTCGACGCGTTGACCCACGGCTACTTCGCCCTGTTCCTCCAGCTGTGCCCGGCCTACGGCGGCTCGCTGATCATGCGCGCGCCGTTCGCGCTCGCCGCGCACGGGCTCGGCGGGGGAGACGTGGCGGTGTTCCGCGCCGTCGCCGTGCCCTGCCTGCTGGCGGGCGCCGCGCTCGGCGTCGTGCTCGCCTCGAGCCTGCTCGCCCGCGGCGCCGGCCGCGGCACCGTGGCGATCGTGGTGGCGCTGTGCGCGTGCAACCCGATCACGCTGCGCGCGCTCGACATCGGCCACCCGGAGGAGCTGCTCGGCGCCGTGCTGTCGGCGGGCGCCGTGCTCGCCGCGCTGCGCGGGCGCCCGACGTGGGCCGGGGTGCTGCTCGGGCTCGCCGTCGCCAACAAGGCGTGGGCGCTGCTGGCGGTCGGGCCGGTGCTGCTGGCGCTGCCGGAGCGGCGCCTGTGGGCGCTCATGATCGCGTGGGGGATCGCGCTCGTGTTCATGGCCCCCGTGCTGCTCGCGTCGCCGCCGGCCGGTCAGCCGAGCGTGCACGCCGCGCAGACCGGCGTGATCTTCCAGCCGTGGCAGGTGTGGTGGTTCTTCGGCTCCGCCGCCGAGGGGATCCGCGGCGCCGACGGGCTGATCAAGGAGGGCTACCGCGCGTCGCCCGGCTGGCTGTCGCCGATCGCCCACCCGCTGATCGTGCTGGTCGCGGTGCCGCTCTCGCTGCTGGCCTGGCGCCGGCGCTCCGACCCGCTGCTGCTGCTCGCGCTCCTGTTCGTGCTGCGTTGCGTGCTCGACCCCTGGAACACCGCCTACTACGCGCTGCCCGCGATCATCGCGCTGGTGACCTGGGAGGCGACGCGGACGCAGAAGGCGCCGGTCTTCGCGCTCGTGCTCACGCTGGGGACGTGGGGGACGTGGGAGTGGCTCGTGCCTGCCGTGTCGCCCGACCTCCAAGCGCTCCTCTACCTCGGCTGGAGCCTGCCGTTCGCCGCCCTGCTGGCCTGGCGGCTCTACGCGCCGGCGCTGCCCGCGATCCCCGCGCTGAGGCGCGGCGGGCGGGCGAGCGTCTGGAGCACCACGCAGTAGCGCTCGGTCAGCTTGAGCAGCGTGGCGAGGTCCTCCTCGCCGGCGTCGGTGTCGAGCTCGAAGCTCAGCCGCACGTCCTTGAAGCCGACCGGCGCCTCCTTGTCGACCCCGAGCGTGCCGCGGAAGTCCAGGTCGCCCTCGGCGAGCACCCTGCCGCCGCGGACGTCGACGCCGATCGAGGTCGCGACCGCCCGCAGCGTCACGCCGGCGCAGGCGGCGAGCGCCTCCAGCAGCATGTCGCCCGAGCACAGCTGCGAGCCGTCGCCGCCGGTGGCGGGGTGCAGCCCGGCCTCGGCGAGCGCGCGCCCCGTGTCGACCGAGCAGCTGATGCCCTCGCCAAGGCTCCCGCTCGCCTTGAGCGTGATGACGGCGGCGTCGGGGTCGTCGCGGTACTGCTGCTTCAGCGGGGCCTGGAGCGTGCGGAGCTCGGCGGTGTCCATACCGTCAACGCTAGCCCCTCGCGAGGCAGCAAGCTGCCTGGCTTGGCGCCTGGCTTGCCCCAGCGCCCGCTAGGTGAGAGGGTCGGCTGGTCGGGCCCGGCAGTCGGGCCGGGTCGTGAGCGAAGGAGGTCGGGATGGCCGATCGGATCCTGTTCATCACCTGGAAGGCTCCGGTGAGAGGTCTCGAGGAGCGCGCGGTCGAGTCGTTCAACGACGCGATCGGGCTGTACGGCCGTATGCAGCAGGAGGGCCGGATCGAGAGCTTCGACGTCGCGCTGCTGAACTTCACGGGCGACCTCGGCGGCTACCTCCAGGTCAACGGGACGGCGGAGCAGCTCACGGCCGTGAACGAGGACGAGGAGTTCCGCCGGCACCTGGTCGCCGCGTCGTTGGTGGTCGACGACCTGCGCATGTTCCACGGCGCGACCAACGCGGGCGTCGCCGAGCAGATGGCGATGTACATCGAAGCGGCCGGCAAGGTTCCGCAGAACGCCTGAGCGACGGGTGCGCGCGGGGCGGTTTCGGCCGCCCTGCGGCGGGGGATCCAGGGATGGCGAATGACGGATCCCGATCACCGCCTCGTCGCCCGCATCGTCACGGTCCTCTCGCAGCGGACCGCGGCCCAGGGCGACCTCCTCGCCTCGACGCTGGCGGCGCGCTGGAGTGCCTCGGACCGCCACGAGCCGGCCGCCCACGAGTGGCTGCGCCGCTGGTCGCCCAAGCCGGCGCACTTCACCGCTCCCGTGTGCACGTGCGCGGCGGGCCGCTGCCTGGTCTGCAACTAGAGGGCCGCGTCCGCGACCCTCTTAGTTCAAACTGTTCTCCGTGGGGGTTGCCCCGGCGGACCTGCGGCAGAGCGAGGTACTCGGATGCTTGCCCGGCGAAGCGCTCGACGCGCTGGCCGGAAGTGCTCGCCCGCGCCGCTACGCGGCCGGTGAGACCGTGTTCGAGGAGGGCTCGCCCGGCGACTGCCTGCACCTGGTCGTCGGCGGCGCGTTCGAGGTGCGCAGGACCGAGGGCGCCGAGCTCTACGTGCTCGCCGAGCTGGGTCCGGGCCACGCGTTCGGCGAGCTCGCTGTGCTCGACCGCACGCCGCGCACGGCCACCGTGGTCGCGGTGCTGGACAGCGAGACGGTGCAGATCGACGCCGTGGAGCTCGACGCGGTGCTGGAGGCGCACCCGGCCGCGGTGCGGCAGATGCTCGGCGTGCTCGCGCGGCTGCTGATCGAGGAGAAGGAGCTCGTCATCCGCGACAACTGGATGCTCGAGCGGCGCGTGCGCGAGCGCACCCAGGACCTCCGTAACTCGCAGCTCGAGATCGTCCACCGCCTCGGGCAGGTGGCCGAGTCGCGCGACCCCGAGACCGGCCGCCACATCACGCGCATGAGCCGCGTGTGCGCGCACCTCGCCAAGACGATCGGGATGGCGCCGGCCGACTGCGAGACGTTGCTGCACGCGGCGCCGATGCACGACATCGGCAAGGTCGCCGTGCCCGACTCGATCCTCCACAAGGCAGGCCCGCTGGACGAGGACGAGCGCGCCCGGATGCGGCTGCACCCCACGGTCGGCGCCGAGATCCTCTCCGGCAGCCGCTCCCCGATCGTGCAGATGGCGGAGGACATCGCGCTGACCCACCACGAGCGCTGGGACGGCTCGGGCTACCCGCGTGGGCTGCGCGGCACCGAGATCCCGCTGGTCGGCCGCATCTGCGCGGTCGGCGACGTCTTCGACGCGCTCATCTCCGCCCGCTCGTACAAGCGCGCGTGGTCGATCGACCGCGCGCTCGAGGAGCTCCAGCGCCAGGCGGGGACGCTGTTCGACCCCGAGCTGGTCGAGGCGCTCGTGAGCGTGCGCGACGACCTGCCGAGGCTGATCGAGCCCGGCGCGGACGAGTTCGGGATGCCCTAGCCCGCGCGGCGCAGCAGCACGGCTTCGCCCTGGCCGCCGCCGCCGCACATGGTGGCGACGCCGAGCGTCGCGCCGTCGCGGCGCATCTGGTGGGCGAGCGTGAGGAGGAGGCGGAAGCCGGAGGCGGCGAGCGGGTGGCCGAGCGCGACGGCGCCGCCGTTGACGTTGACCTTGCCGGGGTCGATGTCCAGTGCGCGGGAGCTCGCCACGGTGACGCCCGCGAACGCCTCGTTGATCTCCCACAGGTCGATGTCCTCGGCTTGCAGCCCTACGCGCGCGAGGAGCTTGGTCGCGGCTTCGGCGGGGCGCAGGTGGAGGGAGGAGTCGGGGCCGGCGACGACGGCTCGCCCGACCACCTCGGCCAGGGGCTCGTGGCCCGCCTCGCGCGCTCTTGCGGCCGTGGTCAGGATCCCGGCGGCCGCGCCGTCCGACAGCTGGGACGCGTTGCCGGCCGTGATCGTGCCCTCGCGGGTGAAGGCGGCAGGGAGGGAGGCGAGCCGCTCGGTGCTCGTGTCGGGCCGGACGCCCTCGTCCTCGGTGAGCGCGTCGAGCGGCGCGATCTCCTCCGCCAGTCGCTCTCTCGCCGCGGCGGCGCGGGCGTGCGACTCCGCCGCGAAGGCGTCCTGGTCCGCGCGCGAGATGCCGAGGCGCGCGTTCTCGGCGTCGGACAGCTCGCCCATCCCGACGTCCTGGATCGAGCAGTACAGGCCGTCGTGGACCATCACGTCGATCATCGGCTCGTCGCCCAGCGGCCCGGCGGTGCGGACATGGACGGCGTGCGGCGCGCCGGTCATGGAGTCGAAGCCGCCGACGAGGACGACACTGGCCTCGCCCTCGCGCAGCATGCCGGCGGCCAGCCCGACCGCCGACAGGCTCGCGAGGCAGACGTCGTTGACGGTGATGCCGGGCGTCTGGCGGGCGATGCCGCCGGCGAGCGCGGCGCGGCGGCCGGGGTTCTGCCCGTTCGCGGCCTGGAGGACGTTGCCGAGCACGACGTAGTCCGGCTCCAGCCCGGCAGCACGGTCGAGGGCGGCGCTCACGGCCGCGGCGCCCAGCTCGACGCCGGAGTGCTTGGCCAGCGCACCGCGGAAGCGCCCGATGGGCGTCCGCGCGCCGGCGACGAGGACGGGGGTTGCGGAGTCGGCCACCGGCGGCCAGGATACGCCGCCACATGGAGCTGCTGGTCATCGGCGCCGGGCCGTACGGCCTCGCGGTGGCGGCGGAGGCGCGGCGGCGAGGGCTGTCGGTCACCGTCGTCGGCGAGCCGATGCGGTTCTGGCGGCGCAACATGCCGGACGGGATGCTGCTGCGGTCGGGGCGCGAGTGGCACCTCGACGCCGCGGGGGTGCACACGTTCGACGCGTTCGTGGGCGGGTGGAATGACGAGCCGATCCCGGTCGAGACGTTCATCGCGTACGCGGACTGGTTCGCGGAGCGGGAAGGGATCGTTCCGCTCCCTCAGCGCGTGGACACCCTCACCGAAGACCTCGTGGCCCACCTGGATGACGGGTCCACGATCGCTGCGGACCGGGTCGTGGCGGCGCCGGGGATCGCCTCCTTCGCCGTCGAGCCGGCGCTCGTCACCGCGCGGCTCGCGCCGCAGCGGTGGTCCCACACCGTCAGAACGGTCGACTTCACGGCGCTCGCCGGCCGCCGCGTGCTGATCCTCGGCGGGCGCCAGAGCGCGTTCGAATGGGCCGCGCTGCTGGCCGAGGCGGGCGCGGAGCGGGTCGACCTCGTCTACCGCCACGACACGCCGGCGTTCACGGAGTCCGACTGGTCCTTCGTCAACGCCCTCCTGGCCGAGACCCGCCGCACGCGCGGCTGGTTCCGCGGGCTCCCCGAGGCCGAGCGGACCGCGATCGCCCAACGCTTCTGGCAGGTCGGCCGCCTGCAGCTCGAGCCCTGGCTGGCGCCCCGGATCACCGGCGCCCACCTCCACCCGCGCACCGAGATCGCGGAGCTCGACGCCAACGGCGCGGTCACCGCCCAGCTCACCGACGGCACCAGCCTCGAGGCCGACCACCTCCTCCTCGCCACCGGCTACAAGCCCGACATGACCCGGGTGCCCTACCTGCCGCCGCTCGAGCTCGCCGACGGCTTCCCCGTCCTCGACCCCGACTTCCAGACGAGCGTCCCCGGCCTCTACATCCCCGGCTTCTCGTCGACCCGCGACTTCGGCCCCTTCTTCGGCTTCGTCGCGGGCGCCACCACCACCGCGCACATCATCGGCGAGGCGCTCAGCGCGCGGTGAGATGCTGTCGGCACCCGTCGTGGATGCCGTCGCCGAAACCGAACGGGGCCGCGAGCTCTACAGGAGGCGCGCCTGGGCCGACGCCTTCTCAGCCCTGTCGCGCGCCGCCTCCGCTGCGCCGGACCTCGAGCTGCTGGCCACGTCCGCCTACATGCTCGGCCGCGACGCGGACTACTTCGAGGCGCTCGAGCGCGCTCATCACGCGCACCTCGACGCCGGCGACCGCCTCCGCGCGGCGTACTGCGCGCTCTGGATGGGCGTCAACCTCATGCTGCAGCGCGAGGTGGGTCCCGCGACCGGCTGGATCGCGCGCGCCCAGCGGCTGGTCGATCGTGAGGGTCGCGAGTGCGTCGAGCGCGGCTACCTGCGGATCCCGGCGATCTTCCGCCACGAGGCGGCCGGCGACCTGCGGGCCGCGGCGGCGGTCGCGGGCGAGGCGCTCGCCATCGGCGACCGGTTTGGCGACCGCGATCTGTTCGCGCTCGCCGCGCAGTCGCAGGGCACGTTCCTTGTGATGGAGGGCGAGGTCGAGAAGGGCGTGACGCTGCTCGACGAGGCGATGGTCGCGGTCAGCGCACACGAGCTGTCGCCGATCGTCAGCGGGCTCGTGTACTGCGGTGTGATCCTCGGATGTCAGGCCGCGTATGACCCGCATCGCGCCCACGAGTGGACGACCGCGCTGAGCGCCTGGTGCGAGCAGCAGCCCGACATGGTCGCCTTCACCGGCCGCTGCCTCACGCACCGGGCCGAGCTGATGTGGCTGCACGGTGCGTGGGCGGAGGCGCTCGAGGAGGCCCGGCGCGCCGGCCGGCGGTCCGCGGAAGGAAAGAACGCGCTCGCGGCCGGTGAGGCGCTCTATGTGCAAGGGGAAGTGCTGCGGCGGCAGGGCGAGCTCGCGGCCGCCGAGAAGGCGTACCGGACGGCGAGCCGGTCGGGGCGCGAGCCCCAGCCCGGCCTCGCGCTGTTGCGGCTCGCCCAGGGCGACACGGGCGCCGCGGCCGCGGCGATCCGCCGCGCGCTCGGCGAGACGAGCGAGCGCCCGCTCCGCGCGCGGCTGCTCCCAGCGTGCGTGGAGATCATGCTCGCGGCCGGCGACCTCGAGGCGGCGCGCACATCGTCGGCGGAGCTGGGGCGGATCGCCGACGGCCACGAGGCCGGGATGCTGGGCGCGATGGCGGCGCTCGCGCAGGGAGCGGTCGAGTTGGCCGCCGGCGACGTCCGGGCCGCGCTCGGCTCGTCGCGGCACGCCGGGCGGGTGTGGCAGCAGCTCGAGGCGCCGTTCGAAGTGGCGCAGGCGCGGACGCTCGTCGGGCTGGCCTGCCGCGCGCTCGGCGACCGCGACACGGCCGCGTTCGAGCTCGAGGCCGCACGCGGGATCTTCGCCGGGCTCGCCGCCGCGCCGGAGCTGGCGCGCGTGGAGGCCCTGATCCAGCCGGCCACGCCGAGCGCCCACGGGCTGACGGCGCGCGAGCAGGAGGTGCTCGGCCTCGTCGCCGCCGGGAAGAGCAACCGCGAGATCGCCGCGGAGCTGGTCCTCAGCGAGCACACCGTGGCCCGCCACCTGCAGAACATCTTCGCCAAGCTCGGCGTCTCGTCGCGCACCGCCGCGAGCGCGTTCGCGTGGTCAGAAATGACCACGCGGCCCCCTACCTGAGTTGGTCAATCCAGGCGATGCGGGGCGCGCGGGGCGTGCCTAGCCTCGCGCCATGCCGAACGTATCGAGGGACACCGCGTCCGAGACGATCGCGCTGGAGGGGCTCGACGTGCGCGTCGAGCACCTCGAGGGCGGCTACTCGGTCTGCTTCGAGTCACACACCGCCGACGCCGACCTCGCGGGCCTGTTCCGCGGCCTGGCCGACGATCGCTGCCCGCTCCCGCGCTGGGGCTACGTGCTGGAGGGCCAGGTCGGCTTCCGGTTCCCCGACCGCGAGGAGACCTTCCACGCCGGCGACGCCTACTACGTACCGCCGGGGCACACGCCGGTCCACTACGCCGGCGCCGAGCTGGTCGAGTTCAGCCCCACCGACGTGCTCGGGCAGACGATCCCGGTGGTGTTGGGGAACCTGCGGTCATGAGGCGGATGCTGGCCGGGCTGCCGGTCACCGAGCGGCGGCTCGAGCTCGCCGGCACCGCGACCGCGGTCGTCGAAGCCGGTGACGGCCCGCCGCTCGTCCTCCTGCACGGTGGGATCGAGTGCGGTGGGCCGATCTGGGCGCCCGTCGTCGCCCAGATCGCCGAGCGCCACCGCGTCGTCGTGCCCGACCTGCCCGGGCTCGGCGAGTCGGAGCCGCTCGACCGGCTCGATTCCGCGACGTTCGCGGCCTGGTTCAGCGCGCTGCTGCGGATGACCTGCGACCAGCCCCCGGTGCTGGTCGCACACTCGCTCGGAGGCAGCCTCGCTGCCCGCTTCGCGACTGAGCACGGCGAGTTCCTCGAGCGGCTGGTCGTCTACGGAGCGCCCGGCGTCGGCCGGTACCGGATGCCGCTGGGCCTGCGCGCGACGGCGATGCGGTTCGCGCTGCGCCCGACCGAGCGCAACGCGGAGCGGTTCGACCGCCTGGCGTTCTTCGACCTCGACCGCGTGCGCCGCGAGGATGCGGCATGGTTCGCCGCGTTCGGCGCCGACACGCTGGCGCGGGCACGCGTCCCGCACGTCAAGCGGACGATGCGCCGCCTGGTCGCGCTCGGCACGAAGTCGGTGCCCGGCCTAGAGCGCGTCGCGATCCCGGCCACGTTGCTGTGGGGCCGGCACGACCGCTTCGTACCGCTCGGCCTCGCCGAGGCGGCGAGCACCTGGCTCGGCTGGCCACTGCATGTCGTCGACGGCGCGGGCCACGTCCCGCACGTCGAGCAACCCGACGCCTTCCTGGAGGTCCTGGCATGACCGCACGAGAGCTCGACCTCACGCAGCGCGCCTGGGACGCGATCGCGGAGGGCTACGACCGCAGCGTGACGCCGTCTCACATCTGGCTGGGCCACGAGGGGCTCCGCCGCGCGGGGCTCCGCCCGGGGATGCGCTTCCTCGACGTGGCGGCCGGTAGCGGCGCGCTCAGTATTCCCGCGGCCCGCCTCGGCGCCCGGGTGCTCGCGACCGATCTGTCGTCGGCGATGCTGGAGCGCCTCGAACGACGTGCCCGCGAAGACGAGCTGAGCATCGAGACGCGCGTGATGGACGGCCACGCGCTCGACGTCGAGGACGGCAGCTTCGACATGGCGGGGTCGCAGTTCGGCGTGATGCTGTTCCCGGACATGCGGCAGGGAATCCGAGAGCTCGCGCGGGTCGTCAAGCCCGGTGGCCGGGTCCTGATGAACGTCTATGGCGACCCGCACGCGATTGAGTTCTTCGGGTTCTTCGTTACCGCCATCCAGGCCGCCGTCCCGTCGTTCGCGGGTCCCCCGATGGACCCGCCGCCTCTGCCGTTCCAGCTCCAGGATCCGAAGCGGCTCCGGCGCGAGCTCTCCGACGCCGGACTCGACGCCGTCGAGGTGGAGCAGATCACCGAGGAGATGGAGTTCCGCTCGGGCGAGCACATGTGGGACTGGATCACGAACAGCAACCCGATCGCGGGCGCGATCCTTGCCGAGCTGGACCTCTCCGGAGAACAGACCGCAATTGTGCGGGATGCGCTCGGCGACTTGGTCCGCGAGCGCGCGGGCGGCGATGGCGCCGCGGTGCTCACCGCGCCGATCAACATCGGGATCGGCTCCCGATGAGCAACGCCGAGGCGCTGGCCCGCGCGTTCGCCGGCTGGGGCAAGGACGAGCCCGCGAACCTTCGCGAGCTCTTGCACGCCGACTGCGAGCTCGTGGTCCCGGAGTCCCTGCCCTATGGAGGCACCTTCCGCGGGGCCGAGGCGGTGATCGCATGGTTCACGCGCGACCTGTGGCGGTGGTACGACGAGTTCACGTCCACCCCCGAGGGTTTCATCGACGCCGGTGACCGGATCGTCGTCCCGGTCCATGTGCAGGCCCGCGCGCTGAGCGGAACGACGGTCGACGTCCACAACGTCTGGATCTACGAGTTCAGCGACGGCGAGCTGACCCGCGGCCGCGTCTACGCCGACACCGCGGTGCTGCGCGAGGCGGTCACCGGCGCCTGAGCGGCGCGTAAGCACTCCGTCCGTCGGCGGCCTTACGTTCGTCGGCGTGCCCGAAACGGTCAGGAAGGTGAGAGCGCCGCCGCCGTGGCTGCGGACCGCCTTCTTCGTGCTCACCGCGCTCGCGGCCGCCGCAGCGCTCTGCCTCGGCCTGGCGAACACCGACACCGGGGATCCGGAGCCCGGCTGGGCGCTCGAATCGCCTGCACTGCATCGGCTGGCGGTGATCGTGGCGCTGTTCGTGTGCTTCTACGCGGTCATCGTCGTGCTCTATCTCGCCGCCCAGGGCCGGTCGTTCACCGAGCTCCGCCTGCCCGGCGGGACCGGCGTGGGCGAGCCCGAGACGCTCGAGGACGAGACGGAGGCGCTCGACGATCTCTCGGCGGCCGGCAAGAGCCTCGCGGCGGCGATCGCCGACCACGAGAATCGGCTCCGCAAACTCGAGGGACTCCCGCCCTTGCCGCCCGACTCCGGCGCCTAGAATCCGCCGCACACGGGGACTATCCTCAACAGTGATGACGCCGTCTCGCACACCCAAGCAGCCGCAGAACGGCGAGGTGCCGCGTACCGTCGCAGAACGGTCGCTGGCCAGCGCGCGCGAGAGCCTTCGCCGCGTCGACGCGCGGATCGCCGCCCGCCGGCGGCGGCTCGATCAGGCCCCCAAGGCCCGCGCCTAGCCCTCGGAGATCCGCTGCTCGCGGGCGGGGTCCTATCCTGGACCCGCGCATGATCAGCACCAACCAGTTCAAGAACGGCAACCACATCGACGTCGAGGGGACCGTCTTCAAGATCCTCGAGTTCCAGCACGTCAAGCCCGGCAAGGGCGGCGCCTTCGTGCGCACGAAGCTGCGCCGCGCCGCCGACGGCGCCGTGATCGACCGGACGTTCCGCGCCGGCGAGAAGTTCCGCCCGGTCCGGACCGAGGCGCGCAAGATGCAGTTCCTCTACGCCGATGGCACCGATGCGCACTTCATGGACTCGGAGTCGTTCGAGCAAATCGAGATCCCCGAGGACAGCGTCCGGGAGACGCTGCAGTGGATCCGGCCGAACGAGACCGTCGACCTGCTCTACATCGACGACCAGCCGGGCGACATCCAGCTCGCGGCTTCCGTCGAGCTCGAGGTCACGCACACCGAGCCCGGCATGCGCGGCGACACCGCGTCGGGCGGCGGCACGAAGCCGGCCACGCTCGAGACGGGCGCCACGGTCAGCGTGCCCCTGTTCGTGAACATCGGCGACCGGGTCAAGGTCGACACGCGGTCAGGCAGCTACATGTCCCGTGCGTAGGAGCGATCAGCGGAGGGCCGCGGTCTTCGCCCTCTACCAGCACGACCTCACGGGCCGCCCGCTCGACGACGTCTTCGAGCGCGACACCGCGACCTTCACGCGCGCGCTCGCGCACGCGACCTCGGACAACACCGAAGAGCTCGATGCCCGCATCGAGCGCCACACCAAGGGCTGGACGCTGGATCGCATCGCGCCGCTCGAGAAGGCCATCCTCCGCACCGCGCTGCTCGAGATGCTCCACCCCGACCTCGTGGAAGCCGACCACCCGATCCCCGCCGAAGGCGCCATCGACGAGGCGGTCGAGACCGCCAAGGCGTTCTGCGGCCCCGACGCGCCCGGTTTCGTCAACGGCATCCTCGGGGCAGCACTGACCGACGTGCGGGAGAATGGCGCCGATGACTGAGCCCGACCGCCTCGACACGCTGGTCGAGCGCCTCGAGCACCTCGCCGCCGAGCTGCGCTCCGGGCAGCTCGACGCCGATCGCGCCGCCGCGCTCGTGGACGACTGCGCCCGCCTCGCCGCCGAGGCGGGGGCGGAGCTGGACCGCCGGGTCCGCGCCGCGGAATCGGTCCCCGCCCACCCGGGCTCCGCCGGCCAGCTCGCGCTCGAGTCGTGAGCGCGCACACCGCCCGCGCCGTCTACCCGGAGCCGCTCCGGGAGCAGGTCGAGGCCTACCTGGCCGACCTGCGCTTCGCCGAGGAGCCCGCCGCCCAGGGCCTCGAGGAGGCCATGCGCTACAGCCTGCTGGCCGGCGGCAAGCGCATCCGCCCGGTGCTCGCGCTCGCCACCGCCAAGGCGATCGGCACGGACCCCGCGACCGTTCTCCCGCTCGCCGCGGCCCTCGAGCTCATCCACACGTACAGCCTCATCCACGACGACCTCCCGGCCATGGATGACGACGAGCTGCGCCGCGGCCGGCCCACATGTCACGTCAAGTACGGCGAGGACGTCGCGATACTCGCCGGCGACGGCCTCTACGCCGAGGCGTTCAAGCTCGTCCTCAACAAGCAGCCCGGCGACCCCGCCAACCTGCTCAAAGCCGTCTGCGAGCTCGCCTCCGCCACCGGCGTCAACGGCATGGTCGGCGGCCAGTACATCGACGTCCAGGCGCTCGTCCCGCAGGGCGCCGCGAGCCTGCGCCGCCTGCACGAGCTGAAGACAGGCCGCCTGATCGGCGCCTCGGTCGAGTGCGTACTGCTCCTCATGGAGGGTTCAGACGAAGGGTCTAGACTGCCTCAATTCCGCGACTTCGCGGCGGAGTTGGGCGTCCTCTTCCAGATCGTCGACGACATCCTCGACGTGACCGGCACGGACGACGCCCTGGGGAAGCCGCGAGGCAGCGACGAGCGCCACGGGAAGGTGACCTACGTGACCCAATACGGAGTGGACGGGGCGCGCGAGATGGCCGCCGAATCGCACCGCAACGCTCGCGCCGCGCTCGCCCGGGCAGCCCCCGGCGGCGCCGCAGAGCTCGAGCAGATCACCGACTTCATCGCCACGCGAACCTCATGACCCTCCTCGACCGCATCGGCGGCCCCCAAGACCTCCAGTCGCTCTCCGACGAGGAGCTGCAGCAGGTCGCCCAGGAGGTCCGCGAGCTGCTGATCGACACGGTGGGGGAGATCGGCGGCCACTTCGGCGCCAACCTCGGCGCCTGCGAGATCGCGGTCGCGCTCCACAGCCTGCTCGACTCGCCGACCGACAAGATCCTCTGGGACGTCGGCCACCAGGCGTACCCGCACAAGATCCTCACCGGCCGCCGCGACCAGATCGCCACGATCCGCAAGTACGCCGGCCTCGCGCCGTTCTGCAGCATCTTCGAGAGCGAGCACGACATCATGGGCGCCGGCCACGCGTCGACCTCGATCGGCTACGCGGTCGGGCTCAAGGAGGCGATGCGCCACGGCGTCGGCACCCCGGGCCGCGTCGCCGCCGTGATCGGCGACGGCGCCATGACCGGCGGGGTCGCCTTCGAGGCGATCCACCAGGCCGGCGGCCTCGGCACGCCGCTCGTCGTCGTGCTCAACGACAACGGCATGTCGATCTCGCCCAACGTCGGCGCGCTCTCGCGCTACTTCAACCGCGTCCGCCTCGAGCCCAAGATGTGGCGCGCGCGCGAGGACGTGGAGGAGAAGCTGACCAAGCTCCCGGCCGGCATCGGCGCGCGCTTCGAGCGCCTCGGCCCGCAGCTCAAGGAGTCGATCAAGGCGCTCACCTCACCTGGCCTGCTGTGGGAGGAGCTCGACTGGGCCTACGTCGGCGTCATCGACGGCCACGACGTCGGCTCGATGCGCGCCGCGCTGCGCCAGGCCTTCGAGGCCGAGCGCCCCGTCGTCGTCCATGTCGCCACCGTCAAGGGCAAGGGCTTCGCGCCCGCCGAGGAGGGCGGCCTCGAGGGCATGGAGAAGTGGCATGCCGCGAAGCCGAAGTCGATCGCCAAGCGCATGCCGGCGCCGGCCGCCGCCAAGCCGACCGGCGCCAAGCCCGCCCCGCCGCAGTACACCCAGGTGTTCGGCGAGGCGCTCGTGCGCGAGTGCCACCGCGACGAGCGCGTGATCGGCATCACCGCGGCGATGAACTCCGGCACCGGCCTCTCGATCCTCCAGAAGGCGCTGCCGGAGCGTTACTTCGACGTCGGGATCGCCGAGCAGCAGGCGGTGCTGTTCGCCTCCGGCCTCGCGCTCCAGGGCGCCCGCCCGGTGTGCGCGATCTACTCGACGTTCCTGCAGCGCGCCTACGACCAGATCGTCCACGACGTCTGCCTCCAGAACCTGCCGGTCACGTTCTGCATGGACCGCGCCGGCCTCGTCGGCGACGACGGCCCGACCCACCACGGCGCGTTCGACATCGCCTACCTGCGATGCCTGCCCAACATCACGCTGATGGCGCCGCGCGACGAGGCGATGCTCGTCCACATGCTCCACACCGCGCTGCTGCACGACGGCCCGGCCGGCATCCGCTACCCGCGCGGGGAGGGCGTCGGCGTCGAGCTCCCCGCCCAGCCGCAGCCGCTCGCGATCGGCACCGGCGAGATCCTCCGCGAGGGCGAGCGCGTGGCGATCCTCGGCTACGGCACCGGCGTGGGCAAGGCGCTCGGCGCCGCCGACATCCTCGCCGAGGGCGGGCTCGACGTGACCGTCGCCGACGCCCGCTTCGCCAAGCCGCTAGACACCGGGCTGCTGGCCCAGCTCGCGGCCGAGCACGACCTGCTCGTGACCGTCGAGGAGGGCGTGCTGGCCGGCGGCTTCGGCTCCGGCGTATGGGAGTCGCTCTCCGACGGCGGCGCCGCGCCGCGCATCCTCAGGGTCGGCCTGCCCGACTGCTACGTGACCCACGGAGCGCCGAAATTGCTCCATGAAGAGGTGGGTTACACGGCAGAGCGGATTGCCGAGCGCATCGAGGCCGCCGTCATGGATCCGCGCGGCTCGCTGGCCTCCGCGTAGTACCTGCGTCTAGGGCCCTTTAGAAACACCTACTGACACTCCGACAAATGTTGGGTGTCCCCCCGCACGTTCATCCCTGCGTTCCTTGGGTTCGTCTGCCTGCTGCTCGGCGCCGCCACGCCCGCTCACGCGGCCGACACGCCGTTCAGCCAGCGCTACGCGCAGACCATGCGGGGCAGCATCGAGGCGACCGGCAACCAGCTCCTGACCTGCCCGGCCGCGGCGGCGGGCTGCACCAACGCGCGTGCGCGCACCGGCAGCCTGGCCACGATGAACAACAACTACAACATGGGCTACGTCGACGTGGACAGCGACGCGGCCACGGTCAACTCGTCGAGCGCGACGCTGACGGTGCCCGCGGGCGCGACCGTCGCCTGGGCCGGCCTCTACTGGGGCGCCGACACGTCGGCCGGCACCGGCGGCTCGGCCGCGCCGAACGCCGCCAACCGCGGGACGGTCAGCTTCAAGGCCGGCTCGGGCGCGTACCAGACGGTCTCGGCGGCGGCGGGCGACGTGCTGACCTCGACCGGGGCTGCGACGCGCTACCGCGCGTTCGCCAACGTCACGTCGCTGGTCGCAGGTAACGACACCTACACCGTCGCCAACGTCCAGACCGGCCGCGGCGACGATCGCTTCGCCGGCTGGTCGCTCGTCGTCGCCTACCAGGACGCGAGCCAGGCGATTCACCGGGTCAGCGTCTACGACGGCCTCGGCACGGTCGACGCCACGCACACGTTCTCGACCACCATCGCGCCGTTCTACACGCCCGCGAGCGGCGCGGTCGTGACGAAGACCGGGCTGCTCGCGTTCGAGGGCGACGCCGGGCTGCAGACCGAGGTGGCGACGTTCAACGGCACGGCGCTGACCGACTCGGTCAACACGCTCAACAACCTCGAGAACTCCTCGATGACCGTCGACGGCGTCTACATGAGCGGCCGCAACCCCTCGTACAACAACACGCAGGGCACGGACATCGACGTCTTCAACAACACCGGGCTGCTCGCCAACCATCAGAGCTCGGCGATGCTGGCGTTCTCCTCGACCCAGGACCTGTTCGTCCCGTCCGCGCTGTGGCTGGTCTCCGACGAGGGCCCGGCGTCGAACACGAGCGGCCCGAGCATCGGCGGCATCGCCCGCGACGGCTCGACGCTGACCGCCAACCCCGGCGGCTGGGACGGCACGCCAACGATCACCTACGACTACCAGTGGCAGCGCTGTGACGGCTCCGGCAACAACTGCGTGAACATCCCAGGAGCGACCGGCGGCACCTACACGCTCGGCCCCGGCGACGTCGGCAGCACGATCCGCGTCGTCGTCACCGCGGCCAACGGCGCCGGCTCCTCGAACCCGGCCACCTCGCCCGCCACCGGCACGATCAGCCAGCTCGCGCCGAGCAACATCACGCTCCCCGCCGTCAGCGGCGTCGCCCAGGACGACCAGACGCTGACCACCACGCTCGGCGGCTGGAACGGCACCTCTCCGCTCGACTACGACGTCCAGTGGCAGCGCTGCGACGCCTCCGGCAACAACTGCGCGGACATCGCCGGCGCCACCGCCTGGAGCTACGTGCTCAGCGGCGCCGACGTCGGCTCGACGATCCGCAGCGAGGTGACCGCCTCCAACGCCGCCGGCTCGGCCACCGCGCATTCGGCCCCGTCCGGCGCGGTCGACCCGGTCGCGCCGGTCAACACCGCCGCCCCGGCCCTCTCCGGCGTGGCGCGCGACGGCCAGACGCTGAGCGCGAGCACCGGCACCTGGACCGGCACCGACCCGATCGCCTACACCTACCAGTGGCAGCGCTGCGACGCCGGCGGCGGCAACTGCGGCGACATCGCGGGGGAGACCGGCTCGAGCTACGACCTGGCCGCCGCCGACATCGGCCACTCCGTGCGCGTGCAGGTGACCGGCACCAACGTCGCGGGCCACGCCACCGCGAGCTCCGCGCCGACCACCGCGGTCATCCCCGACCCGCCCGCCAACACGGTCGCGCCGGCGCTCTCCGGCACCGCGCAGGACGGCTCGACGCTGACGCTGGACGACGGCAGCTGGAGCGGCACCGGCCCGCTCGCCTTCGACGTCGTGTGGCAGCGCTGCGACGCCGCCGGCGCCAACTGCGTCAGCGTATCGCTGGGGAGACCGGCACGAGCTACACCTGACCGCCGCCGACATCGACGCCACCATCCGCGCGCTGGTCACCGCCTCGAACGTCGCCGGCGTCGCCGCCGCGCAGACCGCGCCGACGACCGTCGTCGCGCCCGAGCCGCCGGCCAACACGGTCGCGCCCGTCGTGGGCGGCACGCGCGTCGACGGCGAGACGCTGAGCTCCGACGACGGCACCTGGAGCGGCACGCAGCCGATCCTCTTCACCTACCAGTGGCAGCGCTGCGACGGCCCGATCTGCACGGACATCACGGGCGAGACCGCCTCGAGCTACGACTTGACGGCCACCGACATCGGCCACGACGTGCGCGCGGTCGTCACCGCCGCGAACGACGCCGGCGCCGCCTCCGCCTCCTCGGCGGTCGCCGTCCCGGTCGCGCCCGCGCCGCCGGTCAGCGTCGTCGCGCCGACCACGACCGGGACCCCGCTCGCCGGCCAGACGCTGACCGCGCACGACGGCACGTGGGACGGCTCGCAGCCGATGACCCCTGCCTACCAGTGGCAGCGCTGCGACGCCGCCGGCGCCAACTGCGCCGACATCGCCGGCGAGATCGGGTCGAGTCACGTTCTCGCCGACGACGACGCCGGCCACACCGTGCGCGTCGAGGTGACCTACACCAACGCCGCCGGCAGCGACACCGGCCACAGCACGCCGAGCGCGGTCGTGCAGGGCAACGCGCCGGTCAGCACGACCGACCCGTCGCTGTCCGGCACCGCGCGCGACGGCCAGGCGCTGACGCTCGACGACGGCGACTGGAGCGGCACGCCGGCGCTCGTGCCCAGCTACCAGTGGCAGCGCTGCGACGCGTCCGGCAACGCCTGCGCCGACATCGCCGGCGAGACCGGGCTGAGCTACACGCTCCAGGGCGCCGACGTCGGCCACACCGTGCGCGCGGTCGTGACCGTCACCAACGCCTGGGGCGAGGCCTCCGAGGCCGCCGACCCGAGCGCGGTCGTGCTCGCCGCGCCGCCCGCGGTGACGATCGACCCGTTCGTGACCGGCACCGCCGTCGACGGCCAGACGGTCAGCGCCGATCCCGGCGTGTGGGCGGGCACCGGACCGGTCGACTTCACCTACCAGTGGCTGCGCTGCGACCTCGACGGCACGCACTGCTCCGACATCGTCGGAGCCACCGACGAGGATTACACGCTGACGAGCGCCGACGCCGACCACGGCATCCGCGTGGAGGTCACCGGCACCAACGCGGCCGGCTCGGCCGCCGGCACCTCGCCGGTCGCCGCGGTCAACGCGCTCGCGCCGCAGAACACCGCCCCGCCGGAGATCTCGGGCTCGCTCGTCGACGGCCACACGCTCACCGCTGACCACGGGACCTGGTCCGGCACCACGCCGCTCCACTTCGACTACCAGTGGCTCCGCTGCGACGCCGACGGCACGAACTGCGCGGCGATCCCGGGAGCGACCGGCAGCAGCTACGACCTCACCGGCGACGACGTCGGCCACGAGATCCTCGTCTCGGTCCTGGCCTCCAACTCGGCCGGCAGCGCCCAGGCCGCCTCGGTGCCCGCGGGCGACGCCGTCGAGGCCGACCCGCCGCACGCGGTCACGGCCCCGGCCGTCAGCGGCAGCGCGCACGATGGCGGCACGCTGAGCGCCGACACCGGAAGCTTCACCGGCACCGACCCGATCGCGTACACGTACCAGTGGCAGCGCTGCGACGCCGACGGCACGCATTGCGCGGACATCGCCGGGGCCACGACCAGCACCTACTCGCTCGCGAGCGACGACATCGGCCACGCCGTGCGCGTCGTCGTCACCGGCACCAACGTCGTCGGCGACGACACCGCGAACTCGACGCCGAGCGCCGCCGTCACCGCCGCGCCGCCGGTGAGCACGACCGCGCCGAGCATCGCCGGCGTGACCGTCGACGGCCAGACGCTGACCGCCGGCCACGGCTCCTTCTCCGGCACCGGCCCGCTCGACTACACCTACCAGTGGCAGCGCTGCGACGCCGACGGCACCCACTGCGCCGACCTGCCCGGCGCCACTGGCTCGACCTACGACCTCGTCTCGAGCGACGTCGGCGGCGCGGTGCGCGTCATCGTCACGGCGACCAACGGCGCCGGCAGCGACAGCGCGACCTCCTCGGCGACGACCGAGGTGCTCGCCCTCGCGCCCACGAACGCCACCCCGCCGTCGATCTCCGGCACGCCGCTCGACGGCCGCACGCTGACCGTCGACCCCGGCACGTGGTCGGGCACGCAGCCGATCGGCTTCGGCTACCAGTGGCAGCGCTGCGACGCCGACGGCTCGGGCTGCGTCGACATCCTCGGCGCCACCGGCGACACCTACACGCTGGTGCCGGGCGACATCGACCACGTCATCCAGGTCGCCGTGACCGCCACCAACGTCGGCGGCAGCGCCCAGAGCGGCTCGGCCCAGACCGCGCCCGCCCAGGCGGCGCCGCCGGTCAACGCAGTCGTCCCGGTCGTCAGCGGCACGCTCGAGGACGGCTCGACGCTGAGCGCCACGAGCGGCACGTGGAGCGGCACCGACCCGATCGCCTACACCTACCAGTGGCAGCGCTGCGACGCCGACGGCACGCACTGCGCCGACATCTCGGGGGGCACCGGCTCGACCTACGACCTCACGCCCGCCGATGTCGGCCACGCGATCGTGGTCGAGGTCACCGCGACCAACGCCGCCGGCGAGGATGCCGCGACCTCCGCGCCGGGCGCGAGCGTGGCGGTCGACCCGCCTGCGACGTCCGGCACCCCGGCCGCCGCCGGCACGCCGGTCGACGGTCAGACGCTGACCGCCGACCCCGGCGCGTGGACCGGCACGGGCCCGATCGACTTCACCTACCAGTGGCAGCGTTGCGAAGCCGCGGGCGCCAACTGCGTAGATATCGCGGGCGAGACTGGGTCGAGTTACATTCTCGGCTCCGATGACGTCGGCTCGACCGTGCGCGTGATCGTGACCGGCGACAATGGCGAGCAGACCTCGGTCCCGTCCACGACAGTCGGCCCGATCGACGCCGCGCCGCCGGTCTCCGTGATCGCGCCGACCGTCTCGGGCACCGCCGGCGCCGGCCACACGCTGACCGCGGGCGACGGCACCTGGGGCGGCACGCACCCGCTCGACTACACGTACCAGTGGCAGCGCTGCGGGGCCGATGGCTCGAACTGCGTCGACATCGGCGGCGCCACCGACAAGACCTACGACCTGACCGACACCGACGTCGGCCACGCGATCCGCGTGGAGGTCACGGCCACCAACGCCGCCGGCGACGACACCGCCGTCTCCGCGCCGACCGCCGCGACGCTGCCCGCGCCGCCGGTCAACACAACCCAGCCCGCGGCGCCGGGCGGCACGGGCGTCGACGGCGGCACGCTGACGGCCGACCCCGGCACGTGGAGCGGCGACGCCCCGATCGACTTCACGTACCAGTGGCAGCGCTGCGACGCCGACGGCACCCACTGCACCGACATCTCGGGGGCCACCGACGACACCTACCCGCCCGGTGCCGCCGACGTCGGCCACGCGATCGTGGTCGTGGTCACGGCGACGAACCCCGGCGGCTCGACGAGCCAGACCTCCGCGCCGTCGACGCCGGTGAGCGCAGCGCCGCCCGCCAACGCGACCCCGCCGAGCGTCACCGGCGACCCGTCCGACGGCGCCACGCTGACGGTCGACCCCGGCACCTGGACCGGCACCCAGCCCGACCTCACCTACCAGTGGCAGCGCTGCGACGCCGACGGCACGAACTGCGTCGACATCTCCGGGGCCACCGACCACACCTACACGCTGGGCTCCGACGACGTCGGCCACGCCGTCACGGTCGTGGTCACCGCCACCAACCCGGCGGGCGACGCGACGTCGACCGCGCCCGCCACGCCCGCCGTCGCCGCGACCGCGCCGCATGACACCACCCCGCCGGTGGTGGGCGGGACCGTCGAGCCGGGCGGCACGCTGACCGCGGGCGACGGCACCTGGAGCGGCACCACGCCGGTCGACTTCACCTACCAGTGGCAGCGCTGCGACGCCGACGGCACGAACTGCGTGGACATCACCGGGGCCACCGGCGACACCTACACGCTCGGCGACGACGACCTCGGCCACACCGTCGTGGTGGTCGTGACCGCCACCAACGCCGCCGGCACCGACACCGCGACGAGCGCGCCGAGCGCCGTGCTCCTGGCGCCGCCGGCCAACACGACGCCGCCGTCGATCTCGGGCGCCAAGGAGCTCGGCTCCGTCCTCACCGCCGACCCCGGCACGTGGTCCGGCAGCGGCCCGCTCGACATGACGTACCAGTGGCAGCGCTGCGACTCCTTCGGCCACAACTGCGTCGACATCGCCGGTGCAACTGACGACAGCTACACGCTGGGCGCCGACGACGTCGGGCACACGATCAAGGTCGTCGTGACCGCGAGCAACGCCGCGGGCTCGGACAGCGCCGGCACGCCGGCCGGGCCGGCGGTGACGGACCCGACGCCGGATCCGGACCCGACCCCGACGCCCACGCCGTCTCCCACGCCTTCGCCGACGCCCACGCCGAAGCCGGCGACCTCGGTGCCGAGCGGCAACGGCACGCCGTCCGGGCCGGTCTCGAGCGCGTCCGCCTTCGGCGGCCTCGGCGGCGCGGACCTCGGCAGCGTCCCGGGCTCGCTCGTCAGCGACGTGAGCTGCCAGCAGCTGCTCGGCAACTCCAAGTACCGCCGCGCCGAGGCCAAGGGCATCGGCACGGTCCGGCTGCGCGCCTACGCCAAGGGCCCCGCGACCAAGAACTCGCCGGTGCGCGTGACCACGCAGATCACCCGCGGCAAGGCGAAGAAGGTCACCTACAAGCTCGACGGCCGCAAGCTCAAGTCCAGGCGCAAGGGCCGCTGGAACGCCGTGATCACGCCGCAGAAGCTGCAGCGGATCGGCGTCCACAAGCTCGTCGCGACGGTCAAGGGCAAGCAGAAGAAGGCCAAGAAGGTCCTCTCCCTCAAGCTCACGACCGTGACCTGCCGCACGCTGTTCACGGCCCAGCGGTGGCGCACGTTCTCCGGCGCCGGCCTGCGCCTGCGGATCGACTCGCGGTCGGCGATGGAGGCCATCTCCTTCAAGCTGCCGGGCGTGCTGCTGCCGCGCCAGGTCAAGGCGAAGCGCACGATCGGCTTCATGCGCGTGTTCGTCGCCGGCGAGAGCCGCCGCCGCCGCTACTCGCTCAAGCTCGCGCCGAAGGGCAAGAAGACGCCGCTCGTGCGGGGCGCCGGCAAGCCCACGGTGACGATGGGCAAGGGCAAGATCACGGTGGCCGGCCTGCCCGCGCGCACCGCGGTGGCCGAGCTCACGATGTACCGCCTCAAGAAGGTCGACGGCGCGCCGAAGCGCAACGCCTTCAAGCTGAAGGCGCGCATCGCGCCCACGGGCCCGACGCTCAAGGTCCGCACCAAGCGCCTGCGCTAGGCGCGGACCCAGCGGGTCAGCGACACCAGCGTCAGCTGGAGCGCGCCCACGACGGCGAGCACGAGCCCGCCCGCGAGGTCGCCGGAGATGCCGAGGCCGATCGCGCCGCCGGCCATGGCCGCGACCAGCATCAGGTCGAACGACTGGTGGGCGCTGATGGGGAGGGCGTCCGGCCCGGCGAGCGCGATGCCGACGAGCGCGGCGCCGAGCGAGACGCCGGCGACCAGCCCTGCGGGCGCGGCGCCGATCAGGAAGGGGCCCGCGAGCAGCATGAGGCCGCCCAGCAGCTCGAGCGCGCTGTGGAGGGGGAGTGAGATGGATCGGGTCACGTAGCCCAGGATGGGGGAGGGTGGCCCGAATGTCTGTGAGAGCGGGCACATCCCCGACCGTCTACCGTTCCGGCTGTGGCCCGGGTCCGCCTCGACTCTCTGCTGGCGGAGCGCGGGCTCTTCCCGTCCCGCAGCCGCGCCGCGGCAGCGGTGATGGCGGGCCACGTCCGGCTCGGCCCCGGCGACGCGAAAGCCGCCAAGCCGGGCCAGCTCGTGGAGCCCGACGTCGAGCTCGGGGTCGACGCGCCGCCGCCGTACGTCTCGCGCGGCGGGATCAAGCTGCGCAACGCGCTCGACGCGCTGGGGGTCGACCCCGCCGGCCGGCGCTGTCTCGACGTCGGCGCCTCGACCGGTGGCTTCACCGACTGCCTGCTGCAGGCGGGCGCGGAGCACGTGATCGCGCTCGACGTCGCCTACGGGGAGCTCGACTGGTCGCTGCGGGAGCATCCGCGGGTGACGGTGATCGAGCGCGTCAACGCACGGGCGCTGGAGCCCTCGCAGCTGCCCTACGCGCCCGACCTGATCGTCGTCGACGTCAGCTTCATCTCGCTGCGCAAGGTGCTCCCGGCGGTGCTGGCCTGCGCGGCCGAGCGCTTCGACGCCCTGGCGATGGTCAAGCCGCAGTTCGAGGCCGGGCGCGAGCATGTGAGCCGCGGCGGCGTGGTCCGCGACCCGGAGGCGCGGCAGGCCGCGATCGACGCCGTGTCCGCGTCCGCCGTCGAGCTCGGCTACGACGTGCGCGGCACGGCCGAGTCCGGCCTGCCGGGCCCGGCCGGAAACGTCGAGACGTTCGTGTGGATCGCGCGATGAGGGCGGTCGTCAAGACCCACCGCCGCCGCAACGGCGGCTCGGCCGACGCCCTGAGCGAGCTCGTCCACGCCGCGCGGCGTGCCGGCGCGACGCTCGTGTTCGACGCGGACGAAGTCCGCAAGCACGGCCTCGAGCGCGGCGAGGGGATCGAGCTCGTCGAGACGCACGACACCGACGTCGACCTCTGCATCGTGCTCGGCGGCGACGGCACGATCCTCACCGGCCTGCGCGACTTCGCCGGCACCGGCGTCCCCGTCTTCGCGATCAACTTCGGCGAGGTCGGCTTCCTCGCCACGCTCGACCCCGACGGGCTGGGGGAGGACTTCGACCGCGCGTTCGCCGGCGACTTCGAGCGGCTCGAGCTGCCGACCATCCAGGTCGGCCGCCCGGACGGCACCTGGACCGCCATCAACGACATCTCCGTCCACCGCAAGCCCGGGATGCGCGTCGCCGACCTCGCCTACGGCCTGGCGGGCGAGGAGATCGGGCGCGTGCGCTGCGACGGGCTCGTCGTCGCCACCCCGCAGGGCTCGACCGGCTACAACCTCGCCAACGGCGGCCCGATTCTGGCCTGGGGCGTGCGCGGCTTCGTGGTCTCCTTCATCGCCCCGCACTCGCTGACCGCGCGGGCGCTCGTGGTCGCGCCCGACGACCTGTTGACGATCAACAACGCGAGCCGCGAGGAGCCGGTCGAGGTCCACGTCGACGGCCGCCCGGCCTGCGAGCTGCCCTCGGGGGAGGACATCCACGTCGAGTTCGCGCTCTCGCAGGCGACGCTCGCGCAGCTCCCCGGGGCGAGCTTCTACCACCGCCTGCGCGAGCGCTTCGGACGGCTGGCGAAGTAGCGGCCGCTGGGTTAGCCTCGTCGGCGACGACCGACAAGGCGGGATGGGCAGTGGCCCGAGCCGAACCCGAGACGATGAGCCACGCCGAGCAGGACGCGCCGGCGGTGGGCCCGGAGTCGCCGGCAGGAGCGCCGAGCGCCGCGGCCTCTGTGCTGCTGGGCGCCGCCACCGGCGGGCGAGGCGCGCGCGGCTTCACGCGCGGGCTGCCGCGGCTCAGCAACGCCGGCGTGCAGGCGCTCGCCCGCGCCGCGCTGGCCCGCGAGACCGCCGCTCCCGCGGCCGAGTTCGCGGTCGCCGACGACGTCGTCACCGCGCTCGTCCGCGAGTCCCAGGACGAGTCGCGGCTGCGCGCCGACACGGTGACGCGCGCCTTCAAGTTCCTCGACAAGGCCTCGATCGGCGACATGCAGGACATCTTCCGGCGCACCGAGCAGCACGGAGGCTTCCAGCGGCTCGTGGACATGGTCGAGTTCCCGCCCGAGGGCACCGACAAGCCGCGCTTGCGCGTCGCGGTGCTCGCCTGGCGCCATCGCCGCCGCGCCTCGCGCGCGATGTTCGAGATCGAGCACCGCGACGACCTCGCCCAGCTCACCGCGACCGACCGCGAGGACTTCCTGGGCTGGCTCGGGATGGAGGCCGGCGCGGTGACCCAGCTGCACGCCACCGAGGGCTACAAGAAGCTCAGCCAGGGTGAGCGCGACCGCCTCGACGTCTACGTCGGCGGCGGCACGTCGCTGTCCGCGAACGCGGTCACCGAGCTCGAGAAGCTGCTGGCGGACAGCAAGAAGGACAAGTCGAAGGCCGCGACGTTCAACACGTTCCTCCACGACCAGAAGGGGATCGCGCCCGGCGTGGCGCCGGTGCCCGAGCTGAAGCTCGAGCACATGACCGAGCTCTCCGACCCGGTCGACGTCAAGGACTTCACGTTCGCGTCGGGCAAGGCCGACGCGGTGCGCCGGACGCTGAAGGTGGGGGAGACCGACGCGACGGAGATCCCCATCTTCATGCCCAAGAACGCGCTCCCGGCGGGCACGCAGCTGCCGACGATCGACGAGATCGTGGCGACGATCGCGTCAGCCAACCCGCACACCCGGCGCGCGATCGTCCGCGTGCGCGCGAACCCGGGCCGCAACCCCGCCGACGCCTACTGGGCGAGCACCAAGAACATGGCGAACTTCCGCTCGTTCATGACCGCGGGCTCCGACGGCGTCGTGGACATCTACCCGCAGACCGGCCCGACCGCCGGCCCGAACCTGCGCAAGTCGATCCAGCACGAAAGCGGCCACGTCGTCTCGATGAAGGCCTGGGGCGACAACGATCACGGCCCGAAGTGGACGCCGTGGCGGGAGGCGATGCGCAAGGACGGCTTCTCGGCCTCCAAGTACGCGCGGACGGGCGTCGCCGACGACTTCGCGGAGGCGTGGGCGCTGCTCATGGAGGTCGAGGGCACCGAGCGCGAGAAGGAGATCGAGACGCTGATGCCGGCGCGCTACGCGATCCTCAAGACGTTCCTGTGACCGAGCATCCCGGGACGGTCGAGGTGGTCGACGGCGAGACCACCGAGGTCGTGCCGGCCGAGCAGCTGCCGGAGTCGCTGCGCTGGGCGGCCGGGCCGGACGGGGAACTGCGGCCGGTGGTGCGGATCGTGATCACGGCGCAGGGGAACGAGCGCGAGATCCGCCAGCACGGCCCGGACGGCGAGTTGCTCCGCACCACGTTCGGCACCGTCGACGCCTGAACACGCGCGGAAGCGTCACAACACTGTCACGGCCCCCCGGATCCGTCCCCGACGGCTGGTAGACCGTCGAGCCCATGCTCCACGAGCTCCGCGTCGAGAACCTGCTGCTGATCGAGCGCGCCGAACTGCGCCTCGGCCCGGGGCTGAACGCGCTGACGGGGGAGACCGGGGCGGGCAAGACCGTGCTCGCCCACGCGCTCGACCTGCTGCTGGGCGGCAAGCCGCGGCCGGGCATCGTGCGCCCGGGGGCGGCGGAGGCCTACGTCGAGGGCGTGTTCGCGCTGCCGCCGGATCTGCCCGCGGACCTGGCCGACCGCCTGCCGTCGGACGCCGAGGAGCTCGTGCTCGCCCGGCGCGTCTCGGCCGAGGGGCGCACGCGCGCCTACCTCGGCGGCCGCAGCGCCACGGCGGCCGACTTGCGCGACGTCGGCGGCGCGCTGCTCTCGTTCTACGGCCAGCACGAGCACCGCAAGCTCACGCTCGCCTCCGCGCAGCTGGGCATCCTCGACGGCTTCTGCGGGCCGGAGCAGGCGGAGCGCCGCGCGGCGTGCGCGGAGGCGTACGCCGAGGCCCGCGCGGCCGAGGCGGCGCTGGACGAGCTGCAGGCCCGCGCCGGCGCGCGCGACCGCGAGCTCGACCTGCTGGTGTGGGAGCTCGAGGAGATCGAGCGCGCGGCGCCGAGCGAGGCCGAGGAGGCCGAGCTTGCGGCGGAGCGCGAGCGGCTGCGCCACCTCGAGGGCCTCCGCGGGGCGGTCGCCGGCGGGCTGGCCGCGCTCGAAGGGGATTCCTCGGGCGACTCCGGGTTCTCCGGAGGTTCTTCCGACGGTTACGCCGGATCCGCCGCCGGCGGCTACGCCGGATCCTCCGGCGCCGCCGCCACCGCCTCCCTCGCCGCCGCGGCCGCCGCCCTCTCGGCGCTCTCCGGGGTCGACCCCGCGCTCGACGCCCTCTCCGCCCGGGCCAACGCCCTGGCCGTCGAGGCCGACGACCTCGCGGGGGAGCTGCGCCGCTACGCCGAGGGGATCGACGCGACGCCGGGCCGGCTGGACGAGGTGGAGGAGCGGCTCGGGCAGTTCGACCGGCTGAAGCGCAAGCACGGCGGCACGATCGAGGCCGTGCTCGCCCACGCGGCCGAGTGCACGCGCCGGCGCGAGCTGCTGGAAGGCGCCGAGGAGGCGCTCGAGGACGGGCGGGCCCGGCTCGAGACGGCCCGCGGCGCGCTCGCCGACCGGGCCGCCGAGCTGCACGAGGCGCGCGCCGGCGCCGGCCCGCGGCTCGCCGATGCGGTCCGCGACCGGCTCGGGGAGCTGGCGATGGAGGGCGCGTCGTTCGCGGTCTCGCTCGCGCCGCGCGAGGCGCCCGGCCCCGCCGGCGCCGACGAGGTCGAGTTCCTGATCGCGCCCAACCCCGGCGTACCTGCCGGCCCGCTGCGGGAGACGGCGTCGGGCGGCGAGCTCTCGCGCGTGATGCTCGCGCTGATGAGCGTCGCCGCCGGGCGGCGAGGCGAAGCCGGTGACGAGGCCCCCGGCCGAGGCAGTGCGACGCTGGTGTTCGACGAGGTCGACGCCGGCATCGGCGGCCAGACCGCCCGCGCCGTCGGCGAGCAGCTGCGCGCGCTCGCCGAGGGCCGCCAGGTCATCTGCATCACCCACCTGCCCCAGATCGCCTCGCTCGCCGACCGTCACTTCACGATCGTGAAGGACGCTTCGGGGCAGACGGCCCGCACCACCGTCACCGAGCTCGACCGCGGCGCCGTCGTCGGCGAGCTGGTGCGCATGCTCGGGGCCGACGAGACCGACGCCGCTGCCCGCCGCCACGCAAAAGAGCTGCTACGTGCGGCTTGAACGCGTTATGCATCCTGACCCCCGTCTACACTGGAGTTCCAGAGCCTGATGCCTGAGCCCCGCCCGCGTACACGCTTCATCTTCGTCACCGGCGGTGTTGTCAGCTCCCTCGGGAAAGGCATCGCCGCCGCGTCGATCGGGCGGCTGCTCGTCTCGCGCGGCCTGAAGGTCGCCCTCCAGAAGTTCGATCCCTACATCAACATCGATCCGGGGACGATGTCGCCGTTCCAGCACGGCGAGGTGTTCGTGACGGAGGACGGTGCGGAGACCGATCTGGACCTCGGGCACTACGAGCGCTTCACGGACGCGAACACGTCCCGCGGCTCCAACGTCACCGCCGGCGCGATCTACAACTCGGTCATCCGCAAGGAGCGGCGCGGCGACTACCTCGGCGGCACCGTCCAGGTGGTCCCGCACATCACGGACGAGATCAAGCACCGCGTGAAGCTGATCGCCGACTCGCAGGACGTCGACGTGGTCATCACGGAGATCGGCGGCACGGTGGGCGACATCGAGTCGCTGCCGTTCCTCGAGGCGATCCGTCAGTTCCCCGTCGACGTGGGGCGCAACCGCTGCATGTTCATCCACCTCACGCTGGTGCCCTACATCGGCCACGCGGGTGAGCTGAAGACCAAGCCGACCCAGCACTCGGTCAACGAGCTGCGCCGCATCGGCATCCAGCCGGACATGCTGCTGTGCCGCTCCGAGGGCGGCCTGCCGCAGGACGTGCGGCGCAAGATCGCGCTGTTCGCCTCGCTGCCGGAGGACGCGGTGGTCTCGGCGCGCGACGTGGACAACATCTACAAGGTGCCGCTCGTCTACCGGGCGGAGGGCGTCGACGACTTCGTGCTCGAGCACTTCAACCTCGAGGCCCCGGCGCCCGACCTCAGCGGCTGGGATCGTCTGCTCCGTCGCGCCGGCGAGGCCGAGCAGCGCCCGCCGGTGAAGATCGCGCTGGTCGGCAAGTACGTCCAGCTGGAGGACGCGTACAAGTCCGTCGTCGAGGCCCTGCGCCACTCGGGCTTCCAGCACGGCTGCGCGATCGACATCGACTGGGTCGACTCGGAGACGCTCGACGACTCCGAGGTCCGCGAGCGCCTCGCGCACGCCGACGGCATCCTGATCCCGGGCGGCTTCGGCGTCCGCGGCATCGAGGGCAAGATCGAGGCCGCGCGGATCGCCCGCGAGGAGAAGATCCCGTTCCTGGGCGTCTGCCTCGGCATGCAGATGGCGGTCGCCGACTTCGCCCGCCACGTGGTGGACATGCCGGGCGCCAACTCGACGGAGTTCGATCCCGAGACGCCGTATCCGGTGATCGACCTGCTGCCGGAGCAGAAGGAGGTCTCCGACATGGGCGGCACCATGCGATTGGGGGCCGACCCGGTGAAGCTCCACGAGGGCACGCTGGCCCGCGACATCTACGGCGAGGCGGTCATCTACGAGCGCCACCGCCACCGCTATGAGGTCAACAACTTCCTGCGCCGCCGGCTCGAGGCCGAGGGCCTGGTGATCTCCGGCACGTCGCCGGACGAGCGCCTGGTCGAGATCATCGAGATCTCCGACCACCCGTTCTTCGTCGCCTCGCAGTTCCACCCCGAGTTCAAGTCCCGCCCCGAGCGCCCCGCGCCGCTGTTCCGCGACTTCGTGGGCGCCGCCTTCGAGCACGCCGGCGGCCGCGTGCCGGAGCCGACCGAGGCCGCGGACGCCACGGGCGAGATTCACCGCGGGCCGGTTCCAGCCCGGCTCTTGAGGCCGGCCTCCGACGCCGAGCGCGCGCGGCTCAACGACACGTTCGCCGCGCTCTGCCGCATCGCGAGCCCGTTCGGGCACGAGCGCGAGTGCTCCGAGCGGGTGCAGGCCGAGCTGCGCGGAATGCGGATCGAGGCGGAGGAGGACGCCGCCGGCAACCTGCTCGCGCGCGTCCCCGGCCGCGGCGAGCGCTCGATCCTGCTGTGCGCGCACCTCGACACGGTCGACGACGGCGGCATCGCGATCGATCCGGTGATCGTCGACGGCGGCTGGGAGAACGCCAACGACGGCATCCTCGGCGCCGACAACAAGGCCGCGGTCGCGGTCATCCTCGAGCTGGCGCGGCGCTGCAGCGTCGAGGGCTCCCCGGTCGGGCTCGAGCTGCTGTTCACCACCGGCGAGGAGAACGCGCTCGAGGGCGCCAAGGAGTTCGACGCCTCGCAGCTGCAGTCCGACTTCGGCTACGTCTTCGACCACGCGACGCCGATCGGCGAGGTGGTCACCGCGTCGCCGACCTACTTCCGGCTCGCCGCCGAGTTCCACGGCCGCGCCGCCCACGCCGGCATCCGCCCCGAGGCGGGCCGCTCGGCGATCCTCGCCGCCGCCCAGGCGATCGCGCACATGCCGCTCGGCCGCATCGACGAGCAGACCACCGCCAACGTGGGGTCGATCCAGGGCGGCGCGGGGAGCACGAACATCGTGCCGGAGCGCTGCAGCCTGCTCGCCGAGACGCGCTCGCTCGACCCCGGCCGGGTCGAGGACGTGGTCTCCGGCATCGTCGACGCCATCCACGACGGTGCCGCCTACGCGGAGTGCGACGTCGACGTCGTCTCCGAGCGCCTCTTCATCGGCTACCGCCAGAAGCCGAGCGCGCCCGCGATCGTCGCCGCCGAGGCGGCGCTGCGCGCCTGCGGCTACGAGCCGAAGCGGATCGTGACCGGCGGGGGGTCGGACGCGAACGTGCTCGAGGCCGGCGGCTTCACGTGCGTGAACCTCGCCAACGGCACCGAGCGCAACCACGAGCCGACCGAGCGCGTGGCGGTCGCGGCGCTCGAGGGGATGCTCGACGTGGCGTTCGCGCTGCTCGACGAGGCGGCGGCGGTATGAGCTCCGAGTTCGAGCCCGTGGGCGCCGAGACGAAGTACGAGGGCAAGATCTTCACGCGTCCGCGAGGAGACGTTCCGCCACGAGGACGGCGAGGAGTCCACGCGCGAGATCGTCCGCCACACCGGCGCGGTCGGCGTCGTCTGCCACGACGGCGAGTCGCTCTGGCTCGTGCGCCAGCCGCGCGAGGCGGTCGGCGAGCCCGACCTGCTGGAGATCCCGGCCGGCAAGCTCGACGTCGAGGGCGAGGAGCCGCTGGCGACCGCCAAGCGCGAGCTGGCGGAGGAGATCGGCAAGGCCGCCGCGGAGTGGGAGCACCTGCACACGTTCTTCACCTCGCCGGGCTTCACCGACGAGGTCTGCCACGTCTACCTCGCCACCGGGCTGTCGGCCGCGTCGGCGGAGACCGAGGAGAACGAGCGCATCGACATCGAGGTCCGCCCGCTGGCCGAGCTCGACGCGATCATCGACGAGGTCCAGGACTCGAAGACGCTGATCGGGCTGCTCGAGCTCCGCCGCAGACTCTGAACGGCGCGTTGCACCGGCAGGCCGAGCCGCGGGCGGCGGCGAACACCTCGCCGTGGCCATCGCAGACCGCGTCCAGCCGTATGAGCACCTCGTGCTCGACTTCCTCGCCTACCTCGAGTTCGAGCGCGGGCTGTCCCGCAACACGCTCGAGGCGTACCGCTCCGACCTGCTCCAGTTCGGTGACTGGCTCCAGCGCACGCGCCATGACGCGCTCCACCTCGACCACGCCGCGCTGACGGAGTTCGTCTCCGAGCTCGCCGAGGGCCGAGGTGACAAGCCGGGCGCGAAGCCCGCGACGCTGCAGCGCAAGGTCGCGTGCCTGCGCTCCTTCCACCGCCACCTGCGGCGCCAGAACCTGATCGAGGACGACCCGACCGCGAAGCTCAAGGCGCCGCGCCAGAGCCGCAAGCTTCCGCAGGTGCTCACGCGCGACGAGGTCGCGAAGCTGCTCGCCCAGCCCGAGGGCACCGAGCCGGCCGCCCTGCGCGACCGCGCCCTGCTCGAGGTCATGTACGCCTGCGGCCTGCGCGCCTCCGAGGCGATCGACCTCGAGGTCGGCGACCTCGACCTCGAGGGCCGCGTCCTGCGCGCCCGCGGCAAGGGCTCCAAGGAGCGGATGGTCCCGGTCGGCACCGCCGCCGCGCGGGCGCTCGGCGCCTACCTCGGCCGGGGCCGCCCGAAGCTGGTCGGCGACCACTACGAGGCGCGGCTGTTCGTCAACCACCGCGGCCACGGCCTCACGCGCCAGGGGCTCTACAAGATCGTCCAGCGCTACGCGGCCTCCGCGGGTCTGGCGAGCAAGATGAGCCCGCACACGCTCCGCCACACGTTTGCGACCCACCTGCTCGCCGGAGGCTGCGACCTCCGCTCGCTGCAGGAGATGCTCGGGCACGCGGACGTGGCGACGACGCAGCTCTATACGCAACTCTCCGCCGAGCGGCTGAAGGACGTCTACTTCGACGCCCATCCGCGCGCAAGCAGCGAGCACCCACAGGTCTCCTGACACAATCGCGGGCGTGAACCGTCGCGCCTTCGTCGTCGTCCTGGATGCATGCGGGGCGGGCGAGCTGCCCGACGCCGCGGAGTACGGCGACGCCGGCTCCAACACGCTCGGCCACGTCTCCGAGGCCGCGGGCGGGCTCGACCTGCCCGTGCTCGGCAGCCTCGGGCTCGGCTCGATCCTGCCGCTCGAGGGCGTCCCGCCCGCCGAGGCGCCGGTCCTCCACGGCCGCCTGAACCCGCTCGGCCCCGGCAAGGACACGATCACCGGCCACTGGGAGCTGATGGGCGTGGTCACGCCGGTGCCGCTGCGCACCTACCCGGACGGCTTCCCCGACGAGATCCTCGACCAGCTGATCGACGCGACCGGCCGCGGCGTCCTGCTCAACAAGCCCTACAGCGGCACCGACGCGATCGAGGACTACGGCGAGCAGCACCTCGCCACCGGCAACCTGATCGTCTACACCTCGGCCGACTCCGTGCTCCAGATCGCGGCGCACGTCGACGAGGTGCCGCCCGCGGAGCTCTACGCGGCCTGCGAGGCGGCGCGGGAGATCATGAGCGGCGAGCACGCCGTCGGGCGCGTCATCGCGCGCCCGTTCCGCGGCGAGCCGGGCGCGTTCGAGCGCACCACCGGCCGCCGCGACCTCGCGCTCGAGCCGCCGGGCCGCTCCTACCTCGAGGAGCTGCGCTCCGACCGCGTCCCGGTCCACTCGGTCGGCAAGGTCAAGCAGGTGTTCGCGAGCGTCGGCATCGACCGCGGCCACCCGGGCGCCACCAACGAGGAGGCGATCCGCTGGACCGAGCACCTGATCGACGAGCTCGACAGCGGCCTCGTGTTCGCCAACTTCGTCGAGACCGACCAGGTCTACGGCCACCGGGGCGACGTCCCCGGCTTCCACGATGCGCTCAAGGTCATCGACGCGGCGGTCGGCCGCTGGCTCGAGCGGCTGGATCCGGAGCGCGACCTCCTCATCCTCACCGCCGACCACGGCTGCGACCCGACCACCCCCGGCTCCGACCACACGCGCGAGTACGCGCCGCTGCTGGCCCGCTTCGGCGGCGACGGCGGGGTGCGGCACGACGGGCCGCTGGCCGACGTCGGCGCCTCCGCGCTCCGCTGGCTGGCCGGGAGGGACGCCCCGGCGCTGCCCGGCGAGCCGTTCGTCCCGTGAGAAGGCCCGCGGGCCGGCGCCTCCGGCCCCCGGTCAACGTTCCCCTTCGGGCTCCGGCCATAGCCGTTGTTGCGGTGCTGCTGCTGGGCGGCTGCGGTGGTGGCGGTGGGCCGTCGGCCAACTCGACGCCCGCACCGGCCGCCGCGCCCGCCTCCACGCCGCGCAAGCCGGGGGACGTCGAGCAGCTGGAGCAGCTGATGAAGCGCCGCGCCGCCGCGCTCGCCGCGGGCCGGCCGGGCGCCTACGCCGCCACCGCCGCGGGCGCCCAGCGTGACCGCGACCGCGAGGTCGCGCGCAACGCCCGCGGGCTGCCGCTGCGGGACGTCTCGCTGCACGTCGACGCCTCCGACGTCAGCGGCCGCGCGGCGACGCTCAAGGTCCGCGCCGTCTACGGCGTCCGTGGCGTCCGCGGCACGTTCGACACCACCCGCCGCGTCCGCGCGCGCCGCACGAAGCAGGGCTGGCGGGTCCGGAGCGAGTCGACCTCGCGCGAGCGCTTCCCGTGGGAGCTCGGGCCCGTGCAGTCGCGGCGCTCTCCGCACTTCGTCGTGCTCGCGCCGCAGGCACTCCCGCTCGACGCGCTGATGACTGCGCTCGAGGCCGGCTACGCGCGCATGGGCGACGTCCTGAAGAAGCCGCGCCTGCGCCGCCGCTACCTCGTGGTGGTCGCGGGAGGCGCGCAGGCGGCGCGCTCGCTGACCGAGCGGATCCGCGGGGTGGAGTCGCTCGCCGCCATCTCCGACGCCCAGGTGCAGGAGACCGGGAGCGCCAAGCGCGTGAGCGAGGTCGTCTCCCAGCGGCTCGTCGTCGTGTGGCCGCCGTTCAGCGCACTCGACGCCGACGGGCAGCAGCGCGTCGTCACCCACGAGCTGACCCACGCGGCGCTGGCGGGCGTCACCTCCGGCCGCACGCCGTCGTGGCTGATCGAGGGGATCGCGCTCTACGTCTCCGAGGACCGCCGCAGCGGCGACGCGGCCCGCTACCTCGCCGGCGAGGCCAGCGGCCGCGCCCGCCGCGCGCTGAGCCTGCGCGTGCTCTCCGAGCCCGACGCGATCGCACGCCTCTCCGGCGACGGCCAGGCGGTCGCCTACGCCTACGCCTCGGCGGCGTCGTTCTACATCGCCGACCGCTTCGGCCGCAGGCGCTTCATCAAGCTCTACAACGCCTTCAACGACGAGGACCTGCCGGGCAAAGCCGGCCTCGAGACCACCCGCCGCGCGATCCGCCGCACGCTGGGGATCTCGCTCGACCGCCTCGACACCGACCTCCACATCGCACTCCTCGGCTGAGATGGTTGCCTCCACGACCGCGGAAGCAACCATCTAGCCTCGGACGCCGTGCCCGAGCTGCCTGAAGTCGAGACGATCCGCCGCTACCTGGCGCCCCACGTCGACGGCCGCACGCTCCAGAGCCTCGAGATCCACGACGCGCGCTGGACGCTGCCGCTCGCGCCGCCGGAGGTCGCCACCGCGGTCGCCGGCCGCCGCGTCGAGAGGCTCGGCCGCCGTGGCAAGTACCTCGTGTGGGAGCTCGAGGACGACGTCTACCTGCTGCTGCACCTGCGCATGACCGGCACGCTGCTGCTCGACCCGCCCGAGCGCCCGCCGCACACGCGCGTGACGTTCGACCTCGGCGAGCACACGCTCGAGTTCGTCGACCCGCGCCGCTTCGGCACCGGCGAGCTCGCGCTCGGCCCGGAAGCCCTCGACGACTTCTTCGCCAAGCGGCTGGGCGTCGAGCCGTTCGAGCCCGAGTTCACCGGCGAGTACCTGTACGAGCTGACCCGCCACTCGCGCGCCCCGATCAAGGCGATGCTGCTCGATCAGAAGCGGATCGCCGGCGTCGGCAACATCTACGCCGACGAGGCGCTCTTCCGCGCCCGCATCCACCCGCTGCGGCTGGCGAACCGCATCAACCGCAAGCAGGCGGCTGCGCTCCGCGACGCCATCGTCGAGACGCTCGAGCTCGGCATCGAGTCGAAGGGCGCCACCATCGACGACTTCCGCGACCCGGAAGGGGTCAGCGGCTCGTTTCAGGACCGCTTCCTGATCCACCTGCGCGAGGGCGAGCCCTGCGTGCGCTGCGGCCGGCCCGTACGGAAGCTGCGGGCGGCGGGGCGGGGGACCTACGTGTGCGAGAGCTGCCAGCCGCGCCCCAGGGGCCAAGCCAGGCGGCTTGCTGCCTAGGCCGCCTCGGCAAGCTCCGCGAGCTGACCGTCGCGGTCGGCCTTGACCAGCTCCTGGTAGCCGCCGAGCGGCTCGCCGTCGATGACGACCTGGGGGAACGTCATCATGCCGGTGAGCCGGACCAGCTCTGCGCGACCTTCGGGGTCGCGGGCCAGGTTGATCTCCTCGTAGGGGATCCGCCGCTTGGCCAGGAGCGCCTTCGCGGTCCGGCAATACCCACAGGGGTCGGTCGTGTACACAGTCATCCGCCGCATTACTTCAGGAAGCATAGGAACTCATTCGTGGCTGGCTCGCTGAAAACCGAGGGCATCGTCCTGCGCTCCATGCGCTACGGCGAGGCCGACCGGATCCTCCACCTCTATACCCCGCACCGCGGGAGAGTGAGCGCGATCGCCAAGGGCGTCCGCCGCGCCAAGTCGCGCTTCGGCGGGCGGCTCGAGCCGTTCTTCCGCCTCCAGCTCGTGCTCTACGAGGGCAAGAGCGACCTCCTGACGGTCACGAGCGCCGAGACGCTGGCCGGCCACCGAAAGCTCAGGGAGCACGGCCCGTCGCTCGACACCGCCGCCCGCGCCTGCGACGCGGTCGCCCGCCTGTTCGACGACGGCGACCCGCACGAGGGCGTCTACCACCTGCTCGCCAACGAGCTCGCGCTGCTCGACGCGGAGCCCGACCGCGCCGGCCGCGCCAACGCGCTCGCCTTCCGCCTCAAGCTGCTGCTGGCGGCCGGCTTCGCGCCGCAGCTCTCCGCCTGCGCGAGCTGTGGCGAGCGCGAGCACCTCCAGGGCTTCTCCGGCGCCGCCGGCGGCGTGGTCTGCAGCGCCTGCGAGGCGGGCGCGTTCGGGCTCGAGCAATCGGCCCACGACTTCCTCGTCGCCGCCCTCGGCCGTCCACTCGCTGACACGCCGGAGGCGCCGCAGCGGGCGCTCGCCCAGGCGGAGCGGGCGATCAACGCCACGGTGGAGCACCATGCGCACGTCCGCTGGAGGTCCGTGGCGTAGAGTGCCGCTCCCGTGGCGGACGAGCAGTGGGTCTATGACTTCTCCGAGGGTTCCCGCGACATGCGCGAGCTGCTGGGAGGCAAGGGCGCCAACGTCGCCGAGATGACGCGCGTGCTGGGCGCCGAGCGCGTCCCGGCCGGCTTCACGATCACCACCGAGGCCTGCGTCGCCTACATGAAGGCGGACCAGGAGGAGCCGGAGGGCATGGCCGACCAGGTCGCGGAGGCGCTGCAACGCCTCGAGGAGCAGGCCGGCAAGCAGCTCGGCGACTCCGAGGACCCGCTGCTGGTCTCGGTGCGGTCGGGCGCCCGCGAGTCGATGCCCGGGATGCTCGACACGGTCCTCAACCTCGGGCTCAACGACGAGTCGATCGAGGGGCTCGCCAAGCAGACCGAGAACGACCGCTTCGCGTGGGACTCCTACCGGCGCTTCGTGCAGATGTTCGGCAACGTCGCGCGCGGGATGCCGGGAGAGGCGTTCGAGGACGCGATCAAGGAGGCCAAGCAGGAGCGGGACGTCAAGGACGACACCGAGCTCGACACCGACGACCTGAAGGCGCTGACCCAGAAGTTCAAGGACGCCTATAAGGAGCACACCGGCGAGGACTTCCCGCAGGACCCGCAGGAGCAGCTGAAGCTCGCCATCCGCGCGGTGTTCGACTCCTGGACCGGCGAGCGCGCCGTCTCCTACCGGCGGCTGAACCGCATCCCCGATGACTGGGGCACGGCGGTCAACGTGCAGCAGATGGTGTTCGGCAACAAGGGCGACAACTCGGCCACCGGCGTGGCGTTCAGCCGCGACGAGGTGACGGGGGAGAAGGAGCCCAGCGGCGACTTCCTCGTCAACGCCCAGGGCGAGGACGTGGTCTCCGGCGTGCGCAACACGCGCGACATCGCCGAGCTCAAGGACGTCATGCCCGAGGCGCACGGGCAGCTGATGGAGATCCTCAGCGAGCTCGAGCAGCACTACAAGGATATGCAGGACACCGAGTTCACGATCGAGGACGGGCAGCTGTTCATGCTGCAGACGCGCAACGCCAAGCGGCCGGCGCAGGCCGCGGTGCGCTTCGCGGTCGACGCGGTCGAGGAGGGGCTGCTCTCCAAGGAGGAGGCGCTCTCGACCATCGACCCGAGCTCGCTGGATGCGCTGCTGCACCCGACCTTCGACCCGAAGGCCGACTTCGAGGTGCTGGCCACCGGGGTGTCGGCCTCACCGGGCGCCGCCAAGGGCGAGATCGTGTTCACCGCCAAGGAGGCCGTGCAGGCCGAGCAGGACGGGCGCGACGTGATCCTCGTGCGCCCGTTCACGGAGGCCGACGACGTCGCGGGCTTCCACGCCGCCAAGGGGATCCTCACGAGCGAGGGCGGCAAGGCCTCGCATGCGGCGCTGGTGGCGCGCGGGATGGGGCGCCCGGCGGTGGTCGGCGCCAGCGACCTCAAGATCGACCTGGGCGCGAAGACGGTGTCCGCCAACGGCTCGACCGTCGGGGAGGGCGACTTCATCGCGATCGACGGCACCAAGGGCTGCGTGACCTTGGAGGACGTCCCGCTGATCGACGCGCGCGTGGACGAGTACTTCGACACCGTCCTCGAATGGGCCGATGAGATCCGGCGCCTGGAGGTCCGCGCCAACGCCGACGACCCCGAGGGCGCGAAGAAGGCGCGCGAGCTGGGGGCGGAGGGCATCGGCCTGTGCCGGACCGAGCACATGTTCATGGCCGAGGACCGCCAGCCCAAGATGCGGGCGATGATCATGGCCCACGACGAGGAGTCCCGGCGCGAGGCGCTCGGCGAGCTGCTGCCGCTCCAGCAGGAGGACTTCGAGGGCCTGTTCGAGGCGATGACGGGGCTGCCGGTGACGATCCGGCTGCTCGACCCGCCGCTGCACGAGTTCCTCCAGAACCTGCCCGACCTCTCCGCGGAGGTCGAGCGGGCGCGGATCGAGTGCTCCGACGACCTCGAGAGGCTCGAGGCGACTCTGAAGCGCGTCAACGAGATCCACGAGGAGAACCCGATGCTCGGCACGCGCGGGTGCCGGCTGGGGATCCTCTATCCCGAGATCTACGAGATGCAGGTCGAGGCGATCATGCGCGCGACCGCGGCGGTGCACGAGCGCTCCGGCGAGGCCCCGCACGTCGAGATCATGATCCCGCTGATCGACTACGAGCACGAGCTCGAGATCCTGCGCGCGCTGGTCGTGAAGATCGGCGACGAGGCGGGGCTGACCGAGCGCGAGGACTACACGGTCGGGACGATGATCGAGCTGCCGCGGGCGTGCTTCGTGGCCAACCGGATCGCCGAGCACGCCGACTTCTTCTCGTTCGGCACCAACGACCTGACGCAGACGGCGCTGGGGTTCTCGCGCGACGACGTCGAGTCGAAGTTCGTGCCCGTCTACATGGAGCGGAAGATCATCGACCGCTCGCCCTTCGAGACGATCGACAAGCCCGGCGTGGGCTGGCTCGTGCGGCTCGCGGCGTGGGTCGGGCGCGAGGCGCATCCGGGGCTCAAGCTCGGCATCTGCGGCGAGCACGGCGGCGATCCGGAGTCGATCGACTTCTTCCACATGGCCGGGCTCGACTACGTGTCCTGCTCGCCGTACCGCGTGCCGATCGCGCGCGTGGCGGCCGCGCAGGCCGCAATACGCGAAGAGTCTTCGTAACAACTCTGCGCCGCGCGGCGGGAATGGCCGCCGCGCTTGGCAGAATCTGAGCGTGATCACCTCGTCCGACTCGTTCGCCGCGCGCCAGCAGGCGCGGGAGGCCGAGTGGCTCTCGCCGCTCGCCGCCCGCTCCTATCCCGCGGATCGCGCGCGCCCGGAGGACGACTCCGGCGTCCGGACGCCGTTCCAGCGCGACCGCGACCGGATCGTGCACTGCAAGGCGTTCCGGCGGCTCAAGCACAAGACGCAGGTGTTCGTCGCGCCCGAGGGCGACCACTACCGGACGCGCCTCACCCACACGCTGGAGACGACCCAGATCTCGCGCACGGTCGCGCGGGCGCTGGGGCTGAACGAGGACCTCACGGAGGCGATCGGGCTGGGGCACGACCTCGGGCACCCGCCGTTCGGCCACATCGGGGAGGACGTGCTGGACCGCTGCGCGCGCGAGCGGTTCGGGCGCGGGTTCCGGCACAACGAGCACTCGCTGCGGGTGGTCGACGTGCTCGAGCACCTGAACCTGACCGCGCCGGTGCGGGACGGCATCCTGCGGCACTCCTCCGGGGCGGGCGAGCCGGCGACGCTCGAGGGCAAGATCGTCCGGCTGGTCGACCGGATCGCCTACATCAACCACGACATCGACGACGCGGTGCGCGCCGGCGTCCTCCTGCCGGCTGACCTGCCGGAGGCCGAGATCGCGGTGCTGGGGGAGACGGGCTCCCGGCGGATCGACCGGCTCGTGCGCGACCTCGTCGAGCACTCCGAGGCGGCGGGGGACATCGTGCAGGGCGAGGAGGTCGGCGGCGCGATGCTGCGGCTGCGCGGCTTCATGTTCAAGAACGTCTACCTCGGCCCGATCGCGCGGGCCGAGCACGCCAAGATCGAGCGCGTGCATGCGCGGCCTGTTCGAGTGGTTCTGCGAGCACCCGGAGGAGCTGCCGCCGGGCGAGGACGGCGCGGAAGAAGCCGACCGCGTGATCGACTACCTGGCGGGAATGACCGACCGCTTCGCCATCCGCGCCTGGACCGAGCGCGCGGTGCCCCAGGGCCTGTTGAACTAGTGCCGCGCTACAAGGCCGACTCGAAGGAGCGCGTGCGCGACGCGATCGACTTCGTCGAGCTGGTGAACGCGCGGACGGAGCTGCGCAAGTCCGGCCAGCGGCGCTACACCGGGCTGTGCCCGTTCCACGACGAGCGGACGCCGTCGTTCGGGATCGACCCGATCGAGAAGCTCTACCACTGCTTCGGCTGCGGCGAGGGCGGCGACGTCTTCAAGTTCGTGATGGAGACCGAGGGGCTGGACTTCCAGTCGGCGCTGGAGTCGCTGGCCGAGCGGGCGGGCGTCGAGCTCGAGGCCGAGGAGGAGGATCCGCGCGCGGCTGCCCGCCGCGGGCGCGAGCAGCGGCTGCTCGATCTGATGGACCGGACCGCGACGTACTACCTGCGCGTGCTGTGGGAGTCGCGCGAGGCGGCCGAGGCGCGCGAGTACCTGCTCGGGCGCGGGCTGAGCGAGGTGGCGCTGCGGCAGTTCCGCGTCGGCTACTCGCCGTCGGCGTGGGACACGGTTCTGAACGCGTCGCGGCGCGCGGGCTTCAAGAACGAGGAGGTCTACGCGGCCGGGCTGGCAATGCGGGGGCGCGAGGGACGGCTCTACGACGTCTTCCGCGGCAAGATCATGTTCCCGCTGGCCGACGCGCGCGGGCGCGTGCGGGGCTTCGGGGCGCGGGCGATGCGGGACGGGCAGGGGCCGAAGTACGTCAACACCCGCGAGGGCGAGGCGTTCTCCAAGGGCCGCCAGCTGTTCGGCGCCGACCTCGCCCGCGCGGCGGCGGCGAAGTCGGGCGCGGTCGTGCTGGCGGAGGGCTACACGGACGTCATCGCGCTGCACCAGGCGGGCTTCGCCAACGCGGTCGGCGCGATGGGCACGGCGCTGACGCCCGAGCAGGCGAGCCAGCTCCAGCGCCTCGCCCCGGTCGTCCTGCTGTGCCTCGACGCCGACGCGGCCGGCCAGCAGGCCGCGGCGAAGGCGGCGACCGTGCTGCCGGACCGCGTGGAGCTCCGCGTCGTCCCGCTCCCGCCGGGCGCCGACCCGGCGGACATCGTGGGGGAGGAGGGCGGCGCCGAGCGCATGCGCGGCCTCCTCGACGCCTCCGTCCCGTTCGCGCGCTTCGCGATCGAGCGCATCCTCGAGCGCGGGCAGGACGACGAGGCGCTCACGCAGGTCGGCGCGGTCATCAAGCCGCTGCCGCAGGGGATCCTCCGCGACGGCCTCATCCGCCTGGCGTCCAGCCGGCTCGGGATCTCGCCGGATCTCGTCGAGAGCGCGGTGCGGACCGCCCGCCCGCAGTCCGTCGCCGCCAGACGCCGGCGGGGCGCCGCGCGCCGCCAACGGAGCCCGCCAGGCGATCGACCGCCGCGAGCAGTCCGAGCGCGCGTTCCTCTCGCTCTGCGTCGCGCTGCCGGAGCTGGGGGAGAAGAAGCTGGCGTCCACCGACCTCGACGCCGTCTTCACCTCCCCGCTCACCCGCCTCGCCGCCGAGCGCCTCCGAGGCCACCTCGAGCACCCGTCCTCCGATCATCGGCGACGCCCCCGAGCTCGCCGAGCTGATCCCGGAGATCGTCCTCCGCGCCGGCCAGCTCGACGCCACCCCGGCCACGCTCGAGCTCGAGGCCCTCCAGCTCGACCTCCACCGCCTCGACCGCGAGATCACCGCGGCCCGGACGGGACGGCGAGGGCGCCATCGGAGCGCCTCGCCACCGAGCGCCAGAAGGTGCTCGACGCGATCCGCCACCGCCTGCAGTAGAGCCAAAAGTCCGTCCGATACACGAACTAGTGTTCGTGTCATGGATCGCGACTGGCTCGAAGCCCGACTCACCGCCGGCCGCTCGATCGAGTCGATCGCTCGCGAGGTCGGCAAGCACCCGTCGACGGTCGGCTACTGGCTGAAGAAGCACGGCCTCACGTCCCATCACGCCGAGCTGCACGGGCCGCGCGGCTCGCTGGCGCGAGGCCAGCTCGCGGAGCTCGTCTGCAGGGCATGACAGATCCGCGAGATCGGCCGAGGCGGTGGGAGGAGCGACACGACCGTCCGCTACTGGCTGCGCGCTAAGGACTGAGAACGGTGGGCGCGCGGCTCAACGCACCGCCGGCCGGGTCGATGGCGCGCGCGTCAATCGAGCCGAATGCCCGAGTCCACGGGCGCACGGCTGGATACGCAGCGGGAGCGGCGATCGTACCGGTGCAAGCAGTGCCGCAGCGCGGACGCAGTGACCGCACGTCGCCGGCGGGTCAAAGGCGGTTGCTCGTCGAGGAGGCAGGCGGCCGTCATCCTCTCTGCGGCTACGACCGGTTCCGGCGCTCTGCAGTTCCATCACCTCGACCCGGCGCAAGAAGTCCTCGACCGCGCATCGCGGGAGTGACCCGGTCGCTGGAGAAAGCAAGGGCCGAGGCAGCAAAGTGCGTGCTCATGTGCGCGAACTGCCACGCCGAAGTAGAAGGGGGGGTCGCTACCATTCCGCTTTCGAAGCCGATGAGAAAAGCACTGCGTTTTGACGCGAACCCCAATACTTCAGTCGGGGGTAATTCAATCGGCAGAATTCGGCTGTTAACCGAGTCGTTGTGGGTTCGAGTCCCACCCCCCGAGCCTTAGTCGTCGCGAAGACCGCCCGTCGAGGCGGTCTTCGTCGTTCTGGGCTCTTCCGGCGGTGCGCCTATAACAATAAACGTTTGACAGTTAGCGACGCCTTCGCTAGCGTCCCGCCCAGATGGAGCAAGAGGAGGGTCTGGGTCCGGCCAAGCCGGAGCTGCAGCAGTGCGAGCCCCGGGCGCAGGCGTCCGGGGGAACCTCGGCGCGCGACCTCGGCAAGCGGCTGCTCGAGGTCGAGTCGAACAGCGTGCTCGTCGCCACGATCGTCCTGATCGGCTTCATCGGCGCGCTCCATCCCGACTTCCTCGCGTGGGGCCAGCTCAAGGAGGTCGTCCAGAACTCCGTCTACGTCGGGATCATCGCCGCGGGCATGGCCTTCCTGATCTCGATGCGCGAGATCGACCTGTCGGTCGGCTCGATGTTCGGCCTCGCCCTGATCTGCAGCGCCCTGCTGATCAAGCACGGCATGAACCCGTGGCTGGCCGGCCTCCTCGGCGTCCTCATCGGGTGCGCGATGGGCCTCAACAACGCGGTCCTCGTCCAGTTCATCGCGATCCCGCGTGTCGGGCGACCGCCGCCGGCTCGGGCTGATGATGGACAAGCCGCTGTGGCGAACATCGGGCAGATCCGGTCGGTAGCGGGATGCGCCGCCCCGACCAGGGCTCGAGCGACGCTGCCCAGCGGGCGCGACGTGCCGTTGGGCGCAGATCGAGGGGCTGCGGATCCGCAGCCGCTCGGTCGATCAGACCGGCGGGTCGCTGTCGGGAGGCAACCAGCAGAAGGTCGTGTTCGCCAAGTGGCTGGACGCCGAACCCTCGGTGATCCTCTCGACGATCCGACCCGCGGCGTCGACGTCGGCGCCAAGGCGGAGATGCACGCGCTGATCCGCTCGTCCGCCGCTTCGGGCCCGCCGGTACTGATCTGCTCTACGGACATCGACGAGCTCGCCTCGCTGTGCGATCGCGTCGTCGTGCTGTACCAGGGGAAGGTGTCGGCCAAGCTCGCCGGCGACGCCCTGAGCACCCACGCGGTGCTCGAGGCAATGAACACGGATCTCGCGGCGGCCTGAGGCCGAAGTCAACGGCGGCTGGGTAGGGGTTCGGTTCGAGCCGCGACGCCACGAGTGTCGTCTCAACCACCGTATGGGCGGTCGAGGTGACATTCGTGGGCGCCGGGCGGTCGAACTCACCCTTACCCAGCCGTCGTTGCCGTTCGCTCAGGGATCGAACGTCGCGTCCTGCGCGACGACGACCTCGAGCAGCAGCGGCTCGGTGCGGTCGGCGAGAGCCGGGAGCAGCGCGTCGAGCCGCTCGAGCAGCTCGTCGTGGGTGGCGATGCGCTCGCTGGCGCAGCCCTGGGCGCGCGCCAGCGCGCCGATGTCGACCGTGTCCACCCGCGGCCACGGCCCGCGCGAGCCACCCCGCTCCGCCAGCCGGTCCATGATCGCGTAGCCGCCGTTGACGAGCACGACGATCAGCGCCCCGACGCCGTAGCTGGCCGCCGTCCACAGCGCGGTGATCTGGTAGAGCGACGAGCCGTCGCCGACGACCGCGAGCACCGGCCGGTCCCGGCGCGCCATCCGCACGCCAATCGCGGCCGGGACTGCGAAGCCGAGCATCCCCATCGCGCTGATGAACCCGAGCGGGGCGGTGGCGGGGATGCGCGCGTGCAGCTCGGGGCGGCTCGACGGCGTCTCCTCGAGCAGGATCGCGTCGCGCGGCAGCCGCTCCGCCAGCGCGGCGAGCACGTGGCCGGCGCTCAGCGGCTCGCCCTCGGGGGGCGGCGCGGGCGGCGCGGGCCGCTCGCGGGCGGGCCCGTCGGGGGAGGGGCGGGCGTCGACCGCCGCCGCCAGCGCGGCGACGATCGCGGCCGGCTCGCCCAGCACCGTCAGGTCGGCGGGGCTGCGGTGCGCCTCGGCCGGGTCCTGGGTGACGACCGCGATCCGCGTCCCCGGCTCCACCAGCGGGCCCTCGTCGTAGGGGTACTGCCTGAAGGCGCCCGCCCCCACGACGAGGAGGGTGTCGTGGGGGCTGAGCACCTCCCGCAACCGCGCGCGGCGGGCAGGCAGGTGCCCAGCGAAGCGCGGATGGTCCTGCGGAAAGCCGGCCTGGCCCCCGAACGGCTCCTGCCACACGGGAGCGCCCAGCCGCTCCGCAAGCTCGACGAGCGCCGCCCAGCGCTCCTCGCCGTCGGCGCCTGCGCCGACGACCAGGGCCGGCGCCTCGGCGGTGGAGAGCAGGTCGGCGAGCGCGTCCACGGCGCCGGGCTCGGCCGCCTCGGAGCGCAGCAGGCGCGTGGGGCCGAGCGCGTCGTGCGGCTCCGGGCCGGGCGCGGCCCAGTCGTCCATCGGCACGATCACGATCGCCGGCCCGCGGCCGGTGGCGGCCTCGTGGTAGGCGCGGGCGACGCTGCCCGGCACGTCCTGCGGCCGCATCGGCTGGTCGACCCACACCGGGTAGTCGCCCGCCAGGCCCTGGAGGCGCCCGGCCAGGAACGGCTCGAGCGCGAGGTGGCGGCGGTCCTGCTGGCCGACGAGCACGACGACCGGCGCGCGATTCTGGCGCGCGGTGGCGAGGGCGGCGACGGCGTTGCCGAGCCCCGGCGTCGAGTGCAGGAGCGCCAGCGACGGCGCGCCGCGCGCGATCGCGTGGCCGGCGGCCATCGCGACCGCCGAGCCCTCGTGCAGCGCGAGCACGAACTCGAGGTCGTCGGGCAACCCGGCGAGAAACGGCACCTCGGTCGACCCGGGGTTCGAGAAGATCGTCGTCAGCTCGAGGCGCCGCAGCACATCGAACGTCGCGGTGCGCACGGTGTGCTCGCTGGTCACGGCGGCAGAATACTGCAAAACGTTTGGACTTTTGCGATCCCGTATCCTCCGCGCATGGCGACGGTACGCCCACGGCCCGGCGGCCAGGTCCTGCACAACGCGACCGGCGCCAGCGAGCAGATCGCGGCGCAGATCCGAGTCTGGCTGGAGCAGCAGCAGCTCACGGCGGGCGAGCGTATCGGGACCGAGCAGGAGCTCGCCGACGACTTCGGCGTCAGCCGGCCGACGATGCGCGAGGCGCTGCGGCTGCTGTCCGCGGCGCACCTGATCCGCGTCGGCCGCGGCCGCTCGGGCGGCATCTTCGTGGCGCGCACGCCCAGCGAGGGCATGAGCCGCAACCTCTCGGAGTCGATCGCGCTGATGCTCTCGGCCCAGAGCATCTCGATGGCCGAGCTGCTCGACGCGCGGCTGTCGCTCGAGGTGCCGATCGCCGGCCGCGCCGCGGTCAACGCCGACGCCGATGTGGTCGCTCGGCTCGAGCAGGCGATCGCGGACGCCGTCGGCCACCAGCCCGGCACCGAGCCGTTCAACACCGCCGACAGCACGTTCCACGCGGTCCTGGCCGAGGCGTCGGGCAACCAGCTGCTGTTCGCGCTGACCGGCTGGATCCTCGAGGTGCTGCAGCCGACGCTGGTCGTCAAGATCTCGCCGCGCGTCGACGCCGAGGCGATCCTCGCCCAGCACCGCGCGATCCTGCGCGCCGTGCGGCGCAACCAGCGGCTGGCGGCCGAGAAGGCGATGGCCGCCCACATCGAGTACCTCGTCCAGATCCTCGACGAGGGCGAGTGACCCTCGTCGGGGCGGACCCCTACGAGCAGCTGCGCGCCGCGATCGTCAGCGGCGAGCTGCAGCCCAACGAGCGCCTCGTCGAGGCCGACCTCGGCAGCAGGCTCGGCGCCGGCCGCAGCGCGGTCCGCACCGCGCTGACCCGGCTCGCCCAGGAGGGGCTGATCGAGCAGGAGCGCAACCGCGGCGCGCGCGTGCGCAAGATCGGCACGGAGGAGGCGATCCAGATCTACGAGGCGCGCGCGGCGCTCGAGGCGCTCGCCGCCCGCCGCGCGGCGCAGAACGCCACGGCGGCAGACGCCGAGTCGCTCCGCGCCATCCTCGGCGAGATGCGCGCGCGGCTGGACGCCGGCGACCTGCTCGGCGCCTCCGACCACAACGCGCGCCTGCACCGGCGGGTGCTCGACATCGCGGGGCACGCGATCGTCGATCGCCTGGTCGGCACGCTGAACTCGCAGCTCGTTCGCTTCCAGTACCGCACGATCCTCGCGCCGGGGCGCGCGGAGCGGTCGTTCGCGGAGCACACGGCGATCGTCGAGGCGGTCGCCGCGGGCGATCCCGACGCCGCCGAGGCCGCGATGCGACGGCACCTCAGCGCCGCGACGGACGCGCTGCGCGAGTCCGTCGCGTAAATTCGACGCCATGACCGCGGTGGCGACACGGCCGGCCCCGGCGGCCGCCATGAAGTGGTGGGGCTGGGGAGACGAGGGCGTCGCGTTCTCGCACGACGACAAGCCGGCGTTCGCGCCGTTCATCCGCGAGAAGCTCGGGGTCGACGTCGAGCGCACCGCCGAGCGTCCGATCGCGTTCGAGGACCTCGACATCCCCGAGCCGCAGATCGACGCCTCGCTGCGGACCGCGCTGGAGGCGGCCGCGGACCTCTCCGACGACCCGCTCGACCGCATCGTCCACGCGCGCGGCAAGAGCCTGCGCGATCTCGTGCGCCAGCGCCGCGGCGACCTCGGCCGCATCCCCGACGTCGTCGTCCGGCCCGCGGACGAGGCGTCGGTGAGCGAGTTGCTGCGCGTCGCGCTCGAGGCCGACGCCGTGGTGATCCCGTTCGGCGGCGGCACCAGCATCTCCGGCAGCCTCGAGGCGCCGCGGGAGGAGACCCGGACGGTGATCTCGGTCGACCTGGAGTGGATGGACCGCGTGCTCGAGGTCGATGCGACCTCGCGGCTCGCACGCGTGGAGGCCGGCGTCTACGGCCCGCGGCTCGAGGAGCAGCTCAACGCGCGCGGCTACACGTTCGGCCACTACCCCGACTCGTTCACGCACTCGACGCTAGGCGGGTGGATCGCCACGCGCTCCTCGGGGATGCAGTCCGACCGCTACGGCGACATCGCCGACTCCACGCGCGGCCTGAGCGTGGTGACGCCCGCCGGGCTGCTGGTCACGCGCCCCGTGCCCGCCACGTCGACCGGCCCGAGCGTGCGCGAGATGGTGCTCGGCTCCGAGGGCCGGCTCGGGATCATCTGCGAGGCGACCGTGCAGGTCCGCCGCCTGCCGCCCGAGCGCAAGATCCTCGGCTACCTGTTCCCCGAGCTGGGCCGAGTCGGTCGCCGCCATGCGCGACATCGCGGCCAGCGAGGCGGCGCCGTCGGTGACGCGCGTGGCCGACGCGAACGAGACCGCGTTCAGCTTCGCAACGAAGAAGGGCTCGTCGCTGGTCGACAAGCTCCAGTCGGCGGCGCTCAAGACGTTCCTGCAGCGCCGCAAGGGCTACGACGTGAGCGAGATGTGCCTCGGCTTCATCGGCTACGAGGGGCCGGAGTCGCACGTCAAGGCGCAGCGCAAGGCGGTCGGCAAGATCGTCGCGAAGCACAACGGCCTCTGCATCGGGTCGAGCCCGGGCGAGCTCTACGACCAGAAGAAGTTCGACACGCCCTACATCCGCGACTACCTGCTCGACCGCGGCGTGCTCGCCGACGTGTCCGAGACCGCGGCGCCGTGGAGCGAGCTCGGCCCGCTGCACGCCAACGTGACGGCGGCGGCCCGCGCGCGCTTCGACGAGCTGGGCGTCCGCGGCTACATCATGTGCCACCTGTCGCACAGCTACCACGCGGGCGCCTGCCTCTACTTCACGTTCGCGGTCGTGCCCTCGGGCAAGCGCGACGGGATCGAGGAGTACGGCGTCGTCAAGTCGGCGATCCAGCAGGCGTTCGTCGACAACGGCGGCACGCTCTCCCACCACCACGCGGTCGGCACCGAGCACGCCGAGTGGCTCGAGCAGGACATCTCGGCGCCCGGCGTCGGGATGCTGCGCGCGCTGTTCGAGGGCACCGACCCGGGCGCGAACCTGAACCCGGGGAAGATCGTGTGAGCGACCCTCCCGAGCTCGACGCCGGCTGGTCGCGCAGCGCGCCGGCGCGGGCGGTTCGGGGAGCCGTGCTCGGAGCCGTGTTCGAGCCGCTGATGCGCGTCTACACGCGCGCGGACGGTGACCGGGCGGGAGCATCTCGACGGCGTCGAGCCGCCGGTCGTGTTCGTCGCCAACCACTCGAGCCACTACGACACGCCGGCGATCCTGCGCGCGCTGCCCGGCCGCTGGCGCCGGCGCACCGCGGTGGCGGCCGCGGCCGACTACTTCTACGCCAAGCGCCGGCTGGGCTGGACCGTGTCGCTGTTCTTCGGCACCGTGCCGGTGGCGCGCGACGGCCGTGGGCTCGACCACGACTCGACCGCCCACATCAAGGCGCTGTTCGAGCACGGCTGGAGCCTGGTGATGTTCGCCGAGGGCACGCGCTCGCGCGACGGCAGCGTCGGCAAGCTGCGCTCGGGCGCCGCGGTGCTCGCCGCCCAGCACGATCTCGCGCTGGTGCCGATCCACGTCTCCGGCTCCCACGACGTCATGCCCGTCGGCCGCTACTGGCCGAAGTTCCAGCCCGGCTTCAAGCGCCACCCGGTCGAGATCAGCTTCGGGCCGCCGATCCGGCCGGAGGGCGAGGAGCACCGCTCCGAGGTCATGGAGCGCGTGCGCGAGCATCTCGAGCAGTCCTGAGGTGGCTCCGCACCTTCGTCACGGGCGCCAGCGGGTTCATCGGCGGCGCGCTCGCCACCCGATTGCAGGAGCGCGGGGACGAACTCGTCGCGCTCGCGCGCTCGGACGCCAGCGCCGCCAAGCTCGGCGCGCGCGGGATGGCGGTCGCGCGCGGCGACGTGCTCGACGAGGACTCGCTGGCTCGCGCGATGGAGGGCTGCGAGCTCGCCTACCACTGCGCGGGCATCAACTCGCACTGCCCGCCGGACTCGAAGCTGCTGCTGCAGCGTCAACGCGGTCGGGCCCGAGCTGGTCGTGCGCGCGGCGGCGCGCGCCGGGCGTGCGGCGCGTCGTCTACACCTCCTCGGCGGCGTCCGTCGGCGAGCGCCACGGGACGGTCGGTGACGAGCACAGCGTGCACCGCGGCTCCTACCTGTCGGTCTACGACCGCTCCAAGCATCGAGGGCGAGCAGGCCGCGTTCGCCGCCGCGCACCGCGAGGGCGTCGAGGTCGTGGCGATCTGCCCGTCCTCGGTGCAGGGGCCGGGCCGCGAGACCGGCAACGGCAAGCTGATCATCGACTACATCAACGGCAAGCTGCCGGTGTTCGTCGACACCTACATGAGCGTCGTCGACATCGCCGACACCACCGAGGCGCACATGCTGGCCGCGGAGCGCGGGACGGGCGGGCGCGCGCTACATCCTCAACGGCGCGACGATCACCGCCGCCGAGGCGCTCGACCTCGTCGCCGAGATCTCAGGCGTCCGCCACCGCGTGCGGATCGTGCCGCCGCGCGGTCGCGACGCTCGGCCGGCGGCGCGCTGGAGGCGGTGTACGCGCTGCGTGGCCGCGTGCCGTCGCTGTGCCGCGCGCGCATCCGCACGTTCCTGCACGGCCACCGCTACGACGGCTCGCTCGCCGAGCGCGAGCTCGGCCTCGCCTACACGCCGGTCGACGAGACCTTCCGCCGCACGATCGCCTGGGCGGCGGAGGAGGGCCTGCTGAAGGCTTGACCGCCCTCGGGCGGTGTGTTGGAGTGGCGCCGTGGAAAAGGGTGCGCACGTCGCGGAGCCGGACGCGCCCGAGCCGGTCGCGGCGGATCCGCAGGCCGCGCCCGCGGTCCCTGCCGCGGGCGCTGCGAGCCGCGAGGGCGTGCTGTTCGTGCAGCGCCACGCCGGCAACGCCGCGGCCGGGCGGCTGCTGCGCGCCAGGCGGGCGATCGCCCGCGCAGTGAAGGCGGAAGGCTCGCCCGGCAAGCGGGAGAGCATGGACGTCGGCGACACCGGCCCGGGCGTGAAGCTGCTCCAGCGGCTGCTCGGCGTCATCGAGACGGGGACCTTCGGCCAGATGACCCGCAAGGCGGTCGACCGGTTCCAGAAGCAGCAGGGGTGGGACCCGAGCGGCGTCGGGCCGATGACGTGGGATCGGCTCGACAACCACGCGGGCACGCCCGGCAACCGCCCCAACCTCAACGCCGGCGACCGCGGCCCGGGTGTGAGGCTGATGCAGCACATCCTCGGCGTGCCGGAAACGTCGGTGTTCGACGTCGCCACGCGCAGCGCCGTCGACGCGTTCCAGAAGAAGCAGGGCTGGACGCCGGGCGGCGTTGGGCCGATGACGTGGGCCGAGCTCGACAAGGAGCGGCCGCGCGTCGAGGTCGCCGATCGCATGGCCACCATGGCCGACCCGGCCGCGCCCACCCGCGCGGTGTGGCACCCGTCGGGCAACAACAAGGACGCGACCGATTTCTCCGCGTGGGCGATGGCGGCGGCCGAGGACCCGGCGTTCACGGTGTCGCCGACCACGGTGATCAACTGCTGGGAGATGGTGCTCTATAGCGCGTGGAAGCAAGGGAGCGATCACCTGGAGCAAGATCAACGCGATCTACACCTACGCGGGCCCGAACGACTGGTTCGACGAGCTTGCGGTGAAGCTCGTGCGCGGCGGCGCGTCGACCTGGGACCAGGCGGCCAAGAAGCCGAAGCCGCGCAAGGGTGACATCGTGATGTTCAACGGCGCCGGCCACGTCGCGCTCGCCACCGGCGTGACCGACGCGGCAGGCACGCACGTGTACTCATTCTGGCCGCCGCCGGACACCGCGTTCGCCGCAGTCGACTACAAGAAGCCCGGCAAGGGCAAGGGCCTGGCGGCAGGCACGCCCGACCGCGTCAAGAACACGACGATCGAGGCGCTGGTCGGGGCGATGGGCTCCAGCACCGTGGTCACCCTCGGGCCGCCGACGTGGTAGCGCCGCTGGCGACGATCCTCTGGGCGCCGGAAGGGCCGCTGCCCCGGCGCCTGGTGCCCGTGCGGCTCTCGAGCAGGGCCGCGGACAGCGGCGGCCCGCTGCATCCCGCGGCGAGCCGGGTCCGCACGCTCTCGGGCGGCGCGGTCTGCGTCCTCAGCGTCCCGGAGGAGGCGAGCGGTCGCCACGCCGCCGTGCGCGTCGAGGCGGACGGGAGCGTCCGCGAGCCCGTATGGCGGGAGCCGGAGACCGGCGAGCCGGGCTGGGAGATCGTCGACTTCCTCGGCGCGGACGACGGCAGCTGGACGGTGCTGGAGCTGGTGCCCGGACCGCCCGACCGCGTCCAGGCGCGCGGGATCGCGCCGGACGGGGCGACGCTGTGGCGCGAGGCGGCGACGGCCGGTTCTCCCGAGGCGCTGCGCCAGCTGCTCGAGGGGTCGCTGCTCGGCGTGACCGGCGCGCGCCGGCTCGTGGCGATCGAGCCCGGCGGCGACGGTCACCGACGTACAGGCGCTCGAGGCGGGCGGCGACTGCTTCGCGGACGGACGCGGCCGGCTCGGCTTCGCCGCCTACGACGAGCGCACCGAGGCGCGCAGCTGGGTGACCGTCGGCGTCGGCGGCGGCGCGCGCGAGGTGATCGCGCTGGACCCCGCGAACGCGTGGGCACTCGATATCCCGCTCGGCATGGACGCGCAGCGGCCGCCCGTACGGCGCCCGCCAGGGCGCGCTCGTCCGCTTCGGCGCCGACGGCCGGATCGACTGGGAGGCGCAGGCGGACGAGCTGGTGCCCGACGGTGACCTGCAGAGCCCCCGTGGCCCTGCCGTCACCGCCGACGGCTCGATCGACCTCGCGACCCGCGGCGCGGACGGGCTGCAGCTCGTGAGGGTGACCCCCGCCGGGGCCTAGTCCTCCTCCTCCCAGTCGAGCGACCGCTCGACCGCCTTCTTCCACTTCGCGTAGCCCTTCTCGCGCTCGTCGTCGTCCATCTTCGGCTCCCAGCGCTTGTCCTCCGCCCAGCGCTCCTTGAGCTCGTCCTGGTCCTTCCAGTAGCCGACCGCCAGTCCCGCCGCGTAGGCGGCGCCGAGGGCGGTGGTCTCCGTGACCTTCGGGCGGATGACCGGGACGCCGAGGACGTCGGCCTGGAACTGCATCAGCAGCTCGTTGACGGTCATGCCGCCGTCGACGCGCAGCTCGTCGAACGGGACGTCGGAGGCGGCGTTGGCGGCGTCGACGACCTCCTTGCTCTGCCAGGCGGTCGCCTCCAGCGCGGCGCGCGCGATGTGGCCCTTGTTGGCGTAGCCGGTGAGCCCGACGATGACCCCGCGGGCGTCGTCGCGCCAGTGCGGGGCGAACAGGCCGCTGAACGCCGGCACGAAGTAGACGCCGCCGTTGTCGTCGACGGTCTTCGCCAGCTCCTCGACGTCGGGCGCCTTCTCGATGATCCCGAGCCGGTCCCGCAGCCACTGGATCAGCGCGCCGGTGACCGCGATCGAGCCCTCGAGCGCGTAGGTGACCTTGCCGTCGCCGAGCTTGTAGCCGACGGTGGTGAGCAGGTCATCGGTGCGGACGACCTCCTCGCCGGTGTTGACGAGCAGGAACGAGCCGGTGCCGTAGGTGTTCTTGGCGTCGCCGGGCTCGAAGCAGGTCTGGCCGAACATCGCGGCCTGCTGGTCGCCGAGGATGCCCGACAGCGGGCGGCCGCCGATCGCCGAGCCCTTGGCCTCGCCGTACTCCTCGCTCGATGCCTTGATCTCGGGCAGCATCGAGCGCGGCACGCCCATCAGGTCGAGCGCGTCGTCATGCCAGTCGAGCGTCTTGAGGTCCATCAGCAGCGTGCGGCTGGCGTTGGTGACGTCCGTGATGTGGATGCCGCCGTCCTTGCCCCCGGTGAGGTTCCACAGCACCCAGCTGTCGGTGGTGCCGAACAGCAGCTCGCCGTTCTCCGCCCGCTTGCGCGCGCCGTCGACGTTGTCGAGCAGCCACGTGATCTTGGGGCCGGAGAAGTACGTCGAGAGCGGGAGGCCGGTGATGTCGCGCAGGCGGTCCACGCCCTCGTCGCCCGCCAGCTCGCGCACGAGCCCGCCGGTACGGGTGTCCTGCCACACGATCGCGTTGTAGATCGGCTCGCCGGTCTCGCGGTCCCAGACCACGGCAGTCTCGCGCTGGTTGGTGATGCCGATCGCCTCGACGTCACCCGCTTCGACGTCCGAGTCGGACATCGCGCCGTTGATCACGCGCCGCGTGTTCTGCCAGATCTCGGTCGCGTCGTGCTCGACCCAGCCCGCCTTCGGGTTGATCTGCTCGTGCTCACGCTGGTCGATGTGGCCGATGTTCCCGTCCTTGTCGAACAGGATGAAGCGCGAGCTGGTCGTGCCCTGATCGATCGCTCCGACGAATTTGCTCATGTCTGGGCTGCTCCTCCTGGCTCATCGATGGCGGTCTCGGCCGCCTCCTCGATCTCGGGGTCGGGCTCGGCACCGCGCGCGATCAGCACGTCGCGGACCGCGTAGTCATAGAGGTAGGCGCCGAGCGCGCCACCGATCATCGGGCCCACGATCGGGACCCACATGTAGAAGTCGATCTTGCCGTAGTCGCCCGGGATCGCCACGGACTTCCAGCCCTCGATCCAGGCCAGGAGCCGGGGGCCGAGGTCGCGGGCGGGGTTGATCGCGTAGCCCGCGTTGGCGCCGAAGGAGACGCCGATGCCGACGACGATCAGGCCGACCACGAGCGGCGCGAGGTTGGCCTTGACGGGCGTGTTGAACGCGTCGATCACCGCGAAGATGACCAGGACCAGCAGCCCCGTGCCGATGATCTGGTCGATGAGCGGCCCCACCGACGAGGAGAAGTAGGGCGCGGGGAAGGTGGCGAAGATCGAGAACGTCGCGACCGAGTCGGGCGTGCCGCGGGTGACCTTGTTGGCGGCGTCGACGGACGAGATCGCGTCGTGGTAGTTGAGGTAGACGATCGCGGCACCCACGAACGCGCCGAACACCTGCGCGGCCCAATAGGTCGGGACCTTGCTCCACGGAAAGCCGCGGCGCAGCGCGTGGGCGAGCGTGACCGCCGGGTTGAGGTGCGCGCCGGAGACTCCTCCGGCGACCCACACCGCCAGGGCGACGCCGACGCCCCAGCCCGTGGTGATGAGGAGCCAGTCGCCGCTGGCCGCAAACGGCAGCTTGCCGCGGTCGGACTGGTTCAGCGCCGCGACCGACATCGCCACGGAGCCGCAGCCGAACAGGATGATGATCGCGGTGCCCAGCGCCTCGGACACCAGCTCGCCGGGCGCTCGCTGCCGCCAGCCTTGCGGCTTCCCGCTCGTCGCCACTCCCGCCTCCCCCTCCAGTCTGGGCCCCGCCCCTGCCGGGTACCGTCCAGGGGTCATGCCCTCAGCCTCCCCAACTCAAAACTTGGCGCGCCTGGACCCCGAGCAGCGCGAGACCGCGCTCGCCCGGATGCGCGAGGAGACCTTCGACGTGCTCGTCATCGGCGGCGGCGCAACCGGAACGGGCTGCGCGCTCGACGCCGCGTCACGCGGTCTGTCGGTGGCGCTGGTCGAGGCGCGCGACTTCGCCTCCGGCACCTCGTCGCGCTCGAGCAAGCTGATCCACGGGGGGCTGCGCTACCTCGAGCAGCAGGAGTTCGGCCTCGTCCGCGAGGCGCTGCGGGAGCGCGGCCTGCTGCTCAACGTGATCGCGCCGCACCTCGTGCGCCCGGTCCCGTTCCTGCTCCCGCTCACGGAGCGGGTCTGGCAGCGCGCCTACATCGGCGCCGGGATGCTGCTCTATGACGAGCTCGGCGGCCACAAGGGGCTGCGGCGCCACCGGCACCTGACCAAGCGCAAGGCGCGCTGCGGATCGCGCCGGCGCTCAAGCCGGACGCGCTGATCGGCGCCATCCAGTACTGGGACGCGCAGGTCGACGACGCCCGCCACACGCTGGCCGTGGCGCGGACGGCCGCCGCCTACGGCGCCGCGGTGGCCAGCAGCGCGTCGGTGGTCGGGTTCCTGAGCGAGAGCGGGCGCGTGACCGGCGTGCGCGTCAACGACGACCTGGCCGACGAGGACTTCGAGGTGCAGGCGCGCCAGGTCATCAACGCCACCGGGGTGTGGACCGACGACGTCCAGCACCTGGTCGGCGAGCGCGGCAAGTTCAAGGTCCGCGCGTCGAAGGGCATCCACCTCGTGGTTCCGCGCGACCGCGTCCAGATCGACAGCGGGCTGATCCTGCGCACCGAGAAGAGCGTGCTGTTCGTGATCCCGTGGGGCCGGCACTGGATCATCGGGACGACGGACACGGACTGGGAGCTCGACAAGGCCCACCCCGCGGCCAGCCGCTCCGACATCGACTACGTGCTCGAGCACGTCAACCGCGTGCTCGCCCAGCCGCTCGGCCACGAGGACGTCGAGGGCGTCTACGCGGGCCTGCGCCCGCTGCTGACCGGCGAGTCGGAGGGCACGAGCTCGCTGAGCCGCGAGCACACCGTCGCGGTGCCGGTGCCCGGGCTCGTCGCCGTGGCAGGCGGCAAGTACACGACCTACCGGGTGATGGCGCGCGACGCGGTCGACGCCGCCGCGCGCGGGCTCGACGACGCCGTGCCGCCGAGCGCCACCGACGTGACGCCGCTGGTCGGTGCCGAGGGCTACCACGTGCTGTGGAACGGCCGCCGGCGGCTGGCGCGCGAGAGCGGCCTGCACCTGGCGCGGATCGAGCACCTGCTGCGGCGCTACGGCTCGCGCATCCACGAACTGCTCGAGGAGATCGCAGCGGCACCCGGAGCTCGGCGAGCCGCTCGAGGGCGCCGACGACTACCTGCAGGTGGAGGCCTGGTACGCCGCGGCCCACGAGGGCGCGCACCACCTCGACGACGTGCTCGCCCGCCGCACGCGGATCTCGATCGAGACCTTCGACCGCGGGCTCTCCTCCGCCGAGCCGGTCGCCCGCCTGATGGGCGAGGTGCTCGGGCTGGTCGGAGGCCGACATCGCCCGCGAGGTCGAGGTCTACCGCGAGCGGGTGGCGGCCGAGCGCGACTCGCAGGCGCAGGAGGACGACCAGGCCGCCGACGCCGCCCGCACCCGCGCGCCGGAGTTCGCCGAGCGCGGCGCGCGCTGCCAGCTTGCGCGCAGCAGGAGCGTGGCGCCGGCGTCGATCATCCAGCGCTCGAGCTGGTCCAGCGACCAGCCGTAGCTCTCCTGCAGCACGAGCGCGAAGCGCACGTCGGAGACGGCCGCGAGCGTCTCGACCGCTTCGGGGCCGACCGGCGCGCCGAGCTCCTTCAGCCGGCCCACGACCGTGGTGGCGCCCGCGACGTGGCGCCGCTGGCCCTCTGCCAGCACGGCGGCGAGCTCCGGCTCGGCCGCGGCGCCCGTGACGAGCGCGTGGATGATGTCGCCGCAGTGCTCGAGGATCGAGCGCGCGACGCGGGCCGAGATGGCCGCGACCACGTGCGGGTCCTCGGACTGCAGGTCGGCGCCGACGATCGCCCCGATGCCGGCCTCGGCGTCGATCAGGTCGTTGAGCTGGGCCACGAGCTGCTGCTTGGAGCCGACGCTGTCGTACACGGTCTGCGCGGACACGCCGGCCGCCTTCGCGATGTCCCGCACGCTCGTCCGGGCGTAGCCGCGCTCGGCGAACAGGCGCCGCGCGGCGCGCAGGATCTCGTCGTGGGTGAGCTGGGCTCTGCGCTCGCGCAGGGTGGTCATAACTTGACAGTCGTTCCAGTCACTTGGTATACGTTCCAGTTACTGGACACCAACTCTAGCGAACCGGAGCCTCCCCATGACCATCACCAAGACCCCCGACGCCGTGGCCGTCGTCGAGCCGATCGTCGAGCACCTGCAGCAGGCCTGGAACTCCGGCGACGGCATGGGCTTCGCGGGCCCGTTCGCCGAGGACGCGGACTTCGTCGAGATTCGCGGCGGCCACCACCGCGGCGCGGTCGCCGTCGGCCGCGGGCACGAGGCGATCTTCAGCACGATCTACGCGGGCAGCACGGTCGACCTCCAGGTCGAGACGGCGCGCAGCGTCGGGCCCGGCGTCGTCGTCGCGCTCGTGCACTCGACCATGACCGCGCCGACGGGGCCGATGCAGGGCGTCAACCGGGCCCGGATGACGATGGTGATCGTCGAGGAGGACGAGCGCTGGGCGATCACCCAGTTCCACAACACGCTGGTGATCGCTGAGCGCTAAGGCGCGGCGACGCCGGCCGCGCGCGCGTACTCGCGGTCCTCGGCGGTCGGCGGCGTGCCGTAGTAGTGGAAGCTGTCGACGGTCTTGACGCCCCACGCCTGGCCCTTCGCCCGCTCGGCCTCGGTCCAGATCACCGGCTCGGCATCGGGCTCGTAGACGAAGTAGCCGCCGGTGGTGACCTCGATCCGGTTCCCGCCCGGCTCGAACGAGTAGAGGAAGAACCCGGCCGCGACCGCGTGGCGTGACGGCGCGGCCTCGATGTGGACGGCGTGGTCGAGGAAGATGTCGGCCGCCCGCAGGCACTCCTCGCGGGTGTCGACCCAGAACGCGAGGTGGTGCAGGCGGCCGCCGGCGCCGCGCGCGTCCTTGACGTAGATCAGCTCGTGGGCGGCGATCGTGAGGCTCAGCCAGGCGCCGGTCTCCTCGCCGTTGTCGAGCCGGATGCCCTCGTAGTGGCGATAGCCGAGCACGTCGGTCGCGAACGCCCGGCAGGCGGGGATGTCGTTGGCGAGCAGGTTGACGTGGTCGAGGCGCTTGACCGCCGCGCCGCGCGCCGTGTAGCGCTGCGGCTGGTTTCGCAGCGAGGGCTTGAGGTGGTCGGGCGCGACGTAGCGCTCGCTCTCCCACAGGACCTCCATGACGTGGCCGTCGGGGTCGTGGAAGCGGTACGCGGAGCCGTGGCCGTGGTCCCCGTCGTGCCAGCCGATGCCGAGCCCGCTCGCCTCGATCGCGGCGACCTGGCGCTGCAGCGCCTCGGCGCTGTTGGCGCGCCACGCCATGTGGGCGAGGCCGGAGCGGTCGGACTCCGTGAGCTTGAGCGAGTAGCGCTGGTACTCGCCCCACCCGCGCAGGAAGACCGACTGGCCGGCGCGCGACTCGATCTCCATCCCGAGCACGTCGTGGAAGTAGGCGAGGCTCCGCTCCGGCTCCGGGGTGAGGAGCTCGACGTGATGGATGTGGGCGAGGTCGCTCATTCGACGCGCGCGCGCAGGTTGTCGAGGTCGTAGGAGAGCTCGCCGGCCTGCAGCTTCGCACGCTTCACGCGCTCCTTCTCCTCGCGGGCGCGGGCGGCCTCGCGCACCTCCTCGACCCGGTCCTGCGCGACGACGGCGGCGCCGTCGGCGTCGAGCACGACCGTGTCGCCCGCCGCGATCCGCGCGCCGCCGACGATCACCGGCTCGTCGATCGTGCCGGGCACGTCCTTGGCGGCGCCGCGGACGCGGATCCAGCGCGCCCAGATCGGCAGGCCGATCTCGACGAGCTCCTCGACGTCGCGCACGGAGCCGTCGACCAGCAGCCCGGCGACGCCGCGCGCCTTGGCCTGGGTGGCGAGCAGGTCGCCGACCAGCGCGACCGGGCGCGGCATGGGCATCGTGAAGACGAGCACGTCGCCGGGGTTGGCATGGGCGATCGCGGCGTGCACCATCAGGTTGTCGGCCTGCCCGCAGAGGATCGGGCGGGCCGGCCCTGCCGCGCGCGAGCCGGGGACGATGCGGTGCAGGTCGAGGTCGACGAGGCCCTTGCGGCCCGCCGCCTCGTAGACGGTGGCGGTGCCGAGGCGGGCAAGCTCGTCGTGGACGCTCACAGCTCGGCCACCACCTGGGGGAGCACGCGCTGGAAGGCCTCGGCGTAGCGGACGTCCTGGTTGCCGGAGGCGCGGCGGGCGTGGTGGGCGCGCTGCTCGGCGCGCTGGTCGTAGTAGGTCTGGAGGTACTTCTGCGCCTCCATCGCCTTCATCGCCTCGCGCTTGGCGTCGATCACCGGCGTGATGTCGACGAACGTGGTCGGCATGAAGTTGCAGAGCTCGGGCTGGTGGGGCTCGAACAGGAAGAAGGCGGGCGGCGTGATCGAGTCGAACGCGCTGGCGACCCCGGCGCCGGCCGCTGTCGAGCGGGCGCGCGCGACGACCTCGTAGGCGACCGGGTGGTCGGGGTTGAAGGGGTCGGTGTCGGTGTGGGTGATCAGCACGTCGGGGGTGAAGTCGCGGATCGCGTCGACGACCTGCGTGAAGCGCTCCGGCCCGACCTCGAGCGGGTAGTCGCCGAAGTCGAGCGCCTTGAACTCGGCGCCGAGCGCGGCGGCGGCCTTCTCAGCCTCCGCGTGGCGGACCCGCTTGACGCGCTCGATCGTCTGGCCGGGCTCCTTCCACAGCTCGCCCGACTCGCCGCGCTCGCCGTAGGAGAGCGCGATCACCTGGGCGGTGCCGCCGTTGCGCGTGGCGACCGCGACCGCGCCGCCGGCGCGCCACACGAAGTCGGCGGAGTGGGCGCCGATGACCAGGATCCGCCTAGACACCGGCCAGCCTCCGTGTGTTGTCGACGGCCATGGTGCGGACCTCCTCGTCGGTGAAGCCGGCCTCCAGGAAACGGTCGACCATGAGGGCCAGCCCGTCCTCGACCGGCGGGTTGAAGCGCTGCCCGAGATCCGAGCCCCAGACGGTGTGCGCGGCGCCGACGGCGCGGGTGGCCGCGAAGATCTCATCCCAGGTGCACTTGCCGGTGTAGGGCGTGGTGAAGGCGCGCTCCATCAGTGCGCCTTTTTCGGCCAGTGCCGCCTGGTCCTCCGGGCTGACGCGCTGGGAGGGGAACTCGGGGTGGGTGACGACGATCGTCTTCACCTGCGCGGCCACGGCGGCGTCGACGACCGTGAAGATCTCGTCGCGCGAGAGGTGCCCGGTGGCGAGCACGAGCTCGTGGCGGGCGACCACGTCGATGACCTCCAGCAGCTCCGGGAGCGGCGCTTGGTTCTCGTCGACGACCGGCACCGCCTCCGGGTGCACGCCCGCCGCGCGCAACTCGAGCTCGAAGCGAACCCACACCGGCACGTTGCCGTCGGGATCGGCGTGCTCGACCTCGCCGATCTCGTTCTCGGAGCTGACGGTGGGGAGCCACACGATGCGCGCGCCCTGGCGGGCGGCGACCTCGACCGCGGTCGCGTTGAGGCCGCCGACCGAGTGGTTGAGCGTGATCGTCCCGAGCGCCTTGATGCCGGGCACGGCGGCGGTGACGACCGCGGCCCGCTCTGCGGTGGCGGTGTAGTGCGACTTCAGCCCGAAGCCGGCCAGGCCGAGCTCGAGGCAGCGCTCGGCGAGCTCGAGGTCGGTGATCCGGCGCGGGGCGAAGTCGGGCGCGATGTGGACGTGCGGGTCGAACCCGCCGCGGACCAGCTCCCTCGCGTGTTCGGATGGGACCGGGTGCTCCACTCGGCGCAAATTATCAACAAGATCGTCGACAATCTGCGGGTGGGGCTGAAGGGGCCGCACTGGCCGGCCTCACGCCGGGAGCGCGGCGGCCGCCGCCCGGACCGCCTCTCCGGCCGCTCCCATCGCGGCATGCTGCTCGCCGGTCAGCTCCCACTCGTACAGCTCGCGGACCCCGCCGCGGGCGAGGGTGGCGGGGACGGTGAGCGCGGCGCCGCTGACGCCGTACTCGCCCTCGAGCACGACCGAGGCGGGCCACAGCTCGCCGTCGTCGCTCGTGAGCGCGGCGATCAGGCGGCCGAGGCCGCGGCCGGTGGTCCAGGTCGAGGAGCGGCCGGAGTCGAGCGCGACGTGGCGCTCGTACCAGTGGCGCACGAAGCGCACCGCGGCGTCCTGCTGCGCCTCGTCGAGCGCGACGGGCTCGCCGCCGACGCGCACGCGGTCCAGCAGCGGCACGAAGCGGTCCCCGTGCTCGCCCAGCACCCAGGCGTCGACCTCGCTCGAGCGCACGCCGAGCTGGTCGCCGATCGCGGTCCGCAGCCGCAGGCTGTCGTTGGCGGTGTAGCCGATCAGCCGGCGGCGGTCGAGGCCGTGGCGACCCTGGAGCCATGCGCACAGCGGGTCGACCGGGTTGGTGACCATCACGATCACGCCGGGCCAGCCGTCCGGCAGCGCCGCGACCACCTCGCCGACGACGGCCGCGTTGTCGCGCAGGTACACCATGCGCGAGGTGTTGAGCGTGAGCGGGACGGCGGCGCTGATGACGGCGACCTCGGCGTCCGCGATCGCGGCGAGCTCGACGATCTCGACCGAGCCGGTCGCGCCCTGGGCGACGACCTGCTGGAGGTCCATCTCGTGCGAGCGCGCCATCCCGGAGCGGCCGTCGACGAGCGCGACGTCGTAGGGCGCGGGTGCCGTCAGGAGGTTGAAGGCGAGCGACGCCCCGACGCCGCCACCTCCACCCACGATGGCGATTCGCATATACGGTGCAGCTTAATCGTCAGCTGTTTTCTCCGTGGGCCGACTCGAGGACAAGACCGCCTTCATCTCCGGCGCCGCGGGTAGCATCGGCGCGGCGACCGCGAGGCGCTTCGTCGCCGAGGGCGCGCGGGTGGTCCTCTCGGACGTCGACGCCGACCGCCTCCGCACGCTCGCGGACGAGCTCGGCGCGGTCGCGGCGGTGGCCGACGTCACCGACTCCGCCGCGGTCGCTAAAGCCGTGGCGCTGGGGGCCGGGCTCGACATCGCGTTCGCCAACGCCGGCATCTTCGGCGACGTGGCGACGGTCGAGGACTACGACGAGGCGGTCTTCGCGCGCGTGCTGGCCGTCAACGTGGTCGGCCCGTTCCACGTCGCCAAGCACGCGCTGCGCGCGATGCGCCCGGGCGGGAGCCTGATCCTGAACTCAAGCGTGGTCGGCCTCACCTCCGACCCCGGCATCGCCGCCTACGCGACGTCCAAGCACGCGCTCGTCGGGTTGATACGGACGGCGGCCAAGGAGGTCGCCGGCCGCGGCATCCGCGTCAACTCGATCCACCCGGGCCCCGTCGACAACACCTTCCAGCACCGGATCGAGACCGTCGCGACGGGGGAGGGTGAGGCTCGCGCCGCGGAGATCTTCGAGTCGATGATCCCTCTGGGTCGCCACGCCACGGCGGACGAGATCGCCGCGGCCGTGCTGTCTTGGCGTCCGACGAGAGCCGGTTCATGACCGGCGCGGCGATCCCTCTCGACGGCGGCATGAGCATCTGACGAACGTCAAGGCGGCTGGGTAGGAAGTGGGTTCCGGCCGGACGACATTCGTCCCACGAATGTCGTCTCAGGGTCGGTATGCGACCTCGAGCTGACACTCGCGGCCGCCGCGGCGCTCGCACCCGACCCTCTACCCAGCCGCAGTTCGCTTGCTCGCCGCCCACGCTTCGAGCTCCTCGCAGGCGCGCAAGGCACCGTCGGGCGCCTCGAGAGCGGCCACGCGCGCCCGCACCTCGGGCCGCAGCGCCCGCCTCACCGCCAGCCGCAACGTCCGCGCCCCCAGCCACCGCTTCGGGAGCCGCACCCCGAGGCCGGCCCAGTCCACCCGTGCGGCGTTCTCGTTCATGTCGCCTCCCGCCGGGCAGGCCACCACCGCGCACCCGGCGGCCAGCGCTCGCACCAACGTCCCGTGGCCGCCGTGCAAGACGACGACGTCGCACAGCGGCATCGTCTTCGAATACGACAGCCACGGCACTAGCACGGCGTTCGGCGGCACCTCGATCGGCGGGTCGGGTTCGCGGCCGTTCCACGTGGCGATCACGCGTACCGGCACCCCCGCCAGCCCGGCCAGCGAAGCGCGGAGCAGAGAGTGCGAGGGGTCCTGCGAGGTCGAGGGGGCGATCAGGACGACCGGTCCCGACCCCGGCGGCGGCTCGACCCGCTCGCCCGGCGGCTCCCACTGCAGCGGCCCGACCACGCGCACCCACGGCTCCCAGCGGCGCGGGTACTCGAGCTGCGGCAGCGTCCCGACCATCGTCAGCTCGCGCGACAGCGCGGTGTGGACGTACGGCAGCGGCGCGAGCCCGAGCCGCGCGCGCGTCTCGTTGTACTGGTCACGCCCCGTCTCGAGCGAGCCCTCCACGAAGCGACGGTTGCCCCAGCGCCACAGCTCCCGTCCAAAACGAGTCCGCGGTAGCCGCGCGCCGATCGAGTAGATCGGGTGCCCGTCGCCGACGAAGGGGTGGACGTGCGGGACCAGCGTCGCGAGCGGCACGTCCTCGAGCTCCGCCGCCAGCGCCGGACCCGGCGTGAGGATGTCGGCCACCGCCACGTCCGGGGCGAACTCCCGCACGAACGGCTGGATCTCCCGCGCCGCCCGCACCGCCGCCGCGTACGGCTTCAAGGGCTTGTCCGGCGTCGGGAACACCTGGTACTCCGGCGCCGCCGTGAACATCATGCCGGCCGCCTCGATCGGCTCGCGCCACTTCCGCCACGTATCCAGGGCCACCTCGTGGCCGCGCTCCACCAGCGCGCTCCCCAGAGCGATCATCGGGAACGCGTGGCCGGGGTCGCCGAAGGCGCCGAGGTAGATCCTCAAGCGGCCAGCTCGGCCACGAGCCGCAGCTGCTCGCGCCGGTCCTCGAACGACCACGCCATCGGCGCGACCATCAGCGTTCCGACGCCCGCGTCGCGGAAGACCGCCAGCCGCTCGCGGACCACGTCCGGCGGCCCGCACAGCGAGACGTGGTCGAGCAGCTCGCCCGGAAGCGCCGCCATCGCCTCGTCTTTCTTGCCGTCCAAGTACAGGTCCTGGACCTCGCGCGCGGCGTCCTCGAAGCCGTAGCGCTGCACGAGCTGGTTGTAGAAGTTCTGCTTCCGCGAGCCCATGCCGCCGACGTACAGCGCCACGTAGGGCCGCATCGCGTCGCGCGCGGACTCCACGTCGTCGGTCACGAAGACGTTGACCGTGGGGGCGATGTCGAAGTCGTCGAAGCCCTTGCCGCCTCCCGCCCGGCGAAGCCCTCCTCCAGCAGCGGACGGAACTCCCCGACGTGCTCGGGCGAGAACAGCGTCGGGATCCAGCCGTCCGCGATCTCGGCGCCGAGCGTCGTGTTCTTCGGCCCGATCGCCGCCAGGTAGATCGGCATCCGCTCCTGCACCGGCGCGATCGTCAGCTTCAGCGCCTTGCCGGGGCCGTCCGGCAGCGGCAGCTGCAGCGTCTCGCCGTCGAACACCACCCGCTCGCGCGCCAAAGCCATCCGCACCACCGCGATGTACTCGCGCGTGCGCTGGAGCTGCTTGCCGAACCGCTGCCCGTGCCAGCCCTCCGCCACCTGCGGCCCGCTCGAGCCGATCCCCAGCAGCATCCGCCCGTCCGAGAGCTGGTCGATCGTCGCCGCCGTCATCGCGGTCATGGCGGCGCTCCGGCCGGGCATCTGGAAGATCGCCGAGCCGAGCTTGACCCGCTCGGTCTGCCCGGCGAGCCAGGCGAGGATCGTCGCGGCGTCGGAACCGTAGGCCTCCGCGGTCCACACCGAGTCGTAGCCGAGCTTCTCCGCCTCGAGCACGAGGTCGAGCTGCTCCTGCGCGGTCATGCCGAGGCCCCAGTAACCGATGTGCAGGCCGAGTCGCAAGGTTCCTTTCGCAGCTTGCCGCCGCGGCGGGGCGTGACCGATGATGCCCCCGTGCGGAAGGCGCGCGACCCTATCAGCCGGTTGCGAACCGCAATCGACTGCCTGCCGGCCCGGACCCGCGAGGCGATGCTCGAGGGGATCCGCGCCAACCCGATCGTCGTCGGCGCCTACACCGACGGTCGCGGCGGCATCTGCCCGATGCTCGCCGCCCACCGCCACGGCGGCCGCACGAGCTTCGTCAGCTTCGCCCGCGCGTGGGACGAGTTCGCCCGCACGAAGACGATCCGCCGCGCCACCGAGCGCGAGGTCCGCACGCTCGAGAACCTGCTCGTCGCGTCACTCGCGCAGGAGGCCGAGACCGACCTCGGCGCCGCGATCGCGGACTACCGCCGACGGCGCGCGTTCCCCGAGATCATCGCCCGCCGCCTGAAGGACGCGCCTAGCCCCCCGCTAGGCAGCGAGCTGCCTGGCTTGGCCGTCTAAGCCTCGATCCACCGTTGCGGCGGGCGGGTCCGTCCGATGTGGGAAGTGAAATGACCCCCTGAGCAGGCAAGACGGGCCGTGCCAGCGGCTGCGGGTCCTGCGTCAGGGGGTCACCCGCATGGTGCACGGTCTGTCGGACCGATCCGCGGTCGTTTTGATGATGAGCGGGTCGTCGCCAACGCCGGCGCGCTGCTGCCGGCGCTGCTGGCCCGGCGGCTCGGTGTCGAGCAACTGGTCGATGCGGCTGTGGATCTCGGCGACCGCGCCGGCGGTGCGAATTCGGGGCGCTAGGTGATGACGATGCTGTCGGCGATGGTGCTGGGGGCGGACTGCATCGAGGACTGCGACGTGCTGCGGTCGGGGCAGACCGGCGCGGTGCTCGGTCACCGCGTGGCGGCGCCGTCGACGCTTGGGACGTTTCTTCGCGCGTTCACGTTCGGGCATGTCCGTCAACTTGACCGCGTGCTCGCCGACAGCCTGCAGCGCGCGTGGGCCGCGGGCGCCGGACCTGGCGAGGATCGTCTGGTCATCGACGTCGACAGCTTCGTCGGCGAGGTCCACGGCTATGACAAGCAGGGCGCCAGCTTTGGCTACACCCGCAAGCGTGGCTATCACCCGATCCTCGCGACAAGGGCGGAACCGGCGAGGTGTTGCACATCCGTGCCCGCCAGGGCTCAGCCAACACCGCGAGGGGCGCGTTGCGGTTCGTCGAAGAACTGATCCCCCGGGTCGCTCGCGCGGGCGCGACCGGGTCGAAGCTGCTGCGCGCCGACTCGGGGTTCTGGAACAAGAAGATCTTCGCGCGACTCGAGAGCGCCGGCTGGAGCGATTCGATCGGGGTGCGCCAACAGAAGCACATCAAGGCCGCGATCGCCGCGATCCCCGAGACCGCCTGGCAGATCCTCACCGACTACCCCGAGGCAGGTGAGGCGCAGATCGCCCAGACGATGCTCGCCGGCACGCGCCTGATCGTCCGTCGCACCCGCCTGCTCGGGGCGCAGGCCGAGCTGTGGCCTGACTGGCGGCACTTCGCGTTCCTCACCAACCGCACCGAGCACATCACAACCGTCGAGGTTGAGCATCGCCAACACGCCGTCGTCGAGCTCGCGATTCGCGACCTCAAAGACCAAGCCCTGGCGCACTTCCCCTCCGGCAAGTTCTACGCCAACGCCGCCTGGACCGTGATCGCCGCGCTCGCGCACAACCTGTTGCGCTGGACCACGCTGATCGGCCTGCCCGACACCACGATGCGCGCCGCCCGCACGCTACGCCGGCGGCTGCTCACGATCCCGGCACGACTGACACGCAGCGCCCGCCGCTCAACGCTACGGATGCCCGCCCGCTGGCCCTGGGCGCACGACTTCCTCACCGCCCTCGCACGGCTGCGCGCACTGCCACCACCCGCCTGACCCCGGCCAGCACCCGCGACGACGACCGACGCCACCCCGCCGGCCTCAGCCTGCCCGCGACCAGGCGCCGGCACCGCTCGACGACCCTTCAGACCAGACCAACAAGGCCGCTCCGCGGCCCCCGCCGACAACACCGGCCGCGCCAAGCCTCGATGACCGCCGCACCCACCGACTTCAAATCAGAACGGTGGATCGAGGCTAAGCGGTCTCTCCAGGCCGCTGGAAGATGATCTCCGGGATCACGCACGCCGGGCTCACGTGCAGCGCGAAGCGCACGGCCTCGGCGACGTCGGAGGTGCGGATCATCTCCTCGGCCGGCACCTGATCACGGATGAACTCGGTCATCGCGGTCTCGACGAAGCCGGGGCACAGCGCCATCGACTTGATGCCCTCGCCGTTGAGCTCCTTGTTCATCGACTGCGTCCAGCCGACGACGGCGAACTTCGTCGCGCTGTAGACCGACAGCCACGGCTGACCCGACTTGCCGGCGATCGAAGCGGGTGTTGACCACGAGCGCGTTCTTGTGCTCGGCGCCCGCCGCGCGCAGCAGGTCGGCGCACTCGCGGTAGAAGAGGATGATCGAGCGCAGGTTGAGGTCGAGCTGCATGTCGACCCGCTTCGTCTGGTGCTCCGCCACCGGCGCGCCGACCCCGACGCCGGCGTTGTTGACGAGCACGTCGAGGCGGCCGAAGCGCTCGCGGTGGCGCGCGACGACGTCCTGGATCTCCTCCTCCGAGGTCAGGTTGGCCGGCACCTCCTCGACCTCGTAGCTCGCGTCGCGCAGCTCCCGCGCCGCGTCAGCGAGCTTCTCGGGCCGGCGGGCGGCGACGGTCAGCCCGTGGCCCTCCTCGCCGAGCATGTGCGCGATCGCCAGCCCGATACCGCTCGAGGCGCCGGTGACGAGGGTGCGCCGTCGGCCATGCGCGCGCACGCTACACACTGACGGGCAATGAGGACTCCTTTCACCGTGGGGCTCGTCCTGCTGGCGATCCTGCTCGTCGCGGGCTTCGCGTTCGACTCGGACGACAAGCCCGCGGCGCCCAAGTCGGCCAAGACCGAGCCGGCGACCCCGATCGCCACGATCGAGCGCCGCGTGGAGAAGCTCCGAGACCTGCGCTACGAGACGCTGCCGCGCCCGCAGACCGTCAGCCCGGCCCAGGCCAAGCGCGACGGCCTCGAGGACCTCGACCGCAACTACCCCGCCGCCCGCCGCCACGCCGACGAGGAGGTGCTCAAGCTGCTGGGGCTGCTGAAGCCCGACGTCGACCTCCGCAAGGTCTCCGGCACGATCTTCGGCCAGGGCGTGGCGGGCTACTACGACCCGCGCACCAAGCACCTGCGGGTCGTCAGCGGCGCGCAGACCACCAACCGCTTCCTGTACGAGATCACGCTCGCCCACGAGCTCACGCACGCGCTGGAGGACCAGCGCTTCAAGCTCGACCTGGAGAGCTCGAGCTCCGACGACGCAGGCCTCGCCAACCTCGCGCTGGTCGAGGGCTCGGCCACCGCGGTGATGTTCACCTACGCGGAGCGCTACTTCACCTCGGAGCAGTCGCTCGGCGGGCTGCTCTCCAGCCTGGGTCAGGACACGGGCGACCTGCCGCCGTTCATCGAGGCGCAGCTCATCTTCCCCTACGTCCAGGGCCAGGAGTTCATCAAGCGGCTCTACGCGGCCGGCGGCTGGGGCGTGGTCGACGCCGCCTACCGCTTCCGCCCGCCCGCCTCGAGCGAGCAGATCATGCACCCCGACAAGTACCTGGCGGTCGAGCAGCCCGACAAGGTCCGGCTGCAGGCGAGCCCCGGCGCCGGCTGGCGCCGCGTGGTCGGCGGTACCTGGGGCGAGTGGGCGACCGGCCAGCTGGTCGGCAATGGGGCCGCCACCGGCTGGGGCGGCGACCGCTACGAGCTGTGGCAGCGGGGCAGCGACCATTGCGCGGCGCCGTGCCGCGACCGCGACGCGCTCGTCATGCGCTGGCGCTGGGACGACCGCGCGTCGGCCCGCCGCTTCGAGGGGGCGCTCAACGAGTGGAGCGTCGGCAAGCCCGGCGCGCTGGCCGTGGGCTCACGCGGCCTCGAGGTCACGCTCGCCCTCGCGCCCAGCCAGGATCTGGCTGAGCGGCTGGTCGAGTAGCGCGACGCCGCTGACCGGCGGCGAGAGGTGGAAGCCCTGGCCCATGTCGCAGCCGAGCTCGCGCAGGCGCTCGAGCTGCGCCTCGCTCTCGATCCCCTCGGCCACCACGGTCACGTCGAGTGCGCGGGCGAGCTGGAGGATCGTGGTCTGGAACGCCAGGCCGTCGTCGTCGACGAACGACCTGGCCATCTTGAGCATGTCGATCGGCAGCCGCTGCAGCGTGTGCAGCGACGAGTAGCCGGTCCCGAAGTCGTCGATCGCGATCCGCACGCCGAGGGCGCTCAGGCGCTCGAGCTGGGTCTCGGCCAGCCGCGCGTCCTCGAGCAGCGCGCTCTCGGTGACCTCGAGCACGAGCTGGCTCGGGTCGAGCCCCGCGTCCTCGATCCCGGCGGCGACGCGGGGGACCAGGTCGGGGTCGCGCAGCTCGGCGGGGGAGAGGTTGACGTGCATCAGCAGCCCTGACGTCTCGGCCGAGCGCTCCCAGCGCTGCAGCTGCGTGCACGCGCGCGCCTGCACGAGCTCGCCGATCGGCACGATCAGGCCGGAGCGCTCGGCGAGCGGGATGAACTCGGCGGGCCCGACGTCCTCGGCGTTCGGGCGGTGCCAGCGCGCGAGCGCCTCGGCGCCGACCACGCGGCCGGTGGCGAGCTCGAAGATCGGCTGGTAGGAGACCTCGAGGCTGCGCTGCTCGACCGCGCGCTCGAGTTCGCCGGTCAGCGTGTGGCGGCGCTGGAGCGGCGCGGCCTGGCGGTCGTCGAAGACCTCGAACTGGCCCTTCTCCTGCTCCTTGGCGGCGTACATCGCGACGTCGGCGTTGCGCAGGACGTCGGCGGCGGTCGCCTCGCCGTGCTCGCCGAGCGCGATGCCGGTGCTGGCGCCGACCCGGAGCGTGGCGGTCGAGAGCTTGAACGGCTCCTTGAACGCGACCTGGATGCGCTCCGCGATGCGGGTGGCGCGCTCGTGGTCGCCGCGGTCGAGCAGGACGGCGAACTCGTCGCCGCCGAGCCGCGCCGGCAGGTCGCTCGTGCGCAGGCACGAGCGCAGCCGGCGCGTGAACGCCACCAGCAGCTCGTCGCCGATCTCGTGGCCGAAGCGGTCGTTGACGTGCTTGAAGTCGTCGAGGTCAAGCAGGAGCACGACGGCGCGGCCGTCCGGCCGGGCGATCGCGGCCTCCACCTGCTCCGCGAACAGCTCGCGGTTGGCGAGCCCGGTGAGCGGGTCGTGGTGGGCGCGGTGCTCGAGCCGGGCGCGGTCCTCGGTGAGCTCCCACACCGCCTGCTCGAGCCGGTCGTGCTCGAGCGAGACCGCGGTGTGATTGGCGAGCGTCTCCAGCAGCGTGAGGTCGTGGGAGGTGAACTCGGTGACGCGGCCCTCGCGGTCGGCGAGCGCGATCGCGCCGAGCAGCCCGTGCTCGCCGGCCAGCGGGGCGAGCAGCAGCTCGCGGCGGCCGTGCGCGGCCTCGCCGCGGAGCAGCACCGAGCCGTCCTCCACCACCGTGCGGCGCAGCGCGGCGGCCACAGGGCTCTCGTCGGGCTCCATCACCGCGATGACGCCCTCGAGCGTCGCTGTGGTCCGCAGCGCTGGGCCGTCGGCGGGGAAGAGGTAGACCTCGGCGCTTTCCGCGTGGAACGCCTCGCGCGCCTTGGTCAGCAGCTCGGTCAGCGCGGCGGAGACGGTCGGCGCGCGGTGCACGGTACGGGTGACGTCGTAGAGGAACTCGAGGCTGCGGTGGCGCGAGCGCTCCTGGACGTAGGCGCGGTAGGCGAGGAACATCACGATCGCCGGGCCGAGCAGCAGCCAGGCGGAGCGCGGGTCGGCGAGCAGGACGGCGACGCCGGCGAGCGCGAGGCAGGTGTTCGCGATCGTCACGAGGCCGTCGGCGCCGAGCATCTGGCGCAGCTGCGGCCCGTCCACCGGCTCCTCGGCCAGCGAGATGCCGACCGCGATCAGCCCGCCGGCGGCGAGCGTGCCGGTCAGCGTGGCGGCGAGCGTCGCGACCCACGCTTCCGGGCCGACCTCCGCCGACGCCGGCATCAGCAGGCTGAAGACGGTGATGCTGAGCCCGCCCACGAGCGCGAACTGGGCGAGGTTGAACGCGGTTCGCATCGGGATGTGCCGGCGGTCGAGCAGCAGCACGACGCCCGGGCCGAGGATGCACGCGAGCATCAGCTCGGACGGGTGGGCGAGGAACAGGCCGGCGACGAGCGGCACCTCGGCGAGCGACAACGACAGCGCGCTGTGGCGGAAGTTGACGTGGACGACGAAGACCTCGGCCGCCGCGAACGCGAGCGCGAGCGCCCACCACGGCAGGTGGATGCCGCCGGCGGGCGACTCGAGATGGCGCACGACCAGCACAAACAGGATCGCCGCCATGGAAGCCATGGCGGCGATCAGTGCCCAGACCGGTCCGTCTGAGCGAAGGCGCGCGAGGAGAGAGCGCGCCACCCTCAGCCCCCTCCGGGGCGAAGCGTTACCACTTGACGCCGTTCCACTTCACGCCGTTCCACTTGACGCCCGTCCAGCGGCGGCCGGTCCAGCGGCGGCCCAGCAGGTCGCGGAGGCGGCGGACGGCGACCGAGAAGCGGCGGCCGCCCGGCGTGGAGTTGAACAGCCGCGCCGGCGCGAAGCCCTGCGCCTGGTCGGCGGGCGACAGCGTGTCGGAGGCGGCGACGTCGATCTCGCCCTCGCCGACGGCGCGGCGGCTGCCGGCCATCGAGCGGGCGCCGTTGCGCAGCGCGGCCTTGAGCTGGTCGGGCGACCAGTCGCCGTGGCGCTGCAGCATGCAGGGCGGCGGCGCCGGCGGCGACGGCGGTCGCCTGGGAGGTGCCGCTGCCGCGCTGGCGGTCGTCGCCGACGCGGCCCTGGGAGGACTGGTCGATGAACGAGCCGGGGACGCGGTAGGAGACGATCGAGGAGCCGGGGGCGAGCACGTCGGGGTTGCGCGTGCCGTCGCCGCGGCTGGACCAGTCGGCGACGTCGTCGTCGGCCGGGTTGCCGGTGCCCTGCGTGTCCGCGCCGCCGATGGCGATCACGAACGGGTCGGCGGCGGGGAGCTCGAGGCCGTCGCGGTCGCTGCCGTCGTTGCCGCCTGCGGCCACGACCGCCACACCGGCGTTCCAGGCGCGCTCGACCGCCCACGCGAGGGGCTCGCGCTGGTAGCCATCGTCGTTGTCGGCGCCGACCGCGAGGCTGATCACGCGGACGTTGAGGCCGTTGGCGCGGCGGTAGCGCACGGTGTAGTCGATCGCCATCAGCAGCTGGCTGAGGCTCGTGAGGCCCTCGGCGTTGGCGGCCTTGACGTTGACCAGGCGCGCGCCGGGGGCGACGCCGGCGACGATGCCGGCCAGGTGCGTGCCATGGCCGAACGCGTCGAGGTGGCGCAGCGCCGGGTTGCGGGAGTCGAAGGAGAAGTCGGGGCCGTTGACGATCTTGCCGGGGGCGGCGAGGTCGCCGACCGGCGTGATGCCGGAGTCGATCAGGGCGACGTCGACGCCGTCGCCGCTCGCGTCGAGCCGGTCGGCGCCGATCGAGCGGCGGACCTCGGCGAGCGTGGTCGCGTCGGCGGGGACGTCGTCGCTCGCGGGCGCGGACTCGCCGAGCAGCGCGTCGGCGTCGTCATCGTCGCTGCGGGTCTTGAAGGCGCGGTCGACCACGACCGAGCGGACGCCGCGGGCGCGGCGCACGGCCCGGACCGAGCGCGCCGGCACCTTCGCGATCACGCCGTCGATCAGACGCACGCGGTGGGTGACCTTGCCGCCGGCGGCCTTGACGGCGCGGGCGGAGCCCTTGCCGACGACCACGACGGGCACGCTGCTGTTGGCGGCGAGCGCCGACGAGGCAAGCACGAGCGAGCAGAGGAGCGCGGCGATCAGGCCGGCGGCGATGACCAGCCCGCGGCCGCGTCCGTCCCAGCGAACGCCATAAAAGACCCGCGGCCAATCAGCGGGGGACAGCTCTCCTACACGGCGCATCTGGACTCCTCAGGGGTGGTCGATTCCATTCGACGTCTGCAACCGGTATCGACGCGGTGTTGATTACGGAGCAGGGGGTGTGGACGAACGTCCGAATCGCCTAGCCTCCGGATCCGGGCCGGTAGCTCAGCGGTTAGAGCCGCGGACTCATAATCCGTCAGACCCAGGTTCGAATCCTGGTCGGCCCATTGCTGTCGTCCACGCAGTGGCTCCTCATCGGCCTTGGCGTCACCGTTGCGGTCTGGGTGCTCGCGGTGCTCGCGCTCGTGGCCGCCGGCCGGCGCACCGACGCGCGGGCGCTTGCGGGGTTCGTCCCTGACTGCCTCGTGCTCGTCAAGCGGCTGCTGGGCGACCCCCGCGTGCCTCGCCGCCGGAAGCTCCTGCTCGTCCTGCTCATCGCGTATCTCGCGCTGCCGATCGATCTCGTCCCGGACTTCATCCCGGTCGCCGGCCAGCTCGACGACGCCATCGTCGCTGCGCTGGTGCTCCGAGCCGTTCTGCGATCAAGCGGCGAGGCGCTCCTGCGCGAGCACTGGACCGGGCCGCCGCGCTCGCTCGAGCTCGTGCTCAGCCTGACCTTCGCGTAGTCGCGGCCCGGCCCGGCCGGCCCCCGTCGGGACGGGACCCGGGTCCGCTCCGTCTACGGCGCGCCGGTGCCGCCGCGTCCGCTGAAGCGGCGCAGACGCAGCGCGTTGGAGACGACCGAGAGGCTGGAGAAGACCATCGCCAGGCTGGCGATGACCGGGTTGAGGAGGCCGATCGCGGCCAGCGGGACGGCGGCGAGGTTGTAGCCGAACGCCCAGCCGAGGTTTTGCTTGATCGTGCGCAGGGTCGCGCGGCTGAGGCGGATGGCGTCGGAGGCGGCGCGCAGGTCGCCGGAGACGAGCGTGAGGTCGGAGGCCTCGATGGCGACGTCGGTCCCGGTGCCGATGCTCAGGCCGAGGTCGGCCTGGGCGAGGGCGGGGGCGTCGTTGACGCCGTCCCCGACCATGGCGACCACGCGGCCCTCCGCCTGCAGACGGCGGACCACGCCGGCCTTGTCGGCGGGCATGACCTCGGCGATCACCTCGTCGATGCCGACCTCGGCGGCGACCGCGCGGGCGGTCGTCTCGTTGTCGCCGGTGAGGAGCACGGGCCGCAGGCCGAGCGCCTTCAATGACGCGACGGCGTCCGCGGAGGTGGGCTTGACGGTGTCGGCGACCACGAAGACCGCGGTGGCGCGCCCGTCCCAGCCGGCCGCGATCGCGGTCTGGCCACGCGCCTCGGCGGCGCGGCGGGCGGCGTCGAGCTTGGGCGGGAGGCGCATTGCCCAATCGGCGAGGAGGGCGGGCCGGCCGACGATCAGCGCGTGGCCGTCGACGACGCCCTCGACCCCGAGGCCCTCGCGGTTGGCGAAGCCCTCGACCGCGGGGAGTGCGGCTTCCGCGGCGGCCGCGGCCGCGATGGCCCGGGCGATCGGGTGCTCGGAGGCATGCTCGAGCGCGCCGACCAGCCGCAGCGCCTCGCTCCTGTCCACACCCTCGGCGACGGTGACCTCGGTCAGCGTCATCTTGCCGGTCGTCACGGTGCCGGTCTTGTCGAGCACGACGGTGTCGACGCGGCGGGTGGACTCGAGCACCTCGGGGCCCTTGATGAGCAGCCCGAGCTGAGCGCCTCGGCCGGTGCCGACCATCAGCGCGGTCGGCGTGGCGAGGCCGAGCGCGCACGGGCAGGCGATGATCAGAACGGCGACGGCGGCGGTGAACGCGAACGTCGCGCTCTCGCCGGTGCCGAGCCAGAAGCCGAGCGTGCCGACCGCCAACGCGATGACGATCGGGACGAAGATGCCGGAGATGCGGTCGGCCAGGCGCTGGACCGGCGCCTTGCCGGTCTGGGCGTCCTCGACCAGGCGGGCGATCTGGGCGAGCGCGGTATCGGCGCCGACCTTGGTCGCGCGGACGACCAGCCGGCCGCCGGCGTTGACGGTGGCGCCCGCGATCTCGGTGCCCGGCGAGACCTCGACCGGCACGGACTCGCCCGTGAGCATGCTCATGTCCACGGCGGAGCTGCCTTCCTCGACGGTCCCGTCGGTGGCGACCTTCTCGCCGGGGCGGACCACGAAGCGGTCCCCGACGGCGAGCTGCTCGACCGGGATGCGGCGCCCGTCCTCGAGCTCGACGTCCTTGGCGCCCAGCTCGAGCAGCGCCTTCATGGCGGCGCCGGCGCGGCGCTTGGCCTTCGCCTCGAAGTAGCGGCCGGCGAGCAGGAACGTGGTGACGATGCCGGCGGTCTCGAGGTAGATCTGGTCGGCGCCCGCGCCCGGGTCGGGGATGACGTCGAACGCCATGCGCATGTCGTTCATGCCGGCGTCGCCGATGAACAGCGCGTACAGCGACCACAGCCAGGCGGAGAGCGTGCCGACCGAGATCAGCGTGTCCATCGTGGCGGCGCCGTGCTTGAGGTTCGCCCACGCCGCCTTGTGGAACGGCCACGCCGCCCACAGCACGACCGGCGTCACGAGGTTCAGCGACAGCCACTGGAAATTGTCGAACTGCAGCGCCGGGATCATCGCCATCAGCAGCACGGGGACCGACAGGACCGCGGCGAAGATCAGGCGGCGGCGCAGCGCGGCGATCTCGTCCGGCTCGGCGTCGGTCGGCTCGGCTGGCTCGCTCGCCGGCAGCGTCGCGGAGTAGCCGACGGCCTCGACGGCCTCGACGAGCTGGTCGGGGGCCACCGCGCCCGGGTCGAACTCGACCCGGGCCTTCTCGGTGGCGTAGTTGACCGTCGCGCTGACGCCGTCGAGCTTGTTCAGCTTGCGCTCGATGCGGTTGGCGCACGAGGCGCACGTCATGCCGGTGATCGGCAGCTCGAGCGAGCTCATCGCGTCACCTCGCGCGTGAACGCGGCGGTGTGCAGCCGGCCGTCAGCCGTCTTGAACTGCAGGAACAGGCGGTAGCGGCCCGCGGTGGGGAAGGTCGCCTCGAATCGCAGCTGGTTCTGGTCGGGATGCACGTGCAGGAAAGCGAGATCGCCCTCGCGCAGCGCGACGAGGTGGCCCTTGGCGCCCAGGTAGTCGTGGATGGCGACGGGCGCGCCGTCGCGCGTGACCGTGAAGCCGAGCTCGTTCTCCGCGTCCTCGGCCAGCGCGACGCGCAGGCCGTCGACGTCGACGCTCCTCGTGGGCGCGGGCAGCGCCTGCGAGCGCACCGAGCCGTCGACAGCTAGGTCGTCGGCGAGCGTGTACGGCTTCTCGCCGACCGAGAAGTCGGCGAACACGCGGTACGAGCCCGCGTCGGGCAGCGTGGCCTGCACGGACCAGCTGCCGTCCGGCCGCTGGGTCGGGTGCAGGTGCTGGAAGCCGGTCATGTCGCGGCGCACGACGATCAAGTGCATGCGCTTGGTGTGCTCGACGTCGAAGTCGCGGACGGTCTGCCCGCGGCGGTCGGCGATCCGGAACGCCAGCTCGAAGCGCCGGCCCGGCTGCGCGGTACGCCGCGCGAGCTGGAGCGTGAGGCCGTGGTCGCTGACCGCGAGGCCGCGCACCGGCATCGTCTGCGCCGCCATCGCGCCCATGTGAGCGGGCTTGTCGGCCGCCGGGCGGCCGGAGTGGACGTCGAGCCGGCTGCCCGCGAACGCGGCGCCGGCGAACACGAGCGCCAGCACGACGGCGAACCCGGCGAGCTTCGCGATCGGGTTCACGCGGCCACCGCGTCGTAGCCGGCCTCGTCGATCGCGGCGACCAGCGCCGCGTGGTCGGCGCCGCCGTCGATGCGGACGAGCTTGGTGTCGAGGTCGACGCTGACCGCGGCGACGCCGGCGACCTTGGTGACCTCTTGGGTCACCGCGACCGTGCAGTGGTCACAGGTCATGCCGGGCACGAGATAGGTGGTGGTCATGGGGGGAGTCCTTGAGAGTATATACGGGGAGGGGGTATCCGAGAGGAACCGTACCAGATACCCCCGGGGGGTTAGCTACACTCTTGCCCATGGCCACCACCACCGACACCACGCGCGGGTACACGTCCACCAAGGAGCAGCTCCAGAAGCGCCTCAAGCGCGTCGAGGGCCAGGTTCGCGGCGTCGAGAAGATGGTCGAGGAGGACCGCTACTGCATCGACGTCCTGACGCAGATCTCCGCGATCCAGGCCGCCCTCGACAAGGTCGCGCTCGGCCTCATGGACGACCACGCCCGTCACTGCGTGATCGGCGGCCCGTCGGAGGTCAAGGAGGAGCGCACCGAGGAGCTCATGGCCGCCGTCGCCCGCCTGATGCGCCGGGGCTGACGCCGCAACATCGCAACGGTCGTTAGGATGATGCCGTGGCCGACGATCGCTGCGACCTCCTCTGCCTCGACCTCGAGAAGGCGGAACGGCTGCGGCACGAGCGGCTCGACCTCGACCGCGCCGCCCGCTTCGCCGACCAGGCCCGCGCGCTGTCAGACCCGACGCGGCTGATCGTCGCGGCCGCGCTGGCGGGCGCGGACGAGCTGTGCGTCTGCGACCTCGCCTGGGTGGCGGAGCGCGCCGAGAACCTCGTCTCCCACCACGCCCGCGCGCTGCGCTCGCTCGGGCTGGCCGAGAGCCGGCGCGACGGCAAGATGGTGCTCTACCGGCTGACCGACCGCGGCCGCGTGCTGCTGGAGGCCGTGCTCGACGAGGGGGTCAGGGCGTGAGCCTCGAGCTCCCCATGCTGGCGGCGCCGCCCGCGCCCGCGCCGCGTATCGACGAGGCGACCTACCGCCGACTGGCCCGGCGCGTCCGCACGCTCTCGTGGCTGAGCCTCGCGTGGATGGCCGTCGAGGGCGGCGTCGCGATCGCGGCCGGCATCGTCGCGGGCTCGATCGCGCTCGTCGGCTTCGGCCTCGACAGCGCGATCGAGGGCTTCGCGAGCCTGATCATCGTGTGGCGCTTCACCGGGCAGCGGATGTTCTCCGCGACCGCCGAGACCCGCGCGCAGAAGCTCGTCGCGATCCAGTTCTTCCTGCTCGCGCCCTACGTCGCGATCGAGTCGGTGCGCGCGCTCGTCGGCGACGAGCGGCCGGAGCACAGCTGGGTCGGGATCGGGCTCGCGATCTCGAGCGTGATCCTCATGCCGGCGCTCGGCATCGCCAAGCAGCGGCTCGCCGACCAGCTCGGCTCCGCGGCCACGAAGGGCGAGGGCCGCCAGAACATGCTCTGCGCCTACCTGGCCGGGGCGCTCCTGCTCGGGCTGCTGGGCAACGTGCTCTGGGGCGCGTGGTGGCTCGATCCGATCGTCGGGCTGCTGATCGCCGCGCTGGCCGTGAAGGAGGGCCGCGAGGCGTGGAAGGGGGAGGGGTGCTGCGTCTCCGACCCGCTCGCCGGCTGCGCGCTCGACTCTGACGGCCTGACGAGCCAGAGCGACCGCTACCGCGCGCTCGGCGGCCACGTGGCCGCCAGCGAGCGCGAGCCGCAGGCGCTCACCGTGCGCTTCGACGACAACGTCGACCTCGACCTCCTGCTCGAGACCGTCGAGGTCGAGCGCGGCTGCTGCACGTTCTTCGACCTGGCGCCGGACGTCGAGCGCCGCGAGCTGGTCGTCTCCGTCGCGGATCGCGAGCGCGTCCCGGCGCTCGACGCCATCGCCACCGCGATGGGTGTCGGCTAGCCGTCAGGGCTTGCGGGCGCGGACGATCGCCGAGCCGGCGTGCTCGTGGACGCGGTGCGTCGGGCGGATCTCCACGTCGACGAGCCCGGCGGCGGCCAGCGCGGCCCGGAACTCGGCCTCGGTCAGCGCGCCCGCGATGCAGCCGGTCCACTGCGCCATGTCGGCCCGGTTCGCCTCGTCCATGCCCTCGTCGGCGATCACGTCGGAGACCGCGAAGCGCCCGCCCGGGCGGAGCACGCGCGCGGCCTCGGCGAGCACGACGCGCTTTTCGGCGGCGAGGTTGATCACGCAGTTGGAGATCACGACGTCGACGGAGGCCTCGGGCAGCGGGATCTCCTCGAGGTAGCCCTTGAGGAACTCGGCGTTGTCGACCCCGGCGGCCGCGTTGGCGCGCGCGAGCGCGAGCATCTCGTCGGTCATGTCGAGCCCGATGGCCTTGCCGGTGGCGCCGACGCGGCGGGCGCTGATGAGCACGTCGGCGCCGGCGCCGGAGCCGAGGTCGAGCACGGTCTCGCCCTCGTGGAGGTCGGCGACCGCGGTGGGGACGCCGCAGCCGAGCGACGCGGAGACGGCGGCGCCGGGCGCGGCGGAGGCCTCGTCGCCGCAGAGGGCGGCGCCGAACTCGTCGCCGCAGCCGACCGAGCTGCCGCAGCATCCTTCCTCGGACGAGGCTGCTCGTCCGGCCGCCGCGGCGTAGCGCTCGCGCACGGTCTCGCGGATGTCGGGGGTGCTCAGCTCAGCCATGCAGTCAGCTCCTCCAGCGCCTCGGGGTGCACGTAGTAGTAGGCCCACAGCCCGCGCCGCTCGGAGTCGACGATGCCGGCCTCGCGCAGCCTCTTGAGGTGGTGCGAGAGCGTGGGCTGGGAGATGTCGAACAGCGGGACGAGCTCGCACACGCAGACCTTGCCGGCGTGCTTGCGCAGCACGTCCACGAGCCGGAGCCGGACCGGGTCGCCCAGCGCCTTGGCGACGTCCGCCATTCGGGTCGCCTGGGCGCGCTCGACGTCGGGATAAACCACGGGCTCGCAGCACGGCTCGCCGGCGGCGCGCTTGGTCTTGGGCGCGAGCTCCAGATCGATCGCCATCGATCTATGTGTATCAATTGAAGTGACGAGTGTCAATGCATATCCTTTGCGGCATGCCCCAGGTCCTGTTCGTCTGCGTCCACAACGCCGGGCGCAGCCAGATGGCGGCCGCGCTGCTCGATCACCTCGCCGGCGGCCGCGTGACGGTCCGCTCCGCGGGCAGCGAGCCGGCCGACCGCATCAACCCGCGCGTGATCGCGGCGATGGAGGAGATCGGCCTCGACGTCTCGCGCGAGTTCCCCAAGCCGCTCACCGGCGAGGCCGTCGAGGCCGCCGATGTCGTCATCACCATGGGCTGCGGCGACGCCTGCCCGGTCTACCCGGGCAAGCGCTACGAGGACTGGGAGCTCGACGACCCGGCCGACGCCGACCTCGACGGCGTCCGCCGCATCCGCGACCAGGTTGCCGAACGGGTCCGGCGCCTCGCGGACCAGCTGACGCGGTGACCCACGCGGCGCCGCTCGCGCGCCGGCTGCTCGCCGAGTACCTCGGCTCGCGTTCCTGGCGGCCGTCGTCGTCGGCTCCGGCATCGCCGCACAGCGCCTGTCTCCCGACGACACCGGGCTCGCGCTGCTCGAGAACGCCGCCGCCACCGCCGCCGGGCTGTTCGCGATCATCCTCATGTTCGGGCGCGTCTCCGGCGGCCACTTCAACCCCGTCGTCTCGCTCGTCGACGCCCACTTCGGCGGGCTGACGTGGCGAGACGCGCTCACCTACATCCCCGCCCAGATCGCCGCCTGCATCACGGGCGCGATCACGGCCAACGCCATGTTCGCGCTGAGCGCCGTCAGCATCTCCACCCACCATCGGGCCAGCGCCGCGCACCTCTTCGCGGAGGTGATCGCGACGCTCGGCCTGCTGCTCGTGATCTTCTCGCTCGCCCGCACCGGCCGGGCGGCGAGCGCTCCCGCCGCGGTGGGCGCGTACATCGGCGCGGCCTACTGGTTCACAAGCTCGACCAGCTTTGCCAACCCCGCGATCACCGTCGGCCGGATGTTCTCCGACACGTTCGCCGGCATCGCGCCCGCCTCCGTCCCTGGGTTCGTCGCGGCCCAGCTGGTCGGCGGCCTGGTCGCGGTGGCCGCGATCAGCGCTCTGTATCCCGCCGGCGAATGACGACGCCCGCTGTCGGGCAATACACCGGCCATGAGCTACGGGATCGGGATGGTGCGCGAGCAGGCCGCGGGCCTGACCCGCGACCAACGCAACGCGTTCCTCGCCAGCTGGCTGGGCTGGGCCATGGACGCCTTCGACTACTTCCTGCTGGTGTTCGTCCTCACCGACGTCGCCAAGGAGTTCGACACCTCCAAGACGCACGTGGCGGTGGCGACGACGCTGACGCTTGCCGCGCGTCCGCTCGGCGCCGCGTTCTTCGGCTACTGGGCCGACCGCAAGGGCCGGCGCATCCCGCTGCTGTGCTGCGTCCTCTTCTACTCGACCGTCGGCTTCCTCACCGCGTTCTCGCCCTCGCTGACCGTGCTGCTGATCCTGCGCGCGCTCTACGGCTTCGGCATGGGCGGCGAGTGGGGCCTCGGCGCGTCGCTGGCGATGGAGAAGATCCCGGTCGAGAAGCGCGGCTTCTTCTCCGGCGTCCTGCAGCAGGGCTACCCGGTCGGCTACCTGCTGGCGGCGATCGCGTTCTTCATCATCGTCCCGCCCTTCGGCTGGCGTGGGCTGTTCATCGCCGCCGCCGCGCCCGCGCTGCTCGCGCTGTTCATCCGCATGCGCGTCAAGGAGTCCGAGGCATGGGAGCGGACGCACGAGCGCCAGACCCAGAACCGGGTCGGCTTCCGCGACGTCTTCCTCCAGCGCGACGTGCTGCGGCGCTTCGTCTACCTCGTCGTGCTGATGGCGGCGTTCAACTTCATGAGCCACGGCACCCAGGACTTCTTCCCGACCTTCCTCGAGGACGACTTCGACGCCGGCCACACGACCGTGGTGATCGTCGCGATCATCTACAACTGCGGCGCGCTGCTGGGCGGCATGTACTTCGGTGCGCTGTCCCAGCGCTTCGGGCGCCGCCGGACGATCATCCTCTGCGCGGCGCTGGCCCTGCCAGTGGTGCCGCTGTTCGCGTTCGCGCCGACGCTGGCGCTGATCACGCTCGGCGCGTTCCTGATGCAGATCTTCGTCCAGGGCGCCTGGGGCGTCATCCCCGCCCACCTGTCCGAGCTCTCGCCCGACGAGGTGCGCGGCTTCTACCCCGGCGTGACCTACCAGCTCGGCAACCTGCTCGCGGCGCTCAACCTGCCGATCCAGACCTCGCTGGCCGAATCGCACTCGGGCGGCTTCGCGCTCGCCGCGGTAATCGTGCCGACGCTGCTGATCGTGATCCTGCTCACCGCGGTGGGCTCCGAGCGGCACTCCGCGGACTTCGGCTCGGACGACACGAGCGAGGCGGCGGACCGGGGCGGCGGCCGCTTCCGCCGGACGGCGGAGCGGACCCCGACGGGCTCGCCGTCAGGGTGACGCGGGCTTCGCCTTCTTGCTGAGCTCCTTGTACGCGCGCTCGTAGATCCCCTTCTTGACCTTGGCGCCACGCAGCGCCGAGGGCATGTCCCGCATCGCGCCCTCCTGCATGCGGATCGCGCCCTGCGCCGCCTTGATCCGCGTCTCGATCGCCTTGCGGCCCGCGGCGTCCTCGGCCGGCGCGGCGGCCAGCTCGGCCTCCGCGGCCTTGAGGCGCCCCTCCGCCTCGGCCTTGCGCGCGGGCGCCTTCTCGAGCGTGCCCTGGAAGGACTCCGTGAAGTTCGTGACCCACTGGTCTTCGTCCCGATTGCCGGCGAACGAAGGGCTGGCGATGCCCTTGAGGTTCGCCGAGCGCTTGACCCCGCGCGTGAGCTCCATCGCCCCGAGCGAGAACAGGAACGCGTACTTCGGGTTCGCGGCCTCCTTGATGTCGCCCTTGATCGCGGTCGTGGCCTCCTTGGCGAGCGTGGCCAGCTCGCGCTTACGGACGGCCTCGGGCGAGCCGGGCGTCTTCGTCTCGAGGTCGACCGCCTCGGCCTCGAGCTGCTCGCCGCGCCGCTCCACGTAGGCGAGCGCCTGGATATAGCCGGCCTCCCACGTCACCTGGATCGGGCCGCGGCCGATGAAGGGCGCGTACGGGCGCTTCTCGGCTCCCTGCTCGGTCATCTGCGCGAACGAGCCCGACTCGGCCGCGTGGGCGAGGAACGAGCTCTGAGCCTCGACCGTGTCGATGCTCATCGCCTCAAACGAGTCGTTGATGAACGGCAGGTAGTCGTCGAGGCGCTTCTCGTGCGCCGCGCGCCCGGCCGCATCGGTCCCCTCGTACAGCACGATGGCGCCGAGCTCGGCCCGGGTCAGCGCGACGGGCGACAGCGGCGTGCCGCCCCACTGGCTCGCCGCCCTTATCTCGGGCGCGTACCTCTCCGCGCCCTTCGTCCCGATCGCCTTCTTGTAGTCCTCGTAGCTGAGCCCCTGACGGGACTTGCGCGTCCGGTAGTCCTTCGACCACGTGTCGCGCGCGAGCATCGCCACGACCGCGCGGTTGCCGGCGCTGCGCTGGAGCGCGAGCACGCCGGTCGGGGCGGGAGCGCGGCTCGGAGCGGCCGGCGCGGGCGCTGCGGCCTCCAGCTCCCGTTCGGCATGCTCCGGCACCGGCCGACCCTAGCCGGTCCGTGAGAAGCTGAACAGCATGTGCCGGCTCTTCGGGATGAGCGGCGGCGACCACCCCGTCAGGGCGACGTTCTGGCTGCTCGAGGCGCCCGACAGCCTCGCGCGGCAGAGCCGTCGCGAGCCCGATGGGACCGGGCTCGGCTGGTTCGGCGCCGACGGGCGCCCGCACATCTCCAAGCAGGCGCTGGCTGCCTACGAGGACCAGGCGTTCGCCCGCCAGGCGCGCGAGCTCGAGTCGACCGTGTTCCTCGCCCACGTCCGCTACGCGACCACCGGCGGGCTCGACGTCGCCAACACGCACCCGTTCGAGCAGCGCGGCCGGCTGTTCGCCCACAACGGCGTGATCCTCGAGCTCGAGCGGCTCGAGCGCGAGCTCGGCGACGACCGCGCGCTCGTCACGGGCGACACCGACTCCGAGCGGCTGTTCGCGCTCGTCACGCGCGAGATCGGGCGCCACGGGGGCGACGTCGGCGCCGGCATCGCCGCGGCCGCCCGCTGGGTCGCGGCGGAGCTCCCGCTGTACGCGATCAACGTGATCCTCGGCACGCCCGAGGGTCTCTGGGCGCTGCGCTACCCCGACACCCACGAGCTGTGGGTGCTGGAGCGCGGCGCCGGCGGCCCGCGCGGCGACCGCCACCTCGACGCCGCGAGCGCCGCCGGCACCGTGCGCGTGCGCTCCGAGCCGCTGTCGCGCCACCCGTCGGTGATCGTCGCCAGCGAGCGGATGGACGAGGACCCCGGCTGGCGCCTGCTCGACCCCGGCGAACTGCTCCACGTCGGGCCGGCGCTGCAGGTCGACTCGTCGATCGTTCTCGACCGCCCGCCGGCGCAGCTGCTCACCCTCGCCGACCTCGATCCGACCGCGGCCGCCGCCCAGGCGCCGCCGCCTCACTAGCCGAGGCGCAGCTTGCCGCGCTTGCAGTCACGAGGCCGCCGGCGCGCTTGCAGCGGCCGGAGACGCGCAGGCGGGTGACGCGCCGGCGCCCCGGAGGATCGCGATCTCGTAGCCGAAGGGCGTGCCGCGCGGGCGCGCGCGGACGTGGAAGACGAACTGCGGGCCGAGCGGGAACGTGCCATTAAGCGTGCGCTCAGGGCCGATCGTGACCTTGAGCCCGCCGACGCGGACGGTGCCGCCGATCGCCGGCCCGCGGGCGTTCGGATCCCTCGGCAGCCCGACGGTGAACGTGTGCGCGCGGGCGCCGCGACCGGGGAAGCGGCGCTTCGCCACGGCGCGGTAGCGGACGACCAGCGGCCGCTCGTCCGCCCCCTTGGGGAACTTCAGCCGCACGGTGCTCTCGTCCGGGAGACCGCTCGTAGCGCGCGGCTTGGTGAGGTGCGGCGGCGAGGGGGCGGAGAGCGAGAACGTCGTCGAGGCCGAGCCGCTGCAGGTGGAGTCGGCCGCGGGGTCGTACTGCGTCCACGTCACCGTCGCCGGATAGCTGCCCGGCCGGTCGCCGGTCACAGTGATCGCCTGCACGTCGCCATCGAAGGACGTGAACGGGTTCGTAGCCAGGTCGTCGGAGAGCGCGGTGAGCCCGGAGCCGGCGCTGAAGCAGGTCACGGTGGCCGTCGGGCCGCCCGACGGGAAGCCGGCGCCGATCGTGACCGCATGCGTGGCGAACAGCGGCGCGCCCACGCGAGCGCGAGCGCCGCGGCGAGCGGGGCCAGGCGCCGGGTGCGGGAGCGGGTCACCTCGGCGCGACCCTCCTGGGGCGGCAACCCGATCTGACGTGAATCCGTGACATTCGGCGCTCACGCGTGTCTCAATGGGAGGAAGCACTTCGACTAGGAGGTTCTGTCCCCATGAAGCGGACACTCATCGCGGTCCTGGCCGTGCTCGCCCTGGCGGTCGGCGCGACCGTCGCCTCGGCGCACAAGGGTCACGACGACAAGGGCGGCGCGAAGGCGCGCACGTTCACGCTCAAGCCCGATCCCGCGGGGAATCCCGAGGGCGTCGCGTTCGACAAGCGCTCGAAGGCGTTCTTCGTCGGCATCACCACCGACGGCGCCATCTACCGCGGCACGCTCGGCAGCGACACCGTCGCGCCCTACATCCAAGGCGCCACCGGCAAGTCGGCCGTCGGCCTGAAGGTCAAGCGCGGCAAGCTCTACGTCGCGGGCGGCGGCACCGGCTCGATCACCGTCTACGACATCGCCACCAAGGCGCAGGTCGCGAAGTTCGAGACCGGTAGCGACGGTTTCCTCAACGACCTGCAGGTGACGCGCAACGGCGACGTCTACGTCACCGACTCGGTCCGCCAGACGCTCTGGCACGTGACCGGCGAGCAGGTGGCCGCGGGCTCCGGCACGCCGCAGGGGTTGGACGTCAGCGCGATCCCGTACACGACCGGCGAGTTCAACCTCAACGGCATCGTGGCCAAGAGCGCCCGCAAGCTCGTGGTGGTCAACTCGGCCGACGGCAAGCTGTACCGGATCAAGCTCGGCCATGACGGCGACTCGATCGACTCGATCGACGAGATCACCGGCGCGACCGTGCCCGGCGGCGACGGCATGCTGCTGGACAACGGACGCCTCGTCGTCGTCCAGGGCGACCCGGCGCAGCTCTCGTTCCTGAAGCTGCGCAAGGGCGCCCGCCGGGCGCAGCTCGAGCGCACGCAGACGAGCGCCACGCTCCACGGCCCGTCGACGGTCGACCGGGCGAAGAAGCTCTACCTCGTGGTGAATGCGGACTTCGCCAACACGCAGCCGACCCGCACCGTGGCGGGCCTGCGGCGCAAGGCGAAGGGCCATGGCCACCACGGCCATGGTCACGACGACCACGGCCACCACGGTCACGGCCACAAGTAGAACGCGGAAACGCCCCCGCCGCCTCTCGGCGGCGGGGGCGTCCCGTTCCTCCGGCTACTCGTACTGGAGCGCTTCCAGCACGTTCAGCCGGGACGCGCGGCGGGCGGGCATGACCGCCGCGCCGACGCCCGCGAGCACCGCGATCAGCGTGAACACGAACAGCGTGTTCACCGGCAGCGCGAGCGGCAGGTGCCACTTGGCCATCACGATCCAGGCCAGCGTGGTGCCGACGCCGAGCCCGAGCGCGGCGCCGATCAGCGCCGTGATGATGCTCTCGTGGCGGATCATCTGGCGCGCCTGGCGGCGCGTCATGCCGATCGTCCGCAGCATCCCGATCTCACGCGTGCGCTCGAACACCGAGAGCACGAGCGTGTTGACCATCCCGAACAGGCTGACGATCACGGAGAACCCGAGCAGGACGTAGAGCATCGACAGCACCTTCGCCATCTCCTTCGCTTTGTCCGCGGCGTAGCCGCTGCCCGTGTGGAACGTGGCGTCGCCGAACCCTCGACCTGCGCCTTGACGGGCGCGTCGGAGCCGCCGTCGAGGAACGTGAGGCTGTTCCTCGGCTGGGGCGCGAGCTGGTCGAACGCCTTCTGGGTCATGCTGACGTCGGCCAGCAGCTCCGCCCGGGGGTTGTGGATTCCGCGCACGACGAGCGTGCGCTTGGCGCCCGAGGGCATGGTGACCTGGATCGACTTGCCGATCGTCAGGTGGTGGTCCGTGGCGTAGCCCTTCTTCACGATCGCGCCGTAGGTCCCGAGCTGCCCGAGCGCGTGCTCGGAGCCCTTGGCCCAGCGGAACTTGTAGAAGTGCGCGATCGTCGTCGGGTCGATGCCGTCGACGGAGCGCTCCTTGCCGTCGACGATCGCCATGTCGGAGCGCACGTGCGAGGCGCTCTTCACGCCGCTCACCTGCTCCAGGCGGTCGCCCTCGCCGGCGCGGAACGGCTGGCCGTCCTTGCCGTCGATCACATAGTCGGCGCGGACCTCCTTCTTGATCGCCGAGGTGCCGGACGGCCCCCAGGCTGGACGCGAGCACGGCCACGAGCGTGACGAGCGTGAGCCCGATCATCAGCGCGGCTGCGGTCGACGCGGTGCGCCCGGGGTTGCGGACGGCATTGGCGCCGGCCAGCTCACCGGCGATGCCTCTGCGGCGGGCCGGCCAGCCGACGATGCGAGCCAGGGGCGCCACCAGGCGCGGCGCCAGCAGCGCCATGCCGAGGAACAGCCCGAGCACGCCGCCGCCGAGCAGCCCGGCGGTGGCGACACCGCTGAGCCCACCGGCGAACAGCGCGATCAGCACGGCGCCGAGCGAGGCGCCTGCCACGATCACGCCGGCCTTCGGCGTATGTGCGGCGTAGCGGGAGGGTGGGAGGGTCGAGCCCTCACGGACCGCCGCGATCGGCGGCACGCGGGTCGCCCGCTTGGCGGGCAGGATGCTCGCCACCAGCGTCGTCACGGTGCCGACGAGGATCGAGAGGACGATCGTGCGCGGGGCGATGATCGTCGACGCGTCAGGCAGCTCGAAGCCCAGCGTGGTGAACAGGGCGACCATGCCCTTGGCGAGGCCGATGCCGACGACCAGGCCGATCAGCGACGCGAGCAGCCCGATGACGAGCCCCTCGGCGATCACCGAGCGCATGACCTGCTTGCGCGAGGCGCCGAGCGTCCGCAGCGTGGCGAACTCCCGCGTCCGCTGGGCGACCGTGATCGACAGCGTGTTGAAGATCACGAACGCACCGACCAGCAGCGCGATCGCGCCGAAGCCGAGCAGGAAGTACTTCAGGATCGACATCGAGCTGTCGAGCTCTTGCGCGTCGTCCTTGGCCTGCTTGTCGCTGTCCTTGACCTGCAGCGCGCCGGGGACGAGCGGCTGGACGGCCCGCACGAGCTCCTTGGACGACGTGCCCTTGGCGGCCGAGATCGAGATCGGTCGTAGCTGTCCGCGCGGTGCAGCACCGTCTGCGCGGTCTTCAGGTCCCAGGCCACGATGCTGGCGAACCCGAGCGAGTCGACGTCGCCGTACTTGACGGTGCCGGACAGCTCGTAGGTGGCCTTCTTGCCGAGCGGACGAGACCTTGATGGCGTCACCGAGCTCGTAGTGCTGCTTGGCGACGGTGCCGGCGTCGACGACGATCTGCTGCGGGCCCTTGGGCCACGCGCCCGACTTGAGCTTCAGCGGGGTGAACTGGGGGTGCGTGGCGTCGTAGCTGGCGCCCACGCTCTCGCGGGCGACCTTCTTGCCGTCCTTGCCGATGATGTCGGCGATGTTGGCCTCGTCCGGTGTGACCAGGCCACCGGCCTCGCCGACCTCGGGGAGGTCCTGGACCTGCGCCAGCAGCGCGGCGGGGACCCTCGCGGACGACCCGGTGGTGGAGTTCTTGACGATCTCCTTGCCGCTGATGACCGCATCGGTCTTCTCGTACGTCGCGGCGAAGAGCCCATCGAACGACTTCTGCATCGTGTCGGTGAGGATGTAGGTGCCGCTCACCATCGAGATGCCGATGACGACGGCGAGCGCGGTGAGGAGCGCGCGGACCTTGCGGCCGGCGAGCCCCTTGAGGGCGACGGCGATCATCGACCGCTCACTGACTCGAGCGTGTCGAGGATCTCGTGGGCCGTCGACGGGCCGAGGTCGCGCACGATGTCGCCGTCGGCGAGGAACAGCACGCGGTCGGCGATCGCCGCGGCGTGCGCGTCGTGGGTGACCATGACGGTCGTCTGGCCGAGCTCGTCGACCGAGGTGCGCAGCAGGCCGAGGATCTCGCCGCTGGTGGTCGAGTCGAGGTTGCCCGTCGGCTCGTCGGCGAACATGACGCTGGGCCGGGACACGAGCGCCCGGGCCACGGCGACGCGCTGCTGCTGGCCGCCGGAGAGCTCCGAGGGCTTGTGCGACAGGCGCTCGGTCAGGCCGACGCTGGCGACGACCTCGTCGAGCCAGGCCTGATCGGGCTTGCCGCCGGCGAGGCGGGTCGGCAGCACGATGTTCTCGGCCGCCGTGAGCATCGGGAGCAGGTTGAAGAACCGGAAGATGAACCCGATGTGGTCGCGGCGCAGCTTCGTCAGCTCGTCGTCGCCGAGGTCGCTGATGTCCACTCCGGCGACGGTGACCTCACCGGAGGTGGGCTTGTCGAGGCCGGCGAGGATGTGCATGAGCGTCGACTTGCCGGACCCTGAAGGGCCCATGACCGCGGTCAGGCGGCCGGCGGCGATGTCGACCGATACGCCGCGGAGGGCGTCGACGGCGGTCTCGCCCTCGCCGTAGCGGCGGACGACGTCCGTCGCCGTGACGACGGGTGCGGGGATGGCGGGGTGTCCGTTCTGGACCAGGACCTGCGTCTGCATGGGAGCTCCTAGTGGGGGGAGGACCGCGGTCCCAGGCGGGTGGAGCGCCAGACAGGGAGGCTGCTGGGGTGTGGGGGTACCGGAAGGGGTACCGCGGCGGCTCAGGCCAGCGCGGCCCCCGCCGCCCGCCCGGCCGTCCGCCCGGAGAACAGGCAGCCGCCGAGGAACGTGCCCTCGAGCGCGCGGTAGCCGTGCATCCCGCCGCCGCCGAAGCCGGCGACCTCGCCCGCGGCGTAGAGGCCGGGCAGCGGCTCGCCGCTCGGCCTGCAGCACGCGGCCGTCGAGGTCGGTCTGCAGCCCGCCGAGCGTCTTGCGCGTGAGGATGTGCAGCTTGACCGCGATCAGCGGCCCGGCCTCGGGGTCGAGGATGCGGTGCGGCGCGGCGACGCGGGTGATGCGGTCGGCGAGGTAGCGCCGGGCGCCGTGGATCGCGGTGACCTGCAGGTCCTTGGCGTACGGGTTGGCGATCTCGCGGTCGCGGGCGACGATCTCGCGCTCGAGGGCGGCGAGGTCGAGCAGCGGCTCGTCGGTCAGCGCGTTCATCCCGCGCACGAGCGCGCGCCAGGTCGCGCTCGACGACGAAGTCGGCGCCGTGGTCCATGAACGCCTGGACCGGCGCGGGCGCGCCGGAGCCGACGCGCGCCGCGCAGCACCTCGCGCACGCTCTTGCCGGTGATGTCCGGGTTCTGCTCGGAGCCGGAGAGCGCGAACTCCTTCTCGATGATCTTCTGGGTCAGCACGAACCAGGTGTGGTCGTGGCCGGTCTGCATGATGTGGGCGAGCGTGCCGAGCGTGTCGAAGCCGGGGAAGAGCGGGACGGGCAGCCGGCGCGCCGGTCGCGTCGAGCCACAGCGACGACGGGCCCGGGGAGGATGCGGATGCCGTGGTTGGTCCAGATCGGGTCCCAGTTGCGGATGCCCTCGACGTAGTGCCACATGCGGTCGGGGTTGATCGACGTTGCCGCCCGCGTCCTGCGGCGATCTGCGAGCATCCGCCCGTCGACGTGGGCGGGCACGCCGGAGATCATCGCTCTTCGGCGGCGTGCCGAGCCGCTCGCGGCCAGTTGCGCGCACGAGCTCGTGGTTGCCGCCGATGCCGCCGGAGGTGACGATCACCGCCTGCGCGCTCGCAGCGCGAACTCGCCGACCACCTCGCGCGAGCTCGGCCGCGCCGCGCACCGCGCCGCTCGGCGTCGAGCACCGACGCCGCGCACGCCGGTCGACCGCGCCGCCGGTGATCGTCAGCTCGTCGACCGGTGGCGGAAGCGCAGCTCGACCAGCCCGCGCGCGGCCGCCTCGCGCACGCGGCGCTCGAACGGCTCGACCACGCCCGGCCCGGTGCCCCACGTGATGTGGAAGCGCGGCACCGAGTTGCCGTGCCCGATCGCGCACGTAGCCGCCGCGCTCGGCCCAGCCGACGTTGGGCAAGAACCGCACGCCCATCGCGGCCAGCCACGCGCGCTTCTCGCCGGCGGCGAAGTCGACGTAGGCCTCGGCCCAGCGGCGCGGCCACTCGTCCTCGGCGCGGTCGAAGCCGGCGGTGCCGAGCCAGTCCTGCCAGGCGAGCTCGCGCGAGTCCTTGATCCGCAGCCGCCGCTGCTCGGGGGTGTCGACGAGGAAGAGCCCGCCGAGCGACCAGAACGCCTGGCCGCCGAGCGAGGCCTCCGGCTCCTGGTCGAGGAGGATGACCTTGCGGCCGGCGTCGGCCAGCTCGGCGGTGGCGACGAGGCCCGCGAGCCCCGCGCCGACGACGATGACGTCCGCGTCCATGGCGGCGTTGTACCGGATCGGGCGCGGTAGGTTGGGTGCGATGGAGAACCAGATGACCGCCGAGGGGCTCGAGGCGCTGCGCGCCGAGATCGCCGAGCTCGAGGGCCCTGCGCGCCGGGCGATCGCCGAGGAGATCAAGACCGCGCGCGGGTTCGGGGACCTCAAGGAGAACGCCGAGTACCACGAGGCCAAGAACGCCCAGGCGCGGCTCGAGACCAAGATCCTGCAGCTGCGCCAACGGCTGGGCGACGCCCGCGTCGTCGAAGCCGCGCAGGGCGACGTGATCGGCTTCGGCTCGACCGTCGAGCTCGAGGACGAGGCGACCGGGAAGCGCGTGACCTACACGCTGGTCGCCGGCCACGAGGCGTCGGCGAGCGAGGGCAAGCTGTCGGCCGAGTCGCCGATGGCGAGCGCGCTCGACGGCAAGCGGACCGGCGAGGTCGCCGTCGTGCCCGCCCCGCGCGGCGAGCGCCGGCTCAAGGTCATCGCGGTCCGCTAGCTAGCGCGGAACACGGTCCGGCGCCTCGCGAGCGGCCGGACCATGTCGGGGTGCTCGGTGAGCGAGACGACCTCGCCGTCGACGATCGCCAGGTCCTCGCAGCCGATCGGCCACAGCTGCTTGTCCGCGCTCTCCTCGAACGGCGAGCGCGTGAGCGTGCCCTCGCGCCGCGACGCGCGGCTGCGCGCCATCAGCATGCGCCCGTCGTGGACGGCCGCGCCCTGCAGGTTCGGGTGCGCGGTCACCCACGCCTCGCTCGCGTCCTCCTGCGCCAGCAGCCCGCCGGGCGCGAACCGCCAGCGCACCAGCCGCGCGCCCGCCGCCTTGTCGCGGTACTCGCCGACCAGCAGCGCGCCCGCCGCGTCGTCGACCGAGGCGTAGGAGAAGCGCAGGTCCTTGCTCTCCGGCCGGTACCAGCCGGCCTGGGGGAGCGTGCGGCCGGAGAAGCGCCGGAGGTCGAACAGCCGCAGCCCCTTGTTGGTGTCGGCGACGTACAGCCAGTCCTCGCGCCAGGCGAGGCCGCCGGCGTGGGTCTTGACCGGCTTGCCGTCTGGCAGCACGAGCGCGACGTGGCCGTAGCGCCCGCTGCCGGTGTCGGCGATCGAGAGCCGCGCGGCGCCGTCGAGCTTGGAGTACCAGGTGACGAGCACGATGTCCCCGCGCCCGTCGATGCCCTGCGGATACCAGTCCTTCGTCTTGCTGTCCTCCGCGTCCCAGCGGAAGCCGCCGCGCAGCCCGCGCGCCAGGCGGGCGGCGAACGGGACGTTCCCGCGCGCGCCGAAGCGCCGCAGCCGGCGGTCGAGCACGACCCGGCCCATGCCGTGGCCGAGCGGGAGACTGGCGCGCTCGAGCCGCAGCCGGAACGGGGCCGGGTCGATCGCGCGCAATCCGGCGGCGGGGAAGTCGGTCACCCGGTTAGCCTGGCGCATCGTGACGACGCGCGAAGAGCTGCCGATCCGCCGCAACACGCTGTTGCTCTCCGCGTCGCTGGCCGCGAACTCCGGGACGCTCCAGCTGTCGGCCGCGGTCGCGTCGCTCACGCTGGTCAAGGTGCTCGGCGTCAAAGGCCTGCTCGGGCTCGGGCCGGCGATCGTGCTCGCCGCCGGCGCGCTCGCCGCGCTGCCCGCCGGCCGCGCGATGGACCGCTACGGCCGCGTGCCGATTCTCGCGCTCGGCTTCATCGTCGGCTCGAGCGGCTGCGGGCTCGCCGCGCTCGGCAGCGCGGCGGAGTCGGCCCCGGCGGTGCTTGCGGGGCTGATCGGCGTCGGCGCCGCCAGCGGCAGCGCGCTGCTCGCCCGCACCGCGGCGGGCGACATGTACCCGCCCGAGCACCGCGCGCACGGGATCGCGCTGGTGCTGTTCGGCGCGGTGTTCGGCGCGATCCTCGGCCCGCTCGTGTTCAGCCCGCTGCTGCACGGGCGCACGCTCGACGGCGACACGCTCGCGCTGCTGTGGCTGGCGGCCGGCGGCTTCATGCTCGTCGCGCTGGCGATCGTGCTGTTCGTGCGCCCCGACCCGAAGCGGATCGCCGAGCTGCTGCACACCCACAGCGCCGCCGAGAGCGCGCCCGCCGCGCCGCTGCGCGAGATCGTCCGCCGCCCCGGGGCGATCCCCGCCCTGCTGGCCGGCCAGGCCTCGTTCGCGGTGATGGTGGGCGTGATGACGCTGACCGGCGCGGTGGTGACCGACCACCAGCACCACGCCGCCACCGCCGTCTTCCCGATCATCGGCGCGCACGTGATGGGCATGTACGCGCTGGTGCTGGTGATCGGCGAGCTGATCGACCGCGTCGGCCGCACCCCGGCGCTGGCCGGGGGCCTGCTGGTGATGGCGGTGTCGTGCTCGAGCCTGCTGTGGGTCGAGTCGGTGGTCGCCACCGCGATCGTCCTGTTCGGCCTCGGGATCGGCTGGAACCTGTCGTTCGTGGCCGCCACCGCCACGCTCGCCGACTGCGCGAGCGCCGCTGAGCGCGGCAAGTTGCTGGGCTTCAACGACCTGCTCGCCGGCCTCACCGGCGCCGGCCTGGCGCTGCTCGGCGGCGTCGCGCTGTCGGCGATCGGCGTCGCGGCGCTGGCGATCGGCGGCGCGACGCTGGTGATCCTCCCCGCGGTCTGGATCCTCATGCGCCGGCCGCTTGCACCGGCGCTCTCGTAGCGAGAGGATCGACGCGAGCTGCCCCGGCGCTCACAGGCCCGCGGGCGCCGGGACGGAGAGCGATGCGGCGTCATGCCGCGGCTCGAGCTCGGTCTGGCAAGGACGCTAGCGCCCTATCGCGCGTCTTCCCACCCGGTCACCACCCCATCTGGAGGTCAAGGCCATGCCCCCCGTGAAGAAGCAGCCGCCCAAGCACCGCCAGTGCGGCGTGCAGTCCGCCACCGAGCGGCTCTACGAGGAGGATCCGGCCCTCCGCGGCCGCCACCGCCGTATCGAGGACGAGTGCCAGAACCTGATCACGAAGGGCTACGCCCAACGCGTCTGGCGCAAGCTGAGCACGATCCAGGTGATCGTCCACGTGGTCTCGAAGACCGAGGAGGAGGACATCTCCGACGAGCAGATCGAGAGCCAGATCGAGGTGCTCAACCAGGACTACCGGAAGACCAACGCCGACGTCTCCAAGGTCCCGGACCCGTGGGTGAGCCTCGCCGCCGACCCCAACATCGCGTTCGACCTGGCCGACGTCACGCGCACCACGACCACGGTCGACGAGTTCGGCACCGACGACGGCGTGAAGTCGAAGGCCGGCGGCGGCGTGCCGCCGAAGACGTCGAACAGCATCCTCAACATCTGGGTCTGCAACCTCGGCGGCGGCCTGCTCGGCTACGCGCAGTTCCCCGGCGGTCCGGCCAGGACCGACGGCGTGGTGATTCTCTACACCGCGTTCGGCACCAAGGGCGTGGCCGCCGACCCGTTCAACCTCGGCCGCACCGCGACCCACGAGGTCGGCCACTACCTCAACCTGCGCCACATCTGGGGCGACACCAACGACTGCTCGGGCTCCGACCAGGTGTCCGACACCCCGCGCGCGCTGGCGCCCAACTACGGCAAGCCGGACTGGCCGCACATCTCGTGCAACAACGGGCCGAACGGCGACATGTTCGTGGACTACATGGACTACGTCGACGACGCCGCGATGTTCATGTTCACCCAGGGCCAGGCGGCGCGCATGAACGCGACGCTGGCGGGCCCGCGCAAGAAGCTCGTCGGAGGCTGACCATGGTCGAGCGCGAGCGCCTCGCGGGCCGCTGGGTCCACTCGCACGAGGAGGATTCGGGCGACGAGCTGGTCTTCCGGCCGGCGGGCTACGCGTTCCCGCCCTCGCGCGGCCGCGAGGCGATCGAGCTGCACCCGGACGGCTCCTACGCCGGCAGCGTGCCGGGGCCGGTCGACAAGCCCGAGGCGACCGAGGGCGAGTGGACGCTGGAGGACGGCGGGCGACTGCGGCTCGGCGACCGGGTGCTGGAGATCACCGAGGCGGCCGGCGACGTGCTCAAGGTCCGCCGCGCTTGAGGTGGCCGCGGATCCAGGCGAAGACCTTGCCGAGGCCTTGCGCCACGCCCTGGAGGACGGGGTGCTTGGCCTCGCCGACGGGGTCGAGCAGCGTCAGCGTCGACTCCGACGGCACCGGCGGGTCGCCCGCGCTCGTGCTCGTGTAGACGTCGTAGTGCTTGGCGGGGTCGGTCGGGATGCGGGTGTTGAGCGTGCCGCTGCCGGTGTCCTCGAGCGCGAAGGTGTAGGTGCGCGGCGGCACGCCGTCCTCGTCGCGTGAGTTGACGGTCACGATCAGCGAGCGCGGCGGCGGGTCGTGGCGCTCGAAGTCGAACGTGATCCGCATCCAGTCGCCGTTGCGGGCGATCGTCACGTCGGGGGCCTCGGCCGGCGTGTGCCGCTCCGGCGTGACCGCCTTGTCGAGCAGCGTGTCTGGCGCGCTCCACTGCGCCTTGGCGCCCGGACCGGTCGGGCTCGGCTGCTGCAGGCCGCCGGGCAACCGCGGCTGGGTGTCGCCCCAGCGCCCGCGCCAGCGCGCCCAGCCGGGGCCGTCGCCGTCGAGGATCTCGAGCGTCAGCTCCGGGCGACTTCCGCTTGCCGTCGGCGATGTCGTACCAGGCCTCGGTGGTGTGGAAGCCGGCCTCGAAGTACGAGGCGTGGGAGCCGCGCGCGACGTAGACGACCGGGTGGCCGTCGTCCTGCTCGACCTCGGTCCACGCGCGCTTCTCGGCGTTGACGTGCTGCGCGTAGACCGCGACGTCGGGCTCGTCGCCGTGCATCCGCAGCTGCACCATCTCCCAGTCGCCCTCGTGCAGGCCGGCGTTGAGCGCGAGCGAGTAGTCGTTGTAGAAGTACCAGAGCCAGTACTGGAGCCAGAGGCGCCCGTTCTGCTCGACGGCGTGCCCGTAGATGCGGTTCTTGAGGTCGGGCCGGGCGACCCGCAGCGTCACGTACTGCGCGCGGTAGTCGCGGCGGGGATCGGAGATGAAGTCGGTGGGCTGCACCGCCTTCCCGTCGGAGTACTGCGTCTCGCCGAGCAGGCCGAGCGAGAGCGCGGGCGCGCGGGCCAGCAGCGTGCCGTCGCCGCGCCGCAACTCGTGGCCGGGGTTGTCGGTCCACTGCGCCGGGCTGTCGGCGAAGTACTGCTCGTTCGAGTCGTAGCGCAGGCGCGGCAGGAACTGCCGCCGCAGCTCGTCGGCTCGCTCAGACGCTCCGACGGCTACGGGGTAGGATAGCCCGTCGGCGCGGGCAGCGCGCGGTCGACGTGGGCGCGCATCCCGGCGTCGCAGGCCGCGTAGCCCCAGTTGATCAGCCGCTCCTGGACGACGTCGTCGAGCCGCGCCAGCCGGGTCGAGAGCGTGGCGAGCGCCATCGTCGCGTCGTGCGGGGCGGCCAGCGCGTCGGCAAGGTGGAAGTCGGCGATGTCGCTGCGGATGCCCCAGTACGCGCCCTGGCGCTCGTGTGCCTTGAACGCGTCGACGCACTGGCGCTTGCGCAGCGAGCGGACCTGGTTGTCGATCACGCTCAGCACGCGGAACAGGTGGCGGCCCCAGTCGTGGTCGGGGTCGGGCTCCTCCGCCATCCGGCCACCGGCGTCGGACACGAGCACGGTCTTGCACGCCTTCCAGGCCGTCTCCAGCCCGAGGTTGTCGTAGACGCCGCCGTCGGACAGCACCGCGCGCTCGCGGTACTCGCCGTGGCCGAGGTCGTTGCCCTCCTCGTCGACCCACGTGACGTCGCGCAGATCGAGCTCGAAGGGGGAGAGGACGGGCGGGAAGGCGGAAGAGGCGGCCACCGCGTCGGCGAGCGCGACCCTCGGCTGGTTCACGCGCCCGACGCGCCAGTCGGCCATGAACGGCTTGGAGAAGCGGAACAGCACGCCGGACTGGACGCTGGTCGCGTTGATCACGAAGCGGGGGTGATCGGGGAGGTCCTGCAGCGTGGCCTCGCCGAACAGGTGGCGGCGGTAGGCCTTGGCGACGCGCTCGGAGATCGTGTCGGGCGTGAGCGCGCCGGCGATCACGCTGGTCGCGTCGACGGTGCGGCCCGCGAGCGCGCGGATCGGGGCGACGAAGCTGGGCTCCAACCCCTCGGCCTCGAGCTTGGGCCACGCCAGCGCGAGCGCGCCGGCGGTGATCGAGCCGCCGGAGACGCTGGAGACGCGGTCGAGCCGCTTGAGCCAGCCCGCGTCGTGCAACCGCCACACGACGCCGACGTGGAACAGCATGGCCCGGTAGCCGCCTCCGGAGAGGCAGAGCGCGACGCCGTCAGCCGGCTCGTCCGTGCTCATGCGCCAACCCTAAGCCGCCGGGAGCGGGATGTGGATTTCTTTGCGCAGGCGCTCGAGCGCGCGGCCGCGCGTCGGGCCGATGCTGCCGACCGGCATGCCGAGCTGGGCGCTGATCGTGTCGTAGCTGGGCTCGCGCTCGGAGTGCAGGAGCCGCAGCAGCGTGCGCTGCTTGGGCGGCAGCGTGCCGAGCGCGGCGCGCACCGCGGTGCGTCGCTCGGCGGCGCGCGCGATCTCGTCCTCGTCGACGTGGGCGGCGAAGAGCGGCGTCCGCACCTCGTCGGCCGTCGGGACGACGCGCTTGCGGCCCTGCAGGATCCGCAGGCACTCGCGGCGGGCGGTGGTGCCGACCCAGGCGCCGAAGCGGTCGGGGTCGCGCAGCCGGCTGATGTGCTCGACGGCGCGCAGCCACGTGAGCTGGGCGACGTCGTCGGCGTCGGCGTCGCACATGCGGTGCGAGCGGCAGACGCAGCGGATGAGCACGGCGTAGCGGTCGATCAGCTCGCGCCAGGCCCTGGCTTCTCCCTCTGCGGCGGCGGCGACGAGCGTGGCGGTCTCGCGCTCCCCGCGACGGGCGGCGCGGACATCGGTCAGGGACGTGATGGTCGTCATGGCCCGAGACACTCGACGGCGCGGCTTGGGGCGGCCTTGGGACGACCTTGGGGTCTGTATCACCGCGCGTGAAGGGCGCTCTCGAGGCCATGTCCATCATGTTCGATCTCGATCCCGCGCTGCTCTCCTCCGAGCTGCGGCGCCGCGCCTGGCTGCACGCCCGCGACGAGGCCCGCGCCGCCTACGAGCTGTGGGCCGGCGCCGACCGGCCCGACCGGCCCGCCGCCTACGCCGCCTACCGGGCGGCCGAGGAGCGCGAAGCGGCCGCGGCTGAGGTGCTCGCCGCAGGCTGACCGGATGATTTCCTCCGGCCGGTCCTCCCGGCCGGTTACGGTTGGCCCTGAGCCCGTGGCCATCAGAGTGGAGCTGTGCGGCGCCCTGACCGTCGAGGTCGACGGGCGCCGGGTCGAGGACGACCTTCCGGGCCGCCAGGGGCGGCTGCTGTTCGCGTACCTCGCGCGCAACCACGATCGGCCGGTGCGGCGCGACGAGCTGGTCGACGTCGTGTGGGACGACCATCCGCCTGGCTCGCCCGACGCCGGGCTGGCCGCGCTGCTCACGCGCGTGCGGCAGGCGCTGGGGCCCGACGCGATCGCGGGCCGCGCGCACCTGCAGCTCGCGGACGAGGTGTGGGTGGATCTCGACGACGCGCGCGCCGCCGCGGCCGAGGCCGAGGAGGCGCTCGCGGCGGACGACCCGCGGCGGGCGGTCGAGCGGGCGCGGGCGGCGCTGGAGCGGCTCGAGCGGCCGCTGCTGCCCGAGCTCACCGGGCGCTGGGTCGACGAGCAGCGCGCCGAGCTCGACGGGCTGCACTCCGATGCGCTGGAGACGCTGGCCCGCGCCGCGCTGCGGCTGGGCGGCGGCGATCTGCCTGCCGCCGACCGCGCGGCGCGCGCGCTGATCCAGCGCGAGCCCTACCGCGAATCGGGCTACGCGCTGCAGATGGAGCTGCTGGCGGCGCGCGGCAACCTCGCCGAGGCGCTGCGGGTGTACGACCAGCTGCGCGTGCTGCTGCGCGACGAGCTCGGCGCGACCCCGGCGCCCCACGTCACCGCGCTGCACGACCGGCTGCTGATGCAGGACGAGGCGCCGGCCCCCGCCTCCCGAGCCGCGACGCCCGATCTGCCGCTGCCGGCCGTCCTCGCCGGGCGCGAGGAGCGGCCGTTCGTCGGCCGGGCTCCGGAGCTCGCCGCCCTTCGGCGGGCGTGGGAGCTGGGCCAGGGCGCGGTAGTCGTGGTGGTGGGAGAGGCGGGGATGGGGAAGACCCGGCTCGCGGCCCGTTTCGCCGCCGAGGCGCACGCGGCCGGCGCCGCCGTCCTGCACGGGCGGATCGACGAGGAGACCGTCGTCCCGTTCCAGCCGTTCGTCGAAGCGCTGCGCCACTACGTGGCGTACGCGCCGCCGGTGACGGGCGTGGATCTCGAGGCGCTCGCCCCGCTGGTCCCGGAGCTGGGTGGCGTCGCCGCGGAGTCCGGCGAGCGCGAGAACCGCCGCTACCGGCTCTTCGAGGCCGTCGCCGCGCTGCTCGCGCGCGTCGCCGCCGAGCGGCCACTCCTGCTCGTCGTCGAGGACCTCCAGTGGGCGGGCATGCCGACCCTTCTGCTGCTTCGCCACGTCGTCCGCCGCCTCGAGGGGGCGCCGCTGCTGGTGCTGGTGACGATGCGCGACGAGGAGGCCAACCGCGTCGCCGACCCGGCACGGCTGCTCGCCGACCTCAGCCGCGAGCACGTGGTCGAGCGGATCGCGCTCGCCGGCCTGGAGGAGGCGGACGCGGCGGAGCTCGTGGGCGACCCCGAGCTGGCCCACCGCCTCTACGGCCGCACCGCCGGCAACCCGTTCTTCATCGAGGAGATGCTGCGCAGCCTGGCCGAGGCGCCCGAGTCCGACGGCGTCCCGGAGGGCGTGAAGGACCTGGTCTCGCGCCGGCTCGCCCGGCTCGAGCCGGAGACCGTCGAGGCGCTGACGGCCGCCGCGGTGCTTGGCCGCGACTTCCAGCTCGCCACGCTCGAGGCGATGGCGCGGCGGCCGGGGGAGGAGCTGCTCGACGCGCTGGAGGAGGCGCTGCGCGCCGGCGTCGTGCGCGAGGACGTCGAGCAGGTCGACCGCTTCGCCTTCGCCCACGCGCTCGTGCGCGAGACGCTCTACGACGCGCCCGCCCACGCCCGCCGCGTCCGCCTGCACCTGCGCGCCGGCCGCGCGCTCGAGGCCGACGGCGCGCCACCTGGTGAGCTCGCGCACCACTTCTTCGTCGCCCGCGAGGTCGGCGGGGCGGAGGCAGCGGTCGAGTACAGCGCCGCCGCCGCCCGCCAGGCGGTCGCCGCGCACGCGTACGAGGAAGCGGCCTGGCACCTCGGGCAGGCGCTCCAGGTCGACAGGCGGGCCGACCTCCTGATCGCACTCGGCGACGTGCGCTGGCAGGCCAGCGAGCCGGGCGCCCGCGCGGCGTTCGACGAGGCGGTGGAGGTCTCCCGGGACCCCGAGATCCTGGCCCGCGCCGCGCTCGGCGCGGGCGGGCGCTTCTACATGCCGGTCACCTCCGACCCCGCCTACGTCGCCCGGCTCGAAGAGGCGCTCGCCGCGCTCGGGGACGCCGATGGTCCGCTGCGGGCGCGGCTGCTCGCGCGCCTGGCCGAGCACCTTGCGCTCGCGGCCGCCGGCGACCGGCCGGCGCGGCTCGGCGCCGAGGCGGTCGCGATGGCCCGCCGCGTCGGCGACGACGGGGCGCTCGCCGCCGCCCTGATGGGCCGCCACGCCGCGCTGCTCGACATCGAGCACGCGCCCGAGCGCCTCGCCACGATCGACGAGGCGGTCTCCGTCGCCGAGCGGATCGGGGCCGGCGAGGTCGCCGCGCTCGCGCTGCACTGGCGCATCTTCGACCTCGTCGAGCTCGGCGACCTGGCCGGCGCCAAGGCCTCCCACGTCCGCCTCGCGGCGCTCGCGCTCGAGCTCCACCAGCCGCTCTACACGCACTCCGCGCTGGCCTGGCGCGGCGAGTGGGCGCACGTCGCAGGCCGGCTGGACGAGGCCGAGCGGATCCACCGCGAGTCGCTGCGGGTCGCCGAGGCCGCCGGATCGCCCGACGCGCGCGGGTTCTTCCTCACGCAGCTGTTCGCCGTCCGCCGCGACCAGGGGCGCCTCGGCGAGCTGCTCGACCCGGTCGAGCGGCTCGCGCGCCAGCGCGGCGCGATCGGCGTCATCTGGCGGGCGCCGCTGCCGCTCGTGCTGCTGCAGGCCGGCGAGCGCGAGCGCGCCCGCGAGGCCTACGAGGCCGCGCTCCCCGCCGCGCTCGAGGGCCTGCCCGGCAGCCTCTTCCGCCTCTCCGGCCTCACCTGCGTGGCCGAGGCGTGCGCCGCCGTCGGGGACGCGCAGGGCGCCGACGCGCTGATCGCCGAGCTGGAACCTCACGCCGACCGCCTCGTGCAGACCGGGTTCAGCGGCTGCTGGGGCTCGGTCCGGCGCTACCTCGGCCTGCTCCACGCGACCGCCGGCCGCCCGGAGGAGGCGCGCCTCCAGCTGCAGGGCGCGCTCGAGCTGCCACCTCGCCCTCGACGCCCCGCTGCTGGCCGAGGTCACCCGGCGCGATCTCGCCGATGTATCAGGCGAGCGCCTCGGTGCTCTGTAAGGCGTCCGGCAACCCTCCCCCCACTCAGCCGGACCGACCGAGGCACGGAAGCCTGCCGCAGGTAGGGGCCCCGCGACGGAGTGCGGGGTCCCGGCCGCGCGGCCGGCCGGTTAGCGTCCCCCCATGAGCACCTGGCCAACATCCATGCAAAGACTGAGCGAGCGCGTCGCGCGCGTGCCCGCGGACCGCACGGTGGCGGAGGTCGTCGCCCGGCTGACCGACATCGAGACGCAGCTCAACGGCTTCTTCGCGCCGGGCGGCCCGGCGGTTCCCCCCGACGGCGTCGCCTGCTTCAACGGCATGTACCTCAAGGTGACCGAGGCGGTTCGCGACGCGCTCCCGACGTTCGAGAACCAGGCGTTCATCGAGCGCCTCGACATCCTCTTCGCCCAGTTCTACTTCGACGCCTACGACGCGGCCGCGGCCAAGGCGTGGGTCTCGAAGGCGTGGGAGCCGCTGTTCGAGCGCCGCGCCGAGCGCCGGCTCGCGCTCCAGTTCGCGATCACCGGCATGAACGCGCACATCAACAACGACTTGGCCCACGCGCTCGATCCTCACCTGGCACGAGTTCGGCTTCGACGCCGCCATGCGCCGCGACTACGACAAGGTCAACGACATCCTCGCGGCGGTCGAGACGGACATCAAGGGCCCGCTCTCCGACCGCCTGATCGCCGAGGTCGACACCGCGTTCGGCAACGCCGACGACTTCCTCGCGCTCTGGAGCATCCGCCACGCCCGCGACCAGGCGTGGGAGCGGGCCCGGATCATGCAGCGCATCCCCGGCGACGAGCTCGACGGGCTGTTCGACCGGATCGTCGGCTTCGCCGGCAATCTCCTGCTCGGCCCAGCCGTCTCGCATCCGTCCAGAGCTTCAGCCATCGGCTCTCGCCGCCGATGAGGCCACCATGTCCCCAGGGAAGGGCGCGCGGCGCCTGCTGTCCGCCGACGGCGGCGTGTGGGCGCTCAACATCGCGATCGTCATCGCGTCCGTGGCGTTGCTCGCCGGGCCGGTGCAGCACCTCCCCGAGTTCGACGCGGGCGTCCACCTGCCGTGGTGGGGTCTCGCGCTGGGCTTCCTCGCCGCCGAGCGCTGCGTCGTGCACCTGCACTTCCGCCGCAGCGCCCACTCGTTCTCGCTCGGCGACCTGCCGCTCGTGTTCGGCCTGCTGTTCGCGAGCCCGATCGACCTCGTCGTCGCCGGGCTCGTCGGGCCGATCGTGGTGCTGCTGATCGACCGCCGCCTGCCGGCGATCAAGGTCGTCTTCAACATCGCGCAGTTCACGCTCGCCACGTGCCTGGCGGTGATCGTCTTCCAGCGAGCTGGCCGCGACCACCGATGGCTTCGGCCCGGCGGTCTGGCTCTACGCGCTGCTCGCGACCCAGATCTCCGCCTTCGTCACCGTGCTGCTGATCGGCGCCGCGATCTCGCTCTCCGAGGGCCTGCTCGGCGCTCAAGGCGCTCGGTCGAATGCTGCTCATGGACCTCACGGTCACCATCACCAACTCGAGCCTCGCCCTCGCCGGCGCGCGTGATCGTCGTCTACGACCCGCGCGCGCTGCCGCTGCTGGTCGTGCCGCTCGTCACCGTCTTCCTCGCCTACCGCGCCTACGCGACCGAGCGCCAGCGCCACGAGAGCCTCGAGTTCCTCTACGAGACGACCCGCACGCTCTCGCGCTCGCCCGAGATCGTCGGCGCGCTCGAGGGCCTGCTCGCCCGCTCGGTCGAGGCGTTCCGCGCCGAGATCGCCGAGATCGTCCTGTTCCCGTCCGAGGGCAACGCGCCGCTGCGCACCACCCACGGGCCGGGCGACGTCCGCGACGAGATGCTCCCGATCGACACCGCGATCGCCGACGAGCTGCGCGCGCTGGTCGACCACGACGAGCCCGTCACCCGCCTCACGCCCGCGACCGGCAGCGTGCGCCTGCGCCACTACCTGGAGGAGCGCGGCGTCACCCACGCGATGCTCGCGATGCTCCCGGGGGAGACGCGCGTTGTCGGCACGATGCTGCTCGCCAACCGCCTCGGCGTCGTCCGCGACTTCTCCGACGCCGACCTGCGGCTGTTCGAGACGCTCGCCACCAACGCCTCGGTCGCGCTCCAGTACGACCGCCTCGAGCAGACCGTCTGGCAGCTGCGCGAGCTCCAGCGCCAGCTCGAGCACCAGGCCTACCACGACTCGCTGACCGGGCTGGCCAACCGCACGCTGTTCATCGACCGCGTCGACGAGGCGCTGCGCAAGCCCGATCCGACCGTCGCCGTCCTGTTCGTCGACATCGACGACTTCAAGACCGTCAACGACACGCTCGGCCACACGGTCGGCGACCAGCTGCTGGTCGCGGTCGCCGAGCGCCTGTGCTCGTGCGTGCGCCCGAGCGACACCGTCGCGCGCTTCGGCGGCGACGAGTTCGCGGTCCTGCTCGACCGCCTCGACGGGCCCGAGGACGTCGTGGTCGTCGCCGAGCGGATCCTCGCCGCGCTCGCCCAGCGCGTGCCGGCCGGCGACGAGGCGGTCAGCGTCGGCGCCAGCGTCGGCATCGCCACCAACCACGCCGAGGCGACCCGCGCGGGCGAGCTGATCCGCGACGCCGACGTCGCCATGTACGAGGCCAAGCAGCAGGGCAAGGGCCGCTGGGCGCGCTTCGAGCGCCAGCATGCACACCGCGATCCTCCGCCGCCACGGGCTCAAGGAGCAGCTCCAGCAGGCGGTCGCCCGCGGCGAGTTCGCGGTCGAGTACCAGCCGATCGCCCGCCTCGCCACCGGCGACGTCGTGGCCGCCGAGGCGCTCGTGCGCTGGCAGCATCCCGAGCGCGGCCTCGTCGGCCCCGGGGAGTTCATCCCGCTGGCCGAGGAGACGGGGCTGATCGTGCCGATCGGCGAGTTCGTGCTCGACGAGGCCTGCCGCCGCGCGGTCGGCCGCGACGTCGGCATGCACGTGAACCTCTCCGCCGTCGAGCTCCAGCACGTCGACGTGCTCGAGCCGGGTGACGTCGACCCTGCGCCGCCACCGGCTCGACCCGACGCAGCTGACGCTCGAGATCACCGAGAGCGTGCTGGTCGACGCGCAGATGAGCGCCACGCTGCGCGAGCTCCACGAGACCGGCGTGCGGCTCGCGCTCGACGACTTCGGCACCGGCTACTCGTCGCTCAGCTACCTGCGCTCGTTCCCGCTCGACGTGCTGAAGATCGCCAAGCCGTTCGTGGACGGCGTCACCGGCCGCCGCGAGGAGCGCTCGTTCGTGCGCATGATCATCGAGCTCGCGCGCACGCTCGGGCTCGAGGTCGTCGCCGAGGGCATCGAGGCCGGCGACCAGCTCGCGGTGCTGAAGGAGATGGGCTGCGACCTCGGCCAGGGCTTCTATCTGTCGCCCCCGCTGTCGACCTCGATCCTCGAGGACCGGGTGCGGATCGAACGCCCGTCCAGGAGCCCTCTCGGCGCTCCGGGATCCGGACGATAGACCTGGCGAGAGCTGCAGTTCGTAGGGCAAACCCGCCGTGAGGCGGGGACGCAAAGCCAGGGGCCTCCGGACGGAGGCAGCCCAGCCGCCGGCTCGAGCTTCAACTCCGAGCCGAATCTCGCGACATGGAGGTCGCCGCGTCGATGCCCTATTCAGCCCCCAACATCGTCTTCCGGATGCGCTGGATGATCGGCATCGCCCTGCTGGCGATCGCCGCCTCCACCGTCGCGCTGACCGGTTCGCGTGCCGCCCTCCCGGCGCCCGATCCGTCGGTCGCAGCCGCGGAGACGCTGCCGTCGCTGAACCCTGCGCTGGCCGACCTGGCCGCGCGCTCGCCGCACAAGCGCGTCGAGGTGATCGTTCAGCTCGACCCGGGGACGGCCCGCGGCGCCGCCGCGCCGCTCGTCCGCGAACTGGGGGGCAAGGTCACGCGTGACCTGCACATCATCAACGCCGTCGCCGCCGAGCTGCCCGCCGCCGGCGCCCGCGAGCTCGCCTCGCGCCCCGAGGTCCGCGCGGTCTCCCCGAACGCCGCGACCAAGCCGCAGGCCACGGGCGACGGCCTCTCCACCTCCTACAACGCGTCGATCCAGACGCCGTACCTCTGGAACACCTACCGCGGGACGGGCCGCGGCGTCGGCGTCGCCGTGGTCGACACGGGCATCGCCGGCGGCCTGGCCGACTTCCGCGCGTCCGCCTCGACAAGTCCTCGCGCGTCATCGGCTCCGCGGTCGTCAACCCCCACGCCAAGACCGCGACCGACACCTACGGCCACGGCACGCACGTCGCCGGCATCATCGCCGGGGACTCGCGCAACCGCGACGACGGCGACGCTAACAAGGGCCGCTTCATGGGCGTCGCGCCGGGCGCGAACCTGATCTCGATCAAGGCCTCCGACGACGACGGCAACGCCACCGTCCTCGACGTGATCGCCGGCATCCAGTTCGCCGTCGACCACAAGGCCGACTACAACATCCGCGTCCTCAACCTGTCGCTGGAGTCCTCGGCCACCGAGTCCTACAAGACCGACCCGCTGGACGCCGCGGTCGAGGCCGCCTGGTTCAGGGGCATCTTCGTGGTCGCCGCCGCCGGCAACCGCGGCCCGGGCGGCGACGCCGTCAGCCACGCCCCCGGCAACGACCCCTACGTGGTCACGGTCGGCGCGGTCGACGACAAGGGCACGAAGGAGATCGCCGACGACGAGCCGACCACCTGGTCGAGCCGCGGCACGACGCAGGACGGCTTCGCGAAGCCCGACATCTACGCGCCGGGCGCCAGGATCGTCTCCAACCTCGCGCCGCAGCTCGGCGTACTCGCGGCTCTGCACCGACTGCGTGAGCGACGGCGGCGAGTACATCCGCGCCGGCGGCACCTCGATGTCCGCCCCGATGGTGGCGGGCGCCGCCGCGATCGGCTTCCAGCTCGACCCGACGATGACGCCGAACCGCGCCAAGGCGCTGCTGCGCGACTCCGATCGCCCGCTGACCGACTCGATCGACGAGCTCAGCATGGTCGACGCCGCCCGCCGCTTCTTCGGCGACGGCGGCAAGCTCGCCAACCAGGGCCTCGAGCCCAACACCTACATCGACCCGGCGACCGGCGAGATCGACTACACGCGCTCGCGCTGGAGCCGCTCCCGCTGGAGCGAGGCGAGCGATCTGCTGCGCTCGAGCTGGAGCCGCTCGAGCTGGAGCCTGGCTCCGGACTCGCTCGGCACCGACAGCGCAGCCGTCGCCACCGCGCGCTCGAGCTGGAGCCGCTCGAGCTGGTCGACCAGCTGGACCAAGTAACGCTTGCCAGGGGACCGGAGAGGACGGCGCGCCCAGGGATAGCCTGGGCGCGCCGTGACTCCGCTCGCCTGGTATCGCCGCACCGGAGCTGACCCGCCGTTCGGGGACCAGCGCCGGGCCCATGGCACACGCTTCGAGGGCTACTACTGGCGGCTGACGGACGCCGCCGCGGGCCGCGTCGCGATCGCGCTGTGCGGGGTCTGCCGCGATGCGGCGGGACCTTGGGCGATCGTCGCGCTGGCCTCGTCCGACGGCACCGTGCGCTCCCGTCTGGAGCCGGTGGCCGAGGTGTCGTTCGGGGATCTCGGCGTGCGGGCCGGCTCGTCGTTGTCCGGGTCGGCGTCGCATTTGCGGGTCGACCTCGGGGAGGACGCACGGCTTGAACTGCGCATTGAGGAGAGGGTCGAGTGGCCGCGGCGGGCCTTCGGTGGGACGGGGCTGGGGCAGATCGTGCCGGGGCTGCCGCAGTACTGGCATCCGCACCTGCTGGGCGGGCGCGTGTCGGGCTCCGGGTGGGACGGCGCCGTTGTCTACGCCGAGAAGAACTGGGGTCCGCGCTTCACCGAGCACTGGTGGTGGGGGCAGGCGCAGGCGTTCGAGGGCGCCGACGCGTGCGCGGCGTTCGCGGGCGGTCGCGTGCTGGGCGGCGCGCCGACGGGGGTGGTCGTGCGGGTCGAGGACCGCATCCTGCGGCTCGCGCCGCCGTTCGCGCAGCTGCGCACCTCGATCGGCGCCGCTGCCTGGCGCGTTCGCGCCCGCTCCGCCCGCTGGGACGTCGAGCTCGAGGGCGAGGGGGTGGGCTCGCCGGCCGTCCTGCCGGTCCCGGTGCCGGGTGAGCGGCGGGTGGAGCCCCGCTCGCAGCAGTACCTCACCGGCCGGTTGCGCGCCGAGGTGCGGCGCGGCGGCCGCGTGTGGTGGAGCGGTGAGTCGTCGCTCGCCGGGCTCGAGCGCTGGGTGTAGGACCGGCGCGAACTTCAACGGCGGCTGGGTAGGGAAGCGGTCCTGCGACCCCCTACCCAGCCGCAGTTGACTCCGCGCGCCGAGCCGCGACCGCCAAGGGCTCCGCCCCGACCAGCCGCTCGAACGGCCCGATCACCGTCCACAACGCGCGCAACCGCATCCGCGCCGTCGCGTCCACCGGATCCACCCGAGCCTCGGACACCAGCACCGAGCGCCCATCCTCACCCGGCTCCGCCCAGTGCGCGAACAGCACCCGCACCGTCCCGCGCTCGTCCCAGGTGCGGAAGTCGTCCGGCCCGCTCAGGCGCGGGTAGTCGCGCTGGAGCGTCCAGATCCGCCCGCACAAGCCCGATACCGACCAGGTGTCGCCCTCGTCGAGCACCGTGAACGGGTAATCGCGGAAGAGCTCGGTGTAGGTCTGGCTGTGCACGACGCCGGGGATCCGCCAGCGCACGAGCCGCTCGAGCCGGCGGGTGTCGGAGAGGCGGACGGCGCGGGCGGCGTCCCACAGCTCCTCCGGCGGCGCCGCCGCCGCGCGGCGGTGGTGAGTGCGGACGGCGGGCTCGGGGACCCAGTCGTCCAGGCGTTCGTCGGCTCGGTACGGTGAGATGCGGGGCATGCGGCTGATCCAGCACAAGAAGGAGGCGTACTGGTTCTACCGCTTCCTCTCGACGGGTTACGACCGCTGGGTCAATCCGCTGTTCTGGACGCCGGCCATGCGGTCGGACGCCCTGCGGGGCGCGCAGCTCGACGAGCGGACGCTGGAAGTCCTTGACGCTGGTGCGGGTACGGGCTTCACGACCGAGGGGATCGTCGAGGCGGTCGAGCCCGACCGCGTGACGATGCTCGACCAGAGCCCGCACCAGCTGGCGCGGGCGCAGCGCAAGCCGGGTCTGGCGCGCGTGCGCAAGCTCCAGGGCGACGCCGAGGCGCTGCCGTTCGAGACCGACCGCTTCGACCGCTACGTCTCGGCGGGCTCGATCGAGTACTGGCCGGCGCCCGAGCGCGGGATCGCGGAGGCCTACCGGGTGCTGAAGCCCGGCGGCGTGGCGCTGGTGGCCGGGCCGGTGCCGCCGGGCGACCGGGTGCTGCGCTGGCTGGCGGAGCTGTGGATGCTGTTCCCGACCGAGGCGCAGTACCGCGAGTGGTTCGAGCGCGCCGGGTTCGAGGACATCTCCGTGACCGCGGTGGCGCCCGGCTGGTACCGCGACCCGCGCTCGCAGTACGCGGTCGCCGTGAGCGGGCGCAAGCCGGCGGCGGGGGAGTCGCCGCTCGCGCGCTCCGAGACGCTCGAGGACGTCGAGGCGCCGATGGACTGGCTGCGCCGTCTCACCTTCGCCGGGCGCTTCGTGCTCGGCTCGCTGGCGGGCTTCGTGTTCGTGCCGGTCGGCGCCGTGCTGGCGCTGCGGCGGCGGCGATGACCGGCCGCGCGGTCGCGCTCCCGGCGGCCCGGCCGCTCGGCGCGCTGTGGCGCTTCTCGCGCCCGCACACGATCATCGGCACGACGGTCAGCATCGTCGCGCTCTATCTGATCGCGGTCTCCACGCTGCCGGGGCTGGCGCTCGACGGCGGGCTGTTCGACCTGTTCTGGACGCTGGTCGCGGGCCTCGCGGTCAACGTCTACATCGTCGGCATCAACCAGCTCGAGGACGTCGAGATCGATCGCGTCAACAAGCCGTTCCTGCCGCTGGCGGCGGGCGAGATGACGACGGAGACCGGGCGCGCGATCGTGGCGACGTCGGCGGCGCTCGCCCTGCTGCTGGCGATCACGCAGGGCACGCTCGAGACGGTGGCGGTGGTGGTCGGGCTGGCGGTGGGGACGGCCTACTCGCTGCCGCCGCTGCGGCTCAAGCGCTTCGCGGTGGCGGCGTCCCTGTGCATCTCGGGCGTGCGCTCGGTGGTCGTCAACCTCGGCGTCTACGCGCACTTCTCGCTCGCGCTGGGACCGGACGGGACGGTCTCGATCCCCGCCGCGGTGTGGGCGCTGACGGTGGTGGTCCTCCCGTTCTCGTTCGCGATCGCGATCCTCAAGGACGTCCCCGACGCCGAGGGCGACCGGCGCTTCCGGATCATGACCTTCACCGTGCGGGTCGGCGGGGCGAAGGTGCTGCGGGCGGGGCTCGCGGTGCTGGCGCTCGCCTACGTCGGGATGGCGGTGCTGGGGCCGCTGTTGATCCCCGAGGCCAACCCGTGGGTGCTGGCGGGCGGGCATCTGGCGGCCCTGGCGGTGCTGCTGGGCTGGGCCCGGGGCGCGGACCCGGACGACCCCGCGGTCTTCACGCGCTTCTACATGCGCGTGTGGAAGCTGTTCTTCCTCGAGTACGCGCTCGTCGCAGTCGCCTGCCTCGCGGGCTAGGCGCCAAGCCAGGCAGCTTGCTGCCTAGCGGGGGGCTAGGCGCCAAGCCAGGCACCTTGGTGCCTAGCGGGGGCGCTAGCTCCTACGGCGCCACGCGAGCACGGCGATCAGGCTCGCGATCGCGCCGGCGAGCGCGACCGGGATCGCGATGCGGAGCTTCGAGCCTCGCGATTCCTCGACCTCGTTGCGGAAGCCGCCCTCGGGCGGGAGCACGTCCGGCTTGCGCGGGGGCAGGGGGAGGGCGTGGCGTCGCTGAGGTTGCGCGGGGCCATGGAGTCCGCCGCGGGCTTCGGCTCCTCCTCCGCCGCCGCCTTCGGCTCTTCCTCGGCCTTCGGCTCTCCCTCGGCCTTCGGCGCTTCGGCCGCAATGGGCTGCGGCGGCGCCTCCGCCGCGGGCTCCTCCTCCGCGGGGGCAGCCACCGGCGCGCCGATGTACTTCCGTAGCCGCGGCCGCTCCTCCGTCGTCGCGCCCTCGGGCAGCACCGACGAGGACTCCGCCTGCGAGTACTCCAGCCCGTAATGCTCGTACAGGCGCTTCTCCTCTCCCACGCTCAGCGTCTCGCCGGCCTCGGGCCGCGGTGCGGCCTGGACGCGCTCGGCGTCGTGGTCGACGCGGATCGAGCGCTCCTCGACGGTCGCGCCGGCGAGCGGGACGAAGGCGGCGCCGTCGTCGAGCGTGACGAGCACCCACTCGGGGGTACCTGTCGCCTCGTCGAGGAAGATCTGGTCGACCGCGCCGAGGCGGTCGCCGCTGGGCGCGAGCACGTCACGGCCCGCCCAGGCTTCGAAGTCTTGAAAGTCGCTCTGCGTCGGGAGATCGGCCACGACCCGTGAACTACCCGCATGTGGCCGCTCGAATCCACGCCAGCAGGCCGGATTCGGGTCGATCGCGTGCAAGTGGGGTCAAGAGCCGACCCGGCGCCGAGTAAGCCGCGCGCGATCGGGTATCGCTGAGGTGATGGACGAAGTGGAGCTCAGCTACCAGCCCGCCCCGACCGCTGCCACCCAGGCACGGACCGAGGTCACCGAGCGACTCGCCTCGCGCCTCGGTGCGAGCACGCTCGAGGATGTGCGGCTGCTCGTGACCGAGCTCATAACGAACGCGTTGCGTCATGGCAAATTGACGCCGGGCGACCGCGTCTCGGTCAAGGCGTCCATCGACGACGGGGTCGTCCGCATCGAGGTGCGCGACCCGGGCAATAACGGCGATGTCGCGCTCCGGGAGCCAGGTTCGCGCGGTGGCGGCTATGGCCTCTACCTCGTCGAGCGGCTCGCGAAGCGCTGGGGCGTCGACCGGCGCGACGGCACCGTCGTCTGGTGCGAGCTCACGCCGGCGGCCGGTCGCTAGACTGCGCGCCCGGCGAGCCCGGTCGGCTGTTGACAAGCCTTCGGGGAACGCCTCACAATTCCGGAGGACGGACCCGGGGGAGACCAGCCCGCCGCGGACGGACGATCGGGGTACACACGCTTGCCGATAGCGCTCGAGTGCGAGCCGCGATCCCACCGAATTGACCATGCTGTGACCACTCGCGACGAATCGAACCCCACGGCAGGGGAGTTCGAACCCTTCCGCATCGACGTCGAGCCGGAGCGCGAGTCCGTGCGCGTCGCGCCGGTCGGCGAGCTCGACATCGCGACCGTGGGGAAGCTGCGGGCCGAGGTCGAGCGTCTGCGCGAGGCCGGCTTCACCGGCCTGGTGCTCGACCTGCGCGGCGTGCGCTTCCTCGACTCGACCGGGCTCCGGCTCGTCCTCGAGCTCGACGCCGCCGCCCGCGAGGCCTCTCAGGAGCTGACGATCATCCGCGGCTCCGCGGTGGTCCAGCGCATCTTCGAGGTCACGCAGGTCTCCGAGCGGCTGAAGTTCGTCGACCGGTAGCCGCGGCGTTGCCGCAGGTGCGGGCGGTACCGTGGACCGCGCACGTCAACGATCCGGGAGACCGATGACGCGAAGAATCGAAGCCGGGCCGGTACTGGTGGGCGTGGGGGCGCTGCTGCTGCTGGTGAGCGTGTTCCTTGACTGGTACGACCCGAATGTGACCGCCTGGGAGGCGTTCGAGGTGCTCGACCTGCTGATGGTCGTGCTCTCGCTCGCCGCGATCGTGGCCGTCGTCGGCACCTTCGCGCCCTCCGCCGCCGTGATCGACCGCCGCACGCTGCCGCTGACCGTGGCGGCGCTCGCCGTGATCGTGGCCTCGCAGATCCTCGACCCGCCGCCGGGTGTAATCGGCGACCCCACCACCGGGGCCTGGCTCGCTCTGGGTGCCGTGATCGCCATGGCCGTCGGAGCGGTGCTGACCGTCGGCCGTGTGTCGTTCGCGCTGACCGTCGAGGGCCGCGACACCCGCCGCCACGTCTCGGCCGTCGACGCCCGCACCGACCAGACGACCACCGAGGGCCCCGCAGTCCGGCCCTGAGCCATGTCTGCCGACGAGAGCAGCACGTCCTTCGAGCTCGCGCGCTTCGAGTGGGCCGACCCGACCCGGCTCGAGGTCGAGGGGACGTGGAACGGCGTCAGCCGCCTCCGGGCACGCGCGACGCTCGTGATCGAGGTCGACGGCCGCCGCCGGCGGCTGAGGGCGCTCCCCGGAGACACCGGGACGGCCGAGCAGTGGTCGGCGGCCTTCGGCTGGGACGGCGACGACATCCCTCGCCTGGAGGGAGCCGAGCTCGAGGTCGGCCGCGGCATCGTCGTCGACCTTCCGCGCCCCCGCAGCTCCAAGGCCCGCGCCCAGCTCCCCAACGAGCCGATCCCGGCCACCACCCGCGACGATAAGGACGCCGGCCCCGGCCGCGCGGAGGCCGAGCGCATCATCGCCGCGCTCGACTCCGCCCGCGCGGAGGCGGAGGAGGCGCGCGAGACGCTGGCGCGGGTGCGGGCGGAGCGCGACGAGTTCCGCGCCGGCACCGCCGACCTCGACGCCCTCCGGGCGGAGCGGGACGACCTCCGAGCACGCGCGGAGGAGGCCGACGCGCTGCGCGCCGAGGTGGAGGCGCTCCGGGCAGCGCGCGGCGGAGGCCGACGAGCTCCGCGGGCGGGCGGAGGAGGCCGACTCCCTCCGGGCCGAGCGGGAGGAGCTCCTGCGGCGGGCGGAGGATGCGGACGAGCTCCGCTCCGAGCAGGAGGGACTCCGGTCGGAGTACCAGGATCTCCTCGACGAGCGCGACACGCTGCGCGATCAACTGAACGAGGCGGCGGCGGAGGCGATCGCTCCGGACCTCACTCGGCTGCGGGCCGAGCTCGAGAACGTCGAGCGCGAGCGCAACGAGCTGCGCGCGCAGCTGGACTCGACGTCGCAGCGGCTCGAGGAGAGCACGCAGGCGATGTCGGCGCTCACCGAGCTCGACGGCGAGCCGCCGCGGCGCCTCGACCGTCCCCGCCGCCCCGCCGAGCGGACCGCGAAGCGCGCTCCCGTGCCCGAGCCCTCCGTCGGCCTCGCCGACAAGGTCAGCGACTGGGTCGGCTCGATCACCGGCGCGCGTGACGGGGATCAGGGCTCGAAGAACGGCGAGCGCCACGCCGCCACGCCCACCGCGGTCGCCCCGCGCACGGCGGTCGCCCCGCGCACGGCGGCCGCCCGGCGCACCGCGGCGCGGACCGCGCCCCGCCGCAGCCGCGAGTCGCCGTCGTGGTTGCTCCGCGTCGCCGCGCTCCTCCTGCTGGCGTTCCTGCTGGTCACGTCGTCGTGATCCTGTCCAGCATTCTCTGAGACGCGCTCAGCTCGCCGGCTGGAACCGCACGGTCACCTGCTCGAAGCCGAGCCCGCGCATCATCCCCTCGAGCATGTGCCGGGTGTTCTCCTGCGCCCGCTTGCGCAGCTCCGGGTCGGCCTTCGCCGCGTCCGACAGCTTCCGCGTCGCGAGCTCGTACAAGGGCTGCTCGTCGCCCGGGTTGTCCGAGAACACGTCCTCGACGCGGTTGGTGATCCCGCGGTCGCGGTCGTAGACCCGGGAGCGCGAGGGGTCGAGCCGGGCCTCGGTCAGCGTCGCCGCCGGCAGCGTGATCGTCACCGCCTTGCGGTCGTCGGACACCTTCACCGCGCCGGCGTCCTTCGAGAGCCCCGAGAAGTCGACCGCCGCATCGACCGTCCCCGCCGCCACGAACAGCGTCCGCTCACCGCGGATGAATGACGGCAGGAGCTTGTCGTCCTGCTCGACGTCGACGACGACCTGCATGTTCGCGCTCGCCGCCCGGTACTGCGACAGATCCTCGAGCGACTTCAGCAGCACCGGCCCGCTGCGGTCCTTGGTCTCCGAGCCGAACGGGTTGAGCGACCCGACCGCCGCGATCAGCGCGACGATCAGCAACGCCACCGCCGCGAGCGCGGCGACGACGAGGAGCACTCCGCGGGTCGAGCGGGAAGCCACGGCGCGGCTCAAGGTAGCGTCAGCGCGACCGGCAGCAACGCCACCGCCACGACGGTGCTGAGCGCCAGCCCACTCGCCGCCTGGCGGGCCGAGAACCCGTAGAGGCGCGAGAACGACAGCGTCGCCATCGGGAACGGCCCGAGCACGAGCACCCACCGCGGCGGAGGGATCGCCAGCCCGGCCAGTGCGCGGCCAGCCAGCACGCCCGGAACGAACGTCAGGTGCAGCGCCAGCGCCTTCCCCGCGATCCCCAGCTCCAGCCGCCGCAGCCAGCGCCCGCCCGGCCACGCCAGACCGAGCAGCGCGGCGCTCGAGGCGGCCAGCACCGTCTTCGCCCGCTGCGGGATCGGCGCCCGCCGCCGCAGCAGCCGGACGCCGAGCGCGATCCGCGGCTGCGTGAGCATGTCGTAAGGCAGCAAGCTGCCTGGCTTGGCGCCTAACCTCAGGCGCGAAGCGCGAAGCGCCGGGCGACCACCGCGGTGAGCCACTCCCACGCGAGCACCGCGGGCACCCCGACCACCCACGCGGTGCCCTCATGGTCGCGCAGCACGAGCCACGCGAACGCGACGAACGCCGCGCAGAAGATCACGCACGAGACGACCGCGACGCCGAACGCGCGCCAGAAGCCGGGCCGGCGCTCCGGCGGCGCGATCATGAAGAGGGCCGCCGCGCCGGTCATCACGCCGAGCGCGCCGAGCGCCCATGGCAGCGCTGCCGTGAGCGCCTTCCAGTCAGAGCGCGGTGGCTTGTCGCAGTAGTCCTCGCAATAGCCGTAGAACACGAACACGATCACCGCGATCATCAGCAGCGCGCCGCCCACCAGCGACACGAGCACCGCGAAGAACGGCCCGATCCGCCGCTCCATCACACGCCGGTGAAGACCGTCGGCTCCCGCGGCAGGCGCGCCGGATCGAACGCCTCCAGCATCTCGGCGGCGGTCGAAGCCCGCTCGAACCCGAGCGACCGAGCCATCCACCGCACTGCCGCGGCTGCGTCCGACCTCGCGCAGCGTCACCGACCCGTGGCGCTTCGCCAGCCGCGCCCCGTCGCGCCCCAGCACGAGCGGCACGTGCGCCCACGACGGCTCGGGCAGCCCGAGCAGCCGCGTCAGCAGGACCTGCCGCGGCGTCGAGTCGAGCAGGTCCGCGCCGCGCACGACCTCGCCGATGCCCTGGGCCGCATCGTCGACCATGACCGCCAGGTTGTACGCCGCCGCGCCGTCGTTCCGTCGCACGACGAAGTCATCGACCGCCATCTCGTGACGCCCGAGCAGGCGGTCCGAGACCTGGACCTTTTCGGCGTCGGCCCGCAGCCGCAGCGCCGGCGGCCGCCCGCCCGCCCGCTTGCGCCGCCGCTCGCCGTCCGTCAGCCGCAGGCACGTGCCCGGGTAGTGGCCCTCGGGCAGCGGCCCGTGGGGAGCGGAGGACGCCGCGCGGATCTCCGCCCGCGTGCAGAAGCACTCGTACACGCGGTCCTCGGCCCGCAGCCGCGCGATCGCGGCCTCGTACAGCCTCGGCCCGCGCCGACTGCCACACCGACCTCGCCGTCCCAGTCGAGCCCGATCGCGGCCAGGTCCTCGAGCTGCTCGCGCGCCGAGTCCATCCGCACCCGCCCCGGGTCGAGGTCCTCCATCCGCACCAGGAACCGCGCGCCCGCCGAGCGCGCGAACAGCCACGCCAGCAGCGCCGTGCGCAGGTTGCCGAGGTGCAGCGTCCCCGTCGGGCTCGGTGCGAAGCGCCCGTCAGCCGCCAAAGGTGAAGGGCAGCTCGTCGGCGATCTCGGCCAGCCGCGGGGCGTCGCGGTCGCGCTCGCTGTAGAGGAGCTCGACCGCCCGCGGCCACTCGATCCCGACGTCAGGATCGGCGAACGAGATCCCGCTCTCGGTGGCCGCGTCGTAGTAGTTGGTGCACTTGTAGACGAAGTCGGCCTCGTCCGAGAGCACGCAGAAGCCGTGCCCGAAGCCGACCGGGATCCACAGCTGGCGCCCGTGGACGTCGTCGAGCTCGAACGACTCCCACTCCCCGAACGTCGGCGAGCCGCGCCGCAGGTCGACCGCGACGTCGAGCACGCGCCCGCGCGCGACCCGCACGAGCTTGCCCTGGCCGGGGTGGGTCTGGAAGTGGATGCCGCGCAGCGTGCCGCGCCGCGACCGCGATTGGTTGTCCTGGACGAAGGCGGTCGGCACACCGTGCCGCGCCCATGCGTCCTGGCGATAGGTCTCGAGGAAGAAGCCGCGCTCGTCGCCGTGCACGGTGGGCGCGAGCAGGACGAGCCCGTCGAGCCGGGTGGGGAGGCGTTCCATGACCGCGCTCAGGTTACGAGGGAGGAGTCCGAGCGCACGGCGTCGAATCGGGGGTCGCACATGCCAAGGACCGCGACCATGCCCCCCGCTGCCCAGGGTCACCAGACCCTGTCGGCCTACATCTCCTCCCGCTTCGACGAGTTCTCGCGGTCCCAGAAGGACGTCGCGCAGTACGTCGTCGACCATCTCGACGAGGTGGCCTTCCACACGGCCGAGGAGCTCGCGCGCCGCGCGAGCACGTCATCTTCCACCGTCGTGCGCTTCTCGCAGGCGCTGGGCTTCGAGGGCTTCCCGGAGCTCCAGGAGGCCGCGCGCGAGGAGTACCGGCACCTGCACCGCGCCGCCGACCCGACCAACGGGCAGAAGAGCGCCGAGCCGCTGTTCTCGCTCGACCAGAGCGCGTTCGAGTCGGCCGTCGCCGCGGACCACGTCAACGTGGAGGAGACCGCGCGCAAGGTCTCGCGCTCGCAGGTCGACGCCGCCATCGAGGCGATCGCCACCCACGAGAAGGTGCTGATCGCCGGCACCGACCAGATGGCGTTCTTCGCCTCTTACCTGCGCCACCTGCTGATGCTGCTCGACGTGCGCGCGGAGATCGCCGCCTCGCCGTCGCAGGAGGCGCTCTCCCGCCTCGGCCGCATCGACGGCGAGACGCTCGTGATCGGCCTCAGCGCCGGCCGCCCGCATCCGCTGGTCGTGCGCGCGATGAAGATCGCCCGCCACCGCAAGGCGGCCACGCTGGCGATCGTCGACGCGACGCTCTCCGAGGTCTCCAAGCTCGCCGACCGCACGCTCTACTACTCCTCGAACTCGCCGGCCTTCGTGCGCTCGCACGTGGGCCTGCTCTCGATCCTGCAGGCGCTGGCCTACGGGGTCTACGCTCGCGACGCGGCGCAGTACGACGACCGCATCCGGGCGTTCCGCCTCAAGTAAGTCTGTACAGCCTGGACAACAGCCGTGCCACTGTCTCGCCCGGGGGGCTCACCACCGGGCTGCGCCCTCGGGCACGGCTACCATGGCTGGCATGCGCGACGAGTCGACTTTCCGCGTCAAGGCCGGGCTGGCCGAGATGCTCAAGGGCGGCGTCATCATGGACGTCGTCAACGCAGAGCAGGCCAAGATCGCCGAGGACGCCGGCGCGGCTGCCGTCATGGCTCTCGAGCGCGTCCCCGCCGACATCCGCCGTGACGGCGGCGTCGCGCGGATGTCGGACCCGATCCTCATCAAGGGGATCCAGGAAGCCGTGACGATCCCGGTGATGGCGAAGGCCCGCATCGGCCACTTCGTCGAGGCCCAGGTGCTGGAGGCGCTCGAGGTCGACTACGTCGACGAGTCCGAGGTCCTCACGCCCGCCGACGAGGCCAACCACATCGACAAGTGGGCGTTCAAGGTCCCGTTCGTGTGCGGCGCGACCAACCTCGGCGAGGCGCTGCGGCGGATCGCGGAGGGCGCGGCGATGATCCGCTCCAAGGGCGAGGCCGGGACGGGCGACATCGTCGAGGCCGTGCGCCACATGCGCAAGATCTCCGGCGAGATCAAGCGGATCGCCTCGCTCGACGACTCGGAGCTCGCCACCGCCGCCAAGGAGCTGCAGGCGCCGCTGGACCTGGTGCGCAGCGTCGCCAAGGCCGGCAAGCTGCCGGTCGTCCTGTTCTGCGCCGGCGGCATCGCCACCCCGGCCGACGCCGCGCTGATGATGCAGCTCGGCGCCGAGGGCAACTTCGTCGGCTCCGGCATCTTCAAGTCCGAGGATCCCGCGACGCGCGCGCAGGCGATCGTCGAGGCGACCACCCACTTCCAGGACCCCGACCGGGTCGCCCGCGCGTCCGAGGGCCTCGGCACGGCCATGACCTCGCTGGAGACGCGCAAGCTCGAGGAGCAGCAGCTCCTCGCCAACCGGGGCTGGTAGCGAGGGCGCAGCCCGGTGACGAGGCCCCTAGGCCGAGGCAGGGCGCCGCTCGTCGGCGTCCTGGCGCTGCAGGGCGACTTCGAAGCCCACGGCCGGCTCCTGCGCGAGCTCGGCGCCGAGCCGCGGGAGGTGCGCGTGCCGCGTGACCTCGAGGGGCTCGACGGGCTCGTGATGCCCGGCGGCGAGTCGACCACGATGACGCTGGGCATCAAGCGCGAAGGGCTGGCGGATCCGCTGCGCGAGTTCGTCCGCAGCGGCAAGCCCGTGCTCGGCACCTGCGCAGGGATGATCATGCTCGACCGCGAGCACCTCGGCCTGGCCGACTACACCTGCCGGCGCAACGCGTTCGGCCGCCAGATCCGCTCCTTCGAGGCCGATCTCCGCATCCCCGGCATCGACGGCCCGCCGGTGCGCGCGGTGTTTATCCGCGCGCCGTGGATCGCCGAAGCGGGGGAGGGGGTGGAGGTCCTCGCCTCCGTCGACGGCCACCCGGTCGCCGCGCGGCAGGACAACATGCTCGTGATCTCGTTCCACCCTGAGATCGCCGGCGAGCGCCGGGTCCACGAGCTGTTCCTCACGCAGGTCGGGGCCCGCACCTGAGCCGGGACTTCTTCTTCGTGCGCCACGGCGAGTCCGCGGCGAACGTGTTCGACCGCGGCGGCGCGCAGCCGGAGGACGGCGGCGACCGTCTGACCGAGCACGGTTGGGCGCAGGCACGGGGGCTGGGGGAGCGGCTGCGCGGCGAAGGGCTGGAGGCGATCGTGGCGAGCCCGATGGGCCGCGCGCAGGAGACGGCCTCCGCGATCAGCGAGATCCTCGGGCTGCCGCTGAGCACCGACGACGAGCTGTTCGAGGTCGTCCAGTCCGACGCGTACCACGCCGGCCGCTCGACGCGCGCCCAGCACGCGACGCTGACGTGGATGCCGGAGACCCCACCGGACGAGGCCACCCCGGGCGCGGAGTCGTTCGCGGAGATCATCGGGCGCGTGTCACGCGCTCGGGCCCGCCTGGAGGCGATCGAGGCCGAGCGCGTCCTCGTCGTCAGCCACCACGACGTCCTGCACTTCCTGCTCGGGCTGATCATGTTCGAGGACGACTTCGCGCCCGGCCACCTGCCCGGCCTCTACCGCCTCCGCCACGCCAACACCGGCATCTCGATCTTCACCTATGACGACGAGCGCACCATGGACGGAATCCCGCTCCCGGGCTGGTCGCTGACGACCTGGAACGATCGCGCGCACTTGTAGCGGCGCTCGCGCTGATCCTGTTGAGCCCGGCGGTCGCGCGGGGCGACGACACCGCGCTGCTGGACCGCTTCCGGCCGGTCTATGTCCACGACGCCCGGGAGCGCGACCCGGTGGCGGGCGTCGCGGACTCCCCGCCCGCCTCCTACGGCCGTGCGGTGGCGGCGCCGGCGGACCGGCGCTGGCTGCAGTACTGGCGCTGGCACGAGTCCAACCGCCAGGACCGCGGGGTGCTGCGGACCGGCCGGCACGCGGGCGACTGGGAGCTCGTGCAGGTGCGGGTCGACCGCGGCGAGCAGCCGGTCGAGGCGGTCTACGCACAGCACAGCGGCGGCGAGCGCTGCGGCTGGCCGGAAGTGCGCACGCGCGGTGACGCGCCCGTTGCGTATCTCGCCAACGGCTCGCACGCTGCCTACTTCCGCCCCGGGGTGCGCGACCGCACGTTCCCCGATCCCAACGACGAGGCGGGCGGGAAGGGGTCCGTCATCCGCCCGCGGCTGGTGGTGATCGCCGCGGACTTGCCGAGCTGGATGCGGTTCACCGGCCCCTGGGGCGCGAGCCGCGCGCGGCTGCCGTTCGAGCAGTCCAGCCCGCGCGGGCCGGCCTTCCAGGGCGTGCGCTGGCGCGACCCGGCGGCGTTCGCCGCCTCGGCGCGGGGCTGCATGGCGGGGCGCTGCGACGAAGTCGGCGAGTGCGACTGGCGCGAGTCGGCGCTGGGCGGGGCCGCGGTCGGCGTCCTTGGGATGCTGGCCGGCGTCGCCGTGTGGCGGCGGCGCCGGCGAGCTTAGGCGGAGGCGATGCGCCCGAGGCCGTCCTGGCCGTCGGGTCGCATGCCACCCTGCTCCACCCCGGGGCAGGCCGGGGCGGATCGGGACGCGCAGTGCCTCCAGCACCACGCGCCTCACCTCCACTAACGGTCGGGATCGCGAGAAGGTGCGCCGTTACCCTCTCGATGTTTGTTTGGGTCGGTCTTCGCACGGCTAAGCCCAGGAAATGGCTTCCATACCTGCACCTCCGCTCGCCCTTTCGCAGGTCGGCCGCGCCGCCCACGACCTCGGCCTCGCGGGCCTGCTCGGCGGCAACCTCTTCGGCCGGCTCGCCCTCCACCCGTCGGTGACCTCGATCTCCGACGAGCGCGAGCGCGGCAAGCTCGTCAACGCGGCCTGGCGGCGCTACGGGACGATCAACTCGCTGTCGCTGCTCGCCGTCGCGGGCGGCTGGGCGGGCGCGCGCGCCGCCGAGGCGGAGGACCGCCGGCTCTCCCCGCCCGAGCGGCGGCTGGCGCTCGCGAAGGACGTGCTCGTCGGCGTCGTCGCGCTCACCGGCGTGGCGACCGCGGTCGAGGGTGTGCGCTTCTCCCGCGACGCTCCGGGCGGCGCGGTGCCGCTACGCGACGGCGACCACACCGCCGACAGCGCCTCGGCCGGCGCGACGCGGCGCAAGCGGCGTCTCAACGCGCTCGGCGCGGCGAGCCTCGTCGCCGAGGTCGCGCTCGTGGGCGTCAACTCCGCCCTCGGACAGGAGAACTTCCGCCGCCCGCCGGCACGACGCTTCCTGCGCCGCGGATAGCCGCTGGACCGCGCCGCCGGGGCGCGGCCCAGCCCGCCTTCAGTCCTTGCCGACGACGTCCTTGACCTTGTCGGACGCTCCGCCGACCGCGTCCTTGACCTTGCCCGACGCCTTGTCGACCTCGCCCTCGCGCTTCAGCGAGTCGTCGCCCGTGATCTCGCCGCCGGCCTTCTTGAGGCGGCCCTTCGCGTCATCGCCAGCACCATCGCCCATGAGGGGCTCCTTTCTCGGGGAACGCCCTCGTCCTACCCATCAGAACTCAACGGTGAGCGTCAGCCCCGCGGTGAGGCCGCCCGCGCCTCCGCCGACGCTCGCCCGCAGCGTCGCCGACGGGCCCTTGTTCGCCCCCGCGGTGCGCTGCGCGGCGTCGATCGCCGGCTTGATCTTGGCCAGGCGGTCGGTGACGTAGGAGTCCTTCGGGCTGCCGCCGCCCTGGATGTAGGCGATGCTCTCGCCGATCGCGTCCTGGGCGTCGGAGACGACCTTGGCGAGGTCGGGGACGACGTCGATCTCCGAGCCCCACAGCGGCATCACGAGGCCCGCCGACCAGCTCCAGCCCTTGGCCGCGTCCTTGGAGACCTTCCCGTCGAGCTTGGCGTCCTTGACCTGGGTCTTGATGCCGAACTCCGAGCCGTCCCACTTCGCGCTGGCGCCGGCGCTCACGTCGCCCTTCTTGGCCTCGATCGACGGGCCGTCCTTGCCGGCCTCGGCGGTGATGTGCACGCCGTCCTTGGCCGTCTGGAGCTTCACGCCGGAGATCGAGAGCGTGAGCGTGCCGGCCGAGCCGCGGAGGCTGACCGAGGTCGGCACCGACGGCAGCGCGTTGGCGATCGACGCCTCGGCCTGCTTGGTCAGGCCGCTCGCGTCGACCTTCCCGCGCACGTCGGGGATGTGCAGCGTCGCGTTCGAGAAGCGATGGCTCCCCACGAGGCCCGCGATCGCGGACGCGTCGACGGTCGCCGCCTGCGGCACCTTCTGGCGCAGCTCGGCGACCATCTCGGGGACCGAGATCGTCCCGGCCATCACCCGCTCGAGGATGTTGGCGGTGTGGTCGTCGAGGTACCGGTCGACCGCCATCTGCACGCCGACGGGCACCTGGCCCAGCCCCAGCGAGCTGCCCGGACCCGGCGTGTACGGCGTGTTGAGGCCCGGCAGCATGATCGGCGCGTCGCCCGGCGCGCGGGCGAGCATGCGGGTCACGGCCGCGTTGCCGGCGCTGCGCTGCAGGGCGAGGATCGCCGCCGCGGGCGTCGCCGCCGCCGGCGCGCGCTGCGTCTCGCCGCTCTCCGGCTGGCGTACCTGCCCGGCGTGCTCCTTCACGGCGTCACCGTACCGGCCCGCGCGGGGTCCGAAGGGCAGTCTTTTAGACCACGAGGCCGTGCCGCATGGTGTTCTCGGTCACCACGCGCGGCTCGACGAACTGGAGCAGGTAGCCCGGGCCGCCTGCCTTGGTGCCCGTGCCGGACAGCCGGTTGCCGCCGAACGGCTGGCGGGCGACCATCGCGCCGGTGATCGACCGGTTGACGTAGAGGTTGCCGACCGGCACCCGCGCCTCGACGTACTCGACGGTGTCCGGGTTGCGCGCGAACAGGCCGGCGGTGAGGGCGAACGGAGAGCGGTCGAGCGCGTCGCAGGCGGCCTCGACGTTCCTGACCCGCTCGACGGCCAGCAGCGGGCCGAAGATCTCCTCGTTGATGACCGGCGAGTCGGCGGGCAGGTCGGCGGCCAGCGTCGGCGTGGCGAACCAGCCGCGGTCGGGCACCTCGCGGGCCTGCGCGGCGATCCGCCCGTTCTTCTCCGCCTCGGCGGCGTAGCGCGCCACGCGCTCCTGCGCCTCCTGCTCGATCACCGGCGGCACGTCGGTGTCGAGCTCGGAGGCCTGGCCGACCTGGAGCACCTCGACCGCGCCCGCGAGCCGATCGACCAGCGCGTCGTGGATCGACTCGTGCGCGAGCACCCGGGCCGCGGCCGAGCACTTCTGGCCGGCGAACACGAACGCGCTGGCGACGACCGCGGGCACGACCTCGTCGAGGTCTGCGTCGGAGTCGACGATCACCGCGTTCTTGCCGCCCATCTCGGCGACCACGCGCTTGAGGTGGCGCTGGCCGTCGGGCACTTCAGCGGCCGTCCGCACGATCTCGAGCCCGACCTTGTTCGAGCCGGTGAAAGCGATCGTGTGCACGCGCGGGTCCTTGACGAGCGCGGCGCCGACGTCGCCCTCGCCCGGCAGCAGCGCGAGCGCGTCCGGCGGCACGCCCGCCTCGCGCAGCGCATGCACCAGGAGCGCCGCGCAGCCGGGGGTCTGCTCGGCCGGCTTGAGGATCACCGCGTTGCCGGTGGCGAGCCCGGCGGCGGTCATGCCGAGCGGGATCGCGACCGGGAAGTTCCACGGCGAGATGACCGCGACGACGCCGCGAGGCGTGTAGCGCAGCTCGTTGCGCTCGCCGGGCACCTGCAGCAGGGGAGCGCCTTGCGCGAGGTCGACGGCCCCGCGCGCGTAGTACTCGAGGAAGTCGATCGCCTCGCAGACGTCGGCGTCGGCCTCCGGCCACGGCTTGGCCGCCTCGCGGACCTCGAGCGCGGCGACCTCGAGCCGCCGCTGCCGCAGCCAGTCGGCGGCGGCGAGCAGGACCTCGGCGCGCTGCTCGGCCGGCGTGTTGGCCCACGTGCGCTCCTTGGCGGCCAGCGCCAGCGCGGCCTCGACCTCGTCCGGCGTGGCGGAGGCGGCCTCGGCCACGACGCGGTCGGGCGAGCCGGGGTCGGTGGAGATCAGCTCGTCGCCCTCGCGCCGCTCGTTGCCCACCCATACCGGCACGCGCACCGGGGGCTTGGCGTCGTGCTCCTTCAGCGCGCCCGCGAGCTGCGCGCGGATCGGCCCTCGCCGCAGCTCGAGGATCGGCTCGTTCTTGAACTCCTTCACGCCGTGCTCGGCTCCGGCTTGGCCAGCAGCTCCGAGATCGCCGCGCCGCGCGCCTGCTCCTGCAGGAACGAGTCGTTCGACGTGTTCTCGAGCAGCCGCCGCACGAGGTAGGCCATCCCGGCCACGAGGTCGCCGACCGGGCAGTAGGCGCGCACGCGCAGGCCCTGGGCGGCGATCGCGGTCTGCAGCGGGTCGCCGAGCCCGCGCAGGATCTGCATCTCGACGTCGCCGTCGTTGCCACGGGTCAAGCGGTTGTAGGCGATCGCGTGCGAGACCGAGCGCAGGTTGTGCGAGGCGATCGCCGGCCGCAGCCCGCAGCCGTCGGCACGGTGGTCGATGAGGCCGCGCGTGAGGAACTCGAAGTTGAGGTCGGAGTCGGCCTTGACCTCGAACACCGGCGGCTGCCAGCCGTGCTGCACCGCCTCGACGATCTCGTGGTCCCAGTAGGCGCCCTTGACCAGCCGCACGGTCAGCGGGTGGGCGCGCTGCGCGCCGGCTCCGCTGATCCACTCCACGATCGTGTCCAGCGTGGCGGGCGAGTCGCGCAGGTAGGCCTGCAGGACCACGCCCGCCGACGGGCCCGCGCGGAACTCCTCCTCCGCGAGCAGCGAGAGGATCAGCTCGAGCACCGCGTCGCGCGAGTCCAGCGACTCCATGTCGATGTGCAGGTGCGCGCCGAGCTCGTGCGCGCGCCGCAGCAGGCCGCGCAGCCGCTGCGCCGCGTCGCGCTGGCCGCGCAGCGGGGCGTCGGGCTTCATCAGCGGCGTGAGCGCCGAGACCTTCACGCTCAGGTTCGCGCGCGGGAGCGGGCCGAAGGAGTCGGTCTCGAGGTGCGGCTGGGCCGGCCAGCCGCGCATCGACTCGACGAGCGTCGCGAGCGCCTCGTCGCAGCGCTCCGCGTAGCGCTGGGCCTCGTCCTGGGTCACAGTCGCCTCGCCGAGTAGATCGACGGAGGACGCGACGCCGTCCTTCCACAGGTCGCGGAACACGCCCAGCGCCTCCTTCGGCGACTCGCCCACGATGAAGCGATGGGCCATGTGCTTGACACCGCGCGCGGCGGCGGCGCCCAGCGCCGTGCGGCCGGCGCGGCTCGAGCCCATCTTCATCGCCGCGCTGATCGTCGGCGGCGGCTCGCCGACCTCGCCGAGGAAGCCGGTGAGGTGCCGCGCCAGGTCGTCGAGGTTGCGGCACGCCGGCACGACGTCGACGAAGCGGAACAGCGCGGCCTTCAGCTCGGCGTCCTTCGACGCGAGCTCCATGGCCTTCTCGTCGGCCGCCTTCAGCGGGTTGCGCGAGGTGCGCGGCAGCGCGGCGGCCAGCTTCTCGCCGACCGCGAACAGCTCCTGCTCAAGCGCGCTCTCCTCGACCACGCGGCTGACGATACCTTGGCTCCCATGAAGATCGCCGTCGCCGCCGACGAGCGCACCGGCGTGGCCGACGCCGTGGTCGACGCGCTGCGCCGCCGCGGCCACGAGCCGCTGCTGCACGGAGCGCTCTCCGACGGCCGCGACGACTGGGCGTGGGCCTCCGAGGCCGCCGCCCGCGACGTCGCCGACGGCCGCGCCGAACAGGGCGTCGTGTGCTGCTGGACCGGCACCGGCGCATCGATCGCCGCCAACAAGGTCCGCGGCATCCGCGCCGCGCTGTGCGGCGACGCTGCCACCGCCGCGGGCGCCCGCAGGTGGAACGACGCCAACGTCCTCGCGCTCTCCCTCCGCACGACCTCACCGGCGCTGCTCGAGGAGATCCTCGACGCCTGGTTCGACGCCGCGCCCTCGGCGGAGGACGACGATCGCGCCAACGTGGATCACCTGTCCGAGATCGAGCGCTGACCCGCCAGCGAACGTCAACGGCGGCTGGGTAGGGGTCGGGTTCCGGCCGCCTCCGAGCACGAATGTCACCTCAGGGGCGGTATGCGCCCTCGAGACGACACTCGTGCCGCCGCGACCGCCCGAACCCGCCCTCTACCCAGCCCGCCGTTGACCTTCATCACGCGCTGCCGCGAACGTCCCTAGGCAGAGCGGAACCGCACGGTGCCACTCGGCCCGTCCTCCTCGACCACGCTTCCCTCATCGAGCAGCAGATCCACGTGGCCGAGCACCTCGCACAGCGTCAGGTAGGCCTGGGTGACCGCGACGTTGCCCCACAGCGACTGCGCGATCTCATAGGCCGAGCGCGGCCGCTCCTCGATCAGCCCGCCGATCTTGCGTGCGCGCCGCTCGTGCAACGCGAACCGTTCGTCGATCAGCTTCACGTGGTCGGTGACCGGGTCGCCGTGGCCGGGGAGGATCACGTTCACGCCGTCCATCTCGCGTGTCTCCCGCATCGAGCGCATGTACGTGATCAGCGCGCGCGGGCGGCCGCCGCCGGGCTCGCCGGACTTGCCGCCCAGCGGCCTCGAGATCAGCGGGTTGGAGGAGATGTGGGCGATCAGGTGGTCGCCGCCGATCACCTCTCCTGACTCGCGGTCGTGGAAGAGCGTGTCGCTGGGCGAGTGGCCCGGGCGGTGGAGCACCTGCATCGTGCGGCCGGCGAACGCCAGCTCGCCGCCGTCCTTCAGCCGGGTCGTGACCTTGGTCGAGCCGCCCCAGGCGCGGAACGAGCGCGACACCGAGCGCAGCGCCGTGACCACGTCGCGCGGGATCCCGTGGCGCAGCATCAGCGCCTCCGCGAGCTCGTCGTTGCGCTCGGCGTCCGACGCGAAGTCCTCGATCACGGGGGCGAGCAGGTCGAGCGCGCAGACCTCCGCCTCCGAGCGGCGGGCGAGGATGCCGACCAGCCCGAGGTGGTCGATGTGCTGGTGGGTGATGACGATCCGCTGCAGGTCCTCGATCCGGTGCCCGAGGTCGGCCAGCGCCCGCTCGAGCTCGTCGAGCGCCTTGCCCGAGTTCGGGCCGACGTCGACCAGCGTCAGCGGGTCGTCCTCGATCAGGTAGCAGTTGACCCGGCCGACCATGAACGGCGTCGGGATCGAGAGCGTGCGGATCACGAGCGGATGAGGCGCAGGACCTCGTCTCGCTTCGCCTCCATGTCCTCCTGGGAGACGAGCGACTCGAGCGTGAGGCGCAGCAGCGGCTCGGTGTTCGACGGCCGCACGTTGAAGTGCCAGTCGTCGTAGTCGACCGAGATGCCGTCGAGCTCGCGCTGGTCGGCGTCGGCGTAGCGCTCCTTGATCGCGGCCATCTTCCCAGCCTGGTCGTCGACCTCGGAGTTGATCTCGCCGGAGATGAAGTACTTCTCGCGGTAGGGCGCGAGCAGCTCTGACATCGTCGCGCCCTTCTGGCCCAGCAGCTCGAGGATCAGCAGCGCCGGGATCGTGCCGGAGTCGGCGTTGTAGAAGTCGGCGAAGTAGTAGTGGCCGGAGACCTCGCCGCCGAACGCGCCGCCCTCGTCGCGCATGCGGGTCTTGAAGAAGGCGTGGCCGACGCGGTTCACCAGGGCGCGCCCGCCGGCCGCCTCGACGGTGTCGGCGACCGCCCGCGAGGCCCGGATGTCGTAAAGGATCTCCGCGCCCGGGCGCTTCTGCAGGACCGAGTCGGCCAGCAGCGCGGTGAGAAAATCACCGGGCACGAACTCGCCGGTCTCGTCGATGAAGAAGCAGCGGTCGGCGTCGCCGTCCCAGGCGATGCCGAGGTCGGCGCCCTCGTCGCGGACCTTGCGGATCACGAACGCGCGGTTCTCGGGCAGCAGCGGGTTGGGCTCGTGGTCGGGGAACTCGCCGTCGGGCTCCCAGTGGGTGGGGACGAGCTCGAGGCCGTCGATCCGCTCGAGGATCGGGCCGACCATCGGGCCGGCCATGCCGTTGCCGCCGTCGAGCACGACCTTGGCCGGCCGCACCGCGCCCGGGTCGATGAACTTCAGCGCGGCGTCCTGGAACTCGGTGTAGACGTCGACGTCCTCGGCGCTGCCGGATTGGACCCCGCCCACCCGAGCCTCCGGCAGACCGTCCGCGAGCAGCGCCGCGATCTCGCCGATCCCGCTGTCGCCGCTCAGCGCCACCGCCCCGCGCTCCACCAGCTTCGCGCCCGTGTAGGCCTTCGGGTTGTGCGAGGCGGTGCACATCAGCCCGCCGTCGAGGGCGCGCGATCCGACGAGGTAATAGAGCATCTCGGTGCCCACCATCCCGGCGTCGAGCACGTGCGCGCCCTCGGCCACCATTCCCGCCCGGTAGCGCGCCGCGAGCTCCGGCGCGGTCAGCCGCATGTCGCGCCCGAGGCCCACCCGCAGCTCGCCGGTGGGCTTGCCGGCGAGGCCGGCGAGCACGCGCGCGAACGCCCGCCCGACGCCCTCGGCGACGTCCCCGTCGATCTGTTCGCCGTACAGCCCGCGGATGTCGTAGGCCTTGAAGATCTCGGGAGGCGGGTAAGTGGGCAAGGCGGCGCAGGATACGCTCCGCCGTTCCGCATGCTCGAGACACACGAGACCACACTCCCGGCCACCCCGGCCGGCAAGGGCGACGCCAAGGTGATCGTCGTCATGCCCGCGCGCAACGCCGCCAAGACGCTCGAGGCGACCTTCGACGGCATCCCCAAGGCGTGGGTCGACGAGATCATCCTCGTCGACGACTCCTCGACCGACGACACCGTCGAGCTCGCGCGCAAGCTACCGCTGCACGTCGTCTGGCACCCGCACAACGTCGGCTACGGCGGCAACCAGAAGACGTGCTACCTCGAGGCGCTGCAGCGCGACGCCGACGTGGTCGTGATGCTGCACCCCGACGGCCAGTACGAGCCGGGGATCATCCCCAAGCTCGTCGAGCCGATCGTGGCCGGGCAGGCCGACATCGTGCTCGGCTCGCGCTTCCTCGACCCCGACGGCGCGCGCAAGGGCGGCATGCCGTGGTGGAAGCGCGCGGCCAACCGCTTCCTCACCGAGTCCGAGAACCGGTTGATGGGGACCGAGCTGTCGGAGCTCCATACCGGCTACCGCGCGTTCTCGCGCAAGCTGCTGCTCGAGGTGCCGTTCCTGCGCAACTCGCTTGACTTCGCGTTCGACACCGAGCTGCTGATGCAGGCCGCGCATTTCGGCTTCCGCTTCCACGAGGTGCCGTGCGCGACGATCTACAACAACGAGGCGTCGTCGGTGTCGTTCCGGCAGGGCGTCGTCTACGGAGTGAAGTCGCTCGGGGCCGGCGCGCGCCTGGTCCTGCACCGCCGGGGCATCTGGCGGTCCAAGAAGTTCCAGGCGTGAAGCGCGTCTGCGTCTTCTCGGGCTCGAGCCCGGGCGGCGACCTCGCCTACCGCGCCGCCGCCACCGACCTCGGCCACCGGCTCGCCGAGCGCGGCATCGAGCTCGTCTACGGCGGCGCCAGCGTCGGGCTGATGGGCGCGGTCGCCGACGCCGCGATCGAGGGCGGCGGGCACGTCATCGGCGTGATCCCGCAGTCGCTCGTCGACCGCGAGATCGCCCACCCCGCGATCGCCGACCTGCGGGTGGTCGAGTCGATGCACGAGCGCAAGGCGCGGATGGCGGACCTCGCCGACGCGTTCGTGGCCCTGCCCGGCGGCGTCGGGACGCTCGAGGAGTTGTTCGAGGTCTACACCTGGAACCAGCTCGGCCTGCACGCCAAGCCGCTCGGGCTGTTCAACGTGCGCGGCTACTACGACGGGCTCGCGCGCTTCCTCGACCACGCGGTCGAGGAGCGCTTCGTCACCCCGCACCACCGCGCGATGCTGCTGGTCAGCGAGCACCTCGACGAGCTGATCGACGGGCTCGACGGCTGGCAGGCGCCACGCCAGCCGAAGTGGATCGATCGCGCGCAGAGCTAACCTCTGGGGCCATGGCCGGTCACTCCAAATGGGCGGGGATCAAGCACAAGAAGGCGATCGTCGACTCGCGCCGCGGCAAGCTGTTCACCAAGCTCGCGCGCGCGATCACGGTGGCGGCGAAGGAGGGCGGGGGAGACGTCGAGGGCAACCCGCGGCTCGCGCTCGCCGTCCAGAAGGCCCGCGACGCCTCGATGCCCAAGGACAACATCGAGCGCGCGATCGCCAAGGGCACCGGCGAGGGCGCCGACGTCGACGCGCTCGAGGACGTCGTCTACGAGGGCTACGGGCCGGGCGGCGTCGCGCTGCTGGTCGAGGCGGTCACCGACAACCGCAACCGCACGGGCTCCGAGGTCCGCCACATCTTCGCCAAGGGCGGCGGCAACCTCGGCGAGCCGGGCTCGGTCGCCTACCTGTTCGACAAGAAGGGCATCGTCGTGGTCGACGCCACGCGCTACTCCGAGGACGACCTGATGGTCGCGATCGACGCGGGGGCGGAGGACATCGCGCTCGACGACGACGTGTACGAGATCGTCTGCGAGCCGGCCGACCTGACCGCCGTGCGCGAGTCGCTCGAGGCCGCCGGCATCGAGCTCGAGACGGCCGAGATCGCCCAGCAGCCGAAGACCCGCGTCCCGCTCGACGAGGACGGCGCCGGCAAGCTCCTGCGCCTGATCGAGGCGCTCGAGGATCAGGACGACGTCGACACCGTGCACGCGAACTTCGACGTCGACGCCGAGATTCTGGAGCGCGTCGCGGGGTAATAGCGGCTTCCGGTGGAAGCCTCCGCAGACCCCCGCACGCACTCGAGCTGGTCGCCGCTCTCGCTGTTCCTGATCGCCCTGATGGCGATCGGCAGCGTGGTGATGTGGATCGGCGTGCCGGTCGCTCTGATCTACGCGGCATCGCGGCTGGCTGACTCGCCCAAGCCCAGCATGGGCCCGTACGTGCTGATCCTCGTCGGCCTCCCGCTCGGGATGATGGCCGTCGGGAAGCTGCTCGGCGCGCTCGACCGCTACCACGGCCGGGTCACCGGCCTCGACGACGGCAAGCCGCAGCAGGCGGCGTGGATGAAGTCGATGCGCGGCGACCGCGAGCGCGAGCGCCGTCGCTCGGTGCTCGACAGCGTGATGATCATCTCGGTCGGGGTCGCGCTGCTGCTGTTCGGTGTCTGGTTCGTCGCGTTCGCCGGATCCTCGCTGCCGGGGGCATGACGATCGAGTTCACCGACCCGGAGGGCGTCCACCCGCCCCTTGGCCGATACAGCCACACGGCGACGGTCCCGGAGGGCGCCGAGCTCGTCTTCATCTCCGGCCAGGTCGGCGTGACCCCCGACGGGACGACGCTCGCGACGATCGCCGAGCAGGCCGACCAGGCCTTCGCGAACCTCGTCGCGCTCCTGGAAGCGCACGGCCTGGGCCCGGCGAGCATCGTCAAGCTCGACACGTTCGTCGTCGCCGGCGAGGACGGCCAGGCGGAGGTCGAGGCGGTCGCCCCCAAGCCGAGTGCCTGAGCGCAACCTGCAGATGGCCGCGCGGATCGAGGCCGCGCCGGTCCGCTACCCGTTCTCGTTCGTGGTCGCCGGCGACAGCGGCGCCTGGCCCGACCCGACCGCCGAGGCGGTCTACGCCCAGCTGCTGCGCCAGACCGCCGAGCTCGAGCCGGTCTTCTTCGCCAACCTCGGCGACTTCGCCGGCCCTGGCACACGCGAGCGCCACGAGGAGTACCTGCGCCGGGTCGAAGGTCTGCCGGTGCCGGACCTGTGCGTGATCGGCAACCACGACCTCGACGACCCGAGCGGCCCGGACGCATGGGCGGAGATCCACGGCCCGCGCAACTTCGACCTCGCCTACGGGCACACGCGCTTCGTCGTGCTCGACGCCGCGCCGGGGCGGGTGGGGGAGCTCGCCGTCGAGGAGCCCGGCGGGGTCGCCGGGCCGCGCGAAGAGGCGCTGGCCTTTCTCGCCGAGCGGCTGGAGGCGGCCGAGGAGCCGCACAAGGTCGTGCTCATGCACTGCCCGCCGGCCTTCGACGGGCACTTCGAGCCGCACCCCGAGTGGGGCTTCAACCTCGGGGAGCGCGAGTTCCTCGCGCTCGTACGCGAGCACGAGGTGGCGCTTGTCTGCTGCGCGCACGCGCTCCTGTTCGACCACCACGTCCACGACGGGACGCACTTCGTGACCTCGGGCGGCGGCGGGAGCGGGCTGTGCTCGCACTTCCGCGGCGTCTGCGCGGCGGGCGAAGGGCGGCCCGAGGATCGCGGCCAGCTCTACCACGCGGTCGAGATCACGGTGGGCGAGGCGGGGGAGATCTCCGGCCGCGTGCACCAGGCGTTCGGCGGGCCCCGCATCACGTTCTGAGGGAGGCGTCCGCCCCGCCGCACAGAATCCCGCCGTGAGGATGATCGTCGTCGGCATCGATCCGGGCACCGCCAACACCGGCTACGGCGTGGTCGCGCGCCAGGGCGGGCGGATGGTGGCGCTCGACGGCGGCGTCGTCCAGACCTCCCCGAGCTCCGACCCCGCGGCGCGGCTGGCCACGATCCACGCGCGCGTATCCGAACTGCTGGACGAGCACCAGCCCGAGGCGGTCGCGATCGAGGAGCTGTACTTCGGCGCCAACGTCCGCTCGGCACTCGCGGTCGGCCAGGCCCGCGGCGTGGTGCTGCTGGCGGCCGGCCAGCGCGGCATCCCGTGCTGGTCCTACACGCCGCAGCAGATCAAGGGCGCCGTCTGCGGCTCCGGCCGCGCCGCCAAGGACCAGGTGCAGCGGATGGTCCAGACCCTGCTCTCGCTCGAGGCGCTGCCGCGGTCCGACCACGCCGCCGACGCGCTCGCCGTCGCGATCTGCCATGCCAACTCCGCCCCGATGCGCCGCGCCCTGGCGCGCAGGGACACGGTCGGAGGTCGTCGATGATCGCGCTCCTGTCCGGTGAGGTCGCCGTGCGGCGGCCGGACCACGTCGTCCTCTCCTGCGGGGGCGTCGGCTACAAGCTCGCCGTCTCGGCGGAGACGCTCGGCAAGGTCCCCGCGGCGGGCAAGCCGGCCACGCTCCACACGCACCTGATCGTGCGTGACGACGCTCTGCTGCTCTACGGCTTCGCCACCGAGGCGGAGCGCGACCTTTTCCTGCTCCTCATCGGGGTCCAGTCGGTCGGGCCGAAGGTCGCGCTCGCCGTGCTCTCCGGCGGCACGCCGCGGGAGCTCCTCGCCGCCGTCGCGGCCGGGGACACCGCGCGCCTCCAGGCCGTGCAGGGCGTCGGCAAGCGCACCGCGGAGCGGATCGTGGTCGAGCTGCGCGAGAAGGTCGGCGCCGCGCCGGCCGACGATCCGATCGTGATCGCCCGCGGAGACGACCCGCGGATGCTCGCCCGCGACGGCCTGGTCGGCCTCGGCTTCTCGCCCCAGGAGGCCGACGAGCTGCTCGACGGCGCCGCCGGGGACACGACCGAGGCCCTGATCGCCCACGCGCTCAAGGAGTCGCGGCGATGAGCGAGCCGATCCGCACGCCCGGGGTCACCGCGATCGGCGGCGACCGCATCCAGACGCCCGTCACCCGCCCCGACGACGAGCTCGACGTCTCCCTCCGCCCGCGCCGGCTCGACGAGTTCGTGGGCCAGGAGGCGCTGAAGAGCCAGCTCGAGGTCGCCATCCGCGCCGCCGGGAACCGCGGCGACGCGCTCGACCACGTGCTGCTGGCCGGCCCGCCCGGCCTCGGCAAGACCTCGCTGGGCCAGATCGTGGCGGCCGAGCTCGAGGTCGACTTCGTCCAGACCGCCGGGCCGGCGCTCGAGCGCAAGGCCGACATCGCCGCGTTCCTGACCGCGCTCGAGCCGCGCAGCGTGTTCTTCGTCGACGAGATCCACCGGCTCCCGCGCGCGGTGGAGGAGACGTTCTATCCCGCGATGGAGGACCGGCAGCTCCCGATCACGGTCGGCGCCGGCGCCGGCGCGCGCGTGGTCACGCTCGAGCTCCCGCCCTTCACGCTGATCGGCGCCACCACCCGTGCCGGCCTGCTCACCACGCCGCTGAGGGACCGCTTCGGGCTCCAGCACCGGCTCGAGCACTACGGCCCCGGCGACCTCGCCCGCATCGTCGTCCGCTCCGCCCGCGTCCTGGGCATCGAGATCGAGTCGGCGGGCGCCCGCGCGATCGCCGAGCGCAGCCGCGGGACGCCGCGCGTCGCCAACCGGCTGCTCAAGCGCGTGCGCGACTTTGCCGAGGTCCATGGCAATGGGCACGTCGACGCCGACACCGCGAGCGCCGCACTCGACCTCCTCGAGGTCGACCACGAAGGCCTGGACCGCCTGGACCGAGAGATCCTCACGGCCATCTGCACGCACTTCGGCGGCGGTCCCGTCGGGCTCTCGACGCTCGCCATCGCCGTCGGCGAGGAGTCGGACACGATCGAGGACGTCTACGAGCCCTACCTGCTGCAGCGCGGCCTGCTCAAGCGGACGCCGCGCGGCCGGTGCGCCACCGAGCGCGCCTTCCACCACCTCGGGCTCGAGCCGCCGGCCGAGGCCTCGAGCCTCTTTTAGCTAAAGACGCCCGTTAACGTGGCCGTTCTACCCTTCCCCCCGGAAATGGCGCACCTGTTCATCTGCCCCAACTGTGGCCACCGCTCGACCGCCACCGAGCGCACGGCCGGCTTTCGCAACACCCCCAAGGGGTGCTCGAGGTGCGGCTTCGGCTTCCTGTTCGAGCTGCTGGACGACTACTACCCCGCGCCCAACGCCGCCTTCTTCGTGTGCGACCAGGAGGGCCGGATCATCGGCTGCGGCCGCGGCTCGCGCGAGCTGACCGGCCTCTCCGACGAGAAGGTGATCGGCCGTGAGGTGCGCGAGGTGCTCGGTCTCGACTTCGAGGGCGGGGAGGACCACGTGGGCACCGTGCTCGAGTGGGGCGTCCGCCAGCTCGGCAAGGGCGTCACCGTCAATGCCGAGGGCGACCTTCCGGCGAAGGCCGTGGCGGACCTCTTTCCCGCCTATGACGACGACGGCGGGCTCCTGCTCGTGCTGACGCCGTCGAAGTAGGCTGTTCTCGGCACCACCCCCCGATGTCCGAACGTCGCCGCCATCTCTTCGTCCTGCTGATCGTCCTTGGGCTGATCGTCGGGTCGCTGATCATCGAGTTCGTCCCCGGGCTGAAGAAGGAGACCAAGCTCGGGCTCGACCTGCAGGGCGGCGTCCAGCTCGTCTACCAGGGCAAGCCGACCAAGCAGACGAAGGTCACCAGTGAGTCGCTCCAGCGCGCGCTGGACATCATGCGCGACCGCGTCGACGCCTTCGGCGTCTCCGAGCCGGAGCTCGCGCGCACCGGCGAGGACCAGATCGAGGTCAACCTGCCGGGCGTCGCCGACGCCGAGCGCGCCGCCAAGCAGGTCGGCTCGACCGCCCAGCTCTTCTTCTACGACTGGGAAGCGAACGTCCTCGACGAGAACTGCAAGACCAACGACACCGAGATCGACGGCGGGCAGCAGCCGGTCACCGGCCTCTACAACGCCGTCAAGCGCGCCGCCAAGTGCGACATCCCGGTGCCGAAGAACTCACAGGCCGCGGCCGCCCCGCGCTTCTACGCGTTCGACAAGGTCACCAAGAAGCCGTACGCAAACGGCATCCCGGGCGCGTCGAAGCGCCGAGGCGCTGGACGGGCTGACCCCGGCGCAGAAGGAGAAGGCCGAGGTCATCGAGGTCAAGCCCGGCGTGCTCGTCCTGCGCGGCGAGAAGCCCTCCCCGACCGCGCCCGACCCCGACTCGTTCTGGATCATCCGCGACAACCCGGGCCTCTCGGGCACGGACATCAAGAACCCGGAGCAGAACTTCGACCAGCGGGCGGGCAACGAGCCGAACGTCACCTTCGACTTCTCGGACAAGGGCCGCAAGGCGTTCCAGAAGATCACCGGCACGGTCGCCCAGCGCGGCGCCGACAACGCCAACCCGCTCAACCCTGACCCTGAGCAGAACTCGCAGCACTTCGCGATCGCGCTGGACAACCAGCTCGTCTCGACCCCGCTGATCAACTACCGCGAGAACCCGGACGGCATCGACGGGTCGACCGGCGCCCAGATCTCCGGCGGCTTCACGATCACGAGCGCGCAGGACCTCGCGAAGATCCTCAAGACCGGCGCCCTGCCGCTGCGGCTCGAGCTGATCTCGCGCTCTCAGGTCTCCGCCACGCTCGGCAAGCAGGCGCTCAACCAGGGCCTCAAGGCGGGCGCTGCCGGCTTCCTGATCGTCGCGCTCTTCCTGCTCGTCTTCTACCGCGTCCTCGGCGTGATCGCGGTGGTCGCCCTCGCTGTCTACGCGATCTACTTCTACTCGATCATCAAGCTCATCCCGATCACGCTGACGCTGCCGGGGATCGCGGGGTTGATCCTCACATTGGGGGTGGCGGCCGACGCCAACATCGTCATCTTCGAGCGGGTCAAGGAGGAGGTGCGCGCGGGCAGATCCATCTCCGCGGGCCTCGCCGCGGGCTACAAGAAGGGCTTCTCGACGATCGTCGACGCCAACATCGTCACGCTGCTCGTGGCGTTCATCCTCTTCATCCTCGCCACGGCGGGGGTCAAGGGCTTCGCGTTCGTCCTCGGCATCGGCACGATGCTGTCGCTGTTCACCGCGGTGCTCGCGACCCAGGCGATCATCCTCTCGCTGCGCGGCTCGCGGATCCTGAAGAGCAAGAGCGCGCTCGGCGCCGGGCACGCGAAGCACAAGATCACCTTCGACTTCATGGGCGCGTCGAAGTGGTTCTTCTCCGCCTCGGGCATGATCCTGCTGATCGGCGCGCTGGCGATCGCGGGCAAGGGCATCAACTTCGGCATCGACTTCGAGTCCGGCACGCGCATTACCGCGCCGCTGAAGCAGGCCGCGACCGTGGACGAGGTCCGCGACGCGCTGAGGGCGCAGGGATTCGGCGACGCGAAGATCCAGACGGTCAACAACCCCGACCTCGGCAAGCATGTCGTGCAGGTCTCGACGGACACGCTGGCGCCGAAGGACGTGGGGGAGGTCAACAAGACCCTGAGCGACAAGTTCGGCTTGAGCGACAATCCCAACGTCGAGTCGATCGGCCCGACGTTCGGCGAGTCCGTCGCCAACTCCGCGCTGATCGCGATCATCGCCTCGCTGGCGGTGATCTCGATCTACATCGCGCTGCGGTTCGAGTGGAAGTACGCGGTGCCGGTCCTGATCGCGCTGATGCACGACATCCTCATCACGGCGGGCGTCTACGCCCTCGTCGGCCGGGAGGTGACGACGTCGACGGTCGCGGCGTTGCTCACGATTGTCGGGTTCTCGCTCTACGACACGATCATCGTGTTCGACCGAATCCGCGAGAACGTCCCGCGGATGCCGAGCGCGGCGTTCTCCCAGATCGTCAACCGCTCGATGTCCGAGGTCATCGTGCGCTCGATGGCGACCTCGTTCTGCACCATCCTGCCCGTGCTCGCGCTGTTCCTCTTCGGCGGCGACACGCTCAAGGACTTCGCCTTCGCGCTGATCGTCGGCACGATCTCCGGCGCCTACTCGTCGGTGTTCATCGCCGCGCCCGTGCTCACGCACTGGAAGGACCGCGAGCCGGTCTACCGCACGCGCGAGCGCCGGATCCGCGCCGAGCTCGGCTACCTGCCGGCGTACGCGATCGCGACGGGCGGCGGGCCGGTCGACGTCGCCCCGGCCGAGCCGCGCGGCGGCCGCCGCTCGATCACCGCGCCGCAGGATCCGACGCAGGTCTCGAAGAGCGAGTTCGACGCGATGGTCCGCGACCTCGGCATCGAGGAGGACGCGCCAGCCGGCGAGCACCGGCGCGACCCGCGGCCGCCCCGCGGGCGGGCGGCGCGCGCGGGCCAACGGCGGCACCGGGCCGGCCGGCCGGCCCGCGACGCCCAAGCCGCGCGAGGGCGGCGACGGCGACGGCGAGCAGCCCAAGCCGAAGAAGCCGCGCAACCGCAAGCACGGGAGGCCTCGCTGATGGCCATGCTCGTGTGGGCGATGATGGGCCTCGCTCTCTGGCACTTCACGATCTTCCTTCCGGACCGCTTCTGGGGCGGGATCGTCGGCGCGTTCCTGGGCGCGCTGTTCGGCGCGATCCTCATCGGGCTCATCGTCAACGGCTTCAACGTCCCCGGCGAGGCCGACACCACCCTCGCCTCTGCGCTCGAGGCGGTGCCCGGCGCGCTCGCCGGGATCGCGCTCGTCTACTTCGTCGGCGTCCGCCAGGGCAACGAGGCGACCTGAGCCAGACCCCCGCTAGGCAGCAAGCTGCCTGGCTTGGCGCCTAGCCCCCCGCTAGGCAGCAAGCTGCCTGGCTTGGCGCCTAGCTCCGCAGCAGCGCGCGCGAGGACTCGAGCGCGGTGCGGCAGTCGCGCAGCGCGTCGGCGACGACGGAGAGGTCGTCGCGCTCGTCGGCCAGGCTCATCGCGATCAGGGCGCGCCGGTATGCGTCCCGCGCGCGCAGGTAGTTGGCGCGGGCCGAGATCGGGACCTGGCCGGAGTCGGTCGCCTCCGCCGCCTCCTCGAGCTCGAGCGCGAGCGCGTCGATCTCTGCCAGGAGGTGCTCACGGAGGGACGCAAACCGGCGCCGGCCGAAGCGAGGCCCTGAAGGGGTCGCAGCCATCATCAGCAGCTGCATCGGCCGTCAGCGCATCCGTCTTTATCCGGTCGTAACCCGATGCCGCCCCTCCTCCCGGCCATCGCGCCGACCTTACCCCAATGTCTTGAACGTTCGGACGGTACAAAGCGTCCAGATATCGGAGTGTCGTAACAGCACGCGGTTCCGTCCTCCCACGGCCCTAGCGTCCGATGCGTGCGCCGCCCCGACGCCCGCTTCGAAATCGCCCCCTACGACTACGCCGCCGCCGAGCGGCTGAGCCGCGAGCTGGGCGTCTCGCCCGTGCTCGCGCAGGTGCTGGTGCGGCGCGGGATGGGGGATGCGGAGGCCGCACGAACCTTCCTTGAAGCCGAGGCGGCGCATCCGCTGGAGGCGTTCGGCGGGCTCCGCGAGGCCGCGGCGGTCATCCTCGGCCACGTCGGGCGGCGCTCGCGGATCACCGTGCACGGCGACTACGACGTCGACGGCATCACCTCGACCGCGATCCTCGTGCGCGCGCTGCGCACGCTCGGCGCCGACGTCGACTGGTACCTGCCGAGCCGGATCGACGACGGCTACGGCCTGGCGGCCGCCACGGTCGAGAGGCTCGCCGCGCGCGGGACGCAACTCCTGGTCACGGTCGATTGCGCGATCACCGCGGTCGAGGAGGTCGCCGCCGCGCGCGCCGCGGGGATGGAGGTCGTGGTCACCGACCACCACGCGCCGCGCGCCGACGGCGCGCTGCCCGAAGCGCCGATCGTGCACCCGCGGATCGGCGGCTACCCCTGCCCGGACCTGTGCGCGGCCGGCGTCGCCTACAAGCTCGCGCAGGCGCTGATGGCCGGCGCGGGGGAGGCTCCGGAAGCCGTCGACGAGGATCTCGACCTGGTCGCGCTCGCCACCGTCGCCGACGTCGTCTCGCTCACCGGCGAGAACCGCCGCCTCGTGCGTGCGGGCCTGCGGCGCCTGGCGGGCACGCGCAAGCCCGGGCTGCAGGCGCTGATGGACGTCGCGCGGGTCGACCCCAGCGGCGTCGACGAGAGCGCCATCGGCTTCCGCCTCGCACCGCGGCTCAATGCGGCCGGGCGGCTCTACCGCGCCGACGCCGGCCTCGAGCTCCTGCTGACCCCCGACCCCAAGCGCGCCCGCGAGATCGCGCAGGAGCTCGACGCGGTCAACGCCGAGCGCCGCGACGTGGAGACCCGCATCCGCTTCGAGGCCGAGGCGCTGCTGGCCGAGCAGAGCGCGCCGGGCGCGCCCGCGCACGTCCTCGCCGCCGAGGGCTGGCACCCGGGCGTGATCGGGATCGTCGCCGCCCGCATCGCCGAGCGCCACTACCGCCCGACCGTCCTGATCGCGCTCGACGGCGACGAGGGCTCCGGCTCCGGCCGCTCGATCCCGGGCTTCGACCTCCTCGCCGGCCTCACCGCCGGCTCCGACGAGCTGCTCCGCTACGGCGGCCACCGCGCCGCCGCCGGCCTGACCATCGCCAGGAATCGAGTCGAGGCATTCCGCGAGGCGTTCGTGCGCCACGCCGCCGCCACGCTCACGCCCGAGGACCTCGTCCCCCGCGAGCGGATCGACGCGGTCGCCCCCGGCGACGCCCTCCGCCTCGAGCTCGCCGAGGAGCTCGAGCGCCTCAAGCCGTTCGGCATGGGCAACCCGGCCGTCTCCCTGCTCGTCCCCGCCGCCCTCCTCGACGACCCGCGCCCGATGGGGGAGGGCCGCCACGTCGCGTTCTCGCTCGCCGCCGGCGGAGCCCGCTCCCGCTGCGTCCAGTTCGGCGCCGGCAGCTCCCTGCCGTGCCAGCCCGGCGAGCCCGTCGACGCCGCGGTCAAGCTCGAGGTCAACCGCTACAACGGCGCCACCGAGCCCCGCCTGATCCTGCGCAACACGCGCTGCTGCGACGCACCCATCGACGTCATCGGCGAGCCCGACTGGAACACCGGCTTTGAGAAGGAGATCACCCGCGACCTGACAGGGACCTCGGCGGCGACCTCCGACCCGGGGAACTCGTCGGCCGCGGACGGAGTCCGTCGCCGACCCCCGGGCGGAGGGTCGACGCCGGGGGCCCTGCCCACGCGGCTCGAGAGGGATGTTCGCGGCGGAGGGGTGGCAGGCCTGATCGCCGACCTCGTCGCGACGCGGGCGACGACGTTCTCGTCGTGACCGCCCACGCGCCGCATCGAGCGAGGGCCCTCAAAGGCCGAGTCGGCGGCTTCGCCCTCACGAGCTGGCACGCCCTGAACGACGACCCCGGCCTGGCCAAGCCGTTCGCGCACGTCGTGGCGCTCGACCCGTCCGCCGCGCCCGGGGTCGAACATCTGCCGGGCGAGGGTTGGACCCACCTGGCCTGGGGGGAGCCTGAGCTAGGCTTTGCCACACGAATACATCAATGGGACTACGCCCTGCGCGCCCCGCTCGCTGCCGTCTACCGCGCACTCCGCGAGGCAGGCGGTGCGGAGGGGGAGGCCATTGAGGCGATGCTCTCCGGAGACGGTGCCCAGCCGCGGTCCGCGGCCCTCGCGGGACGGCTGGTACGGGTCCTCGCCGAGCTGGGCCTCGTCATCCTCGAGCGTGAGGCGCCGGCCCTCACGGTCACCGAATCGCCCGAGCGGACCGCGCTCGAGCGCTCAGCGGCCTTCCGGGCGTACCAGCAGACACTCGAGGACGGACTGACATTCCTGGCGAGCAGCACACAGAGAGCGGCAGCCTGACCCCCGACGCCGACGGCGCCGTGAGCGTCAAGGCGCACCGGCCGGTCGACGGCGCTGCCGAACGAACGCCGCCACCGCGCTCAAGGCCGCGCCGCGCCGACCTCACCGACCTCGAGCGGGAGCTGCTCGACGACCTGTTCGCGATCGTCGAGGAGCACGCGGAGGAGGTCGCCCAGCCCGTCGACCGCGAGACCGTCGTCCAGCGCGTTCGTGTTCGCCTGCGAGCACCACGCCGACCAGCGCCGCCAGTCGGGCGAGGAGTTCATCACCCACCCGGTCGGGCGTCGCCAAGATCTGCGCCGGCATGCGCCTCGACACCGAGACGCTGTGCGCCGCCCTGCTCCACGACACGGTCGAGGACACGAGCGCCAGCCTCGACGAGGTGCGCGAGGAGTTCGGCGACGAGGTCGCCGGCCTCGTCGACGGCGTGACCAAGCTGACCGGGATCACGTTCCAGTCGCGCGACGAGGCGCAGGCCGAGAACTACCGCAAGATGATGATCGCGATGGCCACGGACATCCGGGTCATCCTGATCAAGCTCGCCGACCGCCTGCACAACATGCGCACGCTCGAGGCGATGCCGAAGCAGAAGCAGATCGACAAGGCGAAGGAGACCCTGGAGATCTACGCGCCGCTCGCGCACCGTCTCGGCATCCACGCGATCAAGTGGGAGCTCGAGGACCTCGCGTTCCAGACCCTGCACCCGCGCAAGTACACGGAGATCAAGGGCCTCGTCAACCAGCAGCGCGAGGAGCGCGAGCGCTACGTGGCCAAGGCGGGCGGCTACCTCAACAAGGAGCTCGAGGCGCTCGGCATCCGCTCCGAGATCTCAGGCCGCGCCAAGCACTTCTACTCGATCTACTCGAAGATGACCCGCAAGGGCCGCGAGTTCAACGAGATCTACGACCTCACCGCGATGCGCGTGATCGTCGACTCGGTCAAGGACTGCTACGGCGCCGTCGGCGTCATCCACTCGCTCTGGAAGCCGCTCCCCGGCCGCTTCAAGGACATGGTGGCGATGCCGAAGTTCAACATGTACCAGGCGCTGCACACCACGGTGATCGGGCCCGAAGGGCGGCCGCTGGAGATCCAGATCCGCACGCGCGACATGCACGAGACGGCCGAGTACGGCGTCGCCGCGCACTGGCGCTACAAGGAGGGCGCGGGCCGCGCCAACGGCGTCATCGACCCAACCGACAACAAGCTCAAGTGGCTCAAGGGCCTGCTCGACTGGCAGCAGGACGTCGACGATCCGGTCGAGTTCACGGACACGCTGCGCTCCGAGCTCGTCGAGGACGAGGTCTACGTCTTCACGCCCAAGGGCGAGGTCAAGTCGCTCGCCGTCGGCGCCACCCCGCTCGACTTCGCCTACGAGGTCCACACCGACGTCGGTCACCGCTGCGTCGGCGCGAAGGTCAACGGCAAGATCGTGCCGCTGCACTACGAGCTGCAGTCGGGCGACATCGTCGAGGTGCTCACTTCCAAGCGCGAGCGCGGCCCGTCGCGCGACTGGCTCGCGGTCGTGAAGACGACCCGCGCCCGCAACAAGATCCGCGCCTGGTTCAAGGCCGAGTCGCGCGAGGACTCCGAGCACACCGGCCGCCAGCTGCTGCAGGAGCACCTCCACAAGGCCGGCCTGCCGGCGCAGAAGCTGACCGGCTCGCCGCTGCTCGCCGACGTCATCCGCGAGATGGGCTTCAAGAAGGCCGACGACTTCTACATCGCGCTCGGCGGGGCCAAGATCTCCGCCAAGGTCGTCGTCAACAAGGTCCTGCAGCGCCTCAAGCAGGGCGAGGCCGGCGTCGAGGAGCCCTCGGCCGCCGACTCACTGCTCGACCAGCGCCGCAGCGCCCAGCGGCGGCCGGAGTCGAGCAGCTCCAAGTACGGCATCCAGGTCGAGGGCGTCGCCGACGTCCCGCTGCGCCTCGCCAAGTGCTGCCGCCCGGTGTCGGGCGACCCGATCCTCGGCTACGTCTCGCTCGGCCGCGGCATCACCATCCACCGCGAGGACTGCCCGAACGTCGCCGCCCTGCGCAAGGACCCGGAGCGCTTCGTCCCCGTGTCCTGGGACGGCGACAACGAGACCTCCTTCAAGGTCGAGCTGCAGGTCGACGCGTGGGACCGCCACCGCCTGCTCGAGGACCTCTCGCGCACGTTCGCGGAGGCCGGCATCAACATCGTCGAGGCGCGCTGCATCGTCTCGCACCCGATGGTCAAGAACCGCTTCGTCGTCGAGGTGGGGGACACGCAGGCGCTCAAGAGCGCGATCAACCGCCTGCGCTCGATCGACGCCGTGTTCGACGCCTACCGCGTCACGCCCACCGGCGGCTAGCTCACTTCACCTTCAGCGTCTTCTTCAGCGTCCGCTTCTTGCCGGCCGCGTCGCGGATGACGATGGAGACCTTGTAGCTCCCCTTCGCCAGCTTGCGCTTCGGCTTGATCGAGAGCACGCCCTTCGAGGTCGGCTTCAGCGACTTCTTGAGCACCGTCTTCTTGCCCTTCTTGATGGTGATCGTCGCGCGGCGGACGGCGCCGGACTTGCTGAGCGTGCACTTCACGCGCAGCTTCTTGCCCTTGCCGCTGATCTTGCAGGACCGCAGCTTCGCGCTCTTCAGCGTGAGCTTGGTGCCGCCGCCTCCGCTGCCGCCACCCGGCGGCGGGGTCGTCCCGCCGCCGCCACCCGTGGCCGGCGGGCAGCCGTTCTGCGTCCCCACCACGGCCGGGCAGGCGTCGGCGTTGTTCGGGACGCCGTCGCCGTCGGTGTCCGGCAGGCACGAGTAGATGCGGACGTCGTCGATGAACCAGCCGCGTCCGCCTCCCACTGTGCTGACGCTTGCGGTTCCGATCGTGAACCGGAAACGGACGCTCTGGCCCGCCAGGGACGTCAGCGTCGCCCGGGTCGCGCGGTAGCCGTTGCTCTCGCTGACGAAGGCGGCCCGGCCCGCGAGCGGGTTGCCGCTGCCGTTGATGATGCCGTTGTAGCCGACGTCGACCGGGACCGGCAGGGTGCTGATGTCCGCCCACGTCGCGCCGCCGTCGGTGCTGAACTCGAGCACCCCGCCGTCGAGGAAACTGGTCGTGCCGGAGTCATCGAAGCCGTACGCGTGGTCGAAGCGCAGGAACGACGTCGCACCCGCCGGCAACGCGACGTTCCGGTCCAGCTCCAAGGAGAGTGTGTCGGCCGGTCCGGAGAAGTCGACGCCGTGCAGGTCGAAGTCGCCGCTGTGGGCGTAGTTGCTGTCGAAGTTCCAGACGCTGAGGTCGTCCGAGAACCAGTTGGAGCCGCTGGCGTCACTCTCCATGTCGTCGAAGAAGCGGTTCTGGAGTACCTGGTTGGCGCCGCAGGCGGCGGCCGGAGCCTCAGGCGCGCGCGCCGTCGGCGGGTCCGTGGCCATCTCCGTGGCCGCGACGGCGGCGCGGACCTGCGTGCAGTCGCTCGCAGTGATCCCGACCGTGCCGACGAGGTTGTCGCACGCCTGCCCGAGCGCCGATCCGAGGTCGGCGTAGTCGCTGCCCGAGGTGAGGAACGCCGTCTCGACCTCGTAGTAGATGCGTGCCGCCTTGGTGACGCCGATGCCGGTGATGGTGCGGCCGTTGAAGGTGTCGCCGTCGGTGATCAGGTACGCGGCCTTGTTGTTGACGCCGCTGTTGGTGTGGACGCCGCCCGAGTCGCCCTCGCCTTGGTCGATCGTGTAGTTCGGGCTGGTCATCCGGTCGGGGTCGCCGAAGGCCGGCGGGTTCTTCATGTTGCGAATGACGCCCACCGAGCTTGGGAGGTCCTCGCCGAGCTGCCACTTCACGCCGGCGGTGTCGTTGCCGGCGCCGTTGGTCTGGTCGACGAACTCGCCGAACACGTCGGACAGCGACTCGTTGATCGCGCCCGACTGGAAGTAGTAGAAGAGGTGCGAGCTGAACTCGGTGACGCCGTGGGTGAGCTCGTGGCCGACCACGTCGTCCGCCGACGCGTAGCCGTCGCCATAGGCCATCTGCTGGCCGTTCCAGAACGCGTTCTGCAGCGGGCACGATTCGGTGGGGTCGCAGTAGTCGACGGTCGACTTGAGCGGCAGACCCGCGCCGTTGAGGCTGTCGCGCCCGAAGCGCGTGAAGTAGAAGTCGTAGGTGTCGCCCGCGAACTCGAAGGCGGGCGAGACGTCCGCGTCGTCGCCGGCGCCCGGCGGGTCGGCCTCGGTGGCCACCGGCAGCGTGCACGGGGACCTGTTCGCCGACGGGGTTATTGTTCGCCGTCGCAGACCGAGCGGTTCTTGATGTTCTCCACCTGGTTGATGTTGAGCGCCACGCTGCCGGTCTGGGCGTCGACGAACACCAGCTGGTCGATCAGCAGGCCGCCGCGGCCCTTGACCTCGACCTGCCACACGAGCGTGGGCTCGTTCGGGCCGGGGCCGCCGAGCAGCCGCGCGTCGTAGATCGCAAGCTCGGGGATGCCGGCGTCGAGCCGCGCGCCGGAGACGCGCTCGCCCTTCGCGATCGCTGCCGTGGCGTTGTCGCGCGCGGCGGAGGAGCTGAGCCGTGGCGAGGTGTCGACCTTGGCGTCCGGGAGTGTCTCGCCGCTGACCGACAGCAGGTTGCGCTGCGCGTCGAGGTTGGCCACGAGCTCGCCCGCGATCACGGGGACGCCGCCCTCGACCTGCTGGAAGCGCACGCTCGGGCGGGAGCCGCCGCGCGTCGCCTCGACCCGCAGCTCGCTGGCCTGGTTGCGGAGCCCGAACGCGTCGGCGTGCCGGCCCAGGAACGCGCGCGCCGCGTCAGCGGGCGGGGCGGAGGCGGACACGCCGCTCGGCCGCGCGATGCGCTTGCCGGCGGCGGCGCCCACGAAGCGGACGGCGCCCGTCTCGCGATGCTGAGCGACCTTCACGCCAGAACCGAGATCGCGCCGGAGCGCGGCGGCTCGTGCGCTCGAGGCGGCCGCCGGTGCGGCCGTAACGAGCAGGCTGGACAGGGCGAGGAGTGCGATCAGGATCCGCTTCATGCGGCGATCCTCTCCGACGCCGCAGACGACGACAACCCCCCGTTGGACTAACAGACGATGCGGAGAGCCTTCGGCTCAACCGCGAATCGCGCCTCGACCTCGTCGCCGATGTGGTCGCCGTCGACGTGCACCGGCAGCGGCCGCCCGTCGACCGAGCGCACGACGACTTCCTGGACGCCGCTGAACGGCTGGACCTGGCGATGCCGCCCGATCTCCGCGCGCTTGGAGAGCGCCCGGAAGGCGACGGTCGGGACGTCGACCGGGCTGGCGCGCGTGAGCACGGCGCCCGAGAGGTCGCCGGAGTCGAGCGCCGCGCCGGAGGCCACCTCGATCGGGTGGCTCTGGAAGTACGTGTAGGCCTCGCCGTTCTGCACGAACGCGCTGACGCCGCGCAGCGTCTTGCCGCCGACCGTGACGTCGAGCCGCGGCGGGCGCACGACATAGCGCGCGAGGAACGTCCGCACCGCCGAATGGGCGAAGTACCACGGGCCGAAGCGCGCCTTCAACCGCGGGTTGCTGTCGACGCGCTCGACCACGCTGGCGTCGAGGCCCATGCCCGCGCTGAACACGAAGCGCCGGTCGTCGAGCCGGCCCAGGTCGACGCGGCGCTCGCGCCAGGCGTCGGCGAGCCCGAGCAGGTGCTCGGTGGCATCGACGACGTCGTTCGGGATCCCGAGCATGCGGCCGTAGACGTTGGTGGCGCCGCCGGGCAGGCAGGTCAGCGGCGTGGCGGAGCCGACGAGCCCGTTGGCGGCCTCGTTGACGGTCCCGTCGCCGCCGAACGCGACCACGACGTCGTAGCCCTCGTGCGCGGCCTCGCGGCACAGTTCGATCGCGTGCCCCTTGGCCTGGGTGTCGACCGCCTGCACGTCGTAGCGGCCCTGCAGCGCGTAGACCACGAGGCTCCTCACACGGTCGGACATCGTCGTCGCGTACGGGTTGACGATCACCAGCATGCGGCGCTGGCGGGGCTGGCGCTCGAGCGCGGCCACCTCGGCGAGGTGCTCGAGCGCCGCGGCGGTCTCTTCCACTAGAGGAAGCCGCGCTTTCGGAAGTACGCCACCATGCCGCCGAGCACCACGGCCATGAAGCCCAGCACGACGTAGAAGGCGGTCGTGTCCTGCTCGCCGGGGACGTGCACGTTCATGCCCCAGATCGACGCGATCAGCGTGAGCGGCAGGAAGATCACCGAGAACGCGGTCAGGATCCGGAAGATCTCGTTCGAGCGGTGGGAGATCGCCGACTCGTTCGTCTCCTCGAGCGCCTCGACCACCTCCTTGTAGTTCTCGAGCATGTCCCAGATCCGCTCCGACGCGTCCACGATGTCCTCGAAGTAGATGTCGAGATCGTCGGCGATGTAGCGCGTCTTGGTGCGCTCCAGGTCGCGGAACGCGACGCGCTGCGGGCGGACGATCTTGCGGAAGTTGATGATCTCCTGCTTGACGTTGGAGATGTCGCGCACGACCTCGGCCTGCTCGTCCTCGAAGATGTCCTCCTCGATCCGCTCGAGCTTGTTGCCCATCTTGCGCAACATCGGGAACGAGGCGTCGACCGAGTCGTCGACGATCTTGTAGAGCAGGTAGCCGGCGCCCTTGGAGAACAGGTTCTCGCGCAGCTCCTCGTTGGACCGGACGCGGTCGAACAGATAGGAGATCGGCTGCAGCGGCTCGTTGGGCAGCGTGATCAGGTAGTCGGGGCCGACGAAGATGTCGACCTCGGCGGCGTTGAGGCGCGAGACCGTCTTGTCGTAGCGCGGGAAGTGGAGAACGATGAAGAGGTAGTCGTCGTACTCGTCGACCTTCGGGCGCTGGTTGCGCGAGTAGACGTCCTCATAGTCGAGCGGGTGGAAGTCGAAGCGCTCCTCGAGCCACGCCTGGTCGACCGCGCGCGGGCGCTCGATGTGGATCCAGCGCAGCCCGGGCGCCTCGACGATCTCGGCGCGGGCCTCCTGGGGCTCAGGCGGGGAGGCGTCGCCGCGTGACCGCGCGGAGCGGCGACCGATCCTGGGCTTGGGCAGGTTCGGCATGGCGCGGACTGAACGGATCCTCGAGCGCGGACATCGTGCGTCTGATCTTACGATAGGCTGAGGACCACATAGCAGTACGCATCCAGAGGGGTGGAGGGAATGGCCCGATGAAACCCCGCCAACCATTCCGGCTTCCGAGTCGGAAACGGTGGCAATTCCAACAGGCTCCAACGATATGGCCTGGGAGATGCGGTGAAGGGCACGCCTCCCGGTAACGCCACCACCGCCTCCACCCGGGCGGAGGATTCACCACATGCCGGCAGATGCCCTGAAGTGCAAGGAATGTTCAGCGACCTACCCGCTCGAGGCGCGCTACGTCTGTAATCGCTGCTTCGGCCCGCTCGAGGTGGCGTACTCGCCACCGACGTCGAGCGCCGAAGAGCTCAAGCGCCGCATCCAGGCGGGCCCGCACACGCTCTGGCGCTATGCGGACTTCCTCCCGCTGGAGGGCCCGGCGCGCTCGGCGCTGCCCACCGGCTGGACGCCGCTGGTGAAGGCCGACCGCCTCGCTGCCCGGCTCGGGCTGCGCGAGCTGTGGGTCAAGAACGAGACGGCCAACCCGACCCACTCGTTCAAGGACCGTGTCGTGTCGGTCGCGCTCGCGCGGGCGCAGGAGCTCGGCTTCCAGACCATCGCCTGCGCCTCGACCGGCAACCTCGCCAACGCGGTCGCCGCCCACGCCGCCGCCGCCGGGCTGCCCTCCTACGTGCTGATCCCGGCCGACCTCGAGGAGCAGAAGATCCTCGCCGCCGGCGCCTACGGGACCAACGTGGTCGCCGTGAAGGGCAACTACGACGCCGTCAACCGGCTCTGCACCGAGATCGCCGGCGAGCGCGACGACTGGGCGTTCGTCAACGTCAACGTCCGCCCGTACTACGCCGAGGGCTCCAAGACGCTCGCCTTCGAGGTCGCCGAGCAGCTCGGCTGGGAGCTCCCCGACCGCGTCGTGGCGCCCGTCGCCTCCGGCTCGCTCTTCACCAAGATCGCGCGCGCGTTCCAGGAGTGGATCGACTGCGGGCTGCTCGAGGGCACCGTGCCGCACATGAACGGCGCCCAGGCGCTCGGCTGCTCGCCGGTGGCGCAGGCGTTCGCGGCCGGGACGCCCGTCTGCCGCCCGGTCAAGCCCGACACGATCGCCAAGTCGCTGGCGATCGGCAACCCCGCCGACGGCCCGTACGCGGTCGAGCTGGCGCAGAAGACCGGCGGCGGCATCGACTCGGTGACCGACGACGAGACCCGCGCGGGCATCCGGCTGCTGGCCGAGACGACCGGCATCTTCACCGAGACCGCGGGCGGCGTGACCACGGCGACGCTCGCCAAGCTCGCCGAGCGCGGGGACATCGGCGCCGACGAGCGCGTCGTGCTCTGCATCACCGGCGACGGGCTCAAGACGATCGACGTCGTGCGCGGCTCGTTCGAGGTGACGGAGATCGCGCCCCGGATCGAGGAGTTCGACGAGGCGTTCGCGGGGGCGGCGGTCTAGATGGCGACCGTCAAGCTCCCCACCCAGCTGCGCGACGCGGCCGGCGGCGCCGCCGCCGCGGAGGCGTCCGGCGCGACCGTCGGCGAGGTGCTCGAGGCGCTGTACGCCGAGCACGGCGAGCTGCGCGAGCGGATCTCCGACGGCGACGGCGCCCTGCGCCGTTTCGTGAACGTGTATCTCCGCGGCGAGGACATCCGCTTCCTCGACGGGCTCGACACCGCGGTCGGCGAGTCAGACGAGGTGACGATCCTCCCGGCGGTCGCGGGGGGCTAGCCGGCGCCGCCGAGCCCGAGCCGGTCGGGCCGCTCCGCGAGCGCGCGCTCCTCGTCGTCGGGGAACGCCCGCGCGGCGGCCTCGCGCAGCAGGCGGCGCTCGAGCGCGAGCCGGGACCGCTCGCCGTCGTCGGCCACCTCGCCGAGGCGGTCGTAGAGCGCGGTCAGCCGGCGCACGATCTGCGGCGAATCGCCGCCGTAGCGACGGATCTCGACCAGCCCGAGCTCGACGTAGTCGGCCCACCGCGGCGCCGGCACGAGCCCGCGCGGCGTCCCGACGGCGTCGACGACGAACGACGGGCCGGGATGGCGCGGGGCGAGCTCGACGAGCATCCCCTCGATCCGGTCGAGCGACTGGACCGCGGTCGTCGGGTCGTTGACGGCCGGCGACAGCGCGCGGATCGCGATGTCGACGAGCATGCGGATGGCGAACGCCGGGTCCTGGTCGATCGTCCGCTGGCGCGCGAGCACGAACACGCGTCGGGCGAGCGCCGCGTCGGGGGCGTCGCGGCCGTGGCCGACCCGAAGCACGACGCGACCGGGGCTGAGGTACTCGCCGACCATCGGGACCACCTCGACGAAGCCGCGGGTCTGATCCGCGAGCCGCAACAGTGCGACGCGGTCGATCGCCGCGATCACGGCCGGCGCGCCCGAGTGTGCGACCTCTGTCGCACCGGGGTCCGCCGCCGGTGCCGCCGCGAGCTCCTCGACCGCGACGTCCCGGGGGTGGACCTCCTCGATTACGGCATACCCACGGCGCATCAGCGTGCGCAGGATGCCGCCGATCTGCGTGCTCTCGAACGCGCGCTGGACCAGCGCGACGAACGCCCCGAGCGTCACGAGCGCGAGCAGCAGCCCGAACATCACGGTGGCGACGGGCACGAATTCGCGGCCCGCGGTCTCGGCCTCGTGGCCGATCGTGGCGAGCGCGACGAGCGAGTAGGTCGCTGTCGCGGTCGGGAGCGCGAGGCCGGCGATGATCACCGGGTCGCGCCGGAGCCGCGCGGCCAGCCGGGGGGAGTAGGACGACGTCTGGATCTGCGCGGCCACGAAGACCGCCGAGAACACGATGCCGGTGAACGTGATCATCCCGCCGGCGAGCGCGCTGAAGATCGCCTCCACCGCCGAGCGCCCGATCGGCAGGCCGCGCTCGCCGGCGTGCTCGTCGATGACCGGAAGGATGAGCGCCGCCGCGATCACGACCACGTTGGTCGCCAGCACCGGGAGCCACATCGCGGAGCTGAGCCAGATGCGCAGGCGGAGGACGCGGCCGGCGGCCTGGACCTCGTGGTGGGCGTGGTGGTGGCTCACGCCGCGGCGGCCGCCCGCTTCGCTGCGGCGATCCGGCGCATGCGCAGGCCGTGCAACGGCCCGGCAAGCGTCGACAGCGCCCCGGCCCCGATCAGCGCCGCGGCGGTCGAGGACAGCATCTCCCCGGCGTCAACCGCGACGGTCGTGATCGCCACCACGAGCGGCAGCTGCGTCGCCGTGAACAGCGCGAGCGCCTGGCGGTCCTCGCGCAGCGGGAGCACGCCGCGGTACAGCAGCATCGCCGGTGTGCCGCGGACGATCAGGAAGAGCACGAAGAAGATCGCGAGCTTGCCGACGCCGGACCAGCTGGAGAACAGCGCGTCGACGTCGAGGCGCATGCCGCTGACGACGAAGAAGAACGGGACGAAGACACCGAACGCGACCGCGGTCAGCTTCGAGTCGAGCAGCGGCACCTCGCGCGCGGAGACGACGTGGCGCGTGATCAGGCCGGCGGCGAACCCGCCGAGCAGGAGGTCGAGCCCGAGATCGGAGGCGACGAGCGCGAGCGCGAACACGAGCACGACGAACCAGCGCACCGCGAGCTGCGCGCTCGTCTCGATCGTCCGCTCGATCACCGGCATCGTGCGCTCGGCCGAGCGGACGGCGAGCACGGCGACACCGACGGCGAGCGCCACGAACGCGACCAGGATCAGCGCGTTGTGCAACGCGCTCCGGGTCGAGAGCACGAGCGTCAGCAGGAGGATCGGCCCGAACTCCCCGACCGCCCCGGCGGCGAGCAGGTAGCGCCCGAACTTGGTCTTCAGCTCACCCGTGTCCGACAGGACCGGGATCAGCGTGCCGATCGCGGTCGTCGCGAGCGCGGAGCCCACGTAGACCAGCGAGACGACCACACCGAGCGCGGCGAGGATCCCGCCCAGCGTGTAGGCGATAACGAGCGATAACGCCCAGCCGGCGAGGGCGAGCCGCAGCGGCAGCCCGGCGATGCGGGCGAGGTCGATCTCGTAGCCGGCGAAGAAGAAGAGCATGCCGAGGCCGAGCGAGGAGAAGAAGTCGGTGAAGTCGTCGACCTGGGCGAGATCGAGCACCTCCGGCCCGACCAACACGCCGAGCACGAGCTCGATGACCACCACCGGGACGAACACGTTGCGCAGCCCGGCGAGCGCGGACAGAGTGGCGGCCAACGCGGCCGTCGCGACGATCACGAGGAACGAGCCGGTGTCGACCTCGAGCGCCGTGACGCCGAACAGGGATCCCGTCATTCGAGTCACCTTCGCCAGCCGCGGGGTGACCGCGGCTCACACCACGCGGGTGATCCTTGCGCTCAGGCGGCGCGGGGGAGCCGCCGCGGCGGCGCGAAGTCGTCGGGTCCGACGAGGTCGAGCGCCAGCGCCGCCTGGAGGCAGTCGATCAGCGCCTCCATCGCCTCGGCGACCTGGTGCTCGTAGGCGCTCTGGATCTCCTCGCGCCCGGCGGTCTGCAGCCGGTCCAGCTCCTTCATGTCGTCCTTGGAGAAGCAGCCCTGCATCCAGGTCAGGCATTCGGGGCAACGGAGGTCGACCATCACCTCCTCCTCGCTGTGGGGCTCCCAACGGAGGGGCTGGAGGAGCTCCGAACCGCAGCTCGGGCACACGCTGAGGGCGGCCACGGACGGCGACAGTAGGGCGGGGTCCGGACGGAACCGATTCCGGTGAGCTGACTCCGGGTATCCGGAAGCGGGATGAGTCGCCCACGCCAGAACGCGCTGCTGGAGTCGGCCGGGGCCGTGATCGCCTCCTTCCTGAAGGGCCGCGGGTTCGCGCTCGCCGCGCCGGTCGACGCGAGGTTCCAGACCGGCGAGCACGGCAGCAGCGGCGTCGACGTCACCGTCGCGCTCCAGGATCCGAGCGATGCGCCGGCCGCGCGCGCGGCGATCCACGAGCACTTCCGCGTCGGCGCCGGGGTCGACGCCGTCACCGTCCGCTAGACGCGCCCGGCAGGATTCGAACCTGCGACTTCTGCCTCCGGAGGGCAGCGCTCTATCCACTGAGCTACGGGCGCCTGGGCCTTCGGGAGCTTAGCGGTGGGAACCATGCGGATCGCGGTCATCTCGGACACCCACATGCCGCGCGGCAAGCGCGCGCTGCCCGCCCGCGCCGTCGCGGAGCTGCGCGAGGCCGACGCGATCCTCCACGGCGGGGACTTCATGCGCGCCGAGGTGCTCGAGCTGCTGCAGCGGCTCGGCCCGCCGGTGCACGGCATCCACGGCAACGTCGACGACGAGGCGCTGCGGCGGATGCTGCCGGCGGCGCGCGTGGTCGAGCTGGGCGGCGTGCGGATCGGAATGGTCCACGACGCCGGGCCGCGGCAGGGCCGGCTCGCGCGCATGCGCTTCCGCTTCAAGGACGCCGACGCCGTGGTCTTCGGCCACAGCCACCTCCCGCTCCACGAGGCGGACGCCGACGGCTTCCAGATCTTCAACCCCGGCTCTCCCACCGAGCGCCGCTCCGCGCCCACGCACACGATGGGGATCGCCACGGTGGCGAAGGGGCGCGTGCACTTCGAGCTGATCGCGCTCTAGCCTCCGCGCTGACGTGGATCTCTCGCTCTTCTTCGCCGGCACCGCCGGCTCGGTCCCGACCGCGCGGCGCGGCCTGCCCGCGCTGCTGCTGCGCGCCGGCGGCGACCGCATCCTGTTCGACTGCGGCGAGGGCACCCAGCAGCAGCTCCTGCGCTCGGTCGGGCTGCCGGAGCTCGACGTCATCTTCATCACCCACTACCACCTCGACCACTGGCTCGGGATCATCGGGATCCTCAAGACGTTCGACCTGCGCGGGCGCGAGCGGCCGCTGAGCGTCTACGGCCCGCCCGGCCTCAAGCGCGCTGCTCGACGCGATGCGCCCGGCGTGGGGGAGGGTCACGTACCCGCTGTCGCTCGAGGAGCTCGACCCGCACGAGGAGGTCGCCTTCGACGGCTACGTCGTCGCGCCGTTCCCGGTCGAGCACCGCGTGCGCGCGTACGGCTATTCGTTCGCCGAGGACGACCGGCCCGGGCGCTTCGACGCCGAGACGGCCGCCCGCCTCGGCGTCACCCCCGGCCCCGACTTCGGCCGCCTGCAGGCGGGGGAGACCGTCAACGGCGTCACCCCCGATCAGGTGCTGGGCGAGCCGCGCCGCGGCCGCCGCATCGTCTACAGCGGCGACACCGCGCCCTGCCAGGCGACCGAGGTCTTCGCCCACGAGGCCGACCTGCTCGTCCACGAGGCGACCTTCCTCGACGACGAGCTCGCCCGCGCGCGGGAGACCGGGCACAGCACCGCGCGCCAGGCGGCCGAGGTCGCGAGCGCCGCGGGCGTGAAGCTGCTCGCGCTGACCCACCTCTCGACGCGCTACTTCCCGCGCGACATCCGCGACGAGGCGCGCGCCGTCTTCCCCGACACGCTCGTACCCCGCGACTTCGACACGATCGAGGTGCCGTTCCCCGAGCGCGGGGACCCGCACCTGGTCAAGGAGGACACCCCCGCACCGACATGAGCACGATCGCGTTCTTCCCCGAGGGGGCCTACGGCCCGACCAACAACTGCGTCGGCATCGGCGACGTGCTCCGCAGGCGCGGCCACCGCGTCGTCTTCATCGTCGAGGAGTCGTTCGCCGGCGCGCTCGAGGCCCAGGGGTTCGAGGAGCGCCTGATGCGGCTCGCCCCGCCGCCGGAGGAGCCCGAGGTCCCCGGCCAGTTCTGGAAGGACTTCATCCGCGAGACCGCGCCGGTGTTCCGCAAGCCGACGATCGAGCAGCTCGGCGAGTTCATCGCCCCGACCTTCCAGGCGCTGGTCGACGGCGCCGTCTATGTCGACGACCGCCTGCGCGAGATCATCGGCGAGCTCGAGCCCGACGTGATCGTCGAGGACAACGTCGTCGCCTTCCCGGCGCTGCCCGCGTGCGGGCGCCCGTGGGTGCGGATCGTCTCCTGCAATCCGACCGAGGTGCGCGACCCCGACGTCCCGCCGCCGTTCTCCGGCTACCCGGTCGACGACCGCAGCCAGTGGCCCGCCTACTGGGACGAGTGGGCGCGCACGCACGGGGAGATGCACGCGACGTTCAGCGCGCTGTGCCAGGAGCGGGGCGCGCCGCCGCTGCCCGTGATCGAGTTCATGCACGAGTCGCCGTGGCTCAACCTCACGCTCTATCCCGGCGAGGCCGACTACCCGCGCGCCCGCCCGCTCGGCGACACGTGGCACAACCTGCAGACGTCCGTGCGCGCCACCGACGCGCCGTGGGAGCTGCCGCCGCAGCTGGCCGGCCGCGAGGGCGCGCTCGTGTACCTGTCGCTCGGCTCGCTCGGCTCCGCCGACGTCGCGCTGATGCAGAAGCTCGTCGACTCGCTCGCCGACGCCCCCTACCGCGTGATCGTCTCGAAGGGCCCCCAGCACGAGCTGCTGCGGCTGCCCGACACGATGGCCGGCGAGGAGTTCCTCCCGCAGACCTCGATCCTCCCGCAGGTCGACGCGGTCATCACCCACGGCGGCAACAACACCGTCACCGAGTGCTTCCACTTCGGCAAGCCGATGGTGGTGCTGCCGCTGTTCTGGGACCAGTACGACAACGCCCAGCGGGTCCAGGAGACCGGGTTCGGGTTGCGGCTCGACACCTACGGCCACGCGCCGGAGGAGCTGCTGGGGGCGGTCGACTCCGTGCTCGGCGACGGGGCGATGCGGGCCCGGCTCGCGGCCGCCTCGGCGCGCCTGCAGGCGGCGCGTGGCACTGAAGTGGCCGCGGAGCTGATCGAGCGAACGGCGGCTGGGTAGGAAGCGGGTCCGAACCGCGCGCGGCGGCCACGAGTGTCACCTCAGGGTCGGTATGCGACCTCGAGACGACATTCGTCCCCGCGGCGGCGTGAACCCGACCCCCACCCAGCCGCGGTTGACGTTCGCCCGCCCCCGCCGACCGCGCTGCTAGGTTCACCGCCGCAACCCTTTAACCCGGTCCCGAGAGGCCAGGAAGGACGCGAATGACCCAGCAGAAGGTCGTCCTCGACGAGGACGACATCCGGCGCACGCTCGTCCGCATCGCGCACGAGATCGTGGAGAAGAACAGCGACGGCGACGTCGCTCTCGTGGGGATCCACCGCCGCGGCGCCCACCTCGCCACGCGCCTGCACCGGCTCGTCAGCGACCTGCTCGACGCCGAGATCGCCCACGGCGAGATCGACATCGCCTTCTACCGCGACGACCTCGCCACCCGCGGGGCGGACGCCAGCCCGGTCGTGCACGCGAGTCATCTGCCGTTCCGGCTCGAGGACCACACCGTCGTCCTCGTCGACGACGTGCTCTTCACCGGCCGCACGGTGCGCGCCGGCATCGAGGCGCTGTTCGACTACGGCCGCCCCGCCCGCGTGCAGCTCGCCGTGCTCGCCGACCGCGGCCACCGCGAGCTCCCAATCCGCCCCGACTACGTCGGCAAGAACCTGCCCACCGCCCGCGCCGAGCGCGTCAACGTCTGCGTCGAGGAGATCGACGGGCGCGACGAGGTCACCATCTCGACCGTCACGGAGGTCCCCGCATGAGGCACCTGCTCACCATCGAGGACCTCGATCGCCCCGGCATCGAGCGCATCCTCGACCGCGCCAAGTCGTTCACCGAGGTCTCCGAGCGCGAGGTCAAGAAGGTCCCCGCGCTGCGCGGCCGGCGGGTGCTCAACCTCTTCTACGAGGCCTCCACCCGCACCCGCTCCAGCTTCGAGCTGGCGGCGAAGACGCTGAGCGCAGAGGTCATCAACTTCGTGTCGAGCGGGTCGAGCGTCGAGAAGGGCGAGTCGCTCAAGGACACGGTCCAGACGCTCTCCGCCTACCGGCCCGACCTGATCGTGATCCGCACGCCGCACGTCGGCGCCGCCGCACTCGTGGCAGGCTGGGTCGACGCCGCCGTGGTCAACGCCGGCGACGGCAAGCACGAGCACCCCACGCAGGCGCTGCTCGACGTCTACACGCTGCGCGAGCGGCTGGGCTCGCTCGACGGCGCGAAGATCTGGATCGTCGGCGATGTCATGCATTCGCGGGTCGCGCGCTCGAACATCCTCGCCTTCACGAAGCTCGGCGCCGAGGTCACGGTCTGCGGCCCGCCGACGCTGATCCCGCGTGGAGTCGAGGCGCTCGGCTGCAACGTCGAGTACCGGCTCGACCGGCTCTCCGAAGCCGACGTCGTCTACGCGCTGCGGATGCAGAAGGAGCGGATGACCGACAGCTACGTGCCCTCGATCCGCGAGTACGCGAGCGTCTACCAGATCGACGGCCGCCGCCTGAGCGCGCGCCAGGTGCTCATGCACCCCGGCCCGGTCAACCGCGGGGTCGAGCTGAGCGCCGAGGTGATCGACTCGCCGCAGGCGGTCATCGGCCAGCAGGTCGCGGCCGGTGTCGTGGTCCGCATGGCGGTGCTCTACGAGCTGCTGGCGGGCCGAGCCGCGCCCGCACCCGCCGAGTCCACCCCGGCCCCGCAGCTCGCGTGATGGCGCTCTCCGAGTCCAACGGCGGCCAGACGCACTCGCCGCTCGTCGTCCGCGACAGCGCGCCCGCGGACCTGCTGATCCGCGGCGCCCACGTACTCGACCCGCGCGCCGGGATCGACGCGCCCCACGACGTGCTCGTGCGCGGCGGCGAGATCGCCGAGCTCGGTGCGCCCGGCTCCCTCGAGGCGCCGGCCGGCGCCGAGGTGCTCGACGGTGAGGGCCGCCATCTGTTCCCCGGCTTCGTCGACCCGCACGTGCACTTCCGCACGCCCGGGCAGGAGCACAAGGAGGACCTCGACTCCGGCACCCGCTCGGCCGCGGCCGGCGGCTTCGTCGCCGTGATCGCGATGCCGAACACCTCGCCGGTGGTCGACTCCGCGCCGGTGCTGCGCTCGCTGCGCGAGGCGGCGCGGCGCGAGGCGCGGGTGCCGGTCGGCTTCCTCGCCTCGGTGACGACCGGCCTGGCCGGCGACGCGCTGACCGAGATGGCCGAGCTCCGTGACACCGGGGCGCTCGGGTTCACCGACGACGGCAAGCCGGTGCACCGCGCCGCGATCCTCCAGCGCGCGCTGCAGTACCAGCGGCTGTGCGGCGGCGTGATCGCGCTGCACGAGGAGGACCCGTCGCTGTCCGGCGCCGGCGTGATGCACGAGGGGGAGGTGAGCGCGCGGCTCGGGCTCGCGGGCATCCCCTCGATCTCCGAGTCGACGATGATCGCCCGCGACGCGGCGATCGCCGGCTACGAGGACGGCACGATCCACATCCAGCACCTGAGCGCCCGCGAGTCGGTCGCCGCGGTCGCGGAGGCGAAGGCGCGCGGGGTCAAGATCACGTGCGAGGCGTCGCCGCACCACCTGGCGCTGACCGAGGACGACGTGCTCGCCTCCCGGCTCGACACGCGGCTGAAGATGAACCCGCCGCTGCGCGGCGAGGCCGACCGGCAGGCGCTGATCGACGGCCTGCGCGACGGCACCATCGACTGCATCGCCACCGACCACGCGCCGCACGCGCGCGAGGAGAAGGAGGTGCCGTGGGAGGAGGCGCCGATGGGCACGACCGGGCTGGAGACCGCGTTCGCCGCGGTCCACACCGAGCTCGTGGTGCCGGGCGTGCTGCCGCTGGCGCTGGTGGTCGAGAAGCTGTCCGCGGGCGCGGAGCTGTTCGGGCTGGTGGCGCCGCGGATCGCGGTCGGCCGGCCGGCCGAGCTGTGTCTGATCGACCTCGCGGCGGAGTGGGAGGTCGGCGAGGCCGGCTACGCGAGCCGCTCGGAGAACTGCTGCTTCGCCGGGCGCAGGCTGCGCGGCAAGGTGCTCGCGACGGTGGCCGCCGGCTCCGTCGCCTACCGGGAGCGGGCGTTCGCCCTGAGCGCCGCGTGAGACCCCGCGGGTCCACCCCAACTACGGACGGAGCCCGGCATGACCGCTGATCGGGTGTCTGCATATGTCTTGTTAGAGGACGGCGCCCGCTTCGACGGTGACGCCGTCGGGGCGCCCGGGCCCGTCACCGGCGAGGTCGTGTTCACGACCGGCATGTCGGGCTACCAGGAGTCGATGAGCGATCCGAGCTTCGCGCGGCAGCTCATCACCTTCACCTACCCGCACATCGGCAACTACGGGGTGAGCGAGGCGGGGATGGAGTCCGACCGCATCCACGCCCGCGCGGCGATCATGCGCGCCGCGGTCAACCAGGCCGACGCGCCCGCGGCCGAGCAGGGCTGGCTCGACTGGCTGCGGGACAACGGGATCCCGGGCATCGACGGCGTCGACACCCGCGCCGTCGTCCGCCACATCCGCGAGGCGGGTGCGATGCGCGGCGGCGTCTTCCCCGGCGAGATGTCGGAAGCCGAGGCGCGCGAGCGCATCGCCGCCGAGCCGAGCATGGTGGGCCGCGACCTCGCGCGCGAGGTGACGATCCCGGAGGCGCGGGTGTTCGAGGGCGAGGGGGACGGGCCGCGGATCGCCGCGCTCGACACGGGCATCAAGCACTCGATCGTCCGCAACTTCACCTCGCGCGGGGCGACGCTCGAGCTCTACCCGTGCACGACCGGCGCCCAGGCGCTGCTCGACTCGGACGCCGACGGCATCTTCCTCGTCCCCGGGCCCGGCGACCCCGCGGCGCTCGACTACATCGTCGACACCGTCCGCGAGCTGATCGGGCGCAAGCCGGTGTTCGGCATCTGCCTCGGCCACCAGCTGCTCTCGCGCGCGGTCGGGCTGGAGACCTTCAAGCTCCCGTTCGGCCATCGCGGCGCCAACCACCCGGTCAAGGACCTGCGGACCGACCGCATCGCGATCACGTCGCAGAACCACGGCTTCGCGGTCCGCGGCGAGCCGGGCACGCGGCTGCAGTCCGACTTCGGCGAGGCCGAGCTCACGCACGTGAACCTCTACGACGGCACCGTCGAGGGGCTGCGGCTGCTCGACGTGCCGGCCGGCTGCGTCCAGTACCACCCCGAGGCGGGCCCGGGCCCGAACGACAGCCTCGCCCTGTTCGACGAATACCTCGCGGAGCTCGCCCATGCCTAGGCGCGACGACCTCCACAAGATCCTCATCCTCGGCTCCGGCCCGATCGTGATCGGGCAGGCGGCCGAGTTCGACTACTCCGGCGCGCAGGCCTGCAAGGTGCTGCTCGAGGAGGGCTACGAGGTCGTGCTCGTCAACTCGAACCCGGCGACGATCATGACCGACCCGGAGTTCGCCACCCGCACCTACGTCGAGCCGCTGCTGCCCGAGACCGTGCGCCAGGTGATCGAGCGCGAGCGCCCCGACGCGCTGCTGCCGACGCTGGGTGGCCAGACGGCACTCAACCTCGCCAAGGCGCTGTACGAGGACGGCACGCTGGCCGAGTTCGACGTCGAGCTGATCGGAGCGAACTACGACGCGATCAACCGCGCCGAGAACCGCGAGGAGTTCGACGCGACGATGCAGGCGGCCGGCCTCCGCACCGCGCGCAACACGATCGCCACCGACCTGCTGCAGGCGCGCGTCGCGCTGCACGAGTTCGGCCTGCCGCTGATCATCCGCCCCGCCTTCACGCTCGGCGGCCGTGGCGGCGGCATCGCCCGCACCGAGAAGGAGTTCGACCGGATCGTCGAGCGCGGGCTGGCCGCGTCGCCGATCGGCCAGATCCTGATCGACGAGTCGGTGCTCGGGTGGGGCGAGTTCGAGCTCGAGGTGATGCGCGACCACGCGGACAACGTGGTGATCGTCTGCTCGATCGAGAACGTCGACCCGATGGGCGTCCACACTGGCGACAGCGTCACCGTTGCGCCGCAGCAGACGCTCACCGACCGCCTCTACCAGCAGCTGCGTGACCAGGCGATCGCGGTAATCCGCGCGGTGGGGGTGGAGACCGGCGGCTCCAACGTGCAGTTCGCGGTCAACCCCGCGACCGAGGAGATCGTCGTCATCGAGATGAACCCGCGGGTGTCGCGCTCGTCGGCGCTGGCCTCGAAGGCGACGGGCTTCCCGATCGCCAAGATCGCCGCGCGGCTCGCGGTCGGCTACCGGCTCGACGAGATCCCGAACGACATCACGCGCCTCACGCCCGCGAGCTTCGAGCCGACGATCGACTACGTGGTCGTCAAGTGGCCGCGGTTCGCGTTCGAGAAGTTCCCCGGCGTCGACGAGGGGCTCTCCACGCACATGAAGTCGGTCGGCGAGGTGATGGCGATCGGGCGCACGTTCCAGCAGGCGTTCGCGAAGGCGATGCGCTCGCGCGAGCTCGACATGCCCCACCACGCGGAAGGCGATCTCCTGGCCCGTCTCGAGACGCCTGGGGCGGACCGCTTCGACCTGATCCTCGAGGCGTTCCGCCAGGGCGCCACCGAGCAGGAGGTCCACGCCCGCACCGCCATCGACCGCTGGTTCCTGCGCGAGCTGCACGAGCTGGCGTTGCATCCCGAGGCGCCGTTCGCAGGCGTCCGCACGTTCAAGGCGGTCGACACGTGCGCCGCCGAGTTCGCCGCCGAGACGCCGTACTACTACTCGGCCTGGGAGCGCCAGGCGGCCGACGAGGTCCGCCGCGGCGACAAGCCGAGCGTGATGATCCTCGGCTCCGGCCCGAACCGGATCGGGCAGGGGATCGAGTTCGACTACTGCTGCGTGCACGCGGCGATGACGGTGCGCGAGTCCGGGCGCGACGCGGTGATGGTCAACTGCAACCCGGAGACGGTGTCGACCGACTACGACACCTCCGACCGCCTGTACTTCGAGCCGCTGACGCTGGAGGACGTGCTCGGGATCGTCAAGGTCGAGAAGCCGGAGGGCGTGATCGTGCAGTTCGGCGGCCAGACGCCGCTGCGGCTCGCGGCCGGGCTGGAGGAAGCGGGCGTGCGGCTGCTCGGGACCCAGCCGGAGGCGATCGACCTGGCCGAGGACCGCGGCCGCTTCGGCGCGCTGCTCGGCCGGCTCGGGCTGAAGGCGCCGGCCTACGCGACCGCGCACTCCGAGGAGGAGGCGCTGGCGGTCGCGCCGCGGGTCGGCTTTCCGCTGCTCGTGCGCCCCAGCTACGTGCTCGGCGGGCGGGCGATGGAGATCGTCTACTCGCTCGACGGGCTCGAGGACTACCTCCTGCGCGTCGCGCGCGGCTCGCACGGGCGCGAGATCTTCCTCGACCGGTTCCTCGAGAACGCGGTCGAGGTCGACGTCGACGCGATCTGCGACGGCGAGGACGTCTGGATCGGCGGCGTCATGCAGCACGTCGAGGAGGCGGGGATCCACTCCGGCGACTCGGCCTGCGTGCTCCCGCCGCACTCGCTCGGGCGCGAGATGCGCGACGAGATCGCCGAGTCGACGCGCCGGCTCGCGCTCGCGCTCGGCTGCGTCGGGCTGATGAACGTGCAGTACGCCGTGCTCGGCGACGACCTCTACGTGATCGAGGCGAACCCGCGCGCGTCGCGGACGGTGCCGTTCGTGAGCAAGGCGACCGGGATCCCGCTGGCCAAGATGGCGTGCCGGGTGATGCTGGGGGAGAAGCTGAGCGCGCTCGACCTGCCCGCTGACCCGCTCGGCGATCACGTCGCGGTCAAGGAGGCGGTGATGCCGTTCGATCGCTTCGCCGGCTCCGACTCGCTGCTCGGGCCGGAGATGCGCTCGACCGGCGAGGTCATGGGCGTGGCCCCGGACTTCCCGGCCGCGTTCGCCAAGGCGCAGGCGGCGGCGGGCGCTCGGTTGCCGCGCACCGGCACCGTGTTCCTCACCGTGACGGACTCCGACAAGGCCGGCGCGGTCGGCATCGCCGCGCAGCTGCACGACCTTGGCTTCTCGATCGTGGCGACGCGCGGGACCGCGGCGGCGATCGCGCGCATGGGCATCCCGGTCCAGCCGCTGAACAAGATCGCCGAGGGGTCGCCGCACGTCGTCGACTGGATCGAGCGCGGCGACGTCGACCTCGTCATCAACACCCCGACCGGCACCGCCGCGCGCACCGACGGCTACGAGATCCGCGGCGCGGCGACCGCGCGCGGGATCCCGTGCATCACGACACTGTCCGGAGGGATGGCGGCGGCGCGCGCGATCGCGGCCGGGCGGGATGGGGCGCCGGCGGTCGTGTCGCTGCAGGAACTGCATGCGCGCGGCTCGGAGATCAATGCCTGACCGGACGCTTGCCCCCTTCGGCCGGCGGCTGTGCCCGGTCGTGTCGCACGTTGCGATCGGGGCCTACGACGTCATCTCCGTGCTCGATGCCGAGGGCCCGCCGCCAGACCCGGGGCAGTTCTACATGCTCGCCGCGAGCGAGCGCTGGGGCGGGGGCGCCGACGAGCGGCCGTTCCTCCCGCGCGCGTTCTCGGTGCTGCGGCGCCACGAGGACGGGCGGCTCGAGTTCCTGTTCGAGAACGTCGGCCCGGGCACGCGGCGGCTGTGCGAGCTGCGCGCCGGCGACGGGCTGTGGCTGCTCGGGCCGCTGGGCGTCGGCTTCCGCGAGCCGGAGGCCGGGCGCCGGCCGCTGCTCGTCGGCGGCGGGGTCGGGATCGCGCCGCTGGCGATCTGGCAGGACGTAATCGGCGCGCCGGCGCTGCTCGGGTTCCGCGCCGCGCTGCATGCCGAGGGCGCCGGGCTGCTGCGCTCCCCGCGCGTCGCCACGGATGACGGCTCGGTCGGCTTTCACGGGCTCGTCACCGAACTGCTCAGGGAGGAGATCGAGCCCGATGTCGCGGTCTACGCCTGCGGGCCGCCGCCGATGCTCGAGGCGGTGCGCGCGCTGTGCGAGGCGGAGGGCGTGCCGGCCCAGCTCGCGCTCGAGTCGGGGATGGCGTGCGGGTATGGCGCGTGCTTTGGCTGCGTCGTGCCCACGAAGAACGGATACGTCCGCCTCTGCGTGGATGGGCCCGTGCTCGCCGCCGAGAACCTGGAGCTCGTGGCATGACCGACCTCTGCGGGATCCCTCTGGCTCATCCGATCATCAACGCGTCGGGCACGTTCGACGCCATCGCAGCCCGGCGCGCGTTCGGCGACGCCCTCCTCCGGCGCTTCCCGTTCGCCGCCCTCGTCTCCAAGACCGTGACCGTCGAGCCGCGCCAGGGCAACCCGCCGCCGCGCCTCTACGAGCTGCCCGGCGGGATGCTCAACTCGATCGGGCTGCCGAACAAGGGGCTCGAGGGCTACCTCGCCCACGACCTGCCCGAGCTCGCGCAGCTGCCGGTGCCGCTGATCGTCAACGTCATGGGCTTCACGCGCGAGCAGGTGGCGACGCTGGTCGAGGCGTTCGGCGACCGCGACGAGGTCGCCGGGCTCGAGCTCAACGTCTCCTGCCCCAACGTCGAGACGGGGATGATCATGGGCGCCGACCCGCACGAGACGGGCGCGCTGCTCGACGCCGTCCGCCCCCACACGCGCAAGCCGCTGATCGTGAAGCTGACGCCGAACTGCACGTCACCGGGGGAGGTCGCCGCCGCCGCCGAGGCGCACGGGGCCGACGCGGTCTCGCTCGTCAACACGCTCCGTGGCATGGCCTTCCACCCGCGCCGCCCGAGCGAGCCGTGGCTGGGTGGCGGGACCGGTGGGATGTCCGGCCCGGCCGTCCGCGCGATCGCCCTCGCCCAGGTCGCGGAGGTCCGCTCGCGGGTCTCGATCCCGATCGTCGGGATGGGCGGGGTCCAGAACGGACGCCACGCGTACGACTTCATACATGCGGGCGCAGATGTGGTGGCGGTCGGAACCGAGTCGTTCCGCGATCCGCTGGCGGGTGCCCGGGTGGCGGCGGAGCTGGCGGAAATCCCAGCAAACAGCGGGATCCCGGGTACCACGAGCGGGTCGGCTCGCGAGCCCATAGCACATAACGCGTAGAAAAGTCCTGCAAATCATGGACACACCGTCAACTCGCCTAGATGCGGCTACAGCTCAAGTTGAGGTTCAGGCGAATTGGACGATTACGGGTTGCCGACCGGCCAGACAGATGTAGACTCGCCGCCGTGCCGCAAGCGACCAAGACGCCTTCGAAGCCATCCGTGGCAGCTCCCGAGCGTTCACTGGTCCAGAGGATGGAGGCGCTCGAGCGCGCCAACCACATCCGCACCCGCCGCGCCCAGCTCAAGCGCGACCTCAAGGCCGGCCGCGCGAGCATCCACGACCTCCTGCTCGAGCCGCCCGAGTTCGTCGAGACCGCCAAGGTGTTCGACATGCTCCTCGCCGTCCCGAAGTACGGCCGCGTGAAGGTCAACAAGGTCCTGGTCAACTGCCGGATCTCGCCGAGCAAGACGATCGGCGGCCTCTCGCAGCGGCAGCGCACCGAGCTCGTCTCGATGCTGCGCCGCTAGGGCTCGAACTTCAACACCGGGCATTGAGGAGGCGGGTCCTGACCGCCAAGCGGCAACGAGTGTCAGCTCGATGCCGGTATGCGACATCGAGACGACTTTCGTCGCCGCGGCGGCCCCGAACTCACCCTTCAATGCCCGCAGTTCGCCGGTCCCTCCGACCCGGCCGACAGAATCGCGGACCGTGCCCGTCTTCGTCATCACCGGCCCCTCAGGCGTCGGCAAGGGCACCCTCATCCGCGCTCTCCGCGAGCGGGTGCCGGAGCTCGAGCTCTCCGTTTCTGCGACGACGCGCGCCCCCCGGCCGGGGGAGCAGGACGGCGTCGACTACCACTTCCTCACCGACGACGAGTTCGAGGCGCGCGTGAACCGCGGCGACTTCGTCGAGCACGCCCGCTACTCCGGCCGGCGCTACGGAACCCTCCGCGACGAGCTGGAGCAGCGCGGCGCCGGCAACACCCCGGTGCTGCTCGAGATCGAGGTCCAGGGCGCGCGCCAGGTCCGCCAGGCGATGCCCGAGGCGACCCAGGTCTTCATCGCGCCCCCCAGCGAGGAGGCGCTCAAGACCCGGCTCGTCGGCCGCGGCACCGACTCGCCCGAAGACGTCGCCCGCCGGCTCGAGACCGCGCGCGAGGAGCTCGCCGCCCAACACGAGTTCAGCCACGTCGTCGTCAACGACCGGCTCGAGGACGCGGTGGCAGAGCTGGAAGCCCTGGTCCGGGGCAAGCTAGACTGAGACGTTCCCCTACGGAGGATCTGACCTTGATCTCACCCCGCGTCGACAAGCTGCTCGAGAACGTCGACTCCCCTTATGCAAGCGTGATCGTCGCCGCCAAGCGCGCGCGACAGATCAACAGCTACTACCACAACCTCGGCGAGGGCACGTTCGAGGAGTTCCCGCCGCCCATGATCGACACGGGCTCGAAGAACTACCTCACGATCGCGCTCGAAGAGGTCGCGAACTCCAAGATCAAGTACCGCTACCGGGGCTGAGCAATGGCGCGGGTGCTCCTCGGAGTGACCGGGGGGATCGCCGCCTACAAGGCGCTGGAGCTGACGCGGCTGGCCACCAAGGCCGGCCACTCCGTGCGCGTGATCCAGACCGAGGCGTCGACGCGCTTCGTCGGGACCGCCTCCTTCTCCGCCATCACCGGGGCGCCGGTGCTCGTCACCGAGTGGGAGCCCGACCCGCTGCGCGGCGCCTTCCCAGGTGACCCGGCGCCCGAGCACGCGCCGCTGTCACATCTCGCGCTCGTCGAGCGAGCTGACCTGTACGTGATCGCGCCGGCCTCCGCCAACACGATCGCCAAGCTCGCCGGCGGTCACGCGGACAACCTGCTGACCGCCGCCGCGCTCGCGTGCCGCAAGCCGCTGCTCGTCGCTCCCGCCATGAACCACGCGATGTATGAGCATCCGGCGACGCGCGCGAACCTCGAGACGCTGCGCGCGCGCGGGGTCGACGTGCTCGAGCCCGGCACCGGCGCGCTCGGCTCGCCGGGGGAGTGGGGCGTCGGCCGCCTGCCCGAGCCGGCCGAGCTGCTGGCCGCCGTCGAGGCGCGCCTCGGCGGCGCCGGAGGCGAGCCGGGCACCAACGGCGATCGCAAACCGCATCCCGGGCACTTGAACGGCGATCGCAGTTGGTCGGGCGCGCGCGTCCTGGTCACCGCCGGCGGCACGCGCGAGCCGATCGACGCCGTCCGCTTCGTCGGCAACCGCAGCTCCGGGAAGATGGGCTGGGCGCTCGCCGAGGAGGCCGCACGCCGAGGCGCGAAGGTAACCGTCGTGGCGGCCAACGTGAGCCTGCCGCGCGCGCCCGGCATCGAGTACGTCGACGTCGGCACCGCCGCCGAGCTCGCCGCCGCCTGCCGCGAGCGCTTCCCGGCCGCCGACGTCCTGCTGATGGCCGCCGCCGTCGCCGACTACCGCCCGGCCGACGCGCGCGCCGACAAGATCAAGAAGGCCGACGCGGGGGAGACCCTCGCACTCGAGCTCGAGCAGACCGAGGACGTCCTGACGGCGCTCGCCGCCGAGCGCCGTCCCGGCCAGCTGCTGGTCGGCTTCGCCGCCGAGTCGGGCGCCCGCGCGGTCGAGCACGCGCGCGGCAAGCTCGAGCGCAAGCGCCTCGACGCGGTCGTCGTCAACGACGTCTCCGCGCCAGGTATCGCGTTCGACGCGCCGGACAATGAGGTCACGATCGTCACCGCGGACGGGGAAACGCACGTTCCGCGGGCGACCAAGGCGGCGGTCGCGGCGAAAGTTCTCGACGCCGTGTTGAGCCGCCGTTCATCTTCGGACGTAAAGGTCAGCAGCTGATGGAGCCAGTCGAGGGGAGTCGTCCCGACACCGTCGGGGCCGAGGAGGTCCAGAAGGCGACCGCGGTCGCCAAGCGCGTGGAGGAGAACATCCGCCGCGCGGTCAAGGTGCGCGACGAGGTGCTCGAGCACGTCATCGTCGCGATGCTCGCCGAGGGTCACATCCTCGTCGAGGACTATCCGGGCGTCGGCAAGACCGCGCTCGCGCGCGCGCTGTCCAAGTCGATCGACTCGCAGTTCGCGCGCATCCAGTGCACCGCCGACCTGCTGCCGGCCGACATCGTCGGCACCAGCGTCTACAACCAGCGCGAGCAGCGCTTCGAGTTCCGCCCCGGCCCGATCTTCGCGAACATCGTGATCGTCGACGAGGTCAACCGCGCCTCGCCGAAGACCCAGTCCGGCCTGCTCGAGTGCATGCAGGAGCGGATGGTCACCGTCGACGTCCACTCGCACGAGCTCGCCCGCCCGTTCCTCGTCTTCGCGACGCAGAACCCGGTCGAGTACGAGGGCACCTACCCGCTGCCCGAGGCGCAGGTCGACCGCTTCATGGTCCGGCTCGAGCTCGGCTACCCGAGCGCCGCCGAGGAGGCGGGGATGCTCGAGGGCCACGAGGGTGGCGACCGTGTGCTCGACCTGAAGCCGGTCGCCGACCGCGCCGAGGTGCTCGAGTGCCAGGAGGCCGCCCGCCGCGTCCACGCCTCGAAGGCGCTCCGCGACTACATCGTCGCGCTCCTGCACCACACGCGCGGCGACCACCGCGTGGAGCTCGGCGCCTCGCCGCGCGCCGGCCTGATGCTGCTGCGCGCCGCCAAGGCGCGGGCACTCCTGCGCGGCCGCGACCACGCGCTGCCCGACGATGTCCAGGAGCTGGCGAACGTCGTGCTCGCGCACCGCATCATGCTCGTGCCCGAGGCCGCGGGGGTGGGGCGCTCCGAGATCGTCGCCGACGCGATCGCGTCGACGCCGGCGCTCTAGGGAGCCCGGCGTGCGCTCGGCGCTCGGGTGCGCGGCGCTGGGGCTCCTGCTGCTGCTCGTCGCCGGCACGTTCGACGCCGAGCCGCTGTACGTCACCGGCTCGGCGCTGCTGCTGCTGGGGGCGGGCGCGGCGGCGTGGATCTCGGCCGGCGCATGGGGCGCGAGCGTCGAGCGCCACCTCGACACGCGTAGCGTCGTCGAGGAGCAGCCGCTGAGCATGCGGATCGAGGCGGTCGCCGGCCGCCTGCCGCTGCCGCCAGGCTGGATCGATGAGCCGCTGCTGCCCGAGCCGGTGCGCTTCAACGCCGGCCGCCGCAGCGCGCGCGTGCGCGTCGAGGTCACCTTCGGCCGCCGCGGCCGGCGCATGCTGCCGCCGCCCGCGCTCGTGCTGCGCGACCCGTTCGGGCTCGCCCAGCGCGTCGTCACCGGCGGCGAGCCCGACGAGCTGCTCGTGCTCCCGCGGGTGTTCCCGGTCACGGCGACCGCCGGGGGAGAGGACAGCGAGCACGCGCACGCGCGCGCCTCGCTGACCGCCGCCGCCGAGACCGAGATCGACGGCCTGCGCCCGCACCGCGAGGGCGCGCCCGCGTCGCGCATCCACTGGCCGGCCTTCGCGCGCGGCGCCGGGCTGATGGAGCGCAAGCTGATCTCCGAGGCCGACTCGCGCCCGCTGATCGTGCTCGACCCGCGCGCGCCGCAGTCGCCCGACGCGCTCGACGCCGCCGTCCGCGCGGCCGCCTCGCTGACCATCCACTTCGCCAAGCGCGGCGGCTGCGGGCTGCTGCTTCCCGGCGACCGGCGGGCGCACATCATCGAGCGCGACCTGCTCGGATGGCCGCAGTCGCACGTGCGGCTCGCGCTCGTGGACGAGCACACCGGCCCGGCGCTGATGGCGGCTCAGAACCGCCGCGGGCTGATCGCCTACGTCGCGGCGCGGACGGTCGACCGCGTGCCGCGCGGGCTCGGCCGCACCCCAGGCGGCTGCCTGCTCGTGATCCCCGGCGCGCTGCCCAACCGCCGGGCGGTGATCGAGGTCGCCGGCTGCCAGGGCTACGTGGGCGCCCGCACCGGCAGCGCCGCCCTGATGGCGGCGGTGAGCGCGCGATGAGCGCCGCCGGCCACATCAGCGCGCTCCGCGGCACCGCGCCCGCCCTGCGCAGCGCGGAGCCCGACGCCGGGCGGCGCTCGCCGCACGTGCTGCGGCCCTCGGGCCCGCTGCTCCCGCTCGCCTACGCGCGCGGCGTCACGTTCATGGCGCTGGCCGCGTTCGGCTCGCTGCACTGGATGTCGATGCTGGAGCCGTCCGCGCCCGGCCGGGCGTGGGACGCGCTGGGCGCGGCGCTGCTCGCGATGGTCGGCCTGCTGTTGGCCGCCCGCCTGAGCGGCGCCACGCGCTGGGCGGCGGTGGCCGTCATCAGCGTGCTGGCGATCCTGCTCGCGTTCATGGCCGGCGGCATCTCCGCCGAGCTGCTGCGGCCCGCAAACTGGGACGTGCTGGCCGCCGGCATCCAGCGCGGCATCGGCGACCTGCCCGGCGCGCGCGTGCCCTACCGCGGCATCGACCAGTGGATCCGGCTCGTGATCCCGCTCGGCGGGACGATGCTGGTCGTCCTCGCGGCGCTCGTCGCGTTCTGGCCGCGGCGCAGCGCCACCGGCTTCCCGATCGCCGCGCTCGTGATGCTGGTGACGCTCTACGCGGTGCCGGCCGTCGCGCTCGACTTCGAGGGCGAGTTCCTGCGCGGCGCGCTGCTGGCGATGCTCGTGCTGGGCTTCCTGCGGCTCGAGCGGCTGCGGCTCTCCGAGGCCGGGGCGGCCGCGCTGCTCGCGCTCGGCGTCGCGATCGCCGCGCTGATCATCGCGCCCGCGATCGACGGCGACTCGCCGTGGTGGGACTACGAGTCGTGGGCGCTCGACACCGCCTCGTCGCGCTCGACCTCGTTCTCCTGGAACCACGATTACGGCCCGCTCGACTGGCCGCGCGACGGCCGCGAGATGCTGCGCGTCAAGGCCAAGCAGCCCGCCTACTGGAAGGCCGAGAGCCTCGACGTGTTCGACGGCGCGCGCTGGAAGCAGTCGGAGTCCGGCACGCGCGAGGACATCGACCTCGAGCTCCCGGCCGACCCGGCCAGCCTCGCGCGCTTCACTCAGCGCATCAAGGTCAACGTGCGCAACCTGCGCACGCGCACGTTCGTGACCGCCGGCATCCCGAGGACGGCGCCGGCCATGCCCGGGCGCGCCGCGATCCCCAACGGCCCGCCCGGCATCTACCTCTCGAGCCGCACGCTGCACCGTGGCGACACCTACTCGGCCAACGTCTACACGCCGCGCCCGACCGATAAGGAGCTGCGCGCGGCGGGCGGGTACTTCGACCGCAACTTCGACGACTACCTCACGATCGACCTGGCCAACAAGTTCTCACCGCACTCCGGCGCGCCGCCGGTGAACAACCCGCTCGAGGTGCACTTCGCGGAGTGGGCCGCCCGCGGCGTCCCGCCCGACGTCATCCGCCGCAGCGTCGGCGGCGGCGACTCGATCGAGCACCTCGACGGCCCGAAGCAGCTCGCGCGCTCCAACCTCAAGCAGACCTGGGCGCTCTCCCAGCGCCTGCGCAACGACGCGAGCAGCCCGGTCGACTACGTCAACGCGGTCGAGGCCTACCTCGGCGGCGACGACTTCACCTACACCGAGGCGCCGCCGGCCAAGGCGCGCACGCTCGAGGGCTTCCTGTTCGACGCCAGGACGGGCTACTGCCAGCAGTACTCGGGCGCGATGGCGCTGCTGCTGCGGATGCAGGGCATCCCCGCGCGGGTGGCCACCGGCTTCACCTCCGGCTCCTACGACCGCAGGGCGAAGGAGTACGTCGTCCGCGACCTCGACGCCCACTCGTGGGTCGAGGCGTGGTTCCCGACCTACGGCTGGGTCACGTTCGACCCGACGCCGTCGGCCGCGCCGCCGCGCTCGCAGAGTGGCGACCGTGCCGCGGGGCTGCCCGGCGACGTGCCCGACCTCGGCGGCGGCGCGCGCTCGATCCGCGCGCCGGCATCGCAGCCACCGACGGCCCGCCGTGGGCGCTCTACATCGGCGGCGGCGTGCTCGCCGTGCTGCTGCTGGCCGGTGGCGCGTATGCCTTCCTGCACCGCGGCCGCTACCCGGGCCCGCTGCTCGAGCTCGAGCGCGCGCTGCGGCGCACGCGGCGGATGCCGAACCCGGGCGCGACGCTGCAGGCGCTCGAGGCGTCGTTCGACCGCTCGCCCGACGCTCAAGGCTACGTGCGCGCGCTGCGCGAGCAGCGCTACAGCGGCCGCGGCGTCCCGCCGACGAGCACTCAGCGCAAGGGCTTGCGGAGCGAGCTGGGGCGCGGGGGAGGGGTGCGCGGGCGGCTCCGCGCATGGTGGGCGCTGCCGCCGAGACGCCTGCGGCCAGGCCCCTAAACTCGATACGCATGGCTGACGTCTACGACCTCTTCCAGCGCGGGACCGCGCTGCTCGAGGCCGGCGACTTCGCGGCTGCGACCGTGCCGCTGGCGAAGGCCCGCGACCTCGATCCCGACAAGACCTCGATCCGTGAGGCACTCGGCCGCGCGTACTTCCGATCCTCCCAGTTCGAGGCCGCCAGGGCCGAGTTCGAGGCGATCGTGGAGCGCGCGCCGACCAACGACTACGCGCTGTTCTGCCTCGGCCGCTCGCTGCTCGAGCTGGGGCGTCCGAAGGACGCGCGGAAGGCGCTCGCGCTGGCCGCGGGACTGCGTCCCGACCGCCGCGACTACCGCATCTACAGAGACCGCGCACGCGCCGCCGCATAGGCGCTCCGGTGCTATAAGTAACCCCCGAAGCTTTCGTTTACGAGTAGTGCGGAAAGCGGGCGCTGGCCCGCTTTCTTCATGTAGAGAGGAGAAGGAGGGAACCACCGATGAGCACCACGATCCAGGCCGACATCGAGCAGCAGCTCGCTTCCGTCGAGCCCGAGGTCGAGGTCCTGCTCGCCGAGGTCATCAACGGCGACAAGGTCCGGCTGTTCATCGATCATCCCGAGGGTGTCTCGCTCGAGCTGTGCGAGCGCGTGACCAACCACCTCACCTCCGTGCGCGAGAAGTACGCGCTCGAGGTCTCCTCGCCCGGCCCACGCCGGCCCCTGACCAAGCCAGACCATTTCCGCCGCTACGTCGGCCGGCGCGCCCGTGTGCGGACGCGCGGAGAGCACGACGGCCACACGTCGTTCACCGGGGAGCTCCTGGGCGCGACCGACGACGGGGTCACGGTCGCCGCCGACACCGGCGTCGTCTCGATCGCGTACGCGGACATCCACCGCTCGAACCTGCTGGGAGACTGAGGACCTATGTCGCAAGAGATCGTCGAGGCCGTACGGGTTCTCGGGCGCGAGAAGGGCATCTCCGAGGAGAAGCTGATGGAGGCGCTCGAAGACGCGCTCCTCTCCGCCTACAAGAAGCAGCCCGGCGCCGCCAAGTACGCCCGGGTGACCATGGACCGCGAGTCGGCCGACTTCCGCGTCGACGAGCTGATCGTGCCCGCCGAGCTCGAGGAGCGCCTGCTCGCCGAGCAGGAGGAGGAGGCGGCCGAGGACGAGCAGTCGCGCATCGACCCGGAGACGGGCGAGGTCCGCGAGCCGGAGGAGCCCGAGGTCGAGCTCGAGCGCCTGAAGGCCTACGAGAGCGAGCTCGAGACCCGCGACGTCACGCCGCACGACTTCGGGCGCATCGCCGCGCAGACCGCCAAGCAGGTGATCCTGCAGCGGATCCGCGAGGCCGAGCGCGACATGATGTTCGAGGAGTACCGCGACCGCGTCGGCGAGCTGATCACCGGCATCGTCCAGCAGTCCGACTCGCGCTACACGCTCGTGCAGCTGCGCGAGCGCGTCGAGGCGCTGCTGCCGAAGTCCGAGCAGGTCGACGGCGAGCGCTACGACCACGGCCAGCGCGTCAAGGCCGTGATCAAGGAGGTCTCGTCCTCGACCCGCGGGCCGAGCATCATCGTCTCGCGCCGCGACCCGGAGCTGATCAAGAAGCTGTTCGAGCTCGAGGTGCCCGAGATCGCCGACGAGCTGGTGGAGATCACCAACGTCGCCCGCGAGCCCGGCTACCGCTCGAAGATCGCGGTCGTCTCACACGCTGACGGCGTGGACCCGGTTGGTGCGTGCGTGGGCCCGCGTGGCTCGCGCGTCCGCATGGTCGTCTCCGAGCTGCGCGGCGAGAAGATCGACATCATCCCCTACAACGACGAGCCGGCCCGCTTCGTGGCCAAGGCGCTCAGCCCCGCGCGGGTGCGTGAGGTGCTCGTCGACGACTCCAACAAGCAGGCGACCGTGATCGTGCCCGACGACCAGCTGTCGCTGGCGATCGGCCGCGAGGGCCAGAACGCCCGCCTCGCCGCCAGGCTCACCGGCTGGCGCGTCGACATCCGCTCCGAGACCGAGTTCGCCAAGGAGGAGCAGGAGTCCGGCGGCTACGGCGAGGAAGAGGAGCTCGGCGGGCGCTGCGGCGCGATCCTGTCCAACGGGCGCCGCTGCCCGAACGCCGCGCTGCCCGGCTCGCGCTACTGCGGCCTCGACGCGCACCAGGCGCTCGAGGGCAAGGACACCGACGTCGTCGGGCAAGCCTGAACCGCGAACGGACCTGTGTCGGCTGCCGCGCGGTGGCGCGGCAGTCCGAGCTGCACCGCTTCGCTAACGTAGACGGGGAGGTCGTGCCCGATCCGGAGCGGAGGCTCCCCGGTCGCGGCGCGTGGCTTCACCCCGACCTCGAGTGCTTCGCCCGCGCACGCGCCGGGCGCGGCTTCAACCGGGCTCTCCGAGCCCCCGTATCGATCCCGAAAGACACCGTAGACTTCACCCGCACATGGCCAAGAAACGCGTCCACGAGCTAGCCAAGCAGTACGACATGCCTTCAGCCGAGGTGCTGAAGCGGCTCGCCGATGCCGGAATCGAGGTCAAGGCAGCCGCCTCGGCCGTCGACGAGGACGCCGCGGACCGCGCGCTCACCGGCCGTCCGCAGCTGCACGAGGAAGAGGCGCAGAAGGCCGCCGCGGCCGCTGCCGCCCAGAGCACCAACGGCGCCGGCGCCGACGCGCCCGCCGACGGCGACAAGCCGCGCCAGCGCCCGACGCGCTCCTCGCTCCAGGGCGAGCGCGCCCCCGGCTCCGGCGGCGGCGTCCGCCGCGTCGTGATCGACTCGCAGGCCTCGCGCCGCCAGGGTGGCCCCGGTGGCGGCCCGCCCGGCCCCCAGCGCCGCCCGCCGCGCCGCGGCGGCCGCCGGCGCCGTGGCGCCTACGTCGAGCCGGTGCCGCAGGACAAGACGACGCTCCAGGCCGACACGATCCGCGTCAACTCCGGCTCGACGGTCAAGGACGTCGCGGAGTACCTCGGCGTACCGATCCCCGAGGTCATCAAGAAGCTGATGCAGCTGGGCGAGATGGCCACGCTCACCCAGACGCTGTCCGACGACGCGATCCAGGTCCTCGCCGACGAGTTCGACAAGGAGATCGAGATCGTCCACGCCGCCGACGAGGTCGACGAGGAGCCGGAGTTCGAGGACGCCGCGGAGGACCTCGTCGAGCGTCCCCCGGTGGTCACGATCATGGGCCACGTCGACCACGGCAAGACGTCGCTGCTCGACGCCGTGCGCGAGGCCGACGTCGTCGCCGGTGAGGCCGGGGGCATCACCCAGCACATCGGCGCCTACCAGGTCCACGTCGGCGACAAGACCGTCACCTTCCTCGACACTCCGGGCCACGAAGCCTTCACCGCTATGCGCGCCCGCGGCGCCCAGGTGACCGACATCGCGGTCATCGTGGTCGCGGCCGACGACGGCGTGATGCCGCAGACCCGCGAGGCGATCGACCACGCGAAGGCGGCCGGCGTGCCGATCCTCGTCGCGGTCAACAAGATCGACAAGGAGGGCGCGCAGCCCGACCGTGTCCGCACCGAGATGACGAACCTCGGCCTCCAGCCTGAGGAGTGGGGCGGCGAGACGATGTTCGTCGACGTGTCCGCGAAGACGAAGCAGAACCTCGACGACCTGCTCGAGTCGATCATCCTGCTGTCCGAGGTCGAGGAGCTGAAGGCCAACCCGGACACGGAGGCCTCCGGCGTCGTCGTCGAGTCCAAGCTCGATCCGGGCCGTGGCGCGGTCGTGACGATCCTCGTCCAGCGCGGCACGCTCAAGGTCGGCGACAACGTCGTGGCCGGCGCCCACTGGGGCCGCGTCCGCGCGATGCACGACTACAAGGGCGACAAGGTCAAGCAGGCCCTCCCCGGCGAGCCGGTCGAGATCCTCGGCTTCGACACCGTCCCCGAGGCCGGCGAGTTCGTCCGCGTGGTCGAGAACGACCGCAAGGCGCGCCAGCTCGCAGGCGAGCGGGCCACCCGCATCAAGACCGAGTCGCTCGCCCGCCGCGGCGGCAAGAAGTTCTCGCTCGAGGACATCTTCGACCGCGAGCGCGGCGCGCTGGTCAACGAGCTCGGGCTCGTGCTCAAGGCCGACGTCTCGGGCTCGCTCGAGGCCTTCCAGGACGAGATCGCCAAGCTGCCGCAGGACGAGGTCACCGTTCAGGTCATCTACTCCGGCGTCGGCGGCATCACGGAGTCCGACGTCAACCTCGCCTCCGCGTCCGACGCGATCATCCTCGGCTTCAACGTCCGCCCGGTCGGCGAGGCGCGCCAGCTGGCGGAGCGCGAGGGCGTCGAGATCCGCACCTACTCGGTCATCTACCGCGCGATCGACGAGCTGCGCGACGCCATGCAGGGCATGCTCGCGCCGGAAGAGGTCGAGCAGGCGGTCGGCTCGCTCGAGGTCCGGCAGATCTTCCGCGCCTCCAAGATCGGCGTCATCGCCGGCTGCATGGTCACCGACGGGCACGCCACCCGCGGCGCCAAGTGCCGGCTGGTGCGCGACGGCACGATCGTCTACGACGGCGAGATCGCCTCGCTGCGGCGCTTCAACGACGACGTGCGCGAGGTGCAGACCGGCTTCGAGTGCGGCGTGGTCCTCAAGGACTACATGGACGTCAAGGAAGGCGACGTGATCGAGGTCTACGAGACCAGGCAGGTCGAGCGCACCCTCTCCTAGTGGGGGAGCGCTCCTACGTCGTCCTTCTGCAGGTCCACCTCTTCTTTCCCGAGTCCGGTTCCCTGAAGGCGAAGCGAGCGGAGCTGAACCGCGTGAAGGCGCATCTGCGACAGCGTCACGGCGCCTCGGTGGCCGAGGTCGACCACCAGGACACGTGGCAGCGCTCGACGCTGGCCGTGGCGCTGGCGGGCGGCTCGCCGGGGCTCTGCGAGGGCGCCGCCGACGACGTCGGTCGCTACCTCGACGCGCACTTCCCGCAGGGCGCGCGCGTGGAGCGGCGGCTGGCCTCGTGGAATGACTTGGAGTCACTAGGATGAGCGGCGGGCGCATGCGGCGTGTGGACGAGGCCGTGCGGGAGGTCTTGTCGGGCGCGATCACGCAGGAGCTCAAGGACCCACGTGTGGGCTTCGTCACCGTGACCGCCGTCGAGACATCACCCGATCTTCGCCACGCCCGCGTCTTCGTCTCCGTGCTCGGGAGCGAGCCGGAGCGCGAGCGCTCGATGGCCGCGCTGCGCTCCGCGCACGGCTTCCTCCAGCGGCGGATCTCCAACGAGCTGACGCTCAAGCACACGCCGACGCTCGACTTCCTCTACGACGACTCCGTCGACCGCTCGCTGCGGATCCAGGCGCTGCTCGAGGAGGAGGGCGAGTGAGCGGCTCCAACGGCTCCACGCCGGCGCGCACGCAGATGCTGGACGAGCTGCGCGGCGCACAGCGCTTCCTGCTCGCGACGCACGAGAACCCCGACGGCGACGCGCTGGGCTCGCTGGCCGGGATGCAGCTCGTGCTGGCCGGGCTCGGCAAGGACGCCGTCGCCTACATGGCGCCGGACGAGTTCCCGCTGCCCTACGAGTACCGCTTCATCCAGATCGAGAACCTGGTCACCGAGCCGCCCGCCGACCTCGAGGAGCGCACGATCGTCTTCCTCGACTGCGGCAACATCGACCGCAACCCGGCCGACTCGCTCAAGCGCGAGGGCGCGCACATCCTCAACGTCGACCACCACCACGACAACACCCAGTTCGGGAACGTCAACCTGGTGGTGCCGGAGGCGTCGTGCACGGCCGAGGTGATCTGGGACCTGACGAAGGACCTCGGGGCCGAGCTGACGCGGCCGATCGCCGAGGCGCTCTACGTCGGGCTCGTCACCGACACCGGCAAGTTCATGTACGAGAACACCGGGCCGGCCGCGCACCAGATGGCGGCCGAGCTGATCGAGGCGGGCGTCGACGTCCACGCGATCTACCGCCGCATCTTCGAGGGCGTGCCGCAGGGCAAGCTCGAGCTGCTGGCGCGCGGGCTCGCGAACGTCGAGCGCTTCGACGGCGGGCTGCTGACGGTCACGCACCTGAGCTCCGAGGACTACGCGGCGACCGGCGCCGACGCGTCCTACTCCGAGGGCGTGGTCGACCACCTGCGCGCGCTCGAGGGCACCGCGGTGGCCGGCCTCATCCGCGACCTCCCCGGCAACGGCGAGCAGCGGCGCAAGGTGTCGCTGCGCGCCACCGACGACCGCGTCGACGTCTCCGCGATCGCGCGGTCCCAGGGCGGTGGCGGCCATCGCCGCGCCGCCGGCTTCTCGACCACCATGGACTACCCGCAGCTGGTCGAGGTGCTGCGGGCGAGCCTGGCCGAGCAGCTCTGAGCCCCGACGGGGTCATCGTCTACGACAAGCCGGCGGGGATCACCTCGCACGACGTCGTCGCGGGAGTGCGGCGGCGGCTCGGCAAGGGCGTGAAGGTCGGGCACGCGGGGACGCTCGACCCCTTCGCGACGGGTTTGCTGCTCGTGCTGGTCGGTCGCGCGACGCGCGTGCAGCGCTTCCTGATGGCGCTGCCGAAGCGCTACGAGACCGTCGCGCAGCTGGGGTGGAAGTCGACGACCGGCGACATCGACGGCGAGCGGGCGCCCGGCCGCATGCCGGCGGAGCCGTTCGTGCTGCCGACCGGCGTCGTCCGCCAGCGGCCGCCGGCGTACAGCGCGGTCAAGGTCGGCGGCAAGCGCGCGTACGCGCTGGCGCGGGCGGGGGAGACGGTCGAGCTGGCCGAGCGCGAGGTCGAGGTCACGCGCTTCGAGCTGCTGTCGCGCGATGACGACCGCGCGGCGTTCGCGATCGCGTGCTCGTCGGGCACCTACGTGCGCTCGCTGATCGCCGACCTCGGCGACGCCTACTGCCTCGAGCTGCGCCGGACCGGGATCGGCCCGTTCGAGGTGGGGGAGGCCGACCCGGAGACGGTCATCCCGCTCGACGACGCCCTGACCTTCCTACCCGCCGTGACACTCTCGGGCGAGGAGGCGCGGAAGGCCGGCCACGGCGTGGCCGTCCCCGCACCCCCGGAGGGAACCCCTCGGCCCCCGTCATCCGCCTCCGCGACGCCGACGGCCTGATCGCCCTCGCCGAGCCGCGTGAGCCCGGGATGCTGAAGCCCGTCGTAGGCTTCCGGCCCGGATGAAGGTCACCTGGCTCCCCGACGTCGAGACCCGCCCGCGCCATGTGGCGGTGGGAGAGTTCGACGGCGTCCACCTCGGCCACCGCGAGGTGATCCGGGGCGCGGACACCGTCCTGACCTTCGAGCCGCACCCGCGCCAGGTGGTCGCGCCGGACGCCGCGCCCAAGCTCCTGACCTCGCTGGAGATCAAGACCGACCTGATCGCCGGGCTCGGCGTGCGCGAGCTCGTCGTGATCCCGTTCGACCGCTCGTTCGCCGCCCAGGGGCCGCAGGAGTTCATCGACGACATCCTTGTCGCCAAGCTCGGCGCCACGACGGTGTCGGTGGGGGAGAACTTCCGCTTCGGCCACAAGGCCAAGGGCGACGCCGACCTGCTGCGCGCGCAGACCGCCTTCGAGCCGCGCGTGGTGCCGCTGGTGGAGGTCGACGGCGAGATCGTCTCCTCGACCCACATCCGCGGCCTCGTGGTGGCCGGCGACCTCGAGCAGGCCAACCGCTTCCTCGGCTCGCCGTTCCAGCTCCGCGGCGTCGTCCAGCACGGCGATAAGCGCGGGCGCGAGCTCGGCTTCCCGACCGCCAACCTCGTGCCCGAGAACGCGCTGGTCTACCCGAGCAACGGCGTCTACGCCTGCCGCGCGGCGGTCCAGGAGGGCGGCGCGTGGCGCTGGTGGCCGGCGGCGACCAACGTCGGCGTCCGCCCGACCTTCGTGACCGGCCGCGGCGTGCTCGTCGAGGCCTACCTGCTCGACTACGACGGCGACCTCTACGACCGCGAGCTGCGGCTCGCGTTCCTCGCCCGCCTGCGCGGCGAGCGGCGCTTCGACACCATCGACGCGCTCGTCGAGCAGATGCACCGGGACGTGGGCGACACCCGGTCCATCGCCGCGTGAGGCTGCTAGCCTGCCCCGTCGCACATGAGCCTGACCCAAGAGGAAAAGCGCGAGGTAACCGAGCAGTTCGGGAAGGACGCGAACGACACCGGGGCCACCGAGGTCCAGATCGCGTTGCTGACGCGCCGTATCAACCAGCTCACCGAGCACCTGCGCGAACACAAGCACGATCACCACTCGCGCCGCGGCCTGCTGATGCTCGTCGGCCGCCGCCGGAGGTTCCTGAACTACCTTCAGAAGAAGGATCTCGAGCGCTACCGCTCGCTGATCCGCGAGCTCGGCCTGCGCCGCTAGCGCCATGGCCGTCATCGCTGCGGGCCAGCCCGCGCCTGAGTTCTCACTCGCTCGGGCCGAGGGGGCGCCGTTCACGCGCGCCGACCTCCAGGGGCAGCGCACCCTCCTGGTCTTCTATCCGTTCGCGTTCTCGTCGGTCTGCACCGACCAGCTCGGCGTCTACAACGATCTGCTCGGCGACTTCTCGGCCCAGGGCCTGACGCTCTACGGCGTCTCCTGCGACGCGGCCCCCTCGCAGCAGGCGTTCAAGGAGCAGCTGGGGATCGAGATCGAGCAGCTCTCCGACTTCGAGCCCAAGGGCGCCGCGTGCCGCGCCTTCGGCGTCTACCACCCCGGCGGCTTCCCGCAGCGGGCGCTGGTGCTGATCGGCGCCGACGGCGTGGTCGAGTGGAGCTACGAGGCCGACTCGCCGGGCGACCTGCCCGGCGCGAACCTGATCTTCGACGCGCTCCAAGCCGCCTGAGCGAGCTCGGCTCGGCACCGCTCCCGCCCGTCGGCCCCGCCGATCACGTGCGGGGGCCGGAGTCGGCGCGGCTCGTGGTCGTCTACGCCGACTTCGAGTGCCCGTACTGCGCCGCGCTCGAGCTGCGGCTGCGCGAGCTGCCGCTGCGGGTCGCGTTCCGGCACTTCCCGGTCCGCTCCAGCCACCCGCGCGCCTGGCCCGCCGCCCGCGCCGCCGAGGCGGCCGGCCTGCAGGGGCGCTTCTGGGAGATGCACGACGCGCTGTTCGCCGACCAGGGACGGCTCGAGGATCCGCACCTGTGGGAGCGGGCCGAACGTCTCGGTCTCGACGTCGCGCGTTTCGACGCGGACCGCCGCTCCGAACCGGTGCAGGAGCGCATCGCGGCCGACTGGAAGGCGGGTGTGCGGGCCGGGGTCGCCACCACGCCGACGCTCTTCGCCGACGGCGAGCGGCTCTCTGGGCGCCCGGATCCCTCGATCCTCGAGGCGCTGGCGAACCGCGAATAGCGCATCGGCGTATACCTGGAGTGTTCATGGCCACGGACGCCCAACTGATCGAGCGCCTCCGCAGCGACGCCACCGGCGAGGCGCTGCGTGAGCTCTACCGCACCTACTCGGGTGAGCTGTTCGGCTTCGCGTACAACGCGCTCGGCGAGCGCGGGGTGGCCGAGGAGCTGGTGCAGGAGGTCTTCACGCGCGCCTGGCGGCACGCGGAGCGCTACGACCCCGAGCGCGCCAGCGTCCGCACCTGGCTCTACCAGATCGCCCGCCACGCGATCATCGACGCCCGTCGCCGCGCCGCCGTGCGCCCGGGGCTCCCGCTGCATGAGCCCGGGCCGGGCTCGGAGCCGGTGGGGGAGAGCGTCGAGCAGGCGATGCTCGGCTGGCAGGTCGCGATGGCGCTCGAGCGCCTCAGCCCCGACCACCGCCAGATGATCCGGCTCGCCCACGTTCAAGGGCTGACGATGCGCGAGATCGCCGAGCACACCGACCTGCCGGTCGGCACCGTCAAGAGCCGCACCTGGTACGCGCTGCGGCAGCTCCGGCTCGTGCTCGAGGAGATGGGAATCCGATGACGCCCGCCCTCACCTGCAACGAGCTGCGCCCGCTCCTGGGCGGCTACGTGTTCGACGCGCTCGAGCCCGACGAGGCCGAGGCCGTGCGCGCGCACCTGCCCGGCTGCCCCGCCTGCGCCGCCGAGCTCGCCTCGCTCGCCGAGCTCCCGCAGCTGCTCGACCTCGCCGCGCCGGTCTCGCACCCGGTCGAGCCGCTCGCGGCCGGCACCGAGGAGGCGCTGCTCGACCGCGTCGCCCGCGAGTCCGACGGGCCGCGGCCGCGCCCGAAGCGGCGCCGGCTGCCGCGGATCCAGTGGACGCGACCGCGCGTCGCGGTCGCCAGCGCCCTGATCGCCGCCGTCGCGGCGGTGACCGCCACCGCGATGGTGACCCGCGATACGGAGCCCGCCTCGTCGCGGCGCTACGTCGTGGCGCTGCACGCGGGCGCGGCGGCGCCGAAGGCGAAGGCCGGGATCGCGCTCTACCGCGTCCACGGCGGCACCGGCGTGCACCTGTGGGCGAAGGGTCTCGAGCCGGGCTCCAAGCGGGTCTACGAGATGCTCTGCGGCAACGAGAAGTGGACGACGAGCGCGGGCACGTTCCGCGCCGACGCCCAGGGTCGGGTGAACGTGCGGCTCACGACGGCGGCGCGGGTCGGGGAATACGACCGCGTCAGCGTCGTCACTAAGGGGCGAGACGGAACCATGAGCGACGTCCTCACCGGGCGACTGTTCTGACGAAAGGAAGACGAATGCGCTGGATGACCCTGCTGGCTGTCACCGCGGTGCTCGCGCTCGCGGGCTGCGGGGGCAGCGACGAGAAGTCGAGCGGCTCCTCGAGCAAAGCCACGAGCACGCCGACCGCAACCCAGGCCGCCTCGAGCGGCGGCGGTGGCGAGACGCTGAAGCTCGCGGCCGACAAGAGCGCGCTGAAGTTCGACAAGTCGAGCCTCACGGCCAAGGCCGGCAAGGTCACGCTCGAGATGTCCAACCCGTCCCAGCTCCCGCACGCGGTCGCGATCAAGGGCAACGGCGTCGACGTCGACGGCAAGACGGTCGGCAACGGCGAGACGTCGACGGCCTCCACCGACCTGAAGCCCGGCACCTACACGTTCTACTGCCCGGTCCCCGGCCACGAGGCCGCGGGCATGAAGGGCACGCTCACCGTCAACTGAGCCGTGCGGGCACCGCCCGCGCCCGGAAGTCGAAGATCCGCTCGAGGTCCCGGCGCACCAGCACCCGGTGCGCCAGGGACCCGAGGGGGCCGAACGGCAGCGCGTAGCGCACCGTGTCGGCCATCAGCGTGCCTCCCTCCGGATGCGGGCGGAACTCGTGCGTGTGGTGCCACAGCCGGTATGGGCCACTGAGCTGGACGTCGACGAAGCGCTCGTTCGGCACCCACTCCTCGATCCGCGTCAGCCAGCTGATCGGCAGGCCGTGGAGCCGCAGGCGGTACTCGATCAGCGCGCCCTGGCGCATCTCGATCGGCCGCGGCGTGACGACGCGGAAGCCGAGCCACGGCGGCGTGATCGCCTCGAGGTTGCCGGCGTCCGCGAAGAACGGGAAGACCTCGTCGGGCGGGTCGGGCAGGCGCTGCTCGCGCCGCAGGACGTAATAGCCGAACACTGCCCTCTATACGGGTTAGGCTGGCGCAGCGATGAGTGAACGTGTCGCGGTGCTCGGCGGCGGCGTGGCGGGTCTCACCGCCGCGCACGAGCTGGCGGAGCGCGGCTTCGAGGTCACGGTCTACGAGGCGCGCGACCGGCTCGGCGGCAAGGCGCGCAGCCTGCCGGTGCCGGGTTCAGGGACCGGTGGCCGCGCCGATCTCCCCGCCGAGCACGGCTTCCGCTTCTTCCCGGGCTTCTACAAGCACGTGCCCGACACGATGCGGCGCATCGGCGTCGACCAGCACCTCGTCGGCGCCGAGCGCGTGCTGCTGGCGCAGGGGGAGGGGCGCAACGAGCTGATCACACCCGCACACCTGCCGGAGTCGCTCGAGGACTTCGCGCTGGTGACGCGCTTCCTGTTCGAGGCGGCCACGAAGCTCGGCGTCCCGCCGCAGGACACGGCGTGGTTCGTGGATCGGCTGCTGACCCTGCTGACGAGCTGCGACGAGCGGCGGCTCGGGCAGTGGGAGCTCCAGAGCTGGTGGCGCTTCGTCGACGCGGACCGGCGCTCGCCGGCGTTCCAGAAGTTCCTCGCCGACGGGCTCACGCGCACGCTGGTGGCCGCGAAGGCGCACGAGATGAGCGCGCGCACCGGCGGGTCGATCCTGCTGCAGCTGGTCCTCGACCTCACCCGCGCCGGCGGGCGCGCGGATCGTGTGCTCGACGGGCCCACCAGCGACGTGTGGATCGACCCGTGGGCGGCGCAGCTCGAGGGCCTCGGCGTGGAGTTCCGCCGCGGCGCGCCGGTCCAGGGCATCCAGATGGCGGGTGGGCGCGTGACAGGTGCGACCGTCGGCGGCGAGACGGTGGCCGCGGACCACTTCGTCGCGGCGGTGCCGGTCGAGGTGATGCGGCTGCTCGCGTCGGCGGAGCTGCGCGCCGCCGAGCCGCGGCTCAAGCGGCTCGACAAGCTCGTCACGCGCTGGATGAACGGCGTCATGCTCTACCTGCGCGAGGACGTCCCGGTCGTCGACGGGCACGCGCTCTACATCGACTCCGAGTGGGCGCTGACCTCGATCTCGCAACGCCAGTTCTGGCGCGGGTTCGACTTCGGCCGGATCGGCGACGGCAGCGTCGGCGGGATCCTGTCGGTCGACGTCTCGGACTGGACGACGCCGAGCCGGCGGCTGGGCAAGATCGCCATGCAGTGCAGCCGCGAGGAGGTGTTCGACGAGGTGTGGGCGCAGCTGCAGGACCACCTCGAGGACCTCGACCGCGACAACGTCGTGCTCGCGTTCCTCGACCCCGCGATCGAGTTCCCGAACCCCACGCAGGCCGCCAACCTCGAGCCGCTGCTGGTCAACACCTCCGGCTCGTGGGCGGACCGGCCCGACGCGGTGACGCGGATCCCGAACCTCTATCTGGCGTCGGACTACGTGCGCACGTACACGGACCTGGCGACCATGGAGGGCGCCAACGAGGCGGCGCGGCGCGCGGTCAACGGGATCCTCGCCGCGAGCGGCTCGTCGGCGCCGCGGTGCGAGATCTGGCCGCTGCGTGAGCCGGCCATGTTCGGCCCTGCGAAGGCGCTCGACCGCCTGCGCTGGCGCCTGTTCCGCCGGCCCGCGAAGTCGCCGCTGCGGGTGAACGAGGACGGCGGCGTGGAGCCGGCCGGGGCGGTGGCGGCGGGGCTGGTACGCCTCGGCCCGCTGCTCAGACGGCTGCGCGGCTGAGCCCAGCGAGCGCGCAGCCGCGCTCGAGCTCCTCGAGCCCGAACGCCTCGACCGGCCCGAGCGCGCCGGCGCCCTTGACCCGCCCGCCCGCCGCGGCGCGCGCCGCCCAGGCGATGAAGTCGGCGGTGAACGCGTACCAGTTGCCGCCGCTGAGGTGGACCTCGGCCAGCTGCCGCCCGGCGCCGTCGAACGCCTCCGCCGCGATCCAGGACTCGCCGCCGGGCGTGGTGCCGGCCTCGGGGCCCTCGGCCAGCGCCGCCAGGCGCTCGCCGGCGAACGTCAGCGCCTCGCGCACACCCGGGAGCCGCGTGGCGACCGAGCCGACCAGCGCCCCGGCCTGCATCGGCCGCGCGAACGGGCCGAACCAGCCGAGATAGACGTTGACCTCCTGCAGCTGCGGATACGCGCCCGGGAGCGCGAGATGCTCGGCGCCGCCGACCGACACCGCGGCGCGCTCCTTGTCCTTGACCGGGAACGAGCGCACCCGCTCGGCGGTCCGCACCGTGCGCAGCGCGCCGTTGCGGAACGCGTGGCTCTCGTCCAGCGAGGCGCCAACCAGCGACGCCCGCGTGCCGGTGCTGCCGCTCTGGGTGGTCATCCCGAGCGCGTAGTAGCCGACGTCGACGCGCACGGCGTCCTCGCCCGCCTCCTCGAGCGCCAGGGCGCCCGCCAGCGCGCCCGGCACGAAGTCGTAGCCCATCGCGGTCAGCAGCGGGACACCGGCGGACTTGGCGATCGGGCCGTGGTTCTGGAAGACGCGGCGGATGAAGGCCGGCTCGCCGGTCGAGTCGATGTAGGCCGCCGCATGGCCGGTGATCGCCGCCCGCACGGCGGGCTCGCCCCACTTGGTGAACGGGCCGACGGTGGAGACGAGCACGTCGCCCTCCTCGACCAGCTCGAACACCGAGTTGGAGCGCATGACGTCGCCGTGGGCGGTCTCCAGGCCGCCCAGGGCGTCCGCCAGCGTCTGGAGCTTCTCCGGCGAGCGGCCCGCCAGCACCGGGCGCTCGCCCGCCCCGGCGAGGCGCTCGGCCACCAGCCTGCCGGTGTACCCGGTGGCTCCGAAGACGACGATGCGGCCGGTCATAGCGCCTGACACTAACTCCCTACTACCATGGTGGGCAGCTATACCGAAGCGTCAAGAGATGCAGAGGACCCGCGCACCGTACGCGCGGGCGTGAAAGGAACATATGTCTGAAGTGCATCGGGTTTCCGTCGACATCGGCGGAACCGAGATCACGTTCGAGACCGGCCGCATGGCCAAGCAGGCCTCCGGCTCCGTGGTCGTGAGCGCCGGCGAGACGATGGTGCTCGGCACCGCGACCGCTGGTAATCCGCGCGACGTCGACTTCCTCCCGCTGACGGTGGATGTCGAGGAGCGCATGTACTCCGCGGGCAAGATCCCCGGCTCGTTCTTCAAGCGCGAGGGCCGCTCCGGCGAGAAGGGCACCCTCGTCGCCCGCATGATCGACCGCCCGCTCCGCCCGCTCTTCCCCAAGGGCTGGCACCGCGAGACGCAGCTCGTCTCGATCCCGCTTTCGATCGACCATGTCGTGCCCTACGACATCCTCGCCATGAACGGCGCCTCCGCGGCGCTGATGGTCTCCAACATCCCGTTCCCGCAGCCGGTCGGCGCGGTCCGGATCGGCAAGATCGACGGCAACTTCGTCGTCAACCCGAACGAGGAGGACCTCCTCACGGCTGACCTCGATCTCGTGGTCTCCGGCACCGACGAGGCCATCCTGATGGTCGAGGCGGGCGCCAACGAGATCCCCGAGGCCGAGATCTTGGACGCGCTGGACATCGCGCACTCGGAGATCAAGAAGCTCGTCGGCGCCATGCGCGAGCTGGGCGACAAGGCCGGCAAGAGCCCCAAGCTCGAGGTCGAGACGCCGCAGGTCGACGAGGGCCTGCTGGAGCAGATCAAGGGCTCGCACGGGCAGAAGCTCGACGAGGCCACCTCGGTCGAGGACAAGCTCGCCCGCCAGGACGCCACGAAGGCCGTCGAGCAGGAGATCCTCGAGGCCTACGCGGGCGATCCGTCGGCGCCCGAGTACTCCGAGTTCCTCGGCAAGGCGCAGCTCGCGTTCGACAAGCTCGAGAAGTCGATCATCCGCGAGCGCATCGCGATCCAGAAGAAGCGCCCGGACGGTCGCGGCACGGACGAGATCCGCGCCATCACGATCGAGGCCGGTCTGCTTCCGCGCACGCACGGCTCCGCGCTGTTCACGCGCGGCCAGACGCAGGCGCTGTCCGTCGCCGCCCTCGGCACCACGCGTGAGGAGATGCGGCTCGACACGCTCGGGCTGGAGACCTCCAAGCGCTACTTCCACCACTACAACTTCCCGCCCTTCTCGGTCGGGGAGGCCGGCTTCATGCGCGGGCCGAAGCGCCGCGACATCGGCCACGGCGCGCTCGCCGAGCGGGCGCTCGTCCCGATGATCCCGTCGCAGGAGGACTTCCCGTACACGATCCGCGTCGTGTCGGACATCCTCGAGTCCAACGGCTCCTCGTCGATGGCCTCGGTCTGCGGCTCCTCGCTGTCGCTGATGGACGCCGGCGTGCCGCTGAAGCGGCCCGTCGCCGGCATCGCCATGGGCCTCATCAAGGAGGGCGACGACTACGTCGTGCTGTCCGACATCGCCGGCGTGGAGGACCACCTCGGCGACATGGACTTCAAGGTCGCCGGCACGGAGAACGGGATCACCGCGCTCCAGATGGACATCAAGATCACCGGCGTGACCTTCGACATCCTGCGCGACGCGCTCACGCAGGCCAAGGAGGGGCGCACGTTCATCCTCGGCAAGATGGCCGAGGTCATCGAGGCGCCGCGTGGCGAGCTGTCGAAGTACGCGCCGCGCATCTCGACGATCCAGATCGACCCGGACAAGATCGGCCTGCTGATCGGCAAGGGCGGCGAGACCATTCGCGGCCTGTCCGAGGAGTTCGAGGCCCAGATCGACGTCAACGACGAGGGCCAGGTCCTCGTCTACGCGGCGACCGGCACCCAGGGCGACGCCCTGGTGGACCGCATCCGCTCGATGACCAAGGAGGTCGAGGTCGGCGACGAGTTCGCCGGCAAGGTCGTCAAGACGACGACCTTCGGCGCCTTCGTCGAGCTCGCCAAGGGCACCGACGGCCTGCTGCACATCTCCAACGTCTCGCCCGGCCAGCGGGTCGACACGGTGGAGGAGGTCCTCAACAAGGGCGACGAGATCGCCGTGCGCGTGGTCGAGGTCGACCGCGAGCGCGGGCGCATCGGCCTGCGCCTGGCCGAGGACCCGGAGATCGCCGGCAAGTCCGTCGAGGAGCTGGCCGGCGTCGGCTCCGGCGGCGGCGGCGGGAGCCGCAACGGCGGCGACCGCGGCCCGCGGCGTGACGGCCGCGGCGGCGGCGACCGCGGAGGCCGGGGCGGGCGCGACCGCGACCGCGGCCCGCGTGGCGGCGGCGAGCGCCGCCCGCGCTCGGATCGCGACCCCGACCGCAACGGTAGTTGCCGGAACACCGTTTGACAGAACTGGACTCGGGGCTGCGGATCGTCACGGAGGTCATGCCCTCCGTACGGTCCGCGGCCCTGGGCTTCTTCGTGGGCGCCGGCTCGCGCGGTGAGACCGAGGCCGAGGCCGGCCTCTCGCATTTCCTCGAGCACATGCTGTTCCGCGGCACGCCGCGCTACGGTTCGACGGAGATCGACCAGCTGTTCGACGGCATGGGCGCCGAGCTCAACGCCGGCACCGACAAGGAGGGCACGACCGTCTACGCGCGGATGCTCGACCAGCATCTGCCGGTGGCGTTCGACGTGATGGCCGACATGGTGTGGCGGCCCGCGTTCAACGACGTCGATCCCGAGCGCCAGGTGGTGCTCGAGGAGATCGCCATGTACGAGGACGACCCGCAGGACATCGTCTTCGACGTCCTCGGCCGCGCCGTCTACGGCGAGCACCCGCTGGGGCGCCCGATCATCGGCCGCGCGCCGGTGATCCGCGACACGCCGGTGGAGGAGATCGCCGCCTTCCACGCCCGGCGCTACCGCCCGGGCTCGATCGTGATCGCGGCGGCCGGCTCGGTCGACCACGACCAGATCGTCGAGCTCGCGACTTCGACCCTGGAGCTCCGCGACGTCGACCCGGCGCCGCCGCTGTTGCCGGCGCCCGACGCCCCGCGCTCGACGTTGCAGTTCCAGCGCAAGGACACCGAGCAGGTCCACGTCTGCCTCGGCGCCATCGGGCTGCCGCGGCACGACGACCGGCGCTTCGCCCTGCGCGTGCTCGACGCCATCTTCGGCGGCCTGTCCTCGTCGCGGCTGTTCCAGGCCGTGCGCGAGGAGCGCGGGCTCGCCTACTCCGTCTACTCGTTCACCGCCCAGTTCATCGACACGGGCGAGATCGGGCTCTACGTCGGCACGCGGCCGGACAACCTGGCCGCGGCGATGGAGATCGTCGCCGCCGAGCTCGACCGCCTGCGCAGCGAGGGCGTGACCGCGGCGGAGCTCAAGCGGGCGCGCGAGAACGTCAAGGCGCGGATCGTGCTCGGGCTCGAGTCGGCGGGGGCGCGCATGAGCCGCCTCGGCGCCTCGGTCCTGTACGGGCTGCCGCTGCTCGAGATCGACGAGATCATGGCCCGCATCGACGCCGTGTCGCTCGAGGACCTGCGCGCGCTGGTCGAGGAGCTGTGGGTGCCGCAGGCGCTGTCGGCGGCCGGCATCGGCCCCGACGAGGCCGCGTTCACCGAAGCTGTCGCGCCGGTCTGCCCGGCTGCGGAGCCGCTCGCGGCGTGACGCGGGTCGCCGTCGCAGGCGCCGCGGGGCGCATGGGGCAGGCGGTGTGCGCCGCGGTCGAGGCCGCGGACGACCTGGAGCTGGTCGGGCGCGCCGATCCGGCGTTCGGCGCGACGCTCGGCAGCGTGCTGTTCGACGCCGACGTCGTGGTCGACTTCACCCAGCCCGACCAGGCGCTGGGGAACGCGCGCGAGGCGTTGGACGCGGGCGTGCACGTCGTCATCGGCACCACCGGGTTCGACCTGGCGGAGCTGCGCTCCTTCGCGAAGGGCGCCTCGGCCAACGTCTTCGTCGCCCCGAACTTCGCCATCGGCGCCGTGCTGATGATGCGCTTCGCCGCCGAGGCGTCGCGGCACATGGAGGGCGCCGAGATCATCGAGTACCACCACCCGGCCAAGCTCGACAAGCCGTCGGGCACCGCCGCGCGCACGGCCGAATTAATGAGGCCCGCCCTCCCTGACGTGCCGATCCACTCCGTGCGGGTACCAGGCATCGTCGCCGACCAGGACGTGATCCTCGGCGGCACCGCCCAGACGCTCACGCTCCGCCACGTCACCACCGACCGCACGAGCTTCATGCCGGGCGTGCTGCTCGCGGTGCGGCGCGTCGCCGAGCTGCCCGAGTCGCCCGTCGTCGGGCTCGAGCACCTGCTGTGGCCGGAGGACTGAGCGAGCTCTTCGAGTTGCTGCCGCCGCCCGGGCGGCTGAGCCTGGATCTCGCCTGCGGCACCGGCGAGCTGGCGCGCGAGCTGCGCGCCCGCGGCCACGAGGTGCTGGCCGTCGAGCGCTCGCGGGAGCTGGTGCGCGAGGCGCGCAAGGCCGACCGCCGGATGGAGGTGCTGCGCGCGGACGTGGCCCGGATGCCGATGGGCTCGGGCATCGCGGACCTCGCCGTCTCCGCCGGCTTCGACGGCCTCGTCGACGCGCTCGGCGAGATCGCGCGGGTGCTGATGCCCGGCGGTCGGCTGTGCGCCGCTGTGCCGCAGCCGGTCGCGCTGGAGGAGCTCTCGCGCGGGCTCGAGGGCGCGGGGTTCGTGATCGAGGCGCTGCGGGAGACGCCGGAGCGGCTGATGGTGCGGGCGCGGCGGGAGCCGTGAGCGCGCCGCTCGTCGCCATCACCGACCACGCGGTCGAGCGCTATCGCCAGCGGGTGCGGGGGTCGCTGGATCCGCGCCCGGAGATCGCGGGCCGGGTGTCGGGGGCGTGGGCCGCCGGGCGGGTGAGCGACGAGCCGCCGCCGGGCGCGGCGGCGCAGCGCGGCTCGGTCTACGTGCGCGACCGCGCGATCACGTTCGTCTGCCTGTGGGACCGCCCGCGCGGCGAGCTGCTCGTCGTGACGCTGTGGGAGGACGGCGAGGATCCGCAGGTGCCGCGGCGCTTCACCGACGCCTTGAAGGACCGGCGGCGGTCGGGTTGAATCGCTGAGCATGGGATTCATGGACAAGGCGAAGAAAATGGCCGAGCAGGCGCAGGCCAAGCTGGACGAGGTGCAGGGCCAGATCAACAAATCATCCCCACCCACCCAGCAGCAAGACGGCCCGGTGGTCGAGTACGACAAGCACGGCCGCCCGATTCAGCCCGCGCCGGTGACGCCCGACGCGCCGCCCGTGGCGACCTCGAGCCCGCCGCCCGCAGCGACCCCGGGCGTGCCGCCCACGGAGCCCGCGGAGCCGGAGGCCGGCCCGACGCCCGACCCGTCCGCGCCGAAGACCCCGGGGACGCCGCCCGCGGCAGGCTCGCAAGGCCTCACGAGCGGCGATCCGCTAGCGGGCTGACCCTGCGAGAATGCGCTTCATGCGCCCCTACCAAGGCCTGCTGACCGCGATGGTCACGCCGTTCCGCGCGGACCGCGAGGTCAATGAGGAGGCTGCAGTTGCGCTCGGCCGCTATCTGCTGCAGCATGGCTCCGACGGGCTCGTGGTGGCCGGCACGACCGGCGAGGGCGCGACGCTGAGCGACGAGGAGCTGACCGAGCTCGTGCGCGTGATCGCGGGTGAGCTGGGCTCCGAGGGCTCCGTGGTGGCCGGCGCGGGCACCAACGACACCCGCCACGCGGTCCACCTCACCGAGGCCGTGATCGCGGCGGGCGCCCAGGCCGTGCTGTCGGTCACGCCCTACTACAACAAGCCGAACCGGCGCGGGATCGTGCGGCACTTCGAGGAGGTCGCGCGCGCGGCGGACGGCACCCCGGTGATCCTCTACAACATCCCGGGTCGCACGGCCGTCAACATGCCGCCCGATCTGCTCGCCGAGCTGGCTCAGATCGACGGCATCGTGGCGGTCAAGCAGGCCAACTCCGACGAGCTGCAGCCGATCGACGGGCTCGCCGTGCTGGCCGGCAACGACGACATCCTGGCGCGGAATCTGGACATGGGTGGCGCCGGCGGCATCTGCGTCGCCTCGCACATCGTCGGGCCGGAGATGAAGCGCCTGTTCGACGAGCCCGAGGCGCGGGCGGAGATCGACGCGTCGCTGCGCGACGTCTACGCCACGCTGTTCCTGACGGCCAGCCCGACCTGCACCAAGGCGGCGCTGAACCTGATGGGGTTGGAGGCGGGGCCGTGCCGGCTGCCGATGGTCGACGCCGACGAGGGCGAGACCGCGGAGGTCCGCGCGATGCTCGAGCGCCACGGGCTGCTCCAGCGGGCCGCCACAGCGTGAGCGGCACTCTGCGCGTCCTCCCGCTGGGGGGTGTCGGCGAGATCGGCAAGAACATGACCGTCGTCGAGTACGACGGCAAGATCGTCGTGGTCGACTGCGGGCTCCGCTTCCCGACCGCCGAGATGATGGGCATCGACCTCGTGCTGCCGGACTTCACGTACCTGCGGGAGCACGTCGAGGACATCGAGGCGATCGTCATCACCCACGGGCACGAGGACCACATCGGCGCGCTGCCGTGGGTGCTGCGGGACCTGGGGGAGACGGCGGTGCCCGTGATCTACGGCGGGCAGCTGACGATCGCCATGGGCCGCTCCAAGCTCGACGAGCACCGGCTGCGCGAGGCGAATCTCGAGGTGCTCCCGACCGGCCAGAAGGTGCAGGCCGGCCCGTTCGAGATCGAGCTCGTCCACCTCACGCACTCGATCCCGGACATGGTCGGGGTGATCCTGCGCTGCGAGCTCGGGACCGTGCTGTTCACCGGCGACTACAAGTTCGACCAGACGCCGGTCGGGGGCGCTCCCGCAGACGTCTCCCGGCTGGCGGAGCTGGGCCGCGACGGGGTGCTGCTGCTGTGCGGCGATTCGACGAACGCGGATCGGCCGGGGACATCGGTTTCCGAGAGTGTCGTCGGGCCGAACCTGGAGCGCGTGTTCGCGCGCTGTCAGGGCCGGATCGTGACGACCTCGTTCGCCTCGAACATCCACCGCGTGCAGCAGGTCGTCGACGCTGCCGTGTCGCTGCAGCGCAAGGTCTGCCTGGTCGGGCGGTCGATGCGCAAGAACGTGAACATCGGGCGCACGCTCGGCCACATCGTCGTGCCGGAGGGGACGCTGATCCCGCCGCGCGAGCTGGACAACTGGCCCGACGACCGCGTGGTCATCATCTCGACGGGGTCGCAGGGGGAGCCTCTGAGCGCGCTGCGTCGCATGGCCTACCGCGACCATCCGCAGATCGAGCTGCACGAGGGCGACACCGTCGTGTTCAGCGCGACCCCGATCCCCGGCAACGAGCGGGCCGTCAACGAGACGATCGACCGGCTCTACCAGATCGGCTGCGAAGTGATCACCCCACGCGACGAGGCGATCCACGCGTCCGGGCACGGCTATCAGGAGGAGCTGAAGCTGATGCTCAACCTGACCCGGCCCAAGTACGTCATGCCGGTCCACGGCGACTTCAAGCGCGTCCGGATCCACTCGCAGCTCGCCCAGGCGGTCGGCGTGCCGCCTGAGAACATCTTCCAGGGCGAGAACGGGCTGCCGCTGGAGATCACCGCCTCAGGCGCGTCCTGGGGCGAACGCGAGACCGCGGGGATGATCTTCGTCGACGGGGTCGACATCGGAGACGTCGCCGACGTCGCCCTGCGCGACCGCCGGATGCTGAGCGCCGACGGGATCTTCATCATCGTCGCGACCGTGTCCGAGCAGGACGGCTCGTCGGTCGTCGCGCCGGAGGTCCTAGCGCGAGGCGTGCCGTTCCTCGACGGGAACGCGGCCTTCGTCGACGACCTCCGCGAGGCGGTGGAGGACTCCCTGGACCGAGCCGCCTCCGAGCGGATCACGGAGATCGACGTGCTCGAGTCGATGCTCCACGACGACCTCGCGAGCTTCATCTACGAGAAGCTCAAGCGGCGCCCGATGGTACTGCCGGTCGTCGTCGAGGTCTAGCCGGCGAGTCAGCGCTCGCCGGTCTCGAACGAGACCTCGCGCGGATCGGTCGGGCGGCGGAGGTCCGGCGCGATCGGCGCCTCATGATCGCTGCTCCGGCGCGCCGGGTGTTTGAGCCGGAGGCCGCGGAGGGTGCCGAGCGCCACGACGACGAGTAGCAGCGTGCCCGCACCCGCGACGGCGTACGCGGTGCGAGGCGAGCCGACGGCCGTGAGGACACCACCGATCAGGTAGCCCACGCCCGGCATCGCGGCTAGCGCCGACTCGAGCAGGCCGACGACCCGCGCCTGGTAGTCCTGCGGCGTCGCCTCCTGCAACGCGGTCATCACCGATACCCACTGGATGCCGTTGCCGATGCCACCGAGTACGGAGAGGAGACACGCGTAAAAGAGGCTCTGCGCGGCCGCCATCCCGAGGTAGGCGAGGCCGATCGCCGCGGTCGAGAGCAGGATGAGGCCCGCCGCGGAGCGGTTGCGCACCGCGACGAAGAGGATGCTGCCGGCGACGATCCCGGCGCCCCACGACGCGAGCAGCATGCCGAAGCCGGCGCTCGTCGTCCCAAGGCTCTCCTTCGCGTAGATCACCTCGATGGGGATGACCAGCGTGAAGAGGATCAGCGCGACCGACTGGCCGCCGAGCAGCAGGCGGACCCGCGGTTCGCGCCGGGCGTAGGCGAGGCCGCTGCGGAGGCGTTCGAGCGTTCGTTGCGGCTCACCGTGGGGCCTGGGCAGGTTCTTTGTGAGGCCGAGCACGATCGCGATGACCACGAACGATGCGGCGTCGGCGAGCAGTGCCGCCGCCAGCCCGACCTCCGAGATCAGCAGGCCCGCCAGCGCGGAACCGCCCACGGCGGCCAACGCGAAGCCGATGTTGAGCAGCGCGTTGCCCTCACGCAGCAGGTGCACCGGCTGGAGGATGCTCGCGATCGCGCCCCGCGTGAGCGCGCGAGCCGTGACCGCGATGGCTCCATCGACGAGCGCGAGCACGAGGACCAAGATCAGGGCGAAGTCTGTCGTCGAGATCAGGGCCAGTGCGGCGAAGACGAGCGCCTCAATCACGTAGAGCCACGGCAGCGATGCGGCGCACGGGGGTCCGGTCGAGCCGGGCCGTGAAGAACGGCGCGATCAGCGCGGGGAGGAACTTCCCGGCCAGGAAGAGCGCTGCCGTGGGGGCGACCTCGCCGGTTTTGTCATAAACGAGGACGGCCAGCGCGACGATGGCGAAGCTGTCGCCGAACTCGTTGACCGTATAGGACGCGAGCATGCGCCCGAACGGCCTCACTGCCAGGGGACGGCGGCGCTCCTTCACGCTCCCGCACCTTACTCAGCGCGCCCTCCAGCGGCCGAACTGGTCGCGCCTGGACGGATGTTGGACGCCAGTAGGGGGGCAAAGCTCCGTTTTCCCTAAAGAGCGGCCAAAGGCCAACCGATGACGAATAAAGCCGTGACAGGACGTCGAACGCTTATCTCAGGCATCCACCTGCTGCTCCTGGTTCTCGCCGGGGTGGTGGTCCTTGCCACCAGCGAGGCGCGGGATTGGACTCCGATCGAGATCGTCCTGCTGCTGCTGGTTCTCGCCATCGGCAGCGACGTCCTCACGATTGAGTTCCGGGGGCTCCGCGTCTCGGGCTCGTTCCTGGCGCTCGTCATCGCGATGGCGCTGCTCGGTCCTGCCCCGGCGGCTGTCATCGGGGTCGCGGCCACTGGAATCGACGCGATGCTCGTACCGGCGGCCGTGGCACCGGAACCTCATGAACCTCGCCGTCTGGGCGTGGTTCCCGATCATCGGCGCCCTGCTCATCGAAGCTTGGGCTGGAGAACCGAGCCAGGGCGGCGAGGATGCGCTGGGGTTCGCCGGCATCGTCGGCGGTCGTGTTCATGATCACGAACTTCCTCAACTTCGTGATGGTGGCGGGCTCGCTGCATCTGTCAGGCGAAGTGTCGTTCCGCGAGAGCCTGACCTCGGCCTTCCTGACGGTCCTCCCATCACAGTTCGCCACTGCCTTGCTAACGGCGGGTATCGCCTTCAGCTATCAGCGCCTCGGCGTCGGGGCGGTCGGGTCTCGCGGCCGTTGTGTTGTTCGTCTTTCAGTACCTGCTCAAGGCCGGCGTCGAGGCCTACGACCGCGGCGAGCAGCTCGAGCAGCGGACCACGGAGCTCGCGTCGCTGCAGTTCGGCCTCATCAACACGGTGATGCAGACGCTCTCGATGCGCGACGCCATGACGGCGCGCCACTCCGCCGCCGTCGCCCGCTACGCCCGCGAGGTTGCCCGCCTGCTCGGCCTCTCAGAGCAGCGAGCAGGATCTCATCCACACGGCCGGCCTGTTCCACGACATCGGCAAGTTCATCTTCCCCGACTCGATTCTCGTCGCCGATCGCAAGCTGACCGACGAGGAGTGGGAGACGGTCAAGCTCCACCCGGAGCAGGGCGCGAAGCTCGTCCGGCGGATCGAGGGCTATGGCCCCGTCGCCGACATCGTGCTCAGCCACCACGAGCGCATGGACGGTCGCGGCTACCCCTACGGGCTGAGCGGCGAGCAGATCCCGCTCGGCTCGCGGATCCTCGCAGCCGCCGACACGTACGACGTCATGACCGCGCGCGACTCCTACCGCGACCCGGTCAGCTCCGAGGAGGCGCTCGCTGAGCTTCGCCGCGTCGCCGGCTCGCAGCTCGATGAGATGGTGGTCGACACGTTCGTCGAGATGATCGAGCAATACGGCGTGGCATTCCGCCACACGGATGAGACGGACTTCGAGCGCGAACTCGCATTCGAGCGCCGCGTGAAGGACTACGCCCGGCCGAAGGTGGCCGCCGCGTGAGCGTGGACGGATGTCCGGTACTGAAGCGCGACGCCGCTGCCGTTAACGAGAACGAGCGCCCTAGCGAGGCGCTCGTTCTGAAAGTTGTTGAAGTCAAGGTGTCCGTACCTGGGTATTGCTAACCGCGCCAGCCCATTGATCTACCCCCTCTTTCGCCCCCTGCCTGGGTGCTGCAACACCCGGCTTGGCGGTAGTGCTTGCTCTCGACAGTGAGCACTGTAGAGCGGGGGTACCCGGACCCTGTATAGGACATACGTCCAGAAGTGCGAGCCCTCGGTTTAGTCGCCGGGGGCTCTTTTTTGGCGTATCCCGACGCAGAGCCAAGAATGGGTCAGCGCGCCGACAAACGGGGTGTCCACACGAAGTGTCCAGAATGCGTCCAGAGAGTGTCCATCAAGGGCTGCAATCGACCCTTCGCACCCCCCGAACGGGTGTGCGCGTGGGCGCTCAGGCGGATGTCTCAGACGGAAAGCGGACGACGAAACGGGCCCCGCGGCCGTCCAGCGGGTCCTCGAGAGTGACCGTCCCGTGGTGCGACTCCGCCACCGCCCGCACGATCGCGAGCCCCAGCCCGGACGACCCCGACCGGTCGCCGGCCCCGCGGAAGAAGCGCTCGAACACCTTGTCGTGAAGCTCCGGCGGGATCCCCGGGCCGTCGTCCTCGACCGAGAACACCACCTGGCCGTTCACGCGCTCGACCGACGCCTCGACCGCCGTCCCCGGGTCGGTGTGGCGCAGCGCGTTTTCCATCAGGTTCAGAGCCAGGCGGTGGAGCTCGTCTCGCGCCCCCGACACAACCGCTCCCGCGGGGGCGGAGACCGTGATGTCGTGCCCCTCGGACACCGGCTCGAGCTCGCCTGCCGCCTCGGTGACCACGTCGGCCACGTCCACCGGCTCGTGCCGCGTGATCCGTCCCGCGTCGGCGCGCGCCAGCAGCAGCAGGTCCGCGACCAGCCGCCGCATCCGCCGCGATGACCGCAACGCCGAGGCGGCCGCCTCCCGCTGCTCGCCCGTCAGAACCTCCTCCAAAAGCTCCAGGTTCGCCAGCACGGACGTCAGCGGCGTCCGCAGCTCGTGCGAGGCATCAGCCACGAACTCGCGCTGGCGCATCAGCGTCGCCTCCGTCTCCGAGCGCGCGCCGTCGAGCGCGTGGAGCATCCCGTCCAGCGTCCGCGCCAGCTCGGCGACCTCGTCTTCGGCCTCGGGGTGCGGAATCCGGCGGGAGGGGTCGCGGGTGCGCTCGATCGTGCGCGCGGTCTCTGTCAGCTCCGCGATCGGGGTCATCGCCCGCCGGGCGGTAGCGACACCCGCCAGCAGCGCCAGCATCGTCCCGCCGACCACGCCGAGCCCGAGGAAAAAGCGCACGCGGTTGGCGGTCGCCTCGACGTCCGAGAGCCGCCGCGCGTACTGCACGAACGCCACGCCGCCCACCGGGTCCACGTTCACCCGCCGCGACTCCACGCGGAACCCCGCGAACTCCAGCGTCGTCTTCAGCGGAGGCGAGAGATACGGCGCGTCCGGCGAGGCCTGGATGACCGTGTTGTCCTCGGTCACGACCCGCACGACCGCGTGCTGCGCGCTCGCGTACGCGCCCAGGTTCGGCCCGGAGTACCTCAGCGCCGGCTTCCCGTTCTTCGAGACAACCCGGAGGTTGGTCTGCTTCGCCAGCTGGTCGGCCGCCTCGGCCACCTGCTGGTTGAAGTCGGCCTGGATCCGCCGTGTCGTCAGGACGCCCACGATCACGGCGAACCCGAGCAGGATCACCAGCGTCAGCGCCGCGGAGCCGCCGGCCAGCCGCCAGCGGATCGGGAGCCGCTTATACGCGGAGGACGTAGCCCGCGCCGCGGACCGTGTGAAGGAGCCTTGGTTCGCCACCGGCTTCGAGCTTTCGGCGGAGGTTGGAGACGAACACCTCGATCGTGTTCGTGATGGAGAAGGGGTCGTAGCCCCACACCTCGTCGAGCAGCCGCTGACGCGAGATCACCAGCCGCTCGTTGCGCATCAGGTACTCGAGCAGCTCGAACTCGCGCTGGGTCAGGTCGATCGCGCGCTCCCCACGCGATACCTCGTGCGTGTCGGGATTCAAGGTCAGGTCGGCCACCCGCAGCGGCGCCATCCCGCGCGGCGGCCGCCGCCGCAGCAACGCGCGCATCCGCGCCAGCAGCTCCTGGCGCTCGAACGGCTTGACCAGGTAGTCGTCGGCGCCGACGTCGAGGCCCTCCACGCGCGAGTCCAGCGCGTCGCGCGCGGTCAGCATCAGGATCGGCGTGTCGTCCTCGTCGCGGCGCAGCTGGCGGGCGACCTCGATGCCGTCCATGCCCGGCAGGCCGAGGTCGAGGACGATGAGATCCGGCAAGAACGCTTGCGTGTCGTCGAGAGCCTGCGCTCCGTCGTCGGTGAGCTTGACGTCGTAGCCCTCCATGCGCAGCGAGCGCTGGAGGACCTGGGCGATCTCCTGATCGTCCTCGACGACGAGAATGCGGACGGGACGCTCGGAGGCTTCCATGCCTACTGATACTAGGCCCGCGGGGTTTGCATAGAGGGAACTTTTAGGCGCACGTCGAAGGGGGTCCGGCCCCCCATGCCACCCGCTCGCCGCCCAAAGCCCAAGAAGGCCCCGCCGAAGAAGAAGCCGCGCGCGCGGCGCTCTTCGCCCACCTGGCAGCCGCCGAAGCTCGACCAGCGCCACTTCGACGTGATCGGGCTGGCGCTCGTCGCCACCGCGATCTTCTTCAGCTTCGTCGTCTACATGGACTGGGACGGAGGCCGGGCCGGCGACGCCGCGGTCGAGGGCCTCCAGGTCCTGATCGGCGCCGTCCACTACCTCGTGCCCGCCGCGCTGATGGCGGCCGGCGCGATCCTCGTGCTGCGGCCCGTGCTCCCGGCCGTCAGACCGTTCAAGACCGGCGCGATCTGCCTCTTCACGGGCGCGACGCTCGCGCTCGCCGCCGGCACCTTCGGCATCGGGCCGGGCGGCTCGAAGGTCGTCTGGGACGCCGAGTGGGTCAAGCCGCGCGGCGGCCTCGCGGGGGAGGGGCTCTACTACCTCAGCTCGACCTTCCTCGGCACGCTCGGCGCGCACACGATCGCGATCTTCCTGTTCGGTGTCGCCGTGCTGCTGCTCACCGGCGCCTCGATCGCCAGTGTGATCAAGGCCACCACCGACTCGTTCAGCAGCACCACGCGCGAGGTGCGCTCCGCCGTGCAGAAGCGCCGCCCCGCCACCGAGGAGCTGACCGCGCTGGAGTCGGGCCCGCCGCCGCGCGTCACCGCCGTCGCCCGCACATTCCCGGAGCCGGAGGAGGAGACGCTGCCTGACATCCTCGGCGACGCCGAGGACCTCACGATCGAGGACGAGACCGTCCCGGAGCTCGAGGTGCTGGCGGAGGACCCGGACGAGGACGAGCCGGGCGTCGCGCGTACCACGCCGGAGCCCGAGGACCTCACGCCCCAGGGCCGCTACCGCAGCACGGTCACCGACTCGCCCGAGTTCGAGTGGCACCTGCCCGACACCGGCTTCCTCAAGCGCAGCACCGGCGACGCCAGCAAGCCCGACACGGTGGGCCAGGAGAAGGTCGCCGCCCAGCTGACCGAGGCGCTCGGCCACTTCGGCATCGAGGCGAAGATCATCGGGATGGTCGCGGGGCCGCACATCACCCGCTACGAGCTGCGGCTCGCGCCCGGCATCAAGGTCGCCAAAGTCGCCCAGCTCAAGGACGACCTCGCCTACGCGCTGGCCGCGTCGGACATCCGCATCCTCGCCCCGATCCCCGGCAAGCAGGCGGTCGGCGTCGAGGTCCCCAACGCGCGCCGCCGCATCGTCCACCTCGGCGACGTGCTGCAGGAGACGCCCGCCGGCTGGTCGCCGCTGACGGTCTGGCTGGGCAAGGACGTCGCTGGCCGCGCGATCGGCGCCGACCTCGCCAAGATGCCGCACCTGCTGGTCGCGGGCACGACCGGCGCCGGCAAGTCCGGCTGCGTCAACGCGATGCTCGCCTCCGTGCTCACGCGCGCCACGCCGCACGAGCTGCGGCTCGTGCTGGTCGATCCCAAGCAGGTCGAGCTCAACCACTACGACTCGATCCCGCACCTGCTCACGCCGGTGATCACGAGCCCGCGCAAGGCCGCGACCGCGCTCCAGAACCTCGTGCGCGAGATGGAGCAGCGCTACTCGTACATGTCGCTCGCCCGCACCCGCAGCCTGGTCGAGCTCAACAAGGTCCGCGCTTCCCGCCAGGAAGCGCCGCTGCCCTACATCCTGTGCGTGATCGACGAGCTCGCCGACCTCATGATGGTCGCGCCCGCCGACGTCGAGGACTCGATCATCCGGCTCGCCCAGAAGGCGCGCGCGGTCGGCATCCACCTCGTGCTCGCCACGCAGTCGCCGCGGGTGGACGTCATCACCGGCATGATCAAGGCCAACGTCCCGAGCCGGATCGCGTTCTCCGTCTCGTCCCAGACGGACTCGCGCGTGATCCTCGACCAGAACGGCGCCGAGTCGCTGCTCGGGCAGGGCGACATGCTGTTCTCGCCGGTCGGGACCTCGCGCCTGCAGCGGATCCAGGGCGCCTACGTCGACGAGGCCGAGATCGAGAAGCTCACGACCGCGTGGCGCAGGCAGGGCGAGCCGGAGTTCCAGGAGGAGCTGCTCGAGGAGGTCGAGGAGGAGGCGCCCGACAGCGGCGCCGACCCCGACTTCGACCCCGACGAGGATCCGTTGCTCCCCGACGCCGTCCGCCTCGTCGCCGAGATGCAGACCGCCTCGACCTCGATGCTGCAGCGCCGCCTGCGGCTCGGCTACACGCGCGCCGGCCGCCTGATCGACATGCTCGAGCGCCGCGGCGTGATCTCGGGCTACGAGGGATCCAAGCCGCGCCAGGTGCTGGTATCCGAGGCCGACCTGCCGCGTTTCCTGGCCGCGCTGGGTGAGCGCGAGGGCGCTGCAGTCCCCGGCCCGGGCGACGAAGCCGACTGACGTAGCCTTTCCCGGACACATGCCGGAGATCGGCCAGACGCTGCGCGAGACGCGCATGCGCAACAGGATCGACATCACGGAGGTCGAGGCGGGGACCAAGATCCGTGCGAAGTACCTCCGCGCGCTCGAGAACGAGGAATGGGACCTGCTGCCCGGGCCCACCTTCGTCAAGACGTTCCTGCGCTCGTACGCGGACTACCTGGGGCTGGACTCGCGGCAGCTGGTCGAGGAGTACAAGCAGCGCTTCGAGCGTCCGTCGACGATGGAGCTCACGCCGTTCGCGCGCGGGCCGGGGCCGCGCCGGGAGCGCCGCCGTAGCCGCGCGCTGCTCGGCCCGGCGCTGGCGGTCGTGCTCGTGCTGGTGCTGGTCCTCGGCGCGCTCTACGCGCTGGGCAGCTGGGGCGACGACGGGTCGGGCGGGGGCGAGACCAGCGCCGAGACGCCGACGGCCACGCCGGCGAAGAAGGCCAAGAAGCGCAAGAAGCCCGCGGCGCCGACGCGTGTCACCCTCCAGATCGTGCCCACCGGGATCGTCAACGTCTGCCTCGTCGATGCCGCCGGCAAGACGCTGATCAACAACCAGGATCTGCAGGCCGGCCACAACTCCAAGCGTTACCGCGGCAAGCGCTTCCGCGTCTCGTTCGGCAACGGCCAGGTGAAGCTCAAGGCGGGCAAGCGCACGATCGAGGTGCCCGACCGCTCGACCCCCGTCGGCTACGACGTGCGGCCCGGCAAGCGCCCGCGCGAGCTGTCCGAGGCGCGCCGGCCGACCTGCACCTGATGCGGGCCGGGATCCTCATCACAGGCACCGAGGTGCTGTCGGGGATCATCTCCGACCGCAACGGGCCGTGGCTGTCGGAGCGCCTGCGCGAGCACGGGATCGACACCGCCGAGATCGTGATCGTCGGCGATCGGCCGGAGGACATGCTCAACGCGCTGCGGTTCATGTCCGAGCTCGACCTCGTGGTGACGAGCGGCGGTCTCGGGCCAACCGCCGACGACAAGACCGCCGAGGTCGTGGCGGGCTTCAGCGGCCGCCCGCTGGCGTTGGACGAGGCACTGGAGGGGCGGATCTGGAAGATCCTCGAGCGCCTGCGCAGCCGCTGGCGCAATCTCGACGAGGACGCGATCCGCGACTCCAACCGCAAGCAGGCGCTGGTGCCCGACGGCGCGACCGTGCTCGAGCCGGTCGGCACGGCGCCCGGACTCGTGGTGCCGCCGGGCGAGGACGGCGGACCGGTCGTGCTCGTCCTGCCCGGGCCGCCGCGCGAGCTGCAGCCGATGTGGGAGATGGCGCTCGAGACGCCGCTGATGGCCGAGCTGCTGGGGCGGGCGGGCACCTACGAGCAGCGGATCATGCGCCTGTTCGGGATCCCGGAGTCGGAGATCGCGCGCTCGCTGCGCGAGATCGAGGCTGACGGCATCCCGATCGAGCAGCTCGAGATCACCACCTGCCTGCGGCGCGGGGAGATCGAGATCGCGACCGTGTTCGAGCCGCCTGCCGCCGGCGTGTACGACCGTTTCGAGACCGCGATCCGCGAGCGCCACGCCGACACGCTGTTCTCCGAGGATGGCTCGACGGTCGACGACCAGGTCATCGAGCTGCTCGCCGGGCGGACGGTGGCGGTGGCGGAGTCCTGCACCGGCGGGCTGATGAGCGCGCGGCTGACCGAGCGCGCGGGCTCGTCCGACTACATGCTGGGCGGCGCGGTCGTCTACTCGAACGAGGCCAAGACGGCGCTGGCGGGCGTCCCGGCTTCGCTGATCGCGGCGCACGGGGCGGTCTCGCCGGAGGTGGCGGCGGCGCTGGCAGACGGCGCGCGGGCCGCGTTCGGGGCCGAGATCGGCATCGGGATCACCGGAATCGCGGGGCCGGGCGGGGGCAGCGAGGAGAAGCCGGTGGGGACGGTGTGCCTGAGCGTGGCGCTCCCGGGCGAGCGCTGGGACCGGACCGTGTTGCTCCCCGGCGACCGGCAGACGATCCGCGAGCGAACGACCACCGTCGTGATGCACGGCCTGCGCCGGCTGCTCAATGAAGCTGCGGCTGTTCGTCGCGCTTGACCTGCCCGCGCCGGCGCGCGCGGCGCTGGCGGCGTTCCGCTCGGCGGCGGCCGATCCGGCGGTGTGGCGGCCGGTGCCCGACGAGGCGCTGCACCTGACGCTGGCCTTCCTCGGCCATCGTCCGGAGGCGGACGTCGACGCGATCGTGGACGTATTGCGGAGCGCGCCGATGCACGCGCCGCGGCTGTCGCTCGGCGCCGCGCTGGCGCTGCCGCCAAAGCGTCCGCGCGTGCTCACCGCCGAGGTCGCCGATCCGCACGGCTCGCTGCGGGCGCTGCAGAAGGCGGTCAGCGACGGGCTGGCGGCGCGGCGGCTCTACACGCCGGAGGATCGGGCATATCGCCCACACGCGACCGTGGCGCGGCTGCGGCCGGACGCGCGAGCGCGCAAAGGGGTGCTCGCCGGGCCGGAGCCGGTGGAGTTCCGCGGCGAGGCGCTGACGCTCTACCAGTCGCGGCTGCGGCGCGACGGCGCGCGCTACGAGCCGCTCGCGAGCTTCCCGCTGCAGCTTTAGAGTCGCGCGGTGACCCGCGCCGTTCTCTGCGTCGCCGCCCTCTCGTTGCTCGTCTTCCCGTCGGGCGCTTCCGCGCGGCTGCACTGGAAGGGCTGCGGGGACGTCGAGGCTGCGTGCACGCGGGTCGCGGTGCCGCTCGACCGCTCGGGGGCGGTGGGCGGCAGCGTGCGGCTGCGGATGGCACGCTTCAGCACGCCGCGCGGCAAGCCGACGCTGCTCTATCTCTCCGGCGGGCCCGGCAGCGCCGGAGTCCGGGAGTTCGCCGGCGTGGCGTTCGAGCTCAGCGGGCTCGAGCACGACTACCGGCTCGTCTCGTTCGATCAGCGCGGCACCGGGTCCTCGGGGCTGATCCGCTGCCCGGCGCTCGAGCGCGACCCACGCGTGCGCTCCACGAGCGCAGGGGAGGCGTGCGCGGAGTCGCTCGGCGCCCGGCGGGCGTTCTACGGGACGCGCGACTCGGTCGAGGACATCGAGGCGCTGCGGCGGGCGCTCGGCGTGGACAAGCTGACGCTGTTCGGGATCTCCTACGGCACGAAGCTCGCGCTCGCCTACGCGCGCGCCCATCCCGACCACGTGACGCGGATCGCGCTCGACTCGGTGGCCGATCCGGACGAGGACGACAGCCTCGGGTTGGAGCCGTACCGCGCGATGGCGGGCACGTTGAAGGCGCTGTGCCCCGGGCGGTGCGTGAGCGCCGACCCGCCGGCCGACCTCGCGCGGCTGGTGGCACAGCTCCGGCGGGCGCCGATGCGCGGGCTCGTCTACCGGCTGCGGCGCGGGCCTCGGCGGGCAACGCTGACCGGGCTCGGGCTGTCCGACCTGATGTTCGACTCCGACTACAACCCGGCCGTCCGCGCGGGGATTCCGGCCGCGGTGCTGGCCGCGCTCGACCACGGCGACCCGGCGCCGCTGCTGCGGCTCGAGCACAGCGCGGCCGGGCTCTCTACGCTCCCGGGGCCGCGGTCGTTCTCCGCCGGGCGGTACGCCGCCGTCTGCGAGGAGACGTCGATGCCGTGGCCGCGGAGCACGCCCTTCGGGGAGCGCAAGGGGCTCGCGCAGGCGGAGGCTGATCGCGCGGGGCCGGCCGCGTTCTTCCCGTTCGGCTTCGCCGAGGCGTGGGCGGACGAGATCGATCTGTGTCTGCACTGGGCGGACGCGTCGCCGCCTCCCGTGCTCGGCGGCGCCTACCCGGCGGTGCCGGCGCTGATCCTCCAAGGCGGGGAGGACCTGCGGACGCCGCCGGCCGTCTCCGCGCGGGTGGCGGCGCGGCTGCCTGGCGTGGCGCGCGTGGTCGTGCCGGGAGTCGGGCACGCGGTCGTGGGCGGCGACCCGTCGGGCTGCGGCGTGCGGCGGCTGCTGGCGTTCCTGCACGGGCGGCCCGCCTCGGCGCCGTGCCGGCGCGTGGCCACCCTGGTCCCGGCCGCGCCGGTGCTCCCACGGACGCTGGGGCAGGTCGCGCCCGCGCGTGGCGTGCCGGGGCGCGCGGGCCGCACCGTCGCGGCGCTCGACGCCACGCTCGACGACCTCACGTTCGCCTTGTCACCGGCGCTCGGCTCGCCGCTGGCAGATCCGGGCCTGCGCGGCGGGAGCTTCCGGCTGCGCCGCGGTGGGATCGTGCTGTACCGGCTGCAGGTGGTCCGCGGCGTGCGCGTGAGCGGCGTGCTGCCACCCCGCGGGAGCGCGAGTCTGCGCCTGTCCGGGAGCGCGGCGGCCGCGGGTCGGCTGCGCGTCTCGCCGCGCGGGACGGTGCGGGGGAGGCTGGGCGGGAAGGCGGTCCGGGGGCGGCTGCGCGCCGGACCGCCCCGGCCGGTCGCCGGCGGAGCGAGGGCGGCCACGGCCGGCCCCTCTCGGTTCGCGCGCGGGCGGTGACCTCGGTCAGCCGCCAGGACGGCACGAAGTCGGCGCAATTTCGTCACATTCGCGCCTTCCGTTCCGTCCGACCTCGCTCGTAGATTGCACCGTCCCACCGCCCCTGACGCGGTGGCCAGGCAACTTTGACGAGGAGCACGCCCCCATGAGCAATCACGCCACGGACACGGCGGGCGCCAAGGCCCGCGACGCCGCCCTGCAGGGCGCGCTGACCCAGATCGAGCGCCAGTTCGGCAAGGGCACGCTGATGCGGATGGGCGACGAGGGGGCGCAGGTAAAGGTCAACGCGATCCCTTCTGGGGCGCTGTCGCTCGACCTCGCGCTCGGCATCGGCGGCATGCCGCGCGGCCGCATCGTGGAGGTCTACGGGCCGGAGTCGTCCGGTAAGACGACGCTCATCTACCACGTGCTGGCCGAGGCTCAGAAGCTCGGTGGCGTGTGCGCGTTCATCGACGCGGAGCATGCGATGGACCCGCTGTACGCCCAGAACATCGGCGTCGACATCGACGAGCTGCTGGTCTCGCAGCCCGACTACGGAGAGCAGGCGCTGGAGATCGCGGACATGCTCGTGCGCTCCGGCGCGGTCGACGTGGTGGCGGTCGACTCCGTGGCGGCGCTGACGCCGCGGGCGGAGCTCGAGGGCCAGATGGGCGACCAGACGGTCGGCCTGCAGGCGCGCATGATGTCCCAGGCCATGCGGAAGCTGGCCGGCAACCTCAACCGCACGCAGACCCTCTGCGTCTTCGTCAACCAGATCCGCGAGAAGGTCGGCGTCATGTTCGGCTCGCCGGAGACACAGCCGGGCGGCCGCGCGCTGAAGTTCTACTCGTCCCAGCGGCTGGACATCCGCCGCATCGAGACGCTGAAGGACGGCACCGAGGCGGTCGGCAACCGGGTCCGCGTCAAGGTCGTCAAGAACAAGGTCGCGGCCCCGTTCCGCCAGGCCGAGTTCGACATCGAGTTCGGCAAGGGCATCTCGACCTCGGGCTGCATCCTCGACCTGGGGATCGAGCACAACATCGTCGCCAAGTCGGGCTCGTTCTTCTCCTACGACTCGGAGCGGCTCGGCCAGGGGCGCAACAACGCCAAGGCCTTCCTCGACGAGCACCAGGAGATCGCGAAGGAGATCGAGGGCAAGGTCTACGAGGCGCTCGGCATCGGCCAGGACCTCGTCAAGCCGATCGACCGCGACGAGGCGACCGACGTGCCGCCGGTCCCGGCGGTCGAGGCGGCCTAAGGCAGGGCCGCTCACGAATGTCATCTCAACCCCCGCATGGGTGGTCGAGATGACATTCGTGCTCCCCGACCCGTTCCGGACGCGACCCCTACCCAGCCGCCGTTGATGTTCGATCGCGCTCCTGAGCCGGCCGAGCCGGTCGAGACCGATCCCGTCGAGAACGCGCGGGCCCTCGCCTGGCGCGCGCTCAACAAGCGCGAGCGCACGGTCGACGAGGTCGGCGGGATGCTGCTCGGGAAGCGCGTCGAGCCCTCCGTGGCCGACCAGGTGGTCACGGAGCTGATGGAGCTCGGGTACCTCGACGACGCCCGCTACGCCCAGCGCTTCGCCGAGGACCGCCGCCGGCTCGACGCGTGGGGCTCCGACCGCATCGCGCGCCGCCTGCGGGAGCTCGGGGTCGATCGCGAGCACATCGACGCCGCGCTCGCCGCCCAGGACCCCGAGGAGGAGATGACCGCCGCGCTCGAGCTGCTCCGCCGCCGCTGCCCGCACCCGCCGGCCAACCGCGCCGAGCGAGATCGCGCGCTCGGCATCCTCGTCCGCCGCGGCTACCCACCCGAGCTCGCCTTCGACGCCCTCCGCCGCCACGCGGGCGCCGAGGCGGAGCCGGACGACTTCTGAACGCGGGCCGGAGCGCGCCATAGGATCCGCGCGTGGCCGATGCAGATCTGATCGCGCTCGTCGACACGCTCGACGCCGCCGACGACCCCGAGCGGGGCCGGCTGGGCCGCGAGCTCGACGACAGCGGCGCGCGCGAGGCCGCGCCGCGGATGGCTGCCGCCGACGACCCGCACACCCGTCGCGCGGCGGCGCGGATCATGCACCTGCTCCCCGACGAGTCGTACCTGCCGGCGCTCGTCCCGCTGATCGACGACCCCGACGAGGGCGTCGCCGACGCCGCCTGGCGCGCGCTGCGAGGCCAGCTCCGGACTGACGAGTGGCGCGCCGCCGTCAGCCGGATCGCAGCCGGTGGGCCGCCCCACCGGCGCGGAGACGCCGGCCGCTGGTTGAGCGAGCGGTAGTCGCCCGCATAGGATCGGCGCGCGCATGGGGTCACGAACGACCGAGACGGCAGCGGCACCAACCACCGAGGAGGCCGTCGCCGCCGACCCGGCGATCCAGCGTGCGGGCGATCCGCTGAGCCCGCACGGGATCCTCGCGCTGCAGCGGTCGATCGGGAACGCCGCGGTCGCTGCGCTCGTCGCCCGCCGCATCCACGGCGAGGACGTCCCCGAGCGCCCCGCCGCCACCGGCGCCGACGCCTGGACCGAGACCGAGATCAAGGCGATCCAGAAGGAGCTCAAGCGCCTCGGGCTCTACAGCTACACGATCGACGGCGACCGCGGCCCGAAGACCAACGCGGGCCTGACAGCCGCCTTCGACTCGGAAGCCTGGAAGAGCATGGGCGCCACCGAGGCGCACGAGAAGCTCAAGGCGGCGAAGAAGCCCGACGACCCCGGCGGCACGCGGCTCAACTACGGCGAGCTGTTCAAGGACGGCGTGCTCGACGTCACGTTCGGCGTCGGCTATTTCGAGGGCAACCCGCCGGCCGAGGAGACGCGCCAGGTGGCCAAGGCCGTCATGGACGAGCTCATCACGCGCGGCTACAAGCAGGACAACGACACGGCCGCCGAGATCCTCGACAAGGCCGGTCGCCCGCTCTCCCAGAAGTCGACCGGGCAGTTCTTCGTCAAGCAGAACGCCTTCAGCTACGGGCCGCCCGCCGGCGAGTCGCGCCAGATCCACGCGATCGTGCGGGTGGTCTTCAACGACGTCGCCGGTGGTGGCGGTGCCGCCTCCGCGGCCTTCCGCGAGGGCATGGCCGTCGGCGACGCCGTCTGGTACTCCGGCCACGGCCGCTACGGCACCGGGCCGGACTTCGATCGCAACTTCATCGAGTTCCGCCTCTACGACACCTCCGGCAAGCTGCTGCAGACGCTCGACGACTACGTCGCGCTCGAGGCGGTCCTGCGCCAGGGCGGCAAGGACCCGTGGAAGGTCTTCCAGGACCGGATCAAGGACAAGACGCTCCAGGTCGACCTGTCCAACGCCGGGAACGTGCGCCTGGTCGGCAACGCCCGGGACAGCGAGTTCGGCGCCCACCTCATCAACTGGGCGCTCGAGCAGTCGAACACCAAGGTCGTCACCGGCCCCGAGGGCCAGCTCGGCGATGAGGCGAAGAAGGGCCCGCAGAAGTACCGCGTGATGGCCTTCTACGGCTGCGAGACGAACTCCTACGACGCCGCGCTGCGCAAGACCGAGGGCTTCGACACCAAGCAGGCCGACCTGCTCCTCACCAACCGGGTCACGCGCGGCGGGGCCGACGTCGCCGCCTTCATGGCGTTCCTCGACGGCTTCGTCAACCAGCGCTCGGCGGAGAAGATGCTCGGCGGCCTGAATACCGCGATGCGGAAGAACGAGCACGGGTTCTCCGGCAACCCGTGGGTGTTCACCGGCCTCAAGGACAACGCCGGCGCGAAGTGACAGCACGCACCCGCGAGTTTGCGTGGGAGGGCTTCCGGTACTAATCTCCGGAGGAGCGACAGACCGGCCCGAGGGCCGCCGAAAATACCAGCAAAAAGACACTTTCCCGCGAGTAGATCAAGCAGCATCACGTGACGGCACACCGACCCAACCCGAGGCAATTCCGCCTCAACGCATTCCTGCAACCCAGAAAGACCTAGCCGCCATCTGACGTGGCGGCCGCAGGGCTGCCTTCACTGCAGGATTCCCGCGCTCGGTGCCTCGAGCCTGGTCTGGCGCACCCAGAACAGAGAGAGCTGAGGGAACCGAAATGGAGATCGTGATCGCAGCCGTGGTGCTGGCGGCGGGCCTGGTGGCAGGGGCCTCGCTGCTCTCGCGCCGCGCGCCGGCGCTGGCGGGCTCGCGGACCAGCGGGAAGGTGGCCCCGGCCGCTCCACCTGCGCCCGTCGCGGCGGCCGGTACAGACGCCGACCTCAAGGAGCGGCGTACGGAGATGGTGCGGCTCGAGGAGCGCCTGCTGTCCAAGGAGGCCGCGCTCGACCAGCAGCGCGCGAGCCTCGCCACCCGCGAGGCGGCCGTCGAGCAGCACCAGGCGGAGATCGGCGACCTGCGCGAGCGCCACGTGCGCGAGCTCGAGCGTGTCGCCGGCCTGAGCGCGTCGCAGGCGAAGCAGATCCTGCTGCGCGAGCTGGAGGACCAGATCCGCCACGAGTGCGCTCGCAAGGTGCGCCAGATCGAGGAGGAGACCAAGCGCGACGCTGACCGTCGCGTCCGCAACATCCTGAGTGTCGTGATGCAGCGCATGGCCGCCGGCCACGCGGCCGAGACGACGGTCTCCGTCGTCCAGCTGTCCGCCGACGACATGAAGGGCCGCATCATCGGCCGTGAGGGCCGCAACATCCGCGCCCTCGAGCACCTCACCGGCGTCGACTTCATCATCGACGACACGCCCAACGCAGTGATCCTGTCCGGCTTCGACGGCGTCCGGCGCGAGATCGCCCGCATGACGCTCGAGAAGCTGCTGCAGGATGGGCGCATCCACCCGGCGCGGATCGAGGAGACCTACTACCAGGCCAAGTCCGAGCTCGAGAGCCACATGATGGAGGCGGGGGAGCAGGCCTGCTTCGACGCCAACGTCGGCGGCCTCGACCCGGAGATGATCCGCATCCTCGGCCGGCTGAAGTTCCGCACCAGCTACGGGCAGAACGTGCTCGCCCACTCGGTCGAGTGCGCGCACCTGGCCGCGATGATGGCCGCCGAGCTCGGCGCGTCGGCCAAGACCGCCCGCCGCGCCGCGCTCCTGCACGACATCGGCAAGGCCGTCTCGCACGAGATCGAAGGCCCGCACGCGCTGGTCGGTGGCGACCTCGCGCGCAAGCACGGCGAGTCTGAGGCCGTCGCGCACGCGATGGAGGCCCACCACAACGAGGTCGAGCCGCAGACCGTCGAGGCCGTGATCGTCCAGGCCGCCGACGCGCTGTCCGGCGCCCGGCCGGGCGCCCGCGGGGAGTCGCTCGAGCAGTACGTCAAGCGCCTGCGCGACCTCGAGCAGATCGCGACGCGTCACGACGGCGTCGACAAGGTGTACGCGATGCAGGCGGGCCGCGAGATCCGCGTGATGGTGGTGCCGGGCGCGCTGGACGACGACGGCGCCGTGCTGCTCTCGCACGAGATCGCGCGCGAGATCGAGCAGGAGCTCGAGTACCCCGGCCAGATCAAGGTGACCGTGATCAGGGAGTCGCGCGCGACAGACTACGCTCGGGCCCGCCGATGCGAGAGGGAGCGTTCCATGTAACGACCTTCGGGTGCCAGATGAACGAGCACGACTCGGAGCGGATGACGGGCATGCTCGAGTCGCTCGGCTACGCCGAGGCGCCCGCCCGCGAGGACGCCGACCTGATCCTGTTCAACACGTGCTCGATCCGGGAGAAGGCCGACGAGCGCTTCGTCGCCCACCTGCGCGAGGCCGCGGCGCTGAAGCGGCGCGACCCGGAGCGGGTGATCGGCGTCGGCGGCTGCTGGGCGCAGTCTGTGAAGGACAACGTGTTCCGCCAGTTCCCGTTCGTCGACGTGGCGTTCGGCCCCGGCCAGGTCCACAAGCTCGCGGAGTTCCTGACCAGCGACTCGATCACGGCCCAGGGCTTCTTCGAGTTCGAGGGCTTCACCGGGCACCTGCCGGCCAAGCGCGGCCGTGACTTCCAGGGCTGGGTGCAGATCTCCGCCGGCTGCAACATGGTCTGCTCGTACTGCATCGTGCCGTCCACCCGGGGCCGCGAGGTGTCACGGCCGCTGGACGAGCTCGTCGCCGAAGTGCGCGGCCTGGCCGCCGACGGTGTGCGCGAGGTGACGCTGCTGGGGCAGAACGTCAACTCCTACGGGCGGTCGCTGCGGCCGCGGGCGTCGTTCGCAGAGCTCCTGCACGCGCTGGACGGCATCGAGGGGCTCGACCGCATCCGCTACACGAGTCCGCACCCTTCGGACATGAAGGAGGACGTCGTCCGCGCCCACGCCGAGCTGCCGAGCGTCTGCGAGCACGTCCACCTGCCGCTCCAGTCGGGCTCCTCGGCGGTGCTGAAGCGGATGCGCCGCACCTACTCACGCGAACGCTTCCTCGACCGCGTGGCGCTGATCCGCGAGCACGTCCCCGACTGCGCGATCACCACCGACATCATCGTCGGCTTCCCCGGCGAGACCGACGCCGACTTCGAGGAGACGCTGGCGGTCGCCGAGGAGGTCGGCTTCGACGGCGCGTTCACGTTCATCTACTCGCCGCGGCGAGGGACGGAGGCAGCCGCCTTCACCGACGACTTCCTCCCGCACGAGCTGTGCGTCGAGCGCATGGAGCGCCTCGTTGAGGTGATCCAGCGGCGCGCCCGCGAGCGCGCCCAGCGCTTCGTGGGGCGCACGCTCGAGGTGCTGGTGGAAGGCACGTCGCGCCACGACGCCTCGCGCCTGCGCGGCCGCACGCGCCACAACAAGGTCGTGAACTTCAGCGGGCTGGCCGCTCCCGGCGAGCTCGCCGACGTCGAGATCACCTCGGCGACGAGCCAGACGCTGCAGGGCGAGGAGCGCGCGTTCCTGCTCGCCCGCGCGGTGTAGGCTCGCTACGCGGCTTCGTACCTGGCGATCAGCACCCCCGTGGTCGTCGGCTTCACCTCCGCGAGGCTGAACTTCGCGCGCGCGCCGTCGTCCGCGAACAGGCGGCGGCCCGCGCCCAGCACGAGCGGGTGGATGGTGAGCAAGAAGGCGTCGATCAGCCCGTGGGGGAGGAGCGCCTGGATCAGCGTGCCGCTGCCGAGGATCACGAGGTTGCCCTCCGTGCGGGCCTTCAGGTCGGCGACGACCTCCGCCGCCTCGCCCTGCACGAGCTTCGAGTTCATCCACTCGACGGGGCGGTCCGAGCGCGAGACCACGTACTTCGTGTTGCGCTCGAGCACCTGCCGGACCGGGTTGTCCTCCGGCTGCTGCGTCCAGGCGCTCTGCATCTTGTCGTAGGTCCAGCGGCCGAACAGCAGCGCGCCGCCGCCCGTGCCCATCCGCGCGCCCATGTACTCGCCCTGGACGTCGTCGAAGTACTCGGTGGCCCAGCCGCCGTGCTCGAAGCCGCCGCGGCGGTCCTCGTCGGGGTGCGCGGGCGCCTGCATGACGCCGTCGAGGGTGACGTGGTTGACGACCTCGATCGTGCTCATGCGGGCACCACGCGGCTGACCGCGAACGTTCCGCCCTGCGGGTCGGCGAGGATGGCGGTGCGTCCGACGACGTCGTCGGCCGGCGGCGAGATCACGGCCCCGCCGAGCTCGGCGGCTCGGTCGGCGGCGGAGTCGACGTCGTCGACCCAGAAGCCGACCGACCACCGCGGCGTGTCGCCCGGCTGGCCGACCGCGACGAGGTCGCGCGGGACCGGCTGCGACGGCTCGCCGCCGACGAAGCCCGGAAGGCGGAACAGCGTCATCGGCCCGAAGCTGTCGGTCTCCCAGCCGAAGACGGCGTGGTAGAAGGCGTTGCTGGCCTCGGTGTCGGGCGTCGTGAGCTCGCTCATGGCCCACGCGGCGGGCTCGTTGACGACCTGGGCGCCGCGGTGGGGGTCGGGCTCGGCGACGATGAACGCCGCGCCGGAGGGATCCGCGAGCGTGGCCGTGCGGCCGACGCCGGGCACGTCGGCCGGCTCGACGAGCACCGTGCCACCCGCTTCGCGTGCGCGGGCGGCGGCCTCGTCGGCGCTCTCGACCCACACGTGAGTGCGCCAGGCGGGCGCATCGCCCTTGACGAAGCCGGCGACGTCGCGGCCGCGCAGCGTGCAGACGAGGTGCTCGCCGCGGCGCTCGGCGTCCCAGCCGAACAGCTCGGTGTAGAAGGCGGCGGCCTCGTCGGGGTCGGTGTGGGCACCCGCGATCCAGCTTGGGACGCCGTGTTCGTAGCCGTTGCGTTCGCTCATCCTCGTCTCCTGGGTCGTGTGGTTGGAAAAACCTATCATACGGTTGGACATACCTACTAGACTTTCTGAGATGGCGACGATGCGGACCTACGGCGACCGCTGCGGCGTGGCGCGTGCGCTGGACGTGATCGGCGAGCGCTGGGCGCTCCTGGTGGTGCGCGAGCTCGTGCTGGGGCCGAAGCGCTTCAGCGACCTCCGCGCGGGCCTGCGGGGCGTGGCGCCCGACGTGCTCTCCCAGCGGCTGCGCGAGCTCGAGGCCGCCGGCGTACTGCGCCGGACGACGCTCCCGCCCCCCGGCGGGGCGCGCGTCTACGAGCTCACCGCGTGGGGGCAGGAGCTCGAGCCGCTGGTCATCGGGCTCGGGGCGTGGGGGAGCCGGGCGCCGTTCCCGGGCGGCGACGCCGAGCTGGGGCCCGACGCGTTCGTGATCGCCTTGAAGACGCTGTTCCGGCCCGCCGGGTTCGCGGGGGTCGTCGACCTCCGGCTGGGTGAAGATCGGTTCGCGCTGGAGGTCCGGGGCGGGCGCTTCGAGGCACGGCGGGGCACCGCCGACGACCCGGACCTCACGATCCTCGCCGACCCCGGCCCGCTTGCGGCCGCGCTGTGGCACGGAGGCTCGCTGGACGACGTGGAGCTTCTGGGCGACGTCGCGCTGTTCGAGCGCTTCCGGGCGGCGTTCCCGGCGCCGGCGCCGGCTTAGGGCTCGGGTTCGCCGACCAGCTCCAGGGACAGCGCCCACACGCGCTTGCGCTGCTCCGGGTCGAGCGCCTGCGGGTCCGGGTCGGCTTCCCGCTGCCGGTCGTAGAAGCGCCCGGTCACGCCTTCGAGCTCCGGATCGACGGCGAGGCGCGAGGTCGCCTCGATGCCGGCCTCGAGCGTGTCGACCGCGCTCCCGCGGGCCTCGAGCACCATCTTCGTCGGCATGTAGGTGGAGGGATGCAGGCTCGTGACCGTCACCTCGTCCGGGTCGAGCCGCTCAGCGAGCTCGAAGCCGGTCGTGATCTGCGCGAGCTTGCTCTGCCCGTAGGCGCGCGAGCCGCTGTAGCCGCGCTCGAGCATCGGGTCGTCGAAGTCCATCGGCGCCTGGCCGAGCGAGGCGACGAACACCACGCGGGCGGGCTTCGAGCGGCGCAGGAGGGGGAGGAGCCGCAGCGTCAGCAGGAAGCCGGCGAGGTGGTTGACCGCCAGTCGCAGCTCGTGGCCGTCCTTGCTCTCCTGCCGCGTGGTGCCGTCGGGCGCGCCGCCGCCGATCCCCGCGTTGTTGATCAGCACGTGCAGCGCCTCCGTGCTCTGCTCGACCTCCGCGGCCAGCCTGCGCACCTCCTCGAGCGAGGCAAGGTCGGCCAGGAAAGTCGGCGCACCGCCGAGCTCCGCGCTCAGCTCGTCGAGCTTCTCCCGGCTGCGGCCGTGCAGCAGCACGTTCGTCCCGCGGGCGGCCAGGTCGCGCGCGACGCCACGGCCCAGGCCGTCGGTCGCGCCGGTGATCAGGACGGTGGTCTCCTCGATCGGTCGCATGCCCGGTCAGGCTAGCCCGTCGCGTCGATATGCGAACATATGTTCGTGCGCTGGAGAACCAGGAGATCGCGGAGGAGGCGCAGGGGCGCCTGCCCGGCTACGAGGAGGCCGTCGTGCGCCATTTCGACGCCCCGGAGGCGCTCGACACCCGGTTCTACGAAGTCCACGCCAAATCGGCTCTGAACGCCGTGCCGAAGGCGTCCCGCATGCCGTTCCCGTGGACGATCAACCCGTATCGCGGATGCTCCCATGCGTGCCTTTATTGCTTCGCTCGCCCCACGCACGAGTACCTCGACCTCAGACGCGGGGCGCGACTTCGAGAAGGAGATCGTGGTCAAGGTCAACGTGCCGGAGGTGCTGCGGGCCGAGCTCGCGCGGCCGTCGTGGAAGCGCGAGCACGTCGCGCTCGGGACGAACACCGATCCGTACCAGTGGGTCGAGGGGCGCTACAAGCTCATGCGCGGGATCTGGGAGGCGATGCGGGACTTCGCGAACCCGTGCTCGATCCTCACGAAGTCGCCGCTGCTGCTGCGCGACAAGGATCTGCTGCTGCAGGTCGAGGAGCGGGCGAGCGTCAGCGCGTGCCTGTCGGTGCCGACGCTGGACGAGAAGGCGTGGCGGGCGACCGAGCCGCACACGCCGCATCCCGCGCGCGCGGCTGGAGGCGGTGGCGGAGCTCAACCGGATCGGCATCCCGACCGGGATCCTGATCGCCCCGCTGATGCCCGGCATCAACGACGGGCCGGGGCAGGTGGAGCGGATCGTGGCCTGGCCGAGGAGGCGGGGGCGACCACATCGGCGGCCAGGCCCTGTTCCTGCGCGGCTCGGTGCGCGGCATGTTCTTCGACTGGCTGCGGGCGCAAGCGCCCCGATCTCCTCGCGCGCTACGAGCAGCTGTACCGCCAGGGGGCGTACCTGCAGCCCGGGGCGCGCAAGGGGCTCAGGCGGCCTGCCCGGCCGGCGCGGAAGGGGCGGGACACCCCGCCGCTTCGCCCGCCCGCCGCCCGCGCTCGCGCCGCCGAAGCCCGAGCCCGTGCGGCGGACCAGCCTGTTCTGAGCCGGGCGCCACCGCGTGTTGCCGCGCCGGAGGGTGGCCGGCGGACCGCCGGGGCAGGGATCCCGCCGGGCGGAAAGTGTGGCCTGGGTCACAGGTGGCCGGCGAGATGAAACCCTGTGGAGCGGGCAGTGTTGCCTGAGGAGATGCCGCTGGTCCGCGACCGACTCCAGTTCGATGCCGCCAAGGCGCCCGCCGCCCGGGCGCGCTCGATCACGCTGCACACGCTGCAGCGGGCTCGCCGCGCGCGCCGCGAGCTGCTGCTGATCGTGCCGCTGACCGTGCTGACGATCCTCGCCTACATCTGCCGCGAGGAGATCTTCGCGTCGACACGCCGGTGCGCGTCGCGCGGCCGGCGTGCTGGTCGTGCTCGGCTGGGCGCTTGTCCGCGACCTCGGCCGCTGCGATGGGGCCGGCGCTGTTCCGCCGCGTCGACCCCGGCACGGCGGGCACGGTCGGCTTCCTCATCCGGCTGTCGTTCCTCGTCCTCGCGGCGCTGACCGCGTCCGGATCGCCGGGCTGACGCCCCGCACGCTGGCCGTCGGCGGCGCCTTCACCGCGGTCGTCTTCGGCCTCGCCGCCCAGCAGACGCTGGGCAACCTGATCGCCGGCATGGTGCTGATCTCCGCGCGCCCGTTCCGGATCGGCGACCGCGTCCGCCTCCAGGGGGCGGCCTCGCCGGCCAGGTCGAGGGCACCGTCGCCTCGCTCGGCCTGCTCTACTGACCTTCGCCCAGGGCGAGGACTCGATCATGGTCCCCAACAACGTCGTGCTCAGCTCGGCGGTCGTGCCGTTGCGCGAGCCCGCCGCGGTCGATCTCCTCGCCCGGCTGCGCCCGACGTGAAGCCGTCCGAGGTCCAGGAGCTGCTGCAGCGCGGCGTCCGCATCCCCGTCCGCGCCGAGCCGCACATCTCGCTCGAGGAGATCGACTCCGACGAGGTCGTCGTCCGCATCGCCGCCACGCCGGAGTCGGACGAGCGACGGCCCGCGGCTCGCCGACGAGGTCCTGTCCGCCATCGCCTCTGTCACCCGGGAGGGCGACACCGACGAGCGGATGGCCGCCCGCCGCGAGGGCGCGCCCGCGCGCATGGAGGACCGCAGGGACGACGGCGGCGCCGCCGAGCACATGGCGAAGCGGTAGTAGGTGCCCGGCTTCGCCTGCGGCTTCTCGCTCGGGTCGGCCATGAAGCCGCGGCACTGGCCCGCCGGGATGTCGTTGTCCTGCACCTGGTCCGGCCCGGACAGTGCCACCACGTTGGACTGCAGCAGCCGGCCGTCGCTGCCGAGCTCGGGGCGGGTGGCGAAGTCGAGCCGTAGTCCTTGCGATCGCCGTAGGTGATGAACGGCGACTCGCCGGCGCTGCGGTAGGGCTCCGGGCACGTGTAGCGGACCTCGATGCCGTCCGCGTTCACCGGCAGCACCGCGCCGTCGGCGGGGAGCACGGACTCGACCGGCGGGTCCTCGGGCGCGGCGGAGGCTGTGGCCGGCGGGAGCGCCGCCACGACGAGCAGGACCAGCAGGAGCCGTTTCACGGCTCGGAAAGCTAGCGCTTGTCGCGTTGTCCCTCGGCCATTGACTCGGCGATCTCGAGCGAGCCGAGCCGCCGCTGCACGCGTCCGGACAGCTCTGGCAGCAGGCCCGCGACCGCCGTGCCCAGCCGCAGCGGCAACGGCGCGACGTCGATCTCGGCGCGATTACGCTCGATCGCCCGTACGACCGCGGCGGCGACATCGTCCGGTGTCTTCATCGCGACGTAGCCGGGAAGCTTCGCGCCGGACTCGTGGAACATCCCGGCGTCGCTGATGAAGCCGGGGAAGACGGTCGAGACGCCGACGCCGGTGTCCCGCAGGTCCTCCCGCAGCCCGAGGGCGAAGCCGCGCAGCCCGAACTTGGTCGCCGAGTAGATCGAGCCGCGCGCGCTCGCGGCCTTGCCGGAGAGCGAGGAGACGAAGACGAGGTGACCGTGCGAGCGCGCCACCATGCCCTTCGAGAGCGCCCGCGCCAGCACGATCGGCGCGCGCAGGTTCACGTCCAGCGCCCGGTCGATCTCCTCGACGCTGAACGACCCCAGCTCCCCCGACGCAGGAAGCGCGGCGTTGGAGACGAGCACGTCGGCGTTGCTGCACTCGCCGAGCAGGCGCGAGACCTCCTCGGCCGACGCCAGGTCGCACGCCACGGCGCGGCCGCCGACCTCCGCCACCAGCGGCTCGAGCACCTCGGCCCGCCGCCCGGTCAGCACCAGCCGCGAGCCGCGCGCGGCCAGCGCCCGCGCGATTGCCTGGCCGATGCCGCCGGTCGCGCCGGTGAGCAGCACGCTGCGCCCGTCGAGGTTCACCGCGCGAAGACCGCCACCGTGGCCGTGAAGCTGTGCATGAAGTACTCGCCGCCGACCGGCCCGATCTCGCCCGCCGCGAAGAAGCCCGCCGCGGGCGCGCCGCCGAGCTCGGAGGCGACCGCCTCGGCGTCGTGGCCCGGCACGCCGAACATCCCCGAGCCGCGGCCGTTGCACGCGAACACGAGCGCACCCGCCGGCTGCCGCCCGCCCAGCGCCTCCATCCGCACGCTCAGCGCTTGGTGGAGGTCGCGGTCGGCGCTCGTCGCGTCGCGCGCGTGCAGCCGCACGACCTGGCCGGGGCGCACCTCGGTGCCGAGCGCGACCTCGCCGGTGTCGGGATCCGCGCCCACGAGCCCGCTGACGAGGAAGTCGCCCTGCACGTACTCCGGCTTGTTGTTGTCGACCACGATCCCCATCAGCAGGCCGCCGTCGACCAGGTCGCGGTCGTCGTCGGAGAGGCTCTCGATCGCCTCGCGGAGCTTGGAGAGCGCCGGCTTGCCGGCCAGCTCGCCGATGATGTGGCCGTCGGCGGCGGTGATCGTCAGCTCCGGCCCGATCGGGGCGGCGCCCTGGGAGACGCAGGGGAGGATCTCGACACCGTCGAGCCGTACGCCGACCGCGCCGCCGTCGACGACCTCCTCGCCGACGAAGAGCGCCGCGCCGTCGGTGGTGGTCCGCGCCGAGGCCATGCCGCCCAGCAGCGGGAGCAGCGGCGTCGCCTCGCTGAGGAAGCGCAGCACCGCGTCGGTGGGGAACGAGAACGGGTCGGCGAGCAGGATCGCGCCGGCGGCGCCGTCCAGGTCCGGGAGCCCGGAGAGCGCGCCCGAGCCCTCCTCGAGCTCCTCGACCGTGGCGTGGAAGGGGAGCACCTCGCCCTCACCCAGCGAGGCGGCCCAGACCGACACCGCCGTGCCGTCCTCGACCTCGCGCGCGTCAGAGATCACGCCGCCCGCGCCGCAGCCGACCAGCGTCATCGGGCCGAGCATCTCGTGGACCGCGGCCAGGGTGACCTCGGGCTCCGCGAGGTGCGCGCCGGAGGCGAACAGCACCGCGAGGTCGCAGGGCCGGCCGTTGAGCGCACGCGCGGCCGCGGAGGCCGCCTCGAGGGCGCCGGCGCGGGCGTCGGGCGTGGTCGAGAGGCCGGTGGCGATGTGGACGCTCACCCGTCTGACGATACTCCGGGCCGTGCGCGTGATCGCGATCTTCGGGCCCACGGGCGTCGGCAAGACCGAGGTCGCCATCGCGCTCGCCGAGCGGCTGCGCGCTGACGGCGAGGACCCGGTGGCGGTCTCCGCCGACGCCATGCAGGTGTATGCCGGCCTGCCGGTCCTGACCGGCGCCGCGACCACCGAGCAGCAGCGCCAGCTCGAGCACCGGCTGCTCGGGGTGGTGCCGGTGAGCGAGCCGTTCAGCGCCGGCGCGTACGCGCGGCTGGCGCACGCGGAGATCGACGCTGCGCTGCACGCCGGGCGGCGGCCGATCGTCGTGGGCGGCACCGGGCTGTACCTGCGCGCCGCGCTGGCCGAGCTCGACCTGCGCCCGCCGGTGCCAGACGGCCGGGCGCGGTGGCAGGCGGCGCTGCAGGAGCGCGGCCCGGAGGCGCTCCATGCCGAGCTGGCGCACCGCGCGCCCGACGTCGCCGCCGGCATCGCGCCCGCCGACGGCAAGCGGCTCGTCCGCACGCTCGAGCTCCTCGACGCCGGCGAGGCGCCGCCCGGCGGCGGCCGGCTGTGGACCACCGACACCCGCCACCCGACGCTGCTCGCCGGCCTGGTGATGGACCGCGCCGTGCTGGCCGAGCGGATCGGCGAGCGGGTCGACCGGATGGTCGCGGACGGCGCCCGCGCCGAGGTGGAGCGCGCCGCCGCCACGGCCTCGCCCACCGCCCGCAAGGCGCTCGGCTTCGAGGAGCTGCTCGCGGGCGACGTCGAGGCCATGAAGACACGCACCCGCCGCTACGCCAAGCGCCAGCTCACGTGGATGCGCAAACTCCCCGCCGTCCGCACGCTCGACGTCACGGGCCGCGACCCGGCCAACGTCGCCGCCGAGCTGCACGGCATGATCGAGCCATGAGGTTCGAGAAGTGGCAGGCGCTGGGCAACGACTACCTGATCGTCGAGGCGGCCGGGGTCGGCCCCGACCGCGTGCGCGCGCTGTGCGACCGCCACCTCGGCGTCGGCGCCGACGGTGTGCTCGCGCTCGCGCCCGCCGACGAGCCCGGCTACGTCGCCCGCCTGCGGATCTACAACCCCGACGGCTCGGAGGCCGAGCTGTCCGGCAACGGCGCCCGCCAGGCACTGCTGTACCTGCGCGAGCACGGCTGGACGAGCTCCGACACCTACTCGATCCAGACCGCCGCCGGCGAGATCCGGACCACGATCACCGGCGAGCGCACCTGCCGCATCGACATGGGCCGCGCGATCGTGCGCTTCGACGGCGAGATCGGCGGCATGCGCTTCCAGCACCTCACGATCGGCAATCCGCAGACGCCGATCCGGATCGCCGACCGCGAGGAGCTCGAGGCGCTCGACCTCGCCAAGCTCGGCCTGCTGATCGAGCGCCACGAGGCGTTCCCGAACCGCACCAACGTCTCGTTCTGGACCGAGGTCGCGCCCGACCGCATCCGCGCACGGATCTTCGAGCGCGGGGTGGGGGAGACGATGTCGTCGGGCACCGGCGCCAGCGGCGCGGCGGTCGCCCACGTGCTGCGCGGCGGCGACTCGCCGGTGACCGTCGAGCTCGACGGCGGCGAGCTGGAGGTCGACGTCGACGAGTCGCTGCACGTCGACCTGACCGGCTGGGCCGTCCCCGTGTTCCGCGGTGAGCTAGCGTGACGCGCCGATGAGCGAGGCCTGGGGCAGAGGACTGGCGACCGTGGCAGTCGGCGGCCGGGTGCTCGACGTGCTCTACCCCGACCCGCAACTGGGGCCGGCCGAGGGACCGCCGGGCACCACCGTCGGCGCGGTGAAGCACGAGGACCCGCGGCGCAGGGTCAGCGAGGTCGAGGTGGTCACGGTGCTCGACGACCTCCACTCGGCACCCACGGACGCGTACGACGCCTACCTGCGCCTGCACCTGCTCTCGCACCGGCTCGTGAGACCGCGCGAGCTCTCGATGGAGGGCATCTTCGGCGTGCTGCCGAACGTCGCGTGGACGAGCCACGGCCCGGTCGATCCCGCCGAGCTGCCGGACGTGCGCATGCGCTTCCGCGGCGCCGGCGAGCCGTTGGTGGTGCACGGCGTCGACAAGTTCCCGCGCATGACCGACTACGTCGCGCCGAGCGGCGTGCGGATCGCCGACGCCTCGCGCGTGCGCCTCGGCGCCCACCTCGCCGAGGGCACGACCGTCATGCACGAGGGCTTCGTGAACTACAACGCCGGCACGCTCGGCGCCTCGATGGTGGAGGGCCGGATCTCGGCCGGCGTGGTGGTCGGCGACGGCTCGGACATCGGCGGCGGCGCCTCGATCATGGGCACGCTGTCGGGTGGCGGCACCGAGGTCGTCTCGATCGGCGAGCGCTGCCTGCTCGGCGCCAACGCCGGGCTGGGGATCTCGCTCGGCGACGATTGCATCGTCGAGGCCGGGCTCTACGTGACGGCCGGCACGCGCGTCGCGCTCCCCGACGGCGAGGTCGTCAAAGCGCGCGAGCTGTCCGGGGCCGACGGCCTGCTGTTCCGCCGCAACTCGCAGACCGGCGCGGTCGAGGCGATGCCGCGCTCAGGCTCCTGGGCCGGCCTCAACGCCGCCCTGCACGCCAACGACTGACGCCAGCAGCGAGGCCGCCCGCTCGCACTCGGCGAGCGTCGGCACGAGCGCGAGGCGGAGGAAGCCCTCGCCGGCCGGGCCGAAGAACGAGCCGGGCGCGACCACGACGCCGCGCTCGAGCAGCGCGGCGGCCAGCGGGTCGGCGCGCTCGCCGGCGTCGAGCCAGAGGAAGAACGTCGCGTCGCCGCCCGCGTGGTGGATGCCGGCCGCCTCGAACACCGGCAGCAGCACCTCGCGCTTCGCGCGGTAGAGCGCCCGCACGTCCTCCACGTGCGCCTCGTCCGCCCACGCGGCCGCCGCGCCGATCTGGATGAACTCCGGCGGCGCCACGCCGACGTTGGGCCGGTAGCGCTTGAGCGCGGCGATCACGTCGGGGTCGCCGGCCACGAAGCCGCTGCGGTAGCCGGGCATCGAGGAGCGCTTGGAGAGCGTGTTGAGCGCGATCACTCCGCGGCGGTCGGCGACCTGGAGGGCGGAGGCGGGTGGCGTGGAGCCGAAGTAGATCTCGGAGTAGGCCTCGTCGGAGGCGACCACGACATCGTGCTCGCGCGCGATCGCCGCGGCGCGCTCGTAGAGCTCGAGCGGGGCGGTGGCGGCGGTCGGGTTGTTCGGGTAGTTCAGCCACAGGATCCCGACGCGCGACCAGTCGACCGCGTCGAGGTCGGGCAGGAAGTCCCGCTCGGCCAGCAGCGGCAACTCGAGGACCTGCTTGCCGGCGAACGCCGCGCCGCGCTCGGCCACCGGGTAGCCGGGCGTGGTCACCACGACGGAGTCTCCGCCCACCACCTGCGCGAGGTGGAAGATCGCCTCCTTGGAGCCGAGCGTGGGGAGCACCTCGGTGCCCGGATCCAGCGCCGGCCCGAAGCGCCGCTCGATCCACGCGACGATCGCGGCCCGCAGCTCCGGCAGCCCGTCGGCCAGCGGGTAGGTCGACTTGGGCTGCAGCGCGCCCGCCACCGCCTCGCGGATGAACGGCGGCGTGTCCTCGCGCGGCTCGCCGATGCCGAAGTCGACGACCTCGACGCCGCGCGCCAGCAGCTCGCGCTTGGCGTCGGTCAGGCGCACGAAGGGATACGTCTTGAGGCCGGTGAGGATCGGCGAGGGCTTCACAGGGCCTCCGCGAACCGCTCGAGCACCCGATAGCTGCGGACGAGCGCCGCGACCGAGATCTCCTCGCCGCGCGTGTGCGCCTGCGGCGGGTCACCGGGGCCGAAGTTGATCGCCGGGACGCCCGCGCGGGCGAACTCCGCCACCGGCGTCCAGGCCTGCTTCGGCGCCACCTCGAGGTGGCCGGCCGCGGTCAGCGCGTCCACCAGCGGGCCGCGCGCGACCGCGCCGGAGGGCGCGTTGGCGTCGATCCGCAGTTCCCCGTGGCCGGCGCACAGCTCGGCGAGCCGCGCCTCGGCCGCCTCGGGCGTGCGGCCGGGGGCGTAGCGGTAGTTGACGTGCGCGGTCGCCTCGCCCGGGATCACGTTCATGGCGATGCCGCCGGAGATGTTCGTCACCGACGCCACCTCGACGAACTCGAGGCCATCGAACTGATGCGGCTCAGGCTCGTAAGCGGCCAGCGCGGTCACGGCCGCCGCGGCGCGCGTGATCGCGTTGTCGCCGAACCACGGGCGGGCGGAGTGCGCGGCGACGCCGTGGAACGTCCACGTGGCGTTGACGTTGCCGAGGCAGCCGGAGTGGATCGCGTTGTCGGTCGGCTCCATCATCACGGCCAGCTCCGGGGAGAGCGGGTGGCGGGCGAGCAGCGGGGTCAGCGCGCTCTCGTCGAACGGCAGCTCCTCGCGCCCGAAGAACAGCGCGCCGAACGGGAGGCCGTCGCGGACGAGCTCGATCATCACCGCGAGCGCGCCCTTCATATCGCTCGCGCCGAGGCCGATCACGCGGTCGCCCGCGTGGCGGCCGGGGCGGTTGCCCTGGGCCGGGACGGTGTCGAAGTGGCCGCCGAGCAGCACCCGCGCGCCCTCCGGGCCGGCCAGCAGGCCGGTGTCGCCGAGGTCGCGCGCATCGGGCAGCAGCGCCGCGACATGGGCCGCGAGCGACGCCTCGTCGCGTGACTCCGAAGGGATGTCGATCAGCTCGAGCGTCCGCGCGGCCAGCCGCTCGGCGAGGTCGTGGTCGCTCGGTGCCATGAGCGGGCACCATACGCGCATGCGCTTCTGCGGCATCGACGTCTCGGCCCGGCCGGACAACCAGCAGCTCTGCACGCTGCACCAGCGCAAGGGGAGCGAGGGGATCGAGCTCGTGGCGACCTTCTACGCGCCCGGGACGGTCGAGCACGTGGCCCGCACGATCCAGGGCTTCGGGCGCGGCGAGGCGGTCGTCGGCATCGACGCGCCGTCCGGCCGCCGGCTCGGGCTGCTCGGGCCCGACGCGGCCGCGCGCGGCGTGCTCGGCCTGCCCGACGGCCGCTACGAGCGCATGCGGGTGTGCGACGCCGTCCTCTACCGCCGTGGGCTGCCGCTCTACCCGGTGCCGGCGGAGGGCGAAGCGCTGCCGGACTGGATGGCGGTCGGCTTCGAGCTGTTCGACGTGCTGTCGCCGCTCGGCCGCTGGATTCCGGAGGGCGCCAACGGCGCGCTCGAGGGCGCGGTCGGCGCCTCCGCGATGCGCTCGGGGCGCGTGTTCGAGACGTACCCCGACGCGATCTTCTGCGCGCTGCTCGGCCACCGCCCGCCGCCGAAGCGCACGCCGTGGGGCGGCCAGCAGCGGATCGCCGCGCTCAAGCTCAAGGGCGTCTACGACGACGACGGCGGGCTGTGGCACCGCACGCTCGACGAGATCGACGCCTGCGCGGCCGCCTACGCCGCCTACGCCATGAGCGTCGGGCTCGGCACGTGGGTCGGCGATCCCGCCGAGGGCGTGATGGTCATCCCGACCGCCCACCTGCTCCCGAGCTACACGAAGCTGCCCGCCCCGGCGCGCTCCGAGCTGGCCTGACAGGCGGCCTACAATGGGTGTGGATGGCGAACGGCGACAACGGAGTGCAGGGGAGGGCCCGGCAGCGGGCGTACTGCATCGGCGTCTCGCCCACCGGTGACGATCTCTCCGAGCTGAAGGAGCTTCTCCGCACGGCCGGCGTCGCCGTCGTGGGCGAGCTGGTCCAGCATCGCGAGAAGCCGCATCCCAACCTCTACCTGGGCTCCGGCAAGGTCGACGAGCTCAAGCCGCTGCTCAAGGCGGCGGACGCGAACCTCGTCGCAATCGACGACGAGCTGACCCCGCGGCAGGAGCGCAACCTCGAGGAGGCGCTCGGGATGCCGGTCATCGACCGCACCGCAGTGATCCTCGACATCTTCGCCGGGCACGCCCACACCGCCGACGGCAAGCTCCAGGTCGAGCTGGCGCAACTCGAGTACAACATGGCCCGCATGCGCGGCCTGTGGACGCACCTCGAGCGTCTCGGCGCCGGCCGCGGCGTGGGCGGTATCGGCACCCGTGGCCCGGGCGAGTCGCAGATCGAGACCGACCGCCGGCTCGCGCGCGACCGCATCTCCGCTCTGCGGCGGCGGCTCGAGCACGTGAAGTCCAACCGCAAGGTGATGCGCGCCGAGCGCGAGCGTGCGCACCTGCCCAGCGTCGCGCTGGCCGGCTACACGAACGCCGGCAAGTCGACCCTGCTGAACCAGCTCACGGGCTCCGAGGTCGGCGTCCGCGACCGGCTCTTCCACACGCTCGACCCGACCACCCGCACGCTCCGCCTCGAGGGCCGCACCTACCTGGTGACCGACACCGTCGGCTTCATCCGCAAGCTGCCCCACCAGCTCGTCAACGCGTTCGCCGCGACGCTGGAGGAGACCAAGCTCGCCGACCTGATCCTCCACGTGGTCGACGCCCACGCGCCCGAGGAGGAGCTCGAGCAGATGACCCGCGCGGTGGACGACGTGCTCGACGAGATCGGCGCTGGCGAGTCGCCGCGCCTGCTCGTGCTCAACAAGGCCGACCTGCTCGACGAGGACCGCCGCCACGAGCTGGCGTTCCGGCACCCCGAGGGCCTGCTCGTCTCAGCCGTGACCGGCGAGGGCATGAGCGAGCTCGGCGAGGCGATCGCGGACTCGTTCGAGCGCTCGCTGACCGATGTGGAGCTGCTCGTCCCGTTCTCCGAGGGCCAGACGCTGTCGGAGCTCCACGACGTGGCCGGCGACCTCGAGCGCGAGGACACCGCCGAGGGCGTCCGCGTCACCGCGCGGCTCCCCGCGGTCGTGGCGGAGCGCTACGACCGCTACAGCAGCAACGGCGACGGCTAGCTACGGCCGGAGGAGCCGAAGCCGCCGCTGCCGCGGCCGTCGGCCGAGGTCGGCAGCTCGTCGACCACGCGCGTCTCCGGCGCCACGAACGGCACCAGCAGCAGCTGCGCGATCCGGTCGCCCGGCTCGCCGGCGTAGGCCTCGTCGCCGAGGTTGACCAGCACCACGCGGATCTCGCCGCGGTAGCTCGGGTCGATCAGCCCAGGTCCGTTCACGACCGACAGCCCGTGCCGCGCCGCGAGCCCCGAGCGGGGCACCACGAGCCCGCACGTCCCCTCCGGCAGCGCAACCGCGACGCCGGTGCCGATCACCGCCCGCTCACCGGGAGCGAGCGAGAAGCCCTCGAGGCAGCGCAGGTCGAACCCCGCGTCGCCGGCGCGCGTGCGCGCGGGCGGCACCGCGGAGGGGTGGAGAAGCTGGACCTGGAGCTCGTCGGTGGCCACGGCGAACATGGTGGCCGACCGTAGCGCTCAGAGCGGACGATCCGGGGTCAATGCCCAGTCCGCGCCCGCGCGGTAGAGCCACACCGGCGGCCCGACGGGGTCGCCGTGCTCGTCGAACGGGCCCGCGATCCGGAGCGCGGAGAGCAGCGCGGCGCGGTCGCGCGCGCCGCCCGCCACGGCCTCGGAGATCAGCGTGGCGGCCCGCGCGGCGGCGGTCGTGCCGCCCATGTCATCGTCGGGGGTGAACGGGAGCATCAGCGAGCAGTCCGGGATCGGCGCGCCGCCCTGGACGCCGTCGAAGGCGACCACCGGCAGCGCGAGCTCCGCGGCGCGCGCCACCTCGGGGTGACCCGCCAGCCCGCACAGCACGACCAGGTCCGCGGCCTCCGCCGCAGCGACCCGCGGCAGGCCGACGAAGTCGAGCTGGGCGTCGAGCTGCACGCCGTACTCGTGCTCCCCGGCCACCACGAACGCCCGCTGCTCCGCCGCCCGCACGTCCTCCGCCAGCCGCGCCGCGACCTCGGTGTCGCGCGCCAGCATCCGCAGGACCGTGCCGCGATGGCGCGCCGGGTCACCCTCGCACGGCTCGTTGCTGCGCGTCACGCCCGCCCAGGTCGCCACCGGGGCGAGCAGCGGGAGCCCGGCCGGCGCGGTCGCCTCGACCGCCTCGGCGACCGCGGCGGAGCGGAACGGCCCGATCAGCGCCAGCGCCTCCGGGTCGCCCGCGGCCAGCTCGGCGGCGCGCATGTCCACCACATCGGCGTGCGGCACGTGGTCGACGCCGGAGAGCGCCGCATCGACCGCGGCGGTCAGGGCCTCCGGCAGGACGGAGTGGACGCGCACTACTCGGTGTAGCCGAACTGCTGCAGGTACTCGCGGGCCACGGCGGCGGGCCGCTCCTTGTCGAGGTCGACGCGCGAGTTGAGCTCCTGCATCACCTTCGTCGAGAGGTCCTGCTGCACCTGGCCGACGATCTTCGGCAGGTCCGGCCCCGCCCGCTGCGCGGCCTTGTCGTTGACCACCAGCGAGACGTTGTAGGGCGGGAAGAGCTTCTTGTCGTCCTCGAGCACGAGCAGGTCGTCGGCGGCGATCTGCCCGTCGGTGGAGAACACGATCGAGACGTCGGCCTTGCCGCTGGTCAGCACCTTGTGGCGGTCCGGGAGCGGCGTTGGTAGGTAGCGCTTGAAGTGCAGCCCGTAGACGCGCTCGAGCCCGAGCTTGCAGTCCAGCCGCCGGCGGCACTCGGGCGAGCCCGAGAGCGTCAGCCTGGGCGCGAGCTTCTCGAGGTCGGAGATCGTCTGCACGCCCAGCTCCGCCGCGTGGGCGCGCGTCATGCCGACCGCGTTGGAGTCCGTGAACGGGGTCGGCGGGAGCGCGGTCACCCCGCTCTTGGCGAAGCCGCGCTTGGCGGCCTGGTAGGCCTCCTGCTCGTCCTTGGGGATCTCGCTCGGCGCGACGTCGAAGAACGTGGTGAGCGCCGTGCCGGTGTACTCCGGATAGGCGTCGAGCGTGCCGTCGCGAACGCCCTTGAACGCGACCAGCTCGGAGCCGTAGTCGAGCTGCTTGCGGACGGTGTAGCCGGCCGCCTTCAGCGCCTGCGCGTAGATCTCGCCGAGGATGAACTCCTCGGTGAAGTTCTTCGACCCGATCGTGAGCGTCGTCGACGCGTTGGCCGGGTTGCGGCGGATCAGCTTCGGCGCCGGAGCGGACGACGGCGTGGCCTTGGAGGACTCCGTCGACTCGTCACCGCCGCCCCCGCACCCGGCGAGCAACAGGACCAGCACGAGGGGTGCGGCGACGCGGCGCAGCATGCGGGCGCGATTATCCCGCGCCCGTCAGACGGCGGGCGCGGGATTTGCGCAGGGTTACTTCAGGCCGTTCTTCGACAGGAAGTCGTCGGCCACCGTCGCGGCGTCGTCCTTGTCGACCTCGACGCGCTTGACCATGTCCACGAGATTGTCGGTTGTGAGCTTGGAGCTGACGTCGTTGAGCACCTGCGAGACCTCTGAGGTCGCCGCGGTCTTGGCGATCAGCGGCACGACCGCCTCCGCCTGCGCCAGCTGCTTCGGATCCTCGAGCGTGACGAAGCCGTTGGCCGGGATCGCCGACTGGGTGCTGAACAGGTTCGCGCAGTTGACCTTGTTGGCCTTGAGCGCGCTGACTGTCAGCGGGCCGGCGACGTCGAGCGGCTTGAATTCCTTGAACTCCACGCCGTAGAGCGACTTGAGCCCCTTGAGGCCGAACCCGTCACGGCTCTTGAACTCCGGCGGGCCGCCCATGACGATGTTCTTGCCGGAGGCCTTGAGGTCCTCGATGCTCTTGAGGTTGTACTTGGAGACGGTGTCCTTGTTGCAGGTCACCGTGTCCTTGTCCTCCGCCGCCGATGGCTCGAGCAGCGTCAGCTTGGCCGGCAGGCTGGACTTCAGCTTGCTGACCTGCTCCGCCGCGTCCTTGCCGGTTTCCTTGCCCTTGCTGACGTAGCCCAGGAGCGAGCCGGTGTACTCCGGCACGACCGTCAGGTCGCCCCGTTGCAGACCCGAGAAGAGCGCGGCGCGCGCGCCGATGTTGAGCTTTTTGGAGACGTCGAACTTCTTGGCCTTCAACGCGCCGGCGTAGATCTCGCCGAGCACGACGTTCTCCGGGAAGTTCGCCGAGCCGACCGTGATCTTCGGCTTGCTCGAATCACCACCCGAGCTCGACCCTCCGCTCTTGAGCTCGTCACCGCCGCCGCACGCCGCCATCGGCAACGTAAGGCAGGCCGTGACCAGCAGCCAGATTCCCTTCCTCATGCGTGTACCTCCTCGTTTCGAACGACGGGCCCGGCGACGCGCTCGCGGCGCGGCGCCTTCTTCGGGCCCAGGGAGCGCTGAAGGAGCGCGAAGCCGCCCTCAACAGTGAGCGCGAGCACGCCGACCATCACGGCTCCACCCGTGATCTGGCCGAGGTCGCGATTCGAGTAGCCGTCGATGATGAAGCGCCCGAGGCCGCCCAGCCCGACGAACGCTGCGATTGTGGCCGTGGCGATCACCTGGCCGGCGGCGGAGCGGAAGCCCGCGATGATCAACGGCATCGCCAGTGGCACCTCGACCTTCCACAACGCCTGCCAGCCGGTCATGCCCATGCCGCGCGCAGCGTCGCGGATCGTGTCGTCGATCGAGCGGATCCCGACGTCGGTGTTGAGCAGGATGGGCGGGACCGCGATCGCGACGAGCGCGACGATCACAGGCCAGACCGATAGCGGCTGCAGGCGGAAGACGAGCGTCACCACGCCGAGCGTCGGCAGCGCGCGCCAGAAGTTCGACAGGGTCGCGGCGAACAGCGAGCCGCGGCCGGTGTGGCCGATCAGCAGGCCGATCGGCAGAGCGATCAGCGCCGCGATGCCGACGCCGAGCAGCGAGTACCAGATGTGCTCGATCAGCCGCGCGAGGATGCCATCGGACCCCGACCAGTGCGAGGACGTCGTCAGCCAGGTGATCGTCTCGCTCATCGAGCGGCCCGCGTCCAGGGGGTGAGGAGGCGCCCGCCGCCGACGATCAGCAGATCGAAGATGAGCGCGAGCACGACCGTGAGCAGGATCCCGGTCCAGATCTCGATCGGGTTGTCGATCTGGAAGCCGTGGATGAAGAGCTGGCCGAGGCCGCCGGTGCCGATGAGCGCGCCGACGCTGACCAGCGAGATGGTGGAGACCGTGGCGACGCGCAGGCCGGCCACGATCGCCGGCAGCGCGAGCGGCAGCTCGACCGCGAAGAGGCGGCGCGTCTCCCGGTAGCCCATCGCAGTGGCGGCGTCCGTCACTTCCGGCGGCACGCCGCGCAGCCCTTCGACGAGATTGCGGACGAGGATGACGAGCGAGTAGATGGCCAGGCCGATGATCACCGGCTCCGTCCCGAGTCCGACCGCGTTGATGAGCAGCACGAACAGCGCCAGCGAGGGAATCGTGTAGAGGACCTGGGTGATCGCGAGGATCGGCGGATAGCTCCGCCGCCAGCGGTACGCGATCAGCCCGACGGGGAACGCGACCAGCGCTCCGAGCGCCAGCGAGGCGAGCGTGATCTCGATGTGCTGCTGGAGATCCGAGAGGACCACGTCGAGATTGCGGCCCAGCCAGTCCCAGCGCAGCATCAGCGCGCCTCCTGCGGCTCAGCGGCGATCTCCTGTGGCGCGGGCAGGTGCTCGGTCAGGGTCGAGAACGGCACTGCCCCGACCAGCTTGCCGTCATCGTCCACGCGCACGGCGGCGCGCGCGGGGGAGGCGACCGCGGAGTCGATCAGGTCGCGCATCGAGCCATTCGGCCCGACGCTCTCGACCGGCGTCTCCCGGCCGTCGCCCGAGGCAGGGCACCAGGTCACGGGCCGCCCGTCGTCGTCGGTGCGCAGGATCCAGCCGTCGAGCCCGTCGTCGCCGACCTCCGTTGCCGGCACCTCAGACGCCGAGCGGAGTGACAGCAGCTTGAGGCCTCGCGTGTCGCCGATGAACGACGCCACGAAGTCGTCGGACGGCTGGGCGAGCAGCGCATCCGGGGGCCCGAACTGCGCGACCTCGCCGCCCTCGCGCATGATCGCGATGCGGTCGCCGAGGAGCACCGCCTCGTCGACATCGTGGGTGACGAACACGACGGTCTTTCCGAGATCGCGCTGGAGCCGTTTGAACTCCTGCTGGAGCGCGCCGCGGCGGACCGGGTCGACGGCGCCGAACGGCTCGTCCATCAGCAGCACGGGTGGGTCGGCCGCCAGCGCCCGCGCCACGCCCACGCGCTGCTGCTGGCCGCCGGAGAGCTGGCGCGGGTAGCGGTCGGCCATACCCTGCTCGAGGCCCACGAGTTCGATCAGCTCCAGCGAGCGCTTGCGCTGGCGCTCCTTGTCCCAGCCGAGCAGCTTGGGGACGGTGGCGATGTTGTCGGCCACGCTCCGGTGCGGGAAGAGCCCGGCCTGCTGGATGACGTAGCCGATGCCGCGGCGCAGCTCGTGCACCTCCAACGTGCCGAGGTCGCGGCCGTCGAGCTCGATCGTGCCGCTGGTCGGCTCGATCAGCCGGTTGATCATCCGCAGCGTCGTCGTCTTGCCGCAGCCGGAGCTGCCGAGCAGCACGGTGATCTCGCCGCCCGCCATCTCTATGGTGAGGTTGCCGACGGCGACCGTCCCGTCCGGGTAGCGCTTGGTGACGTCGTTGAGCGCGATCATGGCAACGGCCCCTCGGTCTGGGCGGTGTTGGGGGTCATAGGCAAGGACGCCTCCTCACCGGAGGAAACGGGCACCCTACCGGGTCGCCCCGGCGGTCTCGCAGCGTCAGGCGCCCGCCGCGCGTCGCGCCCCGGCGTGCGCGGCGTCCTCGAGCGCGTCGTCGAGCGGAGCCAGCTCGGCCGCCTCGCGACCCAGCGCGGTGGCCGTCAGCCAGTCGGCGAACCAGGCGTTCTTGGGCAGCAGCGGACCGTGGAGATAGGTGCCCAGCACGGTTCCACGGGCGCCGCCGCGGACGCCCTCGTAGCCGTCCGCCCCGTTGTTGCCGTGGCCCTTCAGTACGCGCCCGAGCGCCTGTGCACCCGGGCCCAGGTGGGTGCGCCCGCCGTGGTTCTCGAAGCCCGCGAGCACCTGCGGGCCGCCGCCCAGGTCGACTTCGATCGCCACGTTGCCGATCAGCCGCGGGCCGGGGTCGCGCACGGTCTCGAGGTCGACGAGCCCGACGCCGGGCAGTCGCTCGCCGCCCAGCTCGTAGCCGTGGCCGAGCAGCTGGTAGCCGCCGCAGACCGCGAAGATGACGCGCCCGCGCTCGGCCGCGGCATGCAGGGCGTCGCGCTTGACGGTGGCGAGATCCTGCGCGCACAGCTGCTGGTCACGGTCCTGACCACCGCCGAGGTAGAAAAGGTCGTGATCGTCGGGATCGACCTCTTCGCCGAGCCCCGCGCCGGACAGCTCGAAGCCGATCCCGCGCCACTCGCAGCGCCGCTCGAGCAGCAGCAGGTTGCCGCGGTCGGCGTAGATGTTCATCAGGTCCGGGTACAGCGCGCAGACCCGCAGGACGCCGTCAGCCACGCAGCATCACCACCACCGAGCCGAGGTGGGCGTCGGTCTCCTCGATGAAGCGCGCGGGCTCAGGCCGGAGCCCGGCGGCGCGACCCTCGACCTCGAGATCGTGGGCGCTCAGCGTGGCCAGCGCGATCGCGTCGTCCTCGCTCGAGGTGGTCCCGTCGGGGGCGGTCAGCACCCGCACGCGCTCGAGCACGACGCGGTCGCCGCGCTCGCGGATCGCGACCGGGAACGAGCGGTAGCGCCAGCCGTCGCGCTCGCCGGTGTCCGGCGGCACCGGATGGGCGGTGTCGGCCTCGAACGGCTCGAGCTCCTCGGCCACCGCGAGCGCCACCAGCCCGCCGGTCGCGAGGTGGTCGCGGGCGGAGCCGAGGAAGGCGGCGCGGGCCGCGCGCCCCGGCAGCAGCTGGATTGTCTGCATCGGCACCGCGATCAGGCCGAACGGCGGGCCGGGGAGCTCGAAGCCGGCCGCGTCGGCCTGCTCGGTGCGGACTTCGAGCCCCTCGCGCTGCGCGCGGGCGCGCAGCTCCGCAAGCAGCTCGGCGTCGAGGTCGAGCGCGGTCACGTCGTGGCCGGCGCGGGCCAGCTCGAGCGCCACTCGCCCCGCGCCGGCGCCGACGTCGAGCACCGGCCCCGCCTCGGTGGCGGCCAGCTCGCGCCACAGCGGGAGGTCCTCGGCGTAGCCGCCGCACTCGACGTCGTGCCACATGATCGCGCTCATCGCCAGTACTCCCGCGCGGCGCCGCGCTCCGACAGCAGGCCGCGCAGCTCGAGCAGCGCGGTGTAGGTGGGGAGCGCGTAGAGCGGCCCGCGGCCGCCCTCCAGCGCGTGATCGAGCCCGGTGGCGAGGTCCTCGACGACGTGCAGGCGCTCGACCGGCACGCCCGCGTACTTCATCCGCAGCGCGAGCTCGGCGGCGCGCGTGCCCGAGCAGGTCATGCCGGCGACGTGGGGGGCGAGCGTCTCCCAGTCGGCGTCCCACACCCACGAGACGTCGCGACCGTCGGCGATGCGGTCGTTGAGCACCCCGAACAGGTCGAGCTCGCCGCCCTCGAGCGCGAGCGTGCGCAGGACCTCGTTGGCGCCGGCTGGGTTCTTGACCAACAGGATCGAGGTCGGGCGGCCGTCGAGCTCGATCGTCTCCGCGCGCCCGAAGGCGGGCTCGACCGCGCCGAGGCCGGCGGCGATGGTCGGCAGCTCGACGCCGAGCGACAGACACAGCGCGGCGGCTCCCAGCGCGTTGTAGACGTTGTAGAGCCCGGGTAGCGGCAGCTCGACGCGGGTCGAGCCCTGCGGCGCGCGCAGCGTGAAGGCGGCGGAGCGGATCCCGCGCAGCTGCACCGACTCGGCGGCCACCGCCGGCTCGGGGCGCCGGTTGCCGCAGTGGGGGCAGTGGTAGCGGCCGAGGTGGCCCATGTAGGCGGCCTCGTAGACGTAGGCGTGGCCGCAGCGGCGGCAGTGCTTGGAGTCGGAAGCGTGCTGGAGCTCCGTGTGGGCGACCAAGTCGTCCTCGACCCCGAAGTACCACGGCTCCGCGCCTTCGACGCGGCCCAGATCCGCGACCAGCGGGTCGTCGGCGTTGAGCACGAGCTGGGTGCTCGCCGCGCGCTCGGCCGCCACCACGGCCCAGCGGTCGGCGATCGTGTCGAGCTCGCCGTAGCGATCGAGCTGGTCGCGGAACAGGTTGGCGAGCAGCATCGCCCGCGGGTTGAGCTCCTCCACCACCTCGCCGAGCCAGAACTCGTCGACCTCGAAGAGGCCGAAGTCGCCGTCGAGCGCGCGCCCGCCGCGGCGCGAGGCGTCGGCCAGCGCGGAGGCGACGCCGCCGGCCATGTTCGCCCCCGCGCGGTTGTGGACGAGCCGGCGGCCGCTGCGCTCGAGGATCGACGCCACCATCGCCGCGGTCGTCGTCTTGCCGTTGGTGGCGGAGATGACCACGTTGCCGTGCTCGAGCCGGCCGGCCAGCAGCCCGATCGCGTGCGGCTCCAGGCGCGTGAGCAGCTTGCCGGGCAGCGACGTGCCGCCGCCGCGGCCGGCGCGGCGCGCGAGCACGCCGACGGCCTTGGCCGCCGCGACCTTGGGGGCGAGCAGGCTCACGGCACCATCACCCGCAGCGCGCCGGGCTGCACGCGCACGGTGGCCGGGAGGTCGGCGATGGGGTCGCCGTCGGCCTGCACGTTGAACGGGCGGTCGGCGTGGAAGGCGACCTCGCGGGCTTGCACCAGCTCGACGCCCGGCTCGAGCAGGTGCGTCCCGTTGAACACCTTCGGCAGCGAGCCGAGGTACTTGCGCCTGGGGATGTCGCCGATCATCACGACGTCCAGGATGCCGTCATCGAGCCGGGCGTCGGGTGCGAGGTACATCCCGCCGCCGAACACGCCGGAGTTGCAGACCGCCACCGAGTAGCCGGTGAACGAGCGCGGCTCGCCGTCGAGCACCACCTCCCAGCGCGCCGGCCGCCACGCCCGCACGGCGCGCAGCGTGGCGTAGACGTAGACGAGCTGGCCGAGCTTGGCGCGCAGCTTCGTCGCGTTGGCGAGGTCGCCCGCGTCGGAGTCCAGGCCCGAGGAGGCGATCCCGAGGTAGGCGCGGCCGTTGACGTCGGCGACGTCGATCGCCTGCTCGCGGCCCTGCGCCAGGACGTCGCACGCCGCCACGGGGTCGTTGCCGAGGCCGAGCTTGCGCGCGAAGTCGTTGCCGCGGCCGCCGGGCAGCACCGCCAGTGTGCCGTCGGTGCCGCGCAGCTCGCCGGCGATCGCGCCCAGCAGGCCGTCGCCGCCCATCGCGGCCGCCAGCTCGCCCGCCGCAACCGTCGAGCGCGCCAGCTCGCGGGCATGCTCGATCGAGTGCGTGCGCTCGACCCGGAACGCGACGCCGTGGCCGCGCAGCGCGCTCTCCACGGCCGGCAGCAGCTTGGCGGCGCGGCCGCCGCCCGCGCTCGGGTTGGCGATCAGGCAGACCGGGCGCGTCATTTCGCCAGCCCTTCCTCGCGCAGCCAGGCGGCGACCCCGACCGGGTCGGAGGTCACGACAAAGGCATCGATCACCGCGCCATCTGCGTTGATGGTGATGGAGAGACCGGACTCGATCTGGCGGACCTTGGAGATCGGCGCGATCGGGCGACCCGCGCCCATGCGCGGCTTGACGCGGCCGGTGGCCACGCGGTGCACGTCCTCGTGGGCCGCGACCTTGTCGAGCAGCCGGCGATAGCCCTTCGTCGAGGAGTGCTTGTGGTGCGTCTGATGGCGGCGGCGCCTCACGTCAGCAGCAGCGCCGCGAGCGAGTCGCCGACGTGGGTGGGGGAGGGCGTGGCGCCGTCGACCTGGTCACGGTCGGTGGCGCCGGTGAGCACGAGCGCGGAGTCGAAGCCGGCCCGCTTGGCGCCGAGCACGTCGGCGTCGAGCCGGTCGCCGAGGGCGAGGATCTGGCCCTCGCCGAGCCGGTCGCGCGCCGCCTCGTACATGGCGGGCTCGGGCTTCCCGGCGATCGCGTCCGCCTTGCGGCGGCAGGCGGTCTCGACCGCCGCGAGGACCGCGCCCGAGCCCGGCCACATGCCGTCGGGCATCGGGAACGTGCGGTCACGGCTGAGCCCGATCAGCTCGGCGCCGCGCAACACGGCCTGCGTGGCGACGCGCAGCTCGCCGTAGTCGAAGCGCTCGTGGTCGGCGACCACGACGAGGTCGGCGCGGGTCGCGAACTCGGTGTTGTTGACGATCCGCAGGCCCGCCTCGGCGACGTGATCGACGATCGCCTGCGAGCCGATCACGTAGGCGGCGCCGCCGCCCGGGCGGTCCGCGAGCATGAACTGGAGCGCGGCGCCGGCCGTCATCACCTCGTCGAGCGAGGCCTGGAAGCCCAGCCGCCACAGCTTTCGCACGATCTCCTCGGGGCTGCTGCCCACGTCGTTGGTAAGGAAGACGATCCCCTTGCTCGCCTCGCGCAGGGCCGCGAGCGCCTCAGCGGCGCGCTCCGTCGGCGAATCGCCGACGTAGAGGCAGCCGTCGAGGTCGAGCAGGAAGTGCCGGTAGCGGCGGGCGAGGGCGGAGAGCGGCACGCGGCGGTCATTATCATCGGCCCGCATGTCCAGGCTCCCCCTGCCGGTCGCGCTGCTGCTCGTCTGCGCTCTGCTGCTCGCCGCGTGCGGGGGCGGCGAGAAGGAGAAAGCGAGCTCCCCGACCGAGACGCCCGCGCCCGCTGCCGAGACCGGCTGCGAGAAGGTCCCGGCGGCGAAGCCCAAGGCCGTCAAGGTCCCCAAGCCCGGCGAGAAGCTCAAGAAGGGCAAGACCTACGTCGCGCGCGTGCTCACCAACTGCGGCGAGTTCGACATCACGCTCGACCCCGCCCGTGCGCCGCGCACCGGCGGCTCCTTCAAGACCCTCGCCGACAAGCGCTTCTACGACGGGCTGGCCTTCCATCGCATCGTGGCCGGCTTCGTGATCCAGGGCGGCGACCCCCAGGGGGACGGCTCCGGCGGCCCCGGCTACACGATCACCGAGACGCCGCCGCAGGACCTCACCTACAGCAAGGGCGTCGTGGCGATGGCCAAGACCGAGACCGAGCCGGCGGGCACCTCCGGGAGCCAGTTCTTCGTCGTGACCGGCGAGGACGCCGGGCTGCCGCCCGACTACGCGCTGCTCGGCAAGGTCACGAAGGGCCAGGACGTCGTCGACAAGATCGGCGTGGCCGAGGTCGGACCGGACGAGAAGCCGCTGCAGCCGATCGTCATCCGCCAGATCCGGATCACCGAATCCTGAGCGCGATCAGCGCGCCGCCGGCGGCCACCGCGCCCGCGCAGACGACCGCGGCCTCGAACGCGGCGCCTTCGACGATCGCGCCCCCGACTGCGTTCCCCACAGCCGTCCCCGCCACGATGCCCATGACCATGACCGTGAACGCCTCGGTCGCGGTCCCCGGCGGCGCAACGCCGTCGAGCAGTGCTGAGCCGACCACCGTGGTGGGCGCGAGCAGCAGCCCGGCGAGGGCGAGCAGTGCCGCCAACACGGCGGGCACGCCGGCGAGCGCGAGCAGGCAGTAGGCGGCGCCCAGGCCCGCCATCAGGACGGCGAGTTGACGCCGCAGGCTGCCCGGCCAGGTGCGCGCGCCGTAGACGATCCCGCCGATCAGGCTGCCGGCGGACAGCGCCGCCAGCAGCAGTCCGCCGGCCTCCGGCGCGCCGCGCTCGGCCATGAACGCGGGCGCGGCGACCTGGATGACACCGATGGCGGTGCCGAACAGCGTGAGCACGGCGAGCACCACGCGCATTCCCGGCGCCTCCAGCGGCCCCAGCCAGCCGACGGTGTGCGGCTCGCCCCGCCAGCGGCGCGAGGCGTGCGTGACGCTGAACGCCAGCGCGCCGCCGGCGCTCACCGCGGCGGCCACGAGCACCGCCGCCGTCGGCGACACGAGCGCGATGATCACCGCCGCGATCACGGGCGCGCTGATCACCGAGACCTCGAACACGATCGAGACGAGCGCGTAAGCCGTGCGGCGCCGCTCCTCGTCGGGCACGAGCATGCCCCACAGCGATCGCATGGCCGCCGGGAGCTGGGGCAGGGAGCAGCCCGCCAGCGCGGCGCAGCCGGCGAGCACGAGCGTCGGTGCGCGCCGGCCCGCGGCGAGCACCAGCGCGGCCAGCCCCGCGACGTGGATGCCGCCGCCGTGCGGAGCACGCCGGGCTGGCCGAGCCGGTCCATCAGGCGTCCCTGAGCGACGGCGCCGAGCGCGTTCGAGAGCCCGAACGCCGCGACCACCCGCCCGGCGATCGCGAAGGAGCCGGTCGTGTCGCGCGCCAGCAGCAGGATCGCGAGGCCGAACATCCCGATCGGCAGGGCGCCGAGCGCCGAGGCCACCAGCGGCGCTCGCGCCTCTGCGAGGCGCAGCAGCGCGCCGTAGCGGCTCAGGCAATTCAGCCCACCCACCCCGCGCCCTCGAGCGTGAGCAGCGCGCGCTTGCGGTCGGGGCCCCCGCCGTAGTTGCCGAGCTTGTGGGAGGCCGGCAGCACGCGGTGGCAGGGTACGACGATCGGCACGGGATTGGTCGCGCAGGCGGTGCCGGTCGCACGCACCGCGCGCGGGTTGCCGGCCTCCGCCGCCAGCGCGCCGTAGGTGGTGACCTCGCCGCGGTGGACCTCGCGATGCAGCGCCTCGAGCACGGCGCGGCGGAACGGGCCGCGGGCCAGCGACAGGTCGACCGGCAGCTCGAGCGTGTCGTCGTCGCCCTCGAGGTAGGCGGAGATCGCGTCGCGGGTGGCCGCGAGCTCGCGGTCGGAGCGGACGATCCGCGGCCCGACGCCGGCGGCCACGCCCGCGAGCGTGAGGTCCTCGGGCTCCTCCTCGAAGGCGATGCGGAGCACCCCGCCCTCGCCCTGGGCGACGAGCAGCCGCCCGAGCGGCGTGCTCACGGTCGTGTACACGGCGTCGGCGAGGCCCTCCTGCACGGCGGCGGAGGCCAGGCGGTCGAGGAAGGACTCGGTCAGGGGGGTCATGCGGTGACTCGCTCTCTCAGGGTTCGGACGGCGGTGGAGACGCGCTGGCGCGCCGCCTCGGGGGAGGTCCCCAGCTCGGCGGCGATGCGGTCGTAGTCGAGGTCGTCGACGAAGCGCAGCCGCAGCGCGTCGCGGGCGGTCGGGGCGAGCGGGGCGATCAGCGACTCGAAGGCGCCGTCGTCGTACTCGGCCTCGACGGGCTGCACGGGCGGCTCCTCGGTGGGGATCTCGCGGCGGCGCCGGCGGTGGAGGTCGAGCGCGGTCGTGGTCGTCACGCGGTACAGCCAGGCGCGCAGGTGGTCGGAGTGGCGCAGCCGCGGGTAGGCGCGCAGCGCACGCAGGAGCGCGTCCTGCAGCACGTCCTCGGCGCTCTGGTCGTCGGTCATCCGGCGGGCGTGCGCGAGCAGCTCGTCGCCGTGCGCCTCGACGAGCGACCAGAACGGAGGGAGCACGACCGCGCTCATGCCCCTACAACGTGGCAGGCCGGGCCGATGTGAGGGCCGCTAAGCCATGTAGTAGAGGAGCTCGCCGTCCTCGCCGATGCGCTGCATACCGGCGCGCTCCATCACGCGCTGGGAGGCGACGTTGGTCTTCGTCGTGTCGGCCAGCACGCAGGTCAGCCCGTCCTGCCCGCGCGCCCACTGCAGCAGCGCCTTCAGCGCCTCGGTGGCGTAGCCCTCGCCGCGGGCGGACTCGGCCAGCCCGTAGCCGACCCGCACCGCGCCGGTCTCGTCCGGCTGGCCGGTGAAGCCGGCGGCGCCGATCACGCGGCCGTCGCTGCGGCGGATGAGCTCGTAGGTGCCGTAGGGACCCAGATCGCGCCCGTGCTGGGCCGCGGTCATCACGAAGCCGGCCGCCACGAGCGCGCCGTCGTCGGGGTAGCCCGGAGCCCACGGCCGGTCGCTGCCGCCGCGGCCGTCGACGAGCGCGACCGCTTCCTCGACCCCGAGCTGCACCAGCAGCAGCCGCCGGGTGACGATGTGGTTGGGCACCCGCCGACACTACCCACAACGGTGGGTGGAAATCGAGTCCTGACCTCAGGTCAGCGGCGGCCGCTCGTGGCGGCCTGCGCGCGCTGCTCGGCCTGCTTCTCGCGCGCCCGCTTCTGGCGCCTTCGCCCGAACAGGAAGAGGACGCCGAGCACGACGCAGACCAGCAGGAAGCCCCAGAAGATCGAGACGCCCTTGTCGATGCCGCCGAACGGCAGCGAGACCAGCTGGATGATCCCCCAGCCGAGCGCCAGCAGCGCGATGACCAGGAAGATGATCAGCAGGATCCCGCGGATCCGCAGGAAGATGCTCGCGCCCGGGGGCGGGGCCACGATGCCCATGAAGCGGAGGGCGAGCAGCTGGCGGTTGGTCGGCGGGGTCTGGCCGAGCTTCTCGGCCGCGGCCTTGAGGTCGGCCGGGCGGCGCTCGGCCAGCGCCAGCGACGCCTCGGCCATGCGGCGCAGCTGCAGCCGCTCCTGCGGGCGGGCGGCGGCGATCGCGGCGCGGAAGTGCTCGCGCGAGCGCTTCGCGTCCATCCGCTCGGCGGCGCGCGCGCCGAGGATCGCCTGCGCCGCGGCGCGGAAGCGCGTCTCGGCCTCGAGCTCCTCGTCGGAGCGGCTCTCGAGCTTCTGCATCGCGGAGAGCGCTGACTTGCTCTCCATCCTGACCTGGCGCGGCTTGGGCGGCATCGTCTCTCGATTCTATGTCCGCCGGCGCATTCCGGTCGGCTCGGGTCTCGGATCGAGCGGGCTGGGCTCGAGATCGCGCAGGAACTCGATCCAGTCGTAGCCCGAGGGGGCGATGTCGTTGACGCCGTCGGGGTGGAAGAGGGCGGCGAGGATCTGGATCTGCCCGCGGCCGACGCCGAGCTCGATCTGGCCGCCGCCGTACATGTCGATGCCCTTGGCGTCGCAGTAGTCGTAGCCGGCGAACAGCGCCTCGACCGAGCCGAAGCGCGAGGGCTTCACGTTGACGGTCTTGGGCGGGAAGGCGAGCGCCTCGATGTCGGCCACCGAGTGGATCGGCGCGTCCCAGGTGATGCGGTCGCGGTGGGGCTCGAGCACGGCGTCGGCCTCGGGGTCGGTCAGGTCCGGGTCCTCGAGCCACGCGTCGGGCAGCGCCTCGGCGATCCGGCGGTAGAACGCGGGGTCCGTGTCGACGTCGACCGCCGTCCCCTTGTAGGCGCCCTTGAAGTCGATCGAGGCGATCGCACCGGTCTCGACGAGCTGCTCGATCAGCTCGCCGGGCCAGTCGGGCGTGCCGTCGAGCTTGAAGCGCAGCCACGGGTAGACCTCGAGCCGCTGCCTGACCGGGTCGAAGCTCGGCGGGTTGCCGAGGCGCAGCGAGACGACGAAGCGGACCGGGCGGTGCTCGCGGCCGAGCACGTCGCCGAGCGAGCGGCCGGCCTGGCGCAGCGCGAGGTCGAGCCCGGCGCTCTCGATCGCCCAGCGGCGGTAGAGCAGGTAGGCGGGCATGTCCGGCGCGCCGGAGGGGAAGAGGTCGAGCTCGCCGACGTGGCGGGCGAACTCCCCGAACGTCCACTCGCCGGCGAGCGGGAGCGACGGGCCGCGGGCCAGCTGCTCGCGCTGCTCGTCGGGGTCGTAGGTGACGTCCTCGCCCAGGCCCTCCTCGCCGGCGCCGCGCAGGTGGTAGGTCGTAGTGACGCGCGTGAACTCGGGGTTGACGGCGCGCTCGCGGCCTTCGAGCGAGTAGTCCTCGATGGTGAGCGGCAGCTCGGAGACGTGTTCGTAGGTGGTCACGACGGGAGCCGACATTAGTGTCTCGGGCAAGCGATGACCGCGGCGCTGCGCTTCTTCGTGCTGATCGAGGTACTGGGGCTGGCGGCGACGCCGCTGGTCGCGGTCGCCCTCGCGCGCTTGCCCGGCAGCGGGCTGGCGTTCGCCAAGCCGCTCGGGCTGCTGCTGGTGACGTGGGTCGTGTGGGTGCTGGGCTCGGCCGGCGTGGCGCAGTCGACGGTCATGTGGATCGTCGTGGTCGCGTTGCTCGCGGGCGCCGGCGCGCTCGTGCTGTGGCGGCTGCGGCCGGCGATCCCGCGCGGCGCGTTCCTGTGGTCGGAGGGGTTGGCGCTGGGCGCCTTCGCGCTGATGGCGCTGCTCATCGCCTACTCGCCCGACGTGTGGCAGACCGAGAAGCCGATGGACATGGCGTTCATCAACGCGGCGGGCAACGCGACGCACTTCCCGCCCGAGGACCCGTGGATGGCGGGGGAGGACCTCAACTACTACTACTTCGGGCACCTGATGGTGTCGGGGCTCATCCGGCTCTCGGCGGTGGCGCCGGACGTCGGCTACAACCTCGGCGTCGCGACGTTCTTCGCGCTCTCGGTGGTGGCCGCCTTCGGGCTCGCCTACGCGATCGGGGGCCGCGTGGTGATCGGGCTGTGGGGGGTGGCGCTGTGCATCCTCGCGGGGACGATCGGCTCCGGCCTCGAGCTGCTGGACCACGGCGGGCCGCTGCGCCAGTACGACTGGTTCGGCGCCTCGCGCGTGATCACGGGGACGATCAACGAGTTCCCGGCCTTCTCGTTCACGCTCGCCGACCTGCACGGGCACGTGATGGCGATCCCGTTCTCGCTGCTGGCGCTGGCGTTCGGGCTCCAGGTCGCGACGAGCGGCCCCTCGCCGCCGCCGGCGCGCTTCCCGGCCGCGCTCGAGCTGGCCTGCGCGGCGCTCGCGATCGGGACGCTGTACGCGATCAACGCGTGGTCGTTCCCGGTCATCGCCGGGCTGGTCGCGCTGTGCGCGGTGGTACGGGCGCGCGACGCGCCGAGCGTCCGCGAGCGAGCCCGCACGCTGGCCTGGATGGCGGTCCTGCTGCTGCTCGCGGTGCTCGCCGTGCTGCCGTTCCTGCTGAGCTACGACGCGGCAGCGGACGGGCTGGGGAGCGTGACGAAGCGGGCCGGCTTCTCGTCCTGGGCGACCGACCACGGGGCGATCTACGGGCTGCTCCTCTACCTCGTCTTCACGGCCTTCCTGGTGGCGCTGATCCGCTCGCGGCGCCCGTGGCGGACAGGGGGATGGATGCTGGCGGTTGCGCTGTTCGGCGGCTCGCTGCTCGCCCCCGCCGACCTCACCGGCGTCGCCGTGCTGGCAGGCCTGTGCTGGATCGCGGGCTACTGCGCGTTCCTCCACCGCGCGCCGTCGGCCGAGCGCTTCACGTGGATCCTGATCGGCGGCGGGCTGCTGTGTCTGCTGATCCCGGAGGTCGTCTACGTACGCGATTCGTTCGCCGGCACCGACCTCTACCGCATGAACACGGTCTTCAAGCTCGGCTACAACGCGTGGCTGCTGCTGGCGATCGCGGGCGCGCCGGCGATCGTGTGGTCGTGGGGCTGGCTGCGCCGCCGCGCGCGAATCGCGCAGCTCGCGTGGGGGATCCCGCTGCTGGCCCTGCTCGCGCTGGCGGCCGTCTATCCCGTGGCGGGGACCTACGCACGCAAGGGTGGCTTCTCGGCCGCGCCGCACCTCGACGGGCTGCGCTGGCTGTCGGAGTCCGCACCGGGCGACCCGGGGGCGATCGAGTGGCTCCGCGACCACGCGCCGCACGGCTCGGTCGTGCTCGAGGCGGTCGGCGACGACTACTCCTCCTTCGGCCACGCGCGGATCTCGAGCTTCACCGGCCTGCCGACGGTGATGGGCTGGCCCGGCCACGAGCTCCAGTGGGCGCACGACCCCGGCAGCCGCCGCCAGGACGTCGAGCGGATCTACCAGGGCACGATCGAGGAGGCTCAGCCGCTGCTCGACAAGTACGGCGTCCGCTACGTCGTGGTCGGGCCGCTCGAGCGCACGACCTACGGCGACGAGGGCGTGGCGAAGTGGGACACGCTCGGCCGCCGCGTCTACGACCGCGACGGCACCACGGTGTGGAAGCTCAAGTGATCGTTCTCGGCGACCCGCCGGAGGCGTGGGAGGCGCTGGGGTTCGAGGTGTGCGATGGCATCGTCGCGCTCGGTGAGGAGCGGCTGCGGCTGACCGGGCGCGGAGGAGGGATCCTCGGCGTGACCGCCCCCGGGCTCACCGCCGACGACCCGGACGGGCTGCCGCTAAGAAACGGGCCGCACCACCCGCCGGAGCCCTCCGCGCACCCGAACGGGGCGTTCGCGGTCGACCACGTCGTCGTCCTCACCGGCTCGCTCGACCGCACCGTCGCCGCGCTCGAAGCCGCCGGCCTCGACCTCCGCCGCCGCGACGAGCGGATGGCGTCCCTGCGGCTCGGCTCCTACATCCTCGAGGTCGTCGAGCGTGGCGATGATCCGGCGCGCTTCTGGGGCCTCGTGGTCATCGTGGACGACCCGGGCGCGGTGCCCGGCGCCGGCCCGGCGAAGAACGCGGTCCAGCCCGGCCCCCCGCTAGGCAGCAAGCTGCCTGGCTTGGCGCCCAGCCGCCGCATCGCGACGGTGAAGGGCCTCGGCACCGCGCTCGCGGTGATGTCGCGGCGCGTGTAGAGGTACTCGGCGAGGCCGCCGGTCGGGTTCCACGGCTTGCGGCGGGTGAACCAGCGCCACCAGTTGCCGAGCGACATCCTGCTGTAGTCGCGGACCCACCAGACGCGGAAGGGGAACTTGCGGCCGGTGTAGGCGCCCAGCGCCGGCGCCAGCCGGGCGCGGCCGCCCTCGGTCATGACCAGCACGTCGGAGTCGGGCGGCGCGTTGACGGTCGTCATGTCGAGGTAGCCGACGTTGAGGTCGCGGAAGTACCAGGCGTACGGGAACGTCGCGCCGTCGGCGGAGTCGACCGTGACCGACAGCTTCGGGTTCTTCTTCGCCATCCGTTTGACCTCCAGCTCGATCCGCTTGACGTCCTCGGACGACTGGGTGGAGACGAGCAGCTCCCGTGGGTTCGCGCGGTGGTCGACGTTGAGCCACCACGACGAGATCGGTACGTACAGGGCGATCACCGCCGCGACCGCGAGCCCGGCCTTGCCGAGCGTCGAGCCCCGCGCGTCCCACAGCCACTGGACCCCGAGGCCGGCCAGCAGGATCAGCGGCAGCAGCGGGTGCAGCACGAGCCAGGCGAACTTCTCGCCCGCCCACGAGTAGATCGCCAGCGACAGCGCGAACGCCCACACCAGGAACGCACGCAGCACCGTCGGCTGCCGGAACGCCAGCACCACGCCGAGCAGCCCGAGCAGCAGCACCGGCCACTCCTCGCCGAACAGGACGATCACGTAGAAGTACGGCTTCTCCCCGCCGCGGCCTACGCCGTGCTGCTTGAGCCAGTAGGCGATCGAGTCGTGGAGGCCGTCCCACAACCCCGACGGGTTGGTGAGGAAGACCGTGAACATCAGCGTGAAGACGATCGCGAACGTCGCCAGCGCCCACACCCACGATTCCCAGCCGACCGACTTGACCCGCAGCCACGTGTCGCCGGCCCCGTCGCGCTCGCGCCAGAACAGCAGCGCGAAGAACGTGAAGGCGACGAAGCCGGTGATGTACATCGTCTCCTTGGTCGCGAAGCCGAGCGCGATCAGCGCCCCGATCGCCGGCGGCCCCCAGAACCGCGGCCGGTCGAGGAAGCGGAACACCACCACGAGCAGCGCGAAGCTGATCGCCGCGAAGTAGATGTCCTCACGGGCGAAGCGCGAGAAGTAGAGGTACGACGGCCCGATCGCCAGCAGCACCGCCGCCGTGAACGCCGCCACGCGCCCGAGCTGCTCGCGCAGGAAGTACGGCATCGCCACCATCGACGTGCCCATCAGCGCGGGGGCGAGCCGGGCGGTGAAGTCGGAGTCGCCGAAGATCGAGAACATGCCGGCGGTCAGGTAGAACCGCAGCGGGCCGTGCAGGATCGGCATGTACTTGTAGTCCCCCTTGGTCCACAGGACCCAGGAGAAGTAGGCGTCCTGGCTCTCGTCGTGGTGGAACGGGCGGTCGCCGAGGTCGTACAGCCGCAGGCCGAGCGCCACCGCGACAAGGACTATGTAGGCGATCAGCTCGCCGCGCGGGCGCCTCACGTCGCGCGACTGCCTCGCGCAGAGCGCTCGTCACCGCTTCGCTCGGCCCGCAACCGCGCGAGCCCTCCGTAGCGGGCCGCCAGCAGCACGAAGCCGACCGCGGTGATCGGCACCAGCAGCGCGAAGCGCAGCATCACGAGGTACGACACGGCGGTCGCGCCGGTGCCGCCGATCGCCTTGATCCCGATGACCGTGGCCGCATCCTGGGTGCCTGCGTAACCGGGCCCCGACGGGATCAGCGCGAACACGCTCGCCAGCGCGACCAGGTAGAGCCCCTCGAGGAAGCTCATGCCGAACCCGACCGACGCGCCGACCGCGATCCACGCGCACGCCTCGATGATCCACACACCGAACGTCATGGCCACCAGCAGCGCGCCGTGTCGGCTGACCAGCCGGTACGTCGAGGAGAGCATCGGCGCGACGAAGTCGTGGATGCGGTGGTTGCGGCGCACGAGCACGATCGCCACCACGCCTCCCGCCAGCACCACCGCGGTCGCCAGCACGATCCACTCGACCGAGTGCGTCCCGACGTTGCCGAGGATCGCGTAGCCGACGACGAGGAAGAGCACGAGGATCACGCCGACGTCGAGCAGCCGTTCGGCCACGATCGTGCCGATCACGGTGCGCTTGGACGCGTCCGCGCGCGGCGCCATCAGCACCACCCGGGCGGCGTCGCCCGCGCGCGCGGGCAGGACGTTGTTGACCGCATAGCCGACCGTGGTCAGCGAGTACGAGTCGACGCGTGCCGGACGGGCGCCGTCGTCGAGCAGCAGCCGGTGCCAGCGCTCCGAGCGCACCAGCGTGTTGACGCCGTAGAGCGCGATCGCGCTGACCAGCGAGCCCCACTCGGCCGCCGTGTGGGGGAACTCCGGCGGGTCCTGGCGCAGCGCCCACCAGACCACCGCGGCGAGGCAGACAGCCGAGATCACGATGCCGAGCAGGGGCAGCCGTTGCACGCGTGTAGGTTGACATCCGTGTCGTTGACCGGGCCCGAGCCGATCAGCACCAACCCGTTGCGGCGCGTCGCTTTCGAGCTGCAGACCGAGCGCCGCGCCCGCGGCGGCTACCCGCCCGGCGACACCTCGCTGAGCGTCCGCCGCACGCACCGGATGATCGCCGACCCGCTCCACCTGCTGCTCGAGGCCTACGAGCGCCACGGCCCGGTCTTCTCGCTGCGCATCCTCAACGCGCGCAACGTCTTCATGCTCGGCCCGGAGGCGAACCACTTCATGCTCGTCTCCCACGCCGACCGCTTCCGCTGGCGCGACGGCGGCTTCGGCGACCTGATCCCGCTGCTCGGGGACGGGATGCTCACGATCGACGGCGACTTCCACAAGCAGTCGCGCCGGATCATGCTCCCGGCCTTCCACCACGAGCGCGTGAAGGCGGCGCTCGGCGTCATGGACGAGGAGATCGAGCGCGCCCTGCGCGGCTGGCACGACGGCCTCGAGCTCGACCTCTACGGCTGGGCGCGCGAGCTCGCGCTGCGCGTCGCCATGCGCGCGCTGTTCGGCCTCGACGCCGACTCGAGCGGCCCGGCGCGCGACTTCGAGCGCGCGCTCGGCTACTACGGGCGCGAATACTGGCTGCAGGTGCTGCGCGGCCCGCGCACGCCGTGGGCGCAGCTCCAAAGCTCGCGCGAGCGGCTCGACCGCCTGATCTACGCCGAGATCGCCGACCGCCGGCGCAGCGGGCGCCGCGGGGAGGACGTGCTGTCGCTGCTGCTCGACGCCCCGTTCAGCGACCGCCACATCCGCGACCATGTGATGACGCTGCTGTTCGCGGGCCACGACACCACCACCGCGACCGTCGCCTTCCTGTTCTACGAGCTCGCCCGCCACCCCGAGATCGTCGTGGCGGGCGACCCGCAGCTGCTCGAGCAGGCGCTCGAGGAGACGCTGCGCCTCTACCCGCCGGCCTGGATCGGCCCGCGCCGCGCCGCCCGCGCGTTCGACTTCGGCGGCCACCACGTCGCCGAGGGCGCAGCCGTCAACTACTCCTCGTGGGCCTCGCACCGCCTGCCCGACGTGTGGGAGGAGCCGCACGCGTTCTGCCCCGAGCGCTTCGCACCCGAGGCGCGCAAGCGGATCCCCAAGGGCGCCTACGTCCCATTCGGCGGCGGCTCCCGGATCTGCCTCGGGATGCGCTTCGGCCAGGCCGAGATCCGCGCCATCGCGACCGCCGTGAGCGAGCGCTTCCGCGTCGAGTTGCAGCCAGGCTTCCGGCTCCGGATCCGCCAGACGCCGACGCTCGGCCCAGCGGGTGGGCTTCCGGTGCGAATCCGGGTGTAGGTTTCGCGGCGAGGAAGTCGTTTCCAAGGGTGAAGGAGGACCTACATGGCTGGCCGCGTCCCGATAACGGTGACCGTGAACGGGCAACTGCACGCGGGCGATGTCGAGCCGCGCCAGCTGCTGGTGCACTTCCTGCGCGACACGCTCGGGCTGACGGGCACGCACGTCGGTTGTGACACGTCGAACTGCGGCGCCTGCACGGTCCACCTCGACGGCGACGCGGTGAAGAGCTGCACGGTGCTCGCCGTCCAGGCCGACGGCGCGGAGGTCACCACGATCGAGGGCATGGGCAGCGAGGGCGACCTGCACCCGATGCAGGAGGCGTTCTGGGCCAACCACGGCCTCCAGTGCGGCTACTGCACGCCCGGCATGATCATGGCCGGCGCCGACCTGATCGCGAAGAATCCGAGCCCGACCGAGGAGGAGGTCCGCGAGGCGCTCGCCGGCAACCTCTGCCGCTGTACCGGCTACCACAACATCGTCAAGGCCGTGCTGTCCGCCGCGGGCCAGGAGGTGAAGCTGTGAGCGTCACCGAGGAGCCCCAGACCAACGGCAAGTGGGTCGGCCAGAAGCTGCGGCGCAAGGAAGACCCGCGCATGATCACCGGCCGCGGGCGCTACGTGGACGACATGGTCGTCCCCGGCATGCTCTACATGGCCGTCGTCCGCTCGCCCGAGGCGCACGCCAAGATCACCTCGATCGACGCCTCCGGCGCCCGCGAGCAGCCCGGCGTGTTCGGCGTCTTCACGGGTGAGGACCTCGACATCGCCTCCGGGCTGCCGATGGCGTGGGTGCCGCCGGGCGTCGAGATCAAGACGCCCGAGCACTGGCCGCTCGCCAAGGGCGAGGTCAAGTACGTCGGCCAGGGCGTCGCGATCGTGCTCGGCGACGACAAGTACCGGGTCATCGACGCCGCCGAGCAGGTGCTCGTCGAGTACGACCCGCTGCCGGTCGTCGTCGATCCCGAGAAGGCGATCGACGACACCGAGACGCTCGTCCACCCCGACCTCGGCACCAACCAGGTCCACGAGTGGACGATCGGCGGCGGCGACATGGACGCGGCGTGGGCCGAGGCCGACGTCGTGATCGAGCGGCGGATCGTCAACCACCGCACCGCCGGCACCCCGATCGAGCCGCGCGCGCTGATCGCCGACTACCGCGGCGGCCAGCTCACGCTGCACCTCACGAGCCAGAACCCGCACCTCATCCGCCTGTTCATGGCGGGCGAGCTCGAGATGGGCGAGGACCGGATCCGCGTGATCGCGCCGGACGTCGGCGGCGGCTTCGGCGTGAAGATCACCCACTACCCGGAGGAGATCCTCGCGGCGTGGGCGTCGCGCAAGCTCAGCCGCCCGATCAAGTGGACGGAGACGCGCAGCGAGCACATGAGCTCGTCGATCCACGGCCGCGACCAGATCGACTTCGTGAAGGTCGGCGCCAAGCGCGACGGCACCATCACGGGGCTCGAGTGCACGGCGATCGCCGACTTCGGCGCGTTCTTCACGCTGCTGACGCCGTTCATCCCGTCGTTCACCGGCTTCGTGATCAGCGGTTGCTACAAGATCCCGAACCTCAAGTTCACGGCCAAGGGCGTCTTCACCAACAAGATGGCCACCGACGCCACCCGCGGTGCCGGCCGGCCCGAGGCCACGCACCTGATCGAGGTGATGGTCGAGCAGCTCGCGGCCGAGCTGGGGATGGATCCGCTCGAGCTGCGGAGGAAGAACTTCATCCCGAAGGAGGACTTCCCGGCCGAGGTGGCGATCGGCATCGTCTACGACTCCGGCGACTACCACGGCTCGCTCGACAAGCTGCTCACGCACGTCGACGTCGACGCGTTCCGCCGCGAGCAGGAGGACGCTCCGGAGCCAGGGCAAGTACCGCGGCATCGGCTTCTCCACCTGGATGGAGATCTGCGGCCTCGCGCCGTCGCGGGTCGTCGGCCCGAGCGGCGTCGGCCTGCAGGCGGGCTTCTACGAGTCCGCGATCGTGCGCGTGCACGCGTCGGGCTCGGTGACCGTCTACTCCGGCACCGCGCCGCACGGCCAGGGCCTCGACACCGCGTTCGCCCAGATCGTCGCCGACCGGCTGGGCACCTCGCCCGACCTGGTCGACGTCGTCCACGGCGACACCGGCACCGGCCCGTTCGGCCTCGGCACCTACGGCTCGCGCTCGCTGGCCGTGGGCGGCGAGTCGATCGCCCGCGCGACCGCGAAGGTGGTGGACAAGGCGAAGAAGATCGTCGCCCACCAGCTCGAGGCCGCGCCCGAGGACATCGAGCTCGAAGGCGGCAAGTTCGCCGTCAAGGGCTCGCCCGACAAGGGCATGACGCTGGCCGAGGTGGCCGGCGGCGCGTACATCCCCGAGAACCTCCCGGAGGGCATGGAGCCGGGGCTCGAGGAGACGATGTTCTACGACCCGGAGAACTTCGTGTTCCCGTTCGGCGCGCACGCGTGCATCGTCGACGTGGACGTGGAGACCGGGAAGATCGACATCGCCCGCTACGTCGCGGTCGACGACTGCGGTCCCGCGATCAACCCGGTGCTGATCGACGGGCAGATCCACGGCGGCATCACGCACGCGATCGGCCAGGCCCTCTACGAGCGCATCCACTACGACGACGACGGCCAGCTCGTGACCGGGACGTTCGTCGACTACGCGCTGCCGAGCGCCGCCGATGTCCCGAGCTTCGAGACCGACCGGACGGAGACCCCGTCCCCGGTCAACTCGCTCGGCGTCAAGGGCGTGGGGGAGGCGGGCACGATCGCCGCCAGCCCCGCGATCGTCAACGCGGTGATCGACGCGCTGCGCCCGCTGGGCGTGGACTACATCGACATGCCGCTCAGCCCGCAGCACGTGTGGGCGACGATCCAGGCGGCCAAGGGCCGCGACGTGCCGCAGGACCCGGGCAAGCAGGGCGGCTCGTGGGACGAGCACGGGAGCGCCAGCGCGGGCTCCGGACCGACCACGCCGAGTGAGGGAGGTGGGCAGTGATCCCCGCCGAGTTCGACTACGTCGCGCCCGACACGCTCGACGCGGCGCTCTCCGCCCTCTCGCAGGGCGGCGAGGACGCCAAGCTGCTCGCCGGCGGCCACTCGCTGCTGCCGCTGATGAAGTTGCGGCTGGCGGCGCCGACGCTGCTCGTCGACCTCCGGCGCGTGCCGGACCTCGCCGGGATCTCCTCGAACGGCGGCGTCACGATCGGCGCGATGACGACCCACACCGCGATCGCGAACGCAGACCTCGGCCTGATCTCCGAGGTCTCGAGCACGATCGCCGACCCGCAGGTCCGCAACCGCGGGACGCTCGGCGGCTCGCTGGCCCACGGCGATCCGGCCTCCGACCAGCCCGCGATCCTGCTCGCCTACGAGGGCTCTGTGACGGTGCGGGGCGCCGGCGGCGAGCGCACGATCGCGGCCGCCGACCTGTTCGAGGACTACCTCACGACCGCGGTCGGCGACGACGAGGTGATGACGTCCGTCAACTACCCGGCGCTCGACGGCTACGGGTTCGGCTACCAGAAGTTCAACCGCCGCAAGGAGGACTGGGCGATGGTGGCCGTCTCCGCGCTCGTCAAGAAGGCGAGCGACGGCTCGTGCGAGGACGTGCGGATCGGGCTCACGCACATGAGCAACGTGCCGCTGCGGGCGACCGCCGCGGAGGACGCGCTGCGGGGCGGGGCGCTCGACGCCGCCGCGATCGCCGCGGCCGCCGAGCTCGCCGCCGAGGGCACCAGCCCGCCCGGCGACCTCAACGCCTCGCCGGACTACAAGCGCCACCTGGCGCGCGTGCTGTGCCGGCGCGCGCTCGAGGAGGCGGCGGCGTAACCGACGGGCTGGGCACTCCGGCAGACGTCACGCAGACCCTGGCCGGCGAGGGCTACCTCGCCGACCGGGGCCTGTCGACGGCCGTCTACCTCGCCGCGACGCTCGAGCAGCCGCTGCTGCTGGAGGGCGAGGCGGGCGTGGGCAAGACCGAGGTCGCGCGGGCGCTGGCCGGCGCGACCGGCTCGCGCCTGATCCGGCTGCAGTGCCACGAGGGGATCGACCTCCACCACGCGGTCTACGACTGGGACTACGGGCGCCAGCTGCTCGCGATCCGGGCGGCGGAGGCAGGCGCCGAGGCGCGCGAGCTCTTCGGGCGCGAGTTCCTGCTGCGGCGGCCGCTGCTGGAGGCGCTCGAGGAGGAAGGCTCCTCGGTCCTGCTGATCGACGAGGTCGACCGGTCCGACGACGAGTTCGAGGCGTTCCTGCTCGAGTTCCTGTCCGACTTCGCGATCTCGATCCCGGAGATCGGCACCGTGGTCGCGCGGCGCCGGCCGCTGGTGGTGCTGACCTCGAACCGCACGCGCGAGCTGCACGACGCGCTCAAGCGCCGCTGCCTCTACCACTGGATCGACTACCCGGACCCCCAGCGCGAGGCCGAGATCGTGCGCGCGCGGCTGCCCGAGGTGCCCGAGGCGGTGGCGCTGCGGGTGTGCGACGCGGTCGCCCGGCTGCGCGGCGAGGAGCTCTACAAGCTGCCCGGTGTGGGGGAGACGATCACCTGGGCGCGGGCGCTGCTGGCGCTCGGCCCTGACGAGCCGCTCGACGAGACGCTCGGCGTCGCCCTCAAGGTCCGAGAAGACATCGACCGCGTTCGTGCCGCGGGGACATTGAGCGGTGCCTGACGAGACCAGCCAGCTCCGGCGGGAAGCCGTCGGGGGCGCTCCTCTGGGCGCGCGGGTGGAAGGGGCCGTCTCGCGGCTTGCCGCGTTCATGCGCGCGGGCGGCGTGCCCGTCGGCGTCGGTGACCTGCTCGCCGCGCATCGGGCGCTCGCCGCGGTCGACGCGTCCCAGCGCGAGGAGGCGTTCCATGCGCTGCGGGCGGCGCTGTGCGCGTCGCACGCCGACATGGCGGTCTTCGCCGAGGCGTTCGCGCTTGCCTTCGCCGCGCCCGACGAGGAGCGCGACGACCCGCTCGAGCAGCTGGGGGCGATCGAGCGCGCGGCGCTGCCGCGGCTCGGGATCCCGGCCGAGGTGCCCGAGACGCAGGCCGAGATCGCGATCGAGCCCGTGCCGGCCGCGTGGAGCGAGGAGGAGCTGCTGCACGAGCGCGACTTCGCCCTCTACAGCGACGCCGAGCGCGCGACCGCCCGGCGGCTGCTGGCGCGGCTCGCGCGGCGCGCGCCGCAGCGCATCTCGCGTCGCACGGTGCCGACCCGGCGGCGCCGCGAGGTCCACGACCTGCGCGCCACGATCCGGCTCTCGCTACGCCACGGCGGCGAGTTCGTCGAGCGCCGCTACCGCGCCCCGGCGCGGCGTCCGCGCCGGCTCGTCCTCGTGTGCGATGTTTCCGGCTCCATGGCCCCGTACGCGCGGATGCTGCTGATGTACCTGCAGGCATGCGTGGCGGCGCGCACCCGCGTCGAGGCGTTCGTGTTCGGCACCCGCCTCACGCGCGTGACCCGCGAGCTCGCCGGCCGCGACCCCGACCGCGCGCTCGGCCGCGCCGCCGAGGCGGTCTCGGACTGGTCGGGCGGCACCCGCATCGGCGAGGCGCTGGCCGAGCTGAACCGCGTCCACGGCCGCCGTATCGGCCGCGGCGCGCTCGTGGTGATCCTGTCCGACGGCTGGGACCGCGGCGACCCCGAGCAGCTCAGCGAGGAGATGGCCCGCCTCAAGCGCTGCGCGCACCGCGTCGTGTGGCTCAACCCGCTCGCCGCCGACCCCCGCTACGAGCCGCTCACGCGCGGCATGCAGGCGGCGCTCCCGCACGTCGACCATCTCATCCCGGGCAACTCGATCGCGTCCCTGGAAGCATTGGCCGAGCTGATGGAGGAGGGTGTGCCGGCATGACCCGACCGCCGCGAGCCGCAGAGACCGAGCCGGAGATCGGCGGCATCGTGCTGGCCGCCGGCGAGGGCAAGCGCTTCGGCGGCCCCAAGCAGGTCGCCGTCCTCGACGGCCGCCCGCTGCTCGAGCACGCGGTCCGCGCGATGCTCGCCGTCCCCGCGCTCGACCCCGTCGTGGTCGTCCTCGGCGCCCACGCCGACGCCGTCCGCGAGCAGGTCGACCTCAGCGGCGCCGACGTCGTCGTGTGCGATCGCTGGGCCGACGGCCAGTCCGCCTCGCTGCAGGCCGGCGTCGCCGCGCTCGGCGAGGTCGAGGCCGCGGTCGTCACGCTCGGCGACCAGCCGTTCATCAGCGCCGAGGTGATCGCCGGCGTGCTCGACCACCGCGGCCGGCACCTCGCGGTCCGCGCGACCTACGACGGCCAGCCCGGTCACCCGGTGCTGCTGGAGCGGCGTCTGCTCGATCACGTGATCGAGCTCGACGGCGACACCGGAGCGCGCCCGCTGCTCGAGGGCGATCACGTCTTCACGTGGGAGGTCGGGCGCCTGTGCGACCCGACCGACATCGACACACCCGAGCGCCTCCAGGAGGTCCAGTCATGAAACTCGAGCAGTCCTTCGAGGTGGCCGCGCCGATCGACCAGGTGTGGGACGCGCTCAACGACCTCGAGCGCGTCGCCCCGTGCCTCCCGGGTGCGGCGATCACCGACCACGACGAGGACGGCACCTACCACGGCACGTTCCAGGTCAAGCTCGGCCCGACGACCGCCTCCTACCGCGGCACGGTCAAGATCGAGAACGCCGACGAGAGCACCCACACCGCGACGCTGAAGGCGCGCGGCACCGACAAGCGCGGCCAGGGCGGGGCGAACGCGACGATCGTCAACAGGCTCTCCGAGCGCGACGGCGGCACGACCGTCGAGGCGGTCACGGACTTCACCATCACCGGCCGGCTGGCGCGCTTCGGGCGCGGCGGGATGATGGAGGACATCTCGAACCGCCTGATGCGCGACTTCGCGACCTGCCTGTCCTCGCGCCTCGCCGACGCCCCGACCGCGCCCAGCGGCGAGGAGGTCGCCAAGGGCGAGGCGCCGCCCGAGGCCGTGGCGGCCGCGGCCCCGCAGGAGGGCGCCGACACCGAGACCCCCGGGTCGGCCCCGCCGCCGCCACGCCCGGCCGTCGCCCCCTCCGGCTCAGCCGCAGGCGGCCAAGCCGGTGGGAGGGATCGGGTTGTTCTTCTCGGTGCTGTGGGAGCGGATCAGGCGCCGCTTCGGGCGGGCTGGGTAGCGCTCGTCCGCTCGCCGTTGCCGGCGAACGCCTGGCTCGCGGCCTCCGCCTCCTCCGGCGTGTCCTTGCCGTAGAGGTAGTAGTAGGCGCCGGACACGAACACGCCCGCGCCGACGAGGTTGCCGAGGAAGGCGAAGAGCCAGTTCTTCAGCGCGTCCAGCCAGTCGATGCCGGGGACGTTCGCGAAGATCGCCGCCGGGATGAAGAACATGTTCGCGACCACGTGGTCGAAGCCCATGGCGACGAAGGCCATGATCGGGAAGAAGATCGCGAGGATCTTGCCCGCGATGTCCTCGGCCGCCATCGCCATCCAGACCGCCAGGCAGACGAGCCAGTTGCAGCCCACCGCGCGCAGGAAGATCTGCCAGTCGGTCTCCTCGACCGCCTTCTTCTTGGCGATCGCTCCCAGCCGCTCGAGCGGCAGCGGGTCCGTGACCACGCCGCTCTTGACGGCGAGGAAGTAGGCCACGAACAGCGAGCCGAGCAGGTTCGCGACGAAGATGACGGTGAAGTTCAGGCCCACGAGCTTCGGCTTGATGCGGCCCGTGAACGCCGACAGCGGGACCATCGCCATGTTGCCGGTCAGCAGCTCGGCGCCGGCGACCACGGTGAGGACCAGTCCGAGCGCGAAGACAGCGCCCGTGAACAGCGTCGGCAGCGTTCCCCACAGCTTCGGGTCGAGGCCCGACGACACGCTGATCGCCACGAGACCGCCGAACGCGATGTACGCGCCGGCGAGGAAGCCGGACACCATCATCTTGCCGAAGGTCAGCTTGGTCTTGGTGACCCCGACCTCGATCCCGGCTCGAGTGTTGGCCTTTGGATCCTTGAATGCCACGAAGCCTGCTCCCCCTAGAGTTGTTGACCCCAACGCAACTTGGTACCCGCCCGGAAATGGACCAACGCTTATCTCTCGTAACCCTGGGCGTCGCTGATGTACCCGCGGCGCGGGCGTTCTACGAGGCGCTGGGGTGGACGTGCAACACCGATCCGGCGCTCGACGTCGCCTTCTTCCAGCTCGGCGGGATCGCGCTCGCGGTGTGGGATCGCCGCGCGCTGGCGGAGGATTCGACGGTCACGGACCGCGGCGGCTTCGGCGGCGTCACGCTCGCCTACAACGTGCGCGCGCCGGAGGAGGTCGACGCCGTGCTCGCCGAGGCCGAGGCCGCGGGCGCCACGATCGGCCGACCTGGCGCGAAGACGTTCTGGGGCGGCTACTCAGGCGTCTTCATCGACCCCGACGGCCACCCGTGGGAGGTCGCCCACAATCCGCACTGGACGATCGAGGACGACGGCTCGGTCCGCGTCTAGTCGCTGCCCACCGGCGGCGACACCTGCACCCAGATGATGAACGCGGCGGTGATCACGATCGAGGCGATCGTGAGGATGACCGCGCGGCGCCGGTTGTGCGCGAGCAGGAAGACGCTGCCGGCCAGGGCGACGAGGAACGCGACCGTCATGAGGATGTTCTGGGCGTCCCACTGCCAGGCGTCCGGGTAGTTCGTCCATGGGTGGCCGGCTTCGTAGGTCCGGTAGGTGCCGTAGCAGTCCTGGTCGCAGCGGACGCCGTCGCGCCGCTGCTCGTTGAGCAGGACCAGGAGCGCCACGACCGTCCACACGTGGACGGCGCGCCCGATCCAGCGCCGCGGGTTCTTCCGGTCGCGCTCGCGAAAGTCGGACTCGCGCCAGCTAGACAAACCGGACGGCTTCGACGGTCGACCCGGCCGCCAGCGGGCCGGAGCCGTGGGGAGCGATCACAAAGCCGTCGCTCTGTCCCAGCGCGCCCGTCAGGTGCGAGCCCTGGTTGGCGGTCGGCGTCGCCTCGAGCACGCCGTCGGCGCCGGGGACGAGGCGCGAGGTGAGGAACGTGGTGCGCCGGTCGGACGGCCCGGCGTCGGTCGTGAGCCGCGCCGGCACGGTCCGCATCGAAGCGTCGGGCTCGCCGTGCATCCGCCGCAGCGCCGGCTCGATGAAGGCGAGGAAGCCGACGATGCTCGAGAGCGGGTTGCCCGGCAGGCCGAACACGAGCGTGTTCCCCCGGCGCCCGAACCACAGCGGCTTGCCGGGCTTCACCCGCACGCGCCAGAACAGCTCCTCGACCCCGCACGCCTCGAAGGCGGGCTTGACGTGGTCGTGCGGGCCGACGCTCACGCCGCCGGAGACGACGAGCACGTCGCCGCTCAGGCCGGCCTCGACCGCGGCGCGGGTGGAGTCGAAGTCGTCGGCGATCACGCCGCCGTCGATCACCTGTGCGCCGGCGCGCTCGGCCAGCAGCCGCACCATCAGGCCGTTCGACTCGTGGATCTTGCCGGGCTCCGGCGGCGCTCCGAGCGGGAGCAGCTCCGAGCCGGTCACCAGCAGGTGCAGCCGCGCACGCCGGTGCACGGCGATCTCCCCGACCCCCGCGGCGGCCAGCGATGAGACCCGCGCCAGCGTCAGCGGCTCGCCGGCGGCCGCGATCAGGTCGCCGGCGTGGACGTCCTCGCCGCGGACGCGCACGTGCGTGCCGGCTTCCAGCGCCCGTGTCGCCCGCACGCTGCCGCCGTTGAGCTCGGCCAGCTCCGACTGCAGGACCGCGTCGGCGCCGGGCGGGATCGGCGCGCCGGTGGTGATGCCGACCGCGGTGCCCGGCTCGAGCGTCTGCGTCGGCGCCTCGCCGGCCGCGATCTCGCCGGCCAGGCGCAGCTCGCCGCCGCCGGTGTCGGCCGCGCGGACCGCGTAGCCGTCCATCGCCGAGCGGTCGAACGGCGGCAGGTCGACGGCGCTGCGGCCGTCCTCGGCGGCGACCCGGCCGGCCGCCTGGTCGAGCGGCACGCGCTCGGCCTCCAGCGGCGTTGCCGCCGCGAGGACGAGCTCCGTGGCTTCCCCGAGCTCCTTCACCCGCCGATGCGCGACATGGAGCGCGCCGGCTGGATGAAGCCCTCGTCGCCGATGTGGTGCTTGAGCTCCTTGCGCCAGACGGCGTCGCGGATGATGGCCTCGAGGTCGGCGTCGCTCGCGCCCGCGCGCATCGGCTCGCGCAGGTCGGTCTCGTTGAGCGAGAAGAGGCAGGTGCGCAGCATGCCCTCGGCGGTCAGTCGGATGCGGTTGCAGTCGCCGCAGAAGGGCTCGCTGACGGGGGAGATGAAGCCGATCTCGCCCTGCCCGTCGGCGAAGCGCCAGCGGCGCGAGGTGCCGTGGCGGTCGCGCCCGACGGCCTCGAGCGGATACGCCTCGTTGATCAGGCGCCGGATCTCCTCGTTGGGCAGCACCTTGTCTGCGCTCCACGTGCGGTCGGCGTCGAGCGGCATGAACTCGATGAAGCGCACGACGTAAGGCGTGCGGCGGGCGAAATCGGCGAAGCGCACGACCTCGTCCTCGGTGAAGTCCTTGAGCGCGACGACGTTGACCTTGATCGGCCGCAGCTCGGGGTGGGCCTCGGCGGCCTCCAGCCCTTCGAGCACCTGCGCCAGCGAGTCGCGCCGCGTGAGCTGGAAGAAGCGGTCGGGCGCGAGCGAGTCGAGCGAGACGTTGATGCGCTTCAGCCCGGCGCGCACGAGCTCGTCGACCTGACGCGCCAGCAGGTAGCCGTTGGTGGTCAGCGAGAGGTCGCTGACCGCCTCGATGCCGGACAGCATCTCGACCAGCCGCCACAGCTCGCGGCGGACGAGCGGCTCGCCGCCGGTCAGGCGCACGTCGTGGACGCCCATGCTCGACAGCAGCGCGACCAGCCGCGCGATCTCCTCGTAGGAGAGCAACGAGTCGCGGTCGAGCCACGGCAGGCCCTCGGCCGGCATGCAGTACTGGCAGCGGAAGTTGCAGCGGTCGGTGACAGAGATCCGCACGTCCCCGATCGCTCGCCCGTGGCCGTCGACGAGAGGCTTCATGCGCGGTGGAAGTCCGCTTTCCCGCCGGTCTTGTCGAGCAGCTCGACGCGCTCGACCACCACGCCCGGCTCGATGCCCTTGACCATGTCGTAGATCGTCAGCGCCCCGACCGAGCTGGCGACCATCGCCTCCATCTCGACCCCGGTGCGGTCGGTCGTGCGGGTCTCGACCACGATCGTGACCGTGCCCTCGCTGGGGTCGACCGCGATCTGCGGATCGACCTGGGTGAGCGGGAGCTGGTGGCAGAGCGGGATCAGCTCGTCCGTGCGCTTGGCGGCCTGGATGGCGGCGATCCGCGCGACGCCGAGGACGTCGCCCTTCGGGGTGTCGCCGGTGACGACGCGCGAGGCGGCCGCCGGGGACATCCGCACGACAGCACGGGCGCGGGCCCAGCGGGTCGTGGGCTCCTTGTCGGAGACGTCGACCATGCGTGCCTGGCCTGCGGCGTCCAGGTGGGTGAGTGCGGGTCCCTCCATCCCTCCTGAGTCTAGGGTGTCCTCCGTGGTCGTCACCGTCCGTCTCTTCGCCGGCCTGCGCGAGCGCGCAGGGTCGGATCGGGTCCAGGTCGAGCTGCCCGATGGCGCCCGGGTCTCCGATCTGCTCGCCGCCATGGACGTCGCGCCGCGCTCGTGCGTGGTGGCGATCAACCGGGAGTACGCGGACGAGGCCGCGCCGGTGCGCGAGGACGACGAGGTCGCGCTCGTGCCGCCGGTGAGCGGCGGCGCGCCGCGTGTTCGTCTCGCCCGGGTCACCTCCGAGGCCTTGGATCTCGGCACGCTGGCCGCTGCCGTGCGCGACACGGCAGCGGGCGCCGTCGTCCTCTTCGAGGGCGTCACCCGCGAGGTGCCGGAGCTCGACTACGAGGCGTACGCGGAGATGGCGGAGGCCAAGCTGCGCGCGATCGGGGAGGAGGTCGCGGCCGCCCACGGGGCTTGCGCGGTCGCGCTCGCGCACCGGGTCGGAACCGTGCCGCTCTCCGAGCCGAGCGTGATCGTCGCCGCCAGCGCGCCCCACCGCGGCGAGGCGTTCAACGCGGCCCGCGAGCTGATCGACCGCGTGAAGGCGGAGGCGCCGATCTGGAAGGTCGAGGTGGGGGAGGACGGCTCCCGCACGCGCGTGGAAGGGACGCTCCCGCCCGTCTAGCTGTGCGCCGGACCCTCCCTGCAGCGCTGTGCGTCGCCCTGAGCGGGTGTGGCGGCGGAAGCTCGGACGACCCGTCCGCTTCCGCGACGCCCACGGGCACGGTGGCGACCCCCGAGGCGACGGCAACGCCGACCCCCACGCCCGCGACGCTCGATCCGCTCGACTGGCGCAGCTCGCAGCACACCGGGCAGCCGCTGAGCCTGGTGCGCGCGCGGTCCGGTTCCTCGGCGTCGAGACCCGCGCGGTGGCGGCGCTGACGCGTTCGGGGTCGTTCCGCTGGCGCTCCAAGAGCGCGCGCAGCGACGCGTTCAGGGGGTTGGTCGCGCGTGGCGTGCCGATCGCGGGTGGGCAGGGCGGCGCGATCAAGGGCCTCGACCCGCGCACGGGCCGGGTGCGCTGGTCGCATCCGTCGACGAAGTACGTGTTCACCGACGGCCGCCGGGTGTACGCGCGGCGGCCGGCACGATCACGGCCTACGACCCGCGGAGCGGCGCCGCGCGCTGGTCGGTCCCGGTGCCGGCCAACGTGGAGCAGAGCCAGACCGGCGGCGGCGTGCTCGTCGTGCAGACCTTCCCGACCGGCGGTGCGCTTCCTGGTGCTCGACCCCGTGAGCGGCGCGACCCGCGCGGCGATCGACCTTCCCCGCGACACCACCTCACGCTCGTCGGCCGCCACCTCGTCGACGCGGGCTCGGGATGCACCGCCCGCCTCACCGGCTATGGCCTCGACGGCGCCGTCGCCTGGCGGCGGGCGCTGAAGCTGGGCCGCACGCGCGACAAGCGGTGCGACTCCTACTTCGCGAGCAACGTCGGCGGCGCCGTTGCCTTGAACGCCTCGGCGGGCCGGCCGCTGCTGGTCGACCCCGCCACCGGGCGGACGCGCCGGAAGGGCTCGCGGGGAGCGAGCATCGACGGGACGGCCGGTGGCCACCTCGTCGTCGAGCAGCCCGACCGGCAGCGCACCCTCGGCGTCGACCTGCGCGCAGGCCGGACGGCGTGGACCTACCGCGGCATCACCGGGCCGTGGATGACGTGGCGCGGCTACGCCGCGACGAACGTGGGCTGCGAGGGCAAGCAGTGCACCGTCGGGCTCGACGGCCGCACCGGCCGGCAGGTCCTGAAGGTTCCCGGCGTGCCGGAGAGCTTCGTGCCGGGCCCGCGGCCGGGGCTGATGACGCGGATCGACAGCGGCCGGCGCTACGCCGCCCGGTACGGGTTCGTCACGCTGCCCGCGGGCTAGCGCCGCCGCAGCACGGCGAGCGTCCGGCCGCGGCGGCCCAGCAGCTCGAGCGTCCGTCCGGTGATGCGGTAGAAGCGGGTCGTGGAGATCACCGCGCCGATCTCGGGGGGCGGCGGAGTCGTGCTCGGGCCGTCACAGCCTTCCCCCGTCACGTAGACGTCCCTGAAGCGCAGCCGCGTGGCCGTCGCCCGGTAGCGCCCGCCGAAGCCGCGGCCCCCGCACCCTGCTCCGCGGCCCGTGAAGTTGTGGCGGCTGTTGAACCTGAGCCGCTCGTGCGCCGAGCTCACGTTCTCGCCGCCGATCCGCGTCACCCGCCAGCTCGTGCCCGCGAGCGGAGCCGGCCGAAGCCGACGCCGCGGAAGAGCCCCAGGAGCACCAGCAGGAGGAGCCATCGCGCTACGGCGCGAGCCTAATACCGTGCAGCGCGCGATGGAACCCCTGTTCGGCGTCTTCCCGGTCCCCGACGCGGAGCGCCAGGACGCCGTCGTCGAGCAGGTGCTGCTCGCCGACCGGCTCGGGCTCGACCTGGTCGGCATCCAGGACCACCCGTACCAGCGCCGGCACCTCGACGCCTGGACGCTGCTCTCCTACCTCGCCGGCCGCACCGAGCGCGTGCGCTTCTTCCCCGACGTCGCCAACCTGCCCCTGCGCCACCCGGCGCTGCTGGCCAAGTCCGCCGCCACGCTCGACCGGCTGAGCGGGGGGCGGGTCGAGCTCGGGCTCGGCGCGGGCGCGTTCTGGGAGGGGATCGGCGCGTGGGGCGGGCCGGTGCGATCGGGGCCGGAGTCGGTCGACGCGCTGATCGAGGCGATCGGGATCATCCGCCGCGTCTGGGCCGCCGAGCGCGGCATCAGGGTCGACGGCGAGCACTACCGGATGCACGGCGCCCACGCCGGGCCGCCACCCGCGCACGACATCGGGGTCTGGCTCGGCGCCTACGGGCCGCGGATGATGCGCGTGGTCGGGCGCCTCGCCGACGGGTGGATCCCGTCGCTGCCGCGGCTGCCGCTCGACCAGGTGCTCCCGAAGCAGGACGCGATCGACGAGGCCGCGCGCAAGGCGGGCCGCGACCCGGCGGCGATCCGGCGGGTGGCGAACCTCAACGGCGTGATCGGCGACGGCGGCGACTGGCTGCGCGGCCCCGCCGAGCACTGGGTCGAGGAGCTCGTGAAGCTCGCGCGCGACCTGCGCTTCGACGCCTTCGTCGCCTGGTTCGACGACGAGGACCAGCTCGGGCAGACCGAGCGCTTCGCCACCGAGGTCGTGCCGGCCGTGCGTGAAGCGCTCGCCCGCGGGTAGCCCCTGACCATGCCCAAGACCGAACAGTTCGGCCACGCGGGACTGACCGGCTGGCGCGAGACCCTCGCCGACCGCGTCGCCTCGCCCGTCGCCGACAAGACCCCCGCCTCCGAGGACCAGGTGCGCGCCATCATCGGCGCCGCGTTCTTCCTGCTCTCCGTGTACTACGTCGCCACCAGCATCGCGCGGATGGCGAAGGCCGCGCGCGACTAGCCGAACGTGAACGCGTAGCCCGAGAGCCCGGGCGCGAAGCGGAGCGTCAGCGTGTGCTCCTCGGTCTTCGGGAGCGAGACCAGCGTGTACAGCCGCTGCCGCCGCACGGTGACGGTGCGCAGCGGCTTGCCGTCGAGCTCGACGCGTAGCGCTCGCGGGCGGTCGCCCTCTGAGCTCAGCACGAGGTAGACGGCCTTGCCGACCACGTGCGCGTCGATGCGCGCGCCGTCCGCCAGCGCGGTGGCCGCCTCGTCGGTGACCTTCCAGCGGCCGGTGAACGCGAAGCGGCTGCGGATCAGCGGCCGGCCCGCGCCGGTGTAGTCGTGCAGGCCGTTCGACGGCTCGTTCGGCACCCAGCCCTGGGCGCGCGCCGCGCCGAGGTAGGTCTCGGGCGTCGCCTCCTTGCCGGCCGTGAGCGTCGGCCCGACCTTGGCGTCGCCGCCCAGCGACTCGGCGCCCGCCTCGGCGAGCAGGCTGCGGATCGCGGCCTCGGTCTTCTTGTCGTCGCCCTCGCCGAAATGCACGTAGCGGACGCGGCCCTTGGCGTCGATCAGGTACTTCGCGGGCCAGTACTCGTTGCCCCAGGCGTTCCAGGTCTTGTAGGCGTTGTCCTGGGCGACCGGGTAGCGCAGCCGGTTCTGGGCGATCGCGTCGTGCACGTTGGCGGCGTCGTGCTCGAACTGGAACTCGGGCGTGTGGACGCCGACGATCGTCAGCCCGCGCGAGCGGTACGTGGCGTCCCAGGCGCGGGTGTAGGGGAGCGTGCGGATGCAGTTGATGCACGTGTAGGTCCAGAAGTCGACGAGCACGACGCGGCCGCGCAGCGCCTTCAGCGTCAGCGGCTTCGAGTTGAACCAGCGCTCGTTGCCGGTGAAGTCGGGCGCCTTGCCGAGCACCGGCAGCTTCGAGCCCGGCGTGGCCGCCTCGGCGAAGCGGCTATGGCCGCGCAGCTTCGCGAGCCGCTCGGAGACCGCGTGCGAGCGCTCGATCGAGCCGGTCGGGTTCACGACCGCGGACGGGAAGTGATCGGCCAGCGCGGTCTGGAAGCGCACGTCGGCGTCGGTGGCGACGGCGAGCGCGGTGGCGATCATCACCGCGCCCAGCGCGTACTGGAGCGCCGGACCGCGCACCCGGTCCATCAGCCGTCGCCCGCCCAGCATCAGCGCGAACAGCACGACCGCGGAGCCGAGCGAGTAGGCGATCGCGATCGCCACGCTCGACCCCGACGCGGCGCCGACCGAGATCACGGCGGCGAGGATCGGGCCCGCGCAGGGCGCGTAGACGAAGCCGAGCGCCGCGCCGACGGCGAGGCCGGACCAGAAGCCGTCGCCCGAGCTCCGTGGCCCGAAGCGCGCGAGCCGCGAGAGCGGCGCCTCGAGCCGGGCGGTGACGCCTGGCGCCAGCAGCGCGAAGCCGAACGCGAGCAGCACGACCACCGCGAGCGTCCGCAGCGCGCTGTTGCCGAGCCCGACGCCGTCGACCACCTTGGCGAAGCCCGCCACCGTGATCGCGAACGTGGTGGCCAGCCCGATGACGATCGCCAGCGGCCGGCGCCGCCCACCGGTCGCGCCCGCCGACAGCAGCGCCGGCAGCACGGGCAGCACGCACGGCGAGATCGCGGTGCCGGCGCCGGCCACGAACGCGAACAGAAGCAGCAGCGTCACGACCTGAATGTACGCACCGGTTCTTACGAAGCGATCACGCCGCTCCGACGGTTGTCCAGTCAGCGCGAGATTCCGGGCGAACGCGGTGGTGCGCGCCGACAAGGAGGGCATGGCACGGATGCTCATCACCCCCCGACTCCTCGTCGTGGCCGCGTTCTCGGCGGCCCTCCTCGTCCCAGGCACCGCGTCCGCTGCGACGCCCGCGTGCACCATCCGCGGCACCGACCGCGGCGAGACGCTGACCGGCACCGCCGGCCCCGACGTCATCTGCGGCAAGGGCGGCAACGACCGCCTCCGCGGCATGGGCGGCGACGACGTGCTGCTCGGCGGCGACGGCCACGACCTGCTCGAGGGCGGCGCGGGCAACGACGACCTTCAGGGCGAGAAGGGCAACGACGCCCTCGCCGGGGGCGACGGCAACGACTCGCTTGCCGGCGGCGACGGCCATGACGCGCTGCTCGGCGGCGGCGGCAAGGACACGCTCGACGGCGGGGGCGGCTCGGACGCGTTCCTCGGCGGCCCCGACGCCGACGTCGTCAACGCCAAGGACGATCGTCGCGACGCGTTCATCGACTGCGGGGCCGGCAAGGACGCGCTGACTGCGGACGCGAAAAAGGACCCGAGGGGCCGCGGCTGCGAGGGCGCCGTGACCCCGCCGCCGCCTCCGCCGGCGCCGAAGGCCGACCTCTCCGTCAGCCTCACCGACTCCGCCGACCCGGTCGTCCTCGGCAACACCGTCGAGTACCACTACAGCGTGCAGAACGCCGGCCCGGCCGCCGCGACCGGCGTGATGGTCTCGACGACCCTCCCGGCCGACGCGACCGCCGACGCGACGACCGGCTGCGCCGCCGACGCCGGCATCGTCACCTGCTCGCTCGGCGACGTGCCGTCCAGTGGGACCGCCGCGGGCACGCTCGTCGTCCGCTACGGGACGACCGGCGCCAAGACCGTGACGAGCGTCGTGAGCTCGGCGGTCGAGGACTCCGACGCGGCGAACAACACCGCGTCGCAGGCGACGCAGGTCGATCCCAAGCCCGCGCCCACCGGCGCCGACCTCTCGGTCTCCGTCACCGGTACCCCCGGCGCGGTCGCCCAGCTCGCCAGCGTCAGCTACGCCACCGACGTGACCAACGCCGGCCCGCTGGCCGCCGACGCCGCGTCGCTCGTGTTCGATATCGACGAGGCGTGGAGCGCGATCGCCCGACCCGCCGGGTGCACGCAGAGCACGTTCCCGACCACCAAGGTCACCTGCAACCTCGGCTCGCTGGCCTCAGGCGCCACCGCGTCCAAGGTCCTCGGCGTGAGCTGGGGCGTGGCCGGCGACCGCACGGTGGAGGCGACGGTCAGCTCGACCACCGCCGACCCGACGGCCGCCAACAACAGCGAGACCGAGCACACGTCGGTCAGCTGACCGGCAGCACCACCGCCGCGCCCTCGATCGCGCCCGCCCGCAGGCGGCTGAGCGCGTCCTCCGCCTCACCGATGGAGAAGGGCGTGACGGTGGTGCGCACCGGCACCTGCGGCGCCAGCGCGAGGAACTCCTCGGCGTCGGCGCGCGTGAGATTGGCGACCGAGCGCAGCACCCGCTCCTCCCACAGGTCGGCGTAGGGGAAGGAGGGGATGTCGCTCATGTGGATACCGGCGCACACCACGGTGCCGCCGGGGGCGGTCGCCCGCAGCGCGGCGGGCACGAGCTCGCCGACCGGGGCGAAGATCAGAGCGGCGTCGAGCGGCTCCGGCCCGGGCTGCATGGCGTCGCCCGCCCACTCGGCGCCGAGCGAACGCGCGAGCGCCTGCGCTCCATCGTCGCCGGCGCGCGTGAAGGCGAACACGCGCCGCCCCTCGTGCACGGCGACCTGGCAGATGATGTGCGCCGCCGAGCCGAAGCCGTAGAGCCCGAGCCGCTGCCCGTCGCCGGCCAGCCGCAGCGCGCGGTGCCCGATCAGCCCGCCGCACAGCAGCGGCGCGAGCTGCAGCGGGTCCGTGTCCTCCGGCAGCGGGAAGCAGAAGCGCTCGTCGGCGACCGCCCACTCGGCGTAGCCGCCGTCGATGTCGCGACCCGTGAAGCGCGCCCGCACACAGAGGTTCTCGCGGCCCGAGCGGCAGAACTCGCAGTCCCCATCGGTCCAGCCCAGCCACGGCACCCCGACCCGCCGGCCGTCCTCGTCGCGCGCCACGATCTGGTGGCCGAGGATCAGCGGCAGGTGCCCGGCCTCGACCTCGCCGTCGCGCAGGTGCAGGTCGGTGCGGCACACCCCGCACGCCTCCACGCGTAAGCGCAACTGCCCCGGACCCGGCGACGGCTCGGCGACCTCGGCCACCCGCAGCGGCCGGCCGGGCGCGTCGAGGACCGCCGCCCTCACGTGAACAGGGTCAGCACCCCGGCAAGCACGAACGCGCCCGCCCACACCGCGTCGAGGTTGACCCACGCCTGCTTGACGACCGCGACGCCGAGGTGCTTGTAGACCAGCGTCGCCACCACCCACATCACCGCCAGCATCGCCGCCACGTGGAGCGTGATCCCCAGCGCCGCGCCCGGGATCGAGAGCCCTTGATCCTGTGCCGCGGAGATGGCGTGGTCGCTCGCCGCCGCGCTGTCGACCGCGCCCGCCCCGATCAGCACCGGCGCCACCATCAGCCCCGCGCCGTGGGCGGTCGACATCAGGAACGACCACCCGGCCAGCTCGCGCCTTCCGACGTTGCCGCGCATCACCCAGCGGAAGTGCGCGCGCGGCTTGATGAAGCGGAACAGCCCGAACGCGATCAGCGCCACTCCGGCGCCGAGGTGCAGTGCGGACGGGTCGGTGATCAGCCCCAGCCCGAGCACGAGCACGGCGATCACCAGGATCGACGCCTCGTGCCCGATCGCGATCGCCGGCAGCGCCCTCGACACCGCGCGGCGATCGCGCTCCTGCATCCCGAGCGCGACCGCGAACAGCCAGCCCATCGCGGGGTTCAGCCCGTGATAGGCGCCCAGCAGCCCGAGCAGGATCCAGGGCCAGAGGTCGTGCATCTCAGTGAAGGACCACTAATCCGGGAAGCAGTACGAGTCGCTCGACGCGTCGCCGCCGGCCAGGCGGATCTGGTGCGGCCGCTCCCCGCTGAACTCGACGAACAGGTCGGGGTCGAGCGTCAGCGAGCCGTCCTCGCCGGCGTCGAGCTTGACGAGCCAGCCGTCGATCCCTTCGGGGTAGAACTGCGCGTCCCACGAGGCGTAGAGCGAGTTCGTCAGGTACACGCGCTTGCCGTCGCGCGACAGCTCGACCATCTGCGGGCCGCCGTTGAGCGCACCGGCGGCGGGGTGCGCCGCGCGCTCGACGATGCCGCCCAGGCGCACCGAGCCGGTCTCGCGCGGGTTGCGCGGGTCGGAGACGTCGTAGCGCTTGAGCTCGCCGGTGCCCCAGCAGGAAACGACGAGCGACTGGTCGTCGACGGACAGCGCGATGTCGGTGACCAGCGGCGGCACGGCGCCGAACGGCTGCAGCGCGGGCGGGAGCTGCTCCGTCTCAGCCGGCTCCGGCGGGATCGTGATCACCTTCTCGGCCTTGAACGTGCCGTCCGCGTTGCGCTCCCACAGCCACACGGAGGCGGTGAGGTCGGCGGTCGAGGCGACCACGCCGACGAACCCGTACGCCTTGCGCGGGTCGTGCGCCGGGCGCAGCTCGAGCACCATCTGGTGCTCCGCGCCGAGGTCGATCTCCTGCACGTGCGTGCGCTTCTCGAGGTCCCAGATGTGGAGCTTGTGGCCGTACTGGTTGCTCAGCAGCAGGTCCGGCTGAAGCCCGTTCTCGACCATGTTCGGCGTGCCCCACTCAGAGGTGATGACCGTGCCCTGGTTGAGGTGCCACCAGAAGTCGTAGGCCAGCTCCTGCGGCCCGCGGTCCTGCTCCCACGCGCCCTTCACGGAGAAGTTGTCGTGGTCGAGCAGGAAGATGCCGCCCGGGCCGTTGCCGTCGGGGGCGCCGAGCGCGGAGACGTAGATCCCGTCAGGCCCGCAGTGGATCGTGTGCGGCCGCGAGTAGCCGGTCTTCGACGCGATCTCCTCGGGCTCGATGACCTTCGTCAGCGTCGGGTTGTGCGGGTCGTCCTTGACGTCGACGATGTGGATCCGCGACGAGCGCAGGCCCGGGACGAGCAGGTAGCGGCGCTCGACGTGCGGGTGCGCGGCCCACGGGCAGAGGGCGGACGAGCAGGCGTTCCAGCCGAAGTGGTGGAGCTCGTCGCCGACGTTGGGCATGTCGAGGCGGCCGACGAGCTGGCCGTAGGTGGGGGAGCCGGCCTCGAGATCGAGAACGGTCAGCGCGTCAGGTGCGCTGTCGCCGTTCGTGCCGGTGTTCAGCGCGACGACGTATGCGTGCGTCTCGGCCGGGGCGCTGGCTGCGTCCGACGGCGAGGCGTAGAAGGTGGGGTCTGGGGTGAGCCGGGCCATCTGCCAAACCTGGCAAACCTGGTCGGCTTAGTCAACAAACTCGGGGAGAGGTCACCGAGATGGTCACGCCGGCGACGCGGCCAGGGGCCGGCGTCGGGCAGCGGAGGGCCGCCGTCGGGTCCACGGCCACCGCCACCGGGGCCGCCGCCGCCCTCGTCGTCCTCGTCGTCGCGCAACTTGAAGAACCAGACCAGCCAGACGACCAGCGCGCCGATGTCGAATACGCGCAGCCCGACCATGAAGATCCAGCCCGTCAACGTCACTTCCTTGCGAACACTACCTCTGTTTCGCCACACGTAAAGTCTGTGTCGACAGCCCGACGCGACCCCGCTCATCAGACAGGATGCTGGTGCACAATCCAGCGCCGTCCGGGCCGAGCCGAGTGGTCGCGTCCATCGCCATCCACTCGCCCTCCGGCGGGCGCTCCAGGTGGATGCCGAGCTCGACGTTGATGAACACCCATTCCTGCCAGTCGAGCACGTGGGAGATGCCGCTGGCGGCGTCGGCCATCACCAGCAGGCGCTCGAGCGGGGTGGCCGGTTCGCCGCGGACGAGCGGGACCTGCAGGCGCGTCCAGCACGCGGCCGGACCGGGGGCGTCGAACTCGCCGTGGGTGAAGCGCCAGTCGAGCGCGGCGTGGTAGGCGACCGGCTCGGTCCAGAACTCGGGCAGCGAGCTCTTGCCCGTCTCCGGCGGGGGAGGGGGCGGGTCGGGCTCGCCGAGTCCGCCGGGCAGGTTGAGCCTCTCGGCGCGCAGGCGCCACGCGCTCAGCCGCATCAGCGCCTCGCCGCTGTCGGCGTCGAGGAGCGTCGCCTCGATCTGCTCGACGTTGCGCCCGGGGCGGACGGTGCGCGTCTCGACCCGGTGCGGCGCGAGCGGGACGGGGCGCAGGATGTCGTAGGCGAGCCGGCCGACCTGGCCCGGCTCGACCCGGCCCGCACGCTCGACGGCGTGGGCCAGCAGCGCGGCGGGCGGCCCGGCGTGCTGGAAGTTCCGGTCCCACGGGCCCCGGGTCAGCCCGGTGGGAACGAACGTGTCGCCGTCGAGCTCGTAGAGGCAGTCGGGGAGTTCCATCGCGGGCCGAGGATAGTTGCGCGCGCACCTTGATAGCCTCGAGGCCGTGGAGGTGCAGGTCACCCATTTCTCGGATCCGGGGTGCCCGTGGGCGTACTCGGCCTCACCCGCGCACGCCGTGCTGCGCTGGCGCTACGGCGCCCAGCTGCAGTGGCGGCTGGTCACCGTCGGGCTGACCGAGGACGCCGAGCAGTACATCCGCCGCGGCTACTCGCCGGCGGGCTCGGCCCGCGGCTACGTGACCTTCCGCCGCCGCGGCATGCCGTTCGCGACGCAGCCGCGCCCGCGCGTCACCGCGACCGGGCAGGCGTGCCGGGCGATCGTGGCGACCCGCCTGCAGGCGCCCGAGCTCGAGCACGCGGTGTTTCGCGCGCTGCAGTTCGGCTGGTTCACCACGCCGCTGGTGATGGAGGACCACGACGACCTCGCGGTCGCGCTCTCGCGGGTCGAAGGGCTCGACGTCGACGCGATCGTCGGCGCCATCGGATCGGACGAGGTCGAGGCCGCCTACCAGGCCGACCGCGCCGAGGCGCGCACCGCCGAAGGCACGCCGACCGAGGCGCAGGGCAAGGCCGCGCGCACCGACGGCGAGGTCCGCTACACGGCGCCGTCGCTGGTCTTCGAGCACGAGGGCCGGCGGCTCGAGGCCGGCGGCTTCCAGCACATCGAGGCCTACGACGTCGTGCTCGCCAACCTCGCCCCGCGGCTCGAGCGCACGCCGCCGCCGCAGGATCCGCTCGAGGCGCTCGAGGCGTTCGAGTACGGGCTGACCACCTACGAGGTGGCCGCGGTGATGAACCACGACAAGAACGAGCCGGACCCCGAGAGCGCCGAGCTGGCGCTGATCGAGCACGTGGCCGAGGGCCGCGTCATCCGCGAGTCGCTGGGGGACGGGGCGCTGTGGCGTGTTCCGTCTGCGCAAAGCGGTCCGGGTCGAACGGCGTCAGGTCAAGCGGCAGCCGCTCCCCGCTGATCGCCGCGGCGATCAGCTCGCCGGTGATCGGGCCGAGCCCGACGCCCGCGCCCTCGTGGCCGGTGGCCACCCAGATGCCCGTCCGCGAGCGCCCGATGGCCGGGAGCCCGTCGGGCAGCCACGGGCGCAGACCGGTCCACGCCGTGTCGATCGCCAGCGACGTCACCGCGGGCACCAAGCGGGCCGCCTCTTCCAGCAGCCGCGCGCTGACCTCCGGGTCCACGCTCGTGTCGAAGCCCTTGCGCTCCCGGCTCGACCCGACCAGCACGTGGCCGTCGAGCGTCGTCTCGATCACGGGCGAGATCTGCAGCTCGGCCTCCGCGGCCGCGACCGCGGCGAGGTAGCCGCCGTCGACCACCTTGTGGCGGATGTCGAGCCGCCCGGCGAGCCGCACGAGCTGGCCCTTGCGCGGCTCGAGCGGGAGGTGGAGCCCGGCTGTGCGCGCGAGCTCCGCGCTCCACGGCCCGGCGGCGAGGACGACCGCGTCGGCCTGCAGCTCCGCCAGGTCCTGCACGCGGGCGTGGGTCCGGACGGTGATCCTGGGCTCCTCCGCCATCGCGCGGGCGATCGCGCGCGGGTCGCACTGGAGGTCCCCGGGCACCCAGGTCGCGCCGAGCAAGGCGGCCAGCGCGGGCTCGAGCGCGCGGGCCTGGCCGGGCTCGAGCAGCTCGCACTCCACGCCGGCCGCGCGCAGGCGCTCGATCCGGGCAGGCTCCGCCGCCAGCCCGGCTTCGGTGCGGTGGACGATCAGCGCGCCCTTGCGCCGGATCCCCGCCCGCTCGCCGTACGCGGCCTCGATCTCGTCGTAGGCGGCGCGGCCGAGCACCGCGAGCTCGAGCTCCGGGCCGGCGTCCTTGTCCGAGCACAGCACGTTGCCCTCGCCGAGCCCGGTGGTGCCGCCGGATAGCTCGCGGGCATCGATGAGGTCAACGTCGATGCCTCGCCGGGCAAGAGCGCGCGCGGTCGCCGCGCCGACGATGCCGGCCCCGACGACCGCGACCCGCACTAGAGGCTGAAGCCGGCCGGGAAGGGATCGCTCGGGTCGAGCAGGTACTGGCCCATCCCGGTGATCCAGGCGCGGCCGGTGATCTCGGGGATCACCGCTGCCCGCCCGCCGACCTCGGTCTCGCCGACCAGGCGGCCGGTGAAGCGCGTGCCGATCACCGACTCGTGCACGAAGTCGGTGTGCAGCGCCAGCTCGCCGCGCGCGTGCAGTTGCGCCATCCGCGCGCTCGTGCCGGTGCCGCAGGGCGAGCGGTCGAGCCAGCCCGGGTGGATGGAGACGGCGGCGCGGGCGTCGGCGCCGTCGCCGCCGGGGGCGGTGAAGATGACGTGGCGGAGGCCGGCGATGCGCTCGTCCGCCGGATGGACCGGGCGATCCTGGTCCTCGATCGCGGCCATCACGCGCGCGCCCGCGTCGATCAGCTCCGGGGCGCGCTCGGGATCGACGTCGAGCTCGAGCGTCGCGGCGTCGACGATCGCGTAGAAGTTGCCGCCGAACGCCAGGTCGTAGACCAGCGGCCCGTCTGGCAGCTCCACGATCGCGTCGCGCCGCTCGAGGAAGGCGGGCACGTTGCGCAGCGTCACCGCGGTCGCGGCGCCCTCGCTCACCGCCACCCGCACCTCGACCAGGCCGGCGGGCGTGTCGAGCCGGATGATCGTCTCGGGCTCGATCACCGCCACCATGCCCGTCTCCACCAGCACGGTCGCGACCCCGATCGTGCCGTGCCCGCACATCGGCAGGCAGCCGGAGACCTCGATGAACAGCACGCCCCAGTCGGCGTCCTCGCGGGTCGACGGTTGCAGGATCGCCCCGGACATCGCACCGTGCCCGCGCGGCTCGCGCATCAGCAGCCGCCGCAGGTCGTCGAGCTCGGCCTCGAAGTGGGCCTTGCGCTCGAGCATCGTCGCGCCCGGGAGCGGCCCCACGCCGCCGGTGACGACGCGGGTCGGCATGCCCTCGGTGTGCGAGTCGACGGCGGCGAAGACGCGCGCCGCCCTCAAGCGGCGACCTCCTGGCCGCGCAGCGCGCCGAGCGCGGCGTCGACGATCGCGCGCTCCTCGGCCGTGAGCTCCAGCCGCGGCGGCCGGCACGGGCCGCCGACGCGCCCGACTGCGTCCTGCGCGGCCTTGAAGTACTGGACGAGCTTGGGCGTCATGTCGAGCCGGGCGAGCGGGAGGATGCGTGCGTTGATCTCGCGCGCGGCGTCGAGCTCCCCCTCGGCGACGTGGCGCTGCAGCGCGACGCACTCCTCGGGCGCCACGTTCGACACCCCGGAGATCCAGCCGCTGGCGCCGGCGGCGAAGCCCTCGAGCGCCCAGTCGTCGCCGCCCACCAGGATCTCGAGGTCCGACTCGACGAGCGCGGCGATGCGGCGCGCGTCGCCCGAGCACTCTTTGACCGCGACGACGGCGTCGACCTCGCGCCCGAGTCGGAGGACAAAGCCCGGCAGCAGGTCGGTCCCGCCGCTCGCGACGGGGTTGTTGTAGACCATGATCGGCAGGTCGGTGGTGGCCGCCACGGCGGCAAAGAAGGCGAGCACCTCGCGCTCGTCGCCGCCGTAGAGCAACGGCGGCAGCAGCATCACGGCGCCCGCGCCGGCCGCGGCGGCGTCGCGCGCGTAGGCGACCGCGGCCTCGGGGTTCTGGGCGGAGACGCCGGCGGTCACGGTCGCGCGGCCGCCCGTCGCGTCGACCAGCGCCTCGATGACCGTGCGGCGTTCGGCCGCCGACAGGCTGCCGGCCTCGCCCATCGTGCCGTTGCCGACCAGGCCGGTCAGGCCGGCGTCGAGCAGCGAGCGGGCGTTGCCCTTGAGCGCCTCGAGATCGACCTCTCCGTGGGCGTCGAACGGGGTGGTGACAGCGGGGATGACTCCGGGGAATCGCATGCTCCGAAGTATCCCGCGCTTGAATGTCGGGCGTGAGCCTCGCACTCGTCAGCGGCGCCAACCGCGGGATCGGCCTCGAGGTCGCGCGCTCGCTGGCGCGCGACGGCTACCGCGTGCTCGCGGGCACGCGCTCGCTCGATGCGATGGGCGACGTGGGCGGGCTTGACATAACGCCGATCGAGCTCGACGTGACGGATCCCGAGTCGATCGCGCGGATCCCGTTCGAGCCGCTCGAGGTGCTGGTCAACAACGCCGGCATCTACCCGGGCGGCCGCGCGACGCGGATGGACTTCGAGCTCGCCGAGCGGGCGTGGCAGACCAACGCGCTCGGCGCCTGGCGACTCGCGGTGGCGGCGATCCCGCACATGGGGCGGGGCGGGCGGATCGTCAACGTCTCATCGCAGGCGGGCTCGCTCGAGACGATGCCCGACGACGCCGGCATGCCGGCCTACAACGTCAGCAAGACCGCGCTGAACGCGATCACGCGGCTGCTGGCCGTGGAGCTCGAGGGCGAGGGGATCCTCGTCAACTCGGTCTGCCCGGGCTGGGTGCGGACCGACATGGGCGGCGCGTCGGCCTCGCGCTCGGTCGAGGAGGGCGCGGCGAGCGTGCTGTGGGCGGCGCGGCTGGGGCCGGACGGGCCGACCGGCGGCTTCTTCCGCGACGGTAAGGCGCTGGCCTGGTGAGCTCGACGATGGACGATCCGTACGCGGTCCTCGGCGTCGAGCCGGGCGCGCCGGCTGACGAGCTCGCGGCCGCCTACCGCTCGCAGGCCAAGCGCTGGCACCCCGACCGCAACCCCGACGAGGAGTCGGTGCGGCGGATGGCGCAGGTCAACGCGGCCTACGACCTGCTGCGGGCGGGCGGGGAGAGCCCGGCGCCGCCGCGGGCGCCGGTGAAGGGCGTGTCGAACGCGGTGCGACGGGCGCTGGGGGCCGAGCTGCTGGAGGCGCTCGAGGCCGGCGAGGAGGTCCGCCTCGTCACGCCGACCTCGACGTGGTCGAGCGCCCGGGCGGTGCTGGTGGTGACCGACCGGCGGCTGCTGTGGCTGCTCGACGACGTCGTGGCAGGGCGCGTCCAGTGGCTGCGCTTCCCGCGGATCGCCTCGATCCGCTCACAGCTGCGGCGCCCGCGGCGGCGCGTGGCGGTGCTGCGGGTGGAGGCCGACGACGGGCGGCGGTTCGCGTTCGCCGAGCTGCGGCCGCCGACCGCCGACGCGATCATCCGCCAGGTGCGACAGAGCCGTAGCTCAGGTTCAGCACGCCGGTCTGGAACGCCTCCGAGCTGAGTGCTGGACTGCTTCGTCGATGGCCTCGCGCAGCGCGCAATCTGAACCTCGCGACGCACGCGGGCTGGCGGTGCTCGCCACCGGCCACCTGTGGGCCGACTTCCTGCAGGGTTCGATCCCGGCGCTGCTCCCGTTCCTGATCGCGGAGCGCGGCTACTCCTACGCGGCGGCGGGGGCGCTCGTGCTGGCCTCGAGCGTGGGGTCGTCATTGATCCAGCCGGTGTTCGGGGTCGCGTCGGACCGGCTCGCGCTGCCGTGGCTGATGCCGGCGGGGTTGTTCGTGGGCGGGTTGGGGCTGGCGTGCGTGGGCTGGACGGAGTCGTACGCCGCGACCGTCGCCGCGGTGGCGACGAGCGGGCTGGGCGTGGCCGCGTTCCATCCCGAGGGCGCGCGCTATGCGAACTACGTGTCGCGCGGGCAGCGGGGGCGCGGGATGAGCATGTTCTCCCTCGGCGGCAACGCGGGCTTCGCCCTGGGGCCGCTGCTGATGACGCCGGCGGTGCTGGCGTTCGGGCTGCACGGCACCGCGCTGGCGCTGATCCCGCTGTGGCTGGGCGCGGGGCTGCTGCTGGCGGAGCTGGGGCGGCTGCGGACGTTCGCTCCGGCGGGCGGGCCGCGGTCTTCCAACGGCAACGGGCGCCACGATCCCGATCTCGTCGGCCCGTTCGCGCGGCTCGGCTCGGTGGTCGGGCTGCGGTCGGTCGTGTTCTTCGGGCTGCAGGCGTTCGTGCCGGTCTACTTCGCGCACCAGCTCGGGACGAGCGAGGCGGCCGGCAACGCTGCGCTGTCGGTGATGCTGGTGGCGGGCGCGGGCGGGACCTACGTGGGCGGGCGATTGATGGACCGGGTCGGGCGGCGGGTCATCCTCGTGGGCTCGATGGCGCTGCTGTCGCCGCTGCTCGTCCTGTTCCTGCTCGTGGGGCGCTGGCCGGCGACCGCGCTGCTGGTCGGCATCGGGTTCGTCGTGATCTCGAACTTCTCGGTCACCGTCGTGATGGGCCAGGAGTACATGCCGAGCCGGCTCGGGCTCGCCTCGGGGATTATGCTCGGCGCCGCGATCGGGTTCGGCGGCGTCGCCGCCGCGGCGCTGGGCGCACTGGCGGACGCCACGAGCCTGGACACGACGCTGTGGGTGATCGCGCTGACGCCACTGCCGGCGCTCCTGCTCGCCCTGTCGCTCCCGCCGACCTCGACCGACCGCCGACTGCGCGCGGAGAGACACGAAAGCCCCGCTGGTGCGGGGCCCTCCGTGCCGGTCATGGATCACCACTGACGACTTCGGGCGGGATGATGGTGGCTGTGAGCCGGGTGACGATCGTGGGAGCTCCCTCCAGCGCGGGCGCGTACGCGCCTGGACAGGAGGAGGGGCCGCGGGCGATGCGCGATGCGGGGCTGTCGGACGCGCTGGCGGCCCGCGGGGTCGAGGTCGCCGACGCGGGCGACGTGGAGGCGTTCCGCTGGGCGCCCGACCCGGGTCGGCCGCGCGCCGCGAACCTGGCGGCCGTGGCCGAGCGGGCGCGGCAGGTGGCCGCGCTCGTCGGTGCCGCGCACAGCTCGGTGCTGGTCCTCGGCGGCGATTGCACGGTCGAGCTCGGCACGGTCGCGGGGTTGCGCGACCGGGTCGAGCGGCTCGGGCTCGTCTATGTGGATTTGCACGCCGATCTCAACGTGCCTTCGAGCGTCGTCGACGGCGGCTTGGACTGGATGGGAGTCGCGCACCTGCTGGACGTCGAGGGCGCCGAGAGCGAGCTCGCGGGCATCGGGTCCTCGCGGCCGCTGCTCGAGGACGACCAGCTGGTGTTCCTGGGTGTCAAGCCCGGCACCGAGTTCGAGCGAGCGACGATCCAGCAACGCGGCCTCGCGGTCGTCGATGTCGACGCCCTCGGCGCGGACCCAGCGGATGCCGCTTCGCAGGCTCTCGGAACGCTGGCGGGATGCGACGCCGTCGCCGTGCACTTCGACGTCGACCTCGTCCACTTCCTCGACGCGCCGCTCGCCGAGAACACCGACCGCGAAGGGGTCACGCTCGAGAGCGCCGCCACCGCCTTGCACGTCCTCACCGCCGATCCGCGTTTCCGCGCGCTGACCGTGACCGAGCACAACCCGTACCACGGCGCCGCCGACGGCTCCACGACGCGGCGACTCGTCGAGGTGCTCGCTCGCGCGCTGTCCTGATGGAGCGCGGGATCAACCTCGGCGGGGCGCTCGACCGCCGCGACGGGCAGCCGGGGTGGGCGGTTCGGCCGGAGGTGCTGGACGCGATCGTGGCGGCCGGCTTCTCGAGCGTCCGGCTGCCGGTGCGATGGACGAACGCACGCCGCGCGGAGGTCGCGGACGTCGTCGAGGCGGTGGTGACGCGCGGCCTCTCCGTCGTCGTCACCAACCACCACGACGACGATACGATGGCGGAGGGGTACGGCGCGACCGGTCGGCTGGCGGAGCTCTGGCGCGGTGTCGCGACCCAGTTCCTCGACGTTCGCGACGAGCTGTCCTTCGAGCTGCTGAACGAGCCGCTCATGAGCGCGGCGGACTGGAACAGGTTGCTCCCGGCAGTCTTGGCGTCGGTGCGCGAGGTCGATTCCGATCGCTCGGTCGTGGTGGGCGGCGCGGACGCGAGCAGCGTCGCCGGGTTGCGGGCGCTCGAGCTGCCCGCGGACGACCGGCTGGTCGCCACGGTCCACTACTACGAGCCGTTCCGCTTCACACACCAGGGAGCGGGCTGGCTGCCGGGAGCGGACGACTGGCTCGGAGCCACCTGGGGCACGGCCGCCGACCACGCGGCCGTCACCGCCGACCTCTCGGAGGCCGTCGCGTGGGCTCGCGACCGCAGCGTGCCGCTCTACTTCGGCGAGTTCGGGGTGCTGGCCGCGGCCGATCGGGCCTCGCGCCTGCGCTGGACGGCGTGGGTGCGGCACGAGCTCGAACGCCTCGGCGTCACATGGGCGTATTGGGACCTCGCCACCGAGTTCGGCGCCTACGACCTCGAGCGAGCCGCCTGGGACGCCGAGCTGCTCGATGCGCTGCTCGGAGCAGAAGTTCCATAACGCCGGCCACAGCCGCCGCCTGCCTGACCTCGTGGTGCCGCACGGCGCGCGCTACGGATGCAGGTACGGGTTGGGGCGAGCGAGCGTCTGACGAGTCCAGGTGCTTGAGCTGAGGCGACCCGCCGTCGGCGACCACGGGTCAACTTCGCGCTCGTCGCGTCGGCGGGGGGTACGCCACACGATCCGGCCGAGGCCTCGGACCTCCGTCCACAAATGCGGCGTGCATGCTCGATAAGAAGGATTCGGTAAACCTAGATCGGATTGTCCGCCGCTCAGAAAGGTACGATTTGCAGGTGGATCGTGCGATTTCAGCCGATGAGGGCAATTTCGTCGCAGGGTTCATCGAGGGCGAAGGTCACTTCGGCATCGCAGAGGCGAACGGAGGTCAGTCGTTCTGGTGTCTCATGTCGTTGCGCGTCCGGGACGACGACGCTGAGCTTCTGGCATGGCTGCGCGCACGAACCGGCGTGGGCCTGTTACGCGCGGTCGCCGCACAAGGGAACGCGCATCCGCAGGTCCAGTGGTTGGTCCAGACGCAGGCCGATTGCCACACGCTCGTGGAACTGCTCGCGCAGTTCGAGATGCGCGGCAGGAAGATGCGCGAGTTCGCGATCTGGAGGCGGGCAGTGGCGGTCTGGAGCTCCGATGATCCGCGCCGGGTGTCGCTCGCGGAAGGCTTACGTCGAGAGTTGTTGCGCGTGCGCCGCTTCGAGGTTGAACGGCCGCCGGCAGCGCCAGCAGCGGTCTCGTCCGAGGTGCTGCACGCGTATCTCCACGGATTCCTGTGCGCAGAAGGCTCGCTGAGCCTTGATCGCACCCACACCGGGCTGAGCGTCCACCTCCGTCAGGACGATCGACCGCTTCTGGAGATGATCTGCCGCCAACTCGGCGTCGGGACTGTGAGCGACCATCCGGCGTAACGGCTCGACCCGACCGTCGACGATTTGGCGGGTCGGGCGCCTCGCTGAGGTGTCGCGGCTCGCTGAGTGGCTGCGATCCGGCGCAGATGCGCGGGCGGAAGGCCGCTGACCTCGGGGTCTGGTTGCGCGCAGTCGCGGAGCGCCGTGAGGCGCGTGATCAGGGTCGGCGGGCGAGGCTCGAGGATCTGATCGCCGAGTTCCGGGCTGCCCGGGCATACCGGCCGGGCCGTGCTTCCCGAAGCGTCGTGTCGCTCGGAAGATCGACGCGCAGAGACGCTGCGCATCCTCCGCATGTGGGCCGAAGAGGAGCCCAGGCCACTCAGCTGTGCTCGATACAACGCGGCCCGGCGCGCCGGCTGGCCGACGCGCAACACGGTCACCCAGCGGTTCGGCTCGTGGGACTCGGCGCTGCGCGCCGCCGGCCTCGAGGATCGCCTCCCGCGGCCCACGCCGTACCGAGTCGGCGGCCGCGAGGGCCGCGCTGCCCACGCCGAGGCCCAGCGTGAGCGGGTTCTCGCCACGCTGCGGTACGGCGTCAACCTCCATGACGGCAGCCTGCCGACCGCGATGGAGTTCTTCCGCTGGCGGCTGGTCGAGGCGCCTGCCACACCGACGCAGGCGACCGTGTATCGCCTCTTCCCCGGCGGCTGGCCAGCGGTGCTCGCGGCTTATGAAGCCTCCGCCGGCGCGCAGCCCTGAGCTCGCCTACCGTAGGACGTACGCAGCGGCCACGTCGCCGCGCCGAGGTCGGAGGTGGCGAGGATCCGCAGCATCAGCCCGCCGACCAGCCCAGCCGCTCGCGCGTCGCGCGCGGGAGCTTCTCGACGACGAGGTCGTAGGAGTCCTCGACCATGTCGATGATCATCCGGTCGGGCAGCGAGCCGTCGCAGAGCACGGTGTTCCAGTGGCGCTTGTTGAGGTGGTAGCCCGGGCGGACGGCCGCCGGGAAGTCGCGGCGCAGCTGCTCGGCCAGCGGCGGCTCGCACTTCAACGAGACCTCCAGCGGCGTGCGCTCGAGCGCGCTCAGCAGGAACACCTTGCCCTCGACCTTGAAGACCGTCGTCCGCGGGCCGAACGGCCGCTCCTCGGTCACACCCGGCCGCGCCAGGCACCAGGAGCGGACGGTGGCGGCGTCGATCACCGCTCCGCTGTGAGCCAGCCGTCGATCAGCCGCCGGGCGATCGCCAGCGGCGGCGGAAGCAGGTAGTCGCCGCGCTCGGCGGCCGCTTCGACAAGCTCCGCCCGCGTGAACCAACGGGCGTCCTCGAGCTCGCCATCCGCCGCGATCACCTCCCCGCCCACATACGAAGCCTCGAACCCCAGCATCAGCGAGCTCGGGAACGGCCACGGTTGCGAGGAGACATAACGCGCGTCCCCCACTTCCACTCCCGACTCCTCGAACACCTCGCGCGCAACCGCGTCCTCCAGCGACTCACCCGGCTCGACGAACCCCGCCAGTGCGGAGTAGCGCCCCGCCGGCCACGCCGCCTGGCGGCCCAGCAGCACGCGGTCCCGCTCCCCATCGACCACGAGCATGATCACGACCGGGTCCGTGCGCGGGTGGTGCTCGGCGCCGCACGCCGGGCACACGCGCAGCAGCCCCGCCTCGCGCACCTGTGACGCCGTCCCGCACACGCTGCAGAAGCGGTGCCGCCGGTGCCAGTTCAGCAACGCCGCGGCGTACGCCAGAAGCCCGCCCTCGTCCTGCGCGAGCGCAGGCGCGATCGATCGCACCGACACCAGATCGTCGCGCCCCTCGCCGTCGACCGCGAACAGCGCCCGCCCGTCCTGCACGCCGAGCAGCAGCGGCTCGCCGAGCCCGTCCAACGGCACCAGCGCCAGAGCGTCCCCGTCGACGAGCACCCCGTCGGGCCCCGCCACCACCGCCCGACTCGCAGGATCCGCCGCGTGCGCGGCCACCCAATCGCGGTCCCGGCGCCGCGCCGTGACCCGGTCCAACCGGGCACCCTCGAACGTGTTGGGCGCGGCCATGGACCACCACGGTAGCCAGGCGCCAAGCCAGGCACCTCGGTGCCTGGCGAGGGGCTAGGCTGCCGCCGATGCCGAACTGGGCCCCCGAACCCCCGGTCGCGCTGCCCCGCGGCTGCGTCATCCACGTCCCAGGGCGCGGCGAGATGTTCCTGCGCGACAGCGCCGGCGACGGCCCGCCCGTCCTGCTCCTGCACGGCTGGATGTTCTCGGCCGACCTCAACTGGTACATGACCTACGGCGCGCTCGAGGAGGCCGGCTACCGCGTGCTGGCGGTCGACCACCGCGGCCACGGCCGCGGCATCCGCACCGCGGAGCCGTTCACGCTCAAGGCCTGCGCCGATGACGCCGCCGCGTTGCTCGCGCACCTCAAGATCCAGCCGGTGCTGGCGGTCGGCTACAGCATGGGCGGCCCGATCGCCTCGATCCTCGCCCGCGACCACCCGAAGCTCGTCACCGGGCTCGTCCTCGGCGCCACGGCGCTCGACTGGAGCGCCCCGCGCATGAAGGCGTTCTGGCGCACGATGGCGGCGCTGCGGCTCGTGCTCGGCCTCGCGCCCGAGACGGCGTGGCAGCGCGGGCTGAGGGCCGGCGGCTTCCCCGATTCGCCGATCACGACGTGGGTCGCCGCGGAGCTCAGCCGCGGCAACTCGGTCGACCTCGCCGAGGCGGGCCGCGAGCTCGGCCGCTACGACGCGACGACCTGGATCGCCGGCCTCGACGCGCCGCGCGCGATCCTCCTGACGACCCAGGACACCGCCGTCCCGCCGTCCAAGCAGCGCGCGCTCGCCGCCGCGCTCTCCGCGCCCGTCTTCGAGGTCCACGGCGACCACGGCGCCGTCATCGCCAACGCCGACGAGTTCAACGCCCAGCTGCTCGCGGCGCTCGACAGCGTCCGCGACCCGCGGGCCGCCGCCACCGCCTGATGGACCTTGCGCGCGGCGACGACGGGATCGTCCGCTGCGCCTGGGGCGACTCGACCCCCGACTACCGCGTCTACCACGACGACGAGTGGGGCCGCCCGGTCTCCGACGACACGCGGCTGTTCGAGAAGCTGTGCCTCGAGGGCTTCCAGTCCGGCCTCTCGTGGCTGACGATCCTGCGCAAGCGCGAGGCGTTCCGCGCCGCCTTCGCGGGCTTCGACTTCCGCCAGGTCGCGCGCTTCACCGACGACGACGTCGAGCGGCTGCTCCAGGACGCCGGGATCGTCCGCCACCGCGGCAAGATCGAGGCGACGATCAACAACGCCCAGCGCGCGGTCGAGCTCACCGAGGAGCAGTCCCTCGCCCACTTCGTCTGGAGTTATGACGACCCGAAGCTCCTCGCCCGCGACCTGAAGAAGCGCGGCTGGCGCTTCGTCGGCCCCACCACCGTCTACGCGTTCATGCAGGCGATGGGCCTGGTCAACGACCACCTGCCCGGCTGCGACGCCCGCGAGCCGTGCGAGCGCGAGCGCGCGGCGTTCGTCAGGCCCTAGTCGCTGACGACCCGGACGCTGATCGTGCCGACCCGCCACTTCGAGGTCATGCGGAACTCGGTGACGCGCTTCGCCGGCTCGAACCTGCCGATGTGGCAGGAGCGGATCCTCCGGTTGCCCTGGCGGAACGTCTCGCATTTCACGTGCTTGAGCTTCTTCTTGAGGATCCGGCGCGACGTGCGCTTGCCGATGCCCTCAGTGGTCCGCTCCTTGCCCGCCGCGGTGAAGAACTCGCCCGCCACGAGGCACTCGCCCGGCCCGCGGAAGAAGCGGATCTTGATCGCCAGCTTGTCGTACGTGTAGGTCTCCACGAACTCGCCCGTCGGCTCGGTCTTGCCGAACGTCTTGTCCGGGGGGCCGAGCTTGGCGACGACGTCCTCGATGCACTCGCCGAGCTTCGCGCCGGCCATGCCCTTCCCCGGGACGATGACCGCGCCCGCGGGGGCGGCGAGCAGCAGCGAGAACAGGGCCGTGAGCAGTGCGAGAGGCTTGAGCATGGCGCGGAAGGTTAGGCCGCGGGCGCGACGATCAGCTCCGGACCCTCGACGCCGGCCTTGTTGACCGCCGGGTTGGCGGGCGCCACCGACGTCCGCTCCGAGGCGATCGGGCCGAGCAGCTCGAGATCGCCGCCCTGCATCCAGGCGGCCTCCTCGTCCGGGCCGCCCAGCACCACCGGCATGCGGTCATGGACCGGGGCGGAGATCGAGTTGGCGGTCGTGGTGAGGATCGTCGCCGACGGCACCCACTCGCCGTCGATCTTGGCGACGTCGCAGAGGCCCGCGAACGCGAACAGCTCCCCGCCGTCGATCGTGTAGCGGAACGGCACGCGCGGTTCGCCCTTCTTCTCCGACTTCAGCCACTCGTACCAGCCGTCGGCGATCACCAGGCAGCGCCGCTCCGGCCGCTCCAGCAGCCGCGCGAACACCTTTTTCGACGCCACGCTCTCGGCCCGCGCGTTGATCATCAGCGGGCCGTTGTTGATCGCCTTCGAGTACGAGGGCACGAGCCCCCAGCGCACCGCCCGCGGGCCCTTGTGGGTGACCACGAGGACGTCTTCCGTCGGGCAGACGTTGAAGCGCCCCAGCGTCGCCGGCTCGATCTCGGCCTCGCCGAGCTCGAAGCGCTCGCCGACCAGCCGCGGCCCGACCTGCGTGAGTGTGTAGCGCCCGCACATGGCGCCATCCAGGCTACGACGGCGGCAGGCGGCTGGCGGCCGGCGGGATCTGGTCCTGGGGGATGAGCCGGCCGTCGGAGATCGTGAAGCGCACCTTGGCCAGCTCGCCGCTCGGATCCGAGGGCTTGTCGCCGGACAGGTAGAGCCGGTAGCCGAGCGTGATCACGCCGTCGCGCTGGCGCAGCACCCGCACGCGCAGGCTGGGCGAGGCGGCGTCGGTGCCGAGGTAGTCGCGGCGGACGAAGAAGAACGCGCGGCGGCCGCGAACGCCGGTCGACTTCTTCGGCTTGCCGACGATCACGCGCAGGCTCTGGCCCGTCTTGTAGTCGGCGAGCGAGACGGGCTCGAAGCCCTGGCCGCGGATCTGCTTGACGGCGGCGTCGCGCGAGGCGCGCTGTGCCGGCGTGAGCTGCGGCTTCTTCGGCTTCGACGCCTGCTTCTTCGGCGCCGGCGTGGGGTTCGCCTGGGCGAACGTCTCGGGCGGATTGGTGCTGCCGTTGTCGCGGGTCACCATGAGAACCACGGTCACCCCCACCGCGAGCAGCGCGGCGGTGGCGAGCAGCCCGACCACGCGGGCGAAGCCCTTGGCGATCCGGCCGCGCGGGCGCTTCGGCGGGCGCGCTGCGACGTAGTGCGCGGGGCGGCGCGGCGGCCCGTTGGAGGGGTGGCCGTTCGCGCGCCGGCGCTCGTCGCCCTCCGGATGTTCCTCGCGTGCCCTCGTCTTCTCGCGCATCGACCGCCGGATGCTCTCCGACAGACCGGATGCGAGTCAACTCACGTAAACGTTTCCCAGAGCAGGAAGATGTTCAGGCCGATGATCATCGCCGCGACGATCGAGGCGATCACGGTGGTGTGCCTGCGGTTGACGAGCGCGCCCATCAGGTCGGCGCGGCGGGTCAGCAGGATCATCGGCACGAGCGCGAACGGGATGCCGAAGCTCAGGACGACCTGGGAGAGCACGAGCACGTCGGTCGTGTTGGCACCGCTCGCGAGCACGATCAGCGCGGGCGTCATCGTGATCGCCCGGCGCAGGAAGAGCGGGATCCGGAAGTTGATGAAGCCCTGCATCACGACCTGGCCGGCGAACGTGCCGACGCTCGAGCTCGACAGCCCGGAGGCCAGCAGCGCAACCGCGAAGGCGAGCGCGGCGCCGCCGCCAAGCAGCGTGTTGAGCCCGGCGTGGGCGCCCTCGATCGAGTCGATCGAGCTGTGCCCACTGTCGTGGAAGAGCTGGGCGGCGACGATCAGCATCGTCAGGTTGATCACGCCCGCGAGGCCCATGGCGATCAACACGTCGACGCGCTGGAAGCGCATGAGCTCGCGGCGCTCTTCGTCGTTCTCCGCCTTGATCCGGCTCTGGGTGAGCGCGGAGTGGAGGTAGACGACGTGCGGCATCACGGTCGCGCCGAGGATGCCGACCGCGATCAGGATCGACTCGGTGCCGTCGAAGTGGGGCACCATCCCGCTGACGAACGCCGGGCCGTCGACCCCGACCTGCAGGAGGTCGTAGAGGAAGCCGAGCAGCACGATCCCCAGCAGGGCCGCGATCGCGAGCTCGAAGCGCCGATACCCGCGCGTCTGCAGCGCGAGGATCGCGAACGCGACCACGGCGGTCATCAGGCCGGCCGTGAACGGCGGGACGCCGAACAGCAGGTTGAGCGCGATCGCCGCGCCGACGAACTCGGCGAGGTCGGTCGCGATGGCGATGATCTCGGCCTGGACCCACAAGCCCCAGGTGACCGGGCGCGGAAGCGCGTCCCGGGCCAGCTCGGGCAGGTTGCGGCCCGTGGCGACGCCAACCTTGGCCGACAGGTACTGCACGAGCATCGCCATCAGGTTCGCGGCGATGATCACCCACACCAGCAGGTAGCCGTACTTGGCGCCGCCGGTGATGTTGGTGGCGAAGTTGCCCGGGTCGATGTACGCGACGGCGGCGACGAACGCGGGCCCGAGGAGCGCGAGCCGGCCGCGGACCGCGCCCTTGGAGCGCGCCATGCGCAGCGCGCTGATGTGCGGCGGCGCGATGACGTCGTCGGCGCGCAGCGCGACCGCAGCGGTGTCGGGCGGCGGGGCGCTCACGCAGGGACCTCCACGCGCATCGCCTCGGCCAGGCGCCCGCCGAGCACGTGGACCTCGTCGCCGAAGGTGGCGAACACCGGGCCGCCGAACGGGTGCTTGTCGACGACCTCGAAGCAGGCGCCCGGCGCGATCCCGCGCTCCGCCAGGTAGCGGAGCATGGCCGGGTCGGCGTCGGAGATCCGCACGAACGTGCCGCTCGCGCCCGGCTCGAGCGCGGACAGGGCGATGCTCGGCGTCTCCTCCATCACGAGGTCGCGCGTGGGGATCGGGTCGCCGTGCGGGTCGTGCGTGGGGTCGCCGAGCTTGGCGGCGATCAGGTCCTCGAGCTCCTCGGAGAGAACGTGCTCGAGCACCTCCGCCTCGTCGTGCACGCGGTCCCACGGCACCCCGAGGTCCTCGGCCAGATAGAGCTCGAGCAGCCGGTGGTGGCGGATCACCTCGAGCGCGACGCGCGCGCCCTTGGGCGAGAGCTGGACGCCCTTGTACGGCTCGTGGGAGACGAGGTCGAGCTCGCAGAGCTTGCGGACCATGCCCGACGCCGAGGCGGCGGTGACGCCCATGCGCTCCGCGATGGCGGTCGTGGTGACGGAGCCGTCGCCGACCGCCTCGAGGGCGTAGATCGCCTTCGCGTAGTCCTCGACGGCGGAGGAGATCTGTGGGTCACGCACCGGCATGACTCACATTATGGCATGCCTAAATCTTAAGTTGCAAGCCGAGCGAATATTGGCGCAGCCACGGCACAGAGCGCCACGCTCGCGCCCGCGGCGAGCCCGGCGTAGTAGGAGAGCGCGAGGCCCGCGATGCCCGCGAGTGCGGCCACCGCGGCGGCGATCGCGAGCGCGGGCGGGAGGCGGCGAGTGACGCGCAGGGCGGCGGCGGCCGGCGCGATGATCAGCGCGACGAGCAGCAGGCTGCCCAGGCCGGGCGCGGCGGCGACCGTGCCGACGCCGAGCAGGACGAGCAGCGCGGTCTCCCAGCGCGCGACGGTGGCGCCGAGCGCGGGCGACGCCTCGCGGTCGAACGAGGTCAGCGCCAGCGGGCGGTGGGCGGCGGCGAGCGCGGCGCCGGTGGCGAGCGCGAGCCCGCCCGCGGCGAGCAGGTCGGCGGTCGAGATGCCGAGCAGGTCGCCGAACAGCAGCTCCTCGAGCCGCGGCGGCGCTGCGGGGCTGAGCGCGAGCATCGCGCCCACACCCAGGAGCGCGGAGACCGCGACGGCGACCCCGACGTCGGCCCCGATCCGCTCGTCCCGCGCGGCCAGCGCGATCAGGCCGGCGGCGACGAGCGCACCGCCGGTGGCGCCGAGCACGAGCGGCGCGCCGGCCAGCGCGGCCAGCACGAGCCCCGGCAGCAGCCCGTGGCTCATCGACTCGGCCGCGTAGGCCTGGCGGTGCAGCAGGATCCACACGCCCAGCGGGCCGAGGGCGAGGGCGAGGATCAGGACCTCGAACAGGGCGCGACGGGTGATGGGGTCGGAGAACATCAGTGCTCGTGGTGCTCGACGGCGATCGCGGTCGTGCCGTCGGCGAGGACGACCAGCTCGCCGCCGTAGGTCGCCTGCAGGACCTCGGGGCTCAGGCACGCGGGCGCGCCGAACGCGATCTGGCGCCCGTGCAGGCACAGGACGCGCTGCCAGGCGCGCGCCTGGTGGACGTCGTGGGTCGCCACGAGCAGCGCCCTCCCTTCCCCGCGCAACTCCTCGAACAGCGCCTCGATGCGCGTGGCGCTGGGAGCGTCGACGCCCGACAGCGGCTCGTCGAGCAGCAGCACCGGCGCGTCCTGCACCAGCGCGCGGGCGATCAGGACGCGCTGCCGCTGGCCGCCGGACAGCTCGCCGAAGCGCTCGGCCGCCCTGTCCTCGAGGCCGACGCGCGCGAGCGCCGCGAGCCCCGGGCCACGGTCGAGGCGGCGGTAGAACGGCGTGCGGCTGTAGGCGCCCATCAGCGCGACGTCGAGCGCGGAGACCGGGAAGTCGAGCCGTGCGCGCTCGGTCTGGGGCACGTAGGCGGGCGCGCCGGCCAGCTCGACGGTGCCGCGGCGATACGGCAGCTCGCCGAGCAGCGCGCGGAAGAGCGTGCTCTTGCCGCCGCCGTTGGGGCCGAGGATGGCGACGACCTCGCCCGGCTCGGCCGCGAACGTGACCTCGCTGATGGCGTCCACGCCCGCGCGGTAGCCGCCGGCGAGTCCCTCGGTGCGGACGAGCGTCATCGGCTCGGCACCGCCACGAGCGCGAAGACGACGCCGGCCACGATCGCCATCGCCGGGCCGGGCGAGACGTTGGTGGCGTCGGCCAGCCACAGCGCGGCGAGCCCCTCTACCGCGGCGAGCGCGGCGGTCCCGAGCTGGAGCCGGCGCAGGTCGCGGGCGACCAGCCGCACGGTTGCGGCGGGCACGACGAGCACGACGGAGACGAGCAGCGCGCCGACCGCCGCCAGCGCGACGATCACCGCGGCCGCGACCGCGGCGAGCAACACCCGCTCCGGCCACGCCACCGCGACGCCGAGCGCGCGCACCCCGTCGGGGTCGAAGGCGCGCGCAAGCCACGCGCGGCGCAGCGCGGCGCCGGCCACCAGCGCGCCCACGGCAGCGAGCGCGGTCAGCGCGAGGTCGGTGCGGGAGAGCCCGATCAGCGTGCCGAACAGCAGCCGGTCGACGCCCGCGCCGGAGTGGTAGACGTCGGAGGCCAGCAGCGCGCCGAGCGCGAGCGCGCCGACGAGCAGGATGCCCGTGGCGGCGTCCTCGTCGTCCCCGCGCGCGAGCCGCTCGCGCGCGCCCGCGAAGCCGAGCGCGGTCGCCAGCGCCGCGAGCTGCGGCGCGATCCCCCACGCGCCGGCGACCACGAGGCCCGGGAACGCGGCGGTGCCGACCGAGTGCGTGAAGAACGCCAGCCGGCGCAGCACGATCCACCCGCCCAGGGCGCCCGCGAGAACCGCCAGGAGGAGGATCTCGACGATCGCGCGCTGCATGTACGGGGCGGACAGCGTGCTCACGGGCACCGCCCCGCGTCGCCGCCCAGCGCGCCGACGATCGTGCGCGTGTTGGCCTCCATCGAGCCCAGATAGGTCGCGCCCTTGGATCCCTCGGGCCCGAGCGAGTCGGCGTACAGCGGCGGCGAGACCTTCGCGCCGGCTTCGTCGGCGATCGCCTGCTCCACGTCGGCTCGCACCGAGCTCTCCGCGAACACGGCAGGGACGCGCTCGCGCCGGATCAGCTTCACGAGGTCGGCGGTCTCCCCCGCGGACGCCTGCCCGCGCGTCGAGCGCGACGGGATCACCGTGGCGATCACCCGCAGCCCGTAGCGTCGCGCGTAGGCGCCCAGCGCGTCGTGCGTGGTCACCAGCTTGCGCTGCGCGGCCGGGATCGTCGCGACGCACGAAGCGATCGCGCGGTCGAGCGCGCGCAGGCGGCCGAGGTAGCGCGCCGCGTTGGCGTCGAACGCGGAGCGGCCCGCCGGATCGACCCGCGTGAGCGCCGCGCGGATGCGCGGGATCGCTGCGATCGCCGCCTCCGGGTCCTGCCACCAGTGCGGCTCCCTGTCCGTGCCGCGCCCGAGGGTGACCACCCGCGCGTGAGAGCCGGCGCTGCGCCGCGCCTCGTCGAGCCACTCGTCGAGCTCGCCGCCGGACCGGAGCACGAGCTTCGCCCCCACGAGCCGCTTCACGTCGCGGGCACGGGGCTCGTAGCCGTGCGGGTCGGCGTTGGGCGTGAGGATCCCCGCCACCTCGATCCGCGAGCCCGCGACGTTGCGCGCGAGATCGGCGACCTGGGTGGTGGTGGCGACGACCGGCGCGTCGTCATCGCTGCCGCAGCCGGCCAGCAGCACCAGCGGCACCAGGAAGGGGAGCAGGCGGAGCATCGGGGCCGCTCACCTTACTGAAACTGATTCTCGTTTTCATGAGCGCTACCCTGTGCGCGATGGCCCAGACCGATTGGCAGGCCCACGCCCAGCGCGAGCTGACCCGCTCGGGCCACCGCGCGGGCGGCGCGCGCGAGGAGGTCCTCGGGCTGCTCGCGGGCCAGGAGTGCTGCCTCAGCGCCCAGGCGATCCACGACAAGCTGCGCGACGAGCAGCGGGCCGTCGGGCTCGCGAGCGTGTACCGCGCGGTCGACGTGCTGGCGCGGCTCGGGCTCGTCCGCCGCGTCGACGTCGACGGCACCGCCTGTTACGAGCCCGCCGACCCCAGCGGCGAGCACCACCACCACGCGATCTGTGATCGCTGCGGCCGCCTCGACGCGTTCGAGGACCCGGAGCTCGAGCAGCTCATCGACGGGCTCGCCAAGCGCCTCGGATACGCCGTCGAGGCCCATGACGTCGTGCTTCGCGGCGCGTGCCCGGACTGCGCTCCGCGGCCCGCCTGACGTTCGTCCAGGGCGTGCAGGATCCCTTTCGCGAGACGTTGAACGGTCCATTTTGGGCTAAGCCGTGTTCCGACACCAAGTGATCCGCCGCCGTCTCAACCGCCGAGAAGCGCTCGGGCTCGGTGCGGCCGCCATCGCCGGCGGCGCGCTGCGCCCCCGGACGGCCTTCGCCGCGGGCACGTCGCTGTTCGAGCTCGCGCTGCCCGACGAAGGCGCCCACGCGGCGGGCGGCTGGCGCACCACGCACGTCCTCGCGGCGCCCCGGCGCTTCGACCTGATGGGGCTGCGCTGGAGGCGCGGCTCGCACATCGAGGCCCAGGTCCGCGCCCGCCGCCGCGGCGGCTCGTGGTCGCCGTGGCTGCCGCTCCACGGATCCGGCGACCACGCCCCCGACGGCGCCCGTGCCCCCGCCGGCACCGAGCCCGCCTACACCGGCACCGCCGACCTCTTCCAGCTCCGGCTGCGCGGCTCGGCGACCGGCCTCAAGGCGCGCTTCGTGCGCGCCCAGCCGACCGCCCGCGCCGCGCGGCACGTCACCGGCCGCCTGCTCCGCCGCAAGGCCAAGCCCCGCGCGCGCAAGTCGCAGTCGAGCCAGCCGGTGATCATCACCCGCACCGAGTGGGGCGGCGACTCCGTCCCGCCGCGCGCGGCGCCGCAGTACGGCGAGGTCCAAGCCGCCTTCGTCCACCACACGGTCAGCTCGAACGACTACGGACCGGAGGAGTCCGCGGGCATCGTGCTCGGCATCGCCCGCTACCACCGCGACTCCAACGGCTGGAACGACATCGGTTACAACTTCCTCGTCGACCAGTACGGGCAGGTGTTCGAGGGCCGCGCCGGCGGGATCGACCAGGCCGTGATCGGCGCGCAGGCGCAGGGCTACAACTCGTCCTCGACCGGGATCGCGACGATCGGGACGTTCACGTCCGTGCCGCTCCCCGAGGCCGGTTTCGACGCCCTCGCGCGCCTGATCGGCTGGAAGCTCTCGCTCCACGGCGTGCCGACCCAGGGTCAGGTCGTGCTGACCTCGCTCGGCGGCGCGTCGAACCGCTACCCGAGCGGGACGCCGGTGACCGTCGAGCGCATCCCCGGCCACCGCGACGGCGACTCCACCTCGTGCCCCGGCAACCTGCTCTACGCGCAACTGCCCGACCTGCGCGTGCGCGCCAGCCGCTATGCCGGGCCGCTGGCGGGCATCAGCATGCACGCCTCCTCGCGGCGCGTGCGCACCGGACCGGTCCGGCTGTCGGGCTCGCTCGCCTTCCCGGACGGCTCGTCGCCCGCCGGCGCGCCGCTGCAGATCCAGTTCGCGGTCCCGGGCGCGACGTTCGCCCCCATCGCCTCGACCGTGTGCGCGGCGGACGGCACGTGGTCGGCCTCGGTCCCGCTGTCGCACTCCGGCTCGCTCCGCGCCGCCTTCCTCGGCGACGGCACGCGGCCGCCGCTGGCCTCCTCCCCGATCGCGATCCGCGTCCTGCCGCTGCTCCGCATGCAGCTGTCTTCGAAGCACCTGCGGGCCGGCCGCAACGTCGCGATCTCGGGCACGATCGCGCCGAAGCCCACCACGGGCCGGGTCGAGGTGCGGTTCGAGCGCAAGGTCGGGCGCCGCTGGCGCAAGGTGAGCAAGAAGCGCATCAAGGTGCGCCGGGGGCGCTTCCTGACCCGCGTCCGCCTGCGCACGCGCGGGCTCTACCGCATCTCGGTGATCACGCCGGGCGCGACCCAGCGCAAGATGCTGCGCGTTCGGTAGGCGCCTCGGTACCTAGCGGCTGACGTCGTAGAGCAGGTGCGTGACCCGGTCGCCCGGCACGATCGCGCTCGGGTTCTCCAATCGCAGCGGCTCGCCCAGCGCGCCGGTGGCGAAGAACGGCCGGCCGGAGCCGAACACCACCGGCACCTGGTTGAAACAGCACCTGATCGATCAGCCCAAGCTTGAGCGCCTGCCCACCGACCTCACCGGCGGCCACATCGACGGTGCCGTCGCCCGCGAACTCCCTCGCCGCCGCGATCGCCTCCTCGACACCGCCGACGAACGTGAAGGGTGCGCTGCCGGCGTACTCCCAGTCGGCCGGCGGCTGGTGGGTGACGACGAAGACATGCTCGCCGCCCGGCGGCTTGCCGCTCCAGCCGTTGGTCAGATCGAACAGCCGCCGCCCGACGACGATCGCCGCCAGGTCGCGGTACTGGGCCCGCATGAAGTCGGCCGAGGGCTGCGTGGTGCGGCTGACGCCCTCGCCGCCGGGATAGGACCACTCGACGTCGCCGTTGCCGAGCCAGTCGAACAGCGGCCCCACGCGGTCGTCCTCGTCGGCGATGAACCCGTCGAGCGAGACCACCGCGGTCATGACCGTCTTCCCCATGCCTGCTCCTCTCGTTAGCGGTCCTTCAACCGGATCACGAGCCGCAGCCCGCTCCAGGTCTCGTCGATCGCGCAGACCTTGTTGTCGACGAGCGTGTTGGCGAGCGCGAGCTCGCGCACGACGTCCTCGGTCAGGTCGGTCTCCATCTTCGAAGCGCGCTTCGGCCACGCGATCCACAGGCCCGCGGCTTTCTCCATCCGGGCGCGCAGCGCCGGGATCGCCGCGGCGAGCGCGTCGCGCCGCGTGTGGAAGGCGAGGATCACGTCGGCCTCGCCGCTCGCCTCCGTCACGCCGTCCGGCAGATCCAGCGCGAACCCGTCCGGCGCGCCGACCAGCAGCAGCCGGTGCCCGGGCTTGATCCCGAGCTTCTTGGGGAGCGGGGTGCCCGAGTAGCCGGCGATTTGCGAGACCCTACGCCGCATGGACGTCATCGAGCTCACCCAGCGGCTGGTCGCCATCGACTCCGTCAACCCCGCGCTGGTGCCCGGCGGCGCCGGCGAGCCGGAGATCGCGCGCTTCGTCGTCGCCTGGGCCGAGGAGAACGGGCTGGCGGCCGAGGTGCTCGAGGCCACGCCCGGGCGGCCGAGCGTGGTCGTCCGCAAGCCCGAGGCGCGCGGGCGGACGCTGATGCTGTGCGCGCACCTCGACACCGTCGGCGTCGAGGGCATGAGCCACCCCCATACGCCGCGCATCGACGAAGAGCGGCTCTACGGCCGTGGCGCCTACGACATGAAGTCCGGCCTCGCCGCCGCGCTGATCGCCTGCCGCGAGGCGGACGGCGACGTGCTGGTGGCCGCGGTCGCCGACGAGGAGCACGCCAGCCTCGGGGTGCAGGAGGTGCTCGCCGCCCACACCGCCGACGCCGCGATCGTGACCGAGCCGACCGAGCGCGAGTTGATCGTCGCTCACAAGGGCTTCGTGTGGATCGAGCTGGAGATCGAGGGCCGCGCCGCGCACGGCTCCCGCTACGAGGAGGGCGTCGACGCGATCGTCAAGGCCGGCCCGGTGCTGACCGCGATCGGCGAGCTGGACACACGGCTCGCGCAAAGCCGCCACCCGCTGCTCGGCCGAGGCTCCGTGCACGCCTCGCTGATCGAGGGCGGCGCCGAACTGTCGAGCTACCCGGCCCGCTGCACGATCGGGCTCGAGCGGCGCACGCTGCCGGGCGAGACCGCCGCGCAGGTCGAGGCCGAGATCAGCGCCCTGAGCCAGGGAGCGCAGCAGCGCACGCTGCTCGTCCGCGAGCCGTTCGAGGTCGATCCGGAGGCCGAGATCGTGCGCGCGGTGGCGGAGGCGGCGGGCGGCCCGGAGCTCGCCGGCGCGCCCTACTGGGCCGACGCCGCCTTCCTCGCCGCCGCGGGCGTCCCGACGGTGATGTACGGCGCCGGCGGGGCCGGCGCGCACGCCGCCGTGGAATGGGTGAGCGTCGCCGACACGATCGCGGTCACGGAGACGCTGATCGCGGCGGCGCGAGCGGATCTGCGGTTAGCGGCCGCCGTAGTGACTAGGCTCAGCTCGTGAGTCAACAGGACGGGCGCACCCTGCAAGGACTCGGACTGTCCGATGTGCGGACGGTCTACCAGCCCGTGGTCGATCTCCGCGACGGCCACGTCGTCGGCTACGAGGCGCTGGTCCGCGGTGGTCCGGACAACGAGCTGCGCTCGCCCGCCGAGCTGTTCGCCCACGCGCGCGCCGCCGACGTGGTGGCCGAGTTCGATGCCGCGCTGCGCGAGGCCGCCGTCCGCGGCTTCGAGCTCAACGGCTCCGGCCCGTTCGCGCTCTTCCTCAACGCCGCGGCCGAGACGCTCGGCGACGCCGCCGAGCGGATCCCCTCCACCCGCCAGACGGTGGTGATCGAGATCCCCGAGCGGGCGCTGATCGCGAACCCGGACTCGCTGCTGCACGCGCTCACGCGCTTCCGCGTCCACGGCTGGGGCGTGGCGATCGACGACGTCGGCGCCGACTCGCGCTCGCTGGCGCTGATGCCGCTGCTCTATCCCGACGTGATCAAGCTCGACCTGCGCCGCCTCAGCGAGCGCGACCCGGCCGACGTGGCGCGGATCGTCGGCGCCGTCGGGGCCGAGAGCGAGCGCCGCCAGGCGCTGGTGCTGGCCGAGGGCATCGACTCCGAGGAGCAACTCGCCGCCGCGCGCGCGTTCGGCGCCACGCTCGGTCAGGGCTACCTGCTCGGCGAGCCGGCGCCGCTGCCGGGGCAGCTGCCCGAGCCGGGGCGCAAGCTGCGGCTGACCGACTCCGGCGGCGACGTGGCCGGCGACCCGCCGTTCCGCCGCGTGACGAACTGGAAGCGCCCGGCGGTCGGCTCGCGCGACCTCGCCGAGGCGACCGCGCGGCTGATCACGCGCCAAGCGCTCGCGCTGGGCGAGACCGCGGTGGTGCTCGCCTCGTTCCCGGACGAGGACCACGTGCGCGAGGAGCAGGCCGCCGAGCTGCGCGAGCTGGCGGGCTCGCTCGCGTTCGTGGGCGCGCTGTGCGCGCCGCCCGAGCTCGCCGAGGCCGGCGTGCGCACCGGGCCGCTCGCGGCCGACGATCCGCTGCGCGGGACCTGGACGGTGATCGCGCTGGGCCCCGGCCTCGCCGCCTGCTTCGTCGCCTGCGAGTCGGAGGACGGGACGTTCCAGCTCGCCACCTCCTACGACCGCGACCTGGTCGTGGAGTCAGCGCTGCTGATCATGGCCCGGCTGCGCCCGCTCGCTCCGCCAGCTCGCTGATCACCTTCGAGAGCTGGCCGCCCTGCCAGGCCAGCGGGGAGCTGCCCGGGCTCCTCGGAGCGCAGCTCGGCGCTCGGGGATCGCCTCCGCGTAGCGCTCGCCGATCGCGTAGGGGTGGCCCGGGTCGGCGTCGTCACGGCTCGCCACCACCACGGTCGGGACGGCGATCTCGCCCAGCTCGTCCCATGACTCGAACGGCCGCGAGCGCGGCACCGCGTGGAGCGCGTCGGCGACGGCGTCGGGGTGCTCGTGGGCGCCGAGCCGCTGGCGCAGCACCTTGTCGATCGTGTCCTTCCACTGCTCTGGCACCTGCGGGTCGCCGTACGCCTCGACGAAGCCGTCGACCCCGCCGCTCCGCAGCCCCTCGGAGAGCGCGTCCCAGCGCTCCAGCCCTTCCTCGCGATCCTCCTCGGGGTCGAACGCCGGGGTGGCGATCACGAGGCCGGCCACGCGCTCGGGGTGATCGAGCGCCATCCGCACCGCGGTGTGCGCGCCCATCGAGGCGCCGACGAGCACCGCGCGGTCGATCCCGCGGTCGTCCATCACCGCGCTCAGGTCCTCGACGAGGTCGTCGTAGTCGTAGGCGTCGTGGTCCTCGGCGCCGGTCGAGGCGCCGTGCCCGCGCGCGTCGTAGGTCACGACGCGGTGGCCGGAGCGCTCGAGCGCGCGCGAGCCCATCACCACGTAGCGCCGCGTCGCGGTGAGGCCGTGGAGGAGCACGACGGGGGTCCCCTCCCCCGCGTCTTCGCCCGCGAGCGTGACGCCCGACGACTGCACGCTGAACTCGGCCACGGCCGGAGTTCTACCCTGGAGGCATGATCCGCGACGTCACCGAGGCCACCTTCGAGCAGGACGTGATCGCGCGCTCCCACGAGGTGCCGGTCGTCGTCGACTTCTGGGCCGAGTGGTGCGGGCCGTGCCGGCAGCTCACGCCGGTGCTCGAGGAGGAGGTCCGCAAGCGCGAGCCGAACCTCGACCTCGCCAAGCTCGACACCGACGCCAACCAGCAGATCTCCGCCGCCTTCCGGATCCAGGGCATCCCCGCGGTCAAGGCGTTCAAGGACGGCAAGCTGGTCGGCGAGTTCGTCGGCGCGCAGTCGCCGGCGCAGGTCCGCACGTTCCTCGACGGGCTGCTGCCCTCCGAGGCCGACGCGCTGATCGAGGAGGGCGACGAGGACTCGCTGCGCCGCGCGCTCGAGCTCGAGCCGGCGCGCGCCGACGCCGCGCTGGCGCTCGCGCGCCTGCTCCGCGAGCGGGGCGAGCGCGACGCCGCCCTGGCCGTGCTGGCCAACGCGACCGGCTCCTACGCCGCCGAGGGCCTCGCCTCCCGCATCCGGCTCGAGGACGACCCCGACGTCGCCGAGGCGTTCGCCGCGCTGGACGCCGGCGAGCAGCAGCGCGGGCTCGACGCGTTGATCGCCGCGATCGCGGCCACCACCGATGCCGACCGCCGCGACGAGCTCCGCCGCGCGGTCGTGGGCGTGCTCGACGAGCTCGGCGCCGAGCACCCGCTCGCGCGCGAGTCGCGCCGAAAGCTCGCTAGCGCGCTGTACTGACCGCGCGGTCGTAGTTCAGCCGCAGCATGGCGATGACGTCGCGGACGTCGTCGTCGCTCTCGATCTGGCGCGCGGCCCAGCCCTTCTTGTCGGGGAAGACCGGGTGGTAGGTGATGCGGCCCGCGTCGTAGAGCTCCTGCCACATGGCCTTGGGGAAGCCGAAGTGCGCGACGCGGTCGCCGTGGAGGTGGCCGATCTGCTTGCGGCCGACGGTGAATCCGTACTCCCCGCGGCGGCCGACACCTGCCTCGACGCCGGGCCAGGAGGTGACCTCGTCGGTGATGATCTCGCTGGCGCCGCGTGTCTCCGTGGTGGTCATGCCCTGCATGATGCTCCGCGACCGGTCGCACCCACCAGGGGCAATTGGTCCTAGGCCTAGAGCGCCAGCGTCATCTGCGACGCGTCCTCGGCGGGCGCGCCGTCCTCCTCGAACGCCGCCACGCGCACGCCCAGCAGCCGCAGCGGCCGCTTCGGCGCGTACTCGTCGAGCAGCGCGCAGGCGACGTCGCCCACCACCGCGGGGTCGTTGGTGGCGAGCGGGATGGTGCGGGCGCGGGTGACGGTCGTGAAGTCGTCGAGCCGGACCTTGATCGCGATCGTGCGGCCGCGGCGCTCGTTCTTGGCGAGGCCCTCGCAGAGCTGCGCCGTGAGCCGCCGCAGCACCGCGATCTGCTCGGCGCGGTCGGCGACGTCGGTCGGGAACGTGGTCTCGCGCGACTCCGACACCGCGATGCGCTCGCTGGAGACCGGGGAGTCGTCCTCGAAGCGCGCCCGCGCCAGCAGGTACAGGCCCATACGGGCGCCGAAGCGCTCGGTCAGCAGCTCCGGCGGCGTCGCTGCGAGCCGCCCGATGGTGTCGATGCCGAGCGCCTCCAGCCGCTCCGCGGTCTTCGGCCCGATCCCGGGCAGCAGCCGCGGCTGCGCCTCGGCGAAGCGCTCGCACGCCTGCTCGCGCGTCAGCACCACGAAGCCCTGCGGCTTCTCGGCGTCGGAGGCGACCTTGGCCACGAGCCGGTTGGGCCCGATGCCGACCGAGGCGGTCAGGCCGGTGTCGGCGCGGATCTCGGAGATCAGCCGCCGCATCGCGGCGCGGGGCGACATCAGCCCCGTCAGGTCGAGGTAGGCCTCGTCGAGGCCCATCACCTCGACGGTCTCGACCTGGGCGCGGACACGCTCCATCACGCGCCGGGAGGTCGCCCGGTAGGCCTCGAAGTCGGGGACCAGGAACGTCGCCTCCGGGCACAGCCGGCGCGCGCGGGCGGCTGGGATGGCGGAGAAGACGCCGTACTTGCGCGCCTCGTAGGACGCGGTGGTGACGACCGCGCGCGGGCCGGAGCCCGCCACGACGACCGGCTTGCCCCGCAGCTCGGGGCTGCGCATCAGCTCCACGGACACGTAGAACGCGTCCATGTCGAGATGCGCCACGCACCGAGTCATGCGAGGCAGGCTACGCCGCGATCCGGTCGCTACTTGGTGCTACTTGGTGCTCTGGATCGCGCCGTGGCCGCGGAACTTCAGGCGGTTCGCGGTCGCCTCGGTGAGGTCGTACTCGCGACCGGCCACGTACGGCCCGCGGTCGATGACCGGGACGCGCAGGACGCGGCCGTGGTGGCGCAGCGTGATCTTGGTGCCGCACGGCAGCGACTTGTGCGCCACGCCGAGATCGCCCGCGTCGAGCGTGCCGCCGCAGCCGAGGTGCCCGCCGTAGAGGCCGGGCCCGTACCACGACGCGTTCGCGACGCGGAACACGTTGAGCCGGCCGATCCCGCGGTGACCCGCGGGGCCGCCCTGGCTGACCTTCACGCGAGCGCGGGCGCTCACGGGACGGTGCAGGCGATCGTGCAGCCGATATCGGCCGCTCGCATCGGTGCGGTCACGATCGAGCGTGACCCAGCGGTGGCCGCGGCGGATCTGCAGCGCGACGGTCGAGCCGGCCGGTTGAATGGCACCGCGGACCTCTGCGCGCCGCCCCAGCTTCACGTTGAGCTGGCGGTGGGTCACGCCGACCTTCGAGGCGGTCGCGGTGGGTGTGCCCTGTGAGGTATCAGCAGGCGCGGGAGCAGGCACAGCCGCCGCGCAGGCATAGGCGATAACGAGCGCGCCGCCGCATACGGCAGCACGCCAATCGAGCTTGGGCCTCAAGACGAGGTCCTCCTTCGGTTGTTGGTTCAGCGTCCGACGTCGTGGCCTGTGGCGGACGGCGCGCGGCGACTCCGGCCACGGCACACATCGGTCCCCCACCCGGCCGGGCATCCTGCCCCGCCGGCTCGGGCTGTCGAACGAGTGTTCGAGGCTAGCAGCCCTCGGTCAGGCGGCTTCCTGCGCCAATGCAGGACATTCCTGGCGCAGTCGGGCGAGCCCGAGCCGGATCCGGCTCTTGGCGGTGCCCAGCGGGACGTGCTTCTGATCGGCGATCTCACCGGCCGTGAGGCCGCCCCAATAGGCGAGCACGAGCGCCTCGCGCTGCGGCTCGGGGAGCTGTTGGAGCGCCTCGATCACGGTCTCGTGCGTGGCGTCGAGCTCCGCCGCCACGGCCGGGGAGTCCTCCAGCGGCGGCGGGGCGCCGTCGACCACGAGCTGCAGGCGGTCCGAGGCGCGGCCGGCGGCCTGGCCCTCCCGCCACAGGTCGAGCGCGCGCGAGCGGGCCATCATCCGCAGGTAGGAGCCGAGCTCACCGCGGCGGGCGTCGAACGATCCCGGGCGCCGCCACACGCGCAGGAAGACGTCCTGCACCACGTCGTGCGCCTGCGCCGGGTTGTTGAGGATCCGCAGCGCCGCGCCGTAGACGGCGCGCTCGTGCTGCTCGAAGGCGCGGGCGAAGGTGGTCGGGTCGGTGAGGTCCATGTGGCTCATAACTATACACAAGCTGTTGAAGGTTGACGTTCCACGCTGTTGAAGGGTCGGATAGGCGACAATCGGGCGATGCCGAACCCCGATCGCCTCACCGGCCTCGACGCTTCCTTCCTAGCCCTGGAGGACGCCGGCGCACACATGCACGTCGGCTCGTGCCTTCTGTTCGAGGGCGAGGCGCCCGGCTACGTCGAGTTCGTCGAGCAACTCGACTCGCGCATGCACCTGGTGCCGCGCTACCGGCAGAAGCTCGCGTTCCCGCCGCTCACCCAGGCGCGGCCGGTGTGGATCGACGACCCCCACTTCAATCCCGGCTACCACGTGCGCCACACCGCGCTGCCCGAGCCCGCCAGCCTCGAGCAGCTGCGCAACCTGGCCGGGCGAGTGCTCGCCCAGCGGCTGGACCGCGGCAAGCCGCTGTGGGAGATCTGGCTGGTCGACAACGTCGAGGGCGGGCGCTTCGCGATGATCACGAAGACGCATCACTGCCTGGTCGACGGCGTCTCGGGCGTCGACATCGCGACCGTGCTGTTCGACGCCGCGGCCGACCCCGATCCGCCGCCCGAGCCTCCCCCGCCATGGTTCCCGCGGCCCGAGCCGAGCGCCGCGACGCTGATGGCCGACGCGCTGGCCGAGCGGGCAAGCGCGCCGCTCGACGCGGTGCGGGTCGCCGTCGACGCGCTCGCGCATCCCGAGAAGACGGCCGAGCAGCTCGGGCGCGCCGCCTACGGCTTCGGCGCGATGCTGCGCGCGGGCCTCCAGGGCGCGCCGCCGAGCCCGTACAACGTCGAGATCGGCCCGCATCGGCGGTTCGCGTGGGCCGACGGCGACCTCGCCCAGTTCAAGGCGATCAAGACCGCGCTGGGCGGCACGGTCAACGACGTCGTGCTGACCGTGGTGACGGGCGCGCTGCGCACGCACATGCAGGCCAACGACCACGACGTCGACGGCGTGGAGCTGAAGGCGATGGTGCCCGTGTCGGTGCGCGCCGAGGCGGAGCGCGGCGCGCTCGGCAACCGCGTGACCTCGATGTTCGCCCCGCTGCCGGTCTACGCCGACGACCCGGTCGAGCGCTTCGAGATCGTCCACGAGGCGATGAAGGGGCTCAAGGAGTCCGGCCAGGCGGTCGGCGCCGAGCTGCTGACCGGGATGGCGGACTTCGCGCCGCCAACGGTGCTCTCCCAGGCGTCGCGGCTGCAGTCCTCCCAGCGCGCGTTCAACGTCGTGGTGACCAACGTGCCGGGGCCGCAGTTCCCGCTCTACATGCTTGGCCGCAAGCTGCTGCGGATCTACCCGCAGGTCCCGCTCGTGCGCAACACGGCGCTGGGGATCGCGATCATGTCCTACGACGGCACGCTGAACTTCGGGCTCCTGGGCGACTTCGACGCGCTGCCGGACCTCGACGACCTCGCGGCGGCGCTGCGCGACGCGATCGCCGAGCTCGCCGCCGCGGCCGGCGTCCGGGCGAGCGACCGCGCGCGCGTGTGAGGCGGTTCCTCGGCGGGCTGCTGATCCTCTCGCTCTCGCTCGCGATCGTGATCGCGGTCGTGATCGCGCTGCAGTCGCGCGACGAGGGCAACGTCAGCCGCGACAAGGGGCCGGGCGAGAAGGTCGCCGCGCGCTGCCCGGACGAGCCGGCGGGCGTGACGCGCGACTCCCGGCCGCTGACCGATGACCAGATCCGCCAGGCGCTCTCGCTCGGCAACGTCGTGCTGCGCTACCGCGGCTCGAAGCCCCCGGCGGCCCTGCGGGAGCTCCAGGACGAGCTGACCGGCCCGTTCGACGCCGAGATCGCCGCGGCCGGCCAGGCGGTCATCCTCGCCGGCGGCGGCAAGACCGTCGAGGCGCTGGCCTGGGGCCACCGCCTGCGGGGCCGTTCCCCCGGCGATCAGCAGCTGCGGGCGTTCGCCGAGGCGTGGCTCGGCGAGGGCGCGCCGAAGCCGTGCTAGCTCTTGCGCGCCTTCGCCCGGTTGCTCACCGACTTGCCGGCCTGCACCGCGGCCTTGCTGCCCGCCTTCGCCGCAGTCACGAGCGCCTCGACGGCCTCGCCGGCGGCCTTCTTCGCCTCGCTCGCGTTCGACTGCGCCTCGTTCTGCTGCCGCGTCGCCGCCGCCTTCTGGCCGGCCGCCTGCCGCTCCGCCTTGGTCTGCGCCATGTCTACCTGCCTCCCTCGGTTCGAGTTCCTGAGCCGCTGTTACCCACGCACCGCGACGGTCATCCGGACCAGCGCGCACACGCGGCCCTCGTCGTCGGTGATGTCGACCTCCCACACCCAGGTCGTGCGGCCGCGGTGGCGGCGGCGGGCGGTCGCGTGGATCGTGCCGCTCAGGATCGGGCGCAGGAAACTGGTGTGGTTGGAGAGGCCCTGCGCGCTGCGGCCGTCGGGGGCGACCGCCTTCCAGGTCGCGAACGTGGTGAGGCTCTCCGCGATCGAGGCGTAGACGCCGCCGTGGACGAGCCCGCCGGGCTGGAGGACGTCGGGCGTGACCTGAACCTGCGCGGTCGCCTCCTCCTCGCCGAGCGACAGGATCTCGAGCCCGTAGAGGGCGTCGAAGCCTGTGATCTGCAGGGGTAAGTGCGTCTTAGACACGGGCGGCACACTACCCTCACATGCCCGCCATGCCGCTCGACGCCCTCGCACCGGATCAGCGCGCCGTGGTCCAGCTCATCCTGCAGCGCGACCGGTCCTACGCGCAGATCGCCGAGCTCCTGAAGATCTCCGAGGACGCGGTGCGGGCGCGCGCTCACGCGGGCCTCGGCGCGCTGGCGCCGGAGGTCGAATTGCCGGCCGACAAGATCGCCCAGATCGCCGACTTCCTGCTCGGCCAGCAGAACGGCAAGCCGCGCCAGGCGACCCGCAAGCTGCTGCGCGAGGACGAGGGGGCGCGCACGTGGGCGGAGACGGTCCACGCCAGCCTGGCGGACGTCGGCGAGGTGCCCGACCTGCCCGCGGGCGAAGCGACGCGTGTAGAGGAGGAGCCGGCCAAGCCCGCGCCCCGCCCGCGGCCACTGCGCGAGGGCCGGCGGCCGGTCGCCGCCACGGAGCCCGAGGGGACGGCCGCGGCCTCCTCCTCCCGGCTCGGCGGCGCGCTGCTGATCGGCGGCGCGGTGCTCGCCATCGTCGTGGTCGTGCTGGCGCTGTTCGTGTTCAAGGGCGACGACAAGGACAAGTCGCCGAAGTCGAGCGCCGCCGCGAGCGCGACCGCCACGCCGAGCGCGACGCCGCAGCAGGTCGGCCAGATCGCGCTCAAGGGGACCAACGGGTCGAAGGCCGCCGGCGTGATGACGCTCTACAGCGCGCAGAACCAGCTCGCGTTCACGCTCCAGGGCGCCAACGTCCCGAAGAACAAGAGCAACGAGGCCTACGCCGTGTGGTTCACGACCCCCGGCGGCGGCTCGCAGCGGCTCGGCTTCGCCCAGCCGGTGACCGCGAACGGCCAGCTCGGGACGACCGGCCCGCGCACCGCGGACCTCGACAAGTTCCCCCGCTGGCTGGCGAAGTACAAGCAGGTCGTGGTCTCGCGCGAGCGCAACGGCAGCGCGAAGAAGCCCGGCCCGGTCGTGCTGCGCGGCGCGCTGCCGAGCTCCTAGACAGCCCGGCGGCAGGCGGCTAGCGTGGCGCCGTGGAGCGCGTACGCGAGCCGGCTGCCGAGGAGACCGCCGCGCCCGCGGCCCGCCCGGCACCGGCGCCGCTGACGCCCGCCGGCATCACCCAGCTCCAGCGCACGATCGGCAACGCGGCGGTCGGCCGGCTCGTGCTGCAGCGCGAGCCGACCGCCGAGCAGAAGGCGGAGGCGCAGAAGCAGTGGCAGCGCCGGGGCGACGCGGCCACGCTGATCCGCAAGCACAACTTCCTCGGCATTCCCGCCTGGCTGCGCGTCGACGCGCTCGCCAGCGAGCTGCTCGGCCGCCTCCCCGCCGACTGGGAGGTCGCGATCGAGTGCATCTCGGAGCTCGTCCAGGGCCACCAGGACTCCGACCTCGCCGTCGCACTCTGCAAGAACGCGAGCGACGACAAGCTGCGCCAGATCGCCGCCGACCCGGGCGGCGCCAAGCTGATGTTCCGGATCGTCAACACCATGCAGGGCCTGACCACGAGCGAGGCGGAGAAGGCCCAGCTCTACCGCGCGATGAGCGCCATCACCCGCGCCCGCGGCGGCACGCCGATGCGTGTCGAGGTGATCACATTCCGCAGCGGCTTCAAGCCGCTCGACGCGCTCGGCGAGTGGTGGTTCGACAAGGGCGCCAAGGGCCACACGGCGGTGATCGTGGCCGATCTCGTCTACAGCTTCGACGAGCGCGGCTGGGTGATGGAGGGCAGCATGGCGGAGTACATGGGGCGCAACACGCACCGCGACGCGATCGGCCAGGTGCTGAAGGTCCCGCCCGAGGACGCGCTGGCGATCCAGGACGGGCTGAACAAGTCGATCGGGCACGGCGTCTACTTCTTCTCCGGGCTCGTCTGCACCGACGCCAGCGCGAAGTCGCTCGTGAAGGTGCTCGGCGAGATCGACGCCAAGAGCAACCCGCAGAAGTTCGCCGACATGCTCGCCGCCAGCGGGCACGTCGAGACGACCAACACCTACGCCAAGAAGCCTTAGAGCAGCAGCTTCCCGGGGTTCATGATCCCGGCGGGGTCGCAGCGGTCCTTGAGCGCGCGCAGCACGTCGAGGCCCAGCGCGCCGGTCTCGGCGCCCAGCCACGGCGCGTGATCCGCCCCCACCGCGTGGTGGTGGGTGATCGTGCCGCCGGTCCCGACGATCGCGTCCGTGGCCGCGACCTTCGCGCGCCGCCACTGGCCGGCGGCGTCGTCCCGGTCCTGCGCCGCGAACGCGGTGAAGTAGAGCGAGGCGCCGGTCGGATAGACGTGCGAGAGGTGGCAGAGCACGAGCGGCGCGGGGAGCGAAGCCTCGAGCGCGCGCGTGACCGCCGACCGCAGCGCGCCCAGGTTCGACCACGTCGTCGCGGTCTCCAGCGTCTCCACCATCACGCCGCGGTCGAGCAGGTCGTCGCGCAGGTGCGGCCCGGCGTAGCGCGTGGCGGCCCACGCGTGGCCCGGCGCCTGGCCCAGCGGCCACCCGCCCGCGCCGCGCAGCGCCTTCGCGGCGAGCTTGCGCCGCAGCGCGACCGAGACCTCGCTCCCCTCCCACCCGCACACCAGCACGCAGCGCCCGCGCAGCACCGCGCCCATCGCCCGCGCCTTGGCCCCGTTGCCGGCCAGCGCGAACGACATCCGTGTCTCCGCCTCGTCGGAGAGCCGCGCGATGTCCGGTGCCATCTCGTCCTGCGCGAGCCCGCGCAGCGCGTCCCAGCCGGCCTCGAAGTCGCGGAACGCGAAGCCCTCGTAGCGGCGCGCGGCCGGCAGCGGGAAGACGCGCAGGCCGACGCTCGTGATCGCGCCCAGGATGCCCTCGGAGCCCATCACGAGCTGCTTCAGCGCCGGCCCGGCCGCGGTGGCCGGCACCGGCAGGTTCGTGAGCTCGCCGGCAGGGCGTCGCGCAGCGCAGCGCGACGACGTTCTCCTCGATCCGGCCGTGGCCGGTCGAGGACTGGCCGGCCGAGCGCGTCGCCACGCAGCCGCCGACGGTCGCCCACTCGTAGCTCTGCGGCGTGTGGCCGAGCATGTAGCCCCGCTGCCCGAGCGCGTGGTCGGCCTCCGGCAGGCGCGTCCCGCCGCCCAGCCACGCGAGCTGCGAGCGCTCGTCGAAGGACTCGATGCCCTCCAGCCGCCCGAGGTCGAGCGAGATCAGCGCGGCATGGGTCCCGCGCAGCGGCTCGAGCCCGCCGACCACGCTCGTGCCGCCGCCGAACGGCACAACCGCGACACCCGCCTCGGCGCACTCGGCGAGCACCGCCTGCACCGCCTCGGCGCTCGTCCGGCGCCACCACCGCGTCCGGCGCGTCCTCGCAGTCGCCCGCACGCTGGCGCAGCAGGTCGAGGTAGGACTTGCCGCGGCAGCGCCCCACGCGCGCGGCGCGGATCGTCGCGCAGCTCGCCGAGCGCGGCGAGGCGGGCGCGAAGGCGAGTCGTTGAGCGCCGGCGGCCGCAACCGGACCTCGTCCAGCGACACCGGCGTCGAGACCACGGCGCCCGACACCCCCAGCTCGGAGCGCAGGAAGCCCGCCGCGTGATCCGGCAGCGACGGCCCGGCGCCGGGCTCGCCCCAGCCCCAGAACACGCACTCGCGCCGGCTCACGCGCCGCCCTCCACCAGCCCGGCGAGCCCGGCCAGCGCCTCGTCGCACTGCTTGCGCGCCGCCCGCTTGAGCATCATGCCGCCGACCCGCGCCCAGCCCTTCGGCCGCTGGACCATCTCGATCCCGACCTCGGTGCCCTGCGCAGCCGGCGCCAGCGCGACCTCGCACGTCACCTCGCGGAACAGCGACTCGAACGCCGTCCCCGCCAGCTCCTGCGACCAGCGCCTCCGCTCGGAGCTCTTGGACAGCTCGACGCGGTAGTCGGCCCGCACCGCGCGGCCCTTGTCGGTCAGCAGCACCGACGTCCACCCGCTCGAGCTCACGCCTTCCACCCGCTGTGTGCGCGGCCACCAGCGCGGCAGGTGGTACGGGTCGCGCACGATCCGCCACACCTCGTCGACCGGCGCGCGAGACCGTGCGCGAGCGGCGGACGACCACGCCCTACTCCCCGTCGTAGGAGATCAGCGCGTGGACGTCGTAGCCCTCGAGCCGCCGGCGGCCCTCGAGGAACTCGAGCTCGACCAGGAACGCGAACCCGGCCACGTTGCCGCCCACGCCCTCGACGAGCTCCGCCAGCGCGGCGGCCGTGCCGCCGGTGGCGAGCAGGTCGTCGTGGATCAGCACGCGCGCGCCGTCGGCCAGCGCGTCGGCGTGCATCTCCAGCGCGTCGACGCCGTACTCGAGGATGTACTCGGCCGACACCGTCTCCGACGGCAGCTTGCCCGGGCTTGCGGGCGGGGACGAAGCCGGCGTCGAGCTCCAGCGCCAGCGCGGCGCCGAGGAGGAAGCCGCGCGCCTCGGCGGCGACCACGTAGTCGACCTCGCGCGGCCGCGCCCACTCGGCCAGCCGCGCGCACCGCGTGCCGGACCGCGGTGTGATCGAGCAGCAGCGGCGTGATGTCCTTGAACAGGATCCCCGCCGCCGGGAAGTCCGGGATGTCCCGGATCAGCGCCCGCAGGTCGGGCTCGGTCACTTGGCGATGCGGCGCAGGTCGCGCACGAGCAGCAGGTGCTTGAGGTGCGAGGCGACCGCCGCGAGGTTCTCCAGCGCCTCGACCGCCTCCTTGCGCCGCTCGGGATTGCGCGAGCGCAGGGACGGGGCGAGGATCTGCTGCAGCAGGCCGGACTCGCGCTCTGCGGAGGTCTTGAAGACGCGCAGGTTGCGCCCCGCGACGCCGTAGCGCGACAGCTCGGTGACGGCGCGGATGATCTCGCGCTCGGTCTCGTCGTAGTAGCGGACGTTGCCGCGCAGCTCGCCGGCCACGATCCCGTAGTCCTCGAGCTCGGCCACCAGCCGCCGCTCGGCCCCGGTCTCCTCGACGACGTCCTCGAGCGAGTAAGCGCGCCCTTGTCGCGCAGCGTGAAGGTCAGCCGCCGCAGCGCCGCGCCCGGCCGCGCGTCGGAGCCCGCCTGGGGCGAGGCGACCTGCTCGGCGCCCTCGCTGCGGCCCGCCGCCAGCTCCTGGCGGATCACGCGCAGGGGCAGGAACTCGTCGCGCTGCAGCCGCAGGATCGTGCGCAGGCGCGAGACGTCCGTCTGGGAGTACAGCCGGTAGCCGCCGGGCGTCCGCCGCGGCGTCAGCAGCTTCTGGTCCTCCAGGTAGCGGATCTTGGAGATCGAGATGTCGGGGAACTCCTGCTGCAGCGCCTTGCAGACCGCCCCGATGGTCAGCGACTTCTGGCGCTGGACGGGCTCGGGCTGAAGCTCGGCCCCGTCGGCTACCGCCGGGTCGGTGACGTCCGGCTCGCTCACCGTGCGAAGAACGTGAGCTTGAACTTGCCGATCTGCAGCTCGTCGCCGTCGGCGAGCCGGTGCGAGTCGACCCGCCGGCGGTTCACGTAGGTGCCGTTCAGCGAGCCGGAGTCGTCGAGGAACCAGTCGCCGCCGCGGCGCACGAGCGTGGCGTGCTCGCGCGAGACGGTGACGTCGTCGAGGAAGACGCCGGCCTCGGGCGAGCGCCCGATCGTCATCTTCTCGCCCGTGAGCGGGAACGACTGCCCGACGCGGCCGCCGCCGGAGCGGACGACCAGCGCGCCGCTCTGGGCCGCGACGTCGCCGACGTCGACGGGCTTCAGCTCGCCCGTCTGGTCGTCGATCACGTACGTCGCGGTCGTCGCGTCCTCCTTCGGCGCCTCAGCGGCGCCCTGGAACGCGCCGCACTTGGGGCAGTAGTTCGCCCCCTCGGCGACCACGAAGCCGCACTCTGGGCAATGACGCGCCACGGCTCGGGCTCCCCTGCCAGGGGCCCTTAGACGTCGTCGTCGCTAGCGGCGCGGCCGGCCAGGATGTCCGTCAGGCGCTGCACGTCGGCGCCCGAGATGACCTCCTCGCCGCCTTCGTGCTTCTTGCGGAGGCGGTTCACGAGCTCCGCGCGCAGGATGTCGATCTTGCCGTGCAGGATGCGGCGCCGGTAGGACACCTCCTGCTCCTCGTCAGTGAGCTGCTGGATCAGATCCTTCAGCTCCTGGTCCGAGAGCGACCCCAGGTCGGGGAAGGTGTCCATCATCAGAGCGTTCCTCTCGTCGCTGCGGCTACCACGAACTTCACTCTAGCGGTTCAAGCTGAGCTTGAGGGTCCCTGCTCGCGGCTCAGGCGAATCGCCTCCCGCAGGTACAGGACGGTCGCTCCCAGCACGAGCACGAGCCCGACGTAGAGGCACGCCTCGGCGACCCACCCGACCCCGGCCATGGCCAGGAACAGCGCGGTCATGACCGGCCACACGCCGGCCCGGCCCCACCAGTTGACCTTGACGTTCAGCCCGCGGTTCAGGCCCCAGCGGACGAGCCCCATCACGAACACCTCGCGCACGACCAGCACCGTCAGCGCCCAGTGCGGGAGCAGGTCGAACTTCCAGCACACGATCACGCCGGAGATGACCAGCAGGCGGTCGACGAGCGGGTCGAGCAGCGCCCCGAAGCGCGAGTACTGGCCGGTCAGCCGCGCGGTGATCCCGTCGAGGTAGTCCGTCCACCCGATCACGGCGAAGATCACGAGCGGCGCGATGTCCGTGCCGTCGTCCGAGCTCAGCGCCAGGACGAGGAAGACCGGGATCAGCGCGAGCCGGACGAAGCCGATCGCGTTGGGGATCGTCCACACGCGCCACGGCTGGCCGGCGAGCGTCTCCGGCGGCGGCGGGCCCGAGCGGTCGAGCCCGCTCAGGCGCCGGAACGTGAGCCGCGCCTTCTCGGCGGCGTCCTGCATCTGCTCGCGGGCGCGATCCGCGCCGCTCTGGTTCAGGCCAGGGTCCGCCACAGCTCAACCGCCGCGTCCGCGGCGCCCTCCAGCGGGAGCGTCCGTGACTCCTGACCGCGCCGCACCTGGGCCTCCAGCTCCCCCGACGCGAGCGAGCGCTTGCCCGCGGTCAGCCGCAGCGGGCAGCCGAGCAGCTCGGCGTCGGCGAACTTGCCGCCGGGCCCGAGGTCCTCGCGGTCGTCGTAGATGACGTCGAGGCCGGCCTCGCGCAGCTCGCCGTAGAGCCGCTCCGCCAGCGCGTGCTCGTCGGTGCCGGGCTTGCCGAGGCCGACGAGGTGGACGTCGTAGGGCGAGAGCGAGCGCGGCCACGAGATGCCCTGCTCGTCGGCGAACTGCTCGACGGCGGCGGCGCAGATGCGCGCCGGGCCGATCCCGTAGGAGCCCATCCAGATCAGCTGCTCGGCGCCGGACTCGTCGAGATACGTGGCGCCGAGCGGCTCGGAGAAGCGCGTGCCGAGCTTGAAGATGTTGCCGACCTCGATAGCCGGCTCGATCCGGATCGGGTGGCCGTTGACCGTGTCGCCGGCCACGACGGTGCGGACGTCGGCGCGCTTGAACGGGAAGTCGCGGCCCGGCTCGACGCCCTGCAGGTGGTAGCCGTCGCGGTTGGCGCCGGCGACATACGGGCCGGGCGCCACGGCGTCGTCGAGCAGCACCGGGACGTCGGCGCCGACCGGGCCCATCGAGCCGGCGGGGCCGATGCGCTGGGCGAACTCGTCCTCGCGCGCGGCGCGGAACTCGGCGCCGAGGGCGTTGGCGAGCTTGATCGCGTTGACCTGGTGGTCGCCGCGCAGCACGACGAGCACGAGCCCGCGGTCCTCCACCATCACGGGATAGGACTTGAGCAGCGCGCCCTCCGGCAGGTGCAGCGAGCCGGCGACCTCGGCGATCGTGGTCAGCCCGGGCGTCGGAACCTCCTCGGGCGCGGAGCGGGGCGCCGGCAGCTCGACCGCCGCGGGCTCGCCGCTCGCCACCTCGACGTTGGCGGCGTAGCCGGGCGCCAGCGCGACGTCGTTCTCGCCCGCCGGGCACGGCGCCATGTACTCGTGGGCGCCGAAGCCGCCCATCATCCCGACGTCCGACTCGACCCGGTACCACTCGAGCCCGCAGCGGTCGAAGATGCGGTCGTAGGCGCCGCGGAAGTGCTCGTAGTGCTCGTCGAGGCCGGCGCGGTCGCGGTCGAAGGTGTAGGCGTCCTTCATGATGAACTCGCGCGTGCGCAGGATTCCGGCGCGCGGCCTCGCCTCGTCCCGCCCCTTGGTCTGGAAGTGGTAGGCCGAGAACGGCAGCTGGCGGTAGGAGCGCACGATCGAGGACACGTGGAAGGTGATGACCTCCTCGGCGGTGAGCGCCAGCACCATGTCGGCGCCCTTGCGGTCCTTGAGCTTGAAGACCTCATCAATGCTGTAACGCCCCGAGCGCTGCCACAGATCAGCCGGATTGATCACCGGCATCAGCATCTCCTGGCAGCCGATGGCGTCCATCTCCTCGCGGACGATCTGCGCGGCATTCTCATGCGCGCGCCAGCCGGCGGGCAGGAACGTCCAGAGGCCGGCGCCGAGCTGGCGCACGAGGCCCGCGCGGACCATGAGCTTGTGCGAGAGCGCCTCGGCGTCGGCCGGGGCCTGCTTCTCGGTGGGTAGGAGGTAGCGGGAGAGACGGGTCACTGTGTCGGGAAAGCTATCTTGCAAGCCCGTCCTGAATATGAAGGAGGAGCCAGCCATGGCCTACGAGGTCCCCCCGCTGCCCTACGACTACGACGCCCTCGAGCCCCATATCGACGAGGCGACGATGAAGGTGCATCACGACAAGCACCACCAGGCTTACGTGGACAAGGCGAACGCCGCGCTCGAAGGCACTGAGTGGGACGGCAAGCCGATCGAGGACGTGTTGAAGGACCTCGACTCGCTGCCGTCGGACAAGCAGGGCCCCGTGCGCAACAACGGCGGCGGCCACTACAACCACTCGCTGTTCTGGGAGTCGATGAGCCCCGACGGCGGCGGCGAGCCGTCCGGCGCGCTGGGCGACGCGATCAACTCCGCGTTCGGCTCGTTCGACGACTTCAAGACCAAGCTCAAGGAGACCGGCGTCGGCCAGTTCGGCTCCGGCTGGGCGTGGCTCGCGCACGACGGCTCCGGCCTCGCGATCGTCGGCACGCCGAACCAGGATTCGCCGCTCTCCAAGGGCCAGACGCCGCTGGTGGGCGTCGACGTCTGGGAGCACGCGTACTACCTGAAGTACCAGAACAAGCGCCCCGACTACATCGACGCGTGGTTCAACACGATCGACTGGGGCAAGGTCGCCGAGCGCTACGAGGCCGTGGCCTGAGCGTTGCGGCGCGGCTTGCGCTGATCTCGCTGGCGTCGTGCCTGGCCGTCGCGGCTCCCGCGGCGGCCTCGCACGACCAGGAGTCGATCTTCGAGGACGAGCACCAGCTGCTCGAGAGCGGGCCGGGGGTGGCTTCCGCCGCGCTCGACGACATCGACGCGCTGGGAGCCGACTCGGTGCGCTCCCTGGTGCTGTGGGGCCGCGTGGCGCCGGCCCGTAAGGGGGCGCCGTACTCGCCGGCGGCGTGGGACCCGTATGACGACCTCGTGCGGGGCGCGCGGGCCCGCGGGCTGGGCCTGATCCTCTCCCCTTCGACGCCGATCCCGCTCTGGGCGTCCCGCTGCAAGCACCGGACGGCGACCTGCAAGCCGGATCCGAAGGCCTACCGGGCGTTCGTGACCGCGCTGGGGCGGCGCTACTCGGGCTCGTATGCCGACGAGAACCAGGGCGGCGGCGTGCTGCCGCGGGTGACGCGCTGGTCGCTGCTCAACGAGCCGAACCAGCCGGGCTGGCTGACGCCGCAGTACGAGCGCCGACGCGGGCGGCTCGTGGCGACCGCAGCGGTCGTCTACCGGGCGCTGGCGCGCGCCGGGATCGCGGGGCTGAAGGCGAGCGGGCACGGGCGCGACCAGGTGCTGCTCGGCGAGACGGGGCCGATCGGCCGCTTCACCGGGCCGCTGGCACGGCGCCCGATCTCGCCCGTGGAGTTCCTGCGCAAGCTGTTCTGCCTCACGCCCGGCGGCCGGCGGTCGAAGGCGCGCGGCTGCCGGGGGTTCAAGCGCCTCGCGGTGTCCGGCTTCGCCCACCACCCCTACCCGCGCGGCGGCTCGCGGCCACCGGCGGAGCCGCCCGAGGCGGCGGGTGAGATCACGATCTCGGCGCCAGGGCGGCTGCGGCGCGTGCTCGACGCGGCGGCGCGGGCGCGCCGGATCCCGCGCCGGCTGCCGGTCTACTACACGGAATTCGGCTTCCAGACCAACCCGCCCGACCGCATCTTCGGCGTGCGCGTCGCGCTCCAGCCCGCCTACCTCAACCAGTCCGACTGGATGGCGTACCGCGACCGGCGGGTGCGCGGGGTCGGCCAGTACAAGCTCGTCGACGACGCGCCGCTCCCGAGCTTCCAGTCAGGGCTGCGCTTCGGCGACGGGCGACGGAAACCGGGCTACGCGGCCTACCAGCTGCCGATCTGGGTCAGCGGGCGCGGCGCGCGGCTGCGGGTCTACGGGCAGGTGCGCCCGGCCGCGAACGCGACGCCGCAGAGGGTGCGGATCCAGGTGCGGCCGCCGCACGGTGGCGCGTTCGCGACGGTCAGGACGGTCACGGTGCGCTCGCGGCGCGGGCAGTTCCTCGTGCGCGTGCCGAGGCGCGCCGGCGTCTGGCGGCTCGTGTGGGGCACGCTGGTCTCGCGCGAGGCGAGGGTTGCGCCGCGATGACCGACTTCCGCGAGTTCTACACGGACGGCTATTCGCTCCCCGACCGGGACGAGGCCGAGCGGATGGGCCGCTGGCGGGCGCTGGGCGCGCGCTCGAAGGCCGACCACGTGGTGCGGCTGTGCGCGCAGGCGGAGCTGCGGCCGGGCTCGCTGGCGGAGATCGGCTGCGGCGACGGCGCGCTGCTGGCCGAGCTTGCTTCGCGCGGGCTGTCCCCGGTGCTCGACGGCTTCGAGCTCTCGCCGCCCGCGGCCGACATCGCGCGGGCGCGCGGGGTGGCGCGCAAGGTCGAGGTGTTCGACGGGCTGGAGGTGCCGGTGGCGGACGGCGCCTACGACCTCGCGCTCCTCTCGCACGTGCTCGAGCACGTCCCGGAGCCGATGACGCTGCTGCGGGAGGCGGCGCGGGTGGCGCCGGCCGTGCTCGTCGAGGTCCCGTTGGAAGACAACCGCTCGGCGCGGCGGGACGAGAAGCGCGCCGAGGCGGCCCGCATCGGCCACGTGCAGTTCTTCAAGCGCGCCGACGTGCACGCGCTGCTGCTGGTGGCCGGCCTGCGCGTGGCGGCGGAGCTCTCCGACCCCCTCCCCTACGCCCACCACGCGTTCTTCGCCTCGGGCCACTCCGAGCGGCTCACCGCGGCGGTGAAGACCGGAGTCCGCCATGCCGGCTGGCGGGCTGCGCCGCGTGTGGTCGAGCGGCTCTTCACCGTCCACTACGCGGCGCTAGCGTTCCGCGCGTGACCGTTCGCGAGCTCGGCCCCGGCGAGACCCACCTCGCCGCCCGCACGCTGCTCGAGCTGCGCCCGCACCACGGGAGCCCGGAGGCGCTCGCCCGCAGGGTCGACGAGCGCCAGCGCCCGGCCGGCTACCGGCTGGTCGGCGCCTTCGAGGACGGCGCCGAGGAGGCCGCGGCCGTCGCCGGCTTCCGCATCAACGAGTACCTCGCGTGGGGGAAGCACCTCTACGTCGACGACCTCGTGACCGCCGAGGGCGCCCGCGGCCGCGGCCTCGCCGACCGGCTGTTCGCCTGGTTGGAGGAGGAGGCGCGGCACTGCGGGTGCACCCAGTTCCATCTGGACTCGGGCCTCGGGGAGGACCGGCAGGACGCGCACCGCTTCTACTTCCGCCACGGGCTGCGGATCGCTTCGTACCACTTCGCTCGGGAGCTGTAGGCGAACGGCAACTGCGCATTGAGGGGAGCCCGGGCGGCTCCCCTCAATGGCGGGGTTGTTACGCCGGGACGGGCACGGCCTCCGTGGCCAGGGCCCGCTCCCCGCGCGGCTTGCCTGGCACCAGCAGCGCCGCGACCGCGCCGGCGGCCAGGACGGCCGCGCCGACAAACAGGGCGGGCTGGAGGCCGTCCACGAACGCCTGGCCGGACTGGTAGCCGCCGTGCGCGCTGAACACCGCGGCCAGCACCGCGACGCCGAACACGCCGCCGAGCTCACGGATCGCGTTGTTGGCGCCGCTCGCCTGCCCGGCCTCCTCCGGCCGGACCGCGCCGAGGATCGCGTTGGCGACCGGCGAGAAGACCAGCGCCATGCCGGTACCGCCGAGCACGAAGGCGGGGACGAGCTCGACGTAGGGGACGTCGACGCTGGTGATCGCTCCGAGCCAGACGATCGCGACCGCCTGCAGGCCAAGGCCGGCGGCCATCAGCGGCCGCGAGCCGATGCGGTCCGACAGCACGCCGGCGATCGGGGCGACGAGCATCGGCATGCCGGTCCAGGGCAGCGTCCGCAGGCCGGCCTCGAGCGGGCTGTAGCCCCACACGGTCTGGAAGAACTGGGCGAGCAGGAAGATCGAGCCGAAGATCCCGAACGACATCGCCAGCGAGACGCCCGAGGTCGCCGCGAAGGCGCGCGAGCGGAAGAAGCGCAGCGGCAGCATCGGCGCCGGCGTGCGGCGCTCCCACAGCCCGAAGGCGACGAGCAGGGCGGCGCCGATGGCGTACGAGGCGATCACGGTCGTGCTGCCCCACCCCAGTTCGTTCCCGCGCACGGTGGCGTAGACGACGCCCAGCAGGCCGGAAGTGGCGAGCGCGACGCCCGGCAGGTCGAGCCGGTTGGCGGGCCCGAAGCTCTCGACGAGGCCGCGGCGCGCGACCGGCAGCAGCGCGATCCCCACGGGGACGTTGACCCAGAAGATCCACTGCCACGAGCTGCTCTCGATGATCGCGCCGCCGACGAGCGGCCCCATCGCGACGGCGAGCCCGCCGATGCCGGACCAGATGCCCAGCGCGAGCCCGCGCTTGTCGGCGGGGAACGCGGCGCTCAACAGCGTCAGCGTCAGCGGCGCCACGATCGCCCCGCCGAGGCCCTGGATGGCGCGGGCGGCGATCAGCGCGTCGGTCGAGGGCGCGAGCGCGGCGAAGGCCGACGCGCCGGTGAAGATCGCGATCCCGATGAGGAACATCCTCCGCCGCCCGAAGCGGTCGCCCAGCGCCGCCCCGGTGAGCAGGAACACCGCGAACGCGAGCGTGTAGGCGTTGACCGTCCACTCCAGGTCCTCGAGCGAGGCGCCGAGGTCGCGGCGGATGCTCGGCAGCGCCGTCGTGACGACGAGGTTGTCGAGCGTGACCATGAAGATGGCCACAGAAGCGATGGCGAGCGTGACGATCGAGCGGCGTGACATGCGAGCGGCCTCCGGGGGCGATGTGAGTGACTACTAACTTCGTCGGTATGTAAGCAGTCACTCACAACCTTGTCAAGCCCCACGAATGTCACCTCGAGGTCGCTATGCGACCTTCAGCCGACACTCGTGGATGAGACGGGCCGTTCCAGCGGGGCGGCCGACCACGTCGGCCCACATCAGACGGAGGACCTCGAAGCCGAGTCCGCGCATCGCCACGTCCTTCTCCGCGTCGCGCTGGCGCTCACACGCGGTGCTGTGGAACGCGACACTGTCGGTCTCGACGATGAGCCCCCACTCCGGCCAGTAGAAGTCCGGCGTCCACTCCCCCATGCGGACGTTGACCTTCGGGCGCGGGAGGCCGTGCGCGGCGCACATGCGGAGGAACCGGATCTCGAGCACCGAGCGCACGTCCTTGGGATCGACCGCGCCCTCGAGCACCTTCCGGAGCTTCCCGTTGCCACGCGCCCGGGGCCTTGCGATCACCTCTGCCGCGATCGGCGCCGGCGGGATGTGGAGATGGACCTGGGCCTGCTCGAAGGCTTTGAACAGCGCATTGAGTGGAGCGACCGCGGCGTAGTCGAGCAGCGTGCGGATCGGGGTCGTGACCGGGATCCCGCGGTACACGGTCACGTGCTCGGGCGGCAGCTGCTGGCGGTGTACGACGATGCCGTCGCGCTTCACGTGCCCTGCGGTGGTCGGGACCGTCACCTCAATGATCGCCGTTGCCCGCCCCATCGCCCAGAGTGCGACGGCGGACGCGTAGCTCAGGACGGCGCCCACACCGAGTGCCAGCACGGCGGCGTGCCACGCCGACTCGCGGACGTCGGGCACGTATCCGACCGCGTAGACGCCGGTGTGCCGAGGGATCAGCCAACCGGTTCTGCGCAGCCGCTTGATCTGCTCCGAAGACAAGCCCGCGTCGAGGAGCTGGTGGTGTATGACGTTGCCGTTCTGCCGCGAGGCGAGGCCGGCGAGCGCACGAATGTCGTCTCGAGGTCGCATAGCGACCCTGAGGTGACATTCGTGGGGGATTCGCCCCCTCGGGGCGGCTCAGGCGCGGGTGAAGCGGCGGCCTGCGGTGGGTGAGGCGGACTCGTCGAGCAGGGCTTCGTCCATGGAGTCGGCCTCCGCGCGCTGGCGCTCGGCCTCGAGCTTCGCGAGGCGCTCGGGCGTAAGCTCGCCGGCGTTCTCCTCCTCGATCCGCTGGAGCCACTCGGCGCCCTCGGCCTGCTCGGCCTCGTCGACTTCGATCTTCTTGGTCGTCGTGTACTTGTCGATCTCCTTGAACAGCTCGTCGACGAGCTGCTCCTGCGGCACCTTCTTCAAGGCCTTGCCGCGGGAGAAGATCAGGCCCTCGTTCTTGGCGCCGGTGATGCCGAAGTCGGCGTGCGACGCCTCGCCGATGCCGTTGACCGCGCAGCCGAGGACGGCGACCTCGACCGGGTCCGCGTAGGCCTCGAGCCGGCGCTCGATGTCGGCGACCACGGTGTCCATGTCGAACTGGAGGCGGCCGCAGGTCGGGCAGGCGATCAGCACCGGGCCGCGCTCGCGCAGCTTCAGCGCCTTCAGGATCTCCCAGGCGACCTTGACCTCTTCCTCGGCGTGGAAAGTGCTCAGAGAGATGCGGATCGTGTCGCCGATGCCGTCGGCCAGCAGCGTGCCGAGGCCGACCGCGGACTTGAGCGAGCCCGACCACTTGGTCCCGGCCTCGGTGATCCCGAGGTGCAGCGGGTACGGGATGCGCTCGCTCAGGAGACGGTTGGCAGCGATCGTGTTGGGCACGTTCGTCGACTTGATCGAGACCTTGAAGTCGGTGAAGTCGAGCCGCTCCATCAGCGCCACGAACTCGGTGCCCGCCGTGACCAAAGCCTCGACCGGGTTCTCGCGCTCCAGCTCGTGCAGGTGCTTGGGCAGCGACCCGGAGTTGACGCCGATGCGCATCGGCGTGCCGGCGGCCCGGGCCCGATCGGCGACCTCGGCGACCTTCTCCGGCCCGCCGATGTTGCCCGGGTTGAGGCGGATGCAGTGCGCGCCCGCGTCGATCGCCTTCAGCGCCAGCGTGTGGTTGAAGTGGATGTCGGCGATGATCGGGATCGGGGACTCGACCACGATCGTCTTCAGCGCCTCGATGTCCTTGTCGCGCGGGACGGCGACGCGCACGAGGTCGGCCCCCGCGTCGGCCACCTTGCGGATCTGGTCCATCGTGGCGCTGAGGTTCGCGGTCTCGGTCTTCGTCATCGTCTGGACGACGACCGGGGCGCCCCCGCCGATCTGAACCCCGCCCACGTCGACGTGTCGCTGGGAAGCCATGCGGCCTTCCAGTCTAGAAGCGCTCGCGGAACCGGACCCGCGCCGCGACCCGGCCGTTCACACGCAGGACCAGGCGGTAGCGCCCGCGCTGCACCGGGCCGAGCCCGATGCGCGAGGTCCCTCCGTGCAGGACGGTCCGGGCGCGGAGGCGGCGCACGACCCGCCACTTGCCCCGCCTCCGCTCCAGACGGCCGGAGAGCCGGAGAGTTGCGGAGGCACGGAGCCGCAACTGCCAGCGGCCGTGCCGGCGGAGGACCCGCACCTTCGAGAGCCGCGGTGAACCAGGCGAAACGGCGGCGGGTGAGGGAGCGGCTCCCACTACATGCGCCGTTGCCGGTCGCGAAGTGAGCCCCCGCAGGTCGGTCGCCACGTAGCTGAAGGAATCCGCCCCGGAGTACCCCGCAACCGGCGTGTAAGTGGCCAATGCGTGCAGCCCATCCGCGCCCGGAGCGAGGCCGATGGTCCCGTGAGAGGGCTCGCGCGTGACCGAGAAGCGCAGCGGGCCCGCCGCCGAGGCCCACACGTAACACGACGTCGAGCCCGCACCGGGCACGCAGCCGCCGCTCCGCCGCGCCGGCACCTGCGGCGCGACGACGACACCCGGCAACGAGACCGACGAGCCGCCCGACACGTCCGCCACCCGCACCCCGGGGATCTCGCGCGTCACCTGCGTGTCGTTGTTGGCCGAGTTGCTCTCGAGCACGCAGTGCAGCGGGTTCGCCTCCCCGCGCACCACCACGCGCCCCGGGTCGAGCCCGGTGATGTCGACCCACTGGCGCTCGAGTTGCGCGGTGTAGATGTCGGCGCCGCCCGGCGAGAGCCCCATCCGCACCGTCGAGGCGGTCGGCTCGTTGGGCCGGCACCACCGCTCCCCCGCCGCGCCCTGGACCGAGTAGGCGAACCAATGCGCCGGCCCGAACGAGTCGAACATGCAGAAGCCGACCTTGTCCGACACGCGGGTCGTGCCGCCGGCCACCACCGAGTAGCGGGCGGCCGACGAGAAGTGCCAGTGCTGGTGGGTCTTCTCCTTCGCGTAGACGAGCGAAGCGCCACCGCCGAGCTCGACGCCGCCGCTCGGCGTCTCGTCCGGCTTCGGCGCCACCGGCGGCTCCCCGCCCTGGTAGATCGCCTGCTCGACGCCCCCGGCCGGCCCCCGGAACAGGTCCAGCGTGCCGCCCTGATTGGCGATCACCGCGTCGAAGCGGTACAGCAGCTTGCCCGGCTCCTCGTAGGCGTCGACGAACACCGGCGCCACCGACGAGGTCGACGGCTCGCCGGGCAGGCGGATGACCAGGTCCGGCTCGTTGGTGACCGCCGCGGCCGGGCTCGCCCCCACGGCGAGCAGAACCAGAGCGAGGGCGACCCTCACCTGCGGTACATCGCCTCGATCTCGGCGGCGTACTTCTCCGCGATCGGCTTGCGCTTGAGCTTCATCGTCGGCGTCAGCTCGTCGCCGCCCGGCGCCCAGTCGCCCGGGACGATCGTGAACTTCTTGATCTGCTCGACCCGCGCGAGCCGGGCGTTGGCCACGTCGACGCCTGCCTGCACGGCCGCGCGCATGCCCTCGTCGCTCGCCAGCGCGTCCAGCGACACGCCCTCGCGGCCGTTGCCCGCCGCCCACGCGGGCGCGAAGTCGGTGTCGAGCACGATCAGCGCCGTGTTGTAGGGCCGGCCGTCGCCGATCGTGCAGACCTGGCCGATCAGCGGCGACGCGCCCTTGAGCGTCGACTCGATGTTGGCCGGCGACATGTTCTTGCCGGCCGCGGAGATGATCAGCTCTTTCTTGCGGTCGACGATCCGGAGGTAGCCCTCCTCGTCGAACTCGCCGATGTCGCCGGTGTGGAGCCAGCCGTCGGCGTCGAGCGCCTCCGCGGTGCGCTCGGGCAGGTTGCGGTAGCCGGTCATCACGACCGCCGAGCGCATCAGCACCTCGCCGTCCTCCGCGAGCTTGATCTCGACGCCCGGCGCGGGCGGCCCGACGGTCCCGATGCGAACCTTGCCGGGCGGGTTGCAGCAGCCCGAGCCGCACGTCTCCGACATCCCCCACAGCTCCGCGACCTCGACGCCGATGGCGTGGAAGAAGACCAGGACCTCGCGCGGCGTCGGCGCGGCGCCGACGTTGACGGCCTCGAGCTCGTCGAGCCCGAGCATCGCGCGCAGGCCGGAGAACAACTCGGCGTCGGCCCTGGCGACCGCGGCCGCCAGCTCCTCCGGCACCGGCTCGCCGGCCTGCTCGAGCTCGACCTTCTGCCGGGCCGCGGCCAGAGCGCGCTCGGCGGGCTCGCGCTGCTCGGGTGGCTGGCTCGCCAGCATCGCCTCGAGCCCCGCCTTCAGCTTCTCCCAGATCCGCGGCACCGCGAAGAACCAGGTCGGCTTGACCACCGGCAGGTAGGAGAGGACCTGGCGCGGATCGTCGCAGGAGGTGATCGTCATCGCGTAGACGATCGGCAGGTAGTGGTGGGCCGCGCGCTCGGCGATGTGCGCCGAGGGCAGCCACGAGATGACCTTCGCGCCGTCGGGGAACTGGATCATGCGCTCGATGCTCTCGACGGCCGCGAGCAGGTTGCGGTGCACGAGCTGGACGCCCTTGGGCGGTCCGGTGGTGCCCGACGTGTAGATCAGCGTCAGCAGGTCCTCGGGCCCGACCGCGCGCCAGGCGCTCTCGACGTCGAAGCCGGGGTTCGAGCCCTCGACGTCCGCCCACGCCAGCGTGCCCTCGCCGCGCGCGCCCTCGAGCACCACGATGTGCTCGAGCTCGGGCAGCTTCGCGAGGTATTCCTCCTCGACGATCGCGACCTTCGCGCCCGCGTCCTGCACGACGTAGGCGATCTGCTCGGGCGCCGAGGTCAGGTAGATCGAGAACGGCACCGCACCGAGGCTCATCACCGCGAGGTCGGCGAGGTGGAACTCGGGGCGGTTGGAGAGCATCAGCGCGACGGTGTCGCCACGCTGCACGCCGAGCGCGGCGAGACCTCCGGCGAGCGCGTCGACGCGCTCGCGCAGCTCGCCCCACGTGATCGAGATCTCGTCGTCCTTGGTGCGGACCGCCACGCGATCCGGGAAGTCCTCGGCGGTGATGCGGAAGGCCTCCGCGATGGAGCGCGCCTGCAGCGCGCGGCGGGAGACCGGAGCGGCAGTGGTGGCCATGCGGCCGACCCTACCTGACCTAGAACCCCTCGCCGGTCAGTCTGCCGATGTCGTTCGTGAGCCCGATCAGGGCGAGCATGATCACGAGCGCGAAGCCCACGAAGCCCGCCCGCTCCATGACGGCGAACGGGATCGCGCGCCCGCGCACCTTCTCGGCCAGCGCCCAGAAGATGTGGCCGCCGTCGAGCGGCAGGAACGGGAACAGGTTGATGACGCCGAGCGACAGCGAGATCACCGCGAGCAGGAACAGCGCCTCCTGCGTCCCGACCTCGATGCTCTTGCGCGTCGCCTCGTAGGAGCCGACCACGCCCGAGACCTCCTTGCGCTTGTCGGCCTTGAAGATCTGGGCGATCGTGCTGACCGTGCCGCTCGTGAAGAACCACATCTTGTCGGCGCTCAACTCGGCGGCGGTCACTGGTCCGATCGGCGGCTGCGTGACATCGAACGCAAAGCCGAGCAGCGGGCGCTTGGCCGCCGCGTTGTAGACCGGCGTGGCCTTGGCGGTGATCCGGGCGTCGCCGCGCTGGATCACCAGCACGGCGGGCTCGGCGGCCTTGCAGCCGTCCTCCTGCTTGCCCGCGCAGCGGTGCGCGGCGATCTGCTTGCGCAGCGTCGTCGGGGAGCCGGTGCGGCCGTCGACGGCGAGGATGCGGTCGCCGGACTTGAGCGCGCCCGCGGCGGGCGAGCCCGGCGTCGTCTCCTCGATCCGGTTGATGGGCTTCGCCTGGCGGACGTCGCCGATCGACCAGTACAGCCCCATCAGGATCACGAACGCCAGGAAGATGTTGACCGCGGGGCCCGCGGCGATGACCACCAGCCGCTTCCACACCGGCTGGCGGTAGTAGGCGCGGTGCGCGACCTCCGGCGGGATCTCCTCCACCGGGTTCATGCCGGTGATCTTCACGAAGCCGCCGAGCGGCAGCCAGCCGACGCCGTACTCGGTCTCGCCGCGCTGCCAGCGCAGCTTCGTGCGGCCGAAGAACAGCGAGAAGCGCTCGACGCGCATCCCGACCGCCTTGGCGGCGGTGAAGTGCCCGAGCTCGTGCAGGATGATCAGCGCCGCGAAGCCGGCGAAGGCCAGGAACCAGCTCACGCGAGCGCCTCCTGGGCCACGAGCTCGCCGGCGATCCGGCGCGCCTCGGCGTCGGCCTCGTAGAGCGACTCGAACGAGTGCACGGTGCGGGCCGGCAGCTGCTCGAGCGTGCCCTCGATGACGGCCGGGATGCCCATGAAGCCGAGCCGCTCGCCCAGGAAGGCGTGGACGGCGACCTCGTTGGCGGCGTTGAGCACGCACGGCGCGGTGCCGCCGGCGCGGGCAGCGGCGAAGGCGAGGCCGAGCGCCGGGAACGCCTCGAGGTCCGGCGGCTCGAAGGTGAGCGCGCCCACCTGCGCCAGGTCGAGCGCCGGCACCGGCACGTCGACCCGCTCGGGGTGGTGCAGGGCGTAGGCGATCGGCACGCGCATGTCGGGGTGGCCGAGGTGCGCCAGCGAGGCGCCGTCGCACAGCTGGACCATGCCGTGGACGATCGACTGCGGGTGCACGACGACGTCGATGCGGTCGTAGGGCGTCCCGAACAGGTGGTGCGCCTCGATCACCTCGAGGCCCTTGTTCATCAGCGTCGCGGAGTCGATCGTGATCTTGCCGCCCATCGCCCACGTGGGGTGCTGGAGCGCGTCCTCGACCGAGACATCCTCGAGCTCGGCGCGCGAGCGGCCGCGGAACGGGCCGCCGGACGCGGTGATCACGAGCCGGTCGACGGCGCCGGCCGCCTCGCCGGCGATCAGCTGGTGCAGCGCGGAGTGCTCGGAGTCGACCGGGATCAGCTGGGCGCCGGTGGCCTCGGCCAGCGGCATCACGAGGTCGCCGCCGACGACGAGCGACTCCTTGTTCGCCAGCGCCACGTCGATGCCCTCCGTGAGCGCCACGACCGTCGGGCCGAGCCCGGCCGAGCCGACGATCGCGTTGAGCACCAGGTCGGCGCCGGACTCGGTGACGAGCCGCACCAGCCCCTCGGGCCCGGCCAGCACCTCGCCCTCGGTCCACGCCTCGGCGGCGCGGGCAGCCGCGTCGCCGTCGCCGAGCGCGATCCGCTTCACGCCGTGCTCCTCGGCGAGCGCCACGAGCCGCTCGTGCGAGCGCTCGGCGGACAGGCCGACGAGCTCGAACTCCTCGCCCGCGCGGGCGACGACGTCGAGGGCTTGCAGGCCGATGGAACCGGTCGCGCCGAGGATCAGCAGGCGTTTCATCCTCCGGGCCATGATGGCACGGGTCCTTCTGACCCGACTAAGAGCGCCGAGCGCGCGAAGAGCACAGCCGCAACGGTCTGCAGCGCGGCGATCCCGATCCACGCGAGCGACGGATCGCCGTGCTCGAGCGCGGGCCGGCAGCCAGCAGCCCGACGAACCCGGCACCGAGAACGACCGAGCTGGCCGCGGTCATCGCCTCCGCGCGGATGCGCCGGGGCACGCGCTGCAGCGTGAGGGCGCTGATCGGCGGGACACGGAGGCCGTTGGCCAAGCCCGACGCGCCGAGCGCGACGGCCGCGACGAGCGGAGAGCGGCTCGTGGCGACGACCCACAGCGGCAGCGCCTGCCACGTCCACGCGAGCGCGCCGAGCCGGTGCAGGCTCGCCGTCCGCACCAGCCGCCGCGCGACCAGGCTGCCGAACATCGCGCCGCCACCCCACAGGGACAGCAGCGTCCCCGCGAGCGCGGCGTCGCGGTCGTGGCCGGAGAAGGCGAGGACGGGGATGGCCGCCGTCATCGCGGCGAAGGCGCCCTGGCTGAGCGCGTGGGCGGCGGTGACAGGGCGCATCCAGGCGTCGCCGCGCACGAACCGCCACCCGGCATGGCGCCCGGCGGCGCCGGGCTCGCTCGCACCGGGCCCGACCGGCGGGACGACGAAGGCGACGATGAGCAGCGAGACGAGGAACGAGGCCGCGTCGAGCCACGAACCACGCGGCCCACGGCACGCCGGAGAGGAACGCGAGCGCGACGAGCAGCGGGAACGACAGCGCCCCGAGCAGCGCCAGCAGCGGGATGGCAGCCGTCGTGGCGACCCACGCGGCGTCGCAGGCCACGAGCGCACGCCACGGCCCGTGACGCGCCACCAGGCGCGCGCTCGGGACGCCCAGCAGCAGCAGCGGCGCCGCCTCGGCCGCCAGCACGACGCTCATGCGGGTCGAGGAGCCAGTCGTCTCGAGCACGAACGACGGCAGCGCGACGGCGGTCATCAGCGAGCCGAGCGACGACACCACCTGGGCGCCGACCAGCGCCCGGACCGCCCGCGTCACCGGCTCGCGAGACGCTCCTCGGTGCGCCGGGCGACCTCCGCGGCGACGCGATCGATCTCGGGGTTCGCGTCGAGGCGCGCGGTCACCACGTCGGCTGCCTCGCGCAGCCGCTGCGCCTCCTCCACGAGCTGCGCCCGGCCGTCCTCGGTCAGCTCGTATACGCGCCGCCGCCGGCCGCCGACCCGCACCTCCTCCACCGGCCTGATCAGGCCCTGGTCGCTCAGCCGCTCGAGCGCTCCGTACAGCGTGCCGGCCGACAGCCCGACGCGGCCGCCCGAGAGCTCACGGGCGATCTGCGCGATCGCGTAGCCGTGGCGCCGACCGTCCAGCAGGCCCGCCAGCAGGAAGTAGGTCGGCTCTCGCATCCCCATATATCGGAACACGATACATCAGCTACCGACCTATGGCACGCAGGTGACGACGCACCGGGCGGCCGAACCACAGCGCGAGGATCGTCACCCAGACGACGACCGAGTAGATCCACACCCGGGCGCCGTCGAACAACACGTCCGTGATGAGCAGGAACGCCGCGCCGATCGCGATCGCGAGAAAGCCCAGGCCGGCGAGCATCAGCCGGTTCGCCGACTCGATCAGCCAGGTGCGCTGGGACTGGTGGAACAGCACGCGGTGCGCCGCCGACGGCGCGATCAGGCACGCGGCGGACAGCGTGGCGGCGACCAGCGTGATGTAGAAGATGTCGCGCTGGAAGTCCGTCAGCTGCGGAAAGCGCTGCGTGAACGGCACGGTGAGCAGGAACGCGAACAGGATCTGCACCCCGGGCAGCGCGACGCGCAGCTCGTTGAGCAGCTCGATCATCTGGCGGTCGCGCTTCTCCTCGTCGTCGGTCATGTGCAGCGCCTGCCAGACCTGGTAGCCGGCGATCAGCGAGAACAGCGCGGCGTCGAGGCGGTCGAGCGCGCCGCCGTGGACGCCGAACAGGCCGCCGGCGTCCTTCGTCCCCACGTCGCGCTTGATCAGCGACTCGAACAGGTCGCCGAGCGGAGCGGCGAAGGCGACCGCGACGCCCAGCAGCAGGCCGTCGATGCCGGCGATCCAGTGGCCGTCATAGGTGCGGCTGGCGTACCAGACCGCGCCGATGCAGACGACCATGCCGATGCCCAGGCCCTCCCAGGTCTTGTTGGGCGACACGCGCGGGGCGAGCCGGCGGGTGCCGAACGCGCGGCCGCCGAGATAGGCGCCGGTGTCGCCCGCGAAGGTCCCGAGCAGGACCATGAACACGAGTGCGCCGCCGTGGTCGAGCCCGCGCAGCAGGACCGCGTTGGCGAGCGCCAGGCCGATCCAGTAGACGCCGAGCACGGTGGCGGCCAGGCTGAGCGAGATCCGCTCGCGGATCGGGCTCGCCAGCGTGAGCAGGAACAGCACGGGTAGGAAGGCCACGAGCGCCAGCAGCACGCTGGCGTCATCGCCCAGCGCCGCGGCGGCCACCAGCCCGGAGATGCCGAGGAAGCCCGCGATCCGCAGCGGGCGCATCCGCTCGAGCATCGTGAACAGCTCGTGGATGCAGACGAGGCCCAGGGCGAGCGCGCCGAGCGCGAACGTCGCGCCGCCGAAGTAGATGATCGTGATCGCGAACGCGAGCGCCGGGATCGCGACGAGGATGCGGCTACCGAGGTCGGAGCCGCCGCTCCGGCGACGGCGCGGCGGCTGGCGGCGGCTGGCCATCAGCGGCCTCCGAAGCGACGTTTACGGGCCGAGAACTCGGCCAGCGCGGCCTCGAGGTCGGCGCGCGAGAAGTCCGGCCACAGGACGTCGGTGAAGTGCAGCTCCGAGTACGCGGACTGCCACATCAGGTAGTTCGAGAGCCGCTGCTCGCCGCTCGTGCGGATGATCAGGTCGGGGTCATGCATCTCGGGCGCGTAGAGGTGGGCGCGGAACTCTTCCTCGGTGCTGCCCTGGAAGCTTCGCGCCGCGTCGATGATCTCCGCCCGCCCGCCGTAGTTGAAGGCCACGTAGAGCGTGATCGTGTCGTTGGCGGCCGTCTTCTCCTCCGCCCACCGCATCTGCTCGAGCAGCAGCGGCCCGACGCCCTCGCGGCGGCCGATGAAGCGCATCCGCACGCCCTCGTCGTCGAGCTCCGGGGTCTCCCCCAGGATCCGATCCGAGAACATCGCCATCAGCGCCGCGACCTCCTCGTCGGAGCGCGACCAGTTCTCGGTCGAGAACGAGTAGACGGTCAGCTCCTTGATGCCGAGGTCGACCGCGTCACGCAGCCGCGCCTTGACGGTGTCGGCGCCCGCGCGATGCCCCTCCGCGACGTCGACGCCGCGCCGGCTGGCCCAGCGCCCGTTCCCGTCGGTGATGATCGCGACGTAGGCGGCGCCCCGGGGTGTCACACCTCGAGGATCTCTTCTTCCTTGCCCTTGAGGACGGCGTCGAGCTCGCTGACCTTCTGGTCGGTCAGCTTCTGCAGCGCATCCTCGGCGCGGTGCTCGTCGTCGGAGCCGGCCTCGCCGGCCTCCTTCAGCTCCCGGAGGTCGTGCATCACGTCGCGGCGGATGTTGCGGATCGCGACACGGCCCTCCTCGGCGATCCCGCGCACGACCTTGACGAGCTGCTTGCGGCGCTCCTCGGTGAGCTCGGGCACCTGCAGGCGGATGATCGACCCGTCGTTGTTGGGCGTGAGCCCGATGTCGGACTCGAGGATCGCCTTCTCGATCGACTTGATCGAGCTCTTGTCGTAGGGCTGCACGGTCAGCAGCCGCGCCTCGGGCGCGCTCAGCGTCGCCAGCTGCTTGAGCGGGGTCTGGACGCCGTAGTAGTCGACGTTGATGCGGTCGAGCAGCGCGGTGCTGGCGCGGCCGGTCCGGATCGAGCCGAACTTGCCGCGCGTCGACTCCACGGACTTGTCCATGTGCTCGCGCGCGTCGTCTAGGAGATCGTCGATCAGGCTCATGTCTTCACCAGCGTTCCCACTCGCTCGCCGGAAATTATCCGATCGATGTTGCCCTCGGTGTTCATGTTGAAGACGACGATCGGCATGTGGTTGTCCATGCACAGCGACAGCGCGGTCGAGTCCATCACCTTGAGGCCGCGCTCGAGCGCCTCGCGGTGGGTGATCTCGGGCAGGAACTCGGCGCTGTCGTCCTGCTTGGGATCGGCGGTGTAGACGCCCTCGACGCCGTTCTTGGCCATCAGGATGATCTCGGCGTCGATCTCGTGTGCGCGCAGGGCGGCCGCGGTGTCGGTCGTGAAGAACGGGTTGCCGGTGCCGGCCGCGAAGATGACGATGCGGTTCTTCTCGAGGTGGCGGATCGCGCGGCGGCGGATGTAGGGCTCGGCGACCTCGGAGACGGTGATGGCGGACTGCACGCGCGTGTGGACGCCCTCGTGCTCCAGCGCGTCCTGCAGCGTCAGCGCGTTGAGCACGGTGGCGAGCATGCCCATGTAGTCCGCGGTGGCCCGCTCCATGCCGGCGGCGGCGCCGGCCAGGCCGCGGTAGATGTTGCCGGCGCCGACCACGATCGCGATCTCGACGCCGCGGTCGTGGAGCTGGCGGACCTGGCGCGCGATCGCCTGGACGCGCTCCAGATCCGTGCCGTAGGGGAGGTCGCCCATCAGCGCCTCCCCCGACAGCTTCAGCAGGACTCGCCCGTAGGCGGGCTTGCTCACGCCCCGACCACGAACTTGGAGAAGCGCCGGATCACGACGTTCTCGCCGGTGGTGCCGGACAGCTCGGCCCGGATCTGCTCGATCGTCTTGCCGTCGTGCTTGTCGCCGTTGACGTGCTCCTGGTTGAGGAGGACGACCTCCTCCATCCACTTGCGCAGCTTGCCCTCGGCGATCTTGGCCCGCACGTTCTCGGGCTTGTCCGCCGCCTGCTGCTCGAACACGCGCAGCTCGGCCTGCTTGGCGTCCTCGGGGATCTCGTCCTCGGAGACGTACTGGACCGACGGCGAGGCGGCGACGTGCAGCGCGACATCACGCGCGAACGCGATGAAGTCGTCGTTGCGGGCGACGAAGTCGGTGTTGCAGTCGACCTCGACGAGCACGCCGGTCTTGCCGTTGGTGTGGATGTAGGCCTGGACGGTGCCCTCGGTGGCCTCGCGGCCGCCCATCTTGAGGGCCTTGTCGCCCAGGCGGACGCGCAGCAGCTCGACGGCGGCGTCGATGTCGCCGCCCGTCTCGGTCAGCGCCGACTTGCAATCCATCATCCCGGCGCCCGTCTTGTCGCGCAGCTCCTTGACCTGCGAGGCGGTGATCGTGGGGGTGCTCATGCCTTCTCCTGGGTCTGCTCTTCGGTCTTCGGTGCGGCCTTCTTCGCGCGCGGCTTGCGCGCCGGCTTCTTGGGCTTCTCCGTGGCCTCCGCCGGGGGCGGGGTGGCCTCGGACTCCGACGAGGCGGCCGGGACGGCCTCCTCGGTCGCGGCCTGGGCGGCCGCGGCGGCCTCGGCGTCGGCCGTGCCCTCGGCCTGCGGCGGCGCGGCCTCGACGGCGGCGGCGACCTCGGCCTCGGCCTCGCCCTTGTCGGACGCGGTGGTGGTGGTCTTGGCCTCATCGGCGGGCGGAGCCTCGGCGGCGGCCGGCGGTGCGGCCTCAGCCGGAGCGGCCTTCGGAGCGGCCTTCGCCGCAGGCGCGGCCTCGGCGGCCGCCGGAGCGGCCTCTGCGGGCGCAGCCTCGGCAGCCGGCACCTGGGCCTCGGCGGCCGCGGCGGCGTCACGCTCGGCCTGGCGCGCGGCGGCCTCCTCGGCCTCCTTGCGCTGGCGCTCCTCCTCCTCGCGTGCGGCGCGCTCCTCGGCCTCCTTGCGGGCCTGCTCCTCGGCCTCCTTGCGCGCCCGCTCCTCCTCGGCGCGGAACGTCTGGTAGCCCTGCGATACGACGTCGCCGATCGCCTGCGTGATGATCGCGCAGGACTTGATCGCGTCGTCGTTGCCCGGGATCACGTAGTCGATCCCGTCCGGGTCGCAGTTGGTGTCGACGAGGCCGATGATCGGGATCCGCAGGCGCTTGGCCTCCTGGACCGCGATCACCTCGGTCTTGAGGTCGACCACGAACATCGCGTCAGGCGGGCGCTGCATGTTCTTGACGCCGCCGAGATTCGCCTGGAGCTTGGCCAGGTCGGCCTGGGCGGCCATGCGCTCACGCGTCGGGAGCAGCGCGAGCTGGCCTTCCGACTCGTAGCGCTCGAGATCGTGCAGGCGCTTGATGCGCAGCGAGATCGTCTGGAAGTTCGTCAGCAGGCCGCCGAGCCAGCGGTGGTTGACGAACGGCATGCCGGCGTTCTCCGCGACCTCCTTGATGGAGTCGCGCGCCTGCTTCTTGGTGCCCACGAACAGCACGGTGCCGCCGCGGTGGGCGACCTCGGAGCTGAACTGCTGAGCCTGCTCGAGCAGCGCCTGCGTCTTGAGCAGGTCGATGATGTAGATGCCCCCGCGCTCGCCGTGGATGAAACGGCGCATCTTGGGGTTCCAGCGGCGCGTCTGGTGTCCGAAATGTACCCCGGACTCCAGCAGCTCCCTGATGCCGACTTCGGCCATAGGAGTGCTCCCTTGAGAAGTAGATTTGGAACGGCGCCGGGCGGTGTCGGGGGGTGGGCGGACCCGGCGCGAGCGCCGGGCAGGGCCGCCGTCCCCGAGCTCCCATCGTGGGATCGCCCGGGTTGGTGGTCGGAAATTGCACCGATCAGTTTACGCAAGTTCGCCGGGGCCCCCTCGTTTGGGAGCTGTGCGGGCCGGCCCTCCCTTCCCCTACTCCGGTGGTCCGGTCCGCGCAATACCGCGAGTGGGGCGGCCAGGATGGCCGCCCCACCGCGTTAGAGGACGCGGGCGAGGTCGTCGGGGAGCGGGGAGCAGACGTCGATGCGCTCGCCCGTGACCGGGTGCTCGAACGCGAGCCGCTCGGCGTGCAGGAACTGGCGCTCGAGCCCGAGGACGCCGGCGTGGCCGTACTCGGGGTCGCCGGCCACGGGGTGGCCGATCGCCTTCAGGTGGGCGCGGATCTGGTGCGTGCGGCCGGTCTCGAGCCGCACCCGCAGCAGCGTGTAACCGTCCAGGACGCGCTCGGTCTCGAAGTGGGTGATCGCGGCCCGGCCGTCGGCGGTGTCGGTCGACATGCGGGTGCGCACGCGGCGGTCGCGGCCGAGCGGCGCCTCGATCGTGCCGGTCCGAGCGTCGGGGCGGCCCTCGACCAGCGCCAGGTACTCGCGCACGATCTCGCGCCGCCGCAGGGCGCTCTGCAACGCCTCCAGGACCTCCTCGGAGCGCGCGACCACGAGCAGCCCGCTCGTGTCGCGGTCGAGGCGGTGGACGATCCCGCGCCGGCCCTCCGGCCCGCCCGCGGCGCCGACGCGCTCGAGCGCCTGGGCGAGCGTGCCGGCGGCGTGCCCGCGGGCCGGGTGCACGACGACCCCGGCGGGCTTGTCGACCACCATCAGGTGCTCGTCCTCCCACGCGATCGAGAAGCGCGCGTCGGGCACGTCGCGCGCCTCCTCGGCCTCGGCCTCCTCGACCTCGATCGTCTCGCCGCCGCGCAGCGTATGGCGCTTGGCCTTCTCCTCCCCGTCGACCCGCACCCGGCCGTCGTCGATCAGCCGCTGCGCCGCGGCGCGCGAGCCCGCGTGCCCGGCGAGGAAGACGTCGAGCCGCTCCCCCGCGGCGTCGGCCGGGACCTCAATCGCCGGCATGGCGCGGCGGCCCCTCCAGCACATAGATCAGGCTCAGCACCCCGAACGTGATGCACGTGTCGGCGAGGTTGAACGCCGGCCACAACACGGGGTCGATGAAGTCGGTCACGTAGCCCTGGTGAAGCCGGTCGATCAGGTTGCCAGCGGCGCCGCCCAGCAGCAGGCCGGTCGGCAGCCACACCAGCGGCCGCCGGCTGTGCGTCGCGAAGAAGATCAGCAGCGCCGAGACCGCGGCGACGCCGACGATCACGAGCAGCACGCCGCCGTTCACGAACAGGCCGAACGCGACCCCGCGGTTGTGGACGTGGACCAGCTCGACCCCTGGGAAGATGCCGTCGCTGCTGCCGATCCGCACGTTGTGCCGCACGAGCGACTTGGTCGCCTGGTCGGCGGCGACGACCGCCACGGCCAGCGCCCCGGCCCGCAGGGCGGACTTCCCGGAGATCAAGACCCTCGGATGAGGCCGACGATGATCCCGCCGCCGATCTGCAGCACGATGATCGCCACCATCGGCGACAGGTCGAGCGGCCCGACCTGCAGCGGGAGCTTGCGGAACAGCGCGAGGAACGGGTTCGAGACGTCGCGCAGGAAGTCCATGACCGCATTGAGGATGCGGTTGTAGGGCATGCGCACGCCGAGCGAGAAGACCAGCGACAGCACGACCCAGCCGACGATGCAGATCGTGTAGACGAGGATCAGCGCCGCGAGGAAGTCGGCGACGTCGCCGCGGCTCATGCCGGCCCCAGGACGTCGTCCATCGCGGAGGCGAACGCGGCCCGCACGCCGCCCCGTTCCAGGGCCGCGAGACCGCGGGCGGTCGTCCCGCCCGGCGAGGTCACCTCGCGGCGCAGCCGCAGCGTGTCGTGCTCGCGGGCGCGCAGGAGCTCGGCGCTGCCGGCCATCGTCTCGGTCACCAGCCGCTGCGCGATCGGCGCGGGGATGCCGCGGCGGATCCCGGCCTCGACCCACGCCTCGGCCACGAGCGCCCAGTACGCGGGGCCGACGCCCGAGCAGGCCGCGCAGGCGTCGATGATGCCCTCGGCAACGCGCACGACGGTGCCGATGCGCCCGAACAGCTCCTCGACCTGGCCGGCGAGCGGCTGGTCGGCGGGCTCGGCCAGCAGCGTCACGCCGCGGCCGACCTCGGCCGGCGTGTTCGGCTGCACACGCACCACCTGCGCGCCGGGGTAGGCGGCCCGCAGCTGCTCGATCGTCGTGCGGCCGAGCAGCGAGACGACGCCCTTGGCCGCCTGCGCGTCGCCGGCAACGGCCGCGAGCTGCGCGGGCTTGTGGGCGAGGACGACGAAGTCCGCGCGCTCGGCGAGCGCCGCGGTGGAGTCCAGCGCCTCACCGCCGAGCTCTGCCGCCAGCGCGGCGGCCCGGCCCGAGCCGGAGTCGGTGGCGAGCACGGGCTCGCCCCAGCCGCGCGCGAGCGCCGCCGCCATGTTCCCGGCTCCGATCAGGCCTACCTTCACCGCGCTCAATGTAACTACCGGGACACGGCCACCGGTCTCCGCACTCTTAGAGGGGGCCGTGTCCCGGCCTCCTCATCAGGACTGGTTGAAGAAACCCTTCTCGATCAGCCGCGCGCGCTCCTCGGCCGACACCTCGACGTTGCGCGGCGTGAGCAGGAAGACCTTCTCGGCGATCTGCTGCATGCCGCCGTCGAGCGCATAGGTGAGGCCCGAGGCGAAGTCGACGAGGCGCTTGGAGAGATCGCGGTCGATGCCCTGGAGGTTGACGATGACCGGGATCTGATCCTTGAACTTGTCCGCGATGTCCTGGGCGTCGTTGAACGACTTGGGGATCACGAGGTGGACGCGCGAGCTCTCGCGGCGAGCGCCGCCACCATTGGTGCCGGCCCCGGGCTCGACCGTGCGCAGCCGCGTGGTGCGGCGCTCGGCCGGGGAGTCGTCGGCGAAGATGTCGTCGATCTCGTCGCGCCGGCGGCGCGTCGAGAGGCGGCGGACGTTCGGCCGCTCGCGGTAGCGCTCCTCGAGGTCGCGCTCCGGCTCGCGGGCGTCGTACTCGGGTTCCTCGTCGTACTCGTCGCGGGCCTCGGCGAGGCCGAAGTAGACGGCGATGTTGTGTAGCGAGTCGCGGAGTGCCATGGCGTCGATGCGTTTCGCGCTTGGACGCGAATCCCCTGCATTATGCCCCGTAGAGGCGTGTCCCCACGCGTACGAGCGTGGCGCCCTCCTCCACGGCGACCGCGAAGTCCTGCGAGGTGCCCATCGAGAGGCGGGTCAGGCCGTGGGCGTCGGCGAGCTCCTTGAGGGCCGCGAAGTGGCGCCGGCTGGCCTCCGGATCCTCGGCGAACGGCGGCATCGTCATCAGCCCGCTGACCCGCACGGGAGCGCGCTCGAGGAAGGCCGGGAGCTCGTCCGGGTCGATGCCGGCCTTACCCTCGTCCCCCGCGACGTTGACCTCGACGAGGATCTCTGTCTCGGGCGTGCCGTGCTTGCCGAGCTGGTTCAGCGCGGAGTCCGACGCGACCGAGTGGATCAGCTCCACGTACGGGAGGATCTGCTTGACCTTGCGGCTCTGGAGCTGGCCGATGAAGTGCCAGCGGAACTCGGGGTGGGCGGTGGCCTTGGCCTCGAGCTCCTGGGCGCGGTTCTCGCCCAGCAGCGTGAGCCCCGCCTCGTGCAGGACGTGGAGGTCCTCGAGCGGGATGTACTTGACGGCGGCGAGCAGCTCGACCTCGTCGGGACTGCGGCCGGCCTTCCGCGCGGCCGCCTCGATCTCGGCCCGCACGCGCTCGAGCCCACGCCGCACCGTCTCGACCTCGACGCCGTGGATCAGGCCCGCCACACGACCCCCGCCTGCCGGCCCGTGACGCCGCCGTCGCGGCGGTGGGAGAAGAACAGCCCGAACCAGCACATCGAGCACAGCCCGACGTCGTGGACCGCGTCGACCCCGGCGTCGTGGAGCTGGGCGCGCGCGACCTTCGCCAAGTCGAGGTTGCGCTCGCCGACGCGCGCGTCGTAGGCCTCGAAGACCTCGTGGACCTCCTCGCCGACCTCGTAGCAGCAGCCGCGCGCCGACGGGCCGAGCGCGGCCTGGATCGGCCCCTCGGCGCCGAGCTCCCGCACCGCCGCCACGCCCTCGGCGACGATCCCGGCCGCCAGCCCGCGCCAGCCGCCGTGGAGCGCCGCGACCGCGCCGTCGGCAACCAGCATCACCGGCAGGCAGTCGGCCACGAACACGAGCGCCGGCGCGTCCTCGAGCGCGGTCGCCTGACCGTCCTCGGGCGCGTGCGGCCGCCGCGGCCCGGGCGGCTCGGTGGCGCGGCGCACGGTCGCCTCGTGGACCTGGCGGCCGTAGAGGAAGCGCTCGCGCGGGGCGCCGACCGCCGCGGCGAGCCGGGCGCGGTTCTCGTCGACGTTCTCGCCCGGGTCGTCGGTCAGCCGGCCGAGGTTGAGCGAGGCGAACGGGCCCTCGGAGACGCCGCCGCGGCGGCTCGAGAACAGCACCTCGCCCCCGGGCAGCGAGGCGCCGATGTGCTCGTCGCGCCAGGTGAAGGGCTCGGGCAGGTCCACGCCGTCATTGTGGCGGGGCCGCCAGCGCCGCCGCCAGCTGCGCCTCGCGGCCGGTCGCTCCGTCGAGCATCGCCGCGGTCGCGGCGTCGAGCCCACGGCCGATCGCGGGACCTTCGAGGCCGGCGGCCAGCAGGTCGTCGCCGGTGATGTCGAGCTTGGCGTGGCGGAGGTCGTCGAGCCAGCGCTTCGCCTGCTCGGGGGCGCCCAGCGCCCCGGCCAGCGCGACGGTCTCGGCCCCCTCGCGCCGCAGCAGCGCCCAGATCGCCGACGCGTCCTCCAGCCCGCCCAGCACCGGCGCGAGCGCCCGCGCGCGGGTGGCGGCGGCAGTCACCGTGTCGCGTTCGCGGGCGGGGAACTCGCAGGCGTCGAGGCGCCCGGCGAGGTCCGGGGCGGAGGCGTCGAAGCAGGTCGCGGCCAGCGCGACGAGGTCGGGGCGGCCGTCGGCGGGCGTCAGGCGCTGCGCGCGCTCGACGAGGTCGGGGTCGACGTTGAAGCCCGGCAGCATCCGCGGGCCGATGCCGAACGCCTCGAGCCCGCAGACCGCGGCCGGCTGCGGCTCCTCGAGCAGCAGCCGCAGCTCGTTGCCCAGCCTCGAGGGCGTGACCGTCGCCAGCGCGCCGCCCTCCACCGCCGCGAACGCCAGCTCGCGCGTGGCCTGCTCGATCTGGAAGCGCAGCCGCGCCGCGTAGCGGACCAGCCGCAGCAGCCGCGTGGGGTCGTCGAGGAACGAACCGGCGTGCAGCACGCGCAGCCGCCGCGCCGCGAGGTCCTCGAGCGCGTGCGGCACCGCCTGCAGCTCCCCGTCCGCGAGCCGCACCGCGATCGCGTTGACGGTGAAGTCGCGGCGCGCGAGGTCCTCTGCGATCGGCGCGCCGAGCTCGACCTCCGGCAGCGCACCCGGCTGCTCGTAGCGCTCGCGCCGCGCGGCGGCGAGGTTGACGACGCCGCCCGAGGTCGCGGTGCCGAAGCGCTCGTGCAACAGCGGCTCCTCCCCCAGCCGCCGCGCCACCTCGGCGGCGTCGCCCTCCACCACCAGGTCGAGGTCGCGCGGGTCGCGGCCGAGCAGCGCGTCGCGCACGGCGCCGCCCACGATCCACACGCCCGGGACGTCTTCGAGGGCGTCGAAGAGCTCCCCCGCGCCGGGTACCTCCCGCAGTTGCTCGAGCAGGTCGTCGTTCATGTCCCAGCTACCATCGCACCCCATGTCGCCGCCGGATAGTCCCCGGTCTCGGCGGCGGATCGTCATCTGGGTCGCGGTCGCGCTCGTGCTGCTGCTGGCCGCCGGTGCGGGCGCCTACGTCCTGCTCTCCGACGGCGACGTGTCCGACCCCAACGTCGAGTTCCGCGCCGAGCCGACCGAGACGCCGACTCCGGCGCCCACCAAGAAGGGCGCCGACACGTTCACCTGGCCGCTCTACGGCTACACGCAGACCCGCCGGCACTGGCTGCAGGCACCGAAGACGCTGGGGCCGCCGTTCCGCCAGCGGTGGTCGTGGAGCGCGCACTCACTGCTCGAGTTCACGCCCGCGATCGCCGAGGGAAAGCTGTTCGTGATCAAGAACAACGGCGCGCTGTTCGCGCTCGACAAGCGCACCGGAAAGCGCCGCTGGGCCAAGAACCTCGGGAAGCTCGCCGCCTCCTCGCCCGCCTACGCCGGCGGCCGCATCTACGCGACGATCCTCGTGCGCGACGGCTCCAAGAACGGGCGGGTGGCCGCGCTGCGGGCGAAGGACGGGAAGAGGCTGTGGACGAAGCCGCTGCCGAGCCGGACCGAGTCCTCGCCCGCTGCTCGTCGGCGGGCGCCTCTACTTCGGCTCCGAGGACGGGACGGTCTACGCGCTGGACGCCAAGGACGGCAGCGTGAAGTGGACCTACAAGGCCAGCGGCGCGGTCAAAGGCGCGCTGGCGCTCTCCGACGGCAAGCTGTACTTCGGCGACTACGCGGGGCGCGTCTACGCGATCCGGCTGAGCAACGGCAAGGAGGTGTGGAGCCAGAGCACCCACGGCGCGAAGTTCGGCACCGCCGCGGGCCAGTTCTACGCCTCGCCGGCCGTCGCCTACGGGCGCGTGTACATCGGAAACACCGACTCCAACGTCTACTCGTTCTCGGCGTCGTCGGGCAAGCTCGCATGGCGGACGGGGACAGGCGGCTACGTCTACGCGTCGGCGGCGGTCGCGCAGGTGGAGGGCGGCAAGCCGACCGTCTACGTCGGCTCGTACGACGGCAACTTCTACGCCCTGAACGCCCGTAGCGGCAAGGTCCGCTGGAAGAAGAAGGCGCCCGGCCGGATCTCCGGCGCCGCCACGGTGGTCGGCGACATCGTCTACTTCGGCGACCTGCAGTCGCGCACGACAACGGGCCTGAACGCGCGCACCGGCCGCAAGGTGTTCCGCTTCGGGCGCGGCGGCTTCAACCCGGTGGTGAGCGACGGCCGCAACCTCTACGTGGCCGGCTACGCGTCGCTCTCCCAGCTCACGCCGAAGGCTCCCTGACGCTGACGCCCGCCTCGGCGAGGTGGCGCTTGAGCTCGGCCACCGTGTACTGGCCATAGTGGAGGATCGAGGCGAGCAGGACGGCGTCGGCGCCGGCGCGGAAGGCGTCGACGAGGTGGCCGGGCTCGCCGGCGCCGCCCGAGGCGATCACCGGCACGTCGACCGCGCTCGAGATCGCGTGCAGCAGGTCGGTGTCGTAGCCGTCCTTGGTGCCGTCGCGGTCCATCGAGGTCAGCAGGATCTCCCCCGCCCCGCGCGACACGCCCTCGCGGGCCCAGCTCAGCGCGTCGATCCCGGTCGGCGTGCGGCCGCCGGCGACGTGGACCTCCCAGCCCGGGTCGGCGCGCTTGGCGTCGATCGCCAGCACCACGCACTGCGCGCCGAACACGTTGGCGAGCTCGTCGATCAGCTCCGGCCGCGCGACCGCCGCGGAGTTCACTGAGACCTTGTCGGCCCCCGCGTCGAGCACGCCCTGGGCGTCGCCGGCCGAGCGGATGCCGCCGCCGATCGTGAACGGGACGAAGACCTCGTCGGCGGCGCGGCGCGCGAGCTCGGTGACGGTGTCGCGCTTGTCCGAGGTCGCGGTGATGTCGAGGAAGACGAGCTCGTCGGCGCCCTCGGCGTCGTAGAACGCCGCCAGCTCCACCGGATCGCCGGCGTCACGAATCTCCAGGAAGCGCGTCCCCTTGACGACGCGCCCGGCGTCGACGTCCATGCAGGGGATCACCCGCTTGTAGTGCACGCGCTCGAGGGTATTGCGCGGCGCCGATCCACAGGAGGACGAGCCCGGTCAGGAGGAAGAAGTCGGCCGGCGACCACGTCGAGCCGCGGTAGGGCACGCCGAGCGGGATGAAGTCCGTGACGCGGCCGAAGACCGCGAACTCGCCCATGTTGCCGAGCGCTCCGCCGACGATCACGCCGGCGCCGAGCGCGAGCAGGCGCGTGCGCGCGCAGGCGACGAGGATCACGGCCAGCACCGGTGGGGTGATGACGGCGTGCCACGGGCGATCGGTGTTGAGCACGAGCTGGTCGGGCCGCAGCTGGTCCAGCGCCCACGCCTTCGCCGCCCAGTCGACGTCTGCCAGCACGAGCGCCACCGCCGCGATGTAGAGGAGCCGGACGGGGAGCGAGAGCGGCATCGGCCCGGCAGCATCCCGGCCCACGCGGCGCGCGGTCAACCGTTCATCGGTCCAGCGCGCGGCGGATCGGGCGGCTGGCGGCGGACCCAGGCGGCGGTGAGGCGGCGCAGGGCATACGACCCGAGCACGGCGACCAGGATCGCCAGCGCCGCCCCGGCGGCCGCCGCCGGGATGCTGACGTCCTCGTCCGGACCCGTGACGAGGACCTCGATCACCGCCACGATCGCCCAGAGAGCCTCGAAGACGGCCCAGGCCACGTAGGAGGCCACAGGCCGAGCAGGACCAGCAGGACGAGCTGCCGCCCTCGCGGCGGCGTCGTGATCCGACCCCTCCGCACCCACTCCCACAACCGCATCAGCGCCGGTGGCGGGCGGTGCGGGGGCGGCTGTAGCCGTCGGCGGGGCGGGCGGAGTCGAGCGCGGCCTGGCCCTCGGCGACCGTGAAGCGGCCCTCGTAGAGCGCCTTGCCGACGATCACGCCGGCGAGGTTGACCTGGCGCAGCGCGGCGAGCGAGCTGAGGTGCTCGACGTCGCCGATCCCGCCGGAGTAGAGGAAGCGCCCGCGCACGGCCTCGGCGACCTCGCGGACGTCGTCCAGGTCCGGCCCCTCGAGCCGGCCGTCGCGGTCGACGTCGGTGTAGACGAAGCTCGACACGCCACGGTCACCGAGGCGGCGGATGGCGTCGCCGGCGGGCATCTGCGTGGTCTGGGTCCAGCCGGCGGTGGAGATGTGGCCGCCGCGGACGTCGACCGAGACGAGGACGCGCGGGCCGAACGCCTCGATCACCGCGTCGAGGAAGTCGACGTCGCGGAAGGCGGCGGTGCCGATGATCACGCGCTCGGCGCCCGCCCGCAGCGCCTCTCGCACCGCCGGCAGGCTGCGCAGCCCGCCGCCGTACTGGACCGGCACGCCGGTCTCCTTGGCGATCCGCCGCAGGTGCCCGATCGAGCGCGGCTCGCCCGAGCGGGCGCCGTCGAGATCGACGACGTGGAGGAAGCGCGCGCCCGCGTCGACCCACGACTTGGCCGCCTCGACGGGGTCGTCGTGGTAGATCGTCCGATCCTCGAAGCGGCCCTCGACGAGCCGGACGGCCTTGCCGTCGAGGATGTCGATGGCGGGATAGAGGATCACGGGACGAAGTTCGCGAGCAGCTGGAGGCCGTCGCGGCTGGACTTCTCGGGATGGAACTGGACCCCTGCCACGTTCTCGCGCTCGACGATCGAGGCGAAGCGCTCGCCGTACTCGCCCTCGCCGACGACATCCTCCTCGGAGGCGCGGCAGACGAAGCTGTGCACGTGGTAGAAGGCGGTGGCGTCGCCCAGGCCGCGCGTCAGGCCCGACGCGCGCCGCATCGCCACGCGGTTCCAGCCGATGTGGGGCACCTTCGGCGCCTCGAGCGCGGTCACGTCGCCGGGCAGCAGGCCGAGCCCCTGCGCACCCTCGTGCTCGACCGAGCGCTCGAACAGCAGCTGCATGCCGAGGCAGATGCCGAGCACGGGCGTGCCGCCCTCCGCGCGCTCCCTGATGACCTCGTCGAGCCCGGCGGCGTTGAGGCGGCGCATCGCCTCGGGGAACGCTCCCACGCCCGGGACGACGACCGCGTCGGCGGCCCGGATCGCCTCGGGATCGGCGGTGCGGGCGACGGTCGCGCCCACGTGCTCGAGCGCCTTCTCGACCGAGCGCCGGTTGCCCATCCCGTAGTCGACGAGCGCGACCGTGCTCACGTCAGCGTGCCCTTGGTCGACGGGATCCCGGGCTCCGAGGGATCGACCGCGACCGCGACCCGCAGCGCGCGGGCGAACGCCTTGAAGCAGGCCTCGATCATGTGGTGCGCGTTGGTGCCGGCCTGGAGCTCGAGATGGAGCGTCAGCCGGGCGGCGGAGGCGACGGCGCGGAAGAACTCCTCGGCCGCCTCGTGCTCGAAGCCGGCGATGTCCCCCGGCGGCAGCGTGAGGCCACCGTAGGCGCAGTACGGGCGGCCCGAGACGTCGATCGCGCACGACGCGCGGGCCTCGTCCATCGGGATCACGGCGTGGCCGTAGCGGGCGATGCCGTCGCGGTCGCCGAGCGCGCGGTCGAGCGCCTGGCCGAGCACGATCCCGGTGTCCTCGACCGTGTGGTGCGAGCCGGTATGGAGATCGCCGGTGACGTCGACGGTCGAGGTCGAGGCGGCCGTGGCGGGCGAGCAGGTCGAGCATGTGGTCGAGGAAGCCGACGCCGGTGCTGCGCGTGCCGGCGCCGCTGCCGTCGAGGCCGAGCGTGAGCGAGACGTCGGTCTCGCCCGTCTTGCGGGTGATCTCCGCCGAGCGCGTCATTGGTCTGGATTCTCCAGTCTCGCCTCCATCGACGCGGCGTGGGCCTCGAAGCCCTCGGCCCGCGCGATCGCGGCGCCCGGCCCGGCGAGCTTTGCCGCGGCGTCCGCGGGGACGCGGACCTCGGCCATGCGGCGGCGGAAGTGGCGGACGTTGAGGCCGGAGGCGAAGCGCGCGGCGCCCTCGGTCGGGAGCGTGTGGTTGGAGCCCGCGACGTAGTCGCCGAACGCGGTGCCGGCGTGCGCGCCGACGAACAGGCAGCCGGCGCTGCGCACCCGCGGCGCGAGCGCCTCGGCCTCGGCGCCCATCAGTTGCAGGTGCTCGGGCGCGAGCGCCTCGGCGAACGCGAGCGCGGCGTCGAGGTTCTCGGCGTGGATGCCGACGCCGTCGTCCGGCAACAGCGCGGGATCGTCGCTGACCGCCACCACCAGGCTGTCCGGCCCGTGCTCGGCCTGGGCGCGGAGGTCGGCGGCAGCCCAGTCGGGACGATCGGTGAGGATCACGCACAGGTCGCTCGGCCCGGCGAAGCCGTCGATGCCGACGAGCCCGCTCACCTGCCGCTTGGCCTCCTGCACGTACAGGTTGCCGGGCCCGACGATCACGTCGACGCGGCGGATCGACTCGGTCCCGTACGCGAGCGCGGCGATCGCCTGCGCGCCGCCCATGGCATAGACCTCGTCGGCCTGGCACAGCGCCGCGGCGGCGTGGATCACGGGGTGCGAGGGCGCCACGACCACGAGCTCGTCGACGCCCGCGGCGCGCGCGGTCACCGCGCCCATCAGCACCGAGGAAGGATACGGCGCCCGGCCGCCGGGCGCGTAGACCGCCGCCCGCCGCACGGGCACGTCGCGCAGCCGCACGGACTGGCCCTGCTCGAGCGTCACCGCCGTGTCGGCCCCGAGCCCCGCCGCCGCGACCGCCTCGATGTTGGCCGCCGCGAGCTTGAGCGCCTGCCGAACCTCGGGGTCAAGGGCCTCCAGCGCCGCTTCCAGGCGGCCTGGGGGCACGAGGAAAGAGCCGCCGGAGGGGCCGCCGGCCGGCCCGCCCCCGTCTTCCGCCGCGCCGCCAAAGCGGTGCTCGTACTCCGCGACCGCGGCGTTCCCCCGCAGGCGCACGTCGTCCACGATCGCGGCGACCGCGTCGGCGACCGAGGCGGCCGCCGGGACCGTCGCGCGGACCTCGGCGGCGACCTCCGCGGCGTCGGCGACCATGCAGCTACGCCGCATCGCGGATCCGCGCGAGCAGCTCGTCGATCTCGGTGGCCTTGAGCTTGTGCGCGACCGGGTTGGCGATCAGACGGGCGGTCGAGGCCCACAGCTCCTCGCGCACGACCAGCCCGTTCTCGCGCAGCGTCGTGCCGGTCGCGGTGAGGTCGACGATCCCGTCCACCAGCCCGGTGAGGGGCGCGAGCTCGACCGAGCCCTTGACCTCCACGATCTCCGCCTGGCGCCCGGTGCGCTCGAAGTAGCGGGCGGCGATGCGCGGGTACTTCGTCGCGATCCGCATGACCCCGAGCCGGCGCAGGGCCTCGGCGGCCGGGTCGTCGCCCTCGACGGTCGCGAACACCATCACGCAGCGCCCATAGGCGAGATCGGCGAGCTCGTAGACCTCGCGCTCGACCTGCTCGGCCAACACGTCCTTGCCGGTGATGCCGAGGTCGGCGGCGCCCGCCTCGACGTAGGTGGGCACGTCGGAGGGCCGCATCGTGACGATCCCGACCTCGGAGAAGAGCAGGCGGCGGTCGTTGTCCCGCACCACGGCGGTCTCGACCCCGAGCGTGTCCAGCAGGTCCAGCGTGTTCCGCATCAGCGCGCCGCGCGGCACGGCAAGGGTGAGCCCGTTCAGCCCCATCGTTCGCCGCGCTCCCCCTCGCCCACCAGCGCGATGTGCAGCCGCTCCACGTTCAGCGCCCACCCGCACGCCGGCAGCTCCCGCCCGAACCGGGCGAGCAGATCGTCGTAGCGCCCTCCCCCGCCCAGCGGGACGCCGACGGCGCCGTCGTAGACCTCGTAGATCGCGCCCGTGTAATAGCCCAGCGAGCGCGAGAGCCCGAGGTCGAAGATCACGCGCTCGCCCGCGCGCGGCGTCAGCCCCTCGTGCAGCGTCCGCAGCCGCCCGACCACCTCGGCAGCCGGCCCGCCGACGTCGAGCACCGAGGCGTCGCCGCGCAGCTGCGGCGTCCGCAGCAGCGCCTCCGACTCCGCCGAGCCCAGCCGCAGCGCCTCGATCTCGCGCTCCAGCCCGACGAAGTCGCGCGTCACGAGCTCGTGCAGCAGCGGGCCGCGCGCCGCGTCGGGCACGCCGACGGCGTCGAGCAGCGCCGGGTACAGCGAGGCGTCGCCGAGCCCGATCCGGTAGCCGTCGAGCCCGACCGCGTCGAGCACCTCGCACAGCAGCTCGAGCGCCTCGATCGTCCCCTCCGGCCCCGGCGCGCCGACGAGCTCGATGCCCGCCTGGAGCATCTCGCGCGCCTGCCCGCGCGACGGCCGCACGCTCCGGTAGGCGTGGGCGAAGTAACAGAACCGCAGCGGCGGCGAGGACGACGCGTACCGCGTCGCCACCACCCGCGCGATCGGGATCGTCATGTCCGAGCGCAGCACGAGCACGTTGCCCTGCTCGTCGAACAGCCGGTATGCGGGCTCCGCCGCGGCGGCGTCGCCGCGCGCCAACGTGGTCTCGTACTCGAGCGCGGGCGTGGCCACCTCGCCGTAGCCGCGGGCGTCGAACACCGCCCGAACCGTCTCGGTGATCGCGCGCAGCTCGCGCATCTCGTCCGGCAGGACGTCGCGGGTCCCCGAGGGGATCGGGTCGATCATGGCGCCGAGGAGGCTAGTTCGCGACGCGCTCGATGCGCGCGCCCAGGTCCCGCAGCCGCTCGTCGATCCGCTCGTAGCCGCGGTCGATCTCGCGCACGTTGTGGATCTCGCTCTCGCCCTGAGCGCACAGCGCGGCGATCAGGATCGCCATGCCGGCTCGGATGTCCGGCGAGGAGAGCCGCGCGCCGCGCAGCCGCCGCGGGCCGATGACGATCGCCCGGTGCGGGTCGCAGATCGTGATCTCGGCGCCCATCGAGATCAGCTTGTCCACGAAGAACAGGCGGTTCTCGAACATCTTCTCGAAGATCAGGACCGAGCCCTCGGACTGCGTCGCCAGCGCCACCGCGATCGAGGTGAGGTCGGCCGGGAACGCCGGCCACGGGCCGTCCTCGACCTTGGACTGGTAGTCGCCCGCGTCGCGCGCGACCACGAGCTTCTGGCCGCCGGGCACCACGATGGCCGAGTCGTCCCAGCGCGAGCGCAGGCCGAGCCGCTCGAAGACCAGGCAGATCATCCGCATGTCCTCGGGCACGCAGCCCTCGATCCGCAGCTCCCCGCCGGTCACGCCCGCCAGCGCCATGAACGAGGCGATCTCGATGTGGTCCGGCGAGACCGAGTGCTCGCAGCCGCCCAGCGCGCCCATGCCGTGCACGTACATGACGTTGGAGCCGATGCCTTCGATCGCCGCGCCCATCTTGTTGAGCATGCGCGCGAGGTCCTGCACGTGCGGCTCGCTCGCGGCGTTGCGGATCACGGTCGTGCCGGGCGTCAGCGCGGCGGCCATCAGCGCGTTCTCGGTGCCCATCACGGACGGCTCGTCCATGAAGAAGTCGGTCGAGCGCAGCCCGCCGTTGGGCGCGCGCAGCTTGATGTGGCGGTCGTGGTCGACCTCGGCGCCGAGCGCGCGGAAGGCGTCGAGGTGCGGGTCGAGCCGGCGGCGGCCGATGACGTCCCCGCCCGGCGGCGGCATCAAGGCGGAGCCGAAGCGCGCCAGCAGCGGCCCGGCGACCAGGAACGAGGCACGGATGCGCTCCGCCAGCGCCGGATCGACGTCCGTGGTCGGGATGTCGGCCGCGGTCAGAGCGACCTTGTTGTCGTCGAGTCGCTCGACGGCGACGCCGAGATCGGCCAGCAGCGTGAGCATGGCCTCGGTGTCCCGGATGCGCGGGACGTTGGCGATCTCGACGCGCTCCTCGGTGAGGAGGCTGGCGGCCAGTAGCGGCAGCGCCGCGTTCTTGTTCCCGGCGGCCTGGATCGTGCCGGAGAGCGGCACACCGCCCTCTATGACGAGCTTCTCCATGGTCGAGCGGCGGGCTAGGGTAACACCCATGTCGCAGCCTCTTTCGCGCGAAGACGCCTGGTCCCTTTTCTGCGAGTGGACGGAGTCCGCCTCGCTGCGCAAGCACGTGCTCGCGGTCGAGGCGGCGATGCGCGCGTACGCCCCCCGCTTCGGCGGCGACGTGGAGGAATGGGGGCTCGTCGGGATGCTCCACGACCTCGACTACGAGCGCCACCCGGACATGGACGCCGTGGACGGCCACCCGCGGACGGGCATGGCCGAGCTCGAGCGCCAGGGCTTCACGCCCGAGTTCGTGCGCGCGGTCGCCTCGCACGCCGACTTCCTCGGGGTCTCGCGCGACTCCGACATGGAGAAGGCGCTCTACGCCGTCGACGAGCTCTCCGGCTTCATCATGGCCTGCGCCTACGTGCGTCCCCAGGGCATCCACGGGATGACGCCGAAGTCGGTCAAGAAGAAGATGAAGACGCCGGCCTTCGCCGCCGCGATCGACCGCGACGCGCTGCGCTCCGGGGCCGAGGACCTCGGGGTCGACTTCGACGAGCACCTCACGACGGTGATCGCCGCGCTCGAGGCGCACTCCGCCGAGCTGGACCTCGACGGCGCCGAAGCCGCTTGATCCTCTACGAGCACCCCTCCTCGGGCAACTGCCTGAAGGCGCGCGTGATGCTCGACCAGGTCGGGGCGAGCTACGAGCGCGTCGAGCTCGACCTGTTCGCGGGCGAGACACGCACGCCCGAGCACTTCGCGCGCAACCCGGACGGCCGGATCCCGGTGCTCGAGCTCGACGACGGCACCTACCTCGCCGAGTCCGGCGCGATCCTCCTCTACCTGGCCGAGGGCACCGAGTACCTGCCCGCCGAGCCCGTCGAGCGCGCCCGCGTGCACGCGTGGATGTTCCTCGAGCAGAACCAGATCGAGGCGAACATCGGGGTCGCGCGCTTCCTGGCCCTGAGCGGGCGGGCCTCCGGGGTGCCGGAGGTGTTCGCCGACCGGCAGCGGCGCGGGCGCGAGGCGCTGGCGACGCTCGAGCGCGGCCTCGCCGGGCACGACTTCGTGCTGGGCTCGACGTACACCGTCGCCGACCTGGCGCTCTACGGCTACGTCCACGTCGCCGACGACGCCGGGTGCCCGCTGGACGAGCACCCGGGCGTCGCGAGCTGGGTGCGGCGGGTGGCGGCCCTCCCCGGATTCGAGGAGGGCCTCACCCCCATGCCCGCTCACGCGAGCAGCCGCACCCTCTAGGCTCACGCGCCCATGGCGGACGACCTCAAGATCATCGTGCTGGAAGGCGACGAGACGGGCCAGGAGCTGCTCGAGCAGGCGATCCGGGTGCTCGAGCCCGACGTGACCGGCGTGGATGCCGAGCTCGTCCACTACGAGCTGTCGCTGGACAACCGCCGCAAGACCGGCAACGCCGTCGTCGAGGAGGCCGCGGAGGCCATGCGCGAGGCCGGCTTCGGGCTCAAGGCGGCGACGGTCACGCCCGAGGGCAAGGACGACGTCGGCTCCCCCAACCGCATCCTGCGCGAGGCGGTCGACGGCAAGGTGATCATCCGCACCGGCCGGCGGATCCCGGGCGTGGTCGGGCCGGTCAGCGGCGTGCACTTCCCGATCTCCGTCGTGCGGATGGCGGTCGAGGACGCCTACGGCGCCAAGCAGTGGCGCGAGGGCGACGAGGGCGCCGACGACGAGGTCGCGTACCGGACCGAGAAGATCACGCGCTCCACCTGCCGGGCCGTGGCCGAGTACGCCTTCCGGACCGCCGAGCGGACCTCCGCCGTCGTCTACGGCGGCCCGAAGTGGACGGTCTCCCCCGTGTACGAGGGCATGCTGAAGGAGGAGCTCGACGCGGCGGCGGCGCGGCATCCGGACGTCGAGTACCGGCCGGTGCTGATCGACGCGACGTACGCGGGGCTGATCTCGGGCGCCGCGGAGACGCCGTTGGTGATCCCCGCGCTGAACCGCGACGGCGATTGCCTCAGCGATCTCGTGCTGCCGATGTTCGGCTCGATCGCGGGCGCCGAGTCGGTGCTGCTGGCGTTCGACGACGACCATGAGATCGACGTCGCGATGGCCGAGGCGCCGCATGGCACGGCGCCGTCGCTGCTGGGCAAGAACCTGGCCAACCCGATGGCGATGATCCTCGCCTGCGCGGCGCTGATGTCGTACGCGGGGGCGGCCGGGGTGCGCGGCGCCGAGCGCGCCTCGCGGGCGATCTACGAGGGCGTGCTGGAGACGATCGCCGGCGGCGTGAAGACGATCGACCTGGGCGGGCATGCGACCACGAGCGAGTTCACCGACGCCGTGATCGAGAAGGTCCGCACCAAGGTCGACATCTGGGCCTCACTCGGCTCCTAGCGCCGTTCTCAGCCGGTCCGGGATCGGCGTCTTGGCGTGCTGCTCGGTGTCGACGAACACGTGGGCGAGCCGGCCTTCCACCAGCAGCTCGCCGTCGCGGCGGATGTGGAGGTCGGTGACCATGCTCGTCGTGCCGAGGTGCGTGACCTCGATGGCGATGTCGAGCTCGTCGTCGAAGCGCGCGGGCGCCTTGTAGCAGGCGGTGGCCTCGACGACCTGGAGGTCGAGCCCGGCCTCCATCATCGCCGCGTAGCCGCCGTCCACCTCGCGCCACAGCTCGGTCAGGGCGATGTCGAAGTAGGCGAAGTAGTGGGCGTTGAAGACGACGCCCTGGGGGTCGCACTCGCCGTAGCGGACCCTGAGCCGGTGGGTGTGCTGGCGGCCGATGCGGCGACCCTAGCGACACCACTTTCCGGTGTGCCGCTCTCCGCGCGGGATCCCGGCGGGCGCCTGCAAGAAGCCTTGCAAACGGGCGGTTCCGTCCGACCCGACTCGTAGCTTCACGAACACATGTTCCCCCCGACGATCGTCAGTCGCCAGCCCAAACGCTCGCTCCGCGAGCTGGTGCGGGGCGCCGTTGATTCGGCGCTCGAGTTCGCCACGCTGGGTGAGGCAAACGCGCCCCGGTCCACCACCCCCGGACCGGTCGCCGCCCCCACGTCCGAGCACCCGCACCGCCGACGTCTCGATCGTCACCAGCGCACGCACCGCCGGCCGGGGACGGTCAGCGCGCGTGCCCAGGTCTGCCGTACGCCGCTCCCCCGGCGCCAGCGGACCTGACCGATCCGCCCCCCGGTGCCCGGTCTGGGAGGACGGGCGCGCCGGGAGGGCGGCTACTTGAAGAAGCTCCATGCATGCGGGCCGCCTCCGGGCGGCTCGCGCGCTTGGGGGCGCGACGAAGCGGCGGAGGGAGGGCACACACACTCCTCTCCATTACCAATTTATACCCGGCAGGGGGGCTTGTATCAAGCCCCCGGGTGTGCCTGATAATCGCCGCCGCAAGCCAAATGGGAGGCGCAGAATGCACTCAGTGATCATCGCCGGAGGCGGCCCGACGGGCATGATGTTGGCCGGTGAGCTGGCGCTCGCCGGCGTCGACGTCGCGATCGTCGAGCGGCGAGCCGATCGGGAGCTGCTCGGCTCGCGCGCCGGCGGTCTGCACGCACGCACGATCGAGGTACTGGACCAGCGCGGGATCGCCGATCGCTTCCTCGCGGAGGGTCAGATCACCCAGACCGCCGGCTTCGCCGGCGTGAAGCTGGACATCAGCGACTTCCCCACCCGCCACCCCTACGGGCTCGCGCTGTGGCAGAAGCACATCGAGCGCATCCTGGCCGGCTGGGTCGACGAACTGCCGGTGACGGTCTACCGCGGCCGTGAGGTGACGGGCCTCACGCAGGACGACACCGGCGTCGACGTCGAGCTGGCCGACGGCGCGTCGCTGCGGGCGGAGTACCTCGTCGGCTGCGACGGGGGCCGCAGCGTCGTCCGCAAAGCCGCCGGCATCGAGTTCCCCGGCTGGGATCCCACAACGAGCAACCTGATCGCCGAGGCCGAGATGTCCGAGCAGCCGGAGCTGGGCATCCGCCGCGACGCCGTCGGCATCCACGGCATCGGCCGGGTGGAGTACGAGATCCGCGACGGCGAGGTCGCCTACGCGGAATCGGGGCCCGTCCGCGTCACGGTGACCGAGGCCGAGGCCGGCGCCACGAGCGAGCCGACCCTGCGCGAGCTCAGCGAAGGGCTCATCGCCGTCTACGGGACCGACTACGGGATCCACAGCCCCACCTACATCTCCCGGTTCACGGACATGACCCGGCAGGCCGCCGCCTACCGCAAGGGCCGGGTCCTGCTGGCCGGCGACGCCGCACACGTCCACGCCCCGGACGGCGGGCAGGGCCTCAATACCGGGGTGCAGGACGCGGTGAACCTCGGATGGAAGCTGGCCCTAGTGGTGAACCGGACGGCCCCGGAGAGCCTCCTGGACACGTACCACGACGAGCGCCACCCGGTCGCCGCCAAGGTGCTTCGCACCACGATGGCCTCGGTCGCGCTGCGCCGCGCGGACGAGCGCACCAAAGCGCTCCAGGAGACGATGGCGAAACTCCTCGAGATCGACGAGCCACGCATACGCTTCGGCGCGCTGATGTCCGGGTTGGGGATCCGCTACGACCTCGGTGAGGGTCACCCGCTGCTCGGCCGGCGGATGCCGGATCTCGAGCTCGCCGGCACCGGCGAGCCGCAGTCGGTCTTCGCGCTCCTGCGCGAGGGGCGGGCGGTGCTGCTCGACCTGGGCGCCACCGCCGGCCTCGACAGCGGGCCGTGGGGCGATCGGGTCAAGACGGTGCGCGCGCGCTACGAGGGCACGTGGGAGCTGCCGGCCGTCGGCGCGGTCAGCGCGCCCACCGGCATCCTCATCCGGCCCGACGGCCATGTCGCCTGGGTGGGCGAGGGGGGCGCCGACGGCCTCGAGGACGCGCTGGGCGCCTGGTTCGGGCCGGCAACGCCCTCAACGACGACGAGCCGCCCAGAGGGCGGCTCGTGAGTGAAGAACCGGCGGCGACCTACTCTCCCGGGCCCGCGAAGGCCAAGTACCATCGGCGCTGTGGGGCTTAACTGCTCTGTTCGGAATGGGAAGAGGTGTTTCCCCCACGCCAAAGCCACCGGAAATTAAGCGAGACCGGTCTCCCGGACCCTCAAAACCACACAGCATGCCAACACCACGGGTATCAAAAATATCCGTCAAGCCCTCGACCCATTAGTACCAGTCTCCTACGCGTGTTGCCACGTTTCCAGATCTGGCCTATCAACCTGGTGGTCTACCAGGGGTCTTACTCCCTCGAGGGGATGGGAGAATTCATCTCGAGGTCGGCTTCCCGCTTAGATGCCTTCAGCGGTTATCCGATCCGCACGTAGCTAACCTGCGGTGCCCTTGGCAGGACAACAGATACACCAGAGGTGCGTTCATCCCGGTCCTCTCGTACTAGGGACGAATCCTCTCAATTCTCCAACGCCCACGGAAGATAGGGACCGAACTGTCTCACGACGTTCTGAACCCAGCTCGCGTGCCGCTTTAATGGGCGAACAGCCCAACCCTTGGGACCTACTTCAGCCCCAGGATGCGACGAGCCGACATCGAGGTGCCAAACCGAGTCGTCGATGTGGACTCTTGGACTCGATAAGCCTGTTATCCCCGGAGTACCTTTTATCCGTTGAGCGACGGCACTTCCACTTGCTACCGCCGGATCACTAAGACCTGCTTTCGCACCTGCTCGAACCGTCGTTCTCGCAGTCAAGCTCCCTTACTGCCTTTACACTCTACGCACGATTTCCAACCGTGCTGAGGGAACCTTTGTGCGCCTCCGTTACATTTTGGGAGGCGACCGCCCCAGTCAAACTACCCGCCTGGCACTGTTCACCGCCCCGATTCAGGGAACGGTGTTAGAAGCCCAATACGTCAAGGGTGGTATCTCAAGGTTGGCTCCACAGCAGCCGCAGCCACTGCTTCCTAGCCTCCCACCTATCCTGAGCGAAACGCACCGAACTCCAATACCAGGTTGTAGTAAAGGTTCACGGGGTCTTTCCGTCTTTCCGCGGGTACTCGGCATCTTCACCGAGACTGCAATTTCACCGAGCCCATCGTTGAGACAGCGTTCAACTCGTTACGCCATTCGTGCAGGTCGGAACTTACCCGACAAGGAATTTCGCTACCTTAGGACGGTTATAGTTACCGCCGCCGTTTACCGGGGCTTAGTTTCAATGCTTCGGGTCAAGCCCTAACATCTCCACGTAACCTTCCGGCACCGGGCAGGCGTCAGCCCCTATACGTCGTCTTGCGACTTAGCAGAGACCTGTGTTTTTGGTAAACAGTCGGTTGAACCAATTCACTGCGGCCCTCTCGAGCTCCACCGGCAAGCGGTTTCACCCTACTGGGGCGCTCCTTATCCCGAAGTTACGGAGCGATTTTGCCGAGTTCCTTAACGATGGTTATCTCGATCACCTTAGTATTCTCTACTTGCCCACCTGTGTCGGTTTTGGTACGGGCACGCGCAGTCTCCCTAGAGGCTTTTCTCGGAGGCTTGGCGTCAGGAACTCGCCGGCTTATAGCCAGCTGGCATCGCACCTCAGGTTATGCGGCTTCGGATTTTCCAGAAGCCACCCCTACATGCTTACCCCAGGACGACCATCGCCTGGGCTTCCTTAGCCTTCCTCGTCCCCCCATCGGTCAATTGACTGCGACGTGGTACAGGAATATCAACCTGTTGGCCATCGACTACGCCTTTCGGCCTCGCCTTAGGTCCCGACTAACCCTGAGCAGACGAACTTTACTCAGGAATCCTTGGGCAATCGGTGGAGGGGATTCTCACCCCTCTTTCGTTACTCATGCCGGCATTCTCACTTCCCAGGCCTCCACGGCTGGCTTCCGCCGCCGCTTCACTGCCCTGGGAACGCTCTCCTACCGCGTGATCCGTGAAGATCACACCCGCAGCTTCGGTGACTAGCTTGAGCCCCGTTACATTATCCGCGCCCGAACACTTGACCAGTGAGCTGTTACGCACTCTTTCAAGGATGGCTGCCTCTAAGCCAACCTCCTGGTTGTCTGTGCACTCGGACATCGTTTGCCACTTAGCTAGTACTTAGGGACCTTAGCTGGCGGTCTGGGCTGTTTCCCTTTTGACGCTGAAGTTTATCCCCCAGCAACTGACTCCCGGAGTAACCGGAACGGTCTTCGGAGTTTGCCTGAAGTCGGTAACCTGGTAGGGCCCCTAGTCCAAACAGTGCTCTACGGCCGCAACGGAATTTATCCGAGGCTATACCTAAATATATTTCGGAGAGAACCAGATATCTCTGAGCTTGATTAGCCTTTCACTCCGACCCACAGGTCATCCGCCCAGTTTTCAACCTAGGTCGGTTCGGTCCTCCACGGGGTCTTACCCCCGCTTCAACCTGCCCATGGGTAGCTCGCTCAGTTTCGGGTCTACCGCCTACGACTAAATCGCCCATTTCGGACTCGCTTTCGCTACGGCTCCGCTCATCGCTTAACCTTGCCGCAGACGAGTAACTCGCCGGCTCGTTATGCAAAAAGCACGCGGTCACATCACAAGGATGCTCCCACCGCTTGTAGGCACGCGGTTTCAGGTACTATTTCACTCCCCTTCAGGGGTACTTTTCACCTTTCCCTCACGGTACTAGTCCGCTATCGGTCACCAGGGAGTACTTAGCCTTGGAGGGTGGTCCCCCCAGATTCAGTCCGCGTTTCACGGGAGCGGACCTACTCAGGAACGCCTTCGGGAGGTCATGGGCTTTCGTCTACGGGACGGTTGCCCTCTGTGGTGCGCGGTTCCACGCGCTTCGACTAGCTCATGACTTGGTAACTCCCGCCGGGGCAGCTACACCCCGGGCCGGCGCCCTACAACCCCTCGTGCGCAACGCGTAGCCGCTTACACGCACGTGGTTTGGGCTGGATCCCCTTTCGCTCGCCACTACTCGGGGAGTCTCGGTTGATTTCCTTTCCTCCGGGTACTGAGATGTTTCAGTTCCCCGGCTTGTCCCCAACATGCCTATGTATTCAGCATGAGGTAACGCCGCATTACCAGCGCTGGGTTTCCCCATTCGGGCATCCGCGGATCACAGGCTATTCAGCGCCTCCCCGCGGCTTATCGCAGCCGTTCACGCCCTTCATCGACTCCTGGTGCCTAGGCATCCACCGTGTGCCCTTCCTATCTTGACGGTGATCAGGCCGCCAATGGCGGCCCGGTGATACCCGTTACCCCTGCCTCAGCGGACGACGTCCGAAGACGGGCCCAGAGACAGGGACGGCGCCCATGCTTGCGCATGGACGCTGATGTTGGCATTGCTGTGCAGTTTTCAAGGTCCGTGGAGAAGGCGCCGGCCGGACTGGCCGCCGGTCTCTCAAAACTCAACAGCATGCAGGCGCCCCGCAAGCGAAGCGCCCTGTCCAAGCTCGGTCGACATGCTAGGAGCCGGCGCCGCTCGAGATCTGCGGTATGCAGACCTGGCGAACCGGCCGCTCCAATCCTGGAGCTCCCTAGAAAGGAGGTGATCCAGCCGCACCTTCCGGTACGGCTACCTTGTTACGACTTCACCCCAGTCACGAGCCCCACCTTCGACTGCTCCCTCCCTTGCGGGTTAGGCCACAGGCTTCGGGTGTTGCTTGCTTCCGTGGTGTGACGGGCGGTGTGTACAAGACCCGGGAACGTATTCACCGCGGCAATGCTGATCCGCGATTACTAGCAACTCCACCTTCATGCAGGCGGGTTTCAGCCTGCAATCCGAACCGAGACGCGCTTTGAGGGATTCGCTCCACCTCGCGGTATCGCAGCCCTCTGTACGCGCCAATGTAGCACGTGTGTAGCCCTGGACATAAGGGGCATGATGACTTGACGTCATCCCCACCTTCCTCCGGTTTGTCACCGGCAGTCTCACATGAGTCCCCAACTAAATGCTGGCAACATGCGACGGGGGTTGCGCTCGTTGCGGGACTTAACCCAACATCTCACGACACGAGCTGACGACAGCCATGCACCACCTGTGATCTTGCCCCGAAGGGAGACTCTGTTTCCAGAGCTGTCAAGAACATGTCAAGCCCAGGTAAGGTTCTTCGCGTTGCGTCGAATTAAACCACATGCTCCGCTGCTTGTGCGGGTCCCCGTCAATTCCTTTGAGTTTTAGCCTTGCGGCCGTACTCCCCAGGCGGGGCACTTAATGCGTTAGCTTCGGCACGGAGGGAGTCGACACCCCCCACACCTAGTGCCCATCGTTTACAGCGTGGACTACCAGGGTATCTAATCCTGTTTGCTCCCCACGCTTTCGCGTCTCAGCGTCAGTTACGTCCCAGCGAGCTGCCTTCGCAATAGGTGTTCCTCCTGATATCTGCGCATTTCACCGCTACACCAGGAATTCCACTCGCCTCTTCCGCACTCTAGCCCGACAGTATCCACCGGCATTCGAGGGTTGAGCCCCCGACTTTCACAGCGGACTTACCGGACCGCCTACACGCTCTTTACGCCCAATGATTCCGGACAACGCTAGCCCCCTACGTATTACCGCGGCTGCTGGCACGTAGTTAGCCGGGGCTTCTTCTGAAGGTACCGTCACTCCATCGAGCTATTAACCCGTTGAGCTTCGTCCCAACTGAAAGGAGTTTACAATCCGAAGACCGTCTTCCTCCACGCGGCGTTGCTGCGTCACGCTTTCGCGCATTGCGCAAGATTCCCCACTGCTGCCTCCCGTAGGAGTCTGGGCCGTGTCTCAGTCCCAGTGTGGCTGATCGTCCTCTCAGACCAGCTACCCATCGCAGCCTTGGTGAGCCGTTACCTCACCAACAAGCTAATGGGCCGCGGGCCCGTCCCGATGCGAAGGCCGAAGCTATCTTTACTTGGAGACCTCATGGTCGCCGAGCACATTTGGTATTAGCCCGAGTTTCCCCGGGTTGTCCCAATCATCGGGGTGGGTTACCCACGTGTTACTCACCCGTTCGCGGCTCTGCCCCGGGGCAAGCCCCGGTTCGTCGCTCCACTTGCATGTGTTAAGCACGCCGCCAGCGTTCGTCCTGAGCCAGGATCAAACTCTCCGTGAAGAACTGCTCACGTAGAGCTGTCAAAGCGCCACTGCAGGGCTGCTCGTACACATGGAGCGGGCCCTGGCACCTCGACGGGGTACTGCTTGTACTTCTTGATTTCTCAGGCCGCCTCCGGCACAAGGCCGGCGGCGGATCGAACCTGGACGCACACAGACGATCGGCCGAAGCCGGCCGTCAGGTGCGCATGCTGTTGAGTTTTCAAAGACCGTCGCGCCTGGCGAAAGAAGGGGATTCCTCCTCGTCGCGCTTGCCGGGCAGCCCGGAGGCTCCCAGCGCGGGCAGCGGAGTATAGCGCGCCTCCCCCGGTCTTACCAAGCCCCTGAGTGGCCGCCACTTCCGCAGCAGGCGGCGCAATCTAGCAGGGTCGGCGGGGACTCGTGATCTGGACGTGGACCGACCGATCCCGCGGCCGGTCGTCGAAATCGATCAGGACGATCTGCTGCCAGGTGCCGAGCACGAGGCTCCCTCGCACCAGCGGGAATCGAGAGCGACGGGCCGAGCAGCGACGCGCGCAGGTGCGCGTGTGCGTTGTCGTCGTGGTTGCGCGTGTTGTGGGCGTAGTCGCCGCCTCCGGGCCGCGCGCGCGGGACCAGCCGCTCGACCGCCTCCTGCAGGTCCTGGACCCCGCCGGGCTCGTACTCCATCGTCGTGATCGCGGCCGTGGAGCCGGTCACGAACACGGTCACCACGCCGTCGCTGACCTCGGTCGCCGCGCAGCGCGCGCTCGATCCCGGCGGAGAGGTCGATGATCTGGCCCTCGCCCTCGGTCTGCAGCCGCAGCAGCGCGGTGTGGACCGCCATCAGCCGGCGGGGACGAGGCGGAAGAAGCGGCGCTTGCCGATCTGGAGGACCCGGCCGGCGAGCTCGTCGGTGGCGAAGTCCAGCTCGGAGATCGGGACGCTGTCGAGCCGGACGCCGCCCTGGCCGACGGTGCGGCGCACGTCGGAGCGCGACATGCCGAGCTCGTCGCCCAGCAGCTCCGGGAGGTGGACGGTCGGGGTGGCCGGGAGCTGGAGCGTCGGGATGTCGTCCGGCACCTCGCGCGCGACGTGCACGCGGTCGAAGTGCGCCTCGGCGCTCGCGGCCGCCTCCGGTCCGTGGTACCGGGTCACGAGCGCGCGCGCGAGTGCGCGCTTCTGGTCGCGCGGCGACTCGCCCTCCGGCGGCGTGGAGCCGAGCAGCAGGTCGTACCAGCTCGGCATCGCCGCGTCGGGGATCGACAGCACCTTGCCGAACATCTCGTCCGGCGGGTCGGTGACGCCGACGTGGTTGCCGACCGACTTCGACATCTTCTCGACGCCGTCCGTGCCGACCAGCAGCGGCACGGTCAGCACCACCTGCTGCGGCTGGCCGTAGGCGGACTGGATCGCCCGCCCCATCAGCAGGTTGAAGGTCTGGTCGGTGCCGCCGAGCTCGACGTCGGCGCGCACCGCCACCGAGTCGTAGCCCTGGAGCACCGGGTAGAGCAGCTCGAGCAGCGAGATCGGCTGGTGGGCGGCGAAGCGCTTGGCGAAGTCGTCGCGCTCGAGCAGCTGCGCCACGGTGGCGTGGCGGATGAGGCCGAACAGCGACTCCATGCTCATGTCCAGCCACTCGGAGTTGTGGCGGATCTCCAGCCGCTCGTCGGTGCGCAGCACGTGCGCCGCCTGGTCCACGTACGTGCGCGCGTTGGCGTCGATCTCCTCGCCGGAAAGCACCGGCCGGGTCGCCGAGCGGCCGCTCGGATCCCCCACGCGCGCGGTGTAGTCGCCGATGATCAGCACGACGGTGTGGCCGAGGTCCTGGAACTCGCGCAGCTTCTGGAGCACGACCGTGTGGCCGAGGTGGACGTCGGCGGCGGTCGGGTCGAGGCCGAGCTTCGCCCGCAGCGGCCGGCCTTCGGCCAGACGCTTCTCCAGCGCGCCGCTGTGGGAGGCAATCCACCGCGTTACGAGCGAGATGGGCCGCCGTGCGGGCGGCCTCGGGAGCGGTTTCTGCCATCCGCGCCAATGCTAGAGTGGCCGCCCGGCCGCAGGCGAGCGCGTGAGGGGGAACTCGCGGCCCTGCCGCCCCCTCGTATGGATCCGGAGAGTCCCACCCACTCGGCCGCCGTCGCCGAAGACAGCGAGTCGCGGGTCATCCCGCTGCGGCCCGAGTACGCCAACGGCGACGAGCCGCCGAGCGTCTCGCTCCGCATCCGCAAGCTGCGCGTCTTCGCGCTGCTGGCGGGCTTGGGCCTGCTCGCGATCGTCTCGACCGTGTTCGGGATGATGATGGCCGTCGCCTCCGACCTGCCGGAGCTGGAGGAGCCGTCGGCGACCAACTCGGTCATCGTCGACCGCCGCGGCGAGCCGCTCGGCCGCCTGACCGGCAACCAGAAGCGGATCCTGCTGAAGGAGACCCAGATCGCGCCGGTCATGAAGCACGCGATCATCGCGATCGAGGACAAGCGCTTCTACACCAACGACGGCGTCGACCTCCGCGGCATCGGCCGCGCGCTGTACGAGGACGTCCTCGCCAAGCAGGCGGTCCAGGGCGGATCGACGATCGCCCAGCAGTTCGTCAAGAACGCGCTCGCCGCCCAGGATCGGCGGACGCTTGTTCGTGAAGCTGCGCGAGGCCGCGCTGGCGTACCACATCACCCGCAAGTGGTCGAAGCAGAAGATCCTGCGCAACTACCTCAACTCGATCTACTTCGGCAACGGCGCCTACGGCATCGAGTCCGCCGCCCGCACCTACTTCGGCAGCCAGCACCCGGGCTGCGAGACCGACCGCGCCCGGCCCTGCGCCGCCCAGCTCGAGCCGCAGGAGGCGGCGCTGATCGCCGGCGTCGTCGCCTCGCCGAGCGCGTTCGACCCGATCGCCCATCCCGTCGCCGCCAAGCGGCGCCGCGACGAGGTGCTCGCGCGCATGCTCGAGCAGAAACTGATCGCGCGCGAGCAGTACGACGCCGCGATCGCGGAGCCGATCCCGCTGCGGCGCGAGATCCAGCCGCCGCGCGAGGAGACCAAGTACCCGTACTTCACCTCCTGGATCAAGCAGCAGGTCGTCGACCAGCTGGGCGGCGGCCAGACCGGCGCGCGCCAGGCGTTCGAGGGCGGCCTGACGATCCAGACCACGATCGACGGGCGCTTCCAGAAGGCGGCCGACGACGCGATCCGCGCCTGGCTGCCCTACACCGGCGGCCCGCGCGCCTCGCTGGTGGCGATCGACAACAAGACCGGCGAGGTCCGCGCGATGGTCGGCGGCGACGACTACAACAGCTCGCCCTTCAACCTCGCGACCCAGGGCCAGCGCCAGCCGGGCTCGGCCTTCAAGCCGTTCGTGCTCGCGGAGGCGCTCACGCGCGGCACGTCCCCCACCTCGCTGTGGTCGTCGCGCAAGAAGGTCTTCGACGTCCCGCACTCGTCCGAGAAGTTCACGGTCGAGAACTACAGCGACGCCTACGCGGGCGTGACGACGCTGGCCAACGCAACCGTCACCTCCGACAACTCGGTGTACGCCGAGCTCGGGATCAAGACCGGGACCAAGAAGATCGCCCGGCTCGCGCGGCGGATGGGCATCCGCACGCCGGTCTCCCACAACTGGGCGATGACGCTGGGCGGCCTCAAGCAGGGCGTGACCCCGCTCGACATGGCGCACGCGTACCAGACGTTCGCGCGCAAGGGCAAGCTCGTCTATGGCACGCTCAGCCCCGGCAGGCTCGGCAGGAAGCGGCCGGTGCCCGGCCCGGTCGGGATCCGCGCGATCCGGCGCAAGGAGGACGACAAGCTCAAGGCCATCGAGCTGCCGAACGGCGAGCCGGCCCGCAACAAGGTCGAGACGCACCGCGTGCTCGACGAGAGCGTGGCCAACACCGTCGACACGATCCTGCAGGGCGTCGTGAAGAACGGCACCGGCAAGCGCGCGCTGCTCGACCCCCGCATCCCGGTGGCCGGCAAGACCGGCACGACCGAGAACTACGGCGACGCCTGGTTCGTGGGCTTCACGCCCGAGTACACGGTCGCGGTCTGGGTCGGCTACCCGAAGAAGTTCCAGCCGATGAAGACCGAGTTCCAGGGCGAGCCGGTGGCCGGCGGCACCTTCCCGGCCAGCATCTGGAAGACCTTCATGGAGGCCGTGATCAAGATCGATCCGCCGCCGGAGCTCAAGGAGAAGGACGCGGAGACGGTCACCCCGGGCGCGACCGTGGTTCCGGGCGCCGCGGCCACGCCCGCCCCCGCCGCCCCGAAGACGCCGCATACCGAGACTCCGCAGACCCAGGGCGGCGGCACCGACGGCGGGACGACCTCACCGAAGCAGCCCGACAACCCGACGCCGAAGCAGCCGACCAACCCCCAGCCGGCCGCGCCGGCGCCGACCGCGCCGCCCTCGAACAGTGGCGGGACGCAGCCCTCGGGCGGCACCGGCGCGGCGCCGCCCAGCGGCCAGGGCTAGACGCGCGGGGCCAGCGTGTCCCGCAGCCCCTTCGGCCACGGCCGGCTGACCGAGCGCGAGCCGGCCGCGCAGAACCGCCACGGCAGCTCGGCCGCCTTGGTGATGCCGATGCGCGGGCCGACGAGCAGCTCCGGCGACTCCCAGCCGGGCCGCGGCGGCTCGATCGCGATCGGGCCGCCGAGCAGGTCGGAGCCGTTGAGGTCGAGCTCGATGTCGAGCGCCTGCGTCAGCTTGCCCGGGCCGTTGCAGAGGTCCTCCGTCCGTGGCACGCCGCGCCGCTCGCGCATCAGGTCGAGCCCCTCGAATGGCTCCAGCGCGCGGATCAGCACCGCGGCGCCGACGCCCTCGGCCTCGGTGACGGCGTTGAACAGGGCGTGGATCCCGTAGGAGCGGTAGACGTAGGCGCGCGCCGGCGCGCCGAACAGGATGTGCGTGCGGCCGGTGAGCCCGACGTGCGCGTGGCAGGCGGGCTCGGACTCGTGGTAGGCCTCGGTCTCCACGATCACGCCGGCGGTCTCGCCGTGGCGCAGGATGCAGCCGACCAGAGCCTGGGCGACCTCGACGACGCCGCGCTCGTAGAACGCGCGGTTCACCCGAGGTCGGCCCGCGCGCGCTCCAGCTGCTCCTGCACGCGTGGCAGGGCGGTGCCGCCCTCGGAGACCTTGGACTCGAGCCACGCGCGCTGGGAGAGGAGCTCGTAGAACTCGTCGTCGAGCTCGGGCGAGTGGGCCGCGAGCTCCTCCCGCGACAGCTCGGAGAGCGACTTGCCGGCGGCGAGCGTGTCGCGCACGAGGGCCGCGACGATCCCGTGGGACTGGCGGAACGGCACGCCGCGCCGGACCAGCAGGTCGGCGACATCGGTGGCGGCGATCAGCTCGTCGGCGGCCGCGGCGGCGAGCCGCTCGCGGTCGAAGGCGATCCCGCCCAGCATCCCGGTGGCGGCCGCGAGCGACAGCTCGAGCGTGTCGACCGCGTCGAACAGGTGCTCCTTGTCTTCCTGCAGGTCCTTGTTGTAGGTCAGCGGGAGGCCGTGCATGACCCCGTGGAGCCCGGTCAGGTGGGCGACGATGCGCGGCGCCTTCGCACGCAGCAGCTCGGCTGCGTCGGGGTTCTTCTTCTGCGGCATGATCGACGAGCCCGACGCCCACGCGTCGGCGACCTCGGCGAAGCCGAACTCCTCGCTCGACCACAGCACGAGCTCCGCCCCGAGGCGCGAGAGGTGGGTCGCGCAGATCGCCGCGGCGCCCAGGTAGTCGAGCACGAAGTCGCGGTTGGAGACGGCGTCGATCGAGTTCGGCGCGACCCGCGCGAAGCCGAGCTGGGAGGCGAGCAGCCCGCGGTCGGTGGCGAAGTTCACCCCTGCCAGCGCGCCGGCGCCGAGCGGCAGCTCCTCGGTCGCCTCGCGCACGAACGCGAAGCGCTTCGCGTCGCGGCCGAGCATCCAGAAGTACGCGAGCAGGTGGTGCGAGAGATAGACCGGCTGGGCGCGCTGCAGGTGCGTGTAGCCGGGCATCGCCCAGTCGAGGTGGCGCTCGGCGAGCTCGAGCAGCGCGCGCCGCAGCCCGCCGATCCCGGCCAGCGCCGCATCTGCATGCGCACGCGTGAACAGCACGAGGTCGGTGGCGACCTGGTCGTTGCGCGAGCGCGCGGTGTGGAGCTTGCCGCCGACGGGGCCGACCAGGTCGGTCAGGCGCCGCTCGACCGCCATGTGGATGTCGACGTCGTCGGGCTCGAACGGGAACGTGCCGGCGTCGAGCTCCTCCGCCACCTGGTCGAGCCCGCCCAGCAGGGCGTCGCGCTCGTCCTCGCCGATGATCCCGGCCGCCGCGAGCATCGTCGCGTGCGCGCGGGATTGCGCTACGTCGTGGGGCCCGAGCCGCCGGTCGTAGGAGATCGACGAGTCGAGCCGGCGGAAGACGGGATCGTTCGGCTCGCTGAAGCGCGACATGTCAGCCCAGCACGCGGCCGAGCGCCTCGGCGACCCGCGCGACCTGGCCCTCGCCGAGCTGGGGGAAGAACGGCAGCGCGACCGAACGGGCGGCGATGTCCTCGCAGACCGGGAACTCGCCGGGCCGGTGGCCGAAGCGCTCGCGGTAGAACGACATCAGGTGGATGGCGGGCAGGTACGGCTTGCTCTGCACGCCGAGCTCGCGCAGCGCGAGGATCGCCGGGTCGCGCTCGACCCCGTGCGGGAGCTGGACCACGTAGACGAACCAGCCGCGGCGGTCGCCGCCCTCGTCGGGGCACGGCAGCCCGAGGCCACGGTCCGTGGCGAGCTCGCCAAGCGCCTCGCGGTACCAGCCGGCCACGCGGGCGCGGTCGGCGAGCATGCCGTCGAGCCGCTCGAGCTGGGCGAGGCCGATCGCGCACGCCACGTCGGAGAGGCGGTAGTTGAAGCCGAGCCGGTCGTGGTCGAGCCAGCCCATGTCGGGCGCGCGGCCCTGGTTGCGCTCGGAGTCGATCGTGATCTTGTGCGCGTCGGAGCCGAGCGTGACCATCCCGCCCTCGCCGGTGGTCAGCTGCTTGTTGGCGTAGAAGCCGAACACCGCGGGGTGGCCGCGCCCGCCCACCGGCACGCCGTCGGCGTGCACCGCGCCGAGCGCCTCGCAGGCGTCCTCCACGATCGGGAGCGCAAATTGCTCGAAAACGGGGACGTCCGCCGGGTAGCCGAAGATGTGCACGGGTAGCACCGCGGTAGTGCGGTCGGTGATCGCCGCGGCGGCGGCCTCCGGGTCGAGGTTGAGCGTCCTGGGGTCGATGTCGGCGAACACCGGCCGTGCCCGTTCGTAGGCGATCACGTTCGCGCTCGCGACGAACGAGAACGGCGAGGTGACGACCTCGTCTCCGTCGGAGACGCCGACCGCCCGCAGCGCCAGGTGCAGGCCGGCGGTGCCGGACGAGACGGCGCTGGCGTGGCGAGCGCCGAGGCGTGCGGCGAACGCCTCCTCGAAGGCGGGCAGCCGCGGGCCGAGCGAGAGCTGGCCGGAGCGGAGGACCTCGACCACGGCGTCCTCCTCGGCGGCACCGAGAACCGGGCGGGCGAGCGGGATTTCGTCGGTGGCCGGGTCGGCGCTCACGCGGGCCGCCGCTCCGCGCTCCCCCGGCGGTGCCCTTCGCGCCCGGGGAGCATGCCCGCCTCGAGCGAGTCGACGAGCGCGTCCCAGCTCGCCTCGATCACGTTCTCGTGGACGCCGATCGCGCCCCACGTGTCGACGCCGTCGGAGGCGTCGAGCAGCACGCGGGTCACGGCGCCCGTCGCCTTCCACTCGTCGAGGATGCGGACCTTGTAGTTGACGAGCTTGATGTCGCGCAGGTGCGGATAGGTCTCGGAGATCGCCTCGCGCAGCGCGGTGTCCAGCGCGTTGACGGGGCCGTTGCCCTCGGCGGTGCGGACGTACCGCTCACCGTCGACCCAGATCTTGATCGTGGCCTCGGTCTGGACCTTGCCGTCCTCGCGCTTCTCGGCCATCACGCGCCACGACTCGAGCTGGAAGAGCGGCTGGTACTCGCCGGTCTCGCGCCGGATCAGCAAGTCGAAGGAGCCGTCGGCGGCCTCGAACTGGAAGCCGCGGTGCTCCAGCTCTTTGACCCTCTCGACCACCCGCGAGGCGGCGGCGTCGTCGATCGTGACACCCGCCTGCTCGGCGCGCGAGAGCACGGTCCCGCGGCCGGAGAGCTCCGAGATCAGCACCTCGCGCGAGTTGCCGACGGCGGCGGGGTCGATGTGCTCGAACGTCGCGGGGTCGGCGTTGACGCCCGCCACGTGCAGCCCGCCCTTGTGCGCGAAGGCGTTCTTGCCCACGTAGGGCTGGTCGGGGTCGGGGACGAAGTTGAGGAGCTCGTCGAGGAAGTGCGCGGCCTCGGTCAGCCCGGTCAGCGACGGCAGGCACTCCTGGCCCATCTTGAGCTGGAGGTTCGGGACGATGGAGACGAGGTTGGCGTTGCCGCAGCGCTCGCCGTAGCCGTTCATCGTGCCCTGCACCATCGTCGCCCCCGCGCGCACGCCGGCGAGCGAGTTGGCGACACCCACGCCCGCATCGTCGTGGCAGTGGATGCCGACCTCGCAGCCGACCTCCGCCACCACCGCCGCGGTCGCCGCCTCGATCGCGTCGGGCAGCGTCGCGCCGTTGGTGTCGCACAGCGTCACGTAGGCGGCGCCCGCCTCCGCCGCCGCCTGCACGCAGCGCAGCGCGTAGGCCCGGTCGTCCGCCCAGCCGTCGAAGAAGTGCTCGGCGTCGTAGACGACGGTCTTGCCCTCCCCCACCAGGAAGGCGACCGACTCGCCGATCATGCGCAGGTTCTCGTCGCGGTCGACCTTCACGACCTTCTCGAGGTGCAGCCCCCACGTCTTGCCGACCAGCGTGCAGACCGGCGCGAAGGAGGCGGCGAGGCCGCGGAGGGCGGGGTCGTCGGCGGCGGAGGTGTCCCGGCGGCGGGTCATGCCGAACGCCGCCACCTGCGCACGCAGGCCGGCGGTCTCGAGCCGCGCGAACAGCTCCGCCTCCTTCGGGTTCGAGGCCGGGAAGCCCGCCTCGATCATCGGCACGCCGAGGTCGTCGAGGAGGTGCGCGACGCGGAGCTTCTCCTCGACGGACAGCGACATCCCCTCCCCCTGCATGCCGTCGCGGAGGGTGCAGTCGTAGACGAGGATCTGGCTCACGGAGTCGGCGCGGGCACGGGCACCACGTCGTTCCAGTCGGCGTAGCGCTCCGCCCGGCCGTGCAGCGCGTCCTCGAAGACGTTCTGGACCGCGCGCGTGATCTCGCCCGGCTCGCCCGTGCCGACGGGCCGGTCGTCGACCTCGCGCACCGGCGTCAGCTCGGCCGCGGTGCCGGTCATGAAGATCTCGTCGGCGAGGTAGAGCTCGTCGCGGGCGACCTGGCGCTCCTGCAGCTCGAAGCCGAGGTCGCGCGCGATCTGGATCGCCGCCGCCCGGTTGATGCCGCCGAGCACGCCGGACAGGTAGGTCGGCGTGGCGATGATCCCGTCCTTGACGATGAACAGGTTCTCGCCGGTGCCCTCGCAGACGTAGCCGTGGATGTCGAGGAGGATCGCCTCCTCGTAGCCGGCCTTGTCGGCCTCGATCTTGGCGAGCACCGAGTTGAGGTACTGGCCGGTCGCCTTGGCCGCCGGGATGACGACGTCGTTGGGCAGCCGCCGCCACGAGGAGACGCGGGCGCGGACGCCGTTCTGCTTGCCCTCGTCGCCGAGGTAGGAGCCCCACTCCCAGACCGCGATCGAGACCTCGACCGGGCAGTCGAGCGGGTACAGGCCCATCGGCCCAGCGCCGCGGAACACGATCGGGCGGATGTAGCACTCCTTGAACCCGTTGCGCTGGATCGTCTCGTGCGTGGCCGCGCGGATCTCCTCGCGCGTGTACGGGATATCCATCAGGTACATGCCGGCCGAGCGGAACAGCCGCTCGATGTGGTCCTGGTGGCGGAAGATCGCGGTCCCGCGCGAGGTCTCGTAGGCGCGGATGCCCTCGAAGACGCCGGTCCCGTAGTGCAGGGCGTGCGTGAGTACGTGCACCTTCGCGTCCTCGTACGGCACGAATTCGCCGTTCATCCAGATGAGGCTCGCTTGGGGCACGTTCACAGCTCCTTCAGGACCGCCTCGGTGGCCTCGGCGGTCGTCGCGCTTCCACCCAGGTCCGCGGTTCGCAGTCCGCGCGCAAGGGCCTTGTCGACTGCCGATTCTACGGAAGCGGCGGCCTCCTCCCGGGAAAATCCGTGGCGCAGCATGAGCGCCGCCGAGAGGATCATCGCCAGCGGGTTGGCCTTGCCGCTGCCCGCGATGTCCGGCGCCGAGCCGTGGACGGGCTCGAAGAGCCCGGGGGTGTGGCCGCCTGTGCCCGCCGACGAAGTCGGCTGGGTATCCCCGCCCAGCGAGGCGCTCGGGAGCATCCCGAGCGAGCCGGTGAGCATCGCCGCCTCGTCGCTGAGGATGTCGCCGAACATGTTCTCGGTGAGGATCACGTCGAAGTGGCGCGGGGCGGCGACAAGCTTCATCGCGCACGAGTCGACGAGCTGGTGCTCGAGCTCGACGTTGGGGAACTCCTCGGAGTGCACGCGCGTGACGACCTCGCGCCACAGCCGGCTCGTCTCCAGCACGTTCATCTTGTCGACGCTCGTCACCCGCGAGCGGGCGGCCTCGAACGCGGTGCGGGCGATTCGTTCGATCTCGGGCACCGTGTACTCGCACAGGTCGGACGCGCGGGTATCGCTGCGCTCCTTCGCGCCGAAGTAGATCCCGCCGGTGAGCTCGCGCACGACGAGCAGGTCGGTGCCCTCGATCAGCTCGCGCTTGAGCGGGCTGGCGTCGAGCAGCGCGGCGATCGGCCGCACCGGGCGCAGGTTCGCGTACAGCCCGAGGCCCTTGCGCAGGCCGAGCAGCCCCTGCTCCGGCCGCGGGGCGTTCGGATCCGTCGAGTCCCACTTCGGCCCCCCGACGGCCGCGAGCAGCACGGCGTCGGCGCCCTGGCAGGCGGCGAGCGTCTCGTCGGTCAGCGCCGTGCCGTGGGCGTCGATCGACGCGCCGCCGAACGCGTGCTCCTCGTACTCCAGGTCGTCCGCGACGACGCGCAGGACCTCGAGCGCCGAGGCCAGCACCTCGGGCCCGATCCCGTCGCCGGGGAGCGTGATGATCCGCGCCATGGGCGCGGCAGCCTAGTCGACTACGGCACCACCGCCGGGCTCAGCGTCACCGGGGAGTGGACCGTGTAGTCGAGCGTCGGCGGGCGCGCTGAGGCAGCGCGTCCATGATCTTGGGCAGCTGGGCGAGCGGCGTACGTGCAGTGCGGGTCACTCGCGTCGTTCGTCGCGCAACGGCCGAGGTTGAACGGCTGCGGCGTCTCCGCGAACGATCGCGCCTGGTCGGGGCTGAAGCCGTCCTGGGCCGTCAGCGCGACCGTGAAGCCCCAGCCCGGGCCGGGGTTGCCGAGCGCGCTGCGCGGCACGCTGAACGTGATGTAGCGCGAGATGTCGTCCGCCCGGATGCTGATCGTCCCGAGCGTCGCGCCGGACGCGTCGACGAAGCGCTGGCCGAAGCCCTGCACCTCGAGCAGCCTGCTCCAGGCGCCCGCGTCGCTGATCCGGTAGTTGCGCTGCGGGAACGCCGCGGCGGTCGACGTCGAGCTCGCCGCCGGGTCGTGCACGTAGACGTCGATCAGCTGCGCGCCGTTCGGGCTGCCGAACGTCGGCGTGAGGTCGCGCACCCGGACGCGGAACGTGACCGTGTCGCCGGTGTCGAGCACCTGGAACTGCTCCAGATCGAACGCGCCGTCGTGGAAGGCGCTGTCGGTCGGATAGCGGTAGTTGCCCGGGCCGTGGTCGTCTCCCTCCGGGTCGTCGGCCGAGAAGATCACCGGCGCGCTGGCGGCGAGCACCACGACCGTCCGCACCTCGCGCGCGGTCGCGCCCGAAGGGCTGCTCGCCACGATGTTGAGCACCGAACGGCCGCCGATCAGGGCACGGGGATCGAGAACGATCCGTCGGAGCCGGCCGTCCCGCTGACGGTGCTGGTCTTCCCGTTCTCGTCCGTGTTCGTCGCCGCGATCCTGATCGTGTTGCCGGGCGCCGAGGTGCCCGTCACCGTCACGGGGCTGTCGACGATCGTGCGATCGGTCGGCGCGGTCACCGTCAGCGCCGTGTGGCCCTGCGTGTTGCGGACGTAGCGGTTGGTCGTGTAGCGCGGGCGGTCGAGGATCCGGCCCGCCGAGGTGTCGAGCATCAGCCGCACGAACTGCCCGGCGGACCACGTCAGCGCCGAGGCCGAGCCGGCCGGCTTGCCGTTCTCGAAGCCGATCGACGCCTCCCCCGGGGGCGTCCCGAACGGCGAGGCGGCGAGGTCGGGCGCCTCCCACGCCTGCTCGGCGATCAGGCCGACGCCGGAGGACATGTTGCGCATCGCCTCGAGGCGAGAGATCGCCGCGCCGGCCATGCCGCGGTCGACCTCGTACTGGCCGCGCTCCCCGGCCAGCACCGGCCACAGGTGGCCGCTGCCCGCGTTGTCTGGGACTCGTGGCCCACGGGCGGCCGTCGCTGAGGCGGTCGCCGTAGCCGTCGCCGTTGTAGCGGAAGAAGCCGTCGCCGCTGTCGGTGCTGCGGCGGATCTGCGAGTCCACGATCGGGAGCGAGCGGACGATGTCCGGATCGTCGTCGGCGAGCAGGCCGAGCCGCGTGTACTCGAGGAAGCCCGCGTCGATCACCGTGCGCTGGTCGAGCACCGGGCCGCCGTTGCCGACGCCGTAGCTGATCGCCGCGTTCGGGTCGCCGGTCTTCGACAGGCGGATGAAGTAGCGGCCGTCGCCGAGCGGGCCGTTGGTGGTCAGCGTCCACGCCTTCAGGTTGCGCTGGAACTCGTCGGCGACGCCGCGCCAGACAACCGCCGAGGCATGGTCGCCGTTGCGGTCGGCGATCTTCGCGGCGGCCAGCAGCCCGGCGATCTCGGCGGAGATCGTCGAGGGCGAGAAGCCGCTCTGCTCCTCCCAGCGCTCAGGGCCGAACGACGGCCCGTGGCTGGCCACGAAGTTCGCGGCCGGCTTGATGTGGTTCCTCGTAGTAGGCCGGGCCCGTCAGCCCGACCGCGAGCGCCATCACCAGCGGGTAGGCGCACTCGTCGAGCTGGGTGTTGAAGGAGTCCGGCGCGGGCTTGCCGTTGGCGAGGCTGTTGCGGGGCATCGAGCCGTCGGGCAGCTGCTGGCGCTCGAACATGAAGCGCGTCATCGCGCGCGCGGTCCGCCGGTCGCCGGCGAGGTAGAGCGAGGTCCATGCCTCGTAGAGGTCGCGGCCGAAGATCTCGCGGTAGGAGCCGAAGTAGTCGCGGAACTTCGAGCCCGCCGACAGCGACTGGCCCCACGGCGAGGCCAGCGCCGCCGCGACGGCGCCGCGGAACGTCTTGTCCTCCGCGGCCTTCACGTAGAAGGCGCTGAGGTAGTACTCGTCGAACAGGCTGCTCCAGCGCGAGCGCGACACTCCGTGCGGGCGCCGCGGGGCGACGAGCTTGCGGGCGTAGCGCTGCCAGCCCTTGACGTAGTCGCGCTCGAGGCCGCCGAAGCGCTCGCCGAGGGTCTTGTGCGCGGCGCCGACCGCCTTGGCCTGGGTGTCGCCGAAGCCCAGCGCGAGCGTGAAGTCGCCGCCATGGCCGAGGTCGACCTGCGCGGTCTGGACGAGGTTGCCGCCGGTGGCGTTCGCGAACGTCGAGGTGAGCCCGCTGTGGGAGGCGTCGAGCTGGGTCAGCCCGTCGCTCGCCTGGCCGGCGAAGCCGTTGGAGACGGCGCGGAAGCCTCGGTCGGCGTCGAGCGCGGAGTGCACCGGGATCGCGTAGTCGCGGTTGGCGGCGATGGTGGCGGTGACGGGGTCCGAGCCGACGAGCACGCTGTGGCCGTGGTCGCCGCGACCGAGCCGCTGTCGGCGCCGGCGTTGTCGCCCTCCTCCCCCGGCGTGGTCTTGCCGCCCTGGCCGCCGCCGTTGCCGTTAAGCGTCGGGTCGAAGCGGACGAACAGCTTGTAGTCGGAGGCCTTGCCCTTCAGCGCCTTGAAGCTCGAGTCCATCGCGATCGTGGCGCGATCCGGGTCGGTCACGTAGTCGGTGGTGATGCGGTAGCGCCCGCTCTTGGCGGTCGCGGTGACGCGGCAGCCGAGCGCGCGGTCGTCGAGCGGCTTGACCGTGTAGGTCATGTCGCGCGTCTGCAGGTCGGTCGTCTTGCCGTCGGTGACGACGTACTGCAGCGTCTCGACGTTGGTGTTGTCGTTGGTCGGGAAGTAGACGTCGCTGAGGACGCCGTCGGCGATCGTGTACCAGACCTTCGAGCGCCGGTTGCGGGCGGTCCCGACGCAGTCCTTGCGCGCGAGGTCGAAGTGCGAGACGTCGCCCGGGCCGTCGGCTGCGGTACCGGTCGGCGCGGCCGCCTGGGCGGGAGCGGCGGTGGTCGCCAGCGCGGCGGCCAGCAGGGCGACGACGGCGAACGGGCGGCGCGACATGAGCTCCTCCTCAGGCTCGGCGTCCGTGCCGGGAAACGATCCGCGGGCGACGCTAACAGCGCGGCGGGGGCGTGAGAAGGGCGCTCGGGGTTTGTCCTCAGGAATAAATCCCCGCCGCTCTACCGGGCATCTACCGACTCACCGAGGCTCTACCGGAGGGCGAGAACGTGCTCCTCGTCAAGCAACAAGGAGGAGGAGCCAATGCTCTCGCTCAGCCGTCTCGCCGTCACCGCATCCGTCGCCGCCGCGCTCGCCGTGCCGGCCGCCGCGCAGGCCCGCCCCGACCTCACGCCCTCCGGGCAACGGACGTTCGAGCAGCAGATCGACAAGGTCTCGCCCGACGCCCGCCTCGGCGAGCCCGACCCCAACACGACGTTCGTCTCGGTGCCCAAGACCGAGGTCGTCGAGGCTGACCCGGCTTCGAGTGGGCCGACGCCGCGATCGGCGGCGGCGCCGCGCTGCTGCTGACCGCCGTGGTCGGCGGCGCCGCGCTGACCATCCGTCCCCGCCGCGCTGGCGCCTGCACTGAACCCATCGACCGACCTTCGGGCGGGCCGCGGAATACGGCCCGCCCGGAGGCGTCAACCGCGAGTAGATGACCCTTCCCACCGTCACAGAGATCGTCCGCCAGCCCGAGCCGACCACGCGCGACACGTTCGTCGCCGATCTGGTCCCGGTCCCACGGCCCAGCGGGACCCGGCACCGCGCTAGATTGAGTCCGCGGCCTCTTGTGGCGCCCGCGCGGCGCCGCCAGGGTGCCGGTCATGCTCCGCCTGCGCTCCACGACCGGCCAGGTCGCCGCCGAGTACATGGGCGTGCTGCTGGTGGTGGCGGCGATCGTCACGGCGCTGCTCGGCTCCCAGCTCCACACGCACATCGCGGTCGAGGCCCAGCGCGCGATCTGCAAGATCACCGGCTCGGCGGCGTGCGGCGAGCCCGGCGTCCCGAAGGGCGCGGACGGCGACCACACGCCCGGCGAGCCTGACCGCAACGTCTACGACGCCGAGTGCAAGGACGACCTCCCCGGCCGGCTGGTCCGCGGCGAGGGCGACGAGCCCGAGCGGCGGCGATCCCGAGGCCAACCAGGTCTACGACAACCTCGGCAAGACGTTCGAGTACTACGCCGACACGTTCGGCCGCGACTCCTACGACAACTCCGGCGCCGAGCTGATCGCCTCGATCAACTTCTGCGAGGACCCCGGCACGCCGACCCACAACGCCTACTGGGACGGGCGCCAGATGAAGTTCGGCGACGGCTACGCCGCGAGCCTCGACGTGACCGCCCACGAGCTCACGCACGCGATCACCGATCGCACCGCCGACCTCGAGTACAAGTGCCAGTCGGGCGCGCTCAACGAGTCGATGTCGGACATCTTCGCCTCCAACGTCGACAGCGACGACTGGGAGATCGGCGAGGACCTCCCGGGCGGCGCGCTGCGCGACATGGCCCATCCCGGGAACGGCCACCCGCCGCAGCCGGGCAACGTCCGCGACTACGTCGAGATGCCCAATGACGGCAACCCGTACAACGACAGCGGGGGCGTCCACTACAACAGCGGAATCCCCAACCGCGCCTACTACCTGATGGTGCAGTCGATCGGCCGCAAGGCGGCGGAGCAGATCGTCTACCGCGCGCTGACCGAGAAGCTCGAGCCCGACTCCGGCTTCGAGGACTTCCGGACCGCGTCGCTCGACGTCGCCCGCGAGCTGTGGGGCGAGGACAGCCCGGAGTTCACCGGCACGAACGAGTCGTTCGCAGCGGTCGGGCTCGACGGCACGTGGGAAGCTCCCGAGGTGGAGGGATGCTGATGCGGATTGCGATCCTGGCCGGCCTGGTCGTGCTCCTCGCCGGCTGCGGGGCCGACGAGAAAGCCTCGCTCTCGGGCCCGCTGACCTACGAGCGCGGCGGCGGGCTGGCGGGGCGGCGCGACCGGCTCGTGGTGAAGCCCGACGGCAGCGCGACGCTGACCGTGCGCGAAAAGTCGAAGGCGGTGAAGCTGACCGGCAAAGAGCTCGACACGCTCGCCGCCGACCTCGAGGCCGCCGACCTCGGCTCGGTGCGGAGCGAGTCGACCTCGGAGCGGCCGGTCCCGGACGCGTTCGGCTACCGCGTGAGCTACGGCGGCGACACGGTGACGACCGACTCCGCGGCGATGCCGAAGCAGCTGCGCGCGCCTGATGGCGCGGCTCGGCGGGCTCGTCGACCGCTACGCGCAATAGCGGCTTTACCGGGCGGTACCGGAACGGGACCGGGAATCAACCGGCGCCTCGCGACGGTGCGCCCATGCTCTTCACGCGCCCCCTCGCCATCGCCCTCATCGTCGCCGCGCTGCTCGCGCTCCCGACCGCCGCGCACGCGCGGCCCCAGGTCATTCCACCGCGCTGGTCGGCGCCCTCCGGGCCGCCGCACTCGGCCCCGAAGCCGCGACCGCCGGCGCCGCCGATCGACGGCGCCCTCCTCGGCAGCGGCGGGCTGATCCTCGTCGCGCTGCTGGGCTGCGCCGGGCGGGCGGTCACGCTACGGCTGGCATGAGCCCGAGCCAGCCGGCCAGGCGGTCGAGCTCCTCGCGCAACGCGTCGGTCGTCTCCGGCGGCGCGTCGGGCTCGAGGTGCACCGCGTGCGCGAGCAGCCGGCCGGCCTGGCGATCGGCCTTGAGGTCGACCCGCGCCACCAGGCGGTCGCCGAGCAGGAACGGCAGCACGTAGTAGCCGTACACGCGCTTGGGCTGCGGCACGTAGATCTCGAGCTTGAAGCGGAAGCCGAACAGCCGCTCGACGCGGCCGCGCTCCCACAGCAGGTTGTCGAACGGGCCGAGCAGCGCGCAGGCCTGGACCCGCCGCGGCAGGCGGGCGTCGCGGTGCAGCCAGGCCGGGACGTCCCAGCCCTCGACCTCGACCGGGTGCAGCTCGCCCGCCTCGACCAGCTCGGCGACGCGCGGGCGGATCGCGTCCGCGGGCAGCCGGAAGTAGTCGCGCAGCTCCGGCAGCGCGGCCACGCCGAGCGCGCGCGCGGCGATCGCGACGAGCTCGCGCTGGGCGTCCTCCTCGGCCGGCGTCGGCGCGTCGAGCACCGCGCGCGGAAGCACGCGCTCGGGGAGGTCGTAGAGGCGCTCGAAGTTGCGGCGGCGGGCGCTCGTCACCTCGCCGCCCCAGAACAGCATCTCGATCGCGCGCTTGGAGTCCGACCAGTCCCACCACGGGCCCGGACTTGCGCGGGCGCTGACCGTCGAGGTCGCGGGCGGCGAGCGGGCCGCGCTCGCGGATCTGCTCGAGCACGTCCTGGAGGAGGTGCGGCTTCTCCCTCGCGATCCTGCGCATCCCGCCCCACGCTTCGTCGTGGGCGCGCTCCATCCGCCAGCGCAGCAGCGGCTGCAGCTCGACGTCGATCAGGCTCGCCTCGTGGCCCCAGTACTCGAACAGGCGCCGCGGCGCGTAGTGGGCGGCTTTGTCGAGCGCCTCGCGGTCGTAGGGGCCGAGGCGCGCGAAGCCCGGCAGGTAGTGGGCGCGCGAGAGCACGTTGACCGAGTCGATCTGGACGAGCGCGACGCGGTCGAACAGCCGCCGGATCGCCCGGCCGTCGGCCCGGCGCGGCTCCGCGAACCCCTGTGCGGCGAGGGCGATGCGCCGCGCCTCGGCGGTGGACAGGCGGGCGCGCGGCATCGGCGCGGCGATGCTACGGACTGACGAAGGTCAGGAGCTGCTTGAGGAAGCCGGCGAGCGGCTGGAAGTCGTTCCGCAGCAGCCTCGCGGCGGGGTCGTCGCCGGCCGGCGGGTTGAGGAGGAAGTTCAGCCAGGCCTTCAGGTCCGCGCGCTCCGCTCCGGTCAGCACGGTCTTGATGTAGTCGCGCAGCCGCTCCATCGCCGCGGTCTTGGCGCTGGCGTCGGCAATCGCGTACTTCTCGCCGGCGCGCCGCAGCTCCATCAGCGCGGGCGGAGGGTCGATCGCCATCGCGGCGGTCAGCGCCGGGTGACGCAGGTGGAAGGTGTTGATGAAGCCCTCGGCGTAGGCGAGCACCTCCGTGTTGGCGGTGTTGCCCTTGCGCTCGCCTTCCAGCAGCGAGCGCTCGAGCTTGCCGATGCCCTTCTCGCGGTCGACCCAGGCGTCGAAGCTGCCGCCCTTCCCGCTCTCGCGCCACTTGCCCAGGCGGTCGATCATCGTCTGGAAGTGCTCGGCGTGCTTCATCTCGTGGCGCAGCGTGCCGAGCGCGCCGTCCTTGCCGTGGTGGAAGGCCTTGGGACCGAGCATGATCGCGATCTTCGGCGGCGGGCCGCTCGCGCTGCGCGGCAGCTCGGGCCCGCGGAACACGCCTTGGCCGTCGACGAACCCGGTCTCCCCGTAGCCGCTGAGGTTCTCGACGAAGTTCAGTCCGGGCTTGATGTCCTTCTCGCCCTTGCGCGCGTCGCGCGCGGTGTTGATGTCGTCCTTGCCGATGCCTTTTACGTCGCGGACCCGGCCGGCGTTGGCGAGCTTGGCGACCTCGGCGTAGAGCGGGCGGACGTCGCCCGTGCGCTCCTTCGTCCACTCCTTGGGGTCGGGGATCGGCCCGAGGTCGCGGACGATCTCGTCGGCGAGCGCCGCGCGCTGGATCAACCGCCCCATCGCCCGGTTGCCGATCGCGCTGCGCAGGTCGATCGGCCGCGGCCTCGCAGGGGTCGCGGTCCGGGTGCCCGCCGGCAGGGGAACGCGGGTGATCAGAGCTTCAGCGTATTGGGACCTGAACGCTCGCGCTCGCGCTCGTATTCCACGATCTCGTCGTCGTGCTCGAGCGCGATCGCGATGTCGTCGAGGCCCTCGAGCAGGCGCCGGCGGATCTCCGGGGGGATGTCGAACGGGACCGCCTTGCCGTCGAAGCGCACCTCGAGCGCCTCGAGGTCGACCTCGGCCTCGCCGGCGGCCATCAGCGCCTTGACCTCGTCCTCGGGCAGCACGACCGGGAGCAGCCCGATCTTGGTGCAGTTGCTGAAGAAGATGTCGGCGAACGAGGCGGCGACGACCGCCTTGAAGCCGTAGTCCTCGAGCGCCCACGGGGCGTGCTCGCGGCTCGACCCTGAGCCGAAGTTCGGGCCGGTGGCGAGGATCGGGTTGGGCGGCAGGTCCCAGCCGTCCTCCTGCTTCCAGTCGTAGAAGAGGAACTCGCCGAAGCCGGTGCGCTCGACCCGCTTGAGGAACTGCTTGGGGATGATCTGGTCGGTGTCGACGTCCGCGCGGTCGAGCACGGACACCTTGCCTTTGACGACCTTCACGGGTTCCATCTAGTTCCACTCCCGGATATCGACGAAGTGCCCCTCGATGGCGGCCGCGGCGGCCATCTCGGGCGAGACGAGGTGGGTGCGCCCGCCGCGGCCCTGGCGGCCCTCGAAGTTGCGGTTCGAGGTCGACGCACAGCGCTCGCCGGGCTGGAGGATGTCCGGGTTCATGCCCAGGCACATCGAGCAGCCGGCGCTGCGCCAGTCGAAGCCGGCGGCGCGGAAGACCTCGTCGAGCCCCTCCGCCTCGGCCTGGGCGGCGACCGGCTGGGAGCCGGGCACGACCATGGCGTCGACGTTGCTCGCGACCTTGCGCCCCTCGACCAGCTTGGCGGCGGCGCGCAGGTCGCCGATGCGGCTGTTCGTGCATGAGCCGATGAAGACGCGGTCGAGCCGGATCTCCTGCATCGGGGTGCCGGCCTCCAGGCCCATGTACTTGAGCGCGCGCTGATCGCCGTCGGACCTCGGCTGCGGTACCGGCTCGGTGACCGGGACGACCATCGCGGGCGTGGTGCCCCAGGTCACGAGCGGGCTCAGGGCGCCCGCGTCGACGGTGATCTCCTTGTCGAAGGTGGCGTCGTCGTCGGTGCGCAGCTCGCGCCAGGCTTCGACCGCGGCCTCGAAGTCCTCGGGCGCGCCGGGACGGCCTTCGATCCACTCGAACGTCGTGTCGTCGGGCGCGATCATGCCGGCGCGGCCGCCGCCTTCGATCGTCATGTTGCAGATCGTCATCCGGCCCTCCATCGAGAGCGCCTCGATCGCCGGGCCGGCGAACTCGACGACGTGGCCGGCGGCGCCGTTGGTGCCCATCTGGCCGATCGTGCCGAGGATCAGGTCCTTGGCGGTGACGCCGAAGCCGCGCTCGCCCTCGTAGCGGATGCGCATCGACTTCGGCTTGCCCTGGGCGAGCGTCTGGGTGGCGAGCACGTGCTCGACCTCGCTCGTGCCGATGCCGAACGCGAGCGCCCCGAACGCGCCGTGGGTGGCGGTGTGGGAGTCGCCGCAGACGATCGTCATACCGGGCTGGGTGATGCCGAGCTCCGGCCCGATCACGTGGACGATGCCCTGGCGGTCCGAGCCCATCGAGTAGACGCGGACGCCGAACTCCTCGCAGTTGCGCTCGAGCGTCTCGACCTGGACGCGGCTGAGCTCGTCGCGGATGCGGGCGGCGACCGGCGTGCCGTCGGTGGGGACGTTGTGGTCGGCGGTGGCGAGCGTACGGTCGGGGCGGCGGACCTTGCGCCCGGCCATGCGGAGGCCGTCGAAGGCCTGCGGGCTGGTGACCTCGTGCACGAGGTGGAGGTCGATGAACAGCAGACCCTCCGACACCTCGTGCTGGGCCCAGATGCGATCGAACAGCGTGTGGCTCATGAGCGGCGCAGCCCTGCCGAGACGACCGCGAGCAGGACCGCTTCCTCCTCTCCCTGGTTCTCGAAGTGGTGCGGCAGGTCGGCGTCGAAGGTCACGGCGTCGCCGGTGGCGAGCTCGTGGCGGGCGCCGTCGCAGACGAAGGTGAGCGTGCCGCGCTGGACGACGCTGGTCTCGCGCGCGCCGGGCTCGTGCATCGGCGGGTCGCCCGGGCCGCCGGTGCGGGCGCCGGGCTGGAGCGTGTGGGTGGAGACCTCGGCGCGCTGGCCGGGCAGCGGCGGCGTGAGCGTCTCCCAGCGGTGGCCGTCGGCGCCGCCGGTGCGGCGGTCCGCGGGGTGCACGACGGTGACGGTGCCGCCCTCGTCGAGGCGCAGGAGCTGGGAGAGGCGGAGGTCGAGGCCGGCCGCGATGCGGTTGGCGACGGTCAGCGTGGGGCTCGTCTCGCCGCGCTCGACCTGGGAGAGCATCGGGGCGGAGACGCCGCTGCGCACGGCGAGATCCCTGAGGGAGAGATCCATGCCTTCGCGGAGGGCTTTGACGCGCGAGCCGACGTGGGTGGCGACCTCCATACGAACGTACGTTATCGCATACAGACGATGTGCGGGTAACTCCTTTCCGGTGCGCTTGAGCCTCGTCGCCCTGCTGCTGCTCCTCCTGGCCTCCCCCGCGGGCGCGGCCGACCCGCGCCGGGGCGAGCAGTGGAACCTCGACCTGATCCAGTCCGACGCCGCGCACGCGGTGTCGACCGGGAGCGGCGCGGTGGTGGCGGTCGTGGACTCGGGTACGCAGTTCGACCACCCGGACCTGGCGGGGCACGTCGGGCCGGGCTACGACTTCGTGCAGAACGACGCGACGCCGCAGGACGGCAACGGCCACGGCACCCACGTGAGCGGGATCATCGGCGCGGTGAGCGGCAACGGGATCGGCGTCGAGAGCGTCGCGCCGGGGGCGACGATCATGCCGGTGCGGGTGCTCGACGACAACGGCGGCGGGAGCACCGACACGGTCGCGAAGGGCGTCGACCACGCGCGCACCCACCGCCCCGACGTCCTCGTCCTCGCCGCCGGCGGCACGCTCGGCGAGGCGTGGATGCGTGGGCTGCTCGACGGCGCCGGCCGCGCGACCGGCATCGACTTCCGCGACTGCGAGTACTTCGTCGGCACGTCGGCCGGCTCGATCGTGGCGGCGTTCCTGGCCGCGGGCCGGGAGCCGGACTCGGGTCCCGAGGCGCGCGCCGCGAAGGAGTGGGGCTCCAAGGCGGGCGAGGCGAACGGCGCGCCCCAAGGGATCCCGGTGGGCGCGCCCGAAGACGATGAGCGGGGTCCGCTGGCCTCCGCGGTCGGCCGGATCGGCATGAGCGCCGCCGCGCCCTTCGCGCCGTTCGCGCTCGCCGGCACCGCTCCCGGCGGGGCCGTCGCGCGGGCCGCGGCGCTGGCGGCCGTGCCGCGCGGCAAGCGCTCGCTGGGCGGGCTGGCGCGGCTCGTCGAGCAGTCCGGGGCGAGCTTCGACGGGCGGCTGCGGATCGCCGCGGTCGACCGGCGCAACGGCAAGCGCGTCGTGTTCGGCGCGCCCGGCTCTCCGGACGCGAGCGTCGCGCAGGCGGTGCTGGCCTCGTGCTCGATCCCGTGGGTGTTCGAGCCGGTGACGATCGACGGGCGCGAGTACGTCGACGGCGGCGTGTGGAGCCCGACCAACCTCGACGCCACGCCCGCGCGGCGCGGGATCGAGGTCCTGTGCCTCAACCCGACCGCCGCGTCGCGGCCGCTCAGCTCGGTCTCCAACGCCGCGGCGCTCGCGGAGTCGCTCGCGCTGCGGGCGCGCGGCGCGCGCGTGCGCACGATCCGGCCCGACGGCGGGCGCCGCCGAGGCGATGGGCAACAACCTGATGGACCGCGGCCGCGTCGCCCGAGGCGCTCGCGGCCGGCTACGCGCAGGGCCTCGCGCTGGCGGGATGAGCCACCAGGACGTCAACCGCGGCTACTGGGCCGAGCAGGCGCCGGGCTACGCCGAGACCGCGCGGCGCGACTGGGCCGCGGAGCAGCCCTACTGGGGCATCTGGAAGCTCCCGGAGGCCGACGTCGGCGCGCTCCCGGACGTCGACGGGCTCGACGCGATCGAGCTCGGCTGCGGCACCGCCTACTTCTCCGCCTGGCTCGCCCGGCGGGGAGCGCGGCCGGTCGGGATCGACCAGTCACCCGAGCAGCTCGCCACCGCCCGCGCCATGCAGGCCGAGCACGGCCTCGAGTTCCCGCTCATCGAGGGCGACGCCGAGGCGGTCCCGCTGCCCGACGCGAGCTTCGACTTCGCCCTCTCGGAGTACGGCGCGAGCCTGTGGTGCGACCCCGACCGCTGGATCGCCGAGGCCGCGCGGCTGCTGCGGCCGGGCGGGCGGCTCGTCTTCCTCACCAACTCGCCGCTGCTGGTCCTGTGCTCGGCGCCGGACTCGCTCGTCGCCACCGATCGCCTCGCGCGGCCGCAGTTCGGGCTCCGCCGCGTCGAGTGGGACGACGAGGAGGGCCACTCGATCGAGTTCCACCTCCCCCACGGCGAGATGCTGCGCGTGCTCCGCGCCAACGGCTTCGAGGTCGAGGCGCTGCACGAGCTGCAGGCGCCCGCGGACGCGACGAGCCGCTTCGAGTTCGTCACGCTCGAGTGGGCGCGCCAGTGGCCGTGCGAGGAGATCTGGGTGGCGCGGCGGGAATAGCCGCGACCCGCGCGTCGTATCGGTCCGTATGGACCTCGACGCGCTCGAAACCAGCTTCGACCTCGTCGCGCCGCGCGGCGACGAGCTGATGGACGTCTTCTACACGCGGCTGTTCGCCACCGCGCCCGCGGTGCAGCCGCTGTTCGCCGGCACCGACCTCACGCGCCAGAAGGGCATGCTGCTCGGCGCGTTCGTGCTCCTGCGCAAGTCGCTGCGCGACCTCGAGGCGATCGTCCCGCAGCTGCGCGAGCTCGGCGCGCGCCACGCCGCCTACGGCGCCGAGGCCTCGCACTACCCGGTCGTGGGCGCGGTCCTGATCGCCTCGATGGCGGAGATCGCCGGCCCCGAGTGGCAGCCCGAGTACGAGGACGCCTGGGCGGAGGCGTACTCGATCGTCGCCGGGGCGATGCTCGACGGCGCGGCCGCCGCCGAGCTGCCCAGAGCTGCCTAGTGTCGTGAGTCGTTGATTCGTTCGCAGTAGCGGGCGATCGAGTCGAGGATCTGCTCGGCGGTCTTGGTCCAGACGTAGGGGCGTGGGTCCTCGTTCCAGGTCTTCATCCAGGCGCGGATGTCGGTGTTGAGATCGCGGACGGAGCGGTGGGTGCCGCGCTTGAGGAGCTTGCTGGTGAGCTCGCCGAACCAGCGCTCGACGAGGTTCAGCCAGGACGCGCTGGTGGGGGTGAAGTGCAAGACGAAGCGGGGGTGCGCGAGCAGCCATTTCTTGATCGCCGGCGTCTTGTGGGTCGAGCTGTTGTCGAGCACGATGTGAACGTCGAGATCGGCCGGCACCTCACGGTCGATCGTGGCCAGGAACTGCTTGAACTCGATCGCGCGATGGCGGGAGTGCAGCGCGCCGATGACCTTGCCGCTGCTGAGGTCCAGCGCCGCGTAGAGACTCGACGTCCCGGAGCGTTTGTAGTCGTGCGTGGCCCGCTGTGGCGTGCCGGGAAGCATCGGCAGGATCGGCGCGGTCCGATCCAAGGCTTGGATCTGGGACGTCTCGTCGACGCAGAGCACCACGGCGCGCTCGGGCGGGTTGAGATAGAGCCCGACGACGTCATGGACCTTCTCGACGAACAGCGGATCCTTGGAGAGCTTGAAGGTGTCCTGGCGGTGCGGCTGCAGGCCGAACGCCCGCCAGATCCGCGACACCGCCGTCTGCGTGAGCCCGACCTCACGCGCCATCGACCGCGTCGACCAATGCGTCGCGTCCGTCGGCGTGGTCTCCAAGGTCTTGGTGATCACCGCGTCGACCTGCTCGTCGGTGATCGTCCGCGGCCGTCCCGGCCGCGGCTCATCTCTCAACCCGTCCAGGCGATGCTCGGCGAACCGCGACCGCCACTTCGCCGCCATCGCCCGGTTGACGTCAAGCCGCTCGGCGATCTCAGTGTTCTTCAGACCCTCAGCGGCGAGCAGCACGATCCGCGAGCGCTGCGCAAGCGCCTGCGCGCTCGTCCGGCGCCGAGTCCACGCCTCCAACTGCAAGCGCTCCTCGTCAGACAACACGATGGCAACGGCAACATTCGATGGCATAACCACCTCATTCCCGCTGCCACCGAGCTGCCCAGAGCTGCCTAGGGAGTCGCGGTGAGCTCGGCCTCCGCCGCCGCGGCGGGCGGGGTCTCGGCCGCCGCGTGGACGCGCCGCTCGGCGTTTGAGAGCGCTCGCACGTAGGCGAGCGCGGCCGCCTCGATGATGTCGGTGGAGACGCCCTGGCCGGCCGCCGACTGGCCGGCGAGCTCGAGCACCACGCTCGCCTCGCCGAGGGCGTCCTGGCCGCCGGTGACCGAGTCGATGCGGAACTCGCGCAACCGGCACTCGCGCTTGGTCGCGGCGTTGATGGCGCGGAAGATCGCGTCGACCGGGCCGTCGCCGGTGAAGTCGCCGCGCACCCCCTCGTCGTCGGGCGTCCGCAGCTGCACGGTCGCGTGCGGCGGGCGGCGGGTCGAGGCCTCGACGTCGAACCACTCGAGCGTGTAGGCGCGCACCTGGTCGCGGAGCTCGTCGGTGACCAGCGCCTCGAGGTCCATCGCGGTGACCTGCTTCTTCTTGTCCGCGATCTCCTTGAAGCGCTTGAACGCCGTGTTCAGCACCTGGCCGGAGACGTCGTAGCCCAGCTCCTCCAGCGCGCTCTTGAGCGCGTGCCGGCCGGAGTGCTTGCCCAGCACCAGCGAGTTGGCGTCGAGCCCGACGGTCGTCGCGTCCATGATCTCGTACGTCGTGCGCTCCTTGAGCACGCCGTCCTGGTGGATGCCCGACTCGTGGGCGAACGCGTTGCGGCCGACGATCGCCTTGTTCGGCTGCACCGGGTAGCCGGTGAGGCGCGAGATCAGCCGCGAGGTGCGCGCGATCTCGCGCGTGTTGATGCCGGTGTGGAGCCCGCCGACGTGGGCGGCGCGCGTGTGCAGCAGCATCACGATCTCCTCGAGCGAGGCGTTGCCAGCCCGCTCGCCGATCCCGTTGATCGCGCACTCGACCTGCCGCGCGCCCGCCTGCAGCCCGGCGAACGAGTTGGCGACCGCCAGCCCGAGGTCGTCGTGGCAGTGGACCGAGAGCACGACGTCGTGCAGCCCGGGCGCCAGCTCGTACAGCCGGCCCAGGAACGCCCGGTACTCGTCGGGCATCGTGTAGCCGACGGTGTCGGGGATGTTGATCGTCGTCGCGCCCTCGTCGATCGCGATCTGCACGACCTCGGCGGTGTACTCGACGTCGGCCCGGGTGGCGTCCATCGGCGAGAACTCGACGTCGTCGACCAGCGACCGCGCGTGGGCAACCGCCGCCCGCGCCTGGCCCTTGACGTCCTCGCGCGTCGAGGCCAGCTGGTGCTCGATGTGGATGTCGGACGTCGAGACGAACGTGTGGATCCGGGGCCGCTCGGCGTCGCGTACCGCCCCGTAGGCGGCGTCGATGTCCCCCACATGAACGCGCGCGAGGCCGGCGATGATGGGGCCTTCGACCTGGCGGGCGATCGCCTGCACGGCCTCGAAGTCGCCCGGCGAGGCGATCGGGAAGCCGGCCTCGATGACGTCCACCCCCAGGCGCGAGAGCTGGTGCGCGATCTCGAGCTTCTCGCTCGTGTTCAGCGAGATCCCCGGCGACTGCTCGCCGTCTCGCAGGGTGGTGTCGAAGATGATTACGCGGTCGTCATTCATGTCGCTCCTCTCGTTGGCTGGCTCACTCCTCTTCTCGCTGGGTTTGCGGCTTCGCGGCCGCCACGCGCTATTCCCCCCGAGGGGGGAGGAGAAGAAGGAGGAGGTCAAGCCGGAACGACATGCGGCTCCAACGGTACCGGAGCCGGCGCCGCGGTACTAGTCCGCCGCGGCCTCCCAGCTGTCGAACTCGCCGTCGTGCCGCGCGGCGAGCTCCTCGAAGCGGTGACGGAAGCCGGTGACGTTGGCGTGGTCGACCCGCAGCTCGCGCGTCGCGCGCAGCGACCACTGCTCCTCCTCGCCAGCGGCCTCGAACGTCGCAACCTCGTAGCCGAGCTCGGTCAGCTCCTCTTCGGCGGCGTTCGCCGAGTCCTCGTCGGGGAACAGCAGGTCGATCCGGATTTCGCGCGGCTCGGACAGGTCCTCGCCGTGCTCCTCGAGCGTCTCCAGAATCTCAACGTCGTGCTCGTCCGGGGTCTCGCCCTCCTCGGCGAGGATCTCGAACTCCGCCTCTTCGTCGGCCATAGCGGGCACTGTAGAGGCGATCACGGCGCGGGCACGCTGCGACCACCCTCGCGGTGCTCGGTCGCGCCCCCGAGGCGCTCCCGCTCGACCTGGGCCGCGGTGCGCTCGCGCTCCAGCAGCGCGAGGTAATCCTCGGGCGTCATCACGATGTTGCCGCCGGTCACCACGTCGACCGAGGACGCGTTGATGCCGCTCTCCTCGCCGCGCCCGAGCCGGATCCGGCGGCGGATGCGGTCCCCGCGGCTGTTGCGGAACACCCGGCGGATGGTGGGGCTCGGCGAGTCGGCCACGATCCGGATGCTCTGATCGCCGAAGAAGTCGCGCAGGATCTGCGCCTCGGCCTCGATGCCGAGCCCGTGGCCGCGGTCGAACTCGCGCTGGCTGAAGTCGGTGCCGATCCGGCGCGCGTAGTTCTTGGTCGCGGCGCGCTCGGTCAGGAAGTGCACCAGCAGCATCTGGAAGCCGAGGTCGTCGCCGGCGAGCAGGTCATCGATGTCGACGTAGCCGCTGGTGAACGCGTCGCCGTCGACGGCGTCGTGGAAGCCGTTGGTCCGGTCGCCGAGCAGCCCGTGGCGGTTGGTCAACCGCATCGGCAGCACGGCCTCCTGGTCGATCAGGGCCATCATCTGCGTGTCGAAGCTGTTCGGCGTCAGGCCGGGCATCTGCTCGTAGCGGAGCTCGCGGCCCTCCTGGCGGAAGATCAGGCTCGGCGACACCTGGTTGAGGCGGGTGATGAGCTCCGGCACGCGGGCCAAGCCCGACGCCTCGCCGCGGCCGACGTCCCGCAGCTCGACCTTGCGGTCGATCCGGAGCGCCGACATGACCGCGCGATTGCCCGCCGAGCGCTGGAGCGAGAGGATCCGCCCGGCCTGACCGAGCGGCGCGGCCCGCTCGCGCGACGCGGCGGAAGCCTCGTGCTCGGGTCGAACGTGCATCCGTGCCGCATCCACGGCGCGACCCTACCGGCGCCGACGGCGCGCGTGGGCGATTGCCCGGATGTCTGCCCTAGATGGTCGATCTACGCGACCGAGCGCAGCCGTTTGCGCGGCTTGCCGCGCAGCTCGCGCACGACCGCCTGCAGCAGCGCCTCGGACTCGTCGCGGCGGCCGTCGGTGACGGCGTCGACGATCCCGCGCTTGCGGGCGATCAGCTCGATCATCGTCTCGTCGATCGTCTCGGCCGCCAGCAGATACCAGGCCGTCACTGCGTCCTCCTGGCCGATGCGGTGGCAGCGGTCCTCGGCCTGGTCGTGGATGGCGGGCGTCCACTCCAGATCCAGGAACGCGACGTTGGAGGCGCGCGTCAGCGTGATCCCCTGCGCGCCCACGCGCGTGGAGCAGACGATCAGCTGCGGGCCCCCGTCCTCCTGGAACGCGCGCACCGCGTCCTCGCGCGCCTGGGCGGAGTCGCGGCCGAGCAGGTGCGCGGCGCCGGGGAAGCGCTCGAGCACGAGGTCCTGGACCTCGCGGTGGCCGCAGAACACGACGAGCGGCTCGTCGCTGGCCAGGAAGTCGTCGATCCACGCCAGCGCCGGGCCGAGCTTGCCGCGCGCCGCCAGCCGCTTCAGCGCATTGAGCTGGGCGAGCCGCTCGGCGCGCAGCGCGGCCGCCACGCGGCGGTCGAGCTCGGACAGGTCGAGCGGCTGCTCGCGCAGCCACGCGATCACGTCCTGCTCGGCGAGCCGGTACTCGCGCTCGTTGTCGAGCGCCACCGGCACCACGACCTGGCGCTTGCGCGGGAGCTGCGGCAGCACGTCGGCCTTCACCCGCCGGACGAAGCACGAGCGCCGCAGGTGCCAGTGGATGCGCTCCTCCGCCCCCACGCCCTGGAAGCGCCGCGAGAAGCGCGCCCCGCTGCCGAACTCCTCGAGCCGCCCGAGCACCCGCAGCTGGGCGATCAGCTCGTCCGGGTGGTTCATCACGGGCGTGCCGGTCAGCGCGAGCCGCAGCGAGCCCTCCGGCATCCCGTCCGCGAGGCGGCGCACCGCCTTCGTGCGCTTGGCGCGCGGGTTCTTGACGTAGTGGGACTCGTCGAGCACGAGCGCCTTCGGCTTCGCCAGCGACAGCCGCGCGCGGTGGGCGTGGACGATGTCGTAGTTGAGGATCGTGATGTCGGCGAAGCGGGGAGTCGCGCCGGTACCGGACACGACCGTGATCGACCGCTCCGGAAGCCAGCGCTCGGTCTCCCGCTGCCAGTTGAGCTTCAGGCTCGCCGGGCAGATCACCACGGCCGGGAAGGCGTCGTCGGCCTCGAGCGCGGCCAGCGCCTGCACCGTCTTGCCGAGCCCCTGCTCGTCGGCCAGGAACGTCCGCCGCGCCTTGAGCGCGTAGGCGACGCCCGCGCGCTGGAACGGCCGCAGCTCGCCGCCGAGCGCGGCCTCGACCTCCAGCACGGGCCCGTCGTGCGCCCGCGAGCGGCGGACGTCGACGATCGCGCGGTCGTGCTCGGCCCGCAGGCGCTCGAGCACGTCGGCAGCGTTGGCACCGACCTCGACCCCGAACGTGCGCAGGTAGTGCTCGAGCGGCTCGAGCAGGTAGGGGTCGACCGGCAGCGAGCGGCCATGCGCCTCGCAGGCCGGCAGGTCGAGGAAGGCAGGGATCGTCTCCGGGTCCCAGTTCACGTCGAGCTTGAGCCGCGGCTCCCCCACGCTCTCGATCAGCGACAGCGTGGCCGGCGCCGGCTCGAGCCCGACCCGCAGACGCTGGGCGCAGCGCGCGGCGCGCTCGTCGAAGCGCGCGCCCTTCATCTCGTACAGCGCCTCCGCGACCTCGGCGGTGAACGGCAGCCACAACCGGCCACCGCGCGCGTCGGCGAGCGCCGCCAGCTCCTCCGGCAGCTCGCCCGAGATCGTCTCCAGCGCGAAGCTCCCGGCGCCGCCGAGCTTGCCCGCGCCCACGCGCCCGACCCAGCCGGTGACCGCCTCCGCCAGCCACGCCTCGACCTCCGGCGCGACCTTGAGCCAGCCGTGGCGCTCGATCACGCCCTTGACGTAGGGCGCGGTGCCGTCGGCCCGCAGCGCCCACCACTCCTTGGCGTCCCAGTCGAAGCGGCGGCCGGGGATCGCGCGGACGGCGTCGACCACCTCGCGCACGTACGGAAAGGAGAAGACCACGGACTCGTGCCCATGGCGGTCGCGGCGGAGCTCGACGTTGTTGACGGGGTCGGCTTCGCGCACCCGGCTCAGGCTAGAGGGCGACGCGTACGCTCCCCGGCCGATGGGCCTCGGCCGTTACCGCGATCTGCTCCGCACTCCCGGCGTCGCGCCGCTGATGGCGGCCGCCTTCGTCGGGCGGATGCCGTACGGGATGAACATCCTCGCGGTCATCCTGCTGCTGCGCGCCGCCGGCTTCGACTACGCGGAGGTCGGGATCATCACCGCGGCGTCCGGGCTGAGCGTCGGCCTCGCGGCGCCGGTCCTGGGCCGGGTGATCGACCGCGTCGGACAGACGAAGGTGCTCGTCACCGCCGCGGTGCTCACCGCCATCACCGGCACCGTGTTCGTGGTGGCGGTGCTCCAGGGGGCGAGCGCCACGCTGGTGACCGTGCTCGCGTTCGTCGCCGGCTTGTGCGTGCCGCCGGTCTCGCCCTCGCTGCGCTCGCTGCTGCCGAGCCTGGTCGGCCGCGACCGGCTCGACACCGCGTTCGCACTCGACGCGCTCCTGCTCGAGCTCGTCTTCGTCGCGGGCCCGCTGCTGGCCGCGGGCATCGCGACGGCGATCTCGCCCCAGGTGGCGTTCCTGACCGGCGTGGCGTTCCAGGCCGCGGGCGGGCTCGGCGTCGCCGCCTCGCCCTACTCGCGGCGCTGGCGGCCGGAGCCGCACCAGCCCGGCACGCGCCGCGCCGGCGCGCTCGGCACCGCCGGGATCCGCGTCCTCGTGCTCGCGCTGGCGCTGACCGCGATCGCGCTCGGCGCGCTCGAGATCGCGATCCCCGCGTTCGCCGAGGAGCACGCCACCCGCGACGACGCCGGCTGGCTGTTCGCGCTGCTGAGCGTTGGCTCGCTCGCCGGCGGGCTCTGGTACGGAGCGCGTGAGTGGCGCCTGCCGCCGCACTGGCGCTTCATCGTCGTGACCGGCGTGCTCGTCGCCGGCCTGGCGCTGGTGCCGCTCGCGGGCTCGATGCCGGTGTTCGCGGTGCTCGTGACCCTCGCCGGCGTCGGCCTCGCGCCCTCGACGGCGGCCGCGTACTCGCTGGTCGGCGACCTCGCCCCGGCGGGCGCGGTGACGGAGGCCTACTCGTGGCAGATCGTCGGCTACGTCGCCGGCAGCGCGGTCGGCGCCTGGCTCGCCGGCCTGCTGGTGGAGCATTCCGGCGTGGTCGCCGCGCTCGCCTGCGCGCCGGTCGCGGCTGCGCTCGGCCTCCTCCTCGCGCTCGCGGGCCGGCGCGCGATCACGGTGTGAGCACGACCTTCCCGACGTTGCGGCGCTCGGCGATCATGCGGTGCGCGTCGGCCGCGCGGTCGAACGGGAACGCCTCGGCCACGACGGGCTCGATCGTGCCGTCCTCCAGCAGCTCGGCGAGCGGGTCGGTCCACGGCCGCAGCGTGCCCGCGTGCTCCCACAGCCGCAGCATGTTGAGGCCGATCACCGACTTCGAGGCGCTCATCTGCTTGATCAGGTTGAAGCGCGGCATCCGCACCGCCGCCTTCGCCGCGGTCACGAGGTTCTTCTTCTCGCCGCTCATCACCGCCGAGGCGCCGAACGCGATCAGCCGCCCGCCGGGGTCGAGCAGGTCATAGGAGCGGCGGAACGAGGGGCCGCCGATCGCGTCCATGATCAGGTCGAACGTCGGCAGCCCGCGCTCGTCGTACGCGACCGGCACAGCGCCCTGGGCGCGCACCGTGTCGTGCTTGCCGGGCGACGCCGCCCCGTAGACCTCGGCGCCATAGCGCTTCGCGAGCTGGATCGCCGCGATCCCCACCCCGCCCGCCGCCGCCAGGATCAGCACGCGCTCGCCCGCCTGCAGGCCGCCGTAGCGGACGAGCCCCGCCCACGCGGTGGCGTAGTTGACCGGGATCGCGGCGCCCTGCTCGAACGACAGTCGCTCGGGCAGCGCGATCACGTCCTCCTCCGCCACCGCCACGCGCGACTGGTAGCCGCCGAAGCGCGTGCCCGCGATCACCCGCGCGCCGGTGTCGGCCCGCACGCCCGCCACCTCGTAGCCGACCACCGCGGGGAGCTTCGGCGCGTCGGGATAGAGGCCGACCCGCGCCATCGTGTCGGCGAAGTTCACCCCCGCCGCGCGCACGTCGATCACGACCTGCCCCGGCCCGGGCTGCGGGTCCGGGCGCTCCTCCACCCGCAGGACCTCGGGCGGCCCCGCCTTGGTGATGACGACCGCCCGCACCTAGGAGGCGCGGACGACGAGGACCGGTCGCTCGGAGAGGTGGAGCAGCTTGTGGGCGGTCGAGCCGATCAGCGCGCCCTTGAGCGGCGGGTCGCCGTAGGAGCCGACGATGATCATGCGCGCGTCGTTCTCGTCGGCCAGGCCGACGAGCCCGGCGCTCGGCTTGTCGTGGATCAGCGCGGCGCGAGCCTCGAGGCCGGCGGCGTGGGCCTGGGCCAGCGCCTCGTGGAGCACGGCGGTTCCCTGCTCACGCAGCGCCTTCTCGAGGTCTCCGCCCTCGCCGCCCGTGGCGCTGACCGAGTAGCAGTAGCCGAACACCAGCTCGCCGCCGAGATCGCGCGCGAGCCGCAGCGCCTCGCCGCCCGCGGCGCGGGCGCCCGGGGTCCCGTCATAGCCGACGACGATCGGCGCGGCCATCAGGCGATCCCCGCGGTCTCAGCCACCTGCGGCGGCGGCGCCTCGAGCGCTCCGGGCTCGGCGACCTCGGGCGTCGGCGGAAGAAGTCGCGGTGCCCTGCGCCCCACCACCAGAACATCAGCACGACACCGAACAGCATCAAGCCGAGCCCGATCACGAGCGGCGGCCCGAGCCCGAACCAGGAGTCGCCCGACTCCGAGTTCTCCGGCTTGGAGAGGTCGATGCACGACTTGACGAACAGCCACGTCAACACCACGCCGCCGATCACCGGCGCGACCCCGACCAAGAGGAAGTTCTTGACGCTGTTGGTCAGCTCGTGGCGGTAGTAGATCGCGCACGCGAAGCCGGTGATCCCGTAGTAGAAGGCGATCATCAGCCCGAGCGCGGCGATCGAGTCGAAGAGGATGTTCTCGCTGACCAGCGTCAGCCCGACATACCAGACGATCGAGAACATGCCCATGAGGACCGTCGACACGTCCGGAGTCTGGAAGCGCTGGTGGATGCGGCCGAGGATCGCGGGCATCGCCCCCGCGCGCGCCATCGACAAGCGAGGTCCGCGCGGTCGGGAGGATCGTCGTCTGGGTCGACGCCGCCGCCGAGGTGAGCACGGCGATGATCACCAGCTTGTCGAGCGGGGACCCGAGCACCGCCGTGCCCAGCAGCCCGAGCGCGTCGCCCGAGTCGTCCTTGGCGATCTTCTCCGGTCCGGCGAAGGCGATCGCGGCGACCGCGACGAGCACGTAGATCCCCACGAGGATCACCGTCGAAGCCACCGCCGCCTTGCCCGGCGTGGTGCCGGAGTCGCTTGTCTCCTCGTTCACGCACACCGTCGAGTCCCAGCCCCAGTAGATGAACACCGCCACCAGGAGCCCGGCCACCAACCCGTCGGTCGAGTCGATCGCGAACGGCGAGAACCAGCCCAGGTCAGGGCTCACCGAGCCGTCGGGCGCGTCGCCGGTGGCGACCTTGGCGAGCGCGACGACCGCGAACAGGACGAGCGTCAGGATCTCGGCGCCGAGCAGCCCGACCTGCGTGCGCGCCGACAGCTCGATGCCGTAGACGCAGATCGCCGTCATCACGACGATCCACAGCACGCCGACGACCGTGACCGCGAGCGTCGAGTCGGCTGCGCTCTGCCACCCGAACAGCAGGAAGCCGTAGAGGCCGGCGATCTGCGCCAGGTTCGCCATCACGATGATGTCGGCGATGACGATCGCCCAGCCGCCGATCCAGCCTGCCCACGGCCCCATCGCGCGGGTCACCCAGGAGAACGTGGTGCCGCAGTCCGGGTCGGCGCGGTTCATGTAGTAGTAGGACGCCGCGATGAACAGCATCGGGAGGAACGCCAGGATCAGGACCGCCGGCGCCTGGACGCCCACCGCGGCAACGACGAGCGTGAGCACCGCGGCCAGCGAGTAGCCGGGCGCGGTCGAGGCGACGCCGATCACCACGCTCGAGACCAGGCCGAGCGCGCCCTCCTTCAGACCCTTCTGTTCGACCACTTCCTCCGTCGCCACGGCGGCGAACCTACTCGACCGTACAGACCGTTGTCCAGGATGGACTACGGGAGTGTCCGTTCTGTAGGGTGCCTGCCGGGTGAGCGACGGACCGGACATCCGGCTCGAACAGGTGACGAAGCGCTTCGGCGAGATGACCGCCGTGGACGCTCTGGACCTCGAGATGCCGCGCGGCGCGTTCTACGCGCTGCTGGGCCCCTCGGGCTGCGGCAAGACCACGACGCTGCGCATGATCGGCGGCTTCGAGGACCCGACCGACGGCCGCATCTTCCTCGGCGGCGAGGACGTCACGGAGCACCCGCCGTACAAGCGCGACGTCAACACCGTCTTCCAGTCGTACGCCCTCTTTCCGCACCTGAGCGTCGAGAAGAACGTCGCGTTCGGGCTCGAGCGGCGCAAGGTCTCCAAGGACGATGTCCGCACGCGCACGAACGAGGCGCTCGAGCTCGTGCAGCTCGGCCACCTCGGCAAGCGCAAGCCCGCCCAGCTGTCCGGCGGCCAGCAGCAGCGCGTGGCGCTCGCCCGCGCGCTCGTCAACCGGCCACGCGCCCTGCTCCTCGACGAGCCGCTCGGCGCCCTCGACCTGCGCCTGCGCAAGCAGCTGCAGATCGAGCTCAAGCGCATCCAGCGGGACGTCGGCATCACGTTCGTGCACGTCACGCACGACCAGGAAGAGGCGATGTCGATGGCCGACACGATCGCCGTCATGAACGCGGGGCACATCGAGCAGGCCGGCTCGGCCGCCGACCTCTACGAGCGCCCCCGCACCGAGTTCGTGGCGAACTTCCTCGGCGTCTCCAACCTGATCGACGGCAAGCTCGGCCGCTCGGAGGGCGGGCTCGCCCACGTCGAGACGCACGACGGCGCCAGCCTCCACGTCCCCGCCGACCGCGTCGGCCCGCACGACACCGACTCGATCCGCGTCGGCGTGCGGCCGGAGAAGATCACCTTGCGAACCGTCAACGGACACACTCCGGACGGTGAGGTCAATTCTTTGCGGGGGACGGTCGTCGTCGCCGCCTTCCTCGGCACCTCGATCCAGTACGTGATCAAGGCGCTGGGGGGCGAGGAGCTGACGGTCTTCGCCCAGAACCTCGACGGCTCGGAGCCCGATTCGTTCGGGCCCGGCCGCGAGGTCGATCTCACCTGGAACCCCCACCACACCTTCGTCGTCGCCAAGGAGCAGAGCGAGTGAGCAGTAACGACCCACGGATCGAGCGAGCCCTCGAGGAATTCTTCGAAAGCGAGCGCCTGTCGAGGCGGGGCTTCATCGGCCGGGCCGGGAGCTCCGGGCTGGCGCTGAGCGGGCTCGCCGCCGTGCTCGCCGCGTGCGGCGGCGTGCAGGGCGAGGCCGAGAAGGCGTCCAAGGACAAGCAGGACACGCGCGCCGTCAGCCACCCCAAGACCACGATCGGCGACTGGACCTTCGCCAACTGGCCGCTCTACATCGACAAGAAGGTCCTCAAACGGTTCAACAAGGAGTACGGCGGCAAGGTCAAGTACACCGAGGAGATCAACGACAACTTCGAGTTCTTCGGGAAGGTCCGCCAGCAGCTGCAGTCCGGGAAGCCGATCGGCCGCGACATCGTGACGCTGACCGACTACATGGCCGCGCGCTGGGTCCGCCTCAACTACGTCGAGCCGATCGACAAGAAGAACGTCCCGAACTTCTCCAACCTGGTCGACAACCTCAAGACGATCAACTACGACCCGAAGCGCGAGTACACGCTCCCGTGGCAGTCGGGCGCCACGAGCATCGGTTACAACATCAAGAAGACCGGCCGCGAGCTGAAGAGCATCAAGGACCTCTTCGACCCGAAGTTCAAGGGCAAGGTGACGATGCTCTCCGAGCCCTACGACTCCGCCTCCGCGGTCCTGCTCGGCGACGGCATCGACGCCTCGAAGGCGAACATCGACCAGCTGCTCGGCGCGATCGAGAAGATCGACGAGGCGAACAAGAAGGGCCAGTTCCGGAAGTTCACCGGCAACGACTACACGCAGCCGCTGGCCAAGGGCGACATCTGGGTCGCGCTCGCCTACTCCGGTGACCTCGTGCAGCTGCAGTCCGACAACCCGGACCTGCGCTTCGCCTACGCGGAGGAGGGCTGCCCGCTCTTCACCGACAACATGATGATGCCGGCCAAGGTCGAGCACCCGTACGCGGCCGAGACGATGATGAACTTCGTCTACGAGCCCGAGGTGGCGGCGACCATCGCGGCGTACGTGAACTACATCTCGCCGGTGAAGGGCGTCAAGGAGGTCCTCGAGAAGAAGGACCCGAAGCTCGCCAGCAACCCGCTGATCTTCCCGCCCGAGGACGTCGCGAAGCGGCTGCACCCGTACCCGGCGCTGTCGCCGAAGGACGAGCAGACGATGCAGGAGGCGATGGCGAAGGTCACGGGGGCGTGACCTAGCGATGTTGCGGCTGTCGCTGCGCAGACGCCGGCAGCTGCTCCCCTGGCTGTTCCTCGGCCCGGGCCTCCTGTGGCTGATCGTGTTCTTCGCGATCCCGCTGATCAACCAGCTCAACGTCTCGCTGCAGAGCGGCGACGCGGAGACCGGCTACGCGTTCACGTGGAACTTCAGCGTCTACACGGATGCGATCTCGGACTACTCGACCCAGTTCCTGCGCTCGATCGGCTACTCGGCGACGGCGACGGTGCTGTGCCTGATCATCGGCTTCCCGCTCGCCTACTTCACGGCGTTCAAGGCCGGGCGCTTCAAGAACCTGATCCTGCTGCTGATCATCCTGCCGTTCTTCGTGTCCTACGTGCTGCGGACCGTCGCCTGGCAGCTGATCCTGTCCGACAACGGCTGGGTGGCGGAGCGGATGCGCGACGTCGACCTGCTGTCGGAGGACGGGCGGCTGCTGGCGTCGCGGACGGCGGTGATCGCGGGCATCACCTACAACTTCCTGCCGTTCATGATCCTGCCGCTGTACGTGTCGCTGGAGAAGATCGACCGGCGGCTGATCGAGGCGGCCACCGACCTCTACGCGAGCCGCACGACCGCGTTCCGCAGGGTCACGCTGCCGCTCGCGCTGCCCGGGATCTTCGCCGGCTCGCTGCTGACCTTCATCCCGGCGTGCGGCGACTTCATCAACGCCGCGCTGCTCGGCACCCCGCGCCAGTACATGATCGGCAACGTGATCCAGTCGAAGTTCATCACGATCCTCGACTACCCGACGGCCGCCGCGCTGTCGTTCATCCTCATGAGCTTCATCCTCATCGGGGTCTTCCTGTACGCGCGCATCCTCGGCACCCAGAACCTGACCGAGGCGGCGTTCTAGTTGCAGTCCACGCGTGACAAGATCCGCGGCTGGGGGCTGGCGATCTGGTCGGGTCTCGCGCTGCTCTACCTCTTCCTCCCGATCTTCATCGTCGTCCTGTTCTCGTTCAACGACAACAAGGGCCGCTTCAACTTCACGTGGCAGGGCTTCACGCTCGACCACTGGGCCGACCCGTTCGCGAACCCCGACCTGGCGACCGCGCTGAAGAACTCGGTGCTGATCGCGCTGATCTCGACCGCGATCGCGACCGCGCTCGGCACCTTCATGGCGCTCGCGCTCGTGCGCTACGGCTTCCGCGGCCGCAGCTTCGTCGACATGCTCGTCTTCCTGCCGCTGGCGACGCCGGAGGTCGTGCTCGGCGCCGCATTGCTGGCGCTGTTCCTGACGGCGGCGTTCAACACCGGCTTCATCACGATCGTGATCGCCCACGTCATGTTCACCGTCTCCTACGTGGTGGTGACCGTGAAGGCGCGATTGGAGGGAATGGACCGCCACATCGAGGAGGCGGCCATGGACCTCGGGGCGACCGAGTGGACGACGTTCCGCAAGATCACGCTGCCGATGATCGCGCCCGGCGTGGCGGCGGCCGCGCTGTTGGCCGCGGCGATCTCCTTCGACGACTACGTGATCACGAGCTTCAACGCCGGCCAGACGCAGACCTTCCCGCTCTTCATCTTCGGCGCGACGCGCCAGGGCGTGCCGCCGGAGGTCAACGTGCTCGCCTCCGCGTTCCTGTTCATCGTGCTGATCCTCATGGGCCTCAACGTGCTCCTGCAGCGCCGACTGGCGCACCGCGCCCTGCGGCGCGAGGTCGCCGAGGCGCTCGACGAGCAATCAGCGCTCGCGCCGGCCAGTGCCTGACCCCCCGCTAGGCAGCAGGCTGCCTGGCTTGGCGCCCAGCCCCCCGCTAGGCAGCAGGCTGCCTGGCTTGGCGCCCAGCCGCACCGGCCTTGTCTATGACGAACGCTGCTTCGGGCACCGCAACCCGCCGAGCGGCCCGCCGTGGCTGCAGGTCCCGCCGTTCGAGCGGCCCGAGCGACTGGCGGAGACGTTCCGCGCGCTGGAGGGCTCGGGCGTGCTGCGCAAGGTCGAGCGCCTGAGCGCGCGCAGCGCGCCGCGGACCGCGCTCGAGCTCGTGCATGACGCGAGCCACGTCGAGCGCGTCCTGACCGAGCCGCAGCAGAGCGTCAAGCTCGACGAGGAGGCGTGGATCGGCCCGGGCACCCGCACCGCGGCGCTGCTCGCGGTCGGTGGGCTGCTGGAGGCAGTGGCCGCGGTGGTGGCCGGCGACGTGCGCAACGCGTTCGTGATCGCGCGCCCACCCGGGCATCACGCCGAGGCGGCGCGGCCGATGGGCTTCTGCCTGCTCAACGCGACCGCGGTGGCGGCGCGCTGGGCGCAGCTCGCCCGCGGGGCGCGGCGGGTGGCGATCCTCGACTGGGACGTCCACCACGGCAACGGCACCGAGGCGATCTTCCGCGACGATTCGACGGTGCTCACGATCTCGCTGCACCAGGACCGCCTCTACCCCTACGACACCGGCGACGTCGACGCGCCCGGCGAGGCGATCGTCAACGTCCCCTTGCCGGTCGGCACCGGCGACGCCGGCTACGCACTCGCGTTCGAGCGCGTGGTCGAGCCCGCCATCCGCTCGTTCGCGCCCGACCTGCTGCTGATCGGCGCCGGGCAGGACGCCGCGGCGAGCGACCCGCTCGGCCGCATGTCGGTCACCACCTCCGGCTTCCGCGAGTGGACCGACCGCGCGGTGGAGCTCGCCGACGACTGCTGCGGCGGGCGCGTCGTGGCGTTCCTGGAGGGCGGCTACTCGCTGCGCCACCTGCCCGCCGCCAACCTGGCCATCCTCGAGGGGCTGGCCGGCCTGCCCACGAGCTTCCCCGAGGACCCGGTCGGCTGCGACATCCCGCGCGGGCTGCGCGACGTCGAGATCGCCGCGGTCGAGGCGGCAGCCTGATGGTGCACGACGCCCACGGCTGGTGGATCCGCGAGGCGGGCGGCGTGCCGCCGGCCCAGCCGGCGCTGGCCGAGGCGCTGCGCGCCGACGTCGTCGTGATCGGCGGCGGCTACACCGGCATGTGGACCGCGTGGGAGCTGCTCGAGCGCGAGCCGGAGGCGCGCGTGGTGCTGCTCGAGGGCGACCGCTGCGGGACCGGGCCGAGCGGCCGCAACGGCGGCTTCCTCTCCTCGCTGTGGCTGTACCGCGCGAACATGGAGCAGCAGTACGGCGAGCGGCGGGCGCGCGAGCTGTGCGAGGCCTCCGACGAGACGCTGGCGATGGTCGCTGCCTTCTGCGAGACGCACGAGGTCGACGCCTGGCTGCGCGAGGCGCCGCACCTCGTCGTCTCCTGCGCGCCCGCGCAGGACGGTGCCAGCGCGGACGCCGTCGACGGCGACCACGTGGTCGCGCTGTCGGAGGCCGAGACGCGGGCGGTCTGCGACGCGGCGGTGTTCCGCGCCGGCGTGGCGACGCGGACGGGCGCGACCGTGCAGCCCGCGCGGCTGGCGTTCGGGCTGCGCGACCGGCTGCTTGCCCGCGGCGTGCGGATCTTCGAGGGCTCGCGGGTGACCGCGCTGCATGTCGACCGCAGTGGCGGCGTAGTGGCCGAGACCGCCGGCGGCAGCGTGCGCGCGGAGGCCGCGGCGGTGGCGATCAACGCCGCCTCCGGCCAGGTGCGGCGCCTGCGCGACCGCCTCACGGTCTCCTCCAGTCACATCGTGCTGACCGAGCCGGTGCCCGACGTGATCGATCAGCTGGGCTGGACCGGCGGTGAGGCGATCACCGACGGGCGCGCGCTCCTGCACTACTTCCGCACCACCCTCGACGGCCGCATCCTGCTCGGCTGGGGCGGCGGGCGGATGGAGGTCGGCGCGCGCACGCACGGGCGCGCGGAGGTCGACCCCGAGGTGGTGGAGGAGACGCGGCGCGGGCTGCTGCGGATCTTCCCGATGCTCGAGGGGCGGCGGATCGAGCACGCCTGGGGCGGCCCGATCGACGTCTCCCCCACCCACCTGCCGGCGATCGTCACGCTGCAGGGCGGCCGCGCGTGGGCGGCGTTCGGCTACACCGGCAACGGCGTCGGGCCCTCGCACCTGGCCGGCCGCTCGCTGGCGGCGCTCGCGCTCGGGCGCACGGAGGCGGCCGCGCGCTGGGTCTGGATCGACCCGCCGCCGAAGGTCGTGCCACCCGAGCCGCTGCGGGCCGCGGGGGCGACCGTGATCCGCGCCGCGCTGGCCCGCAAGGAGGCTGTCGAGGAGGAAGGCGGGCGTCCGGATCCGCTGACGAGGGGGCTCGCCGCGGTCCCTTCGCTCATCGGACTGCACATCGTGCGCTGATCTGCCGATAAGGCCTCAATGGTGAAGACGGGGCAAGCTCCGCGCGGGCTATTGGCGCTGCTCGCGGCATGGGCCGTCGGCGTCCCTGCCCTGCTGCACACGTTCGGCGGCAAGGAGGTCCAGACCGCGCCGTGGGTGCACTTCGTGGTGGTCGCGACCGGAGCGCTCATCGCCGCCGTCGCGTCGGTCGGGCTGACCGTCGCGGGCGCGCGCGCCAACGACGGGCGGACCGTGCTGCTCGGCGCCGCGTTCTCGACCATGACCGCGCTGCTGATGATCCACGGCCTCGCGACGCCCGGGATCATCGTCGGCCAGAACGGCGTGATCGCGCTCGCGGGCGCCACCTCACTGCCCGCCGGCGGCGCCGTGCTCGCGCTGGCCGCTGTGCCCGCCATGCGCCGCCCCCTGAAACTCGCCCCGGTGCTCGCGATCCAGGCCGCGCTCGCGGCCGTGATCCTGCTGCTCGGCGCGATCGGCCTCGCCTTCCCCACCGCCGTGCCCGGCGTGCCCGCGGCCGGTAGCGCGCCGGCCGTCGTGCTGCTGCTCTTCGGCCTCGCGTTCTTCGCGACGCTCGCGCTGCGCGCGGTCCGCACCTACACGCTGACCCACCGCACCACCGACCTGCTCGTGTTCGTCGGCTGCGTGTGGATGGGCTGGGCGCTCGTCCCGCAGCTGATCATGGGCTACGGCACGCTCGCCTTCTACTTCGGCCACGGGATGGAGCTGCTGGGGATCACGCTCGTCGGCATCCCGGCCGCGCTCGACCTCCGCCAGGGCGGCGCCTCGCGCCCGCTGGTCGGCGACCTCACCGCGACCGAGCTCGTCGGCGCCGAGGAGGCCTTCCTCGGCGCGCGCGTCCGCGCGCTGATGCTCGACCTCGCCGAGAAGGACCGCTCGACCGAGGAGCACACCCGCCGCGTGGCGACGCTCGCCTGCGCGGTCGGTGAGGAGCTCAAGCTGCCGCCCACGACGCTGCGCCACCTGGCGATCGGCGGGCTCCTGCACGACATGGGCAAGCTGCGCACGCCGCCCGGGATCCTCTGCAAGCCGAGCTCGCTGACCGACGAGGAGTTCGCGGCCATCAAGTGCCACCCCGAGGACGGCGCGCGCCTGCTGGCCGACCTCGGCGCGTTCGACCGCGGGGTGCTCGAGCTCGTGCTCGACCACCACGAGCGGCTCGACGGCGGCGGCTACCCGCGCGGCCTGCACGGCGACCAGATCGGCCTCGCGACGCGGGTGCTGACGATCTGCGACGTCTACGACGCGCTCGTCTCCCACCGCGTCTACCGCCCGGCCTGGAGCCAGGACCGCGCGCTGGGACTGCTGCGCGAGGAGAGCGGGACGGCGTTCGATGCCTCCTGCGTGGCCGCGCTCGAGCGCGTGCTCGCGCGCACCCCGGACGACCCGGGCTGGGTCGCGACGTTGGCGCACGTCGAGGTGCCGGTCGCGCCGGCCGCCGCGCCTAGGCGCTGAGCGCCATCCGCACGGCCAGGCCGAGCACGAGCGCGTTGCCCGCCAGCGCGGTGTAGAGCCGCGCGTGCTCCGGCAGCCGGTGGTGCAGGGCGGCGCCCGAGCCGGCCAGCGTCAGCTGCCAGCTGAGCGAGGCGACGCCGACGGCGACCACGAACACGGCTTTCGCGGAGGCCGGCGCGCTCGCGACCGCGGGCAGCCCGGCGATCAGCGCCACGAAGTAGACGACGGTGGTCGGGTTGATCGCCGTGAGCGCGAGGAAGCGACCGTAGAGCCGGTGCGGGGCGGGCAGGACGTGCGCGGCCGGCTCCGCGTCACCGGTCGTCTTCGCACGCCGCCACGCCGCCCGCAGCGCGATCACCGCCACCGCGGCCAGCACCGCGGCGGCGACCAGGCGGAGCGCGTGCTCGTGCGGCTCGAGCACGCTCGCGGCGGCGGCGCCGGTGGCGGCGGCCACCGCCGCGTAGAGCAGGTCGGCGGTCGCGACGGCGGCGGCGGCCGGGGCGGCGGAGCGGAAGCCGCCGCGCATCCCGAGGCCGACGAGCATCACGCCGATCGCGCCGAGCGGTACGGCCACGCCCCAGCCCGCGATCAGACCGGAGATGAGCGCCTCGAACACGTTCCCGTGGTAGCGGCCGCACCGCGTATACGCCAGCGCGATCCGGCAGGTGCTGAGATAATCGCGGGATGGACGATCTTGACCGCGAGATACTCGGCGAGCTGGTGCGCGATGCGCGGCTCTCCTATCGCGACCTCGGCGCCCGCGTCGGGCTGTCCGCCAACGCCGCCGCCGACCGCGTCCGCCGCCTCCGCCGCGAGGGCGTGATCACGGGCTTCACCGCCACCGTCGACCCGGGCGCGGCCGGCCGCCGGCTGCACGCGCTGATCGAGGTCAACATGGGCCCCGGCCACACGAACGACTCGTTCGAGGCCGCGGTGGCCAAGCTCGAGGCGGTCATCGACGCCGACCACGTCACCGGGCGCTTCGACTACCAGCTGCGGGTGGCGTGCCGCGACACCGCCGAGCTCGATCGCCTGCTGCGGCAGCTCAAGACGCAGCTCGGCGTGGTCGAGACCGAGACGCGCGTCGTGCTGCGCAGCGCGATCGCGCGCAGCGCGGCTTGAGCGCTACGGTGGAGGCATGAGCTCAGGACCCGGACCGCGCAGCGTCAAGATCGGTGAGAACGAGCGCGGCGGGTGGACCTCCGAGCGCCCGCGCCGCCCCGGCGAGCCCGAGCGGCCGCCCCGCCAGGCCGACGTCAGCGTCCGCGGCCGCGTGCTGGCGCCGACCGACCGCATCCGCTACGCGCCCGGCAGCCTGGTGATCGTGCTGTCAGCCGACGCCGACACGCGCGAGGCGTTCTGCGCCCGCGTGCTGGAGGACGTCAACGTCCTGCTCTCGATGGTTCGCCTGCGCCGGTTGCTGGCCGGCCGCGTCGCGGAGGAGCAGCTCGACGAGAAGGCCCGCCAGCTGCTGGACGCCACCGCCACCAAGCGGCTCGGCGCCGGCCAGACCGTCGTCCTGGCGCTCGACGGCTTCGACGCCGCCGAGCGTGAGAAATACGTCCGGATGGCGCACGCCAACCGCCGCCCCCGCCACCTCGTCTTCGTCGAGGTCTCGAAGGACAAGGTGCCGGACGAGGACCGGGCGACGGTCGACGCGCTGCGCACCGCGCTCGACGCCGGCGAGCTCGGCCAGGAGGGCTTCGTGACCTCGCTGCGGCTCGGCGGCCGCACGGTCGAAGAGCTCAAGCGCATCGTCTTCGCGCCGCCGCCGGCCGACGACTGAGCGCCCGCTCAGCGGGTAAGGCAGCTCCCAGGCGATTTCTGGGAGGGGATCATGCCCGCACAGCATGAGCTGGGGCGGCAGCGCTGGGGGCGCGTGCTGCCGATCGTGTTCATCACGTACAGCCTCGCGTACCTGGACCGGTCGAACTACTCGATCGCGCTCCCCGGGGGCATGGAGGACGACCTCGCGATCACCGGCGCGGTCGCCTCGCTGATCGGCGCCGCGTTCTTCCTCGGCTACTTCGTGCTGCAGATCCCCGGCGCGGTCTTCGCCGAGCAGCGCAGCGTCAAGGCGCTGATCTTCTGGAGCCTGCTGGCCTGGGGCGTGCTCGCGTCGGTCCAGGGCGTGCTCAGCTCCGCCGAGGCGCTGATCGCCGTGCGCTTCCTGCTCGGCCTCGTCGAGGCCGCCGTGCTGCCCGCGATGGTGATCTTCGTCAGCCACTGGTTCACGAAGCCCGAGCGCGGGCGGGCGAACACGATCCTGATCCTCGGCAACCCGATCACGGTGCTGTGGCTGACCGCGATCTCCGGCTTCGTCATCGAGGCGATCTCGTGGCGCGGCATGTTCATCGTCGAGGGCCTGCCCGCGATCGCGTGGGCGTTCGTGTTCCGCGCGATGGTCACCGACCACCCGCGCGACGCGAAGTGGCTCAACCGCGACGAGAAGGAGGGCGTCGAGCGCGCCCTCGCCGAGGAGCAGCGCGGGCTCGTGCCGATGGCGCGCTACTCGGACGCCCTGCGCTCCCGCCCCGTCGTGATCCTCTCCGTCCAGTACTTCCTGTGGAGCGTCGGCGTCTACGGCTTCGTGTTCTGGCTGCCGTCGATCGTCAAGGCAGGCTCGGGCGCCGGCATCGGCGACACCGGCCTGATCTCGGCCGCGCCGTACGCGCTCGCCGCGCTGCTGATGTACCTCAACAGTCGCTGGTCGGACCGCTCCGGCCGCAGGACCGCGTTCGTGTGGCCATGGCTGGCGTTCGCCGCGCTGGCGTTCTACGGCTCCTACCTGCTCGGCCCCGACCGCTTCTGGGCGTCATACGCGCTGCTGTTCGTGGCCGGCGCCGCCATGTACGCGCCGTACGGGCCGTACTTCGCGGCGATCACCGAGTTCCTCCGCCGCGACGTCGCGGCCCCCGCGGTCGGGCTCATCAACTCGTTCGGCGCCCTCGGCGCCTTCGCGGGCAGCTACCTCGTGGGCTGGATGAACGACCTGACCGGCACGACCGGCGCCTCGTTCCTGCTGCTCGCGGGCTCGCTGGCCGCAGCCGCGGTGCTGATGTGGTTCGTGCGGCCCGAGCGCCGGCCGCCCGCCGCCGAGCCGTCCGGGCGCTTCGTGCGGCGCGACCAGGAGGCGCCGGCGACCGCGGAGGTCGGCTAGAGCGAGACGGCGCGGCCGGCCACGAAGCCGTCGCTCGCGACGATCTCGTCGACCACCGACTGCGGCACCGGCGCGTCGGTGGTGACCGCCATGACGGCGACGCTGTCGCGGTGGCCGTCCTCGCCCGGGGGCTCGCGGCCGACCGCGGCCTGGGAGATGTTGATCCCGTGGGCGCCGAAGACCGTGCCGACGCGCCCCACCATGCCGGGCAGGTCGGAGTAGCGGAACAGCGCGAAGTGGTCGTCGTCGAGCTGGAGGTTGAAGCGCTGGCCCCAGGCCTCGAGCAGGTGCGGCCGGTGGCGCTGGCCGAGCGTGGTGCCGACCACGCGGTTGCCGCCGACCGTGATCCGCACGAGGTCGGTGAAGTCGCGGGCGACGAGCTCCTTGGTCTCGGCCACCTCGATCCCGCGCTCCTCGGCCAGCGAGGGCGCGTTGACGAGGTTGACCTCCTCCTCGGTGTGGCCGGCGAGGACGCCCTGCAGCGTGGCGAGCGTGAGCAGGCGCGTGTCCCGACCCGCGAGGTGGCCGAGGTACTCGCACTCGACGCGCTCGACGCCGGCGCTCTCGCTGAGCGCGGTGGCGAGGCGGCCGAGCCGCTGCACGAGCGGCAGGTACGGGCCGAGCACCTCCATGTCCTCCGCGCTGACGGCGGGGATGTTGACCGCGGTGGAGACGACGCCGCCGGTCAGCGCGGCCACGACCTGCTCGGCGGTCTGGACGCCCGCGCGGTCCTGCGCCTCGGTGGTGCTGGCGCCCAGATGGGGCGTGACCACGACGTTGGCGTAGCCGTCGAACAGCGGGTAGTCGGTGATCGGCTCGGCCGGGAAGACGTCGAGCGCGGCGCCGGCGACCTTGCCGGAGTCGAGCGCGTCCTTGAGCGCCTCGTCGACCAGCAGCTCGCCGCGGGCGCAGTTGATGACGCGCACGCCGTCCTTCATCTGCGCGAACGCCTCCGCGTCGAGCCAGCCGCGCGTCTCCGGCGTCTTGGGCAGGTGGATGGTGATGAAGTCGGACTCGCGGTAGACGTCAGAGCTCTCCTCCGCGCGCTCGACGCCGAGCTCGCGGAAGCGCTCGGCGGACACGAACGGGTCGAAGGCCAGGACGCGCATGCCGAAGCCCTGCGCGCGCGCGGCCACGAGCTGGCCGATGCGGCCGAAGCCGAGGATGCCGAGCGTCTTCTCGTACACCTCCACCCCGCCGAACTTCGAGCGCTCCCACTTCCCGGCGGTGAGGCTGGCGTGCGCCTGCGGGATGTTGCGCGCGAGCGCTGAGCATCAGCGCCACCGTGTGCTCCGCGGCCGCCACGATGTTCGACTGCGGCGCGTTGGCGACGATGATGCCGCGCTTGGTCGCGGCCTCGACGTCGACGTTGTCGACCCCGATGCCGGCGCGGCCGATGACGCGGAGGTTGTCGGCGCGGTCGATCAGGTCGGCGGTCAGCTGCGTCGCCGAGCGGATCAGAATCCCGTGATAGCCGCCGATGCGCTCCGCGAGCTCCTCGTCCGTCCAGTCGACCCCGACGTCGACTGAGAAGCGCTCGCGCAGCATGTTCACGCCCGAGTCGGCGATCTTCTCCTTGACCAGGACCTTGTACTGCTGTTCGAGCACGTGCTTACGCCGCGGCCGCGACGCCGGCTTCGACGAAGACGCGCTGGGCGGCGCCGACGCCGGCCCCGTGCTCGACCTCGTAGCCCAGCTGGGAGAGCGCCATCTCGAGCCCGGACAGCGACGTCAGGATGTCGAAGGCGCCGAAGTAGCCGCAGTGGGCGATCCGGATGATCCGGCCCTTGAGCTGGTTCTGGCCACCGTTCGCGGTGATGCCGAGCTTGCGCAGCGCGCCCGGGATCTTGCCGCCGTCGATCGACTCCGGCAGCTCGACGGCGGTGACCACCGTGCTGCGCTCGTCGGCGTCGCCGAAGACGTCGAGCCCGATCGCCTGGGCGCCGGCGCGGGTGGCGCGGGCGAGCAGGTCGTGGCGGGCGAAGACGTTCTCCAGACCCTCCTCGAGGATCATGTCGAGCGCGATGTCGAGGCCGAGGAAGAGCGGCACGGCGGGCGTGAAGGCGGAGTTGCTCGCGCGCTGGGCCTTGAGGTTCTTGCCCCAGTCGAAGTAGTAGCGGAATGGAGGCCCACCCGCCCGCTGGGCGGCGTAGTCGGCGGCGCGCTGGGACACGCTCGCGAAGCCGAGGCCGGGCGGGCACATCAGCGCCTTCTGCGAGCCGGCGACGACCACGTCGATCCCCCACTCGTCCTGGCGCAGCTCGGCGGCGCCGAGGCCGGAGACGGCGTCGACGGCGAGGATGACGTCGTGGCGCTTGCAGACCTCGGCGATCGCCTGGACGTCGTGCACGACGCCGGTCGAGGTCTCGCTCAGCGTGGCGAAGGCGACCTCGATCCCGTCGTTCTCGCCCAGCAGCCGGTCGAACTCCGCGGGGTCGAGACGCTCGCCCCAGCCCGGCTCGTAGCGGACGATCTCGTCGCCGTAGGCCTCGGCCAGCTCGAGCCAGCGCTCGCCGAACTTGCCGGCGGCGGCCACCAGCACGGGCGTGCCGGGGCGGACGAGGTTGGCGGCCGCGGACTCCATGGCGCCGGAGCCGCTGGCGGCGAAGACCAGGACGTCGTTCTCGGTCTGGAAGACCTTGGGCAGCTTGGAGAGCACCCGCTCGTAGAGCTCGACGAACGCGGGAGCGCGGTGGTAGAGCATCGGCGCGGCCATCGCCTGCGAGACGGCCGGGGGCACGGGCGTCGGCCCGGCGGTCATCAGGTACTGCTTCACGAACGGGTTCGGGGTCACGCAGTTGAGAGTAGTGGGAGGCCCACTGCCTACGAGCGCTGACGCTGCCGGTCGATCTCCTCCTGCAGCGAGCGCTGCAGGTCCTCGGGCGAGTAGCCGGCCGCCATCAGCACCAGCCAGGCGATCGCGGCGGCGACGCTGAGGGCGACCGCGATGATCGCCAGCACCTTCGCGGCCTGGCGCTGGCCCGGGCGGATGTCCTTGGGCGCGCGCACCGCGCACACCCAGCCGGTGAGGCCGAGCGGGATCGAGAACAGGAACGACAGCCCGAGCGAGAACACGAGCAGGCCGAGGCTCGAGATCGCGCACACGAGCGCGGCGACCGCCAGGCCGTTGGTGCCTTGCTGACCCCGCGGCTGGACGAAGGCGGGCCGCTCTGAGTCCTCCGAAGGCGCCGGCGCGGCGCCCGGGGCCTGCGGGGGCAGCCAGCCGCCGGGCAGCTCTCGCTCGGCCACGGCCGTCCTAGAAGTCGGTCTCGATCCAGTCCATCATCGAGCGCAGCTCCTTGCCCTCGCGCTCGAGCGGCTGGTCGGCCGCCTCCTTGCGCATGCGCAGGAAGTTCTCCTGCCCGGCGCGGTTCTCGGCGATCCACTCGCGCGCGAACTCGCCGGACTGGATCTCGCCGAGGATGTCCTTCATCGCCTGGCGCGTCTCCGTCGTGATGACGCGCGTGCCGCGCGAGTAGTCTCCGTACTCCGCGGTGTTGGAGATCGAGTAGCGCATGCCGCTGAGGCCCTTCTCGTACATCAGGTCGACGATCAGCTTGAGCTCGTGGAGGCACTCGAAGTAGGCCATCTTGGGGTCGTAGCCCGCGTCGACCAGCGTCTCGTAGCCCGCCTTGACGAGCTCGGAGACCCCGCCGCACAGCACGGCCTGCTCGCCGAACAGGTCGGTCTCCGTCTCCTCGCGGAACGTCGTCTGGATCACGCCCGCGCGCGTGCCGCCGATCGCCTTCGCGTAGGCGAGCGTGAGCGCCAGCGCGTTGCCGGTCGCGTCCTGCTGGATCGCGACCAGGCACGGGACGCCGCGCGCCTCGACGTACTGGCGGCGCACCAGGTGCCCGGGGCCCTTGGGGGCCACGAGCCCGACGTCGACCTCCGGTGTCGGCTCGATCTCGTCGTAGTGGATCGAGAAGCCGTGGCCGAAGAGCAGCAGGTTGCCGGGCGCGATCCCGTCGGCGATCTCCTCGCGGTAGACCTCGCCGTGCTTCTCGTCGGGGAGGAGCACCATCACGATGTCGCCGCGCGAGGCGGCGTCGGCGATGCCGGTCGACCTCGAGCCCGGCGGCGCGCGCCTTCTCGACCGAGGCCGAGCCCTCGCGCAGGCCGACCACGACGTCGACCCCGGAGTCCTTGAGGTTCAGCGAATGGGCATGACCCTGCGAGCCGTAGCCGAGGATCGCGACGGTCTTGCCGTCGAGGAGTGAGAGGTCTGCGTCGTCGTCGTAGTACACGCGGCCGGAGGCTACTGAAGCGAATCGGGAGCGCGGAGACGCCACGCGTCCTCGACCACCTCGGCCAGCGCCTCGCGGCTGACGCGGTCGAGGTGGACGAGGACCATGGCGTGGCCGTCGTAGTGCGGCGTGGTGAAGAACACCTCGGGATCGGAGCGCAGCAGCGCCTCCTTGTCCTCCAGGTCGACGACGGGGACGACCAGCGTCGCCCCCTCGTCGCGGAGCCGGCAGAAGCCCTTGCCGCCGACTTTCAGCGCCGCCGTCCCGTACCAGGTGCTCTCCTCCACGCCGGGGAGATCGGCTCCGGCCGCTACGACGTCCGCCCAGCTCGCCATGGCGCCGAGGCTACCTGGAGCTCGGCGAACCCGGCAACCACCAGCGCCTGCAGGACGATCCAGACGGTCCCGGCGGTCTCGGGCGAGCCCCAGCCGGCGATCGCGAACACGACGCTGCCGATCGCCCAGGCGGCGTTGACGGCGACGATGCCGCGCACCGCGGCGGCGCTCGGGCGGCGGCTCGCCAGCGCCACGAGCGCGGCGAACGCGACGAGCACGACGCCGGCGGTCCGCAGCCACGCGGCGGGCAGGCCGAGCAGGTCCTCCAGCGGGCCCGCGGCGGCGAGGTAGGCGACGCCGTTGAGGCCGGTGACGGCGGCGTCGAGGATGAGGGCGGGCTTCAGGAGCGAGCGGCCCGGGGTGATGGTGAGTTCGGTCATGGCCGTCACGGTGCCGCAGCGCGTGCGGCGAATCCATGACCTCAGGGGTAATGCCCTTGACGCGCCGGGCGGCGTACGCTCGCCGCATGTCCTCCGCCCCGCCCGTCGGCGTCCTGCTGCGCGACTGGCGGCAGCGCCGCCGCCTCAGCCAGCTCGATCTCGCGCTCGAGGCCGGCGTCTCGACCCGCCACCTCAGCTTCGTCGAGACCGGCCGCGCCCGCCCCAGCCCGGAGATGGTCCTGCACCTCGCCGACGAGCTCGAGGTCCCGCTGCGCGAGCGCAACCGGCTGCTGCTCGCCGCCGGCTACGCCCCGGTCTACGAGGAGCGCGCTCTCGACGAGCCCGAGATGCAGCCGGTCCACGACGCGATCCAGCTCGTGCTGAACGGCCACGACCCGTATCCGGCCATCACCGTCGACCGCGGCTGGGCGCTCGTCGCCCACAACCGCGCGGCGGGGCTCCTGCTGGCGGGGCTGCCCGACGACCTGCTCGCGCCGCCCATGAACGTGCTGCGGGCCAGCCTCCACCCCGACGGCCTGGCCCCGCGGATCGCCAACCTCGGCCAGTGGAAGGCGCACCTGCTCGAGCGGCTCGCGCGCCAAGCGGCGATCACCGGCGACCCGGCGCTGCGCACGCTGCACGCGGAGCTCGCGGCCTACCCGGCGCCGGAGGACGAGGAGCGCGGGCCGCCGAGCGACGTCGTCGTGCCGCTGCGGCTGCGCACCGACGGCGGCGAGCTGCGCTTCTTCAGCACTGTGACGACGTTCGGGACGCCGGCCGACATCACCGTCGAGGAGCTGTCGATCGAGTCGTTCTTCCCCGCCGACCGCGAGACGGCGGAGCGGCTGCGGGCCGCGGTGAACTAGAAGACCGCTGAAGAAGTCGGGTCGGCGCGTGGGCCGTTGCGGGCGGCGGGCGGCGGGCGGCGGGCGCGGGGTGGTTAGGGCCGGGCCCGCGGGGCGGGTCAGGCCGGCTGGGCTGCGAGTTGGCGTCCGATGGGGTTGAGATTGACGAGCGCGGCGGTCCAGGCGGCTTGGAGGCTGGCCTTGCGGGTGCCGATGTAGCGGCTCTTGCGGGCTTTGTAGCGGTGGGCGAGCAAGCCGAGTAGCCGCTCGACGCGCGGGCGGGTTCGCCGCAGGTGCTCGGAGGTATCGGGGTCCTGGAGGGCTTGTCGGGCCGCGATCAGCAGCGCTTCGTCGGGTGCCAGCAGGATGGCTTTGATCCCGCGTCCAGGTTGAACGCAGCGGTCGCGCAGCTCGCAGGCATCGCAGCCGGCTTTCGCGAACCGCGCTCGCCGAGCGCCCTTGGGCTCGGTGTGGATCGGCGCCGTCCGACCGGCGGGGCAGGTGACGGTTGCGGCGTCGAGGTCGATGTGAAAGTCGAGCTTGGCGAAGTGACCGGGCTTGACCGCGCCGGCCGGGACCGGCGCGAGCACCTCGACCCCGCGGGCGGCGAGCTCGGCCCGGACCGGACCGGTCCCATAGGCAGTGTCGCCCAGCACCCGTGCCGGGCGCCGACCGGCCGGCTGCGCGTCGATGAGGTGCTTGGCTTGCGGCCCGTCCTGCTCTGAGGCGGGCGCGACCTCGACGGCGGTGATGAGTGGCTCGCTCGTGTTGGTGACCGCCGCCGAGAGCTTAAAGCCGTCAAAGCGCTGGTGCTGGCTCTTGCGGCCGTGGCGCATCTCCGGATCGACCGTCGAGATGATCCGGCCCGCGCGAGTGCCGCGATGCAGCCGAGGGATCCCGTCATCCTCAACGTCGAAGTCCTGGCCGATCAGCTCCCGCAACAGCCGATGCGCGTTGGCGATGGCTTCATCGTCGAGCCCGTCGGCGTGCTCGACGGCCTGCAGCGCGCGCTCGGCGTCCTGCGCGACCTTGGTCAGCATCCGCTCGCGCTCGGCGCGCTCACGCCAGCGGCAATCCGGCTTGTCGTTCGGCCGCGCGTAATCGAAGTGCAACCCGCGATCGAGCTGCCCCGCCGCATCGGCGTCGACGGCGGCGACAGCGTCGAGCAAGTTCCTGACGCCGTGACGGACCAGCCGGACGGTGTCCTGGGTGGCGGCCGCGCCGAGCATCGGAGTGGAGTCGATGATCTGCTCGACCGGCCCGTTGAGCATGCCCAGCTCCTCGGCGATCTCCAGGGTCCGCTCCAGCGCCACTCGCTCGAGCTTGTGCAAAAGCAGCCGGGCCCGGAACTTCGTCAACGACGTCGGATGCCAACCCTGATGATCGACGCTAAGTCCCAGCGCGATCTTCCAGCGCAGATCCCACGCCACGGACTCCATCGCCTGCTCATCTGAAGCGCCCGTCCGGTATTGCAGCAACAACACCTTGGCCAGCAGCGACGGCGGGATCGACGGCCGCCCCATCCCCGGCGAATAACAAGCCGCAAAGTCCTCGTCGCGAACGACCCGATGCCCATGCTCAGCCAACAGCGCGAAAAACGACCCCTCCGGCAACGGCCGAGCAAGCTCGGCCGCATCAAAGAACCCCACCTGACCAGACATCGTCGCGAGCATGCCCGACAGGGTCTTAAACCCGCCGGACAGCACCGCGACTATTTCAGCGGTCTTCTAGGCGGCCGCGGCGGCGACCCAGCTCCGCGCGGGCACGACAGCCGAGCCGTCCTCGCGCACGTACGGCAGCGCCTTCTCGCGGATCGCTGCGATGACGTCCTCGCGCTCGGCCGGGTCGAGTTGATCGAGGCCAGTGCGGAGCATCATCGAGCAGTCGCGGCTGGTGTCGACCCACGCGTCGACCGAGGGGTAGACGTCGGCGAAGTCGACGGTGTCCACCTCGTACTCGGTGAAGCCCGCGGCGTCGAGGTGCTCCTCGATCGTCCCCGGGCGCGCCCAGCGGAACTGGCCGGGAGCGCCGGGCTCGGGCCGCTCGACATGCCCGCGCTCGACCAGCTCGCCCATCGGCAGCGACGCCCACGGGTTCTCCGCCGGCCCGGCCCACGCCGCCAGCGCGAGCCGCGCGCCTGGCTTGAGGATCCGCCGCGTCTCGCGCAGCGCCGCCTCGGGGTCGGCCATCAGCATGTAGCCCCAGCGGCACAGCACGCCGTCGAGCGAGGCCGCCGGCTGGTCGATGCTCTCGGCGTCGATCTGGCGGAAGCGCACGTTGGTGATCCCGAGCTTCTCCGCCCGCGCCTGGGCGACGGTGATCATCTCGGGCGCGAAGTCGGAGGAGATCAGCGTGCCGGTGGGCGCGATCTGCTCGGCGGCGAGGAAGCCGACCTCTCCGGTCCCGGCCGCGAGCTCGAGCACCTCGTGGCCCGGCTGCAGCCCGAGCGCGTCGACCATCCAGACGGAGACGGGCATCGTCGTCCGGCCC
>CAVROM010000010.1:0-470311 GCA_963722815.1 uncultured Solirubrobacteraceae bacterium
ACGACACGCTCTACTACGTCGACTACAAGCTCGAGGGCTGCGAGGGCTCGGTCACGATCGCCACCGTGCGGCCGGAGACGATGCTGGCCGACACCGCGATCGCGGTCCACCCCGACGACGACCGCTATACGCGGCTCGTGGGCGAGACGGCGATCCTGCCACTCGTCGGGCGGCGGCTGAAGATCATCGCCGACCCGTATGTGAAGCCCGAGTTCGGGACCGGCGCGCTGAAGATCACGCCGGGGCACGACCCCAACGACTTCGAGATCGGCCGCTCCCACGGGCTGGAGGAGATCTCCGCGATCGGCGAGGACGGCCGCATGACCGAGGCGGCCGGCGAGCGCTTCGCTGGCATGACCGCGCTGGAGGCGCGGGAGGCGGTCGTCGAGGCCCTGCGCGAGGAGGGGCGGATCGCGCGCACCGAGCCGTACCGCCACAACGTCCCGTTCTCCCACCGCTCCGGCGAGCGGATCGAGCCGCTGATCTCGCTGCAGTGGTTCTGCCGCATGGAGGAGCTCGCCGCGCCGGCGATCGAGGTCGTCCGCGACGGGCGCGTCCGCATCCACCCCGAAGGCCAGCGGCGGCGCTACTTCGACTGGATGGAGAACATCCGGCCCTGGTGCATCTCGCGCCAGCTGTGGTGGGGGCACCGGATCCCCGTCTGGTACCGCGGCGAGGAGATCTACTGCGGGATCGAGCCGCCGCAGGGCGACGGCTGGGAGCAGGATCCAGACGTGCTGGACACGTGGTTCTCCTCGCAGCTGTGGCCGTTCGCGACGCTCGGCTGGCCCGACGACACGCCGGAGCTGCGCGCGTTCTACCCCACCGACGTGCTGCTGACGGCGCGCGACATCATCTTCCTGTGGGTGGCCCGGATGATCATGTCCGGGCTCGAGTTCGTGGGCGACATCCCGTTCCGCGACGTCTACGTCCACCCGATCATCCAGGCGCCCGACGGGCGGCGGATGTCGAAGTCGCTCGGCACCGGGATCGACCCGCTGGACCTGATCGAGGGCGGCCCGCGCCCGCCGGTCTTCGAGCAGGGCGGCGAGTTCCCGGCCTACGGCGCCGACGCCGTGCGCTTCGGCCTGCTGGCCATGTCGAGCTCCCAGGACGTGCGCTTCAACGAGGACAAGGTCGCCCAGGGGCGGCAGCTCGCCAACAAGCTCTTCAACGCGTCGCGGCTCGTGCTCCTGCGGGCGCCGGACGAGCTGCCCGAGCCGCGCGCCGTCACGGTCGAGGACGCGTGGATCCTCTCGCGCCTGCAGCGCGCGAAGGCGGCGATGGAGAAGGCCTTCGAGAACTTCGAGTTCCACCGCGCAGCGCTCGGGCTCTACGACTTCGTCTACGGCGACCTGTGCGACTGGTACCTCGAGCTGATCAAGCCGCGCCTGTACGCGGACGACACCGCCGAGGTGTCCGCGGTCGCGCTGCACGTGCTGCGCGAGACGCTCGCGCTCGCCCACCCGGTGATCCCGTTCGTGACCGAGGAGATCTGGTCGTACCTGCCGGGCAGCGAGGAGCTGCTGATGGCCGGCCCATGGCCGACGCCCGACGCGGGGCTGATCGATGAGGCAGCCGAGGCCGAGCTGGCCCGCGCGATCGCCGCGGTGCAGGAGCTGCGGGCCTGGCGCGACCGGGTCGGCGCGAAGCCGGGCGCGTCGCTCGAGGCGCGGCTCGAGGCCGAGGGCTACGACCGCACGGCCGACGCGGTCGCACGGCTCGCCCGCGTGCAGTGGACCGAGAACGGCACCGCGCCGGCCGCCACCGTCCCGATCCCCGGCGGCAACGTCGCGATCCTGGCGAGCGACGCGGTCGACACCGAGGCCGAGGCGAAGCGCGCCGCCGCCGAGCGGACCCGCCTCGAGGGTGAGATCGAGCGCGCCCAGCGCAAGCTCGGCAACGAGGGGTTCGTGACGAAGGCGAAGCCGGAAGTGGTCCAGGCCGAGCGCGACAAGCTCGCGCGGCTGCAGTCGGAGCTGGACTCGCTCGGATGAGCTGGACGCTCGAGCAGGCGGAGGACCATCTCCTCTCGGTCGAGCTCTTCGGCATGAAGTTCGGGCTGGAGCGGATGCGCCGCCTGCTCACCGTGCTCGGCAGCCCCCAGCGGGCGTTCCGCTCGATCCACGTCGTCGGCACCAACGGCAAGAGCTCGACGGTGCGCATGGCCGCGGCGATCCTCGACGCCCACGGCATCCGTACCGGTGCGTATCTGTCACCGCACCTCTCGAGCTTCGCGGAGCGCATCCGGATCGGCGACGCCGACCTCGATCCCGACGCCTTCGGCGCCGCGGTGGAGCGCGCCGCCACGGCGGCGGCCAAGGTCGACCGCACGCTGTCCGGCGGCGAGCGCGTGACCCAGTTCGAGCTGCTCACCGCCGCGGCGTTCTCGGAGCTCGCGGAGCGCGGCGTGGAGGCGGCCGTGGTCGAGGCCGGCCTCGGCGGCCGCCACGACGCCACGAACGTGCTCGCGGCGCCGGTCGTCGTGCTCACCAACGTCGGCCTCGAGCACACCCGCTGGCTCGGCCCGACGATCACCGACATCGCGCGGGAGAAGCTCGCGGTCGTCGCGCCCGGCTCGACGCTCGTCGTCGGCGAGCTCGACCCCGAGGCCGAGGCGGAGGTGGCGAAGGTCGACGCGCGCGTCATTCACGCCGACGCCACCGACGGAGCACCCTTCACGGGCTTCCAGCGGGCGAACTTCGCCGTCGCGCGAGCCGCGACCAGAGAGTTTCTCGGGACGCTCGACGAGGCCGCGGTCCTCCGCGCCGCCTCGTCCCTCACCGTCCCCGGGCGCTTCCAGGTCGTCGCCGAAGCGCCCCTCACGATCTTCGACGGCGCGCACAACCCGTCGGGGGTGGCGGCGCTCGCCTCGGCGCTGCGCGACGCGGTCGGGGAGAAGCCGCTTGTCGCGGTGCTGTCCGTGCTCGACGACAAGGACGCCGCGGGAATGCTGCGCGAGCTCGTCCCGCTCGCCTCCGGGGCGGTCTTCACCGCCAGCGGCAACCCGCGCGCGCTGAGCCCGGCCACGCTCTCCTCGCTGTGGGACCAGCTGGGCGGCCCGGCGGCCGGGATCGAGGGCGATCCGCGCGCCGCGGTCGAGAGGGCTCGGGCGCTCGCGGGCGAAGAAGGCGCCGTGGTGGCCACCGGCTCGATCTACCTGGTCGCCGACCTGCTGTCCGAGCCGGGGCGCCGGAGGGCGTCGGCGCTGTGAACCCCCGCGGCCCCGGCGTGCTGCAGATGGTGATGCTCGTCGCCGTGGTCGTGGCGCTCGTTATCCTCGTGTTCTTCGCGCTCGGCTACCTCTTCGGCCGGATGTTCCTGTAACCCTCTGGGTACGCTGTCGCGGTGCGCATGCTGACTTTCGGCGTCTTCGGCATCAATAACGACAGCGTCAACACGGCGGTCAACGTCCTGATCCTCGTGCTGCTCGTCGTCTGGGTGGCGCTGATCTTCTGGACGTTCACCGACGCAAGGCGCCGGATCGACGACCCGATGCTGGTCGGCTGCGCGACGCTCGCCTCGGTGTTCCCGTTCGTGGGCACGATCGTCTACGCGATCATCCGCCCGCCGGAGTACCTCGACGATGTGCGCCTGCGCGAGCTCGAGATGCAGGCTGCCGAGGCGCGCCTCACCTCGTTCGACTACCAGCTGTGCCCGTACTGCGACTACGAGGTCAAGGGCGACTACCTGCGCTGCCCGAGCTGTATGCGGCGGCTCAAGGAGCGCTGCTACTCGTGCGGCAAGCCGATCGACCCCGCCTGGAAGCTGTGCCCGTACTGCGAGGCCGAGACGGGCGCCGTCCCGCCGCCCTCCGCGCGCCGCCGGCGCCGCGGTGGCACCTCTTCGGAGCAGGCGGTGGCGGAGGCTGAGCCTCCGCCCGAGCACGCCTCCCCGCTGAATCCGACTCTGAAAGGCACCTCCAATGGACCGGACCCTCATCCTGGTCAAGCCGGACGCGTTCGCGCGCAACCTGACCGGCGAGATCATCGCCCGCTTCGAGCGCAAGGGCCTGCGCATCGTCGCGCTCCGCCACATGACGATGGACACCCAGCTCGCCGAGCAGCACTACGCCGAGCACAACGGCAAGCCGTTCTTCGGCGAGCTCGTGAGCTTCATCACCTCCGGCCCGCTCGTCGCCATGGTGCTGGAGGGCGAGGAGGCCGTCCGCGCCGCCCGCCAGGTGATCGGCGCGACCAACCCGCTCGAGGCCACCACCGGCTCGATCCGCGGCGACTTCGCCGTCGCGGTGGGCCAGAACATGGTCCACGGGTCGGACTCCGCGGAGTCCGCCGAGCGCGAGGCGGCGCTGTTCTTCCCCGACCTCTGATCCTCGCCTCGGGCTCGCCCCAGAGGCGGGCGATCCTCGAGCAGGCGGGCATCCCGTTCGAGGTGCGGGTCTCCGGCGCGGAGGAGGAGACCCGCGGCGACCCCCGCGAGGTCGCGCTCGAGAACGCGCGGCGCAAGGCCGGCGCGGTGGACGCGCCCGGCCGGCTGATCCTCGGCGCCGACACCGACGTCGCGCTCGACGGCGACATCCTCGGCAAGCCCGCCGACGCGGAGCAGGCGGCGCGCTTCCTCGAGCGCCTCTCCGGCCGCACCCACGAGGTCGTCGGCGGCGTCGTCCTCACCGGCGTCGGGGAGTTCGTCGAGGTCACCGAGGTCGACTTCGCACCCCTCGACCGCTCAACGGTCGAGTGGTACGTGAGGTCGAGGGAGTGGGAGGGCCGCGCCGGCGGCTACGCGATCCAGGGCCGCGGCGCGGCGCTGATCACCGGGATCCGGGGCGACTATCTGAACGTCGTCGGTCTGCCGCTCGCGCGGCTCCTGAAGCTGCATCCCGACTTGCATCCGGCCACCCCGATTTCCAGGGGTTCCGCGGGGGGCGTTCGGTAGACTGCCCCGACCGCGCGCACCCTCTCTGGCTCAGGCCACGGTCGCGCGCGCAGGGTTCCTTCCTCATGGGCTTCTTCTCGTACCTCACCGGTTTCGGTGGCCGCGACATGGCGGTCGACCTCGGCACGGCCAACACCCTCGTCTACGTGCGGGGCCGCGGCATCGTGCTGTCCGAGCCGAGCGTGGTCGCGATCGACTCGCGCACCGGGGAGGTCCACGCCGTGGGGATCGAGGCCAAGCGCATGCTCGGCCGCACGCCCGGCACGATCTCGGCGATCCGTCCCCTCAAGGACGGTGTCATCGCCGACTTCGACGTGACGGAGGAGATGCTCCGCCACTTCATCCAGAAGGTGCACCAGAACCGCTGGGCCCACCCGCGCGTCGTCGTCTGCGTCCCCTCGGGAGTGACCGGGGTGGAGAAGCGCGCGGTGGAGGAGGCGTGCCTCTCGGCCGGGGCCCGTCAGGCGTACCTGATCGAGGAGCCGATGGCCGCGGCCATCGGCGCCGGCCTGCCGGTGGGGGAGCCGACGGGCAACATGGTCGTCGACATCGGCGGAGGCACGTCCGAGGTCGCGGTCATCAGCCTCGGCGGCATCGTCGTCAGCCAGTCGATCCGCGTCGGCGGCGACGAGCTGGACGAGGCGATCATCAACTACGTCAAGAAGGAGTACAAGCTCCTGATCGGCCAGCAGACGGCCGAGGAGGTCAAGCTCGAGATCGGCTCCGCCTACCCGCTGGAGGAAGAGGTCCAGGCCGAGATCCGCGGCCGCGACCTCGTGTCCGGGTTACCGAAGACCGTGGTACTCACCTCCGAGGAGGTGCGCGCCGCGCTCGAGGAGCCGCTCGTGCAGATCATCGACGCCATCAAGGAGACGCTCGACCGCACTCCGCCCGAGCTGGCGTCGGACATCATGGATCGCGGCATCATGCTCGCCGGCGGCGGCTCGCTCCTTCAGGGGATCGACGAGCGGCTGCGCGAGGAGACGCAGATGCCCGCCCATCGCGCCGAGTCGCCGCTGACATGTGTCGCGGTCGGCTCCGGGCGTTCGCTGGAGGAGTTCGAAGCCATTCACCGTTCGAACCGCAACAACAACTCGCGCAACCGGCGGCCCAGGCGATGACGAACGCAACCATCTTGGAGACACTTTCCGCATGTACGACAAAGCGGTGCGGCGACGCCGGGCGGTCTTGGCCGTCCTGCTGGCGCTCTCGCTGATCCTGCTCACCGCCTACTTCGGCGAAACCAGCACCGGCAGCCTGCACGGCGTCCAACGCAATGCGATGGAGGTGCTCGCTCCGATCCAGGAGGGCGCCAACCGCGTCGTGAAGCCCTTCCGCGACCTCTTCGGGTGGTTCGGCTCGACCTTGAAGGCGAAGGACGAGCGCGACAAGCTCAAGAAGGAGCGCGACGCCCTGCGCACGGAGGTCACGACCCTGCAGGTCGACGGCGCCGAGAACAAGCAGCTGCGCGGGCTGCTGGACATCAACACCGGCGGCGGCATGAAGGTGTACGAGCCGGTGATCGCGCGCGTCTTCGCCCGCTCGCCGAGCACCTGGTACTCGACCGTCGAGATCAACAAGGGCTCGAGCGACGGCGTCAAGCCCGACCAGCCCGTGGTCAACGGCGAGGGCCTCGTCGGCAAGGTCAAGTCGGTCTCCGACGGCAACGCGATCGTGATGCTGCTCACCGACCAGGAGTTCGGCGTCTCCGCCAAGGCGGCCCGCTCCGGCGAGCCGGGCTCGATCGACCCCGCCGTCGGCGCCCCCGGCGACCTGCTGCTCGAGCTCGTCCCGCACGGCAAGGACGTCAAGAAGGGCGAGAAGATCGTCACCGCGGGCACGGTCTCGACGCGGCTCAAGTCGCTGTTCCCGCCCGGCATCCTGATCGGCACGGTCAACCGCGTCGACGAGGGCGAGGGCGAGCTCGATCGCCGCATCCACGTACGCCCGGCCGCCGACCTGCGCCGGCTCGAGTACCTCGAGGTGCTCACGAAGCCGAACACCGACCTGCTCGCCTCGACCAACCGGTCGCCGTGACCCCGACCGGCCCCGCGATCGCCCGCCTCGCCGCGCTCGGCCTGATCGGCTGCATCCTGCAGCTGACCGCGGTGGCCCAGATCACGGTCTTCGGCGTCCCCGCCGACCTGACGCCGCTGATGGTGTGCTCGGTCGGCCTGCTGATGGGCTCGGTACCCGGCGCGCTGTTCGGCTTCGGCGTCGGGCTGTTCGTCGACATCGCGCTGCTGCAGACGCTCGGGATCTCCTCGCTCGTGCTGACCGGCGTCGGCTACGGCGCCGGGCGCCTGCGCGAGCTGCGCGACCCCGCCCACGGGCTCGTCCCGGTCGCGGTCGGCGCGATCGGCACCGCGGCCTACGCGATCGGCTTCTCGGTCATGCAGTTCCTGCTCGGCGTCGACGCACCGGTCTCGTTCCTGCTCGTCCGCCAGATCCTGCTGGTGATCGTCCTCAACACGCTGCTGGCGCTGCCGGTGCACCTGATCATCCGCCGCTGGCTGTCGCCCTTCCTGCCCGACGACCCGCGCCGCCGCCGGCGCCGGGCCTACACGACCGGCGGGCTCAGCCCGCTCTCGCGAGCCTGAGCTTGCCCCCCAGCCTCGAAGAGCGCCGCCCCGCCATCACGCCGCAGCTCGCGGTGCGCGTCGCCGTGCTCGGCGGCTTCGCGTTCGTGCTGTTCGCGATCATCTTCTTCCGCCTCTGGTTCCTGCAGGTGCTGTCCGGTGAGGACTACGTGACCCAGGCCCGCGAGAACCGCGTCCGCAAGATCAAGATCGAGGCGCCGCGCGGCGATATCGTCGACCGCGACGGCAACCGGCTCGTCCGCACGCGCGTCGCCCCGGTCGTGCAGATCGTCCCCGGCGGGCTGCCGGAGGCGGAGATCCAGGCCGCGGACGCCTACCGCAAGGCCCGCAGCGCCTCCGAGCAGGTGCGCCTCGGCGCCGTCAGCCAGCTGCGGTCGCTCGAGCGCCGCCGCCGCGAGGAGGAGCGCCGCTACACGAAGGCCGAGCGCCGCGAGCACCGCCGCCTGGCCCGCGCCTCCCGCCGCGCCGCGCCCGTTCCCGTCCCGCCCGTGCCCGCGAGCGAGGTCAAGCTGCGCCGCTCGTTCCGCCGCCTCGGACGCGTGATCGAGCTCTCCCCGCGGACGATCCAGCGCCGCGTGATCGAGGGCATCGCCGAGGCGCCGTACTCGAACGTAACCGTCAAGGTCGACGTCCCGCGCTCGAGCTTCAACTTCCTCAAGGAGCGCAAGGACGAGTTCCCCGGCGTCGACGTCGAGAAGCTGTTCCTGCGCGCCTACCCGCACAAGGAGCTCGGCGCCCAGCTGTTCGGCACGCTGCGCGAGATCTCGCCGAAGGAGCTGAAGAAGAAGAAGTACCGCGGCGTCGCGGCCGGCACGCGCATCGGCGCGGGCGGCATCGAGCAGGAGTACGACCGTTACCTGCGCGGCCAGGACGGCTTCACGCGGGTGGTCATCAACGCGCTCGGCAACCGCGACGACACGCGCGAGGTGACCCGCCGCGAGCCACGGCAGGGCCAGCGGCTGCGGCTGACGCTCGATCTGAGCCTCGAGCGCGCCGCCAACAACGCGCTCAGGCAGGCGATCGCGGCCGCCAACGGCAACGGCAACCCGGCCAAGGCCGGCGCCTACGTGGCGCTGGACCCGACCAACGGCGAGGTGCTCGCGCTCGGCTCCTATCCCTCGTTCGACGCCAACCTGTTCGCCAAGCCGCTGTCGCAGGAGAAGTTCGACGCGCTGAACTCCGAGGCGAACGGCGCGCCGCTGTTCAACCGCGCGATCGCCGCCGCCTATCCGACCGGCTCGACGTTCAAGCCGATCACCGCGATGGCGTCGCTCGAGTCGGGCATCCTCACGCCGTCGCAGACGATCTTCGACGACGGCAAGTTCAAGCTCGGCCCGCAGACGTTCCAGAACGCGCGCGGCGCCAGCTACGGCCTGCTGAACCTCTCGCAGGCGCTCAAGGTCTCCTCCGACGTCTTCTTCTACACGCTGGGCGAGCGCGCCAACTCGCGCGGCCCGATCATCCAGGAGTGGGCCAAGAAGCTCGGTCTCGGCCACCGCACCGGGATCGACATCCCGGGCGAGTTCGGCGGCCTCGTACCCGATCGCAGGTGGCGCGACGCCGGCTATGCCAAGTACCAGAAGTGCGTCAAGCGCGAGAAGGTGCCGGCCCAGACGTTCGCGGCGCTGAAGAAGTGCGGCGGCATCGAGCGGCCGTGGTCCACGGGCGACAACGTCAACCTCGCGGTCGGCCAGGGCGACCTGCAGGCGACGCCGCTGCAGCTGGCGACGGCCTACTCGACGATCGCCAACGGCGGGCGCGTCGTGCGACCGCACCTGGCGATGAGCGTCGAGGACGGCCTGGGCCGCGCGGTCGAGGAGTTCCGCACCACGGCCAAGCGCCACGTCAAGTTCTCCAAGACCGACCAGGACACGATCCTCGAGGGCCTGCACCGCGCGGCCTCGGAGCCCGGGGGCACGTCGGCCGACGTGTTCAAGGGCTTCGCCGGCGGGAAGCTCACCGTGTACGGCAAGACCGGTACCGTGGAGCGGCCGGGGCAGCCCGACCAGTCCTGGTACGCCTGCTACGTGCCCCATCCCAGCCGCCCAATCGTCGTCGTCGTGACCGTGGAGAAGGGCGGCTTCGGAGCCGAGACGGCCGCGCCGGCCGCGCGCCTGATCCTCAACAACTGGTTCGACCTCGGCAAGGACAAGTTCCACCAGGGCAGCTCCGCCACACGATGAGCGCCTCTTCCACCATCCAGCCCGCCTCCGAGCCGCCCGCGCCGCTCGTCCCGCGCGAGTTCCGCCTGCGCCTGGACCCGCTGCTGCTGCTGGCGACGCTCGGGATCGTGGCCTGCTCGCTGATCGCGATCAAGGGCGCCACCGCCGACGACGTCACCGGGCAGCCCTACTACTACCTCGAGCGCCAGGCGGTCTACGCCGGCGTCGGGATCCTCTTGATGTACGGCGTCTCGCGGCTCGACTACTCGCGCCTGCGCGAGCTCAAGTACGTCACCTACGGGCTGCTGATCGGCTCGATCCTGCTGGTGTTCGCGCTCGCGACCGCCACGCGTGGATCCAAGCGCTGGATCGAGCTGCCGTTCTTCCGCTTCCAGCCGTCGGAGCTGGGCAAGCTGCTGCTGGTCATCGCCCTCTCCGGCTTCATCGTCGACCACATGCGGCGGATGGGCCGCGACGTCACGGCGCGGGTGATGCTGCTCGCGCTGTTGCCGGCCATGCTCGTCATGGCCCAGCCCGACCTCGGTACCGCACTGGTCTACGTCGTCGGCGTGCTCGCGCTGCTGTTCGTGGCGGGGGCGCCGTGGCGCCACTTCGTCGCCCTGGCGGCGCTCGGGGCGGTGTCGCTGACGCTCGTGCTGGTCGCGGCTCCCGCGATCGGCGTCGAGGTCCTCAAGCCGTACCAGGTGCAGCGGCTGACCGCGTTCCTCAACCCCTCCGGCGATCCAGGGGACGCGGGCTACCAGCAGCAGCAGTCACGGATCGCCATCGGTTCCGGCGAGAAGACGGGCCGTGGCGTGACGAACGCCACCCAGACCGGGCTGAACTTCCTGCCCGAGCATCACACGGACTTCATCTTCGCGGTGGTCGGCGAGACCTACGGGTTCGCCGGCGCCGCCCTCGTCCTCTCGCTCTACGCGCTGCTCATCTGGCGCGGGCTTCACATCCTCACAGTGGCGAAGAACCTCTACGGCGCGTTGCTCGCCGGCGGCATCACGGCGATGCTGTTGTTCCAGATCTTCGTAAATGTGGGAATGACTGTGGGGATCATGCCGATCACGGGAGTACCGGCACCCCTGTTGAGCTTCGGCGGCTCGTCGATGCTCGTCACGTTCCTGGCCATCGGCCTTCTGCAATCGGTCCACGCGCAGGCGCGCGACACCGCATCGCGGAAGGGGCGGGCCACCGTCTTCTAACCCAATGAGGAAGATTCACCTTGAAGAAGCAAGTACTGGTCACGGTCGACCGCGGGGAAACCCGCGTCGCCATGTTGGAGGCGCCCGGCGACCCGGCGCCCGCAAGCGCAGCCAAGAAGGGGGGCCGGCGCCCGAAGAAGGGTGACGTCCCCGCGGGCTATCGCGCCGCCGAGATCTACTTCGAGCGGCGCGGATCGCGCTCGATCGTCGGCAACATCTACAAGGGCAAGGTCGACAACGTCCTGCCCGGCCTCGAGGCGGCGTTCGTCGACATCGGCCTCGACAAGAACGGCTTCCTGCACGTCGACGAGATCGTGCTGCCGGGCGTCGAGCAGGTGAAGCGCGGCCGCGGCAAGAGCGGCCCGCGCATCTCCGACCTGCTCTCCCCGGGGCAGGAGATCGTCGTGCAGGTCGTCAAGGACCCGCTGAAGAGCAAGGGCGCGCGGCTGTCGATGGAGCTCACCATCGCCGGGCGCTACATGGTCTACGCGCCCACCGGCGAGGGCGTCGGCGTCTCGCGCCGGCTCGACGACAAGGAGCGCGACCGCCTGCGCAAGGAGGCCAAGCAGCTCGACCTCGGCGGCGGCGGCGCGATCATCCGCACCGCGGCCCAGGGCGCCAAGCGCGCGGACTTCGAGCGCGAGCTCGGCTACCTGTTCAAGCTCAACGAGGTGCTGCAGAAGCGCGTCGAGCAGACGACGGCGCCGGACATGGTGTTCCAGGAGGCCGACCTCTCGATCCGCGTCGTGCGCGACATCTTCTCCGAGCACTTCGAGAAGGCGATCGTCGACGACCCCAAGCAGCACCAGCGGCTGACCTCGTTCTTCACGCGCACCGCGCCGGAGCTCGTCGATCGCGTCGAGCTGTGGGAGGAGCCGTCGGACCTGTTCGAGGCCTTCGGGGTCGACAAGGTGATCGAGGGGATGCTCGCCAAGCGCGTCGACCTGCCCAGCGGCGGCTACCTGATCATCGACTACGCCGAGGCGCTGACGGTGATCGACATCAACTCGGGCTCGTTCACCGGCCGCGGCAAGTCGGCCCGGCTCGAGGACGTGATCACGAAGACGAACCTGGAGGCGGCCGAGGAGGTCGTCAACCAGCTGCGGCTGCGCGACATCGGCGGCATCATCGTCATCGACTTCATCGACATGGCCCGCGCGCGCAACCGCGACGCCGTGCTCAAGACGCTGCGCAAGTCGCTCGACGAGGACCGCACGAAGACGTTCGTGGTCGAGATCTCGCCCCTCGGCCTGGTCGAGATGACGCGCCAGAACGTCACCGACGGCGTGCGCGAGATCATGACCAAGCCGTGCCCGGTCTGTCACGGCGAGGGCGTCGTGAAGTCGGAGGAGACGATCGCCATCGAGGTCGAGCGCGAGCTGCGCACGATGGTGGCCAAGGCGGGCGACAAGGCGCCGGAGGCCTACCTCGTGCGCCTCAACCCGCGCGTCACCCACTGGTTCACCCACGACGGCGCCCACAACCTGCACGCGCTCGAGGAGGAGACCGGCCGCCGGTTCTTCTTCGAGGGCTCCGAGGGGCTGCCGCTGATCCACTTCACGGTCACCCAGGAGGGCGACCGCGACGAGATCGAGCAGCAGGCGGTGCCGTTCCAGGCCGGCGACGAGGTGCACGTCCACATCGTCGAGCCGCACATGTACAACGAGGACGACGCGGTCGCCAAGGTCGACGGCTACATGATCGAGGTCGTCAACGCGATCCCCTACGTGGGCGAGAAGAAGCTCGTCCACATCGAGGAAGCGGGGCGCACCCTGGCCCGCGCGGTGCTGGTCGGCGACGAGGCCGAGGAGGCCGCCGAGGCCGCCAAGGAGCGGGCCAAGGCGGCCAAGGCGCGCGCCCGGCGCAAGCCGCGCGCGGCCGCCAAGCCGGCCGCCAAGCCGGCCGCCAAGCCGGCCGCCAAGCCGGCCGCCAAGCCCGCGGCCAAGGCGAAGGAGCCCGCCCCCGCGGCCGAGAGCGACGCGCCCGCCGCGGAGGCCGACGGCGACGACGAGACGCTAGAATCGAAGCCTCGGCGCCGCGGCCGCAGAGGCGGACGGCGCCGTTCGCGTGCGAAGGCCGAAGCCAGCGAGTGATCTGAACTTATGCCCGAATCCACTTACGCCGTCGTCAAGTGCGGCGGAACGCAACACCGCGTCGAAGAGGGGACGACCCTGCTCGTCGATCGCCTGAAGGGCGACGAGGGTGCCTCGATCGACCTCGAGCCGCTGCTCTACGCGGGCGGCAAGGACACGCTGCTCGCGAGCTCCGACCTCGGCCGCATCAAGGTCAAGGCCAAGATCGTCGGCCATGAGCGCGGCCCCAAGCTGCGCATCTTCAAGTTCAAGCCGAAGCGCGGCTACAAGCGCACCACGGGCCACCGGTCCGAGCTGACCCGGATCGAGGTCACGAGCATCTCGGTCGGCAAGGGATCGTCGTCGTCGAAGAAGACCGAGGAGGCCGAGGATGGCTCATAAGAAGGGGCTCGGCTCCAGCCGCAACGGCCGCGACTCCAACCCCAAGTTCCTGGGCGTGAAGGTGTTCGCGGGCCAGACCGTCACCGGCGGCGAGATCATCGTTCGCCAGCGCGGCACCAAGTTCAAGCCCGGCATCGGTACCGGCATCGGCAAGGACGACACGATCTTCGCGAAGGCGCCGGGGATCGTGCAGTTCAAGGAAGGCCGCCGGGGTCGCGTGATCTCGGTCGAGCCCGCCGCGACCGAGTAGCCGGCTAGAGCGCCGCCGGCGCCTGCAGGCGCTCGTCGAGCCCGCGGCTGCCGAGCCGGGGCGCGAGCAGCCGCGCGCTGGTGGTCCGGCCGCGGTAGCGCTGCACCACGCGCAGCTGCGCGGAGTCGTCGCGCGCGACGCGGAACATGGTGCTGACGCGGCAGTCGCGGCCGAGCCGGAGCGTGCGCCGCTCCAGCGCCTGCGCGCCGCGGACCAGCGTCAGCCTCGCCGTGCCGCCGTGGCATGGCTTGCCGACCCGGTGGCGGTAGGTGACGTCGACGGTCGGCACCACGGGCGCGCTCGGCGCCGCCACCGGGCTCGCCCCCACGAGCCACGGCGACAGGCCCGCCGAGGCACCCGCGGGCAGCGCAAGCGCCGCGACGGCAACCGCCGCCACGACGAGAGAGCGCTGCGCGCGATCCGCCATGCAGCGATCCAACATCTCCGCGGGGGTCCCTGCCACCGACTTTTGGCCAGAGTTCGCTCGCGGGCTCAAGTCGCGAGCGGGGTACCTACCCTCAACGGATGCGCACGACCGAGTGGGAGCTGCTGTGGCGCCTCGGGCTCGCCCTCGTGCTCTCGACCGTCATCGGTCTCGAGCGCGAGTACCGGCAGAAGAGCGCCGGTCTGCGTACGTACACGCTGGTCGGGCTCGGCTCGGCGCTGTTCCTGCTGGTGAGCGAGTTCGGGTTCTTCGACGAGCTCGAGCGCGGCCGGGTCGTGCTCGACCCCTCGCGCGTCGCCGCCCAAATCGTCTCCGGCATCGGCTTCATCGGCGGCGGGCTGATCTTCGTCCGCCAGGACGCCGTGCGCGGCCTCACGACCGCCGCGGGCGTGTGGCTCGTCGCTGCCGTCGGGATGGCGGCGGGCGCCGGGCTGCCGGTGCTCGCGGTCGCCTCGACGCTCGCGTACCTGCTGGTCACCATGACCTATCCGCTGATCGCCGGGCGGGTGCTCGGCACCGCGCTTGCGCCCGCGCCGCTGCGGATCACCGATCTGGACGGGCAGGGCGTGCTGCGGGACGTGCTGTCGCGCGTGACGAACGCCGGCTTCGCCGTCTCCGACCTCGACTTCCAGCGCCACGACGAGGACGCGGTGGTCGTCGACGTGCGCGTCACCGGGCGGGGGGCGCTGACGGGCCTCGTCGGCGAGCTGGGCGAGCTCGACGGCGTGTTGGTCGTGCACACCGCCGAGACCGACCCGGATTGATGAAAGCCATCACGGTCATCCCCGGGCGGGCCGGCTCCGCTGCGCTCGAGGACGTGCCCGAGCCCGACGCAACCGCGGGCGCGCTGCTCGTCGACGGGCTGGCGCTCGGGATCTGCGGCACCGACGGCGAGATCGTGCGCGGCGAGTACGGCTGGGCGCCGCCGGGCGCGGAGCGGCTGGTGCTGGGGCACGAGTCGCTGGGGCGGGTGCGGGAGGCGCCGGAGGGCTTGGGGTTCGCCGCCGGCGACCTCGTGGTCGGCATCGTGCGGCGCCCCGACGCGGTGCCGTGCGGCCCGTGCGCGGCGGGGGAGTGGGACTTCTGCGCGAACGGCGAGTACACCGAGCGCGGGATCAAGCAGCTGCACGGCTACGGCTCGGAGCGCTGGCGCGTAGAGCCGGAGTTCGCCATCGCGCTCGATCCGGAGCTGGAGGACGTGGGCGTGCTGCTCGAGCCGACCACCGTGGTGGCCAAGGCGTGGGAGCAGATCGAGCGCATCGGCGCGCGGGCGACGTTCACGCCGCACCGGGTGCTCGTCACCGGCGCCGGGCCGATCGGCTTGCTCGCGGCGCTGCTGGCCGCCCAGCGCGGCTACGAGGTGCACGTGCTCGACCAGGTCACCGAGGGGCCCAAGCCGGAGCTGGTGGCGCGGCTCGGCGGGACCTACCACGCGCACGACGCGTCGGCGGCGGGCAAGGCCGACATCGTGGTCGAGGCCACCGGCGCGCCGGCCGTCGTCGCCAGGGCGCTTCGCGGCACCACACGCAACGGGATCGTGTGCCTCACCGGCGTCTCCTCCGGCGGCCGGTCGCTCGACTTCGACGTGGGCGGCTTCAACCGCGACGTCGTGCTCGAGAACGACGTCGTGTTCGGCACCGTCAACGCCAACCGCCGCCACTACAAGGCGGCGGCGACGGCCCTGGGCGAGGCCGACCGCGACTGGCTGCGCGCGCTGATCACGCGTCGCGTGCCGCTCGACCGCTGGCAGGAGGCCTTCGAGCGCAAGCCCGACGACGTGAAGGTCGTCGTCGAGCTCAGATGACCGGTTCCGCGAGCCCCCGCACCCGGCTGCACGCGCACATCCGGGCACGGCGGCCACGCAACCGATCATCGCCTAGTTCGGCTGCGCGGTCGGCCGGATCAGGATCTCGTTGACGTCCATGTGCGGCGGCTGCTGGACGGCGAACATGACGGCCCGCGCGATGTCCTCGGGGTGCAGCGCCTCGATCTCCGGCGGGGTGTCGAAGAACGGCGTGTCGGTCATGCCCGGCTCGATCACGGTGACGCGCACGCCGGTGTCGTTGAAGTCCTGGCGGGCGGACTCGCCCATGCCGGTCACGGCCCACTTGGTGGCGGAGTAGAGCGAGCCCTGGAGCGCGCGGCGGCCGGCCACGGAGCCAGTGAGGAGCAGGTGGCCCTTGGTCTCCTTGAGCGGCTCCATCGTCGCGCGGATCGTGAGCGCGGCGCCGTAGACGTTGGTCAGCACCATCGCCTTCCACTCCTCGGGGTCGCCCTTCTGGAAGCCGCGCGGGCCGCCGAAGCCGGCGTTGGCGAAGGCGACGTCGATGCGGCCGTAGGCGTCGCGCGCGGTCTTGACGAGGTTCTGCTGCTGCTCCCATTCGGTGACGTCGCAGGTGACCGCGAGGCCGTCGAGCTCCTCGGCGAGGGCCTCGATCTTGTCGGTGGAGCGGGCGGCGAGCACGACGCGGTAGCCGGCCTCGGCCGCTGCGCGGGCGGTGGCGGCGCCGATGCCGGTGGAGGCGCCGGTGATGAGGAAGACGGGATCTGAGTTCTCGGGCATGTGGCTACCGTTACCCGGCCGTGCTCCATGACCGCGCCAAGATCGAGGTTCGCGCCGGCCGTGGCGGCGACGGCGTCGTGTCGTTCCGCCGCGAGGCGCACGTGCCCAAGGGCGGCCCGGACGGCGGCGACGGCGGTCGCGGCGGTGACGTGCTCGTGCGCGTCGACGACTCGTTGCGCGATCTGCAGGCGTTCCGGCGCCGCGCCCACTTCCGCGCGGAGCGCGGGGGGCACGGCGAAGGCGCGCAGCGCCACGGGGCCGACGGCGAGCCGCTGATCATCGGCGTGCCGCCGGGCACGCAGGTCGAGCGCTGGGACGGCACCCGCTACGACCTCGTCGCGCCCGGGCAGGAGATCACGCTGGCGCGCGGCGGCTCCGGCGGGCGCGGGAACCGGCAGTTCACGAGCGCCACGCGGCAGGCGCCGCGGATGGCCGAGAAGGGACTCGACGGGGAGGAGGGCCTCGTCGAGCTGCACCTCAAGCTGCTCGCCGACGTCGGGCTGGTGGGTCTGCCGAACGCCGGCAAGTCGTCGCTGATCTCGCGGCTGACGCGCGCGCAGCCGAAGATCGCCGGCTACCCGTTCACGACGCTGGAGCCGAACCTCGGCACGCTCGAGGCGGCCGACCGCCAGCTCGTGATCGCCGACATCCCCGGGCTGATCGAGGGCGCGAGCGCCGGCGCCGGCCTGGGCCACGACTTCCTCGCCCACGTCGAGCGCACCCGGCTGCTGGTCCACGTGCTCGACCTTGCGCCGCTCGACGGCTCCGACCCCGAGGAGAACCACGCGGTGATCGAGCGCGAGCTGGCCGAGCACGACGCCCGCCTTGCGGCGCTCCCGCGGGTCCTGGCGCTCTCCAAGGCCGACCTCGTGACGCCGGAGGAGGCCGAGGCCGCCGCCGACGCATGGCGCGGGCGGCTGGAGGACGTGCCGGTGCTCATCACCTCGTCCGCCACCCGCGAGGGCCTCGACGAGCTCGCGATCGAGCTGCTCCGGCGCGTGCCGGTCGCCGAGCCGGTGCCGCTCGACGCCGCCGACGAGCTGGCCGAGTACCGCGTCTACCGCCCGGCGGCGGCGCGCGAGTTCGAGGTCGAGCGCCTCGGGCCCGGCGAGTTCCGCGTCACCGGCGAGGTCGTCGACCGCCTGATCGCCCGTCACGACCTCGAGAACGAGGAGGCGCTGGCGCACGTCGAGCGCCGCCTCCACCGGCTCGGCGTGATCACGGCGCTGGAGAGCGCGGGCTTCACCCCCGGCGACGACGTCGAGATCGCCGGCGTGGTGTTCGAGCTGGACCCCGGCGCGCCGCTGTAGCGGCCGCTAGGCTCCGCTCCCCTGCGGATCTGGATCGACATGACGGCGCCCGCGCACCCGGTCGTCTTCCGCCCGATCATCCGCCTCCTCCGCGAAGCGGGGCACGAGGTGGAGGTGACGGCGCGCGACTACGCGCAGAACATCGCGCTGCTGCGGCGGATGGGGATGGACCACACGGTGGTCGGCCCCGGCCACGGCGGCGCCTCGCGGCTCGGCAAGGTGCGCGCGCTCGCCGGCCGCACGCGCGCGATGCGGCACTTCGCCGCCGGCCGGCGCTTCGACCTCGCGGCCGCGCACGGCTCCAACGACCTCGCGCTCGCGGCCGCGTCGCTCCGGATCCCCGCGGTCAACACGTTCGACTACGAGTTCGCCGTCCAGCAGCACAACATCGGCTGCCGGCTCGCGCGCCGCGTGATGACGCCGGACTCGATCCCGCCCCAGCGGCTCGAGCGCTATGGCGTCGGCCCGGACAAGCTGGTCCAGTACGCGGGGCTGAAGGAGGAGTATTACCTGTCGGACTTCGTGCCCGACCCGGGCGAGTTCGACCGCCTCGGCGTCGATCGCGAGAAGGTGGTGGTGATCGTCCGCCCGCCGCCGGAGGTCTCGCTCTACCACCGCAAGTCCAACCAGCTGTTCCCGCGCGTGCTCGAGCGGCTCGGGCGCAACGAGGACGTCTCCGCGGTGGTGATCCCGCGCACGCTGGCCCAGCGCGAGCACCTGCTGTCGGCGGGGCTGCCGTCGGTGATCGTCCCGGCCGACGCGGTCGACGCCCAGAGCCTGATCGCGCTCGCCGACCTCGCGGTCTCGGCCGGCGGGACGATGAACCGCGAGGCGGTGGCGCTCGGGACGCCGGTCTACACCACGTTCGGCGGCCGTCTCGGCGGCGTCGACGAGCACCTGATCCGCGAGGGCCGGCTGCGGCCGCTGACCGACGAGCGCGCCATCGAGCTGGTGAAGCAGCGTGGCGAGCGGCACATCGCCCGGCGCGACCCGGCCGTCCTCACCGAGATGATCCTGGGCGCGGTGGCGTGACCGAGCTCGCGACGCCGCCTTCGCTCGAGCCGCTCGTCGAGCGCTATGCGCGGATGTCGAAGACGTTCGAGCCGAAGGCGGTCGACGGCGCCCTGCGCGTGCTCGACGTGGTGCTCGCGGGCGCGCTGCTGCTGGTCTGCTCGCCGCTGCTGGTGCTGAGCGTGCTCGCGCTGCTGGGGTCCGGGACCCGCGGCGTCTTCTACCACGGCGCTCGCGTCGGCCGCGGCGGCGTCATCTTCACGATGCTCAAGTTCCGCACGCTCAAGCCGGAGGCGGAGGCGCGCATCGGGCGCTACTCCGGCATCGAGCTGACGCGCATGACGGCGGACGAGCAGACGCGCGTCGGACACATCCTGCGCGCCACCAAGCTGGACGAGCTGCCGCAGCTGTGGAACGTGCTGCGCGGCGAGATGAGCATCGTCGGCCCCCGCCCGATCCGGCCGCGCTTCTTCGAGGAGCTGGCGCGCGACATCCCCGGCTACTGGCAGCGGCTGGTCGTGCGCCCCGGCATCACCGGCTTCGCGCAGCTGCGGCTGACGCGGAACATGACCTGGGCCGAGAAGCTCGCCCACGACTTCGAGTACATCGCCGACCGCGGCGTGCGCCTGTACCTCGAGATCGTCGCCGAGACCGCCTGGCTGATGATCTCGGGCCGCGCACCCCGCGACATTCCGTAGAAATGTGCGGGATCTGCGGGATCGTCCGCGGTGACGGGCGTGCCGTCGATCCCGCGCTGCTGGGCGCCATGAGCGACACGCTGCGTCACCGCGGGCCCGACAGCGCGGGCGAGGTGGTGCTCGGCGAGGCGGGGCTGGCCGCGCGGCGGCTCGCGATCATCGACCTCGAGGGCGGCGACCAGCCGATCGCCAACGAGGACGGGCGGATCGTCGTCGTCCAGAACGGCGAGATCTACAACCACGCCGAGCTGCGGGCGGAGCTCGAGGCGGCCGGCCATCGCTTCCGCACGCCGCACTCCGACACCGAGGTGCTCGTCCACCTCTACGAGCAGCACGGGCCGCGCTTCGCCGAGCGGCTGCGGGGCATGTTCGCGGTCGCGGTGTGGGACTCGGAGCGCCGCCGGCTGGTGCTCGCGCGCGACCGCTTCGGCATCAAGCCGCTCTACTACCGCGACGGGACCGACTTCGCGTTCGCCTCCGAGCTGAAGGCGCTGCGGGCGCTGCCCGACCTGTCGCGCGAGGTCGACCTCGACGCGCTCGAGGCGTTCCTCGCTTTCAACGCGATCCACGGGCCACGGACGATCTACCGCGAGGTCCGCAAGCTGCCCCCCGGCCACGTGCTCGTGCGCGAGGAGGGAGCGGCGAGGATCGAGCGCTACGCCGACGAGCGGCCCGCGCTGGAGCACCGCGACGAGCCGTGGGAGGCGCTCGCCGACGAGCTGCGCGAGCGCCTGCGCGACTCCGTGCGCGCGCACCTCGTCTCCGACGTCCCGGTCGGCGTGCTGCTCTCCGGCGGCGTCGACTCCTCGGCGCTGGCCGCGCTGGCCGCGGAGCACGGCCGCGTATCGACGTTCTCCATCGGCTTCGCGGAGAAGTCGTTCTCCGAGGTCGAGCTCGCGCGCACGATCGCGCGGCGCTACGGGACCGACCACCACGAGCTGGTCGTCGAGCCCGACGCGGCCGAGCTGCTGCCCACGATCGCGGCGGCGTTCGACGAGCCGTTCGCGGACTCTTCGGCGCTCCCCACCTACCTGGTCTCGCAGCTGGCGGCCCAGCACGTGAAGGTCGCGCTCTCCGGCGAGGGCGGGGACGAGCTGTTCGGCGGCTACGAGACCTACGTCGCCGACACGCTCGCGATGCGCACCGGCGGCGCCGCGCGGCTGCTCTCGCCGCTGGCCGAGGCGCTCCCGAGCGGCTCCGGGCGCGTCCCGCTCGACTACAAGCTCAAGCGCTTCACCCGCGCCGCCCACCTGCCGCCGCTCGAGCGCCACCATGGCTGGAAGGAGATCTTCTCGCCCGACGCGCGGGCCGAGCTGCTGCGCCCCGGCCGCCGGGGGACCGAGGATCCCCTGGACGTCTACCGCGCCCGCTGGGCCGAGACCGAGGGCGCCGACACGCTCGCGCGGCTGCAGGACGTCGACCGCGCGATCTACCTCGTCGACGACCTGCTGGTGAAGACCGACCGCATGAGCATGGCCCACTCGCTGGAGCTGCGCGTGCCGTTCCTCGACCCGGTCGTGGCCGAGCTCGCGCTCGCGCTGCCGCCGGCCGCGCGCGTGCGCGGGTTCGCGAAGAAGCGCCTGCTGCGCTCGGCGGTCGAGCCGCTGGTCGGCCGCGAGATCGCGCGGGGACGCAAGAAGGGCTTCTCGATCCCCGCCGCCGCCTGGCTGCGGGGCGAGCTCGAGCCGTTCGCCCGCGAGGTCCTCGGCGCCGACCGGCTGCGCCGCCAGGGCTACTTCGAGCCTGCGGCGGTCTCGCGGCTGATCGACGAGCACGTCGACCGCCGCGAGGACCACTCGCGCCAGCTGTGGGGCCTGCTGAGCTTCTCGCTCTGGCTCGACGCCGCCTAACCTGGGGCCCGCATGCCCACCCTCGTCGTCAAGCTCGGATCCTCCGTCGTCGCCGAGGCGAACGGCGACCTGCGCCCCGGCGTGCTCGACCGCGTGTGCGACGAGGTCGCCGCGCTGCACGGCGAGGGGGTCGACGTGGTGATCGTCACCTCCGGCGCGATCGCGCGCGGGATGCGGCTGCTCGAGCTGCCGATCCGGCCGCGGGCGATCGAGGACCTGCAGGCGGCCAGCGCGGTCGGCCAGGGCAAGCTCTACCGCGTGTACGACGAGCTGCTGCGCGACCACGGGCTGACCTCCGCCCAGGTGCTGCTCACGTTCTTCGACATGAGCGCGCGCACGCACTACGTCAACGCCCGGCGCACCCTGCGCAAGCTGCTCGACTGGCGGATCGTGCCGGTGATCAACGAGAACGACACGACGACCACCGACCAGGTCTCGTTCGGCGACAACGACTTCCTCGCCGCGCAGGTGGCGGTGCTGCTCGGCGCTCAGCTGCTCGTGCTGCTGACCGACACCGGCGGGCTCTACACCGCCGACCCGCGAATCGACCCCAACGCGACGCTGGTCGACCTCGTCGAGGACCCTGAGGCGCTCGGCGTGCTGGAGATCGGGCACGAGACGTCGCCGCTGGGCTCCGGCGGCATGCGCTCGAAGGTGGTGGCGGCCGACATGGCCACCTCGGCGGGGATCCCGGCGGTGATCGCGTCGGGGCTCGAGGCGGGCGTGCTCGGGCGGGCCTGGGCGGGCGAGGCCACCGGCACGCGCTTCGCGCCGCGGCCGAGCCGGCAGTCGAGCTTCAAGCTGTGGCTGAAGTACGCGAAGCCCGCCCAGGGGACGCTGTGCGTCGACGCGGGCGCGGCGCGGGCGCTGCGCGAGGGCGGGACGTCGCTGCTGCCGGTCGGGATCGTCGAGGTGCGGGGGTCGTTCGACGCCGGCGACGCGGTGGAGATCCGCGCGGTCGACGACGCCTCGGTGGGCAAGGGCATCTGCAACTACTCCGCGGCCGAGCTGCGGCGCGTGATGGGCCGCAAGTCCGCCCAGGTCCGCGAGGTGCTGCCGCGCGCGACCGAGGAAGCGGTCCACCGGGACTACTTCGTGCTCGCCTAGACTTTCCGCATGGCCGTCGCCACGCCAAGCGTCACCGAGATCTGCCTCGCCGCGCAGGCGGCGTCGCGCTCGCTGGCGACCATGAGCAGCGCCGCGAAGGACGCCGCGCTGCTGCGGGTCGCAGACGCACTGGAGGCGCGCGCGGACGAGGTGCTGGAGGCCAACGCGCGCGACCTCGAGGCCGGCCGCGAGTCAGGGCTCTCGAGCGCGCTGATGGACCGGCTGGCGCTCGACCCGGGGCGGATCGCCTCGATCGCCGGCGCGGTGCGCGCGATCGCCGCCCTGCCCGACCCCGTCGGCGAGGTGATCGACGGCCACCGGCTGCCCAACGGGCTCGACGTCCGCAAGGTGCGGGTGCCGCTCGGCGTAATCGCGGTGATATACGAGGCGCGGCCGAACGTGACCGTCGACGCCGCCGCCCTGTGCCTCAAGTCCGGCAACGCGATCGTGCTGCGGGGCTCGTCGAGCGCGGCCCATTCCAACGCGGTGCTCGCCTCGATCGTCTCCGCCGAGTTCCCGGACGGCGCGGTCTCGCTCGTCTCCGGCGGGCGCGAGCAGCTCGCCGAGCTGGCGGGCCAGGAGGGCGTGGTCGACCTGATCATCCCGCGCGGCGGCGAGGGGCTGAAGAAGGCGTTGTCGGAGGTCGCGCGCGTGCCGGTGATCTACGCGGCGTCGGGCAACTGCCACGTCTACGTGGACGCCTCCGCCGATCTCGACGCCGCGCTGCGGATCGTCGTCAACGCCAAGACGCAGCGGCCGGGCGTGTGCAACGCCGCGGAGACGCTGCTCGTGCACGCCGACGTGGCGGCGAGGTTCCTGCCCGCGGTGGAAGCGGCGCTCGGCGGCGTCGAGCTCCGCGCCGACGCCCGGGCCGGCTCGTTCCTGCACGACGCCACGCCAGCCACGGCCGAGGACTTCGCCGAAGAGTTCCTCGCGCTGATCCTGGCCGTCAAGGTTGTCGACTCCCACGAGGAGGCGATCGAGCACGTCAACCGCTACGGCTCCGGCCACTCCGAGGCGATCGTCACCGGCAGCGCCCATGCGGCGCGGGCGTTCCAGCTCGGCGTCGACGCGGCCTGCGTGTACGTCAACGCCTCCACGCGCTTCACCGACGGCGGCGAGTTCGGGATGGGCGCCGAGATCGGCAACTCGACCCAGAAGCTGCACGCGCGCGGCCCGATCGGGCTGCGCGAGCTGTGCACGTTCAAATACCTGGTCGAGGGCGACGGCCAGACGCGAGCCTGAGTGGCGCGCGTCGGCCTCCTCGGCGGGACGTTCAACCCGCCCCACGTCGGGCACCTGGTCTGCGCCGAGGAGGCGCGGACCGCGCTCGCGCTGGATCAGGTGCTGCTGCTGCCGGTCCACACGCCGCCGCACAAGGAGCTGCAGGCCGACCCGGGAGCGGCGGTGCGGCTCGAGCTGTGCCGGCTCGCGGTCGGCGATGCGCCGGGCATCGACGTGTTGGCGCACGAGATCGAGCGCGGTGGGCGGTCCTACACGGTCGATACGCTGAGAGCGCTCCATGACGCTCGACCCGAGGACGAACTGATCTTCATCGCCGGCGCCGACCAGGCGGCCGGGCTGCCTGGCTGGCGCGAGCCCGCCGCCGTGCTCGAGCTGGCCGAGCTCGCGGTCGCGGAGCGCGAGGCCATCAACCGCGACGACGTGCTCGACGAGCTCTACGGCCTGCCGGGCGTCCCCGAGCGCGTGCACTTCTTCTCCATGCCCCGCATCGACATCTCCTCCTCGCTCGTCCGGCGCCGCGTCGCCGAGGGCCTCCCGATCCGCTGGCTGGTGCCGGACGCGGTCGAGCGCGCGATCGCCGAGCGCGGCCTGTACCGCACGGAGGTGACCGCATGACCGTCGAGGAGAGCCGCGAGCTCGCCGACCGCATCGCCGAGCTGGCCGCCGACAAGCTGGCCGTCGACGTGGTGGTCATCGACCTGCACGACGTGATCGGCTACACGGACTTCTTCGTCATCTGCTCCGGCAACACCGAGCGCCAGACCAAGGCGATCCACGACGGCATCCACCAGGGGATGAAGGGCGACGGCCTGCTGCCGCGCCGCGTCGAGGGGCTGGGCGAGGCGCGCTGGATCCTGATGGACTACCTCGACGTGATCGTCCACGTCTTCACGCCCGACGCCCGCGACTACTACCGGCTCGAGCAGCTCTGGGGCGAAGCGCCCCGCCACGCGGTCGGCGCTTAACCACCGAAGCCGCCCTCCCGGGCGGCTTCGACAGTGGAGCTGAGGGGGCTCGAACCCCTGACCTTCTGGCTGCCAGCCAGACGCTCTCCCAGCTGAGCTACAGCCCCGTGGGAGAGCGCAGTTTATCGTGACTCAGTGCGGCTGGAGGAGAATGGCCGCCTTCCTCCAGATCTCCGCGATCGGGAGCGCCTTCTTCCAGATCGACACCTCGTCGAGGTCGCCGGTGAAGGTCAGGTCGCAGGAGCCGACGTAGGCGCCGAGCGTCGTGTTGCCGCTCGGGGTGCCATAGCCGACAGGCTCGGTGCGAGAGCTGCCCGTGCCGATCTCCTTGCCGTCGACGAAGAGGCGGACGGTTGTGCCGTCGTACGTGCCCGAGGCGTTGTGCCACTTGCCGTCCCACACGCCCTGGCCGGCGTCGTCGGTGACGGTGAAGCCGTAGGCGTCGCCGTTGCCGACGTAGAAGAGCAGGCCGCCGTTCTGGCCGGTGTAGATGCCATAGGACGCAGTCGAGCACTCGTTGGATCCCTTGGCGACGAGGTACTTGTAGTTGCCGGGAGTTCCGGAGCCGCGGAACCACGTCGAGACCGTCATCTGCTGCGGCTCGAGGTCGTTCGAGTCGGGGATGCTCACGAACTGGTTGCCGCTGAAGTGCAGCCCGTAGCTCCAGCCGTACAGGCCGCGGATCCAGGTCGGGTCGTTGGCGTCGGCGCCGGCGGTGGAGCCGAGCTGGCCGTTGTTGCCGTGGCCGGACCAGTCGCGCACGACTTGGCCCCTGCCCTCGTTCATCGGCCAGTAGCCGCTGAGCGGGAAGTCATAAGAGGCGGCGGACGCCGGGCCCGCGAGGACGAGGGCGGCGAGGATGGCGGCGGTGCAGAGGATTGGTATGCGATAGCTGGTCACAAAACGGACCATGCCATTCGCGCGGCGTCTCGGCGCGCCCCAAAGGTCGAGGCTTTTTCGGCCGCTAACCTCACCCGCTCATGAGCACGGAGCGCCGCTACGACCCCAAGTCCGTCGAGCCCAAGTGGCAGGCGCTGTGGGAGCGCGAGGGGACGTGGGAGGTGTCGAACGAGGGCACCGGCGGCGACCCGTTCTACGTGCTCGAGATGCTGCCCTATCCGTCGGGCGACCCGCACATGGGTCATCTCAAGAACTACGCCGTCGGCGATGCGGTCGCGCACTTCCAGCGCCGGGTCGGGCGCCGGGTGCTCCATCCCATCGGCTACGACGCCTTCGGCCTGCCGGCCGAGAACAACGCGATCAAGAGCGGGCAGCACCCGCGCGAGTCGACCGCGCAGTCGATCGCGGCCTTCCACCGCGAGTTCCACTCGTGGGGCGTGTCGTTCGACTGGTCGCGCGAGCTCGCGTCCAACGAGCCGAGCTACTACCGCTGGACGCAGTGGATCTTCCTCAAGCTGTACGAGCGCGGGCTCGCCTACCGCGCCGAGGCGGCGGTCAACTGGTGCCCGGTCGACGCCACGGTGCTCGCCAACGAGCAGGTCATCGACGGCCGCTGCGAGCGCTGCGGCTCGCCGGTCGAGGCGCGCCAGCTCGAGCAGTGGTTCTTCCGCATCACCGACTACGCCGACCGCCTGCTCGACGACCTCGCCGACGTCGAGTGGCCCTCGCACGTCGTCACCATGCAGCGCAACTGGATCGGGCGCTCCGAGGGCGCCGAGGTCCAGTTCAGCGCACCCGAGATGGGCGTCGACTACCCCGTCTTCACCACGCGGCCGGACACGCTGTTCGGCGCGACGTTCTTCGTCATGGCGCCCGAGCACCCCGACGTGCTGCGGCTGGCCGAGGGCACCGAGCACGAGGAGGAGGTCCGCGCCTACGTCAACCACGCGCTGACCGAGTCCCACGAGGACCGCGGCGACGCCGAGCGCGAGAAGACCGGCGTGCCGCTCGGCCGCTCGGTCGTCAACCCGGTCAACGGCGAGCGCATCCCGATGTGGGTCGCCGACTACGTGCTGATGGAGTACGGCACCGGCGCGATCATGGCGGTGCCAGGGCACGACGCGCGCGACCACGAGTTCGCCGAGAAGTTCGGCCTGCCGATCAGGCGCGTGATCGAGGGCGGCGACGGCGAGCTGCCCTACACGGGCGACGGCGCGCTCGTGAACTCGGACCCCCGCTTCGACGGGCGGCCGAACCGCGACGCGCTCGAGGAGATCGTCGACTGGCTCGACGACCAGGGCCGCGGCCACCGCTCGATCAACTACCGCCTGCGCGACTGGCTGCTCTCCCGCCAGCGCTACTGGGGCTGCCCGATCCCGATCATCCACTGCCCGGCGTGCGGGCTGGTGCCCGTGCCGATCGAGCAGCTGCCCGTCGAGCTGCCCGACGTCCGCGACTACGCGCCCAAGGGCCGCTCGCCGCTGGCCGCGGCCGAGGACTGGGTGAACGTGAAGTGCCCGTCGTGCGGGGGTGACGCCAAGCGCGAGACCGACACGATGGACACGTTCGTCGACTCCTCGTGGTACTTCCTGCGCTACTGCGACTCGCACAACGACGAGGCGCCGTGGGACCCGGCGGTGCTCTCGCGCTGGATGCCGATCGACCAGTACATCGGCGGCGTCGAGCACGCGATCCTGCACCTGATGTACGCGCGCTTCTTCGTGAAGGCGCTCGCGGACATGGACCTGCTCGACTTCCAGGAGCCGTTCCTGAAGCTCTTCACCCAGGGGATGATCACCCGCGACGGGGCGAAGATGTCCAAGTCGAAGGGCAACGTCATCTCGCCGATCGAGTACGTCGAGCGCTACGGGGCGGACACCGCGCGGTGCTACATCCTCTTCATCGGCCCGCCGGACCAGGACGCGGACTGGTCGGACGAGGGCATCGAGGGCGTGCACCGCTTCCTCTCGCGGCTCTGGCGCCTCGGGATCGACGTCTCGGAGGCCGCGGGCGAGCCCGGGCCGGCGCTCGGGCCGCTGGAGGTCCCCGAGGGCGACGACCTCGAGCTGATGCGCAAGGCGCACTGGGCGATCGACAAGGTCACCAACGACATGGCGGGCCGCTTCGCGTTCAACACCGCGATCTCGGCGGTGATGGAGCTGGTCAACGAGGTCTACCGCCGGCGCGCGGCGGCCTCCGCGGCCGCGATGCACTTCGCCACCGCGACGGCCGCCTCGCTGATCTTCCCGTTCGCGCCGCACGTGGGGGCCGAGGTCTACGAGCTCTTGACCGGCACGCGCGTGTGGGAGGAGCCGTGGCCCGACGCCGATCCGGCCCTGCTGGAGCGCGACACCGTCGAGCTCGTCGTGCAGGTCAACGGCAAGCTGCGCGACCGCGTGCAGGCGCCCGCCTCCGCCTCGCGCGAGGAGCTGGAGGCGCTGGCGCGGACGCCGCGGATCCTGTCGCAGCTGGACGGCAAGGACGTCGTGAAGGTGATCGCGGTGCCGGGCAAGCTCGTGAACTTCGTCGTGCGCTAACCCCCCGCTAGGCAGCACGCTGCCTGGCTTGGCGCCCAGCGCACACTTTCGTCACAGATCCGGGCTGATCCGTCTGCCCGCGCCGCCTAGCGTCGCGGGATGTGCCCGACACCCCCCGCCACGTGCTGTTCCTCTGGGCGCTCGGCCTGCTGGCGGTGGTGCTGCTGGGCGCGCGCTACCTCCATCACGACAAGCCGCCGGCCGCGGCGCCGATCCATGTGGCGGAGCCGGGTGGAGGCGCGTCGTCGCGGCTGATCGTGCACGTGGCGGGCGCGGTGCGCCGGCCCGGCGTGTACCGGCTGGCGGCGGGGTCGCGCGTGTTCGACGCGGTCCGTCGCGCGGGGGGCGCGCGCCGCCGGGCCGACCTGGCGGCGCTGAACCTGGCCGCGAAGCTCGAGGACGGGCGCCAGGTGCTCGTGCCGCTCCGGGGTGCTGCGCCACCGGGCGCGGCGGCGGGCGGGACCACCGCCGCGCCGGTCCAGGGCCAGCCGCTCGACCTCAACACCGCGAGCGCTGAGCAGCTCGACCAGCTCGACGGCATCGGCCCGGGGATGGCCGCCGCGATCCTCAAGTACCGCGACCAGCACGGCGGCTTCGGATCGGTCGATGAGCTCGGCGAGGTCCCGGGGATCGGAGAGAAGCGCCTCGCCTCGCTGAGGGAGCAGGTGCGGGCGTGATCGGCGTCGCCCTCGCCGCCGCACGTGGTCATCCGCGGCACTCGTCCTCTTCGCCCTCGCCGCCGGTCTCGGGCTCGGCCCCGTCTCGCCCGCGGCGACCTTCGCCGCGGCTCTCCTGGCCGCGGTCGTCGCTCGGGGCGGGCTGGCCCTTCTGGCCGTGGCGGCCGTCCTCGGCGGAGCGGCGTTCGCGGACGCGCGCCTCGCCGCCCTCGACGCGGGTTCCTTGCGCGGGCTGCACGGCCGGCACTGGGAGGGCAGGGCGGTGGTCCTCGAGCCTGTCCGCGAGCACGGCGCACACGCCTCCGCCCGCGTGCGCCTGCAGGGCTTCGATGAGCAGGCGGTGGCCCGGCTCCGTGTCCCCGGATCCCGGCCAGGGGCCGCGGGGTTCGGACCGGGGTCCCTCTCACCACGCGTGGCCAGAGGTGGGGGAGGTCGTGGTCCTCTCCGGGCGGGTCGTGCCGCTGGACAGATTCGACGCCTTCCAGGCGCGGCGCGGGGCCCATGCGGCGCTGGAGGTGGACCGGCTGCGGCGGACCGGCACGTGGCGGGGCGGGATGGCCGGGGCGCTGGATCGGGTGCGGCGGCGGGCGGAGGTGGGGCTCGCCCGCGGGCTGCCGGCGAAGGAGGCGGCGCTGCTGCGCGGGATGGTGCTCGGGCAGGACGAGCGGTTGTCGGAGGCGGTGCGGACCGACTTCCAGCGCTCCGGGCTTGCGCACATCCTCGCGGTGTCGGGGCAGAACGTCGTCCTGCTGGCGATCCTCGCGCTCGCGGCTGGGATGGTCGCGGGGATCGGGCTGCGGGCGCGGCTGGCCGTGGCGCTCGCGCTGGTCGTGGTCTACGTGCCGCTCGCGGGCGGCGGGCCGTCGATCCAGCGCGCCGGGGTGATGGGCGGCGCCGGGCTGGTGGCGGCGCTGGCGGGGCGGCCGGCGTCGCGCTGGTACGCGCTCGGGCTCGCGGCAGCCGCGACGCTCGCGCTCAACCCCCGCGTGTCGGGTGAGCCGGGGTGGCAGCTGTCGTTCGCGGCCGTCGTCGGCCTGCTCGCCCTGGTCCCGCGCTGGCGTGAGGGGCTGCGGCGGGCGGCGCTGCCCGGGCCGGTCGCCGACGCCGCGGCGGTGACGGCAGCCGCGACGGTCGCGACCGCGCCGCTGATGGCGTTTCACTTCGAGCAGGTCTCGCTCGCCTCGCTGCCGGCCAACCTCGCGGCCGCGGCCGCGGTGGCGCCGGTGATGTGGCTCGGGATGGGGGCGATCGCGGTGGCGCAGCTCTCGCCCGCGCTGTGCGAGCCCCTGAACGCGCTGAACGGGCCGCTGCTCGCGTACGTCGAGTGGGTCGCGCACGTCGCCGCGCAGCCGCCCGCGGCCGCGCTCCCCGTGCGCCTCGGCGGCCCGGCGACGCTGGCCCTGACCTACGCCGCGCTGGCGGCCGCGATCGCGCTCGCCGGCCGGGCGTGGCGGTGGCTGGTGCCTGACGATGGGGGCCTTGGCGCGCGCGGGACGTTCTTTCGGGGCGGGCGCCGAAAACTCGCAGCCGCGGCCGTGGCGGCCGCGGTGACGGGCCTCGTCGTCGTCCCCGCGCTCGGCACGCCCCGCCCGCCCCAGTCGGGCGACTTCGTCATCTCGTTCCTCAACATCGGCCAGGGCGACGCGACGCTGCTGCAGCACGGCGGCGCGTCGATCCTCTTCGACACCGGGCCGCCCGGAGGACCGATCCTCACCCGCCTGAGACAGGCCGGCGTGGAGCGACTCGACGCGCTCGTCCTCACGCACGCCCAGCTCGATCACGAGGGGATGGCGGTTCCGATCACGCGCAAGTACCACCCGCGGCTGGTCCTCGACGGCGGGGCGGGCTGGAACACGCCGACCCAGCGCGGCCTGCGCGCGAACGTCGTGCCCGCGCACGAAGGTCAGCAGCTCGAGCTGGGCGGCATCCGCCTCCGGCTCCTGTGGCCGCCGCGCCCGCCGCCCGACTGGCGCCCCGAGGGCGACCCGAACAACCGCGCCGTCGTGGCGATCGCCAGCGTCGGGAGCTTCGACGTCCTCCTCACCGCCGACGCCGAGTCCGACATCACCGGCCCGCTCCAGCTGCCGCCGGTGGAGGTCCTCAAGGTCGCCCACCACGGCAGCGAGGACCCAGGCCTCCCGGCGCTGCTCGCCCGCACGAAGCCCCGCCTTCGCGGGCATCGAGGTCGGCCGCGGCAACACCTACGGCCATCCCACGCAGCCGACCCTCCAGGAGCTCAGAGCCGCCGTCCCGCACGTCTACCGGACCGACCGCGACGGCACCGTCCGCCTGCACGTGACCGCCGCCGGGGTCACCGTCGAGCACGCCCCCTAGAGTCGGACCGCCGTGCCCGCCTTCAAGCCCGCCTACCTGATCCTCGGCGACGACCACGGCCGCATCTCCGAGCGCCGCGCCAAGCTGCGCGCGCTCGCGGAGGCCGACGCCGGCGCCTCCGGGGTCGAGGTGCTGGAGGGCGACGCGTGCACGGCCGAAACGTCGAGACCGCCCTGACGACGATGACCTTCGCCATGGGCCGCCGGTTCGTCATCGCCGACGGCGTGGAGCGGTGGAAGGACAAGGACGTCGAGCAGGTCGCCGCCGCCATGAAGGGCATGGACGGCGAGACGCTGACGATCGCCTTGTTCGGCCGCGAGGAAGGGCGCAACTAAGGTCGCGGACGGGCTGCGCAAGGCGGTCGAGCAGGCCGGCGGCCAGATCAGCGAGGAGAGCGGCGTGAAGCCGTGGGAGCTGCCGCGCTGGGTCGCCGCCCGCGCGCGCGAGCTGGACCTCGAGCTCGACCAAGGCGCACCCAAGGCCCTGATCGCGCAGGTCGGCGAGCGCCAGCAGCGCCTCCTGCGCGAGCTCGAGAAGCTCGCGCTCGAGCACGGCGCGGGCGCTAGCCTCACCGCCGCCGAGGTCGAGGAGTCCAGCGCCTCCTCCGCCGAACGCAAGGCGTGGACGCTCGCCGACACGATCCTCGCCGGCGACGAGCAGGCCGCGATCCGGTCGCTGGTCGAGCTGCGCGGCCAGGGCGAGCGCCTCCCCGGCCTGCTCTACCAGATCGTCCGCCGGCTGAAGGACGCGATCGCGGTTGCCGAGGCGCTGGCGGCCGGGCAGCCGCCCGGCGAGGTGCGCCGCACGCTGCGGATGCCCTCGAAGCGCCGCTGAGCGCTTCATGGCCGACGTCGCCAAGCGCGATCTGGACGCGCTCCGGCGAGCGCTGGAGGTCATGGCCGACCTCGAGCTCGAGAGCCGGGGCGGAGGGGCGAGCCTCGGCGCCCTCGACGAGGACACGCAAGCAGTCCGCGCGGTCCTGGCGGCGGCCGAGTAACGCGCGAGGCGGCTAGGCCGAGGCGCTGCGGCGCAGCTTCGCGGCCCGCGACTTCTTGCGCGCGCCGGCGTTCCGGTGCAGAGCGCCGCGCTTGACGGCCTTGTCGACCAGCCGGATCAGCTGGTTGTGCTCGGCGTCGGCGGTTGCGTCATCGCCGGCCTCGACCGCGGCCTGGAGGCGGCGGAAGTAGGTCTTGATCGCGGACGTGTAGCGGCGATTCTCGAGCCGCTCACGCTCGGTGCGCAGGATCCGCTTCTTCTGTGACGCGATATTGGCCATCGGAACGGGCGCCTACTATAGCGGCGGCTTTGCAGACGCCGGCCACCCAGCAAACCCGCCGGATTGCGCTCAACACGGTCATCTTCTCGATCGCGACGGGGCTCTCCCGGATCGCGGGGCTCGTCAGGGAAGTGGTCGCGTCGAGCTACTTCGGCACCTCCGGCCCGTTCTCGGCCTTCACGATCGCGTTCCAGGTCCCGAACCTGATCCGCGCGCTGGTGGCGGACTCCGCGCTGAGCGCCGCCTTCGTCCCCGTCTTCACCGAGCTGCTGGAGCAGCGCAAGCGCAAGGAGGCGTTCGAGCTCGCCGGCGCGCTGTTCGGGCTGATCCTGGTCGTCCTGGGCGCGGTGACGATCGTCTTCATCGCGCTCGCGCCGGTGATCATCCCGCCGCTGACCGGCAGCGAGTTCACGCCCCAGCTCGACGAACTGACCGTCGGCCTCAGCCGCGTGCTGTTCCCGATCGTGCTGCTGCTCGGGCTCAACGGGCTCGTGGTCGGGATCCTCAACGCCTACGACCACTTCGCGATCCCGGCGATCTCGCCGGTGGTCTGGAACCTGGTGATCATCGTGGGGCTGGTCGCGCTGCAAGCCGCTGTTCCATGGCCCCAACCAGGTCTACGCGTACGCGATCGCGATCGTCCTCGGCACCATCGCCCAGTTCGCGATGTGCCTGCCGGTGCTCAAGCGCGTCGGCTTCCACCTCCACATCTCGTTCCACTGGCGCGACCCGCGCATCCGCACGTGCTGGTGCTGATGCTGCCGGTGACGCTCGGCCTCGGCCTGATCAACTTCGACGCGCTGATCAACTCGTCGCTCGGCTCGCTCGTGTCGGAGTCGGCGCCGGCCGCGATCGACCGCGCGTTCCGGCTCTACATGCTGCCGCAGGGCATCTTCAGCGTCGCGGTCGCGACCGTGCTGTTCCCGACCCTCTCCCGCTACGCCGCGCGCGGCGACCACGACGGGCTTCGCCGCACGAGCGCGAACGGCGTCCGTCAGATCGCGCTGCTGCTGATCCCCGCGGCCGTCTTCACCGCCGTGCTCGCGGAGCCGCTGACGCGGCTGGTCTACCAGCGCGGTGCGTTCGGGGCGAGCTCGACGGACGAGGTCTCCGAGGCGCTGTTCTGGTTCAGCTTCTCGCTGCCGTTCAGCGGCGCCAACCTGATGCTCACGCGCACGTTCTTCTCGCTCCAGCGTCCGTGGTTTCCGACCGCGCTGGCGGGCGGGTCGCTGCTCGTGAACCTCGGCGTCTCGCCTGGCGCTCTACGAGCCGTACGGCATCGCCGGCATCGTGATCGGCACGGCCGTGGCGAGCGCGGCCATGGCCGTCGCCCAGGCCGTCTTCCTGCGCCGCCAGTTGCACGGCTTCGAGATCGGCCGCACGCTGCGGGCGGTGGCGGGCATCCTCGTCGCCAGCGCGCTGCTCGGGGTCGTCGCCTACGGCGTCTGGTACACCCTCGACGAGGCCCTCGGGACCTCCCTGCTGGGCCAGCTCGTGTCGGTGCTCAGCGCGCTCGCGCTCGGCAGCGCGGCCTACGCCGGCGCCGTCTTGGCGCTCCGGATCCCGGAGGCGCAGCCAGATCATCGGGCTGATCCGCGGCCGGATGGGGCGCGGCGCCTCGTAACCTGTCCTCCGCCCATGGCGGACCAGGCTCACATCCGGAACTTCTCGATCATCGCCCACATCGACCACGGGAAGTCGACGCTGGCCGATCGCATCCTCGAGACGACCCACACGGTCGACCCGCGCAGCATGCGGGCCCAGCTGCTCGACAGCATGGACCTCGAGCGCGAGCGCGGGATCACGATCAAGGCCCAGGCCGTGCGCGTCTTCTACGAGGCGAAGGACGGCGAGACCTACCAGCTGCACCTCATCGACACGCCCGGCCACGTCGACTTCACGTACGAGGTCTCCCGCTCGCTCGCCGCGTGCGAGGGCGCGCTGCTGGTGGTCGACGCCTCCCAGGGCGTCGAGGCCCAGACCGTCGCCAACACCTACCTGGCGGTCGACTCCGGGCTCGAGCTGATCCCGACGCTGAACAAGATCGACCTGCCCGGCGCCGAGCCGGAGCGCGTGGCCGAGGAGATCGCCGACCTGATCGGGGAGGACCCGCACGAGGTCCGCCGCATCTCCGCCAAGACCGGGCGACGGCGTGGCCGAGGTGCTGGAGGAGCTCGTCGCGCGCGTCCCGCCGCCGCACGGCGACCCCGACGCGCCCCCGCGCGCCCTCATCTTCGACTCCGAGTACGACCAGTACCGCGGCGTGATCGCCTACATCCGCGTCGTCGACGGCACCTTCACCAAGGGCGAGGCGATCGCCGCGATGGCGGCCGGCACGCAGGCCGACGTCGACGACATCGGCTTCTTTACGCCTGCCATGGCGCCCGCGGACAAGCTCTCGGCGGGCGAGGTCGGCTACCTGATCACCGGCATCAAGGACGTCGGGAGCCTGCCGGTCGGCGACACGCTGACCACGCGCGCGAACCCGGCCAAGGAGCCGCTGCCCGGCTACCGCGACGTCAAGCCGATGGTGTTCTGCGGCCTCTTCCCGATCGAGTCCAACCAGTTCGAGGAGCTGCGCGACGCGCTCGAGAAGCTCTCGCTCAACGACGCGGCGCTGTTCTGGGAGCCGGAGAACTCCGATGCGCTCGGCTTCGGCTTCCGCTGCGGCTTCCTCGGCCTGCTGCACATGGACATCGTGCGCGAGCGCCTGGAGCGCGAGTACGACGTCGACCTGATGGCGACGATGCCGTCGGTCGAGTTCGAGCTCACGCTCACCGACGGTACCGAGCTGACCGTCCACAACCCGTCGGACATGCCCGATCCCGCCCGCATCGAGGAGGTGCGCGAGCCGATGGTCCGCGCCTCGATCCTCGCGCCGAAGGAGCACATCGGGAACATCATGGAGCTCTGCCAGGAGCGCCGCGGCGAGCACCAGGGCATGCACTTCCTGTCCGCCGAGCGCGTCCAGGTCACCTACGACCTGCCGCTGGCCGAGATCGTCCTCGACTTCTTCGACCAGCTGAAGTCGCGCACCCGCGGCTACGCGTCGCTCGACTACGAGCCGATCGGTATGAAGCCCTCGGACATGGTCAAGCTCGACGTCCTGCTGGCCGGCGACCCGGTCGACGCGCTCTCGATGATCGTCCACCGCGACAAGGCCTACGAGGCCGGCCGCGGGCTGGTCGATCGGCTGCGCAAGCGGATCCCGCGCCAGCAGTACGACGTGCCGATCCAGGCCGCCGTGGGCGCGAAGATCATCGCCCGCGAGACCGTCAAGGCCTACCGCAAGGACGTCACCGCCAAGTGCTACGGCGGCGACATCTCCCGCAAGCGCAAGCTGCTCGAGCGCCAGAAGGAGGGCAAGCGGCGGATGAAGCAGGTCGGCCGCATCGAGGTGCCGCAGGACGCCTTCCTGGCCGTGCTGGAGCTCGACGGCGACTAAGCTAAGCCGGGCCGGGCGCGTCCGGGAGATCCGGACCGGGCATCTGGTCCTGCGGGGGCTTCACGCCCGGCGGGAGCTTCACGTGGTCGTGCTTGTCCGGCGGTGGCGGGTCGTCCGGCGTCGGCCCGGGGCCGGGATCGCCCGGGTCGTCCGGCGGCACCGGGACCTCGGGCGGCGGCGGCTCGGGCGTCGCGGTCGGGGTCGGCTCCGGCGTGGTCGTCGGGCCCGGTGTGACGGTCGGCTCCGGGGTGACGGTCGGCTCCGGAGACGGCTCCGGCGTGACGGTCGGCTCGGGCGAAGGCGTGGGCGTGGGGGTCGGGCCGGGGCCGGGGCCGTCCGGATCGCCCGGGGGCTTGGACGCCACCGGCCCGTCGGGATCGGGCGGCGTGACCGTGCTGTCCGACGTGTCCGGCGGGGTCGGAACGTCCGGCTCGGTGACCGGGACTGGCCCGGAGGCGGGCACGACGACGATCGGAGCCGGGACGGTCGGCGCCGGGGTGGTGATGCCGCCGCCGGTGCCGGGCCGGCTCACGCCGATCGGCGTCGGACCGTTGCCGGGGCTGGCGCTCCCGCTGGTGCCGGTGTCGAACTCGCCGCCGCCGCCACCGCCACCACCGGTGCCGCCTCCGCCGCCGGCGCCGCCTGCTGCAGCGCCGCCGGCCCCCGTGCCGGCGCTGGCCTCGAACTGGCGCAGCGCCTCGCGCGCGGCCAGCAGCGGGCTCTCGTTCGAGCGCTCCAACTCGCTCTTGACGCTCGTCCTCGGCTTGCCGACGCGCTGGGCGGGCGCTTCGGGCGTGCGCAGCTGGACGTCGCCACGGCGATCGCCGATCAGCCGGTTGGGCCAGTCACCGAAGTCCACGAAAGGGTCGACGACCGCCACCAGCAGCAACGGCACCGCGACCAACCAACCGAGAACGTTGAGGGCCGCGAGCACCTTCACACGCCTGCTCATGTGCAGGGAAGTGTTCCACGCTGGACGGCGTTGGGAACCCCCAACTGGTTAGTAGGGTCCCGAGTCCCGCGAAGAGGAGGAAAGCTTGGCGCCGAAAACCGATGCGGTGGGCAAGACCTACCCGCCTACGAGCTACGCCGTGGGGCGCGAGAAAGTGCGTGAGTTCGCGGCCGCGGTGGGGGAGGAGAACCCCCTCCACCATGACCTCGACGCCGCTCGCGAGGCCGGCTACGCCGACGTCGTGGCGCCGCCGATGTTCGCCGTCGTGTTCGGCGGCCGCGCGATGGCGCCGGCGCTCTTCGACCCCGAGGTCGGCATCGACTTCTCGCGCATGGTCCATGGCGGCCAGGAGTTCGTGTGGGGTCCTCCGGTCGTGGCGGGCGACGAGATCGCCACCGAGGTCGAGGTCAAGGACGTCGCCGAGCGGGGCGGGCTGCAGTTCTTCGTCTTCGAGAGCCGCTCGACGAACCAGAACGGCGAGACGGTGTGCACCGGCACCTGGACCAACATCGTCCGATGACCGATATCCCCGATCTGAAGGTCACCCCGGACCGCTACCTGACGTATCGCTACGCGGGCGCCTCCGGCGACTTCAACCCGATCCACATCGACGAGGAGTTCGCGAAGTCGGTCGGGCTGCCCGGCCGCATCCTCCATGGCCTCTGGACCATGTCGCAGGTCGCCCGCGCGGTCAGCCAGGCGGGCGAGCTCAAGCGCCTCGAGGTCCAGTTCCGCGGCATGGGCTTCCCCGAGCAGGAGATCACCGTGACCTCAACCGTCACCGAAGAAGCCGACGGCGTGGCGCAGATCCAGACCGAGGCCGAGCAGGACGGCCGCCGGATCGTCCGCAAGGGCAAGGCCGAGGTGGTTCTTAGACTCTGAGGGGATGCTCTCCCCGCGCCAGGAACTCCTGCTCGGCAAAGTGGTCGACGGCTTCGCCGAGTCCGGCCAGCCCGTCGGCTCCAAGGCGCTCGCCGCCGACCCCGACATCGGCTACGGCCCGTCGACGATCCGCAACGAGCTGGCGGTGCTGGAGGAGCAGGGGCTGCTCGCGCACCCGCACACCTCCGCGGGCCGCGTGCCGACCGACTCGGGCTACCGCTACTTCGTCGACCACGTGCTGCCCAAGCGCACGTCGGCGGCGGTCGCCCCGCGCGCGGTCGAGCTGACGCTGGCGCGGCGCGAGGTCGCCGAGGCGATGCAGATGACGACGGAGACGCTGTCGCAGGTCACGAACCTGCTGGCCATCGTCACCGCGCCGCCGATCGCCACCACCACGATCCGCCACGTCGAGGTCCTCGCGCTGCAGCCGCAGGTGCTGATGGTCGTGATCATCACCTCGACCGGCGGCGTGTCGAAGCGGGTGTTCGCGTTCGAGTCGCCGGTCGATCCCGGGCTCGCCGAGTGGGCCGCCGCCTACCTCAACGAGCAGCTCGTCGGCATGGGGCTGGGCGCGCGGATGCTCCACGGCCGGCTCGAGGACCCGTCGCTGCCGGCGACCGAGCGCGCCTTCCTCACCCAGCTCGCGCCCGCCTTCACCGAGCTCGCCGACACGGCGGAGGACACGCTGTACGTCGACGGTGCGGCCCGCCTGCTGGGCGAGTACCGCTTCCAGGACCTGACGCAGCTCAACCAGGTGATGGAGATGCTCGAGCGCCGCGTGACGCTGCTCAGCGTGCTCTCCGAGGCGCTGGCCGAGCGCGACATCTACGTACGCATCGGGCGTGAGAACGCCGCGCCGGCGCTGCAGGGCCTGTCGCTGGTCGCCGCCAACTACGGCCTGCCGCGGCGCAACCTCGGCACGGTGTCGGTGATCGGGCCGACGCGGATGGACTACGCGGTCGCGATGCAGTCCGTGCGCGCCGCCGCGGCCCAGCTCTCGCACTTCGTCGAAGACGTCTACGGCGAGTCCTGATGGCACGCGACTACTACGAGACGCTCGGGGTCGACCGGAGCGCCGACGACGCGACGATCAAGAAGGCCTTCCGGAGGCTGGCGCGCGAGCTGCACCCGGACGTCAACGCGCACGACCCCGACGCCGAGGAGAAGTTCAAGGAGGCCGCGACGGCGTACGAGGTACTGAACGACCCGGAGCGGCGGCGGCTCTATGACTCCTACGGCGAGGACGGGCTGCGCAGGGGCGGCTACGCCCCGGACATGGACGCGTTCGGCTCGGTCTCCGACCTGTTCTCCGCGTTCTTCGGGGGCGGCAGCGGGTTCGACATCTTCGGCGGCGGGGGAGGCGGCCGGCGCGGCCGCGGCGGCGCGATGCAGGGCGCCGACGTGGTCGCCAGCGCCTCCATCGACCTCGCCGAGTCGGCGCACGGCAAGACGGTCGAGATCGCCTACGAGGCGGCGGCGATGTGCCCGCACTGCAGCGGCAACGGCGCCGAGCCGGGCACGCCGATCGTCGCGTGCGCGACGTGCGACGGCACCGGCCAGCACCAGCGCGTGGCGCGGACGGCGTTCGGCCAGCTGGTGCGGACCGCGGTGTGCGAGGTGTGCGGCGGCGACGGCCGGATCCCGGAGACGCCGTGCTCGGAGTGCGACGGCGCGGGGATGGTCGCCGAGCAGCGGCGGGTCGCGGTCGACATCCCGGCCGGGATCGCCGACGGGCAGCGCATCCGGCTCACGCGCCGGGGCCACGCGGGGCAGTACGGCGGGCCCCCAGGTGACCTCTACGTGATCGTGCGGGTGGCGGACGACGAGCGCTTCCTGCGCGACGGCGAGGACCTTGTGACGGTGATCGACGTGCCGGCGCCGCTGGCCGCGCTCGGGACCACCATGCAGGTGCCGACGCTCGACGGCGACGTGTCGCTCGAGATCCCCGCCGGCACGCAGCCGGGGGAGACGATCGTGATGCGCGGGCGCGGGCTGCCGCCACTGTCGCGGGGGCGCACCGGCGACCTGCGCGTCGTGGTCAACGTGGCGATCCCGCGGCGGCTCTCGCGCGAGCAGCGCTCGATGCTCGAAGACTTCGCGGCGACGGTGACCGAGGACAACCTGCGCTCCGACGAGGGCATGCTCGCCAAGCTCAAGCGAGTGCTCGCCGGGTGATCCGGCTCGCGGTGCGCGTGCCGCGCGCCGCGGCGGAGATCGTGTTGGCGGAGCTCCTCGCGCTGTCGCCGGCCGGGCTCGAGGAGACCGACGTCAGCGAGGGCGTGGTCGAGTACGCGCTCTACGGGGCCGAAGGCGAGCTGCCGGACCTGCCCGCGCTGCAGGCGGCCGCGGGCGACGCGCTGGTCGACGTCTCGACCTCGGTGGTCCCTGACGACTGGGCCGACCGCTGGAAGGCGTGGCACCGCCCGGTCGACGTCGCCTGGCGCTTCCGGCGGCTGCGGGTGCGACCGCCGTGGGAGGAGGCGCTGGCCGACGAGTCGGGGATCGACCTCGTCATCGATCCGGGCCAGGCGTTCGGGACGGGCGCGCACCACACGACGCGGCTCTGCCTCGAGCTGCTGCTCGAGCTCGACCCGGGTGGCCCGCTGGCGGACTGGGGCTCGGGCAGCGGGGTGCTCGCGATCGCGGCGGCGCGGCTCGGGTATGAGCCGGTGCTGGCGGTCGATGTGGAGCCGGCCTCGCTGGAGGCTTCGGCGGTCAACGCGGAGCGCAACGGGGCGGCGGTCGAGGTGCGGCGCGTGAACCTGCGGCGGGAGCCGGCGCCTTATGCGCCCACGGTCGTAGCGAACCTCGTCCGCCCCCTGTTGCTCGACGTCTGTGGCCTCCTCGAGGGAGCTCCGGAGCGGCTGATCGCTTCCGGACTGCTCAGGGAGGAAGCCGACGAGGTCGCGGCGGCGTTTCGTGTCCACGGTTTGGTCGAGCGGGACCGGCGGTTCGGCGGGGAGTGGGCGGCTGTGCTGCTCGAACGCTGACGAATGTCACCTCGAGGTCGCTATGCGACCTTGAGATGACATTCGTGGTCGTCAGAGGCCGGCGGTGACGAAGCGGTCGGCAGTGCCGGCGTTCGCTTCGACGACCGAGCGCGCCTTCGCGCAGAACTTCAGGCGGCGTGGCGGGACCGCGGGATCGACACGGACGACCTGGCCGTCCTTGCCGAGCCAGATCAGGTCGAGCGGGAAGCGCATCGTGAACGTGTGCACGGAGCGGCAGCGCGGGATGTGCAGCGCGAGCCGCTCGGGGAGCACGTCGAGCTTCGCGAGGCCCTTCATGCGCGCCGCGCGGGTGTTCGCCTCGGCGACGCGCAGGCCGTCCGCCGAGGTCGCGGCCGGGCAGGCCGTCGAGGCGCGGGCAGGCCTCAGCCGATGCAGAACTCGCAGCCGCCACCGCCGCCTCCGCCACCACCACCGCCGCTTCCGCCGCCCCCGGAGGACGCCGGAGGCGTGTACGTCGGGGCGGTGGGCGTCGGCGTGCTGCGCGGCGCCGGCGTGGCCTGGGCGCGGCGGCGGGCTGCGGCGCCGGCGGCGGGCGGCGGCCCGGCGGCGCTTGGCGGCGGCGCGGCGGCGGGCGGCGCGCGCCTTGCGCGCGGCGGTCTGGACCTTGCGGACCGCGCGGGTCTCCTGGCCGAGCACGGCCGCGCGCTGGTCGTCGTAGGCCTGCTTGAGCTTGGTCGCCTCCGCGCGCTCGGCGGCGGTCGGCGTGCTGACGGGAGCCGGGGTGGGCGACGCGGTCGGCTCGACGGTCACGGTCGCGGACGCGGCGGTCGTCTTGGCCGGCTGCCCGCCGCCCTTGTCCTCCATCGCGCCCGTGAACAGGCTTACGCCGATCACGATCGCGCCGATGCCGGCCGCCGCGTAGATCGCGACGAGCACGAGCGGGCTGAACTTCCGGCGCGGGTCCCGCTCGCGGCGCGCGGGCGCGGCGGCGGGCGGAGCGGGCGCGGCCACCGGCTCCCAGTCCCACTCGTCGGACGGCTCGGCGGCGGGAGCGGGCTCCGGGTCCCAGTCCCAGTCGGCGGCCGGGGCGGGCTCCGGCGCGGAGGAGGCGTCGTCGGCCGGCGCGGGGACGTCGGGCGTCGCAGGGGCGTCGGAGGAGAAGCGGTGCTGGGCGGGCGCGGTGATCTCCGGCGTGGCCGGCTCGTCGGCGGTGGGCTCGGGAGCGGCCGGCGGCTCGTGCTCCGTGGCCGGCTCGTCGAGCTCGGCCCAGTCGTCCCACAGAGGCTCTTCGAGAGGAGCGGGAGCGGGAGCGGCGCCGTTGCCGGCGGCCGGCTCGTCGGTCGTCACCGCGCCGTGCCGTTGCCGTTCGTGGACGGCTCCTCGTACACGACCGGCGCCGGCGGGTCCGCGACCGCGGTGTCGCCGCCCCAGCCGAGGTCGTCGTCCCAGTCCAGATCAGCATCGGTCGCGTAGGCGACGCCAGTGCCGCCCGCGCTCGCGGCAACCGCCGCCGTCCGCGGGTTGCGCGACCGCAGCCGGCTCCCCGCCGCGCGGCCGCTGGCGCCACGGCGCCGCGCCGCGTGGCTCGCCGTCCACTGCTTGCCGGCGTTCGCGCGTACGCGACCGCCGCCGCGCCGACGGAGGCGGGGGACGACGATGAGGCTGATGGCAAGAAGGCCGGCGAGTGCGAAGGCGATTTCCATATCGCTCCTACATGGTGCCAGCGCCGCGGCTCCGAGCCAAGGCGCGACCGTTGATCACTATGGTCATGTTGTGCCCGATAACCCGGCCCGACAGGCATCGGATCGCTCGACGCAGCGCCAAGTTCCCGTGATCCTCGCGTTCGGCCTCAAGCCCGAGCGCTTCGTGGGGCAGGAGGGCCGCATCGACGCCGTGCTCGAGCCGCCCGCGGCCGACAAGGCCGACGTGCTCGTGCAGGCGCTCAGCTCCGGCATCGAGGCCAGCGGCTACGTGATCGCGGTGCTGCCCCAGTGGTTCCCGCCCGAGGGCGCGCTGCGTCTCGGCATGGCCCGCTCGATGCTCGACACCGACCGTGTCGCCGTCTACGAGACCGCGCTGCCGCCGCTGGCCGGCGCGGTGCTGTGCAGCCTCGCATCCAGCCTCGCGCCGCACATGCCGAGCGCCGGCGTGCTCGCCTCGCTGCTGCCCGAGCTCGAGGCCGAGCTGTACGTCTTCACGTGGCTGGGATCCGTGTCCGGACTGAGCGCCCCCGCGCCGAGCTTCGGCCAGCACCTCGCCTCGCTCGGCCCCAGCAGCGCCTTCGGCGTCTCGTCCTGGCCCGAGCCGTCGGTCCACAAGATCAGCTCCGGCGCGCCCGGCGTGCCGCTGCCGGAGATCCAGCGCCCGTCGCGGATGGTCGTCGCGCCGCGCAACGGCGACACCGCGTGGGCGCGCGAGACCGTGAACCAGGCGCTCGGCGGCCTGCCGGTCGCCGAGGTCGAGCCGACGCCCAACGGCCCGAGCTGGTGGGGCACCTCGAAGGTGGTCGAGAGCGTGGTCTTCCCGGTCGACATCCCGGAGCTCGCCGCCGACCTGCTGGCGGAGCAGGAGCAGTGGGTCTGCCGCTGGTGCCGCGAGCTGATCGCCCGCTCGCCCTGTCCGCTGTGCGGCCATCGCGGCCGTCCCGTCGACGTCGCTCCCCGCAGCCGGCGCAGCATCAGCAAGGCGGGCTCAGGTAGGTGGCCGGGGCGCGGGTCTTGCCCGTGTCCGGGTCCGTGTAGGTCATCGACGCGCGCGTGTAGAAGCGCTCGCCCGCGCAGGTCTTGGGCGCCGAGAGCACGATCTCGGCGCGCGCGTCCTGGTAGGTCCCTTGCGCGCAGTTGGGATCGCAGATCAGCGTCCGGACGTCGGCGCGGCCGGTGGCCCGCTCGCTGCCCCAGCCCGACCACCGCAGGTCCGACAGCCGCTGCTCGGAGTTGACGTCCATCGTCCTGGGCTCGACCCGCGCGTGGAACGAGGAGTCGGCCACCCCGATCGCGCCGCGCTGCAGCTCGGCCTTGGCGCCGTCCGGGTAGACGAGCTTCGCCGGCGCCGCTGCCGGCGGCGCGGTGCCGGTCGCGGTCACCTTCGGCGTGACGGCGCGCTCGGAGCCGCCGCCGCAGCCCGACGAGCGGCGAGGCACGCCACCGACGGCACACGCGAGCCCGCGCCTCACTTGCCCCCGCAGAACTTGTCGTTGAGCGCGGCCGCCTGGCCGGCGCGCTGGCCGTAGCGGTCGGGGATACGCGCGAGCGCTGGACGCGCCTGCGCCAGCGTCCCCGCGTCGGCGTAGCGGTGCTCGATCGCCTGCGCGTGGCGGATGAACTCCGCGGCCGAGTGGTGCGGATCCAGGCGCTGCGCCGCCGTCCCCCAGCCCGCGCCCGAGATCTGCTGGAACGGCCCGAGCGAGGTCCCGTCGTTGGTCGGCGGGATCTTCACGCCCGACTCGACGATCGCCGTCTCCCATGCCGCGAGGCGGACCTTCGGGGAGACGTTGAAGCGGTCGAGCTCCTCGCAGATCGGGATCGCGATCTTCGGGTCCGGCGGGCCGAACGGAATGCCGCCGGGGCCGCCGACGAAGAGGCCCGCGAGCCCGGCCGGCGCCGGCGCGTCCCAGTCGACGAGCTTGACCTGCAGGAACGAGTCGGTCAGCGAGCCGGCCGCGCCGAGCCCGCCGCCGAAGCCGGTCGGCGACGCGCTGCCCTGGAAGTCGATGTGCATGTGGTCGAAGTGGTTCTCGACCTGCCACAGCGTGTGGAAGCCGAGCTTGATCAGGTGCGGGCGCACCTCGTTGATCACCGACGCCTCGATCCCCGCCGGGTAGTTGAGGTCGATCGCGCCGGAGCCGCCGCACGCGTAGTGGAACGAGCGTGGTCTTGCGCTCGCCGCCGGGCGGCATCGGCGCGCCGCCCATGTACGTGTTCTCGTACGGCGGGATCGCGCCGTGCTGCTTGAAGAAGTCGGCGAGCACCTTCATGTCCGGCGCAGTCGAGCGGCTTGTGGAGGTCCTTGGCGAGGTCCTTCCACTCCTCGTCGGTGATGTGCGTGCTCCCGGTGCCGGGGGCCGAGCCGCCGCCGTCGAAGTCGACGCCGAGCGACTGGAACGTCGCCAGCTCGACCCGGCCGCGCGCCTTCGCCTTTCCCTCGTGCGTGTCCTTGGGCGAGTCGACCTTGTCGTTCGGTGTCGACCCAGGTGCGGACCTCGGCGCCGTCCATCTGGAAGTCGACGAGCCGCCCGTCGTTGCGCTTCGCGTAGTCGGCCGCCGCGGCGCGCACGACCGGCTCGCTGATCCGCATCAGGTCCGACGTCCCGGTGGTGGCGACCTGCGCGATCAGCTGGTCGCGGATCGAGCGGGCGCCCGCGAGCGCCGCGGCGTCGGAGGCGGTCTGCGCGTTCGAGCGCAGCACGGCCGCCTTGCCGATCCGGAAACTGAGCGCTCCAATAGCCAGAATGGCGAGCATCAGCATGATCAGCCCGGGGAGGATCTGTCCGTCCTGGCCTCCGGCGCGCCGTAGCATGGTTCCGGCAGGGTAGACCTGGGTCGGGCGCGCGGCCTGGGTCTGGGGACTCAACATTCGTCCGGGACCCGGCCTCAACCTGCGGCTGGGACCTTCCAAACCGCTGGTCAGCGCGTATTTTCCATTGCGATGAATCCACGCCAACGCCGCGGCCTGCTGCTGCTCGTCCTCTCCGGGCTGGGCCTCCTCGCCGTCTTCGTCCTGATCGCCACATACGTCGCGGACGTCCGGACCGAGGTCGATCCCAAGATCACGCTGCTGTCGCTCAAGAAGCCGCTGAAGGCGAACGAGTCGGTCCCCGACGACGCGGTCGACGAGGTCACGATGCCGAAGCGCTGGGCCCCGAAGACCGCCCTGCGTAGCCGCGCCCAGCTCGTCGGGCTCGTCGCCGGCTCCGACCTGCCCGCCGACTCGCTGCTGCAGAAGGGGATGCTGATCGCCCCGCCCGAGCTCAGCCCGGGCCAGCGCGAGGTCGCGATCCTCGTCGACGCCGAGACCGGCGTGGCGGGCAAGATCGGGCCCGGCTCGGTGGTCGACATCGTCGGCACCTTCCAGGGCGATCCCGACCGCGGCATCAAGCCCAAGTCGACCGTCGTCGTGCCGGCCGCGCGGATCATCGACGTCGGCCAGGCCCAGCTGAAGGGCGGGCGCGGCGTCCAGCAGGCCGAGGCCGACCCGAAGGAGGTCGTGCCGGTCACGTTCGCGCTCACGCCCAAGCAGCAGCTCCAGGTCACGGAGGCGGAGTCGTTCGCCGACGAGGTCCGGCTCGCGCTGCGGCGGCCCGGCGACCTCACGCCGCTCAAGAAGACCGAGCGCACCTACTCGCGGCCCGACGCGGGATGACCCAGCACCGGGTCCTCCTCGCGATCGCCGACGCCGAGCTCGCCCAGAGCGCGTCGGCGCTCGCCCAGGAGGGCGAGGGGCTGGAGGTGGTCGACCGCGTCGCCGACGCCGAGGAGCTCTCGCGCGCGCTGCGGCGGCTCGAGGTCGACGTCGTCGTCCTCCACGACGCGCTCGGCGCCGTGCCGGTGCTCGAGGTCGCGCGCGACATCGCGACGAGCTTCCCGGAGGTCGGGCTCGTCCTGATCGCCGCCGACGACTCGACCGACCTCATGCGCGCCGCCATGCAGGCCGGCCTGCGCGACGTCGTCTCGCTCCCGCTCTCGCTCGAGCAGCTCGAGGGCAGCGTGCGCGCCGCCGTCGCAGTGGTCGCGGACGATGCGCGACCGCGTCGCCGGGGAGGAGTCGGCCGGCGCTGCGCTCGGCGGCCAGCTGATCGCCGTCGCCGGCTCGAAGGGCGGCGTCGGCACCACCACCGTCTGCCTCCAGCTCGCGCTCGCCGCCGTCCGCGCGGCGCCGGGCCGGCCGGTCTGCGTCGTCGACTTCGACCTCCAGAAGGGCGACTTCCGCTCCTTCCTCGACATGCCCTACCGGCGCTCGGTGGTCGACCTCGTCGAGGTCGCCGACGAGATCTCCGTCCGCCATCTGCAGGAGACGCTGTACACGCACAAGGAGGGCTTCCGCGTCCTGCTCGCGCCCGACGAGGGCGAGCGCGCGGAGGAGGTCAACGCGCTGGCCGCGCGGCCGATCCTGTCGGCCGTCAAGGCGCGCCACGCGCTGACGATCGTCGACCTCGGGGCGCAGGTGTCGGAGGCGAGCGCGATCGGCGCCGAGATCGCCAACCGCGTGCTCGTCGTCACCCAGCCCGACGTCGCCTCGCTGCGCGGCGTCAAGCGGCTGCTCGAGCTGTGGAAGCGCCTGCAGGTGCGCGAGGACGACGAGGACGTGCTCGTCGTGCTCAACCGCGCCTCGCGCAAGCTCGAGGTCCAGCCCGACCTCGCGCGCAAGGTGATCGCGGGCCGGCTCGCCAAGACGACGATCCCCGCCGAGTTCTCCGCCTTCGAGGCCGCCGTCAATACGGGTACACCGGCACGCATGGAGGACGCGAAGCTGCGCGCGAGCTTCGACCAGCTGCTCGACGAGGCCGACGCCCGCCCGGTGGCCGGCGACGAGCCCGACACGGACCCGTCGGAGCCGCGCGGCCTGCTGGCCCGGCTCGGCGGCGAGCGCGGCCAGAGCAGCGCCGAGATGATGGGCCTGCTGCCGGTGCTGATCGTGATCGTGCTCGCGCTCTGGCAGGTCGGGCTGCTCGGCTACACGTACCTGCTGGCGGGCCACGCGGCGCGCGAGGGCGCGCGCGAGCTGGCGGTCAACACGACCGACCTCCCGAAGGACCATCCGTACCGCGACGCCGCCCAGCGCGACCTCCCGAAGGCGTGGCGCAAGGACGCGAAGATCGAGGTCGACAAGGACGACCCGGTGACCGTCAACGTCAAGCTCGTCGTCCCGGCCGTGCTGCCGGGGCTGAAGAGCCCGTTCAAGATCTCCGACCACGCCTCCACGTCGGTCGAGGACGACCCGCTCCCGCCCTCGCAGACGAAGGACACCGGGGTCGAAGTCGTGATCGCGCGCCTTCGCGACGAGTCGCGGCCAGGCGTCGGCCGAGCTGATGGGGATGATCTGGTGGCTGCGTGCTGGTCACCGTGATCGTGTGGCAGATCTGCCTCGTCGCGTGGACCTACACGCAGGTCTCCAACGCCGCGCGCACCGCCAGCCGCGTCGAGGGTCGCGGGGGCGACGGCGAGAAGGCGGCCAAGAACGCGCTCTCCAAGCCGCTCCAGAAGACGATCCAGAAGATCGACGTCAACGGCGAGAAGGCCGTCGTGAAGGTGAAGATGCCGCTGCTCATCCCGGGGCTGCTGGACTCCGACCAGCTGCTCGCACCGGCAGGGCGGAGCTGCCGGCGTAGTGGTCCTCCGGCAACCCCCCACGCACTCGGACGGCACCAGCCGGCGCCTGGCGTCGTCCTCGGTCGGGGCAAGGGCTCCGCCCTGGCACCCTCCCTGCGTCCTCGCCCGGCATCCGCCTGGGGGCCGCCCGAGCACGCGGGATCACCGGAGGAACCACTGATGGGCCTGCGCGACCGCATCGCGGGCGACCCGAGCCTCGGCCGCTCCAACGGGGACGGCGACGGCGACGGCGTCTCCTACTACCGCCGGCGGCTGCTCGAGGAGGTCAACCTCTCCGAGATCGCCGAGCTGTCGTCCGCCCAGCGCCGGGCGCGGCTCGAGCGCGTCGTCGGGCGCATGGTCTCGCGCGAGGGCCCGGTGCTCTCGACCGCCGAGCGCACGCGGCTGATCCGGCGCGTCATCGACGAGGCGATCGGGCTCGGCGTGCTCGAGCCGCTGCTCGCCGATCCGTCGGTGACGGAGATCATGGTCAACGGGCCCGACGAGGTCTACCTCGAGCGCAACGGCCGGCTCGAGAAGGCCGACATCACCTTCACCGACGAGAGCCAGCTCTACCAGACGATCGACCGCATCGTGTCGCAGGTCAACCGGCGCGTCGACGAGTCGAGCCCGATGGTCGACGCCCGCCTGCCCACCGGCGAGCGCGTCAACGTGATCATCCCGCCGCTCGCCCTGCGCGGCCCGACGATGACGATCCGGCGCTTCCCGCGCCTGTTCACGCTCGACCAGCTCACCGAGATGAACTCGATCGACCCGCCGACCACGCAGCTGCTGCGCGCGGTGGTGGAGGGCAAGCTCAACGTCGTCATCTCCGGCGGCACCGGCGCCGGCAAGACGACGCTGCTGAACGCGATGTCGGCCGCGGTGCCGCCCGGCGAGCGGATCATCACCGTCGAGGACAACGCCGAGCTGCGGCTCCAGCAGCCGCACGTGGTCACGCTCGAGGCGCGGCCGTCCAACGTCGAGGGCAAGGGCGCGGTCTCGATCCGCGACCTCGTCCGCAACTCGCTGCGCATGCGCCCCGACCGCATCATCGTCGGCGAGGTCCGCGGCGCGGAGACGCTCGACATGCTGCAGGCGCTCAACACCGGCCACGAGGGCTCGCTGGTCACCGTGCACGCCAACTCGCCCGACGACGCGATCCACCGCCTCGAGACGCTGGCGACGATGAGCGAGCTGCACATCCCGTTCGAGGCGCTGCGCGACCAGATCAACTCCGCGATCCACGTGATCGTGCAGATCGACCGCTTCGCCGACGGCAAGCGCCGCATCGCCGAGGTCGCGATCGTCGCCTCGACCCGCCGCGAGACGTTCCGCCTCGGGACGGTCGCGCGCTTCGAGGCCGACCCGATCGGCCCCGACCGCCGCGTCACCGGGCGCTTCCGCCACTTCCCGCTCCCGCCCGCGATCCACCGCCGGCTCGAGCTGATGGGCCTGCAGATCCCGGTCGAGTTCGGCCCCGAGGCTGAGCTCGAGCAGACCCCCGTGCGGACGGCCGAATAGATGCAAAAAGACGCGCTTGGCGCTGGTCCTGCTGCTGGGCGTGATGGTGCTCGGGCTGATCGGGCTGGCGCTCTACATCAGCGGCTCCAACCGGCGGGCGGCGCTGGCGGCGCGCGGGCGCGACGACGCCGGGCGCAGCGCCTACCGGGCCTCGGTCGAGCGCCTCGACCAGATGCTGCGCCGCACGCGCCAGGGCGCCGCGGCTGTCGCAGTGGCTGCGGGCGTCCGGCGGGCCGCTGTCGCCGGTCGACGCGGTCGCGATCGTGGTGGTGGGCGGGTTCGCCCTCGGCCTGCTGCTGCTCGCGCTGCTGCCGCCGTTCTTCGCGTTCGTGGTCGCCTACGCGATGGTCGTCGGCGGGCTGCGCTGGTACGTCGAGCGTGCGCGCAACAAGCGCCGCGACGCGTTCATGGACCAGCTGCCCGACCTCGCGCGGATGCTCTCCAACGGCACGCAGGCCGGGCTCTCGATCCCGGGGGCGGTGCAGATGGCGGCGCGCGAGCTCGACGACCCTGCGGGGGCCGAGATGGCTGCCGTGGTCCAGGAGATGCGGCTCGGCCAGCCGCTGGATCGCGCGCTCGAGCGCCTGCAGGAGCGCCTGCCGTCGCGCGAGGTGGCGGTGCTGATGACCACGATCATCATCCAGCAGCGCGCCGGCGGCGACACCGTGCGGGCGCTGCAGGAGCTGGGCGGGACGCTCGAGGCGCGCAAGGACCTGATCCGCGAGATCCGCACGCTGCTGTCCGGCTCGGTGTTCACCTCCTACGTCGTCGCGGGTATCGGCATCGCGGCGATCGTGCTCATGAACGTCTTCAGCCCCGGGGTGATGCGCGAGATGACGTCCTCGCTCGCGGGCCTGCTCGCGCTCGGCGTGGCCGGGACGCTGTGGGCGGTCGCGTTCGTGCTGATCCGGGCGACGACGAAGGTGGACGTGTGACGGTCACCCCGATCACGGCCGGCCTGCTCGCGGCAGTCTGCGTGACCGGCGGCCTGCTGTCGGTGCCGCTGCTGCTCGACCGCGGCCCGGTCGACCGGCTCGCGGCGCGCGCCGGCGTCGACACCTCCGGCGAGCGGCGTCCCTGGTGGCGGCGGCTGATCGATCGGCTCGCCACCCGCATCGGCCCGCGGCTGGCGCCCGGCATCCGCCTCTCGCGCCGCGACGCGATCGCGCGCCGGCTCGACCTCGCGGGCCGCCCGTGGGGCCTGAGCGTGCAGGGCTTCATCGGCACCAAGGGCGCCCTGGCGCTGCTCGCCGCGGGCTTCTTCGGCTTCCTGGCGATCCTCGGCGGCTCGTGGCTGATCGCGCTGCTGGCGATCGTGGCCGGCTGGTTCGGGCCCGACATCCTGCTCTCGCGCGCCGGCCGCCTGCGCCAGGAGCGGATCGAGCGCGACCTGCCGGACTTCCTCGACATCCTCGCCGTCACCGTCCGCGCGGGGCTCGGCTACCGCAGCGCGCTCCAGCGCGTGGCGGAGTCGCTCGGCGGCCCGGCGGGCGAGGAGATCCTCACCGCGCTGCGGCAGATGGACCTCGGCGCCACGCGCCGCGACGCCTTCCTCGCCCTGCGCGCGCGCAACGACTCCGACTCGCTGTCGACCTTCGTCGGCGCCCAGCTGCAGGCCGAGGAGCTCGGCGTGCCGCTGTCCGAGGCGCTCAACGACATCGCGCTCGACATGCGCCGCGCCGCCGCCCAGGACGCGCGCCGCCGCGCCGCGCGCGCCGCCCCGCGGATCTCGCTGATCGTCACCACGCTGATCGTCCCGGGCTCGATCATCCTCATCCTCGCCTCGATGATCCTCGGCACCGACATCCTCGACTCGGGGGTCCTCGGGGGTGGCTGAGCGGATCCGCGCGCGCGGCGAGGGGGGCGCGGGCGGCTGGCTGGAGTCGGCCTGCAAGGGGATCCTCACGTTCCGCGCCGGGATCCTGCTGATCACGGTCGTCGCGCTGTGGGGCCAGGACGGCGACCGGCTCGTTCCCGCGGCGGCGATCATCGTCGCGGCCATCACCACCGCGATCCCGCTGCGCTACTGGGATCGCGTCGGGCCCACGCTGGTCCGCCACCCCGGCTACCTGGCGGCCGAGCTCGTCCTCTCCACGCTGATCCTGCTGCTGACGGGCGTGAACTCGCCGTTCTTCTACTACACGCTCGGGTCGGCGCTGCTGGGCGGGCTCGTGTACGGCTGGCCGGGCGCCGCGCTGTTCTCGGCGATGCTGATCGGCGTCTACTTCTGGGTGGTCTCGGTACGCGACGACAGCGCCGCCTCGTTCGTGCTGCCGGCCTTCTATCCGCTGATCGCCGCCGCGGGGGCGGGTCTGCGCGGTCTGCTCGATCGCCAGGCCGAGACGGAGTCCGAGCTCGCCAGCCAGTCCGAGCGCGCACGGCTCGCCCGCGACATGCACGACTCGCTGGCCAAGACCGTGTCGGGCATGGGCTTCGCGGCGCTCGCGCTCGCGCGCCGGATCGAGCGCGACCCGGCGGGCGCCGCCGAGGAGGCGCGGCGGCTGGCCGAGGACGCCCGCCAGGCCACCCGCGAGGCGCGCGAGATCATCATCGGGCTGCGCTCCGACGCCGGCGAGCAGCTGCCGCTCGCCGCGGCGCTGCAGGCCGAGGCGCGGCGCTGGAGCGCCGGGACCGGCGTCCAGGTCGCATTGGCGGTCGAGGAGGTCGGCGAGCTGCACCCGGTCGCCGAGCGCGAGCTCGAGTGGATCCTGCGCGAGGCGCTCGGCAACGTCGACCGCCACGCGCGGGCGAGCAAGGTCACGGTGCGGCTGCGACGGCTCGGCAGCCGCGCGGTGCTGACCGTCGCCGACGACGGCGCGGGCTTCGACGTGCCCGACGAGCTCGAGCAGCTCGCGCAGGGCCGGCACTTCGGGGTCACGGGCATGCGCGAGCGGGCGCTGCTGGCGGGCGGGGACCTGAGCGTCGAGTCGGCGCCGGGGGAGGGCTGCGTGCTCTCGGTGTGGATGCCGGTCGACGCGCCGGACGCCAAGCCGCAGGCCGCGGCCGCCGAGGCCGCTGCGCCGACCGATACGCTCCCGCCGCCCCGCTCCGTCCCCGGTTACACCTGGCGATGATCCGAATCCTCCTGGTCGACGACAACGCGATCGTGCGTCGCGGCATCGCGTCGTTGCTCGCGGAGGCCGACGGGCTCGAGGTGGTGGGGGAGGCCGGCGACGGCCGCGAGGCGATCGCCAAGGCCGAGGAGCTCAAGCCCGACGTCGTCTGCCTCGACGTCCGCATGCCGGTCATGGACGGCGTCGCCGCCGCCGGCCCGCTCGCCCAGCGCTCGAAGGTGCTGATGCTGAGCTACTCCGAGGACGAGCACCTGGTCACGGGCGCGATCCGCAACGGCGCCGCCGGCTACCTCGTCCACGGGCGCTTCGAGCCCGAGGAGCTCGAGGGCCGCATCAAGGCGGTCGCCGCGGGCGAGATGGTCCTCTCCCCGGCGGTCACGCCCGCGGTGTTCGACGTCCTGCGCCGCGCCCCCGGGCCCTCCAACGACGAGGACGAGCTCGGGCTCGGCTCGCTCACCGCCCGCGAGCGCGAGGTGCTCAACCTGCTCGCCCGCGGCAACTCCAACCGTGAGATCGCGGAGGAGCTGGTGATCACCAACAAGACCGTCAAGAACCACCTCTCGCGCATCTACGAGAAGATCGGCGTGCACTCGCGCGCCGAGGCGATCGCGCTCTGGCTGGGCGTCCGCGACAGCTGAAAGTCCCAGGGGGGTCCCAAGCGGATTTGGGACCCCCGGCCCCCCGGAAGTTGAGCCCTCGGCCTCTCGTAGGACCCCGGAGCCGAGGGAACAATGACTGCAGTCAATCGGTCATCTCCACTCCAGGGGGCTCAGCCACATGTCGGACTTCACCACCACTCTTCAGGACGCTTACCGCGAGTTCTGCATCCAGGCTCACGGCGTCGGGCTCGCGATCCGCAGCCGCGTCGCCGACCAGCAGGGCCAGACCGCGGCCGAGTACATGGGCATCCTGCTCGTGGTCGCCGTCATCATCGGCGCCCTGCTCGCGTCGCACATCGACACCCGGATCGCCAAGGCGGCCGGCGACATGGTGGACAAGATCGCGGGCGGCGGCGGCAAGTAGCCCACCTGCCGAAACCTGCGGGACATCTCGTCCCGCTCCGCGCCCCGGAGCCTGCGCCCAGGCTCCGGGGCGCTTTTGCGTGATTAGACCCGCCCACCCAGGTCGTATCCTTGATGCAGGTGAAGATCACCGAGCAGATCAGGGCGGATGTCAACTCGGCCATGAAGGCCGGAGACCGCGATCGGGCCTCCGCGCTGCGGCTGGTCCTCTCGGAGCTGCAAAAGGACGCCAAGGAGGGCGCCGGCGACGAGCTCGCCGTGCTGCGCCGGGAGCGCAAGCGGCGCCGCGAGGCGGAGACCGCCTACCGCGACGCCGAGCGCGGCGACCTCGCCCAGACCGAGGCCTACGAGGCGTCGATCATCGAGGGCTACCTCCCCGCGGAGCTGTCCGACGCCGAGCTCGACGCGCTGGTCGCGACCGCGATCGCCGAGACCGGCGCCGAGACCCCGCGCGACATGGGCAAGGCGATCAAGCACGTGATGAGCGCCGCCGGCGGCCGCGCCGACGGCAAGCGCGTCTCCGGCAAGGTCAAGGAGGCGTTGGTCAGCTAGTGGCGCGCCGCCAGCTGGAGCTCTCCAATGAGGTCGCCGCCGAGCTCGCCGGCGCCCAGGACCAGATCCTGCGCACGCTCGAGGAGCACCTCGACTGCGCCATCTACCTGCGCGGCAACGTCGTCACGCTCGACGGCGAGGCCGACGCGGTGCAGGCCGGCGCGACCGTGGTGCGCGAGCTGTCCTCCCTGGTCGCCCGCGGGCACGAGATCGGCCCGGCGACGATCGACTCGATCGCGCGCGTGCTCGACCAGCGCGAGTCGCCCGCGCAGGTGCTCGAGGACGTCGTCTGGCGCCACCGCAACCTCAAGGTCGCGCCGAAGTCGGTCAACCAGAAGCGCTACGTCGACGCGATCCGCCGCTCGACGATCACGTTCGGCGTCGGCCCGGCCGGCACCGGCAAGACGTTCCTGGCCATCGCGATGGCGGTCGCCGCGCTCTCCAAGCGCGAGGTCAACCGCATCATCCTCACCCGCCCCGCGGTCGAGGCCGGCGAGCGCCTCGGCTTCCTGCCCGGCGACCTGATGGCCAAGGTCGACCCCTACCTGCGCCCGCTCTTCGACGCGCTCCACGACATGCTCGACGCCGAGCGCGTCGCGGCCCACCTCGAGAAGGCGGTCATCGAGGTCGCCCCGCTGGCGTTCATGCGCGGCCGCACGCTCAACGACTCGTTCGTGATCCTCGACGAGGCGCAGAACACGAGCCCCGAGCAGATGAAGATGTTCCTCACCCGCCTCGGCTTCGGCTCGAAGATGGTCGTCACGGGCGACATCACGCAGGTCGACCTCCCGCGTGATCAGAAGTCGGGCCTGATCGTGGTCAACGACATCCTCACCGGCGTCGAGGGCATCGAGTTCATCCGCTTCGGCGGCGAGGACGTCGTGCGCCACAAGCTGGTCCAGAGGATCGTCGCCGCCTACGACGAGCACTCCCAGCGCGCCGCACCCGAGCTGCGCCCGGCGCAGCAGCAGCCCAGACGACGTACCCAGTAGTGCTCGAAGTCGAGGTCATCGGCTCCTCCGATCTGCCCGAGGAGTCGCTGCGGCGCCTGGTCGCGATCGCGCTGGCGTCGGCGGGTGTCGACGCCGGGCACGTCGCGGTCGAGTTCGTCGACGCTGACCGCATCGCGGCGCTCAACGCCGAGCACCGCGGGATCGAAGGGCCGACCGACGTGCTCTCGTTCCCGGTCGACCTCGACGGGCCGGAGGTCGGGCCTCGCGAGCTCGGCGACGTCGTCATCTGCCCCGAGCACACGGAGGACCTCAGCGAGGCGGTCGTCCACGGCACGCTGCACCTCGTGGGGATGGACCACGAGACCGACCACGGCGAGATGCTCGCCTTGCAGGCGGAGATCGTCTCGTGGGTGAAGTGACCCGCTCGGGCTTCATCGCGCTCGCCGGCCGGCCGAACGTCGGCAAGTCGACGCTGGTCAACGCGCTCGTGGGCCAGAAGGTGGCGATCGTCTCCGACAAGCCGCAGACCACGCGCCGCGCGATCCGCGGCGTGGCGACCCGGCCCGGCGAGTGGCAGCTCGTGCTCACCGACCTGCCCGGCGTCCAGCGCCCGCGCGACGCGCTGACCGAGCGCATGCAGCGCCGCGTCGAGCACGAGTTCGAGGAGGCCGATGCCGTGCTGCTCGTCCTCAACGGGGAGCAGGGCGTCGGCGGCGCCGGCGATCGCTTCATCGCCGAGGCGCTGCGCAGTGCCGGCATCCCGGCGGTGATCGCCGTCAACAAGATCGACCGGCTCGACCGGACGCGCACCATCGAGGCGCTCCAGGCGGCGGCCGACCTCGGCCTCGACGGCGAGGTCTTCCCGATCTCCGCCGCCCGCGGCAAGGGCATCGGCCCGCTTGTCGAGCACCTCGTCGAGCTGGCGCCCGAGGGGCCGTTCCTGTTCCCGCTCGAGGAGATCTCCGACCAGCCCGAGCATGTGCGACTGGCCGAGCTGGTGCGCGAGCAGGTGCTGCACCGTACGCGCCAGGAGGTCCCGCACGCGGTCGAGGTCCAGGTCGACGAGATCATCGAGCGCGACGACCTCGTCGAGGTCCACGCGCTGCTGTGGGTCGAGACCGAGTCCCAGAAGGGCATCCTCATCGGCCGCCGCGGCGCGATGATCAAGGCGATCGGGACCGCCTCCCGCCGCGAGCTCGAGCACGCGGTCGGCATGCGCGTGCACCTCGACCTCTCGGTCCGCGTGCGCCGGTCGTGGCGCGCCGACGACGCGCTGCTCGACCGGCTCGGGATCAACTGATCCTGTCGTCGCCCCAGAGCAGCTCGTCGCCGGTGTCGAGCGTGGGCACCCCGCGGACGCCGCGCGCGTAAGCGGCCTCGGTCTCGTCGATCAGCCGCTGTTTGATCTCGGGCGAGCCGATGCCGTCGAGCGACGGAGACAGGAGCCCGGCGCGCACGCCCGCCTCCCAGACCGTGCTCATCTCGGACAGGTCGCGGCCCTCGGCGAAGCCCATGCTCGAGGCGATGCGGGCGAACTCCTCGCCGACGCCCTGCTCGGCGGCGACCAGGCAGGCGCGCATCGCGCTCGGGTAGCGGCCGGGCCACGGCGCCGGCCAGCGGATCGGCGCCAGCCCGTAGCGCTCGGCGCGCGCCTCGATCTCGGCGATGCCCTCCGCGCGGCGGTCGGTCAGCGCCCACGACCCGCCGCCGCTCTGCTTCCACAGCCCGCCGAGCGAGATCGGCTTCCACTCCACGTCGTCGAGCGGGAGCCGCGCGATCGTCAGGTACACGTAGGGCGAGCCGACGTCGAAGTAGAACGCCTTCGTCATCGCCGCAGACGTTCCCACAGCTCGGCGGCGACCGGCAGCTCGAGGTGGCGGACCTGCGCGTGGCCGCCCTTGCCGACCGCCACCGCGAGGTCGGCCAGGCGGGCGCGGCGCTGCAGCGGGCTCTGCGCGATCGAGTGCTGCTGCAGCCGCGCGGCGGGCGTCAGCAGCGTCGACCACGCGAGCCGGCGCGAGCGCATCGCCAGCCGCCCGTCGCGCAGCCGCCAGCCCGCGGCGCGGTAGTCGAGCCAGCCGTCGAGCGCGAGCAGCGGCGCCACCAGCAGCGGCCACGGCGTGCCGAGCAGCGCCCACGCTCCTCCTCCGGCCACCAGCCCGGCCAGCGTCCGCGGCAGGACGTAGCGGCGCGCCGCGCGCGCGGGCGGCGGCTCGAGCCCGCCCGGGTCGTCGGCCAGCTCCGGCAGCAGCGCGGCCAGGAACGGCTCGACCTCGGCCCGCCGCAGGAGCGGGAACAGCGTGCGCGCCGCGGCCGCCTCCTCGGCGTAGCCGGCGACCTCGACCCGCAGCGCCGCGAGCCCGAACGGCCGCCGCAGCACGCCCTCGACCACGCGCACGGCGTGCACGCGCGGCACCGGCAGCGCCACCTCGGTGCGCTGCAGCAGGCCGCGCCGGATCCGCAGCCGGTCGCGGTCGCGCGTGACCGTGAAGCCCGCGAACACCACCAGCGACCCCGCCACCGAGATCGCCCACGCCGCCAGGATGAGGCCGCCGATCGCCAGCTCCCAGCCGCCGAGGGTGTCGGGCGCGAGCCGCGACGCCTCCTCGACGCCCCGCTCGTCCTGGAAGAGGTTGGTGAAGAGCTGGAAGGCGCCCGCCAGCACCGGCAGGATCACGCCGAGCTGGCCGGCGGTGAGCGCCGCGAGCAGCCCGTCGCGCCGGCCCAGCCGTCGCTCGGGCAGGTCGCCCGCAGGGGCGTCCTCGACAACCTCGGGCCGCCGCCCGCGCACCGCCTCGCGCAGCCGCTCCACCGCCTCCGCGCCGACGGCGTCGAGCACCACCTCCCCCTTGGCGCCGCCGCCCGCCGTCTGCACGTGCACCGCCACCACGCCGAACAGCCGCTGGACCGGGCCGGCCACGGTGTCGAGGCCCTGGATGCGGTCGAGCGGCACCGTCGTCTGCTTCTTGCGCACGATCCCGCTCTGCCAGTGCACGCCGTGCTCGTCGACCGCGTAGCTCGTGCTCCGCCAGCGCATGAAGCCCGCGATCGAGGCGGCCGCGACGCCGAGCACGAGGTAGGCCGCGCCGCGCTCCAGCGCGCCGGTGTCGAGCCCGCTTCCGGCGATGGCCGTGAACAGCAGCACGATGATCGGCAGCGCGGCGTCGCGCAGCGCGCCGAGCGCCAGCACGCCGATGGCGGCGGGGTGGAGCTTCTGCGGCTCAGAGCTCATCGGCGGTGCGGGCGAGCGCGGCGATGCGGTCGCGCAGCCGGGCCGCGTGGCCCTCGTCGAGCGCAGGGATCGTGGTCGTGCCGGCCGCGGTGTGAACGACGACGGTGGCGAGCCCGAGCGCCTGGTCGAGCAGGCCCTGGGTGGTGTCGACGTGCTGGACGCGCAACATCGGCACGAGGGTGCGGGTGATCCGGACCGTGCCGTGGCGCAGATCGATCTCCTCGTCGCGCACCTCGTAGCGCCAGCGCGCCCAGCGCAGCTCCGGCACGACGCCGATCGCGACGATCGCCACCAACAGCGGCAGCAGCATCCACACACCGCCGCCCACCTGCTCGCTGAGCACTCCCGCGGCGATCAGGGCCGCGACCGTCATCCCCAAGCCCTGGGCGCGCCAGAGCCAGCGGGCGGCCGACGCGAGGCGGCGGGAGGGCTCGGGCGTCATCCGGCACTAGTGTTGCGCGCAATGCCAACCGCCTTCGTCACCGGTGGCTCCGGCTTCGTCGGCGGGAGCCTGATCGAGCGGCTCGCCCGCGACGGCTGGAGCGTCCGCGCCCTCGCCCGCTCCGACCGGGCCGCCGACGCCGTGCGCGTCCGCGGCGCCGAGCCCGTGCGCGGCGAGCTCGGCGACCTCAGCGCGTTGGTCGCCGGCATGGAGGGCGCCGACGTCGCGTTCCACGCCGCCGCCAAGGTGGAGGACTTCGGGCCGTGGCACGAGTTCGTGGCCGCCAACGTCGAAGGCACCCGCAACGTGCTGCGCGCCTGCCGCGCCGCGGCCGTGGGCCGCGCCGTGCACGTGAGCACCGAGGCGGTGCTGATGCACGGCCAGCCGCTCGTGCACGTGGACGAGAGCTATCCGCTGGCGCTGCGCTCGAAGGCGCCGTACTCGCGCTCGAAGGCGATGGCCGAGCAGGTCGTGCTCGAGGAGGGCCGCGGCGCGCTCGAGGCGATGATCGTGCGCCCGCGCTTCGTGTGGGGCCGCGGCGACACCACGCTGCTGCCGGTGCTGGTCGAGGGCACGCGCTCGGGCGCCTTCCGCTGGGTCGGCGGCGGCCGCCACCTGACCTCGACGACGCACGTCGAGAACACGGTCGAGGGCCTGCTGTGCGCCGCCGAGCACGGCCGCGGGGGCCGCACCTACTTCGTCACCGACGGCGATCCGCTGCCGTTCCGCGACTTCGTCGGCGAGCTGATCGCCACCCAGGGCGTGACGCCGCCGGAGGGCAGCGTCCCCACTGCGGTCGCGCGCGCGCTCGCCGCCGCGGGCGAGACGGCGTGGAAGCTGCTGCCGCTGCGCGGCGCGCCGCCGCTGACGCGCTTCGCGTCGTGGGTCGCCTCGCAGGAGTGCACGATCGACGACTCGCGCGCCCGCAGCGAGCTCGGCTACGCGCCGGTCATGACGCGCGAGGCTGGCATGCGCGAGCTGCGCGACGCGGTCTAGTCCTGGGTGGGCGGCGCGAGCGCCGACGCGAGGCAGCCGGACAGGTAGCGGTACTGCTCGAGCCCGATCTGCGGCTCGAACAGCAGCGGCAGCTCGAGCACCGGCGCGCCGGCCTCGTCGCGCAGCCGCTGCACGTGGCCCTGTTGCGCGCTCGCGCGCTCGTGCTCGGCCAGCGCGGCGCGCACGGCGTCGAGCGCCTCGGGCTCCAGGCCGTTGGAGGCGGCCCTGCGCAGCATCTCGGCCTCGTCGTGCGTGTAGCGCTCGGGGTACAGCGCGTTGACGATCACCGCGTGCAGCCCGAGGCCGACCGCGTCCTGCAGCTTCGTGCCGAGGTCGAGCGTCTCGTTGACCGGCATCTCCTCGGCCAGCGCGACCGCGAGGTACGCCGTGCGGTCGTCGTCGCCGAGCATCAGCCGGATCTTCTCGGCCTGGCGCTTGATCGGGCCGACACGGGCGATCTCGCCGAAGGTCTTCGGCGTCGAGAGCATCGCCAGGCCGTGCCCGGAGGCGGGCGCGTCGACGATCACGAGGTCGTAGGTGCGGTGCCGGCGGTCCCAGCGCTCGAGCTGAGCGAGCTCGAAGACCTTGGCGATGGTGATCATCTCGCGCGCGCCCGGCGCGGCGGCGACGAAGTACTGGAAGGCCGAGGAGCGCGCCATCAGCCGCACCGGCGCTCCGCCGCCGAGCTGCTTGGAGAGCCACTCCTGGAGCGCCAGATTGGGGTCGATCGAGATCGCCCACAGGTTGTCGGCGAGCTGCACCTCGGTCTCGCGCTGGACGCCCTCGCGCTGGAAGGCGCGCGACACGCGCTCCTGCTGGGCGACCTCGCAGACGATCGTGCGCCGGCCCGCCGCGGCGGCCGCGAGGCCGAGCGCGGCGGAGACGGTCGTCTTGCCCACCCCGCCCTTGCCGGTGACGTAGATGAGGTGCTTGTCGAGCAGCCCTGCCATTGTTGGTGCCGGAGAGGATGACGACTCAGGCGATCGATCCCGCGCTGACCCGCGCCTATGAGACGTGCCGGCGGATGCACCGGCGCTTCGATCCGACGTATTACTGGGCGACGCGGCGGCTGCCGGAGGAGATCCGCCCCGCCACGCACGCGCTCTACGGCTACGTGCGCACCGCGGACCAGATCGTCGACGGGCCGCGCCGCGACGGCCGCCCCGAGGCGCGCCGCGCAGCGCTCGACGCCTGGGAGGCCGAGCTCGAGGCCGGGCTCGCCGCCGGCCACTCCAGCCAGCCTGTGGTGGGGGCGCTGGTCGACGCCGGCCGCCGCCACCGCCTCCCACTCGGCGAGCTGCGGCTCTACATGCACTCGATGCGGCTCGACTGCGCGCCGGTGCGGATCCAGACCTGGGACGAGCTCGTCGGCTACATGGAGGGCTCGGCCGGTTCCGTGGGCCGGATCATGGCGCCGCTGCTCGGCGTCCCGGAGGCCCACCACGCCGGCGTCGGGCGGCTCGGGCTGGCCTTCCAGCACACGAACTTCATCCGCGACGTGCGCGAGGACCGCACGCTCGACCGCATCTACCTGCCGGGGGAGGACCGCGACCGCTTCGGGGTCGAGGAGGCCGACTTCGACCGCCCGGCGGCGACGCCCGAGCTGCGCGCGCTGATGGCCCACGAGGTGCGGCAGGCGCGCGGGCTGTTCGCGAGCGCAGAGAGCGCCGTCGAGGCCGCGCCCGCCTCGGTGCGTCCGGGCATCCGGCTGGCGTGCACGATCTACCTCGGCGTACTCGACCGCGTCGAGGCGCTCGGTTACGACGTGCTCGGCCGCCGCCCGCGGCTGCCGGCCTGGCAGCTCCCGCTCGTCGCGCTGGCGGCGCTGCGGCGATGACGCGCCGGGCGACGCTGCGGGGCGACGAGCGCACCCCGCTCGACGAGCGCGCCGACGTGCTGATCTGCGGCGCGAGCTTCGCCGGCCTGGCGGTGGCGCGCGAGCTGGCGGGCAGCGGCGCCGACGTGCTCGTGATCGACCGCTACGAGATCGGCGAGCGCCAGACCAGCGCGTGCGCGATCCCGACGCCGTGGCTCGAGCCGATGGGCATCCGCCGCGCCGCCCGCCAGGAGCTCGCGTGCATGAGCTTCCACACGCCGCACGGCACCGCGCGGCACCGGCTGCCGTGGAGTTGGACGTCGTTCGACTACCGGACGCTGTGCCAGGAGCTGTGGGAGCAGTGCGACGCCCGCTTCGAGGTGGCGAAGGTCGAGCGCCGCGACGGGGACACGGTCATCACCGACCGCGGCCCGCTCCGCGCCGCGCTGATCGTCGACGCCCTCGGCTGGCGCCGCGTGCTGGGCCCCGGCGACAACGTCCAGCCGCCCGAGGCGCGGATCTCGCGCGGGCTCGAGGTGCACCCGGACGGCGGCGGCGTCGACCTCGACGTCTGGATCGACCGCTCGCTGATCCGGCGCGGCTTCGCCTGGTCGGTGCCGGCCACCGGCGAGCAGCGCGTGGGTGTCGGCTCCTACGAGCCGCGCGACCACGTCAAGGAGCCGACCCGCGAGCTCGCCGCGCGCGTCGGCGTGCCGCCGGTCCGCTACCAGGGCAACTGGTTCCCGCACCAGCTGCGCCCGGCTGTCGAGGACGGCGTGTTCTTCGTCGGCGACTCCGCCGGCCACTGCTTCCCGCTCTCCGGCGAGGGCATCCGCACCGCGTTCTACTTCGGCATCGCCTGCGGCCGCGAGCTGCGCGCGGTGCTGGCGGGCGAGCGCACGCGCGACGCCGCGCTGGCCGCCTACGGAGCGTTCTCCCGCCGCCACGCGCGCGCCTTCGCCTGGGCGCTGGCGCTCCAGCGCGCGATCCCCGCGCTGCCGCCGCGGCTGCTCGCGCGGCTCCTCCGGCTCGTCGGCCGGCGCCGGCTCAGCGAGCGCGCCTACGGCTGGTACCTGCGCCAGGCGGATCCGGCGTTCGCGGCCGCCGGCGGTCCGCGTCAGCGGCGCGGGACGCGGATCGTGGCCGCGACGCGGCCCCCGATCCGGAGCCTGTAGCGCCCGGGCGCGAGCCGGCCCAGGCGCAGCGTCGCCGCGCGGCCGCGCACGGTCCCCTTCGCGCGCGTTCGCCCGGCGCGGGTCAGCCGCCACGATGCGGCGCTTGCGCGCTTCGCGAGCCGCACGCGGCAGATCACCTTGATCTTCTTGGCGCCCTTCTTCCGTTTCGCGACCGAGCAGGTCACCTTCGCGTCGCGGCCGGGCTGCCCTGTGGCCCCGGTCGCGCCCACCGACCCCCGCGGCCCGGTCGCGCCCGCGCTGGTGGGCCCCGGCGGCCCAGGCGGCCCAGGGGGTCCGGGCGGCAGCGCGCCGCCCGTGCCGGTCAGCGCGACCTCCACCTTCTGCGGCCCGTCGGGATCGAGGGTCAGGGTTGCCGAGTAGGGGCCGGTCGCGCTGGGCGCGAAGCGGACGGCGACCGCGCACGAGCCGTTGGCCGGCACGCCCTGGGCGCAGTCGTCGCGGGTGATCCGCATGTCGCCGACGTCGTCGACGTTGTCGAGGATCGCCACTGCGACGGGCAACGTGGCGGCCGTCGAGTTCTCGAGCGTGACCGCGCGTGGCGCGCTGAGCGTGGTGGTCGGCTGGGTCCCGAACGCGAGGCTCGACGGCGACGCCGTAAGGGGGAGCGGGGTCGTGTTGAGCAGCACGTGGTCACCGGTCTGGTCGGCGTCGCCCGCGGCGGTGATCACGAGGTCGGACCGGCGGTCGCCGTTGACGTCGGTCGCGATCAGGTCGTTCAGCGGCCCGTCGATCGGGACGGTGGTGGGGCCCTCGAACGACGGAAGCTCCTCGCCGGGCGCCGTCACGTTGACGAGTGCAGTGACCTGGCCCCCATCGGCGGTGACGTTGAGGGTGATCAGATCGGGCTTGCCGTCGCTGTTGAGATCGGCGGCGATCGCCGTATTCGGGCCGTCGCCGGAAGGGAAGGCGACCGGATCCGCGAAGCTCGGCGTCGTCGCGCCGGCCGGCGTCGTGTTGACCAGGACGGTGTCCCTGCCCACGCCGTCCACGGGCTCGTCGGCCATGACGAGGTCGGGCTTGCCGTCGCGGTTGATGTCCGACGCCTCGACGCTGAGCGGTTGGGCGCTGCTCTCGAACGGCGTCGGGCCGGCGAACGACGGCGTGGGGGCGCCGGCAGCCGTCGTGTTGAGCAGCACCGTGATGTCCCTCTTGTCGGTGGCGCTGCCGTTGTTGAAGTTGGCCGTCGCCACGTCGGGCCTTCCGTCTCCGTTGAGGTCCGCCGCGATCGCCGAATGCGGCAAGGCTCCCGCCCGAAACGGTGCCGGCTCGGCGAACGAGGGCTCGGCGGCATCGTCGGGGGTCGTGTTGATCAGGATCGTGTTTCCGCGGATGTCCTCGAAGACCGAGCTGGCGCTCAGGAGGTCGAGCCGACCGTCCGCGTTGAAGTCCGCCGTCCGCACCGAGAGCGGGACGGCGGAAGCGCCGAGCAACGCGGGGTCGCCGAAGGCCGGTGCCGTGGCACCCGGCGTGGTCGTGTTGGTCAGGATCGCCCAGCCAGCGCCGGTGGCGTCGACCAGCTCGGGCCTCCCATCGCCGTTCAGGTCGGCCGCCGTCAGGTCGGTCGGGTTCATGGGATAGGAGGTGATTGAGGTGGGACCCGCGAAGCTGGGTGTGCCGGCGCCGGCCGCCGTCGTGTTCGTGAGGACGCTGACGTCGTGCGCGAGCGAACTCACGTTGGCGAGGTCGAGGCGGCCGTCGTCGTTGAAGTCCGCGACCGTGATGGCGAACGGTGCCGTTCCGGCGTCGAACCGCACCGGGCCCGTGAAGGTCGGCGGCGCCGCCGCGGCCGGGGCGGCGAGAGCCACCGTCAGGAAGGCGCTCAGCACGGCGACATGGCGCATCGCAGGCCGACACTAATGTTTCCCCAGCCATGAATGCGAACGAGATCTCGTGGGATGCGTCGGGGCTCGCCCCCTGCGTGGTCCAGGACTGGGAGACCGGCGAGGTGCTGACGCTCGCGTACATGAACGCGGACGCGCTCGAGCGCACGCAGGCGACCGGCGAGATGCACCTCTGGAGCCGCTCCCGCAACGAGCTGTGGCACAAGGGGGAGACCTCCGGCAACACGCAGGCGGTCAGGGAGCTCCGCTACGACTGCGACGCCGACGCGATCCTCGCGCTCGTCGAGCCCGCCGGCCCCGCCTGCCACACCGGCGAGCGCACCTGCTTCCACAACGGCGAGCTCGACCCCGCCCCGCACGAGGCGCTGCCCGCGCTCGAGCGCACCGTCGAGGCGCGCAAGGCCGACCCGCCGCGGGGCTCCTACACCGCCGAGCTGCTCGCTGACCCCGCGCTGATCGGCGCCAAGGTCCAGGAGGAGGCCGAGGAGGTCGCCCGCGCCGCCCGCGAGGAGTCCGACGAGCGCGTGGCCGAGGAGGCCGCCGACGTGCTCTACCACCTGACCGTGCTGCTGCACTCCCGCGGGCTCAGCCTCGCCGACCCGGAACGGATCCTCGATGGCCGTCGCCGCTGACCACAACGTCATCCCGGTCACGGAGACCTTCATCGCGGACACCGAGACGCCGGTCTCCGCGTTCCTGAAGCTGCGAGGGTCGGGCCCGGCGTTCCTGCTCGAGTCGGCCGAGCAGGGCCAGCGCGTCGGCCGCTGGTCGTTCATCGGCGTCGAGCCGCGCAAGGTCGTGCGCTGGAGCCTCGCCGACGGCGGCGACCCGTACGCGATCGCCGCCGCCGAGGTCGCCGAGCACCGCCAGGCGCCGCTCGCCGACGGCCCGCCGTTCACCGGCGGCGCGGTCGGCTTCTTCGGCTACGACTGCGTGCGCGCCGTCGAGCCGCTGGGCGAGCCCAACCCCGACGCGCTCGGCCTGCCCGACATGGCGCTGATGCTCTCCGACGTGCTGGTGGCCTTCGACCACCTCAAGCACACGGTCACCATCCTCGCCAACGCCTACCGCGACGAGGCCGACGGCGAGGCGCGCGCCCGCGAGCGGATCGCCGAGGTGCGCGAGCGGCTGGCCGGCGCGCTCCCGCGCCCCGAGCCGCACGCCGAGCGCCCCGAGCCGCAGTTCGAGCCCAACATGCCGCGCGAGACGTTCGAGGCGATGGTCGCCCGCATCGTCGAGTACGTGCACGCCGGCGACGCCTTCCAGGTCGTCCCCAGCCAGCGCTGGAGCGCGCCCAGCCCGGTCGAGTCGTTCTCGATCTACCGCGGGCTTCGCGCGGTCAACCCGTCTCCCTACATGTACTTCCTCGACTTCGAGGACTTCCAGATCGTCGGCGCCTCGCCCGAGCCGCTCGTCACGGTCTCAGGCCGCGCCGCCTCGACGCGCCCGATCGCCGGCACCCGCCCGCGCGGGGCCGACGCCGACGCCGACATCGCGATCGCCGCCGACCTGCTCGCCGACGAGAAGGAGCGCGCCGAGCACGTGATGCTGGTCGACCTCGGCCGCAACGACCTCGGGCGCGTCTGCGAGTACGGCACCGTCGAGGTCGAGACGTTCATGGCCGTCGAGACCTACTCGCACGTGATCCACATCGTCTCCAGCGTGCGCGGCGAGCTGCGCCCCGAGGTGAAGGCGATCGACGCGCTGCGCTCGGTGCTCCCCGCCGGCACGCTGTCGGGCGCCCCGAAGGTGCGCGCGATGCAGATCATCGACGAGCTCGAGCCGGTCAAGCGCGGCGCCTACGGCGGTGCGGTCGGCTGGCTGTCCTACGCGGGCGACCTCGACACCTGCATCTGCATCCGCACCGTGGTGGTCAAGGACGGCGTCGCGCACGTCCAAGCCGGCGGCGGCACCGTCGCCGACGCCAAGCCCGACTACGAGTACGAGGAGTCGCGCGCCAAGGCCCGCGGCGTGGTGCGGGCAATCGAGCTGGCGGCGAGGCAGCGCGAGTGGCCGTGACGCGCGTCCTCGTGATCGACAACTACGACTCCTTCACGTACAACCTCGTCCAGTACCTGGGCGAGCTGGGGGCGGAGGTCGAGGCCGTGCGCAACGACGCGGCGCGCGTCGACGAGCTGCTCGAGGGCGAGTGGGACCGCGTGGTCGTCTCGCCTGGCCCGTGCACGCCCAACGAGGCGGGCATCTCGGTCGAAGCGATGCGACGCTTCCCCGAGGCCGGGGTGCCGACGCTCGGCGTCTGCCTCGGCCACCAGTCGCTCGCCCAGGCGTTCGGCGGCAAGGTCGTGCGCCACGTCCCCATCCACGGGAAGACGACCGAGATCGAGCACGACGGCACCGGTCTGTTCGAGGGCCTGCCGAACCCGCTGACCGTCGGGCGCTACCACTCGCTGGTGGTCGACCCCGAGCTGCCCGGCGAGCTCGAGCCGACCGCGTGGGGCGGCGGCGTGCTGATGGCGATGCGCCACCGCGAGCTGCCCGCCCAGGGCGTCCAGTTCCACCCCGAGTCGGTGCTCACGCCCGACGGCAAGCAATTGCTGGAGACGTTCCTTGCCTAACGACGTGCTCACCGACGCGATCGACGCGCTCGCGGCCCGCCGCGACCTGTCGGCGGAGCAGACCGCCGGCGTGCTGGCCGAGATCATGGCCGGCAACGCCTCAGAGGCCCAGACCGCCGCGGTACTGATCGCGCTGCGGACGAAGGGCGAGACGATCGACGAGCTCGTCGGCCTCGCCACCACCATGCGGCTGCTCGCCACCCCGGTCGCCGCCAAGCGCGACGACCTGATCGACACCGCGGGCACCGGCGGCGGCCGCCCCACCTTCAACGTCTCAACGACCGCCGCGCTGATCGCCGCCGGCGCGGGCTGCGCGGTCGCCAAGCACGGCAACCGCTCCGCCACCGGGCTGTCGGGCTCGGCCGACCTGCTGGAGGCGCTCGGCGTGCGCATCGACCTCACACCCGAGGCGGTCGCGCAGCTGCATCGACGAGGCCGGCTTCGGCTTCATGTTCGCGCCCGCCCACCACGGCGCCACGCGCCATGTCGTGCCGGTGCGCAAGGAGCTCGCGGTGCGCACGATCTTCAACTTCCTCGGCCCATTGACGAACCCGGCGGGCGCCACGCGCCAGGTCATCGGCGTGTCGGATCCCGCGTTTCTGGACACCATCGCGGGAGCGCTCGCCCGTTTAGGGGCGGTCAAGGCGTTGGTAGTTTCCAGCGAGGATGGGTTGGACGAGATGAGCACGGCGGGCAGCACCACGGTCGTCGAGGTCGACGGCCCCGAGATCCACTCCTACGCGCTCTCGCCGGAGGACGTCGGGCTGCGCCGCGGCCGCTACGAGGACGTCGCCGGCGGCCCGCCCGAGGACAACGCCGCCGTCACGCGCCGCATCTTCGCCGGCGAGGCCGGCCCGGCGCGCGACCTCGCGGCGCTCAACGCCGGCGCCGCGATCTACGTGGCGGGCCGCGCCGACACGCTCGAGTCGGGCGTCCGCGCCGCCGAGGAGGCGCTCGATTCCGGCGCCGCCACGGAGGCGCTCGACAGACTCGTCGCGCTCTCGCAACAATTGGCCCCCTCTTGAGCAACGTGCTCGAACGCATCGTCGGCGCCACACGCGAGGACCTCGAGCGCCGGCGCTCCGCCACACCGCTCGCCCACCTCGAGGCAGCGCTCGACCAGCGGCCCGAGGGGCGCCCGTTCGGCGAGGCGATCGCTGCGCCCGGCATCTCGGTGATCGCGGAGCACAAGCGCCGCTCGCCGTCGGCCGGGACGATCCGGGAGGGCGCCAGCGTCGCCGACATCGTCGGGGCCTATGAGCGCGGCGGCGCGGCGGCGATCTCGATCCTCACCGAGGAGCGGCACTTCGGCGGCTCGCTCGAGGACCTGCAGGCGGCGGTGGCGGCCACCGAGCTGCCGGTGCTGCGCAAGGACTTCATCGTCGACCCGTACCAGCTCTACGAGTCCGCGGCGGCCGGCGCCGACGCGATCCTGCTGATCGTCGCCGCGCTCGACTACGACGACCTCTACGACCTCCACCGCGAGGCGCGCGGCCTCGACCTCGACGTCCTCGTCGAGGTCCACGACGAGCACGAGCTCGAGCGCGCGCTCGACATCGACGCCGAGATCCTCGGCCTCAACAACCGCGACCTCACCGACTTCACCGTCGACATCGAGCGCACCTACGAGCTGCTGTCTGACGTTCCTGCCGGTAAGACGGTCGTCTCGGAGTCCGGTTTCTCGACCCGCGAGCAGCTCGACGACCTCGACCGGGTCGGCATCGACGCCGTGCTGGTGGGGGAGACGCTGATGCGCGCCGAGGACATCGAAGCGGCCTGCCGCACCCTCGCCGCCGGCGCGCGCGACTTCGACGCCTGAGCGTTTTAGCCCGCGTTCACAGGGATCGGCAACGCTCGGCTCGTCATGCCCGCGCGTGCTTTCGCGATCCCGCTGGCCGCTGCCGTGATCGGTGGCGGCGTGACAGCCGGCGTCCTCGTCGGCACCGGCGCCGTCGGCCAGCGCAAGACGACCACGATCGTCCAGCAGGCGCCGCTGACCTCGGCGTCGCCGGCCTCGGAGTCGCGCGCCGGCGGGCTGACCGCGCGCGACATCTATCGCCGCGCCGCGCCGGGGGTCGTCTACATCCGCGCGCGCTCGGTGCAGCAGACGCAGTCGCCGTTCGACGTCTTCCCGCGCACGCAGGAGAACCTCTCGACCGGCTCCGGCTTCGTGCTCGACGACAAGGGCGACATCCTCACCAACGCCCACGTGGTGGCGTCCTCGCTCGACGTCCGCGTCTCGTTCTCCGACCACCGCACGGTCTCCGCGCGCGTGATCGGCAAGGACGCGGACACCGACCTCGCGGTGCTGGCTGTCAACCCCAAGGAGGTCAGGCTCCACCCGCTGACGCTGGGTGACTCCGGCGCCGTCCGGGTCGGCGACCCGACGGTCGCGATCGGCAACCCGTTCGGCCTCGAGCGGACGCTTACCACCGGCGTCGTCTCGGCGCTGCAGCGGCGCATCACCGCCCCCAGCGGCTTCGCGATCGAGGACGTCATCCAGACCGACGCGGCGATCAACCCCGGCAACTCCGGCGGCCCGCTGCTCGACGCCACCGGCAAGGTGATCGGCGTCAACTCGCAGATCGCCACCGGCGGCGAGGCCTCGGGCGGCAGCGTCGGCATCGGCTTCGCGGTCCCGGCCGCCACCGTCAAGCGCGTGCTGCCCGAGCTCGAGCGGGCCGGCCGCGTGACCCGGGCGTTCCTCGGCGTCCGCGGGCGCGGGTCCAAGGACGGCGTGCTGGTCGAGGAGGTCCAGGCCGGCACTCCCGCGGCCAAGGCGGGGATCAAGGGCGGCGACCGCGAGGCGATCGACGAGCGCGACGGCAGCGTCGTGGTGCTCGGCGGCGACGTGCTGACCAAGGTCGACGGCCACGACGTGCGCACGATGGACGACGTGCACGCGGCGCTGGCCAACCGGCGGCCGGGGCAGGCGGTCGCGGTGGAGCTCCAGCGCGACGGCAAGCCCGTCGAGGCGACGGTGCGGCTGGGCGAGCGCCCGGGCGCGTCGGGCGCCGAATAAGTCCCACCACCACCTCGCTCCTACGATGTCCGCGTGACCCGCGCGAAGATCTGTGGCATCACGTTCCGCGAGGACGCCGAGCTGGCCGTCGAGCACGGCGCCTGGGCGATCGGGCTGATCCGCTGGCCGCGCTCGCCGCGGGCGTGCGATGCGCCCACGGCGGCGGAGATCGTCGGCGCCCTGCGCCGCCGCGTCGCCTGCGTGGGCGTGTACGTCAACCCGGCGCTCGACGAGGTCGTGGCCGAGGCCGAGCAGATCGGCTTCACCCACCTGCAGCTGCACGGCGACGAGGGCCCCGCGTTCTGCACCGAGGTCGCGCGCCGCACCGGCTGCAAGGTGATCAAGGCCGCCCAGGTGGCGACGGCGGGCGACATCCGCGCGCTCGAGGTCTTCCGCACCGACTTCCACCTGCTCGACGCCGCCGCCGGCGCCATGCGCGGCGGCAGCGGCCGCACGTGGGAGTGGGGCCTGCTGGCCGACCGGCGCTCGAAGGTGCCGCTGATCCTGTCCGGCGGGCTCGGGCCCGACAACGTCGCCGAGGCGATCGCCGCCGCCCACCCGTGGGCGGTCGACAGCGCCTCCGGTACCGAGTCGGCGCCCGGCGTCAAGGATCCCGAGAAGGTGCGGCGCTTCCTCGAGATCGCGGCCGCGGACGGCGCGGCCGTCGTATGACCGCGGTCGAGCATCGCTTCGGCCCCTACGGCGGCCAGTTCGTCCCCGAGACGCTGATGCCCGCGCTCGCCGAGCTCGAGGCGGCGTGGGTCGCGGCGCGCGCCGACGCCGGCTTCCAGGCCGACCTGGCGCGGCTGCTGCGCGACTACGCCGGCCGCCCGACGCCGCTGTACGAGGCGCGGCGGCTCTCCGAGCGCGCCGGCCGGCCGATCTACCTCAAGCGCGAGGACCTGCTCCACACCGGCGCGCACAAGATCAACAACGCGCTGGGCCAGGCGCTGCTGGCCAAGCGGATGGGCAAGACGCGGATCATCGCCGAGACCGGCGCCGGCCAGCACGGTGTCGCCAGCGCCACCGCATGCGCGCTGCTGGGGCTCGAGTGCATCGTCTACATGGGCACCGAGGACATGCGCCGCCAGCAGCCCAACGTCCAGCGCATGGGCCTGCTGGGCGCGACCGTCTCGCCGGTCGAGGCGGGTGCCCGCACGCTCAAGGAGGCCGTGTCGGCCGCGATCCGCGACTGGGTCGCCAACGTCGCCGACACCCACTACATCATCGGCTCGAGCGTCGGCCCGGCGCCGTTCCCCGCGATCGTGCGCGACCTCCAGCGCGTGATCGGCGACGAGGCGCGCGCGCAGGTGCTGGAGCAGACGGGCCGGCTGCCCGAGCGCGTGATCGCGTGCGTCGGCGGCGGCTCCAACGCGATCGGGATCTTCGTGCCGTTCGTCGACGATGCCGAGGTGAAGCTGATCGGCGTCGAGGCCGCCGGCGACGGGATCGAGACCGGGCGCCACGGCGCGCCGCTCACGCTCGGGGGCCGCGGCGGCGTGCTGCACGGCGCCTACTCGGCGATCATGCAGGACGAGGACGGCCAGATCCTCGAGGCGCACTCGATCTCGGCGGGCCTCGACTACCCCGGCACCGGCCCGCAGCACGCGCACCTGCGCGACACCGGCCGCGCCACCTACGAGGCGATCACCGACGCGCAGGCGCTCGAAGCGTTCCAGACCGTGGCGCGGCTGGAGGGCATCATCCCGGCGCTCGAGTCCTCCCACGCGGTCGCCTGGGCGCTCGCGGCCGGACCGTCCGAGCTCGACCTCATCTGCCTCTCCGGGCGGGGGGACAAGGACCTGGCCGAGGCGCTCTCCGCGCTCGAGCGATGAGCACGGGCATCGAGCGCATCGCCGCGGCGTTCGCGGCGACCGATGGGCGCGCCGCGCTGATGCCGTACCTGATGGGCGGCTTCCCCGACCTCGAGGCGTCGCGCGCGATCGGCGAGGCGTACGCCGACGGCGGCGCCGACCTCGTCGAGCTCGGCGTGCCGTTCTCCGACCCGCTGGCGGACGGGCCGGTGATCCACGCGGCGGGCACGCAGGCGCTCGCGGCGGGCGCCACGGTGCCGGCCGTGCTCGAGCTCGGGCGCGCGCTCTCGGAGCGCTTCCCGGTGATCTTGATGTGCTACTCGAACCTCGTCCTGGCGCGCGGCGTCGAGCGCTTCGCCGACGAACTCGAGAAGGCGAATGTCAGCGGTCTGATCATTCCGGACCTCCCGCTCGAAGAGGCGCCGCCCGTGCTCGAGGCGTGCGACGCGGCCGGGATCGCGCTCGTCCCGCTGGTGGCGCCGACGACCCCCGAAGACCGGCTCGCGCGCATCGGCGCGCAGGCCCGCGGCTTCGTCTACACGGTGTCGGTGACCGGCACGACCGGAGAGCGTGCCGGGCTCGACGCCGGCGATCTGCTCGCGCGGGTCAAGGCCCACTTCGAGGTGCCGGTCGCGCTCGGCTTCGGCATCTCCACGCCCGAGCAGGCCGCCGCCGCCGTGGCCGCCGGCGCCGAGGGCGTGATCGTGGGCACCCGCCTGGTCCGGGCGGCGGCCGACGGCGAGGACGTGCGGGCGCTGGTCGAGGCGCTCGCGGCCGCGCTCGCCCGCCCCGACGCGTAAGATCCCGCCGCGATGGGGCTGTTCCTCACCACCTGCGCGGGCCTGGTCATCTGGATCGTCCTGTGGGCGCTCGGCGCCAAGTCGATCGACGCCTTCCTGATCCCGCTCCTGATGATCATCGTGGCCGGGACCGTGCGCATCGTCACGCCGTACCTGCCGGGCAACCGGCCGGACCCTGACGAGCTCTGATCGCGGCCGCTCAGACCGCACTCTGGGGTACGCCGGGTTTGCCTGCGCTCCGGCGCGCCCCCTAGTATCCCGGTCCGCAAACCCGAGTCACCCTGAGGAGGGTCCTCTTGAGAGTACGTTGGTTGGCAGTTAGCTGCCTGATCGCGGCTATGTCGTTTGTCGTTGCCGCATGCGGTTCCGACAGCGGCGGCGGCGGAGGCGGCGGCAAGGCCAGTGGAAGCACCCTGACGATCTACTCGTCGCTGCCACTGCAGGGCGATTCCCGGCCCCAGTCCGAGGACGTCGTGCACGGCGAGCAGCTGGCCCTCGAAAAGGCCGGCAGCAAGGTCGGCAAGTACAAGATCAAGTACGTGTCGCTGGACGATTCGGTCGCCTCGACCGGCAAGTGGGACCCCGGCAAGGTGTCGGAGAACGCCCGTAAGGCCGTCGGCGACGACAACACGATCGCGTACCTCGGAGAGTTCAACTCCGGCGCCTCCGCGATCTCGATCCCGCTGACGAACGAGGCCGGGATCCCGCAGGTCTCACCGTCGAACACGTACGTGGGCCTGACCCGTTCGGAGGGCGCGGAGAAGGGCGAGCCGCAGAAGTACCAGCCGTCCGGCGAGAAGACGTTCGCCCGCGTCGTGCCTGCGGACCACATCCAGGCGGCAGCACAGGTGGCCTGGATGAAGGAGCTGGGAGTGACGAAGCTCTACATCCTCAACGACAAGGAGGTCTACGGGAAGGGCATCGCGGACTCGGTCGAGAAGATCGCCGGCGAGCAGGGCATCAAGGTGCTCGGCAACGACGGCATCGACACGAAGGCCGCGAACTTCCGCGCCCTCGCCTCGAAGATCAAGAGCGCCGGAGCCGACGGGTTCTTCTTCGGCGGTATCACCCAGAACAAGGGTGTGCAGCTCTTCAAGGACGTCAACGCGGCCAACCCGGACGCCAAGCTGTTCGGCCCCGACGGCGTCGCCGACTCGCCGTTCTTCGAGAAGGTCGGCTCGGCGATCGAGAAGCAGGCGTACATCACGGCGCCGACGCTCGACCCGAAGGAGTATCCGCCGGCGGCGCAGGACTTCTTCAAGGAGTTCAAGTCGAAGTACGGCAAGGACCCGGAGCCGTACGCCATCTACGGCTATGAGGCGATGAGCCTCACGCTCGATGCGATCAAGCGTGCCGGCGATAACGGCAACGACCGCAAGGCCGTCTTGGATCAGATCTTCAAGACGAAGGGCCGCGAGTCGGTGCTCGGCACGTACGACATCGACGAGAACGGCGACACCACGCTCTCCGATTACGGTGGAAACCGGATCGAGGGCGGGAAGCTCGTCTTCGACAAGGTCATCAAGGCCCAGACGCAGTAGCCATCTGCAGGTTCTGCAACGTCCCGCCCGCGCAGTTTGCGGGCGGGACGTGAACCTGCAAGGCTGCGCGCCACACGTCGATGGAAGCCGCTTCCGTACCCCAGCCGCAGGCCCCTCCGGGGAGGCGCGCCGTCGAGTTCATCGGGGCCCAGATCTTGTGGATCCTGCTCGGCGGGTTTCTGCTGGTGCTCCTGGTTCTGGACCCGGTCAAGACCCTCAATAACGTCGTCGACGGTCTCTCGATCGGCACGATCTGGGCGCTGATCGCGCTCGGTTACACCCTCGTCTACGGCATCATCGAGCTGATCAACTTCGCCCACGGCGAGGTCTTCATGATCGGCTCGTTCGTCTCCGTGTCGCTCTACGCGACGTTCGGCATCACCGAGGACACCGGGATCGTCGCGCTGGTCCTGGGCCTGATCGTCGTGCTCGCGATCTCGATGGTCGCGTCCGGTTCGCTCAACGTGATGATCGAGCGGGTCGCCTACCGGCCGCTGCGCAACGCGCCGAAGCTGGCGCCGCTGATCACCGCGATCGGCATGTCGTTCATCCTCCAGAACGTCGGCCTGCTCTGGCGCCCGTCGCCCGACTCGCCACCGGATCTGATCCGGTCGCAGAAGCAGGTCCTCGACATCGGCGGGGTTCTGTTCGTTCGCTCCGACTTCTTCGCCTGGGCCGTGACGATCCCACTGCTGATCGCGCTCCTCTGGTTCGTCGGCCAGACCAAGTACGGCAAGGCGATGCGCGCGACGGCCCAGGATCCTGATGCCGCGCGCCTGATGGGCATCAACGTCGATCGCACCATCGGGCTGACCTTCCTGCTCGGCGGCCTGCTGGCCGGCGCGGCAGGGCTCATCTACGCGCTCTACAACGGCACCGTCCAGTTCAACCAGGGCTTCACCGCCGGCCTGATCGCGTTCACCGCAGCCGTCATGGGCGGCATCGGCAACCTCAAGGGCGCCGTGGTCGGCGGGTTGATCATCGGGATCATCCAGCAGACCGTCGAGTCGCGGGTGAACAACGGCTCGGCGTGGGCGCCGGTCGCAGTGTTCGCGATCCTCGTGCTAGTCATGGTCTTCCGCCCGCAGGGCCTGTTCGGTGAGGAGACGCGCGAAGGATGAGCACCACCCGCGAAGAGCAGGAGCACCCGGGCGGCACGACCTCCGCCGCCATGACCGGCGCGCGCTTCGCACCGGTTCAGCGGGCGCTCGACCGGATCAGCGGGCTCATGCCGATGCGGGCGTGGGTGGTCTTCTGGCTGGTCGCCGCCACGCTCTACGGGCTCTACGGCGACGCATGGTTCTCCGACAGCCTCTACGAGTCGGTCATCCAGACGCTCGCGTACGTGATGATGGCCCTCGGGCTCAACATCGTCGTCGGCTTTGCGGGCCTGCTCGATCTCGGGTACGTCGCGTTCTTCGCGATCGGCGCGTTCGTATCCGGCTGGCTGATGTCGGGGTTCTTCGACACGAAGAACGTCCACATCGTCGTCTCCGACTTCACCCAGAACCTGCCGGGGATCCACGTCAACTTCTTCTTCGTGATCTTCATCGCGGCGGCGTTCACCGCGATGTGGGGAGCGATCCTGGGCGCCCCGACGCTGCGCCTGCGCGGCGACTACCTGGCGATCGTGACGCTCGCGTTCGGCGAGATTGTCCCGCGCGTGTTCGAGTTCTCGAGCGACCTCGGGCTCGACGTCTCCAACGGCCGCCAGGGCATCACCCCGGTCGACAAGCCGTGGGCGCCGATCCCGGGCCTCGACAACATCACCCGCGTCGACATCACGCCGTTCTACTTCATCGCGCTGGCGATGCTGCTCGGGGTGCTGTTCGTCAACGTGCGCCTGCGCGACTCGCGCCTCGGCCGCGCCTGGATCGCGGTCCGCGAGGATGAGGTCGCCGCCGCTGCGATGGGCGTCCACCTCGTACGCGTGAAGCTGTGGGCGTACGCGATCGGCGCGTCGATCGGCGGCTTCGCGGGCGTCTTCCTCGGCGTCTTCCAGAACACCATCAACGTCGACCAGTTCGAGTTCGGCTTCTCGGTCTTCATCCTCTGCATGATCATCCTCGGCGGCATGGGCAACATCGCCGGCGTGATCCTCGGCGCGGTCGCGCTGTCGATGATCAACCGCTTCCTGCTGCCGCAGCTCGACACGGTCCCGGAGAAGTTCGGGCTCGACTTCGACGTCACCGCGATCTCGTTCGGCATCTTCGGCTTCCTGCTGCTGGTGATGATGGTGCTGCGCCCGGAGGGCTTCATCCCGAACCGGAGACGCAAGTTGGAGCTGCACGAGGACGCGTTCGACGACGCGCTGATCGAGGTGAAGTCGCCGTGAGCGCGAACGGCAACGTCCTCGAGGCCACCGGCATCACCAAGCGTTTCGGCGGCCTGGTCGCGGTGAACGACATCGACTTCGCGGTCCCGCACAAGTCGATCGTCGCGATCATCGGGCCGAACGGCGCCGGCAAGACGACGTTCTTCAACTGCATGACCGGGCTCTACAAGCCGACCACGGGCAGCGTGATGTTCGACGGCGCCGACATCACGGCGAAGGCGCCTCACATCGTCACCCAGGCCGGCATCGCGCGCACGTTCCAGAACATCAAGCTGTTCAGGACGATGACCGTGCTGGAGAACGTCATGGTCGGCCACCACTGCCGCATGCGCGGGCGCATCACCGGCTCGATCATCGGCACGCCGTTCGTGCGCCGTGAGGAGCGCGAGACCGAGGCGCACTCGCGCGAGCTGCTCAACCTGGTGGGGATCCCGCGCCGCCACCAGGATCTGGCGGCCAGCCTGCCCTACGGGGACCAGCGGCGGCTCGAGATCGCGCGCGCGCTCGGTTCGGACCCGAAGCTGCTGCTGCTCGACGAGCCGACGGCGGGCATGAACCCGCAGGAGTCCGAGGAGCTGCGCGCGCTGATGGACAAGCTGCGAAGCGAGCGCGACATCGCTCTGCTCCTGATCGAGCACGACATGAAGGTGGTCATGAACGTCTCGGACCACATCACGGTGCTCGACGGCGGCGAGAAGATCGCCGCCGGCTCGCCGCAGGAGGTGCGGGCCAACCCGCGCGTCATCGAGGCCTACCTCGGGAGCCAGGCATGAGCACGGGTAACGGCGCCAACGGCGCGACGCCGCTCCTCGAGGTCGAGGACATCCACACGTTCTACGGCTCGATCGAGGCGCTCAAGGGCATCTCGCTGACCGTGAACGAGGGCGAGATCGTCACGCTGATCGGCTCCAACGGCGCCGGCAAGTCGACGACGCTGCGCTCGATCTCCGGGCTCACCCCGCCCAAGACCGGCGCGATCAAGTTCCGCGGCAAGGAGATCCACGGCCTGCTCGGCTACCAGATCGCCGAGCTCGGGATTGCGCAGTCGCCCGAAGGCCGCCACGTCTTTCCGCGCATGACCGTGCTCGAGAACCTCGAGATGGGCGCCTTTACCCGCAACGACGCCAACGTCCGCGACGACATCGAGCGGGTCTACGAGCTGTTCCCGAGGCTGAAGGAGCGCGCGAAGCAGAAGGGCGGGACGATGTCGGGCGGCGAGCAGCAGATGCTCGCCATGGGTCGCGCGCTGATGGCCAACCCGAAGCTGCTGCTGCTCGACGAGCCCTCGCTCGGGCTCGCGCCCGTGATCGTGGACAAGATCTACGAGATCATCCGCGAGATCAACCAGCGCGGGGTCACGATCCTGCTCGTCGAGCAGAACGCGAACTACGCCCTCGACGTCTCCAAGCGCGGCTACGTGCTCGAGACCGGCAAGGTCGCCCTGTCCAACGACTCGGAGTCGCTCCGCAACGACCCCGAGGTGATGAAGGCCTACCTGGGGACATGACTTTCGTTCTCGCCGCGATCGGCGCCAAGGCGCTCTACCTCTGCTACATCTGGCTGCTCAGCGCGATCGTCTCGTCCGAGCTGGCGCGCTCGAAGGGCTACACCGAGAAGGCCGGGCTGGGCACAGGCCTCCTGCTCTCCATCCTCGGCGCGATCATCTGGCTGGTGATCCCGCCCAAGGACGAGAACGCCGAGTGGCACGAGCGCAAGCCGTGGCAGCGGCGCCACAAGCCGCGCGAGGCCGAGATGGCCGGCGACGCCGCCGACAGCGGCCACACCGCGATCACGAAGGACTGAGCGCCGACCGCAGCGCCTCGTCGAGGTCGGGGTGCGCGAACGCGTACCCGTGCTCGAGCGCGGCCTTCGGGACCACGCGCTGGCCCTTCGTCACGATCTCCGCCATCTCGCCGTAGAGCGCCTGAACTGCAAGGGCGGGGACGGGCGCGAACGCCGGACGGTGCAGCGCGCGCCCCAGCGCCTTCGAGAACGCCTTGTTGGTCACCGGCTCGGGCGCGCTGGCGTTGATCGGGCCGTGCCAGGCGTCGCCGTCGAGCGCGGCGAGGTAGATGCCGACGACATCGTCGACGTGGATCCACGGCATGTACTGCCCGCCGCCGGCGACCGGGCCGCCCACCCCGAGCTTGAAGAACGGCAGCATCTTGGCCAGCGCCCCGCCGCCCTGGTCGAGCACGACGCCGGTGCGAATGGTGGCCACGCGCACGCCGAGGCCTTCGGCTCGGAGCGCCTCGCGCTCCCAGATCACGCACACCTCGGCGAGGAAGTCCTGGCCGGCCGGCGTGTCCTCGGGGAGCCGCTCGTCGCCGTGCGGACCGTAGTAGCCGACCGCGGAGGACGAGACGAGCACCCGCGGGCGCGGGTCGGCGGCCTCGATGCCGGCGACCAGGTTGCGGGTGCCGAGCTCGCGCGACTCGCGGATGCGCCGCTTGGCGTCGTCGCTCCAGCGCTGGGCGACGTTCTCGCCCGCGAGGTGGACCACCGCGTCGCGGCGGCTGAGCGCGGCGGTGGGCGCCGGCTCCTGCTCGGGCTGCCACGCCACGGCGCCGGGGGAGGACGGGTTGCGCGACAGGGTGGTGACCTCGTCGCCGCGCGAGCGCAGGCGCTCGACGAGCTTGCTGCCGATGAGGCCGCTGGCCCCGGTGACGGTGATCCTCATGTCATCGGTACGGGGGAGGGTTCCTCTTCGTTCACCATCGGACACCGGCCAGCACGCTCGAAGCGGGGTCGCGGGATGCGGATCATCGACGGCACATGTCCATCATCGCGATTCAGAACCTCACCAAGGACTTCGGCCCCGTGCGGGCCGTCGACGACCTGAGCTTCGACATCGACGAGGGCAAGGTCGTCGGCTTCCTCGGGCCCAACGGTTCCGGCAAGACGACCACCCTGCGCTCGCTCGTCGGCCTGGTCACTCCCACCACCGGGAGCGCCACCATCAACGGCCTCCCGTACGCCCAGCTGGCCGACCCGCTCAAGCGGGTCGGGGTCATGCTCGAGGCGGCCTCGCATCCCGCGCGCACCGCGCGCAACCATCTCCGCGTGCTCGCGGCCGAGGGCGGGATCCCGCTCTCGCGCGCCGACGAGCTGCTCGAGCTCGTCGACCTCGCCGGCGCCGCCCGGCGGCGCTCGGGCGGCTTCTCGCTCGGGATGACCCAGCGGCTCGGCCTTGCGGCTGCGCTGCTCGGCGACCCGCGGATCCTCGTACTCGACGAGCCCGCCAACGGGCTCGACCCCGAGGGCATCCGCTGGCTGCGCGACTTCCTGCGAGGCCTGGCGGCCGAGGGGCGCACCGTGCTCCTCTCCAGCCACGTGCTCTCGGAGGTCGCCCAGACCGTCGACGAGATCGTCGTCATCAACCACGGCCGGCTGATCGCCCATGACACGCTCGAGGCGCTGAGCAACGGCTCCGGCCCGCGCGTGCGCGTGCGGACGCGGCAGTCCGATCAGCTCGAGCGCGCGCTCCTGGCTCGCGGGCTCGACGTCACCCGCGAGGGCGACGTGCTCGTGGTCGGCGGCGTGGAGCAGGGCCTCATCGCCCAGCTCGCGTTCGACCACGGCGTCGTGCTGCACGAGATCGCCACCGAGTCCACCAACCTCGAGGACGTCTTCTTCGACCTCACGTCCGGAATGGAGGTGGCGGCATGACCGCCCTCGTCCGCGCCGAGCTGCTGAAGCTCCGCACGCTGCGCAGCACCGCCTGGGCGGCCGCTGCGCTGCTGCTCATCACCGTCCTGACCGGCACGCTCGCCATGGGCGACGCCGGCGAGAAGGGCTACCGCACGCCGGTCCAGCTGCGGGAGACGGTCATCGCCATCGGCTACACGGCGGTGTTCTTCATGGTCGTGCTCGGCGCCGTCGCCGCCGCCGGCGAATACCGGCACCGCACGATCTCGCAGCGCTTCCTGGTGAGCCCGGATCGCGGGCGCGTGCTGCTGGCGAAGCTTGCCGCCTTCGGCCTCGTCGGCTTCGTCACCGCGCTGTCCGTCACCGTCCTGGGCGGCGGCCTGGCCGAGCTGGTCGTCAGCTCCAAGGGCTACACGCTCGACCTCGCCGACGGCGGGCTGCGCATCGCGGCGGGCGCCGGGCTCGCCGGCGCGCTGGCGGGGATGCTGGGCGTCGTGGCCGGCTTCCTCACCCGCAACCCGACGACCGCCATGGTGGCGATCTTCGGCACCTGGATCGGCGAGAAGATCGTCGGCGGGTGGCTCGGCGCGGGCGGGCGCTTCCTGCCCTACACGCTGATCGAGAACGTGCTCGGGCTGCCGGCCGCGCTGTCGTTCGGCGCTGCCGCGGCCGCGCTGATGGCGCTGACCGCCGCGCTGGCGCTCGTCGCCCGGCGCACGGTCCTCCCGCGGGACGTGACCTAGGCGTCCAGCGCCCTGAAGTCCGACGTGTCGCCGGGGGCGTAGCCCACCTCGTCCCCGGCGGCCGTCGCGGCGCCCTGCTCCTTGGCCTGGGCGGCGACGGCGTCGGCCACCGCGGCGGCGACGTCGCGGTTGAAGACGGAGGGGACGATGTAGTCCTCGCGCAGCTCGTCGTCGGCCACGATCTCGGCGATCCCGCGGGCGGCGGCCATCTTCATCTCCTCGGTGATCGAGCCGGCGCGGACGTCGAGCGCGCCGCGGAAGACGCCGGGGAAGCAGAGGACGTTGTTGATCTGGTTGGGGTAGTCGGAGCGGCCGGTGGCGATGATGCGCGCGTAGGGCGCGGCCTCCTCGGGCGTGACCTCGGGGTTCGGGTTGGCCATGGCGAACACCATCGCGTCGTCGTTCATGCGCGCGAGCGCCGCGGGCGGCATCACGCGGGCGCCGGAGAGGCCGACGAAGAGGTCGGCGCCGTCGATCACGTCGGCGGGGCCGCCGGTCCGCCGCTCGGGGTTGGTGTGCTCGGCGAACCAGCGCTTGATGCCCGGCATGCTGCCGTCCTGGTAGTCCGGGCGGCCCGGGTGCAGCGCGCCCTTGGAGTCGCACACGATCTGGTTGGCGACGCCCGCCTCGCGGAAGATCTTGGCGACCGCGACGCCGGCGGCGCCGAGGCCGACGATCAACACGTTGAGGTCCTCGAGGCGCTTGCCGGTGAGCTTCACGGCATTCAGGAGGGCGGCGAGGGTCACGACCGCGGTGCCGTGCTGGTCGTCGTGGAAGACGGGGATGCCGAGGCTGGCCTTGAGGCGGTCCTCGATCTCGAAGCAGCGGGGCGCGCTGATGTCCTCGAGGTTGATGCCGCCGAAGCCGGGCGAGATCGCCTCGACGGCGGCGACGATCTCGTCGGGGTCCTTGGTCTTGAGGACGATCGGGAAGGCGTCGATACCGGCGAACTCCTTGAAGAGCATGCATTTGCCCTCCATCACCGGCATGCTCGCCTCCGGGCCGATGTCGCCGAGGCCGAGCACGGCGCTGCCGTCGGAGACGACCGCGACCGTGTTGCGCTTGATCGTGTACTGGAAGGCCTTGTCGCGGTCAGCGTGGATCGCCATGCAGACGCGCGCGACCCCGGGCGTGTAGGCCATCGAGAGGTCGTCGCGGGTCTTCAGCGGGTGCTTGTTGTGCTGCTCGATCTTGCCGCCGACGTGCATGCGCAGCGTGCGGTCGGTGGTGTCGACGACGTGGGCGCCCTCGACCTGGTCGATCGCGGCGACGATCTGGGCGCCGTGCTCGTCGCCGGCGGTGTCGACCGTGATGTCGCGCAGGGTGTGGCCGCCGGAGAGGCTGACGAGGTCGACCGAGCCGATCGTGCCGCCGACGTCGCCGATGGCGCTCGCGACCTTCCCCAGCATGCCGGGGCGGTGGTCGATCTCGACGCGGATCGTCAGGGAGTACTGGGCGGAGGTCGCTCCCGGCACGGCGGCGGATCTTAGGTGACTAGGCTGCTCGCGGCGCTGTGGTTCGGCGTCACGGGCGGGGTGGCGGTCGCGGCGGCGGCGGCGTCGTTCTTCATCGCGGAGCGGCTGGATCCGGCGGAGGAGGTGGCGCTGCACACCGTGGTGTGGGCGACGCTCGTGCGGCTGGGCGGGCTGGTGCTGGTCGCGGTGCTCGTGGCGCGGCTGTTCACGCGCCAGCTCGAGCTGGTGCGGGAGCTCGACGAGCTCGAGGCGGTGCGCGACGCGCTGCGGCCCGCGGTGGTCGTGCCGCGGCCGGAGCTCGAGCTCGCCGCGCACTACGTGCCGGCGCACCAGGGCGTGGGCGGGGACTTCTTCCTGACCGCCGAGGGGCCGCGGGGCTCGACGGTGCTGCTGGTCGGCGACGTGGTGGGGAAGGGCGTGCATGCGGCGCGGCGGGCGGTGTTCGTCCGGACCTCTCTGGTGACGTTCGCGCCGTTCGAGGACGATCCGGCGCGGCTGCTGCGGCTCGCCAACGCGGCGCTGATCGACCGGGCGGGGACGTCCGTGGACTACGTCACCGCGGTCTGCGTGGTGCACCGGCCGGCGGACGAGACGCTGGCCTGGGCGATCGCCGGGCATCCACCGCCGCTGCGGCTGGCCGACGGCGAGCCACTCGACGACTGGGGAGCGGGGCAGCCGCTCGGGCTCGAGGTAGAGCTGGCGGTGGCCAGCCGGGTCGAGCCGTTCGGCGGGGACTCCGGCGTGCTCCTCTACACCGACGGGATCCTGGATGCGCGCGACGACGCCGCGGAGCGGTTCGGGGAAGAGCGCCTCCAGGCGCTCGTCGCCTCGCACGGGCGCGATACCGCGCCGGCCCTGGTGGAGCACCTGCGGGCGGCGCTGGCCGCCTACGCACCGGCGGCAGGCGACGACGTGTGCCTGCTCGCGGCGCGCAACCGCACGCGAGTAGGCTCCGAAGACGACCGATGAAGAAAGTCGAACCGCTCATCGCGCTGGAGCTCCCTGCAGAGCCCCATTCCGCGAAGGTGGCGCGGGACGCGATCGCGGGGCTGGACGGCCACCTCGGCAACGTGTTCGGCGACGTCGTGCTGCTGGTCTCCGAGCTGGTCACCAACAGCGTGCGGCACGCGGGGCTCGACGCGACCCAGCCGCTGCAGCTCAGCGTGGTGACCGCGGGCGACACCGTGCGGGTGGCCGTGCGCGACCCGGGCCCGGGGTTCCGGCCTCCGGCGCCGCCGTCGGATCCTGGTCACGTGGGCGGCTGGGGCCTCGTGCTGGTCGATCAGCTGGCGGAGAAGTGGGGCGTCGAGCACGACGGGGAGGCGAACGTGGTGTGGTGCGAGCTGAAGAAGCAATGACGTTCTCGGCGGAGGTCGCGCGGCGCTCCGACGCCGCGGTGGTCACGATGAAGGGCGACCTCGACATCGCGTCGGAGGCGCGGGCGACGGCTCAGCTGGAGCGGGCGATGGACGGTTGCGGCCTGCTCATCGCCGACCTCCGCGAGCTCGCGTTCCTCGACTCGACCGGCGTGCGCGTGCTGCTGGCGGCGCATCTGCAGGCGCAGGAGCGCGGGCTGCGATTCGGCGTCGTGCGGGGCGACGGCATGATCGCGCGCCTGCTCGAGGTCACGCGGATCAGCGATCGCTTCCCGGTCGTCGACGATCCCGCCGAGCTGATCGACGCGGCCTAGTAGCCGAGGCGGGCGAGGCGCTCGGCCTCGGCCTTGCGCTTCGCGTCGCGCTCCGCGCGGCGCTGCTCCTCGCGGTCCTGCTTGTCCTTCTGGTCGTCCTCGAGGCCGATGATCCTGACCTGGCGGCGGAGCGCCCCGTCGCGTCCGAGCGCGGCGAGCTCCTCGCGGCCGGCCGGCCGGTCGTCGCGCGGCCCGCGGTCCTGGCGGCGCCCTCCGCCGCGCCCGCCTCCGCCGCGGCGCGGCCCGCGGTCCTCGCGGGGCGGCTGCGTGACGGCCTTGACCTCGCGCACCGGGGTCGCGGCGAGCCGGACCCACGCCTGGAAGACGGGGTCGCCGGGCTTCAGCCCCTCCGCGCGCTCGCAGCACACGGCGGACCACTTCATCGTCTGCCCGTCCTCGCGGCGGGGGGGTGAGAGCGCCTCACGGACGGCCTCCGGCCCTCCGACGCGCTCGACGGCGGCGACCAGGCGAGCCTGCACCCGGGCCGAGCGGTCCACCTCGCTCACGGGCTCGGGCTCGGGCGTGGGGGCGGGAGCGGCGGCCTCCGGCGGCGGCGCGGGAGCCTCGCCCTCGGCGGGCGGCGGCGTGTCGGCGGCGGGCGGCGGCGTCTCGGCGGCGGGCGCGGGGGTCGACGGCTGCACCGGAGCCGTGTCGCCCTTCCGGACCTCGGTGAGCCGCGAGTAGAACGCACGCCGGTGCCGCTCGGCGGCGGAGGGCCGGCGGCGCTTCGGCCGCGGCGGCCGGGCGGGCTTGCCGGTTTCGACGGGCGCGCCGCCCTCGGTCGGGGTGCCGCCGACGATGACCGGTCCGGGCGGGGCGCCTTCGGGCTTGGAGGGAGCGGGTGCGGGCGCCGCCCCACCGGCAGCTCCCTCGGCAGCGGCGGTGGCTTCGGCCGCGGGTGCGTCGGCGGGCGCAGGCCCGGGCGCGCCGGCTTCGGCCGGCGCCGGGTCGGCGGGCGTGCCCTCGGCCGCGGGCGGCGTGCCGTCGGCGGAGGTCGCGGCCTCGGCGGGCGGTGCCTCCGCGGGCGGGGTCGCTGCGGGCTCGGCCGGCGGCGCCTCGGCGGCGGCCGGGGTGGGATCGGCCGGCGTGCCCTCGGCCGCGGCGGGCGTCTCAGCGGTCGGCGCGTCCTCCGCGGGCGTGGATGCGGGTGCCTCGGCGGGCTTCGGTGCTTCCTCCGTCGCGGCCTCGGTGGCGGCGGCCTCGGCGGGGAGGGGTACGTCGTCCGGCGGCTTGATCTTGTCTTGCTCGGTGGTCTCTTCGGCCATCGCGGAAACCTCAGCCTATCGAGGGGTCGCCCCACCCCGCGCCGAGGCCTAACCGCCGGGCGACATAAAGTGTTCCCGAGCGATGGCGAAGAGCAACGGTGACACGCCCCGCGAGCTGTTCCTGATCGACGGGAACTCGCTGGCCTATCGCGCGTTCTTCGCGCTCCCCGAGTCGATCGCGACCTCGGACGGGCGCCCGACGAACGCGATCTTCGGCTTCGCGTCGATGCTCGTGAAGATCCTCACCGACTACGGCGAGGTGCCGACGGTCGTGGTGTGGGACGCGGGGATGTCGGGCCGCAAGGAGATCTCCGCCGACTACAAGGCCCAGCGTTCGTCCCGGCCCGACCTGCTCAAGCAGCAGTGGCCCGCGCTCCGGCCGCTGGTCGAGGCGTTCGGCTACCGCAACATCTCGGTCGAGGGCTTCGAGGCCGACGACGTGATCGCCGCGCTCGTCCAGCAGGCGAAGGAGCGCCGCATCCCCGTGATGGTCGTCACCGGCGACCGCGACGCCTACCAGCTCGTCGACGACGGCGTGCGGATCATGACCACGTCCCGCGGCATCACCGACACGAAGGTCTACGACCGCGAGGGCGTGATCGACCGCTACGGGATCCCGCCCGAGAAGATCCCCGACTTCATCGGCCTCAAGGGCGACACGAGCGACAACATCCCCGGCGTCCCCGGCATCGGCGACAAGACCGCTGCCGAGCTGCTCCAGCGCTTCGGCGACCTCGAGACGGTGCTCGCCAGCGTCGACCAGATCTCCGGCGCCAAGCGCAAGGAGAACCTGACCAACCACGCCGAGGACGCCCGCGTCTCCAAGCAGCTCGCGACGATGCTCTTCGACGTCCCGATCGACCTCGACCTCGAGGCCGAGGTCACCCGCCGGCCCGACCGCGGCGACCTCCGCCAGATCTTCCGCGAGTGGGAGCTGCGCGACCCGCTGCGCCGGCTCGAGGAGGCGCTGTACGAGCTCGAGGCCGAGGCGATCCCCCGCCCCGAGGCGGCCAGCGCCAAGACCGTCCCGATCCGCGAGGGCCGCCCGCAGGACATCGACATGCTCGGCGGCGACCCGCTCGCGCTCGTCGCGCTGGCGCCCAGAGATCGTCGAGGGCGAGCTGATCCCGCGCGAGACCCAGTGGCGCTTCGGCGCCTACGCGGGCGGTTCCCACGCGCTGGTCGGCAGCGTCGACGACCCCGCCGCAGCTCGTCGCCGCCGCCGGGGACCGGCCCGTCGTCGCCCACGACGCCAAGGCGCTCGGCGACGTCCCGCCCAACCTCGTCTTCGACACCGAGATCGCCGCCTACCTGCTCGACCCCGCCCGCCGCGGCTACCCGCTCGACGAGCTGACCGAGGAGCGCGGCATGGCGGTCAACGCCGACGACGAGCAGGGCGCCCGCGCGGTGCTCGTCCACACGCTCGCCGAGCAGCAGGCCGCCCAGCTGCACGAGCGCGGGCTCGTCGACCTCCTGACCGACATCGAGCTCCCGCTCGTCCACGTGCTCCGCGAGTGCGAGAAGCAGGGCATCAAGCTGGACACCGCCAAGCTCGAGTCGGTCGCCTCGCGCATCCGCACCCAGGCCGACGCAGCTCGAGCGCGAGATCTGGGAGGACGCCGGCGAGGAGTTCGTGATCGGCTCGCCGCAGCAGCTCGGCCAGATCCTGTTCGAGAAGCTCGGCCTCTCGCGCAAGCGGCGCGGCAAGACCGGCTTCAGCACCGACGCGCGCGTGCTGCAGGCGATCCGCGACGAGCACCCGATCATCCCCAAGATCGAGCGCTTCCGGGAGCTCTCGAAGCTCGTCCAGACCTACCTCGACGCGCTGCCCGCCTGGATCGGCGACGACGGCCGCCTGCACACGACCTTCCTGCAGGTCAACGCCGCCACGGGCCGCCTCGCCTCGATCAACCCGAACCTGCAGAACATCCCCATCCGCACCGAGACCGGCCGCGAGATCCGCGGCTGCTTCATCGCCGAGCCGGGCAACTGCCTGATCAGCGTCGACTACTCACAGGTCGAGCTGCGGATCCTCGCCCACATCGCCGACGAGCAGGTGCTGCGCGACATCTTCCTGCGCGGCGAGGACGTGCACACCGAGACCGCCGCCGCCGTCTTCGACACCGCGCCCGAGAACCTCACGGTCGGCATGCGCAGCAAGGCCAAGATGGTCAACTACGGGATCGTCTACGGCCTCTCCGCCTACGGGCTCGCCGACCGCCTGCAGATCGAGCAGGACGAGGCGCAGGAGTTCATCGACCGCTACCTCGAGCGCTTCCCGGCCGTCGCGCGGTTCATGGCCGACGCCGTCACCCAGGCCGAGGAGCACGGCTACGTCAGCACGCTGTTCGGGCGCCGCCGCCAGATCCCCGAGATCCGCGCCCGCAACTGGCAGACGCGCAAGCTCGGCGAGCGGCTCGCGGTCAACAGCGTCATCCAGGGCACCGCGGCGGACATCATCAAGGTCGCGATGGTCCGCTCCCACGATGCGCTGCGCGACGCGGGCCTCCAGACCCGCTGCATCCTGCAGATCCACGACGAGCTGCTGTTCGAGGGCCCGACCGGGGAGGCCGAGCAGGCCACCGAGATCGCGCGCCGCGAGATGGTCGGCGCCGCCGAGATGGATCCGCCGCTCGCCGTCGAGTCGGGCGTCGGCCCGAACTGGCTGGACGCGAAGTAGTGGACCGCGGGGTCGCCGTCGCGCTGACCGCCTTCGTCGGCGGCATGGTCGCCCTGCAGGGGCCGATCAACTCCGGGCTGGGCAAGACGATCGGCAACCAGCAGGCGGCGTTCTTCTCGTTCGCGACCGGCACGATCGTGCTCGCGATCATCGCCGGGCTCGCGAAGGGCGGCTTCGGCCAGATCGCGGAGGCCAAGACGCTCGCGCCGCAGTACCTGATCGGCGGCCTGCTCGGCGCCTGTTACGTGAGCTGCGTGCTCATCACCGTCCGGACGCTCGGCGCCGGCGGGATCGTGGCCGCCTCGATCGCCGGCCAGCTGACGGTGTCGGTGATCATCGACCAGCTCGGGATCCTCGGGCTCGACAAGGACCCGATCAGCGTGAGCAAGGCGATCGGCGTGCTGCTGCTCGCCGCCGGGACGTTGCTGGTGGTGCGCGGGTAGCCTCCGCGCATGGCCACCACCACGACTCGCATCCTCAGCAACTACGTGGGCGGCCGCTGGACCGAGTCCGAGTCCTCCGAGCTGCTCGACGTCACCAACCCGGCTTCCAACGAGGTCATCGCGCGCGTCCCGCTCTCGACGCCCGCCGAGCTCGACGCCGCCGTCGCCGCCGCCCGCGCCGCGCTGCCGGCCTGGCGCGCGGTCGCCGTGCCCGAGCGCGCGCGGCGGCTGTTCGCGCTGCGGGAGAAGCTCGTCGCGCGGCAGGAGGACCTCGCCCGCAGCGTGACGATGGAGATGGGCAAGACGCTGCCCGACGCGCGCGCCGAGGTCGGCCGCATGATCGAGATGGTCGAGGCCGCGTGCGCGGTGCCGACCACGATGCAGGGCCGGATCATCGAGGACGTCGCACGCAACGTCGACGCCGAGACCGTGCGCCAGCCGGTCGGCGTGTGCGCCGCGATCGTGCCGTTCAACTTCCCGGCCATGGTGCCGTTCTGGTTCCTCCCGTTCGCGATCGCGTGCGGCAACACGTTCGTCTTGAAGCCGTCGGAGCAGGTGCCGATCACGCAGTCGCTCGTGTTCGAGTCGATCGACGAGCTCGATCTCCCCGAGGGCGTGGTCAACCTCGTCAACGGCGACCGCGGGATCGCCGACGCGATCCTCGACCACCCGGACATCGACGCGGTCTCGTTCGTCGGCTCGGCGAAGGTCGCGCGGCACGTGTACGCGCGGGCCGCGGCGCGTGGCAAGCGCGTGCAGGCGCTCGGCGGGGCGAAGAACCACATGGTCGTGATGCCGGACGCCGTGCTCGACAAGACGGTGAGCGGGCTGCTCGGCTCCGCCTTCGGCGCGGCGGGCCAGCGCTGCATGGCCGGCTCCGTGGTCGTCGCGGTCGGCGACGCCCACGCGCGGCTGCGCGACGCGCTGCGGGAGGCCGCCGCGGAGATGAAGGTCGGCGATGGGCTCGAGGAGGGCGTCGACGTCGGCCCGCTGATCTCGCGCTCCGCCTGCGAGCGGGTGCGCGGCTACGTCGACCGCGCGGAGGCCGAGGGCGCCGAGATCGTGCTCGACGGCCGTGACGCGCCCGACGGCTTCGTGGGCCCGACGATCGTCGACGGCGTGTCGCCGGAGATGGAGATCTGGCGCGACGAGGTGTTCGGGCCCGTGCTGGCCATGGTCCACGCGGAGTCGCTCGACGACGCCATCGGCGTGGTCAACTCGAGCGCCTACGGCAACGGCGTCTCGATCTTCACCGAGTCGGGCGCCGCGGTGCGGCGTTTTCGCCACGACGTGGAGGTCGGGATGATCGGCGTCAACGTCGGCGTCGCGGCTCCGGTCGCGTTCTTCCCGTTCTCGGGCTGGAAGGACTCCTTCCTCGGCGACCTGCACGCCCACGGGCCCGATGCGGTCGAGTTCTACACGCGCAAGAAGACCGTCACGAGCCGCTGGTTCTCGGGTGGCGAGACCGGGCGCTATTTCGTAGAGTCCTGAGGCGTATGAACGGGCGGCGCATCTGGGCCGTGATGAGCGAGAGCTTCTGGATCTTGCTCGTCGCCCTCGTCGCCCTGTTCGTCTTCCTCCTCGCCCTCGGCGCCTACTCGCCCGGCGAGGTCCTGACGCTCACGATCGTCATGGTCGTGCTCTTCCTGCTCTGGCTCGGCCACGCGATCTTCGTGTCCCGGCGCGCGGACAAGCGCGACCCGCGCGCGATCGCGGCGCGTGAGCGCCGCGGTTTCTAGGCGCCGGCGAACGTCAACGGCTTGCATTGAGGAGCCGGCGCGGAGTCCCGCGGCGCTCACGAATGTCGTCTCGAGGTCGCATAGCGACCCTGAGGTGACACTCGTGGCCGCCGGGGCGGTTCGGACTTCCCCTCAGTGCGCCGTTCAAGCGTCCTGGTAGACGGTCACGACCTCGGTGTAGAACTCGCGCGCCGCGCGGCCCTGCTCGTGCGGGCCGAAGCCTGAGCCCTTGACGCCGCCGAAGGGGACGTGGACGTCGGCGCCGGCGGTCTGGGAGTTGACGTGGAGGATGCCCGCCTCGGCCTGCTCGACGAACTGCTGGGTGGCCGCGAGGCTGTTGGTGAAGAGCGCCGCCGACAACCCGAACTCGACCGCGTTCGCCCGCGCGAGCGCCTCGTCCAGCTCCCCGAAGCGGTAGAGCGAGGTCACGGGGCCGAACACCTCCTCGCAGGAGAGCGTGGCGTCGTCGGCGACGTCCTCGAACACGGTCGGCGCGACCAGGAACGCCTCGTCGTCGCCGCGCGAGCCGCCGGCGAGGACGGAGCCGCCCTCGGAGCGCCCGCGCTCGATCGCGCCCAGGACGTCGTCCATCGCGCTCTCGTTCACCAACGGCCCGACCTCGGTGTCCGGGTCCGACGGGTCGCCGACCTTCCCGGCCTCAACACGTGCAAGGAAGGCGTCGCGGAACGCGTCGTAGGCGCCGTCCTGCACGTAGATCCGCCGCGTCGCGGTGCACTTCTGGCCCGCCGACCAGAACGCGCCCGCGTAGGCGGCCTCGGCCGCGCGGCCCAGATCGGCGTCGGCCATGACGATCAGCGGGTTGTGGCCGCCGAGCTCGAGCTGGACACGCTTGCCGAGCCGGCCGGCCGTCTCGCGGATGCCCTCGCCGACCGGCACGCTCCCCGTGAAGGACAGCGCGCGCACGCCCGGGTGCTCGACGAGCGGGGTGCCGACCGCCGAGCCGCGCCCGATCACGACGTTCAACACGCCCGCAGGCAGCCCCGCGTCGTCGAACGCGCGCACGATGTGCAGCCCGGTCAGCGGCGAGTCCTGCGCGAGCTTCAGGACGATCGTGTTGCCGTAGATCAGCGCCGGCGCCAGCTTCCAGACCGGGATCGCGGCCGGGAAGTTCCAGGGCGTGATCAGGCCGACCACGCCGACCGCGCGGTGCACGGTGTAGACCGGGCCGCCGGTGACCGCCTGCTGGAAGAGCTCGCCGACGGGCCGGAACGCCTCGCCCGCCGAGTAGCGCAGGATCTGGGCCGCCCGCGCCGCCTCCATCCGCGCCTCGCGCAGCGGCTTGCCCATCTCGCGCGTCATGTCCTGCGCGATCGCCTCGGCGCGCTCGTCGATCAGGGCGGCGGCGGCGGAGAGCACCGCGGCGCGCTTGGCGATCGGCCCGCGCGACCAGGCCGGAAGCGCCGCGGAGGCGGCCTCGACGGCCAGGTCGACGTCCTCGTGCGCGGAGCTCGGGAACTCGCCGACGAGCTCGTCCGGCCGCGCCGGGTTGCGCTTCTCGTACGTGTCTCCGCCGGCGCTGGGGCGCCACTCGCCGGCGATGTAGTTCGCGGGTGCCGTCAACGTGTCAGCCATCGCCGGAATCCTACGCCGGTCAACTACCCTTCAAGAGACAAGGAAGAAGGGGGAACCGTGAAGGAACTGCTCGACGACATCCGCCGCTGGCGCGAGGAAGGCGAGGAAGTGGTGGTCGCCACCGTCGTCGGCACGCGCCGCTCGGCGCCCCGTCCCGTCGGCTCCTCGTTCGCCGTCGCTCGCGGCGGCGCCCTGTGCGGCTCGGTGTCGGGCGGCTGCGTCGAGTCCGCGATCGTGCAGGAGGCCGAGGAGGTCTTCGAGACCGGCAAGCCCAAGCTCCTCACCTACGGGATCTCCGACGACGAGGGCTGGAACGTCGGCCTGCCCTGCGGCGGCGAGATCGACGTCTTCGTGGAGAAGGTCGAGTGAGCGACCTGCTGGAGCGCCTCGCCGCGATCCAGGAGCGCGGCGGGCGCGCCGTGCTGTTCACGGTCGTCGAGGGCGACGGCGCCGGCGACAAGCTCCTCGTCGAGGAGGGCGAGACCGGCTCCGAGCTCGCCGCCGAGGCCGACGAGGTCATCCGCGGCGCTCGCAACGCGCTGCTCGAGCTGCCCGGGCGCAAGGTCTTCGCGGAGGTCTACATGCCGCCCCCGCGGCTGTTCGTCTACGGCGCGGTCGATACCGCCGAGGCGCTGTGCAAGGCCGCCAAGCTGCTCGGCTGGACCACCTACGTCGCCGACGCCCGGCGCGCCTTCGCGACCGAGGAGCGCTTCCCCAGCGCCGACCACCTGATCGTCAAGTGGCCGGAGGAGGCGATCGCCGAGGTCGCTCCCGACCACCAGACCGCGTTCGTCGTCCTCACCCACGACGCCAAGTTCGACCAGCCCGCGCTGCAGGGCATCCTCGCGACCGAGGCGTTCTACGTCGGCGCGCTCGGCTCCCGCCGCAACCAGGAGAAGCGCCGCGCGCGACTGCTCGAGGCCGGCGTCCCCGAGGCCGAGCTCGACCGCATCGCCGGCCCCGCCGGGCTGGACATCGGCGCCGAGTCGCAGGAGGAGACCGCGCTCTCGATCCTGGGCGAGATCCTCGCCGTGCGCGCCGGCCGCCCCGGCGGCCGGCTCAAGGAGGCCAAGCGCCGCATCCACGCGCAGGAAGACGCACCCGCGCCGGCTTGATGGATCCCGGCGTCCAGAAGGTCCTCGACGGCATGAACGCGCTCGAGGGCCCACCCGCCCACGAGGTGCCGGTCGAGCAGGCGCGCGCCGGGCACGAGCAGGAGACGAAGCTCCTCGCCGGCCCCGGCGAGGAGGTCGGCGCGGTCGAGGACGTCGAGCTCGCCGGCGTCCCCGCCCGGATCTACACACCGCTGGAGCCCAAGGGCGGCACGGTCGCCTACTTCCACGGCGGCGGCTGGGTGGTCGGGTCGATCGACTCGTTCGACACCACCTGCCGCGCGCTCGCCAATGCGAGCGGCGCGAAGATCGTGAGCGTCGGCTACCGGCTCGCCCCTGAGCACCCGTTCCCGGCCGGGCTGGAGGACTGCGCCGTCGTCACGCGCACGCTCGACGCGCCGCTCGTGGTCGCGGGCGACAGCGCGGGCGGCAACATCGCGATCGCGGTCGCGCGCCGCCTGCGCGACACCATCACCGGCACGGCGCTGATCTACCCCGTCACCGACGCCGGCCTGAACACGCCCTCGATGCGCGACTTCAAGGAGCGCTACGGCCTCACCGCCGCCGGCCTCGAGCGCTACTGGAACCTTTATCTCGACGGCGCCGACGGCTTCCAGGCCGACGCCTCGCCGCTGCGCGCCGACGATCTCGAGGGTCTGCCGCCCACCTTCGTGCTCACCGCGGAGTTCGACGTCCTGCGCGACGAGGGCGAGGCGTTCGTGAAGAAGCTCGAGGCGGCCGGGGTCGATGTCACCCATCGCCGCTTCGACGGCACGATCCACGGCTTCTGGCGCTGGATGGCGGCGACGCCGAAGACGCGCGAGGCGATCGACGAGGTCGGCGTCTGGCTAGCCGACCGGCTCGGGCCCGGCTGAGCCGAAGCCGTAGAAGACCGCGGACACCTCGACCCGCGGCAGCGCCTCGCGCACGCGCGCGAGCCCGTCGCGCACGGCGGCGCGGGCCGCCTCGTCGTCGCCGCGGTGTGCCTTGCAATCAGCGTGCGCCACGAGCACCACGGAGCTCGTGCCCGCGAGCTCGCGCGAGGCGGCGAGCGACCGCAGGACGTCGTCGGTCACGACCGCTCCCGCGTTGCGGATCACGTGCGCGTCGCCGAGCTCCAAGCCGAGTGCATGCAGCGGATCGAGCCGGGCGTCCATGCACGCCACCACGGCCATCCGGCGCGCGGGCGTCGCTTCCACTAGGCGGCGAGGTCGGCCGACGCGGGCGTCACGGCGAGCGGTGGCGCTGGGAGCGCGAACTCGGGCGGCGCGACCCGCAGGTAGTGCCCGAACGCCCACTCGGCGAGCCGCCGCGAGGTCAGCGAGTGGACGAGCGCGTCCCGCGGTCTGGGGCGCAGGCGCCAGACGTTGTCCTGCCAGCGCTTCATCCACGCGAACTTCCAGCCGTGGGCGGCGGAGAACGCGCTGTAGCGGCGCAGCGCCTCGTCATGGCTCTGCGAGCCGCCGAGCACCGCGGCGAGCTCCCGCCCCGCGGCGATCCCGAAGTAGAACGCGGTGCGGATGCCCTCGGCGCTCAGCGGCAGGCAGTGGCCGGCGGAGTCGCCGACGAAGAACACGCCGTCCTCGGTCGCCGGGCGCAGCGCGTGCGGGATCCAGTTGCCCTGGTAGCCGAGCGGCTCGGTGCCGAGGTCCTCGGTCAGCCGCACGGTCGGCTCCTTGACGTGGTCGCGCGGGTCGAACGAGCCGACGCCGATCCGGACCTCGTCGCCCGCGGGGAACGACCAGCCGTAGCCCGCGCGCACGTAGCCCTTGTGGATCCACAGCTCGAGGTCCTCGGAGCGACCGCCGGGGTGGACCTCCAGCCCGCGCGACAGCAGCGCCTCGGGCGGCTGGACGTTGTCTTCCACGCCGAGCACGCGGCGCCAGCCGAGCGCGTCGACCAGCAGCGGGGCGGTGACGTCGCCGCGGTCGGTGTGAAGAATGTGGGTTTCGCCGGCAGCAACTCCTCCGTCCCCGCTGCCGGCGACGTTACTTGAGCGCCCGTCGACCTTCGCGGTCTCGAACTCGGCCGCCGACTGGGCCCACAGCAGCTCGCACAGGCGCCGGTAGTCGAAGGTGGAGAACGACCACCCGATCGGCCAGCGGACGCTGGTGCCGGGCGTGTGAACCAGTAAGGAGTCGAACGTCTGGAGGATGGATTCCTCGAGCCCGAGGTTGCGCAGCCAGTCGGTCGGGGCGGCGCACGCGGAGGTCTGGCGCTCGCCGATCTCGTAGCGATCGAGCACCAATACGCGGGCGCCGGTGGCCCGCAGCTCGCGCGCGACCGTCAGACCGGCGAACGACGCGCCGCAGATCACGACGTCGAAATCGCCGCTCAGCGGCGTTCTCTCGGCTCCACGCTTTGTGGCGCGCACTGGCATGTTCGCTACAGTATCTCGCCGCTGATGGAAGCCACTTTGACCCCAGAAGCCCCGACGGATATCCACATCGTCGAGGGCTCGAACGGGATGCTGATCGAGGTTGATGGTCAGATCCTTCCCAACTACGACGCGACGATCGTCCCCTTCGAAGAAGGCGACGTCGTCACCGGCAAGGTCGTGCGGATCGACAAGGACGAGGTCCTCGTCGATATCGGATACAAGAGCGAAGGGGTCATCCCCAATAACGAGCTCTCGATCCGTAAGTCCGTGGACCCGTCCGAGGAGGTCGAGCTCGGAGAAGAGGTCGACGCCCTCGTCCTCACGAAGGAGGATCAGGACGGCCGCCTGATCCTGTCCAAGAAGCGTGCTCGCTTCGAGCGCGCCTGGCGCCGCATCGAAGGCGCCGCCGAGTCCGGCGAGCCCGTCACCGGTTCGGTGATCGAGGTCGTCAAGGGCGGCCTGATCGTCGACCTCGGGGTGCGCGGCTTCCTGCCCGCCTCGCTCGTCGACATCCGCCGCGTCCCGAACCTGGACGAGTACCTCGGCCAGAACATCGAGACGAAGGTCATAGAGCTCAATCGCTCGCGCAACAACGTCGTGCTGTCGCGCCGCGCGGTGCTCGAGGAGGAGCGCAAGGAGCAGCGCCAGGCGATCCTGGAGCGCCTGCAGCCCGGTCTCGTGATCGAGGGCCAGATCTCGAACATCGTCGACTTCGGCGCGTTCGTCGACCTCGACGGCATCGACGGCCTGATCCACATCTCCGAGCTGTCGTGGTCGCACGTCAACCACCCGAGCGAGATCCTCTCGATCGGCGACACCGTGCAGGTCAAGGTGCTCGACATCGACCGCGACCGCCAGCGCATCTCCCTGGGCCTCAAGCAGACCCAGGAGGATCCGTGGCAGCGGGTGGTCGACACGTACAACGTCGGTGACGAGCTCGAGGGCAAGGTCACCAAGGTCGTCGCGTTCGGCGCCTTCGTGGAGATCCTGGAGGGCGTCGAGGGCCTCGTGCACATCTCCGAGCTGGCCCAGCACCACGTCGAGAACCCGCGCGAGATCATCCAGCCGGGCGACGACGTGAAGGTCAAGATCCTCGAGATCGACTCCGAGCGGCGCCGCCTCTCGCTCTCGATCAAGCGGGTCGAGGGCCAGGTGCTGCCGCAGCGCGACACGATGGCTCCGACCGAGACGTCGGACGGCGGCGCCGGCGACCTCGAGAACGTGCCCGAGCTGGGGCTCTCCGAGGACGTGTTCTCGAACGCGCCCGAGGCCGAGGCTCCCGTCGACGAGGTCGAGGCGCCCGCCGCCGAGGCCGAGGTCGAGGAGGCTCCGGCCGAGGACGAGCCGGCCGCGCCCGACGCCGCGGTCGAAGAAGCGGCCTCCGAAGAAGCTCCTGAAGAGCAGCCCTAAGCCCCCGTTCGTCGGCCTGACGGGCGGGATCGGGGCCGGGAAGTCGGAGGCGCTCGCCGCGCTGGAGCGCCTGGGCGCCGCGACGCTGTCGACCGACGCGGTCGTCCACGAGCTGTACGAGGACGACGAGGTGCGCGCGGCGGTGCTGGAGCGGTTCGGGACCACCGATCGCTCCGAGATCGCCCGCGCGGCGTTCGCGACCGACGAAGGGCGCAGGTGGCTCGAGGAGCTGCTGTGGCCGCAGGTCGGGCAGCGGATGTGGGAGTGGCGGCAGGCGGAGGAAGCCCGCTCGCCGGCTCCGCGGGCGCTCATCGTCGAGGTCCCGCTGCTGTTCGAATCGGAGATGGACGCCGCGTTCGACGCTACCGTGGCAGTGGTGGCCGACGAGGCCGTCCGCCGGGAGCGGGCGGGGGCGAGGGGGCACGCGGCGCTCGATGAGCGCACGTCGCGTCAGCTCACCCAGGAGGAAAAGGCCGCCCGGGCGACGTACACGGTCGCAAACTCCGGGACGATCGAAGATCTCGAGCAGACGCTCGCCGGTGTACTTGAGAAGCTGAACCAGCCATGAGCGCACGATCCGCCACCACTCGGACCCGACCCCGCTCCGCCAAGGCGCGGCGCCGCTTCCTGGTGCGCCGCGTGGCCTGGCTGCTGGCCGCCGTGGTGGTCATCGGCGGCGTGATCGCCGCCGTCGTGGCGCCGCGGGTGGACAAGGCCGTGCAGGAGGTCGTGCTCCCGCTGCGCCACGAGGACATCATCCGCCAGCAGGCCGCCGACAAGGGCCTCGATCCGGCGCTGATCGCCGGCGTCATCTACACCGAGTCGCGCTTCCGCGACCAGACCTCGCACGCCGGCGCCAAGGGCCTGATGCAGATCCTGCCCTCGACCGCGCACGACATCGCGCGCAAGTCGGGCGGCACCGCCTTCATCGAGGGCGACCTCGCCAATCCCCAGGTCAACATCTCCTACGGCTCGTTCTACCTCCGCTACCTGCTGCAGCGCTACGGCGGCAACGAGGTGCTTGCGATCGCCGCCTACAACGCGGGCGAGGGCCGGGTCGACAAGTGGATCTTCGACGCCCGCCACAAGGGCGAGGCGTTCGACCGCGCGCGCCACATCCCGTTCCCCGAGACGCGCCACTACGTCCAGCAGGTGCTCGACGTCCGCACGCGCTACCGCGAGGAGTACGGGCAGGAGCTCGGGCTCTGAGCACAGCGCTCGTGACCGGCGTCAGCCGGCGCGAAGGCATCGGGTGGGCGACCGTGCAGCGCCTGGCGAAGGCCGGCACGACGGTCTTCACGCAAGGCTGGACGGCGCACGACGCCGGGCAGCCGTGGGGCGCGGACGAGGGCTTCGAGCCCGGCGGCCGTGCCGGGCACCTCGACATCGACCTGGCAGCGCCGGACGCGCCCGCGCAGCTGGTCGACGCCGCCGTCGCGGCGGTCGGCCCGCTCGACGTCCTGGTCGCCAACCATGCCGCCTCCGCCGACCAGAACCTCGAGCAGCTGACCGCCGAGGCGATCGACCACACGCTGGCGGTCAACGTGCGGGCCACGCTCCTGCTCGTCCAGGCCTTCGCCGCCGGCCACGCCGGCAAACCGGGAGGCCGCGTGGTCCTGCTGACCTCGGGCCAGGGAAGAGGGCCGATGGCGCGCGAGCTGCCGTACGTCGCCAGCAAGGCGGCTCTGTCTGGTCTCGTGACCTCCCTGGCCGACCACCTCGCCCCGCGCGGGATCACCGTCAACGCCGTGAACCCGGGCCCGACGGACACCGGCTGGGCATCGAAGGAGATCGTCGAGCAGGCGACCAGCGCGATGCCACGGGGCCGCTGGGGAGCGCCCGACGACGCCGCGCGGCTGATCGCCTGGCTGGCGTCGGAGGATTCGGACTGGGTCACCGGCCAGGTCATCGACTCGGACGGCGGGTTCCGGTACGGCGGCGCTTAGTTCGGGCGCCCGTGGCTCGCACTCTTGGCCAAAGTCGCTTCCTTTTGCCCGCTGAGCGGGCAGAAGGAAGCACTCTTGATCGAGCGGGACGGTTTGTAGCCGCTAGGGGCCAACACCGTCCCGGTTGAACGCCACGGGAGCCGAATCGCTTCCCTACCCAGCCGCCGTTGACGTTCGCCGGCGCCTAGTGCTCGCGCCGCCGGGGCAGCCGGGTCGAGTCGAGGCGGCCGTCCCCGTTCGGAGGCGCCTCGCCACGCCGAGCCGCCTCTTCCTCCGCCCGCGCCCGGTCCTCGCCGCGGCCGACGGCCAGGAACGCCAGCGACAGGGCGCCCACGGCAGCGAAGCCTCCGAGGCAGATCCCGATGACGTCGAGCGTGGTGCCGCCGACGGCGGCGAGCACCGCTCCGGCGATGAACATCACGCCCAGCAAGATCCACCAGCGGGTCATGACCCCAAGAGTATGAGGACGGCCTCGTAGGCGTCCAGCGATCCGGCCCACTCGGCGCGGCCCGGCCGGCTGGAGAGGACCAGCGACCCCTCGGCCGCCACCGGCCCGGAGGCGGCGCCGAGGAAGTTAACGATCGCGAGGATGCGCTCGTCGCCCGCCTCGCGGATCCAGGCCAGCAGCCCCGACCCGAGGTCGAGCGTGCGCTGGCTGCCGGTCTGCAGCGCCTCGCTCCTCGCGCGCAGCTCCGCCAGCCGCCGGTACAGAGACAGCGCGGAGTCCGGGTCGGCGGCCTGGCGCGCCACGCACAGCTCCTCCGCCTCGCCGATCAGCGGCAGCCACGGCTCGCCGGTGGTGAAGCCCGCGCCCGGCCCCGCCTCCGACGGCGGTTCCCACGGGATCGGGGCGCGCTCGGGGTCGCGGCCGTCGACGTCGACCACCCGGTCCGCGGGGATCTCCGCGTCGGGCAGGCACAGCTCCTCGCCCTGGTAGACGAACGGGGTGCCGCGCAGCGCGTAGAGCATCACCCCGATCGCCCGCGACGCCCCGGGGCCGAAGCGCGTCGTCGCCCGCGACTTGTCGTGGTTGGAGATGAACCACGCCGGCCACGACTCCGGGTCGGCGATCGCCTCGAAGTCGTCGATCGAGGTGCGGAAGCCCTCCGCGTCCCAGTCCTGCTCGGCGAACAGGAAGTTGTGCGCGAGGTGGAGCTGGTCGCCGTGGCGCAGGTAGCTGACCGTGCGGTGCAGGTCGTGCAGCGCGACCTCGCCGACGATCATGCGGTCCTCGTACTCGTCGACCACGCGCCGGATCCCGCGCAGCCGCTCGTGGATCGTCTCCCAATCCTCGTTGCGGGCCCGCGGCGCGCCCGTCTGGTCGCGCAGCAGCGGGTCCTTGGCGATGCGGGAGATCGCGTCGAGCCGTAGCCCGTCGACGCCGCGGCCGAACCAGAAGCGCAGCACGTCGTGCATCGCCGCCTCGACCTCTGGGTTGTCCCAGTTGAGGTCGGGCTGCTCGGCGAGGAACGAGTGCAGGTACCACTGGCCGGTCGCCTCGTCGAACGTCCACGCGGGACCCGCGGCCTTGAACACCGACTCCCAGTCGTTGGGCGGGCCGCCGTCCGGCGCGCCGTCCCGCCACACGTACCAGTCGCGCTTCGGGTCCTTGCGGCTTGAGCGCGACGCCTCGAACCACGGATGCCGGTCCGACGTGTGGTTCGGCACCCAGTCGAGGATGATCCGTATCCCGTGCGCGTGGCACGCGCCGGTCAGAGCGTCGAAGTCCTCCAGCGTGCCGAACTGCGGGTCGATGTCGCAGTAGTCGGCGACGTCGTAGCCGAAGTCGGCCATGGGGGAGGGGAAGATCGGCGACAGCCAGACCGCCTCGACCCCGAGTGATGACAGGTGATCGAGCCGCTGCTGGATCCCGCGCAGGTCGCCGACGCCGTCACCGTTCGCGTCGGCGTAGGAGCGCGGGTAGATCTGGTAGATCGCGCCGCGCTGCCACCAGGTCGTCATGGGGGAGAGAGGAACCGGCGGCCGGCCCGAGGGCCGGCCGCCGAAACCCGGTCTCTACGCGGTGGGCGCGTCCGCCTTCTGGGCGTCGGTCAGCGTGAGGTTGCGGCCGCCGTTCGGATCGAACAGCTGGAGCCGCGACGCGTCGAGCACGAGCTCGACCGACTTGCCGGCCGCCGCAGGGCTGCTGGCGTCGAGGCGCGCGACGACCGCCGTGGCGTCGCCACCGCTCTGGCCTGGGAGCTCCGACAGGCCCGCGTCGTCGGCGAGGGCGTCGAGGTGGTCGCTGTGCGCCGCGCCCTTGACGTCGAAGTAGGCGTAGAGCTCGGACCCCATCGACTCCACCACCGCGACATCGGCCGTGAACTTCATGCCTTCGATGCCACGGTCGGCGGCCACGGCCGCGTCCTCGAAGTGCTCGGGGCGCATGCCGGCGATGACCTCCTTGCCGTTCTCCACCTTGCCTGTCAGCTCCTTCGGCAGCGGGGCATCGCCGAACGGGAGCTTGACCGAGTCGCCCTCGACCTTCGCCGGCAGGAAGTTCATCGCCGGGGAGCCGATGAAGCCCGCGACGAACAGGTTCGCCGGGTCTTCGTACAGCGTCTTCGGCGACGCCACCTGCTGGATCACGCCGGCGCGCATGACCGCCACGCGGTCGCCCAGCGTCATCGCCTCGGTCTGGTCGTGCGTCACGTACACCGTGGTCGTGCCGACGCGCTGCTGGATCCGCGCGACCTCGGTGCGCATCTGCACGCGCAGCTTCGCGTCGAGGTTCGAGAGCGGCTCGTCCATCAGGAACGCCCGCGGGTCGCGCACGATCGCGCGGCCCATCGCCACGCGCTGGCGCTGGCCGCCGGAGAGGTTCGCCGGCTTGCGGTCGAGGTGCGCCTCGAGGTCGAGGATGCGCGCGGCTTCCTCCACCTTGCTGTTGATCTCGTTCGAATCGACCTTGGCGAGCTTGAGCGCGAAGCCCATGTTGTCGCGCACGGTCATGTGCGGATACAGCGCGTAGTTCTGGAACACCATCGCGATGTCGCGATCGCGCGGAGCCAGGTCGTTGACCCGCTCGCCGCCGATGATCAGGTCACCGTCGGAGATCTCCTCGAGGCCCGCGATCATCCGCAGCGCCGTCGACTTGCCGCAGCCCGAAGGACCGACGAGGATCATGAACTCCCCGTCGTGGATGTCGAGGTCGATCGCCTTGACCGCCTCGGTCCCGTCCGGGTAGCGCTTCGTCACACCCCGAAGCGTGATCTCAGCCATACACACTCCCCCTCATAGACGACTCCCCCTCCACTTGTCGCAAAGACTCGCGCATCATGCCACTTCCCCGCTCCGCCGTCGTCTCACGCACGACGAGCTCGCAGCGCAGCTCCTCCGCGGCCGCCGGCCATCCCTCGATCTGGGCGAGCAGCAGCTCGGCTGCACGCCTGCCTGAAGCCTCGAGCGGCTGCGCCACGGTCGTGAGCCCGACGTAGCGGGCGATCTCGATGTCGTCGAAGCCGATCACCGAGAGATCGCCGGGAATCTCCACGCCGACGGCGTTCGCGGCATCGATCACGCCGACGGCCTGGTCGTCGGACGCCGCGAAGATCGCCGTCGGCGGGTGGGGGAGGGCGAGGAGCTGCGTCGCGAGCGTGCGTGCGACCGAGCGGCCGTGCGGGCCGGCGACCACCAGTTCGGGGCGCACCTCGACGCCGGCATCGCGCAGCGCGGCCTCGTAGCCGGCGCGCCGCCGGGCGCTCGAGTCGAAGCCGTACGGGTTCGACTCGTCGTCCCCCAGGAACGCGATCCGCACGTGGCCCAGCCCGAGGAGGTGCTCGGCCGCGAGCCGGCCGCCGGCCTGGTCGTCGATGTGCACGCTCGCGAGCCCCGATTCCTGCCTGTCGATCAGGACGAGCGGGATGCCGGCCGAGCGCACGCGCGAGACCGCGCTCTCCCGGAGCGGGAGGGAGATCACGAGGAGGCCGTCGAAGCGGCCCTTGACCGCAACGGAGCGCACCGCCCCGGCGAGGTGCTCGGGCCGGTCCACGTCGAGCAGCACCAGTTGGTAGCCGGCCGCGGAGATGTGCTGCGCGGCGCCGCGCAGCCGCTCGATGACGGACGGGCGGGTGGCGAACGGCGCCACGATGCCGACGGCCAGGGTGCGCCCGGTGGAGAGGGCGCGGGCGGCGGCGCTCGGCTCGTAGTCGAGCGCGTCGATTGCCTCCTGGACCCGGCGGCGGGTGCCGGGGCTGACCGCGCCGGAGTCGTTGAGGACGCGCGAGACCGTGCCGACTCCGACGCCGGCGAGCGCTGCGACCCGCGCGATCGTGCTCAACCCCGTACCTCCTCCTCTGGAAGCGCTTCCATCCAAGCACCGGGTGGGCGCGCTGTCAACACGGCGTAAGGTGGCGGCGTGCTCGACGCGCTCCTGTCGGACGAGGGCTGGGCGTACGCCTCGACGCCGCCGGTGGAGCCCGGCGACCCCGGCCGCTTCCACGCGCTGTTCGGCCGCGACTCGCTGATCACCGCGCTGCAGGTGCTGCCGGAGCGGCCCGACGTGGCCCGCGCGACCCTGCGCGCGCTCGCCGCGCTGCAGGGGAGCCGCGACGACCCGGAGACCGACGAGGAGCGGGGCAAGATCTTGCACGAGTACCGCCCGCAGCGCCGAGCCGCGCTTCGCCGAGCTCGGCTGGCCGGTGCGCGACGGGCAGCTCCTGCTACTACGGCTCGGCCGACTCCACCTCGTGGTTCCTGGTGGTGCTCGCGGCGCTCGGTGACGACGCGCTGAGCGCCGAGCTGGAGCCCGCGCGGCGCGCGGCCGCCGGCTGGCTCGAGCGCGCGCTGGAGCGCGGGCGGCGGCCTCGTCCGCTACGGCCCGCGGACGAGCTCCGGCGGGCTCGCCCAGCAGGGCTGGCGCGACGCCGCCGCGCCGGTCGAGGCGCACCCCACCGGCGGCGGCATCCTGCGCGCGGACGGCAGCGCGCCTGCGGCGCCGCAGGCCGACGCCGACGTGCAGGCGGTCGCCTACGCGGCGCTGCGGCGCGCTCGGCGACGAGGAGCGCGCCGCGGCGCTGGCGGAGCGCATCGAGCGCGACTTCGGCCCGGACGTGATGGCGCTCGAGGCCGGCGACGTGCCGGTGCCTGGCGCCGGCTCCCAGCTCGGGTGGCTGCTGTGGTGCGGGCGCGCTCGGCGAGGAGCGCGCGGCGAGAGGTGGCCGCGCGGCTGTGCGAGCCCGACGTCCTCACGCGCTTCGGCCTGCGCACGCTCGCGCAGACCAGCCCGGTGTTCGATCCCCAGGGCTACCACCGCGGCGTCGATCTGGCCGTTCGACTCGTGGCTGGGGTGGGGCGGCCTGCGCGCCGCCGGCTTCCACGAGGAGGCCGAGCGTGTGCGCACCGGTGTGCTAGCGGCGCTCGACGAGCTCGGCCAGGCGCCCGAGCTCTACGCCGTCGATGCGGCGGGCGAGCTGCAGCCCGCGCCCAGGGCCAACCGCATGCAGGCGTGGACGGTGGGCGCGCGCTGGGCGCTCGAGCACGGCTGGGACGGCCGCGGCTAGCCCCTCGCTAGGCAGCAAGCTGCCTGGCTTGGCGCCTAGGCGAAGCGCGGCAGCGGCATCGGGTCGCCCAGCTCGCCGACGAACGCGCCCTGCTCGTCCTCCATGAGCCAGGTGAGCAGCCGGCGCTCGCCGCCGTGCGCGAGCACCTTGCCGGCGTAGTGCTCCCGCGGCCGGCCGCCGGGCAGCAGATCACGCGTCTCGCCCGGGTAGGGGCCGAGGCGGTGCGACGCCGAGAGGTAGTGCAGGCCGGAGCCGGCGAAGGCGTCGCAGAACAGGATCCGCCATGCGCCGTCGACATGGAGGAGCTGTGGCACCTCGAGCTGGACGTGGCGAGTCGGCGCCGACAGCGGTGGGCCGACCGTCCAGTCGACGCCGTCGCGCGACGTCGCGTGGCCGAGGATGCCGCGGCCGCCGCGGGTCGCGCAGACCAGCATGTCGAAGCGCTCGCCGTCCCACTCCACCCATGGGTCGCGCCAGTGCTCGCGGTCGTACCAGCGCGTGTCGGCCTCGAGCAGCAGGTCCTCGCGCCCCCAGGTCACGAGGTCGGCGGAGACCGCGCTGCCGATCCGCTGCACCTGCCCGTCCTCGGCGCGGGCGATCCCGCTGTAGTACATCCGCCAGGTACCGTCGTGGCGGAGGACGCTGCCGGTCCACGTGGCGAGGTCGTCGAACGCGCCCGGCGCGCCGGCGCCGAGCGCGTCGGGGAGCACCTCCCACGTGCTCAGGTCGCGCGAGACCGCGTGGCCGATCGTGGCGTTGACGTGCCGCAGTTCCGGGTCGCCGAGCGAGCGCGGCGCCTGCAGATAGAAGACGTGGACGTCGTCGCCGTCGCAGGCGAACCAGAAGTCCCACACCCAGTGTCCGTCGAGCCGAAGCGCCACCGGGCGCGATTGTGTCATTGACGGCCGCCGCACCCGGCGCGACACTCCGGCGCGTGAGCGCAACCCGCGGGAGGATCGCCGGCTGGGGGCTGGCCCTCCTCTTCCTCGCCAATGCGGGCGTCGTCGTGGCGCTGTGGCTGGGCGGGGGCGGCATCCAGGACATCCAGGACAGCGCGAGCTTCCTGGTCGGCCTCGGGCGCATCAGCGGGCTGCTGGGCGCCTACCTGGTGCTCGTCGAGCTGTTGCTGTTGGCGCGTCTGCCGCTGCTCGAGCGGCTGCTGGGCTTCGAGCGGCTGACGCGTTGGCACGCGTGGAACGGCCGTGTCTGCCTCACGCTGCTGGTGAGCCACGCGGTGCTCGTGACGTGGGGCTACACGATCGGCGACCGCATCTCGCTGCCGTCGGAGATCGGGCGGCTGTGGAGCGGCTACCCCGGGGTGATCACCGCGACCGCCGGCCTCGTGATCCTGATCGGCGTGGTCGTCACGTCGGTGGTCGCCGTGCGGCGGCGGCTGCGCTACGAGACGTGGTACTTCGTCCACCTCTACGCCTACCTCGGCGTCGCGCTGGCGTTCAGCCACCAGCTCGCGACCGGGACCGACTTCGTCGGCGATCCGGCCGCCCGCGCCTACTGGACCGCGCTCTACGTCGCCACGCTCGGCGCGCTCGTGATCTTCCGGCTCGGGGTGCCGCTGGTGCGCAGCGGCTGGCACGACCTGCGCGTCGCGCGCGTGCTGGAGGAGGGGCCGACGGTCACCTCGATCGAGATCGAGGGGCGCCGGCTCGGGGCGCTGAAGGCGCGCGCCGGCCAGTTCTTCACCTGGCGCTTCCTGACCCGCGACCGCTGGTGGGAGGCGCACCCGTTCTCGCTCTCGGCGGCGCCGGACGGCCGCCGGCTGCGCATCACCGTCAAGGGGCTCGGCGACTACACGAGCGCGCTGCGCGCGATCCCGCCCGGCACGCGCGTGATCGCCGAGGGCCCGTTCGGCGCCTTCACCACGGCGGCGCGACGGCGGCCGCGGGTGGCGCTGATCGCCGGCGGGGTCGGGATCACGCCGATCCGCGCGCTGCTCGAGGACATGCCCGGCGGCCCCGGCGACATCGCCGTCGTCTACCGCGCGCTGGGGGAGGGGGACGTGATCCTGCGCGCCGAGCTCGACGAGCTGGCGACCCGGCGCGGCGCGGAGGTGCACTACGTGATCGGCGAGCCGCTCTCGCCCGAGCGCCTGCTCGCGCTGGTGCCCGACATCGCGGCGCGCGACGTCTACGTCTGCGGCTCGCCGGCGATGACCGAGGCGACGCACGCGAGCCTCGCCCGCACCGGCGTGTCGCGGCGGCACATCGTCACCGAGCGGTTCGCGTTCTGATGCCGAAGGTGATCGTCGCGCTGCTCGTCACGGCCGTCGCGGTCGTGCTGCTGGCCGGCTACGACACCAAGCCACCGCGCACGGTCAACCCGAACTCGGCGCTCAAGCCGCGGCCCAAGGCGGCGCCGAAGCTGCCCCCGGGCGCGCGGGCGGCGGTCGGCCCGGCGTCGATCACGCCGTTCTCGGTGATCCAGGTGCAGGCGACGGTCCAGCACGGGAAGCTGATCGGCGTCAAGACCGATGGCGCTGACCGGCGACGGCCCTCACACGCAGGCCCTCAACGCCCGCGCCGAGCCGCTGCTGCGCGCCTCGGCGCTGAAGGCGGGGAGCGCTGACATCGACGCCGTCTCCGGCGCGACCTACACCAGCCGCAGCTGGAAGCAGTCGTTGCAGGCGGCGATCGACAAGGCCGAGGGCCGATGAGCCTTCAGCCGATCTCCACGACGCGCCCCTGCGCGGACTCCTCGAGCGCCACCACCAGCGCGCCGTCCTCCTCGCGGGCCTCGGCCTCCTCGCCGTCGACGCGCACGCTCGTGCCCGGCTCCAGCCCGCGCAGCTCGAGCTCGATCGCCTCGCGCCCCGGCGGCACATAGTCGCCGACCCGCTCGCCGAGCTCGACACGCGTGCCGTCGCAGCGCACGCTGCGCCGCGCGCTCGCGCCGAAGCCCTCGCCGGCGTCCTCATAGAGCTCGCGCTCGTACGCCCCGGCGCCCGGCGCGCAGGCAATCCGCAGCCGCAGCTCCGGCGGCGGCCCGGACGCCGTGCTCTGCATCACCGGCCACAGCGGGATCGCCGCGTTCGCGCGGGCGTAGAGCGCCGGCTGCCCGAGCGGCGCGTGGGCGAGCACGTGCGCCGGCCCTTCGATCGCCTCACCGCTCCACCAGTGCACCCACGTCCCCTCGGGGAGGTAGACGTGGCGGTGCTCGATGCCCGGCCGCGTGATCGGCGCCACGAGCAGCGCGTCGCCGAGCAGCAGCTCGTCGTCGGTGGTGTAGGTCGTCTCGTCCGCCGGATGGTCGAACAGCAGCGGCCGCAGGATGGGCGCGCCGATGCGCGAGCACTCCTCGAACGCGCCGTACAGGTACGGCAGCAGCCGCATCCGCAGCTCCAGGGACTTGCGGATCAGCGCCGTCCACGAGCTCGCCGAAGCGCCACGGCTCCTGCGGCACCGACTCGATGTGCGAGTGGTTGCGGCAGAACGGCTGGACGATGCCGAGCTCGGTCCAGCGCGCCAGCAGCTCGGGGTTGGTGTCGCCGTAGAAGCCGCCGACGTCGACGCCGCAGAACGCCACGCCCGACAGCCCGAGGTTCTGGAGTTGCGGGATCGCCATCCACAGGTGCTCCCACCACGAGCTGTTGTCGCCCGTCCACTGCAGCGCGTGGCGCTGCAGCCCCGCGAAGCCCGCGCGCGTGATGACGAACGGGCGCCGGTCGGGCCGCAGCCGCTCGAGCCCCTCGCGCGCGGCACGGGCCATCTGCGAGCCGTAGAGGTTGTGGACCTCGCCGTGCAGCCGCGGCTCCGCCTTGCCGGGGTGCACGACGTCCTCGGGCATCGTCGACTGCATCGGGATGAAGAGCGCCGGCTCGTCCATGTCGCACCAGACGCCGGCCACGCCGGCGTCGAGCAGCACCCTGTGGTGGTCGCCCCACCAGGCGCGCGCGTCGGGGTTCGTGAAGTCGGGGAACGCGCACACCCCCGGCCACACCGCGTTGCGATACTCGTCGCCGTCGACCGTCTGGCAGAACAGGCCGCGCTCGCGCCCCTCGGTGTAGACCGGATAGCCCTCGTCGACCTTCACGCCCGGATCGACGATCGTCACCGCCCGGAAGCCCTGCTCGGCGAGCTCGGAGATCAGCCCGGCCGGGTCGGGGTAGCGCTCGCCATTCCAGGTGAAGACGCGGTAGCCGTCCATGTACTCGATGTCGAGGTGGAAGCAGTCGCACGGGATCTGGCGCTCGCGGAACTCACGCGCCAGCCCGAGGATCTCCTCGGCGCTGGCGTAGCCCCAGCGCGACTGGTGGTTGCCGAGCGCCCACAACGGCGGCAGCGACATGCGGCCGGTCAGCTGCGTGTAGCGGGCGAGCACGTCCCGCGGCGTCGGGCCGGTGAAGACGTAGGCCACCACGTCGCCGCCCGTCGCCTCGTAGCTGACGCGCTCCGGATCGGCCTTGGCGAGGTCGATCTCGACCCGGTGCGTGTTGTCGAGAAAGACGCCGTGCGCACGCCCGTCGACACAGCGCGAGCACGAACGGGATCGACGTGTAGAGGTTGATCTGCGATGCGCTGTGGCCGCCCGGCGGGTCGATGTTCCAGAACACCTGCCGCGACCCGGTCTTCTCGAGCCCGCTGGTCCGCTCGCCGCAGCCGAAGAAGCGCGTGTGCGCGGTCCGCAGGTGGTCCATCCGCACCGGCGGCCCGATCAGCGCCGCGGGGTCGGGATCCGGGTCGCCGCTCCAGAAGTGCACGTCGTCCACCAGCGCCGTCCCGTCGCGGTCGGCGAACGAGACGCGCAGCGACTCGAGCGTGATGACCGCCTTCGCGGCCTCGGTGTCGATCTCCACGCGACCGGACTTGCCTTGGATCTCCGCCTCGGTCGGCTCCCACTGCGCGCCGTCGGTCGCCTCCGAGACGTACTCGACCGGCCGGCCGTGGGGGAAGTAGCCCAGCCGGAAGACATCCGGCGCGAGCGCCGTGACCTCCAGCAGCGCGTGGCCCGCCTGGATCCGGACCGCCGCGCGCGTCGAGGTCAGGACCCGGTTGGGGCCCCGGCCTCGCGCGTGCGGTGCCCAGTGCTCAGCCCTTGACGGCACCGGCCGTCAGACCGGCGACGATCCGCTTCTGGAACAGCAGGATCATGATGATCAGCGGGACCGAGATCGTCACGGATGCGGCCGAGATGCTCCCGAAGGGCACGTCATGCTCAGTCGCGCCGGTGAAGAACGCGATCGCCGCCGGCACGGTCCGCGCCTTCGAGGACGACGTCAGCGTGACCGCGAGGAGGAACTCGTTCCACGCGCCGATGAACGTCAGGATGGCGGCGGTGGCGAGGCCGGGAGCCGCAAGCGGGACGACCACCTTGCGGAACGCCTGGAAGTGGGTGGCGCCGTCGACCAGCGCTGCCTCCTCCAGGTCCCGCGGGATCTCCTTGAAGAAGGAGACCAGGATGTAGATGGTCAGCGGCAGCGCGAAAGTCAGGTAGGGGAGCACGAGTCCGGTCCAGGTGTTGAACAGACCGATGTCCGACCAGAGCTTGAACAGCGGCGCCGCGATGGCGATCTGCGGGAACGTCGAGATCGTCAGGACGATCGCCAGCATGATGCTCTTGCCGCCGATCCGCAGGCGCGCCAGCGCGTACGCGCAGAACGCGCCGACCGTGATCGAGAGCGCGGTCGTGATCAGCGCGACGGCGGCGCTGTTGCGCAGCGCCTTCGTGAAGTCGGGGTTCTTGAAGATCTCCTGGTAGTTGTCCAGCGTCGGGTTGGGCGGTATCAGGCTGGAGGACTGGAGATCCGTGCCCGTCTTCAGCGAGATGTTGATCAGCCAGTAGAAGGGGAAGAGGCAGAAGACGATGATCGCGGCGACCGCGATCCACATCCACCAGGGCGTCCCCGCCTGGTCCGGCTTGATCGTCTTGGTCTTGGTGCGCCTCGCCGTGGTGGCTTGAGTCGCAGCAGCAGCTCCAGCTTCCATGGCTCAGTCGTCTCCCATTCCTCGGAGGTTGCCGCCGACGAAGCGGATGTACGAGAACGACACGATCATCACGACGATGAACGTGAGCACCGCCATCGCCGCCCCGAGCCCATAGAGCCGGTTCGCAGCGAACGCCTCCTGCGCGATCGTGGACAACGTCGAAGTGCCATTCTGCCCCCCCGTCAACACATAGGGCAAGTCGAACACCCTGAGCGCATCGAGCGTCCTGAAGATCAGCGCGACGAGGATCGCCGGCATCAGCAGCGGCAGTGTGATCCTCGTGAACCGCTGCATCGTCGAGGCGCCGTCCACCTTGGCGGCCTCGTAGACCTCGCCGGGTATCACCTGCAAGCCGGCGAGGATCAGCAGCGCCATGAACGGCGCTGTCTTCCAGACGTCGGCGAGGATGATGATGATCAGCGCCTGCGGCTCCGATCCGAGCCACACCGTCTTGGTGCCGAAGAGCGTGTTCACGAAGCCGTAAGGCGACACGAACATCGTCCGCCAGATGATCGCCGTGACGACCGTGAGAAGCGCCCACGGGACGAGCACTGTCGTGCGCAACAGACCCTGGCCCTTGAAGGCGGCGTGCATCGCCAGCGCCATCGCCAGGCCGATCACGGTCTCCAGCGCCACCGACGACACGGTGAAGATGAGCGTGTGCCCGAGCGCCGCCCACCAATCCGAGTTGCCGAGCGCGTTGCTGTAGTTGCCGAAGCCCGCCCACCGACTCAGGCCGGCCACCTTGATGCTGTACTCATGCAGCGACAGCCAGATGGCGTAGATGACCGGCCACGCCGCGACGACCGCGATGAGGATCATCGACGGCGCGACCATCAACCTCGCCAGCTGCTTCTCCTGCAGTCCCTTGGACCGCTGGACCTTCGCTGGTGATCCTGTCCCGATCGACGCGGCTTCCATGATTCGCTCCTAGCTCAGAACGTCGAGAGGGCGCTTGTGATCTGCTTGTCCGCCTTCGCCAGCGCGTCCTTCGGACTCGTCCGACCGGCAAGCGCGTCATTGACGTTCTTGTAGATCGCCTGCGAGATCTGCGTGTACACCGGCGACACGGGCCGGGGCTTGGCCTGGCTGATCGCCTGCTTGAGCTCGGCCGAGTATGGGATTGCCTTCTTGACGTCCGGGTCGTCGTATGTGGCCGAGATGACCGCCGCATTCGAGTACTTCAGCAGCACGATCTTCTGCCACTCCGGGGAGGCGTAGTAGTCCGCGAACTTGAGCGCGAGGCCCGGGTTCTTGGTGTAGACGCTGATCGAGCTGTTGTGGCCACCGAGGATGCCGGCCTTGCCGCCGCCCTCGAATGTCGGGAGCGCGGCTACCTTCTGCTTGCCCTTGACCTTGCTGCCCTTGGTGTTGCCGAGCGCATACGAGCCTGTCCAGTTGCGCATATAGGCGTAGCGCCCGCTCGCCCATCCCTGGTCGGTCTCCGGCTCCATGTACGTCGTGACCGCCTTCGGCGCGGCGCCCGACTTGATGCCGTCGACCATCAGCTGGAGGGCCTTCTCGTTCTCCGGCGAGTTGATCTCCGATTTCTTTCCGTCGTCGGAGAGCACCTTGCCGCCGGCGGCGAAGGCGATCTCGAGGTAGTCACAGGTCAGGCCTTCGTATGGGGCGCCCTGGTAGATAATCCCGCCCTCGCCCTTCGCCTTGCTGTAGACCTGCTGCCAGGTCGTCGGCGCCGAGCCGCCGCCCTTGTCGGTGCGGTAGAAGAGGAACGCGGCGTCACTGGTGGCGGGAACGCCCCAGTACTTGCCGCCGTAATGGACTGTCTCGAGCGGCGCCTGGATGTACTTGTCCTTTGCCTTGTCGACGTAGGGCGTCAGGTCGTACAGCCACTTCTGGCTCGCGAACTCCGCGGTCCAGATGACGTCGGAGTTGAACACATCGCAGTCGTCGGACTTGGCCTGCTGGCGCTGGATGAACTGCGCGCGCTGCTGGTCGGCGGACTGCGGGAACTCGGTAAGCGCCACCTTGTAACCCTGGCTCGCGTACTTCTTGTTGAAGTCCGCAACGACCTGGTGCGCCGCGCCGCTGGTGTCCTTGCCCGTGCAGTAGTGGATCGTGCCCTTGGGCGGACTGTTCAGCGAGCTGGCGTCGATGACCTTCGCGCCGCTGATCTTCTTCTCACTACCGCTGCCGCCGCTGTCACTGCTGCTGCCGCACGCGGCGACGGCAACGGCTAGACAAACTGCCAGCAAGGCGGCCAGCGCAGCTCGGACCTTCGTGCCTCTGCGACCCGACATAAAATTGTCCCTCCTCGTTCCCCAACGACCCGGACAGCGCCCCCTCCAGCGGGCGAGGGACGAATGGAAGCAAATCCGGCCTCCGTACGCCCTGCGGTGCCCAATTGCGCGCCGGACCCTACACCCCAACGCACGAAGCCGGAAAAATAATTGGCGCGCCTGAACAAACTCCCAACACTTCTGCTGGTAGCGCTACCGCTTCTGGCCGCCGGATGCGGCAAGCACACGACGCCGCAGCGCGTCGACACCCGCGAGCGTGGGGCGCCAGTGATCGTCGGCGGCGGCCGGCTCGTCGACGTCGGCGGCCACCGGCTCTACGTCACGTGTGCGGGCTCGGGCAGCCCCGCGGTGGTGCTGGAGGCGGGTTTCGGCGGCAGCAGCAGTGACTGGCGCGACACGCAGCGCGACCTGGCGCGTACGACCCGCACCTGCGCGTACGACCGCGCCGGGCTGGGCTCGAGCGTCGGGCGGGCGGGCGTCCACGATGCCTCGGACGAGATCCGCGACCTTCAGCAGCTGCTGTTCGCCGCTCGCATCCCGCCGCCCTATGTGCTGGCGGGGCACTCCTATGGCGGGCTGCTTACCCGGCTGTACGCCCATGCGCGCCCGCGCGACGTCGCCGGCCTCGTGCTCGTCGACGCGGTGGGCCGGAACGCCACCGCTCGGCAGCTCGCGATCTGGCCGAAGTCGGTGGAGCCAGAGGCGCGCAAAGAGGCGGCGGAGCCGGTCGTCAACAACGTCGACGTGCGTGCGAGCGAGGCGCTCGACGCGCGCGTGCGCAGCCTCGGCGATCTGCCGCTGGTGGTCATCGAGGCCGGGCGCCACGAGCAGATCTTCGGCCCCGACAAGACGCCGCTGTGGCGCGCCGAGGCGCGGCTGTGGAGTCGGATGCAGGCCGAGCTCGCGCGGCTGTCGAGCGATCACGTGCACGTGCTCGCGCGCCGCAGCGACCACTTCGTCCAGCGCATCGACGGGCAACCGCGGGTCGTCGCCCGCGCGCTGCGGGCGGTCGTGGGCGCGGCGCGCGGGAAGACGCGGCTGCCGCCGTGCGCGTCGCTCTTCCACGGGCCCGCTGTGCGCTGCTTGAGCGGGGAGGGATAATCGGGCGATGGCCACTTCAGTCACGCGCTGGAGGCAGGAGGCGCTGGCCGAGCACCGGCCGTGGTCGCTGCTGGTCGAGCTGGCCCGCGCCACCAAGCGGCACCGCACGACCGGCCACGCGGCCGAGATGGCGTTCTTCGCGGTGCTCACGCTGGTCCCGTCGACGATCGCGGTCGGCTCGGCGTTCGGGCTCTCCAAGCGCGTGTTCGGCGCGGAGTCGGTGGCCCGGGCCGAGGAGGCCGCGACCAGCGCCGTGCACACGCTGATGGGGCCGCAGCTCGCCGACAACGTCATCACGCCGTTCGTGCACGCCCAGCTCACGCAGCCGCATCAGGACGTCGCGCTCGGCGCGCTCCTGATCGCCTGGTGGCTCTCCAGCCACCTGTTCATGGCGACCGGCCATGCGCTCGACTACTGCTACGGCGTCCACGACCACCGGCCCTCGCTGATCCAGCGCCTGATCGCGCTGCTGTTCGCGCTCGGCTCCGTCGCGGTGGTGGCGGTGACGGTCGAGATGATGGTCTCCGGCCCGCTCGGTCAGCTGACCGGCGACCCCGCCAAGACGCTGGGGATCCAGGGGCCCTACAGCGTCTTGTGGTCGGTGGTTCGCTGGCCGATCGGGCTCACGCTCGTCGTCGGGTTCCTCGTCTGCCTCTATCGCTTCACCGCGAACGTCAAGCAGGGCTGGCGCGATTGCCTGCCGGGCGCGGTCGTCGGGGCGTGTCTGTGGATCGGCGCGGCCGTCGCGTTCCGGCTCACCGCCGACATGCGCGACTGGAGCGGGGTCGCCAGCAACGACCCGTCGGTGACGCTGATCGGGCAGGCCGTCAACGCGGTCGTCTCGACCGTGCTGTGGGCCTACCTCGCCAGCATCGCCATCCTGCTCGGCGGCGAGGTCAACGCGCTGCTGCGGGCTCGGCGCGCCGCGCGCGCCGAGCTAGCCCGCGGCGATGACCAGCGTATGGGTTCCCGGCCCGGTGGCCACGGTGACCTCGAGCCCGCGGTTGGTGCTGCGGGTCGTGGGAGTCACCGGCCGGCCGTCTAGCTTCGCCTTCGCAACCGTCGCGCCCGCCGGGAGCGTGTGGCCGATGGCGAGCTTCGAGACCGGCCTGCCGACCTCCACGCGCGTGCGGTAGGTCGCGCCGTCGTGTGAGGCCTCGACCGCCAGCGAGCCGGAGCGGCCGAGCCGGATCGACGAGCCCGCGACGCGCGACTGGCCGCCGGGCACCTGCGGCACGACCTCGAGCCGGCCGCGGCCGATGTCGGGCCGCACGCCGAGTTGCTGGTGCACGACCGGCCATGCGGTGCCGTAGTTGCCCCACGCCTGCATGAACATCGAGCGGCAGGTCCAGCAGCGGTCGATGTTCGGCGGGATGCCCTTGCTCGGGTCGCCGTTCGGCGCCGACGGGAAGATCTCGGGCATCGCACCCGGCTGCTCGTCGGGGGTGTTGCCGGTGGCCGGCTCCGAGAACATCGTCTCGGCGTTGGCGTCGGTGTAGCGCGTCTGCTGACCGGCGCCGAGGCGCCCGTAGTTGCCCTCGCCGACCGCCTGGATGGAGGTCGTCAGCGAGAAGATCTCGAAGTCGCCCTTGCTGTCGTTGCCGCCACCGCAGCCGGTGTGGAAGAGGCCGCGGCTGCCGGGGCGGTCGCCGCTGTAGCACGGGGTCTCGCGGCCCGCGAGCGCCGTCGTCCCGTGGTCGCGGGCGGCCACGCCGGGCGTCACCTGCCCGTCGCTCGTGAGCTCCGCCTCCATCGGCACCTGGCCGATCCAGTGCTTGAAGAACGACTGCGTGTTGCCCGGGTCGAGCAGCGAGTCCGCGTACTGGTTGTCCTTGGTCGACCACCACGTCGTCTCGAACTGCTTCTGCAGCTTGGCGGCGAGGCCGGTGGCCCACGCGACGGTGGCGTCGTCGTGCTTCGCGCGCGCCATGTCGGCGAGATCGAGCAGGGCGCGGATGTAGTAGACGCCGTTGTCGAGCTTCTCCGGACCCATGCCCGGCCGCTCGACGTTGCCCGAGCCCTCGGGCCAGCCGTCCTTGTCGACGTCGAGGCGGTCGTCGACCGCGTGCAGGTTGCGCTTCGCGAAGTCGTACATGTCGTCGCGGAAGCGGTCGTCGCCGGTCCAGCGCCAGATCAGCGCCACGATGCTCGGGAACTTGATCGTCTCGTCGGTGTTGAAGTCGTTGGTCTTGGCCCCGGTGTCGGGGTTCGTGGTCTGCGAGTCGTGGCCGAAGTACACGGAGCCGTCGGCCACCGTCTCGTGCACGACGATGCCGGAGCGGTTGTTGAGCACGTCGGAGATGTCGCGCAGCGTGCGCAGGTGGTCCTCCGCGGTCTGGAACTGGCCCAGCGCCATCGCGGCGAACGCGGTGTACTCGCCGTCGGTCGCGAAGATCCACGGGTAGTCCGGGAAGCCCGCGCCGAACCAGCGCGCGCTCGCGACGGTGCCCAGCGGGGCGGGGAACTGCTTGCCCTGGTTGGTCCAGCGGATCTGCAGGTCCGAGGCGCGCAGCGTGAGGTCGGCGAGGTTCTGCTTGCCCCAGTCGATCGAGCGCTGGAGCCGGCGGTCGCCCGGCAGCGAGAGCTGCGTCTGGCGCGCGAGCCTGCGGCGCGCCGCGAGCTTGGCGGCGAGCGCGCGCTTGGGGTTGCGCAGCGCCTTCGCGAACTCGCTGCGCGCGGCGCCGAGCCCCTTGTCGGAGCCGGCCGCCGCGATCCACACGGTCCGCGCGCCGTGCGCGGGAACCTTCACGCGGTAGCGCAGGCGACCGCCGGTTCCGTGACCGAACGGGCCGTCGTCGCAGACGCTCGGGGCCGACGTGTCGCCGTCCTGGCAGGCGTGCGCACCCTGCGGCCCGCGGTACGCGCCGCCGGTCGGCGCGGCCTTGCCGGAGATCGGCGTGCGGTTGGAGCCGACGAGCGCGGCGTAGTGGTGCAGGGGCGAACCCGTGAGCGCGCCGTCATCCGTGAACTGGAGCGCGCCGCGCCTGAACGCGCCGTGGTCGGGGAGGTTCTCGCTCGCGTTGGGGACGAGGCCCTTGAAGCCCCACGGGAACTGGCCCATCAGCTCCGAGTGGGCGTCGACCTTGACGGTCACCTTGCGGGCGCGGTTGGAGGTGTTGCGCAGCTTCAGCCCGAACAGCGCGGCGCGCTGGCTGTCGGACGCGTAGTCGGTGCGCTCGAGCTTCAGCCCCGACAAGGGAGGGGAGGGTGAAGCGGGTGTAGCCCTGCCCGCTCGTGAAGCGCGAGGCCTTGCCGGCCCACTTGCCGTTGACGCCGAACCAGACGCCGTCCACGAGCTTCAGCGGCGGCGCCCAGACGCCGCCCATCTCGCCGCTGATGTGCCAGCCGTTGGCGTACCAGCGGCCGTCCTCGAAGCCGCCGGAGTACGCGCGTTCGCCTGCCGCGACCTCGCGCCGGTCCTGGAGCCGATTGGAGGTCGACAACTCGTCCGCCGCGGACGCGAGCGACGGTGTGATCAGGCCGAGCGCGAGCAGCGCGACGACGATGGCGGACCGGAACATGTACCCCTCCTCGGACGACTCCCTCGTCATCCGTGCCCGCCCCGTGCCGGCGGGAAACCGTTACGTGGCGTCCGGAAGCTCGGCCTCGGGGTTGACGGTCTCGCCCTGGCGCAGGCGCGAGTGCCGGATCCCGTAGAGGAAGTAGATGACCAGGCCGACCGCCATCCAGCCGATGAACCGCAGCCACGTCTCGAGCGAGAGGTAGCGCATCAGGTAGACGCACAGCAGCGAGCCGATGATCGGGAACCACGGCACGAACGGGACGCGGTAGCCGCGCTCGAGGTCGGGCTTGGTGCGCCGCAGGATGATGACGCCGATGTTCACCACGATGAACGCGAACAGCGTGCCGATGTTGACGAGCTTGACGATCTCCTTGAGCGGGACGAAGGCGGCCACGACCGCGATCAGGAACCCGAACGTGGCGGTGATCCGGATCGGGGTCTTCGTCTTGTCGTTGACCTTCGCGAAGCTGCGCGGCATCAGGCCGTCACGGCACATCGCGAACATGATCCGGGTCTGGCCGTAGAGGATCGTCAGCACCACGCTGGTGATGGCGACCAGCGCGCCGAAGGAGATGATGTTGCCGGCCCAGTCGAGCCCGACGCCTTCCTTGATCACGGTGGTCAGCGGCGCCTCGGCGCCCTTGAGCTCGTTGAACGGCAGCGCGCCGACGGCGACCACCGAGACCACGATGTAGAGCGTGGTCGCGATCGCCAGCGAGCCGATGATCGCGATCGGCAAGTGCTTCCCCGGGTCCTTCGTCTCCTCGCCCGAGGTCGAGATGGCGTCGAAGCCGATGTAGGCGAAGAAGATGACCGAGGCCGCGGTGACGACGCCGTCGACGCCCTCGGGCGCGAACGGCTTGAGGTTGCCGCCGTCGAACACCGTGACGGCGACGACGATGAAGAACGCCAGCACCGCGAGCTTGATGAACACCATGATCGTGTTGAAGCGCGCGCTCTCGCGGATGCCGACGCAGAGCACCGCGGTGATCGCGAGCACGATGAAGACGGCCGGCAGGTTGAAAGAGCCTCCCTCGCCGGGCGGGCTGGCGAGCGAGTCGGGCAGCGTGAAGCCGAACAGCGAGTCGGCGAGGTTGTTGAAGTACTGGCCCCAGCCGACCGCGACGGCCGCGACGGACACCGCGTACTCGAGGATCAGGTCCCAGCCGATGATCCAGGCGGCGATCTCGCCGAGCGTCGCGTACGAGTACGTGTACGCGCTGCCCGAGACCGGGATCGACGAGGCCAGCTCCGCGAACGCGAGCGCGGAGAACGCGCAGGTGATGCCGGCGAGGACGAAGGAGATGATGATCGCCGGGCCGGAGTCGCCGATCGCCTCGCCGATGACGACGAAGATGCCGGTGCCGATGATGGCGCCGAGGCCGAGCGCGGTCAGGTCGAGCAGGCCGACGACGCGCGCCAGCGACGCGCCCTTCTCCTCCGTGTCGCGGACGAGCGTGTCGGTGTCCTTGGTCGCGAAGAGGCCCTTGCGGCCCTCGCTGCCTGAGGCGGTGGCCACTGGTTCTCTCCTACGACGGGGGTGAGATCACGATGACGGGGCGGCGCGCGCGCTGGATCAGCTCGACCGGAACGCTGCCCAGAACCTTGCGGGCCACCTTGCCCTTGGTGGAGGCACCGACGAGGATCGCGTCGGCCTCCTTCTCCTCCGCGTACAGGAGGATGCCGCGCGACACCTTGCCGGGGCGCACCTCGCCCTCGGCCTCTACGCCGGCCTCGCGCAGCCTCGCGAGCAAGGCGTCGACCGCCTGCTGCGCGGACTCGCGGAACTCGGAGCGCGGGGTGGGAGACAGCCCTTCCATGTCAAGGCCGTCGAGCGAGACGACCGATACGGCGGCGCCGGTCTGATGGGAGAGGTCGGCGGCCGCGTCGGCGAGCCACGGCTGATCGGATCCCGCCTTGGCGGCGACAACGATGTGACGCATGTGGCCGGGATGTCCGTTGTGAACGCGCGCCAAACCACAGCGCGGTTCCGTCCGTCCCGTTCCATACTGTTGGTCGGCTATGCCTCCGTTCAAGCTCGACAGCGTGTACAGCCCGACCGCCGACCAGCCGGCGGCGATCGACGCGATCGCCAAGAGCGTCGACGAGGGCAACCGCTACACGACGCTGCTGGGCGCCACCGGCACCGGCAAGACGATGACGATGGCCGCGACGATCGAGCGGCTGCAGAAGCCGTCGCTGATCCTCGTGCACAACAAGACCCTCGCCGCGCAGCTCTGCAACGAGTTCCGCACCTACTTCCCGCAGAACGCCGTCGAGTACTTCGTCTCCTACTACGACTACTACCAGCCCGAGGCGTACGTCCCCTCGCGGGACCTCTACATCGAGAAGGACTCGGCGATCAACCAGGAGATCGACCGTCTCCGACACGCCGCTACGGCTGCGCTGTTCGCGCGCCGCGACGTGCTGATCGTCGCCTCGGTGTCGGCGATCTTCGGCCTCGGCTCGCCGGACACGTACAACGACAACCTGCAGACGCTGATCAAGGGCGCCTACGTCGACCGCGACGAGTTGCTCCGCAAGCTCGTCTACCTGCAGTACAACCGCAACGACACGGCGCTGGGGCGCGGCACGTTCCGGGTCCGCGGCGACACGCTGGAGATCTTCCCGGCGTATGCGGAGACGGCGTTCCGGGCGATCCTGTTCGGCGACGAGGTCGAGCGGCTCCAGCACTTCGACCCGCTGACGGGCGAGCTGATCGTCGACGACCTCGAGCACGTCGGTATCTGGCCGGCGACGCATTACAACGTCAAGGAAGGGACGATGGAGCGCTCGGTGGCCGAGATCGGCCGCGAGCTCAACCACCGCACCGCCGAGCTCGAGGCCGAGGGCAAGCTCCTCGAGGCCCACCGCCTGCGCCAGCGCACCCAGTACGACATGGAGATGCTGCGCGAGGTCGGGTTCTGCTCCGGCATCGAGAACTACTCGCGCATCCTCGACGGCCGTGAGCCGGGCGCCCGCCCGTACTGCCTGATCGACTACTTCCCCAAGGACTTCGTCTGCTTCCTCGACGAGTCGCACCAGACCGTGCCGCAGATCGGCGGCATGTACGAGGGCGACCGCTCGCGCAAGTCGACGCTGGTGGAGTACGGCTTCCGGCTACCGAGCGCGATGGACAACCGGCCGCAGACGTTCGAGGAGTTCCTCTCGATCACCCCGCAGATGGTGTTCGTATCGGCGACGCCCGGCGCCTACGAGCGCGAGCACTCCAAGCACATCGTCGAGCAGATCGTGCGGCCGACGGGCATCGTCGACCCAGAGGTCGTGGTGCGCGAGACGCGCAACCAGATCGACGACCTGATGAACGAGATCCGGGTCCGGGTCGAGCGCAACGAGCGCGTGCTCGTGACCACGCTGACCAAGAAGATGAGCGAGGACCTCACGGACTACCTGCTCGAGGTCGGCTTCAAGGTCCGCTACCTGCACTCCGAGGTCGACACGCTCGAGCGGATCCAGATCATCCGCGAGCTGCGCCTCGGCGAGTACGACGTGCTCGTGGGTGTGAACCTGCTGCGCGAGGGATTGGATCTGCCGGAGGTGTCTTTGGTGGCGATCCTGGACGCGGACAAGGAGGGCTTCCTCCGCGGCGAGACGTCGCTGATCCAGACGATCGGGCGAGCGGCGCGGAACGTCGGCGGCACGGTGCTCATGTACGCCGACAAGGAGACCGCGGCGATGCGCACCGCGATCGGGGAGACCGACCGCCGCCGCGCGATCCAGGTCGCCTACAACGAGGAGCACGGCATCACGCCGGAGACGATCGTCAAGGGCATCTCGGACATCACGGAGTTCCTGATGTCCGACTCCAAGGTCCCGACCAAGGGCCGCCGCCGCCGCGAGCGCAAGGTCGACATGGCGCCGGCCGAGATCGAGTCGACGATCGTCGAGCTCGAGGAGGAGATGCTCGCCGCGGCCGAGGAGCTGCGGTTCGAGTACGCGGCACGGCTGCGCGACGAGATCCGGGACCTGCGGCGCGAGCTGGACGAGGCTGCGGCGGCTTAGCGTTCGCGGTTAGCGCGGCGAACGTCAACAGCTTGCATTGAAGGGAAGGACGGGGTGCCGCGGCGCTCGCCCCGAGCCAAGGTCTCCGTTTTCGGGGCGGATAGCGCCCCAAACTCGGCAAGCTTGCTTGATTTGGGGCGGATAGGGCCCCGAACTCAGCATTCTTGGCCAAGCGGGACGCTTTGACCCCCTGTAGCGTGGTCACGCGTCCCGCTTGCTCGCCGCGGCACCCCGCACCCCCTCCTCAATGCCCGCCGTTGAAGTACGCGAACGGTTGTCATTTGACGGATCAGCAAGGCAGGCGTACCTTCCGAACCGGGCAGGGGTTTCTTTCGGGATCGGATGACAACGTTGTCATCCTCGTGGGGAGGCGAGAGAGATGGGTCGACGGGTTCTTCTGGCGGTTGGGCTGGCGGTTGCGCTGATGGCGGCGATGGCCGCGCCGGCCGCGCACGCCGCGACGGACTTCTATTCGTCGTTCGAGAGCGGCGACCCCGCTCCGGCGTGGGAGAGCACCGCGGAGGTCGACTCGCACGGCAACAAGAAGATGTCCGGCGTCACCGGGAGCTCGTCGCCCGGGATCCCCGGGAACATCCGCGACAAGGTCGTCGCGGTCACGGCCAGCGCCGAGAATCCTCCGGGCGAGACCGCCGAGCGGCTCAACGACGGTGACGTCAACAGCAAGTGGCTGGCGTTCGAGCCGACCGGCTGGGTCCGCTACCAGCTCTCCGAGCCGGTCACCGTCGTCGACTACGCGCTCTCGTCCGCCAACGACTCCGCCGAGCGCGACCCCAAAGACTGGGAGCTCCAGGGCTCGCATGACGGCAGCGCCTGGACCACGGTCGACGCGCAGACCGGCCAGGACTTCTCCGAGCGCTTCCAGACCAAGCAGTACGACGTCGCCACCCCCGGCAGCTACGAGTACTACCGGCTGAACATCACCGCCAACCACGGCGACGGCCTTGTCCAGCTCGCCGAGCTCCAGCTCTCCGACGGCGACACCACGCCGCCGCCCGCGACGGACATGAAGGCGTTCGCCACCTCCGGCCCGGTCAACGGCCCGACGATGAAGCCGAACGCCGGCTGGACCGGCGTCAAGGCGCTGCGCTACTCCGGCGGTCACACCGCCGACGGGCGCGGCTACGCCTACGACAAGGTGTTCGACGTCGACGTCAAGGTCACGCGGAACAGCGAGCTGTCGTACCTGATCTTCCCCGAGCTCACCAACAACGACCTCGGCTACCCGAGCACGTACGCGGCCGTCGACCTCGCCTTCACCGACGGCACCTACCTGTCGGACCTGCGCGCGCTCGACCAGCAGGAGTACGACCTCGACCCGCAGGGCCAGGGCGCGAGCAAGTCGCTCTACGCCAACCAATGGAACCGCAAGGTCTCCCACATCGGCGCGGTCGCCGCGGGCAAGACGATCGACCGCATCCTCGTCGGCTACGACAACCCGAAGGGCACGCACCTCTTCAACGGCTGGTTCGACGACATCCGCATCGATACCCAGCGGACTTCGTCCGCGGGCAAACTCGGCAGCCCGGCGAAGGAGACCCATGCGCGGCCGTCCGACTGGGTGCTCACCACCCGCGGGACCAACTCCACCGGCGGCTTCAGCCGCGGCAACAACATCCCGGCCACGGCCGTCCCGCACGGCTTCAACTTCTGGACGCCGATGACCGACGCCGGCTCGATCAGCTGGCTGTACGCCTACCAGCAGGACAACAACGACGACAACCTGCCGCGGATCGAGGCGTTCGCCGCCTCGCACGAGCCGAGCCCGTGGATGGGCGACCGCCAGACCTTCCAGGTCATGCCGTCGCCGGACACCGGCGAGCCGAAGGCCGGCCGCGACGATCGCGCGCTCACCTTCAAGCACGCGAACGAGATCGCCAAGCCGTACCGCTACGGCGTGAAGTTCGAGAACGGCATGCGCACCGACATCGCGCCGACCGACCACGCGGCGCTGTTCCGCTTCGAGTTCACCGGCGACGAGGGCAACGTGATCCTCGACAACATCGACCGGGACGAAGGCGACTCCGGTCTCACGATCAACCAGGCCGAGGGCACGATCAGCGGCTGGTCCGACGTCGCCAGCGGGCTCTCCAACGGCGCCGGGCGCCTGTTCGTCTACGGCACCTTCGACAAGCCGGTCACCCAGAGCGGGAACCTGAACGCGGGCGATCGCGACTCGACCGGCTACGTCAAGTTCGACACGGGCAGCGACAAGGTCGTGAACCTGCGGATCGCCACCTCGCTGATGAGCATCGAGCAGGCGAAGAAGAACCTGGCGCTCGAGATCCGGCCGACCGACACGCTGACCTCGCTCGCGGCGCGCGCCCAGAGCCAGTGGGACGACAAGCTCGACGCGGTGGAGGTCGAAGGCGCCACGCCGGACCAGAGCCGGACGCTCTACTCGAACCTCTACCGGCTCTCGCTGTATCCGAACTCGGCGCACGAGAACGTCGGCACCGCGGCCTCCCCGAAGTGGAAGCACACGGTGCAGTCCTCGACCGACTCGCCGCTCGCCACGGAAACCCAGACCGGCGGCGACATCGTCGACGGCAAGGTGTACGTCAACAACGGTTTCTGGGACACGTACCGGACCGTCTGGGCGGGCTACGCGATGTTCGACCCCGGCACCGCCGGCGAGCTGATCGACGGCTTCGTCCAGCAGTACCGCGACGGCGGCTGGATCGCGCGCTGGTCCTCGCCGGGCTACGCGAACCTCATGACCGGCACGAGCTCGGACGTCGCGTTCGCCGACGCCTACGTGAAGGGGGTCAAGGGCTTCAACGCCCGCGACGCCTACGCCGCCGCGGTCCGGAACGCCACCGTGGAGCCGCCGGGCGACGATCCGAACGACCCGAGCGTCGGCCGCAAGGGCCTGGAGACGTCGCTGTTCCTCGGCTACACGCCGTCGGTGGTGTCCGAGGGCGTCTCGTGGGCGCTCGAGGGCTATATCAACGACTTCGGCATCGGCAACATGGCGAAGGCGCTGGCCCGCCGAGCGAGCGGCGCCGACAAGCGGCGGCTGCGAGAGGAGTCCGAGTACTTCCTCAGCCGCGCCACCAACTACGTGAACATGTTCGACCCGGCGATCGGCTTCTTCCAGGGCCGCTCCGCCAGCGGTCGCTGGAAGTCCTCACCCGACGAGTACGACCCGCGGGTGTGGGGCCACGAGCACGACTACACCGAGACCGACGGCTGGAACTTCGCGTTCCACGTGCCGCAGGACGGCCAGGGGCTCGCGAACCTCTACGGCGGCCGGGCCGCGCTCGCGCGCAAGCTCGACGCGTTCTTCGCGACGCCGGAGACCGGGACGTTCACGGGCTCCTACGGCGGGACGATCCACGAGATGCTCGAGGCGCGCGACGTGCGCATGGGCCAGTGGGGCTTCTCGAATCAGGTGTCGCACCACATCCCGTGGATGTACGCGTACGCCAAGCAGCCGTGGAAGACCGCGGAGAAGACCCGCGAGGCGCTGCGCCGTCTCTACTCCGGCTCCGAGATCGGCCAGGGCTACGCGGGCGACGAGGACAACGGTGAGACGTCGACCTGGTACCTGTTCGCCGCCGCGGGGCTGTACCCGCTCCAGATGGGGAGCCCGAACTACGTCATCGGCTCGCCGCTGTTCAAGAAGCTGACGATCCGCCGGTCCGGGCGGGACATCGTCGTCCGCGCGCCGAACAACAGCACGCGCAACGTGTACGTGCAGGGCCTGCGGGTCAACGGCCGGCGCTGGAACAAGACGTACCTGCCGCACTCGATGCTCGCCAACGGCGCCACGCTGACGTTCGACATGGGCCCGCGGCCGTCCGGCTGGGCGACTCACGGCAACACGGCACCGCCGTCGCTGACCCAGGGGCGCGAGCCGGCACGGCCGCTGCGCGACGCCACCGGCAAGCACGGCGGCGAAGCGACCTCGAGCACCGGCAACGATGTCTCGAAGTTGTTCGACGACAGCTCGGCGACCGAGGCGTCGACCGGCAAGTGGGTCGAGTACGCGTTCCGCCGGCGGCGTGACGCGCGCTTCTACACGCTGACGTCCGGCGCGTCGGCCCGGTCGGACCCCGCGCGCTGGACGCTCAAGGGCTCGAACAACGACGGCCGGTCTTGGAAGGTGCTGGACACGCGCTCCGGCGAGACGTTCAAGTGGCGCAAGCAGACCCGGCCGTTCAAGATCGACCGGCCGGGCCGCTACGAGCGCTACCGGCTCGAGGCGAGCGGCACGCTCGCCGAGATCGAGCTCCTCAACCACGACGAAGCCGTGCCGCTCGGAACCGAGGTCGGGTCGAGCGCCACCTGGCCCGGCTCGACCGTGCCCGTCCGCGTGGAGGTGTGGAACTCCGGCGGGGAGTCCCTCAGCGGCGATGTGGCCCTGTCCGTCCCCGATGGCTGGAGCGCGAGCCCGCCGACTCGCTCGTTCGGGCCGCTGGCGACAGGGCGCTCGCAGACGCTGACCTTCGACGTCAACGTGCCGGCGGGCGTGGAGCCGGGCGAGTACCACGTCGAGGCGAAGGCGACCTCCGGATCGGTCGAGGTGCACGGCACCGGCTCGGTGCAGGTGCTCGGCGACACGATCGAGTTCAGCCCGGGCACGGCGGCCGAGGAGCCGTGGTTGAGCGAGGACGGCGGCTCACAGCTCGACGGCGAGGCGTTCGACGGCCGCGGGCGCTTCACCGACAACGAGCGCTTCTTCGTCTACAAGTTCGAGCTGCCCGCCGACGTGACGGGCGGGACGCTCAGCCTCAACATCGGCAACGAGTTCCACGTCGAGGCGTCGACGGACGGCTCGAGCTGGACGACGGTGCTGCACGAGGACCGGGAGATCCGCGACCAGTCGAACCGCGCGTGGCGGGACCTCGACCTCAACGCGCTGCGCGGGAGCGGCCGGACCGTGTACCTCCGGGTCTCCGACTCGTTCCCCTCCGACGGCTGGGGCGGATGGCTGGGGCGGACGAAGCTGGTGCTGCAGCGGTAGCGAGGTCTAGAGTGCGGCGCGACGGTAGGCGCGGACGGCGAGCGGGGCGAAGATGGCGATCAACCCGAGCGTCCACGCCACCGCGCCCCACACGTAGTTGCCCGCCGGGGCGTCGAGCCACAGCGCGCGCACCGCGTTGACCACGATCGTGAACGGGTTGATGTCGGCGAACGCCTGCAGCCAGTCCGGCATCGAGTCGGTCGGCACGAACGCCGACGACGCGAACGTGAGCGGGAAGATCGCCAGGAAGCCCACCGACTGCGCCGACTCCGGCGAGCTGGCGACCATCCCCATGAGGGCGAAGAGCCACGAGAACGCGTAGCCGAACAGCAACAGCAGCAGGATGCCGGCAACGATCTCGTAGACCGGCGAGTCGAAGTTGAAGCCGACGAGGTAGCCGACGCTGATCATCACCGCGAGCGAGAACGTGTTGAGAGCCACGTCGGCCAGCGTGCGCCCGGCCAGCACCGCGGAGCGCGACATCGGCAGCGAGCGGAAGCGGTCGATCAGGCCCTTGCGGAGGTCCTCGTTGAGCCCGATCGCCGTGACGAAGCCGCCGAACGCGATCGACTGGGTGATGATCCCCGGCATCAGGAAGTCGACGTAGTCGTAGCCCGGCGTGCTGATTGCACCGCCGAAGACGTAGACGAACAGCACGATGAACATCACGGGCTGGATCGTGTAGGCGATCAGCAGATCGGGCTGGCGGGGGACGCGCTTCAGGTTGCGCTTGGCCAGCACCGCCGTGTCCGAGATGGCGTAGGCGAGCGAGCTCATGCGACGGCCTCCTCCTCGTCGGCGACCGGCTCCTCCTCGGCGCGCTTGCCGGTCAGGGTGAGGAAGACGTCGTCGAGCGTCGGGCGGCGCATGCCGAGGTCCTCGATGTCGATGTCGGCGGCGTCGAGCAGGCGGACCGCCTCTGCGATCGAGCCCGCGCGCTGGGTAACGGCGAGCGTGACGTGCGTGCTGTCGGCCGTCGGCGGGTCGCCGCGCCCGCACAGCGGCGAGAGCACCTCGATCGCGCGCTCACCCTCGGCCTCGTCGCTCAGCGTGACCTCGAGCCGCTCGCCGCCGACCCGGTCCTTGAGCTCGTCGGGGGTGCCCTCCGCGATCACCCGGCCGTGGTCCATCACCGCGATGCGGTCGGCGAGCCGGTCGGCCTCCTCGAGGTACTGCGTGGTCAGCAGCACGGTCGTGCCGCGGGCGACGCGGTCCTCGATCGTGTCCCACAGCGCGCGGCGGCTGCGCGGGTCGAGGCCGGTGGTCGGCTCGTCGAGGAACAGCACCGGCGGGCGGGCGACGAGCGCGGCCGCGAGGTCGAGCCGGCGGCGCATGCCGCCGGAGTAGGTCTTGGCGACGCGGTCGCCGGCCTCGTCGAGCTCGAAGCGCTCGAGCAGCTCGCGCGCGCGGGTCTGCGACGCGCCCTTGCCGAGGTGGTAGAGGCGCCCGACCATCTCGAGGTTCTCGTAGCCGGTGAGGTTCTCGTCGACCGCGGCGTTCTGGCCCGCGAGCCCGATGTGGGCGCGCAGCTCGGTCGCCTGCTTCACGACGTCGAAGCCGGCGATGCGGGCGCTGCCCTGATCGGGCTTGAGCAGCGTGGCGAGGATGCGCACGGCGGTCGTCTTGCCGGCGCCGTTCGGCCCGAGGAGGCCGAGCACGGTGCCCTCCTGCGCCTCGAGGTCGATGCCGTCGAGGGCCACGACGTCGCCGTAGGTCTTGGCCAGTCCGGTGGCGGTGATGGCGGGTTCGGACATCGACGATGGAACGTACTAGGGTCGCCTGACGTGCCCGGTGAAGCGCTGTTGAACTGGTACGAGACCGTGCGCAGGCCGCTGCCGTGGCGGTTCACGCGCGACCCGTGGGCGCTGCTGGTGAGCGAGGTGATGCTGCAGCAGACGCAGGCGGCGCGGGTCGTGCCGCACTACGAGCGCTTCCTCACGCGCTTCCCGACGCCGGCGGCGTGTGCGGAGGCTCCCGCGGCCGAGGTGATCGCCGCGTGGAGCGGGCTCGGCTACAACCGCCGTGCGCTGGCGCTGCGCGCGGCCGCGGGTGTGGTCGCGGCGGACGGCTGGCCGGCGGATCTGCGGGCGCTGCCGGGCGTCGGGCCATATACCGCGGCGGCCGTCGCCTCGTTCGCGTGGGACGCGCAGGTGGCCGCGGTCGACACCAACGTGCGCCGCGTGATCGAGCGCCGCGACGGCGTCCGCCGGACGCCGCGCGCCCTTGCTCGCCGCGCGGCCGAGCTGCTGCCCGAGGGTCGAGCGGCGGCGTGGAACCAGGCGCTGATGGAGCTCGGCGCGACGGTCTGCCGCCCGCGCCGGCCACGCTGCGGCGAGTGCCCGCTCCGTCACGGCTGCGCCGGGCCTGACGCGCTGCCGCCCCCGGCGCGCCCGCGCGGCGAGCGCTTCGAGACCTCCGATCGCTGGGCCCGCGGGCGGCTGCTGGCGGCGCTGGTGGCTGGGGAGGAGCCGCCGCCGCTGGACCCCGAGCGCCGGGAACGGGCTCTCGCGGGCCTTGAGCGAGATGGCCTGGTGGTGCTCGGCGAAGGGGGCGAGCCGACGCTCCCATGAGGCGCGTGGTCCTCACCCTCCGCGCCGACGCGGTCGAGGACGTGCTCGACGAGCTGCTCCCGCTGCTCCCGCAGGGCGTCTACGAGCAGCCGCTCGACGGCGGGCGGGCGGAGGTCGCGTTCTACGGCCACGAGCCCGACGGGCCGGCGCTCGACGCGCTCGCCGGCGACGCGCTGGTCGCGCGTGAAGAAGAGGAGGTGGGCGACGACGCCGAGGAGCGCCGGCGCCGCGCCGGCCACGCGTGGGAGATCGCCGGACAGCTGCGCGTGCGCGCGCCCGCCGACGCGCCCGGCGGCGACGGGCTGCGCGAGATCGTCATCGAGCCGGTGACGGGCGCGTTCGGCACCGGCGCGCATCCGACCACGCGCATGACGCTCGAGCTGCTGCTGCGGCTCGAGCCCGGAGGCGGCCTCGTCGACCTCGGCTGCGGTGCGGGCGTGGTCGCGATCGCCGCGGCCGGCCTCGGGTGGGATCCCGTGTTCGGGGTCGATGTCGAGCAGCGCGCGGTCGACGCGACGATCCGCAACGCGGAGCGCAACGGTGTCGTGGTGCGGGCGGTCCAGGCCGACCTGCGCGAGGTGCCGCCTCCGCCGGCCCCCGCGCTGGCCGCCAACATGCCGCTGTACGTGCACGAGCACGTCGCGCGCGCGCTCGATCCCGTCACGCGCCACGTGATCGCCAGCGGCATCGTCGACGACACCGCGCCCGCGATCCTCGAGCTGTACGGCGCGGCCGGGCTGAGCGAGCGCGCGCGCATGAGCGAGAACGGCTGGGTGGCGCTGTGGCTGACGCGCTGAGCCTGCTCGACCCCGGCCCGGCCGCCGCTGCCGGCGCCGCCCACGGCCAGCTCGCCAGCAGCCTCCCCGGCGGCGGCCTGGCGATCAGCTGCCACAAGCTCGTCGAGGACTCGGCGCGCGCGCTGGTCCTGCTCGCGCCCGGGCTGCTGCGGCTCGACGCCCGGCCGGTCGAGGACACGCTGCAGGTGATGACCCGCTCGCTCCACCCGGCGCTCGTGCGGTGGCACCTGATCGACGACGCGATCGTGCGCGACTACAAGTCGACCGACGAGCCCTACCGACTCGACTGGGCGGTCGAGCTCCCGCTCGAGCCGCGTCCGATCCGCGGCCGCGTGAGCCTGACCATGACCGCCGACCTCGAGCGCGGGCTCGCGCACTTCGTCGCCCACGGCGTCCTGACCGAGGTCAGCGCGTAGCATCCTGCGGCCATGGACCGGCCCCGCATCCAGCGCTCCGACTTCCCGACCGTCCGTCGCGGCTACGAGCCCGACGCGGTCGACGCCCACCTCCGCCGCATCGCCGACGAGGTCGAGGCCCTGCGCTCCCGCGGCCCCGTCGCGTCAGCGGCCTCCTCGCAGGTGCAGAAGATCCTCGAGGCCGCCGAGACCACCGCCGACCAGCTGCGCGCCGACGCGGGCGAGGAGGCGCAGGAGCACGTCCACCGCGTCTCCACCGCCGCCCGCGAGCTGCTCGAGCGGCTCGGCGCGATGCACGACGAGCTGGGCTCGATGATGGACCGCCTGCGCGAGGAGGCGGGCCGGTTGTCCGCGGAGCTGCGGACGCTCGAGCGCGACGTCGTCGAGCTCGCCCCGCCGGTGGAGGATGAGGGGCCGCTGCCGAGCGCGCCCGAGGTCGCCGCCGCCGAAGGGACCGCGTCCGAGGCGGTCGTCGCCCCGGAGGAGCCCGTCGAGGGCACGCCCGAGACGGCCGCCGGCAAGGCCCGCTCGAAGCGCGGCCGCGCGAAGCCCGAGCCCCAGGCCAAGCCCGACGATGAGGAGGCCGCGCGGCTCGTCGCGCTCGACATGGCACTCGCCGGCACCCCGCGCGACGAGACCGAGCAGTACCTGGCCGAGCACTACACGCTCGCCGACCCCGGCGCGATCCTCGACGACGTCTACGCCCTCGCCGGGTCGTGAGCGCCGCGCCCGCCGAGCTGGCCGCCCTCCAAGAGCGGATGGCCGAGCTGACCGATCTCGGCCGCATCCAGTCGATGCTGTTCTGGGACCAGAACACGATGATGCCGCCGAACGGCGCCTCCGCCCGCGCGGACCACTCGTCGACGCTCGAGGTGATCGCCCACGACAAGCTGATCGACCCCGAGATCGGGCGGCTCCTCGACGCGCTCGAGCCGTGGGCCGACGGCGAGGATCCTGACTCCGACGACGTCCGCCTGCTCGCCGCCGTCCGGCGCGACCACGAGAAGGCGGCGCGCGTGCCGACCGAGCTCGCCGCCGAGATCAGCCACGCCGACGCGATGGGCCAGCAGGCCTGGCAGGAGGCGCGCGCGGCATCCGACTTCAGCGTCTTCCGCGACGCGCTCGAGCGCCACATCGAGCTCCGCCGCCGCTACGTCGCCTGCTTCGAGCCCGTCGAGCACCCGTACGACCTGCTGCTCGACGACTTCGAGCCCGGGCTGACCACTGCCGAGCTCCAGCCGCTGTTCGCCCAGCTCCGCGACGCGCTCGTCGACCTTGTCAGCCAGGCCGCGGGCGACGGCGACGGGGCGCGCAACCACGGCGTCTTCTCCGGTCCGTTCGAGGTCGGCGACCAGCGCCGCGCGGTGATGGAGGTGCTCGAGGCGGTCGGCTATCGACGCCGACGGCTGGCGGCTGGACCCGGCGCCGCACCCGTTCGCGCAGTCGCTCGGCCCCACCGACGTCCGCATCACCACCCGCTACGACCTGCACGACTTCGGCGTCGCCCACTTCTCCGCCCTGCACGAGTTCGGCCACGGCCTCTACGAGGCGGGCATCCCGCCCGAGCTCGCGCGCAGCCCGCTCGGCCATACGGTCTCGCTCGGCATCCACGAGTCCCAGAGCCGGCTGTGGGAGAACGTCGTCGGCCGCTCGCGCCCGTTCTGCGGCTGGGTGCTGCCGATCCTGCGCGAGGCGCTCGGCCCCGGCATCCCCGCCGGCGTCGACGCCGACGCCTTCTACCGCGCGGTCAACTCGGTCCAGCGCTCGCTGATCCGCGTCGACGCCGACGAGACGACTTACAACCTCCACATCATCCTCCGCTTCGAGCTCGAGCTGGCGCTGATCGAGGGCACGCTCGCAGTCGACGACCTGCCGGCCGCGTGGAACGAGGGCATGCAGCGCCTGCTCGGCATCGACGTGCCGGACGCCGCGCAGGGCGTGCTGCAGGACGTGCACTGGGGCGCCGGGCTGTTCGGCTACTTCCCCACGTACACGCTCGGGAACCTGATCGCCGCGCAGCTCTGGACGCGCGTGCGCGAGGACCTGCCGGAGATCGACGCGCAGCTCTCGAGCGGCGAGCTCGCCCCGCTGCGCGAGTGGCTGCGCGAGCACATCCACCGCCACGGCCGCAAGTTCCTGCCGCGCGAGCTGCTCCTGCGCGCGACCGGCGACACTCTGCGCCCCGAGCCGTTCCTCGACTACCTGCGCGCGAAGCTGCTCGACGCCGGCGCACTGTGAATGGCCGGGGTCGCGCAGAAGCTCCGCGCCCGTCAGCGCCCGCCGGTACCGGCGCGGGTCGACCTGACCGGCCTGCACCACCCGACTGAGACGCCCGCGAACGCGTTGGCGCACCGCCAGCTCAACAACGCGCTGGCGATCGCGGCGCGCGCGCACGCCCGCGGCCGCCTGCTCGACGTCGGCTGCGGCGAGAAGCCGTACGCGCCGCTGTTCCGCGACCTGGTCGACGAGCACGTCGGCGTCGACCACCCCGAGTCGATCCACCCGCTCGGTTCGGTCGACGTGCTCGCCACCGCCTACGACATCCCGCTCGAGGACGCGTCGTTCGACACCGTGCTGATGACCGAGGTGCTCGAGCACCTCGAGGAGCCGGGGCGCGCGATCGCCGAGGCGCGGCGCCTGCTGCGGCCGGGCGGCACCCTCATCCTCTCGACCCCGTTCATGTGGCCACTGCACGAGGAGCCGCGCGACTTCTTCCGCTACTCGCCGCACGGGCTCCGGCATCTGCTGGAGGGGTTCGAGCCGGTGACCATCACGCCGGTCGCGGGCAAATGGACGACGCTGGCGACGTTCGCGAGCTACGCGGTCGCTTCGTACCGCGTCGGCCCGCTACGGATCCCGGTCGACCTGTTCGCACGCGCGGTGCAGTGGATCGCGGTCCGGCTGGACGAGGTGCACTTCCAGCCGAGCTTCAGCTGGGACCACGTCGTCGTGGCCACGAGGGCCTAGACCGCAGGGCGTGTCCTGTCCATGACCCGCCCGGTCTCGCGCGCGAGGGTGCGGGTACCCGAGTGACATGGTCAATCCGCTCCACATGAAGGTCTTCGCGCGCGCGGAGTCGGCCGAGGAGGTCCGCGCAGTCCTGCGCGGCTGGCTTGCCGGGCGCGTGCCCGAGCGCGAGCTGGGCGATGCGGAGCTCGTCGCCACCGAGCTGGTGGCCAACAGCGTCCGGCATGCCGGGCTGGGGGCGACCGACGTCGTCCGCGTCCGCGCGACGGAGGGCGACGGCGTCCTCCATCTCGAGGTCGAGGACCCGGGCCGCGCGGGCAAGCCGCGGCGGCGCGAGCCGGATCCGCTCCACGGCGGGATCGGGCTGAACGTGGTGGACGCGCTGTCGCTGCACTGGGGCGTCGCCGCCGACGGCGACACCCTCGTGTGGGCCGACCTGCCGCTCAGCGAAGTCCCGCCGCGCGTCCTGCTGTGAGCGCGGCGCCGCGGGCGCCCATGAAGACCGCGTACGAGCGCTCGAAGGGGCCGCAGTGGGCCTCCTTGATCGCGCGCGCGGCGATGCCCTCGGACCACCCGCCCGCCATCACCAGCCGCGTGTGCGGGCCGGCGACGCGGGCCATCTTGTCGAGCAGGTCGCGCGCGGCCTTGCCCGCCGACTCGAGCGCGGCGCGCCAGACGATGGCGGGGGAGGGGTCGGCGCCGATGTTGACGAGCCCCACGCGGTAGTCGTTCAGCCCGATCAGCTCGATCCCCTCGGGCTCGACCTCGAGCGCCGCGCGCTCCAGCGCGTCGCGCCCCTCCGGCCCGACGCCGAGCAGCGCCATGACGCGGCCGAGCGCTGCGCCCGAGCGCATCGCGCCGAGCAGGTTCTGGCGCTCGGGGACGGCGTGCCAGCCGACCATGATGTCGTCGTCGACGGCCTGCTCGACCGCCTCGCGGTCGAGCGGCGCGATCGCGCGCACCAGCGCCTCCGCGGTACCCCACGAGTCGAGCACGTCGCCCTCGCCGACCGCCCCGGCGCCGACCGCCGCGCTCAGGTGGTCGTGGCCGCCGACCGCCAGCACCGCGCCGCGCGCCTGCGGCAGCGCGTCGCCGGCGTGGCCGAGCGGCGTCCCGGCGAAGGCGGGCTCGGGCAGCAGCCCGGGCGGCGCGCCCGACCACTCGACGGTCTCGTCCCACCACCCGCGCGAGTGCAGATCGAGCCAGCCGGTGCGCGAGGCGAGCGACAGCTCGGCGGCCTGCTCGCCGCCGAACCGGTGCACCACGAACTCGCCGACGCTCAGCCAGCGGACACCGCGCTCCGCCTCGGGCATGTGATCGCGCAGCCAGCGGTACTTCGTCACCGTGCGCAGCGCGCGCGAGCTCAGCCCGGTGGTCCCGCGGAAGCGGGGGATCTGCTCGTCGATCCGGCGCGCCTCCTCCTCGCCGCGCGAGTCGTGCCAGGCGATCGAGGGCACCACCGGCTCGCCGTCGCGGCCGAGCAGGATGCCGGTCTCCGCCATCCCCGACACGCCGACGCCGACCACGCGCGCGTCGTCGACCGCCGCCAGCGCCAGTCGCGCGGCCGCGAGCGCGCACTCCACGAACCCCTCGGGCGCGATCTCGGCGCCGGTCGGGACGGGGGTCCAGGCGATCGGCGCCTGGCCGTGCGCGATCTCCTCGCCGTCCGGGGTGACGACCGCTGCCTTGCACGACGTCGTGCCCAGGTCGAGGCCGAGCAGCAGCTCTCTCACGGAGGGAAACCTAGACCGCGGGGCGCCCGGAGGCGCCCCGCGGAAGCGGCGATCAGCAGGAGGGCTTGTAGAGCGCGTCCTGGCTGTCGGCCAGGTTGTCCTTGGTGATGGTGCTCGACTCGGTGCCGATCTTCTTGGTGGTCGGCTTGCCGGTCAGCGCGTTGTAGGCCTGCTGCACGCCCTGGGCGCCGATGTCGGCCGGCTTCTGCGCGATCAGCGCCTGGACCGTGCCGTCCTCGAGGTCCTTGACCTGCTTCGGGCCGGCGTCGAAGCCGACGATCTTGACCTTCGCGCCCGCCTCGCGAACGCCGCTCGCGGCGCCCTCGGCCGAGAACAGGTTGGTGCCGAAGATGCCCGCGAGATCGGGGTTCTTCTGCAGCGCGGCCTTGGTCTTCGCGGCCGCCTCAGACGGTCTCGATCCCGATATCGCGCGCCTGCTGCGGCGTCGTGATGTGGACCGGCTTGCCCTCGAAGAGGATCTCGCCGCTGTCGGGCGGGTGCACCCCGACGAGCGTCTTGACGAGCGTCGACTTGCCGGCGCCGTTGTCGCCGACGAGCGCGACCACCTCCTTGGGATAGACCGTGAAGTTCGCGCCGGTGAGCGCCTGCACGCGGCCGAACGACTTGACGATCTTGCGCGCTTCGAGCAGCGGTTCCGGGCTCACCAGGTCGCCTCCGCGGTCGGGTCGGGCGGGAGGCAGCGGATGCCCTCGACGCCCTCCGTCTGTGTGTCGCCGGCGGCGAACGGGATCAGCACGGTGCTGCCTCGGCGCACCGCCACCTCGCCGATCGTGCCTTCGCCGCCGGTGACGAGCACGATCGAGAAGCTCTGGTCAAGGGTGTCGCCCTGGCCGATCCGCTCGGCGCGGAAGTAGGCGTCCGCCTCCTTCGGGAGCAGGCCGGAGGTCGCCTCGGTCAGCGCGGCGGGGTCGATCGGCTCGCGGTCGAGCGACTCGAGGGCGGTCTCCCAGCCCAGCTCGAGGTGCTCGGTGCCGTCCTCGACGCCGAACCTCTTCCACTCGACGAGCACCGAAAGGTCGGTCGGCTCCTGCAGCTCGAGCAGCAGGATGCCGCCGCCGATCGCGTGTAGCGTGCCGGCGGGGACGAGGATCCCGTCGCCGGCCTGCACGGGGACCTCGTGGAGGGCGGCGAGCATCGCGTCGGCGTCCTGCTCGTCGACCCAGCGGCGGGCGGTCTCCACGTCGAGCGGCTCCTTCAGCCCGACGTGGACGGCGGCGCCGGGGTCGGCCTCGAGGATCAGCCACGACTCGGTCTTGCCGTAGCGCAGGCCGAGGTGCTCCTTGGCGAACGCGCGTCCGGGGTGGTAATGCACCGGCAGGCGCTCGCCGGCGTCGAGCAGCTTCACGAGCAGGCCGGGGTCGGTGCCGTAAGCGGCGACGTGCTCGGCGCCGAGGTAGGCCTCGGGGTTGGCTTCGATCGCCTCCTTGAGGATCGTGCCGTCGGCGAGCCGGCTCAGGCCCTCGCTGTCGGAGCCCCACGAGGTGGCGGTCGAGCCGACCCAGTCCTCGGGCCGGCCGTCCTCGCCCTGGGGCTCGCCGCGCAGCGCGTCGATGCGCGCGCCGCCCTTGTAGAAGCGGTGGAACTGGTTGGGCGGCAGGAGGACGGGCTTCATCGCTCTCCGGATCCCCGCTGGACGAGCTGCGTCGGGATCGTCACGGTGCGCGGCGGCCCGTCGTCGCCGTCGAGCCGGGCGAACGCGAGCGCGGCGCCCTGCTCGCCGAGCTTCCACGGGTCGGCGCGGACGACCGTGGTGCCGAGCAGGTCGGCGAGCTCGAAGTCGTCGAAGCCGGCCAGCGCGACCGGGTTCGGGGCGCCGGCGAGCGCGTGCAGCGCGCCGATCGTGTTGCGGTTGTTGGCGGTGAAGAGCGCGGTGGGCTTGTCGGGCATCTGCAGCAGCCGCTCGACGGCGGCCCGGGCGGTCGCGACGTCGCTGTTGCCGGTCTGCAGCAGGGCCGGATCCTCGGCGAGGCCGGCGGCCGCGAGCGCCTCGCGGTAGCCGGCGATGCGCTGACGCATCGTGTACAGCTCGCCGTCGTCCGCGACGCAGGCGATCCGGGTGTGGCCCTGGGCGATCAGGTGCTCGACCGCGCTGCGGGCGCCGCCGTGGTCGTCGAGCAGCACGGTGTCGGCCTCGATGCCGAGCGGCGGGCGGTCGAGGAAGACGGCGCGCGAGGACGCCGCGAGGTAGCGGTGGTCGGGCCCGGCGGGGACGATCAGCAGCGCGTCGACGCGGCGCCGCAGCAGCGCCGACACGAGCTCCCGCTCGCGCTCGGCGTCCTCGCGGGCGGAGGCGGTGATGAGGAGGAAGCCGCGATCGCGCGCGGCCGCCTCGACCGCCTGGGCGATCGCGGAGTAGAACGGGTTGGCGACGTCCTCGATCACGAGCCCGAGCGTGGAGGAGGAGCGGCCGTGGCGCAGCGAGGCGGCGAGGTCGTTGCGCTCGAAGCCCAGCTCGGCGATCGCCGCCGTCACGCGCTCGGCGGTCGCGGGGGTGACCCCGGCCTCGGCGTTGATCACGCGCGAGACCGTTTTCAGGCTCACGCCGGCCATGTCGGCCACGTGGCGCATCGTCGGGCGCGTGGCGTTCACGCCGCACTCCCCATGCGCTGGCTCCGCATCCCCTCCGCCCGATCCCATGACAACGTTGTCAACAGGCGCGACGGTATTGCAGCGGCGCCGCTTGTGTCAAGCCGCACGGATACCGTCGCGCGATGGACTTCGAGACGATCCTCTACGCGGTCGACGGGCCGGTCGCCACGATCACGCTGAACCGGCCGGAGCAGCTCAACACGATCGTGCCGCCGTTGCCCGACGAGGTCGAGGCGGCGGTCGCGCGGGCGGTGGCCGATCGCGCCGTGCGCGTGATCGTGCTGCGCGGGGCGGGGCGGTCGTTCTGCGCCGGCTACGACTTCGGCGGCGGCTTCAAGGCGTGGGACGAGCAGATCACCACCGACGGCGAGTGGGACGCGGGGCGGGACTTCGCGTTCGCCACCGCGCCGCAGAGCGCGCCGACCCAGAAGCTCATGAGCGTGTGGCGCGCGCCGAAGCCGGTGATCGCGCAGGTGCACGGCTGGTGCGTCGGCGGGGGCAGCGACTTCGCGCTCTGCGCCGACCTCGTGGTGGCGTCCGAGGACGCCCAGATCGGGACTCCCTACTCGCGCATGTGGGGCGCGTACCTGTCCGGCATGTGGATCTATCGCCTCGGCCTGACGCGCACGAAGTTCCACGCGCTGACCGGCCGCCCTTTGTCGGGGCGCGCGGCCGCCGAGGCGGGGCTGATCAACGAGGCGGTCCCGTTCGCGCAGCTCGAGGCACGGGTCGCCTCGTTGGCGGAGGAACTCGCGCGGATCCCCTCATCCCAGCTCGCGGCGATGAAGCTGATCGTCAACCAGGCCTACGAGAACATGGGCCTGGCCTCGACCCAGACGCTCGGCCCGATCCTCGACGGCCTGATGCGCAACACGCCGGAGGCGCGGGCGTGGATCGCGCGGGCGGATGCGGAGGGCGTGCGGAAGGTGGTGGAGGAGCGCGACGGCCCGTTCGGGGACTACTCGCAGGGGGAGCGGCCGGATCCACGGAACGTGATCGACCCCTGAACGGCTGCAGTGAGGGGAGGGTGCGGGGTGCTGCGGCGATCAAGGTTGCTGAGTTGGGGGCGCTATCCGCCCCGAATCAAGCAAGCTCACCGACTTCGTCCCGCTATGCGGGTCGAAAACGGAGACTCTGGCCGGGGCGAGCGCCGCGGCACCCCGAACCCTGTCCTCAATGCTCGCCGTTCGCCCGCGCCATCGCGGCCGCCAGCACCCGCGCTCGCTCCAGGTCGAGCATCCCTCCGGTCGGGTGCTCGACGCTCGCCGAGGCGGCCGCCACGCCCGCGCGCGCGGCCACCAGCAGCTCCGAGCCCCGCTCGAGCGCCCCTGCCAGCGCTGAGAGCAGCACGTCGCCCGCTCCGATCGGGTTGCGCACCTCGGCCACGCGCGGGGCCGGGACCCACTCGCCGGCGCCGTCGAAGCAGACGGCCGCGCCGGCCGCGTCGGCGGTCACGACCGCCGCTCGCGCTCCCTGGCGCAGGAGCGCCTCGGCGGCCGCCAGCGCGCGCGGGCGGGCGTCCGGACCGCTCGCCACCGACGCGCCTCCGCCTCCCAGCCCCAGGGCCCCCTCGGCCTCGGCGAGGTTCGGTGTGACGAGGTCGGGCGCCGCGTCCAGGGCGCGCAGCAACGTCGAGCCCGCTGCGTCGACCACCGCCTGCGCGCCCGCCGCGTGGGCGATCTCGACGAGCCGCCCGTAGGCGTCGGGCGGCGCGCCCGGCGGCACCGACCCGGAGCAGACGAGGACGCTGCGGGGCGTCAGCCGGCCGCGCACCGCGTTCTCGTAATCCGCCCACCGCCGCTCGTCGATGGCCGGCCCCGGCTCGTTCAAGACCGTCGTCCGCCCGCCGCGCTCCTGCATGACGAGCGTGGAGCGCAGCTCGCCGCCGCAGGGCACGCCGCTCAGCTCCACACCTTCCTCGGCGATCAGCGCCGCCGCGGCGCGGCCGGTGTGGCCCGGGACGAACGACACGAGCAGCGCCGAATGGCCCAGCGACCGCGCTGCGCGCGCCACGTTCAGTCCCTTCCCGCCCGGCGTCACCACCACGCGGTCGAACCGCAATACCTCACCCGGACGCAGTTCGCCCAGGACAGCCGTACGGTCGATGGTGAGGTTCGGGCCGGCGACGAGCATCAGCAGATCACTAGTGTCCCCGTCCGCCGTGAAGCAGTACCGCCTCAATCGCCTCTTCCACCCGACGTCGGGCCGCTGCTTCGATGTGGCGGTCGACCACGGGATGCCCGGGGAGGCCTCGATGCTCGCAGGGATCGAGGACATGGCGAAGGCGATCGACGTGCTCGTCGACGCCAAGCCGGACGCGATCCAACTCTCCGTCGGCCAGGCCGACCTGCTCCAGCGCCACCCCGGCCGCGACAAGCCCGCGCTCGTCCTCCGCACCGACACGCCGAACATCTACGCCGCCGAGGCGCCCGAGGACGCGTGGTCGTTCGTGATCGACGACCCCGTCGGGCACGCCGTCCGCCTCGACGCCGCCTGCGTCGTCATCAACCTCCTCGACGTGCCCGGCCAGGACGGCCTGCGCCGCGACTGCCTCGAGGGGATCAGCCAACTGCGCGCCGAGTGCGACCGTGCGGGGATGCCGCTGATGGTCGAGCCGCTGGCGTTCGAGCGCGGCGGGGGAGGCGGCTACCAGTCGAGCGGTGACGTGGACCGCATCATGGGCCTCGTCCGCCAGGCGGTGGAGCTCGGCGCCGACATCATCAAGGCCGACCCCACCGACGACCTCTCCGAGTACCACCGCGTGACCACCGTCGCCCGCGTGCCGCTGCTCCTGCGCGGCGGCGGCCGCGTCAGCGACAAGGAGATCCTCGAGCGCACGCAGGCCGTGCTCGAGCAGGGCGCGGCCGGGATCGTCTACGGCCGCAACGTGATCCAGCACGAGAACCCCGCGGCGATGACCGCGGCGCTGATGTCGGTCGTGCACGACGGCGCCACGCCCGACGAGGCGCTCGCGAAGCTTTGAGCGTCGCCCGCATCGGCATCGTCGGTGGCGGCCTGATGGGTCGTGAGCTGGCGGCGGCGATCGGGCGCTGGGCGGCGCTGGAGGACCATCCGGTCACGCCGCGGCTCGAGGCGGTGTGTGACCAGAACCCAGAGGTGCTCTCCTGGTTCGAGCGGGTGGAGAGCGTGCGGTTGCTCACGGGGGAGTGGAAGGCGTTGCTCGAGGACCCGGACCTCGACGTCCTCTACCTCGCGGTCCCGCACCACCTGCACGAGTCGCTGTACCTCGACACGATCGCGGCCGGCAAGGACTTCCTGGGCGAGAAGCCGTTCGGCATCGACCTCGCCGCCGGCCGCCGCATCGTCGAGGCGATCGAGGCGAGCGACGTCTTCGTCCGCTGCTCGAGCGAGGTGCCCTACTTCCCGGGCGCCCTGTTCGCGTACGACACGATTCGCAGCGGCGCGCTGGGAGAGCTGATCGAGGCCGAGAACGCGTTCCTGCACTCCAGCGACCTCGACCGTGCCAAGCCGATCAACTGGAAGCGCCAGGCGGAGTTCTGCGGCAGCGCGGGTGTGATGAACGACCTCGGCATGCACGTCCTGCACCTCCCGTTGCGGCTCGGCTGGCGACCCCAGCGGCTCTACGCCGTCCTCCAGGACATCGTCCACGAGCGCCCCGGCCCCGACGGCGACCCCGTCCCCTGCGACACGTGGGACAACGCCACGATCCACGCCGACGCCGGCTTCCCGCTCACGCTCGCCACCAAGCGGATCGCGCCGCGCGAGATGAACACGTGGCGCGTCCGCGCCCTCGGCATGGACGGCGGCATCGAGTTCTCGACGGCCAGCCCCAAGGTGGTCAAGCGCTTCACCGTCCGCGACGGCCGCCAGCAGTGGGAGCACATCGAGATCGGCAGCCAGTCCGCGTTCGCCAGCACCGCCGGCGGGATCTGGGAGTTCGGCTTCTCCGACGCGATCCTCCAGATGTGGGCGGCCTTCCTCGCCGAGCGCGAGGGAGCGCTCGGCGACCGCCTCGGATGCGTCACCCCGCAGGAGGCGTTGACCGCGCACGAGATCTTCCACGCCGCGCAGGAATCCGGAGCTTCCGGCTCCGCCGTCGCGCTCGGCGATCGCTGACTCGCATAAGCGTCCACGGAACCGCTCCCGCGCTTGTCTCCGCACTTTGCGCTCGTTACCTTCGCCTGCAGGAGGTAAGGCTTGAACCAACGCAATCCCGGTCGGCGCGCCCTGCGGATCGCATGGGCGGTCCTGCTGGTGGTCTTTGTCGCGTATGTCGCGGTGGCACTCGGAGTCGGCGGGTCCGGAGTCCTCGACTTCTTCTCGAGCTGGGTCTGCATCGGGCTCGTGCTCGGCGCGGCCGCCCTGCTCGCGGTGCGCGGGTTCGCCAGCGACGACCGCCGCGCGCCGTGGCTGTTCCTCTCGCTCGGCGCCGCGATGTGGGCGATCGGGGAGCTCATCTACGAGATCGCCTACTCCGAGGCGCCCGAGCTCGCGCCCTACCCGTCGATCGCCGACGCGTTCTGGCTCGGCTCGTACTTCGCGGTCGGCGCCGGCATCGTGCTCGTGCTGCGCTCACGCCTGCGGCGCGCGTTCCACGCCACGATGTGGCTCGACGCCGCCATCGGGGCCGCCACGATCTCCGCGCTGGCGGCGACCGTCGCGTTCGACCCGGTGCTCACCGACACCGCGGGCTACGGCTGGGAGACCGCCACCGACCTCGCCTATCCGCTGCTCGACCTCGGCCTGCTCTCGCTCGTCGCCACGCTGCTCGCGCTGACCGGCTGGCGGCCCGGGTTCGGCTGGGCGCTGTTCGCGGTCGCGCTCTCGATGCAGGCGATCTCCGACGTCCTGTACGCGCGCGAGATCGCGCTCGGCACCGACTCGGGCGACACGCTGCTCGCGCCGCTGTGGCCGGCGGCGATGCTGCTGCTCGCCTACGCCGCCTGGCGGCCGCTGAGCACGAACCTGCGCCGCGGCGTGCCGCTCGCGCGCGTGTTCATCTTCCCGGCCGCGTTCACGCTGATCGCGCTCGGGATCCTCGTCTACGACCAGATCCACTCGGTCAACACGCTCGGCGTCGTGCTCGCCGCGACCGCGATCGCGCTGGCCGTCGGCCGGATGGCGCTGTCCTTCCTCGACAACCTGCGGATGCTGCGGACGCGCCCGCCACGACGCGCTGACCGACGCGCTCACCAGCCTGCCGAACCGCCGCGCGTTCATGGAGGCGCTCGAGCATGCCCTCGAAGGCGAGGTCGAGCCGCGGCTCCTCGCTCTCTTCGACCTCGACGGCTTCAAGCGCTACAACGACGCCTACGGCCACCCGGCCGGCGATGCGCTGCTGACCCGGCTGTCGGGAGCGCTGGGCGACGTGGTCGACGGCCACGGCCGCGCCTTCCGCCTCGGCGGCGACGAGTTCTGCCTGCTGCTCGACGACGGCACCGCCGACACGCTGCTCGTCAACGCCGCCCGCGCGCTCGAGGCGCGCGGCGACGGCTTCGACGTCACCGCCTCCTACGGCGTCGTCCGCCTGCCGGCCGACGCCGACACCCCGGAGGAGGCGCTCCACCTCGCCGACCGCCGCATGTACGCCGCGAAGGAGGCGCGGCCGAGCTCCGCCGGGCTGCAGACGCGCACGGTCCTGCTCAAGGTGCTCTCCGAGCGCGAGCCAGACCTGCACGAGCACTCCAGCGACGTGATGGCGCTCGCCCGCGGCGTGGCGCGGCGGCTCGGGCTGCCCGTCGAGGAGCGCGACATCGTCGCCCGCGCGGCCGAGCTGCACGACATCGGCAAGATGGCGATCCCCGACGCCATCCTCAACAAGCCCGGCCCGCTGGACGATCGCGAATGGCGCTTCATGCGCCGCCACACGATCATCGGCGAAGACATCCTGAACGTGGCGCCGGCGCTGCAGCCGGTGGCGGTGCTGGTGCGCGCGAGCCACGAGCGGTGGGACGGCAAGGGCTACCCGGACGGCACCTCCGGCGACGAGATTCCGCGCGGGGCCCGCATCGTTGCGGTCTGCGATGCGTTCAGTGCAATGGTGCAGGATCGTCCTTACCAGGCCGGGCTGAGCGTGAGCGAGGCCGTGGCCGAGATCAAGCGGTGCGCGGGCACGAACTTCGACCCGGCGGTCGTCGAGGCGTTCGCCGCCGAGATCCGCTCCGAAGCGGTGCCCGCGTGAGGCGTTGCCTGGCGGCAGGGCTGTCTGGCGCTCGCCTGCAGCACGGCCGCCGCGCCCGCGGCGGCCGCGGCGCCGGGCGACCTCGCGATCGCCGACGAGGGCAACTGTTCGCAGCACCGGGCGGCTCGTCAGCGTGACGCCGGCCGGCGCCGCTCGACGTGCTGGTCTCCGGCGCTCCCCTGCGCAACCCGTGGGCGGTCGCGGTGGCGCCCGACGGCGCGATGCTGCTCGCCGACGAGGGCGCCGAGGCGGTCTTCAGGATCACGCCCGCGGGCGCCGTCAACACCGTCGCGAGCGGCCGCGAGCTCGACGACCCGGTCGGGATCGCGCTCGCGCCCGGCGGGATCGCCTACGTGTCCGACCGCAACCGCGACGCCGTGCTGCGGGTCGAGCTCGCCACCGGTCGCATCACGAAGGTCGCCGACGTGCGCGACGCCGCCGGGCTCGCCTTCGACCGGGCCGGCAAGCTGCTCGTGACCGACGAGCGCGTGGTGCGCCGCGTCGACCCGGGCACCGGCGCCGTCACGACCGCCGCGGAGGGCGCACCGCTCGACCGCCCGCAGGACGTCGCCGTCGCGCTCGACGGCACGATGTTCGTGATCGACGGCGCGCGGGTGCTGCGGATCAGCCCGACCGGCGCCAAGAGCGTGCTCGCCTCCGGCGCGCCGCTCGACGACCCGAACGGGATCGACATCGAGCCCGCGGGCGACCTCGTGGTGGCCGATCGCGCGGGGCGCGCTCATCCACGTCGACCGCGACACCGGCGCGAAGTCGCTCGTGATGGGCGGCAGCATCCTGCGCCGGCCCACGGGCATCGCCTCGATCGGCGGCGCCGGCGTCGACGCCAGCGGCGGCGGCAACGGCGATCCGGAGGGCCCGGCTGCGCCTCCGCCTCCGCCTCCACCTCCGCCGGTGGACTCGGGCGGCGGTAGCGGCGGGGACACCCCCGGCACCGGCGGCGGCGGCGGTACCCCGGTCCCCGGGCTGGGCGGCACGACCGTCGTCCGCAACCCGGACGGGACGTTCACCGTGACCAGGGCGGACGGCAGCGTCGTCACGCTCCCGCCCGGCGTCACGCCGGCCACCTCCGGCATCAAGGGCGTCGACTTCGTCGCTCCGGGCTTCAAGAGCAAGCCACGCCTCAGCGCCACGCGCTTCCGCGCCGCCCGCCGCGGCAAGGCGTTCATCTCGGTCTCGATCGGCACCCGCATCAAGTGGGCGCTGACCGAGTTCGCGCGCGTCACGATCACCGTGCAGAAGCGGCGCACCCTCAGCCGCGGCTGCCGGCGCGCGCGCTCGAGCCGCCACCGCACCGGCTGCCGCAAGTACGTCGCGGTCAAGGGTCGCTTCGCCACGGCGAGCGCCGCCGGCGTCAACTCCGTGCGCTTCCGCGGCCGGCTCAGGGGCAAGCGGCTGAAGCCCGGGCGCTACCGCTTCGTGATCCGCGCGCGCGACGGCGCGGGCAACGTGAGCAGGCCGAAGCGCCCGACGTTCCGGATCGTCCGCTAGGCGCCAAGCCAGGCAGCTTGCTGCCTAGCGGGGGGCTAGGCGCCAAGCCAGGCAGGTCGCTGCCTAGCGGGGGGCTAGCTGCTAGTCCTCGTCCGGCTCGGTGGCGAACGCCCGGAGGGCGGAGATGGCCGGGACGAAGTAGTAGGCGCCGGTCTCCGGCGTCGTGTAGAAGGTGAGCTCGTCGCGGGGGCCGTCGAGCCCGGCCATGTTGTCGAGCATGCGCGCGAGCGGGCCCTGGTCCGCGGAGAAGCCGACGAACATCGTCCCGTGGGCGGTGACCGTGCCGTAGGGCATGTTGCGCCGGAAGATGTGGCCGAAGTCGTCCTGATCGGTGCGCGCGACGTGCGAGTTGCCGGGCTTGTGCTCCAGTTCGGTCGAGTCGTCCTTGGTCCGGCCCATGGCGGCCTGCTGTGCCGCGACGGGCAGCGCCTCCCAGGCCTCGACGTCGTGCGCCCAGCGCTGCAGCAGCAGCACGGAGCCGCCCGCGCCCGGCTCGCCCGGCGGGATCAGCGCGATCTCGGGCGCGCGGGCGAGGCTCGGGTTCTCGGTCCCGTCGATGAAGCCGGTCAGGTCGCGGTCCTGGCGGTAGGGCCAGCTCGACGTCTCGACCGCCACCCGGGCGACCGGCTCGAGCGCCGCGATCGCGCCGCGCGCCTCGTCGAAGACGACGTCGTAGGCTGCGCCGGCCAGCCACAGCACCGCGTCGTGCTGGGTGGCGGGCATCGTGAACCCGTCCGGGCCGGCGACCGGCTCGTCGAAGCCGTGCAGCGCCGGCGGGGCCGGCCCTCCGACGCGGTCGCGCCACAGCTCGGGCCGCAGCCCGGCGACGAGGTTGACGCCGCCGATCGTCGTCCGCGGCTCGCGCAGGTCGGCCAGGCGCGTGACCAGCTCGCGGGGATCCGCGCCCTCGCGCAGGTCGAGCTCCAGGTAGGCGTGGGAGGCCGTTCCGAGGGCGAAGATGCCAGCCTGGGGTATCTCGGACACGGACTCCTCTCGGTTCGTTCGCTGTACGCGGAATTGCGGACAGGTCCGTGTCCGGCCGCGACATACACTGGGTTATGTGCCCCGTCAGGAAGCGATTGTCGTCACAGGTGCCCGTGAGCACAACCTCAAGGACGTCACCGTCAGCATGCCGCGTGACGCCCTCGTGGTCATCACCGGCCTGTCCGGCTCCGGCAAGTCGTCGCTCGCCTTCGACACCATCTACGCGGAGGGCCAGCGGCGCTACGTCGAGTCCCTGAGCGCGTACGCGCGCCAGTTCCTCGGCCAGATGGACAAGCCGGACGTCGACTCGATCGAGGGGCTGTCGCCGGCGATCTCGATCGATCAGAAGACGACGTCCCGCAACCCGCGGTCGACCGTCGGCACCGTCACCGAGATCTACGACTACCTGCGCCTGCTGTGGGCCCGCATCGGCAAGCCCCATTGCTACAACTGCGGCCGCCCGATCGCCGCCCAGTCGGCCGAGCAGATCATCGACCAGATCATGGGCATGGAGGAGGGGACGCGCTTCATGGTCCTCGCGCCGATCGTCCGCGGCCGCAAGGGCGAGTACGGCAAGCAGCTCGAGGAGCTGCGCTCCGAGGGCTTCACGCGCGCCAAGATCGACGGCGAGCTGCGGCTGCTCGAAGAGGAGATCGTGCTCGACAAGAAGTACAAGCACGACATCTCCATCGTGGTCGACCGCCTGATTATGCGGCCGGAGCTGCGCAAGCGGCTCGCCGACTCGGTGGAGACCGCGGTGGCGCTGGCCGACGGCATCCTCGAGATCGAAACGCTGCCGGACGGCAAGGTCCAGACGTTCTCGGAGCGCTTCGCCTGCCTGCACTGCGGCATCTCGATGCCGGAGCTCGAGCCGCGGATCTTCTCCTTCAACTCCCCGCACGGCGCCTGCCCGCGCTGCACCGGGCTGGGCTCGCAGATGGAGATCGACCCCGACCTCGTGGTGCCGGACCCGTCGATGTCGCTGGCGGAGGGCGCGATCATGCCGTGGTCGAGCGGGGCGACGAGCTACTACGAGCAGATCTCGCAGGCGATCGCCGAGCGCTACGAGATCGACCTCGACACGCCGTGGGAGGACCTGACTGAGGACCAGCAGGACCTCTTCCTCCGGGGCACCAACGGGGACCGCATCTACGTCTCGTACCGCAACCGGATGGGGCGCCGGCGCTCGTACATGACGAACTTCGAGGGGATCATCCCGAACCTCGAGCGCCGCTACCGCGAGACCGACTCGGACTGGTCGCGCGAGCGGATCGAGGAGTACATGTCGGTGCGCCCGTGCCCGGAGTGCAAGGGCGCGCGGCTGCGGCCGGAGTCGCGGGCGGTGACCGTGGCCGGCAAGCCGATCCACGAGTTCACGGCGCTCAGCGCGGGGCGCGCGCTCGAGTGGGTCGAGGCGCTGGAGCTGTCCGACCAGGACCGGGCGATCGCGCGGCTGATCCTGCGCGAGATCGAGGAGCGGCTGCGCTTCCTCGAGAACGTCGGCGTCGGCTACCTGTCGATGGAGCGGGCGTCAGCCACGCTGAGCGGCGGCGAGGCGCAGCGGATCCGCCTCGCGACCCAGATCGGGTCGTCGCTGGTGGGCGTGCTCTACATCCTTGACGAGCCCTCGATCGGCCTGCACCAGCGCGACAACGAGCGCCTGATCGCGACGCTCGAGCGGCTGCGCGACCTCGGCAACACCGTGCTCGTGGTCGAGCACGACGAGGGCACGATGCGCGCCGCCGACCACCTGATCGACATGGGCCCGGCGGCGGGCGAGCACGGCGGCCACGTGGTGGCGGCCGGGACCGCGGACGAGGTCATGCGGGTCAAGGAGTCGCTGACCGGCCAGTTCCTGGCGCGGACGCGCACGATCGACGTGCCGGCCAAGCGCCGCAGGCCTTCCGGCTACGTCGAGATCGAGGGCGCGACCCAACACAACCTGAGGAAGGTCGACGTGAAGGTGCCGCTCGGCGTCTTCTGCTGCGTCACCGGCGTGTCGGGCTCCGGCAAGTCCAGCCTCGTCAACGAGGTCCTCTACAAGGCGGTCTCCAACAAGCTGCACCGCTCGCGGATGCGCCCGGGCGCCCACAAGCGCGTGCGCGGGATCGAGCAGCTGGACAAGATCATCTCGGTCGACCAGTCGCCGATCGGGCGCACGCCGCGCTCCAATCCGGCGACCTACATCGGGCTCTTCGACCAGATCCGCGAGCTGTTCTCCAAGACGCAGGAGGCGCGGGCGCGCGGCTACAAGCCGGGGCGCTTCTCTTTCAACGTCAAGGGCGGGCGCTGCGAGGTGTGCCGCGGCGACGGCCAGATCAAGATCGAGATGCACTTCCTGCCGGACGTCTATGTGCCGTGCGAGCAGTGCCATGGCAAGCGCTACAACCGCGAGACGCTCGACATCCGCTTCAAGGGCAAGACGATCGCGGACGTCCTCGACATGCCGATCGAGGAGGCGCTCGAGCTTCTTCAGCCACATCCCGAAGATCAAGCGGCGCGTCCAGGCGCTGCACGACGTGGGGCTCGACTACATGCGGCTCGGGCAGCCGGCGACGACGCTCTCCGGCGGCGAGGCCCAGCGGGTCAAGCTGGCCTCTGAGCTGAGCAAGGTCGCAACGGGTAGGACGCTCTACATCCTGGACGAACCAACCACCGGATTGCACTTCGCGGACATCCAGCGGTTGCTGGAGGTCCTGCAGCGCCTGGTCGACCAGGGCAACTCGGTCGTGGTGATCGAGCACAACCTCGACGTGATCAAGACCGCGGACCGCATCATCGACATGGGTCCCGAGGGTGGCGAGGAGGGCGGCCGGCTGGTCGCCTCCGGCACCCCGGAGGAGGTCGCGGCGATCGAGGGCTCGTACACCGGCCGGTTCCTGGCCGACATCGTCGAGCCCCGTGTGCGGGCCCGGCGGGCGCCCCGGCGCCAGAAGGTGCCTGCGGCCGCGTGAGCGTCGACTGGCTGCTGACCACGCAGGGTCGGCTTGCCCGGATCGCAGGCGGCACGCTGCTGATCCTGCTCGGCCTCGGCGTGATCGGCGGCTTCATCGGCGTCCTGTTCCTGATCCTCGGCGCGATCCCGATCGCCTCGGCGGCCTATGGCGCGCTGCTGATCGGGCCGCTGTTCGGGCGCGACACGATGGGCCGGCGGCCGGAGGATCCGCCGGAGGAGGAGAAGCAGGAGAGCGCCGAGGCCGAGGAGGAGGTCGAGGACTCCGCGCCGGACGCCAACCCGGACTGGAGCGCACCGCCACTCGCCCGCGCGGAGCGGCCCGCGGGCCAGGAGCCCCGGACCCGCGACCTCCGCGCGGAGGAGTAAGCGACTGAGCCGCGGCTTGACCGCGGCGAGCTGTCTCCTCTACGTTCGCGGTTGTGCGTCGGAGCACGTTGACGTGACCCTCGAAGCGCTGGTTCGCTCGCTCGGCCGCAGTCCGAGTGACCGCTACACCCGGTTCCGCCTGGCCGGCCCGCTCGATGCGCGGTTCGTGCCCGACGCGACGTACGTCGAGATCCGGCTCATGCAGATGCTGCTCCGCGACAAGCGAGTGCTCTGGCGCGAGTTCATCCCGCTGGGGTCGCTCGTGACGGAGCTCCAGTTCGCGGGGAAGCGGCAGGTCGTGCCGTTTTTGGTCGGCCCCGACCTCTTGGTCGATGCTCCGCAGCGCTCGTCGGGGGAGTTCGTCGAGTTCGCCGACAAGCGGGTCGCGGGTCCCTTTCCGTACCGCGGGGACGACCTCGTGCTGTTCGCCAGCCTGTTCCGGTTCGAGACGCGTGACTGGGCGAAGCAGGCGCTCTCCATGCTCGCGTCGGTGGCGAAAGCGTTCGACGCATCGAAGCTCACGACCTATGTCGATATCGCCGATCCGCTGTCGGCCGGGCTCCGCGGGTTGCTCGGCATGGAGGACGTCGAGGCTCGGCTCGGCATCATGGCGTCGTACTCGACGCCGATCGCAGGCGAAGCGCGCGCCTCTGAGCACGCACTCGAGCTCGGCTACCACGTCTTCATCAACGATCAGCTGCCGGCCGGCGCGGCGGATGAGTTCACCGTCGCCGACGGACTACTCATGCGCGGCGGGCGCGAGTACCGCGATGCCGACTTCATGGTGCTGGAGCTCCGTGCTCTCGACGTTCGTCATGACCACCAGACGTTCCCGTTCCACCGCGCCCACTGGAACAAGATCGAGGAACACGTCGCCCAAGGTCGCGAGGAAGAGGCATGGCAGCGCTTCGAGCTGCTCGTGGCCGATCTGTCGCAGTGCGAAGACCTGATCTGGGCGCATCGCGCAGGGCTCATGGATGAATACGCCGAGCAACTCCGTGCGCGCATCGACCACCGCCGGCAGGTGTTCTCGCACGGCGGTCGCGCCGGCTTCGAAGGAGCGCGCCCCGAACCGCTGTCCGAGAACAGCCTGGGTGCCGCCGCACTCCGCGCCGCAGCTGCGCCGCCCGTCAGTCCGGAGCAGCTCATCGCGCGGCGTCCGCTCGCGCCGGTTAGCGCTCGCTCATCTGCTTCTGCACGAGGCGTCGCATATCGTCGACGAGAGCGGCATCGACCGAGGGCCGGGTCAACTCCAAGTCGTCGAGATCACTGATCGCCTCCGCCGTCAGCCCTCGCCTCCGCGGCGGGTCGGCGATCTCCGTGGTGGCGGCCACCGCATCGCTGAACTGGTCGCGCGCCTCCTCCGGGCGTCCGGCGGAGAGCAGGAAGAGACCGCGGTTGAAGCGGTCGTTGAGCCGGTAACGCTGCCTGACCCCAGGTTCGAGCAGTTCGGCGGCGCGGGCGTCGTCCCGCATCCGGTGAAGCGCCCAGGCGACGGCCGACTTGATGTCGGCCGACGCGTCCTCGATGGCGCGGGCGCGCTCGAGGACGGTCTCGTACTGCTCGTCGGCCTCGTCGAACCGCTCAAGCCGGAGAAGCGCATCGCCCTTGCCCGCATGAGCCGATAGCGACGCGGGCCGCCCCAGGTCGATGGCGCTGTCAAATGCCACGAGTGCCTCCGCCGACCTCCCGAGCGCGAGCAGCACCCAGGCGATGCTTTCCCGGGTGCCCGCGTCCAGGGGGTCGTGTTCGGCGGCTTCCGTCAGAACGCGCAACGCTTCGTCGTACTCGCCGACGCCCTTGAGCAGGTCACCACGGGTCGTCAATAGGTATGCAGCGCCCGCCCCCACGTCGAGCGCATGTTCGACCGCCTCGAGTGCGGGTCCATAACGCTGGAGGCCGGCGAGGGCTTGCGCCTTCGAGCTGAGCGCCATCACCGCGTCGGGATCCGCGCTCAACACGCTTTCGACCACCTCCAGCGCGGCTTCCGGGCGATCAAGGCGCACGAGTGCGTCCGTCTTGATCACGAGTGCGATCGGCTCGCCGGGTGTGAGCCGCTCGACCTCGGACGCCGCTCGCGCCGCCGCCTCGAGGCGCCCCAGCATCGAACTGCAGAGGGCGAGCTCGAGCTGCACCCAGGCCGTGTCGGGACTCAGCGACACGGCGCGCCGCGCGTCCCCGAGGGCGTCGTCCAGCCGGCCGAGTTCTCGAAGCACCTGTGCACGCGTCCCGAGCGTCCAGGCGCTGTCGGGGTCCTCGACCTCGGCGCGGTCGAGAAACCCCAGCGCTTCCTCCCACCGGCCCTGAAGACGCAGCGACTCAGCAAGCTCTTGCAGCGCCGTCAGCCGATTCGGTTCCAGCTCGACGGCGCGGCGAAGCAGGCGCTCGGCCTCCTCGAGCGATCCCTGTATGCGATGCAGTGTGCCGCGGTCGTCCAGAGCGGTGACCTCATCGGGATCCAGCTCGAGCGCCCGATCGAGCTCGACCGCAGCCTCGTCGTTCTTCCCTTCTGCCTTCAACGCCTTCCCAAGCCACACGTGTCCGAGAGCCGCGTCCGGCCGCGCCTCGACGACATCGCGAAACGCTTCGATCGCGGCTGCTTGCCTGCCGAGCACCAGGAGGGCGACACCCCGGAGCGCCTTCGCATCAGCGTCGGCGGGCGCGAGCTCCAGCGCCCGGTCGGCGGCGTCAACGGCCTCCTCCCACCGGTTCAGGCTGATCAGCACCCAGCCGCGCTGGGTGATCACCCAGATCACCGAGGGCTCGAGCGCGAGAGCGGCGTCGAGACTCTGGAGAGCTTCCTCATGCCGTGCGAGCCCCCGCAAGAGCTGGCCCTTCGTACCGAGCGTGAACGCATCGTTCGCGCCGAGCTCGATCGCTCGCTCCATCGACTCCAGCGCCTCGTCGATCCGGCCGACGAGTCGCAGTGCCTCGCCGCGCCTCGACCAGACGAAGGACGATCCGGGAGCTAGCTCGGCCGCGCGGTCGAGCGCTCCGACCGCTCCCTCGTACTCGCTGGGCATGGCCATGAGTACGAGTCCGAGCCGGGCCCAGCCGTCGGCTTTGTCGGGATGCGCCTGGGTCGCCGATTCGTACCGCGTCCGCGCCTCATGAGGGCGGCCGAGGGACTCCAGCGCGCGGCCCTCGCTGAGGACGAATTCGGGATCCCCCGGGTACCTGCGAGCCGCATCCCGCGCCGTGTCGAGGGCCTCCTCGAAATGACCGTCGGCCAACAGCACGTCGATCAACAGCGTCCAGTCGTAAGCGTCGGACGCGTCCTCCGCCACGAGACCGCGAGCGAGCTCAAGCGCATCCGCGGAAGTCCCGGCCGCGAGAAGTGCCCGGACATGCAGCCGCCGAACGATCACGTCCCCGGGAAAGTCGGCGATCGCCTCGGTGGTCTCCGGGAGTGCCTCTGCGCCTCGGTCGAGCAGGAGCAGCAGGCGGCCGAGGCGGGCGTGTCCGTAGGTCCATTCCGGGTTGCGCCGCAGCAGTTCTCGGCACACCTCCTCCGCATCCGCGAGCAAGCCGGAGCGCTCCAGTGCCTCCAACCTGGTGGAAAGCACCGCGATGGAGTCAGGGTCTAGCGCCGCGGCTCGCTCTACCGCGGCGAGAGCGTCCTGCGCGCGCCCGAGGCCGAGCCACGACTCGGCGAGACCGACCAGCAACGAGCTCTCGTCCGGAGCCTGCGCGAGTGCAAGCGCGAACGCCGCGCGTGCCGCCTCGAAGTCCGAGATGGCGAGCAGCGCCTGCGCGCGTTCCACGAGCGCGAACTGATAGTCCGGGGACTCGTTCAGCGTCGCGTCGAGCTCACTCAGGGCTTCCTCCGGCCTGCCGAGCTGCCTCAGGGTCGCGGCGCGGCTGGCCCGGACCCACAAGCTCCCCGGCGAGAGCGCCTGCGCGCGATCGAAGCTGGCGAGCGCGTCCTCGTAGCGACCGACCATTCGCAGGGTCTCAGCCTGGTACCGCAGCGCGAAGAACAGATCAGGCGCCAGTTCGAGCGCGCGGTCGAGCGAGCCGAGCGCATCGTCATAGCGCTGGGCCGCGAGCAGGATCGCGCCCCGGATCGCGAGCGCGCTCGCGTCGTCGGGGTTGGAGGCGAGCGCTCGCTCGAGCACCTCGAGCGCCTCGGCGTCCCGCATCGTGCGCCACAGGACCTCCCCTTTGACCGTGAGCAGAGCCGAGTCTTCCGGCGCTCGGGCAAGCGCTCGCTCGATCATCTCCTCCGCGTCGTCCAACCGATCGACCGTGAGGAAGCCCGAGGCCGCCGCCGACCAGCTTTCAGCCGCCTCCGCGTCCTGTGCTTGCGCTGCGAGCGTCTCTCCGAGCACGATGAACAGCTCCGGGTCACCGGGGGCGAGTTCGAGCGCGACTCGGATCACGGTCTCCGCCTCCGCCGGCCGGTCGAGCGAGAGGAGCGCCCGCGCCAGCGCGCGGCGAACAGCCAGTGGCTCGGGCACCTCCCCGTGAAGCGCCTCCTCGAGAAGCGAGATCGCCTCGTCCGCCTCGCCTAACCAGAACTTCACGATGCCGTGGTCCGCCATCGACGGCGCGTCGTCCAGCGGGCCGGCCGCCGCGAATAGCTCGGCGGCACGTTGCGCCGCGCGCCTTGCGTCACGATCGCGGCCCTGCCGGGCGAACGCGCGCGCCAGCAGTGTGGCCGCCGACGCGTCGCTCCGTGCGCTGGCGCGTGCTCCCGGCGGCGAGCCGTCGACGCGCTGGATCAGCGGCTCGAGCACCTCGATGACCTCCGCGTAGGCACCACGCCCGTACGCGTCGCGTGCTTTCGCCAGCTCCGCGCCAATGGCCGCTGGCATTCCGCCGCGTACGTCCTCGCTCGCGAGGGGCAGCCGGAGTGATGACGGGCCAGCGGCGGCCGGTCCAGGCGTTACGCGGGGCTCGTGCTCTGGGCTCACGGCGCGCCCGCCCGCTGCGCTGCGCGCGCCGGCGGCTCTGGCTTCACCGACGCGCCAGCCGATCCGGACAGCCAGCTCACACCGGGTCCGGCAGGCACGACATCGGAGCGCTCCAGCCGTTCCCAGAGCCGCTTCGCCTGGTTGTCGATGTCGCTCAGATCCAGCTCGGCGTTGCGGGCCTCGTAGCGGCACAGCCACGCCGCGTTGAGCAGGTCACGAAGGAGGTCGCTGTCGTTCGCGTCCCTGTCCCAGGGCTCGTCGTCGATCTTGCCGGCGGCCAGCGCTCTCGCCCAGGGGATCACCGTATCCGGCCAGCGCTCACTGTTATACGCGCGCGAGACACCCAGGCGCTGCGCGAGCTGCTGCACCGCGGTGTCGATCTGGCGGATCTCGTCCGGTTCGATGCATCCCGCGGCGGCCGAGGTCTGCCCCGCCTCCCGGAGGGCCTGCTCCCACTCGGACTGCAGCGTGCCGACCAGGTCGTCGGCAAACCCGTTTGGGTCGCGGTCGTTGAGCAGCATGAGCGTGCGCAGGACATACTGGGCACGGCGCGCGATCAGGCCATCCTCGTCAAGGTTCACGGCCTGCACCGGATCCAGTCGGAGGAGGATGGCCGCGCAGGCGTAGGCGGGACCCATGACGTAGGTGGCGAACGCGTCCGCGAGGCATTCCCGGACGTGATCCTGGGACCGCCCAGCCGCCTCTGCCGTGCTGTCGACAAGGTCCGGCATCCGCGGCGACTTGCGCAAGAGACCGTCGCCGAGCGCGTGCGCGCCGAGCGGCAGCGCCCAGACCGTCCAGTCCGGGAAGCCGAGGCCGATCACCTGCGTCGCGCTGATCGCTTCGCGGCGGGCCGGCAGGGTCACCGACGCCCACGTGAAGCCGGGGAGGCGGCCGGCGCCGTGGATCAGGTCGTCGGCGATACGACAGATCCCGCGGTCGAACCCCGTGTAGCGCAGCGCGAGCCCGCCCAAGAACTCGAAGTACTCTGAGAACACCTGCGCGCTGCCGGGCACCACGCTGGTCGCCCAGGTCGCCCAGGCCTCGCGGCTGGCGTCGCGCGCGCCCGCCTCGTCGCCGGCGGCCTCGAGGTGCGCCACCTCGTCAAGCTGGGACTGCAACGTCTCGATCTTGGCGAGCGTCTCGGCGAGGACGGCCTCCCCGATCTCGTCGTTGAACGTGGTCTGGAAGTCACCGAGCCGTATCGGCGCTCGGCGATCGAGGGCGTCCGGCCGTCTGTCGTCAGCGCCGAGCCGCCCTTGGAGCCCCGCGACCGTCTGCTCGAGCGAGTCGAGAGCCCGCGTCAGCGCTTCCACGTCCTGATCGTCCATGGCGTCACGCGCGCGCTTGACGCCGCGAGACAGCTTCGTGACGTCCTCCCCTCGCAGCTCCGGTGGCAGCTCGAGGATGTCCCTGAGGTTCCGGCCCTCGATCGACGCGATCGCCGTTCGCACCTCCTCGAGGTTGTGCTTGAGCACCTCGAGTTGGGTCCTGAGAATCAGATGCGACATGCGTCCTCGTCCCTAATCGGCCCCGGCCAGCTGTTCGCACAGCTCCGTCGCTGATTGGCGGATGCGCTCGGTTGTCGCCTCGCCGGCATCGAGCGAGTCCATCCGTGCGAGCCATGCGGCGTTGATCACGTCCACCATCGTGGTCTGCGGCGGGACGGCTGCCGGTTCGGGGGGCGCGGGCGCGGCCTCCGCGATCCGCGGAGCCAACGACTGCGCCCGGTGGAACGTCGCATAGCTTCCCGCGGGCCGGGTCTGGCGGAGCAGGTCGAAGAGCTTCTGGACGGGCGGCTCGCCAGACGTCCCGTCTCCGGCCGCCTCGGGTCCGACCGCGGCAAGCGCCTGCTGCCACAGGGCCTGGAGCGTCGCCGCCCGCTTCCCGTACTTGCTCAACCCGTCTCCGGCCGCGTCCATGCGCTCGAGCAGGCCGAACATCAGCTCCACGCGCGCAGCAGAGGCTGGATGGGTGTAGCCGGGCACACGGGCACGGGTCGGATCGAACCGCAACAACACGCAGGCATACGGATAGGCGATGCCCAGCGCGTACGTCGCGAACGCGTCTGCGATGTATTCGTGCGTGACCGCCCATTCGGCATCGCTCTTCTCCGCGGCCTCGTCGAGGAGATCTCGCAGCGGTGTCACCACGCGCCTGACGTAGCCCTCTCGAACCGTGTCCTCGAGGCGCTCCGCCGCGTAGTGGCCCAGTTCGTGCGCGACCAGGGGGATGTCCCACACGCCAAGCGTGGGCACGCGGACCCGCACGACCTGGGCAAGCTGCCCGAAGAACTCGCTGTCAGCCGGGATCGTGAAGCGATCCCAGCCGAGGTGCAGGCGATCGTCGAGCTCGGCGATGAGAGCATCGGCGAGGGAGCACATCCCGCCGTCGACGCCGCGTCCCCGCGCCCAGGCTCCCTCGGCAAGCGCGAGGTACTCGCCGAAGAGCTCCTGGGCTCGCACGCGTAGTCGGTCGAGCTCCGACCAGCAATCTGCCAGCGGCTCGCCTTGCGCGTGCTGGTCGGTGAGGCGGTCGATCGCCGAGCCGAGTTCGACCGCGTCGTCGATCAGCGCGCGACCGACGCCGGCAAGGAGACTGTCGGCTTGGGACTGGAGCGTGAGCAACGCCTCGTGTGCGGCGCGGCGCCGAGCGGCGAGCGCGACGAGCTGAGCCAGGAAGGTCGCGTGGCCGTCCATCCCGACGCGACCATAACCCGGGCAAATAGGGCGGGCAACTCGCCGAGCCGATCTCTGACCCCCGCCGCGATCCCAGAGCGGACTTCGAGCGAGCTCGTCAGCGGCACAGTAGCCGGACACCGGGTCGATCCTCTCACTAGTCCGGGATCTAGAGCAAATCGCTGTTCGGGCGAGGGCCGGCGCGCGCCGCCGGCCCTCGATCCTCACCCCCCGAAGCGGGAGCGCAGCGCCTGCACGTTCGCGACGTACTTCTGGGTGTCGTCGAACAGGCCGCGCGACCGGACCGAGCCCAGGCCCTGGTAGTAGCCGGCGATCGCGGCGTTCTCGTCGCCGCCGGTCTGCTGCAGCAGATGCTGGAGGTAGAGCACGCCCGCGCGGACGTTGTCGCTCGCGGACGCCGCGTTGAGCTTCTGGCCGCTGATCCCCTCGACGTAGCTCCACGTCCCCGGCATCACCTGCATGACACCGCGCGCGTTGGCGTCGGAGACCATGCCGTTGTTGAAGCCGCTCTCCTGCCACCCGATCGCGGCGGCGAGCGAGGGGGAGACGCCGTACTGCGACGCCACGGACTGGATGTCGGCGGCGCCGACGCGCTGCGGCGTGGGCTGCGGCCCGGCCGACGAGACGACGCGCTGCGCCGGCAGCGGCTCGGAGGCGCGCGCCGGGGTCGGGGCGCCGGCGGGCAGCTTCAGCACCGTGCCGATCAGGAGCGGCCGGGCGGGATCGAGGCCGTTGGCGGCCGCCATCGAGTCCAGCGAGACGCCCGCGTTGCGCGCGAGCGCCCCGAGCGTGTCGCCGGAGCGCACGACATAGGAGCCGAGCACGGCGGGCGCGCCCGCCGCGGTCGCCGCGGGGGCCGAGGCGGCGGTGGGCTGCGGGGCGCCGGTGCCGGCGAGCGCCGAGGCGCCCTCGGCCACGGTGGGCACCTTGATGCTCGAGCCGAGGACCACCTGCGCGTTCTCGGACAGCCCGTTGAAGGCGGCCACGGTGCGGGTGGTGAGGCCGTTGGCGGCCGCGATCGACCACAACGTCTCGCCGGGCTGCACGGTGTGCGAGACGGCGGCGCTTGCAGGCGCGGCTGCAAGCAGAAGGACGATCGGGGTCGTGAGGAGAATGTTGCGGCGGAGTCGCATACCCCCGGTCTAGCCCGCATTCAGGTGAGATGCACCCCAGCGCGCAGCCTTACGGCGACCTGCAAGTAGGGTTGCGCCCCCGATGGACCCCCGACGGCTCAAGCTGTGGGCGCAGAAGTGGCGCTGGTACGAGCGCAACTCGCTGCCCTGGAACCGCGCGCGGATCCATCTCGAGTTCGCCCGCCGGGAGGCGTTCTGCCGCTGGCCCGTTCACGGCAACGTGCTCGAGATGCTCCAGGAGGGTCGGCTCGAGCTCGGCCCGCACGTTCTCCTCGAGCCGAACGTGTGGCTGACGGCGATGGCGCCCGCCCGCATCCGCATCGGCGGCGGCACGTTCCTCAACCTCGCGGTCCAGGTCGCCGCCGTCGAGCTGGTCGAGATCGGCGAGCACTGCATGTTCGCCAACGGCTGCTTCGTCACCGACGGCAACCACCGCTTCGACGACCCCGACCGGCCGGTGCCCTGGCAGGGCTTCACCTCCAAGGGCCCGACCCGCGTCGGCGACAACGTCTGGTGCGGCGCCAACGTCGTCATCACCAGCGGCGTGACGATCGGCGAGCGCTGCGTGATCGGCGCCAATTCGGTGGTGACCACCGACCTGCCGCCGCGCTCGATCGCGGCCGGCGCCCCGGCGAAGGTGTTGCGGACGTTCCAGTACGGGTAGTCCGCGGCATGCTCCGCGTCAGCAACGCCCACGTGAACTGGTACCTGCTGGCCGACGACGAGGGCGTCACCGTCGTCGACGCCGGCCTCCCGCGCCACTGGCAGATCCTGCCCCGCGCGCTCGCCCGCATCGGCCGCCGGCTGGATGACGTCCGCGCGCTCGTCCTCACCCACGGCCACTACGACCACGTCGGGTTCGCCGAGCGCGCCCGGCACGAGCTGCACGTGCCGGTCTACGCGCCGCGGGGCGAGGCCATCTACCGGCACCCGCTGCGCTTCCCGTTCGAGCGGCTGCCACTCCTCTACGCGACGAACCCTGGCTTCCTCAAGGTCGCGGCGCGCTTCGCCGCCAACGGCGCGCTGCTCACCAAAGGGATCGAGGCGGTGACCGAGTTCGGCGACGGCGAGGAGCTGCCGGTGCCCGGCCGCCCGCGCGCGCTCGCCACGCCCGGCCACACCCCCGGGCACGTCGCGCTGCACCTGCCCGCCCAGGATGCCGTCATCACCGGCGACGCGCTCGTGACGCTCGATCCCTACACGGGGCTGACCGGGCCGCGGCTCGTCGCCAAGGCGGCGCTCGCCGACAGCGCGCAGAACCTCGCCACGCTGGGCCGCATCGCCGAGACCGGCGCCGGCCATCTCTTCCCCGGCCACGGCGAGCCATGGCACGGCCCGGCCGAGGAGGCCGTCGCGATCGCGCGCCGCAACGGGACTCGCTAGGCGCCAAGCCAGGCAGCTTGCTGCTAGCGGGGGGCTAGGCGCCAAGCCAGGCAGCTTGCTGCCTAGCGGGGGGCTAGTCCTTGTGGAGCATCACCGAGACGCCCAGCACCACGGACGCGCCGAACACCAGCAGCGCCGCGATCGCGAGCGCGCTGTAGGCCGCGGCCACCCTGTTCAGGCCGCCCCGGCGCGCCTCGTCGGCCTTGCCCACCCCGAAGATCGCGAGCGAGTAGAGGACGGGGATCCCCACCCCGGCGACGAGCGAGGCGAGGATGACCCGCCCCAGCGCGTGGAAGTCGATCGCCGCCAGCATCAGCCCTCCGCCGTCAGCGTCCGGCCGGTCGCGATCCGCTTCACGAACGCGGCGGTGAGCGCCAGGAGCAGGATGATCGAGACGACCATCGGGCCCGCCTCGTGCGCGCCGAACAGGGCGACGACCGCGTAGGTCAGCCCGCCCACCGCTGCCGACGCCGGCAGCGTCAGCACCCACGCCCCGGCGATATTGCCGGCGACGCCCCAGCGCACGGCGGACAGCCGCTTCGCGGCGCCCGCGCCCATGATGCCGCCGGTCATGACGTGGGTCGTCGAGAGCGGGAAGCCGGCGTGCGAGGCGGACAGGATCACGCACGCGCCGACGGTCTGCGACGCGAACCCCTGCGCCGGGTCCATCTTGATGATCCGGCTGCCCATCGTCTTGATGATGCGCCAGCCGCCGACGTAGGTCCCGAGCGCGATCGCCGTGGCCGCCGAGAGCACGACCCAGGTCGGCACGTCGGCGCCCTCGCTGAGGTTCCCGTTCGACACCAGCGCCAGCACGATGATGCCCATCGTCTTCTGCGCGTCGTTCGTGCCGTGGGAGAGCGAGAACAGGCTGCCCGAGACGAGCTGCCCGAGCCGGAAGCCGCGCGTCACCGGGCCCGGGTGGCGGCGGCCGACGATGCGGTAGGTGAGCGAGATCGCGAGCGCGCAGACGACCAGCGCCAGCACCGGTGCGACGAGCGCCGGCACGATGACCTTCTCGACGATGCCGGCGCCGTAGACCGCTTTGGGCCCGGCGGCGACGAACGCGGACCCCACCACGCCGCCGATCAGCGCGTGCGAGGACGAGGACGGCAGGCCGAAGTACCAGGTGGCGAGGTTCCACGCGATCGCGCCGATCAGCCCCGCGAACACGATCGAGGGCGTGATGTAGTTGGCGTCGACGATGCCGCTCGCGATCGTGGCGGCCACCGCGAGCGACAGGAACGCGCCGACGAAGTTCAGCGTCGCGGCGAGGCCGACCGCCACGCGCGGCGGCATCGCGCGGGTCGAGACCGACGTCGCGACCGCGTTGGCGGTGTCGTGGAAGCCGTTCGTGAAGTCGAAGGCGAGCGCCGTCCCGACCACGATCCAGAGGACGACGTCGTCCATCGTCCTAACGGTTCTTGATCATCACGCCCTCGAGGATGTTGGCCGCTCGCTCCGTGGAGTCGATGGCCTCCTCGAGGCGCTCGAAGATGTCCTTCCAGCGGATGACCATCATCGGGTCGATCCCCGTCTCGAACAGCGACGCGAGCGCCTCGCGCACCTTGCGGTCGCCGTCGTTCTCGAGCCGGTTGATCTCGACGGTGAAGTGGCGGATGTCCCCGAACGTGCGCAGCCGGGGGATCGCGTTGTTCACCTCGCGGCAGGCCTGGTGGAGGATGCGCGACAGCTCCTGCGCCTGCTCCATCGGCGCCTCGATGCGGTAGAGCCCGAGGTAGTCCGCGACCTCCTCGATGTAGTCGACGATGTCGTCGAGCGCGGACGCCAGGTCGAGGATGTCCTCGCGCTCGATCGGGGTGACGAACGTCGAGTTGAGGCGCTGGATGATGTCGTGCGTGATCCGGTCGCCCTCCTGCTCGCAGATCACGATCTCGCGGGCGAGCTCCCCGTGATCGGGCCAGCGGTCGAGCGTCCGCTCCAGCAGGTCGCCGGCCTGCACGATGTTGCGGCCCGCCTCCTCGAACAGGTCGAAGAACTCGCGCTCCCGCGGCGCGAACAGGCGGGACAGGCCGGGCATCGGCGCGCCAGTGTAGTTGTGAACGGTCCGTTAAGCGTGCGCCCTCTTCGCGACGAGCATCTCCTTCAGCCGCTCCATCTCCTCGGGGGCGACGCCGTACGCGTGCTCCGGGCCGGGGAACGCGCGGGTGCGGACGTCCTCGGCGTAGGCCGTCACGGCGTCGACCATCGGCTGGCGCAATTCGGCGTAGCGCTTGACGAACTTGGGCTTGAAGGCGTCGTTGATGCCGAGCAGGTCGTGGTAGACGAGCACCTGGCCGTCGGTGCTGGGGCCCGCGCCGATGCCGATCACGGGGATCTCCATGTGCTGCATGATCAGGTCGGTCAGCTCGTTCGGGATCGCCTCGAAGACGATCGCGAAGCAGCCGGCGTCCTGCAGCGCGAGCGCGTCCTCGAGCACCTGCCTGGCCCGCTCGGCGGTGCGGCCCTGCGCGCGGTACCCGCCGAGCGCGGTCGCGGTCTGCGGGGTCAGGCCGACGTGGCCCATGACCGGGGTGCCGGCCGCGATGATGGCGCGTGCGCGCTGGGCCATCTGGCCGCCGCCCTCGAGCTTGACGGCGTCACAGCCCGCCTCCTTGACGAAGCGGTGCGCGGTGGCGATGGCCTGCTCGTCGGACGCCTCGTAGGTGCCGAACGGGAGGTCGCCGACCATCAGCGGCGTCTTGAGGCCGCGGCGGACGGCGCGTGCGAGCATCAGCAGCTCGTCCATCGTGATCGGGACGGTGTCGCGGTAGCCGAGGACGTTGTTGGCGGCGGAGTCGCCGACCAGGACGACGTCGACGCCGGCGTCGTCGACGATCGCCGCGGACGGGTGGTCGTACGCGGTGACCATGACGATCGGCTCGCCCAGCGCTCGCTTCTCGGCGAGCTTGAGGAGCGTGATGGGGCGCTGCTCACGGGGTGGGGAGGACACTGAGGGCTCCTTTCGGGTCGGCGCCCCGGCGTTCCGGGGTCGCCGCCTTGGCGTTGTCGATCAGGCGGGTGGTGCCGATGGTGGCGGCGATGACGATCAGGTCGCCGGGCGTCTCGAACGTCTCGGGGTCGACGGCGGCGAAGTACTCGGGCTGGACGCCGTTCTCGGCCAGCACCGCCTCGCCGGCCTCGAGGCCGCCCTGTGCGGCGGCTTGCAGGGCGGCATTGATGGCGAGGGCGCGCTGCCGCTCGTCCGGCGTAAGCCGGGCGTTGCGGCTGGAGAGCGCGAGCCCGTCCGGGTCTCGGATGGTGGGCTGGACGCGGATCTCCAGCGGGAAGTCGAGGTCGGCGACCATGCGCTTCAGGACGGCGACCTGCTGGGCGTCCTTCTGGCCGAAGTAGGCACGGTCCGGCTGCACCATGTTGAATAGCTTCGCGACGACGGTGCAGACGCCGGCGAAGTGGCCCGGCCCGCGGTGCGCGCCCTCGAAGACCTCGCCGAGGCCCGCCACGATCACCTTCGTGCTCGCGCCGGCGCGGTAGACCTCGTCCTGGGCAGGTGCGAAGAGGACGTCGGCGCCATGCCGCTCGGCGATCTCCCCGTCGCGGCGCTCGTCGCGCGGGTAGGCCTCGAGGTCGCGCGGGTCGTTGAACTGCGCGGGGTTGACGAAGAGCGAGACGACGACCACGTCGTTCTCCCCGCGCGCGGCCCGGATCAGCGACTCGTGGCCGGCGTGGAGGGCGCCCATGGTCGGGACGAGGCCGACGCTGCCGCCGGCGCGCTCGAGGTGAGCGCGGAGCTCGCGAACGGTGCGGATCGTCCTCATGACGCCGCCAGTACCCGCGACGCGGCGACGAGCGCATCGAACGCCTCGAGCAGGTCGGGGGCGCGCTGCTCGATCGCCTCGCGCTGGCGGGCGATCGTGGCCTCGTCGCCGCGGGCGACGGGCCCGGTCAGCGCCTGCTCGGCGCCGTGGGCGACCCAGTTCTCCAGCGCGGCGCGGGCGAGCGGGACCAGCAGCTCGCGCGGCACGCCCGCGGTGGCGGCGAGCCGCTCCGCCGCGCCCTCGAGCGTGACGAGGAAGTTGGCGGCGATCGAGGCGGCGGCGTGGTAGGCGGCGCGGTCCTCGTCCGTGACCTCGACGGCGGTCATCTGCAGCGCCTGTGCCAGCCCGCGCGCCACCTCGAGCGCGCGGTCGGAGGTGCCGGCCACCGCACACCCGGCGCCGGCGAACGAGCCACCGCCCTGCGTGACGGTCATCAGTGGGTGGAGGCTGAAGCCCTCGCGGTCGCCGAACACCTCGAGCGTCGTGGCGCCGGAGCAGTGGCCGATCAGCTGCGCCGGGGTCGCCTCGGCGGCCGCGCGGATCTCGTCGTCGGGGACGCGTGAGGAGGACGACGGGCGCCTCCGGCCGCGCGTCGCGGCCGAGCGGGCCCTCGACCTCGAGGCCGGCGTCGCGCAGTGCGACGGCCAGGGCGTGGCCAAGCCGGCCGGCGCCGACGACGGCGCAGCGCTCAAGGGTTGACTCGGAGGCGATCCGGTCCAGTTCTCGCATGAGATACCGGCTGGGAGTTGGGGTGTGGCTGTGTCTTCGAGGTCCGTCCCATAGGGGTGACGGCCTCGCGCCCCATCATACCCCGCAGCGTGCGGAATCGACGCTCCGCGCGCGCCGCCGGCGGGGATACCCTCGTGCCATGCCCAGCGCGGAGGAACGCCGCGAGGAGCTGAAGGCCGTCTACCGGCAGGCGTCGGTCTGCACGCGCTGCCCACAGCTCGCCTCGACCCGCCAGACCGTGGTCTTCGGCTCCGGCAACGCCGACGCGGACCTCATGTTCGTCGGCGAGGCCCCCGGGGCGAACGAGGACAAGCAGGGCGTGCCGTTCGTCGGCCAGGCCGGGAAGCTGCTGGATCAGCTGCTCGGCGAGATCGGGCTGACGCGCCCGGACGTCTTCGTGGTCAACGTCCTCAAATGCCGGCCTCCCGGCAACCGCGATCCGCTCCCGCAGGAGATCGACAACTGCCAGGACTACCTGTTCCGGCAGCTCGAGCTGATCGAGCCGCGGGTGGTCTGCACGCTCGGGAACTTCGCGACCAAGCTCCTGCGCGCCGACCCGTCGACCGGCATCACCCGCCTGCACGGGCGCGAGGAGGTCCGGACGATCGGGCCGCGCGCCGTGCGGCTGTTCCCGATCTACCACCCGGCGGCCGCGCTCTACACGCGCTCGCTGCTCGACACGCTCCGGGCCGACTTCGCCCGCCTGCCGGACCTCCTCGCGCTCGACCCGCCGCCCCAGCCCGAGCCGCCGGAGCCCGAGCCGATCGTCGAGGAGGCCGCGCTCGTCGAGGAGATCGAGGCGGCGCCGGAGCCGGCGCCAGAGCCGAGCGAGTCTCAGCTCGGGCTGTTCTGATTGCGCTCGTCGACCGTGAGCGCGTAGCGCTCGTGGTCGCGCCACTGGCCGCCGATCAGCAGGTAGCGCGGCGAGTAGCCCTCGAGGCGGAAGCCGGCCCCGCGCGCCAGCGCGATCGAGGCCGCGTTGCCGGGCTGGATGTTCGCCTCGATCCGGTGCAGCGAGAGCGGGCCGAACGCGTAGTCGAGGACCTGCTGGAGGCCCGCCCGCATCATCCCCTTGCCGGCGTAGCGAGCGGAGCCGTAGTAGCCGAGGAAGGCCGACTGGAACGAGCCGCGCACGATCTGGGAGATGTTGAAGACGCCCGCGATGCCGCCGGTGTCGTCGTCGATGACGATGAAGCAGGCGAAGTCGTCGCGCGCGCAGCGGCTCAGCAGCTCGTCGAACTGGTCGGCGCGCTCGGGTGGATAGGCCCACGGCCGGTGCAGATCGCGGCTCGAGTGGACCATCTCGAGGAAGGCATCGCGGTCTGAAGCCTTGAGCTGCCGGATCGACATCGCGTCATTGTGCCCGTGCGCGCAACACGGCAGCGGCCTGGGCGCGCTCGCGGTCGGCGCGGCGGCCGAGCACGAGCCGCCCGGCGGCCCGCGTGGCGAACGTGAGCGCCTGGCTGAGGTCGTCGAGCGCCAGCGCGGCGGAGCCCCGGTTGGCGCCCACCACCTCGCGCCGCCGCCGCGCCAGCAGGTCGTGCGGGTCGCCGTCGTAGACGGGGCGGGTCGCGTGGCCGCCGACGTGGCGGATCCGCACGGCCGGCTCGAACACCGTGGGGATCCCGGCGGCGCGGGCGCGGAGGCAGAGGTCCATGTCCTCGTAGAACATGAACTGGCCCGGATCGAACGGCCCGAGCCGGCGCAGCGTGTCGGTCGGCGCGGCTACGCAGGCGGCGATCGCCCAGCCGACGCTGCGCGCGCGCTCCGACCGGAACGGCTCGACCCGCTCGAGCAGCGGCAGCGGGAGGATCGGCGGGTGCACGAGCGCGGGCAGCAGCGCGCCGACCGTGCCCGGCAGCGGGTACGCCGAGCGCTGGAGCGAGCCGTCGGGGTGGAGCAGCCGCGGGACCCACAGCTCGCCGCCGGCCGCGCGCGCCGCGAGCAGGGCGAGCGAGCCGTCGAGCAGCTCGCAGTCCGGGTTGAGGAGGACGGTGACGGGATGCACCGCCCGCTCGACGCCGACGTTGTTGGCGGCGCCGAACCCCGGGTTCTCCCCGAGCTCGATCACCTCGGCGCCCGCCGCCCGCGCGAGCGCCGGGCCGTCGTCGGACGACGCGGTGTCGACCACGATCAGCTGCGGCGGCGAGGGCAGCAGCCCGAGCGAGGCCAGCAGCGCCGGGAGCGGCCCGGCCGAGTCGTGGAGCACGACGACGATCGAGAAGGGCGTCATGCCGCCTCCGCCAGCACGGCGCGGGTCCGCCGGGCGGTCTCGGCCCAGCTGAGGGGGGCGATCCGGGCCTGGCCGGCGGCGAGCAGGCGCTCGCGGAGCGCCGGATCGCGCTCGAGCGAGAGCAGCGCGCCGGCGAGCGCCTCGGCGTCCCCCGGCGGCACGTACAGCGCCCCGTCGCCCAGCACCTCGCGGAACACCGGGAGGTCGGAGACGATCGCGGGCGCGCCGGCCGCGAGGCCCTCGACCGGCGGGAGCCCGAAGCCCTCGAGCCACGACGGCAGCACCACCGCGAGGGCGCCCGCGTAGAGCGCGCCGAGATCGTCGACCCGCCCGAGTCGCCGCACTCCCGGCCCGCGCGGGTCGAGCCGGCCCTCCCCGACCACCACGAGCTCGGCCTCGAGCCCGCGCGCCCGGGCGCGGAGGAAGGCGTCGACCAAGACGTCCGGCGCCTTGCGCGGCTCGAGGGCGCCGACGAACAGGAACCAGGAGGGCGGCGCCGAGGACGGCGGGAACCTCCGCGGCGCCAGCGGCACGGTGCGCACCCGGTCCGCTGACAGTCCCCACGCGCGGATCAGGTCTTCTCGCCCCACCTCGGTGTCGGTCAGCACCCGCGCCGCGCGGCGGGCAAGGCGGCGGGGGCGGGCGGCGGCGTGCCAGGCACGCTCGTACGGGGTGAAGTCGCCCGGCCGCTGCTCCCACGATCGGTCGTGGACGGTGAGCACGAACGCCGCGTCGCCGACCGCCAGCGGGGCCGGCGCGGGCGCCCACAGGACGTCGGAGCCGGGGAGGAGGGACGCGAGCGCCGGGCGGCCGGCCACCGCGGCCGCGCCGAAGAGCGCGCGGGCCGGGAGGCGGTGGCGGACCGGCACGACCCCGCGCGGCACCGCCGCTCTCCCGCGCGGCAGCAGCACGCGGTACTCGTCGTCCGGGAACTCCGCGGCGAGGGCTTCGAGCAGGGCGCCCGTATAGTGCGCCACGCCGCGTGCCCCGCCGCCGACCAGGCTGCGCCCGTCGACCCCGACCCTCACGCCCGCTGCCCGGTCACCGCATCGCCATCGACGCCCGCGCCGCCGCTCGACCCGAGCTCGGGGGAGTCGAGCGCTGGGCGCGCGAGCTCGCGACCCGGCTGCCGGAGCTCGGCGACTACGAGGTCCTCAGACCGCGCCCGCGGCTCGTCCACCGCGCCGGCCACGCCTGGGAGCAGTTGGTGCTGCCGGTCCGCGCCGCGAACGCCCGAGCGCTGCTGTGCCCGGCCAACCTCGCGCCGCTCGCGCACCCGCGCAACGTGATCGTGATCCACGACGCCGCCGCGCTGCGCCACCCGGAGTGGTACTCGCACGCCTACGCGGCGTGGCAGGGGCGGATCCTGCCGGCCCTGGCCCGTCGCGCGCTCCACGTCGTGACCGTATCCGAGTTCTCCCGCCGCGAACTGACCGAGCTGCTGGGGCTCGAGGACGTCTCCGTCATCCCCGGCGGCGTCGACCCCCGCTACACGCCCGCCGCGGACGCGGACACCGCCCGCCGCGAGCTCGGGCTCACCAAGCCCTACGTCCTCTGCGTCGCCTCCCAGACCGCGCGCAAGAACCTCCAGGCGCTGACACCGCTGACCGCCCACATCGACGTCGTCGTCGCCGGCGGCCGGCGCCCGCAGTTCGCGCGCGAGGAGGGGCTCGACGCGCTCCGCCACCTCGGCGCCGTGCCCGAGCGCCTGCTCCCCGGCCTGTATGCGGGGGCGGAGGCGTTCGCGCTCCCGAGCCTCTACGAGGGCTTCGGCCTGCCCGTCCTCGAGGCGATGGCGTGCGGGACGCCCGTCGTTGCCTCCGACGTCACCGCGCTGCCGGAGACCGCCGGCAGAGCCGCCCGGCTGGCGCCGCCGGAGGAGGTGGCCGCGGCGACCCGGGAGCTGCTCGCTGACGAGGCGGAGCGGGAGCGGCTGCGCGACGCAGGCCTGCGACGCGCGCAGGAGTTCACCTGGGCGCGCACCGCCGCCGCGATGGACGCGCTGCTGTCAGCCCTCTAGCTTGCGCGCCGCCGCGCGGTACACCGCCAGCGACCGCGCGCTCGCGACCCGGTCGCCCCGCAGCCGCCGCAGCCCCGACCAGTTGAACGCGCTCACCGAGCCCTCGCGCGACAGCCACGTGTACCAGTAGACGTGCCCGATCTTCAGCCGCTTGCGCGCCTTCGCCAGCAGCTTCAGCGCCAGCTTGAGCCGCGACGCCTGGCCCTTCTCGCTCGTCACGAAGCCCTTCGGCCCGCCGGTCTTGCCCTTCGACGCCGGCCATGACAGCTCGGTCAGCCACACCTGCTTGCCGCGGTCGCCGTGCTTGCGCATCTCCTTGCGCGCAAACTCGATCAGCTTGATCACGTTCTTCGGCTTCCCCGTGTACGGGTGCAGCGCGACGACGTCGAACGCCCCGTGGCCGCGCGCCTTGTAGATCTTGCGCAGCGCGATCCAGCTCTCGTTGGGGAGGCCGGCGAGCACCGTCCGCGAGCCCGGGTCGGCCGCCCGCAGCGCGCGCCGCGACGCCCGCAGCAGCTTCACGTACCCGCGCGCGAACGGCTGCGTGGACCAGTAGCGCGTCAGGTTCGGCTCGTTCCAGATCTGCCAGTCGCGGATCGGCGTCCGCGGCAGCGCCGGCTGCTCCGCCCACAGCGAGCCCGACGGCCCGTAGCGACCGACCAGCGCGGTCAGGAACTGCGTGTACGCAGCCGTCCCGCGCGGCGTCGACGCCGCGCCCTTGCTCGGGTGGGCCGCCGCCCACGACGGCGTGCGGTGCACGACCGGCAGTACCGGCAGCCCGCGTTGCGCGGCCGCCGCCACGACCGCGTCCATCGGCGCGAAGTCGATCGGTCCGTTCTCGTCCGGCTGCGCCGCCCGCCAGTCGAACGCCGTCCGCACGGCTTCCACGCCCGAGGCGCGCATCAGGTCGAACTCCGAGCCGAACGGGTTGCCGAGCTCCGTCAGCGGGCCGTCGGCCTGCGCGCCCAGCCAGCCGCGCGGCACGCTGCGCGCCGACGCGGGCGCGGCGACGAGCAACGCGGCCAAAGCCGCGAGAACGACGATCCGCAGCTTCACCCGCGCAGGCTCGCGATCACGTCGCTGGCCATGCGCAGCCGCAGGGCCAGGATGCGCGCGAGGTCCAGCAGCATCTGCTGCGCCAGCGCCGGCTCGGCCTCCGACAGCCGCTGGAACGCGTCGGCGTCGATCCGCACGACCTGCACGTCGGTGACCGCGTCGAGCGTCGCCGAGCGCGGGCTGCCGTCGAAGAACGCCAGCTCGCCCACGACCGACGGCGCCTCGATCGTCTTGAACGCCGTCTCCTCGCGCGGGATCCGCACGGCCAGCGTGCCGTCGATCAGCAGGTACAGCGCGCGGTCGATCTCGCCGGCCTGCACCAGCGCGAGCCCCGCCGCGACCTCGCGCACCTCGGCGAACGAGAAGATCGTCGCCCAGTCGGCCGCGGTGGCGTCGGGCAGGAAGAGGAGCTCGGCCGAGTCCTCGTGCGCCTCTTCGGTCAGGACCTGGAACGGCCCGGCGTGGTCGATGCTCACGAAGCGGCGGGGTCGGCGGCGTGCACGTCGTCGGGAACGGTAGCGACCGGCCGCAGCGCCCAGACCTTCATCGCGCCCTTGCGCCCGCGGACCTCGAGCTCGTCGAGCGACTCGAGGTCGTCCGGGGGCGTGGCGAGCTGCGACCGAGTCGAGTCGGCCACGAACAGCTGGTACGGGGTGCCTTTGGTCATGCCCTCCAAACGCGCTGCAGAGTTGGTCGTATCGCCGATCGTCGTGTACTCGAGCCGCCGCGCGCTCCCGACGTTGCCCGACATCACGTCGCCCGTGTTGAGGCCGATGCCCATCTTGAACCCGTCGCCGAGCCCTTCGGAGCGGAGCCAGTCGTTGAACCGCTCCAGCCGGTCGAGCATCTCGCGCGCGGCGCCCAGCGCCTTGTCGGCGTGGTCTTCCGAGGCGATCGGGGCGCCGAACACGGCCATGATCCCGTCGCCCATGTAGGCGACCAGCGTGCCGTCGTGGTCGAGGATCGCGTCGCTCATCTCCGTCAGGTAGCGGTTGAGCACGCCGATCACCTCGGCCGGCTCGCGCCCCTCGGCGAAGCTCGTGAAGCCGCGCAGGTCGCTGAACAGCACGGTCGCGGTCAGCAGCTCGCCGCCGAGCCGCACGTCGTCCTCGGTGTCGGCCCGCTCGAGCACCTGGGCGACGACCGAGTCGGGGACGAAGCGGGAGAACAGGTCGCGCGTCTGCGCCCGCTCCACCGACGCGGTCAGGTAGTGCACGACCAGCGTCCCGACCAGCGCGATCGCGAGCCCGACCAGCGGCACGACCACCGGCAGGATCAGCTCGCGCCCGAACGCGATCTGCGCCACCACCGCGTACAGGACCGCCGCGCCCAGGCCGAGCGCGAGCGCGAGGAACGGCCGCAGGAAGATCCCCAGCAGCAGCGGCAGGAGCGTCAGCGCGAGCGCGATCAGGAGGTCGGCGGTGTCGCCCGTGGCGTGCAGCGGCGCGCCGCGCAGCAGCGTGTCGATCGCGTTGGCGTGGATCTCCGGGCCCGCCATCTCGCCCGCCGGCCACGAGGTCGGGTGGCGGTCCTGCAGCGACGGCGCGACCGCGCCGATCACCACGATCCGGTTGCGGAAGCTGCCGGGCTTGAAGGTGCGCTTGACCGCGCGCGAGAACGAGACGTAGCGGATGTGCCCGGGCGGGCCCGAGTAGTCGATCCAGGCGCCCTTGCCGCCCAGCCGCTTGCGGTCGACCGGCTTGTCCGTCACGCGCTCGACGGTGGCCACCGACAGCGTCCGCAGCCCGTCGATCTCGTAGGGCAGCCGCCGCAGCGTGCCCGTCGAGCCCTCCGGCAGCAGCCCGTTGCCGATCGTGGCGCGCGCGAACTTCTGGCCCGCGGCGCCGCCGAAGATCTTCGTCGCGCCGTGCTTGCCCACCTCGGTGGCGCTGAGGACGACGTTGCCCGCCTTGCGCGTGTTGAGGATGAGCCGGTTGTCGCCCTCCACGTCCTTCGACTGCTCGGCGAACTCGACGTCGTAGACGATCGCCCGCGGCTTGTCGCTGGAGACGCCGGCCAGCGCCTTGGCGAACGTGCGGCGCGAGAACACCCAGCGCTCCTTGAGCTCGTCGAACGTCACGTCGTCGATCCCGAGGACCACGACGTCGTCCGGCACCGCTCGCGCGCCGCGGATCTCGAAGCGCGCGTCGACGGTCGAGAGCTCGGCGCGGTCGAGCGCCCCGGTGGCGTCGAGCACGATCACCGTGCCGAGCGCGAACAGGGCCACCGCCGCGAGCAGCGTCCGGCGCAGGCGGCGGGTGGTCGCGCGGCGGCGCACGTCCTGAAGCTAACCGACGTGGCGCCCTCCCGGGCACGGACTTCTTACACTCCGCCCGCTCATGGCCGCCCGACGCGTCGCGTTGATCCACGACTTCCTGCTCGACCTGCGCGGCGCCGAGCGGGTGTTCGCCGCGATCTGCGAGCGCTGGCCGGAGGCCGACGTCTTCACCGCCGTCTATGACGAGCGCGGCACCGAAGGTCGGTTCGCGGACCGCACGATCCACACCTCGTTCCTGCAGCGCCTGCGGCCGACCTCGCGCACCTTCCGGCCGCTGCTGCCGTTCTATCCGCACGCCGTCGAGTCGTTCGACCTGCGCGGCTACGACACCGTCATCTCCTCCTCGAGCGCCTGGGCGCACGGCGTGCTGGTCGACCCCGGCGCCGTCCACGTCTGTTACTGCCACAACCCGTTCCGCTACGCGTGGACCGAGCGCGAGGCGACGCTGCAGGCGCGCAGCCCGTTCGTCCGCCCCGCCCTGCGGGTGCTGCTCTCCCAGTGGCGCCGGTGGGACTACATCGCCGCCCAGCGGGTCGACCGCTACGTCGCCAACTCGCGCACCACCGCCGAGCGCGTGCGCCGCTACCTCGGGCGCGACGCCGGCATCCTGCACCCGCCGGTCGAGATCGATCGCTTCAATCCCGCCGCCGCGGTGGGGGACCACTACGTCGTCCTGGCCGAGCTGATGGCCCACAAGCGGATCGACATCGCCGTCGAGGCGTTCTCCCGCCTCGGCCTCCCGCTCGTGGTGATCGGCGACGGGCCGGAGGGGCGGAGGCTGCGACGGCTCGCCGGCCCGAACGTGCGCTTCACCGGTCGCATCGCCGACGAGCAGGTCGCCCGCGTGCTCGAGGGCGCGCGCGCCCTGGTGGTCACGGCCACCGAGGAGTTCGGGATCGCGGCGGTCGAGGCGCTGGCCGCGGGGCGGCCGGTGATCGCGCTCGACGAAGGCGGCGTGCGCGAGAGCGTCGAGCCCGGCGTGACCGGCGTGTTCTACGAGCGCAACGACCCGGAGGCACTGGCCGAGGCGGTGCGCGCCTTCGACCCCATGGCGGTCGATCCGGCGGTCTGCCGCGCCGCCGCCGAGCGCTTCAGCGTCCCGCGCTTCCAGGACCGGCTGGCGGCGATCGTCGCCGAGGCGACCTCCGACGAGCGCCCGCCGCGCCCCGGCGAGCGCTCGCGGCTGCAGGCCGGCCTGCTGCACGGCGCCCGCCGGCGCGTCGTGCGCTGAGCGCGCCCGCTAAGCACGCACCGCGGGGAAAGCGCGCATGACCCATGGCGCGCATTCCTGCGATACCCGTTGATACGAGGGTTTGAGGAAGCCCTTAAACGGCAAGACCAGGATCTGGGCACTTGCGCCCGAATACCGGATCTTGCTCTCTCGATCCGGGAGTGCGTAACAAATCAGCACCAGAAGCGTTGTTGTAGGGCCTGCGCATACGGCTCCCCCCTGCGCGCAGGTTTCATTTCTCCAGGCCTCCCCGCCTTTCTTCGCGATTTGCACGTTGAACGCGTGCGTGACGCGACGTCAATGTGTGGTTGCGCTGGCAACGACTTTGCCCTATAATTCCTACTGCAAGAGTTGGTTATGACCTCGAAAGGAACCATCACGAGTACGACCACAGAGACTCCGCGCGCCAAGGTGGCCGCGGACTACCAGGTTGACCCCACGCTCGATTCGCTGCAGCTGCTGCTGCGCGAGGCGGGCAAGTACCCCCTGCTCAAGCCGCACGAGGAGATCGAGCTGGCGAAGCGCATCGAGAAGGGCGACCTCGTCGCCAAGGATCGGATGATCAACTCGAACCTGCGCCTCGTGGTCTCCAACGCCCGCCGGTACCAGGGCCAGGGCCTGTCCCTCGGCGACCTGATCCAGGAGGGCATGCTTGGGCTCATCCGCGCGGTCGAGAAGTTCGACTGGCGCAAGGGCTTCCGCTTCTCCACCTACGCGACGCTGTGGATCCGTCAGGCGATCCAGCGCGGCCTCGAGAACACGAGCCGCACCATCCGCCTGCCCGTCCACGTGGCGCAGCGGTCCCGGAAGGTGGGCCGCGTGGAGCGCGAGCTCACCACGAAGCTTGGGCACGAGCCGAGCGATGAGGAGATCGCCGCGGCTGCCGACCTGCCGCTGGCGGACGTGATCGAGATCCGCAAGGCGGATCGCGCGGTCGTGTCGCTCGACAAGCCGGTCGGCGAGGACGGCGACACGTCGCTGGGCGACCTGATCTCGCTCGAGTCCCCCTCGGTTGACGAGGAGGTCCACGAGCAGCTGAGCTCGGAGACGCTGCTGGACGCGATCGCGGGCCTGCCGGATCAGGAGCGCGACGTGATCGAGATGCGCTTCGGCGCCGGCGACCAGGAGCCCCAGACGCTCTCCCAGGCCGGCCGCAAGCTCGGTGTCTCCACCGAGCGGGCGCGCCAGATCGAGGAGCGTGCGCTCAGGCGGCTCTCGCAGCGCCCCGAGCTGATCGCCCTCCGAGAGGCGGCCTAGCTCTCACTCCCACGACCCGGGTCCCCCGGGTCGTGGCCGTTAAGGGGCAAGATGGTCGAGTCCGCGACCCCCGTACCCGTCTGCACGCGTCCCGCGGCGCAGGGCCGCACCCGCTGGAAGGGGGAGGTGGCGCTGCCACGATCCCCCTTCGGCGTGCACGCCCCTGCATCCACGGGCCACGCACATCCGGGCACGGCGGCCACGGGCTCGACCATCTAGGTTTCGCCGCCATGCTCGACTCGCTGTACCGCCGGCCGCGCGGCCGTCGGCTGGCGCCGGTCATCAGCCGGCTCACCGGCGGGAAGGTGGCTGCCGAGCCGGCGCCGGAGGAGCGCTGGTTCCGCGACCACTGGCAGGCGGCCTACCAGGTGCTCGAGTACGTCGACGTGACGGGCAAGTCCGTCGCCGACATCGGCTCGGGCGACGGCATCATCGACCTCGCATTGACCCTGGGCGGGAAGCCGCGGGAGCTGGTCGGCTACGACGTCAATCCGACGCCGGTCGATCACCTGCTCGACGTCGCCGGCCGCTACGGCGGCGTGCAGGCGCTGCCGCCGGAGCTGTCGTTCCGGCCCTCCGACCCGGAAGGGATCGACGCGCCGGACGCCGCCTACGACGTCGTCATCACGTGGTCGGTGTTCGAGCACGCGCGCGACCCGCTGGGCCTGCTGCGCGAGATGCGGCGGATCGTGCGGCCGGACGGCGTCCTGTTCCTCCAGCTGTGGCCCTTCTACCACTCGCACCGCGGCTCGCATCTGTGGGACTGGTATCCCGAGCCCTTCCACCACCTCCAGCAGAGCGTCGAGGAGATCGAGGCGGGCATGGGCGACGACGAGTGGTCGCGCTACATGCTGGCCGAGTTCAAGACGCTCAACAAGGTGACGGTCGACGAGCTCGGCGAGGCGGTGCGCGAGGCCGGCTTCTCGATCCGCGAGCTCGAGCTGATGGGCCAGCGCTCGCGCGTGCCCGCCGGGCTCGACGCGTACCCGCTCAGCTCGCTCGGCGTGACGGGCGTGAAGCTGCTCGCGGTTCCGGTATAGCGCGGAACACCCACATCCGCTGCGCGAGGAAGCTCAGCGGGGCGACGATCACGATCGAGACGACCTGGGCCGCGACCTCCGGCAGCCCGGCCACCTCGACGAGCAGCGACAGCAGCACCACGCCGAGGGCGACCGCCGACGCGAACACGAGCGCGTAGCGCGCTCCCTGGTGATGGACCGGCCCGCCGCGGCCGGGGAACGTCCACGCGCGGTTGAAGGCGAAGCTCACCACCAGCGCCGCGAGCGCCGCCGCCACGGCGGCGATCCGGTAGTGCACGCCGGCGCCGGTGGCGAGCGCGAAGACGGCGACGTTGAGGGCGTTCTGGATGAGACCGACGATCCCGAACCGGACGGCCTCGCCGGTCACGGGCGTCTCGCCAGCGCCAGCAGCGAGACGCCGAACGGGACGTTCCAGCGCGCGATCACCCTCGCCTCGGCGCCGAACAGCGCGCCCAGGGCTCGGTTCAGCGCCTCGGGGCCGACGTCGAAGTCGCTCTGCCGGGTGCTGGGGCGGCGCAGGAGCCGCCGCGCGAGCCGCAAGATGCCGCGATCGGCGGGAACAGGATCGTGTTGAAGTAGGTGGTGCGGTCGACCGCGAACCCGGCCTCGGTCGAGCGCGCGGCGCATCGTCTTGGCGGTGTAGCGGCGGTGGTGGTGCGACACCTCGTCCTGCTTGCCCCACAGGAACATGAAGGCCGGCACCGCCACCAGCAGGCGGCCTCCGGGCCGGAGGACGCGGCGCAGCTCGCGCAGCGCGCCGACGTCGTCGCCGATGTGCTCGATCACGTCGAGGGTCGTGACGAGGTCGAAGGTGGCGTCCGCGAACGGCAGCGGCGCGCCGGGCGGGACGAGCTGGACCTCGGAGCGGCCGCGGGAGTGGCAGAACTCCACCGCGCTCGGATCGGAGTCGACGGCGCTCACGCTGCCGAACCGCTCGAGGTGCTCGAGGAAGGCGCCGGTGCCGCAGCCGAAGTCGAGCAGCTGGATCGGCCGTGCGGGCGGCGGGAACTCGCGCTCGAGCACGCGCAGGAACAGGCTGCGACGGCCGAGGAACCACCAGTGGCGCCCTTCCAGCCGGTAGTAGGCCGGGTAGAACTCCTCCTCCATCAGGCCTGCTCCTCGGCGGGCGGCGCCTCGCCGAGGATGTACACCGGCCGCCGCTTCGTCTCGTCGTAGTCGCGCGCGAGGTACTCGCCGATCACGCCGAGGAACAGCAGCTGGATCCCGCCCACCAGCAGCACGAGGATGTGGATCGAGGCGATGCCCGAGACCTCGTACAGGCCGGCCAGCCGGAGGATCACGACGACCGGGATCGCGGCGAACGCCGTGACCGACATCACGAGGCCGAGCCAGGCGGCCGCGCGCAGCGGCAGGGCCGAGAAGGACAGGATCCCGTTGGCGGCGAGGCTCAGCAGCTTCCTGAGCGGGTACTTCGAGCTGCCCGCGAAGCGGGCGTCGCGCTCGTAGACCACGCTGACCTGGCGGAAGCCGACCCAGGAGATCAGCCCGCGCACGAAGCGGTTGCGCTCCGGCAGCGCGTTCAGCGCGTCGAGCGCCGGGCGCGAGATGAGCCGGAAGTCGCCGGAGTGGCCGGGGAAGTTGGAGAGGCCCGAGAGGCGGTCGAAGACCCGGTAGAAGCCGCGGATGACGAACAGCCGGCGGCGCGACTCGCCACGGCGCTCGTGGCGGACGCCGTGCACGACGTCCGCGCCGGCCTCCCACTGCTCGAGCAGCCGGAGGATCACCTCGGGCGGGTCCTGGAGGTCGGCGTCGATCGTCACCGTCGCATCCCCGCGCGACGCCTCGAGGCCGGCGGTGATCGCGGCCTGGTGGCCGAAGTTTCGCGACAGGTGGACGGGGCGCACGGCGGGGTCGCGCGCGGCGAGCTGCTGCAGCAGCAGGCCGGTGCCGTCGGTCGACCCGTCGTCGACGAGCACGAGCTCGTACCTGCGGCCGGCCATCGCCTCTGAGACGCGGCGGTGGAACTCCGGCAGGGTCTCGATCTCGTTGTAGACGGGCGCGACGACCGAGATGAGCGCGGGGTCGTCAGCCGGGGCGGCGCTCATCGCGAACACCGTACAATCCCGCGGTGCTCGCCCGGATCGCGGTCGCCGTCATTGCCATCGCCGCGGTCGGCTGGCTCGCCGTGCTGGAGCGTGACGCGCGGCACTACGATCGCGGCATCGCGGCCGCCGGCAGGCTCGACGACCCGAAGACGATCGCGCGGGCGGAGTCGGACTTCAAGAGCGCACGGCGGCTGACGCCGGACCGCGCGCCCGTCGTCGGCCGCGCGCTGACGCTCTGGATCACGGGCCGGTCGGCGCCCGCGCGGAGCCTGCTGGAGGACGTCGTCGCTTCGGAGCCCGACAACCTCAGCGCCTGGACGGCGCTCGGGTGGGTCAACGCGGGCAAGGATCGGGCGCTCACGCGGCGCGTGGCGGCCGAGAACCGGCGCCTCGACCCGCTCAACGGGGCGCACCCGCCGCCGTCGCCCCGCCCTCCGCCTGGGTGAGCAGCAGACCGGCGAGGACGAGCGCGGGCAGCGTGACGGCCGGCATCTCCCAGTCCCAGTCGATCGAGGCGTGCAGGAACCAGACGACGAGCGCCGCCGCCGCCCCGGCGGCGACCGCCCCCTGGCCGGCGAGCGCCCGCCTCGCGCTCATCACCATGCCGCCGCACATCAGCGCGAGAGCGAGCAGCCCGACGAGCCCGAGCTCGGCCGCCACCTCGAACTCGAGCGAGTGCGTGTCGCGCACGGTCTCGCGGATCGGCCGCTCCTGCAGCCAGACGACGCGGAAGCCGCCCGAGCCGGCGCCGATGAAGGGATCGTCGCGGAACGCGTTGAGCGCGACGCGCCAGTACTCGTAGCGGTTGGATGACACGGAGGTGAGCCGGCCGGCGCCGGCGCCCGTCGACAGCTCGCGCTTGCTCGGCCGCTCGGCGATGCCGCCCACCAGCAGGCCGGCCGCCACCAGCGCCGTGGCCGCCCACGCGACCGGCCGCAGCCGCGAGTACCACGCGGGGGCTTCGTCCGGCTCGGCGCCGGTGCGCGCGACCAGGAACGCGGTCGCCGCGCCGGCCACGATCAGGGCCGCGAGCAGCGTGACCCCCTCGCGGGAGCGGGGCAGCAGCTCGGCGACCACGGCGACAAGGGCGCCGGTGACCAGCACGACGGCGGCGGCGCGCAGCTGCGCGCGCGAGGGCGCGAGCGCGGTGAGCACGAGCAGGCCGAGGACCGCGACCGCGAGCGCGCCGCGCGAGTAGGAGAGATAGAGGCCCGCGGCCAGGAGCGGGGCGAGCGCGGCGGCGATCAGGCGGATCGCCCGCGGCCGGCCGGGATCGCCGGCGAGGCGCGCGCACAGCACGAGCCCGAGCGCGGCCAGCGCGCCCTCGGCGTTCCAGTAGGTGAGCGGCTGCTCGAGCCGCCCGAGGGCGCTGCGCGAGCTGGCCAGCTTCACGAGGTCGGGCAGGACCCGGCCCGCCAGGCCGTAGCCGATCACGATTGCGGCGCCGGCGGCCAGCGCCGGCTCGACCGCGCGCCGCAGGCCGGCCTCCCGCAGCGTCCCGACCGCGAGCAGGAGGGCGCCGACGTAGAGCACGAGCCGCTGGACGTTCTGGATCGCGGGGCCGCCCTGCGGCGCCCACAGGATCGAGAGCGCGCTCCAGGCGGTGAGCGCGACCAGCCCACCGAGCGCCAGGCGGCCCGGTGTCGTGCTCGGCAGCGGCGCCGGGCCGACGGCCGCGACGGCCAGGACCAGCCCCCAGATCACGATGCCGGCGATCAGCCGCGGCTGTGCGAAGTAGCCGCCCGAGTAGAACGCGAGGACCGTCGGGGCAGCGAGCAGGCACGCCCCGGCGACGATCAGGACGGCGCGGCGCATGCCGTCAGGCGCGCTTCCGGGGCCACGCGGACGTGCCACGGGCGCGGCGACCGGTCGGCCCGGATGGTCAGCAGGCCCGAGCCGCCGGGGGCGAGGCGGTCGAGCGGGTCCTCGGGGTAGCGATCGGCGAAGCGGCGGTAGCTGACGGTCGCGCCGCCGCCGCGCGCGGTCAGCACGAGCCCGCCGGCGGGCACCGTCAGCTCGACCGCCGGCTTCGGCGCGGCCGGCCCGGCGGCGGCGGGCGCGAACTCGACGCAGCTGCCGGACGGGGTCGCCCGGCCGCCCGCGGCGGCGTCGACGGTTGGCGCCGTGCCGCGGTTCGGCGGCGGGGTGGTCGGCGTCAGGCCGACGCGATGGAATCTCGTGAGCTCTTCGTCGGCCGCGAGGCGGGCGGCCTCGGAGGCGCCGGCGAGCTCCTCGGCGCTCGTCGCCGGCGAGCCGAGGTCGCGCTCGAGCCGGAAGTACTGGCCGGCGCGGACGACCACCAGCGGGTAGCCCCCGATCCCGCTGATCGGCTCGTCGGGGCGGACGACCGGCCGCGCGATCTCCAGCGCCGCCAGCCCGGTCCGTGTCAGGAGCCCCTGGTCGCGCAGGAAGCCCGCCGCGCTGCGCATGTCACCGATGTTGGCGACGGCGATCACGGCCGCCACCGCGCCGATCAGGGGCCACGCGCGGCGCGAGATCTCGACGCCCGCGAGCAGCTCGACGACCAGCGCGACGACGAAGACGGCTGCGACGGCCACGTAGCGGCTCGCGTCGGCGGGGCCGACGCCGGCGCGCTGGAGCGCGGTCAGCAACCAGAACGCGGCGAGGATCGCGAGCAGCGTGAGCACGCGGGTCGGCACCGTCCCGATCCGCCACAGGCGCCACAGCGAGGAGCGCGAACGCCACCACCGCGAGCGGGCGGCCCCAGGCCAGGGTCACCGGCTCATCGCCGATCATCGGGCCCGCCAGCCCGGCGAGCGCGCTCAACGTGGCCGCCGCGGAGTCGGCCACGAAGCCGGGCGCGAGCGTCAGCTCGCGACGGACGGATTCGGTGTCCTGGTACGCGAGGTACCAGACGGCGAAGAGCGCGAGCGGCACGCCGACGATCCATGCGGAGCGCCACCCGCGGCCGCGCAGCACCTCGACGATCAGCCCGGCGGCGATCGCGACGCCGGGACCGGAAGAGGAGATGCAGATCACGAGCAGCGCGCACGCGGCGATGTCGCCCCTGCGATCGCGCCGGTCGAGCGCCAGCAGGGCGCCGAGGCCGCACGCGATGCTGATCGGCCAGCCGATCTGGAGCGGCCAGATGATGTTCTGCCAGCCGGGCCCGAGGAGCAGGATCGACCCGGCCGCGAGGAAGCCGACGGCCGCGCCGGCGCGGCGCGCCGCGTACACGTAGAGCAGCGCCACGACGAGCAGGTGCCCGGCGATCCCGACGACCCGGTACGGGGCCGAGTGGTCGATGCCGACGGTCGCGAACAGCAGCCGGTAGATCGTGAACGGGACCAGCGTCGGATGGCCGTTGTGGGGCGCGATGAAGGTGTGGAGGCCGTCGCGGTACTGGAGCACCCACAGCCACTCGTCGAACCACAGCGTCGTGCCGCGCGTCTCGTGCATCAGCCACGCGCCGGCGAGGAGGGCGATCAGCAGGCCGGCCGCGATCGCCGCCGGGCCGTTCCAAGCTCGGTTCATCCTGCGCACGGCGTGCGACCTTAGACGCTGGCGGCGGCGGCCTCCCTGTCCCGGTGGAGCGCGACGCCGACGATCACGAGCGCGACGCCGGTGAGCTCGCGCGCGTTCGGGACCTGAGCCAGCACGATGACGCCGATGATCGTGGCGGTGGCGGGGAGGAGGCTGACCATGAGCGCGTAGGTGGCGCGCGGCAGCTCCCGCATGGCGAGCTGATCCGCGACGTAGGGGATGACCGACGAGGAGACGCCGACCCCGAGGCCGGCCAGGATCGCGACCGGGTCGGTGAGCGCCGGGACGACGGAGGAGCCGGCGATCGGCGTGACCGCGGCGGCGGCGATCAGCATCGCCAGCGCGAGCCCGTCGATGCCCGTGAGCGCCGGGTGCCGGGCGGTCTTGTGCGCGAGCACGATGTAGAGCGCGAACAGCCCGGCGTTGGCGAACGCGAACACGAGCCCGACCGCCTCCCCCTCAAGGTGGACGCCGGTGAGCATGTAGACGCCGGCGACCGCCAGCGCGAGCGCGAGCCCGTTGCGGCGCGATCGCGCGCCGAGCGCGGCCAGCAGCACGACCGGGAGGAACTCGATCGCGGCGACCGTGCCCAGCGGCAGGCGGTCGATCGCGATGTAGAAGCAGCAGTTCATCAGCGCGAGGACCGCGCCCCACTGGAGGAGCAGGATCCGGCCGTCGCGGGGGAGGTCGCCCCAGACCCGCCAGGGCCGGCGCCACAACGCGAAGACGACCGCGGCGGAGGCGATCCGCAGCCACGCGACGCCGAGCACCTCGACGCGGGCGAACAGCAGCACGGCGAAGGCGGGGCCGAGGTAGTGGAAGATCGCGCTGACGACGAAGTACAGGTGGGGAGGCGGGCGTCGCATCCCACCGCACGATGCCGCTTTCCGAGGCCGCGGACCATGGCGGTCCATAGGTAGAATGGCAGGCATGCCTGCGAATCAACTGCAAAATGGCACCGCCGCCTTGGACGCCACCAACCTCCGGCTGCTCGCCGAGCTGCAGGAGGATGCGCGGCTGTCGCTCGCCGAGCTCGGCCGCCGCGTCGGGCTCTCGTCCCCGGCGGTCGCCGACCGGGTGGCGCGGCTCGAGGAGGACGGCGTGATCCGCGGCTACCACGCCGAGATCGACCCGCGGGCGGTCGGCTACGCGCTGAGCGTCGTCATCCGCATCCGCCCGGCGCCGCGCGAGCTGCGCAAGGTCGCCGACGTCGCGCGCGAGACGCCCGAGATCGTCCGCTGCGATCGCGTGACGGGGGAGGACTGCTACGTGATGCGCGCCCACGTCCGCGACGTCGAGCACCTCGAGGAGGTCATCGACCGCTTCGCGATCTACGGCCAGACGACGTCGTCGATCGTGCAGTCGTCGCCGGTGCCCGCGCGGGGCGTCAGCCTTGGAGCAGCCCGACCACGCGGTCGAGCACGGCGGGGCTGAACGACTCGCCCCAGTCGCGGGGCCAGCGCACCGTGCTCCCCTCGACGCGGGCGGCGACGTCGTCCACGCGCGCCGCGGCGGCCTCCAGCGCGGCGGCGATCGCCTCGACGCCCGGCTCGGCCGCGATCAGGTTGGGCGAGATCGCCTGGAGCTTCGCCTCGGTCTTGTTCTCGAACGTGCTGGTCACGGTCACCAGCCCGGCCGAGGCCATCTCGAGCGGCACGAGGCTCGGGTGCGGCGTGTACATGAGCGAGAGGCCGACGTCGTGGCGCCGCATGAAGTCGCCGTAGCCGGCCTGCGGCGCGCGTGGGTGGAGCTCCATCAGCGCGCCGCCGCCGAGGTCGAGCCGCCGGCCGCCGCGCACCGAGCCGATGCCGTGCAGCTCCCAGCCGTCGGCGAACGCGCCGCGCTCCACGGCGCGGCTCAGCGCGAGCACGCCGACCTCGAACATGTTGCGCGCCGCGTGCGGCTCGGGGCGCGCGTAGAAGAGCAGCCGCCGCGGTGACCGGCCGGCCAGCTCCGCCGCGGTGGGCGGGTCGATGGCCGTGATCGCGTTGTCGAACGACGTCGAGGAGGCGTCGCCCGCTTCGGCGCCCGCCGCGTAGACGCCGAGCGCGTGGCGGCGGAAGTACTCGCGCAGCAGTTCGGTGGAGAAGACCGCGGTGTGGGGGAACGTGTAGCTCTCGGCCGCCAGCGCCGCATACGAGCCCATCGGGAACGTGAACGGCTCGTACTCCTGGATCAGGTAGAGGAAGCGGTCGGCGTCGAGCGAGCGCAGGGCCGCGCCGGCGATGTGGGCGGTCCACCACGTGGTGGCGATGAGCGTGTCGCCACGGCTCATCTCGATCCCCTGGGATTCGCGCCCGAACACGACCTCGACCTCGTCGAGCATCCCGTCGAGCCCGCTGTAGGCCTCGACGTCGCGCCGCCAGCTCTCGGGCAGCGAGCCGACGGGGTCGACGGTGACGATCCGCACCCGTTCGCCGCGCGCCGCCAGCCGCCGCGCGAGGTTGAACTTGCCGATGTAGCCGCCGAAGAAATGCTGGAGGTCGATCGAGGGGATGAGCAGGTTGACCCGCCGCGGCGCGCCGTCGCTCACCGCGAGCCGCAGCGGCGCGATCTTCTCGGCGATCGCGCGCACGGCCGGCTCGGCCGGCGCGCGGGCGCCGGGCCGCGGGTCGAAGGCGGGCGGCGGCAGCGAGTCGAGGCGCGCGAAGCGGGTCGGCGCGTCGCGCGCGCTCGCGGTCAGCAGCCGCCGCCAGGCGAAGCCGTGAGCGAGCATCCACTCGGCGCCGAGCGTGTCGCGGCGCCGGCCCAGCAGTTCCTGCGCGCCCCGCCAGGTCAGCCCCGCCAGCGCGGCGAGCGAGCGGTCGGCGCGTTCGAAGCGCTCCAGCGCCCGGCGCTTGTCTCCCGCCATGCGTGGCCACAGCCGCAGCCGCAGGATCGCCGTGAACTGCAGCAGCCGGCAGACGTCGACGTAGTAGTGCATGCGCCACAGCCGGATCCGCTCGCGCGGGTCGCGGCGCACCGCCTCCAGCCGCTCGCGCATCCCCGGCATGCGGTTGGCGGCGGCGTGCCCGAGCGTCGCGCCGCCGTGCTGCACGTAGTCGTAGAGCGGCCGCTCGACGAACGCGATCACGCCGAGCGAGAGCGCCACGAGCGCGAGCCAGTGGTCGTGGAAGTGCGCGAACTGCGCGGGCGGGAACGGCAGCGCGTCGCGCAGCAGCGAGGCCGGGAACAGCGAGGCGGCGCCGGTGACCGAGTTCGCCACCAGCAGCGACAGCAGGTCGCTGTGGTTGTTGCTGCGCCGGCCCCAGTAGGAGTCGGCGAGCACGCGGCCCTCGCCGTCGACGACGCGCGCGTCGCTGTAGACGAGCTGGGCGTCGCCGAGCTCGGCCAGCAGCGTCGCGAGCTTGTCGGGGTGCCAGCGGTCGTCCTGGTCGGCGAGGGCGACGTGGCTCGCCCCGGCGGGCGCCAGCGCCAGCGCGCGCTCGAAGTTGCGGTAGAAGCCGAGCCGGTGCGATCCACGCGAGAGCAGGAAGCGCGGGTCGTCGCCGAGCACCTCCTGGATGGCGGCGAAGCGCTCGGGCTGCGAGCAGTCGTCGCTGATCACGCACACCCAATCCGTATGCGTCTGGGCGCGGATCGACTCGATCTGGCGGCGGAAGAGGGCGACCGGCGGGTCGCAGGTGGTCATGCAGATCGCGACGGAGGCGTCGCTGCGCAGCGGCTCGACCGGCGCCGCGGCCGGGATCGTGGCGAGCGGCGCCTCCTCGACGGCGCCGTTGCGCGAGCCGGGCGCGCAGCGCGAGCTCGACGGGCGCCGAGACGATCCGCGCCAGACCCCAGAAGCCGCTGCGGTAGCCGTCGGGCTCGTTCGCGCGCAGCGTCTCCAGCCGCGGCATCCCGAACTCGCCCAGCGTCTGCTCCTCGCCGTCGACGAGCAGCACGAGCGACTCCACCCGCTCTCCGGGGGCGAAGCACGTCCCGGCCACGAACAGCGCCGTGCCCGCGCCGACCGCGAGATCGGCGGGGACGGGGGACTCGAGGCCTACGCGGAGCTCGGGCAAAGCGCGGCCGAGCCTAGCCATCTAGCCTCCGGACCATGCTGACCCGCGTGCTGCGGCGCGTCAGGCGCACGCCGCCGCCACCGCCTCCCGGGCCCATGAGCTACGACGGCTGGCTCGCGCTCCTCGACGACCAGCTGGCGCCGATCGAGGCCGCCTGCGCCGCGGGCGAGCGGGACATCGCGGCGCTGTTCTCGGGCCTCGACGTCGACTGTGGGCGCTGCTGCTCACCCAGGAGCACAGCGCCTACCCGCACATCTCCGCGCTGCTGCCCGACGTCCCCGCGCCGGCGCTGCAGCAGCGCTGGACCGGCCTCTCGGGCGTGCCCCTGGCCCAGCAGAGCGCGGCGTTCTACCGGCTGCTGCTCGAGCGCTACAGCCGCCCACTCGACGGCGCGCGAGTGCTCGACTTCGGCTGTGGCTGGGGCCGCCTGACACGCTTCCTCGCCCGCGACATCCCGCCCGACCGCCTCCACGGCTGCGATCCGGTCGCGTCGATCCTCGACGTCTGCCGCGAGAACGGCGTGCCGGCGAGGCTCGCGCAGAGCGACTTCCTCCCCGAGCGGCTGCCGTTCGACGAGCCGTTCGACCTTGCGTACGCGTTCTCGGTCTTCACGCACCTCTCGGAGGCGGCGCACGAGCGCTGCCTGGAGGCGCTGCACGACGGGCTCCAGCCCGGCGGGACCCTCGTCGCCACGATCCGCCCGCCGGCCTACCTCGACGCGACCCCGCTGATGGCGGACGTTCGCGACCGCCGCGGCGAGCCGTTCCTCTTCGCCCCGCACATGGCCGACCCGAACCACCCGCAGCACACCGGACCCGAGATGCACTACGGCGAGACCGTGATCAGCCTGGAGTACGTGCGCGAGCGGTGGAGCCGCTGGTTCGAGCTGCTGCACGTCGACCTGCTGCTCGGGGACATGCACCAGGTCGTGCTGACGCTGCGGCGGCGCGGGTAGGGTGCCGCCGGTGCCGGAGGAGACCGAGGCGTTCTGGCGCGACCTGCGCGCGCGCCACCCGTCGCTGCGCGAGGCGCTGCTCGCGGACGCCCGCATCACCGCCCACTTCCGCGGCGAGCGCCACGAGTTCAGCTCGAGCGCCGACGCCGCGCGCCAGATGCTCCGGCTCGCGCTCGTCAGCGACGCCTATCTCGCGCAGGCGCTGTACCGCCTGAAGGCCAGCCTGCAGCGGCGCGGCGTGCCGCTGCTGCCGCGGATCGCGCACCGGCTCGCGATGCTCTTCGCGCAGGTCTCGATCGGCGATCCCGTCGTCGTCGCGCCCGGCGTCTACCTCATCCACGGGCAGGTCGTGATCGACGGCGTGATCGAGATCCACGAGGGCGTCGTGATCGCCCCGTTCGTGACGATCGGCCTGCGCGCCGGCGACGTGCGCGGCGCGACGATCGAGCCGGGCGTGAACATCGGCACCGGGGCGAAGGTGATCGGCCCGGTGCGCATCGGCGCGGGCGCCACGATCGGCGCCAACGCGGTCGTGCTGGACGACGTCCCGGCGGGCGCGACCGTGGTCGGCGCGCCCGCGCGCGTCCGCTAGTTTGCTGCGCATGTTCCGGCTGAAGCCGAGGCGCCGCGAGAAGCCGGCCGACGAGCTGCTCGACGAGATCGCGCGCCTGAGCGAGCGCAACCGCGAGGCGGCCGACCCCGCGACCGAGCGCGAGATCCTGCGGCTGCGCCACATCGCCGGCATCCGCCTGATGGACGGCGCGCCGGCCGATCCGGCGTTCCCCGAACCCGCCTTCGACCGGCTGCCCGAGGCCGACGGGCTGCCGGAGATCGCGCCCGCCGAGCTCGATCCCGAGCTGCTGCGCGCCGGGATCCTCCGCGACGGCTGCCTGCTCGTGCGCGGCCTCGTCCCGCGCGAGGCGGCGGTGGCGTTCGCCGAGCAGCATCGACGCGCTCGTTCGGCGAGCGCGAGCGCGGCGACGGCGGGCGGCACCGGGCTGGTACGAGGAGTTCGAGCCCGACCCGCGCTTCAACGCCGATCGACAACCGCCCGTGGATCAAGGAGGGCGGCGGCGTGCTCGCCATCGACTCGCCGCTCCTGAGCTTCCAGATGCGCGAGCTGTTCGTGTCGCGCGGGCTCACCGAGCTCGTCGCCGGCTACCTCGGCGAGCCGCCGCTGATCTCGGTGCGAGAAGACGACGCTGCGCAAGGCCGAGCCGACCGTCGGCGGCGCCTGGCACCAGGACGGCGCGTTCATGGGCAACGTCCGCTCGCTCAACCTGTGGCTGGCGCTCTCGCGCTGCGGCGACGAGGCGCCGGGGCTGGACATCGTCCCGCGGCGGCTCGAGGAGTTCGTCCCGACCGGGACCGACGAGGCGGTGCTCTGCTACCAGGTGTCGCAGACCAAGGCCGAGGCCGCGGCCGGCGACGTCGCCATCGTCCGCCCGGTGTTCGAGCCGGGCGACGCGCTCTTCTTCGACGAGAAGTGCCTCCACCAGACCGGCGTCGGATCCCTCGATGCCCAACCCGCGCTTCGCGATCGAGAACTGGTTCTTCGGCGGGTCGGCCTTCCCGGGCGAGTTCGCGCCGGTCTCGCATCTAGTGCCCACCGATCCCTACCTCAACGACCCGCAGCGCTGGGGCGTCTCGATGGCGCAGTCGGCGGAGCTGATGCTGCCGTGCCTGGACGCCGCGGGCGTGCGATCGGTCGTCGAGATCGGCGCGTTCGCGGGCGACCTGACGCGCGTGCTGGTCGACTGGGCGCAGGGCGCGGGCGCGCGGGTCGCGGCCGTCGATCCGTCGCCGCAGCCCGGGCTGGTCGCGCTCGCCGAGGAGCACCCCGAGCTCGAGCTGATCCGCGAAGGCGAGCCTGGCCGCGCTGCCGGCGATCCCGAGCTGCCCGACGCCGTCGTGATCGACGGCGACCACAACTACTTCACGGTCTTCGAGGAGCTGCGGCTGATCGGCGAGCGCGCGCCCGGCGCCGGGCTGCCGCTGCTGCTCTTCCACGACGTCTGTGGCCGCACGGGCGCCGCGACGACTACTTCGACGCCGAGCAGATCCCTGAGGACTCCCGGCACCCGCAGGCGGGCGACCGCGGCGGGCTCGTCCCGGGCGAGCCGGGCATCGCCCCCGGCGGGCTGCCCTACCCGCGCTCGGCCGCGCGCGAGGGCGGCGAGCGCAACGGCGTGCTCACCGCCGTCGAGGACTTCGTGGCGAGCCGGGAGGGCGTGCGGCTCGTCGTCGTGCCGGTGTTCTTCGGCTTCGGCGTGGTCTGGCACCAGGACGCGCGGTACGCCGCCGAGCTCGCGCGCATCCTCGACCCGTTCGACCGCAACCCGATGCTGGAGCGCTTGGAGGCCAACCGCGTGCACCAGCTCGCACGGGTGCACCAGACCTTCAACGAGCTGTGGGCCGAGCGCGAGCGCCGCGCCGAGCAGGAGGCGCTGCTCCGGCGGATGCTGGAGTCGAGCGCGTTCGCGGTCGCCGAGCGGCTGTCGCTGCTGCGCATGCGCGCCGGCGTCGCCACCGATCAGTCGGTGATCTCCCGCGAGCAGGTCAAGCGGGTGCTCGACGACGGCGCGCGCGGTTGATCCACCGCAGCGGCGCCGTCAGCCGCCACGAGGGGCTGCCCGTCATCGCCGCCAGCTCGCGCTCCAGCGCGAGCACCTCGGCGTCGAGCCGGTTGGCGCTCGAGTAGGCGAACGTCCGCGCGGCCTCGCGCTCGGCCTCGGCGCGGCGGGCACGGCGCTTCCAGTCCGCCTCCGGTTCCCGGCCGGGCCAGCGGCCGTCCCACTTCTCGGCGAGGTCGATGTGCGCCTCGACCCAGATCTCGAAGTCGGACACGAGCTCGAGCGTGCGGTGGTGGATCGCGCGCAGGTCGGCCGTCACGACCTTGCGGCCCGCCTCGCGGACCTGCAGGCAGTAGTCGACGTCGAAGCCGAGGCCGGTCGCCAGCTCCTCGTCGAAGCGCACGTTCCGCACCGCCCACGGCGACAGCACGAGCAGGAAGCCGTCGACCGCGTCGACCTCGCCGAGCGGCAGCGTGGGACGGGCCCACCCGTAGCCGTCCATCTCGCCACCGCCGTGCTCGTAGTAGCGGTGCACGACCGGCGCCGCGCTGATCTCGCCGTCCCACCACGCGAGCGTGCGCACGCCGCGCGCGCCGACCGCCCCGGCGACCGCCACATCGGGGTCGCTCAGCGCCGCGCGGAGCTTGGCGCAGAAGTCGCGGTCGGCGATCTCCGTGCGCGCGTCGGCGATCACGAGCGCCTCGAGCTCGTCCCCGTGCGCGGCCGCGACGGTGTCGAGGAGCAGGTTGTAGCCGCGGCAGATCGAGCCGACCGCCATCAGCACGTGGACCGCCGAGTCCGGCTCGGCGGCGCGCCGGGCCCCGGCCGCGGCGAAGCGCCGGTAGGCCTCCGCGTCGGAGGCGACGGACCCGAACGCGATCATCGCGCGGCGCCGAGCCGGCGCACCGGCGCGGTCAGCCGCCACGACAGGCTCCCGCGCGTCTCGGCGATGCCGCGGCGGAGCTCGCGGGCGCGGGCCTCGAGCTCGACGACCTTCGTGTGCGCGAGCGCGCCGCGCGACGTCGCGCTCGGCCTCGGCCCGCAGCGCCCGCTCGCGCCAGCCGCCCGGCGCGGTGCCGACGCGCGGCATGCGCCCGTCCCACTTCTCCGCCACGCTGATATGGGCCTCGATCCACTCCTCGGGGTCGGGGAGCATCTCGATCTCGCGGTGGTGGATGGCGCGGAAGTCGGCGGTGACGACCTTGCGGCCCGCCTCGCGGACCTGCAGGCAGTAGTCGAGGTCGTAGCCGTGAAAGCGGCTGAGCGACTCGTCGAAGCGGATCGTGCGCACCGCCCACGGCGAGAACACGAGCACGAAGCCGTCGAGCGTCTCGACCTCGCCGGTGTGCGCCCACGGCGGCGCCTCGTCCCAGGACCATGAGAACGAGGCGAGGTCGCCGCCGCCGTGCGCCTCGTAGCGGTTGATGAACGACGCCAGCGTCACCGAGCCCTCCCACCAGGCGATGCTGCGGACGTCGAGCGCGCCGACGCAGCCGATCAGGCCGACCTCGGGATCGCGCAGCGCCTCGCGCACCTTGGCGCACAGGTCGGCGTCGACGATCTCGGCGTCCTGGTGGACGAGCACGAGCGCCTCGAGGTCGTCGCGCTCGGCGGCGCGGTCGAGCATCGCGTTGTAGCTCTCGGCGATCGAGCCGACCGCCGGGAGCACGAAGCGCGCCGAGCCGGGCTCCTCGGCGCGGCGGATGCCGGGCTCCGCGCAGCGCCGGAACTGGTCGGGCTTGGTGATCGCGCAGCCGAACGCGATCACTTAGAGCTTCCTCCGCACGCGGCGGGTGAGCGCCCGCGGGCCGCGGAGCGGATGGCGGCGCAGCGCCGCGACCTCCCGCTCGGCGGCGGCGAGCCGCTCGCGCAGGTGTTCGATCTCGTCCTCGAGCAGCCCCTTCTCGCGCATCAGGTTGCGCTCGTGGATCGACACGACGTGCGCATCCCGCTGCGCGCGCTCGACCGGCCGCACCGGCGCGGCGCGCGGCGCGCGCGGCGGCGCGGCGGGCTCGATCGCCGCCTCGGAGCTGCGCCGCCAGTGGACGCAGGTCCAGTCCACCTCCTCGATCGGGTCCTCGATCCCGTACTGGGCGCGGAACTCCTCGACCGCGCGGCGGCACTCCTCGAGCGCGCCGTAGTCGTCGACGATCACGTAGCCGCCGGCCGCCAGCCCCGGGTAGAGCGCCTGCAGCGTCGTCCACGTCGCCTCGTAGGTGTCGCCGTCGAGCCGCACCACCGACCAGCGCCGGCCCGCCAGCCCGGGCAGCGTGTCCTCGAAGAAGCCTTCCACGAACTGCACGCCCTGCTCGTAGCCGAAGCGGGCGAAGTTGGCGCGCACGTCGTCGATCGAGACCGCCAGGTAGTCGATCGGCGCGAGCGCCTCGTCGGCGGTCGGGAAGCCCTGGAAGGAGTCGGCGACCCACACCGTGCGGTCGGCGCCGAGGGCGTCGAGCGTGGCGCGCATCAGGATCGACGCGCCGCCGCGCCAGGTGCCGGCCTCGATCAGGTCGCCCTCGACCTCGTCGCGCACGACCGCCTCGACGCAGGCCTGCAGGTCGTCGAGCCGCTGCAGGCCGGCCATCGTCGTGCCGTGCAGCGGCCAGTCGACGCCGGCGACCCGGATCCCGAACTCGTCCGCGCCCAGGTCGCGCGACAGCAGCGTGCCGTCGGTGTGCTTCCAGACCGACGTGGTGCTCGGCCCGGCGAGGTCGCAGAGGCTCAGCTTCAGCAGCTCGAGGTAGGCGGCGCGAAGCTGTTCGAGGTCCTCGGTCGCAGCCACGGCGCGCGGTGCGCGATCCGGCTGCCGCCGTTCTCCTGCTTGCATCGCGGGCAGGCTACCGTCAAGGAACGCCAGCTAGCATCGGCGCGCATGGCCCTGTTCAAGCGCAAGTCCCGCCCCGAACCCGTCGCCGTCTCCGAGCCGCCGCCCGAGCACCTGCTCGAGGAGATCGGCCGCCTGAGCCAGGAGTGGCGGGCGGAACCCAGCGCGGAGGCCGAGCGCGAGCTGCTGCGGCTGCGCCACCTCGCCGGGGTCCGCCTGATCGACGCGGGCGAGCGCGCGCCGGACTACGCCGCGCCCGACAGGCCGCGCTGCCGGCCGGCGGGCTGCCCGAGATCGCGGCGGCCGACGTGACGCCCGGGCTGCTGCGCGCCGGCATCCTGCGGGACGGCTGCCTGCTCGTGCGCGGGCTCGTGCCGCGCGAGGCGGCGCTCGCGCTCGCCGCCGGGATCGACCGCGCGCTGGCGGCGCGCGACGCGGGCGGCGCGGCCGAGGCCGGTCTCTACGAGGAGTTCGTTCCCGAGGAGGGCTACGAGGTCGCCGAGCGCCCGTGGATCGAGCAGGGCGGCGGCGTGCTGGCGGCGGACTCGCCGGCGCTCTCGGCCCGCATGCTCGACCTCTACGAGCGCGCCGGGCTGCCGCGGCTGGTCGAGGGCTACCTCGGCGAGCGCGGGCTGCTCTCCGTGCACAAGACGACGCTGCGCAAGGCCTCCCCGGCGGTCGGCGGCGCCTGGCATCAGGACGGCGCCTTCATGGGCGACGCCCGCGCGCTCAACCTGTGGCTGTCGCTGTCGCGCTGCGGCGACGAGGCGCCCGGGCTCGACCTCGTGCCGCGCCGGCTCGACGAGATCGTCATCGAGCACGGCGAGATGCTCTACGTCGAGCTCACCCGCGAGCGCGCGGCCGAGGCGGCGGCCGCCGGCGGCGTCGAGATCCTGCGGCCGATCTTCGAGCCGGGGGACGCGCTGTTCTTCGACGAGATGTTCCTGCACCAGACCGGGTCGGATCCGTCGATGCCCAACCCGCGCTTCGCGATCGAGAGCTGGTTCTTCGGCGCACACGGGTTCCCGGCCGATTACGCGCCGCTCGCCGTTTGAGGCCGGCAACGTCGCCGGTCGTCATCGAAGCGCGCGGGATCCAGAAGACCTTCCGGATCCCCGAGCAGCCGCATCGACTCGCTCCGCGAACGCGCGACGCATCCGTTCCGCGCGTGGCGTACCGCGAGCACCGCGCGCTGCGTGACGTCAGCTTCGACGTCCGCGAGGGCGAGTTCTTCGGCATCGTCGGCCGCAACGGCTCGGGCAAGAGCAGCCTGCTGAAGATCCTCGCGAGCATCTACCGCGCCGACGGCGGGCGCGCCCGCGTCGCCGGCCGCGTGGCGCCGTTCATCGAGCTCGGCGTCGGCTTCAACCACGAGCTGACCGCGCGCGAGAACAGCGTCCTCAACGGCGTGCTGATGGGGCTTGACGCTGCGCGAGGCGCGCCGCGGCCTCGACGCGGTGATGGAGTTCGCCGAGCTCGAGGAGTTCGTCGACCTGCAGCTCAAGAACTACTCGTCGGGCATGCTCGTCCGGCTCGCGTTCGCGCTGATGGTCCAGGCGCACGCCGACGTCATGCTCATCGACGAGGTGCTCGCCGTCGGTGACGCGGCGTTCGCGCAGAAGTGCATGGACGTCTTCCGCGAGAAGCGTCGCGCCGGCAAGACGATCGTCCTCGTCACCCACGACATGACGACCGTGCAGACGCTCTGCCATCGCGCGATGCTGCTGCACGACGGCGAGCTGCGCTTCCTCGGCGAGCCCGAGGACGCCGCGCTCGCCTACTACCGCAAGTAACTTCGCGGCCGAGCGAGGCGCAGCTGCCGGCTCGCCGGTGCGGAAGACGCGTCGACGTCCTGGCCCGGATCGGGACCGCGCGGTGCGCGGCGCGGACGGCGAGCTGGCCGAGGAGACTCTGGCGGAGGGGCGAGCCGATCGTGCTCGACGTCGTGCTCGAGGCGGCGCGGACGATGGCGCGGCCGAAGTTCATGCTCCACTTGCGCAACGACGAAGGGCAGGTCGTCTTCGAGCTGAGCCGGCGCTCGAGCGGCGAGGTCGCCGAGGGGCGCCGCGTCGCGCTCGCAGGGCGCGGTCGAGAACCGGCTGCTGCCCGGCCGCTACACGCTCGACGTCGTATTCGCGAGGAGCTCGGTCGGGGGACATGATCGTCAGGGCGCTGCGGCTCCTGCAGTTCATGGTCGAGGGGAAGCAACGAGGCGGAGGGGATCGTCAGCGTCAGCGCCGACGTCGAGGCGGTGCTCGAATGAGCGAGCGTCGACGCTGCGCGACGTGCCGGGCCCGTCCGCGCTGGGCGGCGGGTGGCGGCGTGCGCTCGAGCTGCTCTACCTGATCGCCGCGTTCGACTTCAAGCGCCACTACTTCGGGACGGCGCTCGGCTACGTGTGGTCGATCGCGCGGCCGCTGATGCTGTTCGGCGTCCTGCTCGCGGTGTTCACCCAGGTGTTCCGGCTCGGCTCGGAGGTGCCGCACTATCCGGTGCTGCTGCTGTTCAACATCGTGCTGTTCGGCTTCTTCCAGGAGGCGACCGGGATCGCCGTCACGTCGATCTCCGCGCAGGAAGGGATCGTGCGCAAGACCCAGTTCCCGCGGCTTGGTGATCCCGCTCGCGGTCGTGCTGACGACGCTGTTCAACCTCGGGCTCAACCTGGTCGTGGTGCTGGTCTTCCTCCTCGCGTTCGGCGTGACGCCGATGTGGACGTGGCTGCTGTTCCCGCTGCTGCTGGTGGCGCTGATCGTGCTCACGATCGCGGTCTCGATGATCGTGTCGTCGCTGTACCCGCGCTTCCGCGACCTGGCGATCATCTGGACCGTGTTCTCGACCGTGCTGTTCTACGCGAGCCCGGTGCTCTACCCGCTCGAGAAGGTGCCGGGGACGCTGCGCGACGTGATCATGCTCAACCCGCTCGCCACGCTGCTGGAGCTGGCGCGCAAGTGGGTCGTCGACCCGACCGCGCCCGGTCCGGTCGCGCTGGCCGGCGGTTGGGCGCGGCTGCTGCCGGCAGCGGCGATCTTCGTCGCGACCTGCGTCGTCGCGGTGTGGGTGTTCAGGCGCGAGGCGCCGCGGATCGCCGAAGAGCTCTGAGGCGGCCGGTGGACGTCGCGGTCGTCATCCCCAACTACAACGGGGCGCGCTGGCTGCCGGGGGTGCTCGCGTCGGTGGCGGCCCAGACCGTCGCGCCGGCCGAGGTGCTGGTGGTCGACGACGGCTCGACCGACAGCTCGGCGGCGATCGCCGAGGCGGCGGGCGCGCGGGTGCTGCGGCTGGCCGAGAACGGCGGCTTCGCGCGGGCGGCGAACGCGGGGCTGGCCGCGGTCGGCGCGGAGGCGGTCGCGCTCGTCAACACCGACGTCGTGCTCGATGCCGAGTGGCTCGAGCGGGCGGCGGGCGCGCTGGGGGCGGGCGCGGGCGCGGTGGCGACGAAGCTGCTCGACCTCGACGACCCGGGGGTGCTGTACAGCGCGGGCGACGTGCTGCGGCGCGACGGGGTGTGCGAGCAGCGGGGGCGCTTCGAGCGCGACACGGGCGCCTACGACGAGCCGGGCGAGGTCTTCTCGGCGTGCGCGGGGGCGGCGCTGTACCGGCGCGCGGCGGTGCTGGGCGCCGGGGGCTTCGACGAGCGGCTCGGCATGTACCTCGAGGACGTCGAGCTGGGGCTGCGCCTGCGGCTGGCGGGCTGGGGCTGCGCCTGGGAGCCGCGCGCGGTGGCGCGGCACGCGGGCGCCGGGTCGAGCGGCGGCCCGGGCGCGCTGATCGAGCGCAACACGCTGCTGCTGGTCGCTCGCTACTACCGGCCGCGCTGGCTGCCGCTGGTCGCCTACCGGCAGCTCGGGTGGGCGTGGCACGCGGCGCGCGACGGGCGGCTGCGGGAGCACCTGGCCGGCGTGCGGATGGCGCTGCCGCTGCTGCCCGCCTTCCTCCGCGACCGCCGGCGCTCGCGGCGGCTCGACGACGGCCGTCCCCGCGCGGCCGATCCGCGGGCGCCGCGCCGGCGGCCACCCGTCGCGGCACGCGGCCTAGCGCTTCCTCGCCACCACCACGCGCTCGTCGCCGAGCGTCATCGTCAGCGGCTGCTTCGCCAGGCCGATCTTCTCGACCGCCTTGACCGCGCTTCGGACCGGGCCGGAGCGCTCGCCCAGCCCGGCGATCCAGTAGCCGAAGCTGAACGTGCGCCAGAAGTGGCGCTCCTCCACGGTCTCCAGCCCGGCGTCGCGGAGCAGCTCGCGGAGCGTCGAGTGCGGGATCAGGTAGGTGTGCGACGGCAGGTAGCCCCACCAGCGCGCGCCGGCCAGGCGGGCGGTGCGCGAGGCGGGATCGGGCGTGACGATCAGCGTCACGCCGCCGGGCGCGAGCAGGGCCGCGATCTGCCGTAGCGCGCCGACCGGGTCGTCGAGGTGCTCGAGCACGTCGGCGAGCACCACGGCGCCGTACACGCCCTCCGCCTCCTCGAGCGTCTGGTCGCGCACGTCGAGCCGGAGCGAGCGGGCGTGCTCGCGCGACTCGGCGGAGAGCTCGAGGCCCTCGACGCTCCAGCCGCGGGCGCGCGCCTCGTCGAGCAGCAGCCCGTGGCCGCAGCCGACCTCCAGCATGCGGCCGCGCGGGGCGTGGCGCTCGATCGCGTCGAGCAGGCGCCGCGCGGTGACGCGGCGGCCGGCCTCCTCGGCCAGGTAGGCGTCGTCGCGCATGTCGCGGTAGAGGTCGTGGAGCTCGGCGCCGGAGGGGAGGTCGGGCTGCTGCACGGTCCCGCAGCGCTCGCAGGCGTAGAGGTCGGCGTAGCCGCTGACGCTGTGGCAGCTGGGCGCGAAGGCGTCCGCGACCAGCTCCGGCGCGTCGCCCCGGTAGCGGAGGCGCAGGGGGCCCGAGCAGATGCCGCAGGTCATTTCCGCGCGAGGCTCACGCCGAGCAGGAGCACGGCGGTGACGGCCTGGATCAGCAGGACGGTGCCGGCGAACGCCTTCAGGTCGCCGGCGCCGGTCAGCAGCAGCGGCTCGGCGATCGCCATCACCGCCAGGATCAGCGCGAACGCGCGGCGGTGCAGGCCGAGCAGGAACTGCACGCACAGGTAGCTGACCGCCAGCAGGGCGTACGCGGCGCCGAGCTGCAGGAGCACGCTGGAGCCCGACTCGTACTCGGCGCCGAACGCGGTCCGCAGCAGCAGCTCTGGCACGGCGGCGAAGATGACCAGCGCACCCGCCGACAGCACGGCGATCACGGCGAGCGCTTTTAGCAGCACCTCGCGCGGGTCGCGCCCGGCGGCGGCGCGACGGGTCGCCTCCGGCAGCACCCAGAAGCCGAGCCCGACCGCGATCCACACCACGGCCTTGGCGGCCACCGTGGAGGCGGCGTAGACGCCGGCCACGGTGGTGTCGAGCACGTGCTTGGCCATGATCACGTCGACGTTCTGGAGCGCGGCGACGAGCGTCAGCGCGGCGATCGGCAGCGCGGCGCCGCGGGCGAGCTTCGCGAGCGGGTGGGGGGTCGAGGCGCGGTCGGGCGGCCCGAGCCGGCGGCGCAGGAGCCACGCGAGCGCCGCCGCGGTCACGGCGATCGAGGTCAGCGTGCCGAGGTAGGCGCCGGTGACGTCGAGCCCGGCGGCGACGAGCGCGATCGCCAGGACGAGGCGGCCGAGCGCCTCGAAGAGGACGCTCAGCCCGACCTCGCGGTAGGCGCGGGCCGACTGCAGCAGCCCGCGCTGCAGGCACAGCAGCAGCCACAGGGCGCCGGTGATCGGCACGGCCGCCGCGGCCCACTCCTGGTCGATGTTGATGACGTCGGCGAGCGGCTCGCGCGCGATCACCGACACGACCGCGATCACCGCCAGCGCGGCGAGGATGTGACGGCTCCAGCGGGCGAGCGTGCCGGCCAGCTCGCCGCCGCGGCCGAGCCGGCCGAGCGTCGCCTCGCGCGCGGCGGCGACCTGCAGCGCGGCGCCGGCGACGAACAGGATCACGGTGACGTTGAGCAGCGCGGCCAGCGAGCCGTAGCCGTCGGCGCCCAGGATGCGCGTGAAGATGACGGTGAAGACGACCTGGACGAGGTTCGCCGCCATCGTGGCGGCGGCCAGCCCGATCGCCTTGCCGGTCTCGGCATCGCTCGGGAGGTCCTCCGGCGGCGCGGGGCCGGTGACGGCGGGCTGACGTACGGCCTGCTCGACTCCCGGCGAGCTCATTACACCGGATGACGCTAGCGGAACCGGCGTGCTCTACCCTGCGGGCGCATGCGGGTTTGGCGTCGATCTCTGGCTGTCGCGGGCACGGTCCTCGCGCTGCTGCCTGCCGCGGCCGCGGCGCAGAGCGCGGGCGACGAGCAGTACTCCGACCCGTTCGCGGGCCAGAGCCCGTCTTCGACGCCCGCTCCGACCCCGGCGCCGGCCACCGGCGCCCAGCCGGCGCAGGCGACCCCCGCTCCGGCCGCCGCCGCGCCGGCGGCGAGCAACGCTCCCGCGCAGGCGGCGCAGCTGCCGCGCACGGGGTGGGACGCGGGCGTGCCCGGCATGCTGGGGCTGGTGCTGATGTCGGCGGGCGTGGCGCTGCGAGCGCGTGTCCGGCGAGATCCATAGCTCGTCGCCGGAGGAGACCGAGCGCGCCGGCGCGGCGCTGGCCGCGACGCTCGCGCCGGGTGACGTCGTCCTCGTCTCCGGCGAGCTCGGCGCGGGCAAGACGACGTTCGTGCGCGGCGCCGCGCGGGCGCTGGGCGTGACCGAGCCGGTCACGAGCCCGACCTTCGTGGTCGGTCACCTGTACGACGCGGGCGTGGCGCACCTCGACCTCTACCGGCTCGCGGGGCTCGACGACGAGGACCCGGGGCTGCTGGACCCGTACTTCGGGCCGGAGCTGATCACGTTCGTGGAGTGGCCGGAGCGGCGCGGGCTCGACGCGCTGCTCGGCGAGCGCCATGTCGCGCGGCACGTCGCGCTCGCGCACGCGGGCGGCGACCGGCGGACGGTGAGCGCGTGATCGTCCTCGGGCTCGACACCGCCACGAGCGCGACGGTGGTCGGGGTGCTCGGCGCGGACGGGGTCGTCCACGAGGTCCGCGACGACCCGCCTCCGGGGGCGCGCCCCGCGCACGCGGCGCGGCTGCTGGGAGCCGTGGACGAGGCGCTGGCCGCGGCGGGTGTGGGCTGGGACGAGGTGACGCGGCTGGCGGTCGGGGTCGGGCCGGGGAGCTTCACCGGGCTGCGCATCGGGATCGCCACCGCGCGTGGACTGGCGCAGGCGCGCGGCCTGGAGGTGGTGGGCGTGAGCACGCTCGAGGCGCTCGCCCGCGGGGCGGCCGCAGAGCGCGTGCTGGCGGTGCTCGACGCGCGCCGCGGGGAGGCGTTCGCAGCGGCGTACGGACCCGGCGCGTTCGCCCCCGTCGCTCTCTCTCCCGAGGCCCTCGCCGAGAAGGTCCGTGCAATGCCGGTTGCACCCCTGGCGGTGGGCGACGGGGCGGTACGCTTCAGGGGCTCCCTCGAGGCGGCCGGAGCGCAGGTCCCGCCCGACGAGGACGGCGTCCATCGCCTCCGCGCCGGACAGGTCTGCAAGCTCGGTGCGGAGGGGAGACCAACCGACCGCGACGCCCTCCTACCCGACTACCTGCGCGAGCCCGACGCCGTACCCCGCCGATGACCGCCCCGCCCGTCGCTCCCGCGATCCGCCGCCTGACGTACGCCGACCTCCCGCAGGTCGTCGCGATCGAGCGCCGCGCGTTCCCGACGCCGTGGTCGCTGGCGATGTTCGTGCTCGAGCTGTCGAAGCCCGCGGGCGTGTGCCTGGCGGCGTTCGAGGACGAGACGATGGTCGGCTACCTGATCTGCTCGCGCTACGACACGGTCTGGCATCTGATGAACGTGTCGGTCGATCCCAGCCGACGGCGGCAGGGGATCGCCACCGCGCTCCTGTCCTCGCTGATCGAGCGGATCGACGACCCGCAGTCGCAGCTCACGCTCGAGGTGCGGCCCTCGAACGGCGGCGCGATCCGGCTCTACGAGCAGTTCGGCTTCCGCTCCGCCGGTGTGCGGCGGCGCTACTACCAGGACAACGGCGAGGACGCGCTGATCATGTGGCGGACGCCCGCGACGCTGCGCGGGACGCTCGACGACGTCCCGGGCACGCGCGCCGGCGCGTTTTGATCCTCGCGCTCGAGACGAGCTGCGACGACACCTGCGCGGCGGTGGTGACCCGTGGCGGCGAGGTGCGCTCGAACGTGATCTCGTCGCAGGGCGTGCACGACCGCTACGGCGGCGTGGTGCCGGAGATCGCCTCGCGGCACCACCTGCAGCTGGTCAACGCGGTCGTCGACGACGCGCTGGCGCGGGCGGGCGCGGACCTCGACGACGTTTCGCTGGTGGCCGTCACCCAGGGCCCCGGGCTGGTCGGCGCGCTGCTGGTCGGCGTCGCGACCGCGAAGGCGCTCGCCGCGGCGCGGCGGCTGCCGCTCGCGGCGGTCGACCACCTCCAGGGGCACGTGGCGGCCACCTACCTGGAGCCTGACCCGATGGAGCCGCCGTTCCTGTGTCTGCTGGCCTCGGGCGGTCACACGCTGCTCGCGCGGGTCGAGGAGCCGGGCGCGTACGAGGTGCTGGGCCGGACGCTCGACGACGCCGCCGGCGAGGCGTTCGACAAGGGCGCGCGGCTACTCGGGCTGCCGTATCCGGGTGGGCCGGCGCTGTCGAAGCTGGCGCTCGAGGGGGATCCGGAGGCGTTCGCGTTCCCGCGGGCGGAGCGGGTCGCGGGCCTCGACTTCTCGTTCGCGGGGCTCAAGACCGCGCTGCTGTACGCGGTGCGCGACCTGGGCGAGGAGGAGACCGCGCGCCGCGCGGCCGACCTTGCCGCCTCCTACGAGGCCGCGATCGTCGACGCGCTGATCCTGCGGGTCGAGCGCGCGCTCGCGGCCGAGCCGGGCGCGCGGCTCGCGCTCGGCGGCGGCGTGGCGGCGAACCGGCTGCTGCGCGAGCGCGCCGCCGGGCTGGGCGTCGAGCTGAAGGTCCCGCCCTCCGAGCTCTGCACCGACAACGCGGCGATGATCGGCTCGGCCGCGCGCTGGGTCGAGCCGCTGCGGTACCCCGACTACCTCGACCTGGACGCGTACGCGACCGGCCAGACGGCATGAACCGCCCAGATCTCCCCGCCGGCACCGGGCTGGGGCTGGCGGTGCTGGCGCTGCTGATCGTGGTGGCGGTGCTGGGGGAGCGCGGTCGACGGGGCCGGGGGAGGAGGCGGCGAGCCGGTGCCGCCGTCGGCCGCGGCGCTGTCGGTCTACGACGGGCGCTCGCCGAGCGAGGCGGGCGGGAGCCGCGAGCGCGTGCTCGTCGAGCTCCCGCGGCCCGCGCTGGCCGACCGCGACGACCTCGACTCGCTGAGCCCCGCCGACCAGCGCGCCTACCTGCGCTCGCTGTCGGAGGAGGGGAGGGCGCTGCGCTCCGCGCTCGGCGCCCGCGGGGTGGCGCTGCGCGACGCGGTCACGTTCGGCCGCACCTGGGACGGCTTCGCCGCGACCGTCGACGCCTCCGACCTCGCCGCCCTCTCGAGCCTCGGCGTGCGGGCGCGGCCGGTGCGGCGCTTCTATCCCGCGACGAGCGAGCCGGTCCCGGTGCCCGGAGCGCCTCGCGCCGCCTCGGGCGGAGGGGCTCCGCCGATCGCCATCCTCGACACCGGCGCCTCCGCTCCGGGCTACGACACGCTCGACCGCGACAGCGACCCCGCGCCGGGCGCCGACCCGCGCGCGCCCTCGCGCCGCGAGACCAGCGGCGCCGCGCTCGCCGCGATCGTGACCGCGGCGGGCGAGCGGGCGCTGACGATCCGGGTCGCCGGCTACGGCGCGACGCCGGAGATCCACGGCACGAGCGACACGCTGATCGCCGGGCTCGAGCGGGCGGTCGACCCGAACGGGGACGGCGCGGTCGATGACGCGGTGCGGGTCGCGCTCGTCGGCGTCAACGCGCCGTACGCCGGCTTCGGCGACTCGCCGGAGGCGCAGGCGGTGCGGGGCGCGGGCAAGCTCGGCACGCTGGTCGTCGCCCCGGCCGGCAACGAGGGGCCGGCACGGCCGCCGAACGGCGTCGTCGGCTCGCCGGGAGCTGCGCGCGCCGCGCTCACCGCCGGCGCCACCGAGGCCGGCACGGGGGTGCCACGCGGTGACGGTCACCATCGCCGGCCGCGAGCTCGCCGGGGCCACCGCCCTCGGCGGCAAGCCGGCGCCGGGGAAGCTCGCCGGGCCGGTGACGAGCACCGACACCGCGGCGCTCCTGCGCGGGCGCAGGGTTGCCGGCCGCGTCGCGCTCGTCCGAGCGGGCGACAACCCGGTCGCCCAGGCCACCGCCGCGGCCGGCGCCGGAGCCCGCGCCGTGATCCTCGCCGAGCCCCGCGACCGCCCGCTGCCGATGATGCCCTCGGGCCGCGTCCCCGCGCCGGTCGTGGGCGTCACCGGAACAGCCGCGAATGAGGCCCTGAAGGGCAAGCCCGGCGCGAAGGTGGCGTTCGGTCGCGTGAAGCTGGGCCGGGCGGAGAAGGCGGCCGGGCCCGCGCCGTTCTCCTCGCGCGGCCCCTCCTTCGACGGCTCGCTGAAGCCGGACGTGCTCGCCCAGGGCGCCGCGGTCACGCCGCAGGGGATCGTCACCGGCACCGCGGTCGCCGCCGCCCGCGTGGCCGTCCGCGCGGCCCGGCTCGCCCGGCGGCGGCCGGCGGAGACCGCGGCGGGGATCAAGGAGGCGCTCGTGCCCGCCGCGACCGAAGAGGCGGGCGCGGGGCCGTCCCCGGCGGTCCCGCTCGGCCCGCTCGAGCTGACGCGCTCCGGTGGCGAGGTCGTCGGCGTCAGGTTCGCGCTCGGCGCCTTCGAGCGCGGCGACCCGCTCGCCGGCGGCACGACGATCCAGCCCGCGTCGCGCCTGGAGCTCGAGCTCATCGACGCCACCGACGCCGTGAAGCAGACCCTGACACCGCCCGACGGCGCCCGCGACCTGCTCCCCGCCGAGTACGCCTACCGCCTCACGAGCCAGGCGCTCAAGGACCTCGCCCCGGGTCGGTACCGCTTCAAGGCGACCGCCCGCGCGCCACGTCGAACGGCGCCGACGACCGGGACCTCAGAAGCCTTCCGCGTCCGATGAGGACCGTGACCCTCTACACCCGCCCCGGCTGCCACCTGTGCGACGACGCCCGCGCGGCGCTGCGACAGCTCAGCGCGCAGCACGAGTTCGAGATCCGCGAGGTGAACATCGAAACCGACGACGTGCTGCACGCCGCCTACCTCGAGCGGATCCCCGTCATCTGCCTCGACGGCGAGCACGTCTCGGACTTTTTCCTGGACGAGCTGACGCTCACCGCGCGGCTCAACAGCGACGGTTAGAGTGGACCGGGCATGAGCTTCGGCGACGTCGCGACCAGGTCCGGCGGGACGCAAGGCGACGGGGCAGGTGGGCCGCTGGCCGACCGCCTTTCGCTGGGCGTGGCCGCCCGCCTCTCCCGCTACCTCCAGGTCCTCACCCAGGCCCGCAAGATGGGCAAGGAGACGATCTCCAGCCAGGAGCTCAGCGACTACACGCACGTCAACTCCACGCAGATCCGCCGCGACCTCTCGGGCTTCGGCAAGTTCGGCAAGCGCGGCGTGGGCTACAACGTCGACTCGCTCGTCTCCCAGATCCGCAAGATCCTGCGGACCTCGGGGCAGCACAACATCGCGCTGTTCGGCGCCGGCCACCTCGGCAAGGCGATCGCGTCCTCCGACATCTTCGCCGACCACGGCTTCCGCGTCGTCGCGATCTTCGACCCCGCGACGGAGAAGATCGGCGAGAAGGTCGGCAACACGTCGGTTCGCCATCCCGACGACCTCAAGCAGGTTGTCGAGGAGGAGGACATCGTCGTCGGCGTCCTCGCCGTCCCGACCGCCGCCGCCCAGCCGCTCGCCGACCAGCTCGTCGACGCCGGGGTGAAGATCATCTTCAACTACTCCGAGGCCCTGCTCCAAGTCCCGCCGGAGGTGACGGTCCACACCTCGAGCCCTGCCGTCGACCTCCTCTACGCGCTGTACTTCTACCTAACGTAAGCGCCCCATGATCGACGTCGCCGCCGCGCGCGACCTCTTCGAAGCCTCGACGGACGGCACCGTCGGCATCGAGGAGGAGTTCGCCCTCCTGGACCAGAATCTGCGCCTCACGCCGGCGTTCGAGCGCCTGCGCGACGCCGGCCTCCAGGACCCGATCCTCAAGGACGCGATCGCGGGCGAGCTGATCAGCTCCGAGATCGAGATCCGCTCCGGCCGCGGCGAGGACTTCGAGGACGCCCGCCGCCGCCAGCACGAGTCCCGCCGCCGCCTCTTCACGCTCGCGGGGCAGCAGGACGTCCTGCTCGGCGCCACCGGCACCCACCCGCTGTCGGACTACCAAGAGCAGCACATCATCGACACGCCCCACTACCACCGTGTCGAGGAAGGCCTGAAGTACGTGGCCTGGCGCAACAACACCTTCAGCCTCCACGTCCACGTCGGCGTCCGCGGCGCCGACCGCGCCGTCCGGGTCTGCGACCGCCTGCGTCCCGTGCTCCCACTGCTGCTCGCGATCAGCGCCAACTCGCCCTACGTCGACCGCATCGACTCCGGCCTGCACTCCGCCCGCACGCAGATCTTCACCAAGTCGTTCCCGCGCTGCGGCGTCCCGGACACGTTCGGGACCTGGCAGGCGTGGGCCGACTACGTCGATCTGCTGGTGCGCACCAACTCGATCATCGAGTTCACGCAGCTGTGGTGGTCGGTCCGCCCGCACCACAGCTTCGGCACCGTCGAGGTGCGCGTCTGCGACGCCCAGACCACCGGCCCGGAGTCCGACGCGCTCGCCCAGCTGATCGTCGGCTGCGTCAACCGCGCGGCGGCGGAGATCGATGCCGGCGAGGCGCCGCGCGACCTGCCCGGGCGCCTGATCGAGGAGAACATGTGGCGCGCGCTGCGCTACGGGCTCGACGGCCGCCTGCTCGACCTCGAGGCGGCGACGGTCGAGGAGTTCCCCGCCGCCGAGGCGCTCGACCGCCTGAAGGCGTGGACCGGCGTCGACGCGCCGCTGCCCGAGCTCAACGGCGCCCAGCGGCAGCGGCGCATGATCGACGCCGGCGCGACGCCCGCCGAGGTGTACGCGCACGCCGTGAAGGAGACACAGGGTACGTACCAGGAGGAGACCGTCTGATGAGCACCCAGGAGCCCCAGTTCAGCGAGGAAGAGCTGCGCGCCATCGAGGCCGAGATGCAGAAGATCACGGTCGATGACGTGCTGCTGCAGACCATCGTCACGCTGCTCAACGTCGGCGCCCGCAAGGCCGGGCTGGCCAGCGCGCCGCCCGCCGAGGGCGAGACCCCGCCCGAGCCCGACCTCGAGCAGGTCAAGCAGGCGATCGACGGCGCGCGGGCGCTGATCCCGCTCGTCGAGGCGCGCCACGGCAAGCAGCTCGGCCCCGTCAAGGATGCGCTGTCGCGGCTGCAGATGTTCTACGCCCAGCGCTCCGGCGGCCAGGCGCCCGCGGACGAGCCGGCCAAGCCCGAGGCCGGCGGCACGGGCCCCGCCCAGAGCTCCGGCAGGCTCTGGGTTCCGGGGCAGTAGGTCGTTGCGCCGAACCTCGCGGTAGACTGCGGGCCCTCCGGCGGCGGCCAGGTCTGGCCGTCGCCTTTCGCTTTGACCTGACCCAGAGAGGTTCCTCTTGTCCAACTTCCTGACCGACCACGGGGTCGTCGTCGCGCTGATCTGCGCGGCCGCCGCGGTCGTCTACGGCGCAGTGACCAGCCGCGCCCTGCTCGCGCTGTCCCCCGGCAACGAGACCATGCGCGGCCTGTCCCTGGCCATCCAGGAGGGCGCCTCCGCGTACCTGAAGCGCCAATACACGGTGATCGGGATCGTCGGTGTTGTGCTGTTCGTCGCGCTGATCCCGCTCCAGAACATCGAGGTCGCCATCGGCTTCGCCATCGGCGGCCTGGCCTCGGCCTCCGCCGGCTTCATCGGCATGAACGTGTCGGTGCGGGCCAACGCCCGCGTCGCCGAGGCGGCCCGTGGCGGCATCGGCCCGGCGCTCGACGTCGCGTTCCGCGGCGGCGCGGTGACGGGCATGCTCGTGGTCGGCCTCGCGTTGACCGGCGTGGCCGGCTACTTCGGCGCCCTGACCTGGATCTTCGGCGTCAGCACCAAGGACTCCGTCGACGCGCTGATCGGCCTCGGCTTCGGCGGCTCGCTGATCTCCGTCTTCGCCCGGCTCGGCGGCGGCATCTTCACCAAGGGCGCCGACGTCGGCGCGGACATCGTCGGCAAGATCGAGGCCGGCATCCCCGAGGACGACCCGCGCAACCCGGCCGTGATCGCCGACAACGTGGGCGACAACGTCGGCGACTGCGCCGGCATGGCGGCCGATCTGTTCGAGACCTACGCGGTCACCGCGGTGGCCGTGATGCTGCTCGGGATCCTGACCTTCGCGCCCGAGAACCAGACCCAGGTCGCGCTCTACCCGCTCGTCCTCGGCGGCGTCTCGATCATCGCCTCGATCATCGGGACCTTCGCGGTCAAGTCGAAGACCGGCAACGTCGAGCGCGCCCTGTACCAGGGCATGGGCGTCGCGGGCATCATCGCGGCGATCGCCTTCTATCCGATCACGTCGGCGATGATGGACAACCTCACGCGCATCGGCGGCCGCGTCGCTCCCAGCGTCGGCGACCTCTACCTCTGCGCGCTGGTCGGCCTCGTGATCACGGCGCTGCTGTTCGTGATCACCGACTACTACACGTCGACCCGCTTCGGCCCGGTCAAGAAGACCGCCAAGGCGTCGGAGACCGGCCACGCCACGAACATCATCCAGGGCCTCGCGTCCGGCCTCCAGGCCACCGCGCTGCCCGCGCTGGTGATCGTGCTCGGCATCGACGTCGCCTACCAGCTGGCCGGCATCTACGGCATCGCCGTCGCGGTGATGGCGCAGCTCTCGCTGACCGGCGTGATCGTCGCGCTCGACGCGTTCGGGCCGATTACCGACAACGCCGGCGGCATCGCCGAGATGGCCGACCTGCCCGAGGAAGTCCGCAACGTCACCGACCCGCTCGACGCGGTCGGCAACACGACGAAGGCGGTCACCAAGGGCTACGCGATCGGCTCGGCCGCGCTCGCGGCGCTGGTGCTGTTCGCCGCCTTCCAGATCGAGCTCAACGCCGAGCTCGCGAAGGACGACAAGAGCCCGACCGTGTTCCTCATCAACGATCCGGACGTGCTGATCGGCCTGCTGGTCGGCGGCCTCATGGTCTGCCTGTTCGCCTCGCTCTCGATGGAGGCGGTCGGCCGCGCCGGCGGCGCCGTGGTCGAGGAGGTGCGCCGCCAGTTCCGCGAGAAGCCGGGGATCATGGAGGGCACCGACAAGCCCGACTACGCCCAGTGCGTCGACATCGTCACGAAGGCCGCGCAGCGGGAGATGATCCTGCCGTCGCTGATCCCGATCTTCGTGACGCTGATCGTCGGCCTGCTGTCCGTGAAGGCGCTCGGCGGCCTGCTGATCGGCGTGATCGTCGTCGGCCTGTTCTTCGCGATCCTCATGACCGCCGGCGGCGGCGCGTGGGACAACGCGAAGAAGCTGATCGAGGACGGCGCGTTCGGCGGCAAGGGCTCCGAGGCCCACGCGGCCTCGGTCACCGGCGACACCGTCGGCGACCCGTTCAAGGACACGGCTGGCCCGGCCATCAACCCGATGATCAAGGTCGCCAACATCGTCGCGCTCCTGATCATCCCGCTGATCGCCTAAGCAGCTCATGCGCGCGCGGCCCCCGCGGGCCGCGCGCGACGGTTTCTCCGGCTCCGGTACGGTCGGCGCGAGATGCCGGTCGGCGATCGCGAGTCAGGCAGACCCGGCTTCAGCGACACCGAGCAGCCCGCACCGCCAGCTCGCCTCGCAGATCGGCACCGTGCGTACGCCGCGCTCGTGCGGCTGGCCGATCGAGGACCGTGGGCGGCATCTCGATCGGATCGCCCGGCTCCGCGGCGGAATGGACGAGGGCGGGCTCGAGCGCGCAGCTCACGCACGCGACTCGCGCGCCCGGCCGCCAACGTCTACGTCGACGGAGCGCGGACCCCGCCGCCGAGACCGCATCCGGCGGCTGGACGACGGCGCAAGCGCGCTACTCGGGCGGCAGGCGACACGCGGCTGCGCGGCGCGCCGCACCCGCCTGCTCGCGCTCCGGCCGGTGTCGGCTGTCCGCCGCCGTGTGCCGCAAGGGCAAGGACGTCGGCAAGCTTGTCTACGCGATCGTCACCTGGGGCTTCACCTCGACCGCGCTGCACGTGACCGCGAAGGACGCCGAGGTGTTAAACGGCGCGGTCGGTTCGGGGCGGAGGTCGGCCGCAGGGACGAGGAGGCTCCCGAGCTACGCCGAGCCGCTCGCCGGCCAGCTGGACCTCGACGGCTACGGCGTCTCGGGATGGAGCGTGACCTTCGCCGCCGGCAGCACGGACGCGACCGCGAGCCCGTGCCGCCGTGCTCGACGAGGCAAGGCCTCCTGCTCGGGCTCCGAGCGACGATGGGAGCTCGGCTGCGCGCCGCCGACCTTCGCGTTCCGCTCTCAGGGCGCGACGTTCTCCCCCGCCCACACAGGCTAGGACGCCCGGCGGAAGCCCGTGGCCTCCGGCGCCGGGGGCAGCGGGCTCGTCGGCAGCCCGTCCGGAGGGTCGGGCCCGTTGAACGCGCTCGGCGCCGAGTCGTTCGGCCCGTCCGGGTGGAAGATCGACGCGAGCAGCTGGATCTGGCCGCGCGCGACGCCCAGCTCGCCCATCCCTCCGCTGTACATGAGCAAACCGTCGGCCTCGCAGCGGGCGTAGAGCGCGAGCAGCCTGCGCAGGCTGCCGGTGCGGCAGGGCTTGATGTTCACGACCCGGATCGGCTTGACGGGTGTCGTGTCGAGGTCGTCGGCCTGCGTGATCAGCGCGTCGTAGGAGACGCGATCGGCGTGCGGCGCGATCGCCTCCTGGGCGGCGGGCAGGTCGTGCGGGTCCTCGAGGATGGCGTCGGGGAAGGTGGCGACCACGTGGCGGTACATGGCGACGAGCGCCTCCTCGTCCTCGACCTCCATCCCGTACTGGCCCTTGAAGTCGACGACCTCGACCGCGTTGGTGGCGGCGAGGTCCTGGCAGAGGGCGAGGTCCCAGGCCGCGGCGGCGTCGAGCTTGAAGTGGACGTCGGGGTAGCGGGAGAGGCGGCGGTGGATCGTGTCGGTGGACGGCGGATCGCCGAGGCCGAGCGAGTTGACGAAGCGCAGCGGCCGCGGCTCGCGCTCCAGCACCTCGTGCAGCGGCCGGCCGGCCTGGCGCAGCGCGAGGTCGAGCGCCGCGGACTCGAACGACCAGTTGCGCCACAGGCGGAAGAGGTCCCACTCCGGCGGCTCCTGCCACTGCTCGACGGCCCCCAGGTGGTCGCAGAACGACTCGAGCGTCCACTCGCCCGCGAGCGACAGGACCGGGACCTTCGCCACCGGATCCTCGTCGTCGGGCATCACGCCGACGTCCTCGCCGAGGCCCTCGTGCCCGCCGCCGCGGATCCGCACCAGGATCGTCGTCCGGGTCTGGCCGTTGGCCATCTCCGCGCTCAGCGTGTCGAGCTCGTAGCCCTCGACGACGAGCGGCAGGTCGGCGAGTTTCGGCCACAGGCTCATCCCGGCACCGTACCGATCGAACGCCGGTGAGCGGCAACGCGCCAACTCGTCAAACCGGGCTCAAGTTCTGCGGGCGAGCTGCCGATAGAGGAAGCACAAGCCGCCCGCGGGGCGGCTTTGCTCGTTCTACGGGCCTTTCGCGCCCCAGAACCGCGCGGTCCGCCGGGCCTCCTCCTGCACCGCAGCCTGCTGCGCGCGCGACAGCTCGACCAGCGGCGCGAGCGCCAGCACGCCGTCGCGGACGTTCCAGGTACCGGCGACGCGGCCGTCGACCGTGAACGTCGGCTCGCCGCTGACCGTCGCCGCCAGCGGGTGCAGCTCCGGCGGGACGATCCGCTCGCGGTCGGCGTAGGCGAGCAGCACCTGGTCCCAGTGGCCGAGGAAGCGCGGCGGCAGGGGCATATCGGCGGGCGGGAGCGGCGCGCCCGGCAGGTCGCGCAGGCCGTCACCGTACTCGACGGTCTCCAGCCGCTCCCACGCGGCCGCGAAGTCGCCCTGGGCGACGCCGGCCCAGGCGGCGGCGTCGCGCCGGCTCGCGGGGCCGAAGGCGGCCAGGTAGCGCTCGAGCACGAGCGTCGCGGCGTCGGCGGGGTCGGGCAGCGGCCGCGGGTCGGCCACGAACGCGGCGCGCCGGCTGTCGTCCCAGTGGCCCGCGGGCGGGAGCTGGATCAGCGGCAGCAGCGTGCGGGCGAAGATCACCGGGGCCCATGACTCCGCGGCGACGCCTTCGTAGGCGCCGACGTGTTGGCGGACGTCGGCGTTGCTGCGCGGCTCGCGGAACCACTCGCGCAGCTCGGCCGTGACCTTCTCCTCGTCGAGGTGCGCGAACTGCTTGCGCCACGTGCGCATCCGCGCCTGGCGGGTCAGCTGCGCGTAGGCGGGGTAGTCGGCGGCCGCTGCCAGGTGCAGCGTCAGGCGGTTGATCGTGGTCTTGACCACCGCGCCGTCCGTGACTGCGGCCTCGAGGCTGTCGCGCGTGAAGCCCTCGACCCGCGCCGCGAGCGCGAGATACGGCGCCGGCGGATGCTGGGCCTGCAGCGGCGTGAGCCGGCGGACCGCCTCCGCCGGCGCGGCGCGGAGGCGCTCGGCCAGCCCCTGGCGCACGGCCAGGGCGGCGGTCAGCTCCGGCCGGGTCAGCGTCCGCACGGGGCGGAGCCTAGGCTCGGGCGGCCTTCAGCGTCTTCTTCTTGACGTTCAGGCTGACGAGGTAGTGCTTGCCCTCGCGCTCGGCGAGGCCCTGCATCTCGAGTCGCTTGCAGACGACCGGGCAGCGCTTGCAGCGCGGCCGCGACTTGCAGCACCGCTTGCGCGGCTTCACGAGCTTCATCCTCATCCCGCGGCCATCTTAGGACACCCTAATCGGGTAGGGTCGCGGTCCATGCCCTCCGACGCCTTCGTCGAGAAGCTCAACGAGCAGATCGGCCACGAGTTCGCCGCCCACCAGCAGTACATCGCGATCGCCGTGCACTACGACGCGGAGACGCTGCCCCGCCTCGCCGCGTTCTTCTACGCGCAGGCGCTGGAGGAGCGCAACCACGCGATGATGATGGTGCAGTACCTCGTCGACCAGGACGTCGACGCCACCGTGCCCGGTGTGGTCGCGCCGCAATCCGAGTTCGACGACGTCGTCAGCCCGGTCGCGCTCGCGCTCGAGCAGGAGAAGCGCGTCACCCAGCAGATCAATGCGCTGGCCGGCGTCGCGCGCGAGCAGGGCGACTACTCGTCGGAGCAGTTCATGCAGTGGTTCATCAAGGAGCAGATCGAGGAGGTCGCGACGATGTCCGACCTCCTGCGCATCGTCGAGCGCGCGCGCGACAACCCGCTGCTGGCCGAGGAGTACCTCGCGCGCGAGCAGCTTGGCGAGGAGGGCTCGGACCCGACCGCGCCCCCCGTCGCCGGCGGCGCGCTCTAGGCGCCCGCCTCGCGCTTGAAGATCAGCACGTGGCCGTCCTTCTCGCCGTGGAGGGCCATGTGGGTCAGGAGCTTCTCGAACTCCCAGCCCTCGGCCCCGAGCGCGTTGAGGCGCTCCTGGAACTCCTGGCGGTCGAGCTCCTCCTCCTTGCGGCCGAGGAAGCCGTGGGTCAGCACTTCCGTCGTGTACTCGTAAATCGGCATCCGCGCAGCCTGTCAGCCGACGAGGTCGTGCGTCGAGACGACCGTCGCGAACTCGTCGTGCAGGCTCGCGGCGGTCGCGCGCGTGAGCTCCTCGGCGGTCACGACCTCCCCGTCCGGCCCCTCGCGGTCGAACGTCGCGCAGGCGTCGAGCACGAACAGTACGTCGTAGCCGAGGTTGCCGCCCATGCGGGCGGTGGTCTCCACGCAGTGGTTGGTGGTGATGCCGCACAGCGCGAACGACGAGATCCCGCGCTCTCGCAGCCACGCGTCGAGGTCGGGCGCGCCGTAGAACGCCGAGTTGACCTGCTTGGTCACCAGCAGGTCGGGCTCGCCGCTGACCTCGGGCTTGAACGCGTTGCCGGGCTCGTCCGGGCGAAGCGGCGAGACCTCTTCGTCGGAGTCGTGGCGGACGAACACGAGCGGCCGCCCCTCGGCACGCCACGCCTCGATCAGCCGCGCGACGTTCGCCTCACAGCCCGGGTTGTTGCGGCGACCCCAGTAATCGACGTCGTCGAACGCCTGCTGTACGTCGACGACGATCAGGGCGGTGGCGGCGTCCATCGCCGCCGGAAACTACTGTCCGTCGACGTCCTTCTTGGCCTTCTCGGCCTTCTTCTTGGCTTCCTTGGCGGCCTTTTCGGCCTTCTTGCCCGCCTTGTCGGCCTTGCTCTTGGCGTCGTCGCTCGAGCAGCCGGGCAGACCGGCGAGGGAGATGGCGGCGATCAGGGCGATCGAGGCGTGGCGGAGTCGTCTCATGCCAGGCCCCTTACCCGCCTAGAATCGGCGTAAGACATGGCGAGACGCCGACTGGAAGGCCTGGAGCGGGTCCTCGGGGCCAACGCTCTGTTCGCGACCGCCTACGGCAACGTCGGCTCGTCCATCTACTACGCGCTCGGCCTGGTGGCGTCGTTCGCGCTGGGCCTCACGCCGGTCGTCTTCGTCATCACCGGCATCTTCTTCTTCTGCACCGCGGCGACCTACGCCGAGGCGACGACGATGTACCCGGAGGCCGGCGGGTCCTCGAGCTTCGCCCGGCGCGCCTTCAACGAGTTCTGGTCGTTCTTCGCCGCCTGGGGCCAGATGCTCAACTACGTCATCACGGTCGCCATCTCGGCGTACTTCGTGCCGCACTACATCGGCGGCCTGTTCTGGGAGCCGTTGCGCTCGGCGCCCGCCGACATCATCGCGGGCGCGGGCGTCATCGCCGTGCTCAGCTTCATCAACGTCCGCGGGGTCAAGGAGTCGGCCGGGCTGAACATCATGCTCGCGCTTGTCGACTTCCTGACCCAGCTGCTGCTGGTGCTGGTGGGAGCGGTGCTGGTGCTCTCGCCGTCGACGCTCGTCGACAACGTGCACCTCGGCGTGGCGCCAAGCTGGAAGGACTTCATCCTCGCCATCCCGATCGGCATGATCGCCTACACGGGCATCGAGACGATCTCGAACATGGCCGAGGAGGCCAAGGACGAGCGGACGACCATCCCGGTGGCCATCAACCGGGTCCGGATCGCGGTCTTCGCGATCTACTTCACGCTTCCGGCCGTCGCGTTGTCGGCGCTGCCCGTCCACAAGACGCCCGACGGCGACTACGAGACGCTGCTCGGCCTGTCCACCGAGCAGGGCGGCTACGCGGGCGACCCGATCCTCGGCGTGGTCAAGCAGATCGACCTCGGGCCGCTGCAGAGCGCGGGCGAGCTCTACGTGGGCCTCCTCGCGGCGACGATTCTGTTCATCGCGACGAACGCCGGGATCATCGGCGTCTCACGGCTCGTGTACTCCATGGGAATCCACCGCCAGCTGCCGGACGGGCTGCGCCAGCTGCACCCGCGGTACCGCACGCCGTGGATCGGCATCCTGATCTTCGGCGGCGTGGCGATCCTCACGCTGCTACCCGGGGAGGCCACGTTCCTGGGCAACATGTACGCGTTCGGCGCGATGCTCTCGTTCACGATCGCGCATCTGTCCCTGCTGCGGCTGCGGGCCAAGTACCGGGATGTGGAGCGGCCGTACCGCGGGCCGGGCAACATCCGCGTGCGCGGCTACGACCTCCCGCTGTTCGCGGTCGTGGGGGGCATGGGCACGGCGAGCGCGTTCGTGGTCGTCACCGCCCTGCACCCCGCGGTGGCGCTCGCCGGCGTCGGCTGGCTGCTGTTCGGGATCGCGGTCTACGTCGCGTTCCGGCGCAGCCAGGGGCTCGACCTCTCATCCACACACAAGGTGGCGATCGCGCAGCCGGTCGTCGACCATGAGGCGGAGTACGACTCCGTGCTCGTCCACTTCGGCGAGAGCGGCTACGACGACCAGGTGCTCGGCACGGCGCGCAAGCTCGCGGCGCGCAAGCGCCGCGGCATCCACGTGCTGGTGACGATCACGGTCCCGAACTCGATGGAGATCGACGCGCCGATGCCCGAGCAGGAGGAGAGCGCGCAGTCGATCATCGAGGAGGCGAAGGTGGCCGGCGGCGGGCGCGTGTCCGGGCACGTCGAGCGCGTGCGCGCCGGCCAGGCCGGGCGCCGGATCGTCGAGGACGCGGTCGACATGCGCGCGGCGGCGATCGTGATGCCGCTCCCGCGCCGGGTCGACGGCGCGTCGCTGTTCGGCAAGACGCTCGAGACGGTGCTGACCGAGCGGCCGTGCCGGGTGATCATCGAGTCGGTGCCCGATGGCGGCCGCCGCATCCGCCGGATCCCGGTGGTGACATGAACGCCGCCACCGCGCTGTTGTCGGCGATCATGCTCGTCCTGGGCGTCGTGATGATCGCGATCACGCTGTCGCGCGGCGGCGGCCCGACCGCGGTCGGCATCCTGTTCGGCGTGCTGTTCATCCTCGCGGGAGGAGGTCGCCTGTGGGTGCAACGCCGCCGGTGAAGCGCGAGCGCCGCGGAATGCCCCAGTGGCAGCTGGAGACGCCGAAGGCGCTCAAGCGCGGGCTGGGCTCGCCGGCGCTGTTCGGGATCGTCCAGGGCTTCATCGCGGCGTCGATCTACTTCGCGCTCGGGCTGGTCATCCAGGCCGCGCTCGCCTACGCATGGATCATCTTCGTGTTCGCCGCCTGCTTCTTCGGCCTCGTCGTCCTGTCCTACGTCGAGGGCGCCTCGCTGCACCAGGAGCGAGGCGGCGCGACGATCATCGCCCGCTACGCGTTCAACGAGCTGGCCAGCTTCATCGCCGGCTGGGCGATCCTGCTCGACTACATCCTCCTGATGGCGATCACCGCGTTCGCCACCACGGACTACGTCGCGGTGATAATCCCACCGCTCTCGGGCGGCGCCGCGGAGTTCGTGTTCGCCGCCGCGGTGGTGGCAGGGGTGGCGTGGCTGAACATCCGCGGGGCGGGCTCCAAGCGCTACGAGCGGTTCGCGTTCGCCGTGATCTTCGACCTGATCCTGCAGACCGCGATCGTGCTCCTCGGGCTGCTGATCGTCTTCAACCCCGACGTGCTGACCAACCCGGCGAGCGTGGGCGGCACGCCGTCGGCGAAGGACCTGGTGTTCGCGTTCACGCTGACGCTGGTGACGTTCGCGGGCGTCGACGCCTCGTCCGGGCTGGCGGGCGAGGTGGCCGTGGGTCGCAAGGGACTCAAGCGGCTGATGACCGCGCGCATGCTGGCCTTCATCCCTTACGTGGGGATCTCGCTGGTGGCGGTCAGCGCGCTGCCGCTGAGCGACCTGCGCAACGGCGGCCCGGACGACTACGTCGACGCGCCGATGCTCGGCGTCGCCGCCGCCTTCGACCCGCAGTGGCTGGCCGACATCCTGCGGATCCTGATCGGGTTGTCGGCGTTCGCGATCCTCGTGATCGCCTGCAACGCCGCGATGCTCGGGCTCTCGCGGCTCGGCTACTCGCTGGCGCTCAACCGCCAGATCCCGTCGGCGATCGGGCGCCTGCACCCGACCCGCGCGACCCCGGTGGTGATCATCGTGGTCGGCGCGCTGCTGGCGATCCTGCTGCTGATCCCGGCCGACGTCGAGTTCCTCGCCTCGATCTACGCGTTCGGCGCGACGATCTCGTTCACGATCGTGCACCTGTCGGTGATCCGGCTGCGCTGGCTCGAGCCCGACCGCGACCGCCCGTTCAAGATCCCCATCAACATCCGGATCGGGCGCGGCGAGCTGCCGGTGACCGCGGCGCTGGGCGCGGTGCTGTCGTTCGCGGCGCTCGTCGCGGTGATCACCCTGCACGGCGACGGCCGCTGGGCGGGCGCCGGCTGGATGACGTTCGGGATCGTGCTGTACGTCGCCTACCGCCTGTCGGAGGGCAAGCCGGTCCTCAAGCGCGTGACGATCCCCGAGCGCGCGCTGACGCGCCGCGGGACCGCCAAGGCAGAGTACGGCTCGATCCTCGTGCCGATACTCGGGCGCCCGCTCGACGACGACATCATGCAGACCGCCGGCCGCCTCTCCGCGGAGGAGAACGAGGACGAGGGCGAGGGCGGCGCGGTGATCGAGGCGGTGTGGGTGTTCGAGGTGCCGATGGCGATGCCGCTCGACGCGCGCATCCCCGACGAGGACCTCAAGCGCGCCCGCAAGGCGCTGCAACGCGCCAAGGCGGTGGGGGAGGAGTACGAGGGCGTCGAGGTCGCCACCGCGACCGTGCGCGCCCGCAGCACCGGCGAAGGGATCGTGCGCGAGGCCAAGCGCCGCGGGGTGGAGGCGATCGTGCTCGCCGCCGAGGAGCCGACCCGCATGCGCGGCGGCCCGCTGCTGGGCGGCAAGCGCGGCCTCTACGACACGTTCGTCGGCCAGACCACGCGCTACGTGGTCAACAAGGCGCCCTGCCGGGTGATCCTGACCGCGCCGCCGGGCGACGGCGCCGCGCCGGCGCTCCCGCACCACATCACCAAGTTCGCCCCGCCGCCCACCGGCGACCCGGTCGAGGCGGCCGGCAGCGGCGGCATCTCCGATGCGGACGCGGCGGAGCCAGCGCCCGCTGGTTAGAGTCCGCGCCAGTGTTCGTCCTCGTTGTCGGATCCGGCAGGGTTGGATCGTCCGTGGCCACCGCCGCGCTGCGCGCGGGCCACACCGTGTCCGTGCTCGACGAGGACCCGCTGTCGCACGAGCGGCTCGACGTCGAGCTCGGCCAGGGCTGGGAGGAGGCCGGCGGGCGCTTCACGATCGGGACGGCGCTGGAGATGGACGCGCTGACCGAGGCGGGGATCGAGGAGGCGGACGTGTTCATCGCCTCCACCAACGGCGACAACACCAACCTCGTGGTCTCCCAGATCGCCCAGCGCCGCTTCGACGTGCAGCGCGTGATCGCCCGCGTGCTCGACCCGCGCCGCGCCGCCTGGTACTCCGAGCAGGGCGTGCAGACGATCTGCCCGACCCAGATCGCGATCGAGCAGCTGGCCGCCGCCGCGCTCACGGAGGAGTAGGCCGTGGCCGGGCTCTACGTCATCATCGCCGGCGCCGGCAAGGTCGGCTGGAACCTGGCCCGCGAGCTGATCGAGAAGGGCCACGAGGTGACCGTGATCGAGCAGGACCGGCGCCGCTACCTGACCGTCGAGCAGGAGCTCGAGCACGCCGTGCAGTACGGCGACTCGACCGAGCTGTGGGTGCTCGAGCGCGCCGGCATCCAGCGCGCCGACCTCGTCGTGGCGGTCACCGGCGACGACGAGGACAACCTGCTGATCTGCCAGGTCGCGAAGGAGAAGTACCTCTGCGAGCGGATCATCGCCCGCGTCAACAACCCGCGGAACCTCGAGCACTTCAAGCTCCTCGGCATCCAGCCCGCGGTGTCCGCGACCGACCTGATCCTGCGGCTGATCGAGCACGAGGTGCCGCGCTACGGGCTCGTCCACCTGCTCGACCTGCCCGAGGAGCGGCTCGAGATCATCGAGCTCGTGGTGTCCGAAGGCGCGCCCGCGGCCGGCGCGCTCGTCTCCGAGCTGGGGCTGCCCGAGGGCGCGCTGGTGATCTCGGTGCTGCGCGGCGGCTCGGGCTTCGTGCCCAAGGCCGACACCGTGGTCGAGGCGGGCGACGAGGTGCTCGTCGTGCTCGATCCCGGGCTCGAGGACGCGATCACCGCCCAGTTCGTCAACGGGGACCAGCCGGGCTAGGGCCCCACCCGAGGAGCCGCTGATGCCCGAGAAGCACGTCGACATCCTGATCATGGGCGGCGGCCTCGCCGGCGCGTCGTGCGCCGAGGGGCTGCGCGAGGCGGGCTTCGAGGGGTCGGTGCTGCTCGCCGGCCGCGAGCCGCACCCGCCCTACCAGCGCCCGCCGTGCTCGAAGGACCTGCTGCGCGGCGAGTCCGAGCCCGACGACGCGCATCTGCACCCGGACGGCTGGTACGAGGAGCACGACGTCGAGCTGCTCACCCGCACGATGGTGATGAAGCTCGACACGGCCGCGAAGACGGCCGAGCTGGCGCACATCGGCAGCGTCGGCTTCGACCGCGCGCTGCTCGCCACCGGCGCCAACATCCGCCGCCTGCGCGTCGAGGGCGGCGATCACGACGGCATCCACTACCTGCGCACGCTCGGCACCTCGGTGTCGCTGCGCGAGGACGCCGCGGACGCCAAGAAGGTCGTGCTGATCGGCGGCTCCTATATCGCCTGCGAGGTCGCGGCCTCGCTGACCGTGCTCGGCAAGCAGTGCACGCTTGTGATGCTCGAGGACGGCCCGCTCTCGACCGGCTTCGGCACGGCCGCGAGCGGCTTCTTCGCCGACCTGCTCGGCTCGCACGGGATCGAGTTCGTGACCGGCGACGGCGTGGCTCGCTTCGAGGGCGAGAAGCGCGTCGAGCGCGTGGTCACGGAGTCGGGCAAGACGCTCGACGCCGACCTCGTCGTGATCGGCGCCGGCGCGATCCCCGACGTCCACCTGGCCCGCGGCGCCGGGCTCGAGCTGGGGGAGAGCGGCGGCGTGAAGTGCTCGCGGACGCTCGAGACCTCAGCGCCCGGCATCTGGTGCGCGGGCGACCCCTGCGAGTACGACTCGGTCGTCCACGGCCGGCGGCTGCGGGTGGAGCACTTCGAGGTCGCAGCCGCGCAGGGCCACTACGTGGCGCAGGCGATGACCGGCGACCCCGGGCCCTACGACGTGATCCCGTACTTCTGGTCCGATCTCGCCGACTGGGCGTCGCTCGAGTACGTCGGCCCGGCGCGGCAGTGGGACCGCGAGGAGGTGCGCGGCTCGTTCGACAGCGGCGAGTTCAGCGTCTTCTACTACGACGGCGAGCAGCTCGCCGGCGCCCTCACCGTCGGGCGCTCCGACGACCTGGAGGAAGCGAAGCGCCTGATGGTCGGCCTAGGCCACGGGCGCCCCGACGCGCTGCTGCACGAAGGGGACGGCCGCGGCGGTCTCGATGCGCTCCTCGCTCGGCGGTGTGCCGCGCAGGATCCACGCGCCGTCGGAGCGGCGCTCGATCGCCCCGCGGGCCATCAGCTGGCCGAGCGCGGTCGTGACCGACGGGCGGCGCGCGCCGACCATGCCGGCGAGCGTCCGGTGCGGCAGCCGCAGCGAGACGAGCACGCCGCCGGGCACGACGCGGCCCCAGCGCTCGGCGAGCAGCCACAGCAGCGCCAGCAGGCGGTCGTCGACGCGGGTCAGGTGGGCGATCGCCTGGGTGACCACGAGCCGCTCGGCGCGGCGGGCGGCGCGGTCCATCAGCGCCGCGAAGATCTCCGGCCACTGGGCCATCCGGACGGCCAGCGCCTGGTCGACGATCGCGACCCGCGCGCTGGTGGCGGCGGCCCACTCGATCGTGCGCGGCAGCAGCTCCTCGCCCTCGTTGTCGTTGCCGGCGCGCAGCAGGTCGCCGGGGCCGAGCAGCTCGGCGCACGGGTGGTTGCTGACGGTCGCCTCGCGCACGAGCAGGCCCTCGAGCACGAGCAGGCCGATCGGCTGGCTCCCGCCGGTCAGCCACGGCTGCGGCGTCCAGCGGCCGCGTGGCACATCGATGGCGCGGGTGTAGAGCCGCTCGGCGGCCTCCCGGGCCCGAGGCACGTCGAGCCCACGCGCGAGCTCGGGATCGGCCTTCAGAAGTTGAACGGAGCCTGAGTTCGCGTCACGCATCGATGGGGTTTCCCTTCCCGCCGTACTTGCACAGATGAAGGTCTGGCGCCTCCCTTGGCCGTCCAGACAACATGCGCAAAGTTAGCGTGCTGACAGGAACCGGGAAGGACAACTGGACGTTTTTACGAGTGGTCACTGCGCGCAACACCCGAGCGGGGCTGAGGTTGCGCCCGTTAGAGCGGCTCGCCGCGCTCGAGATACATCCAGATCGCCTCGGGCGCATCCGGTAGGGCGACGCCGCGGGCCGGCGCACGTCAACGGCGGCATCGAGGAGGCGGGTGCGAACCGCCGCGGTCCCACGAGTGTCGTCTCAGGGTCGGTATGCGACCTCGAGCTGACATTCGTGGGCGCCGGCCGCTTGTACGCGGTTCCTACCCAGCCGCCGTTGAAGTTCAGCCGCAGGACGCTCGCTAAACTCCGGCCACTCTTGCGGGGTCGTCTAATGGCAAGACGCCAGCCTCTGGAGCTGGTTATCGGGGTTCGAGTCCCTGCCCCGCAGCTGGTTACGCGGCCGCCTGCTCCGCCCAGTCGCGGTAGAGCTTGAAGTAGGCGCCCTCCGCGGCGATCAGCTCGTCGTGCGTGCCCTGCTCGACGATCCGGCCGTGATCGAGCACCACGATCCGGCCGGCGCGCTGGATCGTCGACAGGCGGTGGGCGATCACGATCGCGGTGCGGCCGCCGAGCAGCCGCCGCAGGCCGGCCTCGATCTTCGACTCGGTGTGGATGTCGACGTTCGAGGTCGCCTCGTCGAGCACGAGGATGCGGGGGTCGGCGATCAGCGCGCGGGCGAAGGCGACGAGCTGGCGCTGGCCGGCGGAGAGCTGGGCGCCGCGCTCGCCGACCTCGGTGTCGTAGCCGTTCTCCAGCGCGACGATGAAGTCGTGGGCGCCGACGGCGCGCGCCGCGTCCTCGACCTCCTCCGGCGTGGCGTCGACGCGGCCGAACGCGATGTTGTCGCGGATCGTGCCGCTGAACAGGAACGCCTCCTGGGGCACGATCCCCATCTGCGAGCGCAGCGAGGAGGCCGCCACGTCGCGCAGGTCGTGGCCGTCGATCAGGATGCGGCCCGAGGTCGGGTCGTAGAAGCGCGCGATGAGCTTGGCCAGCGTCGACTTGCCGGCGCCGGTCGCGCCCACCAGCGCGACGGTCTGGCCCGGCGGGACGGTCAGGTCGATGTCGCACAGCGCCTCGCCCTCGCCGTAGGAGAAGACGACGTGGTCGAACGTGATCTCGCCGCGCAGCCGCGGCAGCTCGTGCGACCCGTCGACGAGGTCGGGCTCCTGGTCGAGCAGCTCGAAGATCTTGTCGAGCGCGGCCATGCCGGCCTGGTAGGTCGTGTAGAGCTGCGAGAGCTGCTGGATCGGGTCGAAGAAGTTGTTCAGCGCGGCCACGAACGCGACCAGCACGCCGACGGTCACATCGCCGTGGATCGCCTGCACGCCGCCGTAGAGCAGGATCCCCGCGGTCGCGAGCGCGGACAGCAGTTCGACGCCGGGGAAGTAGACGGCGTTGAGGTACACCGTCGTCATGTTCGCCTTGCGGTTCTCCTCGTTGAGGTCGGCGAACACCTGCTTGTGCCGCGGCTCCTGGGCGAACGCCCGCACCACGCGGATGCCCGACAGCGTCTCCTGCAGGTAGCCGGTGATCGCGGCGATCTTCTCGCGCGTGATCCGGTACGCGTCCGCCGAGATGATCCGGAACACGAACGACGCGATCCCCAGCACCGGGAAGATCAGCAGCGTCAGCAGCGCGAGCTCGCTGTCGAGCCAGAACAGGATCGCGGCGGTGCCGATCAGCGTCAGCGTGGAGCCGAACAGCGTCACCACGCCGTCGGAGACGAGCTGGTCGAGCGCCTGCACGTCATTGGTGAGGCGCGAGATGATCGCGCCCGCCGAGCGGCGCGAGTAGAAGCCGACCGACAGCGTCTGCAGATGCGCGAAGAGCTGGATCCGCAGGTCCTGCAGCGCGCGCTGGCCGACCCAGCCGACGAGGTAGGTCTGCGCGTACGACGCGCCCCAGTAGACGAGCGCGCTGATCACGAACGCGACGACCACGAGGTTGAGCGTCCTGAGGTCCTTCGGCGTGATGCCCTGGTCGATCGCGAGCTTCGCCAGCGGCGGCGGCGCCAGCGAGGCCGCGGTGGCGAAGAGCAGCGCGAGGAAGGCCATGACCACGCGCCCGCGATAGGGCCGCAGCAGCACGATCAGGCCGCGCAGCCTGCGCCCGCGCCCGCTGGTCGCGCGCCAGCGGCGGCGGAGGTCGGCCAGCCGCTCCTGGGTCTCGGTCTGCTGAGCGCCGCTCACAGCCCGGCCACCTTCTCGACCGGGTCGCGGTTGAGGAAGACTTGGTCCGGCAACCCCTTGGCCACGATCTCCGCGTACAGCTCGCTCACCTGCAGCAGCTCGTCATGGGCGCCGCGGGCGGCGATCTCGCCCTCCTCGAGCACGACGATGTCGTCGGCCAGCGCGATCGTGGAGAGCCGGTGGGCGATCACGAACGTGGTGCGGCCCTGCATCGCCTCGCGCAGTGCCCGCTTGATCGCCTGCTCGGTCGAGGCGTCGACCGACGAGGTGGCGTCGTCGAGCACGAGGATGCGCGGGTCGATCACCAGCGCCCGCGCGATCGCGATCCGCTGGCGCTGGCCGCCGGAGAGCGTGAGCCCGCGCTCGCCGACCACGGTGTCGTAGCCGTCGGGCAGCTCGGCGATGAAGCCCGCCGCCTGCGCGCGCTCGGCGGCGCGCTCGACCTCCTCGCGGGTGGCGTCCGGTCGGCCGTAGGCGATGTTGTCGTGGACGGTGGCGCTGAACAGGAACGGGTCGTCGGTGACGACGCCGATCTGCGAGCGCAGGGAGTTGAGCTCGACGTCGCGCACGTCGGCGCCGTCGATCAGCACCGAGCCGCCGGTCACGTCGTAGTTGCGGCCGAGCAGCGAGACGAGCGACGACTTGCCCGTGCCGGTGCCGCCGACGAGCGCCACCGTGGTGCCGCCCTCGACGGTCATGTCGATGCCGCGCAGGACCGGCGAGCCGTCCTCGATAGCGAGAACGAGACGTCGCGCAACTCGACGCGCCCGTTGCCCTCGGGCAGCGGCCGCGCGTCCTCCGGCGAGGCGATCCGGGGCTCGACGTCGAGAATCTCGAACAGCCGCACGCCCGACGCGGTCGCGCGCTGGCCGAAGCCGAGCGCGATGCCGAGCGAGCGCATCGGCGCGATCAGCATCAGCAGGTACGTGTAGAAGGCCGTGAAGCTGCCCAGCGTGAGGGTGCCGTCGATCACGCGCCGGCCGCCGACAATCAGGATCGCGGCCAGGCCGAGCTGCGGGAGGAAGCCGATGAACGGCTGGTAGAAGGCGCTCAGCCGGTTCGCGTACATCGCCTGGTCGAACACGCGCCGGACCTGGTGGCGGAAGCGCTCGAGCTGGCGCGGCTCGGCCGCGAACGCCTTGACAACGCGCACGCCGGAGACGTTCTCCTCCGCCTCGGCTGTCAGCTCGCCGATCCGCTGCTGGACCTCCTGGATCGCCGGCCGCGAGCGCTTGCCGTAGCGGAACGCCACGATGACCACGAACGGCACCGGCGCGAGCGACATCGCCGCGAGCGCCGGGTCCTTCAAGAACATGGCGACTGCCGCGAACAGGATCGTCAGCGCGCTCTGGGCGATCCACACGAAGCCGTAGCCGAGGAAGAAGCGGATCGACTGCAGGTCGACGGTCGCGCGCGACATCAGCTGGCCGGTCTGCTGGCGGTCGAAGAAGCCGAGCTCGAGCGCCTGCAGGTGGGCGTAGAGCCCGTTGCGCAGGTCGTACTCGACGCCCAGCGAGACGTTGCCGGAGACGATCCGCCGCGCGACCGAGAAGCCGAGCCGCACGACGCCCGCGGCGATCAGCCCGGCGCACAGCAGCTCGAGCCCGCTGCGGTCACCCTTGTCGATGTCGTCGATCGCGCGGCCGATCAGCCACGGGATCGCGGCGGTGCCCAGCATCGCCGTGCCCGCGAGCACGACCGACCACACCGCTCCGCGGCGGTACGGACGTAGGAAGCCGAGGAGCCTGACAAAGGTGCGCACGCAATTACACGATACGAAGGAGCGACCCGTCCGGGATCTTCTGCAAAACTCGCGCCGATGTCCGACGCGATCGCGCTCCGCAACCGCTTCGCCATGGTCAAGGGTGCCTGGGACGAGCACCTCCGCGGCGTGCCGTTCCCTGCACTGGGGGAAGGAACCGCGGAGGAGAAGATCGAGCGGCTGGAGATCGCGCTGGTCGACGAGATGCGCAACCGCGCCACCCCCGAGACCGCCGAGCAGGCCGCCGACGCGATGTGGACGCTCGTGCACCACCGCGACGACGCCGACCCGGTCAAGGTCCGCGTGACCCAGCACCACGAGGAGCTCGCACGGCTCGGCCACCGGCCGATGTGAGGCCGCCCGCCGGCCTCTGCGACGCCTGCGCGCACCAGCGGATCGTGCGCACCGGGCGCGGCTCGGAGTTCTCGCTCTGCCGCCGCTCGAAGACCGAGCCGGAGTACCCGAAGTACCCGCGCGTACCGGTGCTCGAGTGCCGTGGTTTCGAGAAGCGGCACTAGCCCCCCGCCAGCTGCCTGGCTCGGCGCCTAGCCGGGCAGGCGGTCCAGCACGAGGAACGCCTTCTGGTTCTGCCCCTGCTGGAAGGAGGCGAGGAACAGGTTGCCGCGGGTCAAGGCGTCGATGCGGCGCGACTCGGCGGCCGGGATCGTGTCCGGCCGCGGCGTCCTGGCGGGGATCGTGGCCCGCAGCGGGATCTCCAGCTGCGGCTCGAGGTCGCCGGGGCGGTAGAAGAGCGCCTGCGTCTGCGAGTCCTCGGTCGAGGTCGTCGTCGTGCCGTCCTTGTTCTTCGTCTTGGTCGGCGGCTTGGGCGGCAGCAGGGCGACCACCAGGTCGACGTTCTTGACGTAGCGGAACGTGTAGAGCGCGAGCTCGAGCGCCTCGCGGCGCAGCAGCAGGTGGCGCGCCTCGGACGGCTTGCCGCCGCGGACCGAGCCCTTCGGCCCGAGCCCGTTGAGCGTGTACATCAGGCCCTTGCCGTTGATGAAGTCGATGTCGCCGCCCTGCGGCGCGGTGCGCAGCGCGACCTCGAGCGGCACGTCGAAGACCTCGAGCGGCCCGCCCTGCACGCCGACGATCTGGTTGCCGTCGTCGAGCCGGTACTTGCGGCCGACGTGGGTGGCGATCTCGTGCGACGCCTTGACGCCGTCGTCGGTGTCGGGTTTCCACGTTGGACCAGCCCTTGGGGGCGCCGTTGTTGGCGTCGGTGCCGACGTAGACGGCGGCGCCGATCGCCAGCGTGGCGATCGCGACGCCGATCAGCGCGCCCAGCACGAGCCCGAAGCGCGAGCGGTACGGGCTGTCGCCGCGCGCGGGCGGCGGATCCTCGGCGGTCTGGATGTCCTCCGCGATGTCGGCGACCGGATCAGGCTCGGTCTGAGCGGTGCCACAGGCCGCCTCTGCTTGCGCCGCTGCCTCCTCGAGCTCGCGGGCGCGCTCGCGCTCCGCCTCGGCGTCGAGCCGACGGGCGGCCGGCGGGCGAGGGCGGCGGGATCAGATCACGGGCCATGTGTCCTCGTCCAGCACGTCGATGTCGGGCTTCCGGAGCTCGGCGCTGTCGAGCAGCTGGACGACGTCGTCGCCGTACATCTCGCCCTCCGACACCAGCCGGGTCGCGACGCAGTCGACGCCGTCGTGGTTGTGGCTTGACGGTGCAGTAGGCGATCACGAACGCCTGCCCGATCAGCGCGGCGGCCAGCTTGCGCTTCGTCGCGGTCGCTGAGCATGGCGGCGAAGGGCCGTTGCCGTCCATCATGCTGCCGCCGGAGCGGTGCATGATCTGCGCGCCGAGCTTCTCGAAGCGCTCCATCACGCGCTCTTCCTCTTCCTCGCGGCGCTCCTTGTCGGCGATCCGGTCGGAGAGGTCGATCGGCGACGGCGCCATCGCGGAGAGGCCGACCATGCGGCACGGCGTGCGTCGGTCGTCGAGCAGATGTCACCGCCGACGCCCGTCGTGTTCTGGCCGTAGAAGACGTACTCGGCCGCCATCGCGCCGAGCGACCCAGATCAGCTCCGCGACCTCCTCGGAGCGCCAGTCGACGAAGCGGTCCTCGATGTCGCATCGCCTGGTGGTGGCCGCCGGAGGTGCCGCGCTTGCGGATCGAGAGCCGCGTCGACATCACGTTCTCAGCGTACAGGTGCGAGCAGACGGCGTGCCCGGCCTCGTGGACGGCGATCGAGCGCTCCTCGTGCTTGGCGTAGGGCTGGCCGATCGCCGACGCCCGACTCGACCGTCGTCATCGCCTCCACGCAGGTCGGCGCGCGTCGAAGAACTCGCGCCCGTCGGAGTGCGCGTAGGTCAGCGCCATCGAGCAGACCTGGTCGATCATCGCCGGCGAGTAGCCGTTGGTGATGCGGGCGAGCTCGTCGCGGCTTGCGCGGCTTGTCGAGCGCTCGGGTCGTGCGCGACCTTGCCGAGGTAGAGGTCGAAGATGTCGCGGCGGTCCTCCCACGTCGGGCGTGCGGAAGTAGATGTGGCGGCCCATCCGGCCCGGGCGGGTGAGCGCCGGGTCGAGCGCGCTCGAGCGCCACGTTGCACGCGCCGATGAAGTAGATCTCCTCCTTGTTGGGCTTCGGAGGCTGCAGCCGCAGCAGCAGCTTGCCGATCTTGCGCGGGACGATGTAGATCGCGTCGAGGAACGTGTTGATGCGCTTGGTGCGCATGCGCTTCATCAGCGGCGGGTCGTCGATGCCGTCCATGACGACGAGCAGCTGGTTGAGCGCGAGCCCGCCGCCGCTCGCCCATCATGCCCGGGCATCATGCAGTTGCGGACCGCGCCCGGCGAGCTTCTCGACCGCGGGCGGGTAGACCGGGCCGCGCTGCTCGGCGCGCATCTCGAACATGCCGGTCGCGCCACTCGCGCGATCTCGAGCACGAGATCGCCGTCCCACGTCAGCGCGCCCTGGGGGCCGAAGAACAGCTCGTCGTGGATCGAGCCGTTGTGCAGCGGCTGGAAGCCGGAGCCCGAGCGACTGCCGGCGCATGCCGACCGCGTCGATCTCGTCGATGAAGACGATGCACTGGCCGCCCCACTTGCGGGCGAGGCGCTTGGCCTTCATCGCCAGGTAGCGGACGAGCACCGCGTCCATGCCGATGAAGGTCTGGGCGAAGCCGGAGCCCGGGATCGAGACGAACGGGCAGTTGAACGAGGTCGCGATGCCCTTGGAGAGCATCGTCTTGCCGGTGCCGGGGGCGCCGAGAAAGAGCACGCCGCGCTCGCGCTTGCCGCCCGCCTTCTCGAACTCCTCGCCGGACTGCCAGAGCGAGACCACGCGCGTGATCTCCTCCTTCGCCTCGGCCTGGCCGCGGACGTCGGCGAGCTTGACGCCCCAGTCCGCGTCGCCCGGCTCGTAGCCCTTGATCTGGCCCGGCGCCGAGCAGCAGCAGCGGGCCGAACAGGATCAGGAAGTTGGCGAAGAAGAGGATGAAGATGAACGGCAGGTGGACCGAGCATCGCCGGGCCGAGGGCCGCGAACAGGTCGCCGATCGAGTCGAGATGCCGCCGCGAGACCGAGCGTCGCCGCCGGTGAAGCCGTTGTAGATCATCGCGATGCCGACGCAGAGCGCGACGAAGACGAACAGCCGCCAGACCAGGCGGAACTTCTTGCGCCAGTAGTAGAGCGCGCCGCCGCGAGACGACGTCCTCGTCCTTAGCTCGGTCTCCGCGCCGTACAGGGTGGGCGCGGGGATGAAGCGATGGGCGATGACGTCGATCAGCCCGCGGAAGATCGCGACGCTGGCGATCGTGCCGAGCAGCGAGCCGAGGAAGCCCCACTCGAGCCCGTTGTAGAGCAGCACGAACAGCGACCGGGCTGGTGAGGATCGCGACGAACGTCGCGGCGCGGCCCAGGCGCTTCCACTCGCGGGCGAGCGCCAGCGCCGAGTCGTTGACACGGCGTTCGTGCAGGGTGGGGTGGCGGTCGCCGTCTGACACCGGGCCTCAGGGTACCTGTACGCACGCCGCACTCCAATGGGTCACGCGTCGTACGTACGTCCTTGGGTACCCGCCAGACGGGCGAAGGTGAGCGCGCCGAGCAGCAGTCCGAAGTCGCGCAGGGCGATGTCGCCGTAGCCGCCGACGATCAGGAGGTTGACGATGATGCCGCCCAGCCAGCCGGCGACGAGCAGGGCGCCGTAGCGCGGCGCGACCGCGACGACGAGGCCGGCGACGATCTCGACGACGCCGACGATGTGCATCGCGTCCGCGGCGCGAGCCGGGGATGATGTCGTTGAACGCCGGGGCGAGGTAGCGCGTCCAGTCGTCGGTGAGGACGTTCGCGAACTTGTCGAGCCCGAACAGGATCGGGGCGATGGTGAACGCGATCCGGAGGAGGAGGGTGGCCTGGGCGACGGGGTCGTCGCGGAGGGCGGCTGCGCTGGGCAGCGGGGTGGTGAGTGTGGTCATGCGGGGTTGGCGACGCCCCGCCTTGAAGTCTTACCCCGGGTCGCGCGAGCGGTCGCTGCGGACCAGCTCGCGCAGGCTCTCGTGGTCCTCGCGGCAGGCGGGGCAGCCCTCGAGGTGGGCGCCCATCCCGGGCACGCGGGCCTCCGCGTCCTCGCCGGCGAGCTCGAGCTCGACGTACTCGTCGAGACGCTCGAAGCACTCCTCGCAGCTCACCTCCGGACCCTCGGGGCCGAGCAGCTCATCGATCATCGTGTGTCACCTCCCGGAGCTTGCGGCGGGCGTCGTGCAACGTCTTGTACAGCGCGCCGCGCGTCGAGCCGAGCCGCTCGGCGAGCACGTCGATCGGGACGCCGTTGAGCGCGAGCGCGACGAACACCTCGCGCTGGTGCGGCGTGAGCTCGGTGCGGACGGCGTGCTGGAGGGCGCGCAGGAGCTCCTGCTGCTCGAGCCGCTCGTGGGCGGAGAGGCCGGCGTCGGGGATCTCCGGCCAGCGCTCCTCGTCGATCTGGACCTCGCGGCCACGCCAAGCCCGCCGGCGCGCCTTCACGCCCGCCTCGAGCAGCGCGAACTTGTACGCCCAGGTCGTGAAGCGGCTGGCGCCGCGGAAGTCGTCGAGCTTGCCGAGCACGGCCATCAGCGCGTCGTCGGCCGCCTCCATGGCGAGGTCGTCGTCGGCGACGCGGCGGCGGCCGAGCTCGAACCGTGCCGCCCGCAACAGCAGGGCGTGCAGCTCGGCGACCGCGGCGTCGCGATCCGGGCCGCGCAGGGCGGCGAGGAGGGCGTCGTCGGTGACGGCCATGACGGCGAGCATGACGGTTGGCGTCGCGCGAGGAGCGGTTCTTACGTCGCGCGAACATCAACGGCGCATTGAGGGGAAGGTCCGGGGGCGCCTCGGCGCCACGAATGTCAGCTCGATCCGACATAGTGACCATCGAGGTGACACTCGTGGGCTCGAACGGCGTTCGAGCCCGACCCCTACCCAGCCGCAGTTGTCGTTCGCTGGGGTAAGGAATCGTCGGCGACCGCCGCAAAGGGGTCATGACCCACTCCCTCGCCCTCGCGGCCGAACCTCTCCCGGCTGGGCCCGCCGAGCGCGCGGCCGCCGACTTCCTGACCGCGCTCGGCGTCGACCTCGACGACGAGTCGCGGCGGGACACGCCGCGCCGGATGGCCGCCATGTACGCCGAGCTGCTGACGCCCGCGGACTTCCACGCCACCACGTTCCCCAACGACGGCGGCTACGACGAGCTCGTCGTGGCACGCGACATCCCGTTCCATTCGCTGTGCGAGCACCACCTGCTGCCGTTCAGCGGCGTCGCCCATGTCGGCTACATCCCCGGCGAGCGGATCGTCGGGCTGTCGAAGCTCGCTCGCGTCGTCGATCACTTCGCCCGCGCGCTGCAGGTCCAGGAGCGGCTGACCACGCAGGTCGCCGGCTGGCTGGAGCGCGAGCTGGCGCCGAAGGGCGTCGGCGTCGTGCTCGAGGCCGAGCACATGTGCATGTCGATCCGCGGCGTGCAGAAGCCGGGCGCGACGACGGTCACCTCGGCGCTGCACGGGCTCGTGCGCGACGACCCGCGCACGCGCGGCGAGTTCCTGGCGCTGGCGGCGCGCCATGCCTGAGACGCACGTGATCGCGGGCGCCGGGCTGGCCGGCGCGAAGGCCGCCGCGGCGCTCCGCGCCGAGGGCTTCGAGGGCCGCATCGTGCTGGTCGGCGACGAGGCCGAGGCACCCTACGAGCGCCCGCCGCTCTCCAAGGACTACCTGCGCGGCGAGTCGCCGCGCGAGCAGGCGCGGGTGCACGAGGACGGCTTCTACGCCGACCACGACATCGAGCTGCTCACCGGCACGACGGTCACCGACCTCAACGCCGCCGCGCACGACGTGACGCTCTCCACCGGCGAACGGCTCGGCTACGACCGGCTGCTGCTCGCCACCGGCTCGGAGCCGCGGCGGCTGTCGGTGCCCGGCGCCGAGCTCGACGGCGTGCACCACCTGCGCACGTTCGCCGACAGCGACGCGATCGCCGCCGCGCTGAGGCCCGGCGCGCGCGCCGTCATCGCCGGTGGCGGCTGGATCGGGATGGAGGTCGCGGCGTCGGCCCGCCAGAAGGGGCTCGACGTCACGATCGTCGAGCTCGAGGACGTGCCGCTGTCACGCGCGCTCGGCCGCGAGGCGGGGCTGATCTACGCGCGCCTGCATCGCGAGCACGGCGTGCAGCTCCACACCGGCGTCGCGATCGCGCGGGTGGAGGGGGAGCGACGGATCGAGCGCGTGGTGCTGGCCGACGGCCGCGCGCTCGAGGCCGACCTGCTCGTGTGCGGGCTCGGCGCGATCCCCCGCACCGAGCTGGCGCAGCGCGCCGGGCTCGTGGTCGAGAACGGAGTGCTCACCGACGCGAGCCTGCAGACCAGCGACCCGCACGTGTTCGCCGCCGGCGACATCGCCAACGCCGAGCACCCGTTCTACGGCCGCCGCGTGCGCGTCGAGCACTGGGCCAACGCGCTCAACCAGCCGGAGGTCGCGGCCAGGGCCATGCTCGGCAAGCCCGCGACGTACGACAAGCTCCCGTACTTCTTCTCCGACCAGTACGACGCCGGCATGGAGTACCGCGGCCTCGCCATCGGCGCCGACGCGTTCGAGCTCGACGGCGACGCCGAGGCCTACGAGTTCGTCGCCTACTGGCGGCGCGAGGGCCGCACGATCGCGGCCATGAACGTGAACGTGTGGGACGTCGGCGATCAGCTCGAGGAGGCGATCCTCAGCCGCGCCATTTGACCGAGCACCCGCGCGCGCGGGTCTCCGCCTCGGCCGGCGTCGCGCCGGCCAGCGCGGCGTCGATCGCCGCGCGCAGCCACGCGGCGCCGCGGCTCTCGTCCTGGTGGTCGCCGTCCGGCGCGCCGCGGTAGACGAGCCGGTGCTCGCCGTCGAGCACGAACAGGTGCGGCGTCACCTCGGCGCCGAGCGCGCGGGCCACCGACTGGTCCTCGTCGTGCAGGTACGGGTACGGCCACGCCTGGTCGCGCACGAAGCGCTGCATCGCCTCGAGCGAGTCGGCCGGGTAGCGCGCCGCGTCGTTGGCGTTGATGCCGAGGAAGCGCACGCCGCGCTCGGCGTAGTCCTCGGCCGCCCGCCGCAGCCGCGTGTTCCACGCGATCACGTACGGGCAGTGGTTGCAGGTGACCACGAGCACCGTCGCGGCGGGCGCCGGGTCCTGCGGGACGGCGTGGACTACGCCGTCGGTATCGGGGAGCGCGAACTCGGGAACCGCGTCGCCGAGCCCGAAGCGGGTCTGCGTGGTGTCGGCCATGGCTCCATGGTGGCACGCAGCTCGTCGAGCGCCGCGTGCAGGTCGAGCGCGAGCAGGTCGGAGTCGGGCAGCGTCTCGGGGTCGGCGTAAAGCCCGAAGCAGGCGTCGGCGCCGATCGTCGTCATCCCGATCGAGAGCGCGTGGCGCTCCGACAGCGGCACCACCGGATACGCCTCGCGCAGCCGGCAGCCGCGCAGGTACATCGGCATCCGCGGGCCGGGGATGTTGGAGACGACGAGGTTGTAGACGCGCGGGCTGGCGAGCGCGTGCGCGGCGGCCTTCTGCAGCGTCCGCGGCGCGTACGCCAGCGCCTGCATCGCCGCGTCCGCGTCCTCCGGCACGCCCGCCTCCTTGCGCGTCCGCGTCGCGTCGCTGACCCGCCACAGCCGGTCGAGCGGATCGGGCGAGGAGGCCGGCAGCTCGACGAACATGAACGTGATCCGGTTGCCGAGCTCGCCGACGGCCTCGGAGCGCACATTGACCGGCACCATCGCCTTGAGGTCGCGCGGGCGCTCCTGGCGGCGCTCGGCGTGGAGGCGCAGCGCGCCCGCGACCGCCGCGAGCAGGACGTCGTTGACGGTCACGCCGTGGTGGTTCTTGATCGCGCGCAGCTCGTCGAGCGGGCGCCGCGCGGTGGCGAGGTGGCGGTCGGGCGAGCTGGGAGCGTTGAGCAGGCTCGGCGGGGCCACCGGGAGCACGGCGCCGGCCAGCGCGCGGCCGGTCCGGAGCAGCGCGCGGGGAAGGCCGAAGGGCGCCTTCAGCAGCCCCAGCGGCTCGCGCGCGCGATCGAACGCGCCGCGTGCCAGCAGCTCGAGCGCGTGCGGCGCGGGCGCCGGCAGCCACTCCTCCGCCTCGACGGTCGACGGCTCCGGCTCGAAGTCGAGCAGCAGCGAGCCGAGCTCGACCGCGGCGAGCCCGTCGACCATGCAGTGGTGCGCCTTGCCGACGAGCCCGATGCGGCCGTCCGCCAGCTCGGGCGCGATCCAGATCTCCCACAGCGGCCGGTCGCGCCGCAGCGGCTCCGAGAGCACGGCGTCGGCGAGATCCTCGAGCTGCTCGGCGGCCGAGTGGTGGATGTGCTCGGCGGGGTCGAAGTCCTCCGCGTCGACCCACAGCGGCGCGTGCAGGCCGAGCGCGTCGGGCGCGATGCGCTGGCGGTAGCGCGGCGCGCGGCCGAGCCGGCCCGCGATGTGCGCGAACAGCTCGCCGAAGCCCGGCCGGGGGCCGTGCTCCGGAGCCGCGAACGTCGCGGCCCAGCCCACGTGCATGTGGGCGCTGGGGCTTTCAACAGCCAGGAACGACGCGTCGAGCGCCGAGAGCCGTTGGGGCGGCATGGGGGTCTCCTCCCGGTGGTCTCCGTACGCAGGCCCCTGCAGGTCCCGCGGCTCCGTCCTCCGCCATCGACAGTAGCGCGTCGCTCTCAGCGCGTCGCCAGTCTTTACGAGACTTTCAAATGTCGCCGGAGAAGGTGTCGCACGCGGTGGCGTCGCCGCGGTCGAAGCCGGTCCGGAACCAGCGGGTGCGCTGCTCGGCGGTGCCGTGCGTGAACGTCTCCGGGCTGATCCGCCCGGTGGCCTGCTCCTGGATGCGGTCGTCGCCGACCGAGCCGGCCGCGGTCAGCCCCTCCTCGAGGTCGCCCTGCTCGAGCAGCCCGCGCTCGAACGTCGAGTGCGCCCACACGCCGGCGAGGCAGTCGGCCTGCAGCTCGGTGCGGACGGAGAGCGCGTTGCGCTGGTCGGAGTTCTCTCGTGAGGCGTCGCTCGACCTGCTTCGTGATGCCGGTGAGCGTCTGCACGTGGTGGCCGTACTCGTGCGCGATCACGTACGCCTGGGCGAAGTCGCCGGGCGCCTGGAAGCGCTGGGCGAGCTCGCGGAAGAAGCCGAGGTCGAGGTAGATCTTGCGGTCGAGCGGGCAGTAGAACGGCCCGGTGCCGGAGGAGCCTTCGCCGCAGCCGGTCGGCGTCCGCTGCCGGAACAGCACGAGCTCCGTCGGGGAGAAGCTGCGCCCGGCCTTCTGGAAGTCGGCGGCCCAGAACTTCTGCAGGTCGCGGACGACGAACGAGCTGAAGTCGACGAGCTCGGACTCGGCGTCGGGCGCGTTGTCCATCGTCGAGCCGCCGCTCGCGGGCTGGGACGGGAACTGCTCGAACGGGCTGTCGACGCTGTAGCCGCCTCCGCCCAGCAGCAGGATCAGGACGGTGACGACGACGCCGACGAGACCACCGCCGACGGGGAGCGCCGCACGGCCGCCGGGCATGGCCCGACGGTCCTCCACGCCGCCCGAACCTCCGCGCGTCCAACGCATGGACGCGGACTACCCGGGGGCGGCGCGGTTCAGCGCGTGCGCTTGCCGCGCTCGCGGTTGATGCTGGAGAGGAGGGCGATCTGAAGCAGGCTCATGCCGAGACTCTGGCATTCAGAGGAACCGCCGGTACGGCGGGGAACAGGCGTGCGCAGGTACGGGAGGCCGTACCTGCCCGCCCCGCGGCTACCAGGCCGAGGCGCCGGAGATCGCGCCGGCCGGGCGCGGGGTCTCGCGGACGACAGGCACGCAGAAGGCGGGCTGGCTCATGATGCGGGGGCGGACGGGCATCGAAGGCTCCTAGATAAAGCGGCGGCGCTTGCGGGAGACGCGTGCGCGGTCGCTGTTGATGGCGCGAGCGGTGGCGTGCTGCAGGCTGGAAGAGTTCATGGTGCGTAGCTTCCTCCTCTCGTGCGGATCCGGACATGGGGGAGGCAGGCGTCCGGTGGGTACGGATTACCGCCCCTTTAGGTGGGGCCGGCCACCAGGTACGCGGCGGCGAGGCGATGATCGCGCTGGCGCCGAAGCGGGCGCGCTGAACAGCAGCGCGAAGTCGCAGTTGCGGAGGGCGGCGGCGCTCAGGCGGTGGTGGCGGCGACCGGCGGCGAGACGGCGTCGACGAACGACAGCTGCTCCAGCGCGCCGGTCAGCTCGAACACGCGCTCGACCGGCCGGGGACCCTGGATGAACTCGACGCGGCAGCCGCGCTCGGTGCCCTCGCTGCTCAGATCGAGCAGCGCGCGCAGCCCGAGGCAGTCGATGAACGAGACGCGCCGCAGATCGATCGTGGCCGCGCCGGCGCGGTGCCAGACGCCGTCGATGGCGCGCGTGAGCTGGTCGACGGTGGCGAGGTCGATCTCGCCCTCGACGGCGAACACGGCGCCGCTTTCGAAGTCACGGAACTCCAACACCCTGAGGAACGGCTTCTCCGGCTGCACTGACCCCTACCTCGTCGTGGCCCGGCTTCCTCATGAAGCCGGCCGCTCCTCCGACTTTACCGGACCGAAACGGAGGAGCGGCGCGGTTCGCAGGCGATCAGTCTGCGGAGATTGCGTGGTTTCCGCGGAAGAGGCCGGCGGGGTCGACCTCGGCCTTGACGCGGCGCAGGCGGGCGTAGCCGTCGGCGGAGTAGAACGTCGCCGGGTCGACCGTGTCCTCGGCGAAGTTCATGTACGCCGTGCCGGCGTCCCACTTCGCCATCGCGCCGATCAGCTTCGGCAGGTGCGCGTGCACGGCGGCGCCGACCTCGGGCGACATCGGGATCCCGACGGCGAACAGCGCGAACTCGCCGGGCATGACGTCGACCGCGCCGTGGTGCTCGCCGGAGCGGGCGACGGCGCCGCCCAACTGGCGCAGCTCGGCCATCACCAGCGGCGTGCCGGAGCCCGCGCCGGCGACGGCGACGAACGCGTCGATCGCCTCGTCGTCGAGCGCGCCGAGCATCGCGTGGCCGCCGATCCCGGGCGTCGGGCCCTCGGGGTCCATGTGGATGAACGACAGGCCGGCCGGCGCCATCGGGCCGAACGAGTCCATCTCGGGCTCGAGCGCGCGCAGCGGGGCGAACAGCTCCGCGGCGGACGCCTCGTCGCCGAGGTAGGCGCCGTCGATCGCGACGAACGCGCGGCCGGCGGAGGAACTCGGGGATGTCCGGCAGCGGCGGGACCTGGATCAGGCGCGCGCTGGTGCTGACCTCGTCGGGCGCGGTGCGGGTCCACTCGACCCACGCCTTGAGGACCTCGGCGCCGCGCTCCCACGGCCACAGCATCATCCCGGCGTAGACCGTCGGGTACGCGTACAGCTCGATCTCGACGGCGGTCACGATGCCGTAGTTGCCGCCGCCGCCGCGCAGCGCCCAGAACAGGTCGGCGTGGTCGTCGTGGGTGGCGCGGACGAGCGCGCCGTCGGCGGTCACGAGCTCGATCGCGCGGACGTTGTTGGAGGCGAGGCCGTGCTTGCGGGCGAGCCACGAGAGGCCGCCGCCGAGCGACGTAGCCGACGACGCCGACGTCGGGGCTCGAGCCGGCCAGCGGGGCGAGGCCGAGCTCGGAGGCGGGCTGGGTCACCTCGGCCCACAGCGTGCCGGCCTGGCAGCGGGCGATGCGCGCCTCGGCGTCGATCTCGACGCCGCGCAGCTCGTGGGTCTTGACGAGGATCGTGTTGGCGAGCGTGTCGTAGGCGCCGGCGTTGTGGCCGGTGCCCTGGGCGGTGACGAGCAGGCCGCGCTCGCGGGCGAACTCGACGATCGCGACGACGTCGGCGGCGGTCGCCGGGATGGCTACGGCGGCGGGGCGCTGGTCGACGGCGAGGTTCCAGGCCTGGCGGGCCTCGTCCCAATCGGTGTCGCCGGGGGCGCTGACGCGGCCCTCCATGCGCTCGCGGAGCTGGGTGGGGTCGATGCCGGGGGGATCGGTGATGAGCATGCCGCCATACTCCGGCCCGGCCACTCAGAGCGCATCAGGGACATCCCTAGTGTCGCTTCGCGAAGTGCGCGATCGCCTCCTGCGCCTCGGGGGTGGGGAAGAGGTCGATGCACGTCTGGGTCTCGCGCGCCATCGCCTCGGGCAGCAGGTCGCCGAAGCGGTCGTTGAGCATTCGCTTGGTGCGGGCGACGGCGGGGCGCGTGGTGCGGTCGAAGGCGGTGACCCACTCCGCGATCCCGGCGTCGAGGTCGTCGACGACGTCGTTGCAGAAGCCGTGGCGGTCCATCCAGCCGGCGTTCTTGAGGTCGCCGGTGAGGAGCAGCTCGCGCGCGGCGCTCTCGCCGAGCACCTCGGGCAGCAGGAGCGTGCCGGCGTTGGAGGCGCCGAGGCCGATCCGGACCTCGGGGGTCGCGAAGCGCGCGCGGCGGGTGACGATGCGGAGGTCGCAGGAGGCGGCGAACTCGAGCGCGCCGCCGATGCAGACGCCGTCGATGGCGGCGATCACCGGCACGGGGCGACTCGAGCACGACCTGGGTCAGTCGCTGGAACTCGTCGATGGTGGCGGCGAAGGAGTCCTGGGTCGGCGTCGGCTGCCTCGAACAGGTCGTCGCCGGCCGAGAAGTCCTCGCCCGCCCCGCGGACGACGATGCAGCGGACATCGGGGTCGGTGGCGGCCGCCTGGACCGCGTCGGCGATCGCGGCGATCGTGGCGCCGCCCCAGGCGTTGCGGTGGCGCTGGTTGTCCCAGCTGACGATGCGGGCGGTGCCGAGTACCTCAGTGCTGACGTTCATGAGCCCTCCGGATGGCTTCGGGTAGCTGGTCTCCTCGCGCGGTCCTGAACACCTTCGCGGTCTTGTGCTCGGCCACCGGCAGCGTGCCGGGGGCGAGCGGGTGGACGGCGATGTCGGTGCGCAGGGCGGCCTTGAGCTTCTGCGGGTCGGCGTCGCCCTCGACGTAGACGTGCAGGGGCGGGACGATCGGGTCGCCGTCGGCGACGATCGCGTGGCGGGCGCCGTGCAGGAGCTCGCCGATCGCCTGCGGGTAGACGTTGACCGCCTGCACGCGCAGCATGTCGTCGCGGCGGCCGCCGATGCGGATGCGGGGCGTGGTGCGGCCGCAGGGACAGGTGTCGGTCCAGACAGTGGCGAGATCGCTCGAGCGGTAGCGCAGGAGGGGTGAGGCCTGGCGGTCGAGGTGGGTCCACACGAGCTCGCCGTGCACGCCGTCCTGGAGTGGCAGCGGCTCGGCGGTGTCGGGATCGATCACCTCCAGCAGCGCGTGCTCGCCGGTGGTCAGGTGCAGGCCGTCGGAGTGGCCGCACTCGCCGGCCATCGTCGACCACACGTCGCTCATCCCGAACGTGTCGGCGACGGTGACGTTCCACGCATGCTCGATCTCGGCGCGGACGGCGGCGAGGCCCGCGCCCGGCTCGCCGGCGGTGACGATGTGGCGGAGGCCGAGGGTGGTGGGGTCGAGGTGCTGCTCGCGCGCCTTGGCGGCGAGGTAGGCGGGGAAGCTCAGGGTGCCGAAGATCGCGGTGATGCCGAGCCGCGGGATCAGGTCCAGCAGGCGCTGGGACTGGCCGATGCCGATCGGGACGACGGTGGCGCCGGACGCCTCGATCGCCATGTGGTCGGCGATGCCGCCGGCGTAGAGCGCGTAGTTGAGGCAGTGGGCGACGGTGTCGGTGGGGAGGAGGCCGGCGATCGCGAACGCCTCGCCGCCGAGCGTCGAGTTCGCCTCGTGGTCGTGCTGCGTGAGGCCGATCGCCACCGGCTCGCCGGTGGTGCCGGAGGTGACGTGGAGGCGGACGAGCTCCTCGGGCCGCGCGCACAGGTGCTCGCCGAACGGCGGCTGCCGCTGCTGGCTCGCGCGCAGCTCCTCCTTGGTCAGCAGCGGCAGGTCGGTGAGGGTGCGCCGGCCGCGGATGCGCTCGCGGTAGAACGCGGAGCGCGCCTCGAGGTAGTCGAGCTGGGCGTCGAGCGCGGTCATGCCGCGACCCTCGCGCGCGGTCGGCTGCGCGCGGCCACGAGGCCCGCGACCACGAGCGCCGCGCCGGCGACGGCGCGCGCGGTGATCGTCTCGTCGTACAGCGGCGCACCGAAGCTCAGCGCGCCGAACGGGATCAGCAGCGCGATGAACGAGCTCGCCTGCGCGGACATCTCGCGCAGCAGGACCGTCAGCGTCACGAACGCCACCGCCGAGCCGACGACCGCCAGGTAGGCGATTGAGCCGAGCGCCTTCGCGCCCCACACCGCGTCACCCCAGTCCTCGGTGACCGCGCTCAGCGCGAGCAGCAGCCCACCGCCGACCAGCATCGCCCAGCCGTTGAGCACGATTGCGTCGAGGTGGGTGGCGCGCCGCTTGAGCGCGACGTTGCCGAGCGCGGCGCCGAGCGGGCTGAGGACGACCGCAATCGCGCCGATCGCCGCTTTGTCCTCGCTCCCGAGCTCGAGGCTCTCGGCGAACGCGAGCGACAGCCCGGCGAGCGCGAGCGCCACGCCGAGCAGCACGCGCGCGCGGAGCGGCTCGTCGTGGAGCAGGAACGAGGCGAGGATCGCCGTGTAGAGCGGCATCACCCCGAACAGCACCGCGGTCAGGCCCGACGGGATGTACTGCTCGCCCCAGTAGACGAGGCCGTAACAGAACGCGAACGGCAGCAGCCCGAGGATCAACGCCAGCAGCCGGTCGGTCTCCAGCGGCCGCCGCCGCGCCGCGGCGAACGCGAGCAGCAGCACCCCGGCGAGCGCGAACCGTACGCCGGCGCCGAGCAGCGCCGGCGCGTCCTCGAGCCCGATCTTGATCGCCACCCACGTGCTCGACCAGATCAGGACGAGCAGGGCGTAGAGCGAGAGTGCGGCGCCGCGGGACATCGGCCGTCGAGGGTACGGCTCTCTTCGGGACGAGGGTCGACGGGCTCGTTCGTCGCCGCAGCTCGCGAGTGCCTTCGCTTTCAGGCTTGCTGTTGTGATGGGCCCGTCGGCGACGTCCGACGTGAGGTGAAGGCTCCGCGACCGACGGGCGAGCTGACTCTCGTTCAGGCTGTCGGCCGTTGGGCCGCTTCACGAGCCCGCTCCAAGAGCGTCCGGATTGGCCTCGTCGCTTCGGTGTCGGGCCGCTCTTGTGCGAGCTCGTCGAGGTCTTGCATCGCCAGCTCGAGCACGCTGCCCGCTTCCTCCACGTCGATCCGGTGCAGGTGTGCGACGGCTTCTTCGTACGACTTCGCTGCGGACGTCTCGTCGCCCGTCGCAAGGAGCGCGAGACCGAGTCCGGTGAGCGCGGCGACAGCGTCCGGCTCGAGCTCCAAGGACCGGCGATAGGCGGCGATCGACTTTTCGAGGCGACCGGCGGCGTACGCCCACCGGCCCATCTCGAGGTGGATGTCCGCTGCGTCAGGCTGGCGTCGAACGGCTTCCTCGAGCGCTTCGAGCCCGTCCTCCTCGCGATCAAGCCGGAACAGGATGTCGGTGCGCATCGCCAGGGCGCTCGCCATCCGCGGGACCTGCTCGACGACGCGATCCATCTCGTCGAGCGCGAGCGGGAGCTGGTCGAGAGCCGCGAGCGCAAAGGCGCGAAGCCACCGGATGAACAGCGTGTCCTCCATGACGGGCAGGGCCAGGTCGAGCAGTCTCAAGCCCTCGGCGACGCGTCCCTCGTCGATCGCGTCCGTGACCAGCGTCTGGAAGCGGTTGGTTCCCTCCGGCGTCGCGTCGAGTTCTTGGACGGCGAGCGTTTGCGCCTCGTCGTCGTCGCCGGCGTTGCGGACGATGTCCAGCAGAAGATCGACTGTCTCGGGCTCGGCGCGGCCGAGCATCCGAAGCGCTCGCGCGGCGGCGGCACGGGTTAGGTCGCCGCCGGATCTCAGCGCTTCGTCGAGCGCCTGTGCCGCACAATCGTCGCCGATCGAACCGAGGGCCGCGGCCGCCCTCGCGGCACGTGGGGGGGACGGGTCGGCAAGGTGCCCGATGAGCTCCTGGATCGCGTCGTCACCGTCGTAGCCCCGGATCGCCAGCGCCGCTGCCGAACGGACGTCGCTGTCGTCGTCATCGAGGCAGGCCTGGACAAGCTGGCTGCGCCGTGCCTTCGTCTCGTGCTGTCCCATCGCCGACATGGCGAGTTTCCGGGTGCCCGGCCACAGTTCGCGACCGGCCTGGATCAGCAGGTCATCCACGGTGGGCGAGATCCGATCGACGCGAGCGATCGACGCGGTCGCGAGGTGGCGGAGGAGGTCGCTCCCGTCGCGAAACGCATCGTGCGCGAATCGCACGAGCGCCACCTCCGCCCCGAGGCCGATCAGGACATCCGCGAGACGTGCGGCGGACTCGGCGTGGTCGTCTGACGACGGCGGTCCAGCATCTTCGTGAGGGTGCGGGGAACCCAGGCCCCGGAGTGCGCCGAGGAGCGGCTGGACGATGACAGGGCTGCGCGTAGCGGCCAGCGCGTCGAGCAGTCGCGTATTGAGCGATCGCTGAGGACCGTCGTCGGTGGTCGGCAGCAGCGCACATAGCTCGCGCGCCGCGATGGGGCCGCCCATCCGTCCGAGCGTGTCGATGATGGCCTCGGTCGTGACGACATCTGACCTATCCGCGTCCAGCGCTCGGCGCAAGGCGGGGATAGCGGGCTCGCCGAGGACGCGGCCGGCCGTCGCGAGTCGCGCCCGTCTTCCGAGATCGAAGACCTCAAGTCCGTTCTGCACGGTGACGAGACGCAACCAGCTGTGGTCATTGAGGAACCGCTCGCCCGACCAGGAGCCCGGCGTGATGTCCCAACGGTCGCCGTCTGCGCGAACACTCGAGCGGTCGTCGAGCGCAACGCCGAGGCCGCGCAGCTCCGCCGTCGTCTCCTCGTCGAGCGCGCCCTCGCTCAAGCGACTGGCCGTCGCGAGGGGAAGAGTTGCGACCAGCCATGAACGGGGATCGGTCATCCGGCTCGACCACGCCGACGTCAGCTCGTCCGCGCCGGCGAGGGGGCGCAGAGCATCCAGCAGGCGTTCGTTGATCCCGGAATGGGGTTCCTTTGCGAGCGAGTCGAGGAGCGGCCCGACCGCTGCGGTGTCCTTCCGTTGCTGGAGCAGGACGGCTGCGGCCTCGCGCGCGGCCACCGAGGCGTCGTTCAGATGGACAAGGACCTCGGTCGTCGACAACGCCGCCCATTCCGCGAGGCAGCTTGAGATCTCGGCGGCCACGCGGCCCCCCGACTGCTTCATGACGAAGCGAAGATGCTCGGCTGTCATCAAGGCGCCGCTCCTCCAGGCGTCGAGCTGTGACAGCGCCTCCTCGGCCTGGCGGACCAGCTCGAGGTCGTCGTCTGCTCGCGCCTTGCCGCCGATGCTCGCGATCGAGTCGCGCACGAGTTCGGGGCCCATCCCGGCGAGCAGCTTCTCCGCCCGCTTCCTACGGCGGTCGCCGGATGGAGCCGCGCGCCACGCCTCGAAGACCTCACGCACGGCAAGCTCTGATCGGAGCTGCCAGAGCACCCAGCCCGTCTGGTCCCCGGAGCCCGTGGATTCCGCGGCGAGGGCCTGCGCCACGAGGCTGCCGATCGTCTCCCGGTCGCCGAGTCTGCCGAGCGCGCGCGCCGCCGCGCCCTGCACCGACGAGTCCGGATCGGAGCGCATGCGCTCTACGAGTGAGGCGATGAGGTCGGCAACGTGGAGACCGGCGACGCCGGCGCACTGGCAGCCGATCCAGCGCCGCACCGCGCGCGGGTGCTCCAGCAGCGTCCTGATCTCGGCATGCAGCGTCGAGCCGGTCCCCGCCGTCGAAACCTCGGCGTGGCAATACGCGGCGGCCAGTGGATGGCGATCCGCGAGCGCCGAGATCAGCGGTTCAGGATCGGATGCGAGACCGGCGGCCATGATCAGCGCAGCGACCCAGTTCGACCGGATCTCGTACTCGTAGAACTGCGGCTCAATATGACGCCAGACGAGCCGCGGCGTCCGTGCAACCGTTTCGGTCACCGGCTGGCCGCTGAGCGCGACGGCTGCGAAGTAGTCGCGGATCGACTCGTGGCTGAACTCGAGCGTTCCGAGACTCCGGCGGAGGATTCCGTTGTCCGCGAGCTCCTGCAGGAAGGGAGCGGCGGCCGGCGGATCCGGCATCACCTCGTACGCGGTGATCGGATAGATCCCGTCGAACGCCACGCGCCTCTCCTGCAGAAGATCGCGAGTCGTCTGCAGGAGGTCATCGTCCGCTTGCCTTGTCACGTTGGCGGCGCACATCTCGACCGCGATCCGGGCGAGCACAGGTTTCTTGACGCGCTCGTAGTGGTACTTCGTCGGCCGCGCGTCGCCGATCTTCGCCGCTTCCCGAAACCCAAAGATGTACTCGTCGACGAGCCGCTGGTAAAGGCGCCCCGTGGTCATCTCCGACGCGTCGGCGCCCAGCTTCGCCTCGCTCGCAGCGAGCGCCCAGAGGAAGAACGGCGTCGTAAGCAGCTCGCGGCCCTTCGGCCCGAGTCGGTCCGCAAGCCCGGACACACCGTATGACGCCAGGAAGTGCTTCACCTGCGCGTCGTCCGGCTTCACGATATCTAGCGGTTCCGCGCTGAGCTGCCGAGCCAGCCGCTCCGCGTCGTCGCTCGGCCTCGACGTGATGACGTACGAGTGCGTTCGGTTCTGGGTCAGCTCGGTGAGCGCGAGTGCGCACGCCTCGCGCGCCGCGGGAGCCACCTCGTTGAATCCGTCGAGCAGAAACAGGCAAGGCCTGCGTCCCTGCGACCACAATGCTTCCGCATCCGCGTGGTCCAACTGCGTCGCGCGCGCGATGATCGTCATCAACTCGCCGAAGGCGTCCGTCTGCGCGTCGAAGAAGTTCAGCCGCGCGTACACCGCGAGGGGGGCCGCAGGATTCTCCGCAGCGTGGCTCGCGAAGTCCGCACCGGTCCGGGTGAGCAACGTCGTCTTGCCGGTTCCGCCCGCCCCCAAGACGATCAGGCACTGCTCCGGCTGCATGAGGAGCTCGGCGAGTTGGGTTGGGCGAGTCGCCGGCGCGTCGTCATCTGGGCGCCCCTGGACGACGACGTTGAGGTACCGCACGTCCGCTGTCACGGCGTCCGTGCGCTGGCCGCCTCCGAGGTGGACCAGGAATTCGCTCTGCAGGGCTCGTGCGTGACGGGCGATCCATTCCCCGTCGCTTGTGGGCTCCGACGAAACCAGCTCGAAAACGGGCGACCCGATCGCCGCGAACAGGGGCTCATCGCCGGCGAGCTCGTCGAGCCGTCGCGCTGTGAGGCTTCCGTTGAACTCGCGCGGATCCTCGAGGATCACTCCGACGAGCTGGTCGCCGCAGAAGACACTGGCTCCTGAGAGGCCGGCCCAGCCAGAGGTTCCGGCAGCGGTCGGCCGCGCGGTTCGCGATCCGACGACGAGGCCCAGCCGCGCGGCGGCCCGCTCGGTCGCCGGTGAGACCTCCCCCCAGACGACCTCCAGCTCGCGCCCGCGTTCGTCGAGCCCGGCTACAGGGAACCCCGCCGCCTTCCACGACACGGGCTCGGTGCCGCCACCCAGACGGCCCCAGCGTACGCCCGGCGCGCCTGGAGAGCACCCCGGCACTCTCACGACGGCTAGATCGAGTGCCGCGGACGACGCGATCACTTCACCATCCCACCAGTGAGGCCCGCGTTCGGAACCACCGAGGACGTCGCATCTGTCGCCCCGCACCGGCACGCGTCCGTCCTCGACCGGCGGCCGCAGCGTATGCGCGGCCGTGAGCACGCACTCGCCGGCGATCAGATATCCCGAGCCGAATCGATAGGGCGGCCCTCCGCCAGCAGGCGGTGTGCGCAGCTGAACGACTCGTTCCTCGTCCATCGCCGCCGGCCTCGTTCAGCGGTCGCCCACGTCCGACACCAGAGGAGGACCGCCCGTCGCGCGATCGACAGGTGTGAGGACGATCTTCACCCGCTGCGTCTGGGTTCGCGATACCTCAGCCTTGGCGTCGACGGACACGACCCACACCCGCACGCCGACGCCTCCGCCGCCGGTCTGGTCGAAGACGACATCGAACTCCAGCTCGACCGATTCCGGTCGGAATGCGATCGAGGAGTCAGCACCGCTCGCCGCCGCCTTCTCGAGCTCCGACCGGACTCGCTCGATGGCTTCGGCGAGAGCCACGCCCGGCGCGTTTTCGTCCACCGTCGACCTCCTTCTCCGGCGACTTGATGCAGCTAGGGATCGAATACCGCAAGTCCGACGTGGTTGGGGAAATGAGACTTGCCCTCGGTGGGGCGGGGCTGGGGCGGACAGATGACGGCGCCGCTCTACAGCACCGCCGACTGCCTACGCGAGTCGGGGTGCGCGTTTGCTCCTCGCAGGGCGACTCTCGCACTCTCGCGCGAGGGAAGCAATGCCCGCGCGTCTCGCGCCTGGCCGCCCCGTGTGGGTCAGGGAGCGGCGCCGTGCGACTGCAGCAGCTCGAGCATCTGCTTCGCGTCCTCGAGCCGGCTGCCCTCGCCGAGGTCGATGTACTGCTGGTAGAGCGCCATCGCCTCGGCCTCGCGGCCGCCCAGCCGGCGGAGCGCCTGCGCGCGTGAGAACAGGACCCCGGGGCGGTCGGCGAGCTCGCTCGCGCGCGTGAACTCGTCGTAGGCGTGGCCGTAGTCGCCCTTCTCGTAGAGCGCGCCGCCCTTGTTGAAGATGCCCTTGGCGGTCGCGTTGTCCTTGTCCTCGTCGCCGGTGGCCTCGGGCGCGCGGAGCTCCTTGAGCGCGGCCTCGGCGTCCGCCTTGCGAGCGCCGTCGCCGCGCGCGAGGTACTGCTCGTAGAGCGCGATCGCCTCCTCGCGGCGGCCGCCCATGCGGCGCAGTGCCTGGGCGCGGGAGAAGATGATCCCCGGGCGGTCGGCGAGCTCTCCCGCCTTGCTGAACTCGTCGTAGGCGTGGGCGTAGTCGCCGGCCTCGTAGAGCGCGCCGCCCTTGTTGAAGATGCCCTTGGCCGTGGCGTCGTCGGTGGTCTTGTCGCCGGTCGCCTCCGGGGTCTTGAGCTCTTTGAGCGCCGCGTTGGCGTCGGCGTCGCGCACGCCGTGGCCGGTCGCGAGGTACTGCTCGTAGAGCGCGATCGCCTCTTCGCGGCGGCCGCCCAGCCGGCGCAGCGCCTGCGCGCGCGAGAACGTGATCCCGGGGCGGTCGGCGAGCTCGCCGGCGCGTGTGAAGAAGGCGTAGGCGTGGCCGTACTTGCCGCGCTCGTAGGAGCGGCCGCCGAGCGCGAACAGCTTGCGCCCGACGTCCTCCTGGTTCTGGTCCTCCTTCATCGCCTCGGCGATCGCGGCCTGGGTCTCCGCGTCGGCGGCGCCGGTCCCCTTCAGCGGCGCGTGGGCGCTCTGGAACTGGCGCACCGCGCTCGTCGTGATCGGGCCGTAGATGCCGTCGGTGACGAGCTCGGTCTTGACCTCGTCGAGCAGGTTGAGGTGCATCTGCAGCGCGGTCACCGCGGAGCCGGTCGCGCCCATCGAGAGCGTGCCGTCCGCGGTTGCCGTGGGCGCGCGCGCGACGAGCGCGGCCGCGGCGCGGTTGCCGGCGCGGCGCTGGATGCCAAGCAGGCCCTGGACGGTCAGCGGCGGAGCGGTCACCGGCGCCGGCGGCGCGAGCGTGGTGACGACGTCCTCCGTGGCCTCGGGCGCGGGTCCCTCCGCGGCGTGCTCGCGCATGGGCGGCAAGCCTGCCCGACGCGCGCCACGCGGTCAAGCGGCACTAGTGTCCCGCGCGCATGACGACCGTCCGCGAGGCCACCTTCGACTTCCTGCGCCGGCAGGGGATCACGACCGTGTTCGGCAACCCCGGCTCGACCGAGCTCCCGTTCCTCGAGCAGTTCCCGGACGACTTCCGCTACGTGCTCGGGCTGCACGAGGGCGTGGCGGTCGGCGTGGCCGACGGCTTCGCGCAAGCGAGCGGGCGGCCGGCGCTCGTCAACCTCCACACCGCGCCGGGGGTCGGCAACGCGATGGGGGCGATGTTCAACGCCCAGTCGAACAAGTCGCCGCTGGTGATCACCGCCGGCCAGCAGGCCCGCTCGCTGATGACGCTGCAGGCGCTGCTGACCAACCGCGACGCCGCGCGGATGCCGCATCCGCTCGTGAAGTGGAGCTACGAGCCGCCCCGCGCCGAGGACGTCCCGCACGCGATCGCGCGCGCGACCCACCTGGCGGCGCTGCCGCCGCGCGGCCCGGTGTTCGTCTCGATCCCGATGGACGACTGGCGGATGGAGGTCGACGAGGACGCGACCGGGCACCAGCTCGGCCGCGACGTCAGCGGCCGCGCGGGCGCCGACCCGGAGCGGGTCGCGGAGCTCGCGCGGCGGCTCGCGGCGGCCTCGAATCCGGTGCTGGTGGTCGGCCCCGACGCCGACGCGAGCGGGGCGTGGGACGCGGCGATCGAGCTGGCCGAGCGCGCGCGGCTGCCGGTGTGGGCGCCGCCCGCGACCGGCGGCGGGCGGATCGGCTTCCCGGAGGACCACGCGCACTTCCGCGGCGTGCTGCCGCCGGCGGTCGGCCCGCTCGCCGACACGCTGGCCGGCCACGACCTGATCCTGGTCGTCGGCTCGTCGGTGTTCGCCTACTACCCCAACATCCCGGGCTCGCTGCTGCCCGACGGCGCCTCGCTGGTCGCGATCACGAGCGACCCGGACGAGGCGGCGCGGGCCCCGATGGGCGACGCGATCGTCGCCGACGTCAAGCTCACGCTCGAGACCCTGCTCGCGCACGTGGAGGCGCCGGACCGCCCGGCGCCCGAGCCGCGCGCAGCCGCCGAGCCGCCCGAGGCCACCGATCCGATGACCGCCTCCGCGGCGATCGCGGCGCTCGCCGACGTGTGGCCCGACGAGGGCGTGATTGTGCCCGAGTCGCCTGCGACCACCTTCGCGATCCGCAACCGGCTGCGGCTCTCGCGCCCCGGCTCGTATTACTTCACGGCCGGCGGCGGGCTCGGCTTCGCGCTCCCGGCCGCGATCGGCGTGCAGATGGCACAGCCCGACCGGCGCGTCGTCTGCGTCCTCGGCGAAGGCTCGGCGCAGTACGCGATCCAGGGCTTGTGGACCGCCGCCGCCTACGACGTCCCGGTCACGTTCCTGATCCTGCGCAACGAGGAGTACGCGATCCTCAAGTGGTTCGGCCAGATCGAGCAGGTCACCGGCGCGCCCGGGCTCGACCTGCCGGCGCTCGAGGTCGCGTCCGTGGCCGAGGGCTACGGCGTGCCGAGCACGCGCGTGGACGACGCCGGCGCGCTGCGCGAGGTGCTGCGCGACGCGATCTCGGCGTCCGGCCCGCGGCTGGTCGAGGCGCGCGTGGCGCCCGGCATGGCCTTGGCGTAGGCGATCCGCGCCCCGGCCGCCGCGACCAGCGCGGCGGCGCCGCCGAGCGCGAGCCCGGCGCGCGGGCTGGCGACCTCCGCGAGCCAGCCGACCAGCGGCGCGCCGATCGGCGTCGAGCCGAGGAAGACGACGGAGTAGAGCGACATCACGCGCCCGCGCATGCTCGGCGCGGCGGCGAGCTGCATGCTCGAGTTGACGCCCGCGGCGAAGGTGACGGACACCGCGCCCAGCGGCACGAGCGCGAGGATCTGCAGCGGCAGCGAGGGCGCGACGGCGGCCAGCAGCTCGAACACGCCGAACGCGGTCGCGGCGCCGACGATCATCCGCGGCGACACACGTCCGAGCAGGCTCGTGGCGAGCGCGCCGGACACCGAGCCGACGCCCATCGCCATCGTCATCAGGGCGTAGGTGGTCGCCGTGCCGTGCCAGGTCGTGTGGGCGAGCAGCGGCATCAGCACCTGGAAGTTGAAGGACAGCGTGCCCACGACCACCATCGCGCCGAGCGGGACCCACAGCGCCGGCGTACTCGTGACGTGGCGGAGCGCGAGCCGGACGTCACCGGGCGCGCGCTTGGCGGTCGGCGAGATGTGGAGCTGCTGGCGGTTCATCCCCCGCAGCGCGACCAGCATCCCGACGAAGCTCAGCGCGTTGAGCGCGAAGCACGGGCCGACGCCGAGGACGGCAATCACCGTGCCCGCCAGCGCGGGGCCGGCGATGCGGCTGGTGTGGACGACGACCGAGTTGAGCGCGACCGCGTTGACGATCCGGTCGTGCCCGACGAGCTCCATCACGAACGCCTGCCGCGCGGGGTTGTCGATCGCCAGCACGGAGCCGCGGGCGAGGACGAGCGCGAACACGATCAGCGTCGTGACGTGGCCGGTGGCGACGAGCGCCCACAGCGTCAGCGCGGGCAGCGCCATCAGCGCCTGCGTGTACTGGAGCAGCCGCAGCTTCGGCACGCGGTCGGCGAGCAGGCCGCCCCAGGCGCCGAACAAGAGCATCGGGAGGAACTGCAGGGCAGCGGTGAGGCCGACGCTGACGCCCGAGCCGGTCAGCTGCACGATCAGCCACATCTCGGCGATGATCTGCATCCAGTTGCCGGTGATCGAGACGACCTGACCGGCGAAGTACCGGCGGTAGTTCGGGACGCTGAGCGAGTCGAATGTGCGGCGGACGCCCGCGCTCACGCGCGATCGTCCTCCAGCAGGCGCTCGAGGATCGCGGCGGCGCGGTCGAGCGCGGCCCGCTCCTCGGACTCGAGGCCCTCGATGCGGTGGGCCAGGTAGGCGGTCTTGCGCTGGCGCTGCTCCTCGAGCAGCGCGCGCCCCGCGGGCGTGACGGACAGCAGCGAGGAGCGGCGGTCCTGCGGATCGGCCGCGCGCTGCAACACCCCGAGCTCCTCGAGCCTCGCGACCAGCCGCGTCGCCGTGGGCCGCTGCACGCGCTCGCGCTTGGCGAGCTCGGAGGGGGTCAGCGGCCCATGCACGTCGACGGTGGCGAGCGCGGCGGTCAGCGAGGGGCTGAGCCCCGTGCCGGCCTCCTGCCGCAGGCGCCTGGATGTCCGCGTGATCGCGAGGCGGAGCCGGACCGCGAGGTCGAGGGTCGAGGTGGTTTGCATTGCTAATTAGTTTAGCGAATCATCCCGCGGCGTACCCTGCCGCCCATGGCAGCGGGGGGAGAGCCGAGCGCGGAGGAGCGGGTGCGGGAGTGCCTGGAGCGCATCGAGGCGCGGGAGGGCGAGCTGCGCGCGTGGGTGTACCTCGACGCCGACGCCGCGCTCGCGCAGGCGCGCGCGCGTGACGCGGAGACGCCGCGCGGGCCGCTGCACGGGCTGCCGGTCGGCGTCAAGGACGTCATCGACACCGCGGACATGCCGACCGCCTACGGCTCGCCGATCTATGACGGGCACCGCGCCGAGCGCGACGCGGACTGCGTCGCGTGGCTGCGCGAGCAGGGCGCGGTGATCCTCGGAAAGACCGTCACGACCGAGTTCGCGACCTACCAGCCGCCGGTGACCGTCAACCCGCACGATCCCGATCGCACGCCGGGTGGCTCGTCGAGCGGGTCGGCCGCCGCGGTCGCGGCGGGCATGGTGCCGGTCGCGTACGGCACGCAGACCGCCGGCTCGGTGATTCGGCCCGCCTCGTTCTGCGGCGTCGTCGGCTTCAAGCCGCGCCACGGCTGGGTGTCGACGGCCGGCGTCAAGCGCCTCAGCGCGCGGCTCGACACGCTCGGCACCTTCGGCCGCACGGTCGCCGACGCCGCGCGGCTGGCCGGCTTCGAGCCCGCAGCCGGCGAGCCGCGGATCGCGTTCTGCCGCACGCCGTGGGTGGAGGCGGCGCCCGAGGCGGAGGAGGCGGCGCGGCGGGTTGGCGCGCGCGAGCTCGAGCTGCCGCCGCAGTTCGCAAGCCTCGCCGCGGCCCAGGAGACCGTGATGGCGTTCGACGTCGCCCGCAACCTCGAGCCCGAGTGGCGCGAGCACCGCGAGGGCCTCTCGCAGGTGATGCAGGACTACATCCGGGACGCGTGGGAGGTGCCGGAAGCGGAGGCCGAGGCGGCCGCCGCGTTGCGCGACCAGTGCCGCTCGCGGCTGCCCGAAGTGCTGGCCGGGCTCGACGCGCTGCTCGTCCCCGCGGCGCTCGGCGAGGCGCCGCCGCGCAGCGACGGCAACACCGGCGACCCGCTGCTGTGCCGCGCGTGGACGCTGCTGGGCGTGCCCGCGATCAGCGTGCCGGGCCTCACCGGCCCGGCCGGGATGCCGGTCGGCGTGCAGCTCGTCGGGCTCGACGAGGCGGCGGTGCTGGGGGCGGCGACGACGGTCGAGGCGGCGCTCGCCTAAACGCCGCACCACCGCTTCGCGATCTCGAAGAAGCCTTCGCCGGCGGCCTCCAGCGCCTCCATCGAGCACGACTCGTCGGTCCGGTGCGCCTGCTCGGCGTCGCCCGGGCCGCAGATGATCGTCGGCGGGCTCCCATAGGCCGGGGACAGCGCGGCGGCGTCGGTGAAGTAGGCGAGCCCGCGCGGCTCCGGCGTCTCGTCGATCAGCGGGCCCATGACCGAGAACACGGTCTGCACCCAGTCGCCGGACGGGTCGGTGTCGATCGGGTCGAGCGCCACGCGCGGCGACAGCTCGATCCCCTCACCGAGCCGTTCCCGCAACGCGTCGAGGACGGCGTCGGACGACAGCCCCGGCACCGTGCGGACGTCGATCCCCGCCTCCGCGTAATCGGGCACCGAGTTGATGTTGATGCCGCCCGAGAACGTGCCGAGCGAGACCGTCGGGGCGCCGAGCAGCGGGTGCTTGGCGTCGAAGGAGAGATCCTGCAGCGAGAGGATGGACTGCGCGAGCGGGTAGACGGCGTTCTCGCCCAGGTGCGGCATCGAGCCGTGCGCCGTCTTCCCGCGCGCCACCGCGTCCGCCCACACCACGCCTTTGTGCGCGACGCACGGGTAGTTCGTGGTCGGCTCGGCCACCAGCACCGCGCCGCACTCGCCCAGCGCGCCCTCCTCGCGAGCGAGCGCCAGCGCGCCCTCGCAGCCCGTCTCCTCGCCGGCGCACAGCACGAGCTCGAGCCCCGAGCCGCCGGCGCGGGCCAGCCGCTCCGCCGCCACGACGATCGCGGCGGTCCCGCCCTTCATGTCGCTCGTCCCGCGCCCGAACAGGCGGTCGCCGTCGGTCTCACCGGAGAACGGGTCGACCGACCAGTCGGCGCGCCCGAGCGGGACGGTGTCGAGATGGCCCGTGAGGCACAGCGACGGGCCGTCGCCGGGGAGGCGGGCGACGAGCGACGTCCGGCCCGGCGCGAACTCGTAGGAGGCGACCGAGAACCCGGCCGCCTCCAGCCGCGCCGCCAGCAGCGACGCGGCCTTCTCCTCGTCACCCGGTGGGTTGACGGTCCGGATCGCGACGAGCTCGCGGGTGAGCTCGACGACGTCGGCGCTCACGTCGTCCCGACGGGCTCCGGCGCCGGCTCGGTCCGCTGCTTCTTCGGCTTCGGCGCGTGGCCGTCGCCGGCCGCCTCCGCCCCCAGCCCGGTCTCCGACCGCACGAGCAGCTCGTCGTACTGGCGCTCGTTGCCGCGCTCGGACGACAGCTTCGTGCCCAGGAAGCAGCCCAGGAACCCGATCGGGATGCAGAAGATCGCCGGGTTATCGAGCGCCAGCGAGCCGAGCGGCGATGTCGCGCCCGGCCAGACCGGGTTGGACAGGATGATCAGCACCGTCGACGCGAGCAGGCCGGACAACATGCCGACGATCGCGCCCATGGTGTTGAACTCCCGCCACCAGAGCGCCAGCAGCAGCGCCGGGAACGTCACGCTCGAGGCGAAGCAGAACGCGAGCCCGACGAGCACGGAGACGTTGAACTCCGCGCCGCCGATCAGCGCCAGCGCGATGGCGAGTACGCCGATCACGATCGCCGCGACCTTGGCGACCCACACCTCCTCCTTCTCGGAGTCGCGGCCCTTGCGGACGACGTTCGACCACACGTCGTGCGCGACCGCGCCCGACGCCGAGATCACGAGCCCCGCGACGACCGCGAGGATCGTCGCCAGCGCGACCGCGGAGATGATGGCCAGGAAGATGTCGCCACCCGCCGAGCCCTTGCCGCCGCCGAGATGCTCCGCGAGCTCGGGGATCGCCAGGTTGCCGGTCTCGCCCGCCGCCTTGCCCTCGGTCGGGGTCAGGATCGCCCGCGCGCCGACGCCCACGAACATGACGATCAGGTAGAAGACGCCGATCAGGAAGACGGCCCAGCCGATCGAGCCGCGCGCGGCCTTGGCGTTCGGCACGGTGAAGAAGCGCACGAGGATGTGCGGAAGCCCGGCGGTGCCGAACACGAACGCGATGCCGAACGACAGCAGCGCGAGCCCCGACGGGAACTGCAGGCCGGGCTTGAGGTAGCCGAGGCCCTTGGGATGGTTCTCGGCCGCGCGGCTGAAGAGCTCGGTCGGGCTGAAGCCCACCTTCGCCCCCACGAACACCGCCAGCGCCACGCCCGCGGTCATCAGCAGCCCCGCCTTGATGATCTGCACCCAGGTCGTGGCGAGCATGCCGCCGAAGATCACGTAGGCGAGCATGAAGCCGCCGACGATGATCACGGCCGGCGTGAACGTGATCCCGGTCAGCGCCTGGATCAGCGCGCCCGCGCCGACCATCTGCGCGAGCAGGTAGATGATCACCACGGACAGCGTCCCGACCGCGGCGACGAGCCGCGCGGGCCGCTCCCGCAGCCGGAACGAGAGCACGTCGGCGAGCGTGTACTTGCCCGAGTTGCGCATCCGCTCGGCGAGGAAGAACAGCACCGGGACGAACGCGATGATCGCCGCCATCAGGCCGACGAAGGCGTCGACGCCGAACAGGTACGTGAGGCCGGCGAAGCCGAGGAACGAGGACGCCGACATGTAGTCGCCGGCGATCGCCCAGCCGTTCTGGAAGCCGGTGATGCCGCGGCCCGCGGCGTAGAAGTCCGAGGCGGAGCTCGTGCGCTTGGCGGCCCAATAGGTGACGCCCAGCGTGACGGCGCAGGACGACCCCGAAGACCGCCAGCGGCAGGACCTTGAGGTCGGCGGCGAAGACGATCATCGCGCTGCCCCCTCAGTGGTGCGCTGGGCGACCGCCGCGGCGCGCTCCTCGAGCGGTTCGAAGTCGCGGTCGGCCTTGCGCAGGTAGGCGAACGTCAGCACCCACGTGAGCAGCACCATGCAGACCGCGGAGATCCACGCGAACGGCAGCCCGTCCACGACCTGCCAGCCCATCACGCCGGGCACGAAGGCCGCCACCACCAGGTAGCCGATGGAGCCGACGAGGAAGACGATCGTCATCGGCGTCAGCCAGCGCCGCCGCGCGTGGACCAGCTCCTGGAACTCCGACGAGCGCTCGACGGCCAGCCAGTCGACGGACTGCGCCGCCGCCGGCTGACCTTTGCGCTCGAACCGCCTGCTTCCGGACATATTGAATTCCCCCCTGTTGCCCCGCACTCCCTTGCGGGTTGGGGTGCCCGATCAGCGCGCCTTGGACACCTCCGGCGGCTGCTCGGCGATCATCGGCCCGTCGCCCGACGGGTCGGCGATGCCCTCCTCCAGCCACGTGTGGCGCCCCTCGAGGACCTGCTGGGCGACCGCGTAGTTGGCGTCGTCGTCGTTGGAGAACAGCTCGCCGAACAGGGCGTCCACCCGTCGCCGGGCCTGGCGGATGAACAGGTCGGCCATCTCGATGGCCTCGTCACCGCGCTCCGGGTGCTCCTCGCGCAGCGTCTGGGCGTAGACGGCCGCCGCGGAGATCGCGTAGAGCTCCGCGCCGATGTCGACGATCCTGCCCAGCACCGCCTGCTTCTTCTCGAGCTTGGCCTGCCAGCGGCTCATCGCGTAGAACGTCGAGCGCGCGAGCTTGCGCGCGGCGCGCTCGGTGTAGCGGACGTGCCCGGCGAGCTCGCCGAAGTCCGAGAAGCCGCCGGGCTTCTGGCCCTCGCCGATCGCCAGCTGCGGCAGCCAGCGCGAGTAGAACTTGCCGGCCTCGATGGCCGACTTGCCCTTGGCCTTGAGGTCGCCGTCGCCCTCGAGCAACTCACCGGCGACCTCGAGGTGCTGGTCGACGGCCTCGCGCGCGATCAGCAGGTGCATGATCTCCGTCGAGCCCTCGAAGATCCGGTTGATGCGCATGTCGCGCATCATCTGCTCGACCGGCACGGGCTTCTCGCCGCGCGCCTTGAGCGACTCGGCGGTCTCGTAGCCGCGGCCGCCGCGGACCTGCATCAGCTCGTCGGTCACCTGCCAGCCCAGCTCCGACCCGTACAGCTTGGCCAGCGCGGCCTCGATGCGGATGTCGTGCTTCTTGTCGTCGGCGAGGCGGCTCGAGACGTCGAGCATCGCCTCAAGCCCGAACGACGTGGCGGCAATGAAGGCGATCTTCTGCGCGACGGCGTCGTGCTTGCCGACCGGCTGGCCCCACTGCACGCGCTCCTTCGACCACTCGCGCGCGATCTTCGTGGCCAGCTTCGAGATGCCGAGGCAGATGGCGGGGAGCGCGAGGCGGCCGGTGTTGAGGGTCGTGAGCGCGATCTTGAGGCCCATGCCCTCCTTCCCGATCACGTTCTCCTCGGGGACGAAGACGTCCTCGAGCAGCGTCACCGAGTTCTCGATCCCGCGCAGGCCCATGAACTGGTTGCGGTGCTCGACGGAGACGCCGTCGGAGCTGTAGTCGAGCACGAAGGCGGTGATGCCGCCCTTGTGGCCGTCGGACTTCGGCACCTGCGCCATCACCACGACGATGTCGGCGACCGCGCCGTTGGTCGCCCACAGCTTGCGGCCGTTGAGGATGTAGCCGCCCTCGGTCGGCTCGGCCTTGGTGGCGAGGCGGGCGGGGTCGGAGCCGACGTCCGGCTCGGTGAGCAGGAAGGCGGAGATGTGGTCCTTGGCCACCAGCGGCAGCCACTTCTGCTTCTGCTCCTCCGAGCCGAAGCCCATCAGCGGCTCGGCGACGCCGATCGACTGGTGGGCGGAGAGGAGCGTGGCGAGAGCCGAGTGCCAGGTGCCGGCCAGCACCAGCGCGCGGTTGTAGTAGACCTGCGAGAGGCCGAGGCCGCCGTACTGCTCGGGCACCTTCATGCCCAGCGCGCCGAGCTCCTTGAGGCCGTCGATCACGGCGTCGGGCAGCTTGGCCTCGCGCTCGATCTCCAGCGGGTCGACCTCATTGACGAGGAACTCACGCAGCCGCGCGAGGAACGCCTCGCCCTTCTCGACCGCGGCGGGATCGTTCTTGGGCTGCGGGTGGATCAGATCGAGCCGGAGGTTGCCGAGGAAGAGCTCCTTCCCGAAGCTGGGCTTCTCCCAGCCCTGCTCGCGGGCGCTCTCGGCGACCTGCCGTGCTTCCTTCTCGCTGACGTTGCTGGCCACGGACGACTCCTTGGGTTCTAGGGGAATACCTGAGCGGGGCAAGCGTCTCCCTCAACAACCCCCCACCAGGAGACTCCATTGTTCCCCGCTGACCTCTACATCATCCGCCTCGCCACCGAACAGGACACCGCCACGGTCCGCCACCTGGCCGCCCTCGACTCCGCGAAGCCGCTGACCGGCCGCGTGCTGATCGGCGAGATCGACGGCAAGGCCGCCGCCGCGCTCTCCCTCAAGACCGGCGTCGCCGTCGCCGACCCCTTCCAGGCCACCGAGAACCTGCGCGTCCACATGCGCATGCGCGCCTCGGCGGTCGAGGCGATCGACCGCGAGCCATCGCTGCGCGAGCGGATGCTCGACGCGGTGCGGCGCTCGGCGACAGTACCCTCGACGGCCTGAGCCTCAGCCACTTACAGCGCCTGGAAGCCGAGAGCATCCACATCATCCGGGAGGTCGCCGCGGAAGCGGAGAACCCGGTGATGCTGTACTCGATCGGCAAGGACTCGGCGGTGATGCTCCACCTGGCCATGAAGGCCTTTCACCCGGGCAAGCCGCCGTTCCCGCTGCTGCACGTGGACACCACGTGGAAGTTCCGCGAGATGTACGAGTTCCGCGACCGCATGGCCGCGGAGCTCGGCATCGAGCTGCTCGTCCACATCAATCAGGAAGGCCTCGAACGCGGGATCAACCCGTTCGACTCCGGCTCCCAGGTCCACACCGACGTGATGAAGACCGAGGGCCTCAAGCAGGCGCTCGAGCAGCACGGGTTCGACGCCGCGTTCGGCGGCGCGCGCCGCGACGAGGAGAAGTCGCGCGCCAAGGAGCGCGTGTTCTCGTTCCGCTCCGCCCAGCACCGCTGGGATCCGAAGAACCAGCGCCCGGAGCTGTGGCACCTCTACAACGCGCGCAAGCGCCGCGGCGAGTCGATCCGCGTGTTCCCGCTGTCGAACTGGACCGAGCTCGACGTCTGGGAGTACATCGAGCTCGAGGACATCCCGGTGGTGCCGCTGTACTTCGCCAAGGAGCGCCCGATCGTGCGCCGCAACGGGACGCTGCTGATGGTCGACGACGACCGCATGCCGCTCGAGGAGGGCGAGACGCCCGAGCAGCTGCGCGTGCGCTTCCGCACGCTCGGCGACTATCCGCTGACCGGGGCGGTCGAGAGCGACGCCGAGACGCTCGCCGACATCGTCGCGGAGATGCGCGCCTCGCGGACCTCCGAGCGCGAGGGCCGCGTGATCGACCACGACGCTGCCGCCTCGATGGAGAAGAAGAAGCAGGAGGGGTACTTCTGAGCGAGGTCCGGGAGCAGAGCCTGCTCCGCTTCATCACCTGCGGCAGCGTCGACGACGGCAAGTCGACGCTGATCGGCCGCCTGCTGTTCGAGTCGGGGCTGATCCTCGAGGACCAGATGGCGGCGCTGGAGGCCGACTCCCGGCGCTCGGGCACGGTCGACGGCGAGCTCGACTTCGCGCTGCTGCTCGACGGCCTGTCGGCCGAGCGCGAGCAGGGCATCACGATCGACGTCTCGCACCGCTACTTCTCGACCGCGCGGCGCCACTTCATCGTCGCCGACACGCCCGGGCACGAGCAGTACACGCGCAACATGGTCACCGGCGCCTCGACCGCCGACTGCGCGGTGATCCTGCTCGACGCGCGCAAGGGCGTGCTGACCCAGACGCGGCGCCATTCCTGGCTCGTCGCGCTGCTCGGCATCCGCCACGTCGTGCTCGCGGTCAACAAGATGGACCTCGCCGGCTTCGCCGAGGCGCGCTTCCGCGAGATCGAGGGCGAGTACGCGGCGGTCGCGGAGCAGATCGGCCTGCCCGACGTGCGCTGCATCCCGGTGTCGGCGCTGGCCGGCGACAACGTGGTCGAGGCGAGCGACAACACGCCCTGGTACGACGGGCCGACGCTGCTCGAGTACCTCGAGACCGTCGAGGTCGACCTCGAGCGCCTGGAGGCCGCGCCGTTCCGCATGCCGGTGCAGCTCGTGGCCCGCCCGAGCTCCGACTTCCGCGGCTTCGCCGGCACGATCGCCGGCGGGTCGGTGCGGCCGGGCGACGAGATCCGCGTGCTCCCGCGCGACACCCGCAGCACCGTCGAGCGCATCGTCACCTACGACGGCGACCTCGACGAGGCGGTCGCCGGCCAGGCCGTCACGCTCACGCTCGCCGACGAGATCGACGCCAGCCGCGGCGACATGATCGCCGCGGCCGACGATCCGCCGGGCGTCGCCGACCAGTTCGAGGCGACCGTGGTGTGGATGGCCGACGACCCGATGTACCGCGGGCGCAACTACCTGATGCGGATCGGCTCCCAGCTCGCGACCGCCACGATCGCGCCGCTCAAGTACAAGCTCAACGTCAACACGCTCGAGCACATGGCCGCCACCAAGCTCGAGCTCAACGAGATCGGCGTGATCGACCTCGAGCTCGATCGCCCGGTGGCGTTCGACCCCTACGACGAGAACCGCGAGACCGGCGGCTTCATCCTCATCGACCGCATCAGCAACGAGACGGTCGGCGCGGGCATGATCCGCTTCGCGCTGCGGCGGGCGGCGAACCTCAAGTGGCAGACGGTCGACGTCGACAAGGCCGCGCGCGCCGCCGCCAAGGGCCAGCAGCCGAGCGTCCTGTGGTTCACCGGCCTGTCGGGCGCGGGCAAGTCGACGATCGCCAACCTGGTCGAGACCGAGCTGCACAAGCGCGGCTGCCACACCTACATGCTCGACGGCGACAACGTCCGCCACGGTCTCAACAAGGACCTCGGCTTCACCGCAGGCCGACCGCGTCGAGAACATCCGCCGCGATCGCCGAGGTCGCGCGGCTGATGACCGACGCCGGGCTGATCGTGCTCGTCTCCTTCATCTCGCCGTTCCGGTCCGAGCGGCGGATGGCGCGCGAGCTGTTGGACGAGGGCGAGTTCCTCGAGGTGTTCGTCGACACGCCGCTGGAGATCGCCGAGCAGCGCGACCCGAAGGGGCTCTACGCGAAGGCGCGGGCGGGCGAGCTGGCGAACTTCACCGGCATCGACTCGCCCTACGAGCCGCCCGAGCACGCCGAGGTGCGGCTCGACACCACCGAGCTCAGCGCGGAGGAGTCTGCGGCGCAGGTGGTCCGGGCGCTGGAGACGCGCGGGATGCTGCCGGGCGCGTAGACCCGCGGCGCAGGATCAGGTAGGACGCGAGGCCGAGCAGCAGCGGCACGAGCACCAGGGCGATGGCGGGGATGCCGACCCCGGCCTTGGTCAGCAGCGCCAGCCCGGAGGTGAACATCACGATGCCAAGCGCCGGGCGCAGGCCGCGCTCGGGCAGGCGGGTGGAGAGGTTCGCGCCGACCCATACGCCCGGCACGGAGCCGATCAGCAGCGTGCCCGCCAGGGCGAGGTCGACGTTGCCGCTGACCAGGTGCGCGAGCGCCGCGGCCCACAGCAGGACGGCGGCGTGCGCGACGTCGGTGCCGACGACGCGCCGCGGCGTGAGGCGGAAGCCGAGGATCAGCCCGATCGCGATCAGCGTGCCCGACCCGGCCGAGCTGACGCCGAGCAGCGTGCCGACGCTGAGGCCGAGCACGACCGCGAACGCCTTGTGGCGCCGGTCGAGCGTGACCTGCTCGCGCTCGCCCTCGCCGGTCAGCACCAGCGCGCGGGCGAGGATCAGCGCGCCGGTGACGACGAGCCCGACCGCGATCGCGAGGATCAGGTCGTCCTCGAGGTCGAGCAGCTCGAGCAGCGCCACGCCCGCGAGCGCGCCGGGGATCGAGCCGACCGCGAGCCAGCCCGCGATGTCGAGCTGGACGGTGCCCTTGTGGAAATGGCGGATGCCGCCGACCGTTTTGGTGACGGCGGCGTAGGCGAGGTCGGTGCCGACGGCGACGACGGGCTTGATCCCGAACAGCAGGATCAGCAGCGGCGTCATAAGCGAGCCGCCGCCCATCCCCGTCGTGCCGACCAGGACCCCGACCCCGAACCCGAAGACGATGAGCAGGGGGTCCATCCCCGCTCATCGTGGCAGGTGCTAGTCGGCGTGCGTTGCGGTGGTGATGTGGGCCGTGTCGACGTCATCGTCGTCCGAGGTGCCGCTGAGTGATTCCTTGAACTCGCGCATGCCCTTGCCGACGGCCTTGCCGGCGTCCGGGAGGCGCTTGGGCCCCAGGACGACCAGGGCGATGACGAGCACGATCACGAGTTCCATGGGTCCGATGTTTGGCATGTAGAGGTCTGCGCGGCCGGCGCGGGAACGGATCACACCGCTCTCCGCGCCAACAAGTCATCCGGTGGCGGGGGGTGCCGCGTTAGAGGGCCCACGCAACCGGAAGGAGCAGCCACCATGGCTGAAGCACCCAACGCTGTGCGGGGGCTCGCGGAGGACGCGACCTCGCGCAAGCGGTTCCTGCGCCAGGCAGGCGGCGGTGGTGTCGCAGCCTCGCTGGCCGTGTTCATCGCGGCCTGTGGCGGCGACTCCAAGTCGTCATCGAAGGCAGCCGCGACCGCCACGCCGACGATGAGCGCCAAGAGCGGCACCGAGCAGTTCGGTCAGGGCGATCTCGGCATCGCCAACTACGCCTTGACGCTCGAGTACCTCGAAACCGACTTCTACGCGAAGGTCAACAACAGCGGCATGCTCAAGGGCAAGGTCGCCGACCTCGCGAAGCGTTTCGGCAACGAGGAGCAGGCGCACGTCGACGCGCTGATCGCGCTGATCAAGAAGGCCGGCGGCAAGCCGGCCGTGGCGCCGAAGACGACGTTCCCGCTCGACGACGAGAAGTCGATCCTGAAGCTCGCCGCGACCGTCGAGAACCTCGGCGCCCGCGCCTACCTCGGCCAGGCGGCCCACATCCAGGACAAGGAGATCCTGGCGGCTGCCCTGGCGATCCACTCGGTCGAGGCACGGCACGCGTCGGTCCTCAACCTCGCCACGGGCGCCACGCCGGCGCCCGACGCCTTCGCCAAGCCGGTGACGGCCGCCGAGGTCCTGAAGACCGTCAAGCCGTTCCTGGCCACCTAGCCCCGAAAGGACTGAATCCCAATGGAGAACATCGAAATCCAGGGCATGAGCCGGGGCGCGTTCCTGGTGCGAGGCGCCCTCGCCACGAGCGCCGTCTACGGCGCCGCGTCCGTCACCCCGTGGGTGACCGGCGCGCTGGCCCAGGGCGGGGGTGGGGACGTCGACGTCCTCAACTTCGCGCTGACGCTGGAGTACCTCGAGGCCGACTTCTACAAGCAGGCCCAGAAGCTGGCGCTGAAGGGTCAGTACAAGTCGTTCGCGAAGGACTTCGGCGACCACGAGCAGCAGCACGTCGAGGCGCTCATGGCCACCATCAAGAAGCTCGGCGGCAAGCCCGTCAAGTCGCCGACTTTCGCGTTCGGCATGAAGAGCGAGCAGGACTTCGCGAAGCTCGCGGTTACGCTCGAGGACACCGGCGTGTCGGCCTACAACGGCGCGGCGCCGATGATCCAGAGCAAGGACGTGCTCGCCGCGGCCGGCAGCATCGTGCAGGTCGAGGCGCGCCACGCCGCGGCGCTGCGGTTCCTGGGAGGGATGGACCCGACCAAGGGCCCGTTCGACCAGCCGCTGGCGAAGGCGAAGGTGCTCGCCGCCGTCAAGCCGCTGATCAAGGCCTGATCAGCCCCCCGCGAGGCAGCAAGCTGCCTGGCTTGGCGCCTAGCCGCACGGTGCCGTGGCCGCTGTGGCCGCCGGGCATGCGTGCGGTGAGCTCGAACACGGCGCCGCCGGTGCGGAGCAGCCCGGCGGCGCGGCGCGAGAGGCGCAGCGTCGCCGCGTGGCCGGGGCGGGCGGTCGTGTGCGCCAGGCGCGCGGAGCGGCCGCTGCCCTTCACGCGTGCGTCGACGCGGCAGCGCAGCGGGCAGGTGACGGCCAGCGCGGTGCTGCCGGCGCGCGCGGCCAGGCCGCGGCGGACGGCGGCGCGGCGCGCGAAGACTTGGGCGGAGCCGAGCCGGCGGACGAGCACGACGTCGCGCGTGCGGAGCGCGGTCCGGGCCTGGTCGGCGGGCGAGAGCGGCTTCGACTGCCCTTCGCCGAGGACGCCGCTCGCCGGCAGCGCGGCGGCCCGAGCCGCGCCGGCGTAGACGTAGAGGTCGACGCTGATGTCGACCTGGACGCCGCGGCCGTCGGAGACGCGCAGGCCGAGCGTGTCGATGCCGACGTAGCCCGGATCCGGCGTCCACGCGACCGCGATGTCGTTCCAGCCGTAGGGGGCGGGGGAGAGCACCGGCTGGCCGGACGTGCCGTGCTGGGGCGCGCGCGTCACGGTCGCCTTGAGGTCGTCGCCGTCGTCGTCGGCGCACGAGATGTGGACGAGGCCGGGCGTGCCCGCGGTCGTCTTCGCGGTGTCGGTCGCGCAGCCGAGGCCGCTGAACCAGCGCGGGTCGTCGGCGTTCTCGATCGCCAGCCTCGTCTCGGTGGTGTGGCCGTTGGCGGCGGCCACGACGCTGAACGGGTCGCTCGCGCCGGACGCGTCGGCGGGGCGGTAGACGGCGTCGACCCAGCGCTCGCTGCCCCAGTCGTGGTCCTCGAGGGCGGAGGGCGCGAACTTCGTCATCGTGCCGCGCGCGGGCGGCGTGCCGAGGCGCACGGTCAGCGGGTCGTGGTCGGCGTCGGAGCAGACGACGCCGAAGCGACGGGTCGCGCCGGGCCGGGCGTAGATCGGCAGCACGCCGGCGCCGGGGTCGGCGACGCCGATGTCCGGCGCGCAGGTCGGCAGCCGGTCGACGTCGGGGCCCACCTGCACGCTCAGCGGCGCATCGGCCGAGCGCGCGCCGAGGTCGTCGGTGGCCCACAGCGCGGTCTGCTCCTCGCCGCGGGCGATCGCGGTGCGGTAGTGCCAGACGGGCGCGTCGGCGCCGCCGGCGTCGCCGCCGCGGACGCGCAGCGGGCCGTCGAGGTGCTCGCCCGGGCCGCCGCCGTCGATCGTGAAGCCGTCGTTCTCGTAGTCCCAGCAGTAGACGTCGAGCGCGACGGTGGCGGGGGCGGTGCCGGCCGTGCGCTGGGCGGCCGCGGCCGGCCGGCACTGCGGCGGCGTGTTCTGCGAGCGCGGCGTGACGGTGGATCGCGACGCGCTGGGTCGCGGTGCCGTTGGGGCCCTCGAGGCGGATCGTGAAGGCGTCGTCGGCGGCCGCGCCGTCGTCGGCGCGGTAGCGCCAGCTCGCGACCTGCGTGTCGGCGTCGTAGGCGAAGCCGCTGAGGGTGCCGTGCGCGGGGGTACTCGCGGGCACGACGGTCCAGGCGCGGCGGCAGTCCAGCTCGTGGCGGCGCTCAAGGCCGGGGCGATCCCAGGTCTCCGGCGTGTCGCACTCGGGAGCGGCCGCGGCGGCGGCGCTCGACGCGAGCGCGCCGAACATGAGGAGAGCCATGCCGAGGGCAATGGTCAACGTCCGTGTCGACATGCCCTGATCATCGCCCGCTGAGGGGAACCGCACTCCAGGTGAAGGGCTTGCCACGTGGCTGGGAGCTTTGTGGCAGGTCACGCTGCTCCCATGACAACTTTCGCCGCCAACCCCTCCCGCTTCGCGCCGCTGCCGAGCCTCGCGACGATGGGCAAGGACTTCACCTATCTGGTGCTCGGCCTGCCGGTGGGCATCGCCGTCTTCTCGTTCGCCGTCACCGCGTTCGCGCTCTCCGCCGGGCTCGCGATCACGCTCGTCGGGGTGCCGCTGCTCATCCTCACGCTGCTCGCTTCACGCTGGATCGCCAAGCTCGAGCGCGAGCGGGCGCGCATGGTCATCGACGAGCCCGTCGCCGCCGACCGCCCGCTGAGCGGCAGCGCGATGGAGCGCTCGAAGGAGCTGCTGCGCGACCGCAGCGCGTGGACCGGCGCCGCCTGGTCGCTGCTGATGCTGCCGATCGGCACCGCCGGCTTCACCGTCGCGATCACGCTGTGGAGCACCGCGCTCGGCCTGGTCACGTCGCCGCTCTGGTACTGGGCGACCGACTCGAGCGACGACACGATCCCGCTGCTCGACTCGACGTCGGCCGGCTACTCGGCGCTGCGCGTGCTGATCGGCCTGGCCCTCCTGCCGACCACCGCGATGGCGTGCCGCGGCCTCGCCGCCGGCACCGGCCGCGCGGCGCGGGCGGTTCTCGGTTAGCGAGCGCACGTCAACGGCGGGCATTGAGGAGGCGGGTTCGGCGGGGCCGTGGCACGAATGTCACCTCGACCGCGGTATGCGCGGTCGAGACGACATTCGCCCCACGAATGTCGTCTCAGGGTCGCTATGCGACCTCGAGCTGACACTCGTGGCCGCCGCGGCCGTTCGGACCCGATCCCTACCCAGCCGCCGTTGACGTTCTTCGGCCGCGGCGCCTAGCCCTGGCCCGGGATCTCGGCTCCGGCAGGGACGCCGCGGCGCTGGTACTCCTCGTAGACGGGCTCCCAGTCGGTGTCCTCGCCGGCCAGCTTGTCGAGGCAGACGTGCCAGCCCGCGGCGTTGCGCGCGGCCTCGTCCGGCTCGAGCGTCTGGGTGAGCGTCAGCCGGGTGCCGTCGCCCTCCGGCGCGAGCTCGAGCCGCAGCAGGTCCTTGCCCCACAGGAACGCGAAGACGTTCGGCGGGTCGAGCTCGACGACCCGGCCGTCCATCGGCTCGACAATCTCGTCGGGGAAGCTGAAGCGGAGAGCGCCGCCCTCGCGCAGGTCGCCCTCGATCGTGCTGGGGAACCACGTGGCCAGCTCCTCGGGCACGGTGATCGAGCGCCAGACGCGCTCGACGGGATGGGGGTAGACGCGCTCGAAGCGCACGGCCGGCTTGCCTTCGTAGGTCTCGTAGGTCCCGTACACGGTCAGTCCTTTCGGTCGAGGTGCCGGCCGAGCTCGTCGAGGCTCTCGTTCCACAGCCGCCGGTAGGGGGCGAGCCAGACGTCGAGCTCTCGGATCGGGCCGGGGTCGAGCGCGTAGACGCGCCGGTTGGCGTCCTGGCGGACCTGGACCAGCCCCGCCTCGCGCAGCACCTTGAGGTGCTTGGAGGTGCCGGGCTGGCTCAGCCCCAGCTGCTCGACGAGCTCGCCCACCGGGCGCGGGCGCTCGAGCAGGAGCGCGAGCACGGCGCGGCGGTGGGGGTCGGAGAGCGCCTGCCAGGACGACGACACGCGCCGCAATATATCCAGATGGCTATATAGCCGTCAAGCGATATCGTCGACGAAGGCGACGAGGCCCGCCGCGCCACGCAGCGCGTGCAGCCGCAGGAGCTGGTCCTCGGCGCGCCCGGCGAGCACCTCGAGCTCGCCCGCGTCGAGCCGGTCGTCGCGCTCCGCCAGCTCCAGCAGGGTGCGCCACAGCGAGAGCTTGCCGCCAACGCCGGTGATCAGCCCCTCGAGCTCGACGACCCGGCTGAGCGGGGAGAACTGGAGCAGCTCGCCGTTGGGCTTGAGGCGGCCGACCTTCTCGCCCAGCCAGAAGATCGACGCCTTGATGCGGTCCTCGGAGACGTCGAGCCGGTCCATGATCCGCTTGAGCGCGTCGCGGTCCTCGTCGACCTCGGTCGCCAGGGTCGCGAGGGGCGGGCCGAACTCGGCGTTGTCGGCGCTGTTCTTGGCCGCCCGCTTCGCCAGTTCGACCCCGAGCGTCGAACCGGCGTAGTGGTCGTTCAGGTAGATCGGGAGGTACTTCATGCGCGTGGCCTACCCCCTCGCGCCGGGCCGCGTAACGGAATCGGCAGCCGCGGAGATCGCGGTGCGGACGGCCTCGGCGAGCCCGCCGCCGGCCGCCAGCGCGGCCGCGAGCGCGCCGTTGAACGCGTCGCCGGCCCCGGTGGTGTCGACGGCCTCGACCTGTGGCGCCGGGATGCGCTCGAGCGCGTCGCCGTCGGCGAGCAGCGCGCCCGCCGGCCCGATCGTCACGACCACCGGCGCGCCGGTGCGCTTGGTGAGCGCACGGGCCGCCGCCTCCGGGTCGGCCTCGCCGCTGAGCGCGGCCGCCTCGGGCTCGTTCGGGGTCAGCACCGGGCCGAGCGCGAGCAGCTCGTCGGGCAGCGGGCGCGCCGGAGCGGGGTTCAGCACCACCTGCAGATCGGCGGCGCGCGCCGCGCGGGCGGCGGCCAGCACGGGCGCGTCCGGCACCTCGAGCCCGATCAGCACCACGCCGCCGGGCTCCGCGCCCGCCAGCGCGGCCTCGACCGCCGCAGGCGTCAGCTCGTTGTTGGCGCCGGAGGCGACCGCGATCTGGTTCTCGCCCGCCTCGTCGACCGCGATCAGCGCCACCCCGGTCGGTGCCGTGACCCGCGCGATGGCGGAGACGTCGACGCCCTCGCCGGCGAGGTCGGCGACCGCCTCGTCGCCCAGGTCGTCGCTGCCGACCGCGCCGACCATCCGCACCGTCGCGCCCTGCCGCGCGGCCGCCACCGCCTGGTTCGCGCTCTTGCCGCCGCCGTGGCGCTCGAACGTGCCGCCGGTCACCGTCTCTCCGGGGCCGGGGAGCGTCGCCACCCGCACCACGAGGTCGAGGTTGACCGAGCCCACCACGTACACGTCGCGTGCCATCGGCTGGGATGATCGCGCGTCGTGCCGTCTGACGAGATCCGCATCGACATCGAGCTCCGCTGGCGCGACCTCGACTTCCTCGGGCACCTCAACCAAGCCGTCTACCACGAGCTCCTGGAGGAGGGTCGCGGCGCGCTGTTCGAGCAGCTCGGCGCGCTCGACGGGGGCTTCTTCTTCGTGCTCGCGCGCGTCGAGCTCGACCACCGGCAGGAGATCCGCCGCGACCACGGCCCGGTCACCGTTGCGCTGCGGGTGGAGGCGGTCGGCCGCTCGAGCGTCAGCGTCGCGCACGAGATCGTCCGCGCCGACGGCGCCGTCGCCGCCGAGGGCCGCAGCGTGCTCGTGGCGTGGGATCGCGACGCGCGCCGCTCGCGCTCGCTGACCGACGTCGAGCGCTCGGCGCTCGGCTGAGTGGTGCTCGGCGCCTCCATCACCGTCGCCGACCTCGAAGGTGACCCGCACGCGCTGCTCGCCCAGCTGCGGGAGCGGGAGCCGGTTGCGTGGCTGCCCGCCATCGACGGCTGGCTTGTCACCCGCCGTGACCTCGCGCTGGAGGCGATGCGCGACGCCGAGCGCTTCACCGTCCACGACCCGCGCTTCACGACCGCGCAGGTGGTGGGGGAGAGCATGCTCTCGCTCGACGGCGCCCAGCACGCGCGGCACCGGGCGCCGTTCGTCGCGCCGCTGCGGCTGGGCGAGGTGCGGCGGCGGCTCGCTGACGCGGTGGCCGCGGAGGCCGAGCGGCTGGCCGGCGAGCTCGCGCCGCGCGGCGAGGCCGAGCTGCGACGGGGGTTCGCCGGGCCGCTGGCCGCCGCGGCGGTCACCCACGCGCTCGGGCTCGACGGCGCCTCGACCGGCGCTGTACTCGGCTGGTACGACGCGATCGTGGCCGCCGTGACCGATCTCAGCGCGGGGCGGCCGGCAGGGCCGGAGGCGGCACGGGCGGTGGAGGAGCTCGGCGCGGCGGTCGACCTCGACGCCGCGGGGCTGAGCGCGGCCGAGGTGCGCTCGAACGTCGCCGTGCTGCTGTTCGGCGGCATCGAGACGACCGAGGGGATGATCGCCAACGCGCTGCTGCACGTGCTCGCGGCGCCGGTGGCGCGCGAGCAGCTGCCGGCGGCGGTGGAGGAGTCGCTGCGGCTCGAGCCCGCCGCGGCGGTGATCGACCGCTACGCGACGTGCGACACGTCGCTCGGCGAGGCCGAGATCGCGGCGGGCGACCTGGTGCGGATCTCGATCACCGCCGCCAACCGCGACCCGGCGGTCTTCCCGGAGCCGGATCGCTTCGACCCGAGCCGCGAGAACGCCGGTCGCCACCTCGCGTTCGCCGCCGGGCCGCACGTGTGCGTGGGGATGCACCTGGCGCGGCTCGAGGCGCACGTCGCGCTGGCGACGCTACTCGAGCGGCTGCCCGGATTGGAGGTCGCGCGGCCGGCCGAGATTCGGGGTCTGATCTTCCGCAAGCCGCCGGAGCTGTGGTGCCGGTGGGCGGCTAGCTGAGCGCCTCGGCGCCCAGCACGATGCTCCCGAACAGGAACGCGAGCACCGCGATCGTCGCCACCACCGGGATCGGCGGCCCGCCGTGGATGCCGGTCTCGTGCACGACCGCGTGGCCCTTGCCGCGCGCGATCAGCCAGCGGTTGACCGGCACCGCGACGACGCCCGCGATCGCGAGCGCGAACGCGAGGCTGCCCCAGAACAGGAGGTCGCCCAGGCCCGCGTCCATCGCGCCGGGCACCAGCAGCACGATCGCGTTGTCGACCACCTCCATCGTCGCGATGCTGAGCGTGTCCGACGCCAGTGCGATCGGCACGACCGCCGCGAGCGCGAGCCCGGCGCGCAGCAGCGGGTAGCTGGTGAGCGCGTAGCCGAACACGAACGCGAGCGCGATCGAGAGCAGGATCGTCGCCAGATTCGAGAGCCCGAACGCGGTCCCGAGGATGAGTCCGGCGATCTCGCCGATCGCGCAGCCGGTCAGGCAGTGCAGCGTCGCGGACACGGCGACGGCGGTGAGGTTGTCGTGACCGTGGTCGTGGTGAGAGTCTTCTGCCATGCCGCCCATCTCCCGAGGCTTCGGTGGGCGTCCCCGGCGCGAGGTAGATCCCTCCCGGGTGCCGCCCGGCCAGTATGTCGTCAACGACTTCCCCGTCCTCTCCGCGGGCCCGACCCCGCGCACGTCGACCGACGAATGGACGCTCACCATCGACGGCGCCGTCGACGCCGCCCGCACCTGGTCGTGGGATCAGCTGCGCGAGCTGCCGTCGGAGACGTTCACGACCGACATCCACTGCGTGACCAAGTGGAGCAAGCTCGGCACGACCTGGACCGGCGTGTCGCTCGACACGCTGCTCGCGGAGGTCGAGACCGAGGCCGAGTACCTGACCGCGTGGTGCGACGGCGACTACACGACCAACCTCACGATCGAGGACATCTCCGACGGCAAGGCGTGGATCGCCTACGACTTCGACGGGGAGCCGCTCGACCCCGAGCACGGCGGCCCGGCGCGGCTGCTGGTGCCGCACCTGTACCTGTGGAAGAGCGCGAAGTGGATCCGCGGGATCTCGTTCACCCCCTCCGACGAGCCCGGCTTCTGGGAGGCCGCGGGCTACCACAACCACGGCGACCCGTGGCGGGAGCAGCGGTACTGGAACGACTGACGGTCCCCCGCGCGCCGGTCCTGTGGCGCGTCGCGCGTGTGCGCGAAGTCGTCGAGGAGACCGCGTCGGCGGTCACGCTCGTGCTCGACGTCGACGGCTGGCCGGGGCACGTCGCCGGCCAGCACCTCGACGTACGGCTGACCGCCGAGGACGGCTACCAGGCCCAGCGCTCGTACTCGATCGCGTCCGGGCCCGAGGACCCGCGGCTGGAGCTGACCGTCGAGCGGATCGACGACGGCGAGGTCTCCCCGTACCTGGCAGGCGTCGTGCAGGCGGGCGACGAGTTCGAGGTGCGCGGGCCGGTCGGCGGGCACTTCACGTGGCGCGCGGCCGACGGCGGGCCGCTGCTGCTGGTGGCCGGCGGCTCCGGGCTCGTCCCGCTGATGGCCATGCTGCGCCACCGCGCGGCGCAGAGCAGCGATGTGGACGCGCGGCTGCTGCTCTCCGCACGGACGGCGGAGGACATCCTGTACCGCGATGAGCTGGCGCGGCTCGGCGACGTGATGGTGCACACCACGCTCACCCGCTCGCAGCCTCCGGGCTGGCAGGGCTCGTCGCGGCGGGTCGACGCCGACATGCTCTACGAGCTCGGCCCACGGCCCGAGGCGCGGCCGCGCATCTTCGTCTGCGGGCCCACCGCGTTCGTCGAGAGCGCGGCCGACCTGCTCGTCGTGCTCGGGCACGACTGGCACGCGATCCATGCCGAGCGCTTCGGCCCCACGGGGAGCTGAGATGGAGCCCGCCTGGCTCGACGGCAACGCGGTGGCCGGCCTGCTCGCCGAGGCGCTCGGCGAGGACATGACCGTCGTGGAGCGGGAGTGCGGGGACTGCGGGACCGTGGCCGCGATCGGCGCCTACCGCGCCTACCGCGGCGCGGGGGTGGTGCTGCGCTGCCCCGGCTGTGGGTCGCCGGGGCTGCGCGTGGTCGAGCTGACCGACGGCTTCAGCGTCAGTTGGGGACGCCCGGGAGCGGGCCCAGCACCGTGACGGTGCCGGTGGCGACGCCGTCGGTGTAGCTGCATTTCTTGGCCAGCTTCTTCAGGCCCTTGGGGACGTTCGGCTTCTCGTCCTGGAGGACGGTCTCGCCGTTGACCTCGACGTCCCAGGCGATCGGGAGGTACGTGCGGTGGTGCTCCAGGTCGACGAGCGGCGCGTAGAGGTCCTCGTCCGAGTAGACGGTCACGTCACCGCGGCCGCAGTCGATCGTGGCGACGTACGCGTAGTCGCTCGCCTGCTTGGCGTGGCGGTAGTGGGCGCGTCCGTGCCCGTGGCCGTGCGCGAGCGCGGGGGCGGCGCCGAGGGCGAGGGCGAGCATGGTGACCAGGAAGGTGGCGAGCAGCTTGGGCAACTTCGAATCCTTTCGAGAGTTCGCTTCCCCTCCGTCATCGGCGTGAAACCCTGAATCGGACGAGGGGGTCTGGACGCCTGTTGGGGTCGGCGTCGCCTGGGTCGCTGCTCATTTCTGCTCGATTGCGGCGAATTCGATCAGAGTCGCGCAGATGTGCGATGCTCCGCGGCGTGACCCGCATCGCTTTCATCGGCGCCGGCAGCATCGAGTTCACGCGCGACCTGCTCGGCGACCTCCTCACCTACGACGACCTCGGCGAGCTGCATGTCGCGCTCCATGACATCGACCGCGAGCGGCTCGAGACCGCCGAGGCGATGTCGCGCTGGACGGCGCGGGAGCTCGGCGCCCAGCTGTCGCTCTCAACCCACCTCGACCGCCGCGAGGCGCTCGACGGCGCCGACTTCGCGTTCAACATGATCCAGGTCGGCGGCCATGCGTCGACGCTGCTCGACTTCGAGATCCCCGCGCGGCACGGGCTGCGCCAGACGATCGCCGACACGCTGGGGATCGGCGGCGTGTTCCGGGCGCTGCGCACGATCCCGGTCATGCTCGGGATCGGGCGCGACATGGCCGAGCTGTGCCCGGACGCGTGGCTGCTCAACTACACGAACCCGATGGCGATGCTGTGCCAGGCCTACGCGCACGGCTCGCCGCACACGAAGATCGTCGGGCTCTGCCACTCGATCCAGCACACGACGCGGCAGCTGGCGGAGTACGTCGACGTCCCGTTCGAGGACGTCACGTTCCTCGGCGCGGGGGTCAACCACCAGTCGTTCATCCTGCGCTTCGAGCGCGACGGTGAGGACCTCTATCCGGCGCTGGACGCGGCGATCGCGGGCTCCGAGGAGCTGCAGCGCCACGTGCGGGTGGAGATGTACAAGCGCTTCGGCTACTTCCCGACCGAGTCGAGCGAGCACTCGGCGGAGTACCTGCCGTGGCTGATGCGGGATGACGCGGCGCTGGAGCGCTTCCGGATCCCGGTTGACGAGTACGTGCGCCGGAGCGAGGAGAACCTCGAGATCTACGACGACCTGAAGGCGCGGCTGCGTGACGGGCGCGGGTTCGAGATCGAGCGCAGCGTCGAGTACGCGCCCGAGATCGTGCACGCGATGGTCACCGGCCAACCGGCGGTGATCTACGGCAACGTCGTCAACGACGGGCTGATCGACAACCTGCCCGCGGGGGCGTGCGTCGAGGTCCCGTGCCTGATCGACCGGACGGGCGTGCAGCCGACCCACGTGGGGGCGCTGCCGGTGCAGTGCGCCGCTTTGAACCGGACGTTCCTGAACGTGGTCGAGCTGACGGTGGCGGCGGCGTTGGAGGGCTCGCGCGAGCACGTCTACCACGCGGCGATGCTCGACCCGAACGCGTCCGGGTCGCTCGGCCTGGACGAGATCCGGGCCGTGTGTGACGAGCTGATCGAGGCCCACGGGGACGCGCTGCCGGCCCTGGCGTGAGCGAGCTCGACCTCCTCGTCGTCGGGGACGTCAATGCCGACCTCGTCCTGCGCGGCGGCGACCTCGTGCCGGCCTTCGGCCAGCGTGAGCAGCTGGTCGAGTCGGCGTCGCTGGTGCTCGGCGGCTCGGGTGCGATCGTGGCGGCGGGCGCCGCGCGGCTGGGGCTGCGGGTGGCGATGGCGGGCTGCGTCGGCGACGACGTCCTCGGGCGGGCGATGCTCGAGGCGCTGGGCGGCGTCGACGTGAGCGCGGTGCGGGTCGTGGACGAGCCGACAGGGATCAGCGTCGGCCTGGCGCGGCCGGGTGACCGGGCCGTCCTCACCGCGCTGGGAGCGCTGGCGTCGTTCACCGCCGACGACGTCCCGGACGAGCTCCTCGCCTCCGCGCGCTGGGTCCACGTCGCGGCCCCGTTCCTGCAGCCGGCGCTCGACGTCGCCGCGATCGCCGAGCGGGCGGCGGGCGCCACGTCGCTCGACCCGGGCTGGGATCCGAGTGGGCGCTGGGAGCTCGCGTGGGAGGGCTTCGACGTGCTGCTCCCCAACGAGCAGGAGGCCGGGCAGCTCGGAGCGAGCGGGCCGGGGGTGGTGGTGAAGCTCGGCGCGGAGGGCGCGCGCTGCGGGGATCTCCGCGTCGCGGCGCCGCGGGTCGACCCGGTCGACGCCACCGGCGCGGGCGACTCGTTCGACGCGGGCTTCATCACCGCGCGGCTCGCGGGGGAGGACCTCGCCGCGGCGCTCGCGCTCGGCTGCGCGTGCGGCGCGCTCAGCACGCGGGCGGCCGGCGGCACGGCCGGGCAGCCGACGCTCGCCGAGGCGCGTAGTTTCCACGCGTGATCGCGTTCGTCGCCGCCTCGCCGTCGATCGATCGGCTGCACATCGTCGCGGCGCTGCAGCCGGGGGAGATCCACCGGCCGGAGCGGGTCGTCGCGGTGCCCGGCGGCAAGGCGCTGAACGCCGCCCGCGCGGCGCATGCGCTGGGCGCGGACGTCCACGCCATCGCGCTGCTCGGCGGCCACACCGGTCGCTGGGTCGCCGACGCGCTGGAGGAGGAGGGCGTCACCTGCGACGCGGTCGCGGGCCCGGGGGAGACCCGGATCTGCGTCTCGGTCAGCGACGGCGGCGACCTGACCGAGTTCTACGAGCCCGGCCCGGAGCTCCAGCCCGAGCACTGGGCGGTGCTCGAGGCGGCCGCGGCCGAGGTCGCCGCCCGCGCGAGCTGGGTCGGCGTCGCCGGCTCGCTCCCGCCCGGCGCCCCGCCCGACGGCCCAGCCCGCCTCCTCCGCGTCGCCCGTGAGGCCGGCGCCCGCGTCGCGCTCGACGTCAGCGGAGAGGCGCTCCGCCTCGGCCTGGCGGCCGGCCCCGACTTCGTGAAGGTCAACGCCGAGGAGGCGGAAGCGCTCGGGTTCGGCGGCGCGGAGGACCTCCGGGCGGCCGGAGGAGCGGCGGCCGCGGCGATCACCCACGGGGCCGACGGGATGGAGCTCGCCACCGCGGAGGAGGTGTTTCGCGCCGCCCCGCCGCGGCTCGGCTCGTACCCAGTCGGCAGCGGGGACTCGGCGCTCGGCGGCTTCCTCGCCGCGCTCGACGCCGGCGCGTCGTGGCCGGAGGCGCTCGACCGCGCGGTAGAGGCCGCGGCGGCTAACGCGCAGGTTCCGGGCGCGGGCCGCTTGGGCTAGGCGCCTCGCGCAAGGCCCGGCCGCTCTCCGGATCGAAGAGCTGGAGCTCGCGGTGGTCGACGGCGAGCTCGAGCTGCTCTCCGGTCCGGACCTCGACGCGCCCGCGCACACGCGCGATGAACCGCGTGCCCGGGTCGTCGGCGAGCAAGCGGCCGTCATCGGTGCGCACCTCCTCGACCTGGACGGCCGGCGCTTCGACGCGGAAGGAGACCAGCGCCTCGTCACCGAGCGCCTCGACGAGCTCGGCCACGACGGGCATCCGCGGCAGCTCCGGATCCGTCCACGGGCCGGCGAGCTCGAACGAGCCCGGGCGCAGCCCCAGCACGACCTCGCCGCGCGTGCCGCCGAACGCTCCCAGCGGCAGGGAGAAGCCCGCGAACGCCACCCGCTCCCCGTCGCATTGCGCGCTCACCAGGTTCATCGTCGGCGACCCGATGAAGGCCGCGACGAACAGGTTGACCGGCTCGTGGAACAGGGTCTGCGGGTCGCCGAACTGCTGCAGCACCCCGTCGCGCATGACCGCCACCCGCTGCCCCAGCGTCATCGCCTCGACCTGGTCGTGGGTGACGTAGACCGTCGTGATCCCCAGCCGCTCGTGCAGCCGCGCCAGCTCCGCCCGCATCGTCGTCCGCAGCTTGGCGTCGAGGTTCGACAACGGCTCATCCAGCAGGAACACCTGCGGCTCCCGCACCAGCGCCCGGCCCATCGCCACCCGCTGGCGCTGCCCGCCGGAGAGCTGCGCCGGCCGCCGCGCCATCAACTCCTCGAGCCCGAGCATCGCCGACATCTCGCCGACGCGGCGCGCCACCTCCTCCTTCGGCGTCTTGCGCTGCCGCAGCCCGAACGCGAGGTTCTCGGCCACCGTCTTGTTCGGGTACAGCGCGTAGTTCTGGAACACCATCGCGATGTCGCGGTCGGGCGGCGCGGCGGTGGTCACGTCCTCGCCCCCGATCCGCACCGTCCCCGCCGTCACCCGCTCGAGCCCGGCGATCATCCGCAGCAGCGTCGACTTGCCGCACCCCGACGGCCCCACCAGCACCACGAACTCGCCCGCCGCCACGTCCAGCGACACGTCGTCGACCGCGCGCACCTCGCCGTCGTAGACCTTCGTCACCCGCTCGAGGGAGACCGGCGCGCTCATCCCTTCACCGCGCTCGAGGTCAGGGAGCGGATGAACGTCCGCTGCGCGAGCAGGAACGCGATCACGACCGGTAGTGTCACCAGCAGGTTGCCGGCCATCACCGCCGCCCACTGCGTCCGGTGCGCGCCCGAGTAGGTCGCGAGCCCGAGCTGCAGCGTGTAGTGCTCGGACGAGTTGATGGCGATCAGCGGCCACGTCAGGTCGTTCCAGACGGTCAGGAACGTCAGCACCGCCACCGTGGCGAGCGCCGGCCGCGCCAACGGCAGCACGATCTGCACGAGCGTCGACAGGCGCGAGCAGCCGTCGATCCAGGCGGCCTCCTCGATCTCGCGCGGAACCGAGACGAAGAACTGCCGCAGCAGGAAGACGCCGAACGGCGTCACCAGCGAGGGCAGGATCAGCGCGCCGAGCGAGTCGATCAGCCCCAGCTTCTTCATGAGCAGGAACGTCGGGATCATCGTGAGCTGGAACGGCACCACCAGCGTCGCCAGCATCAGCGCCAGCAGCGACTTGGAGCCGCGGAAGCGCATGCGCGCGAACGCGTAGCCGGCGAACGAGCAGAACACGAGGTTCGACGCGACGGTGACCACCGCCACGATCGTCGAGTTCAGGAACCAGCGGCCGAAGTCGCCGGTCCGGAACACGTAGCGGTAGCCGTCGAGGTGCAGCCCGTCGGGGATGATCTTCGGCGGGAAGGTGTTGATCTGCGCATTCGTCATGAACGACGAGACCGTCAGCCAGATCAGCGGCAACGCGAAGATCAGCGCCATCGGCGCGAGCACGAAGTGCCAGCGACCGGTCCTCATGCCAGCCGTGCCTGCCGCCGCCGCTGGTACCAGCCCCACGCCAGCGCCACGACCAGCAGCCCGAACGCGAGCACGTAGGCCGCCGCCGCGCCGTAGCCGGCGTTGAAGAACTGGAACGCCTGCTGCCACACGTAGAGCACGACTACCGTCGTCGACTGGAGCGGCCCGCCGCGCGTGGTCACGAACACGAGGTCGAACAGCTGCAGCGACTCGAACGTCTGCCACACGATCAGGAAGATCGTCACCGGGTTGAGCGCCGGCAGCACGACGTGGCGCAGCACGCCCCAGCGCCGCGCCCCGTCGATCGAGGCCGCCTCGACGAGCTCCGGCGGGATGTCCTGCAACGCCGCCAGGTAGACCACCACCGAGAAGCCGATCCCGCTCCACAGCCCGATCAGCACCAGGACCCACAGCGCCTGCCCGGGGTCCTGGAGGAAGCCCTGGGAGCCGATCCCGAGGTGGTGCAGCACCGAGTTCGCGACGCCGAACTGCGAGTCGAACACGAACGAGAACAGCACGCCCTGCGCGGTCGCGGACATGATGTAGGGCACGAACACGAGCGTCCGGTACAGGCCCACGAAGCGCACGCGCCGGTTGAGCATCAGCGCGATCCCCAGCCCGCCCGCGATGCTCAACGGCACGAACGCCACCGTGTAGATCAGCGTGTGCCGGACCGCGCCGCGGAACGTCTCGTCGTGGAGCAGCCGCGAGTAGTTGCGCAGGCCGATCCAGTTCGGCGGTGTGACGAGGTCGTTGTGCTGGAAGCTCAGCAGCAGCGCCCAGGCCATCGGGATCAGGCTGAGCCCGAGGATGATCACGACGGCCGGCATGACCCACAGCCAGGCGGTCGGCGTCTCGCCGAACACCCGCTGGCTGCGGGACGGCGCCCGCTCTACCGCGACTGCCACCCGCCGATCAGCCTCCGCCGGCGAGGACCCCGTCCGCGCCCTGGACCGCCTTGTCGAGGGCGTCCTGCGGCGAGGAGCGCTTGAGCAGCACCGCGACGAGCGACTGCCCGACCTGCTCGGAGACCTGCGGGTACTTGGGGTCGGTCGGCTTGGTGCGCGCGCCGTCGAGCGCGGCCACGAACACCGACATCCCGGGCGTCTTGTCCTGGTACGCCTTCCACTTCGCCTCCTGCGCGGTCCCCTTGCGCAGCGGCAGCGAGCCCGCGTCGACCACCCAGCGCGCGTCCTGCGCCGGCTGGTTGAGCCACTGGATGAACTCGACCGCGGCCTTCGCGCGCCGCTTGCCGTTGTCGAACAGCGTCCACGTATCGGGCGCGGAGATCGTCACGGCCTCGCTGCCGAAGGCCGGCAGCGGCACGACGCCGAACGCGGTCTTGGCGTCGAGGAACTCGGGCAGCTCCCATGGGCCCGTGACGACCATCCCGATCTTGTCGTTGTTGAACAGCTGGTAGGTCTGGTCGGAGTCGGGCTTGGTGTCGACGTAGACCGAGCCGTCCTGCGCGAGCCGGTCGACGACGCCGAACGCCTGCTCGCCGGGCGCGCCGCCGAACGCGGCCTTGCCGTCCTTGATGATGTCGCCGCCCGCCTGCCACACCAGCGGCCACGTGCGCCACACCGTGTCCTCGTCGCCGACCGCCGGCCACGCCGTCCCGAACGTGCCCTTGCCCTTGTCCGTGAGCTGCTTCGACGTCGCGATGAACTGGTCCCACGTCCAGCCGCCGGCGGGCGGCTCGCTCACGCCCATCTCCTTGAACAGCTTCTTGTTGTAGACGACCGCGAGGTCGTCGATCAGCGCCGGCAGCGCCCGCACGCGGCCGTTGACGGTGGTGGCCGCCTTGGCCGGCGCGTAGTAGTCGTCCCAGCCGAAATCGGGCTTCTTCACGTCGTCGGTGAGGTCGAGCACCTTGTCGGAGCGCGCCAGGTTGGCGAGGTCCGAGCCGAAGATGTAGGCGATGTCCGGGTACTCGCCGGATGCCAGCGCGGTCGTCACCTTCTGGCGCATCTGGTCGGCGACCACGCCGCCGGTGGTCGCCTTGACCTTGATGTTCTTGTGCGTGCGGTTGAAGTCGTCGGCGAGCTGGCCGAGCACCTTGCCCGCGATGTCGTCCTGGCCGTGCCACATCGTGATCTCGACTGGCCCGCTCGAGTTCTGATCGTCGCCGCTGCTCCCGCCGCAGCCCGCGAGGACGGCGGCCGCGGCGAGCGCGGCCAGGAAGCTGATGCGGATCACTTCGGCACCTCCGATAGGACGACGGAGCGGGTGAGGTTGCGCGGGCGGTCGGGATCGAGGCCGGCGGCCTCTGCGAGGGCGACCCCCGTCCGCTGGGCGAGCACGAGCGAGGCGAGCGGGTCGAGGTCCGGCGCGACGGTCAGCGCGCCGGCCGCGCGGGCGTCCTCGAGCACCTCGTCGGCAGGCCCGAACGACCACACGACGGCGCCCGGGCCGGCGATGCTGATCGGGCCGTGGCGGTACTCGAAGGCGGGATAGGCCTCCGTCCACGCCTGGGCCGACTCGCGCAGCTTCAGCGCCGCCTCGCTGGCCAGCCCAACGGTCCAGCCGCGGCCGATGAACGCCCAGCGGTCGGCCTGGCCAGGCTCGACCGGCAGCGGGGCGTCGAGTGCGCTGACGGCGTCGGCGATCGAGGCGGCGAGGCCGAGGCCCTCGTGGGCGCGCAGGAGGCTGAGCGCGGTGGTCGCGAAGCGCGTCTGCACGACCGACTGCTCGTCGGCGAACTCGAGCTCGACGACCTCGTCGGCGGCGTTCGCGACCGGCGAGTCGGGCACCGCCGTGATCGCGACGGTGCGCGAGCGGGCGGAGCGCATCAGCGCGTGCGCGACCTCGGTGGTGGTACCGGAGCGAGACAGCGCGACGACGACGTCGTAGGGCCGCGACGGCATCTCCGAGGCGGCGAACGCGTCGGTGCGGCCGTGCCCGTTGCCCTCGCGCAGCGCCGCGTAGGCCTGGGCCATGAACCACGACGTGCCGCAGCCGATGACCGCCGCATCCTCACCGGGGGCGGGGAGGATGCCGCCGAGGCTCCCGACGAGCGCCCCCGCGCGCTCCCACAGCTCTGGCTGGCTGCGGATCTCCTCGCTCGTAACGCTCATTTCTGCACGTATATAGGTCCAAACGCTCAGAATCAAGCATCTGTTGCTCGGATATGGTGCGCAGATCGTGAGCAGAACCGACCGCTTCGGCCGCATCCTCGAGCTGCTCGCGCGCGACGGCTCGGTCAGCGTCGGCGCGCTGGCGACCGACCTCGCGGTGAGCGAGGCGACCGTCCGCCGAGACCTCCAGATCCTCGGCGATCAGCGCCTGCTCGAGCGCTCGCACGGCGGCGCGATCGCGCACGGCACCGCGCACGAGCTGCCGGTCCGCTACCGCACCGGCCGCAGCGACGAGAAGCAGCGGATCGCGCACGCCGCGGCCGAGCTGGTGGAAGAGGGGACGGCGGTCGGCCTCACCGGCGGGACCACGACGACCGAGGTGGCGCGGGCGCTCGCCACGCGCCAGGACCTCACGGTGGTCACCAACGCGTTGAACATCGCGGTCGAGCTCGCGGTGCGCGCGAACCTCAAGCTGATCGTGACCGGCGGCGTCGCCCGCAGCGCGTCCTACGAGCTCGTCGGCCCGCTGGCCGACGCCACGCTGCAGGGGATCTACGTCGACGTCGCGTTCGTCGGCGTCGACGGCATCGACGCCGCGCGCGGGCTGACGACGCAGAACGAGGTCGAGGCGGCGACCGATCGCGCGCTGATCGGCCGCGCCGGGCGCACCGTGGTGGTTGCCGACGGCTCGAAGCTGGGGCGGATCGCGTTCGCCTACATCGCCGGCCTCGAGCAGGTCGACGAGCTGCTCACGAACGCCGACGCCGACCCGGAGCAGGTCGAGCGGCTGCGTGCTGCGGGCCTGCGCGTGACGCTGGTCTAGGACCTAGGGCCGCGGCGGGATCTGCTGCACGGCCCAGCCGTTGCCGTCCGGGTCGCTGAAGAACACGAAGCGTCCCCACGGGAAGTCCTGGACGTCGCTGACCTCGACCCCGCGGCCCGACAGGTCGGCGTGCGCGGCCTCGACGTCGTCGACGACGAGCTGGAGGCCCTGGGCGGAGCCCGGCGGGCGCGCCTCGCCGGTGCCGGTGCCGAAGGCGATCGAGCATGCGGAGCCGGGTGGCGTCAGCTGCACGAAGCGCAGCTCGTCGGAGACCTTGTGATCGTGGTCGGCGTTGAACCCGGCCTGCTCGACGTAGAACGCGATGGCGCGGTCGACGTCGGAGACGGGGAGGGAGATCAGCTCGAGCCGGTAGTCCATGGGCGGAGCCTACGCCGCGGCGGGCTCCGGTAGGGGGAACAGCCCGAGGAAGCGCACGGCCGCGTCGCGGTCGCCGCTGATCTCCAGCGCGCCGGCCGCCTCGGCCTCGGCCAGCGAGGCGCGGCCGTGGGCGACGGCGAGCGCGGTGCCGTGGTCGGAGGTGATGACGGCGTCGGGCGCCTCCATCGTGCCCTCGACGAGCTGCAGCCTGCCGTCGGCGACGGTGGCGCGGAACGAGCGCTCGCCCAGCCGCAGCTCGACGCGAGTGCTGAAGCCCTCGGCCAGGTCGGGCCGGAACAGCGTGCGGAAGGACAGGATGTGTGCGTCGAAGCTCATCGTGGCGTCGGGCCCGGGGAGCGGGAGGCGCGAGCCCCAGGTGCCCAGCGCGTCGAGCACGGGCGCGATCTCGTGGCCGCGGTCCGTGAGCTCGTAGACCTGCGAGGCAGCCGGCGGGGGGAGCTTGCGCTTGCGGACGATCCCGTGCTCCTCCAGGTCGCGCAGGCGCATGGAGAGGATGTTCGGGCTCGCGTGGGGGAGGCCGGCGCGGAGGTCGGTGAAGCGCTTGGGCCCGAGCAGCAGCTCGCGCACCGTCATCAGCGCCCAGCGCTCTCCGAGGACGTCGAGCGCGCGGGCGATCCCGCACGCGTCGCCGTAGGTGCGTGAGGTGCTCATACGTTTACTGTACCCCTCCGAACATAAATTTCAACCTTGTGGTTCAAAATCTGTATCAGGTGGTATACAGTCTGCATCGGCCCCGTTGACCACGACCTGAAGGAGCCACGCATGACCTCCACCGAGACCTCTGATCGCACCCGCTGGATGGCGCTGTACGTGCTGTGCGTGGGCGTCCTGATGATCGTGCTCGACGCGACGATCGTGAACGTGGCGCTTCCTTCCATCCAGATCGATCTCGGCTTCTCGCAGAGCAACCTCGCGTGGGTCGTCAACGCGTACCTGATCGCGTTCGGCGGCCTGCTCCTGCTCGCCGGCCGGCTCGGTGACCTGATCGGGCGCCGGCGCGTCTTCCTCGTCGGCCTCGCCATCTTCTCCGCCGCTTCAGCCCTGTGCGCGACCGCGCAGAGCCAGGAGATGCTGATCGGCGCGCGCTTCATCCAGGGCGCCGGCGGCGCGCTGACCTCGGCCGTCGTGCTCGGGATGATCGTGACCATGTTCCCCGAGCCGCGCGACCAGGCGAAGGCGATCGGCGTCTACGGCTTCGTCGCCTCGGCGGGCGGGTCGATCGGCCTGCTGGCCGGCGGCGTGCTCACCGACCTCATCAACTGGCACTGGATCTTCTTCGTGAACATCCCCGTCGGCATCGCCACCGCGTTCTTCGCGCTGCGGCTGATCGAGCCCGGCGAGTCGCTGGGCCTGCGCCACGGCGCCGACATCCCCGGTGCTGCGCTGCTGACCGGCGGCCTGATGCTGGGCGTCTACACGATCCTGCAGGTCAGCGAGCAGGGCTGGGGCTCGAGCCGCACGCTCGGCCTCGGCGCCATCGCCGTCGCCGCGCTCGTCGCATTCGTGGTGCGCCAGGCCCGCATCGACAACCCGCTGATGCCGCTGCGCCTGTTCCGCTCGCGCAACGTCTCGGGCGCCAACGCCGTGCAGGCGCTGCTCGTGGTCGGGATGTTCGGCATGTTCTTCCTCGGCGCGCTGTACCTGCAGCAGATCCTCGGCTACGACGCGCTCCAGGTCGGGCTCGCGTTCCTGCCCTCGACGATCGTCATGGGCGCGATGTCGCTGCGCTACTCCGGCCCGCTGGCCGCCCGCTTCGGCATGCGCAACACGGTCCTCGCCAGCATCGGCTTCATCGGCACCGGCATGCTGCTGTTCGCCCGCACGCCGGTCGACGGCAGCTACTTCACCGACGTCCTGCCCGCGATGGTGCTGGTCGGCCTCGGCGCTGGCCTCGGCTTCCCCGGCCTGATGACGTTCGCGATGTCCGGCGTCTCGCCGCAGGATGCCGGCATGGCCTCCGGCCTGGTCAACACCAGCGTGCAGGTCGGCGGCGCGATCGGCCTCGCCGTGCTGGCGACGCTCGCGAGCGAGCGCACGAGCGAGCTGACCGCATCCGGCCACGCCCACGCGGCGGCGCTGAACAGCGGCTTCCACCTCGCCTACCTGATCGGCGCGGGCGTTCTCGCCGCCGCCGCGATCGTGGCGCGGGGCGCGCTCCGGGAGACCGATCCCGCCCGCCCCGCCCAGGCCCCGGCCGCGGCCCCCAAGCCCGCCCCGCGCCGCGCGCGCCCGGCCTACTCCGAGGCCTGACGCGATGGCGACCGACCCCGAGATCCGCGAGCTCTCCCCTCAGCCGGCCGTGACCGAGGTGGCGGTGACCGGCGCCGACGGCATCCCGTCCGTCGTCGACGCCGCCTTCCCCCGGCTCTTCGGCCGCCTCGCGGACCTCGGGGTCGAGCCCGCGGGCCCGCCCTACATCCGCTACCTGCGGACCGGGGCGGAGCTGGAGCTCGAGCTCGGCATTCCGGTGGGCCCGGACGCCGGTCAGTCCTCAGGGCTGCCCGGCGGCCGGGCCGCCGTGCTCGTCTATGTCGGTCCGTTTAGTGGGCTGCGAGACGCGTGTGCTCGGCTGCAGGAGTGGGCGGGCGAGCGTGCGGCAGGGCCGTTCTGGGAGTCCTACGTGACGAACCCGCGGGAGGAGCCTGACTCGTCTCGGTGGGTGACGGAGATCTTTCAGCCGCTGCGGTGAGCGGGGCGAACGTCAACGGCGGCTGGGTAGGGAAGCGAGGGGTGAGCCGCCCGGCGTGCAAGTGGGACGGTTTGACCCCCTATAGCGTGGTCAAAGCGTCCCGCTTGATCGCCGCGGCACCCCGCACCCTCTCCTCAATGCCGCCGTTGATGTTCAGATAGCGTCGCCACATGATCTTCCGCCAGGTCACGCACGACGACCTCGGCTGCGCCTCGTACCTCATCGGCGACGAGGACGCCGGGGTCGCGGCCGTGGTGGACCCACGCTTCGAGGTCGACGAGTACCTCGAGCTGGCTCGCTACATGGGGGTGAGCATCGAGCACGTGCTCGAGACGCACAATCACGCCGACCATGTCTCCGGCCACGGGCGGCTCGCGGCGGCCACCGGGGCGACGATCCACATCCACCGTCTGGCCGAGCCGGACTACGAGCACGAGCCGTTCGACGACGGCTGGGAGCTCGAGCTCGGCGCGCTGCGCGTGCGGGCGCTGCACACACCCGGCCACCGGCCCGAGCACACGGCGTTCGCGCTGGTCGACACCGCGCGCAGCGAGCGGCCGTGGGCGGTGCTGACCGGCGACACGCTGTTCGTCAACGACGTCGCCCGGCCGGACCTCGCGATCGAGAAGGCCGAGGGCGCGCGCGGGATCTTCCGGTCGCTGCGCGACAAGCTCCTCAACCTGCCGCCCGAGTGCGAGGTGTGGCCGGGGCACCTCGGCGGCTCGATGTGCGGCGGCCCGGGGATGGACATGAAGATCTCCTCGACGATCGGCTACGAGCGCGCGGCGAACCCGACGCTGGCGATCGAGGACGAGGACGCGTTCGTCGAGCAGGCGCTCGCCGGGCTCGGACCGCAGCCGCCGAACTTCGAGAACATCGTCGCGCTCAACCGTGGCGAGCTGCTGACCGTCGGCGTCGAGGTGCTGCCGCTGGCGCCGCGCCAGGTCGAGCAGCGGCGCGCGGCGGGGGCGCTGCTCGTCGACGTCCGTACCGACCAGCAGTTCGACGACGCCCACATCCCCGGCGCGGTCTGCAACCCGATGCTGACCGCGGGCTTCGGCTCCAAGCTCGCGTGGATCGGCGACCCGGAGCTCGAGCTCGTGTTCGTGGGCCGCGACGACGAGGACGGGCGGCGGGCGGCGCGGCTCGCGCTGTCGGTCGGGCTGCGGCGGCTCGGTGGCTACCTGCACGGCGGGATGACGAGCTGGCGGCAGGAGAAGCGCCCGATCGAGCGCGTCGAGCGGATGCCGCTCGAGGAGTTGCCGAAGCACGCCGAGCTCGTCCAGATCCTCGACGTCCGCGAGCGCTCGGAGTACGACGCCGGCCACATCCCCGGCTCGGCCTTCACGCCCTGGCACGACATCGACGGGCTGCCCGACGGGCTCGATCCGCAGCGCCCGGTCGCGGTCGTGTGCGCCTCGGGCCAGCGGGCCGCGACCGCGGCGAGCCTCGTGCTGCGCGCGGGCGCGCGCGAGGTGATCCACGTGGTCGAGGGCGGCGTGCCCAAGTGGGGCCGCCTCGGCAACCCGATCGAGAAGAGCTAGGCGGCCCCTCGCTAGGCAGCAAGCTGCCTGGCTAGGCGCCCAGCCCCCCGCTAGGCAGCAAGCTGCCTGGCTTGGCGCCCGGCCAGCAGCTCGGGGAAGGGCTGCCAGAACTCGGTGGCCCGCGCGCCGTAGAGCGAGGCCGCCATCGTGCGCGCGCCCAGCCGCACGTTGTCGGCGATGCGGGCGCGGTCGGTGCTGAAGCGCGACACCAGGCGGCTGCCGTGCGGCACGGCGACCTGCCGCACGAGCGGCTGCCCGGAGGGCTGCTGGAGTGCGGCGGCGTCCCGGTTGTAGCGCTGGCTGCACGTGTGCAGCAGCGGTGCGAGGTCGGGGTGGGCGCGCGCGAGCACGCGCTCCGCGAAGCGGTCCTGGCGGCGGCCGCGGTAGGTCGCCTCCTGGGTCCGCAGGACGAGCACGTGGGTCGCGCCCTCGCGCAGCGCGGTGCGGTACGGGATCGCCTCCAGGAGGCCTCCGTCCACCATCGGCTCGTCCCGGTACCGCGGCGGCGCGCCCGTCACCACCGGGATCGAGCAGCTCGCCCGCACCGCGGCAAGCTGGTCCGCGGTGCTCTCGAAGCCGCCCAGCACGCGCAGCTCCGCGTGGGTGGCGGAGACCGCGACCGCGCGCAGCTCGGGGCCGGCGCTCCGGCCCGCGTCGGAGAGCGGGCGCCGCCGGCCGATGACCTCCTCGAACAGGAAGTCGAGGTCGAGCAGCGGACCGCCGCGGAACGCGCGCGCCGGATCGATGAAGTCGCGGCTCGCGCAGTCCTCGAAGCTCGTCGCCCACACGGACGCCTGGCCGGCCGCTGCGAAGCACCCGGTCAGCGCGCCGGACGAGCAACCGTAGACGCGGTCGAACGACTGCATCAGCCCGGCCGCCTCCAGCACGAGTGACATGCCGGCGGCGACCGCGCCGCGCATCCCTCCGCCCTCGACCACGAGCGCGACGACGTGCGGATCCGGCCTCCGGCCCGGCCGCGTGCCTGCGCGCTCCAGCAGCACCCCGTAGAGCGGGTGGTCCGCCGCCGCGATGGCCGGAGGCAGGAGCTTCATGGTGAGACGTTCCCAGCTCCGTCTCACCCGCGCTTCCCCCGAAAGGGGGGAATCGGCGTTCGTTACGGGGGCTGTCCGCCGTTTGCGGTTCGTGAATCGTCACCACCGCTCGGGAGGCGGCCCCCTGGCCCGGTCGCCCGGCGAGGCGCATGCTGTGCGGCACGATGCCCCGCCGCCGCCCCCGCACCGCCGCCCCGCCGCTGATCGGCGTGGTCACGCATGAGCTGCGGGAGGACCGCGTGCCCGCGTGGGCCGCGATGCCCGGGCGCAGCGAGCGCGACCTCGCGCCGGCGCGGCTGTCGCTGCGGCTCTCCTACACGCAGGCGCTGCAGGAGGCGGGCGCGATCGCGGTCGTGCTCCCCGCCCACGGCTACGTCGACGACGCCGCTGCGCTGCTCGACCGCGTCGACGGGCTGCTGGTGAGCGGCGGACCGGACCTCGACCCGGCGGTCTACGGGCAGGCGCCGCATCCTTCTCTCGGCCCCGACGTCGACCGTGTGGCCGACGAGTACGAGCAGGCGCTGCTGCGCGCCGCCGCCGAGCGCGACCTGCCGCTGCTCGGCATCTGCCGCGGGCTGCAGGCGCTGAACGTCTCGCGCGGCGGGACGCTGCACCAGCACATCCCGGACCACATTCAAACGGCCAGTGCGTTCGAGCCCGAGCACGTGGTGAGCGTTGCGGGCGACTCGCTCCTCGGCTGGCTGACCGACCGCGACGGCCTGGCGGTGAACTCCTTCCACCACCAGGCCGCCGATCGGATCGGGAACGGGCTCGAAGTCGCCGCCCGCGCGCTCGACGGGACCGTCGAGGCGCTGTGGGATCCGGCCGCGAGCTTCTGCCTCGGCGTGCAGTGGCACGCGGAGCTGATGACGCACCGACCGGAGCAGGCGGCGCTGCTCACCGGGCTCGTGCACGCCGCCTGCGGCATGCCGGCCGAGCTGCGGCTCGCTGCCTAGCTGAAGTTTCCTGATCAGGTTCGGTTCGTCCGGGCCCCCTTGGAGGCTGGAGGTGCCTGACGCCACCAGTCCCAAGCCGGACACCGGATCGAAGTTGCACGCTATCCGGCTCTGGCCTGATCACGGCGGAGCTGGACTCGCACGGTTCGCCTACACGATCTCCGGCAAGTGGGGCTACCTGGAGCACGACTGGGTCGCGACCGCCGGCGACTTCGTCTACGAGACCCCGGGCGAGGCGCACACGCTCGTCGCCTACGAGTCGGACGAGCCGATGAAGGTGCACTTCAAGGTCAAGGGCCCGCTGATCTGGCTGGACGAGAACGGAGACCCGGAGGGCTACTTCGACGTCCACGACTACATCGAGCTCTGCGAGGAGCACTACGAGCAGAACGGCCTCGGGGCCGAGACGATCGACGCATTGCTGCGCTAGCGCCAGGGAGGGAGCAAGGACATGACGACGGTGGACCTCGAGCAACAGCGGCTGCTCATCGGCGGCGAGTGGGTGGAGGCGTCCGGCGGGGGCACCTTCGACCGCAGTGACCCGCTGACGGGCGGGACCGTCACCCGAGCCGCGGCAGCCGGCCGCGCCGACGCCCGCCGCGCGGTCGACGCTGCCGCCGCGGCCTTCCCCGCGTGGGCCGCCACACCCGCCGGCGAGCGCCGCACGCTCCTCAACGCCGCCGCCGACAGGGTCATGGAGGCTGCGCCCGACATCGCCGCCGCGATGACCGAGGAGGTCGGCGGCACGTTCGGCTGGGGCATGTTCAACTGCGACCTCGCCTCGCGGATGCTGCGCGAGGCCGCCGCCCAGGCCTACGCAGTGGTCGGCGAGGTGATCCCGTCCGACGTCCCGGGCTCGCTCGCCATGGGCGTCCGCCAGCCCGCCGGCGTCGTGGTCGGAATGGCGCCCTGGAACGCGCCCGTGATCCTCGGCACCCGCGCGGTCGCCACCCCGCTCGCGTACGGCAACACGGTCGTCCTCAAGGCCAGCGAGCAGTGCCCGCGCACCCACGCCGCGATCGTGCGCGCGCTGGTCGGCGCCGGCCTCCCCGACGGCACCGTCAACCTGGTCATCCACGCGGCCGAAGACGCGCCCGAGGTCGTCGACGAGCTGATCGCCGACCCCGCCACCCGCCGCGTCAACTTCACGGGCTCGAGCAAGGTCGGCCGCCTGATCGGCATCAAGTGCGCCGAGCACTTCAAGCGCTGCCTGCTGGAGCTGGGCGGCAAGGCGCCGCTGGTCGTGCTCGCAGACGCCGACCTCGAGGCCGCCGCCGACGCCGCCAGCTTCGGCGCGTTCATGAACTCCGGCCAGATCTGCATGTCGACCGAGCGGATCGTGGCCGACCGCGCGATCGCGTCAGAGCTCGGCGCCAAGCTCGCCGAGCGCGCCGCCAAGCTCACGGTCGGCGACCCGCGCGACCCGGCCACGATGATCGGACCGGTCGTCCACGACGGCGCGCGCGAGCGGATCCTCGAGCTGATCGAGGACGCCCGCGCCAAGGGCGCCGACGTCCTCACCGGCGGCGACGCCGACGGCAACCTGGTCACCCCGACCGTGCTCGCCAACGTCACCCCGGAGATGCGGATCTACGAGGAGGAGTCGTTCGGCCCGGTCGTGACGATCGTGCCGGTGAGCGGCACCGAGGAGGCGATCGAGACCGCCAACGACACCGAGTACGGCCTCTCCGCCGCCGTGTTCAGCGAGGACGTCGACCAGGCGATGGAGGTCGCCCGCCGGATCGAGAGCGGCATCTGCCACATCAACTCCTCGACCGTCCACGACGAGCCGCAGATGCCGTTCGGCGGCGTCAAGGCCAGCGGCTGGGGCCGCTTCGGCGGCAGGGCCGCCCTGGAGGAGTTCACCGAGCTGCGCTGGATGACGATCCAGCAGGGAGCCCGCCACTACCCGATCTGACGGTTACAGAGCTGTAAGTCCGGACAGGACGAGGGACAGCCCCGGACACAGGAGCGACGATGGCGCAGACCAAGGCAGACCGCCAGGCAGCCGCGAAGAAGGGCGCCGCGACCCGCGAGCGCAACCGCACCCGCGCCGAGTCCCAGGAGCGCGGCGCGAAGGCCGCCGCCACCCGGCAGGGCAACCGCGCCGCCGCCAACGTCGACACCGCCAAGCAGTCGGCGAGCTCGGCCGTCGGCGGGCTGAAGTCCGCCGTCAAGTCGCTCGGCGACGCCGCCAAGCAGGCCGGCAAGTCGGCGAGCACCCGCTCCAAAACGAAGAGCTGACCGCTGCGCCGGCCGCCCGCATTGCGGGCGGCCGGCACGCACCGCTTCAGCGGTGGCGCAGCGGCTCGAGGATCGGGTGATGCTGCTTGCGCGCGCGGGCGACGGCCCGCCCGAGCCGCGCGGCCTGCACATCGGCGGTCCGGAAGTGGACGCCGGACCACACGCGGGCGTCGACGATCTCGTCGACCACCTGCGAGAGGCTGGTGTAGCGGCGCATGTGGCCTGCGCCGTTGACACCCGTGAACGCGACGTCGTCGGTCCCGAACAGCTCGCGCAGGGTGCTGGTATGCGCGGCGGCGAGGGCCGCCAGCCCCGACGGGTGCTCTGGGTAGGGCGGCGTCGTGATCAGCGGAGTCCAGCCGTCCTGGCCGGCGGTGTCGGGGTTGCCGTCGTGGTCCGCCGCCGGGATCGCGGTGACCGGCCGCCAGAACAGCCAGCGGGCCTTGTCCTTCCACGTCGCGATCGACTCGTCGGCGCTGGTCAGATAGATCAGCGCGTAGAACCGCGCCGTCTCCACCGTGCTCATGGGCCGAAGCGGCGCGAGCGCGCGAATGAGGTTGGCCCACGTCGCGACCGCGTTGACCTCGCCCCAGAACATCGCCGCGTCGGTCTGATCGGCCGTGCGGTGGGTGCTCCCGAACTCACCGAGCGACTTGACCTCGTTGAAGTCCCGCGTGTAGCGATTGCTCGTCACCGGGTTCGGCCCGCGCGTCCTGAAGCGTTCCAGACCGTGGAAGACGAACGGGGTGACATTCCTCAGCCATGCGCCCGGGTCGTTGATGAAGGCCGGCGGCGTCAGCTGCCAGACGCCCGGATTCGGCGGACCGACGGGGAACGGGTCCGCGACAAACCGGCCGTCGTCGGTGCGCGCCGCGATCACCGCCCACGCGGCGGCCTCGCCGGTCGCGATCCCGCCCGCCTTGGCCGCCCCATCCGCGACAGCCGCCTTGGCGGCCTCGTACGCCGGATCCACGATCGCCACCAGCGCGTCGTGCTGGGCCGGGGTGCCGACGACCCCGCCGTCGACGAGCACGCGGTGGGCGGCCGCGGCGACCGCGACGTCCTGGGAGAACGAGCGCTTGGCCCGCACGCGGCCGAGGTACGGCTCGTAGCGTGGGTCGATGGAGTTCACGGCGTCGAAGATCGCGGCGTGGACCATCGCCAGGTGCGGCACCGCCGCCGCTGCCTGGCCGCCGAGCGGCGGAGTCGCGGTGCTGGATCCGGTCAGCACCCTGCTGGCGATGGCATCCCATTGCGTCACCGGATCGGCGGCGCGCGCCAGTGCAGGCAGCGCCAGGAGCGCGAGGCTCATGAGCACGCAGAGGCGTGCGAGGTGAGGCTTCATCTTGCCTCCTTCGGTTCGTGGCGGGTAGGCATCCTTGCCGCCCTCCATGGCCATCGACCGGTCGAGAGCGACTATCCATCGCCCGAGGGGGTCGAGTCAAGACGCAGCCCCCGTGTGCAACGCTCGCGCGACGTGTCGCGCCCCGACTACTACGGCAACCCGGCCGGCGTCACGAGCGACATCGACGTCGTCCGCGGGATCTACGCCGCCTTTGCGGCGCGCGACATCGACGCCGCGACCAAGCTGCTCTCGCCCGACTGCGAGCTGCACCTGCGCGGCACGCAGGACCTGATCGGCCGCGAGGAGCCCTACCGCGGCCACGCCGGGATGCGCGAGTACTACGACGACGTCGAGCGCACGTGGGAGGAGCTCACGCTGTTCGCGAACGACTTCCGCGCCATCCCCGGCGCCGTCGTGGTGATGGGCCACGTCGAGGGCCGGCTCGACGGCCGGCCCGTCCGCCGCGGCGCGGTGTGGACCTGGAAGGTGCACGCCGGGAAGGCGACCGAGGTGCGCGTCGCCGACGTCGGCCCCGCCGCTTGACAGCGCGTCGGGCGTGAGGCAACGTCGATCGCATGAGCGCGAAATACGTGCACACGTGCATCCGCGTCCGCGACCCCGAGGCCTCGGTGCGCTTCTACAACGCCCTCGGCTTCGAGCCGCGCGGGCGGCTGAACTTCTCGAGCGCCTACAACCTCTATATGGGTCTGCCCGGGGACGGCGACGTGCTCGAGCTGACGGTCAACGTCGGCCACGACGAGCCCTATGACCTCGGCACGGGCTACAACCACGTGGCGATCTCGGTCGACGACATCCACGCCGCGCTCGCCGCGCTCGAGCCGCTCGGCGTCCAGCCCGAGAAACCGCCCTTCCACCCCGGCGACCGCGACGAGCTCCCGCTGATCGCGTTCGTCGCCGACCCGGACGGCTACCGGATCGAGCTGATCGAGGGCGACTTCAGCACCCCGCAGGATCCCGGCTCGCCCGAGTGACGATCGCCGTCACCACCCCCACCGGCAACGTGGGATCCCATGTCGTGCGGATGCTGTGCCAGGCCGGCGCGCGTCCCCGCCTGCTGTTGCGCGACCCAGACCGCCTCGATACCGACGTGCGCGACCGGGTCGAACCGGCCGTCGGCGACCTGCGCGACGCCGGGTACGTCGCCGAGGCGACGCGCGGCGTCGACGCGGTGTACTGGGTGCACCCCGACGACTGGTCGCTGCCCGACCCCGACGCGGACGCCGAGCGCACCGGAGAAGGCCTCGCCGACGCGATGCGACAGAACCGGATCGCCCGCGTCGTGTTCCAGAGCACCATCGGCGCGGAGAAGCGCCACGGCGCGGGCTTCCTCGACGGCTTGGCCCGCATCGAGCAGCGCCTCGACGCCGCGCGGGACGAGCTCGACAGCGCGCTGCTGCATCTGCGCTGCGGTTACTTCATGACCAATCTGCTCTTCGATCTGGACGGGCTGCGCGCCGGGCGGCTGACCACCAACCGGCCGCTGGAGGACCCGATGCCGTGGGTCGACCCGGCCGACGTCGCCGCCGTCGCCGCGCTGCGCCTGCTCTCCGGCGACTGGACGGGCCGGCAGGTGCAGGCGGTACGAGGACCGGCGGACCTCACCTGGCCCGAGGCCGCCGCCGCGTTGTCGGCTGCGACCGGGACATCGATCGACGCGCACCAGATCACCGACGACGACGAGCGTGCGGCACTGCGCGCCGCGGGCATGTCCGAGGTCGCCGTCGAAGGCATCCTCGGCATGAGCATCGGCAAGCGCGACGGGTTCGTGCCGGAGCAGCCGCGCTCGCTGCTCACGACGACCCCGACCAGCCTGGCCGCCTGGGCGATCACCAACCTGCGCCCGGCGCTCTAGCTACGCACCGGCCGGATCGGTGAGAATGCCGAAGATGCGCAAGATCCAGACGCAGGGCGTCCACCACATCACGCTCGTGGGCGCGGACCGGCAGACCTCGATCGACTTCTGGGAGGGCCTGCTCGGCATGCCGTTCGTGTTCGAGCAGCCCAACCTCGATCGGGCCTCGGAGAGCCACCTCTACTTCGACCCGGGCGACGGGCGCCTGATCACGATCTTCACCAACGACGAGCGCGCGCCCGACGCGACCCGGACGTCGACCGACGCGGGCGCGGTGCACCACATCGCGTTCTCGGTCTCGCAGGCGACCTTCGCCCAGACCGTCGAGCGGCTGGACGAGCGCGGGATCGAGCACTCGGGCGTCAAGGACCGCGGCTTCATGGACTCGATCTACTTCGAGGATCCGCTCGGGCTCCTGATCGAGCTCGCCTCCTACCGCTTCGAGCCGCCCGAGCGCTACACACACGCCGAGGTGCTGCTGGAGGCGCACAAGCTGCGGGTCGAGCGCGGCGACTACAACATCGACCGCGTCCACCTCGCCGACGCGATCGAGCGCATGACCGAGCGCTCCCGCGAGTCGCTGTCGGACGACCGCTCGCCCAAGAACCCCTACTAGGAGGAGCCGCATGGCCGCCCACACCCTCAACATCCTCACCCCGAGCGTGAACAACCTCACGGCTCGGATCTTCGTGCGCGCCGCCGGGCTCGACTTCGAGGAGGTGGACGTCTGGGGCAAGACGGCGGAGCCCGAGTACCTCGCCAAGTATCCGGCGCACCTGACGCCGACGCTCGAGGAGGCAGGGCTTCCCCGGGGGACGATGGGGGAGAGCTGCGCGATCTGCGCGTACCTGTGCAACAAGCACGGCCTCGACCAGTTCTACCCCACCGATCCGGGTGAGCGGGCGATGGTCGACAACGCGAACTTCTATCTGATCGGCACCTTCTATCCGCTGGTCGCGCGCGCGACGTACCCGACCCTCGGCTTCCCGCAGTACCCCGGCGAGGTGGCGACCTCGAACGCCAGCGACGAGCTCAAGGCGCAGGCCCAGCGCGATGCCGAGACGGCGCTCGCCGACCCGCTCAACGCGTTCCAGTTCTTCCTCGAGGGCCGCGACTTCATCGGCGGCTCGCACCCCTCGATCGCCGACATCCGCCTGTGCGCGACGCTCGAGTTCCTGAAGGCGATCGACTACGACTTCCCGCAGTGGACGGTCGAGTACATGGAGCGCGTCGAGTCCGCGCTCGGCGACGCGTACTCGGAGCCCGCGGGCGACGTCCGCGGCTTCGTGGCGTCGGTTAAGTGAGCGTCGCGGTCGTCACCGACAGCACGCCGTATCTGCCGCCCCACCTCGTCGAGAGGTGGGGCGTCCGGCAGGTGTCGCTGTACGTGGGCTGGGACGGCGACCTGCGCCCCGAGCCTTCGTACGAGGACCTCGACGTCTTCTACGCGCGGCTGAAGGAGTCGCCGACGCTGCCGGTGACCTCGCAGCCCTCGGTCGGCGACTTCCTGGCCGTGTACGAGCCACTGGCGGAGGCGGCGCACGACATCGTCTCGGTGCACATCGCCGAGGGACTGTCGGGCACGTGCGAGAGCGGGCGCGAGGCGGGCGCGGGTCGTGGAGGAGAAGCACGGCACGCGCGTGCAGGTCGTCGACGGCGCGACCGGCGCCGGCGGGCTCGGCTGCCTCGTCATCGCGGCCGCGCGCGCGGCCGAGGCGGGCGAGGACGTCGACGCGGTCGTGCGGGCGATCCACGACACGCGCGAGCGGCTCGACATCTGGTTCTGCCTCGACACGCTCGAGTACCTGCGGCGCGGCGGGCGCATCGGCGCGGCGCAGGCGCTGGTCGGCTCGGCGCTGCAGATCAAGCCGATCCTCACCTTCGGCACCGAGATCTCGCCGGTCGGCCGCGTGCGGACGCGCAAGCGCGCCTTCGAGCGCATGGTCGCCTACCTCGGCGAGCTGCGCGACCGCGGCGCGACCGACTGGTGCGTCCAGCACGCGCAGCAGGCCGACGAGGCCGCGCAGCTCGTCGAGCGCGGCACCGAGCTGCTCGGCTCCGAGCCGCTGTTCTGCACCGAGGTCGGCCCCGTCCTGGGCACCCACCTCGGCTCGGGTCTGCTGGTCGGGGGCGTCGCCGCGGGCTAGGCGGTGAGGTGCGGGCGGCGCCGCATGCGCACGACCGCGACCGCGCCGGCCAGCCCGATCCCGGCGCCCACGAGGATCAGCCCGACGGTTGCCCACGGGAAGCCGTCGGCCGGCGCCGGCTGCGGCTCGGCCGGCGTGCTCGGCGGGAGATCGGCCGGCCTCGGCGAGTCGCTGGTGGGGCCGGAGTGGGTGCGTGTGACGAGCGCCGGCGGATCCTGCGCGGGCCTGGCCGTCGCCGCAGGGGCCGCGATCGAGGTGACCAGCAGGAAGGCGGTGAACGCGTATGACATGGAGCGCATGACGGAACCTCCTGGGATCCCGGAGGCCCGGCTGTCCGACCGGGCCGTGTTGACTGCGGCAGACCCTGCGCCGCACGGGTAGCGGGGCGGTCTAGCGCGGTAGAGCGGCGGTCTACACGGCTTGCTCAAGGCCTCTTGCCCGGAGTAGGGTCGGGCCCCCGTGGACCTCCGCGTACTCGGACCTTTCGAGGCGGCCGGGGATGTTGGGCCGCTTCCGCTCGGCGCGAAGAAGCAGCGCTCGGTCCTCGCGATGCTCGTGCTGGAGGCGAACCGGCCGGTGTCGGCGGACCGGCTCGCCGAGGGCCTGTGGGGCGAGTCATTGCCGCCGAGTGCCGGCAAGATGGTGCAGCAGCACATCTCGCAGTTGCGCAAGGTGCTCGACGGGCAGGACGCGACGATCATCACCCGGGACCGTGGCTACGAGCTGTACTGCGCGCCGGGGGACGTCGATCTGACGCGCGCCGAGCGTCTGGTCGCGGCTGCCGCTGAGGGCGCGGGCAACGGCGCCGCCCGCGAGGCGCTCGCGCTGTGGCGCGGGCCGCCGCTGGCGGACCTCGCCGACGAGCCGTTCGCGGCGCGGGAGATCCGGCGCTGCGAGGAGCTGTGGATGCACGCGAAGGAGCTGGCGATCGACGCCGACTTGGGCGCCGGTCGCCACGAGGACGTGCTGCGCGAGGTGATGGCGCTCGCGGCCGAGCATCCGCTGCAGGAGCACGTGCAGGCCCAGTTGATGCTCGCGCTGTACCGCGCCGGCCGCCAGGCGGAGGCGCTCGAGGTGTTCCGCGCCACACGGGCGCGGCTCGTCGAGGAGATCGGCTCGGAGCCCGGATCCGAGCTGCGCCGCCTGCACGAGGAGATGCTGCACCAGAGCCCGTCGCTCGACGCGCCCGCGCGCGTGCGCACGCCCGCGCCGCGCGGTGGGGTGCCGCCCGCGCGCGTGCGCACGCCCGCGCCGCGCGGTGGGGTGCCGCCCGCGCGCCGGCGGTCCGTCGTCGCAGTCGCGGCAATCGCGTTCGCGCTGCTTGCGGTCGGCGGCGTGGTCCTGTTGAAGCGCTCGGCCCACAAGCTCACGCCGGCGGCGATCGAGGCCAACGTCGTCGCTGTCATCGACCCCGCCCATGTCTCGCTGACGGCACAGCTGCCGGTCGGGGCATCGCCGTCGCACATGGCGGTCGGCGAGGGCTCCGTGTGGGTTTCGAATGCCGACGACCAGACGGTCTCACGGCTGGACCCGAAGACGCGCACGGTGCGCCAGACGATCGGGGTGGGCAGCGCTCCGGGCGCGATCGCGGCCGGGCTGGGAGGCGTGTGGGTCGTCAACACTCTCGACCGAACGCTCTCGTGGATCTCTCCTGAGACCAACAAGGTCGTCAAGACCATCACGGTGGGCAACGGGCCTAGCGGCGTCTGCATCGGCGACGGCGGCGTGTGGGTGGCGAACGGCGACGATCGCACCGTGCTTCGGATCGACCCGAGGACAGGGAGGCGCACCCGGGTGGTCCGACTCGATGACGCGCCGACCGAGCTTGCGTGCGGCGGTGGGGCCGTGTGGGCGAGCAGCGAGTCCGGCGGCACCGTGACCGAGATCGGCGGCCAGAGCGCCAGCGTGACGGGGACCACGAGCGTCGGTGCGGGCGCGAGCGCGTTGGGGTTCGGCGACGGTGCGCTGTGGGTGGCCAACCCGCTGGCCGGGACCGTCTCGAGGATCGACCCGCGTCGAGGCGGCGTCGTGCGGACCGTTGCCTTCGGTGCCGGCGACGGTCCAGCCGCCCTCGCCGTGGGTCATGGTGCGGTGTGGGTCAGCAACCAGTACGCCGGGACGGTCGCTCGCATCGACCCGCGGCGGGGTGCCGTCGACCGCCAGCTCCAGATCGGCAATCGCCCGCAAGGGCTCGCGCTCGTGGGCGGCCAGCTGTGGACGGGTGTGCGCGCCGCCGGTGCGCGACATCGCGGGGGCACGCTGTGGCTGCTCAGCCCAGGGACGCCCATCGTTGCGCGTGCTGACCTCGATCCCGCGGCTCCCGCCGCGTACGGCCTCATCGCGAGTCGGATCCTCGGCATTACCAACGACGGTCTGACCGCGTTCCGGCACGCCGGTGGCCTCGAGGGGACGAAGCTCGTGCCAGACCTCGCGGTCGCACTTCCCGAGGCGACCGACGGCGGGAGGACGTATGCATTCAAACTGCGGTCCGGCGTGCGCTACTCCGACGGTGCGCTCGTGCGGCCCAGCGACATCCGCCGCGGACTGGAGCGCACCCTGGGCGCCCGGTCTCCGGGATCGCCCTTCTACGGCAGCATCGCCGGCGCCGCCGCGTGCATGCGGGAACCGCGCGGCTGCGATCTGTCGCGTGGCATCGCGGTCGACGACAGGGCGGGGACCGTGACGTTCCACTTGACGGCCCCGGATCCCGAGTTTCTGTACGAGCTGGCGCTCGACTTCGCGGTCACGGTGCCGCCGGGTACCGGGCCGCCAGGCTCCGGCCGGCCGTTGCCCGCGACTGGACCCTACGTCGTTACCCCTGGGCGCTCGCGGAAGGAGCTGCGGCTCGTGCGCAACCCGCATTTCCACGTCTGGTCGAACGCCGCCAAGCCCGACGGTTACCCGGACGTGATCGTGCGCCAGAGCGGCGTCGACCTCGCCGCTGCGGTGCGTGCCGTCGAAGCAGGCAAGGCGGACTACGTCAACCTCGGGAGCGAGGTCGCGCAGCTCCCGCGAGCGGAGCTCGACGCGCTCTTCACGCGCTATGTGGGCCAGGTACACACCAGCTCGCAGCCGGCGACGGTCTTCTACTGGCTGAACACGCGCGCGCCGCCGTTCGACAACCTCGACGTCCGCCGTGCACTGAACTACGCCGTCGATCGCCGTGCGGCGCTGGCGCTCGAGGGCGGCGGTCGCTTTGCCCAGGCGACGTGCCAGCTCATGCCGCCCAACTTCCCCGGCTACCGGCCGTACTGCCCCTATACCGCGGCCGCGGGGCCGGGCCGGCCGTGGACCGCTCCGGACCTTCCTCGCGCGCGGCGCCTCATCGCGCGCTCCGGCACACGCGGGATGCACGTAACCGTCTGGGGCCGGCCTGAGGGACTCGGACCTCACAGCCGGTTCCTCGCACGGCTGCTGCGGCAGCTCGGCTACGACGTGTCACTCCGACTCGTGTCAGACCAACGGATTGGCGGCATCGTTGCGGACCCGCGCCGGCACGCGCAGATCGGCCCGCAGAGATGGACCGCCGACTTCGCGGCCGCGTCGAACTTCCTCGGCGTCACCTTCAGCTGCGACGCCCTCGTCTCCGGCGATCACGTCGGCCTCAACTGGTCGCGATTCTGCGACACGCGGATGCGGACGCTCACCCGCCGGGCGCAGCGCCTGCCTGCCACCGAGCAGGGAGGCGCCAACGCCCTCTGGGGTGCCATCGACCGCGAGGTCGTCGACAAGGCGGCCGCCGTACCCCTCTTGAACCCGAAAGCGATCGAGTTGATCTCACGCCGGACCGGGAACGCCCAATACAACCCCCAAGGGGGCCTGCTGCTCGATCAGCTATGGGTTCGCTGAACTGCGGCCGCGTGCGCTCAGGTCCGCTCGACGACCCGGAAGCGGTTGCCGTCCGGATCCCGGAACGTGAACATCGGCGGCACACCCTCGCCCATGCGGATCAGCTCGTCGTCGGCATCGACGCCGGCCGCCAGCAGCGCCGCGTGGTCGGCCGCTGCGTCGGTGGTGGCGAGGCTCACCTCGCCGCCTCCGCCGGGCACGAGCGCGAGCGACGTGGCCGCGCCGGGCGGCGCGACCTCGAGCCAGCGCCCGCCGGGGAACGGCGCGTCGATCCGCACCTCGAAGCCGAGCGTGCCGGTGTAGAAGTCGCGCGCCGCGTCCTGGTCGGCGACGGGGACGATGACCGTGCCGATGTGGGTGACGGCGCTCATGCCTCCAGCACCTCCTTGAGCCCGGCGACGCGCTCTCTCCAGAACACCTTCATGCGCGCGGCCTCGGCGCTGTCGGGCAGCCGCTCGTGGGTCAGCGCCGCGGTCGTCTTGGCGTCGCCCTTGGCGGTGAGGGAGACGTGGATGCGGCTCGGGCCGTCGCCCCAGTCGAAGCGCGCCGAGCGCGGCTCGATCGTGGTGCGCTCGCGCAGCTCGGCGCCGGGCAGCCAGCGCGCGCGTTCGTGCGCGTCCACGAACGCCGCGTAGAGTCGCTGGATCGGGACGGCGACGGTCTTCGAGGCCGTCACGGTGAAGCCGTCCTCGTGCTCGCCGACCTGGCGGCCCTTGCGCGCGCGCTCGTAGCTGCCGACCACGGCCTGGACGTTCCAGGCGAGCAGGTCCGCTCCCTGCTCCGCGGCGAGCCAGCGGGCGATCTCGCGGTGGCTCATGTCGGCCGCGCCGGCCTCGTCGAGCAGGTCGAACCACTCCTCCCAGCCGCGGCCGGTGCGCTCGCGGATCGTCTCGTCGGAGGTGGAGAGCGAGACGCGCTGCTGCGGCTCGTCGCCGGCGAGCAGCTTCGCTCGCGCGGCCGTGTAGCTCTCGCCGGTCTTCTCCATCCGCGAGCGGACCAGGCGCTTGAAGGACTTGTGGGCGGTCATCGGGTGCTCCTCTCGTGGCGGCGGGCCCCGCGACTCACGCTCACGACGCCCCACCGGAAAGGGCAACGTCCGACCGGCTCCCGAAGGCTCGAGCCTCCTTTGCCCCCGCTGGGCCGGCGGCGTGAGCGCCGGAATCGAGGGTTCGGCGCGGGACGGCGCCAGTGGGCAGGATACGCCCGTGGAGCAGCCGCCGCAACGCCTCGCCGTCGCCGCCGACGCGCCCGCGATCTCCGCCCTGATGCAGGCCTCGATCCGCGCGCACTTCCCGCGCTTCTACGACCCGCGGCACACCGAGAGCGCCGCGCGCTACATCGGCGAGCTCGACATAACGCTGATCAAGGACGGCACCTACTACGTCCACGAGGCAGCCGGCGAGATCGTCGCCTGCGGCGGCTGGAGCCGCCGCAACCGCCTCTACACCGGCTCGGGCGCGGCCGCCGACGACGGGCGGCTGCTCGACCCCGCGACCGAGCCGGCGCGCGTGCGCGCGATGTTCGTCCGCCGCGACTGGGCCCGCCGCGGGCTCGGCCGCGCGATCCTCGAGCGCTGCGAACGCGACGCCGCGGCCGAGGGCTTCACGACGCTGGCGCTGATGGCGACGCTGGCCGGGCGAGCCGCTGTACCGCGCCTACGGCTTCCGCGAGATCGATCGCACGATGGTCCGCCTCCCCGACGGCACCGAGCTCGCGGGCGTCGCGATGGAGCGGCCGTGCGGCTGATCCTCATCACCGGCCCGCCCGGATCGGGCAAGACCTCCGTCCTGACCGCGCTCGCCGACGCGCTGAGCGACGACGACATCCCCACGCGGCCGTCGAGGTCGAGGCGCTGGCGTGGACGCATCCGGCGCTCGACGACGAGCGGCGCCTCGGGCACGTGCGGACCGTTTGCGCCGGGCATGACCTCGTGCTGCTGGGGGAGACGATCGAGACGCGAGGCCGACCTCGCGGCGCTGCTCGGCGCGACGGCGCGGAGGAGGCGTTCGTGGTGCGGCTGGAAGCGGCGCCCGAGTACGGCTGGCCGAGCGCATCATCGCGCGCGAGCCGCCGCACTGGTCCGGGCTGGCCGCGCTCGCCGCACACGCCCGCACGATGGCCGCGAGGCGGCGGCGCGGCGACCTGGTGCTCTCCACCGAGGGCGCCCGAGCGGAGGACATCGCCGCGCGGATCCGGGAGGATGCGCGGCTGTGACCACCGTGCTCCCCACCAGCCTCGTCGGCTCCTACGCCCAGCCCAGCTGGCTGATCGACCGCGAGAAGCTCGCCGCCCGCTTCCCGCCACGCGTGCGCGCGCGTGAGCTCTGGCGGGTCGACCCGCAGTGGATCGACGAGGCGCAGGACGACGCCACGCTGCTCGCCATCCGCGACCAGGAGCGGGCCGGGCTCGACATCGTCACCGACGGCGAGCAGCGGCGCGAGAGCTACTCCAACCGCTTCGCCAACGCGCTCACCGGCATCGATCTCGACAACCCCGGCACCGCGCTCGACCGCAGCGGCCACCCCAACCCGGTGCCGCGCGTGGTCGGCAAGGTGGGGCGCACGCACCCTGTCCAGGTCCGCGACCTCGAGTTCCTCAAGGCAAACACCGACCGCCGCACGAAGATGACCGTGCCGGGGCCGTTCACGATGAGCCAGCAGGCGCAGAACGACTACTACGAAGGCGAGGCGCAGCTCGCGCTCGACTACGCCGCCGCGGTCAACGCCGAGATCCGCGACCTGTTCGCGGCCGGCGCCGACATCGTCCAGATCGACGAGCCGTACATGCAGGCGCGCCCCGAGAAGGCGCGCGAGTACGGCCGCGAGGCACTCGCCGCCGCGCTCGACGGCCACGCCGGCACGACCGCCGTCCACATCTGCTTCGGCTACGCCGCGATCATCCACGAGCGGCCCGAGGGCTACTCGTTCCTGACCGAGCTGGCCGAGCTCGGCTGCGACCAGATCTCGATCGAGACCGCGCAGTCGAACCTCGACGACTCGGTGCTCGAGGGGCTGCCCGGCAAGACGATCATCCTCGGCGTGCTCAACCTCGACGACCACGCGGTGGAGACGCCGGAGGTGGTCGCCGACGCGGATCCGGCGCGCGCTGCCCTACAAGGGCGCCGGGGAGCTCGTCGCTGCGCCCGACTGCGGCATGAAGTACCTGCCGCGCGCCTCCGCGTTCGGCAAGCTGCAGTCGCTGGCGGCCGGCGCGCGGATCGTGAGAGACGAGGCTCAGGCCGGCTGAAGCGGCAGCACCGCCCGCACCAGCGTGCCCTCGCCCGGAGGGCTGAGCACGCTGAGCGAGCCGTCGCAGGCGCCGACCCGGTCGGCGAGCCCGCTGAGCCCGGAACCGGCGCCGGCCTGCGCGCCGCCGACGCCGTCGTCGCGCACCTCGACGACGAGCGACTCGCCGCCGTTGGCGAGCTTCACGGTCGCGTGGCTCGCGTTGGCGTACTTGGCGACGTTGGTGAGCGCCTCGGAGACCGTGAAGTACGCGGTGGCCTCGACCGCCGGCGGGAGCCGCTCCTGCGGCACCGCGACGATCTCGACCGGCACCGTCGCGCGCGAGGCCAGCGTCTCGATCGCCGGCGCGAGCCCGCGCTCGGTCAGCACCGCGGGGTGGATGCCGCGCGCCAGCTCGCGCAGCTCGGCCGACGCCCGCGCGAGCTCGTCGCCGAGGCGGTCGAGGAACGGGCCGGCTGACGCCGGGTCCTTGGCCAGCCGCGCGCGTGCCACGCGCACGTCGAGCGCGAGCGAGACGAGCCGCTGCTGCGCGCCGTCGTGGAGGTCGCGCTCGATCTTGCGCCGGGCGTTGTCGGCGGCCTGGATGATGCGCGCGCGCGAGGCCTTGATCTCCTCGGTGCGGACCGCCTCGACCTCGCGCCGGCGCAGCGCGTCCTCGGCCTCGCGGCGCTCGGTGATGTCGAAGATCGCGCCGTCCATGTAGCGCCGCCCGCCGGGCCCGTGGATCAGCTGGCCGCGGTCGAGCACCCAGCGGATCTCGCCGTCCGCGCGGACGATCCGGTACTCGAGCACGAACGGCCGGTCGTGGTCGTCGGCGTGCCTGACGGACTCGAGGATCCGCTCTCGGTCGTCCGGGTGGACGATGCTCATCAAGGTGCGCTTGGCGCTGGCGATGAAGTTGGCGGGCGGGTAGCCGGAGATGCGCTCGATCTCGTCGCTGATCAGCGCCAGCTTGTGGTCGTCGTGCCACGCGGAGCGGTAGATCGCGCCGGGCACGTTGACCATCAGCGCCCGCAGCAGCGTGTCGTCCGAGCGCTGCTGGGCGGCGTGGACGCCGGCGCGCACACGGGCCAGCAGCTCGGTGCGGGTGAACGGGCGCGGGAGGTAGTCGTCGGCGCCGGCCTGCAGCGCCTCGACCGCGGCACGGCTGTCCTCGCGGTCGGTGACCGCCAGCAGCCACGCCTCGCCGAGCCGCGCGTCATCACGGAGGGCCTGGCAGCCGACGGGAGCGGCGTCGCCGCAGACGAGGATCAGCTGCGCGGGCGCGTCGGCCAGAGCCTTGAGCGCCGCCTTCGGCGTCGCGGCCGCGCGGCACTCGTAGCCGGCGGCGCGCAGCCACGGGGCGACCTCCGCCTGCGGCTCGCCGACGAGCAGCAGCGAGGACTCGTGTCGTCTGAGGAAACCCGTGCCGGTCATCCCTGCGAGCCTAAACTCCAGGCGTGCCCGACGTGACCGTCATCCCGGCCGGCGGCGGCGAGGTCATCGGCGACGCGCCCGCCCGCCGCGTCGAGATCCTCTCGAGCCACGACAGCCTGCACGCCACGTGGTCGCGCTTCGGCCCGGGGCGCGACGGCGCCGACCTGCACGTCCACCGCGAGCACACCGACCTGTTCTACGTGCTCCAGGGCGAGTTCACCTTGCGGCTCGGGCCGCAGGGCAAGCCGCGGCCGCTGACGGTGGGGGCGCTCGCATGGATGCCGCCTGGTGTGGTCCACGGCTTCCGCAACGCGAGCGACGCCGAGCTGCGCTTCCTGAACTTCCATGCGCCGGGCGTCGGCTTCGCCCAGTACATGCGCGACCTGCGCGACGGCCGGCCGGCCGGCCGCCTACGAGCCAGTGGGACCCGCCGGAGGACGGCGGGCGCCCGATCTCGCTCGCGGGGTTCGGCGACCGCGTCGACCTCCCGGGGATCAAGCTCTTCCCGGCGGGGATCGAGCCGGGCGCGCCGGAGTCGCACGAGGACGCGCGGCACACGGACATCTACGTGCTCGAGGGCGACCTGTACGTGAACGAGGAGCGCGCGCAGGCCGGCGCATGGGCGCATGTCCCACCCGGAGAGCCGCACACGCTCGAGGGCCATGCGCGCTTCCTCGTCGTCCACACGCCCGCTTAGCGCTCCGCCTGCGGCGGGTCCGGCGTGATCACGAAGTCCTCGGGCCACGACGGTCAGCTGCACGTGGTCGCCCGCTGCCTCGACGACGTCGTGCAGGCGACTCGGCTCGGTGCGCCCGACCAGGACGAGTCTGGTCGTCGCGGTTGACCGGGTCGGCGCGCAGCCAGGCGTCGAAGCCGTCGAAGCCGGACGGCGCCCTCGGCGAGGTAGGGCACGAGGCGACGGAACAGCTTCGGCCACAACACGAGCGCCTCGAGCGCGTCGAGGTCCGCGATCTGCGCCGCGCCCTCCGGATCCGCCGTCGCGCGCGGCCACAGCCCCGCGCCCGCGGCGCGCGCCTCGCCGGGCCGTCTGGGCGAACTCGGCCCGCAGCGACGCCGGCAGGGTGGAGTAGAGCGCCGGGTATGCGAGGCCGGCGGCGAGCAGCGCGGCGTTGACCGAGCTCGCGGGCGCGGGCGTCGTCGAGGAAGACCTGCGTGCCGTCGGGCTCCGTCGCGTCGCCCGGCTCGACGAACCCGATCATGCGGCCGTTGGCGTCGATGCCGTTCGAGAGGACGTGGCCGCGCACCCGGTCCTGGTCCGGCGGCGCGACCGTGTTCGGCAGGTCGGGGAAGAACGTCACGCCGGTGAAGCCGAGGGCGCGCAGCAGCTCGTCGCGCGCCGCGTTCGCGCCCGCGAGCTCCTGGTGCGCGCCGTCGAAGTGCGTCTCGAGCGCGTCGATGGCCTCGAGCCGGACCGAGATCCCGCGCTCGTTGATGTCGGGCCCGCCGCCCGACGGGCGCGGCAGTGCGCTCGACGAGCGAGGGCGTGTCGGGCGCGAACTTGACCGTGTCGCCGTCCGGCTGGGGCCCGCTGCGCGGCAGGTCCGGATAGCGGATGACGAACTCGCCCGTCAGCAATGTGTACGGCATGCGGCGAAGGCTGCCAGGTCGGTAGCGTCCGGCGCATGGTCCAAGCCGCCACGCTGATCGCGCCGTACCAGCTCGAGGTCCGCGAGTACCCCTATCCCACCGAGCTCGAGCCGGGCGCGGTGCTGCTGCGGATGATCGCCTCGGGCATCTGCGGCACCGACAAGCACACGTTCCGCGGGGAGGTCGAGCAGTACCCGGGCAGCGAGACGCAGCGCGGCGCGACGTATCCGCTGATCCAGGGCCACGAGAACGTCGGCATCGTCGAGGCGGTGGGGGAGGGCGGAGCGTTCGCGGGCGACGGCACGCCGCTCGAGCCGGGCGACCGCGTCGTGCCCGCGCCGAACCGCGCCTGCGGGCACTGCGGCCCGTGCCAGCGCGGCTTCCCGTACTTCCTGTGCACCAACCTCGACAGCTACGGCAACGCGCTCGCCGCCGACGAGGCGCCGTACCTGTGGGGCGGCTGGTCGCAGTACCTCTACCTGAAGCCGCGCACCGGCATCTTCCGCGTGCCCGGCGCGGTGCCGGACGACGTGGCGGTGCTGACCGAGATCTTCGCGGTGACGCACTCGCTCGAGCGCGCGGCGCAGGTGCCGAGCCCCTCGGGCTTCCGGCCCGGCGACAGCGTCGCGGTGATCGGCGTCGGCGCGCTCGGCCAGGCGCACGCGATCAAGGCGCAGCTGATGGGCGCGGGGCGCGTGTTCGCGGTCGACCCGTCGCAGAAGCGGCTCGACGTCGCCGCGCGGGTCGCGGGCGCCGAGCCCGCCGACGCCGCCGAGCTGCGCAACATCGACCTCGTGGTCGACGCCACCGGCTTCCCCGGCTCGTTCGGCAAGGCGATCGAGATCGTGCGCGACGGCGGCACGATCATCGAGGTCGGCGCGTTCGTGAACATGGGGGAGGAGACGTTCAACCCCGCCGATCCTGTGCGGGCGCAACCTCACGCTGATGGGGATCGGCGGCGAGGACCTGCTCGTCTACGAGCGCACGCTCGCGCTGCTCGCCCGCCACGTCGGCAGCATCCCGTTCGCCGAGATGGTCTCCCATCGCTTCGCGGTCGCCGACGCGCCGGCGGCGATGGAGACCGCGCTCGACGCCGAGCGCTCCGCGAAGGTCCTGATCACGGGGTGAACCGCGCCGCGGTCCTCCACGCTGTCCGCGACGTGCGCGTCGAGGAGCGGCCGATGCCCGAGCCGGGGCCGCTCGACGTGCTGGTCGAGATCGCGGCCGTCGGCGTGTGCGGCTCCGACGTCCACTACTACGAGCACGGGCGCATCGCCACGCGGGTGGTGCGCGCGCCGCACGTGCTCGGCCACGAGAGCGCGGGCCGCGTGGTCGCCGCCGGCGAGCGGGTGACGAAGCACGCGGTCGGCGAGCGCGTCGCGCTCGAGCCCGGGCTGCCGTGCGGGCGCTGCCGCGAGTGCCGCGCCGGCCGCTACAACCTCTGCCGCGACGTCCGCTTCCTCGGCGCGCCGCCAACCGACGGCGCGTTCACCCGCTTCGTCGCCATGCACGAGGACTTCGCGCACGCGCTGCCCGACGGCGTCAGCGACGAGGCCGGCGCGCTGATGGAGCCGCTGTCGGTCGCGCTGTGGGCGTGCGAGAAGGCCGGGGTCAGCGCCGGCGATCGCGTGCTCGTCACCGGCGCCGGGCCGATCGGGCTGCTGGTCGCGCAGGTCGCGCGCGTGCGCGGCGCGACGGAGATCGCGGTGACCGACGTCAACCCGCACCGGCTGGAGCTCGCGCGGAGCATGGGCGCCGTCGCCGAGCTCGCCGAGGCCGACGCGCTGATCGAGTGCTCAGGCCACCCGCAGGCGCTGCGCGACGGCATCGCGGCGCTGCGCCCGGCGGGCACCGCGGTGCTCGTCGGCATGGGCGGCGACGACGACGTGGAGGTCCCGATCAGCCTGATCCAGGCGCGCGAGATCTGGCTGAGCGGAACGTTCCGCTACGCGAACACGTACCCGGCCGCGATCGCGCTGGCCGCCTCCGGCGCCGTCGACCTCGAGGCGATCGTCACCGGCCACTTCACGCTCGACGAGGTCGACGTCGCGCTGCGCGCGAGCCGCGAGGACCCGCGCAGCGTGAAGCCGATCGTCAATCCGTAGGGCTCACCCGGCCACTTCGGCGAGCCGCGGCGGCGAGGCGCCCGCGCGCTCGACCGTGCGGCCGGCGACCACGCAGGCGAAGCGCGTCGCCTCGAGCACCGAGTCGAAGTCGCCGAGGTCGCCGGCGCCGAGCCCCGCGCGCCGCCACCAGGCGAGGAAGCCGCCGCCGAACGCGTCGCCCGCGCCGATCGTGTCGACCACGTCGACCTTCTCCGCCGGTACGTCGGTCGCGCCATCGGCGCTCACGACGGTCACGCCCTCGCCGCCGCGCGTGAGCAGCACCACCGAGGGCCCCGTCGACAGCAGGTGGCGCGCGACGTCGAGCGCGTCCCGGTCGGGGTCGAGCCAGGCAAGGTCGTCGTCGCTCGCCTTCACCACGTCGGTGCGCGGCAGCAGCCGGTCGATCCGCGCGCGGTACGCCTCCGGGTCGGGCACGGCCAGCGGGCGGATGTTGAGGTCGACCATCACGAGCGCCTCGCCGGCGACCTTCTCCACGACCGCCTCGAGGGCGGCGGCCGTCGGCTCGAAGACCAGCCCGAGCGTCCCGACGTGCACCATCTCCACGCGCTCGGGCAGCGTCGCGAGCGCGGCCTCCGGCGTCAGCCCCGGCACCGAGGTGCCTTCGACGTAGAAGCGGTAGGTCGCGGCGCCCTGCTCGTCGAGCTCGGCGAGCGCGAGCGTCGTCGGGTCGTCGGTCGCGACCACGCAGTCGAGCGCGACGCCGTCCTGCTCCAGCCGCTCGCGCAACTGCACGCCAAAGCGGTCGTTCGAGATCCGGCCCAGGTAGGCCACCGGCTGCTCGAGCCGCCCCAGCGTGCGCGCGCAGTTGAACGGTCCTCCCCCGAGGTGCGCGTCCAGCTCTCCTCCGCCGCCGGCGACGAGGTCGACGAGCGCCTCGCCGCCGACGACGATGGAGGGCGTCACTTCACTCGGTCCGCTCGCGCTCTGCGTTCGCCCGCTCCTCCTCGGGCGTCGGCGGCGGCGCGTCCTCGGGGACGACGACCTCCTCCGAGCGGTCCGCGTGCTCGATGTCGTGCACGACGGCGCCGGTCATGATGCCCACGACCTCGTGCATCGAGTGCTCCTTCGGATCGACCACGGCCACGCGCTTCCCGAGCCGGTGGATGTGGATGCGGTCCGCGATCTCGAACACGTGCGGCATGTTGTGGCTGATCAGGATCACCGGCAGCCCGTTGTCGCGCACGCGCTTGATCAGCTCGAGCACCTGGCCGGACTCCTTGACGCCGAGCGCGGCGGTCGGCTCGTCCATGATCACGAGCTTGCGCGCCCACGCGGCGGCTCGCGCCACCGCGACGCCCTGGCGCTGGCCGCCGGACAGCGTCTCGACCGCCTGGCTCATCGAGCGGATGCCGATCTGCAGGCTCTTCATCTGCTTCTCGGCCTCCTCCTTCTGGCCCTTGTGGTCGACCATGCGCAGAACGCTCCCCAAGGGGCCCGCCCGGCGCTTCTCGCGACCGAGGAACAGGTTGGTCGCGATGTCGAGCGCCGGGGCCACCGCGAGGTCCTGGTAGACCGTCTCGATGCCTGCGCTCGCGCGCGTCGTGCGGCGATCTTGAAGTGGACCTCTTCGCCGTCGAGGCTGATCGTGCCCTTGTCCGGGATCGTGGCGCCCGAGAGCACCTTGATCAGGCTCGACTTGCCGGCGCCGTTGTCCCCGATCACGGCGAGGATCTCGCCGGGATAGAGCTCGAAGTCGGCACCGTCGATGGCGGTCACCTGGCCGTAGCTCTTGTACACGCCGCGCGCCGACAGGATCGGCGTCTGGCTCTCGATCTCGTCCTTCGTCTTGGCCTGAGCGCTCATGCCCGCTTCCTCGCGATCTGGTCGACGGCTACGGCGACGATGACCAGGATGCCGGTGATGAGGATCTGGTACTGCGACGCCACGCCCATGAGGACGAGGCCGTTGCGCACCACGCCGATGATCAGCGCCCCGATCAGGGTGCCGATGATCGTGCCGCGGCCGCCGAACAGGCTCGTGCCTCCGAGCACCACCGCGGTGATGGCGTCGAGGTTGTCGGTCAGCCCGGCGTTCGGGTCGCCGACGTTCGTGCGGGCGACCAGCAGCAGCGCCGCGATCCCGTAGATCGCACCCGCGACCACGTAGACCATCAGCAGCTGCTTGCGCACCGGGACGCCCATGAGGCGCGTCGCCTCGGGCGCGTCACCCAGCGCGTACACCCGCCGCCCCCAGGTGGTCTGGGTCAGCACGAACCACGCGATCCCGAACAGGGCGAGCGTGACCAGCGATCCGTAGGTGACCGCCGTGCTCCCGATCTTGAAGGACTCGCCCAGCTTCGTCATTGCGCTGGGGAGGTTCGAGATCGTCTCGTCATTGGAGTAGATGTGCGTGAGCGCGAGGCAGATGCTGTAGGTACCCAGCGTCACGATGAACGGCGGCATCGACAGGCCGACCACGAGCCCGCCGTTGACGAAGCCGACGATCATGCAGGTCGCGATGCCGAGCAGGATCGCCAGGCCCGCCGGCACGCCCGAGCTCACGGCGAGCTTGGTCATCACGATCGAGCCGAGCGCCATCGCCGTGCCGCACGACAGGTCGATGCCGGCCGTGAGGATGATCAGCGTCTGGCCGATGGCCAGGGTGCCGATCACCATCACCTGCTGGATGATCAGCGAGAAGTTGGCCGGATCCAGGAAGCGATCCGACTGCGTGGTGAAGAAGATGCACGCGAGGATCAGTGCGATCAGCGGACCGAGCTGTGCGACGCGATCGCCCGGAGACCTTCGGGATCGCGCGGCCGCCGCCCTCGCCGTCCGGCGCGGTCGGTGCCGGGCTCTCGCCCTCGGTGCCCGCGCCCGCGCTCTGTGCTTGTGGCTGAGTCATGTTGTGAGTAGTCCTCTCTGTCGGGAGCGCGAAGGCGGCCGGCCCGCGGATGCCGGGCCGGCCGCCGATCGCCTCTAGCCCCAGCAGTTCTCCTCGCCGTAGGCGGCGTCCTTGGAGTCCACGCCGTCCATCGGGGCGGCCGTGATGAGCGTCACGCCGGTGTCGACGTAGCCGGACGGCTTCGGGCCGCCGCGCGCCGCCGCTGCGCCCTTCTCCACGCCCAGCGCCGCCATCTTCAGCGGGTACTGCTGCGATGTCGCGTCGATGATGCCGGGCTTGATGCCGTCCTTGATCGCCTTGCAGCCACCGTCGACCGAGACCATGATGTAGTCCTTCGGATCCTTGCCGGCCGCCTTCAGCGCGGTCGCGGCCCCGAACGCGGACGGCTCGTTGATCGTGTAGATGACGTTGATGCCCGGGTCCTTCTGGAGAAGGTTCTCCATCGCCGCCTGGGCCTTGGTCTGATCGCCCTCGGCGGGCGCGGCGCCTGCGATCTGCGGATCGCCTTCCTTGATGCCGAAGCCCTTCAGGAAGCCGTCGTGGCGGAGCTGTCCGACCGAGATGCCGGGGGCGAGGTCGATCATGCCGATCTTGGGCGTGATGCCCTGCTTCTCGGCCGCCGCCTTCGCGTACTGCCCGATCAGCTCGCCGGCCTTCATGTTGTCCGTTGCGAACAGCGCGTCGACGGCGTCCTGCGGCTCGGTCGGCGTGTCGAGCGCGATCACGATCACGCCGGCGTCGCGCGCCTTCTTGACGGCCGGGACGACGGCCTTCGAGTCCGCCGGGACGTCGAGGATGACCTTCGCGCCCTGCGTCGTCATGTTCTCGAGCGCCGTGACCTGGCTCTGGTTGTCCGTATCCGTCTTGCCGGAGGCGGTCAGGAGCTTGACGTTGTCCTTCTTGGCCTGTGCCTGCGCGCCCTCCTTCATCTTCACGAAGAACGGGTTCGTCTCCGTCTTGGTGATGAGGCCGATGGTGACCTCCTTGTTCTTGTCGGAGCTGCCACCGCCACCGCCGCTGTCATCGCTGCCGCAGGCCACGACACCGATGCCGAGCGCTGCCACCGACGCAAGCGCGGCGACCTTCGCCGTGGGGCGAACGAATCGACCTTCCCTCATCTGAGCCCTCCTCCTCTGAGTTGATCCTGGCGTCCCTCAACACCAGACAACGTTTTCAACGAGTGGCACCGTACCGGCATCATGCGCCTCAGTCAAGCCTTGAGATCGTTTTCTTGAAGCTGTAGGGTCGCCGCTCATGGGAGTGGAGAACCCCGAGCGGCGCGGTGCGCGCCGGCCAACGATGCGCGAGGTCGCGGCGGTCGCCGGCGTAAGCCTCAGCACGGTCTCGCGGGTGGTCAACGGCGGCGACGGCGTGCGGGCCGACCTCGCGGTGCGTGTTCGCGACGCGGTCGAGTTGCTCGGCTACCGCCACAACCTCACCGCGAGCGCGCTCCGGCGGGCGGACGGGTCGTCGGCGAGCATCGGGCTGATCGTCGAGGACGTGTCGAACCCGTTCTTCGGCGCCGTGCACCGGGGGGTGGAGGACGTGGCGCGGGCGCGCGGCATGCTGACCCTGGTCGGCTCCTCCGACGAGGAGCCCGAGCGCGAGCGCGAGCTCGCCGAGGCGTTCGGCGGGCGGGGGATCGACGGGCTGATCCTCGCCACCGCGGTCGACGACAGCTCCTATCTCATGCGCGAGCGGGCGGCGGGCGTGGCGCTGGTGTTCGTCGACCGGCCGCCGCGGTTCCTGGACGCCGACACGGTCGTCACCGACAACGCGGGCGGCGCGCGCTCGGCGGTCGAGCACCTGCTCGAGGCGGGCCACCGGCGGATCGGCTTCCTCGGCGACCGGCCCGATGTCCACACAGCCGCCGAGCGGCTCCGGGGCTACCGAGAGACGCTGGCGCGTCATGGGGTGGAAGAGGAACTCGACTGGGTCCGGCATCCGCAGTTCCGGGGGGTCGACGCGTATGAGACCACATGCGAGCTGCTGCGCGGCAACGATCCGCCCACCGCGCTGTTCACAGGCCAGAACCTGATCACGATCGGCGCGGTGCGTGCGCTGCACTCGCTCGGGCTGCACGAGCAGGTGGCGCTGGTCGGCTTCGACGACATCGTGCTGGCCGACGCGGTCTCTCCGGGGTTGACCGTGGTCGCCCAGGACCCGGGCGGCCTGGGGCGGGCGGCGGCGGAGCTGCTGTTCGAGCGGCTCGACGGCTTCGACGGCCCGAGCCGGCGCGTCGAGCTGCCGACGCGGCTGATCGCCCGCGGGTCGGGCGAGCTTCCGCCGGCCTGACCGGCTCGCCCCACGTCGTTGCAATCGATTGTCAACTGCGCTTTGCTTCGCGGATGGCCGTCCGCCGCAGCGCTGCTCCGACGCTCGCCGACGTGGCCGCGGAGGCCGGTGTCTCGCAGGCGACGGCCTCGCGGGCGCTGGCCGGCAGCACGCTCGTCAACGCCAACACGCGGCAGCGGGTGTGGGATGTCGCCGAGCGGCTGCACTTCCAGCCCAACCGTCTCGCGCGGTCGCTGCGGAGCGGGGCGACGATGGCGGTCGGGCTCGTCGTGCCCGACGTCGGCGCGGCGTTCTACGCGAGCGCGCTGAAGAGCGCGCAGGACGTGCTCGAGGCGGCCGGCTACCACGTGCTCGTCCTCAACACCGGCCGCTCGCCCGAGCGCGAGCGGGAGGCGCTCCAGACCCTGCGCGCGCACCAGGTCGACGGGCTGCTGGTGGCGACCTCCGGCGGCTATGAGGAGATCGGCGTGCCGGCGGTGTTCTTCGACAACGTCCCGCCGCAGCCGGACGCCGGCGCGGTCGCGATGGACAACGAGGCCGGCATCCGGCTGCTCACCGACCACCTGGTCTCCGTGCACGGGCACGAGCGGATCGCGTACCTCGGGCCGCCGGAGTCGCTGGGGACCGGCGCGCTGCAGGGCACGGGCCGGGAGCGGCTGGAGGCGTTCCGCGCCGCGGTCGGGCGCGCCGGGCTGCCGCTGCCGCCGGAGTACGTGCGCACGAGCGAGCCGGCGCTCTCCGAGGAGAGCGGCCGCGCCGCCGCGCGCGAGCTGATGGCGCTGGCGCAGCCGCCGACCGCGATCGTCGGCGGCACCGACGAGCTCGCCATCGGCCTCCTGCGCGGGCTGCGCGACGCGGGGCTGAAGGTCCCGGCCGACGTGGCGCTCGTGTCCTTCGACGAGCCGGGCTCGGCCGACCTGCTCGACCCGCCGCTGACGTCGCTCGACCGCCACGACGCCCAGCTCGGCCGCCTCGCCGCCGAGGCGCTGCTGCGGACCCTGCGCGGCGAGGCCGCCGCGATGGGGATCCTCCGCGTCCCGGCCGCGCTGAGCGTGCGGCGGTCGTGCGGGTGTGGAGGGACGCGTGATGCGGCATGCCCCGTTTGTCGGGTTCGGCCTTGACAGGGCCGGCGGCTGCTGCAACCCTTTGCATCGTTGCAATCGATTGCAGAACGAGGGGCTGAGGGGCGAGGAATGGACCGGCAGGTCGGCATCGGGGTGATCGGCATGGGCTGGATGGGTCGCGTGCACAGCGCGGCGTACCGGCGCCTGCCCGAGCACTTCCCCGACCTCGGCGTCCGGCCCCGGCTGCTCGTCGCCGCCGACGTGAGCGAGCACCGCCGCGCCCACGCCGAGCGCGTCGGCTTCGAGCGCACCACGGACGACTGGCGCGCGGTGATCGACGACCCCGCCGTCGAGGTGGTCAACGTCACGCTCCCCAACGCGATGCACCGCGAGGTCGCGACCGCCGCGCTGGAGGCCGGCAAGCACGTGTGGGTCGAGAAGCCGGTCGGGCTCGGGCTGGACGACACCGCCGCCGTCGCCGAGGCGGCGCGTGCCGCCCCCGGCGTCACCGGCGTCGGCTTCTGTTACCGCTTCGCGCCCGCCATCCAGCACGCCCGCGATCTGATCGCGCAGGGCGCCATCGGCGAGGTCAACCACTACCGCGCCGTCTTCCTCGCCGACTACGCCAACCGCCCCGACGCCGCCGCCTCGTGGCGCTTCCAGCGCGCCGCCGCCGGCTCGGGCGCGCTCGGCGACCTGATGGCGCACGTCGTCGACCTCACCCACAACCTGGTCGGCCCGATCGCCCGCCTCAGCGGCCGCACCGCGACGCTGATCCCGCAGCGTCCGCGCCAGACCGGGGAGGGCACGCACTTCAGCCGCGTCGCGTCCGACGACCTCGTCGACGTCGAGAACGAGGACTGGGCTGCCGCGATGATCGAGTTCGAGGGCGGCCGCAACGGCTCGTTGGAGGCCAGCCGCGTCGCGGTCGGCCCGCGGACCGGGCTCCGAGTCGAGATCCTCGGCAGCGCAGGCGCGCTCAGCTGGAGCTTCGAGCGCATGAACGAGCTGCGGCGCTTCCAGCTCACCGACGACGGCGACGAGGGCTACACGGCGATCCAGGTCGGCCCGGCCGCATCCGGACTACGCCGCGTTCCAGCCCGGCGCCGGCGTGCCGATGGGCTACGACGACCTGCGCGTGCTCGAGGCGCGCAACTTCCTCGCCTCCGTGCGCGACGGCGAGCAGCGCGAGCCCGGGGTGGAGGAGATGCTCGCCACCGCCCGCGTCCTCTCCGCCATCGAGCGCAGCGAGATCAGCCGCGCGTGGGAGGAGGCGCGATGACCGCGCGCGTCGCCAACGCGCCGCTCTCGCTACGGCGCCTTCGAGATGACCGTCGGCACCGACTTCGCCGTCCCCGATCCCGAGCGCGTCCTCGAGGCGATCGGCGCCGCCGGCTACGAGGGCACCGACCTCGGCCCGCCCGGCTACCTCGGCGAGGGCGACGTGCTGCGCCGAGCGCCTCGCCGCCAACCGCCTGCAGATCGTCGGCGGCTTCGTCCCCCTGCGATTCTCCGAGGAGGAGGAGGACGTGACGGGCCTCGAGCACACGCTGGATCTCTTCGACGCGGCCGGCGCGACCGGCGCGCGCCCCGTGCTGTGCGACGCCGGCGGCCCCGAGCGGATCGCCAACCCCGGCCGCGGCGGCGAGGACGCCGGCCTGCGCCTCGACGACGCGCGCTGGCGGAAGCTGGTCTTCAACGTCGAGCGGGCGGCCGAGATCGCGCGCGACCGCGGCTACGAGCCGGTCTTCCACCACCACACGTCGACCTACGTCGAGGGCGTCCCGGAGATCGAGCGCTTCCTGGAGGACACCGACGTGGAGCTGCTGCTCGACTCCGGCCACCTGCTCGTGGCGGGAGGGGATCCGGTGCGGGCGCTCGGCGACTGGGGCGAGCGCATCGGCGCGATCCACATCAAGGACGTGCGGCTGACGGTGCTGGAGCAGGTCAAGGCCGAGCGCGCCGACACGCTCACCGCCTGGCGCCGCGGGCTGTTCTGCGCGCTCGGGCAGGGCGACGTCGACCTCGAGGGATTCTGCGCCGCGCTCGACGGCTACGACGGCTGGGTCGTCGTCGAGCAGGACCGCGTGCTCGACGACATCACCGCCTTCGAGGGCGCCGCGCAGGAGCAGGTCGCCAACCGCGACGTGGCTGCGGGAGCACGCCGGATGGTGAGCCTCGACGTCCTCACGATGGGCCGCATCAGCGTCGACGTCTATCCGCTGCAGGTCGGCGTCTCGCTGCGCGAGGTCGAGTCGTTCGGCAAGTACCTGGGCGGCAGCTCGACCAACGTCGCCGTCGCGTCGGCCCGCTACGGCCACCGCGTGGCCACGATCACCCGCACCGGCGCCGACCCGTTCGGCGAGTTCCTCCACGACGCGCTCAAGGGCTTCGGGGTGGACGACCGCTACGTCACCCCGGTCGAAGGCCTCGCGACCCCGGTCGCGTTCTGCGAGATCTTCCCGCCCGACGACTTCCCGCTCTACTTCTACGGGCGCGTGCCGAAGGCGCCCGACATGGAGATCCGCGAGGACGAGCTCGACTACGACGCGATCCGCGCCGCGCGCGTGTTCTGGGTCACGGTCACGGGTCTCTCCGACGAGCCGAGCCGCAGCGCCACGCTGGCCGCGCTCGAGGCGCGCGGCAAGTCCGGCATCACCGTGCTCGACCTCGACTACCGCCCGATGTTCTGGGAGTCGCGCGAGACCGCGCGCGAGTGGGTCGGCCGCGCGCTCGAGCACGTGACGGTCGCCGTCGGCAACCTCGACGAGACCGACACCGCGGTCGGCGAGCGCGAGCCGCGCGCCGCCGCGGCCGCCCTGCGCGAGCGCGGGGTGGAGCTCGCGGTGGTCAAGCAGGGGCCGAAGGGCGTGCTGGCCGACGACGGCGAGACCACCGTCGAGGTGCCGCCCGTGCCGGTCGAGGTCGTCAACGGCCTCGGGGCAGGCGACGCGTTCGGCGGCGCGCTCTGCCACGGGTTGCTGAGCGGATGGGATCTGGAGAAGAAGATGCGGTTCTGCAACGCCGCGGGGGCGCTTGTCGCCTCGCGCCTGGCGTGTGCGGACGCGATGCCCGAGGAGCACGAGGTGGAGGAGTTGCTGGCCCGTGCCTGACTACGCCCTGCAGATCACGCCGGAGGAGGCCGGCTGGGCCTTCTGCGGCCTCCGCGTCCTGGCGGGCGACGCCGCCTTCGACACCGGCGACGACGAGCTGATCGTGCTCCCGCTCGAGGGCGGCGCGGAGGTCACCGTCGACGGCGAGGCGTTCACGCTACGCGGCCGCGACCGCATCTGGGACGGCCCGACCGACTTCGTCTACGCGCCGCGCGACGCGCGCGTTGAGATCTCCGCCTCCGGCCGCGTCGCGCTGCCGTCCTCGCGGGCGTTCAACCGCGGCGAGCCGCGCTACGTCGACGAGGTCGCGATCGAGCTGCGGGGCGCCGGGAAGATGAGCCGCCAGATCCACAACTTCTGTGGCCCCGACACCGACTTCGCCGACCGCCTGATCGCGGTCGAGGTGATCACGCCCGGTGGCAACTGGTCCTCCTATCCGCCGCACAAGCACGACGAGGACATCCCCGGCGTCGAGACCGCGCTCGAGGAGATCTACTACTTCGAGGTCGCCGACGGCGGGTTCGCCTACCAGCGCGCGTACGGCCGCGGCATCGACATCCTCGAGGAGGTCCGCTCCGGCGACCACGTGCTGCTGCCGTCCGGCTACCACGGCCCGTCGATGGCCGCGCCCGGCTACGACCTCTACTACCTGAACGTGATGGCCGGCCCCGGCGAGCGCGAGTGGCGCTTCACCGACGACCCGGCCCACGCGTGGATCCGCGAATCGTGGGAAGGCCAGGACGTGGATCCCCGGCTTCCGATGGGGAGGCAAGCATGAGACTGACCGTCGCACAGGCGCTGATCCGGTTCCTGGCCAACCAGTACTCCGAGCGCGACGGCGTCGAGCAGCGGCTGATCGCCGGCACGTTCGGCATCTTCGGCCACGGCAACGTCGCCGGGCGTCGGGCAGGCGCTGCTCGAGAGCCAGGAGGACATGCCGTACGTGCTCGCCCGCAACGAGCAGGCGATGGTCCACTCCGCCGCCGGCTACGCGCGCCAGAAGAACCGCCTCAGCACGCTACGCCTGCGCGAGCTCGATCGGCCCCGGCGCGACCAACATGGTCACCGGCGCCGCGCTGGCCACCATCAACCGCCTGCCGGTGCTGCTGCTGCCGGGCGACATCTTCTCCACCCGCGCCGCCAGCCCGGTCCTGCAGGAGCTCGAGGACCCGGGCTCGCTCGACATCTCGGTCAACGACACGCTTCAAGCCGGTCAGCCGCTTCTGGGACCGCATCAACCGCCCGGAGCAGCTCGCCTCCTCGCTGCTCGCCGCCATGCGCGTGCTGACCGACCCGGCGGAGACCGGCGCGGTCTACGCTCGCGCTGCCGCAGGACGTGCAGGCGGAGGCGTTCGACTGGCCGGAGGAGCTGTTCGAGCGCCGCGTCTGGCACGTGCGGCGCCCGCCGGTCGAGCCCGCCGTGCTCGAGCGAGGCCGCGGAGCTGCTGCGCGGCGCGCGGCGCCCGCTGATCGTCGCCGGCGGCGGCACGATCTACGCCGACGCGACCGACGCGCTCCGCGCCTTCGCTCGGGCCACCGGCATCCCGGTCGCGGAGACGCAGGCCGGCAAGGGCTCGCTGCCCTACGACCACCCGCAGTCGCTCGGCGCGATCGGCGCCACCGGCACGACCGCCGCGAACGCGATCGCCCGCGAGGCCGACGTGATCCTCGGCATCGGCACGCGCTGGAGCGACTTCACGACCGCCTCGCGCTCGCTGTTCGCCGAGGACGCGCGGTTCATCAACCTCAACGTGGCGAGCGTGGACGCGTTCAAGCACGCCGGCCTGCCGCTCGTCGGCGACGCCCGCGCGGGCCTGGAGGAGCTGCGCGCCGCCCTGGAGGGCCACACCGCCGACCCCGACCACACCGAGCGCGCCGCGCGGCTCGCGGCCGAGTGGGACGCCACCGTCGAGCAGGCCTACACGCTGGGCCACGGCCCGCTGCCTGCGCAGAGCGAGGTGCTCGGCGTCGTCAACCGCGTCTCCGGCCCGCGCGACGTCGTCGTGTGCGCGGCGGGCTCGATGCCCGGCGACCTGCACAAGCTGTGGCGCACGCGCGACCCGAAGGGCTACCACGTCGAGTACGGCTACTCGACGATGGGCTACGAGATCGCCGGCGGCCTCGGCGTCAAGCTCGCCGCGCCCGACCGCGAGGTCTACGTGATGGTCGGCGACGGCTCGTTCCTGATGATGGCCCAGGAGATCGTCACCGCGGTCCAGGAGGGCGTCGAGCTCAACGATCGTGCTCGTCCAGAACCGCGGCTTCGCGTCGATCGGCGCGCTGTCCGAGTCGCTCGGCTCGCAGCGCTTCGGCACCTCGTACCGCACCGGACGGAGGAGTCCTGGCCCAGGTCGCCGAGGGCCTCGGCGCGACCGTCGTCCGCGCCGGCTCGCTCGATGAGCTGGAGGCCGGGCTCGCGCGCCGCCACCGGCGTCACCGTCGTGCAGATCGAGACCGACCCGCTCGTCTCCGCCCCGGACTCCGAGGCGTGGTGGGACGTGCCGGTGGCCGAGGTCTCCGGCCTCGACTCCACGCGCGCCGCGCGCGAGACCTACGACGAGCACAAGCAGACACAGCAGCAGTACCTGAACCCGCGAGAGAGAGGTCACGCCATGACCACCGTCGATCTCGAAGACGATCCAGCACCGCATCGGCGGCGCCGATACGCCGGGCAGCTCGACCCGGACCGCCCCCGTCTACGACCCCGCCACCGGCGGCCAGCAGGCGCAGGTCCTGCTCGCCGAGCGGGCCGACGTCGACGCCGCGGTGGCCGCCGCGCGCACCGCCTTCGAGAGCTGGAAGCGAGGTCAGCGTCGTCCGCCGCGCGCGGATCATGTTCGCGTTCCGCAACCTGGTCGAGCAGCACCTCGACGACCTCGCGCGGATCGTCGCCTCCGAGCACGGCAAGGTGGTCGAGGACGCCAAGGGCGAGGTCATCCGCGGCATGGAGGTCGTCGAGTTCGCGTGCGGCATCCCGCAGCTGCTCAAGGGCGAGTACTCCGACCAGGTCTCCGGCGGCGTCGACTCGTTCTCCTTCCGCCAGCCGCTCGGCGTCTGCGCGGGGATCACGCCGTTCAACTTCCCGGTGATGGTCCCGATGTGGATGCACCCGATGGCGATCGCGACCGGCAACACGTTCGTGCTCAAGCCGTCCGAGCGCGACCCGTCGGCGTCGAACTTCATCGCCGAGCTGTACGCCGAGGCCGGGCTGCCCGACGGCGTCTTCAACGTCGTGCACGGCGACAAGGTCGCGGTCGACGCGATCCTCGAGCACCCGGACATCGACGCCGTGAGCTTCGTCGGCTCGACGCCGATCGCGCAGTACGTGCACGGCAAGGCGAGCGCCTCGGGCAAGCGCGTGCAGGCGCTCGGCGGCGCGAAGAACCACGCCGTGGTGCTGCCCGACGCCGACCTCGACTTCGCCGCCAACCACCTGACCGCCGCGGGCTTCGGCTCGGCCGGCCAGCGCTGCATGGCGATCGCGGTCGCCGTCGCGGTCGGCGACGCCGCCGAGCCGCTGGTCGAGCGCCTGAAGGCGAAGGCGGAGGCGATCAAGGTCGGCCCCGGGCTCGAGCCCGACTCCGACATGGGCCCCGTGGTGACCGCCGCAGGCGCGCGAGCGGATCGTCGACTACATCGACGGCACGACCGCCGACGTGGTCGTCGACGGCCGCGAGCTCGAGGTCGAGGGCGACGGCTTCTTCGTCGGCCCGACGCTGCTCGACCGCGTCACGCCGGAGATGGACGCCTACCGCGACGAGATCTTCGGCCCGGTGCTGGCGGTCGTGCGCGTCGACACGCTGGACGAGGCGATCGAGCTGATCAACGCCAACTCGTACGCCAACGGGACCGCCATCTTCACCTCCAGCGGCGAGGCCGCGCGCACGTTCCAGCGCCAGATCCAGGTCGGGATGATCGGCATCAACGTCCCGATCCCGGTGCCGATGGCGTTCTACTCGTTCGGCGGCTGGAAGTCGTCGCTGTTCGGCGACACGCACGTCCACGGGCCGGAGGGGGTCAAGTTCTACACGCGCGGCAAGGTGGTCACGAGCCGCTGGCCGGAGGACGCGCGGGACCCGTCCCACATGCACTTCCCGACCGCGACATGAGCACGGTCAAGACCGTCGGCGTCGGCGTGATCGGCGCGGGGATGATGGGCGCGGACCACGTCCGCACGCTGTCGACTGCGGTCGACGGAGCGCACGTCGCGGCGGTGGCCGACGCCGATCCGGCGCGCGCCGGCGCGGCGGCCGCGTTCGGGGGCGGGCGCGCGTTCGCCGACCCGCACGCCCTGATCGCCGATCCCGAGGTCGACGCGGTGATCGTCGCCTCCTACGACCCGACGCACGAGGAGTTCGTGCTCGCGTGCATCGCGGCCGGCAAGCGCGTGCTGTGCGAGAAGCCGCTGGCGACGACCGCGGAGGCATGCCTGCACGTCATCGAGGCCGAGGTCGCGGTCGGCCGGCGGCTGGTCACGGTCGGGTTCATGCGCCGCCGCGACCCCCTCTACGAGGAGCTGCGGGCCTGCCTCGGCGCGATCGGCGCCCCGCTGCTCGTCCACTGCGCGCACCGCAACGCGCAGTCGCCGCCCGGCTTCACGCCCGAGATGCTGATCACCAGCTCCTGCGTGCACGAGATCGACATCACGCGCTGGCTGCTCGGGGAGGAGATCGTGGCCGCCACCGTGCGCGCGCCGCGCTCGTCCCGGCAGGCGCCGGCCGGCCTCGTCGACCCGCAGCTGATCCTGCTCGAGACCGCGAGCGGCGTCCTGGTCGACATCGAGGTGTTCGTCAACGCGCGCTACGGCTACGACGTCCGCTGCGAGGTCGTGGGCGAGCAGGGCACGCTGCGGCTGGGCGAGCAGGTCGCCTCGGACTTCCGCGGGCGCTTCGCGACGGCCTACCAGCGCGAGCTCGACGCCTGGGTCTCGGGCGCCGAAGGCCCGAGCACGTGGGACGGCTACGCCGCCAACGCGGTCGCCGACGCCTGCATCGCCTCGCTCGGCGAGCGGCGAGCGCGCCGCGGTGGAACTGGCCGAAAGGCCCGCGCTGTACGGCTAAAACACCCGTCCAGGGGATTGTCACAAGCTTGTTACAATCTCCCGCGAAGGGTGTATCACCCTTCGTAGCGCCCGGCGGAAGAGACGACGCAACTGTCCCGCGCGTTTCGCCCCCGCCGGTTCTCCCTCACCTCCCCAGGAAGGATCCACCATGGCTCGAATCCTCGCTGCCATCACCAACGCCCTGCGCGTTGACAGCCACACCGACGAGAAGGTCCACTTCCACGCCGGACCCTCGGGCCCGTACGTGTGCGAGAACCCCAGCTGCGTCTCGCCGGGCCTCGAGGCCTAGCAGCGCTCTGAGATAGTCCAGGGCCATGACGGTCCTGGACTCGTTTCGGCTGGACAACAAGGTCGCCGTCGTCACCGGCGGCAACCGCGGGATCGGGATGGCGCTCGCGCGTGCGCTCGGCGAGGCCGGCGCGCGCGTGGCCATCGCCGCGCGCGACGCTGCCCGCTCGGAGGCGGTGGCGGGCGAGCTCGGCGCGCTCGCGGTGACGACCGACATCACCGACGGCGCGAGCGTCGACGCGATGCTCGAGACGGTCACCGCCGAGCTCGGGCCCGTCGACGTGCTCGTCAACAACTCCGGCGCCTGCTTCCACCGCCCGGCCCTCGAGGTGCCGGAGGAGGAGTGGCGCGCGGTCTGGGACGTCAACGTCGACGGGCTGTGGCGCTGCTCCCGCGTCGTCGGGCGCCAGATGATCGAGCGCGGGACCGGGTCGATCGTCAACGTCGGCTCGATCTCGGCCCAGATCGTCAACCGGCCGCAGTGGCAGCCGGCCTACAACGCCTCCAAGGCGGCGGTCCACCAGCTCACCAAGTCGCTGGCCGCCGAGTGGGCGCCGCACGGCGTCCGCGTCAACGCGCTCGCGCCGGGCTACATCAAGACCGAGATGGCGCCCGTGGACGACCCGAAGTTCAAGCCGCGCTGGATCGACGACTCGGCGATGCAGCGCTACGCGCTGCCGGAGGAGCTCGGCCCGTCGATCGTCTACCTGGCCAGCGACGCGTCGGCGTTCATGACCGGGTCGGTGCTCGTGATCGACGGTGGGTACACGCTGTTCTAGGGCGCCGCGCTTGGCACGAGCGTCAAAGGGTCGGTATGCGGCCTCGAGCTGACATTCGTGGCCGCCGGGGCGGTTCGGACCGCTTCCCTACCCAGCCGCCGCTGACGTTCGCTAAGGCCTTCGGCGGCCCACCGAGCAGCGTGGCGTCGGCGAGCAGGAACAACGCCAGCAACGCCACGATGATCGCGAACCCACGGGCGAGCAGCTTCTGCGGGAGCCGGTCGGCGACCGCGGTGCCGAGGAACGCGCCGACGACGGTCGAGCATGCGAGCGCCGCGGTGACCGCGAAGTGCGGCCGCGCGCCCGTCAGCAGATGGGTGGTCAGGGCGACGATGCCGGTCAGCGTGATGATCACGAGCGAGGTCGCGACCGCGCGGCGGAAGGCGAGGCCGAGCCCGAGCGCGAGCACCGGCACGATCATGAAGCCGCCGCCGACGCCGAAGAAGCCGGTGAGGGCGCCGACGCCGAGCCCGGCGCCGACGACCACCCCGGCGCGTGCGGGCGGGCAGCCCGCGTCGATCTCCTCGCGCCCGGCGCCCGAGCGCTGCCAGGTCGCGCCGGCGGCCAGCAGCATGATCGGGACGAACGAGAGGATCAGCGCGCGGTCGCTCACCGCGCGGCTGAGCAGCGCGCCGACCAGCGAGCCGGCCGCGGCGGCGGTACCGCGAACAGCAGCGCCAGGCGCCAGCACACCTGGCCGTCGCCGGCGCGCGCGCCTGCGCCGACCGCGGCGGCCAGCGCGATCACGATCAGCGACGCGGTCGAGGCGGGCCCGACGCCCTCCCCGAGCACGTAGACGAGCACGGGGAGCGCGAGGATCGCGCCGCCGCCGCCCACCGCCCCGACGATCAGCCCGATGGCGAGGCCGAACGGGATCGCGAGCAGCAGCATCCGCCGCGCATCATGGCGCGGATCGGCCGTACGAAGCCCGCTGATCAGCGCGACGGGGGCGCCGGGTCGAGCGCCACCGGCAGGTCCGCGGCGCACCGCACGACAGGCCGGCGCGGCCGGTCCTAGGCAGGAGTCCTCGCGGTGGCGGGGATCCTGCTCGGAGGCGGCGAAGGTGACCTTCTCCTGCGTCGGGCTGGTGGGCCGCTCGGGAGCCTTCGGAGGGCCTTCGGCGTCGTCCTTCCCGTGGTCGCGCTTCGCGATCAGGGCGCCGCCGGTCAGGTACAGCGCGAGGCCGGCGATCGCGGCCAGGACTACGAGGATGAGCAGGAGGAAAAGTGCCACTCCGCCTTCCATGCCGGCGGGCTACCCGGACCGGAATGGCGCAAACCCGCTCGGGGTAGAGCCGCTCTGAAAGCGCACCGAAGGAGGTCGATCATGGCGAAGGACCACGGCTCCAGCATCAAGGACGACAAGCAGTACGAGGGCCTGCGCAAGAAGGGCATGAGCAAGTCCCGCGCGGCCGCGATCGCCAACGACCCGGACTCGTCGAAGAAGGGCGGCAAGGCGTCGGGCAGCGGCAAGCGCAACACCGACTCGAGCCAGGGCGGGACCAAGGCGCAGAAGGCTGCGGCCGGCCGCAAGGGCGGCAAGGCGGCGGCGAAGAGCTGAGGCACCGTCGCTCGCGCAGCTGCGCCTCGCTCGGAAGGCGCACGACACGCCGAGCGGAGGAGGGGTAGGACTTGCGCGATGACCGCGCGCGCCACCGACCGCCGCCGCATCCTGGTCGTCGTCAGCGGTCTGATGCTGGTGTTGCTGCTGGCGTCGCTGGATCAGACGATCGTCTCGACCGCGCTGCCCACGATCGTCGGCGAGCTCGGCGGGCTCGAGCACCTCTCGTGGGTGGTCACGGCCTATCTGCTGGCCGTCACGGCGGTGACGCCGCTGTACGGCAAGCTCGGCGACCTCTACGGGCGCAAGATCGTGCTGCAGGGCGCGCTGATCCTGTTCCTCGTCGGCTCGGCGTTGTGCGGCCTCGCGCAGGGGATGACCGAGCTGATCGCGTTCCGCGCCATCCAGGGCCTGGGCGGCGGCGGGCTGATGGTGAGCGCGCAGGCCGCGATCGGCGACGTCGTGCCGCCCAGCGACCGCGGGCGCTACACCGGGCTGTTCGGCGCCGTGTTCGGCATCTCCAGCGTGGCCGGCCCGCTGATCGGCGGCTTCCTCACCACCCACCTGTCGTGGCGCTGGATCTTCTACGTCAACCTGCCGCTCGGCATCGCCGCCCTCGCGGTGCTGGCGGTCACATTGCCGACGGTGAGCGAGCGGCGTCGCCACCAGATCGACTACGCCGGGACGGTGTTGCTCGCCGCGGGGCTGAGCGGCGATCATCCTGCTGACCTCGCTGGGCGGGAACACGTACGACTGGGACTCGCCGCAGATCGTGGGGCTGGGCGTGTTCGGCATCGCCTGCCTGGTCGCGCTCTCGTTCGTCGAGCGCCACGCGCCCGAGCCGATCCTGCCGCCGTCGCTGTTCAGGAACCGCGTCTTCGTGGTCACGAGCGCGGTCGCGCTGGTGGTCGGCTTCGCGCTGTTCGGCGCGCTGACCTACCTGCCGCTGTTCCAGCAGATCGTGCGGGGGCTGTCGCCGACCGCGTCCGGCCTCCAGCTGCTGCCGGTGATGGGCGGGCTGCTGATCTCGTCGATCATCTCCGGCCAGGTCATCGCACGGGTCGGCCGCTACAAGCTCTTCCCGATCGCGGGGACGGCGGTGGCGGCGTTCGGGATGTTCCTGCTCTCCTCGCTCGACGAGACGACCGGCACGGGCGTCGCCGCGCTGCACATGCTGGTGCTCGGCCTCGGGCTCGGGATGGTCATGCAGGTGCTCGTGCTCGCGGTCCAGAACGCGGTGCCGTACGAGATGCTCGGGGTGGCGACGTCGGGCTCGACGCTGTTCCGCTCGATCGGCGGCTCGCTCGGCACCGCGGTGCTGGGCGCGATCTTCTCCGGCCATCTGCGCAGCGAGCTGCCGACCGGCGCGGCCTCGGAAGGAGGCCTCGACCCGACGGCGATCCGCCAGCTGCCCGCCGCGCTCCACGACGTCTTCATCAACGCGTTCACCGACGCGCTGCAGCTCGTCTTCACGGTCGCCACCGCCGTCGTGCTGGTCGCCTTCGTCCTGAGCTGGCTGATCCCGGAGCGGCCGCTGCGCACAACGGTGGAGACGTCCGTCGGCGACGCCATCGGCGGCCCGGTCGATACCGACTCGATGCGCGAGGTCGCGCGCCAGCTCAGCATCGCGGTCGGCCGCGAGCGGACGCTGGAGTTCCTCGCCGACACGGTGCACCGAGCGGGCGTCGAGCTCTCCCCGGGCGCGTCGTGGGCGCTGCTGCGGCTGGGGGCGCCCGACGCGCCCTCGGTCGAGAACCTGGCCGCGCGCCCGCACGTCCGGCAGGAGCGCCTGGTGGCCGCGGTCGAGGAGCTGCGCGGGCTCGGCCTGCTCGAGGGCGAGCGCCCGACCGAGGCGGGCCGCACCACGCGCGAGCGCCTCGTGGTCGCGCGCACCGACGGGCTGCGGGACCTGGTCGCCGACTGGGAGCCGGACCAGAACCCGGAGCTCGATCCGCTCCTCCGCCGACTCGCCGACGAGCTCGCCGCGCCCGCTTGAGCAGGGTGATCGGAAACGGGGGCGAATCCGTAGTTGTTCCCACCTCGTTGGTTCCGCCGGTCGTCGCAGGAGGATGCTCGAAGTGCTCACCGCAGTCGTTACGGAGATCCCGCTCAAGCTGGAGCCCGTGACCGAAGACAGCTTCGAATACGTCCCGGCGGGTGACCACACGCGCGAGGAGATCGTGGCGCGGATCGCCCAGCAGTTCGGCTCAGAGCCGCGCCGGGCGATCGTCGACTAGCCGAGCGCGCCGCGCAGCCGCTGCTGGACGTCGTCCGGGTGGCCCGTGCCGTCGACCCGGCGCAGCAAGGCTCGCTGCTCGTAGTACTCGATCAGCGGCTCGGTCTCGCCGTGGTAGACGTGCAGCCGCTCGCGGACGGTCTCGGGAGCGTCGTCGGCGCGGCCGCGGCCGCTGATCCGCTTGGCGACCACCTCGTCAGGGACGTCGATCAGCACCACCGCGGTGAGCTCGCGCCCGTGCGGCTCCAGCGCCTCCCCGAGCGCGTCGGCCTGCGCCACCGTGCGCGGGAAGCCGTCGAGCACGATCGATTCGTCGTCGCGGCCCTCGAGCTGGTCGCTGATGAGGGCAGAGATCAGGCCGTCGGGGACGAGCTCGCCGCGGTCCATGTACTCGGACGCCTGCTCGCCGAGCTCGGTGCCCTGCGAGCGCGCGTCGCGCAGCAGGTCGCCGGTGGAGAGCGTCAGCCAGCCGTCGTCGCGGAGGTGCTCCGCCTGCGTCCCCTTGCCGCTGCCGGGCGGGCCCAGCAGAACGATGGTGCTCGCCATGGCCGCGATCCTAGCCGCGTGCGAACGACTCGAAGATCTCGGTCACGACCATCGGCTCGACGGGCTCGGTCAGCGCGCCGCCGATGCTGCGGGCGTCGGGCCAGCCGGCGTCGAGCATGCGGCGGCCGGCCGCCGCGGCGTCGTAGGACGTCCGGCGCAGCTCGGGCACGCCGTCTGCCAGCCACAGCCAGCGCGCGGCGCCGTCCCCCTCGTAGGGGAGGCCGACGCTGCCGGCGTTGATGAAGCGCACGTCGCCGACGGTGCGGTCGTCCTGCTGGTGGGTGTGGCCGGCGACGACGACGCCGGGGCCGACGCCCTCGAGCACGGTCGCCCAGCGCTCGGGCGGGGAGATGCGGGTGACCATCTGGTCGTCGCGGTGCGGCGTCGCGTGGCAGAAGCGGACGCCGTCGAGCGTGAGCGTGAGCGGCAGCTCGCCGAGGGCTCGCGATCGCTCCGGGCCGAGCTCGCGCGCGGTGATGGCGGCCGTGACCGCGGCGAGGTCGTCGGGAGCGGGCTCGGCCGCCCCCACCGCCTCGGCCACCTCGCGCTCGCCGTTGCCGCGGATCCAGTGGACGGAGACGGTCAGCGACTCCAGGCGGTCGAGCACGGCGGCGGCGAACGGGCCGGGGACGGCGTCGCCGCCGACAAGCACGGCGTCCGGCTCGGCGTCGGCGAGGACCGCCTCGAGCGCATCGAGGTTCCCGTGGATGTCGTACAGCGCCATCACGTTCATGGCGCGAGCCTAGACGGGCTGGTAGAGCGCGGGGCGGGAAGGAACGGGGACCCCCTTGGCGCCGGCGCGCTGGACCATCAGCGGGCTCGACCAGCGCGTGAGGTCGACGAAGCGGAAGTCCGCGGGGCCGCTGGCGCGGTACAGGCGCGCGCCCAGGTAGCCCTGCTGCTCCGCGAGGACGGCGCGCGCGTCGTCCCAGCCGGCGAGGAACGCGTCGTCCTCGCCGGCGGGCACCTCGAACGGGTCGATCAGCACGACGCCGCCGGGTGTGTCCGCCGCACCGTGCTCGCGGACCACCTCGTAGCCGTCACCCTCGGCGACCGAGACGAAGCGGAAGTCGACGTCGGGGCGCAGTGCCCGGTAGAGCACGCCCGCGGCGTCGTCCTCCGGCTCGGCGGCGAGCAGGGCGATCCGGGTCAAGGCTCCACGGTCACGTTGGCGAGCGTCACGCCGTGGTCCTCGAGCTCGACGATGAACTTGCCGTCGATCTTCGCCGGGAATTTGAAGTGGACGCTGCCGCCGGCCTCGACGTCCTTCTTGACGTCGTAGCCGTGGAAGTGCACCTCGTCGGCGGTGTCGCTCTTGATCGTGAGGTCGACGGTGCCGCCCTGCTTGAACGTCACGTCCTTGACGCCGCCGACGGGCTTGGCGTCCTTGACCGTGATGGTCGTGGGGCCGGAGGCCTTGGTGTCGTCCGAGCCGCCGCCGCCGATCACGATGACGGCGACGACGATGATGACCACGGCGATGCCGAGGAGCGCAAAACGGGTGTTGCGGGTCATGGGAAGTCCTTGTGGGAGGTCTGCGGGATGGTCAGGCGGCGGTACGGCACAGCTGCGCCGCCGCGGGCGGCGGGCGCTTGGCCATCCCGGAGGCGACCAGGCGGCCGCCCCGCTCCATCACCCGCGCGCAGCTGCGCGGGCCCGCGACCGGCGCCACTCGCCGCCGCGGCCGGCTCCGCGCGCGCCCCGCAAGCACCGCGAGCTGCTCCTCGCCGACGTAGCGGCCGAGGATCAGCGGCACCGCCAGCGTGAGCGCGGGCGCCAGGTACAGCAGGCCCGTGTGGCTCCCCGTCAGGGTCTCGGCGAGCATCCACGCTGCCACGAGCAGCGCGAGGGAGAGCAGGAGCAGGCGATCGCGGCGCGGGACCATTGCGCCGAGCAGTATGCCTAGCCGCCCGGGCGGTCGCTGCCGCGGCGGACAGGAAGCGCTCGTGCCGCTCGGCCAGCTTCGCGTCGGTGACGTCCTCGATGATGTTGACCGCGAGCGCGCCGCCGTCGTCGAGCCGCGTCGCCTTGGTGAGCAGCCAGTACTCGCGGCCCGTCCCGCGGTGCACGCTGCGGGTCAGCAGCTGGGGTGACTCCTCGCCGGCCAGCAGCCGCTGGCCGGGCAGGTCCTCCTCGCGCACCGGCGTGCCGTCCTCGCGGGTGATGCTGAAGCGCGCGGCGAGCTCGCCCGGCTCCGCGGCCAGCAGCTCGTCGACCGACTCGGCGCCCAGCAGCGTCGCCGCCGCGCCGTTGGCGTAGACGAGCTTGCCGCGGGCGTCGTGCACGGTGACCGCTTCGGCGAGCGCGTCGAGGATCAGCTCGAGCCGCTGGCGCGTGCGGCGCAGCTCGGTGATCAGCTGCGTGTTGGCGAGCCCGCGCGCGGCGCGCTCGGCGAGCGCCTCGAAGAACGGGAGCTGCTCCTCGGGCGACGGCCGCGCCGCGGCGAGCCCGAGGCCCAGGCTGCCGAGCAGCTGCTCGGAGACCAGCAGCGGCACGTTGATCCAGTGCGTCAGCTCCATCGCCGCGAGCTGCTCGGCCTCGGCGTCGTCGTGCGCGAGCGCGCGCAGCGTCTCGGGCGTGACGTCGGTGATCAGCCGCGAACGGCCCTCGCGCAGGGCCGTCACGGTGATGTCGATCTGCTCGCGCGTCGGCTGCCGGCCGGCGAGGAAGGCGGCGCCGGCCGCCCCGGCCGGGCCCTCGTAGTGCGCGGCCAGCCGCCGCGGCTCGCCCTTCGCGTCGACGACGTCGAGCGTGCACGCGTCGGCGACCCGCGGCACCAGCAGCGCCACGAGCGCGTCGACGCCCTCGTCCGGCCAGCCCGCGCCGTCGGCCAGCCGCTCGACGGCCACCAGCAGCTCGAGCCGCTCGTCACCCTCGCCCAGGCCGAGCGCCGGGCCGCTGACGCCGGGCGCGTCGAACGCGAGCCGCACCTCGGTGCCCACGCCACCCGCGCCCTCACGGATGTCGCAGCGGGTCGCCATCGAGGCCATCATCGTGAGCCCCAGGCCGAGCCCCGGGCTCTCCGGGTGCGGCGTCATCCCGCGGCCGTCGTCCACCACCCGCAGCAGGATCGAACCCTCGCCTGCCTCGGCGGTGAGCGTCACGCGGCCCGCCTCGCGGCCGACGAACGCGTGGATGATCGCGTTGGTCACCGCCTCGGAGACCGCGAGCGCGATGCGGTCGATCACGTCTTCGTCCGCGCCGTGGGCGCGGGTGAAATCCGCGACGCCCCTGCGGAGCTCGCCCACCACGACGGGCTCCGCATCGACCTCGCGGTGCCATCGGGGGGGTGCGACTTGCCGTGTCACCGAGTTCGAGCCTTCCCCGCGAAATCTACGGGAATACGTGCCGGCTCGATTACGTCCTGGGGGGGCGTGGGTCACCACGTCCACGGATCAGGACCGGTCACCACCCTCGTCGAGCGCCACGAGGAGCGCTCCGCCACGCGCGCCCTGCTCGACAGCCTGGACGGCGGCCCGCGCGCGCTGCTGATCGAGGGCGAGCCCGGGATCGGCAAGACCGCGGTCTGGCGGGCGGCGCTCGCCGACGCGGAGGCGACGGGCTGTCGCGTCCTGCGCGTGCGTCGCCGAGCAGGCCGAGGCGCGGCTCTCGTTCGCGGGCCTGGGCGACCTCGCCGACGACGCTCGCCGACGAGTTCCTCCCGAGCTGCCGGGCCCGCAGCGCGAGGCGCTCGAGGTGGCGCTGCTCGGCCGCGCCGGCGGGACGCCCGCCCGACCCGATCGCGGTCGGCGTCGGCTTGCCGTCGCTGCTGGTGCTCGCGGCGCGGCCGGCCCGGTCGTGGTCGCGATCGACGACGTGCAGTGGCTCGACGGCGAGACGGTCCGGGCGCTGGCGTTCGCGGTGCGCCGCGTCGCCGGTCACCGGTCGGCGTGATCCTGACCGCGCGGACGCCGCTGGCCGCGTCCGACCGGCTCGGGCTGGAACGGGCGCTCGGCCCGGAGCACTTCATGCGCGCCCGGCTCGGCCCGCTCGGGCTCGAGGCCGTACGGCGGCTGATCGAGTGGCAGCTCGGCTACGCGTTCCGGCGGCCGGCGCTGCTGAAGATCGTCCAGGCGTCGGGGGGCAACCCGCTGTTCGCACTCGAGATCGCCCGCGCGCTCGGCCCGGCGCCCGCACTCGAGCCGGGCGGCCGCTGCCGGTGCCGGAGAACCTGCGCGAGCTCGTCGCCGGGCGCGATGGCGGAGCTGCCGCCCGCGCGCGAGCGCGGCTGCTCGCCGCCGCGCTCTGGCACCCGACCGTGGAGGTCGTCGAGCGGGCGTCGTCGGCCGCCGGCCTCGTCGCGGCCGAGCAGAGCGGGTTGCTCTAGGCGGCCGGCGACCGGATCGAGTTCGCCCATCCGCTCTACGCGTCCGCGGTGTACGGGGCGGCGGCGAGCGGGCGCCGGCGGACGCTCCACCGCGCCTGGCGGAGCTCGCGGCCGACGCCGAGGAGCGCGTGCTCCACGCCGCGCTGGCGACGGGCGGGCGGACGAGCGGGTGGCCGCGGGCTCGAGGACGCCGCGGCCGGAGCGCGGGCGCGCGGCGGGTGGGAGGCGGCCGGCGAGCTGCTCGAGCAGGCGCGGGCGCTCACGCCGCTACAAGCTCGCGGGCGCCGCGCGGGTGCGCGGCATGCGCGCCGCCGAGCACCACATCCACGCCGGCGACCGCCCGCGCGCACGTGCGCTGCTGGAGACGATCCTCGACGACACGCCGCCGGGCTCCACCCGCGCGACGCGCTGCGGCTCCTCGCGCAGGTCCGGTACAACGAACAGGGCTTCGCCGGGATCGTGCCGCTGCTCGAGGAGGCGCTCGGCGAGCGCCGACGACCCGGCGCTGGCGGTCGCGATCGAGCTCGACCTCAGCTACGTGCACGCCAACCACTACGGCAACGCCCCGGCGCCGACGCGCACGCCGATCGCGGGCTCGCGCTCGCCGAGGGCGCCGAGGACCGCACGCTCCTCGCCGAAGCGCTCGTCGTCCGCGCCATGATCGACTTCCTGCTCGGCCGCGGCGTCGACTGGGGCCTCGTCGAGCAGTCGCTCCTGCTGGAGGCGGCGGACCGCCCGTGCCCCTACCTGTCCGGCCGAGCGCGCTCGCCGCGTGCCTGAAGGTGTGGACGGGTCGCCACGCGGAGGGGCGCGCGGAGCTCACCGCGCTCCGGCTCACGGCGATCGACTCCGGCGATGAGAGCGACCTCTCCTACTTCCTCACCTGGCTCGCGTGGCTGGAGACGCAGAGCGCCGACCTGGACGCGGCGATGGCGTACGCCGACGAGGCCGAGGCCCAGGCCGGGCTCGCGGGCAGCGAGTTCAACCGCGCCTGGGCGCTGGCGCAGCGCGCCTGCATCCACGCGCACCGCGGCGACGCCGCCGCGACGCGGGCCGACGCGGCCACGGCGCTCGAGATCTGCGCGCGCTTCGAGGCCTCGAACCCGACGCTGTGGGCGGCGGGGGCGCTCGGCCTGCTGGAGCTCTCGCTCGGCGACGCCCCGGCGGCGTGGGCCGGGCTGGCGCCGATCACCGAGGCGCTCGAGGCCAACGGGATCGGCGAGCCGCCCGAGATGCTCGTGCCGCATGCCGTCGAGGCCCTGACCGCGCTCGGTGAGCTCGACCGGGCCGAGCGCCTGCTCGACGCGTTCGAGCGCAAGGCGGGGGAGCTCGACCGGGCGGCGGCACTGGCGGCCGGCGGCCGCTGCCGCGCGCTGCTGCTGGCCGCGCGCGGCGATCTGCCCGGCGCGCACCGGGACGAGACGGCGCTGGCCGAGCACGGCCGCGTCGACCTGCCGTTCGAGCACGCGCGGACGCTGCTCCTGCAGGGCCAGCTGCACCGTCGCCTGCGGCGCAAGCGCGCCACGCGCGCCGCGCTCGAGCAGGCGCTCGCCAGGTTCGAGGCGATCGGCGCGCGGCTCTGGGCGCCGCGCGCGCGCGACGAGCTGGCGCGGCTCGGGCGACACCGGGGCGACGGCCTGACCGCGTCGGAGGATCGCGTGGCGGAGCTGGCGGTCCGGGGCCTCTCGAACAAGGAGATCGCCGGCACGCTGTTCGTCACCGTGCACACCGTCGAGGTCCACCTCTCGCACGTCTACGCCAAGCTCGGCGTCCGCTCGCGCACCCAGCTCGCGCACCGGCTCGGCACCGCAGAAGCTTGAGGGTTTCCGCTATTTCTCGTAGAGGCTCCGGTCCTTAGCGTCGTCGGGTATGACCCGACACCCGCATCGCAGGACCCTCACAGGCGCCCCGCGCCTGATACGGAGAGCGAGCCTGGTCGCCGCCGCGGCGCTGGCCGTCGCCGCCGCTCCCTCCTCCGCCGCCACTGGCGCGCAGTTGGACGGCGACACGCTGCAGATCTTCGGCGACAACGGCGCCCAGAACCTGGCGATCATCAACCAGCCGAACGCCTACATCCTCGACATCGGCAACGACGGCACGGCCGACATGACGTTCGACCGCAGCACGTTCAGCAAGCTCGAGGTGGACACGAAGGGCGGCGACGACCGCGTCGACCTCATCAACGGCAGCGCCAACTTCGACACGCCGGTCACCGTCGACGGCGGCGCGGGCGACGACACGCTCCGCGGCGCGGCCGGCAACGAGAAGCTCCTCGGCGGCCCCGGCGATGACGACATCGACGGCAACGTCGGCGCCGACACCATCGACGGCGGCACCGGCAACGACCGGATCGAATGGGATCCGGGCGATGGCAGCGACACCGTCGACGGCGCTGCGGGCAGCGACACGCTCGACTTCAACGGCTCCAACATCGGTGAGCAGATCGGCGTCACCGCCAACGGCGCTCGCGCACGCCTCACGCGCAACGTCGCGTCGATCGACATGGACCTCGGGAGCCTCGAGCAGATCCGCGTCCGCACCCTCGGAGGCAGCGACGCCGTCACCGTCGGCGACCTGCGCGGCACCGGCGCGTGCACCGTGTCCTCCGATCTCCGCGCCTCCGACGGCGCCGCCGACGGCGCCGCCGACAACGTGATCGTCCAGGGCACCGACGCGGCGGATCGCTTCGACGTCGGCGCCACGTCCGACGGCAAGGTCCGCGTCGACGGCTCCGGCGTGGGCGTCGAGGTCACCTCGGCCGAGACGCAGGACAACGTCGACGTCGACACGCTCGGCGGCGCCGACACGGTCGTCAGCGGGGTCAGCGTGCCGGGGCCGGGCTCCGTCACGGTCGACGGCGGCGATGGCGCCGACACGTCGATCTACAAGGGCACCGAGGGCGACGACGCCATCGGGGTGGCCCGGAACGGCACCGATCTCGTCGCGGCGTTCGTCGACGGCGGCGGCCTCGTCAACCAGCGGGCGGTCGAGAGCCTCGACGTCCGCGGCTACGGCGGCGCCGACGCCATCACCGCGCAGAACGGCATCGGCACGCTGACGGCGCTGACCATCGACGGCGGCGCGGGCGCCGACACGCTGCGCGGCGGCGACGGAGACGACACGGTGCTGGGCGGTGACGGCGACGACATCGTGGCCGGCGGGCGCGGCGCCGACACCGCGCGGCTGGGCAACGGCGACGACCGGTTCCAGTGGAATCCGGGCGACGGCAACGACGTCGCCGAGGGCCAGTCCGGCCTCGACACGCTGGAGTTCAACGGGTCCAACATCGGCGAGCAGATCGACGTCACCGCGCAGGCGGGGCGTGTCCGGCTCACCCGCAACGTCGCCGCGGTGTCGCTGGACTTCGCGGGCTTCGAGGCCTCGAAGGTCAGGGCGCTCGGCGGCTCCGACCAGATCACGTTCGGCGACCTGGCGGGCACCGCGCTGAAGACCAACGACGTCGACCTCTCCCAGTTCGACGGCGCGGGCGACAGCGCGGAGGACACGGTGACCGTGAACGGCCGCGACAACGCGGCGGACCACGTGGCCGTCACCCGTGAGGGCGATCAGGTCGTGGTCGGCGGGTTCCCGGCGACCACGCGGATCAGCGGCAGCGAGTCGCTCAACGACACGCTGCGGATCAACACGCTGGGCGGGAAGGACGACGTGAGCGTCGACCCGAACGCCGAGCTCCTGATCACGCCGGTCATCGACCTGGGGGCCGGCCAGTAGGGATCGCGCGGTGGCCTGCGCGCGGCCGTCGGCCGCGCGCGGGCCGCTCGAGTGGGTGGCGGGGTCGTGGCTGCGCCGGCGAGGAGGAGCCGGGCCTGGGGTGACAGGCTGCGGGCCATGCGAACGGAGGATGACGACATGAGGGTGTGCATCGCTGGGGCGACGGGATGGACGGGCGAGGCGATCGTGCGCGGGGTGCGTGAGGCGGCCGACCTCGAGCTGCGCTCCGCGGTCAGCCGCTCCGCGGCCGGTGGCGAGATCGACGGCGCGCCGGTCTACGCGAGCGCGGCCGAGGCGCTGGAGGGCGTCGACGTGCTGATCGACTTCACGTCGGTCGAGGCGGTCAAGGGCAACACGCTCGCCGCGATCGAGGCCGGCGTCGCGGTGGTGATCGGCACCTCGGGCCTCACCGCCGGCGACTTCGCGGACATCGACGAGGCCGCGCGCGAGCGATCGGTCGGCGTCGTCGCCTCCGGCAACTTCTCGCTCACCGCCGCGATGGCCTCCGCCGCGGCGCTGCTCGCCGCGCGCCACCTGCCGAACTGGGAGGTGATCGACTACGCGAGCGCGACGAAGCCCGACGTGCCCAGCGGCACCGCGCGCGAGCTCGCCGAGCGCCTCGGGGCGGCGCAGCTCGGCCGGCCGCTGGACCAGATCCACGGCCCGGTCGAGGCGCGCGGCGCCAGCGTCTCCGGCACCCAGGTCCACTCGGTGCGGCTGCCGGGCTTCGTGGTGTCGACCGAGGTGGTGTTCGGCCTGCCCGACGAGCGGCTCACGATCCGCCACGACGCGGGCGGGACGCCGGGGCCTGACGTCGGTGGCACGCTGCTCGCGGCGCGCCGCGTGCCCGAGCTCGTCGGACTGACCCGCGGGCTCGACACGCTGCTCGTCAGCTAGGCGCCAAGCCAGGCAGCTTGGTGCCTAGCGGGGGCGGCTGAGCGCGACGGTCACGATCGCGAACGGCCGGTAGGGCACGATCCGCGTCGCCGTCGCGCTCGGCGGGCGCGAGGCTGTCCTCAAGCAGATTGGCGAAATGGGCTTCGGCGAACGGGACGCCGACGCGCAACCGCGCCCGCCCGCGGCCGCCGTGCGCCTCGTACAGCCGCACGACGACGCCGTCGCCGTCCTCGGCCGGCTTGACGGTGTCGACCAGGAGCCCTCGCGCGCGAACCAGCACCCCGGCGCCGCGTCGGCTCGCCGACCAGCAGCGGCGCGTTGAAGCGCAGCGCCTCGGCGGTCACCCCGGCGTCCTGCCATCCGCCCGCGTGCGGGAAGACCGCGAAGGCGAGCTCGTGGGCGCCGCGGTCGGCGTCCGGGTCGGGCCAGCGCGGCGAGCGGAGCAGGGTCATCCGCATCTCGCCGCCGAGCGTCGACCAGCCGTAGGTCGCCGCCGAGAGCAGCGCGACGCCGAAGCCGTGCTCCGAGAGATCGGCGAAGCGATGGCCGGGCACCTCGTACTGCGCGAGCGTCGGCGCGGGTGGAGTAGTGGTCGGGCGCTCGACGACGCCGAACTGCATCTCGTAGGTCGCCCGCGGCGCGAGCACGGCGACTGGGAAGCGCACCTTCAGGGCCTTCCGGTCCTCGCTGCCAGTCGATCGCGCAGTGGAACTCGAGCCGCGGCGCCTCGGCGTCGAGGCGCACCGTCTGGCGCATCCGGCTGCGGTCGCCGATCGGGCGCTCGAAGGCCACCTCGAGCGCGCAGCGGATCGGCGAGCGCGACCTCGGCGGACGTCGCGGGCGGGCAGTCGGCGCGGGTCTCGAGGTGGAACGGGTCGAGGTCCCAGGCCTCGAAGTCGGTCGGGCGGTCGTCGTAGAGCTCGAGCACGTTGCCGGGCGCAGCCATCGCCTCGCGGCCGCCGGCGACGAGCGAGCGCAGCGTCCCGTCGCGGCCGAGGACCGCGCGGAGGATCCCGTTGTCGAGGATGAAGGACCGCGCCTCCGACGACGCTGACCTGCCCCGCGTCTCGACGAGGCTCCCGATGCCGCACGGCGGCGCCTCGGCGAACGGCGAGCCCGGAGGGCCCGACGACCTCGCGCCGCGCGACGCCGATCGTGTTCACGACGCCGCCGCGGCAGCAGCCGGTCGCGCACCGCGCCCGCGGCGGCCTCCACCTCGGCCAGGTCACGCTCCGCCCGCGCGTGCACCTCGCCGATCGAGGATCCCGGCAGGATGTCGTGGAAGTGGTTGAGCAGGAGCGTCTGCCAGGCGTCCTCCAGGCCGGCCGGCTCGCCCGCCACCGCCGCCAGCAGCTCGGCGTCGTGCAGCGCCCGCTCGGCGCGGCGGCTCGCGCGCTTGGTGCGCGCCTGGGTCGTGTACGTGCCGCGGTGGTACTCGAAGTAGAGCTCGCCCACGACCTCCGGCCACTCGGACGACGCCCGAGCTCGCCGAAGAACGCCTCGGGGTCGCCGATCGTCGTGCGCGGGACGCCCTGAAGGTCCGCGACGCGCGCCAGCGTCTCGAGCATCTCCTCCGTCGGCCCGCCGCCGCCGTCGCCCCAGCCGAACACGCAGCAGCGACTGCGCCGACCGCTCGTGGTCCTTGAAGTCGCGCGCCGCCCGGCGCAGCTCCGGCACGGTCGCCTCGGCGTTGTAGGTGTCGGCGGGCGGGAAGTGCGCGAGCACCGAGCGAGCCGTCGATGCCGACCCAGCGGAACGTGTGGTGCGTCGGGCGTCGTTGAAGCGGTTCCAGGACAGCTTCTGGGTCAGGAAGCCGCTGATGCCGGCGCCGCGCATGAGCTGCGGGAGCTGGCCGTTGTAGCCGAACACGTCGGGGTTCCAGAACACCTCGGCGCGGCGCCCGAACTCGCGCTCGAAGAAGCGCTGGCCGTAGAGGAACTGGCGGACCAGCGACTCGCCCGCCGGGAGGTTGCAGTCCGGCTCGACCCAGGTGCCGCCGACCGGCAGCCACTGCCCGCGCTCGACGGCGCGTTGGATGCGCGCCCACAGCCCCGGCTCACGGTCGCGGATCCACGCGTACTGCTGCGCCTGCGAGCACGCGAAGCGGTAGTCCGGGTAGCGCTCCATCAGCCGCAGCTGGGTCGCGAACGTGCGCACGCACTTGCGGTACGTCTCCTCGAGCGGCCACAGCCAGGCGGTGTCGATGTGCGCGTGGCCGATCGCGGTGATCTCGTGCGTCCGCGTGCCGTTGCGGCGCTCCAGCAGCCGGGTGAGGATCTCCCGGTCGCCCGTGTTGCAGAAGCGGTTGAGCTCGCGCAGCAGCTCGCCGCCCCAGGCGCCTCCTGCTCCTCGTCCATCAGCGCCGCGAGCACGCCGAGGTCGCAGGCCAGCGCCCATGCGTCAGGATCGAAGCGCGCGATCTCGCAGCGTTCGAGCCGGAACGCCGGCGGGATCGGCTCCGGCCGCTGCGACGGCGGGTTCAGCTCCGCCCAGCCGAACAGCCCGTTGCAGGCGATCTCCACCCGCGCGCCGACCCGTCCCCGGCCGGAGCAAGCGTGGCGGCGATGCGGTCGCGCCCCGCGCCGCTGACCAGCCCCTGCACCGGCTCGCCGTCGAGCCATACCGTCGCCTCGGAGTTCGTCACCAAGAGCAGGTCGACCCGGGAGGCCGCCCACGCCTCCGGGACCTCGGCCGCGACGTCCAGCCACCACGTCGCCCACAGCGGCCCGAGCTCCATCCCCAGCTCAGCGTCCCGCTCGGCCCCGTCCGGCCCGGTGATCCGCATGGCGTCGACCGGCTGCGTCTCGGGATAGACGAGCGCCGCCGCCTCCCGTGTCGCCTGGCGGACACGCTCGCGCGTGTAGTCCGGATGGGCGGCCATGGCTGGCATCCTGTCAGTGCGGGCGCCATGAGCACGCGCAGGCAAGAAACGATCGTCGCAGCCGGGGTCCGCTGGGCCGAGGCCGACACGCGGGTGCGGGCGCTGCTGCTCAAGGGCTCACTCGCACGCGGCGACGCCGACGAGCGCTCGGACGTCGACTTCCTCGTCGTCGCGCACCCCGGGCAGCTCGAGGCGCTCTGGGCGGACCGGGTGACCGTGGCGGAGGGGCTCGGGGGCTGGCTCGGCGGCTTCGACGAGGTCGCGTGGCAGGCGCCGCACACGTTCATCGGGTTCTGCGACGGCCCAGTGAAGGTGGATTTCTTCTTCCAGGAGGGCGAGCCGCGGGTCGATCCGTGGCTCCGCGACGGCTTCCGCGCGCTGGTCGACGAGCACGGACTCGCCGACCGGCTGCGCACGCAGCTCCAGGCGCCGCTCGAGCCGCCCGACCTCTCCGGCTTCGACGCACACGCCTGGGACTGGCTGTGGGCGGCGCGGCTCAAGCTGCGCCGGCCCGGGCACGAATGGCTCGTGTACCTCGAGCTCGTCAAGTTCGTCGAAACGATGCTGCTGGCCGGGTTCGGCGCGCTGGCGCCGGAGCCGTGGCGCGGCGTGCTCCGCATGCAGGAGCGGCTGCCGGCCGAGGCCCGCGAGGAGCTTCGCCGCGCGCTGCCGGCCGCGCCCGAGGACGCCGAGCTGCGTCGCGCGCTGCGCGCCACGATCGCGAGCTACGTCGGGCTCCGGCCGCGACTGGCCGCCGAGTGCGGGATGCCGCTCGCGGATGAGCTCGCCGCGCAGGTGCTGCCGGTGCTCACGGGCTGATCGTGGGTATGGCGGGACATGCGCCTCGCCCCGACCAGCGACCTGTGGTGGAAGAACGCGGTCGTCTACTGCCTCGACGTCGAGACCTTCCACCACGACTTCGACGGCCTGATCGACCACATCGACCACGTCGCCGACCTCGGCGCCACCTGCATCTGGCTGATGCCGTTCTACCCGACGCCCAACCAGGACGACGGCTACGACATCAGCGACTACCTCGGCGTCGACCCGCGGCTCGGCGACCTCGGCGACGTGCCCGAGGCGATCCGCCACGCGACCGACCGCGGGCTGCGCGTGCTCGCCGACCTGGTCTGCAACCACACCTCGATCCAGCACCCGTGGTTCCAGGTCGCCCGCGCCGATCCCGGCTCGCCGTACCGCGCCTACTACGTCTGGAGCGACGACCCGTCGAAAGAGAAGGGCACTACGCCCGACAACTGGACGTTCGACGACGAGGCCGGGCGCTACTACATGCATCGCTTCCAGCCCTTTCAGCCCGACCTCGACATCACCAACCCGGAGGTCCGGCACCAGATCGCCAAGACGGTCGGCTTCTGGCTCCAGCTGGGCGTCTCGGGCTTCCGCATGGACGCCGTCCCGTTCCTGGTCGAGACGGTCGGCACCGACGAGGCGGGCTCCGACGAGCCGCGCCGCTGGCTGCACGAGCTGCGCGAGTTCGCGTTGCGCCGGCGCGGCGACGCGATGCTGATGGGCGAGGTCAACGTCGAGGTGGATCAGCTCGAGTCCTACTTCGAGGATCACGGGGACGCGCTGCACCTGCAGCTCGGCTTCCTCATCAACCAGCGCGCTGTGGCTGTCGCTCGCGCGCGGCGAGGCGGCGCCGCTCGAGGACCTGATCCGCACGCTCCCGGTGCCGCCGCAGGACAGCGGCTGGGCGACGTTCCTGCGCAACCACGACGAGCTGTCGCTCGACAAGCTCGACGAGGCCGAGCGCGACGACGTCTTCGCGGCGTTCGGGCCGGAGAAGAACATGCAGATCTACGGCCACGGCATCCGCCGCCGGGTCGGCGAGCATGCTCGGCGGCGACGGCCCGCGGCTGCGGATGGCGTGGTCGCTGCTGCTCTCGCTGCCCGGGACGCCGGTGATCCTCTACGGCGACGAGATCGGCATGGTTGAGGACCTCGGGCGCGAGGGGCGGATGGCGGTGCGCGTGCCGATGGAGTGGGCCGAGGTCGCCGAGCAGCGCCGCGACGACGACTCACTGCTGCAGTTCATGTCCAAGCTCGTCCACCAGCGGCACGACACGCCCGAGCTCGGCTGGGGCGAGAGCCGGCTGCTCGAGAACGAGCCGCCGGCGCTGTTCGCCCACCGCTGCGACTGGCAGGGCTCGACCGTGTTCGCGCTCCACAACCTGAGCGACGAGACGGTCACCGCCGAGCTCGACCTCGGCGACGGCGTCGACGGCGTCGACGACCTGCTGGAGCGCCGCGACCACCACGTCGAGGGCGGGCGGCTGCAGGTGGAGCTGGGCGCCTACGGCTACCTGTGGTTGCGCGCGACGCGCGCGAGCTGAGTCGCCGCGACCGCCGCGCCCGCGCCCGCGGCGGCGGCGAGCGGTCGCTTGTGGGTCGTCAGCCACAGCTGCGGTGAGCGGCCGTGGGCCTTGCCGTCGAACATCCCGTGCGCGCCGGGGTCGCCGGGCGGCGGCTCGAACAGGTTGTCCTTGCGCGTCGAGGGGTCGATCGGCTTCGCCGCCTCCTGCGCCTTGATGTTGGTGCCGCCGAGGTAGCGGTCCATCAGCCCGGAGGCGACCCGCTCGCCGAGGATCGTGTAGACGGTCGGGAAGCCCACCCACAGCTCGCGCTTCGGGTGCTCGGCCGCCCAGGCGATCGCGCGGGCGGCGACCTCCGGCTGGTAGATCGGCGGCACCGGCTGCGGGTGCCGGTGCAGGCGGGTGCGGACCCAGTCGAACTGCGGCGTGTTGTGGCCGGGCAGCTGGACGAGGCTGACCTTGACGTTCGAGCCCTCGTCGATCAGCTCGGCGCGCAGCGAGTCGAGCGCGCCCTTGACCGCGTGCTTGGCGCCGCAGTAGCTCGACTGCAGCGGGATGCCGCGGCGGGAGAGCGCGGAGCCGACCTGGACGATCGCGCCGCGGTCGCGCGGGCGGAAGCGCCGGAGGGCGGCCTGGATGCCGTGGATCGAGCCGAGGTAGGTGACCTGGGTGACGCGCAGCAGCTCCTCCGGCGTGCACTCCCACAGCTCAGCCAGCACCGCGGTCATGGCGACGTTCACCCACACGTCGATCTCGCCCAGCTCCTCCTCGATCTCGCGCGCGGCGGCCTCGACGGCGTCCGCGTCGGCGACGTCGGCGGGAGCGACGCAGGCGCGGCGGCCCGCCTCGCGCACCTCTGCGGCGGCGGCGTCGAGGCGGTCGCGGCCACGGGCGATCAGCCCGACGTCGTAACCGCGGGCGGCGAACTCCCGCACGCACGCGCGGCCGATGCCGGCGGAGGCTCCGGTGATCGCGACGACCTTCCGTTCGAGGCTCATGCTTCGGGTACTGCCCGCGGTGCCGCCGGTTGACACGGGGCGACGCACCACCCACGCGGGGTGAGGCGGCCTCACCCCCACGGCTGGGACCGTGACGGCCGATGAAGGGCCGGCGCTTCCAGATGCGCGACAAGCTGGTGTCGATCGGCGATGACGCCTGGATCGAGGACGACCGCGGCGAGCGCGTCTACAAGGTCGACGGCAAGGCGCTGCGGATCCGCGACACGTTCGTGCTCGAGGATCGTGAGGGCAACGAGGTCGCCAAGATCCAGGAGCGCAGGCTGCGGGTGCGCGACACGATGAAGATCGCGCGCGACGGCCGCACGGTCGCGACCGTTCACAAGGCGCTCGTCGGCTTCCGCGACCGCTTCAGGATCGAGGTCGAGGACGGCGAGGAGCTTCGCGCCCACGGCAACATCCTCGACCACGAGTACGAGATCCGGCGCGACGGCGACACCGTGGCGCACGTGTCGAAGAAGTGGTTCCGCGTCCGCGATACGTATGGGGTCGATCGCGGGGAGGACGAGGCCCTGATCCTTGCGATGATGGTCGCGCTCGACGATATGAACCGCGGCTGAGGCCGTATCCTCGGCGCGTGGCGCCGGTCCTGATCCGCCAGCACGTCGACACAGCGCCGGTGGGCCTGCTGGCCGAGTGGCTCGAGGCGCGCGGGCTGGCGTACGAGGTGCAGCAGACGTGGGTCACGCCGTCGGTGCCGGATCCAGCGGACTACGCGTTCGTCGCCTCGCTCGGGCACGACCGGATGGCCGGCGACCTGCACGATCCGGGCGTGGCGGCCGAGCGCGAGCTGCTGACGCGCGCCGTGGAGCGCGACGTGCCGGTGCTCGGCCTGTGTTATGGCGGCCAGGTGCTCGCGGCGGTGCTCGGCGCCGCGGTCGGGCCCGCGCCGGTGCCGGAGCTGGGCTGGCGCCTGGTCGAGAGCGACGATCCCTCGCTGATCCCGGAGGGGCCGTGGCTCGAGTGGCACTACGAGCGCTTCTGCACGCCGCCGGGCGCGACCGAGCTCGCCCGCACCGACGACGCGCCACAGGCGTTCCGGCTCGGTCCGCACCTGGGTGTGCAGTTCCATCCCGAGGCGACCGTGGAGATCGTGGCCGGGTGGGCGGTGGCCGAGGAGCGCGAGGACGTGCCGCTGGCCGCCCCGCCGGAGCAGCTCGAGGCGGCGCGGAGCGCGGCGTTCCGCCTCTTCGACGGGTTCGTGCGCTCGGCGGACCTTTTGGCACACCATTTGCCGTCCAGCGCCTGAATTGGTACGTTCCGCGCCAAGGCGCGGAACGTGTACGACTATGGCTTCTTCTCGTTCGAGTCCGAAGGCGGACTTCCTCCGCCGCTCCGAGCAGTTCTGGAACCCGGACAAGACGCGCTTCTGGCAGGACGCCGGCGTCGACCTGGTGATCGACCGCCGCGAGGGCTACTGCTTCTGGGACATGGCGGGACGCAGGCTGATCGACCTGCACCTCAACGGCGGCACCTACAACCTCGGCCACCGCAACCCTGAGCTGATCACGACGCTCGAGCAGGCGATGGGCCGGTTCGACATCGGCAACCACCACTTCCCGGCGCTGGCGCGGACCGCGCTGGCCGAGGCGCTCGTCGCCACCTGCCCGCCGTCTTTGAAGCGCGTCATCTACGCGAGCGGCGGCGGCGAGGCGACCGACATCGCGATCAAGACCGCGCGCCACACGCGGCAGAAGCGCAAGATCGTCTCGATCCGCAAGGGCTACCACGGCCACACCGGGCTCGCGGTGGTGGCGGGCGACGACCGCTTCTCGACGTTGTTCCTCTCCGATCGCCCGGACGAGTTCGTGCAGGTTCCCTTCAACGACCTCGGCGCGATGGAGGAGGCGCTGTGCGGCGGCGACGTCGCGGGCGTGGTGATCGAGTCGATCCCCGCCACCTACGGCTTCCCGCTGCCCGAGCCCGGCTACCTGCGCGCGGTCAAGGACCTGTGCGAGCGCCACGGGGCGCTTTACATCGCCGACGAGGTCCAGACCGGGCTGATGCGGACCGGCGAGATGTGGTGCATCGAGAAGTCCGGGATCGAGCCGGACATCATGATCGTCGGCAAGGGGATCACCGGCGGGATGTACCCCATCGCCTGCTGCGTCGTGTCCGAGGAGTGCAGCGCGTGGCTGAAGGAGGACGGCTTCGGCCACATGTCGACCGGCGGCGGCGCCGAGCTCGGCTGCATCGTGGCGCTCAAGGTGCTCGAGATCTGCGGCCGGCCCGAGGTGCGCTCGATGGTCCACTACATCGCCGAGCGCTTCCGCAGCGGGCTGCGGGCGATCCAGGACACGTATCCCGAGTGGCTGGTCGGCATCCGCCAGGACGGGGTCGTCATGGGGCTCGAGTTCGACCACCCGCAGGGCGCGAAGCTCGTGATGCGGCGGCTGTACGAGAACGGCGTATGGGCGATCTTCTCGACGCTCGACCCGCGCGTGCTCCAGTTCAAGCCCGGGATCCTGCTCGGCCCGGCGATGGTCGACGAGATCCTCGACCGGACGGCGGTGGCGATCGGCCAGGCGCTCGCCGATACCGCCTCCGCTCCGAAGGAGGCGCTGCCGGCATGAGCATCGTCGAGGCCGCACGCTCCGACCCGCCGGGCGCGCCCCGCGCGCGCACCATGCTCGCCCGCGCGCGCTGGGCGGCCACCAGCTTCGCCACCTACGACCGCGAGCGGACACAGCGGGTGGTCGATGCGGTCGCCGAAGCGGCATACCAAAACGCGGAAAGGTTCGCTCTAGCGGCGGTGGAGGAGACCGGGATGGGCGTCGCCGAGCACAAGCGGCGCAAGAACGAGGCGTGCTCGCGCGGGATCGCCGAGCGCTACTCCGTGGGGGACTACGTCGACGCGCAGGTCGACGCCGAGGCGAAGATCGTCGCGGTGCCGAAGCCGGCCGGCGTCGTGCTCGCGCTGACGCCGTCGACCAACCCGATCGCGACTGTGTACTTCAAGGTCCTGCTGGCGCTGATGACGCGCAACGCGGTCGTCGTGTCGCCGCATCCCCTGGCGCGCAAGACGAGCGTTGCCGCCGTGCAGCTGCTTGCCCGCGCGGCGGTCGAGGCGGGCGCCCCCGACGGCTGCCTGCAGGTGGTCGAGGAGCCGACGATCCCGCTCATCGAGGCGCTGATGGCCGACCCCGGCGTCGACGTGATCGTCGCCACCGGCGGCACCGCGGTCGTGCGCGCGGCCTACCGCAGCGGCAACCCGTCGCTCGGCGTCGGGCCCGGCAACGTGCCGGCGCTGGTCGATGCCACCGCCGACGTCGCGAAGGCGGCGCAGTGCCTCGCCGACTCGAAGGCGTTCGACAACTCGATCCTGTGCACCAACGAGTCGGTGGCGATCGTCGAGGCGCGGGTGGCCGACGCGTTCGTCCGCGAGCTGGCGCGCAACGGCGCGCACGTGCTCGACGAGGAGGAGGCGCAGCGTGTCCGCGACGCGTGCTACCCCGACGGCCGCATCAACGTCGAGCTGGCCGGCAAGGAGGCGCTCGCGCTGGCCGCGGCGGCGGACATCAAGGCGCCGCCGAAGACCCGCGTGCTCGTCGCGCCGTTCCCGCTGCTCGTGCCCGAGGAGCCGCTCGCGCGCGAGAAGCTGTTCCCGCTGCTCGGGCTCGTTCGCGTGCCGGACGCCGCGCGCGGGATCGACGCCGCCCGCGCGCTGCTGCGGATCGGCGGCGCCGGCCACTCGGCGGTCATCCACTCGACCGACCCGCGCACGATCCTCGCCTTTGGCGCCGCGGTCGGCGTGCTGCGCGTGTCGGTCAACGCGCCCGGGAGCACCGGCGGCTCGGGGCTCGACACCAACCTCGCGCCGACCATGACCGTCGGCACCGGCTTCTTCGGCCGCTCGTCGCTGACCGAGAACCTGCAGCCGCAGCACCTCACGCAGTGGACCCGCCTCGCGTACCACCGCGACGAGCCGCTCGGCGACTTCGACGGGCTCGAGCCGTGGACGGTGCGGCCCGAGCCGGCGCCGGTCTCGGTGCCCGCGCCGACCACCCGCGATGACCTGCGCGCGATGATCCTCGACGAGCTGCGGGAGCTGGTGCGCTGACCATGGCCGAGCTCCGCTCCGCGATCTTCATCGACCAGCTGCAGCCGCAGACCATGTGCTACCTCGGCACCTGGATCCGCGGCCGGCTGCCGCGCATGGGCATGGCGGCGGCGGTGATCGAGGTCGCGCCGGGGCTGGACATCGAGCCGCTCACCGACGTCGCCGTCAAGCACACCCGCCTGCAGCCGGGGATCCTCGTCGTCGAGCGCCACTTCGGCTACCTCGAGTTCCACGACCGCTCGCCGGCCGTCGTGCGGTCGGCGAGCGGGGCCGTGCTGGAGGCGCTCGGCGCCTCGCCGGCGGAGGCGAAGAAGCCGGAGGTGCTCGCCTCGACGCTCGTCTCGCGGCTCGACCACCAGCACGCCTTCCTCATCAACCGCAACAAGCTCGGCTCGATGGCGCTGCCCGGCGAGTCGCTGTTCGTGCTCGAGATGCAGCCCGCGTCCTACGCGATCCTCGCCGTCAACGAGGCCGAGAAGGCCGCGAACATCAAGGTCGTCGACTACCGCATGATCGGCGCCACCGGCCGCGTGTACATCACGGGCGAGGAGTCCGACGTGCGCGCCGCCTCCGAGGCCGCGACCGAGGCCCTGGAGCTGGTCGGATGAGCGACGACGCGCGCGACATCCTCCGCGAGCTGCTGGCCGAGGCGCTGGCCGGGACGAACGGGAACGGCGTGACGCCGCAGGTCCCGCCGCCGCCGGTGGCCGCCGTGCACCGGCCGGCCACGTGGGAGGCGCCGGCGGGAGGGGTGGAGCGGGTGACGATCGGCCGGGGACGACGACCTGAACCGGTTCGTCCGCGACCTCCTCACCCGCGCCGACCGCGAGGCGATCCTGGCCGGCCGCGTGCGGTTCACGCTCGGCGCCACCGACGGCAGCCCTTCCGGCGCCGAAAGGATCGCTTCGGGCTCCTTCGGAGGATTCCCCTCCGGGGGGTCCAACGCGGATGGCGCGGGGCGCGGTCACGGAGCGCACGGTCGCCGCGGCGGCCAAGGCGGGCGGCCGGCTCGTGCTCGGGCCGCGCGCGGTCCTCACGCCCCTGGCGCGCGAGAAGGCGCGCGCGCTGGGCATCGAGATCGAACGGGAGGATTCATAGATGCTGAGAGCGAAGGTGACGGGATCGGTGTGGGCGACGCGGCGGGTCGGCGCGCTGCCCAACGGCGCGCTGCTCGAGGTGCGCACCGACGACGGCTCGACCTTGATCGCGTTCGACGTGCTGGGCAGCGGGGAGGGCGAGCGCGTGCTCGTCGCCACGGGCTCGGTCGCGTCGAACTACTTCAGCCCCGAGCACCCACCGCTCGACGCGCTGATCATCGGAATCCTGGACTCCAATGGAGAGGAGCAGCAATGAGCGAAGCGCTCGGCATGATCGAGACGAAGGGCTACGTGGCCGCGCTGGCGGCTGCGGACGCGATGGTGAAGGCGGCGAACGTGACGATCATCTCCCGCGAGGAGGTCGGCGACGGCCTGGTCGCGGTGGTCGTGCGCGGCGACGTCGGGGCGGTCAAGGCCGCGACCGAGGCGGGGTCGGAGACCGCGTCGACGGTCGGCGACCTCGTCTCCGTCCACGTCATCCCGCGCCCCCACAACGAGCTGGGCAAGCACTTCACGGCGTCGGCCGCCTGAGGGTCAGAGTGGCGCGGTCGAGCTCCGCGTCTACCTGCCGATCCCAGACCTGGGGCGGCAGTTCGCGGCGTACCTCGGTACGCCGCTGCGGGCGCGCGGCTACCCGCCGATCGAGGGCGACCACGCGCTGATCGTCGAGGTCGCGCCCGGGCTGGCGATCGAGCGCATCATCGACCTCGCGCTCAAGGAGGTGCCCGAGGTCGAGCCGGGCATCCACTTCGTCGAGCGCCAGTTCGGCGTGCTCGAGGTGCACGCGGCCGACCCGGCGCTGGTCGACAAGGCGGGCCAGGCCATCCTCGCCGGCATCGGCGCGACGCCCGAGGACGCGCTGCGCCCGCGCCTCAACTACGTCGACGTGATCGAGGAGGTGACCGACCAGCACGCGGTCATCGTCAACCGCAACCGCGAGGCGTCGATGCTGCTCCCCGGCCAGACGCTGCTCGTGGTCGAGGTGACCCCGGCGCTGTTCGCCGCCGTCGCCGCCAACGCCGCCGAGCGCGTGGCGCCGGAGCTCACGCTCGTCACGGTCTCGATGATCGGCGCCGCAGGGCGCGTCTACCTCGCGGGCTCGACCCCGGATATCGTCCTCGCGCGCGACGAGATCACGCGCGTACTCGAGGGCGTGAAAGGGAGAGACGGGTGAGCATGGACCAGCTGGCGGAGGCGGCGCTCGAGCGCTTCGGCCTCTCGCCGCAGGCGACCGCCACGCTCTGCAACGTCTCCGAGAACCACACCTACCGCGTCGAGGACCCCGGATCGCCAGACGGCTACGCGCTGCGCGTCCACCGCCCCGGCTACCGCACGCCGCGCCAGATCGAGTCCGAGCTCGAGTGGGTCGACGCGCTGCGCGAGGACGACGCCGTCGACACGCCGACGGCCGTGCGCGCGCCCGGCGGCGAGCGCGTGGTCCACGTCGACGGTTACAACGTCGTCCTGTGGGAGTGGCTGCCCGGCGTGCGAGCCCGACCCGGAGGGCGACGCCGTGCTCGACGGCTTCAAGGTGCTCGGGGCGGTCTCGGCGCGCATGCACGCGCACGCGCGCGCGTGGGAGCCGCCCGCCGGCTTCGACCGCCCGCCGTGGGACTACGACCACACGCTCGGCGCCGCCGGGCACTGGGGCCGCTGGCAGGACGGGCTCGGGATGGGGCCGGAGGAGCTCGAGCTGCTCGGCGCGCCTGGACGAGACGATTCGCGGGCGCCTGCAGGCCTACGGGCAGGGCCCGGAGCGCTTCGGCCTCGTCCACGCCGACATCCGCCTCGCCAACCTGCTCGTCGACGACGGCCACGTGCGCGTGATCGACTTCGACGACTCCGGCTTCACCTGGTTCATGTACGACTTCGCGACCACGGTCTCGTTCATGGAGGACCACCCGCGCGTGCCCGAGCTGCAGGCGGCGTGGCTGGAGGGCTACCGCTCGGTGGCGCCCCTCGATCCCGCCGACGAGGCCGAGCTCGACACCTTCGTGATGCTGCGCCGCCTGCTGCTGGTGGCCTGGATCGGCTCGCACCACACGTTCGCCACCGAGGCCGCGGAGCTCGGCGCGGGCTTCACCGCCGGCACCTGCGCGCTGGCGGAGCGCTACCTGTCAACCCACGCCTAGGAGATCCGCGTGTTCACCCCTCTCACCGGCCGCACCGTCCTCGTCACCGGCGGCACGAAGGGCATCGGCAAGGGCATCGCCGGCGTCTTCGCGCGCGCGGGCGCCAACGTCGCCATCGCCGGGCGCGACCGCGAGCGGGGGGAGGCGGCGGCGCAGGAGCTCGGCGCCCGCTACCTGATCGCCGACGTCGCGAAGGCGGCGGACTGCGAGCGCATGGTCGAGGAGACGGTCCGCGAGTTCGGCGGCCTCGACGTCCTGTGCGCGAACGCCGGCATCTTCCCCGACGTCAAGCTCGCCGACATGAGCGAGCAGGACATCGACGACGATCTTCGCCACCAACGTCAAGGGCACGATGCTGTCGGTCAAGGCCGCGCTGAACCCGCTCGAGGCCAGCGGCCACGGCCGCGTCATCGTCACCTCCTCGATCACCGGGCCGATCACCGGCTTCCCGGGCTGGTCGCACTACGGCGCGACCAAGGCCGCGCAGCTCGGCTTCCTCCGCACGGCCGCGATCGAGCTGGCCGCGCGCAACATCACCATCAACGCGGTGATGCCGGGCAACATCGCCACCGAGGGCCTCGACGAGCTCGGCGACGACTACCGCAAGACGATGGAGGCGGCGATCCCCCAGGGCCGGCTCGGCAAGGTCGAGGACATCGGCAACGCGGCGCTCTTCTTCGCCACCGACGAGGCCGGCTACATCACCGGGCAGCAGCTCGTGGTCGACGGCGGCCAGATCCTGCCCGAGGGCCAGCTGGCGCTCGACGCGGTGTAGTTGATGCCGCCGGCGAACGACAACGGCGGCTGGGTAGGAGGTGGGTTTCAATGCCGGGAGCGGCACGAATGTCGTCTCGACCACCGTATGGGTGGTCGAGCTGACACTCGTGGCCGCAGGGCCGGTTCGCACTCGATCCCTAGCCGGCCGCCGTTGACGTTCTGATGGAGGGCTCCGCCGTCTCGCTCGGCCCGACCGCGCTCGCCGCGCGCGAGCGGCTCCTTGCCGAGCTGCCCGGCGCCGGGAGCTCGTGTCGGTGCGGAGCGGGAGCTGGCGGAGCGCCTGGGCGTGTCGCGCTCGACGATCCGCGCCGCGCTGGGCGACCTCGAGCGCGGCGGTGTCATCAGGCGGACGCGCGGCCGGGGCGGCGGGATCTTCGTCGCCGAGCGCAAGGTGGAGCGCGACCTCACGACGCTCGCCGGCCTCCCCGCCTACCTGCGCCGCGGCGGCTTCCAGTCCGACGCGCGGGTGCTCTCGACCGCCACCGTGGAGGCCGACGCCGACGCCGCCGGGGCGCTCGGGCTGGAGGAGGGCGCGCTGGTGCTCGAGGTCGTGCGCGTGCGCCTCGCCGACGGCGAGCCGCTCTCGCTCGAGCGCGCGCTGTTCCCGGCCGAGCGCTTCCCCGGCCTGCTCGACCGCTCGCTCGGCGGCTCGCTGTACGAGCTGCTGCAGGCGCACTACGGCGCTCGCGCCCGGCGAGGCGGAGGAGCACATCGAGGTCGTCGCCGCCGGCGCCGCCGAGGCGCGGCTGCTCGAGCTGCGCCGCGGCGCGCCGCTGCTGGCGGTGGCGCGTACGGCATGGGACGCCGAGGGGCGTCCGTTCGAGCGCTCGCACGACCTCTTCCGCGCCGACCGGGCCCGGATGGTGGTCCGCTCCTTGCCACGGCAGGAATCAGATGGTTGAATCTCGAAAGTCGTAGGACAACTTTGTCCGCGAGGGACCGCGTAGAGGAGAAGGGGACACATGGCCACCACCAAGCCGGACTCCGGGGTCGCCGCTCGTCACGAGGGCACCCTCGAGTCGGTATACGCCGGGGACTCGGGCGTCGATCGCCTGAAGCCCAACGCCGTCGGGCTCTGGGGGGTGATCTTCGTCGCGGTGACGGGCGCGGCGCCCATCTCGGCGATGCTGTTCAACGTTCCGTTCTCGGTCGGGTTCGGTACCGGCCTCTACACGCCCGGCCGCGTTCCTGTTCGCGACGATCATCCTCACGATCTTCTCGGTCGGCTACGTCGCGATGGCGCGCAAGATGCGCGCCGCGGGCGGCTTCTACACGTTCATCTCGCACGGCCTCGGCCGTGAGCTCGGGCTCGCGACCGGCATCACCGGGGCGCTCGCCTACTCGCTGTTCGAGGTCTCGCTGCTCGGCGGCTTCGCCTACTTCGCGGCCACGAACTTCAACGACTGGTTCGGCTGGCAGATCCCGTGGATCGCGTTCTCGCTGTTCGCGGCCGTGCTCATCAGCGTGTTCTGCTTCTTCGACGTCGAGCTGTCGGTGCGCGTGCTCGGCTTCGCGCTGATCGGCGAGATCATCATCCTGACGATCTTCGACCTGCTCGTCTTCGGCGGCGGCGGGTCGAAGGCCGACGGCATCCAGCTCCAGTCGCTGAACATGTTCAAGCTGACCGACCCGGGCCCCGGACTGGCCGCCGGCGTCGGGTTGTTCCTCGCGTTCTGGTCGTGGGTCGGGCTTCGAGGCGATCCCGAACTACGCCGAGGAGTCGCGGGACCCGGCGCGGATCGTGCCGCGGGCGACGCTCTTCTCCGTCTCGGGCTCGGCGTCGGCTACGTCCTCACGTCGCTGGCGTTCGTCTCCGCGTTCCCGGAGTCGCACGCTGATCAAGGACGCGCAGAACCCCGACGGCCCGTTCTTCGTCGCGATGCGCGACTTCGGCACGAACTGGCTGGCGACGGTCATGCAGGTGCTGATCCTCACCGGCTCGTTCGCCTGCGCGATGGCGTTCCACAACGTGGCGATGCGCTACTTCTACGCGATGGGCCGCGAAGGGCATCCTGCCCCGCGCGTTCGGCCGCACGCACCGCACGCACAAGTCGCCGTACATCGCGAGCATCTCCCAGACTGTGTTCGCAATCGCGCTCGTACTGGCCTGGGGCCTCGGCTCCGGGTTCGGCTTCAAGGACGCGTTCGACACCGCCTACGTGCGCATCTACACGATGATGGCCGTCCAGGGCGTGGTGTGGATCCTCGCGATCCAGGCCACCTGCGCGCTCGCCGTGATCTTGTGGCACCGGCGCCACAAGCACCCGGACTCGTGGCTGGTCGTCGTGCTGTGCCCGATCATCGCGATCCTCGGCCAGGTGTTCGCGATCTACCTGCTGTTCAAGAACATCGACACGCTGGCCGGCACGATCGGCTACGTGGACCTGATCGCCCCGATCGCCGTCATCGGCGTGGCGGTTGGCCTGATCTACGCGGTTGTGCTCAAGCGCAGCAACCGCGCGAAGTTCGACATGATCGGCCGGATGATCGACGAGGGCGCGATCGACGAGCCGGCGCCCGGCACCGCCCCCGCTTAGGCGGGGGCGCTGGTGCCGGCGGCGCCCAGCGCCGCCTCCAACTGCCCGCTCAGCGGCGTGTTCTCCACGAGCACGCCGTCGAGCGCGGCCGTGCCGATCGTGAAGGCCCAGGCGCCGCACGCCTCGAGCGCGCGGATGCGCTCGACGGAGTCGACCGAGCCGGCGCAGATGACCGGCAGGTCGGTGGCGCCGACGACCGCGCGGGTGAGCGCCTCGACGTCGCCGTCGTAGCGGTAGGCGAGCAGGTTGATGCCGTCGACGCCGAGCGCGGCGGCGCGCTTCGTGTCCGCGACGATCTCGTCGATCGAGCCGCGCAGCAGGCAGGGATGGCCGACGATCTGGCCGACGTACGGCCAGAACTTCACGCCCGTGCCCGCGAGGATCTCCTGCACGGGCTCGATCAGCGTGCCGCCGATCAGGTGGTCGGGGCGGATCTCGGCGGCCGCGCGGGCGGAGGCGAGCGTGTCCTCCTCGGTCTCGGACACGACCTCGATCCAGGTCTCATGGCCGTTGGAGCGGATGTCGTCCATGAGCGCCTTGAGCTCCTCGGTGGGGAGCCCGACGTCCTTGCAGCCGACGTGGCGGACGCCCGTCTGAGCGATCGAGGCGTAGACCTCGCGCGCGTCTGACAGCGTGACGTCGTCGCGCGTGAGCATGAAGATGAACTCGATCATTCCGGTCTCCTGGGACAGGGGAGTTGTCAGACAACTGGTACGCTAGCACCGGTCTAGCCAACTGAGGAGGGGCAGTGCGAGCAGCGATCTGGAACGGGCCCGGCAGCATGGACGTCGGCACCGCGCCGGATGCTGAATGCCCCGAGGACGGCGTCCTCCTGCACGTGCTCGCGTGCGGTGTCTGTGGCACCGACGTGCGCTCCTTCTACAACGGCGACCGCCGGATCGAGGCGCCGTGGGTGCTCGGCCATGAGATCTCCGGCGAGGTGGTCGAGATCGGCCCGCGCGCCGAGGAGGAGGTGGCCGCGGGCGGCATCTCCGTCGGCGACGACGTGCACTGCATCTCGACGCTGTGGTGCGGGCGCTGCCGGATGTGCCGCGGCGGTGCGGAGAACCTCTGCCTCAACGGCGAGCTGATGGGCTTCGACCACCCCGGCGCCTACGCCGAGCGCGTGGTCATCCCGAACATCGCGCTCAAGAACCTGTTCCGCATCCCCGACGGGCTGTCGGCCGCGCACGCGACGTTCGCCGACCCGCTGTCGGACGTCATCTGCGGCCACAAGGACATCGGGATCGGCCTCGACGACGTCGTGGTCGTCATCGGCGCGGGGCCCGTCGGCACCGCGCACGTGGCGCTCGCGCGGCTGCAGGGCGCGGGCCACGTGATGCTGCTCGAGCGCACCGCTCGCCGGCTCGAGCTCGCCCACGCGATCGTCGGCGACGACCGCGTCTCCTACCTCGACACGGAGGACGCCGACGGCGTCGCCGCGGTCTCGCGCGCGACGGACGGCTTCGGCGCCGACGTGGTGATCGTCGCCTGCTCGAGCGACATCGCCCAGCAGGAGGCGATGGAGATGGCCGCGCCGCGCGGTCGCGTGCTGTTCTTCGGCGGGCTGCCCAAGGGCACCACCCACATCCAGTTCCCCTCCAACGTCCTGCATTACAAGGAGGTCCAGGTCCACGGCTCCTACGCGTCGCGGCACCGCGACCAGGTGGCGGCGCTCGACATGCTGGCCGCCGACGCGGGCGGCATCCGCTCCGTGGTGTCGGACATCATCGGGCTCGACGAGACACCCGACGCGTTCCCGCGGATTCGCGCCGGCGAGGCGCTCAAGGTCGTCGTCGCGCCGTGACCACCGCGCGTCGCTCGCTGCGCCACAGCCTCGCCCAGGAGCTGCGGGCGCGGATCCGTGCGGGCGAGTGGCGGCCGGGCGAGCGCATCCCGTCGGAGCCGGAGCTGGCGCGACAGGAGACCGTCTCGCGCTCGTCGATGCGGGCGGCGATCACGATGCTGGAGGAGGAGGGCTTCGTCAGCCGCCGTCACGGCTCAGGCACCTACGTCACGCACCGGCCGGCGCTCCCCAACGAGCTGGGGCGCAACTTCGGCGTGTCGCGGATGATCGCCTCGGAGGGGCTGGAGCCGGGCACGGTCGAGGAGAGCTCCGGGACCGAGCCCGCGCCGCGCGCGGTGGCCGAGATACTCGGCATCGAGGAGGGCGAGCGCGTGAGCGCGCTGCGGCGCGTGCGCACCGCCGACGGCCGGCGCGTGGTCGACGTCACCGACTGGTGCCGCGTCGAGCACCTCGCCCCCGAGGACCTGCCGACGGTCGGCTCGATCTACGCCGCGCTGGCCGAGCGCGGGCTGGCGGTCGACCACGGGGTCGCGCACCTGACGCCGCGTAACGCCGACGGCGAGGTCGCCGAGCGACTCGGCGTGCCGAGCGGCACGCTGCTGCTGACCATCGACCAGGTCGACCGGACCGCCGACGGGATCGCCGTGCTCGTGTCCCGCGAGCACCACCTCTCCGACGCCTTCACGTTCACCCTGCTGCGGCGCGGGCCCGGCGACGGCGGCGAGGAGGAGCACTGAGCGCGCCGCTCGTCGTCGGCGTCGATGTAGGCTCGCAGGGGACCTGCGCCCAGGCGCTGGAGCCGGACGGGACGATGGTGGCGACGGCCTACGCCGCCCACGAGCTCTCGTATCCGCGCGCCGGCTGGGCGGAGCAGGACCCGGGGGAGTGGGTCAACGCGCTGATCGCCACCCTCCGCGAGTTGCGGGACGCCACCGGAGGGCGCGAGATCGTGGCGTTGTCGTTCGGCTCGCAGCTCGACGGTCTGGTGGCCGCCGACGCTGACAGCGAGCCGCTGCGACCGGCGCTGATCTGGAGCGACCGGCGCGCGGGCGCCGAGTGCGAGGCGGTGGCGGCGCGGGTGGACGTGGCGCGGCTGCGGGAGCTGACCGGCTGCAACCTCGATCCCGGTCACGTGGCGGCGAAGATCGCCTGGCTGTCGGCGCACGAGCCGGACGCGTTCAAGGCGGCGGCGGTGTTCGCCCCTCCCGGCTCGTGGGTGGCGTGGCGCGTGAGCGGCGAGCTGGCGGTCGATCCCTCCAACGGCTCGTCGATGGGGCTGCTCGACCCGCGCGCGCGGGCGTGGGCCTCCGAGGCGTGCGACGCGTACGAGGTCGACGTCGATCGCCTCCCGCGCGTGGAGCGCGCCGACGCCGTGCTCGGGCCGGTGCAGCCATGGCTGTGCGAAGCGACGGGTCTCTCCGCGGAGACGCTCGTCGTGATGGGCGCGGGCGACGAGATGGCGGCGACCTTGGGCGCGGGCGTGCTCGAGCCGGGCGTGGTGTGCGACATCCTCGGCACCGCCGAGCCGGTGTGCGCGGTGGTGGGCGAGCCGGCGCACGACGAGAGCGGCATGGTCGAGCTGCATCCGCACGCCGACCCGGAGACGTGGCTGCTGGAGAACCCGGGCTGGCTGTCGGGCGGCGCCTACCGCTGGTTCCGCGACGAGCTGGGGAGCCCGGAGATGGTGCGGGCGGCGCAGGACGGCTCCGACGTGTACGAGCTCTTGGACGCGCTGGCCGAGGAGGCGCCCCCGGGCGCCGGCGGCGTCTCGTGGCTGCCCGCGCTCGCGGGGGCGATGGCGCCCGAGTGGAACGCCTCGGCACGGGCGGCATGGTTCGGGATGACGGCCGCGCACGGCCGCGCGCACTTGGCGCGGGCGCTGCTCGAGGGCAACGCGCTGGCGCTGCGCGACGTCATCGAGGCGATCGGCGCGGCCGGCCACGCGCCCTCGCAGGTGGTGTGCGTCGGCGGCGGGGCGAAGGGGCGGCTGCTGTGCGAGCTGCGCGCGGACATCACCGGGCTGCCGGTCTACGTGCCCGACGACGTCGAGACGACGGCTCGCGGCGCGGCGATGCTGGCCGCGGCGGGCGCGGGGCTGCACGGGTCGGTGGCGGCGGCGGGGCAGGCGATGGCCTGCCCGCGCGGCGAGCCGGTCCAGCCGGACCCGGAGCTGCGCGAGGTCTACGACGCGCTGCACAAGCGGCACCGGGAGCTCTACGCGGCGCTGAGGCCGCTGTTCAATGGGGCGCCGTGACGGCGCGGGACGAACGTCAACGGCGGCTGGGTAGGGGTTGGGTCCGAGCCGCCCCGGGCGACGAATGTCGTCTCAACCACCGTATGGGTGGTCGAGCTGACATTCGTGGCCGCTGCGGCGGCTCGAACCCGCTTCCCTACCCAGCCGCAGTTGACTTTCGGCTGCCATGAGCGGCGCACTCGATCCCGCCGCCCGCGCGCGGGCGATCGAGGCGCTCACGGCCGGCGACCTCGACGTCCTCGTCATCGGCGGCGGCATCACCGGCGCGGGCGCGGCGCTCGACGCCGCCACCCGCGGGTTGCGGGTCGGGCTCGTGGAGGCGCGCGACCTCGCGGCCGGAACCTCGAGCGCGTCGAGCAAGCTGATCCATGGCGGGCTCCGCTACCTGGAGATGGGCGACATCGGGCTCGTGCGCGAGGCGCTGCGCGAGCGGGAGCTGCTGCTCACCCGCACGGCGCCCCACCTCGTGGAACCGGTGCCGTTCCTGTGGCCGCTGCACGGGCGGGGCTGGGAGCGGGCGTACCTCGGCGCCGGGCTCCTGCTCTACGACACGATCGGCGGCGCTCGCTCCGTGCCGCGGCACCGCCACCTGAGCAAGCAACGCGCGCTGGCGGAGGCGCCGGCGCTGCGGCGGGATGCGCTCGTCGGCGCCGTGCAGTTCCACGACGCGCTGGAGGACGACGCGCACATGGTCGCCGTCGTGGCCCGGACCGCCGCGGCCCACGGCGCGCAGATCGCCACCCGCGTGCGCGTGACCGGCTTCCGCGGGCCGGGGGAGGTCGAGGCGATCGACGAGGAGAGCGGCGAGCCGCTGCTCCTGCGCGCGCGGCATGTCGCCGGCGCGGCCGGGGCTTGGACCGACGAGCTGCGCGCGCTCGCCGGCGGCCGCTCGGCCTACCGCAACGTGCACTCGAAGGGCATCCACATCTTCGTCGCGCGCGATCGCATCCCGATGGAGACGGGCGTGCTCGCGCGCACCGAGAAGAGTGTCCTGTTCGTGATCCCGTGGCAGGGCGGCTGGCTGATCGGCGACACCGACACGCCGTGGGCGCACGGCCCCGGCCGGCCCGTCGCGACCGGCACGGACATCGACTACCTGCTCGCCAAGACCAACGCGCTGCTGGCCGAGCCGCTGACGCGCGCCGAGGTCCACGGCGTGAGCGCGGGCCTGCGCCCGCTCGTCGCCGAGGCCGCCCGCAGCGACACGACCCGCATCAGCCGCAAGCACGTCGTCGAGTCGCCCGCGCCCGGCCTGACCACGATCGCGGGCGGCAAGTACACGACCTACCGGGTGATGGCCGCCGACCTGATCGACGCGGTGGGGGCCGAGCTGGGCGTCGCCGCGCCGTCGGTGACCCGCGACGTGCCGTTGCTCGACGACCGCGCCGAGCGCGCGGCGCTCGTTGCCGAGCGGCCGCAGCTCGGCGAGCCGCTCGAGGGTGGGGGAGGGCGCCTGCGCGCGGAGGTCGTCCACGCCTGCACCCACGAGGGCGCGCTCCACCTCGAGGACGTCCTCGAGCGCCGCACCCGCCTCGCCCTGACCGCCCTCGACCGGGGGCTCGAAGCCGCCGCGCCCGCTGCCGCGCTGATGGCCGGCGCACTCGACTGGGACGCCGACCGCACCCGCCGCGAGGTCGACGCCTGGCACGCCCGCGTGGAGGCCGCCCGCGCCGCCGAGGCAGAGCACGACGACGACCGCGCGCTGGCCGCCCACGATGAGGTGATGGCGGACCTCGCCCGCGCATGAGCGAGCTCGTCGCCGGGCTCGACCAGGGCACCTCCAGCACGCGCTGCGTCGTGCTCGACGAGGCGCTCTCGGAGCGCGGGGTGGCGTCGGTCACGATCGAGTCGTCGTTCCCCGCTCCCGGGCTGGTCGAGCAGGACGCGGAGGCGATCGCGGCGTCGGCCGAGCGGGCGATCGCCGGCGCGCTCGCGGCGGCGGGCGCCGGGCCGGGCGACATCGCCGCGCTCGGCATCGCCAACCAGACCGAGACGTTCGTGGTCTGGGACCGCGCGACCGGCGCGCCCGTGCACCCCGCGATCGTGTGGCAGGACCGGCGGACCGACGACGCCTGCGCCGCCCTGCGCGAGCACGAGGGCTTCGTCCGCGAGCGCACCGGGCTCGAGCTCGACGCCACCTTCCCGGCGACCAAGCTGCGCCGCCTCCTCGACGAGCTCGGCCGCGAGGAGGGGCTGGCGTACGGCGACGTCGCCTCGTGGCTCCTGCACCGCCTCGGCGGCGTCCATGTCTGCGACGCCGGCAACGCCGCCCGCTCGCTGCTGTGCCCGCTCGGCGGCGCCGACTGGGACGACGAGCTGCTCGACCTCTTCGGCATCCCCCGCTCGCTGCTGCCGCCGATCGCCGACACCGACCGCATCGAGGCGACGATCGCCGGCGTGCCCGTGCGCGCCGCCGTGGGCGACCAGCAGGCGTCGCTGTTCGGCCTGCGCTGCTGGGAAACCGGCGCGGCGAAGGTGACGCTCGGCACCGGCGCGTTCGTGCTCGCCCACGCGGGCGACGCGCCTCCGGACGTCCCGCCCGGCATCCTCGGCTCGACCGCGTGGCGGCGGGAGGGCACGACGAGCTATGCGCTCGAGGGCTTCATCCCCACTGCAGGCGCGGCGGTCGACTGGTTCGCCCGCCTCGGCGTCCTCCCGCCGCCGCAGCAGCTCGACGACCTGCTGCGCGAGGCGAGCGACGACCCCGTGGTCTGCGTGCCGGCGCTGCAAGGGCTCGGCACCCCGAGCTGGGACGCGAGCGCCCGCGGCGCCCTGCTCGGCCTCAGCCTCGGCACCACCCGCGCCGACCTCGCCCGCGCCGTCGTCGACGGCGTCCTCCACCAGGTCACCGACGCGGTCGAGGCGATCGGGGTCGAGGAGCTGTGGGTCGACGGCGGCCTGTCGCGCTCGGACTGGATCGTCCAGCGGCTCGCCGACCTCGCGGGCGTCGGCGTCCGCCGCACCGCGCGCGCCGACTCGACCGCCCTCGGCGCCGCCACGCTCGCCGGGCTCGCCGCCGGCGTCTGGCCGTGCCCCGAGGCGCTGCCCGAGATCCCGCTCGACCTCTGCGCCGAGCCGCAGATGGCGGCGGCGGAGCGGGACGACGCCCGCGCTCGCTGGGCCGAGGCGCGCGAGCTCACCGGCCGGCGCTGACCCCGCCCATATACCGGTTCTATACCGAGAAGTGGGTGGTCGGGAGGACGGTTGAAGGCGTGCCCAGCCCCAACCGAAAGGACCGCAACATGGGACCCAAGTGGACACTCGCCCTGTTCGCCGCCGTGGTCATCGTGGCCGTCGGCGTCGCCAGCCGAGACGTCTTGGCCACACCCGCCTCCGGCGTCGTCACCACCCAGCTCGGCAAGGCGACGTTCGGCGACCTCGACCTCCGCGCGCACTCGCACCCCGCCGGCCTCTGGCGAGCGCGCGTCAAGACCCGCGGAGCCTCCGACGTCTACGTGGTCGACAACAAGATCGCCGTCGGTGGCACCACCGGCTGGCACTCGCATCCGGGCCCGAGCCTGATCGAGGTGATCCACGGCAGCGTCACGGACTACGAGGCGCACGGCCGGCATTGCCCGCCGCGGGTCTACGCCGCGGGCTCCGGCTTTGTCGATCCCGGCGGCGACGACGTGCACATGCTGCGCAATGAGGGAACCGAGCCGGCGGAGACGATCGCCGTGCAGCTCCTCCCGCAGGGCGCCGACCGGCGGATCGACGCGCTGGCCAAGCCGGACGGCTGCCCGGCTTGAGCTCAGGTCTTCGACGCCAGGAACGAGCCGCGGACGGCGACGGTGTCGCCGTCCGACAGCTCGCTGCCGAGGCTGCCGCGCACGCGGAAGGAGATCCGCAGGCGCCGGCCGCAGCGGACGCGCCCGAAGCGGATCTGCCCGGCCGACTCCTCGGTGTCGGAGTTCACCTCGTTGCCACGGTCGGTCGCGAACAGCAGGGCGCCGCGCGGGTGGTCGAAGACGAACGCGTGGGGGAGCTGGACCACGCGGTGCCGCCGCACGTCGGCCACGACGGCGTGGAGCTCCCAGTGCGCCGACGGGCGCTCGCCGACCCAGACGTGGATCGAGCGCACCGGCACGTCGGACTCCCAGCGCCCGCACGACACCCGCACGTCGGGCACGAACGCCGCGCGCGTCCCGTCAGGGCTCGTGACGACGAGCCGGTCGCGCACGTGCATCCCGGCGACGGCCGGCGCCGCTCCGGCCAGCAGGCCGGCGGCGACCAGACCGGCTACCAGAGGGACTCGACCGCGCACGGCCCCGAGTATCACGGAGCGAGCATCGTCGCGCGCAGCCTCCGGCCGCCGAGCCGCCCGTCGAGCGCCGCCACCGCGAGCGGCCGCTGCGTGCTCCAGTGGGCGCGCAGTCGCCCGCGCCCGGGCAGCCGCAGCCGGACGCGCACCGCGCCGACCGACAGCCGCCACGTCGCGCTGCCGCTGACCGGCACGTCGCGCGCGAACCGCGCGCGGCGGAAGCGGAACCGAACGATCCGCTCGCCCGTGTAGCTCCAGCGCCCGCCGCGCAGGCCGCGGTCGGCGCCGCCGCTGTTGAGCTGCCAGCGCTGGATCGCGTCGGCGACGGTGGCCGCGGCGACCGCCGCGACCCGCCGGGCGCCGACCCGGCTGCGATCGCCCGCCCGCGGCCGCGCCGGCACGGCCGCAGCCGCCCGGCGCGGGAACGCGTCGACGGTCCGGACCTCGGCGATCCGCCCGGCGCAGCTAGTGTCGCCCGCGCTCAGCGTGCGCACGAAGCGCCGCACCATCGGCTGCGCGCAGTCGTCGCGGTCGCCGAGCGCCGAGATGTGGATCGTGTTCGCGGTCTCCACGAACGTCGAGCGCGGGAACCGCGACGCGACCTCGCGCGCCTGCGGCGACGTCGTGATGTTGTCGAGGTCGCCGTTGAGCACGAGCGTCGGCACCGGCGGGTATGGCGTGCCGGCCGGCACGGGCGGGTCGGGCCGCGCCGGAGCCGGCCAGCTGAGGCACGCGCGGGCGCCCTCGTAGTCGAGGTTGGTCCACACGGCGGGCGCGATCGGCGCGAACTGCTCCGGCCGCAGCGCGGCGACCGCGGCGCCGAGTTGTGCGCGGCGCTCGGCCGGCGAGGCGGCGGGATCCCACAGCTGCGGGTAGTCGTGGCAGGTCACCGCGAGGTAGTCGGGGTCGGAGAAGCTGCGCACCGCCGAGGCGGAGGTGTCGAGCTTGTTCTCCGCGAACAGCCGCAGCAGCGGCGCGCGATCGCCGGCCTCGAAGGCGCGGATCGCGGCGAGGATGTCGCGGTACATCGGCAGGTTCACGTAGCCGGACTGGATGAGCGCCGCCAGCGAGCTCTCGTCGAGCCGCACGCGCACCCGCTCGCCCTCGGTGTTCAGCCCGCGAGCGGTGAGCGGCTTCGCCCGCAGCCGCGCCACGAGCCGGCCCACGACCGCCACCGGGTCCTCGCCCCGCGCCGCGCAGCTCGGCCGCCGCGCGCACACGAGCCGCAGCGCGCGTTGCGTCGCCTCGGCGAGGTCTCCGAACGCCGGGTCGGTGCCCCCGGCACCGGATAGGTCCCGTCGATGGACGAGCGAGCGCAGCCGGTCCGGGTGGCGCGCCGCGAACGTCTGCGCGGCATACGAGCCGTAGGAGTCGCCGTAGACGTCGACCCGCCGGATCCGTAGGGCGTCGAGCACGGCCGCGATGTCGTCGACCGCGTTGCCCGTCCCGAAGAAGTCGCGCCGCGGCCCCAGGTCCGCCGCGCATTGCCCCGCGCGCGCCGCGTATCGCTTCACGTCCTTGCGGAACGTCTTTGCAGTCCAGCGCGCCCGACAGCCCGGTGCCGCGCAGGTCGACCACGGATGCCGCACGACCGCGGCGCTCGCGCTCGCCGGGGTGAGGAGCACAGCGAGGAGGGCGAGCATGCGCGACCGCATGGCCGCGCCTCATCCCTCAGCCGCGCCCAGGTCGCAGCCCGCGATCGCCGACCAGGCGTGGGTGCGATGATGCGGGGCATGTCTGACGAGAGCATCGCCGCCCGCATCGAGCAGCTGGTGGCCGAGGAGCACGAGCTCCGCAACCGTGAGCAGGAAGAGCGCAGCGACACCGACGCGCTCGCCACCGACAAGGATCGCCTCGACTCCGTGCAGGTCGAGCTCGACCGCTGCTGGGACCTGTTGCGCCAGCGGCGCGCGCTGCGCAGCGCGGGCGGCGACCCCGACTCGGCCGCGCTCCGCGACGCGGACACGGTCGAGCACTACCGGCAGTAGTAGGCGGCCGGCCCTCGACCCGCGCGGAGCCGACCGCCTCAGTACCGCGCCGCCGCCGGGACGCCCGGCGGGAGCATGGCGAGCGCCTCGAGCTCGAAGCGCAGCTTCATCACGAGCGGGTCGTCGGGCAGCCGGCGCTCGAGCATCGCGACGCTCGCCCAATAGTGGTCGAGCTTCTCGGCGGTCTCCTGGCTCGCCGCGGCCGACCAGTCGCGCGCCAGCGTCATCCGCAGCTCGCGCGCCTTGGCGACCTTGTCCGCGGCGTAGACGACCAGGACGTCGTGGCCGGCGTCGCCGACCGCGTCGCGCAGCCGCGCCTTGCGCTCGGCGTACGGGCCGTCGGGCGACGGCTCCGAGACCGCGCACACCAGCGCCGCGACCTGCGAGCCGAAGCGCTGCTCGAGCTCGAGCGGGGTGGCGTCGGTGTTCTCGAGGCTGTCGTGGAGCACGCCGGCGGCGACGATCTCGTCCGGGTAGCCGCCGGCGCGCAGGAGCTGCGCGACCTCCAGCGGGTGCAGGATGAAGGCGGCGTCGTCGGCCTCCCGGCGCTGGCCCTCGTGGCGCTCGGCAGCGAACTCCAACGCGCGGCGGGTCAGTGGCAACCCCTCCACGAATGTCGGAAATTCCGGCATCAACCGGAGCCTATCCGCGCGGCCGCGGGCGCCGCCAGCAAGATCACCCGGTTGGGGTAGTGAGCAGGATCGGCTCCGCCTCGGTCACCACGATCGTGTGCTCGGCGTGCGCGACCGGCGAGCCGTCGGCGGTGCGGACCGTCCAGCCGTCCGGCATCGCGACCACGTCACCGCGGCCGGCCGCGATGATCGGCTCGACCGTGATGACGAGCCCGGGCGTGAGCGGCTCGCGCGCGGCGGGATCGAACACGTTGGCGACCGTCGGCGGCTCGTGGATGCGGCGGCCGATTCCGTGGCCGGTCAGCTCGGAGCAGACGCTGAAGCCGCGCGCCAGCACCGCGTGCTCGACCGCCGCGCCGATCGCGTTGAGCGGTGCGCCCGCCGTCGCGGCCGCGATCCCGCGGCGCAGCCCGGCCTCCGCCGCGCTGATCAGCCGCCGCTGGCGCGGCGCGACCGCTCCGACCGGGACCGTCACGCACGCGTCGGCGTAGTAGCCGTCGAGCTCGGCGGTCACGTCGAGCTTGACCAACTCGCCCTCGCGCAGCGCCCGCGGGCCGGGGATGCCGTGCACGGCCTCGGCGTCGACGCTGATGCAGATCGTGCCGGGGAAGTCGTAGTCGAGACGCGGACCGGAGCGGGCGCCGTGCGCCTCGAAGACGCGCTCGGCGGCCGCGTCGAGCTCCGCGGTGGTGATGCCCGGGCGCACGCGCGCGCGGACGTCGCGCAGCGTCGCGGCGACCACGGCGCCGGCCCGGCGCAGGCCCTCGAGCTCCTGGGGATCGTCGATCGACATGCAACTGATGATCGCACGGTGGGGTGTACACCACCCGAAGACACCGCTCTGCCGGTTGGCGCCGTCCGCGGCCCGGTGGAACGCTCGCGAGGATGTTCGAGCGCCGCCGCCAACCGCCGCCCGGAACCGGGCTCCACGTGTGCCCGGTCTGCCGCTCGGACTGCGTCGTACCGGTGTGGTGGGAGGAGCTCGAGAACAACCGGATGCGGCTCCTGCTGCGCTGCGGGGAGTGCGACACGCACCACGACCTCGTCGTCGCCGGCGAGGTCGCGGACCGCTTCGAGAAGGACTACCTGCGCGTGCTCGAGTCGATGGCCGCCCAGCTCGACCGCCTCGACCGCGAGCGGATGGCGATCCAGGCGAGCGCGTTCGCCACCGCGCTCGCCCGGGACCTGATCACCGCGGCCGACTTCGGCGCGCGCTAGCTTTCCGGCGGTGAGTCAAGGCCGCGCTGGTCGTGGGGGTGGTCGCCGCGGGTTGTGATCGCGGTGTTTGCGTGGGTCGGCGGTGGGGGGCGCTGGGCGGGGGTGCCGGTCAGGTCGGCAGGCTGATTAGGCGCCGTCGTGCGGCAGGCTTTCGTGTGTGCCGTGAGGACCGGCGAGCGCGGGCGGGCGGCAGGCTAGGTTGCGTCGTCGTGCGGCGTAGCTCAGACGCCGTCACCGCCCGCGGTCTCGCCTGGCGCGATCGTAACGTCGATCGTGGTAGGGCTGTTGGGTGTGAAGCATTCGCCAGCAGAGCCGGCAGGCGTGGCGGGCGAGCGCGACGCGCGCTTCTAGTAGGCGTCTTGCCGCGGGCTTGGAGCTCGGTCAGGCGTTGCTGGAAGGCGGGCGCGAATTGGCCTAGGCCCCAGGCGATGCCGATCAGCGCGTCGCGGTGCTCGGGCAGTCCGGTGCGTGAGATCCGGTCGCGGCGGTGGACCGTCGAGCTCTCGTAGCTGGCGGGGGCCAGGCCGGTGGCGGAGTAGAGCTGTTCGGGTGTCGCGAAGCGCTCAACGGGGAGCGTGTGCGCGGCGAACGCCGCGGCGTGGATGGTCGCGACGCCCGGCAGGGTGGTGAGGATCTGTCCGGCGCTGCTGCCGAGCAGCGGCTCGATCTGGTCGTCGACGAAGGCGATATCGGCGCGCAAGGCGTCAAAGCGCGCGAGATCGCGGCCCATTCGCGCGGCGCGCAGCCCGGCGTCTGGCGGTGGCGCCAAGCAGTCCTTGCAGCGCGTCGACCAGAACATGGCGGTCGCGTCGCTCAGGCGCCCGTCGGCGCGTGCCTTCAATGACCGGATCTCCGGCGCGCGTCCGGCAAAGTCAACAGCGCAGGTGAGGACGGCCCGGCCGGTTGGCGTCTCCAGCGCGAGCGCCCGACCGTGGCCCTTGGGCGCCGAGAGGCCGGGCGCCAGCGCGTTGAGCTGGTCATGCAGCCGCTGACGCAACGGCTTGAGCGCCAGGATGAGCTGCCGGCGGTGCGAGACCGCCGCCCGCAGCGCGTCGACCGCCGAGCCACCCGCCGGCTGCCCGGCGCCCTGACGAGCGAGCCAGACCAGCGCCGCGCAGTCACGATCGTCGGTCTTGAACCGGCGCGTCCCGAGCTGGGTTCGCGCGGCCTGCGTCTGAGACGGCGCGAACAACCGCAACGACCCCGGCCAGCGCCGCTCGAGCTCGCCCGCCCACGCCCGATGCAGAGCGCCCGTCGCCTCCAGCGCGAACACCGGGTCGCTCTCCGCAGCGAACCACAGAAGCGAGGCGATCCACGCCAGAACGCGACGTCGGCAACGACAACGGCTCGCCGACCATCCCCTCGCCAGTCGTCACCCAGACCCGGTTGAGCACCTTCCCCGGATCGATCGCCACGATCACACGATCAACCGGCACTCGCTCCAAGAGCCCTTCCATGAAACGACTCCCTCCACCTAGACAGGAGAAACAACAGACCCTCCCAGCCAGCGCCGAGGAAGGCCTCCCACAACACCGCTCTAAGCAGCTATCAGCTCAGCAGGAGGTGCTGGACGGAGCCGGGGTGGCGGAGAGATCGTCGTCCCAGTAGTTCGCGCACGCCTTCGTCGCGGACTTGCTGAACTCCGCCCAGAGGCCGAAGTCGCCGCCGTCCGGGAAGTAGCCGTGCGAGTCGTGGTTGCCGCGCGCGATGCGGTTGTTCCTGATCAGGATCGGGCCGGTGACGTTGCCGGAGCCGTTCTTGGCTCCGCCGTACATCACGTAGCCGCCGCCGGCGAGCAGGTTGTCCTCCACCGTCACCTTGCCGATGCCGCCGAAATCGTTGAAGAACGAGATCGCGGCGGTCTGACCGAGCGGGTTGAGGATCGTGTCGTGCTGCAGGATCGTGGGGTTGCCCTCGCCGCCGTTGAGGAACGCTTCGACGTGGTCGCCGCTCCACACCAGCTGCGAGAACAGGTACGAGTTGGTGATCGTGCCGGGCCCCTTCCACCCGCCCGAATAGCCCTTGATGTACAGGTGGTCGGCGGTGACGGCCTTGTCGCCGTTGTTGCGCACGCCGTGGTCGACCTTGACGTCGATCGTCGACGGATCCGACGGGTTGTCGTTGCTCGGGTTCTTCTCGTCGGTGACGATGTCGAGGTTCTGGAGCGTCGTGCCCGAGACCGTGTTGTCGGACTGGCCGAGGCGGATGCCGTAGCCGCCGCAAGGGCTCGAGCACCCGGAGTGGACGTGGATCTTCGAGTTGCGGATCGTCGCGTTGTCCCCGTCGACTGCGATCGGCCCGGGGATGTCGAGGTTCTGGACCGTCACGTTGTGGCCAGTGATGCGCAATGTCTGTGATCCGGAGTCCCACGCGGCGCCGCTCGGGAGCGAGGCGGTGGCGGCCGGCTGCAGCGTGCCGCTCGGGCCCGTGTTGTCCTGATCGGGGTAGCCGCAGGCCGACGGGTCGGCGAAGCAGTTCTTGCCGGTCGGGTTCGGGGTCGGCGACGGTGTGGCGGTCGGGGTGGGGGTTGGCGTCGAGGTCGGGGTGGGGGTCGGTGTGGAGGTCGGGGTGGGGGTCGGTGTCGAGGTCGGGGTGGGGGTCGGTGTCGAGGTCGGGGTGGGGGTCGGTGTCGAGGTCGGGGTGGGGGTCGGTGTCGAGGTCGGGGAGGGCGTCGGCGACGGGGTCGGGATCGGCACGGGCGGCACCGGGATCGGCAGCGGGTCGCTCGGCAGCAGCGGCGCGGTCACGAAGATCTCGAGCGCGGGGGTCGTCGGCGCGTTGGCGTAGACCGAGGCGCGCCCGCGGCGCATCATCATGCGGGCGCGCGAGAAGGCGCGGGGCAGCCGCTTGAGCCCGGCTCGCCTGCTTCGCACGGCCTTGCTCCGGCCGGCGCGGGCGACCGGGAAGCGAAGCTTGCCGGTGGCGCGCATCGGGCGCAGCAGCGTGGCCCAGTAGGCCGTACCGGCGTGGACGGCCGTGGGCTTGACCGCGCACGTGTTCCAGCCACTCGCGCGCGGCCGCTTGACGACGCAGCGCGCGACGCGCGCGGACGGCCGGCGGCTGCGGTCGCGGTACAGGCCGAGCTCGACCCGCGACGCTGTGCTGGACTTGGCGAAGTAGGCGTTGAGGCGCGTGACCATGCCGGAGGACGCCGCTCGGCCGCGGAACGCCTCGATCTGGCCGGCGCGAGCGGTGTGCGTCTTCGAGTAGACCAGCGGCGTTCCGATCGCGCCGCCGGCAAAGGCGGACGGGGGCAGGATGAGCGTCGCCGCCAGGGCGGCAGCAGGCAGCAGCAGCGATCGTGATCGCATCAGGTGGGTTCCCCTTTTGTGGTGCCTCCGCGGAGAGGATTTCCCTCACCGCTCGCGTGGCTGACTCCGCCCCGCCAGGGCCGTGCGTTGGCGACGTGATCGACCACGGCCATCGCCTACCAGTGCACGCCCGAGGGCTTGCGGTAGCCGATGGGAAGGCCGCTCGACGTCTGGCATGCGGCCGCGGTGCACTGGCCGTCCGCGCTCATCGCATACGTGCCGACGAGGTTGTCGGCGGCCGCCGTCCCGCTCTGTGCGAAGCCGGCGCCGCTGCTGAAGTTCATCTGCGAGACGACGAGGTTGCGCTCCCAGATGTTGTTGGAGCCGCTCTTGAGCCCGAATTGGACGTCGGGCTTGTCTCCGAACTGGGTGCCGTTGTCCCACCAGGTGTTGTTGCGGAACGTCGCGTTCGAGCGCGAGGTCCCGCCGGTCCCGAGGTCCCCGACGAAGGGCAGCCCGAGCGCGTGCATCTCGACGTTGTTCTCGAACAGCAGCGAGGCGGTCGTTCCCGCGTGCAGCGCCTCCGAGTTACAGCCGGTCGTCGGCCCGGTGGGGCTCAACCACCCGCAGTGGTGGAAGTAGTTGTTCGTGATCCGCGTGTTCGGACCGTTGCTGATCAGTTGCAGGTCGTCGGAGTGCTCGTCGGAGTCCGCGGGTCGCGCGGTGTAGGCGACTTCGTTGCGGTCGATGACGAGGTCGGCGTCCATGCCGAGTTGCATCGCGTCGGCGGCGATGTTGTGGAAGGAGTTGCGTTCGATCCGCATGCGGTCGCCGTGGAAGGCGCGGATGCCGTAGCCGGTGTTGCCGGAGTTGTCGGCGTCGGTCCAACCGATGTCGTTGTCGCGGATGACCACGTCGTCGGACTTCGCCGAGACGTGGATCAGGTTGTCCAGCGTCCGGTCCGACGACGTCCCGCCCAGGCGGGACTGCTCGATCGTGATCAGGTTCGAGTTGGCGATCTCCGTCGAGCGGAAGCGGGCGCGCAGCGTGATCCGCGCCGACCCGGACAGCGCCAGCGCGCCCATCGACCCGCCGGCGGTGGTCCCGATGATCCGGACGTTCGAGCTGGTGAGGTTGTTGAGGTTGACGTCGCCCACCGCGGCCGTCACGCACACGTTGTTGCCGGCTTGCACCGCCGAGCGGACCTGCGCGGCGGTTGTCGCCGTCGTCGCGCCCGCCACGCAGGACGGCGTCCCCAGCGGCGGCAGCTCCGGGTCCGGAGGCGGCGTGGGTGTGGCCGTGGGCGTCGCGGTCGGCGTTGCCGTGGGGGTGGGCGTCGAGGTGGGGTGGGCGTCGAGGTCGGGGTGGGCGTCGAGGTCGGGGTGGGCGTCGGCGTCGACGTGGGGGTGGGCGTGGGCGTGGGCGTCGGGCTTGGCTCGGGGACGATCGGCGGGAGCGGGGGCGCCGGCGGCAGGGGGCTCGGCTCGCCCAGCGGCGGCGGTGCCAGGACCAGCGACAGCGGTGAGCTCTCGTCGGCGTCGGCGAACAGGGACGCGCGTCCCTTGCGTATGGCCAGGCGGCCGCGTCGCATCGCCCGCGGCAGTCGCTTCAGCCCGGCGCGTGAGCGGCGCGTCGCCATGCGGCCGGAGCGCGTCATCCCGAACCTCAGCCGGCCCTTCGACCGCCGCGGCTGCAGCAGCGTCATCCAGTACGCGACGCCTTGCCTGATCGTGGCGGCCGGCATTGCGCACGAGTTCCAGGTGCCCGGCTGCGGCGCGGTGACGACGCAGCGCCCGAGCCGCTTCGACGGCCGCCCGGAGCGGTTGCCGTAGAGGCCGAGCTCGACCCGGCGAGCGGAGCTCGCGGGGGCGAGATAGACGTTGAGGCGACCGACGCGTCCGGACGCCGATGCGTAGCTGCGAAACGCGAGCGCCCGTCCCGCGTGCGCGGCGTGCGTCGTCGAATACACCGACGGCGTGCCCACCGAGCCGCCCGCGAGGGCGGTGGCCGGAGCGCAGAGCAGCAGGCCCAGAACGGCAGCCGTCATCAGAAGCGACCGCGATCGCATCAGGCGGGTTCCCCTTTGAGTGCATCCGCGCGCGGCGCGGATCGGTTGAAGCAGCGCGAACCCGGCACCCGCCGCCAGATCAACGCCAGCGCTCTGCCCCCGACCAAGTCGGATAGCTCACACGGTCTTCATCGAAGCGCCGGTCGCTTTCCGCTAGAAGCGGGCCTTTCAGCCGCTTCTATCGGCGCGCGGAGCTTGTGAACCAGCCCGGTCGGACCCGGATTGGACGAATGATCGAGGCGGCTACCAGCGCACGCCCGCTGGCCCGCTCAGCAGTGCGTGCTGTCTGGGCTCCTGGTCAGCGAGAGGTCGTCGTCCCAGTAGTTGCCGCACGCCGTGGTGGCCGACCGGTTGAACTCCGCCCACAGGCCGTACTCCCCGCCGTCCGGGAAGTAGCCGTGCGAGTCGTGGTTGCCGCGGGCGATGCGGTTGTCGCGCACGACGATGGGGCCGGAGACGTTGCTGGTGCCGTTCTTGGCTCCGCCGTACATGACGTAGCCGCCGCCGGCCAGCAGGTTGTCCTGGACCGTCACGTTCCCGATGCCGCCGAAGTCGTTGAACAGCGAGATCGCGGCGGTCTGGCCCAGCGGGTTGAGGATCGTGTCGTGGACGAGGATCGTGGGGTTGCCCTCGCCGCCGTTGAGATAGGCCTCGACGTGATCACCCGGCCAGATGAGCTGCGAGAACAGGTACGAGTTCGCGATCGTGCCCGGACCCTTCCAGGCGCCCGCGAAGCCCTTGACGTAGAGGTGGTCGGCGGTGACGGCGTTGTCGCCGTTGTTGCGGACGCCGTGGTCGAGCTTGGTGTCGATCGTCGACGGGTCGAGCGGGTTGTCGTTACCCGGATTCCTCTCGTCGGTGACGATGTCGAGGGCCTGCAGCACGGTGCCCGTGACGGTGGCGTCGGTCTGGCCGAGGCGGATGCCGTAGCTGCCGCACGGGCTCGAGCAGCCGTTGCCGGCGTGGATCCTGGAGTTGCGGATCGTCGCGTGGTCGCCGTCGACAGCGACCGAGCCGGGGATGTCGAGGTTCTGGATCGTGACGTTGTCGCCCGTGATCCGCAGCGTCTGCGTTCCGGAGTCCCAGGAGGCCCCGGACGGGAGTGACGCGCCGACGGCCGTCTGCAGCGTGCCGGCCGGCCCGGTGTTGTCGGCGTCGGGATAGCCGCAGACCGACGGGTCGGCGAAGCAGTTCTTCCCCGTTGGCGTCGGAGTCGACGGCAGCTCACCGCCGACGATCGGCGGCGTGGGGAAGCCGGCGGGTTCCCGCCGCCCCGACCGGTCGGCGACCATGGACGCTCGCCTCCAACGCATCATCCGGCGGCCCCGCTTCCACGCGCGGGGCGTCCGCTTGAGGGCGCGCGTGCCGCGCACTGCCCGGCCGTGCCCCGAGCGGGCGGCGGCGAACCGGAGCTTGCCCGTGCCGCGGGTTGGCCGCAGCAGCGCGTTCCAGTAGGACCGGCCGGCGCGTACGCGCACAGCTCTGGTCGTGCACGCGTTCCACGCTCCCGCGCGCGGGTGCTTGATCACGCAGCGCGCGAGTCGCCTCGACGGCCGGCGGCCACGGTTGCGGTACAGCCCGAGCTCGACGCGATTGGCCGTGCTCGACCGGACGAGATAGGCGTGGAGGCGCGTGACCGCGCCCGACGCGATCGCGCGGCTGCGGAATGCTTCGACGTGGCCCGCCCGAGCGGTGTGCTTCGATGAGAAGACCGACGGCGATCCGACGAACCCACCGGCCCACGAGGCGGCCGGCAAGACGAGCAGCGCCACCAGGACTGCAGCCGGCGCGAGCAGCATTCGCAATCGCCTCGGGTGGCGTCGCTCCCGATCGGTGTGCCTCGCGCGGGATGGCGCCACTACCAGTGCACCCCCGCAGGCTTGCGGTAGCCGATCGGCAGTCCGCCGGAGGTGGTGCAGGCCGCTGCGGTGCACTGGCCGTCCGCGCTCATCGCGTACGCGCCTACGAGGGAGTCGGTGGCCGTCGTGCCGCTCTGGGCGAAGCCGGCGCCGCTGCTGAAGTTCAGCTGCGAGACGACGAGGTTGCGCTGCCAGACGTTGTTGGAGCCGCTCTTGAGGCCGAACTGGAGGTCGGGTCCGTCGGCGAATTGGGTGCCGTTGTCCCACCAGGTGTTGTTGCGCCAGGTGGAGTTGGAGCGGCTGGTGCCGCCGGTGCCCAGGTCGCCCACGAACGGGAGTCCGAGGGCGTGCATCTCGACGTTGTTCTCGAACAGCAGCGACGCGGTGCTCCCGGCGTGCAGCGCCTCTGAGTTGCAGCCGGTGGTCGGCCCGCTGGGCGACAGCCAGCCGCAGTGGTGGAAGTAGTTGTTGGTGATGCGGGTGTTGGGGCCGTTGCTGATGAGCTGGAGGTCGTCGGAGTGCTCGTCGGAGTCCGCGGGTCGCGCGGTGTAGGCGACCTCGTTGCGGTCGATGAGCAGGTCGGCGTCCATCCCGAGCTGCATCGCGTCGGCGCCGATGTTGTGGAAGGAGTTGCGCACGATCTGCATCCGGTCACCGTGGAAGGCGCGGATGCCGTAGCCCGTGTTGCCGGAGCTGTCGGCGCTGGTCCAGGCGATCTCGTTGTCGCGGATGACCACATCGTCGGACTTCGAGGAGACCTGGATGAGGTTGTCCAGTGTCCGGTCGGACTCGGTGCCGCCGAGCCGCGACTGCTCGATGGTGATCGAGTTCGAGTCGCTGATCTGGATCGAGCGGAAGCGCGCGCGCAGGGTGATCCGCGACGAGCGGGCGAGCGAGATCTCGCCGATCGATCCGCCGGCGTCGGTGCCGATCGTCCGGACCGTCGAGCTCGGAAGGTTGTCGAGGTTGACGTCGCCGACGGCCGCCGTCACGCACACGTCGGAGCCGGACTCGACGGCCGAGCGGACCTGCGCGGCCGTCGTCGCCGCCGTCGCGCCGCTGGCGCACGACGGCTTGCCCAGCGGCGGGAGGTTCGCGTCCGGGCTCGGCGTCGCCGGTCCCGGAGCGGGCGACAGCGAACTTCCCTTTAGATCGGCGAACAGCGACGCCCGCCCCTTCCGCCTGACCGTGCGGGCGCGCGACCAGGCCCGCGGCAGCCGTTTGATCCCCGCCCGGGAGCGGATCGCCGCGCTGCGGCCGGCGCGCCTCATGCGGAACCGCAGCCGGCCTCTCGTCGACCGCGGCTGCAGCAGCGCAACCCAGTACCTGGTGTGGGCTCTGACCTTGATGCGCCTCACTGCACATGCGTTCCAGGCCCTCGCTCGCGTCCGGGTGACCGCGCAGCGCGCGAGACGCGACGACGGCCGGCCGGCGCGGTTGCGATAGAGCGCGAGCTGCAGTCGCCGTACGGAGCTGCGCCGCGCGAGGTACACGCGCAGGCGGTTGATCCGTCCGGACGACGCGGCGCGGCTGCGGAACGCCATCGCCCGGCCGGCGTGAGCGATGCGCGTCGAGCCGGACAGCGACGTCCTGCCCACCGAGCCGCCGGCAAGAGCGGTGGCGGGTGCGGCGAGCAGCACTGCGAGAACGGCAGACGACGACAACAGTGATCGCATGAGGCGCCCCCCTTTGCTCATCCTGTTCGGGCACGGATTCGATGCAGCAGCGCGATCCGAGCACCTGCTGCCGAGCGCGCCACCCGGCCCTTCCTCCCCGCCGCGTCAGAATGCTAACGCTCAGTGCGGTGGAGCGTCGAGCGGTCAGCTCAGCAGTGCGTGCTGTCCGGGCTGCCGGTCGGCGAGAGGGTGTCGTCCCAGTAGTTCCCGCACGCCGTGGTGGCGGACCTGTCGAACTCGGCCCACAGCCCCAGCTGACCGCCTCGCGAGTAGTAGCCGTGGGTCTTGTCTTTGCCGCGTGCGATGCGGTTGTCGCGCACGATGACCGGGCCGGTGACGTTGCCGGTGCCGTTCTTGGCCCCGCCGTACATGACGTAGCCGCCGCCGGCGAGCAGGTTGTCCTGGACCGTCACCTTCCCGATACCGCCGAAGTCGTTGAACAGCGAGATCGCCGCGGTCTGCGCGACCGGGTTGAGGACCGTGTCGTGGACGAGGATCGTGGGGTTGCCCTCACCGCCGTTGAGATAGGCCTCGACGTGGTCGCCGTCGAAGACGAGCTGGGAGAAAAGGTATGAGTTCTCGATCGTGCCCGGCCCCTTCCAGGCGCCCGCGAAGCCCTTGACGTAGAGGTGGTCCGCGGTAACGGCGGTGTCGCCGTTGTTGCGCACGCCGTGGTCGACCTTGACGTCGATCGTCGACGGGTCCAGCGGGTCGTCGTTGCCCGGATCCTTCTCGTCGGTGACGATGTCGAGCTTCTCGAGCACCGTGCCCGTGACGGTGTCGTCGGTCTCGCCGAGGCGGATGCCGTAGCTCCCGCACGGGCTCGTGCAGCCGGAGGAGACGTGGATCCTGGAGTTGCGGATCGTGGCCTTGTCGCCGTCGACGGCGACCGGGCCCGCGATGTCGAGGTTCTCGATCGTGACGTCGTCGCGCGTGATCCGCAGCGTCTGCGTCCCGGAATCCCACGCCGCGCCGGACGGGAGCGACGCGCCCGGCACCGACTGCAGCACGCCGGTCGGCCCCGTGTTGTCAGCGTCGGGATAGCCGCAGGCCGACGGGTCGGCGAAGCAGCCCTTCCGCGTCGGCGCCGACCGAGCGCCTCGCCTCGGCGTGCGGGCAGCGCGCCTGACCTTGATCCGGTGAGTCCGCCGCGCCGGGTGACCGTGGTGGTCGATCACGGTCAGCCGGATCCGCTTGACCCCGGCGGACCGGAAGCGGTAGCGCAGCACCTTGCCCCTGCTCTGCCTGCCGAGCTTGTACGCCCTCCCGCGCCGGATCACGCGCCACTCATACCGGCAGTGCTTGCACTTCGAGGCCGAGGCGACGAGCCTGGTCAGCTGGCCGACGCGCGGGGACCTTGGCGACGGCTTGAAGTGTGCGCGGACCCCGCCACCGGCGGAGGTGATCGCCGCGGCGGCGAGCCCCAGCACGGCGGCGAGCCCCAGCACGGCGGCGACCAGCAACGGTCGCATCTCGGAACTGCGCTACTCCGCAGGGGCGGAACCGACCACAGCCAGCACGCTCTCGCCGGCGCGCACCCGCTGCCCCGGCTGCACGTTGACGAGGACGTCCGGCCGGGCCGGCAGCACCACGTCGACCTGCGAGCCGAGCCGGATCACGCCGACGCGCTGGCCCAGCGCGACCTGCTCGCCGACCTTCACGTACGAGGCGATCTGGCGCACGAGCCGCGACGCGATCTGCACCATCGCGATCTCCATGTCGTCACGCTCGATCACGGTCGTCGCGCGCTCGTTCTCGTAGACCATCTCGGGCCTGCCGAGCGAGCCGAAGCGGCCGGGGAAGTGCTGGCGCAGCCGTACGCGGCCGGAGATCGGAGCGCGGTTGACGTGCACGTCGAGGAAGCTCATGGCGATACCGATGACGACGGCGTCGTCGTGCTTGAGCGGCGTCTTGGTCAGCTCGACGAGCTCGTAGTCGCGGCCCTTCTTGGTCGATGACGGGATCATCCCGCCCTCGGAGCGGCGCACGTAGACGACCTCACCGTCGGCCGGGCTGATGACCACGTCGTCGGGGACCTGCGGCGGCGTGCGCTGCGGGTCGCGGTAGAAGCGGTAGGCGAGGATCGCGAAGGCGAACGCGAGCGTGAACGCGGCCACCGCCAACGTGCGGACGACCTGCGAGAGATCGACGGCCGAGGCGATCGCGGCGACGATCAGCGCCGACACGAGCGCGAGCCCGGTCACGGAGAGGGCGACCCGGCGGACCCCCAGCTCCCACTTCCAGGCGAGCGGCAGCGAGCAGGCAAGCGCCAGCACACAGCCGGCGAGCGTTGGGACGAGCACGGTTTCAGAACCCCCGTTTGACGGCGAGATACGGCAGTAATGCGACCTCCGCGAGCCCGGGCTTCGGGTCGTCGCGGCTGAAGACGGCCTCCACGTGCGCGCTGCGCAACGTCCGCAGGTACTCGCGAAGCGTGAAGTCGCCGGCCCGGATCTGCACCCAGCCGGTCGGCAGGTCGGTGAGCAGGCGGACCCAGCGGACGCCGGCCCGCGCGCGCTGCGGCGCGACCGGATCCCCGAGCGCCTGGCGGTAGAGCAGGTACGGGAAGTCGACGCCGGCGGCGGGGGCGATCGTGTGGTAGCCCCAGGTGCGCGCGTTGAAGTCGAGCAGCTTGAAGACGCCGGTGCGCGGGTCGCGCTTGTACTCGAGCTCGACGAGACCGTCGTAGTTGATCGTGCGCAGGATCTTCTCCGACAGCGCCTCCACCTCCGGCTCGTCGATCGTCTCGACGAAGGTGCTCGCCCGCCCGAAGTCGGGCGGATGCTGGCGCCGGCGCCGGCAGACCATCGTGGCGACCGGCTCGCCCTTGGAGTAGAGCGCGCAGTAGGCGAACTGCTGGCGCCCATCACCCGGGATGAGCTCCTGCACGATCATCTGGCCCTGGCCGGCGATCGCCCACGCCTTCTCGAAGCAGCGTGCGCAGCTCCTCGCGGCTGTCGGCGCGCCATGCCTTCGCCTTGGTGGCGTAGAAGAAGTGCTCCTTGATCGCCGGCTTGATCGCCCACGGCGGCGTCGCCGTCGATCTGGTCGACGTCGGCGAGGTCGGCGGGCTGCCAGCTGCGCGGCGCGGGGACGCCCACCTGCGCGGCGATGCTGGCGGTGTTGCGCTTGTCCCAGGCCCAGCGGACCGCATCCCAGGGGGCGGTGACGACGCGGAAGACCTCGCTCAGGCGCTCGCGGTTGCGGGCGATCGCGGCGACCGTCTCGTCGCGCGTCGGGTAGAGCACCCAGCCCTCGAGCCCGCGCTCGCGGGCGATCCGCAGCAGGTCGTCGATCACGCGGTCCTCGTCGCCCATGTCGGCGATCCGCTCGTAGCTGGTGCAGTAGCGCGACAGGCGCGTGATCGAGCGCTCGTCGTCGACCACCACGACCGGTACACCGTGGCGGCCGACGCTGCGAGCAATACCGAGACCCTGGTAGTCACCGCCGAGGATGACGGCGCCGACGTCGCGCGAGAACGGCGACGAGCCGGAGTCGACGTAGGGCTGTGCCTCGATCGTGCTCATGTGTCCATCAACGCGGGGGAGGCGACGTTCCTTCCGGACGCGGGCGCCGGGGCCGGGGCGCCGAGCGCGCGGGCGTAGGCGCGCAGCAGCGAGCGCTCCTGATGCTCCCAGGCGAGCACGCCCTCGGCGCGAGCACGGCCGGCCTCGCCCATGGCGGCGCGGCGCTCCGGATCGTCGAGGAGCTCGTCGACGCGGGCCGCGAAGTCCTCGACGTCGTCGGCCACCGCGAACACCGCGGCGTCCCCGGCGCCGACCCGCGACTCACGCAGGTCGTAGGAGACCATCGGGCGGCCCATCGCCATGTACTCGGAGATCTTGATCATCGAGGAGACGTCGTTGAGCAGGTTCTTCGGGTCGGGAGCGAGGCAGACATCCGAGGTCGAGAGCACGCGCGCGACGGTGTCGTGCTCGACCCAGCCGGTGAACTCGACGTCGTCGGCCAGCCCGAGGTCGTTGGCGAGCTGCCTCATCTCGTCGAGCACCTCGCCGTCGCCCATGAACACGGCGTGCCAGTCGCGGCGCCTGCGCCGCAGCGCCGCGAGCGCCCGGACGGCGTGGTCGACGCCGTCCTGCGGGCCCATCACGCCGACGTAGCTGAGCAGATAGGGCTTGCCGCGCTTGAGCGCCGGATCCGGCGCCACCGGCGTGAAGCGCGTCAGGTCGGGCCCGGTGCGGACCACGAACACGTCCTCGGCGCGGCGGCGCCCGCGGGTCAGCGCGACCTGGCGGTAGGAGTCGTTGACTGACAGCACGACGTCCGCGAGGCGGAACGCCACCTGCTCGGCGAGCAGCGTGGCCCGGTGCACGAGCCCGCCCGGGCGGCCGAAGCGCGAGGCGAACAGCTCCGGCGTGAGGTCGTGGTGATCGAAGATGAAGCGCGTACCCTGGCGGCGCAGCGGCAGCATGGCCAGCAACAGGAAGTCCGGCGGGCTGCACGCGTGCACGAGGTCGAACGGGCGCTGCTTCGCCAGGCGCCGGGCGAGCCGCCCCATGCTCCACAGCGCGGACGCGTACTCGAGCCCGTAGGCGACGATGCCGCCATCGGCCGTGCGCGGCTGGTAGCGGTGGATGTCCACGCCCTCCAGGCGCTCGTAGGGCTCCTGGTGGCGCGTGGCGCCCTGCGGGCACACGACGGTGACGTCGTAGCCGGCGCGCGTGAGCGCGCCGCACTGGTTCCAGACGTGCCGGTCCTGGGGGAGCGGCTCGTTCTGGACGAGGATGAGGATGCGGGGATTTGGCATGAGGGCTAGGCGGCGACGCGCATCGGCGCGGGCTGGGCCCCACGGGCCTGGCCGTCGACGAACATGAGCATCCAGCGCTCGAGCGCCAGCAGCGAGAACAGCCGCTGGCTCGCCTTCTTGTCGTCGAGCTTCGCGCGCTCGACGAGGTCGAGCACCGCCGAGCGCTCGTACATGCCGCGCTCCAGCGCCGGCCCGTCGAGCAGCGTCTCGCGCACGAGGTCGTCGCGGTGGTGGGTGAGCCACGCGCCGAGGCCCTCGTGGAAGAAGCCCTTCTTCGGCTTGTCGATGATGTAGTCGTCGACCAGACCGCGGCTCGCGCGCTTGAGTAGCTCCTTCTTGCGCATCCGCGAGACACGCCGCGAGTCCGGCAGCCGCGAGCAGAAGGACACGACGTCGTGGTCCATGAACGGCACCCGGACCTCGAGCGACGCGGCCATCGACATCTTGTCGAAGTAGAGGAGCATGTTGTCGACGAGCGCCACGCGCGTGTCGAGGTGGAGCGTCTCGCCCAGCGGCGACATTGCCACGGGCGGCGAGGTGCTGGGCCACGACGCCTGCGATCTCGGCCTCGGCCTCGGGATGGCGGAAGTCGGGGTGCAGCAGCTCCTCGCGCTCGCCCGGCTGCAGCACGCGGCTCATCGCGAGCAGGCGCTCGACCGGGTCGTCGGTCGTCAGCGCGAGCATGCCGCGCGCGAACGTGGAGCGCTGCACGGGCCGGCGGGCGGCGCTCGCGGCGAGCCGCAGCGCAGGGGCCGGGACGGCGCGCTGCAGCATCGCGGCGGCCGAGGCGATCTCGTGCTTGCGGTAGCCGCCGAGCAGCTCGTCGGCGCCCTGGCCGGAGAGCGCGACGGTGACGTGCTCGCGCGCCAGCCGGCTGAGCAGGATGAAGCCGAGGCAGGAGACGTCGGCGATCGGGCTCCTCGAGGTGCCAGATCGCCTCGTCCAGGAGGCCGGTGTGGTCGGCCGCGCTGGTCACGAGCGCGTGATGGTCGGTGCCGAGGCGCTTGGCGACCGTCTGCGCGTCGGCCGAGCTCGTCGAGACCGTCGTCCTCGGCGAAGCCGATCGAGAACGTCTGCACGGGCCGCGAGGACTGCTCCGCCATCAGCGCGGTGATCAGGCTCGAGTCGAGGCCGCCGCTGAGCATCACGCCGAGCGGCACGTCGCTGATCATGCGTGCGCGCACCGACTCGCGCAGCAGGTCCATCAGTTGCTCCTGTCCTCTCCCAGGGCAGCGCCTTGCGCGGCGCGCCGTCCTCCCACGGGGTCCAGTAGGGGCGGTCGGTCGACGATCTTGCCGTCCTCGCAGACCATCAGCGCCGCGGGCTCGAGCTTGCGCACGCCGGCGAACAGCGTGTAGGGGCCGGGCACGAAGCCGTGGGCGAGGAAGAGCTCCGCGCCGAGCGGGTCGAGCTCCGCGCGCACCAGGCCGCCCGCGAGCAGCGACTTGACCTCGGAGGCAAACGCGAGGCCGTCGGGGGTGGAGGCGTAGTAGAGCGGCTTGACGCCCATGCGGTCGCGTGCCAGCACGAGCCGCCGGCGGGGCTTGTCCCACAGCGCGATCGCGAACATCCCGCGCAGCCGGCGGACGAAGTCGGGGCCGTACTCCTCGTAGAGGTGCACGATCGTCTCCGAGTCGCCGTGGGTGGCGAGCTTGTGGCCCTTGCCGAGCAGCTCCTCGCGCAGCTCGGGAAAGTTGAAGAGCTCGCCGTTGAAGACGGCGGTGACCTGCTCGTCCTCGGTGCTGACCGGCTGATGGCTGCCGGCCACGTCGATGATGCTCAGCCGCCGCATGCCGAGCGCGACGCCGGGGTGGATCCCGTGTCCCGCCTCGTCGGGCCCGCGGTGCTCGATCGCCGAGGTCATCGCGGCGAGAGTCGAGATGTTGACTGGCCGTGCCCGGGGGTCGCTCGCGGCGATGCCACAGATTCCACACATGCCTGACTAACGGAGCGGGGGCGCTGCTCTTTCGTGGAAGCTTGGAAGCTCCCGATCGGTTCATTGGGCATGGACGCCCGATTCCTCATCATCTCGCCCATGCGCAACGAGGCCGCGCACGTCGAGCGCGTGGCCCGCGCGCTCGCGGCCCAGACCGTCCCGCCCGCCGAGTGGGTGGTCGTCGACGACGGCTCCACCGACGACACCGCCGCGCGTTTGCAGGCGCTGGCCGCCGAGGTGCCGTTTCTGCGCGTCCACGCGCGTGAGACGGAGCAGGGGCCGGTGGTCGACCGGCTCAAGGTCGCGGCCGCCCCGCGCGCCTTCAACTACGGCCTCGCCCGCGCCGAGATCCAGGACTGGACCCACGTGGTCAAGCTCGACGGCGACATCGAGCTGCCGCCCGACTACTTCGAGCGCATCCTCGAGGAGTACGCGCGCGACCCCGAGCTCGGGATGGCGGCCGGCAACCTGATCGAGCCGCGCGGCGGCCGGATGGTGCCGATGCCGATCCCGCGCCACCACATCCACGGCGCGCTCAAGTGTTACACCCGCGAGTGCTTTGACGCCATCGGCGGCGTGCAGACCCGGCTCGGGTGGGACACGATCGACGAGACCTACGCGCGCCTGCGGGGCTACACGACCCGCAACTACGACGAGATCATCGCGATCCACCACCGACCCCACGCGAGCGCGGACGGCACGCTGCGCGGCCGCGCCCGCCACGGCGAGTGCGCGTACATCGCGCACTTCAGCCCGCTGTGGGTCGCGCTGCGCTCGCTGAAGGTCGCCCGCGACCGGCCGTTCGGGATTTCGGGCGTCGCATTCTTCTATGGCTACGTGCGGTCGGCCGTCCAGCGTGTCGAGCGCGTGCCGGACCCGGAGTTCCGCAGGTTCGCCCGCTCGGAGCTGCGCGCGCGGATGCGCCGCGCGGTGCTCGGTCCCCTGTCCGGCCGTACCGCCTGAGCCCATGGATCTCGGCCGCCATCTCCACGAGCTGTTCACCCTCCGCCGCTCGGCCGTGATCTGCCTGCTGGTGGCCGCGCTGGCCGCGCTGAACATGATCTACCGCCTGCCGAGCTTCCAACCGCGGGCGGTCGAGATGGCGTCGGCGACCACCGAGGTCCTCGTCGACACCCACAAGAGCGCGGTCCACGACCTGCGCCAGGGCTCCAGCGAGTTCCAGAAGATGACCAACCGCGCGGTGCTGATCGGCAACGTCATGGCGAGCCCGCCGGTGCTGCTCTACATCGGCCGGCGCGCGGGAGTGAATCCTCAGATCATCCGCGCCCAGCCGCCGCTCACGGTGGACTTCCCGCGCCCGCTGAGCGGCTTCGGCGAGGACCCCAAGACCCGCGACCTGTTGCGCTCCACCGACCAGTACCGCATCGACATCCAGGCGAACCCGACGGTCCCGATCCTGCAGGTCTACGCCCAGGCGCCGAACGCCAAGGCGGCCGCGACGCTCGCGAACGCCTCGGTAGACGGGCTGCGGGACTACCTCGAGGCGACCGCGAAGGAGCAGGGCACGCCGGCGGGCGACATCGTGCGCCTGTCGCCACTGGGCCGCGCCCACGGCAAGGTCATCACCGGCGGCATCCGCTGGCAGCTCGCGTTCGTCACGTTCATCATCGTGTTCGCCCTGTCGGCCGCGACCGCGGTCCTCCTGTCGCGCATCCAGCGCGGCTGGAAGGAGGCCGACGCGTTCGAAGAGGCCTTCGAGGCAGCGGATCAGCTGCCGGCGCGCTCGGCGTAGGGCCGGTAGCGCGGCGGCTCGAGCCCGAGCACGACGAGCAGCGCGAGCCGCTCGGCGGCCACCCGCTCGCGCAGCTCCGGCCGGCGCAGGGCCGGGAGGGCGAGGCCCACCCAGCGGACCGCGTGGCGGAGCGCGAGCGCGGCTCGGAACACACCGCGGGGCAGCGGCCGGAAGTGCTTGCGCGCGTAGAGGACCTTCGAGTACGAGTTCTGCGCGAACAGGTCGGGGCGCTCGGTGCGACCGGTGTGGTGCGTGAGCCGCAGGGTCGGGAGGTGGCGGATGTCCCAGCCCGCGGTGCGCACGCGCCGGCACCAGTCGGTCTCCTCCGAGAAGAGGAAGAAGCGCTCGTCCATCCCGCCAGCCTGCTCGACGGCCTCACGGCGCGCGAGCAGGAAGCTGCCGGAGAGCCAGTCGGCCGACTGCTCGTGGTCGTAGCGCTCCTCGCGTGACTCGTCCTCCTGTAGATGGGAGAGCCCCGGTAGGCGCGTGAGCATCAGCGCCTCGCCGAGCTGGCGGCTGGGGGAGGGGAAGCGGCGGATCGAGGTCTGCAGCTCGCCGTCGGGGTAATGCGTGATCGAGCTCGTGATGCCGACCTCGGGGCGCTGGTCCATCTCGGCGACGAGCTGGGCGAGCGTGCCCTCGACGATCTCCAAGTCGGGGTTGAGCAGCAGCATGTAGCGGCCGCGCGCGACGTGCAGGCCGACGTTGTTGGCCGCCGCGAAGCCGATGTTGGGCCGGCGGATCACCGTGACGCCGGGGAGCTCCCGCTCGATCGCGTCCGGGGTGCCGTCGCTCGACCCGCTGTCGACCACCAGCCACTCGACGTCGATCGGGCCGGCGGCGGCCTGGCCGGTCCGTAGGATGCGCAGCGCGAGGTCGCGTCCCTGATGGGTCACCACGATCACGCTGAGGTCAGGGCGTCCCTGCATCGGCATCCAGACAAACGTTGCCGAGGAGCCTGCCCTTCCGCGCGAAAAAGCCGCCTGCCGGTGCGTTGCATGGCTGGATGTGCGGAATCATCGGACAGCTCCGCCCTCACGGGCACCCCGTGGACGCCGGAGCTCCCCGCGCGGATGTGCGCGGCGCTCGAGCACCGCGGGCCTGACGCCCGCGGCGTCTTCCAGCGCGGCAACGTCGCCCTCGGCATCCAGCGCCTGCGCGTCATCGACCTCGCGACCGGCGACCAGCCGATCTTCAACGAGGACGGCTCGATCGCGGTCGTCCTCAACGGCGAGATCTACAACTACGCCGAGCTGCGGGCCGAGCTCGTCGCCCGCGGGCATCGCTTCGTCACCCAGGGCGACACCGAGGTCATCGTCCACCTCTACGAGGAGCACGGCGTCGACTGCGTCCGCCACCTGCACGGCATGTTCGCGTTCGCGCTCTGGGACGCCCGCCGGCAACAGCTCCTGATCGCCCGCGACCGCGTCGGCAAGAAGCCGCTCCTCTACTCGCATGCGCGACGGCGTCCTCAGCTTCGCCTCCGAGATGGCGGCGCTGCTGGCCGACACCACGATCCCGCGCGAGGTCGACCGCGAGGCGATCGACGCCTACCTCGCCCACGGCTACGTCCCGGCGCCGATGACGGCGCTGCGCGGCGTCCACAAGCTGCCCGCCGGCCACACGCTGGTGGTCCGCGAACGGCCGCACCGATGATCCGCCGCTACTGGAAGCTCGACTACTCGGCAGAAGCTCGAGGGCGAGTCGGTCGAGGAGCTGTGCGAGCGGATCCGCGCGGGCCTGCTCGAGGCGACCCGCAAGCGCATGATCTCCGACGTGCCGCTCGGCGCGTTCCTGTCGGGCGGGATCGACTCGTCCGCCGTCGTCGCGGCGATGGCGCGGCAGTCGAGCGAGCCCGTGCGCACGTTCTCGATCGGCTTCGACCACGAGCAGTTCGACGAGCTGCCGCACGCCCGCCGCATCGCCGCAGCAGTACGGGACCGTCCACGAGGAGTTCCAGGTCCGCGCCGAGGCGATCGAGCTCCTGCCGAAGATCGTCCGCCACTACGGCGAGCCGTTCGCCGACTCGTCGGCGATCCCGAGCTTCTACCTCTCAGAGCTGACCCGCCGCCACGTCACCGTCGCGCTGAACGGCGACGGCGGTGACGAGTCCTTCGGCGGCTACACGCGCTACGTCTCCAACGCGCTCGCCGGCCGGCTCGACCGCGTGCCCGCCGCCGCCCGCCGCGCCATCGCGGCGGCCCTGGGGCGGCTGCCGGAGGGCGGCGACATCTCGAGCGCCCGCAACCGCGCCCGCCGCCTCGCCGGCTCGCTCACGCTCGACGCGCCGGCTCGTTACGCCCGCTACATGGCCTGGTTCGACGCCGGGCAGCGGGACGCGCTGTACGCGCCGGAGTTCGCGGCCGGCAACGGCGCGCCGTACGACGCGATCAGCGCCTCGTGGGCGGGGACCTCGGGCGCCTCGGTGATCGACAAGATGCTCGAGGTCGACGTCGAGACCTACCTCGCCGGCGACCTGATCCCGAAGATCGACATCGCCACGATGGCCTACGCGCTCGAGGCGCGGTCGCCGTTCCTCGACCACGACCTGATGCAGCTCGCCGCCTCGATCCCGGCGGAGCTGAAGGTCCGCGGCCAGGAGAAGAAGTGGATCCTGCGCGAGGCGCTGCGCGACTGGCTGCCCGGCGACCTGCTCGACCGGCCCAAGCAGGGCTTCTCGGTCCCGCTCTCGGCCTGGCTGCGCGGCGACCTGCGCTCGTGGGCGCGCGAGGTCCTGCTCGATCCGGGGACGCTGGACCGTGGCTACTTCCGCCGCGAGGCGATCGAGGATCTGCTCGACCGCCACACGGCGGGCGTCGACGACGACGACCAGCGCATCTGGTCGCTGCTCATGCTCGAGCTCTGGCACCGCGAGTACGTCGACGTCTCTAGCGCCGGGCTGCGTCATGCCGCCTGAGGTCGAGACGGCCGAGACGGTCGAGGGCGAGCGCGTCGAGCGCACGGCGCGGCGGGCGCTGTGGTGGAGCATCGCCAACAACCTGGTCGGCCGGGTCGGCACGACGCTCATGGGCATCGTCCTCGCGCGCCTGCTGGTGCCGGAGGACTACGGCATATACGCCGCCGCGCTCGTCGCGCTGAGCGCGCTGCTGAGCATGAACGAGCTCGGCGTCAGCCTGGCGATCGTCCGGAGGCCCGGCGACGTCTCGCGCATCGCCCCGACGGTAAAGACGCTGGCGCTCGGCTTCAGCTTCCTGCTGTGGGTGCTGATGTTCGCGGCCGCGCCGCACGTCGCGGCCGCGGTCGGCTCGCCGGAGGCGGCGAACGTCCTGCGCGTGCTGACGCTGTCGGTGCTGATCGACGCGATGACGGCGGTGCCGGCCGCGCTGATGACACGCGACTTCATGCAGAAGGAGCGGCTGATCGTCGACACGGCGGGCTTCATCGTCGGCTCGATCACGGCGATCGGGCTCGCGCTGGCCGGCTTCGGCGTGTGGGCGCTGGTGTGGAGCGCGCTGCTCGGCAACGTCGTCAACGCCGCGTTCATCCTGCACTACTCGCCGGACCGCCACCCGTTCGGCTTCCGCCGCGACGTCGCCCGCGAGCTGCTCGCGTTCGGCCTCCCGCTGGCGCTGGCAAGCCTCGTGATCATGGGGCTGCTGAACATCGACTACGTCGTGATCGGCGCACAGCTCGGCGCCGTCCAGCTCGGCTTCTACCTGCTCGCCTTCAACCTCGCCTCGTGGCCGGTGAACATGTTCTCGGCGCCGGCCCGGCGCGTGTCGCTGCCGCTGTTCGCGCGGCTGCACGCCGGGGAGACGGACGCGTCCGAGGCCTTCGTGCCGGTCTGCACGCTGCTGCTGCTCGTCACGCTGCCCGCGTGCCTCGTGCTCGCCGCGCTGGCGCGGCCGATCGTGCAGATCGTCTACGGCGACACCTGGCTTCCGGCGGCCTCCGTGCTGCCGTGGCTGATGGTGCTCGCGCTCGTGCGGGTCATCGGCGAGCTGGTCTACGACTTCCTGGTCGCGCTCGGATCCTCGCGCTCGAACCTCTCGCTGCAGGTCGTGTGGCTCACCGCGCTCGCGATCGCGCTGCCGATCGCCGCGCGCAAGGGCGGGATCGAGGCCGTCGCCATGGCGCACGCGGGCGTCGCCGTCGGCATCGTGGTGCCCACGTACGCGATCGTCCTGCACCGCGCGGGCGTCTCGCTGCGAGCGGTGGCGTCCCAGGTCCTGCGTCCGCTGGTCGCGACCGTGGCCGGCGGCGTCGTCGCCGTGGGTGTCGCGCTGCTGATCCCCGACGCGTTCGCGCGGCTGACGCTCGGCGCCGCCCTGATCGGCCTCGTGTACCTGGTGATCGTGTTCCCGATGCGGCGGTTGCTCAAGTCGCCGGCGCTGGGCGCGGCATGAAGCCGCTCGTCGTGATGGTCCCGGGCAACGCCTGGGACGGCAACCGGCTCGGCCAGCACCACCTCGCCACGCACCTGGCCGAGCGTGCTCACGTGCTGTGGGTCGACCCGCCGATCTCCTACCTGACTCCGCTCAACGACGAGGCGGCGGCGGCGACGCTGCGCGAGGACCGGCTGCGCCCGGTCGCTCCCGGCATCACGCGCCTGAGCCCCGTCACGGTGCCCGGCGTGACCCGGCCCGTGCTGCGCGAGCTGGCGAAGCACCAGGCGCGGCGGGCGGTGCGGCGTGCGGTCGCCCGGCTCGGCGGCCCCGTGCACAGCACGATCGTCGCCTCGCTCCACGACATGCTCGACGTCGTCCCCGGCGCGCAGCGCGTGTTCTTCGGGACCGACGACTACGTCGCCGGCGCGGCGCTGATGGGCACCGACCCGCGCTGGCTGGCGCAGATCGAGGAGCGCCAACTCGCCAAGGCCGACGTCGTGATCGCGGTCTCGCCGGTCCTGCAGCGCAAGTGGGGCGCCCGCCGCCCCGACGTCCAGCTCGTCCCCAACGGCTGCATGGCCGAGCACCTCGCCGGAGCCGACGCAGCGCCGATCCCCGCCGACGCCGCGCTGCCGAGGCCGGTCGCGGGCTTCATCGGCCACATCTCCGACCGCATCGACCTCGGCCATGCTCGACGCCGTGGCGGCGACCGGGGCGTCGCTGCTGCTCGTGGGCCCGTGTTCGCCGACGTTCGACCTGGAACGGCTGGACGCGCTGCTCGCCCGCCGGAACGTGCGCTGGGTCGGCGCGAAGCCGTTCGACGAGCTCCCCGCCTACCTCGGCGCCATCGACGTCGGGCTGACGCCCTACGCGCAGTCGGCGTTCAACGAGGCGAGCTTCCCGCTCAAGACGCTCGAGTACCTGGCGGCCGGCCGCCCCGCGGTGGTCAGCGACCTGCCGGCCCACCGCTGGCTCGACACGCCGCACGTGACGATCGCCGCGACGCCCGAGGCGTTCGCGCGGCGCACGCGCGAGCTGCTGGACCGCCCGCGGTCCTCCGCCCACGCCGCAGCGCGCCGCGCCTTCGGCGCCGGCCACTCGTGGTCGGCGCGGGCGGACGAGGTCGCGCGGCTGCTCGGGCTCGACACGGCGGTCGCGACCGCGAGGGCCGCGTAGTGCACCCGCTGCTCATCGTCGGCGCTGGCGGCTTCGCCCGCGAGACCGTCGAGGCGATCCGCGCCATCAACGCGATCGAGCCGACCTGGCGGCTGCTGGGCCTGCTCGACGACGACCCCGGCCGGCACGGCAACGTGGTCGCCGGCGTGCCGGTGATCGGGCCGCTCGAGCTCGTCCACAGCGAGCCGCGGGCGAGCGTCGTGCTCACCACGGGCCGTCCCGACAACTACGTCAGCCGGCCGCTCATCGCCGCGCGCCTCGGCCTTGCCGACGAGCGCTACGCCACGATCGTCCACCCGACCGCCACGGTCGGGAGCACGTGCACGATCGGCGGCGGTTCGGTGCTGCTGGCGCACGCCGACCTGACCGCCGACGTCGTCGTCGGGCGCCACGTCGTGGTCATGCCGCAGGTCGTGCTCCCGCACGACGTCCGCGTCGACGACTTCGCCACGCTCGCCTCCGGCGTGCGGGTGGGAGGCGCCTGCCACATCGCCGAGGGCGCCTACATCGGCGCCGCGGCGGTCCTGCGCGAGATGACCACGGTCGGGCCGCGCGCGCTGGTCGGCATGGGCTCCGTCGTCACCCGCGACGTGCCGGGCGAGCGCAAGTGGATCGGCTCCCCGGCCGCCGACGCCGGCACGGCGCCGCTGCCCGCGCTGATGCGGGAGTCGGCGGCGTGAAGATCGTCGTCTACCCCCACCGGCTCGAGATCGGCGGCAGCCAGCTGAACGCGATCGAGCTCGCCGGCGGCCGTGCGCGAGCTCGGCCACGAGGCGATCGTGTTCGGCCAGCCGGGCGGGCTCGTCGAGCGCGTGCGCGAGATGGGGCTCGAGTTCGTGGCCGCGCCGCAGCCGCGCGGGCGGCCGGCGCCCAAGGTCATGCGCGCGCTGCGCCGGCTCGTCGCCGAGCGCGGCGTCGACGTCGTCCACGGCTACGAGTGGACGACCGCGCTCGAGGCGTACTTCGGCCCGCGGGCGCGCGACGGCGTGCCCGCCGTCGCGACCGTGATGTCGATGGCGGTCGCGCCGTTCCTGCCGCTCGACATGCCGCTGGTGGTGGGCACCGAGCAGATCGCCGACCACGAGCGGCGCGCGGGGCGGGAGTCCGTCGCGGTGATCGAGCCGCCGGTCGACGTCGTCGCCAATTCGCGCGACGCGGTCGGTACCGAGGCCTTCCGACGCGAGTTCCGGCTCGACCGGGACGCGGTCACCGTGGTGTCGGTGAGCCGGCTCGCCGCCGAGCTCAAGCTCGAGGGCCTGCTCGCCGCGATCGAGGTCGCCGGGCGGCTCGACGGCATGCAGCTCGTGATCGCGGGCGACGGGCCGAGCCGCGACGAGGTGCAGTCCGCGGCAGAGCGCGCGAACGCTGCCGCCGGGCGCCGCGCGGTGGTGCTCACCGGCGAGCTGCGCGATCCGCGCCCGGCCTACGCGGCGGCGGACATCGCGCTCGGCATGGGCGGCTCCGCGCTGCGCGCCATGGCCTTCGGCCGGCCGCTCGTCGTCCAGGGCGAGCAGGGCTTCTGGGAGCTGCTGACCCCGGACACCGTGGACCGCTTCCTGTGGACCGGGTGGTACGGCGCCGGCGAGGGCGGCGAGCACGGCCCGGCCCGGCTCGAGGCGCTGCTGCGCGGCTTGCTCCACGACCCCGGGCGCCGCGCCCACCTCGGCGGCTACGCGCGCGAGCTCGTCGAGCGGCGCTTCTCGCTTCAAGCGGCGGCAAGGCGGCAGCTCACCATCTACGAGCACGCCATCGCCGTGGCTCCGCAGAGCCGGCGGGAGCTGCTGGCGCCGGGCAGCGCGTCGGCGCGCAAGCTCGCCTCCTACCGGCTGCAGAGCCGGATCGACCAGGTTCGCGGCCGCTTCAGCGCCGACGACTTCAACGCCAAGGCGGTCGCCGGCCAGCGCGCGGCGTGATGATCGTGGGCCGTCTTCCCCTCCGCCCCCGGACCGCCGTGATCGCGCTGTGCGCGGTCGTGGCGGCCTTCTGCGCGGTGTGGAGCGTCAGCTCGATCAGCCTGCTGCCGCCCGGCATCTCGCCGCGGCAGATGGACATCGCCGCGGCCGACGCGCGGATCGCGGTCGACCGCAACAAGCCGCTGATCGGCGACGGCCAGGCGACCGAGTACGACTACGAGACGATCCAGACGCGGGCGGTGCTCGTCGCGACGCTCGCGACCACCGAGCCCGGGCTGAAGGAGATCGCGCGGCGCGCCGGGATCGACCCCGACGACATCGCCGCCAGCACGCCGGTGACGAGCGGCGTGCAGACCGTCTTCACCGAGCCCGACAGCGAGCGCCGGGCCGACCAGATCGCCGGCGCGGGCAAGCCGTACCGCCTCGAGGTGCGCGCGGGCCAGACGCTGCCGACCATCGACGTCTACACGCAGGCGCCGACGGTCGCCGAGGCGCAGCGGCTCGCGAACGCGGTGCTGCCGGGCGCGCGGGCGTATCTCGCCGACGGCGCCCGCGCCGAGGGCGCCGACCCCGCCAAGCAGGTCGTCCTCACCCAGCTCGGGCCGGCGCGCGCGGCGATGGTCAGCGGCGGCACTCGCGTGCAGATCGCCGGCCTCACGTTCATCTACGTCTTCGCCGTCAGCCTCGTGGGGTCGCTGCTGGTGGCCTACGTGCGGCGCCGGCGGCGGGCTGACCCGGCATCGGGCGCGCGGTCCGCCCGCGCCGCCCGCGCCGCCGCGCTCGCGCAGCAGATCGGCGGCCGCGCCGGCGACTGGCCGCGGACCAGCCGCCTCGTGCCGTGGCTGATCGCGCTGATGATCGCGATCTTCTTCCTCGTCCCGTTCAACGACGTCCTGCTCGACGTCCCGCTGCCGATCGACCTGTACTTCGATCGCCTCTTCCTGCCGGTCCTGATCGGCGTGTGGGCGATCGGGCTCGCCGCGGGCGGGCCGGGTGCGCCGAGCATCCGCCTGACCTGGATGCACGCGGCGATCGGGGCGTTCGTGGCGGTCGCCGGCCTGAGCATCGTGCTCGGCGCGCGCGACGTCCAGCACGGCCTGTCATGGGACCTGGCGATCAAGAAGCTCGCGCTGCTGGGCTCCTACGTGAGCCTGTTCGTGATCGTCGCGAGCTCGGTCCGGCGCAGCGAGGTGCGGGCGTTCACGACCTACACGCTCGGGCTCGCCTGCGTCTGCGCGCTCGGCATCATCGTCGAGTACCGGCTCGGCACCAACCTCTTCTACAAGGTGACCGACGCGGTCCTGCCGAACCCGTTCACGGTCGGCAGCGTCGATTCGCTGGGCGTCGACGAGATCGGCCGGCGCGAGGTGCGCGGCCCGGCCCAGGCGCCGCTCGAGGCGGTGGCGATGATGGCGATGGTGCTCCCGATCGTGATCTCGCGGCTGATCCACCTCACGGGGGCCAAGCGCGAGAAGCTCAAGTACGCGATCGTGGCCGCGATCATCATGGCCGCGATCGTCGCGACGTTCCGCAAGAGCGCGTTCCTGGCGCCGATCTCGGTCTGCCTTACGATCGCCTACTTCCGGCGCCGCGAGCTGCTCAAGCTGGCGCCGCTCGGGATCGTGTTGATCGTGATGGTGCAGGCGCTGTCGCCCGGCGCGCTGAACGGCGTGCTCGGCCAGCTCGACTCGAGCCGGCTCGGCGTCAACACCGTGAGCGACCGGACGGCCGACTACGACGCGATCCGGCCCGACGTCCTCAGCCACCTGCTGATCGGCCGCGGCTACGGCAGCTACGAGCCAACGACCTACCGGATCCTCGACATGGAGCTGTTGCGGCAGCTCATCGAGGGCGGCGCGCTCGGCCTCCTCGCCTACCTGTCGATGGGGGCGGCGGTGGTGTTCGTGGCGCGGAAGCCGATCCGGTCGCGTGATCTGCACGATGCACCGGTCGCGCTCGCCGCTGCCGCCGCGGGGGTGTGCTTCATCGTGATCTCGACGCTCTTCGACGTCATGTCGTTCCCGCACGTGCCCTACATCTTCCTGTGGATGGCAGGGCTGCTCGCGGTGATCACGACGCAACCGCGACCCGAGCCCGAGCCCGAGCCCGAGGCGGCGCCCGTGCTCGAGCCGGCGGCCACCCGAGAACGAGTCCTGGAGCCGGCATGGAGCTCCTGACCCCGCTCCGCCAACTGCTCCGGCGCCGGCGCGTCCTGCTGCTCGGGATGCTGCTGTGCGGGGCATTGGGCGTCGCCGCGAGCGGCTACCTGCCCGTCGGGCCGTTCGCGTCGCCGGAGCGCCGCTCGGCCGTCTCGACCGCGGAGATCCAGATCGACACCGTGCACCCGCTCGCCGCCGACCTGCGCGCGAGCACCGCGACGATCGCGGAGCAGGCGGCGATGCTCGGCGAGCGGCTCGCCGGGGACGACACCCGCGGTCTGATCGCGACGCGGGCCGGCGTGCGCTCGCGCGACCTCGCCGTCCTCAGCAGCCGCACGGCGATCATCGGCCGCTCGAACCCGCTCGCGCGGGCCGCGGTCGAGGCGTCCGGCTCGGTGCAGACGCCGGTCCGGCTGATCGTGAGCAGCGCCAGCGACACCCCGATCGTCTCGGTCCTGGCCGCCGCGCCTGACCGCGCCACAGCGACACGACTCGCCGCCGCCGCGGCGCCGGCGCTCCGCTTCATCGTCGCGTCGGCACCCGACACCGTCCGGAAGCGGCTCGAGGTCGAGGCGCTGTCCTCGCCGAAGACCGTGACGGTCGTCTCCGGCGGCCCGCGTCCGGCGATCGGCCTGCTCATCGCGCTGATCGGCTTCATCGGCTGGTGCTGGTGCGCGATCGTCGCCTCCGGCCTCGCGCGCGTCTGGCGCGAGGGCGTCGCGACCGATCCGTTCGCGCCGGGCGCCTAGGCTGCCCCGCTCCGACGAGCCGGGACGGTGGTGCCCCAAGGGCCCGCCGGGTGGGCGGGAGCGTGTTGGACCCGGGTCAGCCGCGGCAGTGCTGGCTGCTTTACGGGTGAGGCAGCCGCCCTCAGCCGGGGGCGGCGTCGCCGACGATTGCGGTGCCGCGCCTGACGCCGCCGTGCACGATCTCGCCGCCCCCGACTGGATCGAGCGCGGCGGCGCCGGGACGACACTCATCGAGGACCGCGCGGCGGCCGCGCGTGGGTCGTCCAGCGCGCCGTTCGCGTGCGCGCAGGATCGCGCCGCCTCCTGCCCCGCCGCCTCGGCCACGGGACCCGACAGGTTCCCGAGTCCGTATCGCGGAGGCGGCAGCGCGACCTGCGCCGACCGGGAAGCCCGGCCGGCAGGAGCCGCGTGGCGCGGTCGGTCATCCGCGGCAGCGCCGTCCAGGGGGCGGCGGGCGGCCTCGGCAGCGATCTCGTTACCGTTCCCGCGCGACCACGAGGAACCCGTCATGACGACACTCATCGAGGACCGCGCGGCGGCCGCGCGACGTGCGCCGACCGGGAAGCCCGGCCGGCAGGAGCCGCGTGGCGCGGTCGGTCATCCGCGACACCCTTCGAGGACCGCGCGGCGGCCGCGCTGGGTCTGTCCAGCGCGACGCTCGGCGCACGCGCCCCCGCCTCCACGCCTCGGCCACGGTAGCCCCGGCGTGTTCCCGGGCCGGTCTATACCGCGGAGGCGGGCTGTGCGACGTGCGCCGACCGGGAAGCCCGGCCGGCAGTGAGCTGCTAGCCGGACTGGCGATCGCCCGTGGCGGCGGCCGCCGCGGGCCTCCGCCTGCGGCGTGCCGGCGGAGCGGGCGGAGCGGGCGGGTTCGCCTCCCAGGCGACGAGGTCCGCGTCAGGCTCGGGCTTGGGCTCCGGCTCCTTGCGCTCGGCCTCGGCCGCCTCGGCGCGGGCCGCCTCCTGCCAGGTCTTGACGAGGCGGGGGAACAGCACCGTGATCGCGCACCAGAGCGCGAGCACGAGCAGGCCTGCCAGGATCGCGAACAACCTCCGCGGGCCCTTGACGACCGTCGCCGACGTGGCCGGGCCGAGCGGCGAGATGACGAGCTGGCGCGCGTCGGGCACCTGGTCGGCACTCGCCACGGTCCTCAGATAGACGCGCAGCTGGCTGACGGCCGACGTGGCGAGCTGCTTCGCCGTCGCCGGGTCGGGCGCCTGCACGCGCATGGTCAGGATCGGCAGCGTCTCGTCGACGAACAGGGCGAGCACGTTGGCGTCGCGGTCGCCGATCTTGACCTTCACGCTCGGGCTGTCCGGCGTGGCCGGCTGCGTCCCGTCCGCGCTGGTCGGCGCGATCACGAGCAGCTTGCTCGAGCTGATGCCCGCGGCCTTGGCGATCTGGTCCTTGAGCGGGCTGTTCGACATCAGGTTCGCGAGCAGCCGCGCCCGGGTGGAGAGCCCGTTGAGGTCGATCGTCGCGCCCTCCGCGTCCGTGCTGCCGCCACCCACGTCCACGACCTGCGAGTTCGGCGAGTCGATGAGCACGTCGGAGGCCGCGATCCCCGCGCTGTACTGCCGGCTCTCGACCTTGGGCGGGACGCCGAGCGTGACGCGATACGTCATCAGGATCACGACGAGCAGCGCGTACGCGATCCCGACACCGACCGAATAGCGCCGTCGCCACAGCTCGCGGAGGACCGTGATCGTCATCGGCTACAGCCGCACGACGCGCTCGGCGGCGCGCCCGCTCGTGACGCCACGGAAGTCGACCAGCAGCTTCGACTCGCCCATGACCCGGTCGATGTCGAACTCGGGGTGCACCGTGAGGATCGCGACCACGTCGGCGTCCAGCACATCCTCGAGCGGCTGCGATCGCAGCCCGAAGCCCGCCAGCTCGGGGACGTAGGGATCGTGGTAGGAGAGGTCGGCGCCGCGGTCGGCCAGCAGCTCCATGATCTTGATCGCGGGCGACTCGCGGACGTCGCCGACGCCCGCCTTGTAGGAGACGCCCAGGATCGCGATGCGCGAGCCGCGCACCGCCTTGGAGTCCTCGTTGAGCGCCCCGGCGATCTTCTCGGCGCAGTAGTACGGCATCTCGGCGTTGACCTCGCCCGCGAGCTCGATGAACGCGGTCTTCGAGTCGTACTCGCGCGCCTTCCAGGACAGGTAGAACGGGTCGACCGGCAGGCAGTGCCCGCCCATGCCGGGCCCGGGCTTGAAGGACATGAAGCCGTAGGGCTTGGTGGCGGCCGCGTCCACGACCTCCCAGACGTCGATCTTCATGCGGTCGCAGAGCATCGCGATCTCGTTGACGAGCGCGATGTTGACCGAGCGGAAGATGTTCTCCAGCAGCTTCGTGAGCTCCGCGACCTCGAGCGTGGTGACCGGCACCACGGTGTCGCAGACGGTCCTGTAGAGGGCGCTCGCGCGCTCCAGGCACTCCGGCGTCAGGCCGCCGACGACCTTCGGCGTGGTCCGCAGCGTGAAGTCGGTGCGTCCGGGGTCGATGCGCTCGGGCGAGAAAGCGAGGTTGAACGTGCGCCCCGCGACCAGGCCGGACTCCTCGAGGAGCGGAGCGAGCCGCTCGCGCGTGGTGCCCGGGTACGTGGTCGACTCGAGCACGACCAGCTGGCCTTCTTGCAACACGCCCGCGAGCGCCGCGCCGGCGGACACCAGCGGCTGGAGGTCGGGTTCGCGGTTCTCGTTCAGCGGGGTCGGGACGGCGATCACGATCGCGTCGACCTGGGCGAGCGCCGCGTAGCGCGTCGTCGGATGCAGGCGCTCGCGCACGGCGGCCAGGCGCTCGGAGGGGATGTCCTCGATGTAGGAGCGGCCTGCCTCGATCGCGGTCACCTTCGAAGCATCGGCGTCGAGGGCCACGACCTGGTGGCCCGCCTCGGCGAACTCGACCGCGAGCGGAAGCCCTACGTATCCGAGCCCGATGATGCCGACGCTGCCGCCGGTCGCTGTTTGTTCCATGCCGTCTTTCTCCGCTTTCGTGGACGCGCTACGAGAACAACGCGCGCAAGGGCCGCTTTCTCACATGGCCACTCACGTCACGGTCACCTCGGCGCCATCGCCTACCGAGAGCCGCATCGCGGTTGGAACTACGAACTTCCGGCTGATCCGCGCGCCGCGGCCGATCACGCTGGTCTCGAGCCGGCTGCCGACGTTGAGCAGCTCCGCGCGGTCCAGCACGATGGAGTGCTCGATCTGCGAGCCGTCGATCCTCACGTCGGCCCCGATCGAGGTGTACGGGCCCACGTAGGCGTGGGTGAGCCGCGCCCCCGGTCCGATGATCGCCGGGCCGCGCACGATCGTGTCCTCGAGCCGGGCGCTCGGATGCACCATGACCGGGCCCTGGAACTCCGAGCCGGGGTGCGCGGACGGGTCGACGTCCCTCGGCAGGTCCTCCAGCATCCGCCGGTTGGCCTCGAGCAACGAGTCCTGGTCGCCGTGGCAGGCGAGGCAGCCCTCGATGTCGCGCACCAGCACCTGGCCGCCGTGGCGGCGGATCCCGGCGAGCGGGTCCTCGTCGCACGGCCGCGGCCGGTCGAGGAGCAGCGACACCGCGCGCTCGCTCAGCAGATAGCCGCCCGGCAGCGCGCCGTTCGCGCCCTTGCGCGGCGAGGCGGAGAGCCTGAGCGCCATCGCGTCGAGCCCGCCGCCGGCGAACTCGGCGATGTGCGGGTGGATCTGCTCGCGCTGCAGCGCGTCGCCGGGCCGCACCAGCACCGGCTCGTCGCCGATGAAGGGCCGCGCGGCGGCGAGCGCGCCGCCGACGCCGCTGGCCGGCGCCCAGTCGACGTAGCGGACGGCGAGGTTCCATTCCGACCCATCACCGACCGCGGCGCCGATCAGGCCGGCGCTCTCCGGCTCGACCGCGATCGTCGCCTCGAGCACGCCCGCGGCGCGCAGCGCCTCGAGGTGGTGGAAGAGGATCGGCCGGTTCGCGACCGGCACCAGGTGCTTCGGCCCGGCCTGGACGCTCGGCCAGGGTCGATCACGACCCGTGCGCCCTGCCAAGACCAGTGCCTTCGCGATCTCCACGACCAACAACGGCTGAAGGGCCGCGGTTCAACCGCGGCCCTTCAGGTTTGTTTGGACCGATCGGTCAGGCGGCCGCGCGCTCGAGCGTCGGCTCGAGCGAGACGGGCTCGCCGTTGTGGCGCAGCGACGTCTCGGCCGCCTCGATGACCGCGACGGTCTCGAGGCCCAGGTGGGCGTGCGAGCGCGGCGTGTGGCCGGTCCGCACCGCGTGCGCGAAGTCCTGCAGCTCGAGGCTGAGCGGCTCCGCCGCCTCGATGCGCGGGACGACGATGTCGCCGCTGCGGTAGCTGAGCTGGAACTCGCCGAAGTTCGCCGGCGTCTCGATCTCCATGCCCCGGTCGAAGACGCGCACGGCCTCATCGGCCGCCGTGTCGTCGTACTGGACCATGCGCCGGCTCCCGACGACCACCATCTCGCGCACCTTTCGAGGCGCGAGCCACGAGATCTGGACGTTCGCCGTGACCCCGTTCGCGAAGGTGAGCGTGAGGAACGCGACCTCCGGGTTGTGCTCGCGGAAGATGCTCCGCGCCGACGCGCTCACCTGCGTGACCGGCTGGCCGAGCAGGTACAGCAGGATGGAGATGTCGTGCGGCGCGAGGTCGCAGATGACCCCGTCGGGCTGGTACTTGCCGAGGTTCATCCGCGACGACGTCACGAAGTAGACCTCGCCGAGCGAGCCCTGGCGGATCAGGTCGTAGACCTTGTTCACCGGCGGGCTGTAGAGGAACGTGTGGCCCGGCATCAGCACCAGGTCGCGGCGCTCCGCCACCGACACGAGCTCCGCCGCCTCGGCGGCGGTGCGCGCCAGCGGCTTCTCGACCAGCACGTGCTTGCCCGCGTCCAGCGCGGCGCCCACGATCGGGAAGTGGGTGCGCGGCGGGGTCGCCACCACGACGGCGTCGATCGAGGGATCCTCGAGGACGGTGTCGAGGTCGGCGTGCACCGGCACGCCCGGCACCTTCTGCGAGAACGCGGCCCCGCGCGAGGCGTCGCGCTCGCACAGCGCGGCCAGCTCGAGCTCGGGACGCTCGATCACGTTGCGCGCGAGGTTCGGGCCCCAGTAGCCGTAGCCGACGACGGCGATTCGCAGCGGAGTGCGTTTGGAGCGAGTCGGCTGACACGAGCCGAGGCCCCGGGGACGGCTTTCGGATCATGACGTCTCCTTGTTGAAGTCCTGCACGGCCTCGATGACCTGAGCGACTTCGTCGTCGGACATGGACGGGAACAGCGGCAGCGTGCAGATCTCCTCCGCCAGCCGCTCGGCGACCGGCAGGCTGCCCTGGCCGAGACCGAGCTCGGCGTAGGCCTCCGTCCGGTGGATCGGGAACGGGTAGTGCACGGCGGTCGACACCCCGCGCTCATCGAGAAACGCGCGCAGCGCTTCGCGGCGCTGCGTGCGCACGATGAACAGGTGGTAGACGTGGTCGCCGAGCGACGCTCGGCGGGCTCGGGAAGCTCGACGCCGGAGCCGGCGAGGCCCTCGCGAAGCATCGCGCCGATGCGCCGGCGGTCCTCGTTCCAGCCGTCGAGCCGCTGGAGCTTCACGCGCAGGATCGCAGCCTGCATCGCGTCGAGGCGCGCCGTCGTGCCGACGATCCGGTGGTGGTAGCGAGGCTGCTCGCCGTGCGAGCGCAGGAGCCTGACGCGGCTCCGCGAGCGCCGGGTCGGCGGTGACGATCGCGCCGCCGTCGCCCCAGGCGCCGAGGTTCTTGGTCGGGTACATCGAGAAGCAGCCGATGTCGCCGAACGTGCCGACGCGCCGGCCCTCGTAGCGAGCGCCGTGCGCCTGCGCGCAGTCTTCGACGACGGCGATGCCCGCCGCGCGGGCAACCTCGAGCAGCGGCTGCACGTCCACGGTCGAGCCCATGAGGTGGACCGGGATCACGCAGCGCGTGCGAGGCCCGATCGCAGCCTCGACCGCATCAGCGGACAGCAGGTGCGTGAACGGGTCGACGTCGACGAGCCGCGGCGTCGCGCCGGCGAGGCTGACGGCCTCGGCAGTCGCGATGAACGAGTTCGACGGCACGATGACCTCGTCGCCGGCGCCGATGCTCAGCGCCTTCAGCGCGAGCACGATCGCCTCGGTGCCCGAGGACACGCCGACGGCGTGGTCGGTCTCGCAGTAGGCGGCGAACTCGGACTCGAAGGCCTCGAGCTCGGCGCCCATGGTGAAAGCGCCCTTGTGCGCGACGCGACTGACGACCGCGAGCAGCTCCTCGAGCAGCTCGGGGTCGGCCTGGTCGAGGCGGGTGATCGGGATGCGGGTCAGGAGTGGGGTCATATTCAGGCAGCCAGCTTGGTCTTGACGGTGGGTGCGCAGTCGCGCTCGGTCAGCACGGCGCGGAGGGCTCCGCGGCCGCGGTGGTGCAGTCCGTGCACGGACGGCTCGGTCTTGCCGAGCCGGCCGGCGATCTCGCCGGGGCTGAGGCCGACGACGTGGCGCAGGACGATGACCTCGCGCTGGTCGTCGGGCAGCGTGGCGAGCGCCTCGCGGAGCGTCAGGGACGACTCCTCGGCAGTGCTCTCGTGCTGCGGCTCGAGCTCGCGGACCTCCTCGCAGGGCACCGCGCGCCGGGCGCGCATGTGATCGACGGCGACGTTGCGCGCGACCCGGAGGATCCAGGCGGCGAACGGCACCTCGCGCTGCTCGTACTTCGGCAGCGTCGTGATCAGCTTCGTGAAGACGTGCTGCGTGACGTCCTCGGCCTCGAACTCGTCGCGCACGATGCTCTTGACGTAGCCGTACACGTTGTCGGCGTACCGGAGGTAGAGGAAGCGGAATGCCTCCTGGTCTCCGGTCTTGGCTCGCGCGACCGCCTGGGCGACGACGCGGTTCAGTTCCGCGCCCTCCGCCAGGCTCGTGCCGCTTCGGAAGCGCGCCGCCGATCGGGCGGTGCCCAACTCGTCGGCGCGTGCGCGAAATGCGTTGGTCATGCTGGATAGGCCTTCCATTGGGATCGATGTCTTGGCGTTCACGCCGCGAAGGGGACGGAGTCGGCTTGGGCCGGCGGTGTGACGAGATCGGCCAGCCCGTGGACGTGTGCGTAGTGACCGGCGGCGGTGCGGTTGGAGACGCCGAGCTTCCGGAAGACGTTCGAGAGGTGGAACTTGACCGTCTGCTCGGTCACCCAGAGCTCACGCGCGATCACGCCGTTGGAGGCGCCACCGGCGACGAGCTGCAGGATCTCCAGCTCGCGCGGGGTGAGCTTCGCGTGGTCGCCGTGCACGGCGGCGGTCGCCCGGCGCGTCGTGAAGGCGTGGTGGATGTTCCCCGCCCAGATCTCGCGCACGAGCAGGCCCAGCGTCGCGGGCTGCACCGTCTTGGCGATCGCGGCGTCCGCGCCGGCCCGCACCGCGTCGCCGAGCCAGGCGGCGTCGGGCGCGGCGGTGAGGACGATGATCTTGCAGGCCGGGACCGCGCGGCGGACGTCGGAGATGCGGGCGACCGCGTTGGCCGACCAGGTCATCTCGTCGACGATCACGACGTCGGGCGCGGCCTCGGCCACGGCGGCGCCGCAGGGGCGGCGACCGTCGACGTAGCCGGCGACGCGCACCCCGCTGGTGCCGCGGAAGCTGCGGCGGATCGCCTCGGCGGCGAAGCCGTTGTCGGTGACGATGACGACAAGCATCAGGCCGCCTCGCCTTCCGGAGGGCCGCCGATCCAGTGATGGCGGGCGGTGCGCGAGCGGCGGGCGAAGCGCGCCAGGACGACCACGTTGTCCGGCAGCGGCCCGTCGGTGCGGTCGCCCAGCGGCTCAGCGCTGCGGTCCTGCTGGTTCGGCGCGCGCAGCAGTGCGTCCTTGAACGGAAGCACGGTCGCGCTGTGTTCAGCGATGGTGGGCATCTCTCTCAGGCCGCCAGTCGGTCTTGGGTGTGGCCGTCACGCCGTTCAGCGACGACCTCGTTGAGCACCACGCCGAGCGTCTCCGCGCCGGCGGTGGCAGGGACGACGGCGCTCGCGCCGGCTTGCAGCGCCTCGGCGAGCCAGCCGGCCTCGGGCCGTGCCGCGCGCACCACGACGTGGGCGTGCGGCAGCACGTCGCGGATCTCGTTGAGCCGCTGGAGCGCGAGGCGCGGCCAGCGCATCTCGTCGAGCAGGATCAGATCGGGGGCGCAGCGCGTGAGGCCGGCGCCGATGCGGGCGTGGCCGTGGCAGTGGCGCACGATGTTCACGCCGGGGACCGATGCGAGGCTGCTCGTCATCGCCTCGATGGCGGGGCCGCTGTCGGCGATCAGGGCGACGGAGATCATGAGGAGGCCCCCGAGGACGAGACGAACCGTCCGCTCGTTGCCTCGAGGTGCATCCGCAGCGACCGGAGCACGTCGTGGACGGACTCGCGCTCGGCTGAGGCCAGGGCGCTCATGAAGGAGGCGACCTCCTGGAAGCCTTCACTGTCCGCCTCGTACTCGAAGACGGGCAGGCGCGCGCTCAAGTCAAGCTTGGCGTTGAGGATGCTGAGCAGGTTCTGCAGCGTGGTGTCGCAGGGCTGCGCGCTGCGGAGCTCTGCGAGTCGCTGGGTGGTGCTCGATCGGCGGGTCTCTGACACGAGGACCACTGTCTCGGCAGCAGGGCCCGCGGTGGAAGGTGGACTTCCTCTGTCGAATGGGGGGACTCCCCGACCCTTGGCTAGGGCAGGTCGAGTCCCCTTCCGGGGGAGGCGCTCACCCGCCGGCGGGGTAGCCGCTGGACGAATGGTCAGGTGAGAGAAATCCCCTTGACACGGTACCTTCTTCACTGCATTGCAGTTGCCTATAGGGCGGGGAATCGACTACGTTCGCTGCCCACCCGATTGCGGGAGCCACGGTTGGCAAACCCCAGGACAATGCGGGACACCACGGAACAGGAACAGCCTCGCGCAGTCATCGCTGATGACGACCCCTTCGCCCGACGGGTGATCAAGGACGTCTTGCAGCGATCCGGCGTGATCGTGATCGCGGAAGCGCGCGACGGCCGCCAGGCGGTCGAGCTGACCCTCCACTACCGCCCCGACGTCGTGGTGATGGACGTCGTCATGCCGGAGCTCGACGGGATCATGGCCACGCGCCAGATCCGCCGCGAGCTGCCCGAGCAGCTCGTGATCATGCTCACGGGCGCCGGGTCCGACGACCACGAGCTCGGGCTGCAGGCGCTGCGCGCCGGCGCGAGCGGGTTCCTCTCCAAGGACCTGGAGATCGAGGCGCTCCCGCGCGCGCTCGCCGGTCTGCGCGAAGGTCAGGCCGCGATCTCGCGCAGCATGACCCTGTCGCTCATCGAGCGCCTGCGCGAGTCGCCGAGCGGCTCCGCGGGGCTGCGGCCCGTCAAGAGCCCGCTGACCGCCCGCGAGTGGGAGGTCATCGACCTGCTGAAGGCCTCCAAGACGACCGACGAGATCGCCAACGAGCTCGTGCTGTCGACCGAGACCGTCCGCTCGCACGTGAAGAACATCCTGCGCAAGCTCGAGGTCCGCTCGCGCGACGACGCCGTCGCGGTCGCGGACCGGATGCGCGCGGCGCCGCCGAACGGCGATCTACGGGGGGCTAGGCGGCCGGCAGGATGAAGTAGAAGCAGTTGCCGGCGGCCTGCGGCTCGACGCCGATCGTGCCGCCGATGGCGCTCGATCAGGCGCTTGCAGATCGCCAGGCCGAGGCCGGAGCCGGGCACGCGGCGCTCGCCCGGCACGCGCCGCCACGGCTCGAAGACGCGCGCGGTCTCCTGGTCGAGCAGCGGCGTGCCGCCGCTGATCACGGCGAGCCGCCAGGCATCGCCGTCGCGCTTCGCCTCGATCTGGATCCGCCCGCCTTGGCGCGGGCCGTACTTGATCGCGTTGCTGATCAGGTTGTGGAAGACGATGGACAGCAGCCGCGGCTCGGCGTGCACGACCGGGAGCTCGCCGACCTCGGCGACCGCGCTGCGCTCGTGCATCTGCGGAGCCAGGTCCTCGAGCACCTGCGCGGCGATCTGCGCCGCGTCGACGGCCTTGAGCGCGAGCCCGCTGCCCGAGCGGGCATCGAGGAGCAGCGCGTCGACCATCTGGCGGGCGCGCGCGGCGCCGCGGCCGATGGCGTCCAGCCGGGCCCGCAGCTCGGGCTCGAGGGCGTCGCCGAGGTCCTCGGCGACCATGATCGTGCCGCTCTCGGCGACGATCAGGGGCTCCGAGAGCTGGTGCGCGGCCGTCGCCGCGAAGCCCTCCATCGAGCGGCTGTGCTCGCTCAGGACGTCGACCTTGGACTCGAGCTCGCCGACCTGGCTGGCGAAGCCGCGCGGATTCCGCGCGGCGCGTCCGCGAGTGCGTGATCCTGCTCGTAGCCGACGGCGGTGATGAGGTCCGCGCCGGTGCCGGTCAGCAGCGTCCAGTGCACGACGCGGTCGGCGAGCGTGCCGGCGTCCATGCGCACCTCGAGCTCGATCGGCTCGCGCGCCGACAGCACGTGCTCGATCGCCACGCGCATCGCGGAGTGGTCGAGAGGGCTGACCGCCACCCGCCAATGCGCGCCGAGCAGTCGGGTCGGGCTCGCGGCCGAGGAGCGACTGCCAGGGACCCTCGACGTGCGTGAGAGCGGCCCTCGCGATCCAGGCAGAACCGCAGCTCGCGCGAGGCGGCGGCGAAGGCCGCGTCACGTGCCTCGGCGAAGGGGAAGGAGCGGACGCCAGCAGCGTGGTGCTGGGAGAGGTCCGCCATCGTCCTTGTCACCGCTTCCGTAACCCTCACAGCCACCGTTCCTGGCGGCTGGAGATTCCCTTCTTGGGGGCCATCCGTTCTCTTTCCGTCCGTGTGTTCGAGCCCTGGCCTCCGGCACATCCCACCGTAGCCGGGGGCAGAACTAGACGCAAGTAGCGGAAAGGGCAACTGGACGGATAGATTGCCCGTCCGGATGGGCAGCGTCGGCATCGACCTTCTCGAGATCGATCGGCTGGAACGGGCGCTGGCCCGTCGGCCGCGCCTGGCCGAACGTCTGTTCACGGACACCGAGCTGGCGTACGCCGAGAGCCGCCCGCGACCCGCCATGCACCTCGCCGCGCGCTTCTGCGCCAAGGAGGCGGTGGTCAAGGCGCTCGCGCTCGAGGTCTGGAATCCGCACGACGTCGAGGTCGTGCGCGAGGGCGACGGGGCGCCGGAGGTCCGGCTGTCGGGGCACGCGGCCGCGCGCGCGTCGGAGCTCGGCGGGTCGGTGGCGATCTCCATGACCCACACGCGCGCGATGGCGGGCGCTGTCGCCGTGGTGGGGCAGTGACGCAGCCGCGCTGGCTCGAGCCGCTCCCCGACGCGGAGCTGATGCGGGCGACGGACGGGTGGGCGATCGACACCAAGGGCGTGCCCGCGCGCCAGCTGATGGAGCGCGCCGGCGAGGGCCTCGCGCGCGCGGTCGTCAAGCACGCGCCGGCGGGGCGGATCGCGGTCATCTGCGGCAAGGGCAACAACGGCGGCGACGGGCTCGTGGCCGCGCGGCTGCTGCGCCAGGCGGGGCGCGACGTCGACGTGCTCGCGGTCTGGCCGCCGGAGTGGATGGGCGAGGACGCGCAGGCGCAGGTCAAGGTGCTCCCCGGCCCGCCGCCGGTCCCGTTCCACCCCGACCGGCTCGAGAAGGCGCACGCGATCGTCGACGCGGTGCTCGGCACCGGCTTCGAGGGCTCGCCGCGCGACCCCGCCGACGCGGTGATCCTCGCCATCAACGCGGCCCGCGCGCGGGTGATCGCGGCCGACGTGCCGAGCGGCGTCAACGCCTCGACCGGCGAGGTCGAGGGCTCGGCGGTGCGGGCGGTCGCGACCGCGACCTTCCACCAGGCCAAGCCCGGCCTGTGGATCCACCCCGGCAAGGCGCACGCGGGCGTGGTCGAGGTCGTCGACATCGGGATCCCGACGGGCGCGCCCGGCGAGGCCGAGATCGGCCTGATCGGCGGCGGCGTGCTGTTCGAGATGCCGCGGCGCACCGCGGAGTCGACGAAGTTCTCCTCCGGCAACGTCTTCATCATCGGCGGCTCGCACGGGCTGACCGGCGCGCCGTCGATGTCCGCGCTGGCCGCGATGCGCGCCGGAGCGGGCTATGTGACGGTCGGCGCGCCCCAATCCCTCGAGCTCTCGTTCACGGTGAGACTGCTCGAGGCGATGATGGTCGGGCTGCCCGAGCGGGACGGCGTGCTGACGCCGACGGCGCTCCAGCCGGCGCTCGAGGCGATCGGCCGCGCCGACGCCGTCGTGCTCGGCCCCGGGCTGAGCAAGAACAAGGGCGCGCAGGAGCTCGCGCGCGAGCTGGTGGAGCGGATCGACGTGCCGCTGGTGGTCGACGCCGACGGGCTCAACGCCCTCGCGGGCGGGGCGATGGAGGAGTACGTGCGCGTCCGCCCGTGGCCGACGGTCATGACCCCGCACGCCGGCGAGCTCGGGCGCATGCTCGGGGTCGACTCCGAGGAGATCGGCCGGCACCGGGTGCGCTACGCGCGCGAGGCAGCAGCCAGGTCGAAGGCGATCATCGTGCTCAAGGGCGACGACACGCTGGTGGCGACGCCCAACGGCCGCGTCGCGGTGTCGCGCGGCCAGGCGCCGGCGCTCGCCACCGCGGGCACCGGCGACGTGCTCTCCGGCGTCATCGGGGCGATGCTGGCCAAGGGCCTGGCGCCCGCGCACGCCGCCTCCGCGGGCGTCTACGCGCACCTGCGCGCGGGGCAGATCGCCGCCGCGCCCGACGGGCCCGACGGCGTCATCGCCTCCGACGTGATCCGCGCGCTGCCCGCCGCCCTGGGATCCTGAGGCCATGGCGCTGACCGTGCGCGAGGTGATGGACGTCGATCCCGCGTTCGTCTACGCGGGCGAGCGGGACCTGATCCTCTCGGGGGAGAACGAGGACCTGCACCTGCCGCACTACTTCCAGCTGTTCGGCGGCTTCGTGTTCGTCGAGCGCTTCAGCCACTTCGAGGATCGGCTGCGCAAGGCGGTCGCCGCGACCGCGGAGGACCTGATGACGCCCGAGCCGGTGACGATCGAGCCCGGCGCGACGGTGGAGGAGGCCGCGCGCATGATCGCCCAGCGCAAGCACAACCGGCTGCCGGTGATCGAGCACGGCCGGCTCGTCGGCGTCGTGACCCGCCTCGACGTGCTCGAGGCGCTCACGCGGGAGTAACCATGTTGCGCGCGCTGGCCCGGGTGGACCTGGGCGCGATCGAGCGCAACGTCGCGCGGCTCGCCTCGGTGGCGGCGCCCGCGGTGATGTGCGCGGTGGTCAAGGGCGACGGCTACGGCCACGGGATGGTCCCCGCCGCGCGCGCCGCGCAGGCGGGCGGCGCGCGCTGGCTGGCGGTGGCGACGGCGGACGAGGCGCGCGGGCTGCGCGCGGCGGGCATCGAGGGCCCGGTACTGGTGATGGGCGCGCTCTCACCCGAGGAGCTCGAGGTCGCGCTCGCCGCGCGGGCGGACGTGGTGGCCTGGCGCGAGGGCTTCGTGGAGGGGCTGCCGGCGAGCGCGCGGGTGCACGTGAAGCTCGACAGCGGCATGGGGCGGCTGGGGACGCGCGACCCGGAAGAGGCCACGCGGGTCGCCGAGGCCGCCGGTGACCGCGCTCGGCTGCGGCGCGATGACGCACTTCGCCACCGCCGACGACGACCCCGGCTTCGTGGCCGAGCAGCTCGGCCGTCTTCACGCCGTGGGCGGAGGCGCTCAAGGCCGCGCCACCCGGGACTGCTCGTCCACGCCGCCAACTCGGCGGCCACGCTGCGCGAGCCGGCCTCGCGCTTCGATCTCGTGCGCTGCGGCATCGCGATCTACGGGCTCGACCCGTTCCAGGAGGACCCCGCCGAGCACGGCCTCGAGCCGGCGCTGTCGCTGCTCTCCTACGTCGCCGAGGCCAAGACCGCCGCGCCGGGCCAGAGCGCCGGCTACGGCCGCCGCTTCGTGGCCGAGGCGCCGACCTGCGTCGGCACGGTGCCGATCGGCTACGCCGACGGCGTGCGGCGCGCCCTCACCAACAACGCCGACGTGCTCGTCCGGGGGCGGCGGGTGCCGCTGATCGGCACCGTCTCGATGGACAACATCACGGTCGACCTCGGCGCCGGCGGCGCGGCCGCGGTGGGGGAGGAGGCCGTGCTGATCGGCCGCCAGGGCGGGGAGCGGATCCTCGCCGAGGAGGTCGCGCGGCGGCTCGGCACGATCAACTACGAGGTGACCTGCGGGATCTCCGGGCGGGTGCCGCGGGCCTACGTCGCATGAGCGACCCGCTCGAGGCCGCGCGCGAGGGGCTGGGCGGGGAGCCGGCCTGGATCGTCGGCGGCGCGGTGCGCGACCGGCTGCTCGGCCGCGAGACGACCGACCTCGACATCGCGCTGGCCGGCGACGCCGAGGCGGCGGCGCGCGCGGTCGCCCGCGTGGCGCGCGGCACGCCGTTCGCGCTCTCCGACGCGTTCGGCGCGTGGCGCGTGGTCGGGCGCGGCCACGCCTGGCACGTCGACCTCGTGCGGCTGCGCGACGACGACCTCGACACCGACCTCGCCGCCCGCGACTTCACGGTCAACGCGATGGCCGAGCCGCTGGCCGGCGGCGAGCTGCTCGACCCGCACGGCGGCCGCGCCGACCTCGAGGCGCGGCGGCTGCGGATGGTGAGCGCCGCGGCGCTCGCCGACGACCCGCTGCGGACGCTGCGGGCCGCCCGCATCGCCACCGAGCTCGAGCTGGCGATCGAGCCGGAGACCGCCGCGGTGGTGCGCGAGCGCGCGCCGGAGCTCGAGCGCGTCGCGGCGGAGCGCGTCTTCCACGAACTCAAGAAGATCGTGGCCGGCGACCGGCCGGTGGAGGGGCTCGAGCTGATGGAGGAGCTGGGCCTGACCCCGGTCGTGCTGCCGGAGCTGCGGGCCCTGCGCGGCGTGGAGCAGAACGTCTTCCACCACCGCGACGTCCACGACCACACGCTGGAGGTGCTGGGATCCGTCGCCCACCTCGAGACCGGCCCGCCGGAGCTGGGCGAGCACGCGGAGGCGGTCCGCGAGCTGCTGGCCGAGCCGCTCGCCGACGAGCTGACGCGCGGCGGCGGCATGCGCTTCGCCGCGCTGCTGCACGACGCCGCCAAGCCGCTCACGCGCGGCATGCGGCCGGACGGGCGGGTCACGTTCGTCGGCCACGACGCCGAGGGGGCGCGGCTGGCGCGCGACGTGCTGCGGCGGCTGCGCGCCTCCACTCGGCTGGCCGACTACGTCGCGGCGCTCACCCGCCACCACCTGCGGCTCGGCTTCCTCGTCCGCGAGCGCCCGCTCTCGCGCCGCGCGGTCTGGCGCTACCTGAGCGCGACCGAGCCCTACGCGGCCGACGTGACCGTCTTCACGGTCGCCGACCGCCTCGCCACGCGCGGGAAGAACGCCGAGCCGGCGATCGCCGCCCACCTCGAGGTCGCGCGCGACATGCTCGGGCCGGCGCTCGCCCGCCGCCACGAGGAGCCGCCGGAGCCGCTCGTGCGCGGCGACGAGCTTGCGCGCGAGCTGGGCGTGCGCGGGCAGGAGATCGGCCGGCTGGTGGCCGAGCTCGAGGAGGCGCAGTACGCGGGCGAGATCCGCACCCGCGAGGACGCGCTCAGCCTCGCGCGCTCGCTGCTCGCCTGATCGCGGCCTCGGCGACCCGCGCGCCCGCCGCCACCGTCTCGAAGTCGACGTTGCGCGGGATGTCGCGCTGCGAGTGGTAGTTGGCCGGCATCTTGTACTCGTCGCAGGAGGCGAGCGTGGCCGTCCGGAATCCCGCGCGCAGCGCCGACAGCGCGTCGGTGGCGAAGCCGAGCTTGAGCCCGCGGCGCAGGGGGGCGCCGGCGTCCTGCGCCGCGGCGGCGATGAAGTCGCGCACCTCGGGGTCGTAGTCGGTCATCCAGATCATCCCCTCGCCCTCGAGCAGGATCAGCTCCGGCGAGCCGAGCGTCTCGAGCACGATGACGCGCGTCCGCTCGCGGTCGAGTGAGGGCCCGTGGCGGCGCACCCAGCCGCGCATGCCCTCCATGAACGACTCCTCCGAGCCGGTCGAGACGAGCAGCACCCGCACGCCCTCGACCGGCTGCTCGCGCAGCCGCCGCGCGAGCTCGAGCAGCACCGCGACCGCGGTCAGGTTGTCGTTGGCGCCCGGCACGACCGTGCGGGTGGCGATGTCGCCGAACGCCAGCAGGCTCCCGGCGGAGAGCACGAGGCCGAGCTTGCGAAGCGCGCGGTATCGCAGCCACTGCCGGCCCGGCCGCCACGAGGCGCAGCATCTGCGGCGAGGTCGTCTGCTTCGCGTACCACCCCGGGAACGTGTCGGCGACCAGGCGCGTCAGCTCCGGCCGGTAGATCAGGCCGCCCTGCGCGGCGTCGTGGTGCGCGACGAACACCAGGGTCTCCTGCGCATCCAGGTCGCCTGCCTCCCCGACGACGTTGGAGGTCGTGCGGTGCTTGAGCAGGCGGCGGAAGAGCTGCGGCCCGCCGGACACGTCGTCGACGATGCCCGCCGCCGCCAGCAGCCCGAGCGGCGCCAGCCGCCGCCCGCCGAGCGCCGCCAGCACGCCGGCGGCAGACAGCAGCGCGAGCGGGATCGCCATCGATCCGACGGCCGGCTCCTCCTCGATCCGCGCGGCCACGCCGAGCGCCTCCAGCTCGCCGCGGATCCACTCCGCCGCCCGGCGCTCCCCGTCTGAGGCCGAGGGCCGGTCGAACGAGGCGAGGTGCTCGACCGTGGCGCGGAGTCGGGCGGTGTCTGCCGGCATGGATCGTCCAGGCTAGATGATCGATCCGGCGACCCCCGTACCCGTCTGCACGCGCCCCGCGGCGCAGGCCGGCACCCGCCAGAAGGGGCCTGTGGCGCTGCCACTATCCCCCTTCGGCGTGCACCGCCTTGCATCCACGGGACACGCACATCCAGGCACGGCGGCCACCGGATCAATCATCGCTAGTAGCCTGCCCCCGTCGATGGCCGCGGACCCCGACTGCCTGTTCTGCAAGATCGTCGCCGGTGAGGTGCCCTCCACGCGCGTCCACGAGGACGAGCGCACGATCGCGTTCATGGACATCAACCCGGCCACGCGCGGGCACCTGCTGGTGATCCCGCGCGAGCACGCCACCGACGTGCGCGACATCCCCGCGGAGGATCTGCACGCGGTGCTCGACGTCGTCCAGCGGCTCGCCCGCACGGTGGTGGAGAGGCTCGGCGCCGACGGCGTCAACCTCCTCAACTCCACCGGCCGCGCGGCGTGGCAGACCGTCTTCCACTTCCATCTGCACGTGATCCCGCGCTACGACTCGGATCCGCTGCGCCTGCCCTGGCAGCCGGAGCCGGGCGACCGCGACGAGATCGCCGCGGCAGCCGACGAGCTGACGGCCTGATGCGGCCGGCGGTGGTCGTGCTCCTCGTGCTGGCGGGCCTGATGGCCGCGCCGGCCGCCGCGCAGAGCCCGTCCTTCATCAAGGACTCGGCCAGCGATGGCAAGGGCCCGCTCGACGTCGTGCGCGTCGCGCTGGGGCCGCGCAAGGACGGCCGCCTGCGCGGCGAGATCACGATGGAGAAGGCGTGGACGACCGCCGACCTGCGCGCGGGCTCCGGCCCCGCGGGCTCGGTCTGCCTCCAGCTCTACACGAAGCGCGTGCCGGGCGAGGACCCGCCGGACTACCTCGTCTGCGCGAGCCCGTCCGCGAGCGGTGACGAGCTCCGCGGGCGCGTGCTGCGCGACCGCGCCAACGGGCCCCCCCGGCTGGTGAGCGTCGCCACCGTCACCCGCCCCTCGACGCGTACCGTCTACCTCCGCTTCGACCAGGTGGCGATCAAGCGCCCGACCCACGTCCGCTTCGCCGGCGAGGCCGTGACGCGCGGCGCGAAGTGCCCGAAGCCGCTCGGTTGCCGAGACACCGGCCCCGACGCTCCCGGAACTCGAAATCTGACCTTGCACTCGGCCTCCGCCTCCGGTTAGCGTTGTCCGCGTCAGGACCGGTCAGAGGGACCGGTCGACGCAGCCAGAGGGGTCTCAGCACGTATGGGCACCGGGACGGTCAAGTGGTTCAGCGACGACAAGGGCTTCGGCTTCATCACGCCCGATGAGGGCGGCCGGGACCTGTTCGTCCATTTCAGCGGCATCACCGGCGACGGCTACCGCTCGCTCGCCGAGGGCACGAAGGTCTCCTACGACGAGGAGCAGGGCGACAAGGGCCCGAAGGCGGTCAACGTAGCGAAGCTCTGAGCTGACGTCGCGCAACCCCGGCGGGGCCGTCGTGTTCAATGCCGGGATGCGCTTCTCCCACAAGGGAGCCCTCACCCTGCTCGCGGCCGTCGCGCTCGCGACGTCAGCGGCTGCGCCGTCGGGGGCCAAGATCATCGAGATCGGGTCGGCGACCGCCCCCGGCGCGCCGTCGTGCCCCAGCAACCCCTGCCAGGCGGTCTCCCGGACCACGGGCTACCAGGCCAAGGTCGGGACCAAGCGCCAGGTCATGGCCGCGCCCGCCGACGGCAAGATCGTCGCCTGGACGATCACGCTCGGCTCGCCCGGGAAAGCCCAGATCAACTTCTTCAACGACAACTACGGCGGCGCGGCGACGGCGGGGATCTCGGTCGTCAAGCCCGGCAAGAAGCTGCGCCACAAGGTCAACGGCCACAGCCCGCTCCAGCGCCTGCAGCCGTACTTCGGTACCACCGTGCAGTTCCCGCTCGACCGGTCCCTGACCGTGCGGAAGGGCTACCTGATCGCGCTGACGGTGCCGAGCTGGGCGCCGGCGCTCGCGCTCGGGATGGACAGCGGCACGCTGTGGCGGGCGAGCCGCCCGACCAACGCGTGCGACAAGCCGGGCCTGCAGTCCGCGCAGCTCGCCCTGGGGAACCAGGTCCCGTACCGCTGCCTGTACCGGACGGCGCGCCTGACCTACAGCGCGACGATGATCACGACGCCGACGCCGCCGAAGAAGCAGGGCTGAGCGCGGGCACGCGCAGGCGCCCGGTCAGCGCCGCGACGACCTGCGGGTCGAACTGGGTGCCGGACTTGTCGCGCAGCTCGGCGACCGCGTCCTCCGCCGACATCGCCTCGCGGTAGGGCCGCGTGGTGATCATCGCGTTGTAGGCGTCGCAGGCGAGGATGATCCGCGAGGCGATCGGGATCTCCGTGCCGGCCAGGCCGTCGGGGTAGCCGTTGCCGTCCCAGCGCTCGTGCTCGTGGCGCACCACCGGCGCCAGGTGCCCGAGCTGCGGCGTGCGGCGCAGGATCCGCTCGCCGATCACCGGGTGCTCGGCCATCACGCGCCACTCGGCCTCGTTGAGGGGCCCGGGCTTGTGGAGGATCTCGTTCGGGATCGCGAGCTTGCCGACGTCGTGCAGCAGCGCGCCGTGGCGGACGGTGTCCTGCTCGGAGGGGGAGAGGCCCAGCAGCTTGGCGACGTCGGTGGCGAGCGAGACGACCTGCTCGGAGTGGTCGTGCGTGTAGTTGTCGCGGGCCTCGATCGCGGCCGCGAGCGCCTGCACGGCGGCGGGCGAGCCGCTCTCAGGCCGCGCGCTGAACACCGCCATCGTCTGGCGCGCGACCAGCTCGACGAGCCGCAGGCGCTCGGTGGTGAGCTCGCGGCGGGTGCGGACGGCGATCAGGCCATGCGGGCGCCCCGCCCACAGCAGCGGCACGACGGCGTAGGCGCCGGCGGGGGCGCGGCGCGCCTCGGGGGGCTCATCGGCGCCGATCGCCGCCAGCAGGCCGGCGAGCGTGGGCCGGGAGATCGCGCCGAGCGGGAGCCGCTCGCGGATCGCAGAGGTCGCCTGCACGCGCTCGATCTGGAACACGCGCTCGCCCTCGCGGCACGCCACAGCGGCCTGGACGAGCACATCGTCGTCCCCGAGCTCGTAGAGCGCGACCTCGTCGGCGTCGATCGCGCGGTGGACGAAGGCCGGCAGCGCGAGCAGCGTCTGGCGGCTCGACTCGGAGGCCGCGACCATCCCCCAGAACTCGCGCATGATCGCCTCGGGCGAGCCGGCGCGCGCCTCGACGAGCTCGAGCTCCTGCTCGAGCCCGGCGCTCGCCACCGCGACGCGCGACTTGCCGGTGCGCTTGGCCAGCAGCAGCGCGCGGTCGGCGCGGTCGAGCAGCTCGTCGGCCGTCAGCGGCTCGCTCCAGTGGGCGACGCCGATCGAGCACGCCACGGGCACCGCGGCGGCCACGCGGTCCGCGACGGCGCGGCCGCCGGCGTTGTCGGCGCCGGGGAGCAGGACGACGAACTCGTCGCCGCCGTAGCGGGCGACGATGTCGTGGTCGCGCAGCTCGCCGCGCAGGGCGTCGGCCACGACCCGTAGCTGCTCGTCCCCGGCCTGGTGGCCCTGGTCGTCGTTGACGGTCTTGAAGTCGTCGAGGTCGAGCAGCAGGCACGCGAGCGGTGCGCCGGTGCGGCGTGCGCGGGAGATCTCCTCGCGCACGCGCAGCTGCAGGGCGCCGTGGTTGATGAGGCCGGTGAGGGCGTCGGTGGTGGCCGCGATGCGAGCGAGCTGGTACGCCTCGGCGTTCTGGCACGCGACGACCGCGAGCGCGGCGATCGCCTCGAGCGCGCGGAGGTCCTCGTCGGTGACCCGGCGCATCTCGGTGAAGCCGACCGACAGCGCGCCCTTGAGCTCGCCGTTCCACACCATCGGGACGCCGGCGGCGGTCTTGATCGAGCCGAGCGAGTCGTGGGCGATCTCGATCTCGGTCTGGTAGGCGTTCGTGACGAACGGCTGCCCGGTCGTCAGCACGCGCCCGGCGACGCCCTCGCCGCCGCTGAGGACGATGCCGGTCCAGCTCTTGTCGGTGTTGTGGCCCGCGGTGGCGACGCCCCCGCCCAGGCCGTCGGCGAGGTAGACGCCGGCCATCGCGCCGCCCATGGCGTGGTCAGCCTCGCGGGCCAGCGTCGCGAGCACCTCGACGAGCTCGAGCGAGGCGTTCAGCGCCGCCGCGGCGCGGGTGAGGGCGGCGTCGCGCTCCGCCTGCGCGGCGCGGCGGCGCTCGGACTCGAGCAGCGCGAGCGCGGCGGCGGCCTGGTTGGCGACCGTCTGCGCGAAGTCGATGTCGTCGGCGCCGAACTCGCGCGGCTCGTGGCTGATGAGGATCGCGACGTAGCGCACCTCGCCGCCCCAGCCGAGCGGCACATAGGCCATCGAGGCGACGTCGAAGCGCTCGACCAGGTCCTGTCGGACGCCCTGGGCGCCGGGGGCGTCGGGGACGATCAGCGTCTCGCCGGTGGCGACGACCCAGGCGACGCCGGAAGGGCGCTCGTCGAGCACCTGGACGTAGCCGGACGGGGCGCCCTCGGGGGCCGCCACGGTGGCGTGGCCGACCTCGCCGCCCTGGGAGACCTCGGAGAGGTGGACCTGACCGAGGCTCAGGCCGTCGCGCAGGGCATGGACGAGCGCGCCGGTGACGTCGGCGGGCGTGCGGGCGCGCAGCACGGCCTCGGAGAGGCGGTGCACGGCTTCCAGCGGCGATCGGACGGGTGAAGGCGGCACGGCGGAGCTTCTGGACGCATCGGCTTCATGCGCCCTCACCTTGACCCACCGTCAGCAGGCCCCGGCGTTCTCCTGGCAGAACTGCTCGAACTGCTGTGGCGGGGTCCCGTCGGCGGGCTTCGTGTCGTTCGACGCCGAGTCCTGCTGCTGGGCCGCCGGTGTGGGGGTGGCGGCAGTCGTGCCCCCGGTGCCGGTGGTGCCGGTGGTGCCGGTGGAGCCCGTCGTCCCGCTGGCGGGGGTCGGCGTTTGCGTCGCGTCGGCCGAGGGAGTCGACGTCGGCGTGGCGCTGGCGTCCTCGGACAGGTCGGCGGCGCCCTTGACGTGTGGCACGGTCAGCTCGGCCGGCGGCCCGGGGACCTCGGGAACGTCGCTCCCGCCACTCCCGCAGCCGGCGGCGGCGAGGGCGAGCGCGAGTACGGTGATGAGAAGCGTGGAGCGGAGCAGGCGCACGGTGGCGGAGGGGCGCGTCAGCGCGGGAGCGCGGCCATGCGGCGGCCGCACGTGGGGCAGTCGTTGAGGTCCTTCTGGGCCATCTGGTCGCACCAGTTGCAGAACCGCAGGTTCTCCACCGCCCACGGCAGCGCGGACTTCGACGGCGCGAGCGGCAGCAACTTGCCGACGATCTCCAGCGGCTCGCCCGTCTCGCGGTCGAGGTAGGTGTGCCCTGGCTCGGCCTCGACGAGAATCTCGCGGCCGGTGGAGGGCGTGCGGAGGCGGTACTGCTGGCCCATCTGCGGCAGAGTAGCAACCGGATCGGGCACCACCGGTTAGGGTCCCGCACCGTGCGGATCCTGATCTTCCACGGCTATCTCCTCGGCGGTACCGGCTCGAACGTCTACAACTCCCGCCTCGCGGCGGCGCTGGTGCGCGCGGGGCACGAGGTCCACCTGCTGAGCCAGGAGCGCGAGCCGTTCGAGCAGGAGTGGGTCGACGCGGCGGGGAACTGGGATTCGGGCGCGCTCGAGCTCGAGACGCGCCGCGAGCCGGTGCGGGCGACGGTCTACCGCCCCGACCTCGGTGGCCTGCTGCCGGTCTACGTCGCCGACCGCTACGAGGGGATCGAGGCCAAGCCCTTCCCGGAGCTGTCGGAGGCCGAGCTCGACGGCTACCTGGCGCGCAACGTGGCTGCCGTGCGGGAGGTCGCCGAGCGGGCGCGCCCCGACCTCGCCCTGGCGAACCACCTGGTCATGGGCCCCGCCATCCTCGCGCGCGCACTCGGCGACGTCCCCTACGCGGTCAAGGTCCACGGCTCGGCGCTCGAGTACACCGTCAAGCCGAACCCGGAGCGCTTCCTCCCGTACGCCCGCGAGGGCCTCGCGCGCGCCCGCGCCGTGCTCGTGGGCTCCCGCCACACCGGGGAGAGCCTGTGGGCGGCGATCGGCGACCCCGAGCTCGAGGCCCGCACGAAGCTCGGTCCGCCGGGGGTCGACATCCGCGAGTTCCAGCCCCGCGAGCCCGCTGCGGCCCGCGACGGCCTGGAGGATCTCGTGGCGCGGCTCCACCACGCCCCGGCGGGGAATCCCGGCTCCTCGTTCGCACGCGACCCGGAGGCGGCCGCGGCCGCGCTCGCCACGATCGCCCCGGAGGACCGCCTGGTCGTCTTCGTGGGCAAGCTGATCGCCTCCAAGGGCGTCGACCTGCTGCTCGCCGCCTGGCCGCTGGTGCTCGAGCGCGTGCCGGACGCCAAGTTGGTGATCGTCGGCTTCGGCGCGTTCCGGGAGGGCCTGGAGGCGCTGGCCGGGGATCTCGCGTCCGGCCGCGACCTGCGCGGCGAGAACGGGCTCGACCTCCAGTACCTGCGGGCGTTCCTCGAGCGCGCCCCGGACGGTTATCCGGCGCGGGCCGAGCGGATCGTGTGGGCGGGGCGGCTCGACCACGCCGAGCTCGCCGACCTGCTGCCCGCCAGCGAGGCGATGGTCGTGCCCAGCACGTTCCCCGAGGCGTTCGGGATGGTCGCCGCCGAGGCTGCGGCGTGCGGCTCGCTGCCGGTGGTGGCGCTCCACTCGGGCCTGGGGGAGGTCGCGACCACGCTCTCCGAGGTCGTTCCGGAGGCCGCGCGGCCGCTGCTCGGCTTCGAGCGCGGCGCCGGACGCCGTGCCGCAGCTGGCGGCCGCGGTGGCCGGCTGGCTCGAGGCTCCCGAGGCGCTCCGGGCCGCGACGCGCGAGGCAATGGTGGCGGTCACGCGCGAGCGCTATTCGTGGGACGGCGTGGCACGGACCGTGCTGGCCGCGGCGGAGGGCCGGCTCGAAGGCTTGCCCGCCCCCTGAACCGGTACGATCCCGCCGCATGCCGAGAGGGAGAGGATTGGCCGCCGTCGCCGCCGCCGCGCTGCTCGTCGGCATTTCGGGCTGCCAGCTGAACGACACCGGCGACAACGTGGTCGCGGGCAAGCAGGACTTCGTGGCCAAGTGCGGCTCCTGCCACACCCTCAAGCGCGCCGGCACCACCGGCGTGACCGGGCCCAACCTCGACGAGGCGTTCCAGCAGGCGCGCTCCAGCGGCTTCGGCCAGAACACGTTCAAGGGCATCGTCTACCGCCAGATCCTCCAGCCCGAACCGCACCCCGCAGATCGACCCCGTGACGGGCAAGACCGGCGCCGAGATGCCCGCCAAGCTGTTCACGGGCACCAAGGCGCAGGACGTCGCGGCCTACGTGGCCAGCGCCGTCGCGAAGCCGGGCGAGGACAAGGGCCAGCTCGGGAGCGTCGGCGTCAAGCGCTCCAACGCCGTCGCCAAGGAGTCGGGCGGCAAGCTGACGATCCCGGCCGACCCCGGGGGCGCCCTCGCCTACACGTTCGGCTCGGCCCAGTCCGGCGCCGGCCAGGTCGAGATCGACTCGCCGAACAAGTCGTCGATCGACCATGACATCGCGGTCGAGGGCAACGGCGTGAGCGAGGTCGGCGAGGTCGTCAAGAACGGCGGCGTCTCGAAGATCAGCGTCTCGCTCAAGCCGGGGGAGTACACGTTCTTCTGCTCGGTCCCGGGCCACCGCCAGGGCGGCATGGAGGGCAAGCTCACCGTGAAGTGACGGCGGGGCTGCGGCTCGCCGTCGCCGCCGCCGCGCGCGCCTCGTCGGCGTCGTACTGCTGGCCCGCGCGGCTGAACAGGAACGCCAGCGCGAACATCATCAGGATGATGTCGAGCGTGACCATCATCGCGCCCGCCAGCTGCCGGTCGGAGAGCGCGCTCAGCCCCAGCGCGCGCTGGCCGCTCCCGTAGACGTCCGTGTAGATCGGATGGCGGATGAGCACGAAGTTCATCCCCAGGAACATGCCGAGGAAGCGCGCGGACAGCACGTGCCCGATCTTCCACAGCTCGCCCCGCAGCCGCCGCTTGGGCTCGAGCACCGACCACCAGACACTTCGGCAGGAAGAACATCAGCACCGGGTTGCGCAGCCCGACGAGCATGATCGGCGCCGCGAGGTCGGCGATCAGCAGATGCTGGAGCACGTGGGCGGACAGCAGGTCGTCCCCGTACCAGTCGACCGGGCTCAGCAGCCCGATGATCCAGAGCGCCATCGCCGTGTGCCACATGGCGATCTGGAAGCGCGGCACCGTGACGCCGCGCCGCTTGAGCACCCGCAGCGCGCGCAGGTACAGCCCCTCGAGGAGCACCAGCCAGAGGACGATCGCCATGGCTCTAAGGCGCGCTAGAACAGCGCGCGGACCAGCAGCACGAACCCGGCGATCAGTACCGCGACCACGACCACGTAGATCAGGAAGCGGAACGCCTCCGCCTCGGAGCGGAGCGGGTTGAGCACTAGATGATGTAGACGCTCAGGTACACGATCACCCACATGACGTCGACGAAGTGCCAGTAGATGCCCGGCACCTCGACGCCGCGGTGCTCCTCGGGCGTGAAGTGCCCCTTGAAGCTGCGGATCGTGACCATCGAGAGCAGCGTCAGGCCGACGAACACGTGCGCGCCGTGCAGGCCCGTGAGCCCGTAGAACACGGAGGCCTGGGCGGTGTCGGCGGGCGAGAAGCCGATGTGCACGTACTCGTTGATCTGGATGAAGAGGAACGTCGCGCCGAGCCCGAGCGTGGTGACGATCCCGGCCTTGAGCCCGAAGCGGTTGCCCGACTTGGCGCACTCGAGCGCCCAGTGCATCGTGAACGAGGACGACAGCAGGATCGCGGTGTTGACGCCGGCGATCAGCTTCGGCAGCTCCGTGCCCGCGGCCGGCCACTCGTCGCCGTTCACGACCCGGATGAAGAAGTAGGCCGTGAAGAAGGCCCCGAAGACCATCACCTCGGAGATGATGAAAAGCAGCATGCCGAGCAGCTGCGGCTCGACGCGCGAGGAGCGGTTGGCCTCGGGCGGGCCGTGGTGCTCCTCGTCGTGGACGCCCGCGTGGCTGCCGTGCGTGCCGGCTACGGAGGCGGCTTCCATCAGGCTTTGACCTCGCTCGGCTCTTCCTTGGCCTCGACGTGCTGGACCGACTTGCCGCTCTCGCGCTCGATCTTCTCGATCAGGCCCTTCTCGACCCATGCGGAGCGGTTGGAGGGCAGCGTCGAGATCACGACCTCCGAGATGTGGAAGTACTGCAGGGCGTTCATCGCCGCCGTGTACGGGTCGGGGTCGCCGATCATGCCGGCGGCCACGATCTTGTCCGAGCGCAGCGACTCCAGCAGCTGGCCCAGCCGTTCGCGCGCGGCGCGCACCGCGCGGCCGTCGCCCGAGCCCTGCGGGACGACCACGATGAAGCGGCGCGGCCCCTCGTTGGCGAGCGTCTCCAGGTGCTGGACGAGCTCGCCGCCGGCGGCCGTCTGGTTGGCCAGCACGAGCGTGACGTCGAACGGCAGGCCCTCGGAGTCGACGTCGACCACGATGTGGGTGACCGGCAGGCCGGTCTCGTTCTCGAGCCGCTCGATCAGGTCCCGCCGCAGCCAGCCGGACGTGGTGGCCGGGAGCGTCGAGATGATGATCTCGTCGATGCCGTGGGCGCCGATCGCGTCCATGGCGGCGTTGAACGGGTCGGCGTCGCCGACCTCGCCGGTGCCCTCGATCCCCTCGTCGCGCATGAACGCGAGCGCGAGGTCGATGCGGACCTGGGCGGAGTCGCGAACCGCCTCGTCGTAGATCACGGCGCCGTGGCGCGGGCGGCTCTGGGGCACGACGACGTGGAAGCGCGCGTCACCCTTGGCGGCGCGGTCGCGGATCGCGTCCAGCAGCTCCTTGCCACCGATCGTCTCGTTGGCGAGCACGAGGATGTCGGCCATCTATTCGTCGCTCCTGCCGCCGGCCTCGGACTCACCGGCCGGCACGGCTTGCGGCTCGGCCGCCGGCTCCTCCTCCGCGGGCCGGAAGATCCCGTGCACCGCGCCGGGTACGCCGTACTCGTACGGGCCGCCGACGACGGTCGGGACGTTGTCGAAGTTGAAGATCGGCGGGGGCGAGGAGACCTGCCACTCGAGCGTGAGCGAGCGCCACGGATTGGCCTCCGCGCGCGCGCCGCCGCGCCACGAGGAGACGATGTTGTAGACGAAGATCAGCGTCGAGAGCCCGAGCCCGAAGCTCGCGATCGAGATGAACAGGTTCCAGCCCGCGAACTGCTCCGGGTAGTCGGCGACGCGCCGCGGCATCCCCTGGACGCCGATCACGTGCATCGGCCCGAAAGTCAGGTTGAAGCCGACGAACGTCAGCCAGAAGTGGATCTTGCCGAGCGTCTCGTCGTACATCCGCCCGGTCATCTTCGGGAACCAGTAGTAGACGCCCGCGTAGATCGTGAACAGCGAGCCGCCGAACAGCACGTAGTGGATGTGGGCGACGATGAAGTACGTGTCCGAGACGTGGATCGTCAGCGGCACCATGGCGAGCATCACGCCCGAGATGCCGCCGAGCGTGAACATCGTCAGGAAGCCGAGGACGAACAGCATCGGCGTGTCGATGTGGAGCACGCCGCGCCACAGCGTCGCCAGCCACGAGAAGATCTTGATGCCGGTCGGGACGGCGATGATCGCGGTCGTGACCATCATCGGGATGCGGATCCAGCTCTGCATGCCGGAGACGAACATGTGGTGCGCCCAGACCGTGAAGCCGAGTAGCACGATCGCGAGCAGCGAGAACGCCATCATCCGGTAGCCGAAGATCGGCTTGCGCGACTTCACCGACAGGATCTCCGAGACGATCCCGAAGCCCGGCAGCATCATGATGTAGACCGCCGGGTGCGAGTAGAACCAGAAGACGTGCTGGTACATCAGCACGTCGCCTCCCCGCTCCCAGTTGAAGAAGTTGAAGCCGAGCGCGTAGTCGAGCAGGACGAAGAACTGCGAGGCGGCGACGAACGGCGTGGCGATGACGACCAGCAGCGAGGTCGAGAAGTTCGCCCACACCAGCAGCGGCATGCGCCAGAAGCTCATGCCCGGCGCGCGCATCGTGATGATCGTGACCAGGAAGTTCAGCGCGGTCGCGATCGACGACGCGCCGGCGAACTGGACGCCGATCGTGAAGAACAGCTGGCCGATCGGCACGTCGGTCGAGAGCGGGGCGTAGGCCGTCCAGCCCGTGGCGAACGAGCCGCCGGGGGCGAGGAAGGACGCGGTCATCATCAGCCCGCCCAGCGGCAGCATCCAGAACGACAGCGCGTTCAGGCGCGGGAACGCCATGTCCGGCGCGCCGATCATCAGCGGCAGCACGAAGTTCGCCAGCCCCGCGAAGACCGGGATGATGAACAGGAAGATCATCAGCGACGCGTGGACGCTGAAGAGCCCGTTGTACGCGTTGGCGTCGACGAACTGCATGCCGGGCGCCGCCAGCTCGGCGCGCACCAGCATCGCCAGCAGGCCGCCGACCAGCATGAAGAAGAACGAGGTGACGACGTACTGGATGCCGATCACCTTGTGGTCGGTGTTGACCCGGAAGTAGTCCTTCCAGCTGTGGGCGCCGTGCGAGGAGTGGTCCTCCGCCCGCGTCGGCTTGCCGGCCGCCCAGTAGAACCAGTAGTCGAAGGCGCCGAGCCCGACGAGGAAGAACAGCGGCGCGGCGATCAGGCTGACGATCAGGACGGCGTCCTGGAACTTGACGTCCCAGCCGTTGCCGCCGTCGAACGGGTTCGAGAAGCCGTAGGCGAGGCGGGCGATCGTCACGAGGACGAACGCGAACAGCACGGCGAGCACGGTGAACTCGCCCGCGCGGAACAATCCCGGTGCTCGCATCCTGGCCGCCATCAGACTCCAATCCTCACTTCGTCGCGACCTTCACAAGGTAGTCGGTCAACGCCTTGATCTCCTCCGGCTGGAGGGTGTCCTTGTAGTTGGTCGGCATGATCCCATCCTGGTAGCCCTTCGCCACCTCGGCGCCGGGCTCCTGGATGGACTGCTGGATGAAGGCGGCGTCCTTGCCCTTGAGGACCTTGTCGAGGTCCGGGCCGATGGTGCCGGTCGCCCCGGCGTCGCTCAGCGTGTGGCAGGAGCCGCATGCGGGGCTGGCGGTCTTGGTGAAGATCGCCTTGCCGTCGGGCGCCGCCCCGCCGCCTCCGGCCTGCGCGCCGCCGCCACCGCCGCCGGCCGCCTTGGCCTTCGCGGCGGCGAACCACTTGTCGTAGGCACCGGGCGTGACGACGTGCGCGCTCTGGCGCATCACGGCGTGCCCGAGCCCGCACAACTCGGCACAGACCACGGGGAACGTGCCGGTCTTGGTCGGCTTGACGCGGTAGGAGGTCGTGAGGCCGGGAACGGCGTCGATCTTCTGCCGGAAGGCGGGGACCCAGAAGTCGTGCAGGACGTCCTTGGACTGGACGAGGAACTTCACCTGCTTGCCCTTCGGCAGGTAGAGCTGCGGCGAGGCGATCTCCTTGCCGCCCGGGTTGGGGTAGTAGAAGGTCCACGTGAACTGCTCGCCGACGACGCGAACGCGCATCTCGGAGGCCTCGGCCTTCTCGATGTCGTGCAGGACGACGTAGGCGTACGAGCAGAGTGCGACGAGGATGATCGCCGGGATCGCGGTCCAGATCACCTCGAGCCGCGTGTTGCCGTGGATCGGCGGGCCGTCCTTGAGCTCCTCGCCCGGCCGCATGCGGAACTTCCACACGCTGTAGAGCACGATCGTCTCGACGAGCACGAAGATCGGCACGGAGACGATCACCAGGACGTCCCACAGCGTGTCGATGTACTTGCCCTCTTCCGACGCCTGCGTCGGGAACCAGTTGATCAGCAGGCCCAGCGCGATGCCGCAGGCCGACGTGATCAGACCGATGACCAGCAGCGGCAGAACGTGGCTGCGACCTTGCTTCTCCTCGCCCATGCCGGCGGCATCCTATGCAACCGGGGCGGCGGAGGGAACGCTCAGGCGGCGCGCGGAAGGTCGCTCTGTGCGCTGCCTGACCGGAAGGCCGACGGGGCCTGGCCCTGATAGCGACGGAACGCCTTTGCGAACTGGGCCGGCTGGCGATAGCCGACACGGCGCGCGACCTCGCGCACGGTCATGCTGCGGCGCGCCAGCAGCTCGGCCGCGCGCTGCATGCGCACGCGGGTCAGGTGCTCGCGGAACGTGGTGCCGCCGATCTCGGCGTACGCACGCTGGAGCTGGCGGCGAGAGGAGGCGACCCGACGGGCGATGTCGTCGAGCGAGACGTCCGTGGCGTACTCCTGCTCGACGATCTCCACCGCGTCGTGGAACAGGCTGGTGCGGAGCCTGACGGTGGCGGGGCGTTGTATGGACACACAGGGATTACGCGCGAACGCGCCAGGTGGATGACTGACCGCGGTCCGATCTGGCACGTTCCCGCTCAGTCTGGAACCGCTTCCCGCCCATTCTCGCGCGTCCGGCCGACCCGGTAACATTGCGGCAATCGTTGCAAGCGGTTTCGGGGAGAGGGTCGAATGCGGGTGCGGGACGGCATGAGCACGATGGTGTTGACGGTGGGGCCCAACCACACGTTGCGCCAGGCGGCGCACTCCATGGCCAAGCGCCGCGTCGGCGCCGCGGTGGTCGTCGACCCTGAGGCGCCGACGCTGGGGATCATCACCGAGCGCGACATCCTGCTCTCGATTGGCGACGGCCAGGACCCCGACGCCGAGTACGTCGCCGACCACCTCACCTCCGAGCTGGTGTTCGCCGCTCCGGACTGGTCGCTCGAGCAGGGCGCGGCGGCGATGGTCCGCGGCGGCTTCCGCCACCTCATCGTCATCGACGAGGGCGAGGCGACGGGCGTGCTGTCGGTGCGCGACGTCGTGCGGTGCTGGACGGACGACGGGGCGAGTTGCGAGGTGCCTCAGTCGCCGGCTGTGGCTGGCAGCGCGTAGCGTCCGCGGTTAGCGGGGCGGAAGTCAACGGCTTGCATTGAGTGGAGGGTGCGGGGTGCCGCGGCGCTCAAGCGGGACGCTTTTTGTCCCTATAGCGGCTAAAAACCGTCCCGCTTGGCCAAGCGTGCTGAGTTTGGGGCGGTATGCGCCCCAAAGTCAGCGATCTTGGCCGCCGCCCCCAACCGCACCCTCCCCTGAATGCAAGCTGTTGACGTTCGCCCGTCAAGCCACGGACGCCGACGGCATCCACCGAACCGCCACGACCAACGCGTCATCCGACCCCCGCGCATGCGAAGCCAGCACCCGCTGGGCCTGCTCCTGCGCCGGGACGCCCGGCACGAGGGACGAGCCGAAGTCGGCGGCGACGCCGTCGGTGGCCATGACCACGCAGTCGCCCGGGGCCAGCGTGGTGCGGACGAGCTTGACGCCCGGCAGCGACCAGCCCAGCACCCCGCCGAACAGCGTCGGTGAGTCGAGGGAGTCGCCGCGCTCGCGGTCGGCTCGCACCAGGCGGCCTTCGACGTTGCCGATCCCGGTCCAGGTGAGACCTGCCGTCTCGAGGTCGAACCAGGCGATCGTGGCGACGACCCCGCGCGTCGAGCGCAGCGCCTGGTGGCAATTGCGCAGCAGCGTCTCCGGGGGCTCGCCGGCGTGGCGGTGGAACTGCTCGGCGGCGGCCTCGGCCGCGTCGGCCGCCGCGCCGCCGTGGCCGAGGCCGTCGACGGCGGCGACCAGCGCGCCGCCCTCGTAGGGCACCCAGACCGCGAGGTCGCCGGAGCGCTCCTCGCCCGCCAGCGGCTCGCCCGCTTCCCCGCGCTCGAGGACGGCGGGCCACGCGAGCTCGCTACACACGCACGCCCCGCTCGGCGACCCGGGACCACTTGACGAGCCGCACCGTGGTGCCCTGCCGCGGTGCGCTCTCGATCTCGAACTCGTCGACCAGCCGGCGCGCTCCCGGCAGCCCGAGCCCAAGTCCCCCGCCGGTGGTGTAGCCGTCCTGCAGGGCACGCTCGATGTCCTCGATGCCCGGCCCGTTGTCGGCCGCCACGACCTCGATGCCCGAGCGGCCGTTGCCGTCGTGCACCACCCGCAGCCTCACCTCGCCGCGGATCGCGTAGGTCGTGATGTTGCGGGCCACCTCGGAGATCGCGGTCGCGAGCAGCGTCTGGTCGGTCGAGCTCAGCTCGAGCTCGCCGGCGAGCTCCCGCGCACGCTGGCGCGCGGTCACGACGTCGGCGTCGGACTCGATGGCGATCCGGCTCTCAACCTCCACCGTCGAGCGGCTCCTTCAGCTGGTACTGCAGGAGCGCCAGGCCTTCTTCGAGGTCGAGTGCCGTCTGCACGTCCTCGAACTGCATGCCGAGCTGGACCATCGCGAACGCGACCTCGGGCTGGATGCCGACGATCACGGTCTCGGCGCCGCGCAGGCGCGTCATGTGCGCGATCCCGCGCAGCGAGCGCGAGACGAACGAGTCCATGACGTCGAGCGCGGTGACGTCGACGATGATTCCCCGCGAGCGGTGGCGGGTGACCTGGGACATCACGTCCTCGCGCAGCTGCAGGACGTCGGTGTCCGTCAGGGCCGTCTGGATCGAGGCGATCAGGACGGAGCCCTGCTTGAGGATCGGGACCGCCAACTAGCGCGCCTCGCTCGGCAGGTAGTCGCCCTGGGTGACCTCGTAGCCGAGCAGCCGCTCCGCCTCCTCGATGCCGCCCTGGAGGTCGCCGACCGCGTTGACCTTCGAGAGGTCGACGCCGAGCGTGACCAGCGTCTGGGCGATGTCGGAGGAGAGGCCGGTGATGATCACGGACGCGCCCATCAGGCGCGACGCCTCGACCGTCTGCACGAGGTGGTTCGCCACCGTCGAGTCGATCGTCGGCACGCCGGTGATGTCGATCACGACCACCTTGGCGCGGTTGGCGCGGATCCCGCGCAGGAGCTGCTCGGTGAGCTGGCGGGCCCGCTGCCCGTCGAGCACGCCGATGATCGGGAGGATCAGCAGCCGCTCGCGGACCTGGAGGACCGGGGTCGAGAGCTCGCGGATCGCCTCCTGCTGCTGGCGGATGACGCGCTCGCGCTCGCCGACGAAGTTGCCGGCCACGATGTTGGAGATGCGGTTGGCCGCCGGCTCGTAGGCGTCGAGCACGCGGTTGAGCAGGGCGAAGTCCGACTGGTACTTCTGGAACAGCGAGCGGGCCAGCACGTCACGCAGAAGCAGCACGATCGAGACGACCTCGTCGACCTCGACCCCACGGGGGATGATGCGCTCGGAGAGGTTGCGCGCGTAGTCCTGCAGCGCCTCGGTCGAGCCCGTCTCCAGCACCTCGACGTAGTTGTCGTAGACCGACGTCGCCTCGTTGAAGATCTCCTCCTGCGTCAGCGCGGTCAGCAGCTGCGCCTCCGAGATCCTGCGGGCCCACTCCTCGCGCAGCTGCGTCCGGTTCGCGCGCAGGTGGGAGACGAGCTCGCGGAGGAGCCCCTCCGTCGCCTCGCCGTGACCGTCGCTCGCCGTCGCCTCGGGGGGTACGTCAGCCATCGCTCTCCTCTGGGGTGAATTGTCGGCGCGTCGGGATCCGGCCCGAGCGCCAATACCGCCATATCGTCGCGCAAGCGGCCCATCGAGGCGTGCATGACCGCCTTCTCGACCCGCTCGGCGACGTCGGCGGGGCTCAGGCCGCCGCACGTCTGCAGCAGCTCGATCAGCTGCTCGGTGCCGAACACCTCGCGCCGCTGGCGCCGCACCTCGGTGACGCCGTCGGTGTAGAGGACGAGCACGTCGCCCTTCTCGAGCTCGACGACGACGTCGGCGAGCAGCGGCTCGGCGTCGGAGCCGAGCAGCGTGCCGAGCCGGCCGACCTCCTCGACGCTACCGTCGGGGTGCACGACGAACGGCAGCGGATGGCCGCCGCAGGCGAGCTCGAGCCGCACGTGGCCGGGGACGACCTGCATGTAGGCGTAGGCGACCGTGCAGAAGCGGCCGTCGGAGACCTGCTCGCGCAGCTCGCGGTGCAGCAACGTCAGCACGCCGCTGGGGCGGTGCTCGTAGGCGGCCGCGGCGCGCAGCGTGTGGCGGGCCAGCGCGGTCACGGCGGCGGCCTCCGGCCCCTTGCCCTGGATGTCGCCGATCAGCGCCGCCCAGCCGCCGTCGCGGGCGCGGTAGAGGTCGTAGAAGTCGCCGCCGAGCTCGACGCCCTCGCCGGCGGCGTTGAAGCGCACGGCGGCCGACAGGCCGGGGACGGGCGGCAGCGCGCCCGGCCGCAGCGAGCGCTGCAGGGTGCGCGCGATCGTCCGCTCGCGGCCGTACAGCCGCGCGTTGGCGATCGCCCCCGATGCGAGCTGGCCGAGCTGGGTGAGGAGCGCGTCGTCGCGGCGCGTGAACTCGCGCCCTTGGGCGTCGACCACCTCGAGCGAGCCGAGCTCGCGCCCCTGCGCCTGCAGGGTCACGCTCGTGCGCGCAGGTGTCGTCGTGGAGACCTCGAGCTCGGGCGGCGACGTCGCGCCGAGCGGCGGGCGGCGCGGCTCGGTGGGGAGGATCGCGATCGAGGCGCGCTCCGCCGCAAGCGCCGCGCGCGCCGCGTCGGCGGTCAGCTGGAGGATCTCCTCGACGCTCATCGAGGCGTTGATCGCCACCGACGCGTCGGCCAGCGCGCGCAGCTGCTCGATGTACTCGTGCTCGATGCGGGCGATCTCCTGCACCTCGTGGTAGCCGCGCGCCGCGATCTCGAAGGTCGACAGGCTTTCGCGCAGGAACTCCGCGGCAGCGCGGACGATCTCGCCCTGTTGCCCGCCCGGGGCGGAGGCCAGGGCGACCGTCAGCGCGCCGTGGTGGGCGTCGGCGAAGTCGAGCACGCTGTACTGCGCCGCGACCGCCTCGCGCCCGAGCGCGTAGGCCTCGCCGAGGCCGCTCTCCCCGCCTTGGCTGAGATGCGCCGCGAACGCTTGCGCGTACCGGTCCGCAAGAGCCGGCGACGACACGTCTGGCTGCTCGACCCCCACGTGGCGGAAGCCTATTGGCGCATGGGAGCTAGTGCGAGGAGTGGTCGAGCGGAAGCTCGGAGATCTCGTGCGCCGCGGCGCGCACCCACGCGACCAGCGTCACGAGGAAGAGGATCAGCCCGATGATCGGTGATCGCGGGCGACAGCGTGAGGCCGACGAGCGAGAACGTCACGCCGACCGCGTTGACGATCGGCAGGATGCTCGGCTCCGGCATGTGGACCTCTTCGCCGACCGGCGGAGCCTCTGTCTCGAGCGGCGACATCAGGCGGTGTAGATCGCGGCCGCCAGGAACGTCAGGCCGAACATCAGCAGCATGATCGTCGAGACGATCAGGCCGGTGCGGACGTTGCGGCGTGCGAGCTTGCGGTCCATGCGCTGGCGATTCTACAGCCGGGCGTCGGCCACCATGGCGACGAACAGCAGGGCCAGGTAGAGGAGCGAGAACAGGTAGGTCTTGAGCGCCGCGCGGCGGTTCGCGGACCGCTGCAGGCGCACGGCGTGGAACAGGAAGACGCCGCCGAGCACGATCGCCACCGCGGCGTAGATCGCGCCGAAGAAGCCGAACAGCACCGGCAGCAGCGTCAGCACCACCAGCAGGCAGGTGTAGAGCAGGATCTGGCGGCGAGTCTCGGCTTCGCCGTGGACGACCGGCATCATCGGCACGCCGACGCGCGCGTACTCGTCCTTCATCAGCAGCGACAGCGCCCAGAAGTGCGGCGGCGTCCAGTAGAAGACGATCGCGAACAGATACAGCGCCGTCGGGTCGAGGTGGCCGGTCACCGCGGTCCAGCCGACCAGCGGCGGCACCGCGCCGGCCGCGCCGCCGATCACGATGTTCTGCGGCGTCGAGCGCTTCAGCCACATCGTGTAGACGAGCACGTAGCCGAGGAAGCCGCACAGCGCGAGCGAGGCGCTCAGCGTGTTGACGGTCAGCGAGAGCTGGATGAACGACAGCGCGGCCAGCAGGATCCCGAACGTGAGCGCCGCCGTGGGCGAGATCCGCCCCGCGGGCACCGGCCGGTTGGCGGTGCGGGCCATCTGGGCGTCGATGTCGCGGTCGAACCAGTGGTTGACCGCGCCGGCGCCGCCCGCCGACAGCGAGCCGCCCAGGCAGGTCAGCGCCACGAGCCCGATCGACGGGTCGCCCGCCACGTACATGGTGGTGATCGTCGTCAGCAGCAGCAGCGACTGGACGCGCGGCTTCGTGAGTTCGACGTAGTCGCTGAGCACCTGGCGCGCGCCCGCGAACGGGAGCGCGTGCGACCGCGTGCTGACGCGGGACGCCTCCATCTCAGACGTTGGCCACCGGTCGGCCGGCCTGGTAGCGCTGCTCGACGCCGGTCTCCTGCTCGACCTGGCGGCGGATGTCCTTCATCGGCTCGACCGAGCGCACGCGCGGGACCACGTCGAAGTTGTTCTCCGGCGGCGGCGAGGGGGTGAACCACTCGAGCGTGTTCGCCTTCCACGGATCCGGGCCGGCGATCGCGCCCTTCTTGAGCGAGCGGACGACGTTGATGACCGTCAGCAGCACGCCGAGGGCGAGGATGAACGAGCCGATCGTCGAGATCAGGTTGTAGAGGTGCAGGTGGTCGACGTCGGCGTACTCGTAGACGCGCCGCGGCATGCCCGACAGGCCGGCCGAGTGCTGGATCAGGAACGTCACGTGGAAGCCGATGAGGAAGAGCCAGAACGAGACCTTGCCGAGCGACTCCGACAGCATCCGCCCGCTCATCTTCGGGAACCAGTAGTAGAGCGCTCCCACGCCCGCGAAGGCGGCCCCGCCGAAGGCCGTGTAGTGGAAGTGCGCGACGACGAAGTAGGTGTCGGTCAGCTGCCAGTCGACCGGGAAGACGGCGAGGAAGATGCCGGTGATCCCGCCCATCAGGAACGTGGCGATGCCGCCCACGCAATAGAGCAGCGGCACGCGGTACTCGATCGTGCCGCGCCACAGCGTCGCCACCCAGTTGAAGATCTTCACGCCGGTCGGCACCGCGATCAGGAAGCTCGAGAGCATGAAGAACGCCAGCACGACGGTCGACATCGGCGTCGCGAACATGTGGTGCGCCCACACGAGCATGCCGAGGAAGGCGATGCCGGCGGTCGAGGCCGCGATCGCCTTGTAGCCGAAGATCGGCTTGCGGGCGAACACCGGCAGGACCTCGGAGAAGACCCCGAACGCGGGCAGCACGAGGATGTAGACCTCGGGGTGGCCGAAGAACCAGAAGAGGTGCTGCCACAGCAGCGCCGACCCTCCCTGCGTCGGGTCGAAGAAGTGCGTGCCGAAGTTGCGGTCGAGCAGCAGCATCGTCACGGTCGCGGCCAGCGAGGACAGCGCGAGCACGATCAGGTACGCGTAGATCAGGATCGTCCACACGAACAGCGGGATGCGGCCCCAGCCCATGCCGGGCGCGCGCATGTTGTGGATCGTGGCGATGAAGTTGACGGCGCCGAGCATCGACGACAGGCCGGTGAGGTGGACCATGTAGATCCACGCGTCCTGGCCGCCGGAGGGCGAGTACTCCTTGGACGACAGCGGCACGTAGGAGAACCAGCCGGCCTCGGGCGGCTGGAAGAAGACCGACGCGTAGAGCGCGATCCCGCCGAACAGGAACATCCAGTAGGACCAGGCGTTGATGCGCGGGAAGGCGACGTCGCGCGCGCCGATCATCAGCGGCACCAGGTAGTTCGCGAAGCCCGCCCACAGCGGCACGACGACGAGGAAGATCATCGTCGTCCCGTGCATGGTGAAGATCTGGTTGTACTTCTCGGGGCTCAGGAACGTGTTGTCCGGCGCCCCGAGCTGGATCCTCAGCAGCAGCGCCTCCACGCCTCCCAGCAGGAAGAACGCGAGGACCGTGTACAGGTACATGATCCCGATCTTCTTGTGGTCGGTCGTGGTGATCCACGACGTCCATCCCCGGGCCTCGGCCCGCGCCTCATGGCTGAGGATCTGCGGCCGCGCCAGGCTGCGGCGCGCGGTCGTCGTCTCGGTGTCTGAGGTGATGGCCATGGGTCTGGGGAGGCTTCCTACGGGGTCTCGGTCGTCGACTCTTGCTTGTTGATCTGTGCGCGCTGCTTGGCGCCCTCGTCACGGGCGAGCTTGATGTCCGCCGCCTCGCGGTCGAACCAGGCCCGGTACTCGTCGAACGGGACGACCCTGACGCGGGCGGTCATGTTGGCGTGGTTGCGCCCGCACAGCTCGGCGCACTGCCCGCGGTAGGTGCCGACCTTGGTGGCCTTGAACCACGTCTTGTTGACGTACCCGGGGACGGCGTCCATCTTGCCGCCCAGCGCCGGGATCCACCACGAGTGGGCGACGTCGTCGGAGGTGATGCGGAGGATGACGGTCATGCCGAGGGGCACCACCATCTCCTCGTAGGCGAACACGGTCTTGTCGCCCTGCGGGGGGTACTGGTAGCGCCACACGTACTGCTGGCCGTCGACGTTGATGTTCAGCGTGGCGCCCCTGGGCGGCGCCTTCTGGTCGGTCGAGGCGAAGAAGGCGTTGGCGGCGACACGGTTGCCGGAGGCGTCGATGTCCGACGCCGGCGGGTTCTTGATCCCCGGCAGCTTGACGAAGGTGACGACCGTGATGAACACCAGCACCACGGCGGCGCCGACGGTCCACCCGATCTCCAGCCGCGTGTTGCCGTGGATCTGGGCGGCGACGCGGCCGCGGCGGGCCTTGAACTTGAGCAGGAACCAGATCAGCGAGCCCTGGACGCCGATGAAGACCACCAACGCCATCGCGAAGATGAGGACGTAGAGCGTGAAGATGTCCTCGGCGTTCGGCGAGACGCCCTTGTCGGGGAAAAAGAGGCCGGCGAGGATGGCGAGAACGGGCAAGGCGGCGGAAGTGTATAGACGGGCCAGGGCGCTTCAGCGCCCGGCGATCATGACCCCTTGAACTCCGGCGGGCGCTTGCCCAGGAACGCTTGCACGCCCTCGAGGAAATCACCAGAGGCGGCCATCTCCTGCTGGATCGTCGCCTCGAGCTCGAGCTGCTCCTCCATCCCGCGGTAGATCCAGGCGTTCAGCTGGCGCTTGGAGCCGGCGTAGGAGGCGGTCGGTCCGGTGGCCAGGCGCTCAGCCAGAGCGTCGACCTCCGCGTCGAAGACGTCGTCGGCGGCCACGCGGTTGATCAGGCCCCACTCCAGCGCCTGCAGCGCAGGGACGCGCTCGCCCAGCATCGCCATCTCGGCCGCGCGCGTGTAGCCCACGCGCGAGGGCACGAGCACCGAGGAGCCGCCGTCGGGGACGAGCCCGATGTTCACGAACGCGAGCAGGAAGTAGGCCGACTCCTTCGCGAGGATCAGGTCGCAGTCGAGCGCCAGCGAGCAGCCGATGCCGACCGCGGGCCCGTTGACCGCCGCCAGCACGGGCTTCGGCATCTCGCGGATCGTGCTGATGATCGGGTGGTAGCGCTCGCGCAGGGCGCGGCCGACGTCCGGGTGGCCCTCCGGCGTCGGGTCGAAGCCGGCCTTGAGGTCCGCGCCGGAGGAGAAGCCGCGGCCCGCGCCGGTGATGGTCACGGAGCGGACCGTGTCGTCGGCCGCGGCCTCCTGGACGGCCGCCAGGAGGTCCAGCCCGAACTGCTCGTTCCACGCGTTCATCGTGTCCGGGCGGTTCAGCTCGATGCGCAGCTCGGCGCCGTTGGAGGCGCCGCGCCGCGTGGTCACGGTCTCGGCCATCGGCCGCATCCTACGGATAGCCTGGAGGCATGGCCCGCCCCCGCATCGGCATCTGCACCGCGATCGAGCGCGCCCGCTGGAGCTACTGGGACACGGAGGCTTACCTCCTCGATCGCAACTACGTGGACGCCGTCCAAGCCGCCGGTGGGATCGCGCTGATGCTGCCGCCCGACGCCGAGGCCGATCCCGACGAGATCCTCGACGTGCTGGACGGCCTGATCCTGGCCGGGGGGGCCGACATCGACCCGGCCACCTACGGTGCCGAGCCCCACGCGATGACCAGCGGCATGCGGCCGGAGCGCGACGCGTTCGAGCTCGCGCTGGCCGGGCGGGCGCTCGAGCGCGACATCCCGTTTCTCGGCATCTGCCGCGGCATGCAGGTCATGAACGTGGCGCGCGGGGGCACGCTGCGCCAGCACCTCCCCGACGAGGTCGGCCACGAGGACCACCGCCGCACCCCGGGCTCGTTCGACGGCGCCGACCACGACGTGCGGCTCGCGGACGCCTCGCTCGCGGCGCGGGCGGCCGGCGAGCTCGACCACGCCACGAAGTCCCACCACCACCAGGGGATCGCGGCGCTCGGCGACGGCTTCGTCGAGACCGGCTGGAGCACGCTCGACGAGTTGCCCGAGGCGATCGAGGACCCGGAGCGGCGGTTCGCCCTCGGCGTGCAGTGGCACCCGGAGGCGGACCCGACGTCGCGCCTCATCGCGGCGCTGGTGGAGGAGGCGGCACGTCGACCCGCGTCAGCCTCCGGAGCGGCACCGTGAGCGGATCGGTCGAGCGGTCGAACGCCTCGAGGCCGCCGGTGGCCTCGAAGTCGGCGCGGATCGCCTCGAAGTAGTCCTGGGCCACGACCGCTGCGCCGGTCGCGAAGCGCTCGCGCGCGGCCTCGCTGCCGATGTAGGTCCACACCGTGCCCGCGAGCTCGGCGTCGATCAGCTCGGCGACGTCGATGCGGTCGTAGTTGCGCTCGCGCCGGTCCAGCTGGTCGAGCTCGTCCGCGGTGACGGGGAACGCGACGCCGTTGACCCGGCCCTCCGCCGCGGCGTAGAGGTTCAGGAACGTCACGCGGACCGGTGGGCGCTCGCCCGTGTCGGGGTCGACGTAGTACTTGTAGCCCGGGATCGTGCGGCGGTTGTCCATCGCGACGTTCCAGGTCCGGCGGTGCCCGAGGAGGTGGCACGGGATGCCGCCGGAGCGCCGCACGAGCGACCCGTAGCCGAACACGAACGCCGTCATCGCGCGCAGACGCTACGTGTCCGCCTGTGGCCCGGTTAGACTCGCCGCGCTGTGCGCCGGTCGACCGCCATCCGCTTGGTGGCGTGCACGGCGCTCGCCGCAGGCCTTGCGGCGCCGCTCGCGCGCCGCCGATTGAGGCTCCCGCCGCCGGTCGTCACGGCGACGGCTGCGACGGCGCCGTTCGCGCTCTGCGTCCTCGTCCCCCGCTCGCGGAAACGCGACGTGGCGGTGCTCTGCCTGCAGATGTGGGCCTACGTGGCCACCTACCAGATGCCGAACGACGACCCGATCGAGCTCGAGCGGCGGGTGCGGATCGACTATCCCGTCAACGTCGACAAGCTGATCGGCGGCGGGATGACGCCGACGCTGCGGCTGCAGCGCGCGTTCGGCCGGCCGGGGCGGATCAACGGCATCGAGCGGACGCTGATCTGGTCGCACTGGATCTGGTTCCTCGTCCCGCACGGCACCGCGGCGTTCCTGCTCCTCCGCCACCGGGATCAGTTCCCGCTCGGTGCGGCGCTGCTGTACGCGACGTTCGACCTCGGCCTGATCGGCTACTGGGCGGTGCCGACCGCGCCGCCCTGGTACGCGGCCGCGCGGGGGCGGATGAACGACGGCCGGACCCCCGAGCTGCGGCGCATGATGTACGAGTACGGCGAGCAGTTCTGGAAGTCCAACTGGGGCCCGCTCTATGGTTTCCTCGGCGGGAATCCGCTCGCCGCGATGCCGTCCCTGCACTTCGCCACGTCAGTCCAAGCCGCTCATGTCCTCTCCGAGACCGGCGCCGTCGCTGGAGCCGTGGGTTGGACGTACGCGAGCACGCTGGGCGTCGCGCTCGTGTACCTGGGCGAGCATTACGTGGTCGATCTCGCGGTCGGACTCGCACTGACGCAACTCGTGCGCAAGGGAGCGCCGCTCGCCGCGCCGCTGTTCCGGGTCGTCGCCACCGGGGTGCAGCGGCTCGAGGCCGGGGCGCGCGCGTGAACACGACGGAGACGCGCCACCAGTCGCCCAACACGCCGGCGCCGGACGGCGACGACGATCACGAGGAGCACCCGCCCCGGCTCGACATCTCGGCGCGCAGCCTCGCCGGCTTCGCGGTCTTCGTCGTGCTCGCGATCGTCGCGCTGTACTTCCTGCTCCCGCAGGTCGCCGGGCTGGAGGAGACGTGGCACCGGCTCGAGGACGGCAGCCCGGTCTGGCTCGCGCTTGCGGTCGTCTTCACGGTCGGGATGTTCGCCGGCTACGTGCTGCTGTTCCAGGGCGTCTACGCGCGCGCGGCCGAGGGCCGGCTGACGATGCGCGAGAGCTACCAGGTGTGCATGGCCGGGCTGGCGGCGACGCGGCTGTTCTCCGCCGGCGGCGCCGGCGGGATCGTGCTCACCGCGTGGGCGATGCGCGGCGCGGGCCTGCGCCGCCGCGTGGTGGCGGACAAGACGATCTCGTTCCTCGTCCTCACCTACCTCGTCTATACGACCTGCCTGGTCGTGTTCGGCTACGGGCTGCGCTTCGGCGTCTTCCCCGGGCCCGACCCGTTCACGATGACGGTGATCCCCGCCACGCTGGCGCTGATCGCGACCGTGCTCGGGCTCTCGATCGCGTTCGTGCCGACCGACTTCGAGCGCCGGCTGCAGACGCTCGCCCTGCGCCACGGCCGCACCGGCCGCATGGCCCAGCGGCTGGCGACGCTGCCCGCCACCGCCTCGAGCGGCATCCGCGACGCGCTCCACCACCTGCGCTCGAGGGATCCGGCGCTGCTCGGCGCCGTCGCCTTCTGGGCGTGCCAGATCGCGGTGCTGTGGGCGTGTTTCGAGGCGTTCGGTCAGTCGCCGCCGCTGGCGGTGCTCGTGCTCGGCTTCTTCATCGGCATGCTCGGCAACCTGCTGCCGCTCCCGGGCGGGATCGGCGGCGTCGACGGCGGGATGATCGGCGCGTTCGCGGCGTTCAACGTCGACACGGGGCTCGCGGTGGTCGCGGTGCTGGCCTACCGCGCCTTCACGTTCTGGCTGCCGACGGTGCCCGGTGTGATCGCCTATCTACAGCTGCGCAAGACCGTGGAACGCTGGCGTCTCGAGGGCCGGCGCGCGCTACACTATACAAACTGAAGTAAGGCAACTTTGACCGGGGAGAAGACCCAACCAATGGCGAACGTCGAGCAGGTCATCATCGTCGGAAGCGGTCCTGCGGGTTACACCGCGGCGCTCTACACCGCCCGCGCGAACCTGAACCCGCTCGTGATCGAGGGCTTCCTCTGGGGCGGGCTGCTCCAGCAGACGACCGACGTCGAGAACTACCCCGGCTACCCCGAGGGGATCATGGGGCCGGAGATGATGCAGCAGTTCCGTGACCAGGCGGAGCGCTTCGGCACGCGCTTCATCACCGACAACGTCACCAAGATCGAGCCGGGCGCCGAGGGCGAGCCGCACACGGTGTGGGTCGACGATGAGGAGTACAAGGCCCGCACGGTCATCCTCGCGATGGGCGCCGAGCACAAGAAGCTCGGCGTGCCCGGCGAGGAGGAGCTCGGCGGCCGCGGCGTGTCCTACTGCGCGACCTGCGACGCCGCGTTCTACAAGGACAAGACGACCGTGATCGTGGGCGGCGGCGACTCCGCGATGGAGGAGGCGCTGTTCCTCGCCAAGTTCTCCTCGCGTGTGACGATCGTCAACCGCCGCGACGAGTTCCGCGCCTCGAAGATCATGCTCGAGCGGGCGCGCGAGACCGAGAACATCGACTTCCTGACCCCGTACGTCGTCGACGAGTTCGCCGCCGACGAGACCGGCGTCCTCGGCGTCGCGAAGCTGCGCAACCCCGAGACGGGCGAGCAGCGCGACCTGCCGATCTGCGGCGCCTTCATCGCGATCGGCCATGAGCCGCAGTCGGAGCTCGTCCAGGGCATCGTCGAGACCGACGAGAACGGCTACGTCGTCACCGAGGGCAAGTCGACGTGCACGGGGGTGCCGGGCATCTTCGCCGCGGGCGACCTCGTGGACCACACCTACCGCCAGGCGGTCACCGCCGCCGGCTCCGGGTGTCAGTCCGCGCTCGACGCCGAGTGGTACCTGCGCGACAACCCGCATGTCCCGACGCCCGACGCGCTGAAGGGCACCGGCGATCTCGCCGAGGCGCAGTGGGCGCACCCGACGCCGGCGTCGTAGAGATCGACCCGATCGGCCGCGTCGAAGGCGGGCGCGGCGAGCCGGTCGACGACGACTGGGGTGACGTCGAGGCGGTCATCCGCCTCGACGACCGCTTCGGCCGCGAGGCGCTCGCGGGCCTCGACGCGTTCTCGCACCTCGAGGTGGTGTACGCCTTCCACCTGGTCGATGAGGGCGCGGTGGAGCACGGCGCGCGGCACCCGCGCGGCAACCACGACTGGCCGCGCGTCGGGATCTTCGCCCAGCGCGGGAAGGACCGGCCGAACCGGCTCGCGGTCTCACGCTGCGAACTGCGTAGCGTCGAGGGGCGACTGCTGCGCGTGCGCGGGCTCGACGCCGTGGACGGCACGCCGGTGCTCGACATCAAGCCGTGGATGGCCGAGTTCGGCCCGCGCGGCGAGACGCGCCAGCCGGCGTGGGCGAGCGAGCTGATGCGCGGCTACTGGTGAGTGGCATCATCGGCTGACCAGCCGTTCAGTGAGGAGGACGCCATGTCGGATACCGCTGTCCAGCCCGCCCATGCGGTCGATCAGTGGCTTGCGGGCTTCGACGAGGCCCTGACCGCCGGCGACCCCGCGGCCGCCGCCCAGCTCTTCCTCGAGGACAGCTTCTGGCGCGACCTCGTCGCGTTCACCTGGAACATCAAGACGGTCGAGGGGCGCGACGGCGTGGAGGCCATGCTCGGCGAGACGCTCGCGGGCGCGAAGCCGCGCAACTGGCGCGTGACCGAGCCGCCCGACGAGGCCGACGGCGTCATCACCGCGTGGATCGAGTTCGAGACCGAGGTCGGCCGCGGCAACGGGCTCCTGCGGCTGCAAGCGACGGCAAGGCGTGGACGCTGCTGACCGCGCTCTACGAGCTCAAGGGCCACGAGGAGCCGAAGGGCCCGGGCCGCCAGCAAGGGCGTCGAGCACGGCGCCGAGCCGGGACCGCGAGACGTGGCTGGAGGCGCGCCGGCGCGAGGCCGAGGAGCTCGGCTACGAGACCCAGCCCGAGGTCGTGATCGTCGGCGGCGGCCAGGGCGGGATCGCGCTCGGCGCGCGGCTGCGCCAGCTCGGCGTGCCGACGATCATCGTCGAGCGCAACGAGCGCCCCGGCGACTCCTGGCGCAAGCGCTACAAGTCGCTGTGCCTGCACGACCCGGTCTGGTACGACCACCTGCCGTACATCAAGTTCCCCGAGAACTGGCCGGTGTTCTCGCCCAAGGACAAGATCGGCGACTGGCTCGAGATGTACACGCGGGTGATGGAGCTCAACTACTGGAGCTCGACGACCGCGAAGAGCGCCACGTACGACGAGGACGCGGGCGAGTGGAAGGTCGTCAGTCGAGCGCGACGGCGCCGACGATCACGCTGCGGCCGAAGCAGCTCGTGCTCGCCACCGGCATGTCGGGCAAGCCCAACGTGCCCGAGATCCCGGGCATGGACGTCTTCAAGGGCGACCAGCACCACTCCTCGCATGCACCCGGGCCCGGACGCCTACGAGGGCAAGCAGCTGCGTGGTGATCGGCTCCAACAACTCCGCCCACGACATCTGCGCCGCGCTGTGGGAGGAGGGCGCCGACGTGACGATGGTCCAGCGCTCCTCGACGCACATCGTGCGCTCGGACACGCTGATGGACGTCGGCCTCGGCGCGCTCTACTCCGAGGAGGCGGTGGCGGCCGGCGTGACCACCGAGAAGGCCGACATGATCTTCGCCTCGCTGCCGTACCGGATCCTGCACGAGTTCCAGATCCCGCTCTACGACGAGATGCGCGAGCGCGACAAGGACTTCTACGACCGGCTCGAGGCGGCGGGCTTCGAGCTCGACTGGGGCGAGGACGGCTCCGGCCTGTTCATGAAGTACCTGCGCCGCGGCTCGGGCTACTACATCGACGTCGGCGCGTCCGACCTCGTCGCCAACGGCGACGATCAAGCTCAAGAACGGGCCAGGTCGACCACCTGAGCGAGGACGCGGTGGTGATGGAGGACGGCACCGAGCTGCCGGCCGACCTCGTCGTCTACGCCACCGGCTACGGCTCGATGAACGGCTGGGCCGCCGACCTCATCTCGCCAGGAGGTCGCCGACCAAGGTCGGCAAGGTGCTGGGGGCTCGGCTCGGACACGAAGAAGGACCCGGGCCCGTGGGAGGGCGAGCAGCGCAACATGTGGAAGCCGACGCAGCAGGAGGCGCTGTGGTTCCACGGCGGCAACCTGCACCAGTCGCGCCACTACTCGCTCTACCTGGCGCTGCAGCTCAAGGCGCGGATGGAGGGCCTCGACACCCCGGTCTACGGGCTGCAGGAGGTCCACCACACGAGCTAGCGCTTCGCGCGCTGGACCCGGAGCTCGTAGCGCGAGTCGAGCGTGCGGGTCTTCTGGTCGACGTAGACGACCAGGAACGCCGAGCGCTTGCGCTTCGACGGGTTGCGCAGCGTCAGCGTGTCGCGCTTCTTGCCCTTGCGGCGCGAGCGGCCGATCATCTGCTCGTCGTCGGCCGTGGAGGTGGCGGTGCGGGTGAAGGCCGCGAGGTCGGGGTTGCCGAAGCGCGGCTTCAAGGTCACGCGCACGCGCGCGTGCGGAGGGAAGACGATCCGGTAGACGTCGGCCGGGTCCTCGTACTTGTCGACCAGTGCGCGCACCCGGTGGGGGCCGCCGCCGCGCCAGACCGGGCTGTCGACGTGGCCGGTCGCCTTGCCGTTGACCCACACCATGTCGTCGTTGGGCTCGTGCGGGTCGAGCGCCGGCGCGGGCGCGCTCAACGCGCGGAGCAGGTTGAGCATCCCGTAACCGGTGGCGGAGTCCCAGCCCTTCCGCTGCAGGTCGGTGGCGGAGTCGCGCAGGATCTGGGCGACCTGGTCGGAGCGGAAGCCGGGCTTGGCGGCGCGCACCCACGCCGCCGCGGCGGCGACCATCGGGGCGGAGAAGCTGGTGCCGGTCACCGCCTCGTAGCCGTCGCGGGTGCCGTCCTCGTCGAACTGCGGCGGCGTGGCGGTGAGGATGCCGACGCCCGGGGCCGACAGGTCGACGGCGGCGCTCGCGCTCGAGAAGTAGGCGGCCTTGAGGTCGTTGCCGACCGCCGCGACCGTGATCACGTGGGGGAGGGAGGCGGGGAAGAGCAGCGGGTTGCCCTCGGCCAGCTCGTTGCCGGCGGCGGCGACGAGCGTGATCCCCTTGGCGGTGGCGAGCTGGAGCGCGACGTACTCGGCGAAGCACGGCGTGGTCGCGCCGTAGCTCATGTTGATCACTGCGGCGCCCAGCTGGATCGCGCGCGAGATGCCGGCCACCGAGTTCGCGCACGCGATCTGGTCGGGCAGCGAGACGTTGACCTCGCGCAGGCCCGGCCAGACGCCGAGAATGCCGCGGTTGTTCTTGGGCGCGCCGGCGACCGCCGCGGTCTCCGTCCCGTGCGCGTTGGAGAGCGGGAAGCCGCCGATGGTCTGGAGGTGGCCGCCCTGGAACTCGGGGTGGGTGACGTCTGCGGTGGCGTCGACGAGCGCGAGCAGCGGGCTCGTCGCGGTCACCGGCGGCGGGACGAGGCTGGGGTCGACGATCGCGGCGCGCCAGGCGGCGCGGGCGTCGAGCGGGTCGGGCGACGGGACCTGCAGCGTCTTGGCGCGGCGGTTCGGCTCGGCGTAGAAGAGGAGGCGGCCCAGCGCCTTGCGAGAGCTCGCGCGCGCGGCCGCTCGGAACGACGTAGGAGCCGGTGCCGATGCGCCGCGCGCCGTGGCGGGCGGCGATCGCGTCGGCCGCCGGGCCGGGGTGGGCGCCGACGATCCAGTCCGCGGTCGAGGCCGCGCCGGCGTCGCCCGGCAGCACCATCGGCGGCTTCAGGTCAGGCCTTGGCGCGGGCGCCGAGCGACGGGCGCGGCGCGAGCAGGAGCGGCGGGGAGAGGGCAAGCGGCGCATGGCGAGCACTGTAGGTACACCCGGCGCTCAGGATCGGAGCGGTGTTCCCGCTCGGACTGCGCGCAAGAGCGCGGGCGCGATGCGATAGCGCTCCTCGCGGTACTCCTCGTAGAGCCCGGCCAGCACCGCGACCACTGAGGCCGGGCCGATCGCGTCGCCCCACTCGAGCGGGCCGCGCGGGTGGTTGAGGCCGAGCACCATTCCGGCGTCGATGTCCTCCGGCGAGCCGACGCCGTCGCCGAGCGCGAAGCACGCCTCGTTGACCAGCTGGGCGACGATCCGACCGAGCACGAGCCCTGGCGCGTCGCCGACCCACTCCACGTGGCGGCCGATCGACGTGAAGAACCCCTCCGCCGCCCGCGCCGCCGCCTCGGAGGTGGTCGGGCTGCGCGTGAGCTCGACGAGGCCGCCGAGCGGGGCGGCGGCGAAGAAGCCGGCGGCGCTGCCCTCGTGGTCGAGCTCGGCCAGCGGGCCCTCGTCGCAGAGGATCAGCTGCGGGCCGCCCTGCAGGGGGGCCGGCTCGTGGCCGTCCTCATCCTCGGCGTCGTGGTCGTGGTCGGCGCCGCCGCAGTCCACGATCAGGTCGGTGACCTCTCCGGGCGCGGCCATGCGCCAGCCCGCCGCCTCGGCGGCCTCGCGCAGCTCCTCGGCCAGCGCGCTCCAGCCGCTGATCACCACGAGCCCGCTCGCCGCCGGCCTCCGGCGGGTCGGGGTCGGGCGGGCGGTGCTCCCCGTCCTCGGAGTACTCGTACCAGCCGCTCCCGGTCTTGCGCCCGTGGTCGCCGGAGGCGACCTTGCGCGCGGCCAGCATCGAGGGGCGCCAGCGCGGCTCGCCGAACGACTGCGCGTAGAACGACTTCGAGACCTCGAAGCCGACATCGATCCCGACCAGGTCCATCAGCTCGAACGGGCCCATGCGGAAGCCTCCGCCGAGGCGGCAGATGCGGTCGACCTGCTCGAAGGTCGCCAGCCCCTCCTGCACGATCCGCAGCGCCTCGAGCGAGAACGGCCGGCCGCAGCGGTTGACGAGGAAGCCCGGGCCGTCGGCCGCGTCGATCACGTGCCGCTCCATCGCGCGGCCGAGCTCGCGCGCGGTCTGGAGCGCGGCCTCGCCGGAGCGCTCGCCCGCCACGACCTCGACCAGCTTCATCACCGGCGCCGGGTTGAAGAAGTGCATGCCGACCACACGCTCCGGGACAGGCACGCCGGCGGCGATCTCGGTCACGCTCAGCGACGACGTGTTGGAGGCGAGCACGCAGTTGTCGCGCACGATCCCGGCGACCCGCCCGAACAGGTTGCGCTTGAGCTCGAGCGACTCCGGCGCCGCTTCGATCACGATGTCGGCGACGATCAGCTCGTCGAGCGCCTCGGCCGCCTCGACCATGCCGGCCTTGCCGGCGGCGAGCCGCCCCGTCTCGACCTCGCGCGCGAGCCGCTGCCCGATCGATCGGATCGCGCTCGCCAGCGCGGCCTTGTCGGGGTCGTAAAGGAGCGTGTCCGCGCCCGACGCCGCCGCGAGCTGCGCGATCCCGGCACCCATCGTGCCGGCTCCCAGGACGCCGACGATCACGCCGGGATGAGCGCGTTGATGCCGGTCTCCGCCCGCCCGATGATCAGCTTCTGGATCTGCGAGGTGCCCTCGTAGAGCGTGGTCACCCGCACGTCGCGGTAGTAGCGCTCGACCGGGTGGTCGTCGACGTAGCCCGAGCCGCCATGGACCTGGATCGCGAGGTGCGCGCAGTTCTGTGCCGCCTCGGTCGCGTAGAGCTTGGCGATCGACGTCTCGGTGGTCGACGGGCGGCCCTGGTCCTTCAGGAAGCCGGCGCGGTAGACGAGCATGCGCGCCGCGTCGGTCTGCACGCGCATGTCGGCGATCATCGCCTGCACGAGCTGGAACGACGCGATCGGACGCCCGAACTGCTCGCGCTCCTTGGCGTAGGCGACCGAGGCGTCGAGCGAGCCCTGGCAGATGCCGACGCAGCCCGCCGCGACGCTGTAGCGCCCCGAGTCCAGCGCGCTCATGGCGATCTTGAAGCCGTCGCCGACCTCGCCCATCAGCGCGTCGTCGCCGACGGGCACGCTGTCGAGCGTGAGCTCGGCGGTGTCGGAGCCATGCAGGCCCATCTTCCCGTGGATCTCCTGGCTCGAGAAGCCCTCGTTCTTGGTGGGCACGAGGAAGGCGGCGAGCCCGCGGTGCTGCTTCTCCGGGTCGGTCTGGGCGAAGATCAGCGCGAGCTCGGCGTAGTTGCCGACCGAGATCCACATCTTGTTGCCGGTGATCTCCCAGCCGCCGTCGACCTTGTTGGCGCGCGTGCGCTGGTTGGCGGCGTCGGAGCCGGTGTCGGGCTCGGTCAGCCCGAAGCAGGCGAGCGACTCGCCCGAGCACAGCCGCGGGAGCCAGCGCTGCTTCTGCTCCTCCGAGCCCCAGCGCACGATCGACGAGCAGACCAGCGACGTCTGGACCGAGATGACCGTCCGCATCGCCGAGCAGCCGCGCCCGACCTCCTCGACCACGAGCGCGTAGCTCAGGTAGTCGAGCCCGGCGCCGCCGTACTCGCGCGGGACGATCGCGCCAAGGTAGCCCTGGTCGGCGATCTTGCGCACGAGCTCGGTGTCGAAGTGGTTGTTGCGGTCGTTCTCGCGCGCGCGGGGGACGACCTCCTTGTCGGTGAACTCGCGAGCGGTGTCGCGGATCAGCTTCTGCTCGTCAGAGAGGTCGAAGTCCATGCCGCCACGCTAGCGCCACTTCACCGTGCCCGGCAGCGGCCACGGGTTCGAAGATCACACAGCAGCCCTACCGCATCAATTAGGGTCGGCTGCACTCCCATGGCACGTTGGGTGGACACCGTCATCGCCCACCGCAAGCGCATCCTCGCGGCGTGGGTCGTCCTCTTCCTGCTCGGCGGCTTCGCGGCCGCCAACCTCGGCGGCCTGCTGAGCAACCGCTTCAGCGTGCCCGGCGCCGAGTCCGAGCGCGGGCTCGAGCTGATCCAGGACCACATGGGCGACCGCTCCGACGGCGCCTTCACGCTCGTCGCCCAGGGCGTCGACTCGGCCGCCGAGCGCGCCGAGCTCCAGCGGCTCGCGCGCAAGGCCGCCGCGACCGTCGACCGCGCCAAGGCCGGGCCGCTGCTCAACGCCGGCAAGGGCGTCGTTTACCTGCAGATCTCGACGCCGCTGGAGAACACGGACGCCTCCGAGCTCACCCCCGATCTGCGCACGGTGATCGGCGATCCGGCGGGCTTCACCACCTATCTGTCCGGCTATCCCGCCATCAACCACGACACGCAGAAGATCTTCAGCGAGGACCTCGGGCGCGGCGAGTCGATCGCGATCCCGATCGCGCTGCTGGTGATGGCGTTCATGTTCGGCACCGTCGGCGGCATCGCCGTGCCGGTGGCGTTCGCGGCGATCACGATTCCGACCACGCTCGGCTTCGTGTGGATCTTCGCCCACCTGATGGACATGGCGATCTACGTGACGAACATCGTGGCGCTGATCGGCCTGGCGATCGCGGTCGACTACTCGATGCTCGTCGTCTTCCGCTTCCGCGAGGAGCTCGCGCGCACGCCCGACGATGTCCATGGCGCGCTGCGCACGACGATGGCGACCGCCGGGAGGGCGACGCTGTTCTCCGGGATGACGGTGGCGATCGGGCTCGCGCTGCTCGTCTTCATGCCGCTGCCGTTCATGCGCTCGATGGGCGTCGGCGGGCTGCTCGTGCCGCTGGTCTCGATCGCGGCCTCGGCGACGCTGCTTCCGGCGCTGCTGGCGGTCATGGGCACCAAGGTCAACCGCTGGCGGATCATCCCCCAGCGCGTGCTGGAGCGGCGCGCCGCGGCCGACACGACCGGCTTCTGGCACCGGCTGGCGACCGCGATCATGCGCCGCCCGGTCCTCTTCTTCTGCGCCGCCGGCGGGCTGATGCTCGCGCTGGCGGTGCCCGCGCTCGGCCTCAACCTGACCGGCGGCGACAACCGCGGCATCCCGCTCACCACCGAGGCGACGAAGGGCCTGCACGTGCTGGAGACCACGCTCGGCCCGGGCGCGCTCGCCCCGCACCAGCTCGTCGATCGACACCCATCGAGCGGGCGGCGCTCAGGATCCCGCGGTGCTCGCCGCCGAGCGGCGCTTCGTCGCCGCGGTGCGCGAGGACCCGGACCTGATCCCGAGCACGATCGCCGCGCCGATGCTCGTCTCGCCGCAGGTTGCCCGCCAGGCCAACCTGGTGGACGCGAGGGGGCAAGTGATCCAGATCCGCGTCGCCGGCCGCACCGACGCCGGCACGCAGAAGGCGATGGACCTCGTCGCCCGCCTGCGCGACCGTTACGTCCCCGCCGCACGCTTCCCGAGCGGCACCGACCCGCTGGTGACCGGCGCGCCGGCGTTCGGCGTCGACTTTATCGACAAGGCCTACGGCGCGTTCCCTTGGCTCGTGCTCGCGGTGCTGATCGTGTCCTACCTGATCCTCCTGCGCGCCTTCCGCAGCGTCGTGCTGCCGCTCAAGGCGGTGCTCATGAACCTGCTGTCGGTGGGCGCCGCCTATGGCGTGCTGGTGCTCGTCTTCCAGCACGGCTGGGGCAAGCCGATCGGGCTGCAGGAGTCGCCCCAGATCGAGGCGTGGATCCCGATCTTCCTGTTCGCGGTGCTGTTCGGGCTCTCAATGGACTACGAGGTCTTCCTGTTGTCGCGCGTGCGCGAGGAGTGGGAGCGGCGGCACAACAACGAGGCGGCGGTCGCCTACGGCCTGGAGCACACCGGGCGCATCATCACCGCGGCGGCGATCATCATGATCGCGGCGTTCGCGGGCTTCTCGGCCGGCAGCTTCGTCGGGCTGCAGGAGTTCGGGATCGGCCTGTCGGCGGCGATCTTCCTCGACGCCACCGTGGTGCGCGCGATCCTCGTCCCGGCGACGATGAAGCTGCTCGGGAAGTGGAACTGGTACATGCCGGAACGGGTACGCCGGGCGCTCCGCCTCACACCCGCTCCGAGCCGGTGATCCGATCCGCGACGGAGGAGCACATACGCGCCATGACCACACTCCGGGTGACCAGGCTGGGCGTCGTCGTAGAGATCAGGAAGACCGGTGAGGACACCGGCGGGGAGCTCATCGAGTTCGACGTGATCGGCCGCGCGCGCGGCCTCATCGCCCAGCCCCACGTGCATACGCAGCAGAGCGAGACCCACGAGGTGATCGAGGGCTCGATGCGGCTCATCATCGACGGCCGCGAGCACCTGCTGAGGCAGGGGGAGAGCATGACCGTGCCGGTCGGCGTGCCGCACCGCCAGCTCCCCGGCCCGGAGCCCGGCCCGGGTCGCGTGCGCGTCCAGCTGCGCCCCGCGGGCGACGGCGAGGCGTTCCTGCACCGGCTGGCGGAGATGGAGTTCAACCGCTTCGGCTTCCCGGCCCCGGTCGCGGCGGCCGAGCTGGTGCGCGACTTCGGCGCACACGGGCCACGCCGCCAAGCCGTCGCTGCGCGTCCAGCGCAAGCTCTCCGAGGCGATCCTCAAGGCCACGTCGCGCGAGTACGTGTTCGTCGACGAGTGGGACGTCGACGCGCCGCGCGAGGCGGTGTTCGACGCGATCGCCGACGCCCGCAGCTACCCGCGGTGGTGGAGGCCGGTCTACATCGACGTCGAGGCTGACGGCGAGCCGGCGCTCGGCAAGGAGTCGCGCCAGCACTTCAAGGGCCGGCTGCCGTACCACCTCCACACGCGCTCGCGGATCGTGGAGCTCGACGCGCCGCACGTCGTCGCGGGCGAGGTCGACGGCGACCTGCGCGGCTTCGGCCGCTGGACGCTCACCGAGAACCCGGCGGCGGCACGCACGTGCGCTTCGACTGGCGCGTGCTACGCCGATAAGCCGCTGCTGCGCGCGCTGACGCCGGTCCTGCGCCCGGCGTTCCGCTGGAACCACGCATGGGCGATCGCCCGCGCCATGGAGGGCCTGGAGCCTACGCGGTCGCGGGCGGCGGCGGCGGCTGAGCCGGCGTCCGTGGCTTGACCGGCGGGCGTCAACGGCCGGCTGGGTTCGAGGCGAGGTCTGCGGTCGCGAGCCGCGGATTAGCCGTCGGCGCAGAAACTCGGCTGTGAGCCGAGTCTGCGCTCTCGGCATCGACGGTCCCAGGTCGCAGTTATGCTGTCCCGGCGGCTCGAGCCCGAGCCCTACCCAGCCGGGGTTGACGTTTCGGCCCCTAGCCGAGGCGGATCCGCAACACCTCCCCGACCCCGGCCTGGCGGCCGTGGTTCGAGATGTAGAGCTCGCCGCGCCTGCCGACCGCGAGGCCGCCCGGCTCGGTCAGCGTCCCGGCCGGGAGCGCGACCGGCGTCCCGTCGACCGGGGCGCCGCGGTGCCACGGCACGGTGAACAGGCCGCCGTCGGTCGACGGGCCGATCGGCGGGATCAGCGAGTCCGCGTCGATCTCGAGCACGTACAGCGTGCCGTCGCGGCCGAAGTCGAGGTCCATGATGTTCGTGAACCCGGTCGCGTAGATCGACACCGCGCCCGTGCGCGGGTCGACCCGGTAGACGTTCGCGCCGCCGATCGGGAACGGGAAGCCGGTCAGCTGGCTCATGTAGAGCGCGCCGTCCGGGCCCTTCACGACGCCGGTCGGCACCGCCTGCATCGAGTCGTCCGGCCCGCCGAACGGGTCCGGCACGGTCTTGTTCGGGAAGATCGCCAGCGGCCTGACGCGGCCGAACGGCGCCGACCTTCAGCAGCGTGTTGCCACCCGCGTCGGCGACGTAGAGCCGCCCGCGGTCGGCGAGCACGTCGACCGGGTTGGAGTCGATGTGGTCGTTGGCCTCGGCGGCGTCCCAGTTGTGCTTGAACTCGAGCGCGCCAGATGTCGGCGAGCTTGAACGTGCGACCGTGACGCCCGATCACCCGCAGCGTGCCGTAGAGCCGCGAGATCGGCTCCTCGGACACGAGCGTCGGGTCGCGCAGGACGGTCTTCGCCGCCGCGCAGCGGCTCGGTCGGGCCGCCGTTGGTGAAGAACACGTTGCCGCGCCCGGCGAAGATGCCGTGCGGGCCGATCGCGCTGTCGCCGGTCGCGGGCGCGAACGATGCCAGCCCGGTGACGACGCGCCGCTGGCCCCAGCGGTCGATCTTCGTGATCGCCCCGGTCTTGCCGGTGCAGGCCGGGCCTTCGGCGCTGTCGAAGCACGACTTCGACATCGACGGTGGCGCGCCGGACCCGGCCTCCGCGACCCAGACGTCGCCGTTGGGTGCGACCGCGACATGGCGCGGGTTGTCGAGGCCTTGGTCGCGATCCGCTCGACCTTGACGCCTCCGTGGTGGTGGGCGCTCGCCGGCGCCGCGACGACGAGGGCCAGTCAGGCCCGCCAGAATGGCCGTTCTCCGCATGCCCCTTCCTTCCGTTTGGAGATCGTTCACGCGACTCTAAACCGGTTAAGGTCGCGCGATGACGAGGATCAAGCCACCGGCCCTTCCCGACGGTGGCACGATCGCCGTCGTCGCGCCCTCCAGCCCGCCGCAGATCCGCTCCGAGATCGAGCAGGCGACCGACTACTTCACGAAGCTGGGTTACAACGTGGTCTTCGGGCCGCACGTCCGCGAGGTCCACGGCTACCTCGCCGGCGTCGACGAGCACCGCGCCGCCGACCTGCAGTGGGCGCTGAGCGAGCCGGGCATCGACATGGTCCACCTGCTGCAGGGCGGCTACGGGGCGGCGCGGCTGTACCCGCGGATCGACTGGGACGCGCTCGGCGACCCGCGCATCGTCTGCGGCTTCTCCGACATCACCGCGATCCACCTCGCGCTCGCCAAGCACGCCGGATGGATGACGTTCTACGGCCCGACCTTCACGCGCTTCACGCGGCGCAAGGACGAGCTGACCGACGAGACGAAGGAGTGGTTCCACCGCGCCTTCAAGCCCGAGCCGCTCGGCCGCGTGTTCGAGGATCCCGAGAACCCGTACGTGCTCACCGTCGGCGGCGGCAGCGCCGAGGCGCCGATCGTCGGCGGCTGCATGACGCTCGTGTGCCACAGCATCGGCACGCCGTACGAGATCGACACCGACGGCTGCATCCTCATGATCGAGGACCTCAACGAGGAGCCCTACATGGTCGACGCCGGGCTGCACCACCTGATCCGGGCCGGCAAGTTCGACAACGTCAAGGGCTTCGTGTTCGGCACTGACGTCAACCTCAAGGAGAACACGATCCCGGAGTACGTCGGCTCCAGCCTCTCGATCGAGGAGATCCTCGACGAGCTGATCGCGCCGCTCGGCATCCCCGCGATCGCCAACGTGCCGGTCGGCCACGGCAAGCACATGGCGACGATCCCGCTCGGCGTCCGCGCCCGCATCGACGCTGACGCCAAGACGCTCGACATCGTCGAGCCCGCCGTGGCGTGAACCCCGCGATTGACCGCGACTTCGACGCCCACCTGGAGCGGGTGCGCGAGTTCCTGCGCATCCCGTCCGTCTCCGCCTACGACGGCGACCTGCGCTCGACCGCGGCCGCGGTCTGCGAGCTGATCGAGGCGGCCGGCGGCAGCGCCGAGATCGCCGAGCCGGGGGAGAAGCGCCCGACCGTGATCGGCGTCATCGACGGTCCCGGCCCGACCGTCCTGCGCTACGGCATGTACGACGTCCAGCCGCCCGGCGCGGGCTGGTCGCGCGAGCCGTTCGCGGCCGAGATCGACGACGGCCGCATCTACGCGCGCGGCGCCGCCAACTCCAAGGCCGCGCTGGCCGGCAGCGTGCTCGCGTTCGCGGGCACGCCGAGCCCGTGCCGCCAGGTGCTGCTGATGGACGGGGAGGAGGAGCTCGGCAGCCCGCGGCTGGCGCAGTTCTGCGCCGAGCACCGCGACGCGCTCAAAGCCGACTGGGCGCTCGACTTCGACATGCACGAGCGCGCCGACGGCAGCGCGCCGGTGGTGGCCGGGTGCAAGGGCCTGCACGAGCTCGAGCTGCGCGCCGGCGACGGCGTCGACGTCCACTCCTCGCTGATCGGCAGCGTCCCCGTGCCCGCCTCCGACCTCATGCGCGCGCTCGTGCTCCTGCAGGCGGAGATCCCCGCCGCCAACGTCACCTGGCTGATCGCCGGCACGCCGGAGGACACGAGCCGCACGGTCGTGCCCGGCAGCGCGCGCGCCGGCATCGACCTGCGCTTCGACAGCGGCGGCGACGAGCTGCTCGAGCGCGTGCGCGAGCTGATCCCGCCCGAGGTCGAGCTGATCGTGAAGGGCACCTACCCGGCGGCCACCTCGCCGCTCGACGCGCCGCCCGTGCAGGCGATGGCGCGCGTGATCGAGCGGCTCGGCGCGCGGCCCGCGGTCGCCGCCCAGGCGCCGTGGTGGGGGCCGTACTTCCTCTACGGAGCGCCGTTCGCCAGCGGCGGGCTCGGCCGCTCCGACGGCGCGCACGGGCCCGACGAGTGGTGCGAGGTCGACGGCCTGCGGCGCTTCATGCACATGGCGTACGACACGGTGGAGGAGCTGGCGAGGACATGAGGCTGCGCTACGAGGAGCACACCTGGCCGGAGCTGCGCGAGCTCGGCAAGCGCGACGACCTCGTGGTGGTGATCCCCACCGCGACGCTCGAGGACCACGGCTACCACCTGCCGATCGACACCGACGCCCGGCTCGTCACCGCCATCGCCGAGCGCGCGGTCGAGGCCAGCGGCGGCCAGGCACTCCTGTTCCCGACGCAGGTCCACGGCTACACGCCGCACCACCTCGACTTCCCCGGCAGCGTCACGCTGCGCTGGAACGTGTTCGTGGAGGCGCTGGTCGACCAGGGCCGATCGCTCTGCCGCCACGGCTTCGACCGCATCCTGATCGTCAACGGCCACGGCTCCAACCAACCGCTGGTCGACATCGCGGCGCGGCTGATCGGGCTCGAGCACCGCAACGCGGTGTGCGGCTCGTGCTTCTACCTGCAGTCGGAGCGCGGGAAAGCAGACGATCGCCGAGGTGCGCGACTCCGAGTTCCCGGGCGGGATGGCGCACGCCTGCGAGCTCGAGACCTCGATCTACCTCGCGCTCGCGCCCGATCTCGTCCAGATGGACAAGGCGGTCAAGGAGATCCCGGACTGGGACTCGGAGCACGTGTGGCTCGACTGGTCCGACGGGCCGCTCTCGGTGTGGCCGCACTGGTCGGGGCTTAGCCGCAGCGGCGTGGTGGGCGACGCGACTCTAGCCACGCGGGAGAAGGGCGAAGCCTTGCTTTCGGCGGCCGTCGATGAGATAGGTGAGTTCATCGCCGAGATGGCCCGGCGACGACGGCTACCTGGAGAGGATCACCATGAGGGTTAGGGGACTCGTCGCGCTCGCGATCGCGTTGGCGCTCGGGGTGCGCCGCCGCGCCGGCTTCGGCGCAGGAGGGTGGCAAGACCGCGCTGAAGATCGGCCAGGCGCAGGACCCGCAGACGCTGAGCCCGTTCATCGACCAGGACGAGGAGGACTTCCGCGTCTGGTCGATCAACTACGACCTCCTGGTCAACTTCAGCCCGAAGGACCTCAGCCCGGTCCCCGGGATCGCCAAGAGCTGGACGATCTCGCCGGACAAGAAGACGATCACCTTCAAGCTGTTCGAGGGCCACAAGTGGTCCGACGGGCGGCCGATTACCTCGAAGGACGTCAAGTACAGCCTCGAGACGTTCGCGCCCAACAGCCTGCTGTTCGGCAGCTACGTCGAGAACATCAGCAAGATCGACACGCCGGACGACCTGACCGTCGTCATCCACACCAAGCGCCCCGACGCGCGGATCGTCGGCGGCCTGTTCGTCTACATCCTGCCCGAGCACGTGTGGGGCAAGGTGCCGGTCAAGAAGCTCACCGGCTCCTACCGGCCGACGCCGCCGCTCGTCGGCAGCGGGCCCTACATCGTCTCCGAGTTCCAGCACGGGCGGCTGATCCGGATGACCCGGAACCCCAACTACACGGGCAAGAAGCCGGCGTTCGACGAGGTCCAGTGGATCAAGTACGGCAACAGCGACGCCGTCGACCGCGCGCTCACGCTCGGTGAGATCGACCTCGTCCCCGAGCTCGCGTCGAGCAGCTACGCGCGCCTCGGCAAGACGGAGGACATCAAGGCGATCAAGGCGCCGTCGGTGTCCTTCACGCAGCTCACCTTCAACCTCTGTAAGCGCTCGATCTGCCCGGGCGCGAAGTACAACCCGGCCGTCCAGGACGTCACCGTGCGCCAGGCGATCGCCTACGCGATCGACCGCGACCGGATCAACCAGATCGGAGCGCGCGGCACCGCGTTCCCGGGCCACGGCCTGCTGCCCGACACCTACAAGGCCTTCTACGCCAAGCCCGCCGAGGACTATCCGCTCGACGTCGACAAGGCCAACCAGATGCTCGACGCCGCGGGCTGGAAGAAGGGATCGGACGGCGTCCGCGCCAAGGGCGGCCAGAAGCTCTCTTTCGACCTCTTCGTGCGCTCGGAGTCGCGCGAGAACATCGCGGATGCGCGGCTCGTGCGCGAGATGACAAAGCCGATCGGGGTCGAATTCAAGGTCCAGATCGTGAGCGTGGACAAGCTCACCGAGATCACCACGCGCAAGGTCAAGGGCAAGATGGCGCCCGGACTTCGACACCTTCATCTGGGGCTGGGGGGGCGACCCGTACGACCCGGGCCTGCTGCTCAACCTCCTGACCACCAAGGCGATCGGCGGCTCGTCGGACTCGTTCTACTCCAACCCCGAGTACGACAAGCTCTACGACCAGCAGACCGGCGAGTTCGACCAGGCCAAGCGCAAGGCGATCGTCGCAGCAGATGATCGCCATCAGCCAGCGCGACCTGCCGTACATCGTGCTGACCGTCGACTCGACGCTGCAGGCCTACCGGACCGACAAGCTCGCGGGCGTGAAGGGCCAGTGCCCGCGAGCCGAACGGGGACATCACCTGCGACCAGGTCGGCTATTCGGCGGTCGCCGCGATGCGGCCGAGCGCCAGGCCGCGGGGACGGCGGTGGCGGGAGCGACAGCGGCTCGAACGGGCTGATGATCGTCCTGATCGTGGTCGCCGCGGCGCTCGTGCTCGGGGCCGTAGTGATGATCGTCCGGCGGCGGCGCGCCGGCCGGGAGGCCGTCGAGATCGAGCGGTAGCGCGACATGCGGCTGCGCTGGCTGGCGGGCAAGGGGCTCGCCGCGCTCCTGACGCTCGTCTTCGTCCTCGTCTTCAACTTCTTCCTGTTCCGGGTCATGGGCGACCCGACCGCGCAGCTCGCGCGGCTGCCGCGCGCGACGCCGCAGGAGATTCAGCAGCTGCGCCACTACTACGGGCTCGACAAGCCGCTGCTCGGGCAGTTCGCCGACTACGTGGGCGACACGCTGCAGGGCGATCTCGGGATCAGCCAGCGCTCACGCCGCACCGTCGCCGCCGAGCTTCGCGACGCGATCCCCTGGACGCTGCTGCTCGTCGGTGTCGGGACGCTGTTCGCCACGCTGCTGGGGACGTGGCTGGGGGTTATCGCCGCCACCCGGCGCGGCACCGCCACCGACGATGGGCTGCTCGGCTTCAGCCTGTTCACCTACGCGGCGCCGGAGTACTGGATCGGGATCATCCTGATCCTGCTGTTCGCGGTCGCGATCCCGCTCTTCCCGGCCGGTCAGCAGGTGACGCCGGGCGAGGAGTTCTCGAGCTGGGGCGCGCACGCGCTGGACATCGCGAACCACATGGTGCTGCCGGTGGCGACGGTGACGCTGATGCTGCTCGGGCAGTACTTCGTGATCATGCGCTCGTCGATGGTCGACGTCCTCACCGAGGACTTCGTGACCGTCAAGCGCGCGACCGGCATGCCGTGGAATCGCGTGGTGCGCAAGCACGCGGTGCCGAACGCGCTGCTGCCGCTGGTGACGCTCGCCGCGCTGCAGTTCGGGGCGGTCGCCGGCGGGCTGATCACGATCGAGACGATCTTCTCCTGGCCGGGGCTGGGCGAGCTCACCTACAACGCGATCAACGACAAGGACTTCCCGGTCCTGCAGGGCACCTTCCTGGTCTTCTCGATCGCGACGATCGCGGCGAACCTGGTCGCCGACGCCCTCTACTTCGTCCTCGATCCGCGGGTCAAGTCAGCATGAATCCCGAGGTCAGGCGGCTGCTGCTGCGCACCAAGCGCGGGCTGTTCGGGACCACCGTGCTCGTGCTCTTCCTGCTGCTGGCGATCTTCGGCGCGGCGCTCGCGCCGGACGATCCGTACGCGTCCGGGCTCGACGTGCTCGCTCCGCCGTCGACCGCCCATTGGCTCGGCACGACCGAGCAGGGCTCGGACGTGCTCTCGCAGCTGATGGTGGGAGCGCGCGTCTCGATCGTCGTCGGCTTCGCGGCGGCGCTCATCTCCGCCGTGCTGGGCGCGGCGGTCGGGCTGATCGGCGGCTACTTCGGCGGGCTGACCGACCGCATCTTCGACGCGTTCGAGAACTGGTTCCTGGTCATCCCGGCGCTGCCGCTGATGGTCGTGGTCGCGCGGCTGCTGAACCCGTCCCTGACCGTGCTGATCCTGGTGATCGGGCTGACGAGCTGGGCGGGCACGGGGCGGATCGTGCGCTCGCAGGTGCTGACGCTGAAGGAGCGCGCGTTCGTCGAGCGGGCCCGCGCGCTGGGCGCGAGCGACCTCTACATCATCCGCACCCACATCCTGCCGAACACGATGCCGCTGATCTTCGCCAACACCGTGCTGATCGTCGCCGTGGCGATCCTCGCCGAGGCGGGGCTCGCGTTCCTCGGCCTCGGCGACCCGAACCGCATCTCGTGGGGCTCGATGCTCGACGCCGGCTTCGAGTCGGGCGCGCCGAGCGCCGGCGCCTGGTGGTACGTCGTGCCGCCCGGGCTCTGCATCACCGTCCTCGTCCTCGCGGTGGCGGTGCTCGGCTACCTGTTCGAGGAGTACGTCAACCCGCGGCTGCGAGACCAGCGATGAGCGCTCCCCTGCTCGAGGTCTCCGGGCTCACGGTCCGCCACCGGCGCGACCTGATCGTCGACGGCGTCGACCTGACGCTGGCACGCGGCGAGGCGCTCGGGCTGGCGGGGGAGTCGGGCTGCGGCAAAAGCACCACCGCACTGTCGCTGATGCGGCTGCTGCCCGCCGCGCTCGAGCAGGAGGGGGCGATCGCGCTGCACCCGCCGGACGGCGGGGACACGATCAACATCGACCGCCGCACCGAGCGCGGGATGCAGCTCGTGCGCTGGCGCCACGTCTCGCTCGTCTTCCAGGGCGCGATGAACTCGCTCGACCCGGTCAAGCGTGTGGGCAGCCAGATCGCGTCGGCGATCCGGCTGCACGAGCCGAAGGCGAAGCCCGCCGACGTGGCGGCGCGGATCGCCGAGCTGCTCGGCACCGTCGGGCTGCCGGCGCGGGTCGAGCGCTCCTACGCGCACCAGCTGTCGGGCGGCCAGCGCCAGCGGGTGATGATCGCGCTGGCGCTCGCGTGCCGGCCGTCGCTGGTGATCGCCGACGAGCCGACCACCGCGCTCGACGTGGTGATGCAGGCGCAGATCCTCGAGCTGCTCGAGCGCCTGCGCGCGGAGCTCGGGCTGGCGCTGATCCTGATCAGCCACGACCTCTCGGTGCTGGCCGAGACGTGTGACCGGATCGCGGTGATGTACGCGGGCCGGATCGTCGAGACCGGGCCGGTGGACGCGGTCTTCCGCGCTCCGCAGCACCCGTACACGAAGCGCCTGCTCGACTCGTTCCCGGTGATCGGCGGCTCGCGCGAGCTGGCCACGCCGATCCCCGGCGGGCCGCCCGACCCGGCCGAGGCGGCGAGCGGCTGCCCGTTCCGACCGCGCTGCCCCTACGCGGCCGAGGCGTGCGAGCAGACGCCGGCGCTGCGCGAGGTCGCGCCCGCGCAGTCGGCCGCCTGCCACTTCGCGCCCTGGGAGCGCTGGCCGGAGCCGGTGGCGGTGGCGGAGGAGCCCGGATGACCCCGCTCATGGAGGTCCGCGACCTGGCGGTCCACTACGGCCCGGCGAAGGCGCTCGACGGCGTCTCGCTCGAGTGGCGCCGCGGCGAGATCCTGGGGATCGTCGGCGAGTCGGGCTGCGGCAAGTCGACGCTGGCGCGCGCGCTGCTCGGGCTCGTGCCGCCGGCGGCCGGCAGTGTGAGCGCGGACGGGGAGGAGCTCGGCGGCAAGGCGAGCCTGCGGACGCTCCGCCGATCGGTCCAGATGATCTTCCAGGACCCGTACCAGACGCTGAACCCGCGCCGGCGGGTGCGCGAGATCGTGGCCGAGCCGCTGGTGGTCACGGGCGTCGCCCGCGGCGAGCACGAGGCGCGGGTGGCGCGCGCGCTCGGCGAGGTCGGGATGGCGCCGGAGCGCTTCGCCGACCGCTACCCGCACCAGCTCTCGGGCGGCCAGCGCCAGCGCGTCGCGATCGCCTCGACGCTCGTGCTCGAGCCGGCCGGGATCGTGTGCGACGAGCCGGTCTCGATGCTCGACGTCTCGGTGCGCTCGCAGATCCTGCACGTGCTGCTCGAGCTCCAGCGGGCGCGCGAGCTGGCGCTGCTGTTCATCACCCACGACCTGTCGCTCGCCTGGCAGCTGTGCGACCGCATCGCGGTCATGTACCTCGGCCGGATCGTCGAGCAGGGCGACGCGCGCGACGTGATCGAGCGCCCTGGCCATCCCTATACGCAGGCGCTCGTCGAGGCCGTGCCGCCGCGCAAGCAGCGCAGCGCGCTCGGCGGCGAGCTGGCCGATCCCGCGGCGCTCCCGGCCGGCTGCCGCTTCCACCCGCGCTGTCCGAAGCGCTTCGAGCCCTGCGATCAGGTCGACCCGGAGCTCTACCCCACCGGCGAGCCGGCGCACGAGGCCGCCTGCCTGCTGCTGGCGCCCGACTAAGTTTCCTTCTTTCCCAACTGGCTTGGTAGGGTATGCAGCATGACCCGATCTCGCCTCCTCTTCGCCTCGCTCGTCGTCGCCCTCATGGCCGTGACCGCCTGCGGCGGCGCGTCCGACTCCACCAGCGGCGGCTCCTCGTCCGACAAGGGCTCGAAGTCCCTGTCGCTCGTCGCCTACTCAACCCCCGAGGTCGTCTACGACGAGATCGAGCCGCTGTTCCAGAAGACCGGGGACGGTGAGGGCGTCGGCTTCAAGTCGTCCTTCGGCGCCTCCGGCGAGCAGAGCCGCGCCGTCGAGGCCGGCCTCAAGGCCGACGTCGTGTCGTTCTCGCTCGAGCCCGACATGGACCGGCTCGTCAAGGCCGGCCTGGTCGACTCGAACTGGGCCGACACGCCCAGCAAGGGCCTCGTGACCACGTCGGTCGTCTCCTTCATCGTCCGCAAGGGCAACCCCAAGGGCATCAAGACGTGGGACGACCTGCTCAAGCCCGGCGTCCAGGTCCTGACGCCGAACCCGTTCACCTCCGGCGCCGCGAAGTGGAATCTGCTCGGCGCCTACGGCGCCAAGAGCGACGGCGGTAAGAACCCGCAGGCCGGCCTCGCGTACCTGAAGGAGCTCATCACCAAGCACGTCAAGGTCCAGGACAAGTCCGGCCGCGACGCGCTGAACACCTTCACCAGCGGCACCGGGGACGTCCTGCTCTCCTACGAGTACGAGGCGACCACCGCGCAGAAGAAGGGCCAGGACGTCGACTTCGTCACGCCCCCCGACACGATCAAGATCGAGAACCCGATCGCCGTGACCAAGGACGCGAAGCCGGCGGCGAAGAGCTTCCTCGACTTCGTGCTCTCCAAGCAGGGCCAGGAGAAGTTCGCCAGCTGGGGCTACCGGCCGGTGAACCAGGAGGTCTTCGACGCCAACAAGTCGAAGTTCCCTGAACCGAAGGAGCTGTTCACGATCCGCGATCTCGGCGGCTGGAGCAAGGTCAACGACGAGATGTTCGACCCGGAGAAGGGCTCGGTGGCGAAGATCGAGGAGGACGCAGGGGTGTCGACCGCCTCATGAGCGTCGCGCTCCCCCTCCCGCGCCGGCGCGCTCGCACCGGCGCACCGAGTGGAGCGCTCGCCATGGGCGTGTCGATGCTGTACCTCAGCGTCGTCGTCCTGCTGCCGCTGGCCGCCGTCGTCGCGCGTTCGCTCGACGGCGGCCTCGACGCGTTCTGGGATGCGGTGACGTCGCGCCAGGCGATCAGCGCCCTGCGCTTCACGCTCATCGTCGCGCTGCTCGCGGCGTCGATCAACGCCGCCTTCGGCACGCTCGTCGCGTGGGTGCTGGTGCGCGACGAGTTCCGGGGCAAGGGCGTGGTGAACACGCTGATCGATCTGCCGTTCGCGCTTCCGACGATCGTCGCCGGCCTCACGCTGATGGCGCTCTACGGCCCCAAGAGCCCGGTGGGCATCAACGTCGCGCTGACCCAGGCGTCGGTGCTGCTGGCGCTGCTGTTCGTGACGCTGCCGTTCGTGATCCGGGCGGTGCAGCCGGTCCTGCTCGAACTCGATCGCGACATGGAGGAGGCGGCGGCCTCGCTCGGGGCGGGGCCGCGGACGATCTTCACGCGCGTGATCCTGCCCAACCTGGGCCCGGCCATCCTGTCCGGCGCGGCGCTCGCGTTCGCTCGCGGGGTGGGGGAGTTCGGCTCGATCGTGCTGATCTCGGGGAACATCCCGTTCCACACCCAGGTGGCCTCGGTCTTCGTCTTCAAGCAGATCGAGTCCGACAACGCGGGCGGCGCCGCCGCGGTGTCCGTGGTGCTGTTGCTGCTGTCGCTGCTCGTGCTCTTCGCGATCCGCTGGGTTGCCGCGTGGGGGAGCCGCCGTGAGCGTTGATCGTCCGACTCGCGTCGGGCTGCGCGTCGTCGCGCTCGGCTACCTGGCGCTGCTGCTGCTGATCCCGGTCGGCGTCGTCTTCTACCGGACGTTCGAGCACGGGATCGGCGCCTTCTGGGCCTCGATCACCACGCCCGCGGCGATCCACGCGCTGTTCCTGACGCTCGAGGTGGCGCTGATCGCGGTGCCGCTGAACGCGGTGTTCGGCGTCGTCGCGGCGCTCGCGCTCGTCCGCGGCCGCGCGCCCGGCAAGCGGCTGCTCGACGCCCTGATCGACCTGCCGTTCGCGATCTCGCCGGTCGTCATCGGCCTCTCGCTGTTGCTGGTCTACGGCCGCACGGGCTGGTTCGGCCCGTGGCTCACAGAGCACGGCATCCAGATCATCTTCTCGCTGCCGGGCATCGTGCTCGCGACGATCTTCGTCTCGCTGCCGTTCGTGGCGCGCGAGGTCGCGCCCGTCCTCCAAGAGGTCGGCGACGAGCAGGAGCAGGCGGCGGCGACGCTCGGCGCATCGGGCTGGCAGACGTTCTGGCGCGTCACGCTGCCCTCGATCCGCTGGGGCCTCATGTACGGGATCGTGCTCTCCACTGCGCGCGCGATCGGCGAGTTCGGTGCGGTCAGCGTGGTCTCCGGGCGCATCTCCGGAGAGACCGACACGCTCACCCTGCTGGTCGAGAAGCGCTTCGGGAACTTCGACGTCGCCGGCGCCTACGCCGCGTCGGCGTTGCTCGCGGCGATCGCATTGTCCACACTGCTGCTGATGAGCCTCACCGGGGCCCGGAGGTCCGACTCATGATCGCCGTCGAACATGTCTCCAAGCGGTTCGGCGACTTCGCCGCCCTCGACGACGTCTCGATCGAGGCCCCCGACGGCAAGCTGACCGCGCTGCTCGGGCCTTCCGGCTCCGGCAAGTCGACGCTGCTGCGCGTGATCGCAGGGCTCGAGGTGCCCGACTCCGGCACGATCGTGGTGTCCGGCACCGACGCGACCCGGCTGCCCCCGCAGAAGCGCGGCATCGGGTTCGTGTTCCAGCACTACGCGGCGTTCAAGCACATGACGCTGCGCGCCAACGTCGCCTTCGGGCTGAAGATCCGCAAGAAGCCGAAGGCCGAGGTCACCGCCAAGGTCGACGAGCTGCTGCACCTCGTCGGGCTCGACGGCTTCGCGGACCGCTACCCGTCGCAGCTCTCGGGCGGCCAGCGGCAGCGGATGGCGCTCGCTCGCGCGCTCGCGGTCGAGCCGAGCGTGCTGCTGCTCGACGAGCCGTTCGGCGCGCTCGACGCCAACGTCCGCGGCGACCTGCGCGCGTGGCTGCGGCGGCTGCACGAGGAGGTCCAGGTGACCACGGTGCTCGTCACGCACGACCAGGAGGAGGCGATGGAGCTCGCCGACCGGATCGTGCTCCTGCGCGACGGCAAGGTCGTCCAGGTGGGCGCGCCGCGCGATCTCTACGACCAGCCCGCGGACGAGTTCGTGATGGGCTTTCTGGGCCCGGTCTCGAAGGTCCGCGGCGAGCTCGTGCGCCCGCACGACGTGGCGCTCTCCCACCGCCCGGAGGAGGGCTGGGAGGAGGTCATGGTCCAGCGCGTCGTGCACCTCGGGTTCGAGGTGCGGGTGGAGGTCGTGCGCTCGGACGGCGAGGAGGTCTCGGTTCAGCTGACGCGCGCCGAGGCCGACGCCCTCGAGCCCGAGGCGGGCTCGATCGTGTGGCTCAACGCCGCACCCACGCCTCAGGGTCGTCCCCAAGCCGCTTGATCTCCGGCGGCAGCTCGCCCGACGCGAGGTCGGCGAGCGTGACGTTCTCGACGACCGAGCGCACGCTCGCGCGGACCGCGATCCAGATGTCCTGCAGGTGCTCGGCGGCCCCGGGGTACTCGACGTCCTCCGGCGCCTCGCCGCGGACGCTGGCCAGCGGGCCCTCGACCGCGCGGATCACGTCGGCGAGCGAGATCTGGTCGGCCGGCTGGGCGAGCCAGTAGCCGCCGTCGGCGCCCCTCTGCGAGCGGACGAGCCGGGCGTGCCGGAGGTCGGCGAGGATGTTCTCGAGGAACTTGTGGGGGATCGACTGGGACGTTGCCAGCGCGTCGCCCTTGACCGGGCCGCCGCCGGCGGCGGCGAGCTCGGCGGCGGCGCGCAGCGCGTAGTCGGCTCGGGCGGAGATACGCATGCCGCGGGCAGACTACGCTGCCGGGATCGACACCTTCACCTTGATCGTGATCGTGGGGCTCGTCTTGATGGTGCTCGCCGTTCTCGCGCTCGGCCAGTTCTACCCCGGCTCGGGGGCCGAGCAGCTCGACTGGAAACCCACGCGATCGCCCCAGGTCGAGGCCGAGAACGAGATCGACGACGTCGCGCAGATGCTCGAGGCGCAGAACGAGCGGCGGCGCCGGCGCGGGCTGCCGGACCGCACGGAGGAGGAGGTCGCGGCCGAGGTGCGCCGCGACCATGCCGAGCTCAAGGAGCGCGCGGCGGCGTTCCGGGCGCGCGAGGAACTGCCGCCGGAGGAGTAGGCGCTGGCACGGGTGCTCATCATCGGCTGCGGGGGCCGCGGCCAGGCGCTCGCACGGGCCCTCTCCGCCGCGGGCCACGCCGTCCGCGGGACCACCCGCTCGCCGCCGCGCGTCGCCGCCATCGCCGAGGCCGGAGCCGAGCCGTTCGTCGGCGATCCGGATCGCGTGGGCACGCTGATGGAGGCGATCGCGGGCGTGACGATCGTCGTGTGGCTGTTTGGGTCGGCGTCGGGGGAGCGGGCGGAGGAGCTGCACGCCGGGCGGCTGCGGATGCTGTGCGAGAAGCTCGTCGACACCCACGTGCGCGGGCTGGTCTACGAGGGCGCGGGGTCGCTGCCGGACGAGGTGCTCGCCGGCGGCGCGGAGATCGTGCGGCGGGCGGCGGCGACGTGGAACATCCCGGTTGAGGTGTTGGATGCGCCGTGCGACGACTGGCTCCCGGCAGCGGTCGCGGCCGTCGAGGCGCTGCTGGCATGACCTGTCCGGCGGCACGAATGTCAGCTCGATCCGACATAGTGACCATCGAGCTGACATTCGTGGGATGAGGCGGCTGATTCTTGCCGTGGCGGCTGTACTCCTTCTCCTCACTGCTGCCGTTGTCGGTGTGTCCTGGTGGCGCGGCCGGGACACGCCACCCGCGCCCTCGCTGCCGACTGAGACCGCCACGCCGACCGGCGAGCTGCGGGGCGAGCTCCGGCCGGCGGCGGGGTCGTTCGTCGGCTACCGCGTGAACGAGACGCTGATCGGGGTCGGGCTCAACGCCGCGGTCGGGCGGACGAGCGCCGTGAAGGGCGTGGCGGGGGTTGCCGGAGGCCGGATCGTGGCCGCGCGCTTCGAGGTCGAGACGGGCACGCTGCGCTCCGACGAGGCACGCCGTGACGAGACCATGCGCTTCCGCGGGCTGGAGACCGACCGCTACCCGAAGGCGGGCTTCGTGCTGACGGCGCCGGCGGCGCTCGCGGCGCGCTTCACCGCACGCGGCCGGCTCACCCTGCACGGGCGCACGCGCCCGGTGGCGGTGCGGCTGCAGTCGCGCCGCGACGGCGCCGGCGTCGACCTCGCCGGCTCGACGCCGATCGAGTTCTCCGACTACGGGATGGAGCCGCCGAGCGTCGCCGGCGTCGCCTCGGTGCGCGACCACGGGAGGCTGGAGGTGCGGCTACGTCTCCGCTAGACCGCGGGGCCATCTCCGCGATCACGCACCGCGGCGTCGCGTTCGCCAACCCGCTGAGCGAGCCGGCGATCGACGCCGCGATCGACGCGCTGCCCTTGCCCGAGGGCGCGCGGGTGCTCGACGTCGGCTGCGGCGCCGGCGAGCTGCTGGCGCGCATCAAGGCGCGCCACGGCGCGCGCACCGAGGGCATCGAGCCGGCGCGCAGCTGGGCGCTTCAGGCCCGCGAGCACGTCGACATCCTGCACGAGGCGTACTTCGCCGACGTCACGCTCGAGCTCAGGGCCTACGACCTCGTCTGCTGCCTCGCCTCGTCGCACGCGATCGGGGGCTGGGAGCCGGCCCTCGGCGGCCTCGGCGCGCTCACGCGGCGGGGCGGGCTCGGGCTCGTGGCCGAGGGCTTCTGGCGCCACCCGCCCAGCCCGGATTATCTGGCCGCGCTCGGCGCGACCCCGGACGAGCTGCCGAGCGGCCTCGACGGCCTCGAGGCAGGCGCGCGCGGGGCGGGCTGGGAGGTGCTCCACACGGCGGTCGCCTCCGACGCCGACTGGGCTGCCTACGAGGAGACGCTGATCGCCAACGGCGAGGCCGAGCTCGCGCAGGGCGACGACCCGAACCTGCGCGAGTGGGTGGAGGCCGCACGGGCGCGCTGGAAGCGGCCCGACGGCAAGGACACGCTCGGCTTCGCGCTGCTCACGCTACGCCGGCCGCAGTGAGGCGCTCCAGCGTGCGCCGGCCCGTGTGGCTCATCGCCGGGTTGGTCTCGGCGTAGTACCAGACCAATCCCATGGCCTGCTCGAACGCCCACGCGGCGCCGCGCGCCCACTCCAGGTCGCCGCAGCCGAGATCGGAGCGGAAGGCGTCGCGGGGGCCCGGGTCGAGCAGGTGCCAGGCCGCGACGAGATCCAGCGCCGGATCGGCCGCGCCCAGGCCGCCGACGTCGATCACCCCGGCGAGCCGGCCGCCGTCGACGATCACGTTGCCGGGGATCAGGTCGCCGTGGGTCATCGCGTCGCCGCCCTCGCGGGGCAGCTCGCGGAACGCGGCCCACAGACGCCGCAGCGGGGGCACGTCGAGCAGCCGCTCGCTGTTTCGCAGGCACGTCTCCATCCACGCGTCGTGGTCCGGCAGGTGCCCGCCGCGGTTGTCGCCGTCAAAGGTCCGGCCGCGGGTATCGATCGCGCGGACGCCCGCGATGAACTCCGCCATGTCGTGGGCGAAGGCCTCGGACTGCCCGTCGGGCGTCGCCACGGTGCCGGGCAGCCAGGTCTGCACCGACCACGGCAGCGGGTAGCCGGGCCCGGGCTCCCCGATCGCGACCGGCTCCGGGGTGGCGAAGCGGGTGCGGCCGTGGAGCTCGGCGGCCGCAGCGGCCTCTGCCACGAGCCGGCCGCGCGCGTCGTCGGCCGGGACGAGCGGCAGACGCGCGACGAGGTCGTCGCCGAGGCGGAAGAGGGCGTTGACCGTTCCCTGCGTCCGGACGGCCCGCACCGGCAGGTCGCGCCACTGCGGGAACTGCCGCGCCACGAGCCGGCGGACCGTCTCGGGGGCCACGTCCAGCTGCCCCGGGTGCATGCTCACGGCGCGAGGCGGGCCAGCAGGTCGCGGACCATCCGCGCGGTCGCGCCCCAGATCAGGTGGTCGCCCACCTGGTACGTGTCGGTCCGGAACGGCACGCCCTTGCGGACCAGGCGCCGCTCGCCGTGGGCCGCGCGCACCGCCTCGAGCGGGAGCTCGAGCACGTAGGCGACCTCGGCGGCCGCGAGCTCCCACTGGAAGCCCGGCTCGATCAGGCCGACGAACGGATAGACGGCGTAGTTGGTCACGAAGGTGGGCGTGGGGGGCAGGGCGCCGACGATCTCGACCGCGTCCGGCGGCAGCCCGATCTCCTCGTGCGCCTCGCGCAGGGCGGTGGCAATGAGGTCGGCGTCCTCGGGGTCGCGCCGCCCGCCGGGGAACGAGATCTCGCCGGCGTGGCGCTTGAGGTCGTCGCGGCGTTTGGTGAACACCGCGTGCAGCTCGCCGTGCTCGTCGATGTAGAGCGGCGCCAGGACGGCGGCTTCGGTGCCGCCGTGGACGTCGATGGCCAGCGCGGCCTCCGGCGCGAGCAGCGCGCCGCGGAGCTCCTCCGCGAGTGCGGCCCGGGTCCTCAGACGAGCTCGACCCGCTCGTCGAACAGCACTTCGCCCTCGAGCGTCCGGTGCACCGGGCATTTGGCCGCGATCGTCTGCAGGCGCTCGGCCTGCTCCTCGGACAGGTGGGCGGGCATCTTCATGACGAGCTTGAAGTTGGTCGCGCAGCCGCGCTCGGCAGGTGTGTAGTCGACGTCGACCTCCAGCCCGTCGACGTTCCAGCCCTTGCGCTTGGCGTACATCTCGATCGTGATTGCGGTGCAGGAGGCGAGCGACGCGGCCAGCAGCTCCTGCGGGCTCGGGCCCATGTCGTCGCCGCCCGACCCCTCCGGCTCGTCGGCGGTCAGGCGATGCTGGCGCACCTTCAGGTCGTGCGTGAACTTCTCCCGCTGGCGCGCGATGGCTCTCATGGCGAAAGAGCTTAGGCGAGCGGGTTGAACAGCTCGCCCGTCAGCACCTTGGGGAAGAAGTACGTGGACTTCGGGGGCATGTTGACGCCGGCCGCGGCGACGTCGCGGACGTGCTCGACGGGCGTCGGGCTCATGAAGAACGCGGCCTCCGCCTCGCCCGTCTCGACCCGCTCGCGGGCCTGGGCGGTGTCGCGGGCGTAGTCGAGCCCGTGCAGGTGGGAGATGTCGTCCTCGCTCATGCCGAGCGCCTGCTTGAGGATCAGGGCCTCGAGCACGGCGGTGTCGAGGCGGCGGTAGGGCTCGGGCATGTCCGGCAGCGCCGCGTCGGCGAGCTTCGCGTCCTTGAGCGTCAGTCGGAGCGGGCGGCGGTGGTGGGCGTCCAGGTAGCCGAGCGCGATGCGGCCGTCGCCGGCGGCGGTGGGCTGGAGATCGTCGGCGTCGATCTCCGTCATCTCCCAGTCGCGCTGGATCGCCTCGCGCAGCGCCTGGCGCTTGTCGTCGGGCAGCGCGGTCAGCAGGCGGTGGGTGGGGAAGACGGTGAGGCCCGGGTCCTGCAGCGCGACGAGGCACATGAGCACGTAGCGGTGCTCGCCCTCGCCGCCGATCTCGTCGGCGTAGACGCGGGCAGTCTCGTAGCGGTGGTGGCCGTCGGCGATCAACAGCTCGCTCTGCGCGAGCGCGTCGACCGCGGCGGCGACGGCGCCGCTGTCCCCGACGCGCCAGATGCGGTGCTGGGTGCCGTCGTCGTCGGTGACCTCGCCCCACGGGACGGACTCCGTGTGAGGGGAGAGCGCGCTCCACGCCGCTCCCGACGGGTCGTCGTAGAGGCTGAAGATCGGCGACAGGTTGGCGCGCGTGGCCCGGGTAAGGCGGAGGCGGTCCTCCTTCGGCCCGGGATGCGTGCGCTCGTGCGGGCGAATGCGGCCGGGGCCGTAGTCCTCGACGCGGACGCGGGCGAAGAAGCCCTTGCGCGTGTAGCGGTTGCCGTCCGGCCCCGTGTAGTCCTGCGCGAGCGCCCACAGGGCCGGCTGCGGGTCGCGAATGAGGATGTCCTCGCGCTTCCAGTCGCTGAAGAGCGCGGCGGCGTGGGCGTAGGGGTCGAGGTCGCCGTCGGCTTCGGGCAGGTCGATCTCGACGACGTTGTAGGGCGAGCGGGCGGCCAGGCGGGCGCGATGCTCGGCGTCGATCACGTCGTAGGGCGGCGCCACCACGGGCGAGAGACCGCCGACGCGGTCGAGCGCGTAATGGAGGGCGTGGAGGGGCTGGACGTCTGCCACGGGGCGGCGGAGGCTAACAACCGCCCCCGCCGGGCCTGCTCAGCGGCGGAAGCCGAAGTCCGTGGTATAGGTCGCGCCGGACTGGGCGGCGGAGAGCCGGACGGGGAGCCCGGACTCGATCCCGATCCCGATCTCGCGGAACGAGCGCTGGAGGATGTTCGCGCGGTGGCCCGCCGACTTCATCCAGCTGCGGTGGATCTGCGCGGCGGTGGCGAGGCTGCCCGAGCCCCACGCGATGTTCTCTCCCAGCGCCCAGCTGCGGGCGCGCTTCGTGTAGCCGGTGCGGCGGATGCGCTCGACCATCGTGGAGCCGGACGGCGACGTGTGGTCGAAGAAGCGCTCGCTGACCATGTTGTCCGTGTGGCGCTCGGCGGCGCGGCGGAGCAGCGGGTTCTCGCGCAGCTTTGGCAGCCCGTGGCGGGCGCGCTCGCGGTTGTGTAGGCACAGCACGGCGTCGCGGACGAGCTCGAGGTTGGCGCGCGTCGGCTTGAGGTTGGTGTTCGCGCAGCCGTTCTGGGAGGTCTTGGCCTCCGGCCGCGCCTGCGCGCCGGCGGGCACGAGCAGCGCGACGAGCGCGAGCACGATCGCAAGTCCTGGACCCTTGCGAAGTGCGGTGGAACGGAACAAGGAGTACGCCTCCCGGGTGCTTCAGTCGGATTCAGATCGGCGGTTCGATCGACCCGAAGCCCCTGAGCATTCCTTCGGCAACCCGGCTGACTCGTCCCTGCGAGCCCCGTGGCTTTGCGTCCCGTCCTCGCGGACGGTTTGCCCTTTCGGGAGGCGAACCTACGAGAGTTATCGGTTATGGAGCGCCGGACTTAAGCGCTCCGAGGCGCGCCTGGACGGATTGGCGCGCCTGCGGGCGGCGGCGGCTTTTAGTCGGGGTGACCGGATTTGAACCGGTGGCCCCGCCGCCCCAAACGGCGTGCTCTACCAGGCTGAGCTACACCCCGAAAAGCCCAGTCTAGAGCCAAGACTCGCGGAGCCTGTCCAGCCAGCCCTGCAGCTTCGCGCGGAGCAGCGTGTCGCACACTCGCACGGTAAGCACACCGTGGACGGAGCGCCAGGTCCGGCCGGCCAGCTGATTGCTGTTCGACTTGCGCTGCATTCGGACCTGTTCGGGCCGGATGTCGAGCTGCGCGCTCCAGAAACGACGGAGCTCGTCGAGGTCCTGGTCGGCGTGGTACTGAACCGCATAGTCCAGCTTGCCGGTGGCGAGATGGCCCAACCACGCATTGCACAGCACCACGACGGCGGGATCGGAGTTGCAGACCGAAGCGTAGTTCCGGTGGCGCTTGTAGCCCTCGGCGAGGTAGAGGCACACGAAGTCGCGGAACGAGGGGTCGACGGCCAGCTCATCGAAGCTCGCGCGGCCCTCTTCGTAGGCTGCCTCGCGTGCCCGGCGGTACTTCTCCTGCATCGCCAGGTTGCCGTTCAGCTGTGCGAGCGATCGCGGTCTTGCGCTCCGGTTGATCGGCAGGTCGCGCAGCCAGTAGAAGACCGTCGTCCTTGGCAGCGCCAGTCGCTCGGCAATCTCATCGATGCTCAGGTTGCGCTCCGTCCGGAGCTCCACCGCCTTCGCTCGGATGTACTCCGGGTGACTCATTGCGAACGTATGTTCGCATGTCATCCGGATGGGACGACGTTGTTCAGGCGCGTGGTCTCGCGGGCTCGTCGACCCGGCTGGCCGGCGTCGTGCGCGGGCACGAGCACGACCAGGCGCAGGTGGTGCGGGAGCAGGTTCGCGGCTCGCTGGGCGCCGCCGTCAAGCGTGCCGCCAGCGCGCGCAGGAGGCGCCCGCGGCGTGAGCCTGGATCCGTGCGTGGCATCCGCGCTCATGTCGGCAGCGCTCCGGGTTCTCATGACTCGGGCGTGGATCCACACGGACAGACGTCCGCGCGGCGATTACTCTCAGCCGCCGTGGACCGCTTGACCGCGCGCAACTCCGCAGGGTACGACGCGCCCGTCGGCCTCGCCGCCGACCCCGTGGTGTTCACGCTCTTCGACGGCGACCTGAGCGTGCTGCTCGCGCGGCGGACCGAGCAGCCGCAGCGGGGGAGCTTCGCGCTGCCGGGCGGGTTCGTGGGCGGGGCCGAGTCTCCGCGGGAGACCGCCGAGCGCAAGCTGCGGGAGAAGACCGGCGTCGGCTCGGTCCACCTCGAGCAGCTGCGGACCTACGCCCGGCCTGACCGCGACCCGCGCGGGTGGCTGCCGAGCATCGCCTACCTCGCGCTCGTCCCGCCCGAGGCGCTGCCGGAGGAGGGTCCGCAGGGTCGCGACCCCGGCTGGCACCGCGTCGACGCGCTGCCGGAGCTCGCGCTCGACCACGCCACGATCGTCGACGACGCGCTCTGGCGCCTGCGCGCCCGGCTCGCCGACAAGGGCTGGTTCGTGCGCGTGGCCGGCGGCCTGCTCGCCGAGCCGTTCACGCTCGGCCAGGCCCAGCGCCTGTACGAGGCGCTGCGCGGCGAGCCGGTCGACGCCGCCAACTTCCGCCGCGACGCGCTCGCCACCGGCCTCCTCGAAGAGACCGGCGAGCGCAGGTCAGAGGGCGTCGGGCGCCCCGGCAAGCTCTACCGGCGGCGCCCGCCCGCGCCCTAAGCTTCGGCCCCAGGGCCCCGTAGCTCAGCTGGACAGAGCGGCTGCCTTCTAAGCAGCGGGTCGCAGGTTCGAGTCCTGCCGGGGCCGTTCCTCGCGTTTGCAGGGAGAAGCGTCGGCCGCCCCGCGTCTTCGCGCTTCGTCTCGCGGTCGTCCCGCGCTTCATGTGCCCATTCTTTGCCCGAACGCGCCGCGGCCCGGGCCATGTCTCCTCGGTCGTTTCACGAGTGCTGGCACGAGCACTCCGACTCCAAGGAGGACGAGAAGTCGGCTCAGTGACCTCTCGGCGGAGAATTGCCGAGATGCCGCGTTGGTCGCCACGGGCCGTATCGCGTGTGCGAGCAGCTGCGACCCGGCTGGGGGCCGGGCGGTCGCAGGTTCAAATCCTGTCTCCCGATCAAATCTCCCTGCAACTGGCTAAGAACGAGATGACGGTGCATCGACGCGGGGTCCATATCGGGACCTAGAATTTGCGTCCGTCCGGTCTCCGGCGCACCGCGTCGTATCGCGGTTTCGGCGAACCATTGACCGCCCGGTTCTTTGGACCCCGTGTGTAAGTTTGGACCCCGTCTAGTTGCTGTCGGAAGGTACTTCCGGCGCGACGGACTTGCCACGCTCCGACGGGCATCGTCGCCGTGGGTGCGTAGATCGGAATCGCTAGGACTTCGTTGGAAGCACGCCGATCCGCGCGCAGAGCATCCGCGTCCGCACCGCCCGGCTCCACTACGAGCGACGGTTTCATCAGCGCGCCGCCGTCTCGCCAATCGCGGCGGGGTCGTCCGGGTCATGCTCAGGTGATGGTGGTTCAATTACGTCTCGGAGCGCGATCGCGCGGGGCGTGCTCGGGCGCGAGCGTGACCGGCGCGGGGTCGGCGTCGCGGCTGTACTCGCGGGCGATGCCGAGAACTGTGCTGTGTGCCTGGCCGGTTCTGACTGACGGTTCCGGATGGTTGCGGTGACGACCCGGGCCCATGATGGTGCGGCGGGTGATGGACTCGCGAGGTATGGGGCACGGGATGTGCGGCTGGCGACGGTCACCCCGCTCGCTTCGATCTTCGGGTCGGGGTTTCTGATCATCATCCCGATCCTCGAGCGGGAGCTCGGCGCGCTGGCCGTGGTCGGGATGGCCGGTGTCTGCCTGGTCGCGTGGATGGTCGGCATCGCGATCCGCCACAACGTCTCCGTCGTCGAGCCGCTGGCCGGCGCCGGTCGCCTCGACCAGACCACCTCACGGATCGATCGCGCGTCGGACCTCGTGATCGTGGTCGCCTATGTGATCTCGGTGGCGCTGTATCTGCGAATCCTGGCCCTGTTTGTCGTCGGCTACGTGTCCAGCGGATCTGGCGCATCCGAGCGCCTGTTGGCCGTCATCCTCGTCGGGCTGATCACAGTGGTCGGTTTGGTGCGCGGACTTGCCGGGCTGGAGCTGCTCGAGCGACTGGCGCTCGGCTCGGTGCTGGTGTTGGTGCTCGCGATCGGCGCGACGTTCGCCGGCAAAGACGCTTTGCAGCTACGAGGCGGCGGCCTGCGTCTGCCTCCGGTGCCCAGTCCCGGACTCGTCTCGGTGGCCTTGGTGTTGGGCGGCATCGTGATCACGGTCCAGGGCTTTGAGACCGTGCGCTACCTGAAGCACATCGACCGCCCCGCGCGGATCGCAGGCTGCCGCCTCTCTCAACTGATCTCCGTCATCGTGTACATCTTGATCGTCGCGCTCGCGACCCCGCTGATGGGCCTCGGTACGCGGTCCGGGGCAGATCGCGGACTCCTCGAACTCGTCCAGCGCGTCGCGCCGCTGCTCGCGCTTCCACTTGTCCTATGCGCCGTCATGAGCCAGTTCAGCGCCGCCACGGCTGACACGGAGGCAGGCGTCGGGAACCTCCGCGTGATCGGGTGGGCGCCATTGCGCGGGCGACGGCGATATCTGCTGGTCGGAGGCGCTGCCGCGGTACTCGCCGGAACAGTCGGAACGAGCGTGATCATCGTGATCGCGTCCCGAGCCTTCGCGGCGTACTACGCACTCCAATGCACCGTGGCGCTGCGCACCAGCACCCGCGGATGGACACGTGGCGCATACGGCATCCTGGCCCTCCTCATGGTGGCGATCACGCTCCTGGCCAGACCAGCTCAGTGAACCCCCGGTTGTCTCGCGCGACGGCGGCTCGACTCAGCACAGGGCCGCCAGCGAACAATCGAGGCGCTCGCGGCGAGCGACCCAGTCGTAGATCGGCTCCATATCCTCGGACGCCGCCAGAGTGATGACGTCGGCATCGCCAGTCCTCCCACCGGTGTCCGGGCGCGGATCGAGCCCGACGTCGCCCGGCGCCTCGAGCTCGTGCGCAACTGGCACGCTCCGGACTACACGTCAATGAACATCTCCGAACCCCGCGCAATCGAGATGGTGGCGGTGCTGATCGTGTCGGTCAGCCCGCCAGCTCGTCGATTGCGCCGTCGGTGCGGTGCGGTCGGCCCTGGTGGATCTGCAGGCCGCTCATGACGAGCGGGAAGTGGCTGAATGCCTGCGGTGTGTTTCCGAGCTGGCGGCCGTTGACGGTGTCCCATTCCTCACTGAGCAGGCCGACGTCGTTGCGCATCCCCAGCAGCCGCTCGAAGAGGCCGACCGCTTCGTCACGACGGTTGGCGCCGTAGAGCGCGTCGACCAGCCAGAATGAGCACGCCAAGAACACGCCTTCGCCGGACGGCAGCCCATCTTGGCTGTCCTCGGTCCGGTAGCGCAGGACCAGGCCATCCTCGGTCAGCTCGTGCTGGATGGCGTCGACGGTTCCAGTCACGCGTGGGTCGTCGTAGGGCAGGAAGCCGACGCGAGGGATGATGAGCAGGCTCGCGTCGAGGCCGGCCTCGCCATAGGTCTGGGTGAACGTGCCCTTGCCGGCGTCGTATCCATGGTGAAGGACGTCGGCGCGGATGCTCTCGCGCAATGCCGCCCAGCGCTCGGCGGGCCCCGGCAGGCCCGACTGCCGAACGCCCTTGACCATACGATCGGCGGCGACCCAGGCCATGACCTTGGAGTGTGTGAAGTGGCGGCGTGGACCGCGCATCTCCCAGAGGCCATTGTCGGGCTGGTCCCAGGCGCCTTCGAGGTGCTCCATGAGCGCGACCTGCAGGTCCCATGAGTCGTCCGTGGCGCCCACGCGGGAGGAGCGCGTAAGGGCCAGACCGTCGAGCACCTCGCCCCATACGTCGAGCTGGAGATGGCCGGCGGCGGCGTTGCCGGTACGCACCGGCTTGGAGCCTTCATACCCCGCAAGCCACGGCAGTTCGGCCTCCGGCAGGCGGCGTGTTCCGGTGAGCCCATACATGATCTGGAGTTTGGAGGGGTCGCCGGCGATCGCCCGCAGCAGCCACTCGCGCCAGGCTGATGCCTCGGCGGTGTAATCGGCGGTGAGCAGGCTCTGCAGCGTCAGGGTGGCTTCGCGCAGCCAGCAATAGCGGTAGTCCCAGTTGCGCGGGCCGCCGATCTGCTCGGGCAGAGATGTCGTGGCGGCGGCGACGATGCCGCCGGTCGGCTCGAAGGTCAGCGCCTTGAGCGTGATGAGGGAGCGCTGTACGGCGTCGCGGTAGTCGCCACGAACCTTGCTGCGCGCCGACCAGGTCAGCCACCGCTGTTGCGTGTCGGTCAGCGCGCGTTCGGCGTCGATGGGGGCGGGACGGCTCTCGTGACTCGCATGCCAGGTCAGCACGAACGGCACGCGGTCGCCCTTGCTGATGATGAACTCACTCCGGGTGCTCGGCCCGTCACCGCCGTGCATCTCGACCCGTGTGCGAAGGTAGGCGGCGTCGGGGCCGGCGATTGCGGTCAACCCCTGGTGATCGCGGCGCACCCAGGGGACGACGTGTCCGTAGTCAAAGCGTAGGCGGAGGTCGCTGCGCATCGCGACACTGCCGTTGACTCCCTCCACGATGCGTATGACGTCGAGGGCATCGCCGCGCTTGGGCATGAAGTCGGTCACGCGGACGGTGCCTTCTGGGGCCACCCACTCGGTCTCGAGCACCAGCGTGTCAGGCAGGTACCGCCGTCTGGTGCAGACGCCGCCGGCGGCCGGGGCCAGCAGCCAGGCGCCGGCGTCGGGCGTGTCCAGTAGCGCCGCGAAACAGGCCGGGGAGTCGAAATGCGGCAGGCACAGCCAGTCGATCGACCCGGCGGTGCTGCCAGGGCCGCCGTGTGCAGGTCGCCGATGACCGCGTAATCCTCGATCCTGCTCATCAGCGCAGTGTGGCGACTACCGCGGGTAAATCCTGCCGCGTGTTCATGCAAGGCAAGGCGCTCGTCGTCACCGGCGGAAACAGCGGCATCGGCGAGGCGATCGTCGAAGCGGCCGCCACCGGGCGGCTGGTGCCCGGCCACCGGCGCCTGTTCGGCATCGCACCTGCGTAATGCTCTTGCCGGAGCTGACGTCGGGGGCACGAACCTCGAGGTCGGGCTAGTCGACGACGAGCACCAGGTCGTCGGGCGGGCCAAACGCAATACGCTGCGGGAAGGCCCAGACGCGACGATCGTGAGCTGATCGAGTCCCTCAACGAGCAGCCGGTCTCGGTCGGCACCGGCATCCCCGGCGTCATCGACGATGGCCAGGCGCTCACGGTACCGAACGTCGAGAACTGGGTGCATCAGGTCGATGTCCGCGCCGAGCTACAGCGAGCGCTCGGCGTCCCCGTCGCGCTGGGCAACGACGTCGACATCGGCCTGCTTGGCGAATGGTGGCTGGGGTCGCACGCGCCGTCGACGCGGCGAGATCATTGACGGCCAGCTCGGACGCAGCCGGGCGCCTAACCCGATGGCCCTCGTGACGATGCCTCCAGACGATCAGCGGGGCGAGTCGTCGGCCTGCCGGCTCGGCTTGTGGTCGGTCTCCATGCCCGCGACGCCGCTGAGGCAGCGGTCCGAGTCGGGTGCTGGTCCCGATCAACGTCGGCGGGCCGGGATCGACGCGTCCGATGCGGCGGGCGTGGAGCCGGCCATGGGCGC
>CAVROM010000011.1:0-605334 GCA_963722815.1 uncultured Solirubrobacteraceae bacterium
CCCGGCGGTACCCGCAAGCGACAGGACCTTCCCCGCGCCTCCGTCGCACGAGGCACGAGGCACGTCGAGGGCATCAAGCTTCAGCAACGCCGAGCCGCTCGGACGGCCGGTAGACGGTCAGTTATCGCCCGGCCCTGACTTATCGATGCGGTGGGAGCGGCTTCGAGGTTGCGCTTCGACGTGGCGACTGTGCCACGAGCCGTACGAGCGCGGCACCGAAGACGACGAGGATGATCAGGTGCCAGACCTACAGGGTCGTCTGGCGCTCGACGACGGACGCCACGGACTCGCCGGCCCGCTCCGCCGATCTGCTGCATCCTGGGCACTGCTGCCGCTCGCGTAAGGTGGGTCGTTCGGCTGAGGGGCGCGGTCGAGGGCCGGTCTCAATGGGTTGCGGCGTCAGGTTCAACAACGCCCCGCAGGGGCAACGGGCCACGCGGTACGTCGCTCCCGCTTCTGCCTCGCGGTCGGTGATGACGGCGGCCGCCGGGCCAGGCGCCCACCGTTTCAGCAGCGACGCCAAGCTCGCCAGAGTGCCCGGGCTTTGGCGCCGAGCCCGATCAGCTCGGGCAGGATCAACCGCCACCGCCTCGACCGCGGCGGCAACCGTCAAGTCAACGCCGCCATCCACCGGGTCGCCGTCACGCGCGCCCGCTGCCACCCCGAAACGCGGCTCTACATCGGCAGACATTCGAGGAATCGACGTGATCCGTCTGCCCAAACGGTCTCGGGGGCCTGAGGGGCAGGATGATGTCGATCGGCAAGCTCCCCGGCGGCCCTGGGCCCGACCGGTATTCCATCGATCAAGTCGGGGCGGGCGATCCGTTGCTTCACACGACGTCGTGGTCGCCAACGCCACGCAGGCGGCGGCCGCCTGGTAGCAGGCGGTCCTCGATGGCGAGACCCGGACTCGAACCGGGGACACCACGATTTTCAGTCGTGCAGCGCTTGCTTCTGAGTCTGTCTGATTTGCAGGGGTTTTCGTCGCTCTCGACCTGTGTGGCGGTGTCCGCGTTTTCCCGCACTTTGCGGTTGTTTGCCGCGTGAAAAGGCCCACGGCGGGGTCCGTGGGCCTTTTCGCCCCGCCCGAACTATCCACGTTCTACGCAGGTTGCGCAGGGGAGGTGTACGAGATCCTCGGCGGGCAAGACGACGATGCTGCGCATGCCCTTCGGCCTGATTCGTCCCGACGCCGGGACGATTCCGGCTGTTCGGCCGCACCTGTCGGACCTGCCGCTTGACCCACAAGCAGCACTCGCGACCGAGTGCCCAGTTCACGCGAGGCTGTCGCACAAACCATTCCACCCGCCGGTGCATCAATCAGTCGTGGGACGCCACGAAGTAGCGACCATGGAACACCGCGAACTGGCGGGACCGCACGCCTGTTTCGGCCCCTTGGCCTGCTCCCCGTGGTGGCGTTGTCAGTCCTTGATTGTTCTTCGTGATCGAGATGGAGCCGGCGAAGCCGGCGTCTTCTCCGTCGGGGGTTGATCAGAGGATCGGCCGCTCATCGGAGTCAGGAGATTCGGTTGAGCGACAAGCGCAAGTACCGGAAGTTCACGGTGCAGCAGAAGGCCGAGCTCGTGCTCGCGTCCTTCCGCGGCGACCGGTCGATCGCGGAGATCTGCCGCGAGCACGACATCTCAGAGACGCTGTTGCGTCGTTGGCGCGACCAGATGGTCGAGGCGGGTATGGAGCGCTTCGCGGCGGGCCAGGACCGTTCGCTTGCCGCTGAGCAGCGGCGGCGGATCGCGCAGCTGGAGCGGACGCTCGGGAAGAAGACCTATGAGTTGGAGATCTCGGGAAAGCTCTTGCGGGACTGGGAGTAGGCATGCGCGTCACCCGGTCCCGCGAGCTCGTCGCCGAGGGCTACTCGCCCTCGGCGGTGGCGCGCGTGGCGCAGATCAGCCGCCAGGCGATCTATCGCGTCCCGAAACGCCGGCCGCCAGCGGCGCGGCGGCCGGGCCCGCCCGCCGGCGAGGTCGACGCCGCGATCATCGAGGTGGCCGAGGCCAACCAGACCGACGGCTACCGGATGGTCTGCGCGCTCGTCACCCGCAAGCTCGGGCGGGCGGTCAACCGCAAGCGCGTGCTCAGGGTCATGCGCGAGCGGCGGCTGATCCAGCGTCGCCGGCGGCTGGATCGCCGCCGCCGGCCCGGGTTCTTTCAGGTCACGCGCCCGAACGAGCTCTGGCATCTGGACATGACCTCGGTCTGGGTCGCCGAGCACGGCTGGTGTTATCTGATGGCCGCGATCGATTGCTGCACCAGGGAGATCGTCGGCTGGCACCTCGAGCTGCGCTGCCGCGCGAAGGAGTCGATCGCGCTGGTTGAGCAAGCGGCCGCCGCGCGAGCGATCCGGCCTCAGACGCTGACGCTGGGCACCGACAACGGATCCGCGTTCACCGCCAGGGCATTCAAGCTCGTGCTCTCGGGCCTGGGGATCGCGCACCGCCGCGGCGGCTACCGCGACCCCGAGAGCCAGGCCTTCATCGAGTCCTGGTTCGGCAAGCTCAAAGAGCGCTGCGTCTGGCTGCACGAGTTCGAGACCCTCGACGAGGCCAGGGAGGTGATCGGCACTCACATCGACGGCTACCACCACCGCCCGCACAGCGGGCTGAACTACCGCACGCCAGCCGAGGTCGCCCAGACCTGGGACGATGCCCTCGGAGACCTACAAACCCCCGCGGCCTGAGCTGACAACGCCGCCGGGGAGCAGGCCACCCCTCCTAGTCTCGACGTCTCCCACCGGCCGGCGAGTGCGCCGATCTCCCGGCTTTATGCGACAGCCTCACGCGAGAGCAGCACTCTCGGATGATGCTCCGTTCAAGGGGAAGCGGAAGCACGTTTCGATCGGAGTTCGTCGGTTGTGCCGATCGGTCGGCGCTCGGTTTAGGTTCGTCTTAGCCTCGATCGTGCGTTAGCGCGGTTGTGGATCGATTTCGGCGTGTGCCGCGGCGTGGTTGTGTGTGTCGCTGATGGCGGCGATGGCGAGCTGGCGCGCCGTCGGCTCGTGGTGGCCGCTGGCGAGTGCTGCTGCCGGGATCGGTGCGTCGGGCGAGCCGGGCGCGGTGCGCCGGGTTGGGCTCGTGGTCGTCGTGGCCCAGCATGGGGTCAGCCGACGGGTGGTGGGAGTGCTCGTAGGCGCGCGAAGGCGGCGGCGGCTTGGCTGGCCCAGGGCCAGGTGGCTTGCAGGCGCAGCGTGGCTTGGCGGGCGTGGAAGGCGAGTCGGCCGGCGGTGTGCAGCAGCCGGTAGCGCAGCGTCTTGGGCTCGCAGCTCGCCAGCTCGCCGTGCAGGCACAGGGCCTGGGTCCAGACGCTGAGGTCTTGGGCGATCATCGAGAGCTCGAGCCAGACGGCGTTGCGCGCGAACTCGCGGAACGGGAGGTTCTCCAGGCCGGTCTGCTTGGCGGCGCGGACGCGGGTCCTCGGCGTTGGCGCGGCCGCGGTGCAGGCGCTCGAGCTCGACCGCGTCGCCGGTCAGGTCGGTCAGCGTGGCCTGGAAGCGGTGCCCGTCGACGTCGGTAAACGACAGCTGCGCGCCCGGGTGCGGGCGCTCGCGGCGCACGATCACGCGCGAGCGCTCGGGCCAGTCATAGAACTCGAGCAGGCCGGTGATCTCGGCGACCTGCGCCCCGTCGCGCTGCTCGCCGTTCTGGCGCAGCGCCGGCCGCCACGCGTGTTCGGGCAGCGAGAGGATCGCGCGGCGCACCTGTTTGGTCAGATCGAACCCGACCAGGTAGGCGATCTTGGCGTCGCGCGCGGCCTCGCAGAGCGCGAGCGCCGAGCCGGCCGAGTCGGTGCGCAGCACGATCTCGGTGTCCAGGTCGGCGACGACCTCGCGCGGGAGCTGCTCGAGCGCCTGCTCGAGCACCGCGATCTGATCGGCCGCGCCGTGCGCCGGCGCGTTGCCCGGGCGCAGCATCCCGGCCAGCGCCTCGCGGCTCGCGTCCAGGTAGGCCAGCAGCGGGTGAAAGCCGAAACCGCCCTTAAAGTTGACCGCCGCGCCCTCCTTCTCGGTGTGGGCGCCGATCAGCGTCGCGTCGACGTCGATCACGATCCGCTCCGGCCGCGCGCCCAGCTCCCACGCGCGCGCCCGGGCGCGGGCCCGCGCCGCGCGCAACGCCTCCAGCGCCGCCGGCTCGCCGGCGATCCGGTCGATCAGCCGAAACGCCGTCGTGTCCGAGGCGACGGGTCCGAACAACGGCTGCTGGTCGCGCACCGCGCGCAGGTCCGACAGGCAGTCGCCGCCGTCGGCCAGCATCACCGCCAGATCCCGGACCACACGGCCCGGATCGTGCCTGCGCCGCCGCTCGCGCAACCCCGCCAGGGCACGCGAGAGCTCACGCGTCAGCCCAGTCCGGTCAGCGACCTCGGCCACCAACGCCGCGCCCGCGTGCGACACCAACCCCGCTCCATCCGACGTCACATCTACGGTCAACGAGCGTCCTTCACGCAGCACCAGCAGGTCGAGCCTCCAAGCCCAGATCAGGACCTTCAGCAAGCCCAAGAATCCCGGCCCCACCGGACGTTTCAGACGCCCCGACACCGTCGGGGCGTCTGGGTTAACGCACCGATCGAGGCTTAAACCCGCCGGACAGCACCGCGACTATTTCAGCGGTACCGCTGAAGAAGTCGGGTCGGCGCGTGGGCCGTTGCGGGCGGCGGGCGGCGGGCGGCGGGCGCGGGGTGGTTAGGGCCGGGCCCGCGGGGCGGGTCAGGCCGGCTGGGCTGCGAGTTGGCGTCCGATGGGGTTGAGATTGACGAGCGCGGCGGTCCAGGCGGCTTGGAGGCTGGCCTTGCGGGTGCCGATGTAGCGGCTCTTGCGGGCTTTGTAGCGGTGGGCGAGCAAGCCGAGTAGCCGCTCGACGCGCGGGCGGGTTCGCCGCAGGTGCTCGGAGGTATCGGGGTCCTGGAGGGCTTGTCGGGCCGCGATCAGCAGCGCTTCGTCGGGTGCCAGCAGGATGGCTTTGATCCCGCGTCCAGGTTGAACGCAGCGGTCGCGCAGCTCGCAGGCATCGCAGCCGGCTTTCGCGAACCGCGCTCGCCGAGCGCCCTTGGGCTCGGTGTGGATCGGCGCCGTCCGACCGGCGGGGCAGGTGACGGTTGCGGCGTCGAGGTCGATGTGAAAGTCGAGCTTGGCGAAGTGACCGGGCTTGACCGCGCCGGCCGGGACCGGCGCGAGCACCTCGACCCCGCGGGCGGCGAGCTCGGCCCGGACCGGACCGGTCCCATAGGCAGTGTCGCCCAGCACCCGTGCCGGGCGCCGACCGGCCGGCTGCGCGTCGATGAGGTGCTTGGCTTGCGGCCCGTCCTGCTCTGAGGCGGGCGCGACCTCGACGGCGGTGATGAGTGGCTCGCTCGTGTTGGTGACCGCCGCCGAGAGCTTAAAGCCGTCAAAGCGCTGGTGCTGGCTCTTGCGGCCGTGGCGCATCTCCGGATCGACCGTCGAGATGATCCGGCCCGCGCGAGTGCCGCGATGCAGCCGAGGGATCCCGTCATCCTCAACGTCGAAGTCCTGGCCGATCAGCTCCCGCAACAGCCGATGCGCGTTGGCGATGGCTTCATCGTCGAGCCCGTCGGCGTGCTCGACGGCCTGCAGCGCGCGCTCGGCGTCCTGCGCGACCTTGGTCAGCATCCGCTCGCGCTCGGCGCGCTCACGCCAGCGGCAATCCGGCTTGTCGTTCGGCCGCGCGTAATCGAAGTGCAACCCGCGATCGAGCTGCCCCGCCGCATCGGCGTCGACGGCGGCGACAGCGTCGAGCAAGTTCCTGACGCCGTGACGGACCAGCCGGACGGTGTCCTGGGTGGCGGCCGCGCCGAGCATCGGAGTGGAGTCGATGATCTGCTCGACCGGCCCGTTGAGCATGCCCAGCTCCTCGGCGATCTCCAGGGTCCGCTCCAGCGCCACTCGCTCGAGCTTGTGCAAAAGCAGCCGGGCCCGGAACTTCGTCAACGACGTCGGATGCCAACCCTGATGATCGACGCTAAGTCCCAGCGCGATCTTCCAGCGCAGATCCCACGCCACGGACTCCATCGCCTGCTCATCTGAAGCGCCCGTCCGGTATTGCAGCAACAACACCTTGGCCAGCAGCGACGGCGGGATCGACGGCCGCCCCATCCCCGGCGAATAACAAGCCGCAAAGTCCTCGTCGCGAACGACCCGATGCCCATGCTCAGCCAACAGCGCGAAAAACGACCCCTCCGGCAACGGCCGAGCAAGCTCGGCCGCATCAAAGAACCCCACCTGACCAGACATCGTCGCGAGCATGCCCGACAGGGTCTTAACCTCGATCGTGCGTTAGCGCGGTTGTGGATCGATTTCGGCGTGTGCCGCGGCGTGGTTGTGTGTGTCGCTGATGGCGGCGATGGCGAGCTGGCGCGCCGTCGGCTCGTGGTGGCCGCTGGCGAGTGCTGCTGCCGGGATCGGTGCGTCGGGCGAGCCGGGCGCGGTGCGCCGGGTTGGGCTCGTGGTCGTCGTGGCCCGGCGTCGGGGTCAGCCGACGGGTGGTGGGAGTGCTCGTAGGCGCGCGAAGGCGGCGGCGAGTTGGCTGGCCCAGGGCCAGGTGGCTTGCAGGCGCAGCGTGGCTTGGCGGGCGTGGAAGGCGAGTCGGCCGGCGGTGTGCAGCAGCCGGTAGCGCAGCGTCTTGGGCTCGCAGCTCGCCAGCTCGCCGTGCAGGCACAGGGCCTGGGTCCAGACGCTGAGGTCTTGGGCGATCATCGAGAGCTCGAGCCAGACGGCGTTGAGCGCGAACTCGCGGAACGGGAGGTTCTCCAGGCCGGTCTGCTTGGCGGCGCGGACGCGGTCCTCGGCGTTGGCGCGGCCGCGGTGCAGGCGCTCGAGCTCGACCGCGTCGCCGGTCAGGTCGGTCAGCGTGGCCTGGAAGCGGTGCCCGTCGACGTCGGTAAACGACAGCTGCGCGCCCGGGTGCGGGCGCTCGCGGCGCACGATCACGCGCGAGCGCTCGGGCCAGTCATAGAACTCGAGCAGGCCGGTGATCTCGGCGACCTGCGCCCCGTCGCGCTGCTCGCCGTTCTGGCGCAGCGCCGGCCGCCACGCGTGTTCGGGCAGCGAGAGGATCGCGCGGCGCACCTGTTTGGTCAGATCGAACCCGACCAGGTAGGCGATCTTGGCGTCGCGCGCGGCCTCGCAGAGCGCGAGCGCCGAGCCGGCCGAGTCGGTGCGCAGCACGATCTCGGTGTCCAGGTCGGCGACGACCTCGCGCGGGAGCTGCTCGAGCGCCTGCTCGAGCACCGCGATCTGATCGGCCGCGCCGTGCGCCGGCGCGTTGCCCGGGCGCAGCATCCCGGCCAGCGCCTCGCGGCTCGCGTCCAGGTAGGCCAGCAGCGGGTGAAAGCCGAAACCGCCCTTAAAGTTGACCGCCGCGCCCTCCTTCTCGGTGTGGGCGCCGATCAGCGTCGCGTCGACGTCGATCACGATCCGCTCCGGCCGCGCGCCCAGCTCCCACGCGCGCGCCCGGGCGCGGGCCCGCGCCGCGCGCAACGCCTCCAGCGCCGCCGGCTCGCCGGCGATCCGGTCGATCAGCCGAAACGCCGTCGTGTCCGAGGCGACGGGTCCGAACAACGGCTGCTGGTCGCGCACCGCGCGCAGGTCCGACAGGCAGTCGCCGCCGTCGGCCAGCATCACCGCCAGATCCCGGACCACACGGCCCGGATCGTGCCTGCGCCGCCGCTCGCGCAACCCCGCCAGGGCACGCGAGAGCTCACGCGTCAGCCCAGTCCGGTCAGCGACCTCGGCCACCAACGCCGCGCCCGCGTGCGACACCAACCCCGCTCCATCCGACGTCACATCTACGGTCAACGAGCGTCCTTCACGCAGCACCCGCAAGGTGACCCTCCAAGCCCGGAATCAAGGACCTTCAGCAAGCCCAAGAATCCCGGCCCCACCGGACGTTTCAGACGCCCCGACACCGTCGGGGCGTCTGCGTTAACGCACGATCGAGGCTTAAACCCGCCGGACAGCACCGCGACTATTTCAGCGGTCTTCTAGGCGCCAAGCCAGGCAGCTTGCTGCCCAGCGGGGGCTAGGCCTCCCGGAGGGTCATCTCCTCCGGCCACGAGCAGAGCGCCTTGCGGCCGGGGCAGTCGCCGCAGAGCGCGCGGTGCGGGTCGGCGGCGACGGGGTGGCGCCCTTCGAGGACGCCCTCGGCGAGGTTGGTCAGCTGTTCGGCGAGCGCCGGGATGTCCTTCGGCGTGAAGGTGGCGGTGACGGGCGCGTCGGGGCGCTCGAGGAAGGCGTAGGCGACCTCGACGGCGGGCGCGCCGTTGCGCAGCGCGGCAAGCGCGTAGACGATCCGCTGGGTGGCGTAGTCGCGCTCGACGACCTGGTGCGGGTGCTCCTCGCCGATCCGGTCGCTCTTGTAGTCGACGACCAGCGTGGTGCCGTCCGGGGTCTTGGCCAGGACGTCGACGAAGCCATTGACGAGCGCGCCCTGCGCGGGGTCGAGCGGGAACGAGAACCCCGCCTCGCGGCGGACCGTGGTTGCGGCGGCGATGCGGGCGCACAGCGGCGAGGCGCCGAACGCGACGACGATCTGCCGGATGTCCTCGACGTCCTCGGGGGTGAGGTCGGCGCCCTCCTCGGCGGCGAGGAGGTGGACGGTCTCCGGCTCGGGCGGGAGCGGACGGGCGAAGTCGAGCTCCTCGAGCAGGCGGTGGGCGATGACGCCGCGGACGCGCGGGTCGAGCCCGCCGGGCGGTGCCGGTTTCCAGGGGAAACGGCGGCTCGACGGGTAAAAGTCTAAGGGTCCGCTCAAGGTAGAACCTATACGGGCATTTGGCGTATTGACCCAGCGCGGTGTAGCTCAGGCGCTGGGGAGCGGGCCGTCCGGCCGACGGCGCGGGCACGACCTTCGCCCGGGCCGGCAGCGCGGTGCCCGGGCTCCCCTCCCGCGCGCGCTCGATCAGCGCGTCGGGCGCGATGGTGGCCGGGGTGACCAGGCGGGCCAGGGTCCGCGTGGGGCGGCCGTCGAACGACCCGTGGACCACGCGGTCGGTCTGCGGGGCGGCGCCGATGATCGCCGGCAGGATCCAGTCGATCGGCGGCCCTCCGGGGCGGGGCTGGCCGGGCTTCTCGGGGTTGGCGGTGCCGGAGAGGATGAGGCGGTCGCAGGCGCGCGTCATGGCGACGTAGAAGAGCCGGCGCTCCTCGGCGTCCTCGTTGGCGGCCGTCTCGGCGGCCAGGCGCTCGAAGGCCAGCGCGGGCACGGTCGCGCCGCCGCCGGGGGTCGAGAGCCGCAGCCCGACGGCGCCATCGGGGCCGAGCAGCAGCCGCTCGGTGCGGCCGCCGCCCTGGCGGCCGAGGTCCGCGACGCAGACGACCGGGAACTCGAGCCCCTTGGCGCGGTGGATCGTCATCAGCCGCACGGCGTCGAGCCCCTCGGACTCGAGCGGCGCCTCGCCCTCGCGGGCGGCGGCGAGGTCGCGCGTGGCCGCGTAGGCGAGGAAGCCGCGCAGGTCCCGCCCCTCCGCGCGCTCGTACTCGCGCGCCAGCCGCATCAGCTTGCGCAGGTTGGCCAGCCGCCGCTCCCCGCCGGCGCGGGCGAGGACGGCGAGGTCGTAGCCGGTTGCCTCGAGCGCGCGCTCGAGCAGCACCTCGAGCGGCAGCCGCTCGGCGTGCGCGCGCTCGGCGGCGAAGAAGGCGGCGAAGCGCCGCAACCGCTCGGCATCGTCACCCGGGAGGGCGGCGAGCACGCCGCCGCCCGGAACGCCGCCGCTTCCCTCGCCCAGGGCGGCGGCGCGCAGCGCGGCCCACACGCCGCCGACCTCTTTCGCCGCTCCTGCCAGCAGGATCAGGGCGTCCGAGCCGACGCCGCAGAACGGCGAGGCGAGCGTGCCGTAGAGCGCTTCCTCGTCGAGCGGGTTGGCGAGCGCGGCGAGGTAGGCGAGGCCGTCGCGGACCGGCTGCTGGGACCAGTAGCCGCGCCCGCCGACGACGTAGGTCGGCACGCCCTGCTCCTCGAGCGCCTCCTCGAACAGGCGCAGGGACGCGGTCGCGCGGACGAGCACCACGATGTCCCGCGCGGCGCGGCCGGCTTCGAGCTCCTGGCGGAGGCGGTGCGCGATGACGCGGGCCTCGGCGCGGCGGTGCGGCTTGGCCTCGACGCCGGCGAGGCCGAGGCGCTCGTCGTCCTCCCAGCCGCGCGAGTCGGTGACGAGCAGCTCCACGCGCGGCTCGGTGTCGCCCGGCTCGCCGGGGTCGAACAGCCGCAGCTCGCCGCTGTCGCTGTCGGTGCCGCCGGCGAGGAGCGGCGCGAACCGCTCGGCCCACTGCGGGGCGAAGGCGCCGTTGAGGACGTCCAGCAGCTCCTCGCGGGAGCGGAAGTTGGCGGTCAGGAGCCGGGTCCGCTCCTCCCCGAGCGCGGCCCGCCGCTCGCGGAAGATCGTCACGTCGGCGTGGCGGAAGCCGTAGATCGACTGGAATTCGTCGCCGACCGCGAACAGGTTGTCGCGCTCCAGCGCTTCCAGGATGTCGAGCTGGAGCCGGTTCGTGTCCTGGAACTCGTCGACCATGAGCAGGCGGAAACGCTCGGCCCAGCGCTCGCGATCGGCGGGGTCCGCGGCGAGGAGGTCGCGGACGCCGAGCTCGAGGTCCTCGAAGTCGAGCCCGGCACGGGCGGCCTTGGCCTCGGCGTAGGCGGCGCCGAAGCGGGTGAGCAGGTCGGCGATCTCGACCAGCGCGAGCCGCGCGTGGTGGTCGGCGCAGCCCTGGCGGTAGGCGGTCCAGGCGGCGCGGTAGGCAGCGCACGGCGCCTGCTCGAGCGCCTTCGAGCCCTTCTTGAGCTCGCCGGGCGCGAGCGCGGCCGGAACCGGCACTCCTGCCTCACCCAGCGCGCGATCGCAGCTCTCCAGCGCGTCGAGCGCCTCCTCGAGCTTCTTGCCACCGCCCGCGGTGGCGAGGCAGCGGGCGGCGCTCGGCGCGGGTGGCGGCGAGCTCGGCCGGGTCCGGGTCGGCCGCGGGCGGCGGGATCGGGAGCACCGGGCGCGTCTGGCCGCGCGAGCGCAGCGTCGAGTGGGCGGCGAGGACGAGCTCGCGCAGCCCCGCCCCGAAGGCAGCGGCGACGTCAACCGCTGCCGCCCCGCGCGCCGCGACCCAGTCTTCGAACGCGCGGTCGTAGGCGTCGCGGGCGAGCCGCTCGGCCGCGCCCTCGTCGAGCACCTCGAAGCGCGGGTCCAGCCCCGCCGCCAGCGGTCGCGAGCGCAGCACCCGAGCGCAGAAGCCGTGGATCGTGCCGATCCAGCCCGCGTCCACCTCGCGCGCGTGCTCCTCCTCCCCCAGCGCCAGGAAGCGCCGGCGGATGCGGTCGCGCAGCTCGCCCGCGGCCTTCTCGGTGAACGTGAGCGCGAGGATCGAGCCGACCGGCACCCCGTCCTGGAGCACCGCCTCGACGCACCGCTCGGCCATCACCGCGGTCTTGCCGGAGCCGGCGTTGGCGGCGAGCAGCGCGGAGCCGTCGCGGTCCTCGATCGCGGCGCGCTGCTCGTCGGTGAACGGGATGGCGCCCGGGGTGGCGGTGAGGACGGCGGCGCTCATCCGGCCGCCCGGCAGATCGTCGGGTACGCGCAGCCCTTGGGCGAGCACTTCTCGGGGCAGGCCCGGACCTCGCCCGCCCGGAGCGCGGCCGCGGTCTCGAGGGCCTTCGAGCGGACCTCCTCGAGCGCCGTATCCATCGCCTCCGCCGAGACCTTGTCCGTCGCCACGTACCGTCCCCGGACGTCGTCGCGCACCAGCCCGCGCGGCCGCGAGTCCCGCGACCAGAGCGCCTGGTAGAGCCCGCCGACCGGCTCGAGCCCGAGCAGCTCGCGCGCCGCGAGCATGTAGAGCGCCACCTGCAGCGCGCCGCCCTCGGCCCAGCCCGCACCGGGCGGAGCGCTCGCGCCCTTGTAGTCGCGCACGATCGCCTCGCCGCCCGGGCCGGCGTCGACGCGGTCGACCCGCCCCGTGACCGCGAGCTCGCCGAGCGCGAGCGGGCCGTGGTCGTCGCCCTCGCGCCCGAAGCGCCACTCGAGCTGCGTCGGCTCCATCCCTGCGCCGTACTCGGCCTCATGGCGGAGGTAGCGCTGGAGGTCGGCCTCCAGCGTCCGGCGCGCCGCCGCGCCCTTCGCACCCTCGAGCTCGATCCCGTCGAGCGCCTCGTCCAGCGCCCGCAGGGCGGCCGGGAGCGAGGCCTGCGTCAGCGCCGCGGAGCCGGTCGCGGCCTTCAGCCGCCGCAGCGTCGTCTCCAGCACCGCGTGCGCCCGCGAGCCGCGGCGCATCGCCTCGGGGTCGGGCGTGACCCGCGCCGGGTGCAGCAGCGCCTCCACCAGCCACCGCACCCCGCAGGCCGCGAACGTCTCGAGCTGCCGCGCGCCCTCGGTCCGGCGCGCGTCGAGCTGCGCCAGCACCGGCTCGCTGACCGGCGCGGGCAGCGGGGGCGGGTCGGGCTCGCTCCGCGCCGCCGCCTGGGCGCGCTGGAGCTCGCGCGGCGTCGGCGCTTCGCGCGGCGACCAGGTGACCTCCGCCAGCAGGCGCCGCCCGCGCTGCTCCCACAGCTCGTCGGTGAACAGCGCCCGCACGTCGTCGAGGAACGGCGACGCCACCAGCGGCTCGCCCTCCTCGTCCGAGGACCGCCAGGACAGGAACAGCACCTCCTGCGGCCGCGACACGCACGCGTAGAACAGCGAGCGCTCGCGGTCGAGTACGTCCTCGTGGAATGGCAGCCGCAGCCCCGCCGCCATGCTCAGCGAGCGCCGCGCCTCGTCGTCGAGGAACGGGTCGGGCACGGGGCGCTGGGGGAACTCGCCGTCCTGCAGCCCGCACACGAACACCGCGCGGAAGCGCCGCGCGCGGATCAGCAGCGGATCCGTGAGGAGGACGCCGTCGGTCTCGTCGCCCTGCCACACCTCGACCGCGCCGAGCGTCTCGAGCACCTCGTCCGCCCCGCCCAGCAGCTCCGGGTCGAGCGAGCGCAGCTCGGCCGCCGCGGAGCGCAGCGCCGCGGCCACCCGCGCCTCGTCGCGCTCCTCCGGGTCGAGCACGTCGGCCCGCCGCGCATGGGGAGCCGCCCACGCAGCGTCCGCCTCCGCCACCAGCGCCTCGAGCAGCTCCGCCGCCCCGGCCTCGGCCGCGGCGGCGAGGGCGTCGAGCCGCGGTAAGGCCCACCCCGCCCACCGACCAGCGGCCTCCCGGGCGCCCACCACCTCCGCGCGCCGCACGCGCGCCTCGAGCTCGTCCACCGCGTCGGCAGCCGCCCACGGGTCGCCGCCGCCGTCCCCCGTCGCGCCCGGCGTGCGCAGCCAGGCCAGCAAGTCGTCCGCGCGCCCTCCGGGGAGCGCCGCCCGCGCCCCCGCCAGCACGCCCGCCCCGAGCCGGGTGCGCGCCAGCGGCACCTGGCGCGACCACGCCACGGGGATCCCGTACGTCCGCAGCACTTGCGCGAACAACGCCCCCGTCCCCGTCCCTCGCACCAGCACCGCGATGTCCTCCGCCGCGACGCCGTCGCGCATCAGCTCGAGCACTTCCGCGCCGACGATTTCGGCCTCCGCGCGCTCGCCGCCCGCCTCGAGCAGCCGCACCGCGCCGTTCGGCAGCCGGGTCTCGAAGCCGCCCTCGAACAGCCCGCGCTCGAGGTGGTGCAGCGCCGGCCGCGCGGCCGCCGCGTAGTGCTCGGCGCGCTCGTCCAGCTCGACCACCTCTGCCAGCGGCGCCAGCTCGTGCACGGTCGCCGCGCTGCCGGCCAGCGCGTGCCGGCCGGGCTCGTACGGGAGCGTCACCCACACGTCGGCCTCGGCCAGCCGCCCCAGCGTCTCCACCGCGTCGAGCTGCGCGCGGGTCAGCTCGTCGAAGCCGTACACGAACACCGGCCGCCGCCCCCACGCGCCCGGGTCGGCGCGGAGCGCGTCGAGCACCGCCCACGCCTCGCCGTCGCGGTCGGGGCGCCCGAGCGTCTCCAGGCGCCGGCGGTAGGCGGAGTACAGCGCCGCCAGCTCGTCGGCGTACGCGACCCCGCCCCACCCCCGCAGCGCGCGCGTGAAGCGCGCCGGCTCGACCAGCGACCGCTGCAGCTCCGCGAACAGCGCGCCCGCCGCCCGCGCGAAGCCCGGCGCCGCCGCCGACGGCGCCAGCACCCGCAGATGCGCGTCGCGGATGGCCGCACGCACGACCCGCTCGCGCGCGACCACGCCCAGCGGCCGCGCCGACACGCCCGCGACCCGCCCGATCTCCCGCCACAGCCGCGAGAAGGTCAGCACCTCGGCGCCGAACACGACCTCGCCCGCCGCGAGCTCGCGCTGGTAGTGCGCCACGTCGGCCGCGGTCGGGACCACCAGCAGCGGCTCGCGGTGCAGCACCTCGCGCAGCCGCTCCAGCACGTAGCCCGCCTTGGCGGCGTTGGCGGGTCCGGTGACGAGCGTGAGCGACATGGGGGACCCGTCATCGTGGCGCGCACCCCCGACAGACCTGAATCTGCCTGGCGCTTAGTTCAGATTTATGCACGCTGACCGCTCAAGTTGAGAGGGTTGGACTCCGTTACCTAAGAGACGACCGTCCACGTCTTGGAGCCCCCATGTCCCACCTCTACCTCCCCACCGCGCACACCGACACGGATCTGGCTCTAGCGAGCGCCGTCGCCGAGGCGATCGACTCCAACGAGCTGTTCGTGGCGTGGACGATGGAGAGCGGCTGCGTCGCCGCGCCCGAGGTGAAGGCGCGCATCCTGCGCACGGAGCGCCCCCAGCGCAGCGCGCTGGGCGAGGCGTTCGCCGAGATTGGCGCCGCCTTCAAGGCCTTCTTCAGCTTCTTCACAGGCGGCCAGCGTCAGCCCGCGGACACGCACCACGCGGTGCGCGCGTCACGCTCCGAGTTCGAGAACGCGTAGTCCGGCGAGCCGCTCGACGCCCTCGACGAGGACGTCCGCCGGCGCTCCTCCGAAGGTCAGTCGCAGGTGCGGGCCGGTGGGCTCCGCCGCGAAGCTGCGCCGGCAGCCCGCCACCAGCACGCCCGCCCGCGCGGCCGCGGCGACCAGCCCCGCCTCGTCGGTGCCGTCGGGCAACCGCAGCCACATGTGCAGCCCGCCGGTCGGGACGTGCCACACGGCGCCCGCGCCGAAGTGCTGGGAGAGCGCACCGGCCAGGGCGTCGCGGCGCTCGCGCAGCCCCGCGCGCAGCGCCTTGAGGTGGCGCCGCCAGCCCGGTGAGGAGACGAGCTCGAGCGCGGCGAGCTGGAGCGGGGCGCTGACGAACAGGTCCTCGACGATCCGGGCCGAGCGCAGCCGCACGCCGGCCGGGCCGCGCGCGGCGACGGCGGCGACCCGCAGCCCCGGTGACGCGCCCTTGCTCAGCGAGCGCACGTAGACCACGTGGCCGTCGGGATCGTCGGCGGCGAGCGGCGCCGGCGCCGGTCCGTCGATGGTGAGGTCGCGCGCCCAGTCGTCCTCGATCAGGAAGGCGCCGGAGCGCGCCGCGACCTCCATCACCGCGGCGCGCCGCTCCGCCGACAGGTCGGCGCCGTGCGGGTTGGCGTGCAGCGGCTGCAGGTACGCGACACGGGCGCCGGTGCGCTCGAGCGCGTCGGCGAGCATCTCCGCCCGCACCCCGTCGGCGTCGCTGGGCACGGGGACGGGCGTGAGGCCGGCCGCCCGCACCGCCGCGAGCGCGCCGCGGTAGGTCGGCGACTCGACGACGACCGAGCCGCCCGGCGGCGCGAGCGCCCGCACGGCGGTGACGAGCGCGGCCTGGCCGCCGGGGCAGATGACGACGTCATGGGCGCCGAAGCGCCCGCCCGCCTCGCGCGCGAACCACGCCCGCAGCGCCGCGACGCCCTCCATCGGCCCGCGCTCCCACGCGCCCGGGCGGCGGCCGGCGCGGGCGAGCGCCGCCGCCATCGCGGCGGTCGGCTGCAGCCGCGGGTCGAGGTAGCCGGAGGAGAGCGCGAGCGTCCCCCCGGGCGGCGTGGCCAGCAGCTCGGCCAGCCCGCCGTCGTCCGCCATCCGCGCGGCGCCGAGCGCGACCTCCTGCCAGGCGAGGTCGGGCGTGCCGTTGCGCGCCGGCGGCGCGGCGACGAACGTGCCCCGCCCTGGCCGCGGGAGCACGAGTCCCTCGGCGCTCAGCGTCGCGATCGCACGCTGCACGGTCACCGGCGAGGCGCCGTGCTCGCGCATCAGCTCGCGCACGGAAGGCAGGCGCGCCCCCTCCGGCAGCGTGGCGGCGAGGTCGCGCAGGGCGGTGGCGATCTGGTCGGCGGGCATCTGCGTTACTCTAAATCGTGAGCACTGAGAGTAACGTTATCGGCCGCGGAGCGATAGCGGCACCGGCCCCCGAGGAGGCACGGCGCGCGGAGCTGCGCGGGCTCGCGCTGGCCACGCTCGGCGTCGCGATCTTCTCGTTCTCACTCCCGGCCACCCGGCTCGCGGTCGCCGACCTCGACCCGCTGTTCGTCGCCTTCGGCCGCGCCGTGGTGGCCGCCGTGCTCGGCGCCGCCGTGCTCAGAGCGCTCCGCGCGCCCCGCCCCAGCGGCGCCCAGTGGCGCTCGCTGGCGATCGTCGCGTTCGGCGTCGTCGCGGCCTTCCCGCTCTTCACCGCGCTCGCGCTGCGCCACGTCGACGCCACCCACGGCGCGGTCGTGATCGCGCTGCTCCCGGCGTGGACGGCGGTGTTCGCGGTGCTGCGGGCGGGCGAGTCGCCGTCGCGCGGCTTCTGGTTCGCCGCCGTCTTCGGGCTCGTCGCCGTGCTCGTGTTCATCGCCTCGCGCGGGCTCGGCGCGATCGGGCTCGCCGACGTCGAGCTGCTCGGCGCCACCGTGCTGTGCTCGCTCGCCTACGCCGAGGGCGGTGCGCTCTCGCGCACGCTCGGCGGCCCGCAGACGATCTGCTGGGCGCTGCTGCTCGCGCTCCCGCTCAGCCTGCCGCTGACGCTCGCCTTCCTCCCCGGCGGCCACGTCGGCACCGACGCCTGGTTCGGCTTCGCCTACGTCTCGCTGTTCTCGATGTTCCTCGGCTTCTTCGCGTGGTACGCGGGGCTGTCGGCCGGCGGCGTCGCCAAGGCCGGCCAGACGCAGCTGCTGCAGACCCCGCTCACGCTCGCGCTCTCGGCGCTCGTGCTCGGCGAGCACGTCCCACCCGCCGCGATCGCCTGCACCGTCGCGGTGCTGCTGAGCATCGTCGGGACGCAGCGGGCGCGCGTCGTGCGCCGCTAGGCGCCAAGCCAGGCAGCTTGCTGCCTAGCGGGGGGGGTAGCGTCCCGGCACATGCGGCTGGAGCCGTTCGGCGAGCAGCACCTGGACGCGCTCGAGCGCATGCTCGACGGCGGCGATCCCGACCTCCTGCGCTTCACGCGCATCCCCGAGCCGACGCCGCCGGACTTCGCGCGGACCTGGCTGGCGCGCTACGAGGACGGCCGCCGCGACGGCACACGCGAGGCGTTCGCCGCGCTCGGCGACGACCGTGAGCTGCTCGGGCTCGGGCTCGTCCCGACGCTCGACCGCGACGCCGGCGAGGCGGAGATCGGCTACATCGTCGCCGCCGAGCACCGCGGCCGCGGCGTCGCCTCCGCGATCCTGCGCGAGGTGACCGCATGGGCGTTCGCCCAGGGCATCGAGCGCGCCGAGCTGTTCATCGACGTGCGCAACCCCGCCTCCGAGCGCGTCGCCGCAGCGCGCGGGCTACACCCGCGAGGGCACGCTCCGCTCGGTCCACCACAAGGCCGGCCTGCGCATCGACGCGGCCGTGTGGTCGCGTCTGCCGTCTGACCCGGATCCGTAAAGCGGGCCGCCCGCGCGGCCGATGCAACCAGGATGCGCCTCCTCCCGCTCGGGCTCCTGCTCGCCCTCGTTGCCGCCGGCTGCGGGGGCCGCTCCGAGGCGCACGTCACCACCACCCAGGTGAGCGACGGCATCGCCGTGCAGATGACGCTGGGCGCGACGCACGACGGCCTCAGCGTCGAGGCGCGGATCGAGAACCAGCGCACGGAGCCGCTCGTGCTGCGGCAGGACGGCTGCGGGTACGCCGGCGTCGCCGAGGTCGCGCGCACCACCCACCAGCCGCGCGGCCGCAGGTGGAGCGGCTCGATCCAGGCGCTGAAGCGACTCGTGCTGGAGGACCAGGCGGCCTCCGAGGCGCCCGAGCCGATGACCCCGGTGCGCAAGCACTGCGTGGGCGAAGGGAGCGCCGAGACGCTGTCGCTGAAGCCCGGCGCCGTGCGCAAGGAGCGCTGGATCAGCCGCGCCCACCCGTCGATGCTCGACGTCGTCGGCTCCGAGCACGCCGTCGCCCGCCTCAAGCTCTTCGAGCCGGACGAGACGAAGCCCAGCGTGGCCGTCACGCAGCCGGTCTCCACGGTCGCCAAGTGGAAGATCTCCTACCCCGAGGGCCGCAGCGACGGCCAGCGCTTCGACACGCTGCTCGCCGACCCCGCGCTGCGCCGCGCGCTCGCCGCCGAGCCCGCCCCGAGCTGGCGCGAGGCCGCGCTGACCGTGGTCGGCGGCGCGGACGAGCTCAAGGCCGTCTCCGCCCGCTACGACCGCGCCTTCCTCGCCGTCGGCGACGGCAAGCGGGTCCAGCTCGTCGCGCCGAGCCCCGCGGATCGCGTCCTCCCCTACCCGCAGGCGCCGGCCGAGCTGCCGCCCGGGATCGCCGTGATCCCGGAGCCGGCGGGCTACAAGGCCACCCACGACGTGCTCGCCGGCGCGCTGCAGCTGCCCAGCGGCCGGCTCGCGGTCGACTCCGTCTTCGACGAGCGCACCGCGGTCGTCGACGAGCGCGCGCGGCCCGGCGCCCACCCGTTCCGGGTCACGCTCGCGAAGCCGGTGGACGGGTCCGTCGAGGGCGTCGCGCTCGCCACGCTCGTGGCGAGCGACCGCCCGACCGTGCGCTGGCGCTACGTCCTCACCGTCGGGGTCGAGGGCAGCACCGCGATGTTCAGCTCGGAGGAGGGCGCGCGCATCCGCGCCGCATCGCCACCCGAGGACTCGGCCGCCGAGTACGACGCCGACGTCGACGCGCTCGCCGCCCGCCTGCACGTCGCCGAGCGCGATCTCGGCCAGGGCGCGAGCCTGATGGCGATCGACACCGGCGCGGGCGACGGCGGCTACAACCTCTACGTCGGCCTCGACGCCGACGGTCACCCGACGCGCTACGTGCTCGACCTCGAGCTGCTGCACCTCGACTGGCCGAAGCCGCCGAAGAAGGAGACGGCCTAGCCCCCGCTAGGCAGCCTCGGCGGAGGCGGCGGCGTCGGTCGCCGGCGTCTCCTCGTCGCCCGAGGCGGGCTCGCCCTCCTGCTCGGGCGGCTTGGCGCCCTCGCGCGCCCACGGCTCGTCGAACTCGACGCGCCACTTGCCCTCGGGCGTCTGCTCCAGCGCCAGGCGGGCGCGGAACGAGCGGCCGGAGCGGCCCTTGAAGCCGGTCACGGCCTTCTCGGTCTTGCCGGTCGCGATCAGCTCGCGAGCGACCGCGGCGGGCAGCGTCTTGCCGGCCTTGCTCTTCCAGATCACGAAGCCGCAGCCGGGATCCTCGCGCGACCAGCACGAGAAGCCCTTGCGGTTCTCGACGATGTCGTGGCCGCAGACCGGGCACGGCCCGAGGTTGGCGCGCGGGATGCGCACCTCCTTGAGCTTCGCGTCGAGTTCGGCGACCGTGCCGCGGGCGAACTCCGCGATGTCCGCCATGAACTTCTCGCGCTTCTCGTCGCCGTGCTCGATCTTCGACAGCCGGTGCTCCCAGTCGCCGGTCAGCCCCGGCGACGTCAGCGGGTGCCCGTCGAGCAGGCGGATCACGTTGAGGCCCTTCTCGGTGCAGACCAGCGAGCGCGCGTCGCGCTCGATGTAGCCGACGTCGATCAGGCGCTCGATGATCGCCGCGCGCGTGGCGGGCGTGCCGATGCCGGAGTCCTTCATCTGCTCGCGCAGCGCCTCGTCGTCGAGCTCCTTGCCGGCCGCTTCCATCGCGCCCAGCAGCGACGCGTCGGAGTAGCGCCGCGGCGGCTTCGTCTCCTTCTCGGCCGAGGCGACCTCGCGCGTGTCGACGGGCTCGTCGGCGACGAGCTTCGGCAGCGTCTGATCGACCTCGTCGTCGTCGGTCTCCCGCGCCTCTCCAGAGCCCGCCGCGACCTCGCCGTAGGCGGCGCGCCAGCCCGGCTCGAGCAGCACGCGCCCGCGCGTGCGGAACACGTGCGACGCGACCGTCGTCTCGAGCCGCGTGTTCTCCCACACGGCGTCGGGATGGAAGACGGCGAGGAAGCGCCGCGCGACCATGTCGTAGACCTTCTTGTCGTCGTCCGACATCTTGTCCGTGCGGTGGTCGGAGCGCGTCGGGATGATCGCGTGGTGGTCCGTGACCTTGGCGTCGTTGATCACGCGGCCGAGCGGGAGGACGTCGAGCTGTGCGACGTACTTCGCGGGCGCCGTATAGACGGGGTTCTTGCCCACGCCCTCGACCGTCGGCTTGATCTCGCCGACCATGTCGGACGACAGGAAGCGCGAGTTGGTGCGCGGGTAGGTGAGCGCCTTGTGCTCCTCGTAGAGCCGCTGCGCCGCCGCGAGCGTGCGGCGGGCGGAGAAGCCGTAGCGCGTGTTGGCGTCGCGCTGGAGCGAGGTCAGGTCGTAGAGGAGCGGCGCGCGCTCCTTCTTCGTCGTCGTCTCGAGCTTGGTGATCGTGCCGGCCTGGCCGCGCACGGCGGCGACGATCGCCTCCGCCTCCTGGGCGCTCCCGATCCGCGGCTTCGCACCCGCGTGGAAGCGGCCGATGTACTTCCGCCCCTTGTCACCGGACGTCGGCTCGAAGGCCGCGTCGACCAGCCAGTACTTCTCCGGCTTGAACTCGCGGATCTCGACCTCGCGGCGGGCGAGGATGGCGAGCGTCGGCGTCTGCACGCGGCCGAGCGACACCGCGCCGTCGAACGACGAGCGCAGCCGGATCGTCGCCGCGCGCGTGGCGTTCATGCCCACGATCCAGTCGGCCTCGGAGCGCGAGCGCGCGGCCTCCTCGAGCGTGTGGAACTCGTCGCCGGGCCGCAGCGCCCCGAACGCCTGCTTGATCGCGCTCGTGGTCATCGAGGACAGCCACAGCCGCTGCACGGGCTTCTTCGCGTTCGACTTCTCGTACAGCCAGGCGAAGATCAGCTCGCCCTCGCGCCCGGCGTCGCAGGCGTTGACGACCGTCCCGACGTCGTCGCGCCCGAGGCTGCGCGTGATCACCGACATCTGCTTGCGCGAGCGCTCGTCGCGCACGACGAGCTTGAAGCGGTCGGGCACGATCGGCAGGTCGGCCATCTTCCACTTCTTGAACTTCGGGTCGTACTCGTCCGGCTCCGCGAGCTGCACGAGGTGGCCGACCGCCCAGGTGACGACGTGATCGTCGGACTCGAGGTAGCCGTCCTGCTTCGTGAACGAGCCAGGGAGAACCCGCGTGAGGTCGCGCCCCACCGACGGCTTCTCTGCGATGACGAGCGTCTTGGCCATTGGGCGGAGGACTGTAGCGCCCGCGTCAGCGGGCACAGGGGCCGGTGCCGACCGGCTCGCGCGCGCCCGCGAGCACCTTCTTGGTGACCGAGTTGGGCACCCCGAAGCCACCGCGCGGACCGGTCGTGGTGGCGGCGAAGATCGTCGTCACGACGCGGCCCTTGCCGTCCACCATCGGCCCGCCGGAGTTGCCGGAGCGGACCACCCCGCGCAGCGAGGTCAGCCGCCGCTGCACCGGGCCGCGCCCGTAGGCGTCGGACGTCACCGTCGTGCGCGTGGCGCCGAGCCGGCCGGCGCGCACGTCGTACGGCCCGTTCTCCGGGAAGCCGAGGATCGCGGCCGACCGGCCCGGCCCGGGCGCGTCGGCGAGCGGGAGCGGGCGCGCCTCCAGCCCCGGCACCCGCAGCACCGCGAGGTCGTTGCGCGGGTCGAACGCGATCGCGGTCGCGTCGAGCTGCGGCGTGTTGCCGCGCAGCAGCACCTTGGTGTCGGTCTGGCCCGCCACGACGTGCGCGTTGGTGACGACCACGCCGTCGCGCGCCACCCAGCCCGAGCCCTCGACGCCGAGCCCGCACGCCGTCCCGAGGATCTTCACCACGCTGGCCGCGGCCGCGCGCACCTGCGGGTCGCGGCCGATCCCCTTCGCGGGCGGCGCCACGTTCGCCTCCGGCCCGTCGATCCGCGGGAACGGGTCGAAGCGCGCCAGCGCGTTCAGCAGCGGGCCCGACGGCGGCAGCGCCTTGTTGAGCCGCGACAGGATCTCCGAGCGCTGGACCTCGTAGCGGACGTCGCCGTTGGAGTGGACCGCGACCGCGCCCAGGATCCACACCACCCCGAGCCCCACGCATGCGGTCAGCAGCGCGCCGAGGACGCCGTCGACGAACCCGAAGCCCGGCAAGCGTCAGCTTCGAGCGCAGCCGCACCCCCAGCCCCTCGAAGCCGGCCGCGAAGCCGGCGCCGACGATCAGCGCGCCGACGAGGCCGATCGCGGGCGCGTACGGGTTGCGCGAGCCGTCGGGCAGCACCAGCCCCGCCAGCCGCGTGCCCAGCCACGCGCCGAGCGCGAAGCCGATCAGCGCGAGCGCTCCCGTGACGAACCCCTGCGCCCACCCGAACAGGGCGAGCAGGAGCAGGAGCCCGACGATGATCCAGTCAACGCCGGTCATGTCAGAGACGCTACCGGCGGCGCCATCTCGGCCTCGCGGCTCGGCCGCTCGGGCATACTCGACTGGTGACCGCGACGTCCTCCCCCCGGCCGTCGACGCGACCCCGGCGCAAGCGCTCGCGACCCGAGCGCTTCGCACCGCTCGCCGCGGCGGCGCTGATCGCGTTCGGCGTGGGCAGCTATCTGGGCGCGAAGCACGAGCCGGCCGCGGCGGGCGTGGCGCGCCAGTGGTCGGCCGCGTGGGAGCGCGGGGACTACGCCGAGATGCACGGGCTGCTCTCCGACAGCGCGCGCAAGCGCACGAGCCTCAAGCGCTTCGTGCGCACCTACCGCCAGGCGAGCGAGACGATCACGCTCAGCAACCTGCGCATCGCCCAGCCGCGCGAGGCCGAGAACGGCGCCTACGACCTGCCGGTCGCGATGAAGACGCGGATCTTCGGCCGCCTGGCGGGCACCGTCCGGCTGCCGATGGTCGACAAAGTGGACGGCAAGGCGGTCGACTGGCGTCCCGAGCTCGTCTACCCCGGCCTGCGCCGCGGCGAGAAGCTGACGCGCGAGACGACGCTCGGCGAGCGCGGCGACATCCTTGCGCGCGACGGGACTCCGCTGGCCAAGGGCCCCGACCGCCTGTCGGACCTCGGGCCGCTGGCGGCCGAGGTCGCCGGCCGCGTCGGCCCCGCGCCGCCCGACCGCGCCGCCGAGCTCGAGCAGCGCGGCGTGCCCGAGGGCGCGCCGGTCGGCCTCACCGGGCTCGAGCGCGAGTTCGACGCGCGGCTGGCCGGGAGCCCCGGCGGCAGCTGCGCGCCGGCAAGCGCGTGGTGGCGCGCGCGCAGGCGCAGGACGGCGTCGACGTTCGCAGCGCGATCGACCCCGACATCCAGCGCGCGGCGGTCGAGGCGCTGGCCGGGCGCTTCGGCGGCATCGCCGTGCTGCGGCCCGAGACCGGCGAGGTGCTGGGCCTCTCCGGCATCGCGTTCTCGGCTCCCCAGCCGCCCGGCTCGACGTTCAAGATCATCACGCTGGCCGCCGCGCTGGAGGCTCGCAAGGTCAGGCCGCGTTCGAGCTTCCCGGTCCAGACCGAGACCACGCTCGAGGGCGTGAAGCTCCAGAACGCCCACGGCGAGGCGTGCGGCGGCTCGCTCAAGAGCTCGTTCGCGGAGTCCTGCAACTCGGTGTTCGCGCCGCTGGGCGCGAAGGTCGGCGCCCGCCGCCTCGTCCAGACCGCCGAGCGCTTCGGCTTCAACCAGGACCCTGGCCCGGTCGGCGCGGCCCGCTCGACGATCCCCGCGCCGGACGAGATCGGCGACGACCTGGCGGTCGGCTCGTCGGCGATCGGCCAGGGCAAGGTGCTCGCCACCCCGCTCGAGCTCGCCACCGTGGCGGCGACGATCGGCCTGCGCGGCCGCCGCGTCGCGCCGGTGCTCTCGCGCGGCGCCCAGGGCAAGGAGACGCGCGCCGCGAGCACGCGCACCGCGGCCGTGATCGCGCGCTTCATGCGCGCGGTGGTGACGGACGGCACCGGCGTCGGCGCGGCCGTCCCGGGCGTCAAGGTCGCGGGCAAGACCGGCACCGCGGAGCTCCGCAGCACGGTCAACGACGACCCGCAGCCGGTCGAGCCGGGCGTGAGCCCGACCCCGCAGCCCGAGGAGGACAAGACCGACACCGACGCCTGGTTCGTCGGCTTCGCGCCCTACGCGCACCCGCGTGTGGCGGTCGCCGTGCTGCTGGTCGGCCAGGGCGCGGGCGGCGAGACGGCCGCCCCGGCGGCCAAGACCGTGTTCCAGGCCGCGGTCGGTTAGACGCCAAGCCAGGCACCTTGGTGCCTAGCGGGGGGCTAGACGTCGAGGTCGACGGTCCCGACGTCGCTCGGATCCGTCGGGCTCGTGATGCGGAACTCGAGCGGGCGGTTCGCGAGCGACGTGGTCGTCAGCTTGAAGAGGAGCAGCGAGCCCTGGATCGGACCGAAGCCGGCCGGCGCCTCGGAGTTGGGCAGCACGTCCTGCGGGCCCAGCTTGTCGACCGGCTGGTAGGCGAACGCGTTGCCGACCTGGGCGTAGGGCTTGAAGACGTTGTCCTGCGTGTCGCGGATCTCGAAGTTGCTGGCGGTCGGCAGCGACTTGCCGTCGTTGGTGTTCTCGACCCGCACCCAGACGCCGAACCACGCCTCGTCGCCCTTGGGCGGCAGCGTGCCGTCCGGGAGCTGCGTCAGGTAGTTGCGGTCCTCGACGTCGCTGGGGTTGAGGATCCGCGAGATCTGGACCTGGTACTTGAGGTCGCCGACGTCGATGTACGTGCCCTCGGTCTCGCCGATCGTGCGCGTCTCCTGCTTGTCGGCGCCGCAGCCGCCGGCGACCAGCGCGGCGGCCAGGACGAGGACCATGAGCAGGCGGCGGGTCATCAGGGCGAAAGTCTAGATCCCCGCAACCGTGGCTCGCGTGCCACGGCGCTCGTTGTCCTCGAGGATGCTGCGCAGGCGCCGCAGTCCCTTGCCGGACTTGCGCTTGAACCAGCGGCGGAAGCCGAACGCCTCGACGAGGCGGTCGGTCGGCAGCTTCGGCTCGGTCTCGAACACGAACTCGACGCGGGTGCCGCCGCCCGCGGGCTCGAGCGTCCAGCTCGCGTAGGTCTTGATGCGGTTGAACTTGCCGCCGCGGCCGACCGCGACGATCTCGCGCGGCGCGTCGACCTTGATGAAGGTGAGATCGCTCCAGCCGAAGCGCTGGAACGGCCCGTCCATCTTGTAGCGAGCGCCCGCGCCGGGGCCGTAGGAGTCGACGCGGGTGAGCCGCCAGTGCTTCAGGTAGTGGTCCGTGAACTCCGGATGATTCGCGATGTCCGCGAGGTACTCGAAGACCTCCTCGCGGGGGCGGTCGATCGTGATGGTGAGCTCGACGGGGTCCACGGCCCCCGGAGTTCTACCGGACGCTGCGCGGACGGACGCGGACGGCCCGCTTGTGCTCGGGCGAGCGCACGAGCTCGCTGCGCTCCGGGGCGTTGCGGCGGCGCGGCCGGCACAGCTCGCAGACGATCGCCTGCGCGTAGAGGTAGACCCGCTCGCCGACCAGCGGCGTGCGGTGGCAGTGCGCGCAGCGGGGCCGTTCGTCGGTGAGGAGCCCGACGCTCCTGCGCAGCAGCGCCTGCGCGATCGGGGCCGGCGGGGAGGCGGAAAGCATGGTTTCGGGAGTTTCGCCGCGGGGCAACAAAGCCCTTCCGAACCGGCCATCCGGTCGCGACCCCATTGACCGTCCCGTATGATTCCCCGTGGAGGTCGGGTCGCTGGAACGGCGCGTGTGGCGCGCCAGAGGAGAGACTGATGGATCCACGCACGCCCAGCGAAGCGGAGACGACTGGCACCCTGCCGTTCACCGGTGAGGGGTCGGTTCCGCTCACAGAAGAAGAGCCCGCGGCGCCTGTCGCGGCCCAGCCCGAATGGGTCGCCGAGGCACGCTCGGGGCTCACCGTTCCCGGCAAGTACCTGACCTACGAGGACGCCGGCCGCCGCGTCGTGGCGCCCGTGTCGCGCGAATGGACGCGGATCGGCCGCTCGCTGTCGGCCGACATCCGCTTCGACGACGCGACCGTGTCCCGCCGTCATGCGCTGGTGGTGAACCAGGCGGACGGTGTACGCGTCCTCGACGACCGCTCGCTGAACGGCGTCTACGTCAATGGCGACCGCGTCGACTGGGCGCCGCTGACCGACGGCGACGAGATCGCGATCGGGCGCCACACCATCCACTACTTCGACACCGCCACCGTCGGGTCCGGCGCCTCGCCGACCGCGGCCGTTGCCGAGTAACCCTCGCTAAGGTCTCGGCCCTCCCATGGCCGAGACCATCGCGGTCCTGTCCCTCAAGGGCGGGACGGGCAAGACGACTACGGTGCGGACCCTCGCCGACGTGCTGCGGCGCGTCGGGCTCTCCGTCCTCACCATCGACCTCGACCCGCAGGGCAACCTGTCGGACTACTTCGACGTGCCGGCGGACGCCTCGCCGACGATCGCCGACGTGCTCTCGGGCGATGCCAAGGCCTCCGAGGCGGTGCACGACGGGATCATCCCGGCGACGCCGATCCTGGCCGAGGTCGAGCGCTCGATGTCGGGCAAGATGGGCCGCGAGCTGGTGCTGCGCAAGGCGCTGAAGGGCCCGCGCCAGAGCTACGACGTGATCCTGATCGATTGCCCGCCGGCGCTCGGTGTGCTGACCGTCAACGGACTCGTGGCGTCCGACTGGGCGATCGTCAGCGCCGAGGCGCAGTACTTCGCGCTCCAAGGCGTGCAGGGCGCGCTCGACGTGGTCGAGCAGGCGAAGGAGTACTACGCCCCCGACCTCCAGCTCGCCGGCGTGCTGATGAACATCGCCGACATGCGCACCGTGCACTCGCGCGAGGCCTACGAGACGCTGGCCGAGCACTTCCCCGACACGGTGTTCAAGACCGTCATCCGCTCGTCGATCGCCTACGCCGAGTCCGCCGAGAAGGCGCGCTCGATCCTCGATCACCGGCCGGACCTCGGCGCCGACTACCTGGCGCTCGCCGACGAGCTGCTCAAGCGCATCGGGCTCGACGCGCCGCGGCGCAAACTGCGCCCCATGCTCGCCGCGACGGGGTAGCCTCGTGCAGATGAAGCGCGGAGTCCTGCTCCTCGCCGTCCTCCTCCTCGCCGGCTGCGGCGCCGCCAAGGAGGAGCCCGGGCCCGCGCCGTTCACGCCGATGAAGGAGACGGTCACGACCGCCACCACGGCCGCCGTGGCCGCACCGCGCGGGCGCTACGTGACCGCGCGCGTCTTGAAGGTCACGCGGCTGCGCGCCACCCCCGGCGGCCGCAAGCTGATGTGGATCGGGACCCGGACCGAGTTCGACTCGCCGCGCGTGCTGAGCGTGACCGCGCGCCGCGGCGGCTGGCTGCGCGTGCTGGCCAGCGAGCGCCCGAACGGCCGCGCCGGCTGGATCCGGGCGAGCCTGGTGCGGCTGGGCAGCACGGACTACTCGATCCACGTCGACCGCTCGGCGCGGCGGCTGACGCTGCGCCACGGGCGCCGCGCGGTCGGCTCGTTCCCCGTCGCCGTCGGGCGCCCCGGGACGGAGACGCCGACCGGGCGCTTCGCGGTCACCGACAAGCTGCACCCGGACGACCCGGCCTCACCCTACGGCTGCTGCCTGCTCGCGCTCTCCGGCCACCAGACCAGGCTGATCAAGGGCTGGCCGGGCGGCGACCGCCTGGCGATCCACGCCACGCCTAGCCTGTGGACGGTCGGCAAGGCGGCCTCGCTCGGCTGCATGCGCGCCCGGCCGGGCGACATCCGGCGGCTGATGCGCAAGGTGCCGGCGGGCACGCCGGTGTTCGTCCGCGCCTAGGAGGCGCCCGTGAGGGCCGGCGGCGCCTCGACGCGGTCGCGGCCGTTCTGCTTGGCGCTGTAGAGCGCGCGGTCGGCGATCCGCAGCAGCGTGTCGGACTCGAGCGTGTCCTCCAGCAGCGTGGCGACGCCGAAGCTCGCGGTCAGCGCGCGCTCGAGATCGCGGACGCGGACCCCGTGCAGCGCCACGCGCACCTTCTCGGCGATCTCCAGCGCGCCGACGCGGCCCGTGTCGGGGGCGAGGATAAGAAACTCCTCGCCGCCCATGCGGCCGGCCAGGTCGCTCGCGCGCAGCTCGGCCCGCAGCACGGCGCCGACGGCCGCCAGCACCTCGTCGCCGCGATCGTGCCCGTAGGTGTCATTGATGCTCTTGAAGTGATCGAGGTCGAGGAAGATCGCGCTCAGCGGCGAGGCGGTGCGGCTGGCCTGCGCGGCCATCCGCTTGAGCGAGTCGTCGACGGCGCGCTTGTTCGGCAGGCCGGTCAGCGCGTCGGTGCCGCGCGCCGCGCGCCGCTCGGCCAGTGCCAGGTTGCGGAGGTTCGCGAGCACCGGCGCGGCCTGGCCGACCGACTGGTCGACGGGCCGGCGGTCGAGGTCGGTCGGCGCCCCGCCGATGCCGACGAGCACCGAGCCGATGACCTTGCCGCCGACCAGCAGGGGCTGGCACACCGAGGCGTCCGGGAGCTTGCCGCAGATCTCGCACTGCATGATCTCCTCGGCTGCTTCGCTGCGCTCGTAGGCGCGGTTGACGCGCACGGAGAGGCAGCTGCGCGGCTTGGCCTGCGCGAGCGGCGCCTGCAGGGGGCTGCCGGGGTCGAGCGGGACGGTCGGCTCGAGCCGGTCGGCGCTGTTGTTGCGGTTGAGCGCGACCGCCTGGTTGTGGGGGATCGTGGGCCTCGAGGTGGCGGGTGATCAAGCGGTGGGCCTCGGACTGGCTCTCGGTCACCTGCAGAGCCTCGCCGAAGCGCGCCTGCGACGTCCGGAACGTGTCTTCGGCGTCGCGCGCCGCGGTGCGCTCCTCGCGGTCGCGCCGCTCGCGACGGCGGGTGCGCAGCGCCAGCAGGCCGCCGACCACGGCGAACAGGGCGCTGACGAGGAGCGTCATCCACACCGCCACGAGAGCGGCGGCCCCGTCCTCCTTGTCGCGGTTGACCTCGAGGCGGCGCTGGTACTCGGCGTTGGCCACCGTGAAGGCGTCGAGCACCCGGTCGCGGGCCTCCTCGTCGCCCTTGGCCACGCGGCTCGTGGTGACCTCGCGCTTGGCGATGCCCTGCCACTCGCGGTAGGCCGCCCGCTGGCGGGCGATCGCGGCCAGCTCGGGCGGGTCGTCGGACGAGATACGCGTCGCGCGGCGCAGCAGCATCTCCATCCGCGTGCCCTGCTCGACGTAGTCCTCGAGCGAGTCCTGCGCGCCGGTGTCGAGCCGGCCGTCGAGCGCGCGCTCGCGCTCGAGGACGCTCGCGAGGATCTGCTGCGCGGTCTTCGCCTCCTCATACGTCGTGGCAGACGTATGCCGCTGCGTCTCCGAGGAGAACAGCACGGCGCCAGCAACACACAGGACGCAGAGAGGTACGAGTAGCCAGACGCGCATTCGCCCCATCAGTGCCATCGACGTATGGCGGGATTCCTTGAGCTACGTCAGGGCCCGCACGTCGGCGCCCTGCGGCTCGAACGGCACGCGCATGACCTCCGCCCAGCCGTCCGCCTCGGCGCGCAGCCGCTCGACCACGCCCGCGGTGGCGTCGTACTGGCTCCAGACCAGCACGCTCGGGCCGGCGCCGGAGATCGACGCGCCGAGCGCGCCGAACTCGGTCGCGCGGGCGGCGAGCGCCAGCGACTCCGGGTAGAGCGCGGCGCGGCGCGGCTGGTGCAGGCGGTCGGCGAGCCCGCGGGCGACGAGGTCGAGCCGGCCCTGGGCCAGCCCGAGCACGAGCAGCGAGGCGTGGGCGATGTTGAAGACCGCGTCGGCCATCGGCACCTGGTCGGGGAGCGCGGCGCGCGCCCTGGCGGTGCGCACGTGGCGGTGCGGGACGACGATCACCGCCTCCAGGCCGGCGGGCGGGTCGAAGCGCTCGGCGCGGCCGCCGCACGAGATCACGAACCCGCCGTGCAGCGCGGCGGCGACGTTGTCACCGTGCCCCTCGAGCTCGGCCGCGAGCGGGAGGATGTCGGCGTCGAGCTCGAAGATCGAGTCGGCGGCGAGCAGCCCGGCGACGTAGGCGGCGGCGCTGGTGCCGAGCCCGCCGGAGAGCGGGATGTCGGACGTGATGCGGAACTCGAAGTCGTCGGGCTCCGCCAGGCGGGCGAAGCCGCGGACCACGAGGTTGCGGCGGTCGCGTGCGATCGACAGGTCGGTGACCACCCCGAAGTGCCCGGTCTCCACCACCTCGACCTCGATGTGCAGGGCGAGCGCGGCGGCCAGGACGTCGAAGCCCGGCCCGAGGTTGGCGGAGGAGGCAGGGACGCGGATGCGCCGGCGGCGCCTCACGACCCGAGCACGGCCTGCTCGACCGCGCCGATCTCGGGCTCGCACGGCACCACCGAGCCCGCGTGGCCGAGCGCGACCTGCGGGTCCTTGAGCCCGTGGCCGGTGAGCACGCACACGATCCGCGAGGCGCCCTCGGCCCCGTTGCGCAGCAGCCCCGCCACGCCCGCGGCGCTCGCCGGCTCGCAGAACACGCCCTCGTGCGCGGCCAGCCAGCGGTAGGCGTCGAGGATCTCGGCGTCGGAGACGGCGCGGATGTCGCCGTGCGAGGCGGTCATCGCCGCCATCGCCTCCTCCCAGCGCGCCGGGTTGCCGATCCGGATCGCGCTCGCCACCGTCTCCGGGTTCTCGACCGGCGCACCGTGCACCAGCGGCGCCGCCCCCTCGGCCTGGTAGCCGAGCATCCGCGGCTTCGCGGCGCCCGCCTCGGTGAAGCCCTTCCAGTACGCGGTGATGTTGCCGGCGTTGCCGACCGGGATGCAGAGCGCGTCGATCTCGCCGATCTCGTCGACGATCTCGAACGAGGCGGTCTTCTGCCCCTCGAGCCGGAACGGGTTGACCGAGTTGACGAGCGCGATCGGGTGGCGCTGGGCGAGCTCGCGCACGAGCTTCAGCGCCTCGTCGAAGTTGCCGCGCAGCGCGATCACCCGCGCGCCATGCATCAGCGCCTGGGCGAGCTTGCCGGTGGCGATCTTGCCCTCCGGCACGATCACCGCGCCAGTCAGCCCGGCGCGCCCGGCGTAGGCGGCCGCGCTCGCCGCCGTGTTGCCGGTCGAGGCGCAGATCACCGCCTCGGCCCCGTCGCGCACGGCGGCGGAGACCGCGCAGGTCATCCCGCGGTCCTTGAACGAGCCGGTCGGGTTGGCGCCCTCGACCTTCAGCCACACGTCGGCTCCGACGCGCTCGGAGAGCCGCGTGGCCGGCACGAGCGGCGTCGAGCCCTCGAGCAGGGAGACGACGGGATCGCCCGGCTCGAACGGAAGCCGGTCCCGGTAGCGCTCGATCAGGCCGACGCGGCTCAACCGAAGTCCTCGTCGATGACGCGGATCGCCCGCGGGGGCGAGCGCATGAACTCGAGCTGGCCGATCAGCCGCAGCGCGCCGTAGAGGCGCGACTCGAGCAGCGGGTGGAGCACCATCACGAGCCGGGCTCCTTCGCCCAACCCCTCCTGGACCACCGACTTCACCGACGCGCCCTGCATGCCGAGGATCTCCGCGATCTGGGCGAGCACGCCGGGGCGGTCAGCGACCTCGAGGTGGAGGTAGAAGGCGGAGCTCACATCCGTGACGAACGGCAGCTCCTCGGTCGTCTCCGCCGTGGTGGCGGGCGGGATCATGGCCGAGATGACGTCGCCGAGGACCGCGCTCGCGGTCTGCGGGCCGCCCGCGCCCGGGCCCGACAGCGTGATCTCGGTGATCGCGTCGGACTCGACCGTGACCGCGTTGAACGGCCCGTGGACCGACGCCAGCGGGTGCTCGGCGTAGAGGAAGGCCGGGTGCACGCGCACGTTGATGCCGCCGCCGATCCGCTCCGCGGTGCCGATCAGCTTCAGCCCCAGCCCGAGCTCGCGCGCGTAGGCCATGTCATCGGCGGTGATCTGCTCGATGCCCTCGTAGCGGACCTCGTCGAGGTGGACGGGCGTCGAGAACGCCAGCCGCGCGAGGATCGCCATCTTGGCCGCGGCGTCCTTACCGGTGACGTCGTCGGTCGGGTCGGCCTCCGCATAGCCGAGCGCCTGCGCCTGGCCGAGCGCCTCGTCGTAGGTCTTCCCCTCGGCCGCCATCGCGCTGAGGATGTAGTTCGTCGTCCCGTTGACGATCCCGTGCACGCGCTCGATGCGCGCGCCGGCCAGCGACTCCTGGAGCACGCGGATGACCGGCACGACGCCCGCCACCGCGCCCTCGAAGCGCAGCTGCACGCCGTGCTCGCGCGCCGTCGCCCACAGCTCCTCGCCGTGGACCGAGAGCAGCTGCTTGTTGGCCGACACAACGTGCTTGCCGGCCTCCATCGCCCGCAGCACGTACTCGCGGGCCGGCTCGAGCCCGCCCATCAGCTCGACGATCAGGTCCGAGCCCTCGAGGATCTCCTCGAACGAGCCGCGCGAGCGCGTCAGCACGCCCGAGAGCTCCGGGCGCGCGCCGGTGATCGGCTCGATCGCGTCGGCGCGCTCGCCCAGCAGCGTCTCGAACGCCGATCCGACCGTCCCGTGGCCGAGCAGGCCGACCCTAAATGTCTCGGGCAACCAGGTCCTCCAGCGTCTCGCGCCGCACCGCCACCCGCGCCTCGCCGCCCGAGCAGAGGATCACGGGCGGCCGCGGCACGCCGTTGTAGTTGTTGGCCAGCGCGTGCCCGTACGCCCCGGTGGCGGGGGTGACGATCACGTCGCCCGGTCGCGGGTCGGGCAGCCGCACGCCCCAGGCGATCACGTCGCCGGACTCGCAGTGCTTGCCGACCAGGTGGCACGGCTCACCCTCGGCGCCGACGCGGTCGGCGACGTCGGCGGTGTACGGCGCGCCGTAGAGCATCGGGCGGAGGTTGTCGCTCATCCCGCCGTCGACGGCCACCCAGGTCGAGTCGCGCTGCTTGACCGACTCGACGGTGTAGAGCGTGACGCCCGCGTTGGCGACGAGCGCGCGCCCCGGCTCGATCCACAGCTCGGCCTCCTGCGCGCCGAGCAGCTCGTGCGCCGCGCCGACCACGCCCGCCACCCATTCGTCGACCGGCGGCGGGCGGTGCTCGGCGGTGTAGGCGGCGGCGAGCCCGCCCCCGAGGTCGTAGACCGGGAAGCGCCCGAGCCCGGCGATCGCCTCCACCGCCTCGCGGTAGGGCGCGAGGTCGAACAGCTGCGAGCCGATGTGGGCGTGGACGCCCTGGAGGTCGGCCCACTCCGCGCCGCGCAGCCGCTCGGCCGCGGCGGCCGCCTCCGCCAGCGTGAGGCCGAACTTCTGGTCGGCGTGGCCGGTCGCGACCGCGTGGTGGGTGTCGGTCTGCACCTCGGGGACGACGCGCAGCAGGATCGGCTGCGGGCCGCGGCCCGCCAGGCTCTCGAGCCGGTCGATCTCGTCGAGGTTGTCGATCGCCACCACGAGCCGGTGCTCGACGGCGGTTCCCAGCTCGCCGAGCGACTTCGCGTTGCCGTGCACGACGATCCGCCCGGGCTCGAAGCCCGCCTTCAACGCCAGGTGCAGCTCCCCGGCCGAGGCGACGTCGACGCCCAGGCCCTCCTCGGCGAAGATCCGCAGCACGGCGGTGCACGGGAAGGCCTTGGCGGCGAACAGCACGCGCGAGCGCCCGCCGTGGTGGGCGGCCATCGCGCGCACGAACTCGCGGGCCCTGGCGCGCAGGTCGTCCTCGGCGACGATGTAGGCCGGCGTGCCGTACTCGCGGGCGAGCTCGAGCGCGTCGCAGCCGCCGATCGACAGGCGGCCGTCGTGGACGGACGCGGCCTCGGGGTAGACGGTCAGCGTCGCGGCGGCCATGATGCGCGCCGATTATGCGCTATGAGACCCCCGCTCCCCCGGCCGAGGTCGGCAAGACCGATGGGCTGGCCTACACGCTGTGGCTGCCCGAGGGCGATCCGTGGGCCGGCGTGGTGATCATCCACGGCGCGGGCTCGAGCAAGGAGAGCCACCACGACTTCGCCCGTGCTGCGCGCGGCGCGGGCCTCTCGGCGATCTGCTTCGACCAGCGCGGGCACGGCGACAGCGGCGGCGAGCTCGACGGCCGCGCGCTCGAGGACGTCGCCACCGTGGCGGCGCTGCTGGGCGACGTGCCGCTCGTGACGCGCGGCTCGAGCATGGGCGGCTACCTCGCCATCCTCGCCGCCGAGCGTCTGCGCGCGGCCGCGGTGGTCGCGATCTGCCCGGCGAGCGCCGACGGCCTCCTCCGCGGGTTGCGCGGAGGCGAGCTCGACTTCCCCGCCGACGTGCCCGCGGTCGAGGCGTTCCTGGCCGAGCACCCGCTCGACGTCGCGCACCTGGCGGCGCCGCTGCTGCTCCTCCACGCCGAGGGCGACGAGCGCGTGCCGGTCGCCCACTCGCGCGAGCTGGCGCGGATCGCGCCGAACGCGGAGCTCGTGGTCGTTCCCGGCGGGCATCACCGCTCGGTCCAGCACGACGCCGAGCTGCAGGGTCACGCCCTCCGCTGGCTGCGGAAGGTCGTCTAACGACCCCCGCCACGGTGGGCGGGGGTCGCCGACGCTGCGCCGCGTCCTGGAGGAGGAGGGGGGATCACGACGCGGCCCTCGCGAACGGAGGGCAGCTTCACCACGCCGTCGTCGCGGCGCACTCCCGAGAACGCGACGAGGGCGAAGAGGAACATCAGGACGAGCAGCGCGACGACTCCGGCCGTCCCGGCCCAGCCCGTCCCTGTGAGAAGTCCGCGTTGCATGTTCGGCGGCTGGAAACGCTCCCGTTGCCGAAAACATGCGGGTGTTTCCGCGCCAATGGACGAACGTCCTTTCTTTCGCCCAGCGGCTAAGGTCCGCGCGTGCGGGTCCTCCACTGCGTCGACGCCCACGCCGAGGGCGAGCCGAGCCGGATCGTGGTCGGGGGCGTGCTCGACGTGCCGGGCACGACGATGCTCGAGAAGATGCAGTGGCTCGAGGCCGAGGGCGACGAGCTGCGGCGGCTGCTGCTGTTCGAGCCGCGCGGGTCGGCGCCGCTGTCGCTCGACCTCGTCCTCCCCTCGGCGCACCCGGAGGCCGACGCGGGCTTCCTGATCATGGAGTCCTGCTCCTACGAGGGCATGTCGGGCTCCAACACGATCAACACCGCGACGGTGATCCTCGAGACCGGCATCGTGCCGATGACCGAGCCGGTCACCTCGCTCGTGCTCGAGGCGCCCGCCGGCCTCGTGCGCGTGACCGCCGACTGCCGCGAGGGCCGCTGCGAGCGCGTGACCTTCGAGAACGTGCCGTCGTTCGCGCTGGCGCTCGACGCGCCGGTGGCGGTGCCGGGGCTCGGCGAGATCCTGGTCGATCTCGCCTACGGCGGCGCGTTCTGCGCGTTCGTCGACGCCGAGGCGCTCGGCTACGCGATCGTCCCGGAGGAGGCGCGCGAGCTTGCCGACCTCGGCGAGCGCATCCGCCCGGCGGTGGCCGAGCAGCTCGAGATCGCGCACCCCGTGGAGCCGGCGCTGAGCACGATGTCGTTCATCGTCTTCACCGCGGCGCCACGCGCGGGCGGCGACGCCCGCAACGCCACCGTCGTCGCCCCCGGCCGCCTCGACCGCTCGGCGACCGGCACCGCCACCTCGGCGCGCCTGGCGGTGCTCGCAGCGCGCGGGCTGATCGGCGACGGCGAGGACTTCGTCAACGAGAGCGTGATCGGCACCCACTTCGTCGGCCGGATCGTGGGCCGCTCGCAGGTCGGCGGCGTGGAGGCGATCGTCCCGGCGATCTCCGGCCGCGCCTGGATCACCGGCACCCACCAGTTCGTGCTCGACCCCGCCGACCCGTTCCCGGACGGGTTCCGGCTGTCCGACACCTGGGGCGCCGGGCTGTGAGGCTCCGCGTCCTCTCGCGGGCGGACGTCGAGGCCGCGCTCGACCCGGACGCGCTCGTCGAGGCCCTGGCCGAGTCCTTCGCCGCGCTCAGCGCGGGCGAGGTGTCGATGCCGCCGCGCAGCGGCGTCGAGGTGCCCGGCGAGGGCACGGTGCTGCTGATGGGCGCCCACCGCCACGGGAGCGCGGCGGTCAGCGTCAAGCTCGTCTCGCTCTATCCCGGGCACGACCCGGCCCACCAGGCGGCGATCGTGGTCTTCGACGCCGCCACCGGCACGCCCGCGGCGCTGATGGACGGCGACGCGATCACCGCCGCGCGCACCGCCGCCGGCTCGCGGCTCGCCACGCGGCTGCTCTCCGACGGGGACGTGCTGGCGATCATCGGCACCGGCGTGCAGGGCGAGGCGCACCTCCAGGCCCTGACGCGGGAGCGCGAGTGGGCCGAGATCCGCGTGTGGGGCCGCCGCGAGGACCGCGCCCGCGGCCTCGCCGCGCGCCACGAGGCCACCGCGTTCTCCAGCGTGGCGGACACTGTCGCGGGCGCCACGGTCGTCTGCATCGCCACGCCGGCCACCGAGCCCGTGCTGCACCGCGACTGGCTGGCGCCCGGCGCGCACATCAACTCCGTCGGCTACTCGACCGCCGGCCGCGAGCTCGACCCCGCGCTGGTGCGCGACGCGCTCGTGGTGGTCGAGTCGCGCGAGTCCGCGCTCGCCCCGCCGCCCGCCGGCAGCACCGACCTCGAAGAGGCGCAGGACGCCATCGAGCTCGGCGAGCTGGTCGCCGGCCGGCCGGGCCGCACGAGCCCGGAGCAGCTGACGCTCTACAAGTCCGTCGGCGTCGCGCTCGAGGACGACGCGGCGGCCGCCCTCGCCTTACGCGGCGCGGAGGAGCGCGAGCTCGGCACCGTCGTCGAGCTCTGAAGCGTCAGCGGCTCGCGCGAGCGCACCCGCAGCAGCCACCAGGCGCCGACCACGATCATCAGCACCGACACGAACTGCGCGAGGCTGAACGGCCCCCAGATGTCGTCGTTGCGGCGGATGAACTCGACCAGGAAGCGCTCGATCCCGGCCAGCACCGCCCACCAGCCGATCAGCTCGCCGGGGCGCACCTTGTCGCGCCGCCGCCACAGCCAGATCGTCACCGCGCCCATGACGAGGAACTCGTAGATCGGCGTCGGGTGCACCTCGACCGTGGTCGGCACCGTGCCCTTCGGATACGCCATCGCCCAGGGCAGGTTCGAGGGGATGCCGTAGTCGCCGTCGCCCGCGAGCTGGCAGCCGAGCCGCCCGACCGCGTAGCCGATCGCCAGCGCCGGCGCGCCCATGTCGAACAGCCGGTAGTCGAGGAAGCCGCGATGGCGCGCATACACCATGACCGCCAGCGCACCGCCGAGTGCGCCGCCGTAGAACACGAGCCCGGTGCCCGAGAACAGCGAGCCGAGGTTGCCCTTCTCGACGACGTACCAGAGCTTGGCCCCCGCGATCCCGCCCACGCCGGCGCAGAACATGATCTCGTAGACCCAGTCCACCGGCAGGCCCAGCTCCTTGAGCCGCCAGGCCACCAGCACGCCGGACGACACCAGCGCGAGCGCCAGCATCAGCCCGAAGGTCTGCAGCGTGAAGCCGAGGATGTGGAGCTCGGGGAGCACCGGCTCCCCACTGTACCTCTGGCCTAGAGGTAGCCCATCGGGTTGACGGGCGCGCCGTTGATGCGCGTCTCGAAGTGCACGTGCGGGCCGAAGCAGTGGCCCGTGCAGCCCGAGTAGCCGATGACCTGGCCCTGCGAGACGCTCTGGCCGACCGACACGCCGATGCTCGTCTGGTGGCCGTAACACGTCGACAGCCCGCCGCCGTGGCCGATGCAGGTGTAGTTGCCGTAGCCGCTGACCCAGCCGGCGATCAGCACGCGGCCGGACTTGGCGGCGTGCACCGGCGTCCCCGATGGCACCGCGATGTCGACGCCCGCGTGCAGCCGGCCCCAGCGCATGCCGAAGGGCGACACGACCGGGCCGTTGACGGGCCAGATGAGCCCGCCGGAGCCCGGCTTGATCGGGCCGGCCGCGACCGGGCCGGTGCCGTTCTGGGCAGCGGCGAGGCGGGCCTGGATCTTCGCGCTCGCTTTCTCCAGCAGCGCGAGGTCGCCCTCGAGGTGCTGGCGGCTGTTGCGCGTGCTGGCGAGCGCGGTCGACTTGGCGGAGCGCACGCGGGCGAAGGCGTCGCGGCGGTCGACGAGCTGGACCCGGACGCGCGAGACCGCGTCACGGCGCGCCGCGATCGCGTTGGCGATCCTCGTCTGGCGCTGCTCCAGCACCGCGAGGTGCTTGGCGGTCTTCTTGGCCTCGGCCCGCGCGGTCCGGACGCGGTCGATGATCCGCGAGTCCTGGTCGGAGACGCGCTTCATGAACTCGGTGCGCTCAAGCAGGTCGGCGAAGCCGTCGGACTCGAGCACGACGGTGATCACGTCGGGCTTGTCGGCCTTGTAGAGCTCGACGAGGCGGCTCGCCAGCGCGATCCGCGCCTCGGCAAGCCGGGCGCGCAGCCGCGCCAGCCGGATCTTCTCCTGCCGCAGCTGCTCCTGGATGCGCGATAGCTCGGCGCGCTTGGCGTCGAGGTCGCCCTGGATCGCCACCTGCTTGCGCTCGAGCACGGTGATGTCGCCCTGCAGCGAGCCGATGCGCTTGCTGTAGCGCGTGATCGTGCCCGAGAGGACGCGCTCGTGCCCCTTCTTGGCCTCGATCAGCCGCTTCTTCCGCTCGATCTTCGAGCCGATCGACGCCGCCTGCCCCTGCACCGAGCCGTCGGAGAGCATGGGCAGTACCGCCCACAAGGCGAGCGGAATCACTGCCACCGTGATGAGGAGGCCGAGCCTGGAGCGCATCCCGGCGGGCAAGTCTAGGGGGCGCCCGCTCCGGGCTCAGGTCCTTATGTCGTGTGCAACGTTTCCTGCAACGTGCAGGGATTTCTCATCCGAGGTCGTGGAGCACGGCCTGCGCGGCGTTGCGGCCGTTGACCGCGATCACGCTGCCGCCCGGGTGGGTGCCCGCACCGCACAGGTAGACGCCCTCCGCACCGGTGCGGTAGGGCAGCCGCCGGTCCCACATGAATTGCGGCAGGCACTCGCCCTGGAAGATGTGGCCGCCGGTGAGCCCGATCTTGCGCTCGACGTCGGGCGGCGCGAGCGCCTCGCGGTGCTCGACCAGCTCGCGGAAGCCGGGGGCGAAGCGCTCGATCGAGGCCTCGACGCGGTCGGCGATCTCGTCACGCCGGACGTCCCAGTCGAACTCGTACGGCACGTACTGGCAGAACGCGCTCATCACGTGGCGCCCCTCGGGCGCGACGCTGGGATCGGCGACGGTCTGGAAGTACAGCTCGCACCACAGCTCGTCGGCGACGTCGCCGGCCTCCGCGAGGCGGCACGCGCGGTGCATGGCGTCGGCGCCGCCGGTCACGTTGACCGTGCCGCGGGTGGCGTGCGCGGCGGCGGGGAACTCGGGCAGCCCGCGGAGCGCGAAGTTGACCTTCAGCACCGGGCTCTGCATCGGCACCGCCTCGACCTGTTCGCGGAACGCGGCGGGCGCGCCGCCGTCGAGCATCGCCAGCGCGCGCCGCGCGTCAGCGTTGCAGACCACCACGCGGGCCGCGATCTCGGTGCCGTCCTCGAGCTCGACGCCCTCGCCCGGGCGGATCGCGGCCACCGGCACGCCGGTCCGCACCTCCGCGCCGGCCTCGCGGGCGGCGCGCTCGAGCGCGAACGAGACGTTGCCCATCCCGCCGCGCACGTAGGTCCAGGCGCCCGGGATGCCGGTGAGGCGCCCGCTCGAGTGGTGCCAGTTGACGTAGGCGGTGCCGGGGTCGCGCGGCGAGGCGAACGTCCCGATCACGCCCTGGCCGGCGAGCGCGTCGACGACGCGGTCGGAGAAGAAGCGCTCGAGCGTCGTCGTGTGGCTGTCCTCGAACAGCGTCGCGATCGCGACCTCGTCGCCGTCCAGACGGGCCTCGATCTGCTCGCGCGAGGGCGGCTCGGCGAGCCACAGGTCGTCGGGCCCGTCGGGGCGCAGCGCGTCGCGGATGCGGCGGGTCAGCGCGGTGTACTCGCGGTAGCCACGGCCGTTTTCGGGGCCGAGCTCCTCGACCGTCCGCTCCTCGTCGATCCACTCCGTGAACGCGGTGCCGTCGCGGAACGGGACCGTGATGTAGGGATCGTCCGGGTCGAGCGGGATCAGCTCGTAGCCGTGGCGCTCCAGCGCCAGCTCCTCGACCACCAACGGGTGCAGGAGGCCGGCCAAGTACGCGCACGGCGAGATCGAGTAGCCCGGCCACGGCTCCTCGAGCGTGCAGGCGCCGCCGACCTGGTCGCGGCGCTCGAGCACGAGCACGCGGTGGCCGGCGCGCGCGAGGTAGGCGGCCGCCGTCAACCCGTTGTGGCCGGCGCCCACCACGACGGCATCCCATCTCTCGGTCATGGCCGGATCCTAAGCGGTGCGTAATTTCACTTGGATCGCAGCGATCGCCGCTTATACTTCGTAAGCACTATGCCTCGACCGACCTCATTCGGCAAGGACACCGGGCTCCAGATCCGGATGACCTTCGTCTTCTTCCTCCTCGGCGTGCTCTACGTGGCGCTCATCGTGGCGCTCCTCGCCAGCGGCGCCAACGGCGTCACCGTCGCCTTCATCGCCGGCGGCCTCGCGCTGTTCCAGCTCTTCGGCTCGGACAAGCTCGCGCTGCACGCGATGGGCGCGCGCGAGGTCACACCCCAGGAGGCGCCCGAGCTGCACGCGATGATCGATCGCCTGTGCGTGCAGGCCGACCTGCCGAAGCCGAAGGTGGCGGTCGCCGACACCCGGATGCCGAACGCGTTCGCGCTCGGCCGCTCGCCCAAGTCGGCGACGGTGTGCGCGACGACCGGGATCATGGAGCTGCTCTCGCCCGCCGAGCTCGAGGGCGTGATGGCGCACGAGCTCAGCCACGTCGCCAACCGCGACGTGCTGGTGATGACGCTGGCCGGCTTCTTCGCCACCATCGCCGCCTACATCGTGCAGTTCGGCTTCTTCTTCGGCGGTGGCGGCGGCTACGGCGACGACGACGACAACCCGAGCTTCATCGTGCTCTTCCTCGTCTCGATCGCGGTCTACATCATCTCGTTCTTCCTCATGCAGGCGCTGTCGCGCTACCGCGAGTTCGCCGCCGACCGCGGCTCCGCGCTGATCACCGGGCGCCCGAGCGCGCTCGCCTCGGCGCTGATGAAGATCTCGAGCGGCATGGAGCGGATCCCGCAGAAGGACCTGCGCGCGTCGAGCGAGCTGAGCGCCTTCTACATCTTCCCTCCGGGCGTGAAGGGCTCGATCTCGGGCCTGTTCGCGACGCACCCGCCGATGGAGAAGCGTATCGAGGCGCTGCAGCGGCTCGAGGCGCAGCTCCAGGGTCGCGCGTAACCTGGGGAGCCCATGGGCTTCCTCGACGTCCTCACCGGCAAGCGCAAGATCAAGGGCCCCGCGCCCGACCGCCTCTTCGCCATGAGCACGGCGGGCGTCACGCTCGAGACCGAGATGGGGCTCAAGACCGCGGGCAAGGCGGCGATCGTCTTCCAGCCGCTCGGCACCGCCGACTTCGAGGGCATCGTCGCCGAGATGGAGGAGCTCGTGAAGAGCACCGGCGACGAGACCGGCACCACCATCGACCGGCAGGACGACAAGTTCGGCTACCGCTGGATGGTCTTGAACGACCCCGACTACGAGGACCTCGTCGTCGGCGTCAACGCGGTCTCCAGCGAGCTCCAGGGCGGCGGCTACGGCGACCGCCTGCTGGCCGCCGTGTTCGCGTTCCGCGACGACCAGGCCAAGCCCGTCTACTGGATCTACAACTACAAGCGCGGCGCGTTCTACCCGTTCGTGCCCGCCGGCGGCGAGCAGCAGCGCGACTCCGAGCGCGAGCTGCGCCTCCAGGCCCAGATCGGCGCCGACCTCCCGGTCGAGACCGAGCTGGAACGCTGGTTCCCGCTCTGGGACATCCCGATCTAGAGCCCGCGCTAAGCGGTCGCTGAGCCCGTCGCGAGCGGGCGGATCAGCGGCACCATCGCGGGGATGACGCCGCGCTGGACCTCGCCCAGCGCGAGCGGGCCGGCGTCGATCACGTCGAGCGTGGCGCGGTTGCAGTTGCAGCCCTCCGCGAACGCGCGCCAGGGCGTGTTGAGGCGGTCTTGCCAGCGCGCCCAGCGCGGCGACTCGGAGCGGATGTGCTCCATGAACAGGAGCCGGCCGCCGGGTCGCAGCACGCGGCGGATCTCGCGCAGCGCGGCGGCCGGGTCCGGCACCGTGCACAGCACGGGCGTGGAGACCACCGTGTCGAACTCGCCGTCGGCGAACGGCAGGGCCTCGGCGGGCGCGCCTGGGCCTGCGCGAGCGCGCGGCGGCGCGCGGCCAGGCCGGCGCGCTCGGCGAGCCAGAAGAACGGGTCATACAGAACGGCGGAGAGGCGCTGCCGGGTCGTCATGCCCTGCAGACGGCGCCTCGCCGCCGTGCATTCCTCAGTCCGGGATCAGCCCTTCGCCGGTGAACTCCTCCGACGCCTCGACGAACGAGGTGTCGGGCGGCGGCAGGATCACGTCCGAGCCCTCGAGCTCCTCGCCGTCGAGCAGCGAGCCCTCGCTGCGGATCAGCGCGAGCAGCTCCTCGAAGCGCTCGTGGAACGCGTCCTCGTCCCCGCCCTGGACCGCCTCGACAACGCCGTTGTCGAGGTCGTTGAGGCGGTCGGCCTCCTCGTCCGGGAACCGGTACTGGCCCTCCGTGGAGATGCGGACGATCACGCCTGCCCCTCCTTGCCCGGCTCGAGCGCCGGGGTCTCGGGCGCGCTGCCCTGGCCGAGCTCGGCCTTCATCTTCGCGAGGTCGTCGTCGACCGCGCTCTGCGAGGTCAGCTCGTGCAGCTGACGGTCGATGTCGTCGCCACCGCCGCCGAGCGCGAGGTTGTCGTCGAAGGCGCCCGCGGCCTCGAGCTCCTCCATCGCGCCGGCGCGGGCGCGCATGTTCTCGGTCTTGTCCTGCGCGCGCTGCATCGCGAGCCCGACGTCGGCCATCTCCTCGCCCACGCCGGTGGCGGCCTCGGAGATCTTCACGGAGGCCTCGGCGGCGGAGTACTGCGCCTTGATGACCTCCTTCTTGGTCCGGAACTGGTCGATCTTCGTGCGCAGCTGCTGCTCCTTCTGGATCAGCGTCTGCTGCTGCTGCTCGAGCTCGGCGACCTGCTGGTCGAGCGACTGCAGCTCGCCCTGGGCGAACTGCTTGCGCTCGAGCGCGGTGCGCGCGAGCTCCTCGTTGCCGGCCGAGAGCGCCTGGCGCGCCTGGGTGTCGAGCTTGACGACCTGCTGCTCGAGCTTCGACTGCTGGAGCTGCAGCCGCTTCTTCGACGTCACGACATCGGCGATGCCCTTCTTGACGTTCTGCAGCAGCTCTATCTGGCGCTGGTAGGAGTACTCGAGCGTCTCGCCCGGGTCCTCGGCCTTGTCGAGGAGCTTGTTGATCTTCGCCTTGATGACGATGGACATGCGTCCGCCCATGCCGGCCACGATGGCCTCCTGTGAAAGTCGAGATTCGAAGTCCGGCGATGGTATACCCCGGCTCATGGAGCCTCGGCCCGTCGCGCATTCCCTGTCCGTGCTGGTCCACTGGCTCGGCCCGACGGACCTCAACTCCGCCGGCTTCGTGCACGGCGGCGTGGTCATGAAGCTGTGCGACCAGGTGGCGGGTCTGGCGGGCGTGCGCCACTCGCGGCGGCCGCGTAGTGACGGCGGGGATGGACCGCATGACGTTCAACGAGCCGATCCACATCGGCGAGCTGCTGACGCTGCGCGCATCGGTCAACGCGGTCTGGCGGACGTCGATGGAGGTCGGCGTGCGCGTCGAGGCCGAGCGCCCCGCTGTCGGGACGGTCCGGCACACCAACAGCGCCTACCTCACGATGGTGGCCGTCGACGACGAAGGCCGCCCGCGGGAGGTGCCGCCGCTGGCGGTCGAGAGCGCGGACGAGGAGCGGCGCGAGCGCGCCGCGCAGACGCGCCGCCGCAACCGCCTCGCCGAGCGCGACGAGATCGTCTGAAGACGTGGGGGCGCCGCCCCCTGCCAGGCGGGCGCCCCTCCCCTGCCCTCTACTGAGGGACGATTAGAAGCCGCGCGGGTGGCGGATCTTGTAGCCCGCCGACGGGCGCCCCTTGGCGCGCCAGCGCGGGCCGCTGCCGCCACCGGCGCCGGCCGAGCTCGTGTCGAGCCGCAGCCCCGCGATCACGGCGTAGGCGTGACCGGGGTTCGTGTAGACCGTGAACCAGGTGCCCGGGCCCTTCTTGCCCCAGCGCATGAACGAGCCGGAGTCGAGCGGGCGCTTCAGGAGCCCCGCCGCGTTGAGCGCGAACGAGACGGTGCCGGAGCAGTCGTAGCCGCGGCGCGAGATGAAGGACTTGTGGCCGCCGCCGTAGCGGTACGGCAGCTTCTGGAGCGTGTTGGCCGCCCAGATCGCGTTCTGCACGTTCGCCGGCGCGTCGGCGGGGGCGGCGGCGGTGCCGTCCGCGAGGAGCACGGCGCGCGCGCCGGGCACGATCGGCGTGGGCTGCCCCAGCGGGACCGTGCTCGGGTCCGGCGTCGGAGGCGGCGGGGGCGTGTAGGACGCGCCACCGGTCCCGGGGTCGGCGAACGCGCCCACCGGGGCGACGACGCAGAACAGCATTGAAAAAACGGCAAGGCAAAAGCCCCGTACGGCAGTCCGAACCATTGAAAAACTTCTCTTTCGTCGGCCTACGGGGTTAGCTGACGGGCTGGCGCTGAAAGAGCTCGCGCCTCAGGTCGCTCAAGACCTGACTCGCCCCACACAACTGGGTCCCCCGCTGCCCGGCCATGACTCCGGACACTCGGCGTTGCTGGCGCGGCACTGTATACCCCCGCGCCGCGTTATGTCCAACCCGTGATCGTCGGATTCTCCAGCCGGCTTGAGAAATTTCTGCCGGCCTGTCGAATCACCGCTGATTGCGGACACCGACTTGGACAACGGCTAGCGTGTCCCCGGTCGTGTCCCGCCGGCCGCTGATCCTCATGCTCGCGCTTGTCGCATTCGCTGCCGGCTGCGGCGGGGGCAACAAGGGCACCTCCGAACAGCGCCAGCCGGTGGTCGGCAAGGGCGGAGACGACGAGCAGGCCGCCCAGGGCCTTGGCTTTCCCGGATTCGCCACGAAGAACACCACGCGCGTGGGCGGGGCCGATCCGATCGCCGACGCCGCGGGCGTCGCCCAGGCGATCTACCCCGCGCGCTCGCGCGACACCCGGCCCGCGGCGGTCTCGCTCGTCGACGCCAAGGACTGGCAGGCCGCGATCTCCGCGGCCCAGCTCATGAGCCGCCCGCTGCGCGCGCCCGTGCTGCTCTCAGACGGCGAGGACATGCCGGACGCCACGAAGTCCGCGCTCGACGCGCTCGGCCCCACCGGCGCGCCCAAGGCCGGCGGCGCCGAGGTCATCCGGATCGGCAAGACCGCCAAGGTCGAGGGCGCGAAGACCACGGACGTCGAGGGCGCCGACCCCGCCGCGCTCGCGCAGGCGATCGACAAGCTCCACACCGCCGCCGCCGGCCAGCCGAGCGGCTCCGTGGTGGTCGCGCCCTCGAGCGCGCCGGAGTACGCGATGCCCGCCGCGGCGTGGGCGGCGAAGGCCGGCGACCCCGTGCTGTGGGCCGGCAAGGACAGCCTGCCGGCCGCCACCAAGGCCGCCATCACCGCCCACCGCCGCCCGCGCATCTACGTGCTGGGGCCAGCCTCGGCGATCTCCGACGCGGTCGTCAAGCAGCTCAACAACCTCGGCACCGCGCGCCGCATCTCCGGCGCCGACCCGGCGGCCAACTCGGTCGCCTTCGCGCGCTTCAACGACGGGAAGTTCGGCTGGAACGCGGTCGACCCCGGCCACGGGCTCGTGTTCGCGAGCAAGTCGCGCCCGGCCGACGCGGCCGCCGCCGCCGGGCTGTCGGGCGCCGGGACCTACGGCCCGCTGCTGGTCAACACCGACGTCAACATCCTCGCCAGGCCGCTCCAGGACTACCTGCTCGACATCCAGCCGGGCTATGACCAGGACCCGGTGCGCGGCGTCTACAACCACGGCTGGGTCATGGGCGACGAGAAGGCGATCTCGGTCGACGTGCAGTCGCGGATCGACGCGCTGCTCGAGATCCAGCCCGTGCAGGGTTCGTCGTAGGATCCGCGCATGGCCGAAGCCGAGCAGCCCGAGCGCCTCGCCCCCAACCGCACCGTCAGCGTCGACGACGTGCGCCAGCTGATGGGCGCCGCGACGCCGCACTTCGCGCTGCAGCTGCGCAACCGGATCCGCACGCTGATCCGCAGGCTGCCGGCCGAGGACCCGGCGCGCCTGCTCGGCGAGCAGGAGATCGCGCGGCTCGAGCGCCTCGGCTTCAGCGGCGAGACGCGCGGCGAGCCCGAGCAGCAGGGCCAGCGGTCGCTGCGCTCGCTCAGCGACCACGAGCAGCCGCGCTACATCGAGGGCCCGACCAGCGGGTGACGCTCTCGGGCGGCCTCGAGCGCGCGATCGGCCTGCTCGATCCGGCCCGGCGACCGAAGAGCGCAGCGGTCCCCGGCGGCTACCTCGACCCGCTGGGGAGCGCCGGGCGCCGCGGCGGACGGCCGGCGCAGCGGACGATGCTGACCCGCGGGCTGCCGGTCGTCTACGAGCGCTGGTGGCGGCCGGCGTGGGGGCGGGTGCTGATGGGCCCGCTCGGGCCGGGCACCGCGGGCGAGCGCCAGATCGCGCACGAGCTGCTCGAGCTGGGGCCGGGCGACACCGTGCTCGACATCGCCTGCGGCCCGGGCAACTTCGTGCGCGAGTTCGCGGGCTCGGTCGGCAAGCGCGGGCTCTGGTGGGGCTCGACGCGTCGCAGACGATGCTCGCGCGCGCGGTCGAGGACACGGGAGCGGCCGCGTCCAACGTCGCCTACGTCCGCGGCGACGCGATCCGCCTGCCGTTCCGCGACGGCTGCTTCGACGCGGTCTGCTGCTTCGCCGCGCTGCACCTGTTCGACGCGCCGCTGGCTGCGCTGGACGCGATGGAGTGCGTGCTCGCCCCGGGCGGGCGCGTGGCGATCCTGACCTCGGCGCGCGCGCCGCTGACGCCGGCGCCGGTGGGCGCGCTGGTCGGCGCCGCGACGGGGCTGCGGGTGTTCGGGCGCGACGAGATCACCGGCGCGCTCGAGGAGCGCGGGTTCGAGGGCATCCAGCGGCGGATCTCGGGCCTCGCGCAGTTCGTGGGGGCCCGAAAGTCAACGTCAACGGCGGCTGGGTAGGCGTCGTGTTCGAGCCGCCGCGGGCACGAGCGTCGTCTCGATGTCGCATACCGACATCGAGGTGACATTCGTCGGAGCTGGGCGGTTCGAGCCCACCCCTCAATGCCCGCCGATGACGTTCGCCGGGGGCGACCGGACCGCCGCATAGCCTCTCCAGGTCATGGAGCACCCGGCGATCCCCGACGGCATCCCCGGCAGCCGCCTGTCCGGGCCGTGGCCGGTCGGCGACTACGCGGCCGCGCTGCGCGACCGGCTGCGCGGCTTCAAGCGCGTGCAGGTGTTCGGCGAGGTGTTCGGGCTCAAGCTCGGGCGGGCGAAGGTGTGGTTCGAGCTGCGCGACGGCCTGGGCGCGCTGCCGTGCTCGATGTGGCGCAAGGACTGGGACGCGCTGGGGCTCGACACGCTCGGCGACGGGTCGGTCGTCGTCGCCGCCGGCGGCTGTGACTTCTATCCCGGCTCGCGGGCGTCCTCGCCGTCGTTCTCGTTCGCGGTCACGAAGCTGCGCGTGGCCGGGGAGGGCGACCTGCTCGCCCAGGCCGAGCGGCTGCGCAAGACGCTCGCCGCCGAGGGGCTGTTCGAGCCGCAGAAGCGGCTCCCGCGGCCGTCGCTGCCGCGCTGCATCGGCGTGGTGTCGGGCGAGGGCGGCAAGGCGCGCGACGACGTGCTGGCCGGGCTGAAGCGGCGCGGCTGGGCCGGGCGGATCGTGTGGGCATTCGCGCCGGTGCAGGACCGTCACGCCGCGCCCGCGATCACCCGCGCGCTGCAGGACCTGGCGGCCTGCGAGGAGGTCGAGGTGATCGTGGTCGCGCGCGGCGGCGGCTCGCTCGCCGACCTGTTCGCGTTCTGCGACGAGACGCTGTGCCGCACGGTCGCGCTGCTGCGCGTGCCGGTCATCTCGAGCGTCGGCCACCACACCGACCGCACGCTGATCGACGACGTCTCCGCCGTCGCCTGCTCGACCCCGACCCACGCGGCGGAGGCCGCCGTGCCGGTCAACTGCTCCGAGGCGCGGGCGAAGCTGCAGGGCCTCGCCGCGCGGCTGGAGCACCGCTCGCGGCTGGCGATCGTGGAGCGAGCGCGGGTGCTCGCGCGGCTCTCGCGCGCACCGGCCGACCACGTCGCCCGCCACCGCGCGCGGCTGCACCAGCACGCGCGCGAGCTGCGCGCGAGCGGCCGCCGCCAGGTCGCGCAAGCGACGCGCCACACGTCGACCACGGCGCTCGTGCTCGAGCGCAAGGCGCGCGCCGGCGCGGGCGCCGAGCACGTCCAGCGCGGGCGCGACCTCGAGCGGCTCCGGCTCGCGCTCGCCGCGCACGAGCCGCAACGGACGCTCGAGCGCGGCTACGCCCTGGTGGAGGACCCGAGCGGCGAGCCGGTCACGTCCGCGGCCGCCGCGCGCGACCAGGCGCCGCTGAAGCTGCGCTTCCACGACGGCAGCGTGTCCGTCCGCCCCGAGCCATACGGTGATCCGTCGTGACCTACGAGACCGCTTGCACCCGCATCGAGGAGGTCATCCGCCGCCTCGACTCCGGCGAGGCCGGCCTGCGGGAGACGCTCGAGCTCTGCCAGGAAGGCCGGCGGCTGGTCGAGTTCTGCGCGGGCGAGCTCGACGCCGTCGCGCAGGGCCTCGAGGAGCTCCGCCTCGACGAGCTCGTCGCGCGCCTCGAGGCCGGCTCCCGCCCGGCCGCGCAAGCCGCCTAGCCCGCACGGCATCATCCGCGGCCGACATGGCCGCCCTCTCGCCGCGTGCGCTCAACCGCTCCCTGCTGGCCCGCCAGGGGCTGCTCGAGCGCGCGACCGACTCCATACCACGCCTGCTCGAGCGGATGGCCGGCCTGCAGGCGCAGTACGCGCCCTCGATGTACATCGGGCTGTGGTCGCGCCTGGAGGGGTTCGAGCGCGCCGACCTCACCCGAGCGCTCGAGGAGCGCAGCGTCGTCCAGGGCACGCTGATGCGCAGCACGATCCACCTGGTCTCGCGCGAGGACTACTGGCCGCTCGCACTCGCCGTGCGTGAGGCGCGCCGCATGGCATGGCTGCGGTCGACGAAGCGCGACCCGCCGGTCGCTGCCGCGGAGCAGGTGCGCGCCGCGCTCGCGGGCGGCAACACGCTGCGACGCAAGGAGATCGAGGCGCTGATCGGCAAGGAGGCGGCGCACGGCGTCGGGCTGTGGGTGGACCTCGTGCGGGCGCCGCCGTCGGGCACGTGGGAGCGGCGGCGGGCCGATCTCTACGCGCTCGCCGAGGACTGGATCGGCCCGCCCGAGATCGGCGAGCAGGCCGCGCAGGAGCACCTCGTGCGGCGCTACCTCGCCGGCTTCGGCCCCGCCACCGCGAAGGACGTCGCCTCGTTCACCGGCCTGCCCGCCGCGATCGTCGACGGCCTCGACCTCGCGCGCGAGGACGACCTGCTCGACGTCCCCGGCGCGCCGCGCGCCGGCCCGGACACACCCGCCCCGCCGCGCTTCCTCGGCACGTGGGACGCGAGCCTGCTCGTCCACGCCCGCCGCACCGGCGTGCTGCCCGAGGAGCACCGGCCGAAGATCTTCCACACCAAGGCGCCGCAGTCGTTCCCGACCTTCACGGTCGACGGCGCCGTCGCCGGCACCTGGAAGCACGTGGACGGCCGGATCGAGCTCAGCCCGTTCGGCCGGCTCGCCGCCGCCGACCGCCGCGCGCTCGAGGCCGAGGCAGAGCGGCCTCGCCATGTATCACCGCTGACCTGGTCAGCGCCCCTCCTGTGCCGTTACCTTGGGGCGGTGCTGGACGTCCGCCGCCTGCGCGTGCTCCGCGAGGTCGCTCGCCGCGGTTCGCTGGCGGCCGCCGCCGACGTGCTCTCCTACACGCCGTCGGCGATCTCGCAGCAGATCGCCGCGCTCGAGCGCGAGGCCGGCGTGCGGCTGCTGGAGCGCCGCGCCCGCGGCGTCGTGCTGACCGAGGCGGGCCAGGTGCTCGTCGAGCATGCCGACGTGATCCTCGGCCGGCTCGAGGCCGCGGAGACGGCTCTGGCGGCGCTCGCCGAGCTGCGCCGCGGGCACCTGCGGATGGCGTCGTTCGCCACCGCCGGCGCGAGCGTGCTGCCGCGCGCCGTCGACACGTTCCGCGCGCGACACCCGGCCGTCGAGCTGACCGTCGGCCAGGCGTCGCCGATGCAGAGCGTCGAGCGCCTGCGCGCCGGCCGGCTCGACCTCGCGCTGACCGTCGACCTCGACGCCCACCCGGCCGAGGGCGTGGAGGTCATCCACCTGTTCGACGACCCCGTGCAACTCGCGCTCCACGCCGACCACCCGCTGGCCGCCAAGCCGGACATCCGGCTCGAGGACCTCGCCGACGAGACGTGGATCGACGTGCCGCGCGCGACGTCGGGCGGCCAGGTGCTCGATGCGCGCATGCGCCAAGGCCGGCTTCGCGCCGCGCGTGACGTTCGAGAGCGACGACTACACGGCGATCCAGGAGCTCGTCGGCGCCGGCGTCGGCGCCGCGCTTCTGCCCGACCTCGCGCTCTGCCCGCCGCACCCGCTCGGTGGTCCTGCGCTCCCTCGCGCCGCGACTGGGCCGTCGCGCGACATCCAGGCCGCGACGCGGCCCGCGCCGAGTTCCGCTCCCCCGCCGCCGCGGCGATGCTCGAGATCCTCAGGGAGCAGCGCCCGTCGAGGCCACGCCCCCGAGCCGGTATCCGGGCCTGAAGCTCGGGTCCGCGAGCGCGGGCCGGTCCGCGCGGAAGGCCTCGATCGGGAGCTCGGTCGCGCCGTCGAGCGCGAGCTCGGAGAGGATGCGCCCCAGCACCGCGGCGAACTTGGCCGCGTGGCCGGCGCCGACGCAGACGGCGATGCGCTGCTCGCCCGGGAGCAGGTCGACGACGAAGTCGCGGTCGGGCGGCATGTCGTACAGGCAGGAGCGGGTCCGCAGCTCGGGGCCCGTGTAGCCCGGGAGGATCTCCTCGCAGAAGCGCGCCACCCGCGCCACGCGCTCCGCGTCGGGCGGCGGCCGGCCAGGCGTCGAGGCTCGTCTCCCGCCCGCCCGAGGTCCTGCGCCGCCTTGGTCGCGACCTCGCCGTAGACCGGGAAGCCGTAGTACTCGTCGTCGTCGTCGCCGTGCCACACCCAGACCGGGAAGCGCGCGGGCGCGAACGCGGCGAGGTTCGGCGTCTGGAAGTAGGTGACCTGCTCGTGCGTGAGCCGGATCGGCCAGTCGTGGCCGAGGCCGCGCAGCAGCTCGCGCGTCCACGCGCCCGTGCAGACCACCACGCGCTCGGCCTCGAAGTCGCCCGCCGCCGACTCGACCGTGACCGCGCCACGCCGTCGCCCGGCCGGACGGCGGTGACCTGCGCGTCCCCGAGCACCGTAGCCCCGCGCCCGCGCGCGAGCGCGCGCAGGACCGCGCCCGGCGCGGCGGATGTCGAGGATGCCGCCGTCCGGCTGGAAGATCGCCTCGTGGTCGGCGGGGAGCCGGAACTGCGGCCAGCGCCGCATCACCTCCGCCGCGCCGATCCGCTCGTGGGCGATGCCGAACGCGTCCATGGAGGCGGTGTAGGCGTCGAGGATCGCCCGACCCCACGCTGCCGCGCCGGGCGAGGTTGAGCATCCCGGTCGTGTGCACGAGCGGCACGCCCGACTCCGCCTCCACCTCGCGCCAGGCGGCGTAGGCCGGCCCCGTGAGCGCCGTGTAGACCGGGCTGTGGTAGCCGTGGCGGATGATCCGCGAGTGGTCCTCGGAGGCGCCCAGCTCGTGGCCGAGCTGGAACTGCTCCAGGCAGACCACGTCCGCGCCCGCCGCGGCGGCTGAGCCAGTAGGCGGCGGCGCTGCCGATCCCGCCGCCGCCGATGACGACGTAGCGGGGCACCGCTACAGCCGCTCGGCGAACGCGAGGTTGTCGGCGCGCAGGCTCGCGTCCGTGCCCAGGTAGGCGTGCTTGGACATGTCGGGCGAGTAGCGGCTCGCGGGCGGCGTGCGGCCGATCGCCTCCGCCATCGCGCGGATGTGGTGCGGCGCCGCGCCACAGCAGAGGCCGAGGTAGCTCACCCCGAGTCCCGAGCGCCTCGCGCGCGAACTCCGCCACCTCGTAGCGGTCGCACGTGTGCGGGTCGAGCGCGACCGGGAACGCGTGGCCGCCGGCGAGCGACTGGAACGTCGGCTCCGCCGCGTGCGTGCGGTACGGAACGGGCAGCGCGGCGACCGGGACGTCGACCGCCTCCCGCACGGCGCCCAGCAGCGGCAGCATCGTCCGCGGCCCGCGGATGCAGTTCAGCCCGACGACGGCGGCGCCCGCGTCGGCCAGCCGGCGGCAGGCCTCCTCCGGCGCCCACCCCTCGCGGGTGACGGGTTCGCGGTGGATGGCGAGCGTCACCACCGCGTCGAGCCCGGCGGCGCGGATCACGTCGAGCGCCAGCAGCGCCTCGCCCGCGTACTGGAACGTCTCGCGCGATCACGAAGTCGACGCCCGCGTCGGCCGCCCAGGCGACCTGCTCCTCGAACATCGCCCGCACGGCCCGGCGCGAGGGCTCGTCGTCGGCGAAGACGTTCGTGTTGCAGACGTTGCCGGCCAGCAGCGCGCCGCTCTCGCCCGCGACCTCTCGCGGCGATCGCCAGCGCGCCGCGGTTGAGCGGCTCGAGCAGGTCCTCCTTGCCGATCAGCCGCAGCTTCTCGCGGTGCCCGTAGTAGGTGAACGCCTCGACCACGTCGGAGCCGGCGTGGACGAACTCGCGGTGGAGCTGCTCGACGACGCTCGGGGTGCTCGAGCACGACCTCCGGCACGTACGCGCCGGCCTGGAGGTAGCCGCGCCGCTCGAGCTCGAACAGGTAGCCCTCGGCGCAGAGGAGCGGCCCCTCCGCGAGCCGCTCGAGAAGCCTGGATCCGGTCATGGCGCGCAAGCGTGCCAGCGCCCCGCACGCGAGCCACCACGATCGCCACCGCCTGGCTGAAGCCGCGCTTCAGTCCGTGTCCTACTCGTCGGCCTTGACGAGGCCCGAGCGCAGCGCGAGCATCGCGATCTCCGCGCGGCGCTCGAAGAACGGCATCTCGCTCAGGCCGAACTGGCGCGCGAGGTGCTCGAGCTCGGTCGTGACGGTCTTCTGGTCGGTGCCGAGGTTCGCGGCGATCTCGTCGTCGGCGAGCGGGCTGAGCCCGTCGCCGTCGCCGAGCAGCGGCGAGCACAGCTCGCGCAGGATCTGCTGCTGCTGCATCGAGAAGCGCGGCGTCGCCGACAGCTCGCCCGGCACCAGCGTCATCTCCACGCTGACGTTGCGCGTGTGGCAGAACGCGATGTTGGTCTGGCCGCAGCGGATGATGTCGCCGTCCTGGAGCCGCCGCTGGCCATCGAGCCGCATCTCGTTGACGAACGTGCCGTTCTGCGACCAGCCGTCGTCGTCGACCGTCCACTCGCCGGCGCGGAACTCGAACTGCGCGTGCAGACGCGAGACCTCGCGGTCCCACGGCAGCGCGATGTCGGCCTCGAAGCGCCGGCCGACGGTGAGCGCCTTCGCGTTCTCGTCGAGCTCGACCAGCTTCTGGTGGCCCTTGTCGTCGCGGTAGACGAGGAACGGGGCGCCGCGCAACTCCGCGGCCTTGCGCGCCTTCTGCTCCTCGGGGGTCGGAGTCGTGGCCGACGATGACTCCATCCAGCGCCTACCGCGAGGAGAAGATGTTCAGAAGGGAGAGGAAGATGTTGACGATCGAGACGAAGATCCCGGTCGCCAGCCAGATCGCGTCGTCCTCCGTGCCGTGCTTGCGCAGGTAGTTGAAGTCGACCACGATCAGGGCCGCGGACAGCCCGTAGATCAGGATGCTCACGAAGATCGGCACGGTGCCGGCGGCGAGCGACCAGATGATCGTCCCGACGCACGCCGCGAACACGATCAGCGACAGCGGCCGCATCCACGGCGCGAGGTCCTTGGAGAGCGCGAATCCGAGCGCGCCCGCGCCCGCGACGGTCGCCGCCGTGCCGGCGAAGGCCTGCGTCAGCGCGGCCTCCTCGACCGTCGCGAAGTACGCGATCACCGGCCCGAGCCCGAGCCCGATCGCGGTCGCGGTCGCGAACAGCCAGCCCATCGCGAACGGCCCGACCCGGAAGCGCTCGCCGGCGAACGAGGACACGAGCAGCATCCCGAAGCCAACGAACGAGATGCAGCCGGGCGGTGCCGAGCTGGAGATCGCGCCCCAGGTAGGTCCCGAGCGCGCAGAAACCGAGCGCGATCGCGACGAGGAAGAGGACCCGCCCCAGCAGTTCGGCGGTCGAGACCTCGGCGCGAGCTTCTTCGCGGCCGTAGAGCCCGGTGTACGTCGACTCGGTTGGCATGTGCGGAGAGTACCTGACCCCGGGCAGCGGGAAGAGCCGTGGCATGCCCAACGCCATCGTCACGGGCGGCAACTCCGGCATCGGCCGGGGCACCGCCCTCGCACTCGCCAAGCGCGGTTTCGACCTCGGCATCACCTGGCACTCCGACGAGGAGAACCTCGAGCAGGCGGTCGCCGAGCTGGAGGCCGAGGGCGTCCGCGTGGAGACCCGCCGGGCCGACCTCTCCGAGGTGCCCGGACCCGACGCCGTGATCGACGAGCTCGCCGACGCCCTGGGCGGCCTCGACGCCTACGTCGCCAACGCGGCCGCCGGCCACTCGACCCCGTTCCTCGAGCTCGGCTTCGAGGAGTGGGAGTGGGTCATCCGCTTCGCGCTCCACGCCCAGTTCCTCACCGCCCAGCGCGCGGCGCGCCGCATGGTCGACCAGGGCCGCGGCGGCCGCATCGTGTTCGTCACCTCGATCCACGAGCTCGTCCCGCTGGAGACCGCCACCGCGTACACCGCCGCCAAGCACGGCACCGGCGGGCTGATGAAGGTGATGGCGCTCGAGCTCGCCGAGCACGGCATCACGGTCAACTCCGTGGCGCCCGGCGAGATCGCGACGAAGATGACCGGCAACGAGGACACCGACCCGCAGACGGAGCACCGCGACGGGGTGCCGCTGCGCCGGCCGGGCGACGCCAACGAGATCGGCGCCGCCGCGGCCTTCCTCGCCTCATCCGAGGCGAGCTACATCACCGGCGAGACGCTGGTCGTCGACGGCGGCATGCACTCATGGCCGCGATGGCGAATCAGATGTAGTACAACGGCGCCGTTGAGGAGGCCGGTCCGTGGCGCCGGGCGCGACGAGTGTCACCTCGAGGGCGCATACCGCCCCTGAGGCGACACTCGTGGTCGCCGGGCGGTCCGACCCAGCCCTTCGATGCCGCCGTTCGAGCCCTAGACGCGCTGGATGAGGGTCCCGGTGCCGAGGCCGCCGCCGCAGCACATCGTCACCAGCCCGGTCTCCTTGTCGGAGCGCTCGAGCTCGTGGAGGAGCGTGGTGATCAGCCGCCCGCCGGTCGAGCCGAGCGGGTGGCCGAGCGCCATCGCGCCGCCGTTGACATTGACGCGGTCCATGTCCGGCTCGAGCTCGCGCTTCCACGCGGCCACGACCGGCGCGAACGCCTCGTTGACCTCGAACAGGTCGATGTCGTCGATCGTCATCCCGTTGCGCTCGAGCAGCTTCTTCGTCGCCGGGATCGGCCCGGTGAGCATGATCACGGGGTCGACGCCGACCGTCGTCTGGTCGACGATCCTGGCTCGCGGGGTGAGCCCGAGCGCCTTGGCCTTGTCGGCCGACATCAGCAGCACCGCGGCCGCGCCGTCGGAGATCTGCGACGCGTTGCCGGCCGTGATCTTGCCGTCGGGCTTGAACGCCGGCTTGAGCTGGGAGAGCGTCTCGAGCGAGGTCTCCGGCCGGATGCCCTGGTCGGTGACGTAGGTGTCGCCGTTGACCTGGAACGGGATCGTCTCGCGCTCGAAGCGCCCCTCCTCGGTCGCCTGGTGGGCGAGCCGGTGCGAGCGGACGGCGAGCTCGTCGAGCTCGGAGCGGGGGATCTCCCACTGGTCGGCGATCATCTCGGCCGACAGGCCCTGCGGGATCAGGTTGTACTTCTCCATCAGCTCGGGCGGCCACGGCGAGCCGACCTGGTCGATCCAGTTGAAGCCGACGCCCATCGGGATGTGGCCCATGTGCTCGACCCCGCCGCCGATGGCGACGTCGTGCACGCCGGAGGCGATCAGCGCCGCGCCGAAGTTGACGGCCTGCTGCGCCGAGCCGCACTGGCGGTCGACAGTGGTGGCGGGCGTCTCGAACGGCAGCCCGGCCTGCAGCCAGGCGTTGCGCCCGACGTTGAACATCTGCTCGCCGTACTGCTGCACGCAGCCGCAGATGACGTCCTCGACCTCGGCGGCGTCGATCCCCGCCCGCTCGATGACCTCGGAATAGCACTTGCCCAGCAGCTCGTTGGGGTGCGTGTCCTTGTAGTAGCCCTTCTCGCGGTGGCCGCGCCCGATGGGCGTGCGAACCGCCTCGACGATGACGACGTCGCGACCGGTGAATGTCATGCCGACTAGTCTACGCCCGACGTTGACTGGCGAGTCAGCCAATACCCAGCGCCCGCTCCCCGAGCGGCTCGGCATCGTCGGGAGCGGCACGATCGCGCGTGGCCTCGCTGCCCTCGCGGCCCGTCACGGGCCGGTGACCCTGTGCGCCCGCTCCGAGGCCAGCGCGGCGACGACGCGGGACTACCTCGACGCCGACGCGGTCGAGGTCGACGTGCGACCGCGCGGCGCTCGCGCAGGCCACCTACGTGGTCGAGGCGATCGTCGAGGAGCACGCCGCGAAGACCGCGCTGTTCGCCGAGCTGGCCGAGATCCTGGACGCGGACGCGATCCTCGCCACCACCACCTCGTCGCTGTCAGCCGAGCAGCTCGGCGCCGAGAGCGGCCGCCCCGAGCGCTTCGCCGCCCTCCACGTCTTCAACCCGGTGACCAAGATGGCGCTGGTCGAGCTCGCGTTCCCCCCGCAGGCCGGCGAGGACACGAGGGCCCGCTCGCACGCGCTGTGCGCCGCCCTCGGCAAGACCGCCGTCGACGTCTCCGACACGCCCGGCTTCGTGGTCAACCGCCTGCTGTTCCCCTACCTCTTCGACGCCGTCGAGCTGCTCGAGCGCACCGGCATGGAGCCGAAGGCGGTCGACACCTGCATGAAGCTCGGCGCCGGGCACCCGCTCGGGCCGCTGGCGCTGCTCGACCTCGTCGGGCCTCGACGTGTCGAAGGCGATCGGCGAGACGATCGGCGCGCGCATCCCCGCCACCGTCGAGCAACTCATCGCCGAAGGCGCCTTGGGCCGCAAGACCGGCCGCGGGTTCCACACCTACGAAACCTGAAGCAATCTTTTAGCGACCGTTGAAGTCGGAGGTGGAGACTGCCGCTTGCGACGAACTGACCCTCATCGCAACCCCTCCTCCAGAAACACTTCGCGGCCGGCTCGCTCCCCTGAGCCGGCCGCGTTGTGTCTCTCGGTAGATCCTCCCCAGGATCTCCCTCTCTCCTCCTCAACCGCCGGAGCGGTCCAGGCGGGTTGCGTGGAACGTAGCGCCCCCGACGCGCTTGTGCAATACCGCACGGAGTTTCGATTCGAAACCTGGGGCGGGTGGGACTGATTCCCCAACTTCTGATGAGCGTGCTACGCCACGCGGCGCTCGCGGATCCGCACTGCCTCGATGCGGTTCTCGCGCACGGACTCGACGCGGATCGAGTAGCCGTTGGAGCTGACGGTGTCGCCGCGCTTCGGTAGCCGGCCGAGCTCGCCGAACACGTAGCCGCCGATGGAGTTGTAGGCGTCGGTGTCGGCCGGCAGCTCGAGCCCGTAATCGAGGAGGTCGGAGATCGCGACGTGGCCGCGCACGAACCAGTCGCCGTTGGCGAGCTTGCGGACCGCGCCGCCGAGCGGGTCGGTCTCGTCGTCGATCTCGCCGACGACCTCCTCGATGATGTCCTCGACGGTCACGATCCCGGCGGTGCGGCCGTACTCGTCGATCACCACCGCAAGCGACGAGCGTTGTCGCTGGAGGTCGGCGAGCAGGTCGTCGAGCGGTTTGGTCTCCGGCACGATCGGCGCCTCGCGGACGAGCTCCTCGATGGTCGCCTCGGCGCCCTCGGCGAGCAGCTTCTGGGCGAGCGCGTTGGCGTGCACGATGCCCTTCACGCGATCCTCGTTGTGGTCCTCGGTGACCACCAGGCGCGTGTGGCCGGACGAGACGCAGCGGCGCAGCGCGAGCTCGACGGGGTCGGAGACGTCGACGGTGACCACCGCGGGCGCGGGCGTCATCACCTGGCGCGCCTGCTGCTCGTGCAGGTGGAAGACGCCGGTCAGCATCCCCGCCTCGCCGGGATCGAGCTGGCCGCCGGTCATCGACTGCTGGATCAGCATCTTGATCTCCTCCGGCGTCTCCCCCTCGTCGAAGTTGTCGGTGCGGATCCCGAGCAGCCGCAGGATCCCGTTCGACGCCGCGTTGAGCAGCGCGATGAACGGGCGGAAGACGCGCGTGAAGACGATCAGCGGGCGCGCGACGAGCCGCGCGATCGGCTCGGACTTCTGGATCGCGTAGATCTTCGGGACCTGCTCGCCGATCGTGATGTGCAGCGAGGTCGTCAGCAGGTAGGCGATGAAGAGCGACAGCGCGAGCGAGACGCCGTGCGACAGGTTGCCGAACACCGGCTCCACGAGGTTGGCGACCGCGGGCTCGCCGAGGAAGCCGATGCCCAGCGAGGTCAGCGTGATCCCGAGCTGGCACGACGACAGGTAGCGCGAGAGGTCGTCGACGATCGTGATGGCGGCGCGGGCGCCGCGCTTGCCCTCCTTGGGCCTCGGCCTCGAGCGTGCCGCGCCGCGAGCGCACGTACGCGAACTCGGCCGCGACGAAGAACCCGTTCAGCAGCACGAGCACGAAGACTGCGAGGAGCAGCAGGATGCTCATGCGGGGCCGCGCCTCGAGGGCGCGGCGTTACTTCGAGGAGGGCCGTCGTCGTTCATCAAGGCGACGGGGCCATGCTACCCGACCCCGAGGCCGTCAATCCCCGCGGCGAGGTCGTGGTCGGCCTGCGTGACCTTGCCCTCGGAGTGGGTCGAGAGCGTGAGCCGCACCTTGTTCCAGCCGTGGATGAGGATGTCCGGGTGGTGGTTGGCGCCCTCCGCCATCTCCCCCACCTGGTTGACGAACGCCATCGCGGCGGCGAAGTCCTTGAGCTCGAAGTCGCGGACGATCGCGTCGCCCTCCTCCCGCCAGTCGCTCATATCCTGCTCCTCGTGCGCATCGTCTCCCTGGTCCCGTCGGCGACCGAGATGCTGTTCGCGCTCGGCCTCGGCGACGAGGTTACCGCCGTCACCCACGAGTGCGACCACCCCGCCGAGGCGCTCGACCGGCCCAAGGTCACCCGCGACCTGATCGGGCCCGGGCTCGAGCCGGCCGAGATCGACCGCGCCGTGCGCGAGCTGACCGAGCAGGGCAAGGCGATCTACGCGCTCGACGAGCAGCGGCTGCGCGAGCTGCGGCCCGACCTGATCGTCACGCAGGCGCTGTGCGCGGTCTGCGCGGTCTCCTACGACGACGTCGTCGCGGTCGCGCAGCGGATCGAGCCCGAGCCGAAGGTGGTCTCGCTCGACCCGCACACGCTCGGCGAGGTGCTGGGCGACGTGCGCACGCTCGCTCAGGCGGCGCGACGCGAAGGACGCGGGCGTCGACCTCGATCCAGGCCGCCGCCGCGCGCATCGACAAGGTGCGCGCTCGCGGTGCGCGGGCAGCCGCCGGTGCGCGTCGCCGCGATCGAGTGGCTCGACCCGGTCTTCGTCGCCGGCCACTGGACGCCTCAGCTGATCGAGTACGCCGGCGGCGTCGACGTCCTCGGCCTGCCCGGCGAGCACTCCGAGGTCCGCAGCTGGGAGGAGATCGCCGCCGCCCGGCCCGAGGTCGTCGTGGTGATGCCGTGCGGCTACGACGCCGAGCGCGCGCTCGAGGAGGCGCGCGCCTTCCAGGCCGAGCTGGCGGCGCTGGGCGCCCGGCGGATCGTCGCGGTCGACGCCGCCGCCTACTTCTCCCGCCCCGGCCCGCGGCTCGTCGACGGGCTCGAGCTGATGGCGCACATCCTGCATCCCGACCGCGTGCCCGAGGCGCCGGCCGCGGTGCTCGAGGTGGCGGTCTAGACGAGCCCGACCTTCTGGCGCGCCTCGTAGTACGTGGCGACGAGGGCGATCCCGCCGATCACCACGCAGGCGAGGATCGGCAGCACCACCGACATGCGCCGCTCGCTCGCGCGGGTGATGATCCAGCCTGAGAGGACGCCGCCGGCGAGGCCGAAGATGTGGCCGCCGATCGAGACGTTGAGGCCCGGGAACAGGAACGGGAACAGCAGGTTGATGAGGATCGTCGGCCCGAGCCCGGACTCCATCGGGTTGATCCCGCGCGCGTGCAGGAAGACGACGCCCGCGCCCATCAGCCCGAACACGGCGCCGGACGCGCCGACGGTGTAGCTGTTCGGGCTCGAGAGCAGGATCGCGCCGAACGCGCCGGTCAGCAGCGAGGTGAAGTAGATCGCGCCGAAGCGCAGCTTGCCGAGGTGCGGCTCGAGCATCTGCCCGAGGATCCACAGCAGGTACATGTTGAAGCCGATGTGGAGGAAGCCGAACGTGCCCTGCGCGTGCAGGAAGCCGCCGGTGAACGGCCCGCCAGATCGTCGCCGTCGGCGACCGGTCCGGCGGCCAGCACGAGGTCGAAGTAGCCGTTGCCGCCGCTGCGCGAGCCGAGGAACAGCACGACGTTGATCCCGATCAGCACGTAGGTCAGGACCGGCGCGCCGTACATCGTCGACATCGTCCGCACCTGCGTCTTCTCGCGCGAGCACTCCGGGCAGCGCATGCCGACCGGGGTCGGCGTCATGCAGTCGGGACAGATGGGCCGCCCGCAGTTCGAGCACGAGACGCCCGTCTCGCGGTCCGGGTGGCGGTAGCAGGTGGCCATGCGGGGCGCGCGACGCTAGCAGTCCCCTAGACGCTTGCCGTGAGCAGGAGCTTTCCGGTCGGTGTCCGCGAGCCGCCGCTCGGCTCGTCGGTGACCATCACGCGCTTGACGCCGTCGAGCGAGGGGACGTCGGCGGTCGCGGAGCCGTCGTTGCTGGTGGTGAAGAGGACGTTGGTCGGCTCGGGCGTCTTGCCGCCCTTGTCGAGCCACACCTGGTAGACGCGGCCGTTCGGCGGATCGGGGAGGTGGCTCGCGACGAGCCGGCCCTGGCCGTCCTCCACCTCGAGCGTCGCCTGGCCGCCGGACTGCACCTGGGCGGCGATCTTCTCCGGGCCGCCGCTCTGCAGCGCCTGGGAGCCGACGAAGCCGATCGCGAGCGCGGCGAGGCCCAGCGCGAGCGCCGGGCGCCAGCGACAGCCCGCCGAACCACGAGCGGCGCTCGGAGCGGCGCCGGCGCGGGCGGTCGGACTCCGGGCCGGCGGCCTGCAGCAGCTCGGCCTCGCCCTCGACGACGGCCATGATGCGGCTCCTTCAGCGCCGGCGGGGGCGCGTGCGGCGCGGCCGACGCGGGCAGCGCGTCGACGGCGACCTGCAGGCCGGCGGCGTCCTCGCGGCAGACCGCGCACTCGTCGAGGTGCCGCTTGAAGCCGGCGGCCTCGTCCTCGGGCAGCGCGCCCAGCAGCCAGGCGCCGATCGAGTCGGCCCACTGCTCGTGATCGCGTGCGGGCATGGTCATGTCGACGGCATCTCCAGCGTGCGCAGCTGGTTGCGGAGCTTCTCGAGCCCGAGCCGCATCCGCCCCTTCACGGTGCCGACCGGCGCCTCGAGGATGTCCGCGATCTCGGTGTGCGTGAAGCCGCCGAAGTAGGCGAGCTCGATCACGTGGGACTGATCGGCGGGCAGCGTGTCCATCGCCGAGCGGATGCTGGCAGCCTCTTCGCGGCGCGCGACCTCGTTGTCGGTGCGCTCGCCCGACTCGAGGCGCTCCTCGAGCCCCTCGTCACTGGCGCGGCGCTTGTCGTGCACCGACGAGCGGCGGAGCTGGTCGATCGCGCGGTGGTGGACGATCCCGAGCACCCACGTGCGGACCGAGCCGCGAGCGCGCTCGTAGCGGGCGCCGGAGCGCCAGATCGAGAGGAAGGCCTCCTGCACGACGTCCTCGGCGACGTTGCCGCGGCCGACCATCCGGTAGGCGAGCGAGAAGGCGGCGCCGGAGTGGCGGTCATAGACCAGCTCGAACGCGCGCGGGTCGCCGCGCTGGACCAGCTGCATGAGGTCCTCGTCGGCGAGCGAGCGGAGGTCTGTCGATCCGGGCATGTCGTTGAGGTCCTACGCCCGGGGACTCTGCGCGGATCAGTGCAGGTCGTCGAGCAGCTTCCGCGCCTCGCGCCCGCCGTCGCGCAACGTGCGGAAGGCGAGCTCGGCGACGTTGCTGGACTGGGCGCGCCGGCGGTGGCGGTTGCGCTGCGTGCGGAGCACGATCAGGCCGACGGCGGCGGCCGAGCCGACCACCGCGGCGGCGGCAGGGCGGCCGAGGCGGACCCAGTTCTTGGGGTCGCTGAGCGTCGCGAGCTCCCACGACTCGAGCTCGTCGGCGGCCAGGTCGACCAGCGATCCGAGCGTCGTCTCGAGCCGCGCCTTCAGCTCGGCGGGCGGCTCCACCGGCGCGAGCGCCTGGCGCAGCATGGTCTCGATGTCGATCGCGCGCTCGCTCATCCGCTCACCCGGTGGGTCCTTCGGCCTTCTGCACCAGCTCCTCCAGCTGCTTGATGGCTCGGTGCAGCAACACCTTGGTGGCGCCGTCGGTGCGGCCCAGCGCCCGCGCGATCTCGCGGTTGTCCATCCCGAGCGCGAAGCGCATGATCAGCGCCTCGCGGCGGTCGTCCGGCAGGTCCTGGACACAGTCGAGGATTCGCTTCAGGTCGTCGCGGTCCTCGACCAGCGCCTCGGTGGTGTGGGTGGCCGAGATCGTGCTGGCGTCGTCGATCGGCGTCTGCGGCTTGCGCGAGCGGTCGCGGTAGTAGTTGGCCGCCAGGTTGTGGGCGATCCGGATCAGCCACGGCCGCAGCGGCCGCCCCTCCGACTCGCGCTGCGCGCGCTCGAAGTGCCGGTAGGCCTGCAGGAACGTCTGCTCCGTGAGGTCCTCGGCGTCGTGGTGGTTGCCCACCCGGTAGTACGAGTACGAGTAGACGTCGCGCAGGTGCGCCTTGTAGAGGGCGGAGAACTCCTCGTCGAGGCGGGCCTTGTCCGGCGACATGCATCGCAGGCTACGCGGCGCGGACCTTCTGCGGGCGCTTCGGGGTCGGCCGCGGCGCGGTGAGCGACTCGGTCCACTCCGCGGCGTCGAGCTCGCCCTCGATCACGCCGGCCAGCCCGCGCAGCGTCGGCGCGTCGACGCCGGCGGCCTGCACGCGCTCCGCGAGCAGCGGCACGCACGCGACGGCCTCGGCGGTCTGGCCGAGCGCGGAGTCGATGTCCTCGGCCGGCATGCCCTCGGCGAGCATCTCGCCGGCGCGGCGGTTGCGCGAGCCCTCGGCCATCACGGTCGCGACGAGATCGCCGGCGCCGGCGAGGCCGGCGAACGTCTCGGGCGCGGAGCCCTCGTGGCGGGCGAGCGCGTCGATCTCGGCGAACACCTTGCCGGCCGCCGCGCCGGCTGCGTTCGGCCCGGCGGTGGAGGCGGCCGCGGCGGCGAGGGCGGCGGCGTTCTTGGCGCAGCCGGCGAGCTCGACGCCGACGACGTCGCGCGTGTAGCCCGCGTCGAAGCCGGCGGCGGTCAGCGCCGTGGTGACCTGGCGGCCGAAGGCAGGGTCCTGCGAGCCGACGACGAGCGAGGCGCCGTCGCTCAGGGCGGCGGCGGCATGGGCGGGGCCGGCGAGCGCGCCGACCGCCCACGCGTTGACGCGCTCCGCGACGAACGCGGACGCCAGCGTGCCGAGCGGCGGTACGAGGCCCTTCGACATCACGAGCACGCCGGCGCGGCGCGGGATCGAGCCGCCGTGGGCGGCGACCGCGCTCGGCAGCCCGGCCGACGGCACGGCGAACGCGACGAGGTCATGGCGCGAGAGCTCGAGGTCGGCGGCGCGCATGACGTTGATCGACTCCGGCAGCTCGACGCCGGGCAGGTACTCGTCGTTGCGGCCGCTGGCGGTGACCTGGTTGGCCTGCTCGGCGGTGCGGCAGCCGAGGTCGACCTCGAGGCCGGCGCGGGCGAACATGACCGCGACCGCGGTGCCCCACGAGCCGGCGCCGATGACCGCGGCGCGGCGCAGCGGCGGCAGGCCGCCGAGCCACTCCCACTGGAGCATCACGCAGGGCCAGATGCGGTCGGTGACGGCGGTGGCGAGCGTGCGCGAGGGTGCCTGCGACCTGCGGGAAGGTGAGCGCGCGGCCGACGCGGACGCGGACCTTGTGCGGGCGGATGCGCCAGCCCTTGCGGACGGCCTCGGTGCCGATGATGGCGACGGGGACGACGGGGGCGCCCGACTCGAGCGCGAGGCGGCCGACGCCGCGGCGCGGGCGGCCGAGCGCGCCGGGGCGGATGCGCGTGCCCTCGGGGAAGATCAGCACGGCGTCGCCGCGGGCGAGGATCTCCTTCGCGGTCTCGATCATGTCGGTGTCGCTCTGACCGCGGCGGACCGGGAAGGCGCCGAGGTTGTTCAGCAGCCAGCCGGTGAAGCGGTTGCGGAACAGCTCCTCCTTGGCGACGTAGTAGAGCGGGCGCCGCGCGAGCGTGGCGATGATGAACGGGTCGAGGAACGAGCGGTGGTTCGAGGCGAGGATCACCGGGCCGTCGGGGATGTGCTCACGGCCGATCCGCGACAGCCGGAAGTAGAGGTGGAAGAACGGCTGCAGGACGCCGCGGACGATCCAGTAGATGAGGGGATTGACGCCCTTCTGGCGGGCCCGGGCGTGCAAAGACGCGTGCACCATGACGAGGGTTACCCGCGGAGCTGCGGCTCGTTACAGTTGTCGCGGATGGCGCTCAACCGAACCCGCACCCTCCGCGGCGCCCTCGCGGGCGTGGCGGGTATCGCGGTGTGGACGGCGCAGCAGCCGCTCGACAAGCGCGTCTTCGGCGTCGACTACGACGACGTCGAGCTGCTCGGCAAGTTCGTCACGCGCGAGCCGGCCTGGCTCCCGATCGGGATGGCCATGCACGTCTTCAACGGCGCGGCGTTCGGCGCGATCTACGCGAACCTCGCCCCGAGCCTGCCCGGCCCGCGACCTGCGCGCGGCGTCATGCTCGGGCTCGCCGAGCACCTCGCGACGTGGCCGGCGACGCTCCTGCTCGAGCGCTTCCACCCCGCGGCCGGCGACCTGCCGGAGCTGTGGGGCAACCCGCGCGCGTTCGCGCAGGCGACGTGGCGGCACGCGCTCTTCGGCTTCGTCCTCGGCGAGGTCGAGCGGCGCCTCAACCCGCCCGCAGACGCCCCGGCCCCGATCGACGACGCCGCCGTCGCCTCCAACGGCCACGGCTCCCCCGAGCACCTCGTCGCCGCCGTCGGGCCCTGAGCCGCGTCCTCATCACCGGCGCGTCGGGCTTCGCCGGCGGCCATCTCGCCGCCCTCTGCGGGGCGGAACGCGACGACGTCGTCGACCTCTCGCGCAGCAGCGGGCTGGGCGTCGACCTGCTCGACGCGGAGCTCGTGCGCGCGGCCGTCCGCGACGCCGAGCCGGAGGCCGTCTACCACCTGGCCGCGCGGGCGCATGTCGGCGAGTCGTGGCGGGAGCCGGAGGCGTACCTGCGCGACAACCTGGCGATGACGCTCCACCTGCTCGAGGCGGTGCGCGCGGAGGCGCCCGAGGCGGCGGTCGTGGTGGTCGGCTCGTCCGAGCTCTACGGACCGCCGGCGACGTTGCCGGTCGACGAGTCGGCGCCGCTGCGGCCGCAGAACCCGTACGCGGTCTCGAAGGCGAGCGCCGACCTGCTGGCCGGGTTCTACGCCGACGCGCACGGGCTGCGGATCATCCGCGCGCGGGCGTTCAACCACTCCGGGCCGGGGCAGGAGCCGATCTACGCGATCGCGTCGTTCGCGCGCCAGCTCGCTGCCGGGCTGGAGGCGGGCGAGGATCCGGTGCGGGTCGTCACCGGCAACCCCGCCGCACGGCGCGACTACACCGACGTGCGCGACGTCGTGCGCGCGTACCGGTCGCTTGCGGCGGGGGCGTCACCGGGCATCTACAACGTCTGCTCCGGGCGGCCGGCGTCGGCGGCCGAGCTGGTGGAGGCGCTCGGCCGGGTGGCGGGCGTCGGCGTCTCGCACGAGGTCGACCCGAAGCTGCGGCGCGCGCACGAGGTGATGGAGGTGCGCGGCTGCTACGAACGGCTGCACGGCGCGACCGGCTGGGAGCCCGAGATCGCGCTCGAGCAGACGCTGGCGGACACCGTCGCGTGGTGGCGCGAGGAGATCCGCGCGGGTCGCGCGGGCGCGCGCGTGCACGAGTGATCGCGCGGGCGTGGTCACTCGCGCCGGAATCCCTGAGCGGACCCGGCAGCGCTTCCAACACGCGTCCACGTCCGTTTGGTCAGGGAACCTACGTGGCATGATCGTCCCTGGAATGCTCGAACTCCTGCGCGAACGCCCGAATTGGCTGGGCGCGCTCTCGGTAGCACTCACGCGCCCGCCGGGCATGCCCGAGCGCCGTACCGGCGAGGATCCGTGGTCCACGACCGCTGCGCTCACCCGCCCGCGGCGGATCACCGACGACCTCGCGTGGCTGCGCCAGGCGATGGAGGACCCGGGGGTCCACGGCCTGCGGCCGATCCCGCGCCGCAACGGGCTCGCCGCCTGGGCGCCGGACGACTCCGCCCGCGAGCGCCTCGTGCGACTGCGCGAGCGCCACGTGCTCGAGGCCGCCGGCTTCGAGCTCACCGACGTGGCGGAGCCGGTGCGCGTCACCCCGCCGCGCTTCGAGCGCCAGCCGGCCGAGGCGCCGGCCGCGACTCCGCGCCCCTAGCGGGGGCGGCCTTCCTCGTAGCGCTCGAGCCCGTCGTCTGGGATCGGCTCCCACGACGCGGCGTAGGCGACGAACGTGCGCCAGCTCGGCCGCACGCCGGGGTCGCCGTCGAACGCCGACATCCGGATGCTCATCTGGCTCTGGTCCTCGCTGCGGCTGAACAGGTGCGAGCCGCACTCGGAGCAGAAGCACTTCTCGAAGCCGCCGCCGGGAGGCAGCCACCCCTTCACCAGCTGCTCGCCCTCGAGCAGCCGGAACGTGCCGGCGTCGATCCGCGCCTGCGCCGAGCTCGCCGACCCGGTCCGCTTCTGGCAGCGCGTGCAGTGGCAGTACCCGGCGGCCTCGGCGGGGCGCGTGAGCTCGAAGCGCACGCCGCCGCACAGGCAGCCGCCGGTGGTGGAAGACTCGGTCATGGGGCGGATTCTGCACCCTGCGGCCTACCGGGTGGCTCAGGGCCCTCAGCAGCAACCAGCGGTACGACCTGGTGCTCGACCTCGGCACGGAGTTCCTGCGCGTACAGTGCAAGACCGGCAGGCTGCGTAGGGGCGCAATCCTGTTCAGCACCCGAAGCTGCCGCTCCAATCGCAGCGGGACCTACGTGCGTTCCTACACCGACGAGGCGGACGTGTTCGTCATCCACTGCCCCGGCACGGACCGCATCTATGCTGTGCCGGTCGGCGAGTCCGAGGTGCTCACGGAGGCGAGCTTGCGGGTGACTCCGCCCGCCAACGGCCAGGCGAAGGGCATCCGCTGGGCGGCCGACCACGAGCTGCCCACTTAGCTCAACTGGTCGAGCACTTCACTTGTAATGAAGGGGATCTCGGTTCGAATCCGAGGGTGGGCGTGGGTCCTTCGCCTCAACTCTGGGCCTGGGTCTTTCGGGCTGTGGTTGACCGTGCTTCCCTTCGGCCATGTCTTCTCGCCGAACGCTGGTCGCCGCTCTCCTCGTGATGGGGATCGTGCCCGCCACCGCCAACGCCACTCCGACCGTCACCGCCACCGGCGACGCCGGCACCCCCATCACGCTGAACCCGAGCGCTCCGACCGGGATCCGGCAGATGGACGTCAGCGTCACCGTCGCCGTGCCGTCGGCTGACACGAACTTCTTCCAGGCGCAGGTGCTCGACGGCGGCGGCGGGCCCGCGACGCCGTTGAGCTCCTGCTTCGACCGCGGCAGCACCGCGAGCCTCAAGGGCTCGCCGTCGTACCACGGCAACGGCACGTACACCGTGCTGGTCAGGTACGCGAGCAACGCGAGCTGCAGCGCGGTCACGCGCGAGACCCGCTTCCAGTACGCGGTCAGCGCCGGCTCGGCCGTCACGCCGCCTCCCGGCAAGCTGCTGACGCGCAAGCCCAACTCGTTCGTCGTCACGACGTTCCCGCTCGGCGTGACGCTGAACCCGGGCGCGATCTCGTACGAGATCCGCTACGCGCGCAACGGCGTCGTGCAGCCCGACGGCTCGCTCGGCGGGACGCCCAAGTCGGCGTTCGTCGACACGACCAACGGGCTGGCCAACTTCAGCTTCGACAAGCCCGGCCGCTACGTGATCGTCGCGCGTGCGGGGCGCGACGGCTTCTTCTCGGGCTGGAGCGCGCCGACGGTCGTCAACGCGATCGCGCCGTTCGACCTCGCCAGCGTCAAGTTCCCCGACCACAAGGGCCCGAGCTACAAGCTGAAGGCCCAGATCCGCGAACACTCCGCGCGCGGCAAGGTCACGATCTACCTCGCCAAGGGCAAGAAGAAGGGCAAGTTCCACAAGCTCGGCAAGGCCAGGATCAGCAAGAAGGGGCGCTTCACGAAGCGCTTCACGGTCCGCCACACCGGCACCTACCGGCTGCGCTACATCTACAGGGGCAACAGCACGGTGGCGGCCGGTCGCGTGACCGAGCGCATCACGATCACCAAGCGCTTCTTCTTCTAGGCCGTTCTAGCTCTCGCTGCCCGGCTCCGGAGTCGGGGTCGTCTCGGGCCCCGGCTTCAGCACCCGCCGCCACTGCACGATCTTGTGGCGGCGGATGAGGAACGCGGTGTATGCCTCGTTGCCGACGCCAGTGCCGCACTTGCCGCGGCCCGGGCGCTCGGTCAGCACGAGCGTGGCGATGACGTAGGCGCCGGTGTCGATCGCCTCCTTGAACGTCGCGCCGCACGGCAGCGTGCGGTTGAAGAAGCGGACCTGCTTGCGCTTGGTCAGCCGGTAGGCCGGCCCGCCGTTGGAGATCAGGGCGGGGAGCGAGAAGTAGTCCGTGGCGGCGTCGACGTGGCCGTGGCGCAGCGCGTCCGTCCAGCCCCGGATCACGGCGATGTCTGCCTGCGCGGCCGGCTTGCGCTTCGGCACGGCCGACTGGCCCGCGGGCGACTGCTTCGCGGGCGGCGGCGTCTTGGCGTCCTTGTTGCCCGAGCCGCAGGCGCTCAGGAGGAGGGCGAGTCCGGCGAGCAGGCACGTCCACCGGCGCATGCTGGGCATGATCGCAGCCGGGCCGAGCCCCCGAGGCAGGTCGGGAGTCGACCCAGCTGCGACCCTGCCCAGGAGCCGTTCGCTATCCCCCGAAACGAGCCGGCTCGGAGAAACTTGCGCGGGTTTCAGGCGCCGATCGGAACTCGCGGCTCGCGCACGCGCGGGCGCACCGAGATCGGCGTCCCGCGGCGCGGGCTGAGCGTGATCGAGCGGCGGCCGATGCCCTCGCGGCCGTCGAGCGCGGAGGCGACCTCGACCTGCGCGAGGATCGCCTTCAGCGCGATCCGCATCTCGAGCTGGGCGAACGAGGCGCCGAGGCAGCGGCGCACGCCGCCGCCGAACGGGATCCAGCTGAACTTGCCCGGCGTGCCGTCGAGGAAGCGCTCGGGGCGGAACGCGTAAGGCTCCGGGTAGAGCCGCGCGTCGTGGTGCACGAGGTAGATGCAGCCGATCAGCGCCGGGCCGGGCTCGTAGGTGTGGCCGCCGATCTCGACCGGCTGCTTGATCCGCCGCGGCTGCGCGATCGGCAGCACCGGACGGCGGCGGAGGATCTCCTTGACCGTCGCCTCGAGGTAGGCGGTGTCGTCCGCGACCGCCGCATCGGTCACGCGCGCGAGCGTCGCGGGCGCGCGCACGAGCTGCTCGAAGCCCCACGAGAGCGCCGAGGCCGTCGTCTCGTGCCCGGCGACGAGCAGTGTGACGAGCTCGTCGCGCAGCTCGCGATCGGTCATCGGCTGCCCGGCCTCGTCGCGGGCGGCGAGCAGCATCGTCATGACGTCGTCGCCCTCCTCGCCCGTGCGCCGGCGCTCGTCGATCAGCGCGAGGATGAGCGCGTCCGCGCGATCGCGGACCTCGACGAAGCGCTGCCAGGTGGTGAGGCGGCCGAGGTTGCGGCGGAACAGGGGCAGCAGCGTGAGCGGCGACGCACCGAGGTCGAGCAGCTGCTTGAGCGTGATGCGCAGCTCGTCGAGCTGCGGCCCGGCGGTCATGCCGAACACCGCGCGCAGGATCACCTCGAGCGTCAGTGCCTGCGTGCGGTCGTGCAGCGTGAACGGCGCGCCCGGGCGCCAGCCGGCGACCTCCGCCGCGGCGACCTCCTCCATCACGCCGGTGAGGGCGCGCATGCGCTCGCCGTGGAAGGCGGGCAGCATCAGCTTGCGCTGGGCGAGGTGCTCGGCGCCGTCGAGCAGCAGGACGGAGCGCGAACCGACGACCGGCTCGAGCACGCGCGCGCCCTCGCCCGGGTGCAGGACGTCGGCGGGCGCGGAGAACATCTCGCGGATCTCGTCGGGTTGCGTGAGGAAGATCCACTTGCCCTCGGGCGGGCCGATGTCGACCGTGAAGCGATCGCCGTAGCGCGCGCGGCACTGCTCCATGAACGGCACGGGGCGCAGGGTCCAGCCGAGGAGGTTCAGCGGGATCGGCCCCGGACCCGGAGGGAGGCTCATGCGGCCGATCGTACGGGGCGAGCCGCTACCCTGCCGCGGCTGTGACGCATCGCACGCTTCTCCTCCTCGTGGTGCTCGCGCTCGGGCTGGCCGGCTGCGGCGACGACGGCGAGACCGCGGCGAAGGCGACCGCAACGCCGAAGGCGACCCCGACGCCGTCCACCACCGACCTGACGAAGAAGCCGGTCGTGACGGTGCCCGACGAGCTCCCGCCCGACACGCTGCAGAAGCGCGACATCGTCGTCGGCAAGGGCCCGGTCGCGAAGAAGGGCGACACGGTCTCGATGCAGTACGTCGGGCTCACGTGGAGCACGAGCGTCGAGTTCGACGCGTCGTGGGACCGCGGGAAGCCCTACACGTTCAAGCTCGGCGAGGGCAACGTGATCGCGGGCTGGGACCAGGGGATCCCCGGCATGCGCAAGGGCGGCCGGCGCGAGCTGACGATCCCCGCCGAGCTGGCGTACGGAGCGCAGGGCTCGCCGCCCGACATCGGGCCGAACGAGTGCCTGCGCTTCATCGTCGACCTCGTGAAGCTGAAGAAGGCGTCCTAGAGCGGCTCGCCGAGGGCGCCCTCGAGCGCCCGCAGCAGCAGCGCGCGGAGGGCCGCGCGGTCGAGGTCGCGATGCTCGAGCCAGTCGAGGATCGCGCCGTCCATGAACCACAGCCACGCGTTGACCGCGACGCGGTGCTCGGGGGTCGGCGGGCCGGGTAGGCCGGCGAGGATCCGCTCCGCGGTGGCGGCGCGCACCGCGTCCATGAGGTCGCGCACCTCAGGCGACGCGACGCGCGCGAGCTTCGCGTAGGCGCCCCCGCGCATCTCGACCCAGGCGAGGAACGCGTCGAGCTGCTCGGCCGGCGGGGCTTGCGCATCGATGACGCCCGCGAGCTCCGCGGCTCCCTCGGCGAGCACGGCGCCGAAGAAGGCCTGCTTGCTCGGGAAGTAGTGGTACAGCAGCGCCTTGGATACGCCCGCCTCGCGCGCGATCGCGGCCATCGAGAGCTCGTCGTAGCTGTGGCGGGCGAACAGGTCGGCGCCGCGCTCGAGCAGCCGCCTGCGCCGCTCGTCGACGTCCAGGCGCGTGTAGGCCGGCTCGCTCATGCCTCTCAACCTACCACTGTTGACCGCTGGTCGACAGCCTGGTAGCTTTGTCGACCGACGGTCAGCAACGAGTCATGGAGACGTAGATGTCGGTGATCGAGCGGGTGGGGGGCCTAGAAGCACGGACGCGGCGGCTGGAGGCGCGGTTGGAGGCGCTGGAGGGGAGGCGGATCGACGCGCCGGTCTCGCCGCCGCCCCGGCCACGCTCTACCTTGCCTCGGTCGAACTGATCACGGTGTTCCAGCCCGACCCCGCGATCCGCCAGCAGGGCCAGGCGCTGCTGAGCGGCATGTGGGCGCTCGTCGGCGTCGCCGCGCTGGTCGCCGGCCTGGTGGGCGACCGCCGCGAGCTGCGGATCGGCGCGCTCGCGCTGCTGGCCGTCACGCTCGCCAAGGTCGGGCTCTACGACCTCTCATCGCTCGACTCGATGTACCGCGTGGCGTCGTTCGTCGCCCTCGGCATGCTGCTGCTGCTCGGCGCGTTCGCGTGGCAACGGCTCCGGCCCGAGGCGCTGCGCGACCTCCGCGACGTCCCACGCGCCCTGCGGTGAGCGCGCGCGGAACGGAGCGGTCCGTTCCTGTGACGGCGGTGTTCGATTCGGCGGGCAAGGGGTTCAGGGTGCGGTTCAGGATCGTGGCCTTCATCGCGCCCGGCCTACTCTGGTCTGGTGACCCCTGATGCCGATCACGACCTCCGGCGCGCTGAGTCGCTCGACGAGGAGCTGCTCGAGGCGGAGACCGTCGACGTCGAGACGTACCTGACCGACGCCCGCCGGATCGAGCGCATCGACGAGGAGCTGCGGACGGGCTTCGCCTCGCTCGCGCACGTCGGCAAGGCCGTCTCGGTCTTCGGCTCCGCCCGCACGCCGCCGGGCCACCCCGAGTACGAGCGCGCGCGCGAGGCGGCGCACAAGCTCGGCGAGGCCGGCTTCGCGATCATCACCGGCGGCGGCCCGGGGGTCATGGAGGCGGCCAACCGCGGCGCCAAGGAGGCCGGCGTGGCCTCGATCGGCCTGGACATCGAGCTGCCCCACGAGCAGTTCCAGAACCGCTGGGTCGACCTGCCGCTCACCTTCCACTACTTCTTCACGCGCAAGGTCATGTTCGTCCGCTACGCGAGCGCGTTCGTGGTCTTCCCCGGCGGCTTCGGCACGCTCGACGAGCTGTTCGAGGCCGCCACACTGCGCCAGACCGGCAAGATCCGGCACTTCCCCATCGTGCTCGTCGGGCGCGACTACTGGCAGGGCCTGGTCGACTGGCTGGCCGGCCCCGTGCTCGCGGGCGGCAAGATCGCGGCGCAGGACGTCGAGCGCCTGCAGATCACCGACGACCTCGACGAGGTGTTCACGATCGTCGAGGCGGCCGAGCACCGCCGCCCGCGCGCGGCCTAAGGCCTAGAGCCGCTCGCGCACCGCGCGGCGCATGCGCTCGAGGCGCTCGCTGCCGTAGATCCGCGGCTCGGGCTCGGCGACCTCGGCCGGCCCCAGCGTTTCGCCGCCGCGGAACTGGTCGAAGGTGAGGTCGACCTCCTCGCCCGACGGCAGCCGGTTCCAGGCGTGGCGCTCGCGCGGCTCGCCGTCGCGGGGGAGCACCGTCGCGACCAGGATCTCGCCGCCCAGCAGCTCGCGGATGACAAGGGCGGTCACCGCGCACTGGCCGCGAGACGGGTTCGCCGGGCTCCACTCGTCCGGATCCTCGGAGGTCTCGCGCGACCACGCCGCGCGCAGCGCCAGCTCGAGCTCGGGGCTCACGCCAGCCCCAGCCGCCGCAGCTGGCCGTCGAGGTAGGGCCGGGCGCGCCGCTGGCCCCCGCGCTGGGCGATCGCGTCGCGCAGCTCGAGCAGGCGGGCCGAGACGACGTCGCGGCGCGGCTGCCAGCCGCGGCGCTCGCACACCTCCATCCAGGCGACCGGGGCGGTGTGGCCGCGGACGCGGTTGTCGCGGCGGCAGGCGGCGACCTCGTTCTCCGGCCACGCGGGCCCGCCCTTCAAGCGCGGGATCAGGTGCTCGAGCGAGGGCTCGGCGCGGCCCGGCTCGAACGGGCGCCGGCACCAGACGCACTCCGGCCCGTCGCGCTCGACGATCCGCCGCAGCCGCTCGGCGCGCGGCAGGCTCGCGCCTATTTCAGGGCTTCCAGGACCCACTCGCCGTCGCGGCGGCCGAGGGTCAGGCGCTCGTGGCCGATGCTGAAGACCGCGTGGTCGTCGTCGGTGCCCGGGCGGTCGATGACCTGGACCAGGTCGAGCTCAGCGGGCTCCGCGCCGCGCTCGGCGGCGTAGACCCGGCGCGCGGCGGCCTCGAGCGTGTTGCGCTCCCAGCCGTTGTCCTCGGCGTGGGCGGCCGCGAGGTCGCGGTTGACCTGGGCGAGGCTGCGCTCGAAGTGCCCTTCTCTGGCCGCCATGCGCCGCCGCGCGGCGATGGCGCCGCCGACGGCGAGGATCAGGAGTACGACCAGCACGATGATGAGCCAGGTGGGCATGGCTCGATTACATCAGGTAAGCGACTTGCGGATCTAGGCGAGCACCGCGCGCGAGTCGAGATGCGCCCCGACCTTGCGCTTGACGCGCTGGAGCGCGTTGTCGACGGTCTTGCAGTCGCAGTCGATCATCTCGCCGATGACGGTGTAGGAGTAGCCGTCGAGGTAGAGCGACAGGACGCGTGACTCGAGGTCCGAGAGCACCGTGCTCAGGCACGCGACCAGCGAGCGCAGCTCCTCGGAGGAGATGACCTGGTTGACCGGATCCCACGTGGTCGAGCCGGGCAGCACCTCGTCGAGCGTGGGCTCGGAATCGGTCGCGCCCGCCGGCGTGGCCGAGAACGAGACATAACCGTTCAGCGGCGTGTGCTTGTTGCGCGTCGCGGTCTTGACCGCGGTGATGATCTGGCGCGTGATGCAGAGCTCCGCGAAGTTGCGGAACGAGCTCTCGCGGTCGGTCCGGAAGTCGCGGATCGCCTTATAGAGCCCCACCAGGCCTTCCTGAATGAGGTCGTCGGAGTCGCCGCCGATCAGGAAGTACGACGACGCCTTCAGGCGCACGAACGAGTAGTAACGCCGCACCAGCCGGTCGTAGGCGTCGGCGTTTCCTTGCTTGGCCAACGCGATGAGATAGCCATCATCAACGTGAAGTTGACCTTGAGGCTTCTGGGAGATCTTTGCCACAACACACCCCTTTCGGACCCAGATAGGCCCGATTTGTCGTGGCGCACTCCTCCCCTGGCGCCTATGAGCCTCGATCGAGTGCCTTAACCCTCGACTTCAGCGTGATGATTCAGGCAATGTGACACGGTTATGTGGAGGTGTCAAGCCGCTGCTGCAAGATCTCGTACATAAGAACCGCCGCGGCAGCGCTGACGTTGAGCGAGTCGATGCGCCCGCGGACGGGCAGCGAGACGAGGTCGTCGCACCCATCCCTCACCCTCGGCCTGAGGCCTTTGCCTTCGGCTCCAAGCACCAGGACCACCCCGCCGCGGTAGTCCGGGGCGCGATACGGGGTGCGCGCGGAGGCGTCGGCGCCGTAGACCCAGCACTCTGCCGCCTTGGCGTCGCGGAGGAAGTCCGCGAGGTTGCGGACCTGGGCGATCGCGAGGTGCTCGACCGCCCCCGCCGAGGCCTTGCAGACTGCGGGCGTGACCTCCGCCGAGCGCCGCTCGGGCAGGATCACGCCGGTGGCGCCGGCGACCTCGGCCGTCCGGCAGACCGCGCCGAGGTTCTGCGGGTCGGTGACCTCGTCGAGCGCGACCAGGAACGGCTCGGGGCGAGCGAGCAGCTCGGCGGCGTTTGCGTAGCGGTACTCCTCGACGTCCGCGCACACGCCCTGATGGGCGTCCGACCCGCAGCGGGCGGTGATGTCGGCGGGCGACGCCTGCGTGACGGGCGCCCCGCTCCAATCGCCCTTCACGGCCCAGATCCGCCGCACGCGCCGCTGACCCCGGAGGGCCTCGGTGACCGCGTTGCGGCCGTAGATGATCACGCCACGGGCACGAGCTCGGGGCCGGAGGGGCCGTCCCGGATCTCCCAGCCCGCCGCGCGAACCTCATCTCTGAGGCGGTCCGCCTCGGCAAAGTCCTTCGCCGCTCGGGCTTCGGTGCGCCGCCGGGCCAGTTCGATGAGGCCGGAAGGAGGTCCCTCGCCCGCGTCCAGCAGGTTGTCCAGCGCCAGCACCTCGAGCATCTCGCGCAGCTGGGCGTCGCCGACAGGGCCCTCGCGCCGGTTCGCCTCCCGGATCCAGTCGAACACCCGGGCGAGCGCCTCGGCGGTGTTGAAGTCGTCGGCGAGCGCGTCGAAGAACGCGTCCCGCAGCGACGCGAGGTCCTCGGGCGACTCACCGGGCTCCAGGCGGCGGGCGGCATCGCGGATCCGCCGCACGCTGGCGGCGGCGGCGTTGAGCCGCTCGCGCGTGTAGGCGATCGGCTGCCGGTAGTGGCCACCGATGAAGTACAGGAGCAGCGCGTCGCGGCCCACCTCGTCGAGCGCGTCGCTCAGCCCGCGGATGTTGCCCTCGGACTTCGACATCTTCTCGTCGGCGAGCTGGAGCATCCCGTTGTGCATCCACACGCGCGCAAGGGGCTTCCCGCGCGCGGCCAGCGTCTGCGCCGCCTCGTTCTCGTGGTGCGGGAAGAGCAGGTCGGCGCCGCCGCCGTGGATGTCGAGCTCGACCCCCAGCAGCTCCTCGGCCATCGCCGAGCACTCGATGTGCCAGCCCGGGCGCCCGCGGCCCCAGGGCGACTCCCAGGACGCGTCCTCGTCGGCCTTCTCGCCCTTCCAGAGCGCGAAATCGAGCGGATCCTCCTTGCGGTCGTCTCCCTCGACGCCCTCGCCCTGGTCCATCTGGTCGACCGTCCGGTGCGACAGCTCGCCGTAGGACGACAGCGAGCGGACGCGGAAGTAGACGTCCCCGCCGGCCGCGTAGGCGTGGCCGCCGTCGACCAGGTCGCCGATCAGCGCCACGATCGGCTCGACGTACTCGGAGGCGAGCGGCTCGTGGTCGGGCCGGCCGAGCCCCAGCCGCTCGGTGTCGGCGAAGTAGTGCGCCGTCATCTCGCGCGCCAGCTCCTCCGACCCCACGCCCGCGGCCCGCGCCGCCGTGTAGATCTTGTCGTTGATGTCCGTGACGTTGGCGACCAGCACGGCCTCGAGCCCCTCGTGCTCCAGGAAGCGCTTGAGCAGCGAGAACACGACGTAGGGCCGCGCGTTGCCGACGTGGATGCGCGAGTAGACCGTGGGCCCGCAGGCGTAGATGCCGACCTTCCCGGGGTCGCGCGGCCGCAGCTCGACGACCTGGCCGGAGCGCGAGTCATGCAGGGAAATCGTCCGCACGGAGCGGGACCTTAGCCCGTCCCGACCTGCCGTCCGTGTAGCTTGCGGCGCCGATGTCGGCGCTGGCGGAGGTGCAGGAGGCATTCCGGACGCTGCCCGAGCGCTACCTGGGGGCGGAGTCGGGGTTCGACGCCACCTATCACATCCGCCTGGGCGATATCGGGCACACCTGGGAGGTCCGCTGTACCACCCACGGCGCCCGCGTCCGTGCCGGGGTGACCGGCCGGGCCGCCGACGTCGTGATCGGCACCGACGCTGACACCTGGCTCCGCCTCCGCCGCGGTGAGCTCTCCGGCGTCGAGGCGTTCTCGCAGCGCCTGCTCTATGCCCGCGGCGACCTCGACCTCGCGGTCGGCTTCGAGGGGATGTTCCGCCTCCCCAACGGCCGCCCGCCGCTCGTCCGCATCCACGACGTCGCGCTGGAGCGCGGCGGCCGCGTCTCGGCGCTCACGATGGGCGACGGGCCCGACGTGCTGCTCCTGCACGGCCTCGGCGCGACCAAGACCTCGTTCTTCGACACCGCGGCGGCGCTCAGCGGCTCTTACCGCGTCCGTGTGCTCGACCTGCCGGGCTTCGGCGGCTCGAGCAAGCCCGCGCTGGCCAAGTACAACGCGGCGTTCTTCGCCCGCGCCACCCTCGGGGTGATGGACGCGCTGGAGATCGAGCGCGCGCACCTGATCGGCAACTCGATGGGCGGCCGCGTCGCGCTCGAGGTCGGGCTGTGCGAGCCCGGGCGGGTCGGCGGCCTGGCGCTGCTGTGCCCGGCGCTGGCGTTCGTGCGCCGCGGCTACGCGCCGATCGTGCGGCTGCTGCGGCCGGAGCTCGGCCTGCTCCCCCACTCGCTGGGCCGCGGCCGGATCGAGGGCCAGTTCTGGTCGATGTTCGCCGACCGCGACCTCGTGGACCCGAGCGTGGCCGACATCGCCGTCGACGAGTTCGAGCGCATCTACCGCTCGGCCGGCGCCCGCCTCGCCTTCCTCGCCAGCGCCCGCTCGATCTACCTCGACCCGCCGTTCGGCCGCGGCGGACTGTTCCCGCGCCTGGAGGCGCTCGAGCCGCCCGCGATGTTCGTGTGGGGCTCGCACGACAAGCTGATCCCGCCCGGCTTCAGCCGCCACATCGAGCGCTGGCTCCCGGACGCCGAGCAGATCATCCTCGAGGGCTGCGGCCACGTGCCGCAGATCGAGCGCCCGGAGCGCACGAACGGCCTGATCACGCGCTTCTTCGCGCGGATCGACGCGCTGGGTGCTGCAGTGCCGGTGCGAGCTGCCGCCTAGACTGCTCCTCCCATGGCGGCCACCGCTGACCTCGTCCAGGGCGTCGCGGAGCTCGTCAAGTCGCGCGTCCCCGCGGCCGACCTCGACGAGCGCGACCCTGACTACATCCGGGAGAGCCTCCCGCGGCTGTGGCTGCTCGCCTCGCTGTACTTCCGCGCGGAGGTGCGCGGGCTCGGCAACGTGCCGGAGGAGGGCCCGGTGCTGCTCGTCGGCAACCACTCGGGCGGCAACCTGACGCCCGACACCGGCGTCTTCACGCTCGCCTTCAGCACCTACTTCGGAGTCGAGCGGCCCTTCTACCAGCTCGCGCACAACCTCGTGCTCTCGATGCCCGGGCTGTCGTTCCTGCGCAAGTACGGCACCGTGGCCGCCTCGCACGACAACGCCCGCAAGGCGCTCGAAGCCGGCGCCGCCGTGCTCGTCTACCCCGGCGGCGACTACGAAGTGCACCGCCCGAGCTGGGAGGGCCACCGCGTCGACTTCGGCGGCCGCAAGGGCTTCCTGCGGCTCGCGCTCGACGCGGGCGTGCCGATCGTCCCCGTCGTCTCGATCGGCGGCCAGGAGACCTCGCTCTTCCTCTCCCGCGGCGAGCGGCTCGCCAAGGGCCTGCGACTCGACAAGCTGTTCCGGCTCAAGGTGCTGCCGATCTCGATCGCCCTGCCGTGGGTGATCAACATCGGCGACATGGCCGGCCACCTGCCGCTGCCGGCGAAGATCACCGTCGAGGCGCTGCCGCCGATCGACCTGCGGCGCGAGTTCGGCGCCGACCCCGACCTCGACGAGGTCTATGACCACCTCGTGCGCCACATGCAGGAGACCCTCGACGCGCTCGCCGCCGAGCGGCGCTTCCCGGTGATCGGATGAGGGTCGAGTCGAAGCTCGAGATCTCCGCGCCGCCCGCGCTGGTGTGGGAGTACGTCTCCGACCCCTCGCGCTACCTGCACTTCATGTCCGGCATCACGCGCTGGGAGGTCGTGGGCAACAGGCGCGTCGGCCTCGGCGCGCGCTACCGGATGCTGCTGCGGGTCGGCTCGGCCGAGGTCGGCGGCCTGATCGAGGTCGTCGAGTTCGTGAAGGCCGCCGACCTCGCCTGGACCTCGATCACCGGCATCGACCAGCGCGGCCGCTGGCGCCTGCGCCCCGCCAACGACGGGCGCACGACCGTGACCACGCTGCGGCTCTCCTACGGCGTGGCCGGCTCCGGCATCTGGGGCTGGCTGGCCGACCGCGTCTCCGCGCCGACCGTGCGCGGACACCTGCGGCGCTCGCTGCAGCAGCTCAAGCGCCAGGTCGAGCACGAGCAGCTGCGGACCGCCGCGGCCGAGCGCCGCCGCTCGAGGATGGGCGCCGCGTAGCGACCCCCCGCTAGGCAGCAAGCTGCCTGACTTGGCGCCTAGCGATGGATTTCCGGCACTCGCCGGATCTCTAGTCGTGACCCCGACGACTGGAGCACACCATGAAGACGAGAACCTGGGTGGTCGTCCTCACCGCCCTCGGATCGCTGATGGCAGCACTCGACACCCTCGTGGTGGCGACCGCGCTGAGCACCATCCGCCTCGACCTCCACGCCTCGGTGGAGCAGCTGGAGTGGACGGTCAACGCCTACAACCTCAGCTTCGCCGTGCTGCTGATGACCGGCGCGGCCCTCGGCGACCGCTACGGCCGCCGCAACTTCTACGCGCTCGGCCTCGGCCTCTTCGCCGCTGCCTCGGCCGCTTGTGCGCTGGCGCCCGATGCCGGCTGGCTGATCGCTGCCCGCGCCGTCCAGGGCGCCGGAGGCGCGCTGCTGATGCCGCTCGCCCTGGCGCTGCTCAGCGCCGCCTTCCCGCCCGACCGCCGCGGCGCGGCGATCGGGATCTTCAGCGCCATCACCGGCATCTCGGTGGCCAGCGGCCCGCTGATCGGCGGCGCCGTCGTCGAGGGCGTCAGCTGGGAGTGGATCTTCTGGCTCAACGTGCCGATCGCGCTGGTCGTCATCCCGCTCGTGCTCACGCGCATGAAGGAGAGCCGCGGCCCCGACGCCGACCTCGACATCCGCGGCCTCGCGCTGGTCACCGGCGCCGCGCTCGGGATCGTGTGGGGGCTCGTCCGCGGCAACAGCGCGGGCTGGGGCAGCCTCGAGGTCGTCGCCTCGCTGGCGGCCGGCGTGCTGCTCGTCATCGCCTTCGTCGCATGGGAGGCGCGAGCGCGGGCGCCGATGGTCCCGCTCTCGCTGTTCCGCTCGCGCGGCTTCTCGGCCGGCAACGCGGCGATCTTCTTCACGTTCGCCGCGCTGTTCTCCTCGGTCTTCTTCTACGCGCAGCTGCTCCAGATCGGGCTCGGCTACGGCCCGCTCGACGCCGGGCTGCGGCTGATCCCGTGGACCGCCACGTTCATCACCGTCGCGCCGCTCGCGGGCGCGCTGGCGGACCGCATCGGCGAGCGGCCGCTGATGCTCGCCGGCCTCTGCCTGCAGGCGACCGGCATGGCGTGGCTCGCGCTGATCGCCGATCCGTCGATGGCGTACACCGAGATGCTCGGGCCGTTCATCGTCGGCGGCGTCGGCGTCTCGATGGCGATCCCGGCCGCGCAGAACTCCGTGGTCGGCTCGGCGACGGCGGAGCTGGTCGGCAGGAGCGCGGGCGTCAACAGCATGATGCGCGAGCTCGGCGGCGTGTTCGGGATCGCGATCGTGGTCGCGGTCTTCGCCGGGGCGGGCAGCTATGCCTCGCCGGCGACGTTCATCGACGGCTTCGGGCCGGCGATCGGCGTCGGCGCCATCCTCGCCCTGGCCGGTGCGGCCGCCGCGCTCGCGCTGCCGGCCGCGAAACCGCTCACCCTCGCCACGGAGGCCGGACAATGAGGCAGGTCATGGTGCGCTACAAGGTCAAGGCCGATCGCGTGGACGAGAACGAGCAGCTCGTCCGCGCCGTCTACGACGAGCTCGCCGGCCGCGGGCCGGAGGGCTTCCGCTACGCGACGTTCCGCCTCGACGACGGCGTCAGCTTCGTCCACATCGCCGCGGTCGAGGGCGAGCACAACGCGCTGGCGGAGTCCGAGGCGTTCGCCCGCTTCCAGGCCGACGTGCGCGACCGCTGCGAGGAGCCGCCGGTCGTCACGGAGCTGCACGAGGTGGGGTCCTACCGCCCATGAGACCGAGCCCGCTCGTCCATCTCGAGCTCCACACCGGCGACCGCGAGCGCGCGAGCGCGCTGTACGCCCAGCTGCTCGGCTGGCGTCCGCGGCACGTCGGCTCGTATCTGACGCTCGACCTCGCCCGCGGCTTCGGCGGCGGCATCGTCGAATGCGGGACCGAGCGGCCGGTGTGGATCCCGTACGTCGAGGTCGGCGACGTCGACGCGATCACGGAGCGGGCGGGCGAGCTCGGCGCGTCCGTCCTGCTCGAGCCGCGCGACGGCCCGGCCGGCCGGCGCAGCGTCGTCGCGGTGCCCGAGGGTGGTGAGATCGCGCTATGGCAGCCGAGGTGACCCTGCTCGACGCCGCGCGCCGCGGAGACGAGGCCGCCTTCGAGCAGCTCGTGGCGCCGCACCGCGCCGAGCTGCACGCCCACTGCTACCGGATGCTCGCGTCGGTGCATGACGCCGAGGACGCGTTGCAGGAGGCGCTGCTGGGGGCGTGGCGCGGGCTGCCGCGGTTCGAGGGCCGCAGCTCGCTGCGCTCGTGGCTCTACAAGGTCGCGACCAACGCCTGCCTGAGGCTCGTGGAGCGCCGGCCCAAGCTCGTGCTCCCGGTCGACTACGGCCCGGCCGCGGACCCGCACGACGGGCTCGGCGAGCCGGTGCACGAGCCGCTGTGGATCGAGCCGTACCCCGACGCGGGGCTCGCCTACGAGCAGCGCGAGAGCGTCGAGCTCGCGTTCATCGCCGCGCTCCAGCACCTCCCCGCCCGCCAGCGCGCGGTGCTGATCCTCAGTGAGGTGCTGGGCTTCTCGGGCGCGGAGGTCGCCGGCGCGCTCGAGACCACGCCGGCCTCGGTCTACAGCGCGCTCCAGCGCGCGCACAAGACCGTCGACGAGCGCCTCCCCCGCCAGAGCCAGCAGGCGACGCTGCGCGAGGTCGGGGATGACCGCCTGCGCGAGCTGGTGGCTGAGTACGTCGCCGCCTGGGAGCGCGGCGACGTGGACGCGGTCGCCGCGCTGCTGACCGAGGACGTCACGCTCGCGATGCCGCCGCGACCGGAGTGGTACGCCGGCCACGACGCCGTCACCGCGTTCCTCCGCAGGACGCCGCTACGCGCACCCAACCGCTGGCGCGTCATCCCGACCGCCGCCAACGGCCAGCTGGCGCTCGCCCAGTACCTGCGCGACGAGCAGGGTGGCTTCACCGCGCACGGGATCGACGTCTTCACGCTGGACGGCGGCCGGATCTCCGAGTTCATGGCGTTCCTCGATCCGTCGCTGTTCCCGCGCTTCGGGCTGCCCGAGCGGCTCTAAGCGGGCTCGAGGGTGGCGACCGCCAGCGCGGCGGCGCCCTCCTCGCGGCCGACGAAGCCCATCTTCTCGCCGGTCGTGAACTTCACGTTCACGCTCCCGAGCACGCTGGCCAGCGACTCCCGGATCGCGTCGCGGTGCGGCGCCAGCTTCGGGCGCTCGAGCACCAGGGTGGTATCGACGTGCGCGACCGCCCAGCCCGCCGCCTGCACGCGCCCGAGCACGTCGCGCAGCAGCGCCATCGAGTCGGCGTCGCGCCACAGCTCGTCGGTGTCGGGGAAGAGCTCGCCGATGTCGCCCAGGCTGGCCGCGCCAAGCAGCGCGTCGACGATCGCGTGCGTCAGCACATCGGCGTCGGAGTGGCCCGCCAGCCCGCGCTCGCCGGGGATCTCGACCCCGCCGAGGACCAGGCGCCGCCCGTCCTCGAAGCGATGCGTGTCGATCCCGATCCCGGTGCGCATCAGCCCACCGGCTCGAGCCGCCGCTGCCGGCCCTCGAAGACGCAGATCTCGCTGACGCCGGTCTGCTCGAGCAGCTCGAGCGCGTCCTCGTAGCGGAAGCCGAGCTGGTCGGGCGTGTGCGCGTCGCTCGAGAGCGCGACCGGCAGCCCGGCGCCGACCGCCTCCTCGAGGAACGAGCGCGACGGGTAGATCTCGCCGACCGGCTTGCGCAACCCGGCGGTCGACACCTCGACCGCCACACCGCCCTCGAGGAAGCCCTCGATGGCCGGCTCGTAATAGCGCCGCAGGTCGCCGCTCGGCACCGGCGCGTCGCCGCCCCACACCTTGACCAGGTCGGGGTGGGCCATGATGTCGAACATCCCGGTCCGGGCCGCCTCGCCGACCGTCTCGAAGTAGCGCATCCAGACCTTCTCCGCCGACTGCCCGCGAGCCCACACGCTGAAGTCGTCCATGTCGACCGCCTCGTCGGCGACGAAGTGCACGGAGCCGACCACGTAGTCCCATTCGCGGGCGTCGAGGAAGTTCGCCAGCCGGTCCTCGCGGCCGGCCACGAAATCGGCCTCGATGCCGAGCCGCAGGTCGGTCTCCTCGCGCACGAACGCGCAGTACTCGTCGACGTCGTCGCGCGCCCACTTCTGCCACCACGGGTGCTGCCAGACGTCGAGCGACTGGGTGAAGCGATGGATGTGCTCGGCGACGCCGAGCTCGCTGATCCCCCGTTCCTCTGCCACCGCGCGGTAGCGCTCGGCGTTGCCCGCCGTGAAGTACTCCGCGGCGGGCGTACCGTCGTCGTCGGGGCGGAGGTGGACGTGGTAGTCGGTCAGCACGGCGGGGTGATCCTACGTGCGCACCACGCCCGCGGGCTCGCGCTCGGCCAGCACGCGCAGGTTGCGCGCCGCGCGCACGCCCAGACCGACGAGCATCAGGCCCGCGATCGCAAGGCCGGCGATGTCGAGGATGCCCGTCGCCCCGGCCAGCAGCGCGAGGTTGAGCGCGATCAGGCCGGCGCGGGCCTCGGTCGGCCCGAAGCGCCCGTAGCCGAGCGAGAAGACGCCGAACACCTGCGTCTCGAGGTAGGTGTTGATCGACAACGCGAGGTACGCGATGACGATCACGAGCGCCGTGCTGAGAGCCAGGTAGGGCGACAGCCCGAGCCCGGCGCCGATGGCGATCGTGGCGCCGGCGTCGACGAGGTGGTCGAGGTAATAGCCGTACTTCGGCCGCTCGATGTGCCGCACACGGGCGAGCGTGCCGTCGAGCGAGTCGCCGAGCCAGTGGACGACGAGCAGGCCGCTGGCGACCCACAGCCACGCCGGGTCGCGCCCGCTCAGCCAGTAGGCGGCGCCGATCCCGAGGGCGGCGACCACGCCGAGGATGGTCATGTGGTCGGGCGTCAGCCGCGCCGGCATGCGCTCGGCCAGCCAGTTGAGCACGCGGCCCTCGGCGGGCGCGAGCAGGAACGTCTTCTCCCGTGGTGCGTCGGACATCGTCAGCTCCTTGTTGACCGTTGGTCGACAAGAGATACCCCGGCGTTCTGCGACGGTTACGCCAGCTCAGCGGCCACCCGCGGGCGCCGCAGCGCACGGAACATCCGGTAGCTGCCGAGCAGCAGGAAGACGCCGAACCCCGTACGCAGGACCTCCACCGGCACCGCGAACGCCACGAACGCGCCCGGGATCGCGAACAGCATCCCCACGAGCCCGGCCATGAGCCCTTGGCGCGCCGCCAGCGTACCCTGGCGGCCGTGCTGCAGCGCGCCGACCACGACCGTGGGGATCGTGGCCGTGATCGCGATCCCCTGGGCCAGGACCTGGTCGACGCCGATGGCGGCGAAGACGGCGATCGCGATCGCGCCGCCGCCGACGCCGAGCAGGCCGGCGAGGAAGCCGCCCTGGACGCCGAGGTAGACCAGGAGCACCACGTGCAGCGCGTCGAGCGGGAGGTCTTCCTTGCCGGCGCCGAAGCCGAGCGGGACGACCAGCCGCAGCCCGAACACGAGCGTGAGGATGGCCATGAACATGCGCAGCGCGCGCTCCGACACCCGCGCGTTGACGCGCGCCCCGAGCACGGCGCCGGCGATGCTCCCGCTCACGAAGATCGCGCTCGCCTCGGGGTCGAAGGCGCCGCCAGGCGCCACCGCATAGGTGATCGCGGCCACCACCGCGATCGGTAGGATCGCCACCAGCGAGGTCCCGGACGCCGTGTGGCGGTCGAGCCCCGCCGCCCAGATCAAGCCCGGCACGAGGACGATGCCGCCGCCGATGCCGAGCAGGCCCGACAGCAGGCCCGCGGCGGCGCCGACGAGCGCCAGGCGGCGGGTCACACGCGCCGCTCGCCCAGCAGCAGCCCGGCGACCTTGAGGTCGTGCGGGGTGGTGACCTTGAAGTTCTCCGGCGTCGACTCGACGATCCGCACGGTGCCGCCGGCCTGCTCCACCAGCCAGGCGTCGTCGGTGGCGCGCGCGAGCGTTGCGGCGTCGCACTCGAGCGCGCGCTCGAGGACGGCGCGCCGGAACGCCTGCGGCGTCTGGATCGCCCACAGGCGCGAGCGCTCGAGCGTGGCGGTCACGAGGCGGTCGTCGCCGGCCTCCTTGACCGTGTCGGGCACGCGCGCGGCCACGATCGCCGCGTCGGCGTCGCCGAGCGCCGCCAGTGCGTCGCCGAAGTGCTGTGGGCGCACGAGCGGCCGGGCCGCGTCGTGGACGACGATCGCGTCGTCGGCCGGCGCCGCTGCCAGCGCGCGCCGCACCGACTCCGAGCGCGTCGCGCCGCCCTCGACGCTGACGCAGCCCTCGGGCGCGGCCTCGCCGGCCGGTACGGCGACGACGATCTGCGAGATCCCCGCCGCGCGCAGGGCATCGACGCTCCACTCGAGCATCGGGCGACCGGCGAGAACGACGAACGCCTTGGGTCGGTCAGACCCAAGGCGTTCGCCACTCCCCGCGGCCACCAGGAGGGCGACCGCCACGTTCCAGTCCCCCCGGGGGCCTTAGGAGTTCGGGTCGGTGATCGGCGGCGGCCCTGAGAGGACCGAATCGTGGATGCCGGGGGCCGCACGTGGGATGAGGCGATGTCCTACATCGTCGATTTCCACGGGTGGCTCCCGGCGCCGCGAGGCGATCCTCTCAGTCCGTCGACGCACCGATCCGGGCTCCTAAACGCCCGCCAGCTTCTCCTCGCCGGAGCGCTGGAGGAGGTGGTCGAGGTGCTCCTCGGCCTGCTCCTCACCCATCTCGAGCGCGTACATCAGCTCGGACGCGAGGATCTTCTTCGCGCGGGTGAACATCTGCTTCTCACCCGTGGAGAGACCCTTGTCCTGCTCGCGGATGGCGAGGTTGCGGACGACCTCGGCGAGCTCGTAGATGTCTCCGGTCTTGATCTTGTCCCGGTTGTGCTTGAAACGGCGGTTCCAGTTCTTCGGCATCTCCGAGACGTCGTCGGAAAGCACGGAAAGAACCTTCTTCACGGTCTCCTCGTCAATGACGCGGCGGAGGCCGGCCTTGCCGGCGTTCTCACACGGCACCATCACGGTCATGTCGTTGTGAAGAATCTTGATCGTGAGGTACTGGCGCTTCTCTCCGAGGATGTCCTTCTCTTCCTTCTTGATGACCTGGCCCGCGCCGTGGTGCGGATAGACCACGTTGTCACCGACGGCGAAATCGATGCATTCGATCTCACGGCTGATGTCGAGGTCTTCGAGGTTCTCGGTATCGGTGCTGATGGTGCCCTCCTATGTCGGGTCAGCCCGGTGGGGCTGCCAACGGATGTGCTTCTAGGTCTGCAGATAGCGATCCACGAGGTTGATCTCCTGCAACCGGCGAAGGCCCTCGCGGATGTCCTTCGCACGGATCTCTCCCACGCCCTCGACGGACTCGAGCTCCGGGTCCGTCGCGGCGAGGATCTCGTCGAGCCCGCGGAACTCGCGGACGATGTTCTGCACGACGAGACGGGGAAGTCTGGGGATGCGGCCGAGGATGCGGAAGCCCCGCGGCGACACCGGGTAGTCGAGCGTGTTGACCTTGCGGTCGTAGCCGAGCAGCTCGGCCAGGCGCCCGAAGTCGAGGAGGTCCTGGTGGCTGAGCCGGGCGATGCCGTCGAGCGCGACGGCGAAGGCGTCGTCCACCGGGTCGGCGAGGTAGTCGTGCAGCAGCGCGGCCTTGTCGGCGGCGACGCCGACCATCGTCTCCTCGAGCTGCATCTCGATCAGCCGGCCCTCGGTGCCGAGCTCGACGATGTAGCGCTCGATCTCGACCGCCATGCGGGTCACGAGCTCGGCGCGCTGGAGGACGGTGAGGACGTCGTGGAGGGTGACGCCGCCCTCGAACTCGAGCGCGGTCAGACGGGTGGAGACCTGGTCGAGGCGGGTGCGGTACTTGTCGAGGGTCGCGAGCGCCTGGTTGGCCTTGGCCAGGACCGCGGGGATCTCCTCGAGGATGTACTTGGCGCCGTCGACGTAGAGGGAGACGACCTCGCGCCGCTCGGAGATGGCGATCACGAGTGCGTCCGTCTGCTTGGAGACGCGCTCGGCCGTGCGGTGGCGGGTGCCCGTCTCGGCCGTGAGGATCGTCGGATCCGGCATCAGCTGGACGTTGGCCCAGGCGATCTTGCTCGCGGGAGCGTTGAGGGAGATCGCGCCGTCCATCTTCGCGAGCTGGTAGAGCAGCTGCGGCGTGTAGTCGACATCGAGCTTGATGCCGCCCGAGAACATGAACGAGAGCTCGTCGGGGTCGCTGATGACGATCAGGCCGCCCGTGCGAGCGTGCACGATGTTGTCGATGCCCTCGCGCACCGCAGAGCCCGGTGCGACCATCTCGAGCGCCTTGACGAGCCTGGGCTCCTGCCGCGCTTCGAGCTCGATGAGCTCTTCACCTGATCGCGGCGTCATCGATACACATTCTAGCAGCGTTAGCTTCCCGTAATGTTGGCAAAACCCCTGCTGTAGAGCGGAATCTCAGGCTTGACGACGAGTTGTGAAGCTGCTACGCGACCGCTTCCAGCGCGTTGCGGCCATTCCTATGCGGCATGCGTTTCACACACGGGATCGGCTGGGTCGGCGCCGTGCTCGCGCTGGCCGTGGCCGTGGCGCTCTTCACGCGCTTCAGTTTCGACGACACGATGCGCCGCGACGAGGCGATCTATGCCTACGGCGGGCAGCAGCTCGCAGCCGGCGTGCCGCTCTACCGCGGGATCTTCGACCCCAAGACGCCGGTGGCGCAGGCGCTGGCGGGCGCGGCGGCCGCTGTGGCGCCGGGGCGGGGGTTCGCGGACGTCCATGCGATCCGCGTGGCGTTCTTCGTGGCGGCGTGCCTGAGCGTCGTCGCGGTCTACTGGCTGGGGATCGTGCTGTGGGGCTCGCCGCTGGCGGCGCTCCTGGGCGCGACGGTGTTCGCGTCGTTCCGGTCGTTCGCGCTCGACGCCGTGGGCGGGCCGGACGCGAAGACGCCGGGGATCCTGTTCGCGGTGCTCGCGCTGGCGCTGCTGGTGCGCCGGAGATGGTTCTGGGGCGCGTTCGCCGGATCCTTGGCGGCGCTGGTGTGGCAGCCGTTCGCGGTCTATCCGCTGGTGGCGGTCGGGGCGGCCTTCGCGGGCGCCCGCCGCCGGGGCGTGCGCGACGCGCTGCTGGGCGCGGCGCTGCCGTTCGTGGCCTTCGGGGCGTGGTTGTGGGGCGCGGGCGCGCTGCCGGCGGCGGTGGAGGCAACCGTGACGTATCCGCTCCACGGGGTGGAGCGGGTGCCGGAGACGCTGGGCGAGCGGATCGCGCGCATCGCCGGCGAGGTGTGGTCGGGCTACGGCGTGACGGGACTGCTGCTGGGCGCGGGCCTGCTGGCGCTGCTCGCGGTCGTGTGGCTAGGCGCCAAGCCAGGCAGCTTGCTGCCCAGCGGGGGGCGGGCCTGGGTCGTGGCCGCGACGCTGGTGCCGCTGGTCGTGTTCTCGCTGCACGACTTCCAGGGCACCGCGGATGCCTACCCGTTCCTCCCCTACGCGGCGGTCGGGGTGGCGGGGGCGTGCGCGCTGCTGGCGGCGCGGTGGCGCGCGGTGGTGGGGGTCGCGGCGCTGCTCGCCGTCTTCGGGTTCAGCTTCGCCGGCTACTCGCACGCCCGCTCGCGCGACACCGGGCTGCTGCGCGAGCGCTCGCGGGCCGTGGCGGTCGAGCGCTTGCTCAACCCCGGCGAGCACTTCGAGGCGTTCGGCGACCCGCTCCCGCTCGTGCTGACCGGCACCCGCGACCCGACGCGCTTCGTCTACCTCTCGGAGGGCGTCGGCGACTGGGCGGTGCGGCACGAGTTCGGGGGCTTCGAGGGCTTCGCGGCCGGCATCCGGGCGCGCCGGCCCGCGGTCGTGGTGGTCGACGCGTGGACCGGGCCGCTCGCCACGCGCACCAAGCGTTGGCTGAAGACGCGCTACCGGCCGGACTGCATGGGCGACTGGCTGGTGTTCCTGGCGCCGGGCGTGCGCAAGCGGGCGACGCTGCGGGGCGTGCCGCTCGAGCGCCCGTGGCACCTCTCGTGCAGGCTAGGCGGGCGCGGAGTACGTGAACATCCGCTCCGCGTCAATGCGGGCGTAGACAGGCCCGGAGTCCATGAACGACGCCCAGCTCTCGCCGTAGCGGGGCACGTAGACGTCGAGCAGCGCCTGCCGCAGCGGGCCGCTTGAGACGTCGACCTCCTCCGCGCGGCCGTGGACGGTGACCGACAGCTCCTCGCCGGGGAGGTGGGTGGCGCTGACGGCCGGCCGGGCGCGGATGTGGCGGAAGCGGATCGAGTCCGGCGCCGAGCCGAACACGAACGCGCCGCGGAAGAAGATCGAGTCGACGGGGCCGACGATCGGGCGGCCGTCGGCGGTGACGGTGGCGAGCGAGAGCAGGACCATGCCCTGCAGCCGCTCGGCGACCTGCTCGGCGGTGAGGCGCTTGTCGGGTGAGTGGATGCGCAGCAGGTGCTCGCCGGCGGCGGCGTAGCTGGCGTCGAGGAGGGCCTGGAGGCGCTGGAGGTCCTCAGCGGTCTCGTGCATCAGGCTGCCTTCGGCCGCGCCTCCGCGCGGGGCAGCACGGCGCGGATCGCGGCTCGAAGGGTCTTCACGGTCGGATCGATCACGGGCGTGAGCCCGAACTTGACCGCCTCGGCCTGGCGCCGGTCGGGGTGGGCGACCGACCGCAGCTCGCCGCTCAGGCCGAGCTCGCCGAAGCACGCCACGGGCCGCTCGCCGTCGCCGGCCACGACGCCGCGCTGGGCGCTCGCCACCGCGAGCGCGACCGCGAGGTCGGCGCCCGGCTCGTCGACCCGCACGCCGCCGGCGACGTTGACGAACACGTCGGCGCTCCCGGTCCCGACGCCCGCGTGGCGGCCGAGCACAGCGAGCACGAGCGCGAGGCGGTTGCGGTCGATCCCGTTCGCGATCCGGCGCGGCGGCACGAGCTCCGACGGCGACACGAGCGCCTGCACCTCGACCAGCAGCGGCCGCGAGCCCTCCATGGCGGCGAGCACGACGCTGCCGGGCGCGCGCGTGGCCTCGCCGACGAAGCGCGCCGACGCGTCGACCACCTCGACCAGGCCGCCGTCGGCCATCTCGAACACGCCGGCCTCGTTGGTCGAGCCGAAGCGGTTCTTGAGCGCGCGCAGCGTGCGGTAGGTCCGCTCCCGCTCGCCCTCGAACTGCAGCACGCAGTCGACGAGGTGCTCGAGCACGCGCGGGCCGGCAAGCGCGCCCTCCTTGGTGACGTGGCCGACGAGCAGCACGGCGATGTTGCGGGCCTTCGCGAGCCGCGTGATCCGGTCGGCGACCTCGCGCACCTGGCCGACCGAGCCGGCCGCGCCGGTCAGCTCCGCCGCGTGCAGGGTCTGCACCGAGTCGATCACGCAGACCTCGGGCCGCTCGGCGTCGAGCGTCGCCAGCACGCTCTCGAGGTCGGTCTCGGCCACCACCGGCACCTGGAGCGCGGCGCCGGGCAGCCGCTCGGCGCGCAGCTTGATCTGCGCCGCCGACTCCTCGCCGGAGACGTAGAGCGTGCGGTGGCCGGCGCCGGCGAGGTTGCCGAGCGCCATCGAGGTCAGCGTCGACTTGCCGATGCCGGGCGAGCCGCCGAGCAGCACGAGCGAGCCGGGCACGAGGCCGCCGCCGAGGACGCGGTCGAGCTCCCCGATCCCGGTCTTCAGCCGCGGGATCTTCGGCGCCTCGACCTCGGCGAGCGTGACGGGCTTGACGGCGCGGCCCGCGGGCGCGGCGCTGCGGCCTCCACGGCCACCGGGGGCGGCGACCCGGACCTCCTCGTTGAGGGTGTTCCACTCGCCGCAGCCCGGGCACTGGCCCATCCACTTGGCCGAGGAATGCCCGCAGGCGGCACAGACGAAGGAGGTCGTAGCCCGGGGCACCGTCTGAATCTAGGCCCGAACCCGGACGCCTTCTCCCCCCGCTAGTCAGCAAGCTGCCTGGCTTGGCGCCGAGCTCCCGCCACGAGCGCGCGGGCCCGCTCCGCGAGCACGACCATCCCGAGCGCGTCGGCGATCACGATCGCTTCGGCGAGGCGCTCGCGGGCCGCGGCCTCGTCGCCCGGCTCGCCGCGCGCCAGCAGCATCTCCGCCCACGCCAGCTCGGTCCGCGCCAGGAACGGCCGCGCGCCCATCCGCACGTGCATCTCGCGCGCCTCGAAGAAGCGCCGCTCGGCCTCGTCCCACTCGCCCAGCACGCTCGCCAGCATCCCGAGCAGCCGCGACGCGCAGCCGTTGCAGCTCGCCGCCCGCCCCACGATCACGTTGCGGCCGCCGTGCGGCGCGAGCAGCGCGTGCAGCTCGCGCGCCCGCTCCGCGTCGCCGAGCGCCGCGCAGACCTCCGAGAGCAGGGTGACCGCGATCAGCCAGTTGGCGTCGCGCGGGAGCGCGGCGAGGTCGACCGCCTCGAGCGCCTCGCGCGCCTCGTCGAGTCGCCCCAGCTCGAGGTGCATCAGCGCCTGCGTGCAGCGCCACGCCGGAATCGCCGGGTACATCTCGATGAAGCGCGCGACCGCCTCCTCCACCTCGCCCAGGCGCCCCTGCTCGCGGCGGATGTTGAACATCGCCATCGCGTAGTAGTGCAGGGCGTTCTCGGCGTGCTCGCGCTGACCGATCGCGAGCGTCTCGTTGGCCAGCCGCTCGGCATCGTCGAACGCGCCCGCGAGCTGCGCGCGCGTGCAGCGGAAGAGCGACGTCCACCACAGGTACAGCGGCCGCTGCACAACGGAGGCGAGCGTCGCCGCCGCCTCGATCTGGACGTCGGCGCCGTCGACGTCGCCGAGCTCGAGCAGGTCGACCACGGTCCAGCCCGCGCCCTCCAGCTCGAGCTCGAGGTCGCCCACCTCGGCGGCGATGCGGCGCAGCTCGGCCGCCACGTCGAGCCGCTCCTCGACGTTCTCCGGCCGCCACAGCACGTAGTGGCGCGCGTCGAGCGCGCTGGCGAGCGTCACCGGGTCGCCGATCCGCCGCGCGATCGCCACCGCCTCCTCGCTCAGCGCCAGCCGCCGCTCGGGCTGGCCGGCGTAGTAGAGCTCGAGCGAGAGGCGGCCGAGCAGCCGCGCGCGCAGCGGCGAGTCCTCCTCCCCCAGCCCGGCCAGCGCTTCCTCGAGCACGGCGACGATCTCCGGGTCCTCGCGGCCGAGCGTCGACCACGGGCCGGCCACCCCGAGCGCCGCGCGCGCCAGCAGCACCGGGTCCTCGAGCTCCTTCGCGACCGCCAGCGCCTGGGCGAACGACTCGTGCGCGCCCTCCAGCCCCGCCCGCTCCTCCGAGGCGCCGAGCGCGAGCAGGAGCTCGCCACCGGTGCGGTCGCGCGCCTCGCTCGTCGCCTGCCGCGCACGCAGCGCGCCGCGGTAGTACTCAGCCGCCTCCTCCCACGCCAGCAGCCGGTCGGCGCGCCGCCCCGCGGCGAGCGCGAAGTCGATCGCGCGCTGCGGGCCTTCGACCGCCGCCGCGCGCGCGAAGTGGAACGCGAGCTGCGGCAGCCACGGGTCGAGGTCGTCGCGGTGACGCGCGAGGATCGTCTCCCCCACCCGCGAGTGCAGCCGCGCGCGGCGCAGGCTCGAGAGGCCGTCGTAGAGCGTCGCCCGCACGAGCGCGTGGGCGAACGCGTAGCGCCCGACGCGGCCGCCGACCTCGCGCAGCACCCGCGCCTCCACCGCCTCGTCGAGGGCCCCGACGAGCGCGTCGCCCGACAGCGGCCCGAGCGCCTCCAGCAGCCCGAAGTCGAACTCGCGGCCGAGCACGCACGCGACCTGCATCGCCTCGCGCGCGCTCTCCGGCAGCCGCGCGATCCGCCGCGCGGTTACCTCGCGCACGCCCTCCGGCACGCCGGCGTCCTCGAGGTCTCCGCCGTGGCGCAGGACCTCCTCTACGAAGAACGGGTTGCCCTCGGTCTCGTCGTGCAGCGTGTCGACGAAGGCCTCCGACGGCGCCGCGCCGAGCGCCTCCACCAACTCGGCGACCTCACCGCGCCCCAGCCCCGCGAGCGGGACGTGAGTGAGCATTCCGTCGCGCCGCAGCGTGGCGATCAGGTCGCCGAGCGGATGATCGTCCTCTTCGCGGTAGGTCCCGAGGAACATCGTGCGCCGCGGCTGGGGGGCGCGCAGCAGGTGGCGCAGGAGCTGGAGCGTCGGGCCGTCGGCCCACTGCAGGTCGTCGAATACGAGCAGCAGCGGCGCGCCGCTCGCGATCTCGGCGAGCAGGGCGGCGAGCGCGTCGAACAGCCGCTGGCGCTCCACGCCCGCGTCGCCGCGGACCGGCTTCGGCGGCTCGCCCAGCTCCGGCAGCAGGGCGGCGAGGTCGGCGGCGCGCGGGCCGAGCCGCTGCGCCGGCCCAGTGAGGGCGGCGCCGCCGGACCAGCCGCGCAGCATCTGCAGGATCGGCCCGTACGCGCCGGGCCCGGTCTCGTCGAAGCGGCCGTAGAGGACGACCGCGCCGTCGCGGTGCGCGGCGTGGGTGAACTCCGCGGCGAGCCGCGACTTGCCGATCCCGGCCTCGCCCGCGAGCAGGACGAGCCGCCGCTCGTCGCCGATCGCCGCGTCCCACGCGCCGCGCAGCGCGGCGAGCGCCTCGCGGCGCCCGACGAACGCGTGCTTCGCGGTGGCTGCCGCGAGGCCGGCGGGCAGCGGGCCGGGCGCGGCGGCCGGCGGCGGCGCCTCGGGCGGCGGCCCGTCGCCGCGCAGCAGCCGCTCGTGGACGGCGATCACGGCGGGCCCGGGCGCGGTGCCCAGCTCGTCGCGCAGCCGCTGGCGCAGCTCGTCGAACGCCCGCAGCGCCTCGGCGGGGTTGCCGGCTGCCTCGTGCACCTCCATCAGGAGCCGGTGCGAGGACTCGCGGAACGGTGCCAGCCCGATCGCGGTGCGGGCGGCGTGCTCCGCGGCGTCGAGCTCGCGCCCGCCGAGCCGCAGCTCGGCCTCCCCCAGCGCCTCCAGCGCACGCAGCCGCAGGCCTTCGACCTCGCGCCGGCGCTCGCGCACCCATGGGCCGTCGCACTCGGCGAGGAACGGCTCGGCGCCGAACGCGAGCGCGGCGCGGGCCTGGACGGCGGCGTCCTCGTAGGCGCGGTCCTCGAGCGCCTGGGCGGCGAGCTCGACGGCCTCGCCGAGCAGCTCGGTGTCGACGACCAGCGGCTCGGGCAGCGTGAGCCGCACCTCGGCGCGGCCGGTCAGCGCCTCGGGGCCGAGCGCGCGGCGGAGCTTGGAGAGCAGCGCGGAGAGCGCGGAGTCGGACGAGGCGGGCGCATCCTTCGGCCACAACACGTCCTCGAGCTCGTAGCGCGGGCAGGCGCGGGTGCGGTGGCACGCGAGGTAGGCGAGCAGCAGCTGACCCTGGCGCCCCGGCAGCGCGGCCGCGCGGCCGTCGCTGCTGGTGGCCGCGACGCGGCCGCAGAGGCGGATCTCCCAGTGGACTTCCCGAGCCACTCCCGCTGCAAGCTACTCCTCCGCCAACCTTTCTCCAAGGTCCGGCCAAGCGCACGCTGCGGTACCGTCGGCGCCGTGAACGCTCCAGCGCCGGGTACGGAGCTCGCCGGGGGATACCGGCTCGGAGCGCCCGTCGCGCAAGGTGCGATGGGCAGCATCTACGAGGCCACGGCCCCCGACGGGCGCCGCGTCGCGGCGAAGCGGCTGCTCGACGAGCGCCACGCCGCGCGCTTCGAGATCGAGGGGCGGCTGCTCAGCCGGTTCGACCACCCACGCGTGGTCGAGGTGCTCGGCACGGTCGACGACGCGACCGGCCGCTACCTGCTCATGGAGTGGGTCGAGGGCGAGGACCTCGCGCACGTCCTGCGCCGCCGCGGCAACCCGGGGCTGCCGGAGGAGGACGTCACGCGCTACGCGCTCGAGGCCGCCGAGGCACTGCGCTACGTGCACGAGCAGCAGACGATCCACCGCGACGTCAAGCCGCAGAACCTCATGCTCTCGCCCGACCGCGGCGTCGTGCTGGTCGACTTCGGGATCGCGCGCGACCTCGCCGTGGAGAGCGCGACCGAGGGCATCGGCACGCCCGGCTACATGGCGCCGGAGGCGTTCACGGGCGGCCCTCTGTCGCCGCGCACCGACGTCTACGGGCTGGCGATGACGGCGTGGACGCTGCTGACGAGCGTGCCCGCGCGCTACGCGAGCGTGCGGCCGCCGACGGGTACGAGCGCGACGCTCCTGGCGACGTTGGACGCCGCGCTGGCGGTCGACCCGGAACGGCGGCTCCCGTCGATGCAGGCGTTCGCGGACGGGCTGGGCGGCCGGCTCCCGACCGAGCGCGGGCGCGACATCGGCGTCTCCGCCGAGGTCGGCGAGGCGACCGCGCGCGTCCTGTCGGCGGTGGTCAAGACGGCCGCGGGCGTGTTCGACGCGGCCGCCACCTCGATCGCCCTGCGGCGGAGCGACGGCGGGCTGGACTACCAGGCCGCCTGGGGCGCGGGCGCCGACGAGGTCGTGGGCATGCGCCTGCGGCCGGGCCAGGGCATCGCCGGCCGCGTGCTCGCCACCGGCGTCGGCGAGGTGATCCAGGACTGCCGCAACGACCCCGACTTCGCGGCCGCCGTGGCGCGCGGGACCGGCTACGTGCCGTACACGATGCTCGTCGTCCCGCTGGTGCCGGACGACGTGTCGGTGGGTGTCCTGACGGTCCTGGACAAGCGCGACGGCTCGTCCTACGACGTCAGCGACCTCGCTCGGGCGGGGATGTTCGCCGACCTGGCGTTGACGGCGATCGATGCGGAGCCTGGGGCCCGGGCGGCGCTGACGACCGCCATCGCTCGCGGGGTTTGAATCAACTTCTGCATTGAAGAGTGACGGAAGTGCGCTTTCGGCCGGGTTGGCTGCCGTGAGCGGGAGAGTTCCGAGGGGTGTGCGCAGAACTTCACGACAGTCGTGAACTTCTGCACACACCCGCCGACTTGGCGGTCGGGAGGGTGGCGGCTCGGCAGGGTGGCGTGGTCTCGGTGGCTCAGCTGCATGCCGCCGGGCTGGGCCGCGGCGCGATCCACGCTCGGGCTCGCGCCGGCCGGCTGGTGCGGGTCCATCGCGGGGTCTACGCGGTCGGGCATGCGCAGCTGACGGCGGTCGGCTGGCGTTGGGCCGCGGTGCTGGCTTGTGGTGGCCCCAGCCGGCGGCGCTGAGTCATCAAAGCGCCGCCGTGGTCTGGGGCCTGCTTCCTTCACCCGCGAAGTTCGACGTCACGACGCTCGGCGCCGCCCATGGGACGGCGAGCATCCGCGTCCATCGCGGCGCGCTGACGGCGAACGACATCACCACCATCGACGACCTCCCCCTCACCACCGTCGCCCGCACCCTCGTCGACCTCGCCACCACCCTCACCCGGCACCAGACCGAGCGCGTCGTCCACCGCGCGGAACACCTCCGCCTCCTCGACACGCGCTCCCTCGATGAGCAGTTGTCCCGCGCGCAGGGCAGGCCGACGAGGAAGTTGCGGGCGGCGCTGAGGAGGTTGGAGATCGACGAGCCAGACATCACCCGCACCGTGCTCGAGGAACGGTTCCTCGCGCTCGTCCTCAATGCCCAGTTGCCGCGGCCCGAGGTCAACGCGATGGTGGGCGAAGAGGAAGTCGACTTCCTCTGGCGCGCGGAGCGGTTGCTCGTCGAGACCGACGGCGCCGCCACCCACTTGACGGTGGAGGCCTTCGAGGAGGATCGGCGAAGGGACGCCGTGCACTCGATGATGGGGTTCAGAACCCTGCGTTTCACCTGGCGGCAGGTGGTCTACGAGCCACGTTTCGTAACCGCGGCGATAGCGCCCGCGATCGCGGGGTAGCCTCACGCCTCGATGGACGCCGACGTCACGCTCACCATCAACGGCGCCGAGCACCGGCTCACGGTCGACACCCGCACCACCCTCCTCGACCTGCTCCGCGAGCACCTCGACCTCACGGGCGCGAAGAAGGGCTGCGACCACGGCCAGTGCGGCTCGTGCACGATCCTGATCGACGGGCGGCGGGCGAACAGCTGCCTCGCGCTCGCGGTCGCCCATGACGGCGCCGAGCTGACCACGATCGAAGGGCTCGGGAGCGAGGCGGAGCTGCACCCGCTGCAGGCGGCCTTCATCGAGCGCGACGCCTTCCAGTGCGGCTACTGCACGCCGGGCCAGCTGTGCTCCGCGGTCGGGATGATCGCCGAGGCGGAGCGCGAGGGCGCGAGGCTCGACGCCCCCGAGATCCGCGAGCGCATGAGCGGCAACCTCTGCCGCTGCGGCGCGTACCCGAACATCGTCGCCGCGATCGCGGACACCGTCGGATGAAGGCGTTCGCGTACGAGCGCGCGGGCGACGCGGCCGCCGCGGTCGAGGCCGCGGCGAACGGCGCCACCTTCCTCGGCGGCGGCACCAACCTCGTCGACCTGATGAAGCTGGGCGTGGCCGAGCCGACGCGCCTGGTCGACGTCTCCCGCCTCCCCCACGACACGATCGAGGAGACCGCCCACGGTGTGCGGGTCGGCGCCGCGGTCCGCAACACCGACCTCGCCACGCACCCGCTGATCCGCGAGCGCTACCCCCTGCCTCAGTGATGCCGTCCTCGCCGGCGCCTCCGGCCAGCTGCGCAACCTCGCGACCGTCGGCGGCAACCTCCTCCAGCGCACCCGCTGCAGCTACTTCCAGGACGTCAGCAAGCCGTGCAACAAGCGCCGCCCCGGCTCCGGCTGCCCGGCGCTCGAGGGCGACCACCGCAACCTCGCGATCCTCGGCCACTCCGAGCACTGCGTCGCCACCCACCCCTCGGACATGGCGGTCGCGCTGGCCGCGCTCGGCGCGGACGTCCACGTGCTCGGCGCCAACGGCGAGCGCACGATCCCGATCCCCGGCCTGCACCGGCTGCCCGGCGACAAGCCGCAGCACGACACCGTGCTCAACGGCGGCGACCTGATCACCGCCGTCGAGCTCGGCGCGCCCGCTCCGCGCTCGACGTATCGGAAGGTCCGCGACCGGGCGAGCTTCGCGTTCGCGGTGTTCTCCGTGGCCGCCGTCGTGGAGCTGGAGAACGGCGCGGTGAAGGACGTCCGGATCGCGCTCGGCGGCGTCGCCCACGTGCCGTGGCGAGCGGAGCGGGCGGAGGAGCGCTGCGCGGGCGACGAGCCGACCGCGGAGGCGTTCGCGGCCGCGGCCGACGCCGAGCTCGAGGCTGCGCGGCCGCTCCGGGACAACGGCTTCAAAGTGCCGCTGGCGCACAACGTGATCGTCCGGACCCTCTCGGAGCTGACGCAATGACAGGCATCGCGACGAAGAGCGTCGGCACCCCGCTCGTCCCGCGTCGACGGCCGCGACAAGGTCACCGGCCAGGCGCGCTACGCCTTCGAGCAGCCGGCCGAGGGCGTCGCCTACGCCGCGCCCGTGGTCGCCACCATCGCCGCCGGCGAGATCGACGCCATCGACCCTGCCCCCGCGCTCGGCCTCCCCGGCGTGCTCGCGGTGATCTCGCACGACAACGCGCCCCGCCTCGGCGAGACCGACGACGGCGAGCTGCTGCTCTTCCAGTCGGACACCGTCCACTACCGCGGGCAGATCGTCGCCGCCGTGGTGGCCGAGACGCTCGAGCAGGCGCGCGAGGCCGCCGGCCGCGGTCCGCGTCGACTACGCGCCGCGCGAGCACGACGTCGAGCTCTCCGCGCGAGCACGCCGGGCTCTACAAGCCCGACAAGGTCAACCCGTCGTTCCCGACCGACACCGCTCAGGGCGACGGCGGAGGAGGCGCTCGCACGAGCGCCGAGGTCCAGGTCGACGAGACCTACGCCACCGCCCCCATCCACAACAACGCGATGGAGCCGCACGCGAGCCTCGCCATGTGGACCGACGGCGACCTTCTCCTCTACGACTCGATCCAGGGCACGTACGGCGCGCGCCGCACGCTCGCCCAGGTGTTCGAGCTCGACCCGGAGCGGGTGCGCGTGATCGCGCAGCACGTCGGCGGCGGCTTCGGCTCGAAGGGGACGCCGCGACCGCAGGCGGTGCTCGCCGCGATCGCGGCGCGGATCGTCGGCAGACCCGTCAAGTGCGCGCTCCGGCGCCAGCAGATGTTCGCCAGCGTCGGCTACCGCACGCCGACGATCCAGCGCGTCCGCCTCGGCGCCACCAAGCGACGGCACGCTCACCGCGATCGCCCACGACGCGTTCGAGCAGACCTCGACCGTGCGCGAGTTCGCCGAGCAGACCTGCACGCCCACGCGCATGATGTACGCGGCGCCCGACCGCCTGACGCGCCACCGGCTGGTCGCGCTCGACGTTCCCACCCCGTCGTGGATGCGCGCGCCCGGCGAGTGCCCCGGGATGTTCGCGCTCGAGTCGGCGATCGACGAGCTCGCGATCGCCTGCGGCCTCGACCCGATCGAGCTGCGCATCCGCAACGAGCCGGACGTCGACCCCGAGAAGGGCATGCCGTTCTCCTCGCGCAACCTCGTCGGCTGCCTGCGCGAGGGCGCCGAGCGCTTCGGCTGGGCCGACCGCGAGCCGCGCACCGACGGCCGCTGGCTGATCGGCACCGGCGTCGCCGCCTCGACCTACCCCGCCTACCGATCGCCCGCCAAGGCGACCGCCCGCTACGAGGGCGACGGCTACGCCGTCGAGATCGCCGCCACCGACATCGGCACCGGCGCGCGCACCGTGCTCACCCAGATCGCCGCCGACGCGCTCGGCGTCGACGTCGGAGCGGGTGCGGCTCGAGATCGGCGACTCCGACTTCGGCGTCGCGCCCGTCGCCGGCGGCTCGATGGGCACCGCGTCGTGGGGCACCGCCGTCGTGCGCGCCTGCGAGGCGCTGCTCGAGCAGGGCGAGGGCGAGGTGCTCGGTCCACACCGGCGACGAGATCAAGGCTCAGACACCAGCTCTCGCGCCACGCCTTCGGCGCGCAGTTCGTCGAGGTGCGGGTCGACGCCGACAGCGGCGAGGTCCGCGTCCCGCGCGTGCTCGGCGTGTTCGCCGCCGGGCGCGTCATCAACCCGAAGACCGCGCGCTCGCAGTTCATCGGCGGCATGACCCAGGGGCCTCGGGATGGCGCTGCAGGAGGAGAGCGTCATGGACCGCCAGTTCGGCGACTACCTCAACCACGACCTCGCGCAGTACCACTTCCCCGCCAACGCGGACATCGAGGAGATCGACGCCGTCTGGCTCGACGAGGACGACGGCGAGCTCAACCCGATGGGCTCCAAGGGCATCGGCGAGATCGGCATCGTCGGCACCGCGGCGGCGGTCGCCAACGCGGTCTTCCACGCCAACGGGCCGACGAGTGCGCGAGCTGCCGATCCGGCTCGACCGCGTGCTCGCCTAGAGCGGGCTCGGCGGCGGCACGTCCATTCCCTGCTCCGCCAGGCCGCGCGCGACGGGGCAGTCGTCGCGCCGGCACCCTCCCTTGTCACACAGCCGGCACACGGTCACGCCGCGAGGGAGCCCGGCGGCGCGGACGAGCGCGCGGTCGAGGATCCCGGTCAGCACCGTCGCCTCCTCCGGCGTGAGATCGGGCATCGCCTCGCGGATTACCCGACGGCGCACGAGGACGACCTCGCGTGCGCGATCGAGCCCCTGGGCGGTCGCGGTGAGCGCGACCGCGGGGCCACGCCCGGATGGGCGCCGGTCGACGAGCCCGAGCTCGACGAGCCGATCGACGATCCGCACGGTCGCCGGGTGCGAGCGTCCGATCGCGCGCCGGAGGTCCTCGACGGTGCCCCCGGGTTGCTGGGCGACCACAGCGAGCGCGGCGGCCGCGCCGCCGGCATGACCGAGCACCGCCTCGGTCTCCTCGCGGATGCGGTCCGAGAGCGTGAGGACGAGCGCGCCCAGGAGGTTGTCGCGTCGATCGAGGTCGTCCATATCTATGTGCATGGTGCATACTTTGTGTATGCACCATGCACACTACGACAGGGAGAGGCGGACATGATCCTGATCACTGGAGCGACCGGGAACATCGGTGGTGCGACGCTCGACGCGCTCGCCGGGAGCGGCCATCGCGTGCGGGCCCTGAGCCGCAGCGAGCGGACCTGGCCGGAGGGCGTCGAGGGCGTGACCGGCGATCTCGACGACGCCGAGAGCCTGGTCCGCCTGGCCGACGGTGTCGAGGCCGTCTTGCTGCTCAGCGGCTACGCCGGGACCGAGCGGGCTCCTCGAGGCGCTCCGGGCCGCGGGAGCCAAGCGCGCCGTGCTGCTCTCCTCGAGCTCCGCGCCCACCGGCGACGAGACCAACGCCGTCGCCCGCTACCACATCGAGGCCGAGCGGACCGTCAGGGACTCCGGCCTCGAGTGGACGATGCTGCAGCCCAACTCGTTCATGTCCAATGCGCTGCAGTGGGTCCCGCAGCTCGCGTCGGGCGATGTCGTGCGCGGGCCGTTCGGCTCGGTCCCCGCGGCGACCGTCGACCCCGCGGACGTCGGGGCGGTCGCCGCGCTCGCGCTCACCGAGCCGGCTCACGCCGGCCAGGAGTACCGCCTCAGCGGACCGGAGTCGCTCCTGCCCGAGCAGCAGGTCGCGATCCTCGGGCGCGTCCTCGGTCGCGACCTGCGCTGGGAGAGCTGGTCCGACGAGCAGGCGCGCACCGAGCTCGAGGGCCAGATGCCCACGCCCTACGTCGACGCGTTCTTCTCCTTCTTCGTCGACGGCCTCATCGACGAGACCACCGTTCAGCCCACCGTGCCCGAGCTGCTCGGCCGCCCGGCACGCAGCTTCGAGGCGTGGGCGCGAGCCCACGCCGACGCGTTCTAGGCGCCGGCGGCGTCGAGCACGATCTCGACGTCGTCGCGCACCTTCAGCGCGCCCATGAAGCCGCGGTAGGGCTTGATGCCCCAGCGCGTCTGCACCACCGGCACCGTCGCGTGCACGCGCTCGCCGTCGCGTCGGAGGTCGAACTCGACCGGCTGCGTCCGGCCCGCGATCGTGAGGTCGCCCTTGACGGTTCCGCCTTCCACGCTCTTGGACGCGAAGCGGATCTCGTCGCGGCCGAGAATGTCCTTCTCGATCGTCTTGACGATCGACGCGCGGTCCTTGTCCGTGAGCGGCTTGACGCCGCGGTTGCCCTCGCGCACGACGAGCGAGGTCGGGTCGGCGGTCAGCTCGAGCGCGCCGCCGTCGTCGCTGGCCGACCAGCGCTCGACCTCGATGATCAGATCGTGCCCGACCTTCGCCGCGACGCCCTCGCGGTAGGTGTGGACCTGGAGCGACCCGGTGTCGGGACCGTAATGCGCCATGGACGTCAAGCTATCCGAGATGACGATCGACGTGTGGATGCAGCATCCGACGAAGCGCTTCCTCGCGCACGACATGTTCGACTCGCTGCGGCGCTGGACCGGAGAGGCGATTCCCGAGGAGCCGCCGCCGATCGATGCCACCGTCGCCGCGATGGACGCCGCCAAGGTGCGCTTCGGCCTCCTCAGCGCGTGGCACGGCCCCGGCGGGCCGCTGATCGCCAATGACGAGGTCGCGGACTGGATCGAGCAGCACCCCGACCGCTTCGCGGGGCTCGCCGCCGTCGATCTCAATCGGCCGATGGACGCGGTGCGCGAGCTGCGGCGCTGCGTCGGAGAGCTCGGCTTCGTCGGCCTGCGCGTGATCCCGTGGCTGTGGGAGGCGCCCCCGACCGACCGCCGCTACTACCCCCTGTACGCCGCCTGCGTCGAGCTCGGCGTGCCGTTCTGCACCCAGGTCGGCCACACCGGCCCGCTCAAGCCGTCCGAGACCGGGCGCCCGATCCCGTATATCGACCAGGTGGCGATCGACTTCCCCGAGCTCACCATCGTGTGCGGCCACATCGGCTACCCGTGGACGGAGGAGATGGTCGCGGTCGCCCGCAAGCACGAGCGCGTGTACATCGACACCTCCGCTTACACTGCGCGCCGCTACCCGCCCGAGCTCGTCGCGTACCTGCGCACGAGCGGCGGCAGCCGCAAGGTCATGTTCGGCTCCAACTTCCCGATGATCCCGCCGAAGCAGGCGCTCGAGCATCTTCACCATCTGAAGATCGACGACGAGACGCAGGCGCTGTTCCTCCACGCCAACGCCGAGCGGGTGTTCGGCCTGTGAGCGCGAACCGGATCGCGCTCCTACGCGGGATCAACATCGGGCCGCGCCAGCGCGTGAAGATGCCCGAGCTGCGCGAGCTGATCGACGGGCTCGGCTACACCGACGTCCAGACGCTCGTACAGAGCGGCAACGTCGTCTTCACCGCGCGCGCGAAGCCGGCGACGCTCGAGAAGAAGCTCGAGCAGGAGATCGAGAAGCAGCTCGGCGTCGACCCGAAGGTCGTGGTCCGCACGCGCGACGAGCTCGCCGCCGCGATCGAGGCCAACCCGTTCGACGTGCCGAAGGATCCGAAGAATCTCCACGTCACGTTCCTGGCGGACACGCCGGACAAGGACGCGGTGAGCAAGCTCGAGGCCCTCGACTTCCCGCCCGACGAGCTGAAGCTCGCCGGCCGCGAGATCTACATTCTCTACGCGAACGGGGCAGGCCGCTCGGAGCTCGCCCAGCAGCTCAGCCGCGCGAAGCTCGGCGTCGCGGCCACCGACCGCAACTGGAACACGGTCACGAAGCTGCTGGAGATGGCTGACGAGCGTGGATGAAGCGGGCGGCGACCACGCCGCCGATCGCGCCGAACAGGTGCCCCTGCCATGAGATGCCCGGCGTGGGGACGAACGCGAACGCCAACGTCGTGCCGTAGATCGCGAGCACGAGCAGGCCGACCACGAAGTGCAGCGGCCGGCGGCTGAAGATGCCGCGCGCGACGAGGTAGGTGGCGAAGCCGAACACGACGCCGCTGGCGCCGATGTGGTTCGTGTGCGCGGGGCCGATCAGCCAGGTGCCCAAGCCCGCCACGAGCACCACGATCACGGTCACCGCCGCCGTGCGGGCGAGCCCGCCGAGCGCGATCGTGAAGCCGAGCACCAGGAACGGGATCGTGTTGCCGATCAGGTGGCCCCAGCCGGCGTGGAGGAAGGGCGCCGAGACGATCCCCGGCAGCCCGTCCACGTCGCGCGGGTGGATGCCGTCGTTGTCGAGGTGGGCGCCGAGCGCGTCGACGGCTTCGAGCACCCACATCACCAGGACCATCCCCGCCACGAGCACGAGCCCGCGGATCCGGTCCACGGACGCAGCTGAGCGGGTGGTGGACGCGGGGACGACGGCGCTCGTCATGGCTGGAGGGTAGGCGGCAGGGTTCAACGGTGGCTCAAGCGGGCAGCCGGCGTCACCCTTGGAGCACGACCTTGAGGCGGCCGGCGGCCGGCTTCGCCGCGAGCGCGAAGGCCGCCTGCGCTTCGGCAACCGGGACGACGTTGGTCACGTAGGCGTCGAGCAGCGCGCGGTGCTCGAGCAGGTAGTCGCGCGCGGTGGCCAGCGAGCGCCGCCGGTCGCGGGTGACGCCCGCCACGAGCGTCAGGTCCTTGCGGAAGAAGCGGGCGAACGGGAACGCGTAATGCGTCTCGTCCGGCACCCCGAAGGCCAGCACGGTGCCGCCCGGCGCGACGGCCTCGACCGCGTCCTCGAGCGTGCCCGCCTGGTGGCCGACGGCCTCGACCACGAGCCCGGGCCGTTCGTCGTCGCGCAGCGAGGCAGCCCACGCGGACGCGGTGCTCCACTGCATCGCGTCGACGCCGAACGCCGGCCCGACATCGCGCCGGTCGATCGGGTCGATCCCGGTCACGTGCGCGGCGCCCGCCGCCTTCAGCACATACGAGAACAGCAGCCCGATCGAGCCTTGCCCGATCACGGCCACCCGGGCGCCGCTCACGTCGCCGAGCCGGCGCACCGCGTAGAGCACCGTGCACAACGGCTGGATCACGGTGGCGTGGACGGGCGGCAGCTCGTCGCCGATCGCGCACACCTGGTCGGCGCGCGCCACGAACCGCTCCGCCAGGCCCAGGTGCCCCTCGGCCCACCCGACCACGCGCGTCCCGACCGGCAGGTCCTCCGCCGCGCTCGCCTCCACCACGCCGACCAGCTCGTGCATCGGGTAGCCCGGCTCGCCATGCGACGCGCCGACGAGCAGGTCGCGGGCGCCGAGGAAGCTCGGCAGGTCGCTGCCGCAGATGCCGCCGGCCTCGAAGCGCGCCACCACGCGGCCGGGAGCCGGCTCGCCCGGCTCGTCGGCCTCCACAGCCTCCAGCCGCCCCGGCGCGATCAACCGATGAGCCCACACCGCCGGCGAGGCTACCGACAACCACCCGCCGGCCTCAGAGAGACGTAGGGCCCGCACATGGCGGCCGGTCGTCTTCACGGGCGACGCGCTCAGAACTCACCGCCCCCGCCGGGTATCGGCGGGATGTGCGCGGTGTTCGGCATGGCGTCACGCAAGGGGTCGGGAATCGGGGCATCGGGCTCCGGCTGGATCACCAGGACGGGCAGCCCGAGGTGCTCGAGGCGATGGGGCAGATCGTGATGCACCCAGCGGGCGAGGTGCGACGGTGCGGTGCAGACGATCAACTCGTCGAACTCGCCGCCGGAGACGGCGCCGTGGACCGTGTCGAGGGGATCATCTCCGGAGTCGAGGGCCGCTACGTCGCCGCCGGTGGCGCGTCCCACCAGTTCCAGCGCGAGCTCCTGACTCCAGTCGTCCTGGTGGCCGTGGTCCGGCGGGATCAGGAGGGTGAAGCTCGCTCCCCCTTGGGCGCGCTCGGCGATCGTGTCGAGCATGATCGGCGTCGAGGCGGTGCGGTTCGCGATCACGAGGACGCGCGGCTGGCTTGTGGTCGACACGGCGGCACCTCCATAGCGGGATGAGCACGCGCATCATCTCACCGAAGACGAAGGGCCCGCACGTGGCGGGCCCTCCGGTCAATCTCCTGAGCGCCCTACTCGGCCGAGTCCGGCGGCGGGATCGCGGGCTGGTCGAGGACGCCGCCCTCGTCCGGGCCTTCGACCTCATCGCCCTCCTTGCCCTCCGCGCCCACGCCGACCGGGGTCGGCTTCGGCTCGGGCTTGACGATCGAGAGCTTGACGTCCTGGTTCTCGTCGTCCGCGGCGGCCGGCTCCACGAGGACGGTGCCGCCCGGCACGAGCTCCGCGCGAAGCACGAAGTCGGCGAGCGGATCCTCGATGTAGCGCTGGATCGCCCGGCGCAACGGGCGGGCGCCCATCGACGGGTCCCAGCCCTTCTCGACCAGGAAGTCCTCCGCGCCCTCCGACAGCTCGAGCTGCAGGTCGCGCTCCGCCAGCGACTGGCGGATCCGCCGCAGCAGGAGGTCGACGATCTGCTTGATCTCGTCCTTCTGCAGCTTGTGGAAGACGATGACCTCGTCGATGCGGTTGAGGAACTCGGGGCGGAAGACCTTCTTCAGCTCCCCCATGACCCGGTTCTTCATGTCGTCGTAGGTCATGCCGTGGTCCTCGTCGCCGACCGAGAAGCCCAGCGGCGTGTTGCGCGCGATCTCCGACGCCCCGATGTTCGAGGTCATGATCACGATCGCGTGCCGGAAGTCCACCGTGCGGCCCTGGGAGTCGGTCAGGCGACCGTCCTCCAGGATCTGCAGGAGGATGTTGAACACGTCCGGGTGGGCCTTCTCGATCTCGTCGAGCAGCAGCACGGAGTAGGGCTTGCGGCGCACCGCCTCGGTGAGCTGGCCGCCCTCGTCGTACCCGACGTAGCCGGGCGGCGAGCCGACCAGGCGCGACACCGCGTGCTTCTCCATGTACTCCGACATGTCGATGCGGACCATCGCCTCCTCGTCGCCGAAGAGGAACTCGGCCAGGGTCCGAGCGAGCTCGGTCTTGCCGACACCTGACGGGCCGAGGAACACGAACGAGCCGGTCGGGCGCTTCGGGTCCTTCAGGCCGGCACGCGAGCGCCGGATCGCCTTGGAGACGACCTCGATCGCCTGGTGCTGCCCGATGACGCGCTTGTGCAGCTCGTCCTCCATGCGCATGAGCTTCTGCGTCTCGGCCTCGGTGAGCTTGAACACCGGGATGCCGGTCCACATCGAGACGATGTCGGCGATCTCCTCCTCGCCGATCGAGGGACGCTCTCCGCCCTCGCCGGACTCCCAGGCGTCCTCCAGCTCGCGCTTGCGGTTCGTGAGCTTGCGCTCCGTGTCCCGCAGCGACGCGGCCTTCTCGAACTCCTGCGCCTCGATCGCGGCCTCCTTCTCGCGCCGCGTCGTCTCGATCTCCTCCTCGAGCTCCCGGTACACGGGCGGGGAGGACATCGACTTGATGCGCATGCGCGACGCGGCCTCGTCGATCAGGTCGATCGCCTTGTCGGGCAGGAAGCGGTCGGAGATGTAGCGGTCCGCCAGCTCGGCGGCCGCCTCCAGCGCCTCCTCGGTGATGTTGATCTTGTGGTGCGCCTCGTAGCGGTCGCGCAGGCCCTTGAGGATCTGCACGGTCTCCTCGGGCGACGGCTGGTCGACCGTGATCTTCTGGAAGCGGCGCTCCAGGGCCGAGTCGCGCTCGAGGTACTTGCGGTACTCGTCGAGCGTGGTCGCGCCCACGGTCTGCAGCTCGCCGCGCGCCAGCGCCGGCTTGAGGATCGAGGCAGCGTCGATCGCGCCCTCCGCGGCACCCGCGCCGACGAGGTTGTGGAGCTCGTCGATGAACAGGATGATGTCGCCGCGCTGGGTGATCTCCTTCATCACCTTCTTCAGGCGCTCCTCGAACTCGCCGCGGTACTTCGAGCCCGCGACCAGGGCCGCCAGGTCGAGCGTGTAGATCTGCTTGTTCTTCAGCAGCTCCGGCACGTCGGCGTTGGTGATCCGCTGCGCGAGGCCCTCGACGACGGCGGTCTTGCCGACGCCGGGCTCGCCCACGAGCACTGGGTTGTTCTTGGTGCGGCGCGAGAGGATCTGCATGATCCGCTCGATCTCGACCTCGCGGCCGACGACCGGATCAAGCTTGCCCTCGCTCGCGAGCTTCGTGAGGTTGCGGCCGAACTGGTCGAGCAGCTTCGAGGACTTCTTGCCCTCGCCGGGGCCCGCCGCGGCGCCGGACTGGCTCGAGCTGCCCTGGCCGGAGCCGGAGCGGCGGCCGCCGGGGCCGGACAGCATCCGGATGACCTCGTTGCGGATCTTCTCCGAGTCCGCGTCGAAGTCGAGCAGGATGCGTGCGGCGACGCCCTCGTTCTCGCGGACGAGGCCGAGCAGGATGTGCTCGGTGCCGATGTAGTTGTGGCCGAGGGAGAGGGCTTCGCGGAGCGCCAGCTCCAGCACCTTCTTCGCACGCGGCGTGAAGGGGATCTGGCCTGAGGTCACTTCCTCACCGGAGCCGACGATGCGCACCACCTGGGCGCGCACACGCTCAACGGTGATGTCGAGGCTCTCCAGCACGCGAGCGGCGAGGCCCTCCTCCTCACGAAGAAGGCCGAGGAGGATGTGCTCGGTGCCGATGTAGTTGTGCTTGAGCGTCCGCGCCTCCTCCTGGGCGAGAACGACCACCTGGCGTGCGCGTTCTGTAAATCGCTCGAACATGGTGGTTTTAGGCTTCCTTCCTGCTAAAGACGCTGAGCCCTAGCGCTGGGTCGTGGCAATGTTCCGGACGAGTCGGAGTGGACGGGAGACATGGTGTCACCCACATATTCGGCACGGCGGTCCGAGTGGATGAACGAGGTCGGCAGAAGGCTGACGGCCATGGGTCAGTCTACCGCAGCAGACCGGCGGCGACCGGGCCTTCCTGCTCCCAGATGGTCTAGCGCATTGCGGGGAACAGCACGACCTCGCGGATCGAGCGGGTCCCGGTGAGCAGCATCACGAGCCGGTCGATGCCGATCCCGATCCCGCCGGTCGGCGGCATGCCGTACTCCAGCGCCTCGACGTAGGCCTCGTCGTAGGGCTGCGCCTCCTCGTCGCCGGCCTCGGCGAACGCGCGCTGCTCCTCGAAGCGCGCGCGCTGGTCGTCGGGGTCGTTGAGCTCGGAGAACGCGTTGGCGAACTCCATGCCGGCGGCGTAGGCCTCCCAGCGCTCGACCAGCCCGTCCTTGGCGCGATGGCGCTTCGCGAACGGCGACAGCTCGACCGGGTAGTCGCGGAGGAACGTCGGCTGGACCAGCGTCGGCTCGACGTGCTTGGTCAGCAGCTGGTCGACCATCTGCGCCCACGTCTCCTCCTCCGGCACCGCGTGGCCGGCCTCGCGTATCGCGGCGCGCAGCGACTCGATCTCGCGGTGGGCGAGGACGTCGACGCCGGTGCGGGAGCCGATCGCGTCCTGCAGGGTCTCGCGGTGCCAGGGCGGCGTGAAGTCGAGCTCGCCGACATAGCCGACGTCCGCGGCGACGCGCGAGACGAGCGCCTCGGTTCGCTCGGCGATGTCGTCGTAGTCCGCGTAGGCCTCGTACCACTCGAGCATCGTGAACTCGGGGTTGTGCTTGAACGACGTCCCCTCGTTGCGGAAGTCCTTGCCGATCTCGTATACGCGCTCGAGCCCGCCCACGATCAGCCGCTTGAGGTAGAGCTCGGTCGCGACCCGCAGGTAGTAGTCGCGCTCGAGCGCGTTGTAGAAGGTCGTGAACGGGCGCGCCGCGCCGCCGCCGTAGATCGGCTGGAGCACGGGCGTCTCGACCTCGATGAAGCCCCACTCGTCGAGCTGCCGGCGGATCGAGGTGATGACCTTCGCGCGCGTCGTGAACAGCTCGCGCGCCTCCTCGTTGGCGATCAGGTCGAGCTCGCGGTGGCGGAAGCGCGTCTCCACGTCGGTCAGCCCGTGGTGCTTCTCGGGCGGCGGCCGCAGCGACTTGGCGAGCAGCTCCCAGGCGTCGAGCTTCAGCGACAGCTCGCCCCGGCGGGTGCGGAAGATCGTGCCCTCGGCGCCGAGCAGGTCGCCGAGGTCGAGGTCGAGCAGCGCGCGCAGCGACTCCTCGCCGAGCACGTCCACGCGCGCGTGCAACTGCATGCGCCCGGTGCGGTCGTCGAGGTCGAGGAAGGCCGCCTTGCCCTGGCCGCGGCGGGCGTGCAGGCGCCCGGCGACGCGCACGCGGTCGTCGGTCTCGTCGCCGGCCTCGAGCGCCTCGTGCGGCGCCTTGGCCTCGGCGATCGAGCGCACCCCCGGGTAGGCGTGGGGGAACGGCTCGATGCCGTTCTCCCGGAGCGCCTCGAGCTTGCGCCGCCGGGCGGCGAGCAGCTCAGAGGGCTGTTCGTCGCTCACGCCTAGGCGACTTCGATCTTGGTGATCTTGAGCTTGCGGGCCTTGCCGTTGGGCAACTGGACGCTGACCTCGTCGTTGCGCTTGTGACCGACGAGCGCCTTGCCCACGGGGGACTCGTTCGACAGCTTGTTCTCGCCCGGGTTGGCCTCGGTGGAGCCGACGATCGTGTACTTCAGCGACTTGCCCGAGCCCTCGTCCTTGACGTTGACGAGCGAGCCGACGCGCACGACCTCGTTGTCGAGCTCCGAGGCGTCGATCACCGACGCCGAGCGCAGCTTGTCCTCGAGCGTGGCGATGCGCGCCTCGAGCATGGCCTGCTCGTTCTTGGCGTCGTCGTACTCCGAGTTCTCGGAGATGTCGCCGAAGTCGCGCGCCTCCTTGATGCGCTCGGCGACCTCGCGGCGCTTCTCGGTCGAGAGCGTCTCGATCTCCTTCTTGAGGTTCTCGAGTCCTTCTGGGGTGAGAAGTACGTCCTTCTGCATGCGAGCGGCGTCCTTTACGGATGCGGGTTCAGGCGGCTCGGCTGACGAGCGGCGGAGCATGGTAGCGCAGGATCCGCAGGATCTCGCGCTGCTCCTCAAGGCTGTTTGCGCATTGCAGCTCCGCCAGCGTCGCGCGCGGCGCTCCGAGGCGCGTCAGGTACCACGGATAGAACTTGCGCAGGTAGCGCGCGCCGCGCTCCTCGCCCAGGTGCTCGACCGCGCGATCGACGATCCACTCGAGCTCGTCGAGGATCTCCTCGGGCGTCGGCTCGCCCTGCCGCTCGTCGAGCAGCTGGGCGAACAGCCACGGGTTGCCGAGCGAGCCGCGGGCGAGCATGACCGCGGCGGCGCCGGTGTGGTCGAGCACCCAGCGGATGTGGTCGGGGGCGTCGAGCCCGCCGGAGACGATGACCGGCACCGGGAGCGACTCGACGAGCTCCTTGGCGAGGTCGTAGTCGGGCGTCCCCTTGTGGCGCACGGCCGCGCTGCGCGGGTGGAAGCTGATGCCGGCCACGCCCGCCTCCTCGACCAGCCGGTGCGCGACCTCGACGCCCTCGCGCTCGCCCGGCTTGCGGCCTGCGCGCAGCTTGACGGTGACGGGGAGGCCCGAGCCCTCGCGCGCGGCGCGCGCCACCGCGATCGCGGTGTCCGGGTCGCCGAGCAGCGCGGCGCCCGCGCCGGTCTTGCAGACCTTCGGCACCGGGCAGCCCATGTTGAGGTCGATCAGGTCGGCGCCCGCGCGCGCGACCGTCGCGGCGGCCGAGCGCATGATCTCCGGGTCGTGCCCGAACAGCTGGACGGACACCGGCCCGCCCGCGCGCTCGTCGGGGTGGATGACGAGCAGCTCGTCGAGCGTCTTGCGGTTGCCGTAGTGGACGGCGAAGCTCGAGACCATCTCGGAGACCGCGAGCCCGGCGCCGTAGCGCTTCGCCTGCAGCCGCACGAACCAGTTGCCGATGCCGGCGAGCGGCGCCAGCACGACGCGGTTCGGGATCGTCAGGCCGCCGAGGGTCCATGGCTCGCGGATCGCGCGCATGCCCCCGAGTCTAGGGCTGGTTCCGCTCCCAGATCAGCTTCAGCCCGTTGAGGGTGAGCAGGTCGTCGACCTCGCTGATCGAGTCGCAGAACGGCACGATCGCGCTCGCCAGCCCGCCGGTGGCGAGCATGTGGGTCTCCTCGCCCAACTCGGCGCGCAGGCGCGCGAGGATGCCGTCGACCATGCCCGCGTAGCCGTAGACGGTGCCGGCCCGGATGGCGTCGATCGTCGTCTTGCCGATCAGCGCGCGCGGGGTGCCGAGCTCGATCTTCGGCAGCGCGGCGGCGCGCTCGGTGAGCGCCTCCATCGAGATCTCGACGCCGGGGAAGATGATCCCGCCGAGGTACTCGCCGCCGGCGCTGACGACGTCGTAGGTCACCGCGGTGCCGAAGTCGACGACCACGCACGGCCCGCCGACCTTCTCGTAGCCGGCGACCGCGTTGACGAGCCGGTCGGGGCCGATCTCGTGCGGGTTGTCGTAGCGGATCGGCATGCCGGTGCGGAGCCCGGGGCCGACCATCTTCACGTCCGCGTCCAGGTACTGCGCGCCCATCGCGGTGTACTCCGGCCGCAGCTGCGGGACCGTCGACGAGACGATCATCCCGTCGAGCATCTCGAGGTGCATGCCGCGCAGCGCGAGCAGGTTGCGCAGCGCCGCGCCGAGCTCGTCGGCCGTGGACTCGCGCACGGTGGCGAAGCGCCAGTGCCGGACGAGCTCGCCGTCGCGGTAGGTGCCGAGGTGCGTCTGGGTGTTGCCAGCGTCGACGACGAGGAGCATGACCTTTGGGGAGTATTGCTTGTGCCCGTGTCTCACCGGAAGTTAGCGTCGCGGGCGTGAGGGGGGTCGCCATCGCGCTGGTCGCTCTGGGCTGTTGCCTCGGCGCGCCCGCGGCCGCGCACGCCACGGTCTTCAACGTCGTCGTCGCCGACGGGAACCAAGACCCGACCGACGACCTGCCGGACAACGACTACCTCTGGGCCTACACGACGGCGGATATCGCGAGCGGCATCGTCTGCGTGCACCCGGCGCCGGTGCAGCCGGGCGACCACTGTGACGACAAGGGCACGTGGGGTGAGTCGCCCGTGCCGCCCGCGACCGCCACGTTCACGCCGATCTCAGCACCACCTCTGCCGCCGGGGCGTTGGCAGATCCTGGCTGCCAACGACGCGGACGATCCCGAGGACGACGCCACGTCGGTCGAATTCACCGTCACCCCCTGCGTGGGGGACTGCCCACTCGAAATCGGCCCTGAGCGCAAGGCTGACTTCGAGCGGGCTCGCGAGGTCGTGCTCGACTCCGTGAAGGCCGTCTGCACCGGGCTCAACGCGGTCGGGATCTACCAAGCCCTGCGTGCCGCACAGTTCGAGACGGAGATGGTCATGGCGTTCCCCGGCGGTGCGGGCGGAACGTTCGCGGTCACGTGGGGTCGCGTGGTGGAGGGAGCCGGCATCGGGATCAGAACCTCGGCGCGGCTCGTCGGCCCGACGAAGCTCGGAAAGAACGCCTACCTGGACTGGGCGGCGTGGTTTGCCTGTCAGGCCTACGACCTCGCGAAGAAGCTCGCGGGGCAGGGGGATTCCCGGTCGCGGACCCCCGGCTCCCCGAAGGCCCGCCGCGACGCGGCTCCGGCATACGAGGTCCTTCCGCAGCCCGAGTTCCCGACCTTGCCGTCGCTCGACGAGCCGGCGGTCGACAACCTGGGCGTCCACCTGGCCGGGATCGAGGGCAACATGGACGCGGTAGAGGTCGGCTGGGATCGGATGGTGGCGGCGCGCGAGGCGAGCGCCGACGACTGGGCGCACGCGCAGGCGCGCGCGGTCGGAGCGGCCGGGCTGGAGCTCGCGCGTCACGCACGGCGTGCCGCCGCCTCGCTGCGAGGGTTCGCGGATGTCGCCGCCGCCGACCCTGACATCCCCGACCCGCTGGTCACACTGCAGGACATCGACGAAGCAGAGGACGTCCGCGCCCGCGTCCGCGCATCCGGGCTCACATCCGACGAGATCGCGGACCTCAAAGCCCAAGGCGGCAGCGACGCCGACGTCGAAGCCCTGAAGACCATCGTCACACGGGATGTCTCGGACGCCCCGATCGGCCGGAGCCTGCCGGATCTGATTCGCGACCAGGCGCAGAGCTACGAGGACTTGATCGCTCCGGCTGACGCCCTCGGTCGGGAGGCGGCCGCCGTTGCCGGACGCACGAACCAGGCGCCGCATGCCGCATTCAGCATCACCGGGGTCAGCGGCCCCGCGCCACAGCCGGCGACGTTCACCGACGAGTCCGACGACCCCGACCACGACCCGCTGACCGTGACGTGGGACTTCGGCGACGGCACGTTCGGCGCCGGGAACAACCCCTCGCACACCTACCTGGCAGACGGCGAATACACCGTCACGCAGACGGTCTCTGACGGGTACACGACGGACACCGCGACGAGGATCGTGACCGTCGGGGCGCCCAACCAGACCCCGACGGCTGCGTTCACGGCAGAGCCTGCGAGCGGGGACGCGCCGCTCGACGTGAGCTTCGACGCCACTTCCTCGAGCGATCTCGACGGCCAGGTCACCACCTACAGCTGGGACTTCGGCGACGGTGGCACGGGCAGCGCCGCAACGATCTCGCACACGTACGCCTCGCCCGGTACATACACGGCGACGCTCACCGTCACCGACAACGATGGCGCGACGGCCACCTCGACGCGGACCATCGACGTCGCGCAACCCAATATGCCGCCCGCGGCGTCCTTCACCGCCACGCCGACCTCCGGCACCGTGCCGCTGCAACGTCGCCTTCGACGCCACGGGCTCGATCGACGGAGACGGGAGCATCGTCGCGTACGCGTGGACCTTCGGCGACGGCAACGCGGCCATCGGTTCGGCGCCGTCGCACACCTACACCGCCGCCGGGACGTACACAGTCACCCTGACCGTGACCGACGACGACGGCGCGACCGCTGCGTCGACCTCGACGATCACGGCGACGGATCCTGAGAACGTTGCGCCGACGGCGGCGTTCACGGCCACTCCCGATTCGGGCACCGCCCCGCTCGAGGTCGCGTTCGACGCCGGCGCGTCGGCCGACTCCGACGGCGCGGTGAGCTCGTACGCGTGGAGCTTCGGCGACGGCAACGCGGCGAGTGGCGTGGCGCCCTCCCATACGTTCACGACGGCCGGCACGTACACGGTGACGTTGACCGTCACGGACGACGATGGCGCCACCGACACGGCGCAGAGGACGATCGGCGTCGCGGCGCCGGGCAATACGGCGCCGACCGCTGTGTTGAGCGCGGTGCCGTCGTCGGGCGACGCTCCGCTCGACGTGACGTTCGACGCCTCCGGCTCGTCGGACCAGGAGGGCGCCATCGCAAGCGCGACGCTCGACTTCGGCGACGGCGCGAGCGCCGCGCACGGGCTCGACCCTGCACACCTACACGACGCCGGGCGCCTACACCGCCACGCTGACCGTGACCGACGAGGACGGCGCGACCGACGCGACGACCCAGACGATCAACGGTCACGAAGCGCGAACCAGAAGCCGCATGCCGAGTTCACCGCCGACCCGGTCTCGGGCGACTCGCCGCTGAACGTGTCCTTCGACGCGTCGGGATCCACCGACGAGGTCGGGATCGTCTCCTACGAGTGGGACTTCGGCGACGGCGCCACCGGATCCGGCATAACTGCGGCCTACGTGTACCGGAAGCGGCGGTGCCTTCATGGCCACGCTGCGCGTGACGGACACGGACGGCGCCACCGATGAGGCGAGCAAGCGAATCGACGTCACCGCCGCCAGCCACGCGCCCGAGCCGGTCGACGACACGCTCGCCGCGGAGGGCGCCGGTGCGCTCGACGTGCTCGCCAACGACAACGACCCTGACAACGACGCGCTCCGCGTCGTCGCCACCGCCGCGCCCGCGCACGGCACCGCGAGCTGCGCCGCCCTCGGCGGCTGCCTCTACACGGCCACGGCCGGCTACGCAGGGCCCGACAGCTTCACGTACCGCGTGGCCGACACCGGCGGCCTCGAGGCAACCGCCAAGGTGAGCGTCGACGTCACCACGGCGCCGGCTTCGTCGACCTTCGTGCCCCGCGCCGACCACGCCGCCACGCGCCAGGGCACGGCGGTCACCGTCCACGTCCTCGCCAACGACACCGGCACGGGTCTGCACCTCACCCACGCCAGCCATCCAGCGCACGGCGCCGTCGCCTGCGAGGACGACGGGACGTGCGTCTACACACCCGCCGCGGGCTACTCCGGCGACGACGGGTTCTCCTACACGGTCGCGAACGGCGACGGCGAGGAGCGGAGCGCCGACGTCGGGATCGCGATCGCGCCGTCCGCCGCGGGCTACGGCGTCACGGTCGGCGGCGCGCCGGCCGCGGCGCGCAAGGCCGGCCTCGTCGAGGGCCAGGCAGCGAGCTGGGGCGCCGCGGTCGTCACCCGCGCCCGCCGGCGTGACCGATGAGGCGCTCGCCGCGCTCCCCCTCCCGGCGGTGACCGCCGAGCTCGACGGCGCGCACGCGCGTCAAGCCGCCGTCGGTGCGCACCGCGCGCGGCTGGACGGCCGAGCCCGTCACGTCCGGCGCTCGCGCGCTGCATGCCAAGGCCGGGAGCGACGCGCTGCTGGGCGAGGTGTCCGACGCGATCCCGCGGCCGCTGCCGGCCATCGGCCAGGGCACCGGCGGCGACGGGCACGTGCCGATCCTCGTCGGCTCGAAGGTCTTCGCGTTCTTCCACCACAGCACCCCCACGCAGGTCACCTGCGTCGACCGGGCCACCGGCAGCCTCTGCCCCGGCTATCCGAAGACGCTCAACCAGGCGACGACGAACATCCCCGGCCCCGCGGTGGTCGTCGGCACGCGGATCTACGTCCACCTCTCGCCGATGCAGTTCGCCGCGCAGCGGACGGCGCAGGCCCTGTACTGCTGGGACGCCGCGAAGGACCGCACCTGCGGCCTGATCGTCGCCGACCGGCTCGACCGCCAGTACGCATACGCCTCCGCGCCCGTGCTGATCGGCGGCAAGCTGTACTTCGGCGGCGACGGCGGCTCGCCTCTACTGCGTCGACCCCGCCACGAACGCGCCGTGCGCGGTCGCCTCGCTCCCCACCGGCCTCGGCACCGGACGCGAACGAGTACGACATCGTCGGCCACGGCTCCCGCGTGTATCTCGGGCGGCTCGACGGGCTGGCGGCGTGCATCGACGTGACGGCGGCCGGGCCGTGCCCGGGCTGGGCGCTGCCGAGGCAGCTCGCCGGCCCAGAACCTGGTCACCCACCACAATGCGGCCGGCACGGCCGACGGCGTGTGCTCGATCGGCCAGGGCGCCGGCCAGTGCTACACCGACGCCGCCCCGGCCGCCGCGATCCCCATCACCGGCTGGCCCGGTACCGAGGACTACTACTCGGTCACCGCCGAGGCCGAGATCGGGAAGCGCACGCTCATGGCCGCCCACGGCCGCGGCGGCCTCGGATGCTGGGACTGGACGACGATGGCGCCGTGCACGGGCGGCGACTACGTGGACGGCTGGCTCGACCACGACACCCAGGCGGAGGCGCTGCCGATGGCGTACGGCGCCGCCTACGACGGGTCGTGCGTCGTCGGCCTCGGCGACCCGGGGCTGATCTTCACCGTCGATCCGGCCGGGCACGCGCCTTGCACCAGCCTCGGCGCCGGCACCGAGCCGCGCACGATCGACCTGCGCGACCAGCGGTGCGACAACACGGTCGGCGGAGCCACGTGGCAGGCGGTGGCACTGGCCGACAGCGCGCCGGGCGAGCTCGCCGCCGTGACCGTCACCGTCCGCGACGCCGCCACCGGCGCGCTGCTGGCGACCAAGGACATCACCGGCAGCAAGCTCGATCTCAGCGGCATCGATCCGAAGGCCCATCCCGCGATCACCGTGGCCGCGAACGCGATCAGCACCTCCGGCGACCCCGCGTGGGCGGACTCGGTACCGCCGCGCATCCGCGTCGCCTGGAAGGCGGACCCGAAGCAGCTCTGCTTCGAGACCACGACGCAGCTCGCGTGCGCCTCCCCGCTCGCGCCGATCGGGGTGACCGCGTCGATCGACGGCTCGACGGCGAAGGACGAGGAGACGCTCGACGTCGTCCGCGGCGCCTGTCCGCCGAAACCCACGCCGACGCCGAAGCCCAGCGCGGGCGGCACGGCCGGCAACACGCAGCAGCCGAGCGCCGCCGACCTCGTCCGCGCGTGCACCAGCCGCGGCGTGGTGCTCGAGGACGTGGTCCCGGCCGGCAACCGCGTGAAGCTGCTCGGCGTGGCCGAGCAGCGCTTCAAGGGGCGCCGCGTCGACATCGTCTTCGCCGCCACCGGGAAGGTCGTCGCGCGGCCCACGGTCGGGCCCGACGGATCGTTCGCCGCGACCGCGCCGATGCCGCCGCGGCGGCTGCGCAGCTCCAACCGCGCCCGCTACCAGGCGCGCGTCGGCGGCGAGCGGTCGCTGAACCTCAAGCTCATGCGGCGCATGCTGGTCACCTCGGTGCGGACGAGCGGCGGCAAGGTCACGATCGCGGGCAAGGTAATCGGCCCCCTCGCGCTGCGCGCCAAGGACCGCGAGATCGTGCTCGAGCGGCGGGTCACGTGCACGCGGCTCGCCACCGTCAGCCGCTTCCGCCCGCGCTCCAGCGGGGCGTTCAAGGTCACGGTGCCGGTGCCGGCGGGCACGTCGGCGGCGGTCTACCGTCTGCGCACGAAGGTGCGGGTGAGCACGCACGGCAGCCGCCTGTCGAGCACGTTCACGCTCCCGCGGGCCATCGGCTTCCGCTGAGTAGACTCGCGCCGCCGTGCCGACCACCCTCTACGCCGTCCCCGCCTCGCATCCGTGCGCGGCGGTGGAGAAGGCGCTCCAGCTCAAGGGCATCGAGTACCGCCGGGTCGACATCCCGCCGGTCGCCCACAAGGCCGTGCAGAAGGCGCGGTTCGGCCGTGGGACGGTGCCGGGCCTGCGGCTCGACGGGCGCAAGATCATCGGCTCGCGCGAGATCATGCGCGCGCTCGATGACGCGGTGCCCGAGCCGCCGCTGCTGCCGGCGGACGAGAAGGAGCGCAAGTCGGTCGGGCTCGCCGAGCAGTGGGGCGACGAGGTGCTGCAGCCGTTGGCCCGGCGGGTCATCTGGGTGGCGCTGCGGCGCTCGCCGGAGTCGATGGCGTCCTACGGCGGCGACTCCTCGCTCCCGATCCCCGACGCGGTCACACGGCTCATGGCGCCGCTGGTCGCCCGCGCCGAGCAGAAGATCAACGACGGCACCGATCTGAACGTCCGCGCCGACCTGCGCGCGCTCGACCACCACCTCGCGCGGGTCGAGCGATGGATGGAGCACGACGTCGTCGGCGGCGACGCGCCCAACGCCGGGGATCTGCAGATCGGCTCGGGCCTCGCGCTGATCCTCACGATCGAGGACGTGGAGCGCGCCATCGGGGAGCGGCGCGCGTGCGAGCTCGCACGCCGCTGGTTCCCGGACTACCCGGGGCACGTACCCGCGGGAGCCCTCCCGGCGGAGTGGTTCCGCGAGCGAACTGCGGCTGGGTAGGGAGCGGGTCCAAACCGCCAGGCGCCCACGAATGTCACCTCAAGGTCGGTATGCGACCTTGAGACGACACTCGTGCCTCCGCGGCACCCCGAACCCAGCCCTCAATGCCGCCGTTCGTCAGACCCGCAGCGGCGGGCCGGAGCGACGCACCTCGGCGTCGTCTGGCACGGCGTCGGCGGCGCGCGTGCCGTCCGGCAGCGTCACCTCGGGATCGAGCTCGAGCAGCGGCACCAGCACGAACCTCCGCGCCGTCACCTGCGCGTGCGGGAGCGTCAAGCGGTCGGACGAGCAGGTGAGGTCGCCGAGCAGCAGGAGGTCGACGTCGATCGGCCGCGGCCCGTGGCGGACGCCGCCGGCCTCGCGACCCAGCTCCCGCTCGACCGCCTTGCAGGCGTCGAGCAGCGCCTCCGGGTCGAGGTCGGTCTCGATCCGGATCACCGCGTTGAGGAACTCCGGCTGGTCGAGCACCTCGCCCACCGGCTCGGTGTCGTAGACCGACGAGGACGCCAGCACGCGCACGCCGTGCTCCGGCAGCAGATCGACCGCGGCCTGCAGGTTCGCGCGGCGGTCGCCGACGTTGGAGCCGAGGCCGAGGTGCCCGATCACCGCGGGTTCCTCACGATCGCCAGCTGGCGCGAGTGGGCGAGCAGGACGCCGTCCTCGCTCCACAGCTCGCCGTCCTCCTCCCACGTGCCCCCAGCGCCGAGCCGCGTGGAGAACAGCCCGAGCACCCACGGGTGGTCGCCGGCCGGCACGCCGGGCGCCGCGCGCCAGTGGATCGTGAGGTCGATGGTGGGCACGAAGTTGGGCTCGTCCATGTGCGCGAACGCCGCCGGGATCCAGGCGTCGGTGAGCGCGGCGAGCAGTACCGGGTCGGCCGGGCGCGGCTGGGCGGTGCGCATCCAGGCGCCGTTGTGCGGGGCCGAGAGCGGGCGCATCTCGTAGTTGGCGAGGAACGGGAAGGCCCCGTCGGTGTCGAGGCTGGCGATCTCGGCCGGCGGCGGCACGTCGGGGCGCTCGAGCACGTCCCACGACGGCTGCCCCTCGCGCCAGGCGCTGCAGGCGCCGAGCCCGTAGGCGACCGTGGTGCCGCCCTGGAGCACGCGGATCGAGGCGAACGTCGTCGTGCGGCCGGCGCGCTCGACGGCCGCGCGGACCTCGAGCTCGCCCGCCTCCGGCGGCGCCAGGTAGTGCAGCGACAGCGAGCGCGGCGACTGCTCCGGCCCGGCGAGGTCCGCCAGCGCGCGGGTGGCGAGCGCGGCCACGAGCCCGCCGTTCGGCCCGCGCTGGACGAACCAGTGCTCCTTCACCTCGGCGCGCCAGCGCCCGTCGGCGCCCTCGAGCGCCGTGTCCATGTCGAACCGGTTCGTCACGCCGGCGCCGTCTCCGACAGCCCGATCCGCCGGTGCAGCCGCGCCAGCGGCCGCGGCGCCCACCAGTTGCGGTCGCCCAGCAGCCGCATCAGCGACGGCACGAGCAGCGCGCGCACGATCGTCGCGTCGATCAGCACCGCGAGCGCGGTCCCGACCCCGAGCTGCTTGATGAAGATGATCTGCGAGGTCGCGAACGCGCCGATCGCGATCACGAACAGCAGCGCGGCGAACGTGACGATGCGGCCGGTCCGCTCGAGCCCGAGCGCGACCGCCTCCTCGTTGCTCGCGCCTTTGTCGTGCGCCTCCTTGATGCGCGTGAGCAGGAACACGCCGTAGTCGGTCGAGAGCCCGAACGCGACCGCGAAGAGCAGCACCGGCTGGCTGGATTCGAGCGCGCCCTGGCTCGTGAAGCCGAGCAGGCCCTCGAGGTGGCCGTCCTGGAAGATCAGCACCAGCAGGCCGAACGCGGCGCTCAGCGTCAGCAGGTTCATCACCAGCGCCTTCACCGGCAGCACGACCGACCCCGTCATCAGGAACAGGATGACGAGCGTGGTGCCCGCGAGGATCGCCAGCGCAAGCGGCAGCGAGTCGCTCAGCGCCTTCTGCTGGTCGAGGAACGCGGCGGTGAGGCCGCCGACGCGCACCGGCACCGGCGACTCGATCGCCCGCACGTCGCGGACCACCTCCTTGGCCGGCTCGCCGAGCGGGCGGCCGCGGGCGACGAGGTCGATCCGGTAGAGGCCGTCGGCGGCCTGCACGCGCGGCTCGCCGACCACGCCGCGGACGTTCCCGAGCCGCTGCGCGTAGCGCTCGACCGCGGCGCGATCCTCGGGGCCGCCGCGGGCCGCGACGAAGACCGGGGTGGCGCGGTTGGGCGGGAACTCCTTGGCGAGCGCGTCGTCGACCACGCGGGCGGAGTGGTCGCGCGGGAGCACGCTCGCGTCGACGCCGGTGAACTTGATGCCCCAGAACGGGATCCCGAGCACGATCAGGAGCGTGGCCGCGCCGGCCGCCACCGGCACCGGGCGGCGCATGATCATGTGCGAGAGCCGGTACCAGAAGCCGCCGCGCTCGCCCGAGGCGTCGCGGTGGATCGACTCCTGCCAGCGCCGCGGGCTGAGCGCGTTCACGCGCGGGCCGAGCGCGGCGAGGATCGCGGGCAGCAGCGTCGTCGCGACGAGCGCGGCCATCAGCGCGCACACCAGCCCGCCGACGCCCATCGAGTAGAGGAAGCGCAGCGGGAAAACGAGCAGCGAGGCGAGCGCCGCCGCCACCGTGACCGAGGAGAACAGCACCGTGCGGCCCGCGGTGGTCATCGTCGCGCGCAGCGCCGCGCCGGTGTCCAGCCCGCGCTCGAGCTCCTCGCGGAAGCGCGACACGACGAACAGCGAGTAGTCGATCGCGAGGCCGAGCCCGAGCCCGGTGATGAGGTTCAGCGCGTAGATCGACATCGGCTCGATCGCGCCGTTGACGAACCGCATCGCCAGGAACGAGAGCATGATCGTGGCGCCGCCCACCGCGAGCGGGAGCAGCGCGGCGACGACGCTGCGGAACACGAACAGCGACAGCAGGAACAGGATCGGGAACGCGAGCAGCTCGGCCCGCGCGATGTCCTCCGACACCTGCTCGCCGACCTGGTCGCGGGCGATGTCGTTGCCGCCGATCGTCACGCCGGGGATGCGCTCGAGCCGCGGCTGCACGGTGTCGAGAACGTCGCCGCCGTTCTCGGGGAACGAGGCCGCGACGTAGGAGGAGCGCCCGTCCTTCGAGACGAGGCTGCGGTCGCCGCCGCGCTCGTAGCGGATGAGCTTCATGCCCGGGACCTTCAGCGCGGCCTCGACGCGGTCGAGCTTGCGCTGGCCGGCCGCCGAGTCGGCCGGCGCGCCGAGCCGGACGAGCGCGACGAGGTCGGGAGCCGCGCTGTTCTTCGTGGCGCGGGCGATGTCGCGCGACGCCAGCGGCGCCTCCGAGCTGGGGTCGTCGAAGTCGCCGCTCGAGTCGAGCAGGCCGAACACCTGCCCGCCGAAGAAGCCGGCGACGAGCACCACCGCCATCGAGCCCCACAGGAAGCGCCGCCGCCGGCGATAGATCAGGGCGGCCAGGCGGTCGAGCATCAGTCCTGGTCGGAGAGCAGCGCGTGCGGGTCGAGCCAGCAGGTCGCCCACTCCTCGCCCGGCCCCAGCGCCTCGAGCTGGAGCGCCGCGATGACGTTGAGCAGCATCCCGTGGGAGAAGAACGAGAACAGGTCGGCCGGGGAGGCGCCGGTCGCCTCGTGCACCTGGCGCACCAGCGTGGCGAAGCCCTCCCGAACGTGCTCCTGGATCTCCGGGTCGGCGCAGGCGGCGTAGCTCTGCATCTGGAACAGGAGCGCGTCGCGGTCGGCGAGCAGGGCGTTGTAGGAGTCGCCCATCGCCTTCATCCGCTCCTCCGCCGGAAGGTCGGCCGCGGCGTCGGCGAACGTCGCGGCGATCCGGTCGTGCATCGCCGCGTTGCAGGCGAGGAACAGCTCGCGCTTGGTGCCGAAGAGGCGGAACAGGTACGGCTGCGAGATGCCCGCCTCGCGCGCGACCTGGTCGGTCGAGGTGCCGTTGTAGCCGTTCTGCGCGAAGTGCCGGATTGCGATCTCGACGATCTCGCGCCGGCGCTCCTCGGCGGAGCGGCGGGTCGGGGCGGAGGCCATGCCCGTGAGGTTAGTGACTACTTACTTCGGCGTCAAGCACGAGCGGCGCCGCGGCCCGTGCCGGCAGCTTCAACGTGGCCAGGACGACTCCTCCGAGGATCACCACCACGCCGAGCAGCTGCAGCGTCGACGGGTGCTCGCCGAGGATCACCACCCCAAGCGCGACCGAGCCGATCGGCTGCACCAGCAGCAGCACCGAGGTCAGCGCCGCCGGGAGCCGCGGCAGCGACACCGAGATCAGCAACCAGCCGACCACCTGCGACGTCAGCGCGAGCAGGAGCAGCCAGCCGTGGGCGGGCCAGCTCGGGACGAGGTCGACCTCGCCCAGCAGCGCGCCCGCCAGGGCCGACACCACCGCCGAGGTGGCGGTCGCGTCGAGCAGCGGGCCCGCCGGGCGGCGGACGTCCCGGTTGATCTGCCGCAGCACGAGCAGGAACGCCGCGTAAGCGACCGTGGTGAGGATGCCGTAGACCGTGCCGAGCACCGGGTCGCGGCCGTAGCCGCCGGTCTCGAGCACGCCGGAGATCATCACCGCGCCGGTGAGGACGACCGGCACCGCCGCGAGGATCCGCCGCTCCGGCCGCTCGCCCAGCACCGCCCAGGCGGCGAACGCCACCAACACGACCTGGAGGTTGCCGAGCACGGTCGACAGGCCGGCGCCGACGTCGGCGATCGAGTGGTGCCAGAGGATCAGGTCGGCGGAGAACAGCGCGCCCGCGACCGCGCCGATCCGGTGGTCGCGCCGCGGCCGCCGGCCGTAGAGGCGGGCCTCCCGCGCCGCCAGCAGGGCCAGCAGCGGCACCGCGTAGAGGCAGCGGAACACGGCGGCCGTGCTCGGCTCCACCTTCGCGAGCTTCACGAGGATCGCGGAGAACGCGATCGTGAGCGCGCCCAGCAGCCCTGCCAGCACCGGCCGGCGGCCCCAGCGGGGCCCGCCGTCGCTCAGTGCTCCTCCCGCCAGACCTCGACGGAGACCTCCTCGACCGGCAGCGGGATCGGCGGTTCCGGCTTGCTCGCCTTCACCGTCACGCTCTCCGCGCCGAACTGCGTGGAGAGGCGCTCGGCGATCACCGCGCACAGCCGCTCCAGCGTCTTGTACGAGCGCGCTTGGGCGGCGAGCGCGATCGCCTGGCAGACCTCGGCGTAGTCGACCGTGTCCTCGACCCGGTCGGTCACCAGCGCGTCCGGCTCGCCGACGTCGAAGCGGACGTCGAGCACGAGCCGCTGGCCGATCTCCCGCTCGGCCGCGGTGACGCCGTGGTGCGTGTAGAGCGAGAGGCCGACGATCTCGACCGTGACGCCGACCTCGGGACCTTCCCGTTCGTCGTCGTCGTCGTCCGTCAGGTCGTCGTCGTCGTAGTCCTCGGGCTCGTCGCGGGCCATCGGTCCGTCAACGTAGCAGCGGCCACGGTGAGCGCATCCGCGGTCTCCCGCACGTCGTGGACGCGGAAGATCGACGCGCCCCGCTCGAGCGCGAGCACGTTCGCGGCGGCGGTCGCCACCGCGCGCTCGCCGACCTCGCGGCCGGTCAGCTTGCCGAGGAACGACTTGCGCGAGACGCCGAACACCACCGGCCGGCCGATCGCGACGATCTCGTCGAGTCGCCGGATCAGCTCGAGGTTGTGCTCGACGGTCTTGCCGAAGCCGATGCCGGGGTCGAGCATCACCCGCTCCTCGGCCACGCCCTCGCCGACCGCGTACGCGAGCCGCGCCTCGAGGAACGCCTTGACCTCGGAGACGACGTCGTCGTAGCGCGGGTCCCGCTGCATCGTCCGCGGCGTGCCGAGCATGTGCATCAGGCAGCAGTCGACGCCGCGCTCGGCGACCAGCCCCGCGAGGCCGGGGTCGCTGCGGAAGGCGGTGACGTCATTGACGTAGTCGGCGCCGGCGTCGAGCGCCGCGGCGGCCACGGCCACCTTCGAGGTGTCGATCGAGACCCGAGCGACGCCGGCCAGCCCTCCGACGACCGGCACGACCCGCCGCAGCTCCTCCTGCTCGCTCACGGGGTCGGCGCCGGGGCGGGTGGACTCACCGCCGACGTCGAGGATCGCGGCGCCCTCGGCGGCCAGCTGCACACCGTGGTCGATCGCCGCGCGCGCGTCGAGGTAGCGGCCGCCGTCGGAGAACGAGTCGGGCGTGACGTTGACCACGCCCATGATCGTGTACGTCACTCAGGTGACGCTAACCGACCTGCGGGCCCGAAAGCGCGGAGCGCAGCGAGGCGATCTCCGTCACGGCTGCCGAGGTGTAGGCGGCGCGCCAGACCTCGATCTCGCCTTCGAGATCGTTGAGGTAGGCGGGCACGCCGGTCAGGCCCCACTCCGCCGCGGCGGCGCGCTCGGCCTCGAGGGCCTTGAGCTGGGTGCGAAGTTCCAACGTGTCCATGGCGGGAACTCTCCCACCGCCGCGGGAGGCCGCCGAGGGGGGCGAACTGGTCTCTCGTGGTGCGGGAGGCCACACTCACAGCGTCTTCTCGAGCCACACGTCGCGGCGGCCGCCCGCGTGCATGACCTCCGCCTCCTCGTAGCCGGCCGACGCGTACAGCGCCCGCGCCTCGGCCAGCACCTCGGTGCTGAGCAGGCGGATGCGGCGCGCCCCGTACTCCTTGCAGCGCCACTCGAGCTCGGCCAGCACCCGCCGCGCATGGCCCTGGTGGCGCGCGCCCGCGGTGACGAACATGCGCTTGATCTCGCTCACCTCCGGCCCCAGCGAGCGGTAGCCGCCGCACGCCACCGGGATGCCGCGCGCGTAGAGGACGACGAAGCCGGCGCGCTCCTCCTCGAACGCCCGCTCGCTGGCGAAGATCTCGTCGGTCGGCTCGAACTCCTCCCCCAGCCGCTCGCGCACGAGCGCCTGGTACTCCGCGTACAGCGCCCGGGCCGCCGGGCTGCCGGCGGGCTCGTCGCGCAGCTCGAGCTCGGGCGCGCGCCGCAGCGCGAGCACGACGACGTCGTCGTGCAGCACCGGCGTCCACTCCTGCGCCTCCGCGAACACGCGCTCGGCGAGCTGCTGCGGCGGCGTCGTGCGACCGTGCTCCGCGAGCAGCTCGGGCAGCCGGTCGTCGCCGAAGAAGCGGCGCTCGCGCCGCACCTCGAGCAGCCCGTCGGTGGCGGCGAAGAGGACGTCGCTGCGGCGGAACGCGACATCGCGCTCCTCGTGCTGCCCGTCGTCCTCGACGCCGAGCGGCAGCCCGCTGCCGGGCAGCGGCTCCCACTCGCCGCCCTCGCGCAGCAGGCAGGGCGGCGGGTGGCCGGCGTTGCAATAGCGCAGGAGCCCATGGTCGACGACGGCGAGGAAGGCGGTCGCGAAGCCGCCGCGGCGCAGGCGCGTGCGCAGGATGCGGTTGGTCTGGGCGAGCACCTCGGCGGGCGACTCCGTGTCCCAGGCGCGGGCCTCGACGAAGTAGCGCACCATCGCGCTGGCCGCCGCCACCTCGAGGCCCTTGCCGCTGACGTCGCCGATCAGCACCGCGACCGCGAGGCTCGGCAGCGTCCACACGCCGAACACGTCGCCGCCGCCGGCCTCGTGGGCGACCGGCTCGTAGACCAGCCCGAGCTCGAGCCCGGTCTGCGGGTCGGGCGGCGCGGGGACGAAGCCGGCGGTCAGCGCGCGGGCGATCCGGCGCTCGTGCGCGAACTCCAGCGCGTGCGCGATCGCGCCGGCGGCGCCGACACCCAGGGCGGCGAGCCGCCGCAGGTCGTCCTCGCCGAAGCGGCCGGGCACCTCGTGCGTCGCGCTCAGCACGCCGAACAGCCGCCCGCCGAGCGTGATCGGGACGTGCATGAACGAGCGCGCGCCCTGCGTCTCGACCACCCAGCGGATGAAGACGCTCTCGTCCGCCGCCTGCGAGACGTAGGGCCGGCCCGACGCCGCGACACGCCCGATCATGCCCTCGCCGAGCCGGAAGCGCGCGCCCGCCAGGCGCTCGCTCACGCCGCGCCCGGCGACGTGGCGCAGCTCGGCCTGAGCCGGGTCGTAGCGGGTGAGCATGACCATGGTGGCGCCGGACAGCTCGCCCGCCTGCTCGACGATCGCGCGGTAGACAGCGTCGAGGTCGATCGAGGCGGCGACCGCCTGCAGCGCGCGGTTGAGCAGCCCCTCTTCGCGCCGCAGCCCTTCCTCCCGCTCGAGCAGCTCGGTGCGCTCGAGCGCCAGCGCCGCCAGCTTCGCGAACACGTCGATCGTGCGCAGGTCCTCGGTGGTCAGCGCCGGGAATGGCGGGTTGGAGGAGATCGCCAGCACGCCGAACGTGCGGCCGCCGGCGGTCCGCACCGGCGCGGAGATGAACGAGGCGGTGCGGTACCACTCCCACGCCAGCTCGGAGACGCGCGCGCGCAGCCCCTCGGCCCCCGGCCACTCGCCCATCCGCGGGATCAGCACGGCGGTGCCGGACTCGACCGCCGCCTCGGTCACGCCGCCGCGCTCGGGCTCGTAGGGCCGGGCGAGCAGCGGCGAGAACGCGCGCGAGGCGTCCTGGTTGACGAACCACGCGGCGGCAGGGCGGATCGCCTCGCGGTCCTCGTCGACGGTCACGAACGCCACGCCGGTGACGTCGAGAAGCGCACGGATCTGCTCGATCAGCTGTTCGAGCGTGTCATGCAGCCAGCCCTCGGTGACGGTCCCCTCGGCCATCGAGGCGACCATACCCGGGGGTAACTGCACCGGCGCCCGCCTCGCCGGGGGAGAAAGTGGCGAGGCGGGCGACGGCGAAGAGGCTCAGATGAGCGAGCTCGCGACGCCGAGCCGCTGAACGCGGGGCGCCGGGCCGTGGGAGTCGGCGCGGCGGGAACGGCTCTGGAAGGAATGCGTCGTCATCACGCTGCGAAGTGTCCCGCGCGGGGCGTGGGCGCGGGCGGGGGCTGCCGGGTGTCTGGGGGTGCGGGCAACCCCACCCTTAACCTCCAACGCCCGCCTTGCCGGGGGGAAGCAAGACGGGCGCTGGTCAGAGGGAGAGGAGGAGGAGGGTCAGCTCACCACGCCAGGGTGGCCGAGGGCCGCGGGGCCTCGCGAACCACGGCGACGCGGTGGGAGTGATCCATCACGCGGCGGGAGTTGGTGTTCGGCGTGTTGAGCATGGGAGCAATATGCCCGCTGGCAAGGCCCGGCGCCGTGGGGGTGGCAGGCGTCATGCCGGTGGGGTTGACCGCACCGACGGCCGGAGCCCCACGTCCGACACGGGGCCGAGGTGCCCGAGCTTGTCGGGGTTGAGCATCGAGTAGATCCGGCGGACGACGCCGCCCTCGATCTCGATCGCCACGACGTTGACGAGCTTCCCGTCGGGGGCGACGGTGCGGAAGCCCGGCTGGCCGTTGACGACCGCCGGCTCGAACGTCGTGCCCCACCGCTCGCCCAGCTGCCCGAACGCCACGAGCGCACGGGCGATCGCGGCGGCGCCTCGCAGCGGGGCGGGCAGCGAGCGCGCCTTGCCGCCGCCGTCGCCGACCATGAGGGCGTCGGGCGCGAGCATCGCGACGAGGCCGTCCATGTCGCCGTTGCGTGCGGCGTCGAGGAAGCGCGCCGCGAGCGCGCGCCGCTCGTGCGGGTCGGGGTCGAAGCGCGGGCGCTCGTCGGCGACGCGGCGGCGGGCGCGGCTGAGGATCTGGCGCGCGTTGGCGGCGCTGATCCCCAGGATCTCGGCGATGTCGGCGTACTCGTAGTCGAACGACTCGCGCAGCACGAGCACCGCGCGCTCGTCGGGGTTGAGGCGCTCGAGCAGGACGAGGAACGCGAGCGAGACCGCTTCCTCGTTCTCGACCTTGCGCTCCGTGTCGTCCTCGACGAGCGGCTCGGGCAGCCACGAGCCCGTGTAGGTCTCGCGCCGCACGCGGGCGGAGCGCAGGACGTCGATCGCCAGCCGCGTGGTCACGGTGGTGAGGAAGGCCTCGGGGTTCTCGACGCCCGACGCGTCGTGCAGGCGCAGCAGAGCGTCCTGGGTGACGTCCTCCGCCTCGGCGACGCTGCCGAGCATCCGGTAGGCGACCGCGAACGCGAGCCTCCGCAGCTCCTGGGTCTGACTCACCTGTCACAGCCTTGCACGCCGCCTCGTCGGGGGGGCATGAAGATCTTTCTCGCCGGGGCGACCGGCGCCGCAGGACAGGCGCTCATCCCCCTCCTCACCAGCCACGGCCACACCGTCACCGGCACCACCCGCAGCCCGTCGAAGATGGACCTGCTGCGCGGGCTCGGCGCCGAGCCGGTGGTGGTCGACGGCCTCGACCGCGACGGCATCCGCGCCGCGGTGGCCACCACGCGCCCCGACGCGATCATCCACGAGATGACCGCGCTCGGCGGCGACCTCGACCTGCGCGCGCTTCGAGCGGTCGTTCGCCGCCACCAACCGCCTCCGCACCGAGGGCACCGACCACCTGCTCGAGGCGGCGCGCGAGACGGGCGTCGAGCACTTCATCGCGCAGAGCTACGGCGCGTGGCCGTACATCCGGGAGGGCGGCCCGGTCAAGACCGAGGACGACCCGCTAGACCCCGATCCCCCCAAGCAGGTGCGCACCACGCTCGCCGCGATCCGCCACCTCGAGTCGGCGGTCACCGGCGCGGGCGGCATCGCCCTGCGCTACGGCGGCTTCTACGGCCCCGGCACCGGGCTCGCGCCCGGCGGCGACCAGTGGGAGCAGATCAAGGCGCGCAAGTTCCCGATCGTCGGCGACGGCGGTGGCGTGTGCTCGTTCGCGCACATCGACGACGTCGCCGGCGGCACGCTCGCCGCGCTCGAGCGCGGCGCGCCCGGCCGCATCTACAACATCGTCGACGACGAGCCGGCGCCCGTCCGCGACTGGCTCCCGGCGGTCGCCGAGGCGATCGGCGCCCCGCCGCCGCGCCACATCCCGCGCTGGGTCGGCCGCATGCTCGGCGAGCACGTCGTGGTGATGATGTGCGAGATCCGCGGCGCGTCGAACGAGCGCGCCAAGCGCGAGCTCGACTGGACGCCGCGCTGGCCGAGCTGGCGCGAGGGCATCGCGGCGCTCGCGCAGGCGCGCGAGGAGGTGCCCGCCAGGGCGTAGTCCCCGACAGAGAAACGGCCGCCACCGGGGGAAGGTGGCGGCCGTGATGAGCCGAGGGAGTGACAGCGGGCGCTGCGCGGTGCGCGCGCGACGGAACTGCAGCTTCCATGCCTCCGGCCTGAAGGCCTGCCCCGAGGCTTGCCTGACTTGCACCAACGACTCTCGCGGCCGCGGGCACACCGGCATATCCACCCTTGGGTGGAACCCGTTCACCCCCTGCTAGGCAGCCCCCCGCTAGGCAACCCCCCGCTAGGCAGCCCCCCGCTAGGCAGCCCCCCGCTAGGCAGCCCCCCGCTAGGCAGCAAGCTGCCTGGCTTGGCGCCCAGCAAGCTGCCTGGCTTGGCGCCCAGCAAGCTGCCTGGCTTGGCGCCCAGCAAGCTGCCTGGCTTGGCGCCCAGCAAGCTGCCTGGCTTGGCGCCCAGCAAGCTGCCTGGCTTGGGGCCCAGCAAGCTGCCTGGCTTGGCGCCTAGGCGAGCTCGGGCTTCTCGGGCAGATCGAGGCCGCGGGCCTCGGCGGCGCCGCCGGCCAGGCCGGGGCGCGGGAGCGGCCGTGGGGCGGCGCGCTCGGCGGCGGGGGCCGGGAGCTCGGGGCGCTCGGGGGTGCCGCCCGCGGGGGTGTCGTCGGCACCGAAGACCTCTTCCTCGGTCTTGCCGGCGAGCAGGGCCTCGAACTCCTGGCTCTCGATCGTCTCGCGCTTGAGCAGGATCTCGGAGATCGTTGTGAGCGACTCGCGGTGCTCGGACAGGATGTCCTTGGCCTGCTGATGCGCGGACTCGACGATGCGGCGGATCTCGTCGTCGATCTCGCGCGCGATCTCGTCCGAGTAGTCGGGCTCGGCGGAGAACTCCCGGCCCAGGAACGGCATCCCGTGGTCGTGACCGAACACGCGCGGGCCGAGCTTGTCGGACATCCCGAAGCGCATGACCATCTGCTTGGCGGTCGCGGTGACCTTCTCGAGGTCGTTGGACGCGCCGGTCGTGATCTCCTCGAAGACGATCTCCTCGGCGGCGCGGCCGCCCAGCGTCATCGCCATCGTGTCCGTGAGCTCCGCTCGCGTGGTGAGGAACTTGTCCTCGGAGGGCAGGGAGATCGTGTAGCCCAGCGCCTGGCCGCGGGAGATGATCGAGACCTTGTGGACGGGGTCGGAGTGCTCGAGGTAGTGGCCGACGATCGCGTGGCCCATCTCGTGGTACGCCGTGATCAGGCGCTCCTTCTCCCCCATCACGCGGGTCTTCTTCTCGGGGCCCGCGACGACGCGCATGATCCCCTCCTCCAGCTCCACCTGGGTGATCTCCTTCTTGCCCGTGCGGGCGGCGAGGAGGGCGGCCTCGTTAACGAGGTTGGAGAGGTCGGCGCCGGTGAAGCCCGGGGTCTGGCCCGCGAGCGTGTCGACCTCGATGTCCTTGGCCAGCGGCTTGCCGCGGGTGTGGACCTCGAGGATCTTGGCGCGGCCCTTGCGGTCCGGCCGGTCGACGGTGATCTGGCGGTCGAAGCGGCCCGGGCGCAGGAGGGCGGGATCGAGGATGTCGGGCCGGTTGGTGGCCGCGATCATGATGATGTTGTCCTTGGCCTCGAAGCCGTCCATCTCGACGAGCAGCTGATTCAGCGTCTGCTCGCGCTCGTCGTGACCGCCGCCGAGGCCGGCGCCGCGGTGGCGCCCGACGGCGTCGATCTCGTCCATGAAGATGATGCAGGGCGAGTTCTGCTTCGCCTGCTCGAACAGGTCACGCACGCGGGACGCGCCGACGCCGACGAACATCTCGACGAAGTCCGAGCCGGAGATCGAGAAGAACGGCACGCCCGCCTCGCCGGCCACGGCGCGCGCGAGCAGCGTCTTGCCGGTGCCCGGCGGGCCGTAGAGCAGCACGCCCTTGGGAATGCGCGCACCAAGGGCCTGGAACTTCTTGGGGTTCTCCAGGAACTCCTTGATCTCGTGCAGCTCCTCGACCGCCTCGTCGACCCCGGCGACGTCGCGGAACGTGATCTTCGGCGAGTCCACCGACAGCCGCTTGGCGCGCGACTTGCCGAACGACATCACCTTCGATCCGCCGCCTTGGACCTGGTTCATGAGGAAGATCCAGAACCCGATGAAGATCAGGAACGGCAACACGTAGGTCAGCAGCGAGAGGATCACGCTCGACCGCGCGGGCTTGACGTCGAAGTCGCGGATCAGGCCGTCGGCCTTGGCGGCGCGCAGCTTCGTGACCAGGACGTCGGAGTAGTCCAGCGGGTAGCCGACTTGGTACTTGTTCTTGTCCGTGCCCTTGAGGCGCACGTCGATCGAGTTGTCCTTCGTGCGCAGCGTGGCCGTCTGGACCTGGCCGTTCTCGACCTGCTCGAGGAACCCGGCGAAGGACCTGGCTGGCGCCTGGTCCGACCGAGAGATCAGTTTGCTGGCGAAGAACGCCAGCACGATCACGATCAAAATCGGGAACAGGGCGCTCTTGAAGAAGCGACTCACGACAAGGGCAAGGCTACCAGGGAGTTTGTGCCCTACTGCTGGCGTAACGCCGCGACATAGGGCAAGTTCCGATACCGCTCTGCATGGTCCAGGCCATAGCCGATCGCGAACTTGTCGGGGATCTCGAAGCCGACATAACGGGTCGGGAGGTCGACCTCCCGCCGCTCGGGCTTGGTGAGGAGGGCGCACACCTCCAGGGACGCCGGCTGGCGCGCCTGGAGGTTGCGGAGCAGGTAGGAGAGCGTGAGGCCGGAGTCGACGATGTCCTCCACGATCAGCACGTCACGTCCTTCGATGGCGGCGTCCAGATCCTTCAAAATCCGCACCACGCCGGACGATTGGGTGCTCGATCCGTAGGACGCGACGGCCATGAAATCGACCTCGCAGGGCACCTCGATGTGGCGCATGAGGTCGGAGAGGAAGAACACGGCGCCCTTCAGCACGCCGATCAGCAGCAGGTCCTTGCCCGCGTAATCGCGGGTGATCTCCGCGCCCAGCTGGCGCACCCGGTGCTGGAGCTCGTCGGCCTGCACGAGGATCTCGCCGATGGATTCGTCGCGGAGCACGCGCGGCGCAGTCTAGGCGCGGACCCTGGGAGGGGTCGGGACGAACTCGACGCGGCCGCGCTCGATCGTGGCGCGCAGCCCTCCGCCCACGTCCAGCGCGCCGTGTTCGCCGAGCGCCAGGATCTCGTCCGCGCGGTGACCCACCGGTGCGCCGCCCGCCAGCCGCACCAGCACGAGCCGGGCCAGCGCGGGCGGCAACGCGCGCAGGACCGCGAGCGGCGGCGACTCGCCGGCCTCGGCCAGCACGGCGTCGAGCGCGGCGTCGAGCACGGCGGCTTCGTCGCGCAGCAGCTCGACCGTCCGCAGCACGTTCGCCTCGGCCGCCGGATGGAGCTCGCGCAGCGCCGGCACGAGCCGGTGGCGGGCGCGGTTGCGGGCGTAAGCGTCGGACGCGTTGGTCGGGTCCTCGCGCCACGGCAGCCCGTGCTCGGTGCACCACGCCTCGGTCTCGGCGCGCCAGGCGCCCAGCAGCGGGCGGATCACGCGGCCCTCGCGCGGCCGCATGCCGAGCAGCGCGCGCCGGCCGGGCGATGCCGCGAGCCGGTAGAGCACGGTCTCGACCTGGTCGGAGGCGGTGTGGCCGGCGGCGACGTCGCCCTCGGCGAGCCGCAGCGCCTCGGCGTAGCGGACGTCGCGCGCCCAGGCTTGGAGGTTGCCCTCGGGGCCGCGCGGGCGGTGGACGTGCAGCGGCACGCCCAGCCGGTCGCACAGCGCCTCGGAGTGCGCGGCGTCCTCGGCCGAGGACGCGCGCAGGCCGTAGTCGACATGCAGCGCGGTCACCGCGCCGCTCACCCGCACCGCGAGGTCGAGCAGGCAGAGCGAGTCCGGACCGCCGGAGAGCAGGACGAGCACCGGGGCGCCCGGCCGCAGCAGGCCCTCCTCGCGGACGCGCGCCTCCAAGCTCATGCCTGCCTCGCCAGAAACAGCTCCGTGGACTCGCTGAAGCCCTTGAGCTTGACGTCGCCGATGTGCTCGAACGCGAGATGCGAGCCGGCGGCCTCCACGAGCGGGCGCGTGACCAGCACCTCGCCGCCCGCCGCGCGCGCGCCGACCCGCGCGGCGAGGTTGACCGCGCGCCCGTAGTAGTCGCCGTCGCGGTAGAGCGTCAGCCCCTGGTGGATGCCGATCCGCGGCAGCGGACGCTCCTGCTGGAGCTGCTGGAAGCCGACCGCCCAGTCGAGCACCGCCGAGGCGTCGGAGCCGACGATCATCACCTCGTCCCCGATCGTCTTGATCACGCGCGCATCGTCGGGCAGCGTGTCCTGCACCGCCTCGACGAAGCGCTCGATGATGTCGACCGCCTCCTCCTCCCCTGCCTCCTCGGTCAGCCGCGTGTAGCCGGCCAGGTCGGCGAAGGCGATCGCCACGCGCACGCGCCCGAGGTCGAGGTCGCCGCCCGTCTCGACCTCGAGCTCCATGTGCCCGACGATGTCCTGGTCGAGGAAGTGCTGGAGGTAGCGCTGGTGGACGTGGTCCATGATCGGCGAGGCGAGCGGCAGCAGCTCGCGCGCCAGCCCCTCCATCTCCTCCGCCATCTCGAGGTTCGGCACGCCGTCCTGGATCAGCGGCTCGTGGACGTAGAGGTGGAAGAGGCGGACCTCGGCGTCGGCGATCCGCGCCAGCGCCTGGCCGTAGACGCGCACGAGCTGGAGGAACGCGACGAGCGGGAAGCCCGCCCCCAGCGCCGCCGCGATGTAGCGCAGGAGCTGGAGGTCGTCGTCGCTGACCTCGTCGCCCGCCGGAGCCGGGAAGCCGACCGACGTCCAGATCCGCTCGACCAGCGCCGGCTCGAGCCCGCTGAGCTCGGCGGCCTCCTCCAGCGAGCGCGTCTCGCCGCGCGGCGGGAAGAGGTCCTCCATGAAGCCGTAGGCGAGCCGCCCGGACTCCGACGCGGCCCGGATCTCGTCCAGGGAATGCCCGCGCTTGCGCAGGCGCGCGACGATGCGCGCGTGGGCGAGCGCCGCGGGCGTCCAGCGGTCGTCCGGCAGCGGCACCAGCCCTTCTCGGGCCCAGCGGCGGAGCGTGTCCGGGGAGACGTCGAGCTCGCGAGCGACCTCGGCGAGAGTCACCTAGGAAAAGATAAAGCGGCGGGACCGCGGTCGTGGTCCCGCCGCCTGCGGGCAATGCGGCCCGCTGCCTCGGCCGGCGGCGTTCGTCAGAGGCGACGCCTTGCGAGGGGCTTCCCCCTCACTTCCCGGCCTATTGCCTTGGTTGGTAGGTGAGGTCTACTCCTCGAACCCACCCCTGTCAAACGGGCTCGGGATCAGGCTTTGAGATGCGGATACTCGGCCTCGACGAGCGCCCGGTAGCGGGCGTAGACGGGCTTCGTGATCGGGATCAGCGAGAGCGCCGCCTTGACGTCGCCGCCGGTCTTGATCCGCCGCCGCGCGATCGCCACCGCGACGTTCTCCTTGCCCTGGAAGTACTTGTTGGCGGTCTTCGAGGACATCTGCATCCTGACCTTGGGCTTCCAATCGACGTCGTCGGACCACTCCCAGTGGAGGTTGCCCTCGTCGCCCTCGCCCGCGCGGATGTTCACGACCAGGTCGTAGTCGTCGAACTCGAAGCGCTGCGGCACGTCCGCGTCGCGCAGCGCAGGCCCCATCTCGGGGTCCTCGCTCATCATCGTGAAGATCTCGTCGATCACCGTCCGGAACTCCTTGGCGGAGCCGAACTCGGGATCGGCCATCAGGACCGCTTCGCGGCGGGCTTCCGGGAGGAGGCCGGCTTGCTGGTCCCGGAGGACTTGGCGGCGGGCTTCTTCCGGGAGGAGGCTGCCTTGCGTGTCGTGCCCGAGGACTTCGCGGCGGTCTTGCGGGCGGCCGTCTTTCGCGCCGCGGGCTTGCGGCTGGTCGCGCGCTTGCGGCTCGCGGCCGGCTTGCGGCTGGTCGTGGCCGCGGGCTTCGCCGACCCACCGCCGCGCTCCAGCGCGGCGACACGGCTGGAGAGCGCCTCGACCTGCTTCTTGATGTCCTCCAGCACGCTGAGCTGTTCGACCATCTCGCGCAGGCGGCCGGCGGCGCCGGCGACCTCGTCGACGAGGTCCTGCGCGCGGGTGCGCGAGGCCTGAGCGCCTTCGGCGGTGGCGTGGAACGTCCGCTCGACCGCCGTGCGCACGGCGCCGACCGCGTCGGTGCCGGGGTTGTCCTTCTTCTTGGACTTCTTCTTGTCCTTCTTCGCCATGGCGGGCGCAAGTCTAGTTCCATGCCGGGTCCGATGGCGAGTCCTCCCCTGCACCTGAAGCCGAACGCCCCCGTCGCCGAGCGCGCGCTGCTGCCCGGCGACCCCGGCCGCGCGCTGCGGCTGGCGACGCACCTGCTCGACACACCGATGCAGGTGCTCAACACCAACCGCGGGCTGTGGGGATACACGGGCACCGCGTCCGACGGCGCGCCGCTGACGATCCAGAGCACCGGCATGGGCGGCCCGACGACCGCGATCGTGGCCGAGGAGCTGATCGGGCTCGGCGCGCAGCGGCTCGTGCGCGTCGGCACCTGCGGCGGGCTCGCGGGCCAGGAGCTCGGCTCGCTGCTGGTGGCCGGCGCGGCGCTGTGCGACGACGGGACGAGCCGCGCACTCGGCGGCGGCGAGCGCGAGCCCGCGGATCCGGAGCTGACCGCGGCGCTCGAGCGCGTCGTCGGCCCGGCGGCGGTCGTGGCCTCCTCGGACCTGTTCTACGACCCGGACACCGAGCGCCCCGGCCGCTGGCTCGCGGCCGGCGCGGTGGCGGTGGAGATGGAGGCCGCCACGCTCTTCACCATCGCGCGGCTGCGCGCGGTCATCGCGGGTTGCCTCCTGATCGTCTCCGACCGCGTCCCGGAGGGCGAGCGCATCGGCGACGACGAACTGCACGCCGCCGAGCTGCGGCTCGGCGAGGCGGCCGTGGCGGCGGTGGCGGCGCCCCCCCGGCTAGGCAGCAAGCTGCCTGGCTTGGCGCCTAGCTAGCTCTTCGCCTTCTTGCGCGCCGGCTTGGCCTTGGCCTTCGGCTTGGCGTCGACCTCCGGGCGCTCCTGCTCGCGCCGCTGCGGCGCCGGGCGGGCGTCGAGCGCGGACGACAGCGAGCCGAGTTCGGCGCTGAGCGCGGCGAGATGGCCCTCGATCGCCGACAGGCGCTCGTCGACCGCGGGCGTCTGGAGCCGCTGGTCGAGCCGGTCGACGCCGTCCTCGATGCCCTCCAGCCGCTGCGAGACCGAGCGCAGGCGCCGGGTCAGCCGCTCGATGTCGGCCGCCGATGGGATGTTGAGCGCGCCCATCGCCGCCTCCTGGGCCTGGACGGCGCGCTCGCGCGCCTCGAAGGCGCGAGAGATCGCGCCGTTGACGAGCGGGTTCTCGAGCAGGTCCTGGGCGAGCTTGCCCAGCGCGTCCTCGCTCGAGCGCGCCAGCTTGTCGCGCACGCTGTCGGTCATGGAGAGCTCCTCTATCATCGATTTCTGACCCTAAACTTGAGCTTCAGGTCAGGTTGTGCGGAGGTTGATCAGGACTGACTTCCTACCAATACGAGCAATAGCCGCAAGGTATCGGGCAGTTAACCGTTCTCTAATTGCAAGACCTCAAGCCACTCAGTAGCGTGATCGACGTCCCGGGGCCTCGTGGAAGAGTCGCACCCGCAGCGTCGAAACGCTCGTAAAGATGCGTAGCAGCGCGCGGGGGGACGCGTACTCGAAATGAAAAGACGGAAGCTGATCATCGCGGTGATCGTGGCCACGGTTGGCCTCGGCGTCGCTGCGCTCCCAGCCGCGGCCGAGTTGCACTCGGTCACCGTCGTCCTCGTCACGGGCCAGCGCATCACCAAAACGGTCGACATCGCGCCCGGCACGCCCGCCTCGCAGATCGTCGTCCCCGGGATCACGGGCGCGATCGCGCAGATCATCGATAACGGCCCGATCACCGTGCCGACGCCGACCGGCACGCCGCTCCCGACCGTCACCGCGGTCCCGACCATTCCCGGCACCAAGCCGAAGCCCAAGCCCACGCGGACGCCCGACGGCAACGACAAGCCCGGCGCGCCGAACCGCAGCCAGGGCGGCTCCGGCCAGGCCGGCTCCGGGCAGCAGACCGGCAACAAGAAGTTCAAGGCCGGCAACCTGAACAGCAAGAAGCTCGTCTCCGAGCTCAAGCGGCAGGCCAAGAAGAAGGCCGCCGACAAGGTTCGCGGGCGCGCGACCGACGGCGCCCCGACGGCCGACAACCCGACCTTCAGCCTCGCGCAGCCCGGCGCGGCCCCGATCGGCGTCCCGAACTTCTTCATCGACAAGTTCCGGATCCCGCCCTTCCTGCTCCCGCTCTACCAGGCCGCCGGCATCGAGTACGGCGTGCGCTGGGAGGTCCTGGCGGCGATCAACGAGATCGAGACCGACTACGGCCGCAACCTCAACGTGTCGTCCGCCGGCGCGCTCGGGTGGATGCAGTTCATGCCCGCGACGTGGAAGCAGTACGGCGTCGACGCCAACAAGGACAACCTGAAGGACCCGTACAACCCGGCCGACGCGATCTTCGCCACCGCCCGCTACCTCAAGGCCGCCGGCGCCGAGCAGGATCTGCGCAAGGCGATCTTCGCCTACAACCATGCCGACTGGTACGTCGACTCGGTCCTCATGCGCGCGCGCCTGATCGGGGGCCTGCCCTCGAACTTCGTCGGCTCGCTCACCGGCCTGACCCAGGGCCACTTCCCGGTCGCCGCCAAGGCCACCTACGCGGACGACTTCACCGAGGCGGACGCTAAGAAGGCCAAGAAGCGCTCGCGCAAGCTCGGTAACCGTGCACTCGTGGTTCAGGGTTCGCAGCACCGCCGCGGGATCAAGATCTTCGCCCGCCGCGGCGCGCCGGTCGTCGCCGTCAACGACGGCAAGATCGTCCGCGTCGGCGAGAACAAGCGCCTCGGCAAGTTCGTCGAACTGCAGGACACCTATGGCAACACCTACACGTACGCGCGCCTGAAGAAGGTCAGCAAGAGCTACCCGGCGCCGCGCCTGCGCACGACGACGCAGAAGCAGGTCGCGAAGGAGCTCGCGCTCCCGGCCAAGGACGCCGCGCCGACCGCCCCCGCCTCCTCGACGACGAAGAAGGCGACCAAGCGCACGACCGCGAAGCAGCAGCCGAACCGCCACGTGAAGCGCGGCAAGACCGTCAAGCCCGCCACCCCGGCGCCGGTGATCACCACCAAGCAGCGGCTCTTCGCGCACCCGCAGCGGCCCAACGCGGGGCGCGCCGGCGGCGAGCAGCAGGAGTACGAGCGCACCGGCAAGATCGACGGCAGCTCCGGCTTCAAGAGCTACTTCAGCAAGGTGTTCGGGCTCGACCGCAAGGACGTCCGCATCAAGCGCCTGCGCCCGGGCGCGCACGTGGTGGCCGGCACCGTCCTCGGCCGCATCGGCAAGGTCGACGCGGTCAAGGCGCCGCACATGCTGCTCGAGATCCGCCCGGCCGGCCGCGGCGCCCCGCGGATCGACCCGAAGCCGATCCTCGACGGCTGGAAGTTGCTCGAGTCGACCGCGATCTACCGCGCGGCGGGCAAGAACCCGTTCTTCGGCCCGGACGCCAAGCAGCCGACGATCGGCCAGATCCTGCTGATGAGCAAGGAGGCGCTGGTCCAGCACGTCCTCGCCAACCCGCGCATCGAGGTCTACTCCTGCGGGCGCGAGGACATCCGCACCGGCCAGATCGACCGCCGCGTGCTGGCGACGCTCGAGTTCCTCGCCGCCTCCGGCCTGCGGCCGACGGTCTCGACGCTCAAGTGCGGCCACTCGCTGATGACCGTGTCGGGCAACATCTCCCAGCACTCGTCGGGCAACGCGGTCGACATCGCGAAGATCAACGGCATCCCGATCATCGGACACCAGGGCGAGGGCTCGATCACCGAGCTCACCGTGCAGCGGTTGCTGACCCTGCAGGGCACGATGAAGCCCGACCAGATCATCACGCTGATGAAGTTCGACGGCGCGGACAACACGCTCGCGATGGCCGATCACAACGACCACATCCACATCGGCTGGAAGCCGCTCTACGGGACGAACAGCAAGGCTGCCAAGCAGGTCAACGCGGTGCTGAAGCCCAAGCAGTGGATCAAGCTGATCGACCGGCTCGAGAACATCGACAACCCGGAGGTCAGCTTGAAGCCGTCGAAGCACGCGCTGAAGGTCACCGAGCGCGCCTCCGAGGCGCACCGCGGCGAGTAAAGGGAGCGGCTGCGAGCCGCCGCTTCTCCTTCGTGCAGTGGGAGTTCGCCGGGCGGCTCGGGCCTGAGGCGGGTCGCTACGTCGTGCGCCGGTACGCCGGCGACGATCCGCGCCATGTCGTGGTGATCGGCGAGCTCGAGGCCCCGCGCCGGCGGCGGCTGGGTGCCCGGCGGCGCCCGCGCGCGGCCGCGGCGGGGTCGGTGCCGGACGCGGTCGACGTCACGCGCGCGACCGTGATCGCGACCGATCCGATCACCGACGAAGGGGCGCACCGCTGGTTGGAGGAGGCCGTGAAGGAGCGCGACAAGACCGTCGGCGAGGCGCTGGCGCTGCTCAACCGGGCGATCCACGGGCACCGGCTGGCGGCGGCGGACCCCTACGTGGGCGAGGTCAGTCAGGCGATGGCGATGGCGACGCGGATCGGCTACGGGTCGGGCGAGCAGGTCGCCGACGGCGACTGGGAGGAGGCGCGCGAGCTGCCGCCGCCGGAGGTCAAGCGCTCGATGCTGCTGACGCCGCAGCAGCGGCTGGCGGCGCTGCTGGCGGGGCGCGACGTGGCGCTGGCCTGCGAGGACCTCGCGCTGCGGGCGCGGCTCGACCTCGATCAGGGCCGCGGGCGCGAAGCGGCGCTGCAGCTCTCGCTGGCGATGGACGCGGCGTTCGCCGAGCTCGAGGGCTGGCGCGCGAGCGAGGCGGTCGCGACTCGGCTCGACAAGCTCCACGAGCACCGCGAGCCGGTCGTCTCGGCCGCGGCGGCGGCGCTGCAGGGCGGGCTGCAGCCGGAGCAGACCGAGGCGGTCGAGGCGGCGCTCCAGCGGCTCGAGGCCGCGCTGCGCGCGAGGCTGGCGGAGCTGTGAGCGCAGCGGCCGTCGACGACTACCTGGCTCAGCACCTGCTCCCGGACGAGGCCGCCTTCGAGGCGATCCTCCGCGCCGCACGGAAGGCCGGCCTGCCGGCCGCCGACGTCTCGCCGCTCCAGGGCCGCCTGCTCGAGCTGCTGGCGCGGATGCAGCACGCCGAGCGGATCCTCGAGGTGGGGACGCTCGCGGGCTACTCGACGCTGTGGCTCGCGCGCGGCGGGGCGCGCGTGGTGACACTGGAGATCGACCCGCGCCACGCCGAGGTCGCGCGCTCGAACCTCGACCGGGCCGGCGTGGGCGACGCCGTCGAGATCGTCGTCGGCCCGGCGCTCGAGACGCTGCCGGGCGTCGAGGGTCCGTTCGACCTCGTGTTCATCGACGCCGACAAGCAGAGCAGCGCCGACTACCTCGCACTGGCGCTGGAGAAGGTGCGCCCGGGGGCGCTGATCGTGGTCGACAACATCGTCCGCGGCGGCGCGCTGGCCGACCTGGACGACGACGAGCCGCGCGTGGTCGGCTCGCGCCGGGTGGTCGAGGCGATCGCAGCCGAGCCACGGCTGCTCGCCACCGGCCTCCAGACCGTCGGCGTCAAGGGCTGGGACGGAATGCTGCTCGCACTTGTCCGCGGCGGCTGACGATCAGCAGCGCGATCGCGGCGTTGGCGACGCAGAAGTAGACCGGGTAGAGCAGCAGCGACGCGTCGAGCCGGCCGACGGCGCCCGCGGCGCACGCCCCGGCCACGCTCGCCAGCGTGAACGTCGCGAGCGTCTCGGACTCGGGGTCGCGGTAGGTCTTCGGCAGCATCATCGCCGCGCCGATCAGGTCGGCGGCGACCACGCACGCGGTCGCCACGACCGGCTCGCCGGCGATCAACCAGCCGACCACGCCGCCCGCCGCGACGGCCAGCACGACGCGCTCGACCGGGCCGAGCGCGCCCTCGCCGCGGCGGATCGCGAGCGTGAAGATGACGCTCGTCAGCACGGCCTGCACCACCGCCATGACCAGGCTCCACGAGGCGCCGTCGGCCCACTGCGAGGCGCACACGACGATCGCGAGCACCGCCCAGATCAGCCACGTCCAGCGGTACGGCCGCGTCCGGCGGGCGAGGATGTCGCGGACGTAGGGCACGGTGTCCGCGGCGCCCAGCACTCCAGCCAGCACGCCGAGCAGCGGCGCGACGTCGCTCACCGCGAGAGCACCCGCACCGCCGGCTCCCCGCCGAAGTGCCCCGCAGCGATCGCCGCCGCGCGCTTCGGGTCGAAGCGGCGGCACGAGAAGACGTCGACGAAGCAGCGGCAATAGACCTCGTCGGCGTGGACCGTGATCGAGCTCGTCTCGATGAACTGCATGGCGGACCAGCCCTCGAGCTCGGCGTCGCCGAAGCGGTCGATCGCGAGCGGGCCGTGCGCCTGCATGCCGATGGCTTCGATCACGGCCGGGACGAAGCGCCGGATCGTGTCGGGGTCGGCGAGCCGCGCGCGGTCGCAGCCGTGGAGGTCGATCGCGGCGAGCATGCCCCACGGCACCGTGCCGAGCGACATCGGCGCGGCAGCGACGCCCGGGATCGTCATGCGACCGGCTCGCAGCCGAGCTCGAGCGCCCCGAGGCCGCCGCCCATGCGGTAGCGCCAACGCAGCCGCGCCCGCGGCGAGCCGGAGAACGCGCCGATCGGGAGGATCTTGTCGCCGTTGAGGGCGTGGCTGGGGCCGAGCGTCAGCTCGTCGGAGAGCCTCACCCGACCGCCCAGGCGCACCGCGTTGACGTTCGCCGCCGGGTCGACCGCGAGCTCGGCCTCGCCCGCCACCCGCTCGGCGACCGGGCCGGCGCCGAAGTCCACGCGCGACACGGTCACCACGTCGCTCACGGACTCGATCGGAGTCGGATGCCAGCCGGGGCCGGAGGCAAAGAACGGCCACTCGTGCTTGGGCGCGGCGATCTCGAAGCCGTAGTAGGAGTGGTCGGCGCTGACGAGCTGCAGCGTCGTCTCGTAGCCGGCCGGGATGAGGCGCGTGGCGGCGGTGACGACCCCGCGGCCGCGCAGGGCGTTGAGCACCGGGACCTGCTCCTCGTCCATCAGGCCGGTCTCGATGATCTCGGCTACCACGACGTCGACGCCGGCGGGAAGCTCGACTTCGGCGGCGTCGCCCTCGACGACCACGATCCGCTCGCCGACGGACTCGTTGAGGGCGACGCTGCGGCGGAGCGCGGCCGCCGAGACCGCATCGACCTCGACCGCGTAGACCGCGCTCGCCCCCGCCTCGGCGGCGAAGAACGACAGGATGCCGCTGCCCGCGCCGACATCGACGACGACGTCGCCGGGGCGCACCACCGCTCGGATGGCTTCGCGGAACGCCAGCGTGCGGGCCTCGTCCTTCAGGCACATGTACGGGAAATCGGTGTTGGACCAGATCGTGCTCACGCGACGACCGTCCCAGGGCCCGGTTTCTGAACGGCTTCAGCCGCCGGGAGTAGGCTCGCGCCAACCGTGAGCACCCAGTTCCGGATCCTCGGGCCGATCGCGGTCGAGACAGGGGATCGAGGCGGGCGCGTGCCGCGGGGCCGGACGCTCTCGCTGCTCGCGCTGCTGCTCGTGAACCGCGGCTCGATCGTGCACGTCGACCGCGCCGTCGACGAGCTGTGGGGCGGCGCCGGTCCGCAGCACGGGCGCAAGGCCGTCCAGGTGCTGGCCTCGCGGCTGCGCGCGGCGCTGGACGAGCGCGTGCTCGTGACCGAGGGCGGCGGCTACGCGCTGCGACCGCCGGCCGGCAGCCTCGACGCCGACCGCTTCGAGGCGCTCCTGCGACGTGGCCGCGGGGAGCTCGCGGGCGGCGAGCCGGAGGAGGCGGCAGCCACGCTGCGCCAGGCGCTCGCGCTGTGGCGCGGGCCCGCGCTTGCCGACGTCGCCGAAGCGCGCTTCGCCCAGCCGGAGGCGACGCGGCTCGAGACGCTGCGGCTCGCGTGCCTGGCCGACCGCATCGACGCCGACCTCGCCTGCGGACGCCACGAGGAGCTGGTGGGCGAGCTCCAGGCGCTGGTGCAGCAGCACCCGCACGACGAGCGGCTGCGCGCCCGCCAGATGCTCGCGCTCTACCACGCCGGGCGCCAGGCGGACGCGCTCGACGCCTACCGGGCCGCGTACGAGGCGCTGGCCGACGGGCTCGGCATCGAGCCGTCGCCCGAGCTGCGCTCGCTCGAGGCCGCGATCCTGCGCCACGCTGTCCCCGCCCCCGCGCCGCCGCAGGAGCCGCCGCTGCCGCCCGACGTGCGGCGGCGGGTGACCTGCGTGGTCGTGCGCCCCGCGCTGGCCGGCGCCGACCCGGAGTCACTGCGCGCCCGGCTCGGGCGCGACCACGAGCTCGCCGCCGCGGCATGCGCCCGCCACGGCGGCAGCGTGGCCGAGGTCCGCGGCGAGGAGCTGCTCCTCGCGTTCGGGACGCCGCGCGCGCACGAGGACGACGCGCTGCGCGCGCTGCGGGCGTCGCTGGAGCTGCGCGGCGACGCGCTCGCGCTCGGGGTCGGGACGGGCGACGTGGTCGCCCCGCTGATCGGCGAGGCGCCCGCGGCAGCCGAGCGGCAGGCACGGGCGGCCGCGGCGGGCGAGATCCGGATCGACGAGCCGACCTGGCGGCTCGTGCGCCACGGCGCCCGCACCTCGAAGCTGCCGGGCGGCGCGTTTCTGCTCACCGGCCTCGACGCCGACACGCCGGCGATCATGCGCCGCCTCGACCGCCCGCTGGTCGGCCGCGACGAGGAGCTCGCGCGGCTGCGCGCGACGTTCGAGCGCGTCGTGGCGGAGCGGGCTCCCGCGCTGCTGACGATCCGCGGAGAGCCGGGCATCGGCAAGTCGCGCCTGGCCGCCGAGCTGCCGGCGCTGGTCGGCCCCGAGGGCCGGGTGCTGACGGGCCGCTGCCCGTCCTACGGCGAGGGCGTCACCTACTGGCCGCTGCGCGAGATGGTCGACCAGGCGCGAGACGAGCGCACGGTGGACGCCCTCACGGCCGCGCTCGGCGTCGAGCCGGCGGTGGGCCACCAGGTGGCGGCAGCGGTCGGCCTCGCGCCCGGGCGGGCGGGTGACGACCCCGGCTGGGCGTTCACCCGGCTGATCGCGGCGCTCGCGCGGGCGCAGCCGCTCGTGATGGTGGTCGACGACGCGCACCTGGCCGAGCCGGCGCTGCTCGAGCTGCTCGTCGCCGTCGCCGGCCGGATCGAGGACGCGCCGGTGCTGATCGTCTGGGTGGCCCGTCCCGACAGCGGGTCGGAGGCGGGCGACGTGCTCGAGCTCGGCCCGCTCTCCGACGCGGCCAGCGCGGCGCTGCTCGAGGGCAGCCGGCTCGGGCGAGGCGAGCGGGTGCACGTCGCCCGGGCGGCGGGCGGCAACCCGCTCTTCCTCGAGCAGCTGGTGGCCTACCTCGAGAATCAAGGCCCGCCCGCCCCCGCCGGCCTGCTGCCGCCCGCGCTCCACGCGCTGCTCGCGGCCCGGCTCGACCGGCTCGGCGACGGGGAGCGGTCAGCGCTCGCATACGGCGCGATCGTGGGCGATGCGTTCGAGCTCGAGCCGGTCCACGCCCTCGCCGACGACATGACGCGCGCGGCGCTCGAGCAGGCGTGGGAGCGGCTGGTCGACCTCGACCTGCTCGAGCCCGGCGACGGCGGCGCGATGCGCTTCCGCCACGGGCTCGTGCGCGAGGCGGCCTACGCGGCGCTGACCAAGTCGCTTCGGGCGCAGCTGCACGAGCGCCACGGGGCGTGGCTCGACGAGCTCGGCGGGGCGCTGCCGGAGGCCGACGCGCGGATTGCCTTCCACCTCGAGAGCGCGTGCCGCTACCAGCGCGGGCTCACCGGCGCCGCGGCGCCCGCGCTGCTGCGCCGGGCCGGCGACCGGCTCGCGGCAGCCGCGCGGGTCGCCCGCGGGCGCGGCGACCTGCTGGGCGAGATCGGCTTCCTCGATCGCGCCGTCGCGCTGCTCGGCAGCGAGTCGGAGCAGGGCGCGGCGCTGCTGCCGGTGCTGCTGTGGGCGCTCTGCGACGCGGGGGCGTCGGAGCGCGCGGAGGAGGTCGCCGAGCGGGCGGTGGCAGCGACCGCCGCGCAGGGCCTCGCCGTCGCCGGCGCGCGGTCGGCGATCGAGCGCGAGCGGATCCGCCTCTACCGCCACCCGGAGTACTTCGACGTGGCCGCGGCGATGGCCACCGTCGAGCGCGCTTCGATCCCGCTCCGGCGCGAGGGCGACGAGCTCGGGCTGGCGCGGGCGGCGTACCTGCTGTCGGACGTCACCTGGCTGATGGGCGACACCGCCCGCTCGGATGGCGAGGCAGAGCGCATGCTCGGCCATGCGCGGCGGGCCGGGAGCGCGTTCGATGTCGGGACGGCCCTGATCTTCTTGGCCTGGGGCCTCGTCGAGGGTCCGTTGCCCGCGCCCGCGGCGATCGCCCGCTGCGATGCGCTCGCGGCCGAGGCGGCCGGCCAGCGCGGCGCCGACCTCAACCTGCGCGGCTGCCGGGCGGTGCTGATGGCGATGACCGGGCGCTTCGACGAGGCGCGCGAGACGATGGCAGAGGCCCGTGCGGGGTTCGCCGAGCTGCAGCTGGGCGTGATCGCCGCCTACCTCGCGCTGCTCGACGGGATCGCCGAGACGCTGGCCGGGAACCACGCCGCGGCGGAGCGTGCGGTCCGCGACGCCGAGGCGATCATCTCCGGCTCGGAGACCCGCTGGTACGAGGCCTTCATCTACGCGGACATCGCCCACGCGGTGCTCGCGCAGGGCCGCCTGGACGAGGCGGCCGCGGCGGTCGCGCGGATCGAGACGCTGCCGGCGCCCTGCGACACCGAATGGTCGATCAAGCGCCACACCGCGCGGGCGCTGCTGGCGGCCCGGCAGGGCGATCCCGAGCGCGGGCTCGCGGACGCACGCGCGGCGGTCGCGATCGGCGATGCCACGGGCCTGATGATCTGCCGCGCGAACGCCCACCGCACGCTCGCCGAGCTGCTGCTCGCCTGCGACCGGCGGCAGGAGGCCGGGGCGTCAGCTCTCCGCGCGCTCGCGCTGGACGAGGCGAAGGGCAACACGGTCGCCGCCGCGAGCACCCGCCGCCGGTTCGCGGACGTGATCTAGGCGGCGCAGTCGGCGCAGAGGCCGCGCACGACCACTTCGGCGCCGCTCGTCTGGGCGCCCAGCGCGCGTGCCCGCTCGAGCGCGGGGCCGAGCTCGACGTCGGCGTCGAGGTCCGCGACCGCGCCGCACGCGGTGCAGACGAGGTGATGGTGGGGCTGCGAGCGCGGGTCGAACCGGACCGCACGGCCCGCGTGGACGCGCAGCGCGAGGTCGAGGTCGGTGAGCAGCTCGAGCGCGGCGTAGACCGTCGGCAGCGAGACTCCCGGCACCGTCCCGTGGACCCGCTCCAGCACCTCCTCGGCGGTCGAGTGCCGGCCGATGTCGTGCAGCGCGTTGTGGACGGCGAGCCGCTGCGGCGTGACGCGCATCCCGCGCGAGCGGAGGGCCGCGCGGAGCTCGGCCGCGTCATAGGCGGGCGCGGAGGGGACCGGCGCCGTCTTGCCCGCAACCTCTGCGGGCGGCCAGGGCCGGTGGTACTTGGATGTGGCTTCGCCGGGCATGTTCGGGTGCCCTAACTGTAGCACCTTGCTCGTTATTGCAAGATAGTTGCGATAGAATGGCCGCCAATGCTCTCCGACATCTCCCTCACCCACTGGCGCGAGGCGGACGACCGCTCGCGGGTGCTGCAGGTCATCCAGCCCGGGCTGATCGGGCTGATCGACGGCACGCTCTCGACGCTGGCGCCGATCTTCGCCGCCGCCTACGTCTCCGGCTCGCGCGCCGCGCTGCTCGTGGGCATCGCCGCCGCGCTCGGCGCCGCGATCTCGATGGGGCTGTCAGAGGCGCTGTCGGACGACGGCTCGCTGACCGGCCGCGGAGAGTCGGTCACGCGCGGCGCTATCACGGGCGTCGCCACGTTCGTCGGCGGCACCGCGCACGCGCTGCCGTTCCTGATCGGCGACCTCTCGACCGCGCTGAAGGTCGCCTACGTCGTGGTCGCGATCGAGCTGACCGCGATCGCCTGGGTCCGCAAGCGCTTCCTCAAGGTCTCGATGCGCACCTCGCTGATCCAGGTCACCCTCGGCGGCATCGTCATCGCCGCCGTCGGGGTGCTGCTCGGCCATGCCTAGTACCTTCCCCGGCATGGTGCTGCTGACCGTCTGCCTCTGCGTCGTCATCTTCTCGTTCATCGCGGGCGGCTACTTCGCCGGCCGCAACTAGGAGTCCGTCAAAGAACAGGCGGTGCGGCCGCATCGGGCGCGCCGGCTTCTTTGACGGGCTCCTAGAGCGCGGCGACCACCGCCTCGAGCTCGGCGACCACGTCGCCCGTCAGCCGCACCGCGGCGTCGTCGTCGTACTTCGTCTCGCTCTTGGTGACGATCGCCAAAGCGCCTCCGGCCCGCAGGCACACCGACGGCAGCCCGGCCACCGGATAGACCTCGAGCGAGGAGCCGACGCACAGCAGCAGGTCGGCGCGCTCGCACAGCGCCTCCGCCCGCCCCATCGCGTCCATCGGGAGGAACTCGCCGAACAACACGACATCGGGCTTCAGCGGATGGCCGCAGTCGCAGCGCGGCACGCCGCGCTCGTCGGCCGCCAGCCGTCCGCGGGTCTCCTCCAGCTCGTAGCGCCGGCCGCACTCGAGGCAGGAGGAGTGCGAGATCGAACCATGAACCTCGACTAGATCCTGAGTCCCGGCTGCCGAGTGCAGCCCGTCGATGTTCTGCGTGATCACGGCATCCAGGAGCCCTCGCCGCTCCAGCTCGGCCAGAGCGAAGTGCGCCCCGTTGGGCTGTTTCTCGCGCAGCGTCGTGAAGCGATTGCCGTAGAAGTGCCAGAAGCGCTCGGGCTCGCGCCGGAAGACGTCGATGTGGGCGACCTCCATCGGGTCGACGTTCTCCCACAGCCCCGTCCCCGGGGAGCGGAAGTCCGGGATCCCCGACGGCACGGAGATCCCGGCGCCCGTCAGCGCCACCACCGAGCCGGCCGAGCGGATCAGCCCGGCCAGCGCGGCGGCGGTACCAACGCTCACTTCCCCTTGAACGCCGGCGTCCGCTTGCCCAGGAACGCGCCGATGCCCTCGCGCGCGTCCTCCGACACGAACGCCTGCGTGAACGCCTCCTTCTCGGCCGCGATGCCCTCGTCGAGGTCGCCCTTGTGGGAGGTCTGCTTGATCAGCTCGAGCGCCAGCGGCGCCTGCTTGGCGAACTTGCGCGCCCACTGGACCGCCGTGTCGAACAGCTCGTGGTCCTGCACGACGCGGTTGACCAGGCCGTGCTCGTAGGCGTCCTCGGCCGAGATCGCCTCGCCCGTGGTGTTCATCTCGAGCGCCTTGGCCGGCCCGACGAGGCGCGGCAGCCGCTGGGTGCCGCCGAAGCCTGGGATGATCCCGAGGTTGATCTCCGGCTGGCCGAACGAGGCCGAGAAGCCCGCGATGCGCACGTCGCACGCCATCGCCAGCTCGCAGCCGCCGCCGAACGCCAAGCCGTTGACCGCGGCGATCGTCATCGTCCGCGACTGCTCCCAGGACCGCAGGAGCGAGTGCGCGCCCTCGAGCAGCTCGCGCCCCGACGCCTCGTCCATCTTCGTGAACGCCTTGATGTCGGCGCCCGCGCAGAACAGGGCCGGGTTGGGCGAGGCGAGGATGAAGGCGTGGACCGACTCGTCGCCGTCCGCCGCCTCCCACGCCTGCTTCAGCCCTTCGATCACGTCGGGCGAGAGCGAGTTGGCCGGCGGGTTGTCGAGCCACGCCACCGCGTAGCCGTCGCGGGTGTCGAGCTTGACCGCCGCGTTCTCGTAGCCGGAGTCCGGCTGCGGGTACGGGTAGAAGCCCTGGCCGGACTTCGCGCCCAGGCGTCCCTGCGCGACCAGCCGGCGCAGGATCAGCGGCGGCTCGAAGCGCTCGCCCCACTCGTCCTCGGCCTTCTCGAGCGCCGCAAGCACGTCGTCGAGCCCGCGGAAGTCCGCGCGCGCGAACGGCCCGGGGATCATCCCGGTGCCCATCATCATCCCGAGGTCGATGTCGCGGACCCCCGCGATGCCCTCCTCGAGCACGAGGCAGGACTCGACGAAGGCCTTCAGCTGGAAGCGATCGGCCAGCGCCGCGTCGACGGCCGGTGCGGCCTCAGGAGTACTCATAGAAGCCCTTTCCACTCTTGCGGCCGAGGTGGCCCTGCTCGACGAGCTCTTCCATGCCCTGGTGGACGTAGAAGCGGTCGCCGTAGGCGTCCCGCATGTCCCGCGCGACCTTCAGTGCCGTGTCGAGGCCCGAGTTGTCGGCGAGCAGGAACGGACCCATCGGCACGAGCTTCGCCTCGGTGAGCGCCCTGTCGATCTCCTCGACGTCGGTGCCGGTCTCGTCCTGGTAGCGCCAGATCTCCGACGCCGTCGAGGCGAGGATGCGGTTGACCACGAAGCCCGGGCACTCGGCGCAGCGCACGGGCATCTTGCGAATGGCCTGGGCGAAGTTGGCCGCCGCCTGCACCGTCTCCGCCGAGGTCTCCTCGCCCTCGATCACCTCGATCAGCCGCATGTAGGAGGCCGGCCAGAAGAAGTGGAAGCCGACGACCTTGTCGGGCCGCTGGGTGATGTCGGCGATCTCGGTGATCGAGAGCCCCGACGTGTTGGACGCGAGGATCGCGTGGCCGGGCGTGGCGGCGTCGAGGTCCGCGAAGACCTCGTGCTTGATCGCCATCCTCTCCGGCACCGCCTCGATGACGAAGTCGACGTCGCCGAAGTCGTCGTAGTCGGTGGTGCCGGTGATCAGCCCGAGCGTGTGCTCGAGCTGGGCATCGGCCTGCTCCTGCGTGATCTTCTCCTTCTTGACCAGCTTGCCGACCTGGCCGCGGGTGACCTCTTCGGCCTTCTCGAGGCCCTTGTCCACGAATTCCTGTTTGACGTCCTTGAGCAGGACGGGGATGTCGGCCGACGCGATGACCTGGGCGATCTCCCCGCCCATGACACCTGCCCCGACGACACCGGCTTTGAAGACGAACATGGGTCTGAGTCTTTCACGCGGGCGCGGTCACCAACCTTGCCGCGGAGAGCCCCGCGAGCAGCGTCATGCAGATCGCCGAGCCGACGCACCAGATGCAGATCGCGTCGAGCCTGGCGACCTCCACGTAGGTCAGCCAGGCGCTGAACCCGAAGCCCGCCAGGCTCACGAACGCCGCCAGCGTGCGCTCCCGCTCGCCGTCGCGGGCGAGCGCGGCCAGGATGGCGACGTAGCCGAGCAGGCCGAGCAGCGCCACGGGCACGCCCGCCAGCTCCGCGTAGTGCGATTTCTGTACGGTGGCGCACCCGTGTGCGATCGCGCACACGGGCTCGCCACCCGCGTAGTGGACGACGGTCAGGTAGCCGGCGATGCCGAGCCCCGCCGCCGCGACGAGGAGCGAGACGCGCCTCATCGCAGCGCCTTCTGGAGCGCGGCCGCGTCGAGCACGCCCGAGCCGATCACGGTCGTCTTGCCGTTCTTGGTGACCGCGAAGGTCGGGGTCGAGTTGACGCGGAGCTGGTTGGCCTCGGCGTCCGCCTTCATCATCCCCGCGTCGGAGCTGGCGGCGACCACTTTCGCCGGGTCCGCGCCGGCGGCCGTGGCCACGGAGCGCAGGAACGAGTCTGTGACGTAGCCCGAGTTCTCTTGCCCCTGGGCGGCGTAGAACGCCTCCACGAACGGCCACAGGTTGCCCTGCGCCTGGGCGCCGGCGGCGGCCTGGGCCGCGCGCGAGGAGTCGGCGCCGATGAAGTGGAGCGTGCGGGCCTGCAGCTTCACCTTGCCGGTCCGGACGTAGTCGTTGACCAGCGTCGGCAGCGTGGTCTTCGACGCCTCCGCGCAGATCGGGCACTGCAGGTCGAGGAACTCGGTGACGGTCACCGGCGCCTTGGGATCGCCGAGCACGCCGTTGTGCTCGGGGATGCCCGCGAACAGCGTCGATTTGGCGGGCGCGGGCGTCTTCGGCGTGCCGCCGGACGACGAGACCGCGACCGCGACGACGACGGCCACGAGCGCGAGCCCGGCGGCGGCGGCGAGCTGCCAGAGCCGGCGGCGGCGGCGGCGGTTGTGGGCGGCCTCGGCCGCCTCGGCGGCTTGGCGCTCGGCACGGCGCTGCTCGCGCAGCTCGCGCTTGGTGAGGGTGGAACTGGACATGGGACTCCTTCGGGAGCAGATGAGAAGCGGACGTGGCGCTCAGCGCGGAGCGAGCGGCCGGAGGCGGTCCTGCGTACTGCGCTTAGGCGAGCGCCGGAGGGGCGCGACCGCGCGTGAGGCGCAGCCGGGCGGCGCTCGTGCCCATCCACGAGCGCTCGAGCGGGGCCGAGGCGACCGCAGCGAAGGAGATGAGGCGCGGCGCGGAGGGCCGCAGCGCCTCGATCAGCGTGGGGGCGACCCGTAGCGCGAGCGCGAGGACAGCGCCCGCGAGCACGCCGAGTGCCAGCAGCCCGAGCCAGCCGCCGCCGATCGCCGTGCCGGCGCCCAGCAGCGAGGCGACGCCCGCCTGGGCGGCGCACGACGCCCACACCGCGCCGGTGCCGACCGCCCACAGGCGGCGGAAGCCGGGAGCGGAGCCGGCGAGCCGGGCGACGACGAGCGCCAGCCCGGCGCCGTAGAGCGCGAACGCGAGCAGCCCGGCCGCGGCGTACCAGCCCTGGCCGGCCGCCTCGAGGCAGCTCTCCGCGCGCGGGCCGCACATGACCGCGGCACGCGTCTGGTCCGTGAGGACCGCGAGCAGCGGGAGGAGCACGAGGGCGCGGAAGGTCAGCGGGACGCGACGCATGGGTTCACATTCTGCATCGGCAGATGTGGCTCGGATCAAGAGGCCAGTTCGATGTCCGCCCGCCGCTCGCGCGCGAACCGGGCCAGCGAGCGCTTGAGCGAGTCACGCAGCGCGCGCCGGATGAAGAGCGCGTCGGTCAGCGGCGTGAGCGCATTGCGCCCCTTCAGCTCGTACTCGAGCTCGAGCGTCACCTCGACGGCGTCGGGCTTGGGCGAGAACGCGACCCGCTGGCTGCCGCGCAGCTGCTCGTCCTCCACCTCCAGCGTCTGCCCCACGCGCGCCTCGTAGGCGCTGACGCGCTCGACCACCCGCCCGCGGCCGCCGGGCTTCGAGTCCCACACCGTGCGCGAGCCGACCGCCGGCCAGTCGCCCTCGAGCTTCGACAGGTGGCCGAAGCCGTCGATCCACGACGGCCAGCGCTGCGAGTCGTACCAGACCGCCTCCGCCTCGGAGGCGAGGCCCGGCACGGTCTCGACGGCGCGTACGCGTGGCATCCGCGGCAGTATCGCTGCATGTTCACCATCCGGGCGATGACCGCGGACGACGCCGAGGCGATCGCGGCGTGGCATTACCCCGGGCCGTACGCGTTCTACGACTGGGATCAGGACCCCGGCGACCTCGCCGAGCTGCTCGACCCGGGCGAGTGGGGCCGCCGCTACTTCGCCGCCGACGCCGACGGCGAGCTCGCCGGCTTCTTCGTCTTCAAGCCGAACGAGGACGGCACCGAGATCGGCCTCGGGTTGCGGCCCGACCTCACGGGGCAGGGCCTCGGCGCGCGCTTCCTCGAGGCCGGCCTGCGCTTCGGCGGCGCCGAGCGCTACACGCTCGCCGTCGCCGCCTTCAACCGGCGCGCGATCGCCGTCTACGAGCGGGCCGGCTTCGCAGTGACCGAGCGCTACGTGCACCGCACGAACGGCGCCGACCACGACTTCCTGCGGATGGAACGCTAGGCGCCAAGCCAGGCAGCTTGCTGCCTTGCGGGGGGCTAGGTGCCGACGACCGCGGCGCGCCAGCCCGCGACGGCCGCCGCCGCGTCGCCGCCCGCCAGCAGCGCCTCCGCCGCGCCCAGCACCGCCAGGTCGTCGCCCGCGCCGAAGCCGGTGATGACCGGCTGGCGGACCTCCGGCGTGTCCGGCGCGCCCAGGTCCCAGCGCAGCACCGGATACGTCGTCACGAAGCTCGCGCCGAGGTAGTAGGCGGCTCGCAGCACGCACGAGCGCGAGCTCTCCGCGAGGTCGCGGAAGCCGACGCCATGCTCGCTCACCACGTCGCGCACCCAGTCGGGGGCGCCGGCCGGCGGCGACGCGTCGACCAGCTCGACCTCACCCGCCACCCGCGCGATCACCTCGGGCACCGAGGCCGGCGAGAGGTCGGCCGCCGGCTCCAGGCCCGCGGCCCACGCGGCGCCCTCGTCGAGGAAGCGCGCGAGGTAGTCGCGCGCCTCGGCCTCCGTGCCCTCGCGGAAGAACCACCAGTCCACGTCAGAGGACCTCGGCCCGGATCGCCTCGATCGACGCCGCGATGCGGTCGAGCCGCGGCCGCAGCTCCTCGCCCAGGCGCTCCAGCTCCCGCCGCCCCGAGGGCGTGATCCGGTAGTAGCGCCGCGAGCGGCGCTCGGGGTGCTCCCACTCGCCGGCGATGTGGCCGTCGGCCTCGAGCGTGCGCAGCAGCGGGTACATCGTGTTCGGGTTGACTGCCAGCGCGCCCGCCGTGAGCGCCCCGATGCGGTCCATCAGCTGGTTGCCGTAGGACGGATCCTGCGACACGAAGTGGAGCACGAGCAGCGGCAGCAGCCCCGCCCGGCGCAGGTCGCCGATCAGCGGATCGGTGCCGCCGGGACCCTTCGCGGGCGCACCCGGACCAGGCGCCTCGGCGGCGGCGCGCGCCGCCTCGACCGAGGCCGCCTCCGACGCCGCTTGCGTCGTCTTGCGGGAGGGCACGGCCCCGGAGTCTCCCAGGGCCGCGCCTCTCAAGCGGTGCGCTACGCGGCCGCGGGCTGCGGCTCTTCGATCCGCCGCGGCAGCAGCGTCTCGCGCGCGATGACCAGGCGCTGGATCTGCGACGTGCCCTCGTAGAGCTGCATGATCTTCGCGTCGCGCATCAGCTTCTCGACCGGGTAGTCCTTGATGAAGCCGTAGCCGCCGTAGACCTGCACGGCGTCGGTCGAGACCTCCATCGCGGTGTCGGCCGCGAAGCGCTTGGCGTGCGAGGACTCGACGGTGTTGCGCCGGCCCTGGTCGAGCAGGACGGCGGAGTTCCAGGTCGCCAGGCGCGACAGGTGCACCTTCGTCGCCATGTCGGCGATCATGAACTGGATCGCCTGGTGCATCGCGATCGGCACGCCGAACTGGACGCGCTCCTTCGAGTAGTTCGTGGCGAACTCGAAGGCCGCGCGCGCGATGCCGGTCGCCATCGCCGCCACGCCGGGGCGCGTGCGGTCGAGCGTCATCATCGCGATCTTGAAGCCCTTGTTCTCCTCGCCGATCAGGTGGTCGGCCGGGATCTCGGTGTCGTTGAAGGTGATGGTCGCGGTGTTGGAGGCCCGCTGCCCCATCTTGTCCTCCTTCTTGTCCACCGTGACCGTGTCGTCCTTGGGCACGATGAACGCGGAGATCCCGCGGTGGCCGGCCTCCTTGTCGGTCTTGGCGTAGACCGTGAACCAGTCGGCGTAGCCGCCGTTGGTGATGAAGCACTTGGAGCCGTTGATGACGTACTTGTCGCCGACGCGCTTGGCGGTCGTGCGCATGCCGGAGACGTCGGAGCCCGCGTCGGGCTCGGTCAGGCAGAAGGAGGCGAGCTTGAAGTCCTCGGTCAGCATCCCGAGGTACTGCTTCTTGAGCTCCTCGGAGCCGGCCACCGACAGCGGAGCGGAGGCCAGGCCGTTGGCGCCGAGCGACGTGGTGATGCCGGAACAGCCCCACGAGAGCTCCTCCTCGATGATGCATCCATCGAGATAGGACGCGCCGGGCCCGCCGTACTCCTCGGGCACGTGCGAGTTCATGAGCCCGACCTCCCATGCCTTGCGCAGGACGTCCTCGGGCCACGTGCCGTCCTTGTCGTACTCCCAAGCGACGGGGCGGATCTCCTTGACGGCGAAGTCGTGCGCCATCTCGCGCAGCGCCTTCTGTTCGTCCGTGAGGGTGAAATCGACCATTGGTGGGGTCAGCTCCAATTCCAGATTGACTGGTCAGTCAACAACCTGATCGGAGTGTACCCCCTGGCGAGTTCGGGGGAACGCCCGTTCGCGTCAGCCGAGCACCAGCCAGAGCACCACGGCGAGCCCGCCGAGCAGCAGGAGCGCGGTCACGAGCGCCAGTCCGTACTGCTGCGGGAACAGCGCCGGGCGGCGCGGAGCCATGGTCCGTCGTCTGACGCGGCGCCACATGGGACCATGGTGGACGATGCAGGAGGCCTTCGGCATCGTCATCTTCGCGGTGGTGGGGATCTCCGTCGTGCTGGCGGTGGTCTCGCTGTTCTTCCGCGACCGCACCTACGACCAGATCGGCCGCGGCGGGATCGGTGACGATCGCGAGATCCGGCCCGCAAATCGAGCCCACCCACCCGGTCATGTCGACGTCGGCGAGCGCGACGACGAGATCCGTCAGATGCTCACGGCCCGCAACGCCCGCCACGCCGCTCGCGGCGAGGCATCGCTCGACGTCGAGGCCGAGCTCGCGCGCCTCACCGCGCCGGCCGTCGATCCCGCCCTACGCGAGGAGATCCGCGAGCTGGTGATCGCCCGCAACTCGCGCCGCGAGGCCAGAGGACAACCGCCGCTCGACGTCGATGCCGAGATCGAGCGTCAGATTCGCGACCTCGGCGGCTGAATCAAGCATCGAACGTCCATTCTGGACGCTCGTTGGGTCAAGGCGCCTGTCGGGCGGGCCGATCCTCCAGATCATGGTCTCCCCCCGCCTTCGCAATCTCATCGTTCTCCTCGTCGTGGCCCTCGCCGGCACGCTCGCCGCTCCCGCGGCCTCGCCCGCCAAGGGTCATCACAAGCTCCCCCATCGCGTCGGCGGCAAGGTCCACAAGGCCTGGCCGGCCAAGCACGTCCGTGGCAAGCGCGCCAAGCACCCGCGGAAGGCGCTCTCCCGCTTCCTCGCCAAGCAGGTCGGCCCGACCAGGCTCAAGGTCGAGAAGCCCAAGCTGATGGCCGCCCGTGTCTCCTCCGCCGGCCCGCTGGTCACCTTCCTCCCCGCCGCCACCAGCACGAAGCTGCGCCTCGTGCGCTCCTTCGACGTCCCCGCCGACGACCCGGCGGCCGCGCGGATGACCAACCTCTCCTGGACCTACGACTCCGCGATCGCCGCGATCGCGCTGATCAGCCAGAACGAGAAGACCCAGGCCGAGCAGATCCTCGACCAGCTCGCCGCGCTCCAGCGCACCGACGGCTCGATCGACTTCGCCTACAACGTCGCCAACGGCTCGAGCCTGCCCGTCTTCAACACCGGCGCGAGCGCCTGGACCGGCGTCGCGGCCGCGATGTACCGCTCGACCTACCACTCCAACAAGTACGACACGCTGGCGGGCGGCACCACCAAGTGGCTGCTCAACCGCCGCAACTCGGCCGGGCTGCTCACCGGCACCCCGTCGGCGACGTGGGTCTCGACCCAGCACAACATCATCGCCTGGTACCTGATGCAGATCGTCACCGACCGCCTGCCGTCCGGCGTCACCAGCTCGACCGTGGTCAGCGCCCGCAACGCGCTCGGGACCGCGATCAAGCGCGACCTGCTCGTCAACGTCAACTCGACGCAGATGGCGTTCAACCAGGGCGCCGGCGACCCGACGCGGGCGCTCGACGCCCAGGTGCTCGGCACGCTCTTCCTCGCCTACGACGGCGCGCTCGGCAACAACTCGCAGGCCGGCACGCAGATGACCAAGGTCCTCAGCTACATCGACAGCGCCTTCCCCGTCAGCGGCCGCTCGGTCGTGAAGTCCACCGCCCTCACGACCTACAACAACACGTGGAGCGCCGCCGGGCCGTTCAGCGGCTACCGCCCCTACGCGGCGGGCACCGGGCCCGACGTCCTCTCCGGCGAGTCGACGGCGCAGGTCCGCTACATGTGGCGCTCGTTCGGGATCACGCCGAGCGCGCTCGACAGCCAGGTCAACGCCTGGAACGCGATCACGAGCGGCACTGGCTACGGCCCGCTGGCCGCCGACCGCACGGCCTCGACCCCCGGCCTCGAGTACCACGCGTGGCCGGCCGCGGCGACCGCCAGCTGGGAGCTGCTCGGCGGCTCGACGGTCAATCGCACGCCGTTCTAGGCGATCGACTCCGTCCGGGCGTCGCGCTTCGCCTCGGCGTCCGGGTCGCGCCGGTCGGCCCAGAGCGACGCGGCGATCCCGATCGAGAAGGCCACGAACACGACCACGAGCGTGAGCTCCGGTCCGACCTTGTAGACGTCCTCGAGCAGCAGCTTGGCCGCCACGAGCGCGAGCACGATTGCGATCGTCTCGTCGAGGTAGCGGAAGCGCCGGATCAGCCCCTCGACGAGCACGAACAGCGCGCGCAGGCCGAGCAGGGCGAAGATGTTGGCCATCCAGATCAGCACCGAGTCGCGCGTGATCGCGAACGCGGCCGGGATCGAGTCGACCGCGAACGCGATGTCGGCCGCGACGATCGCCGCCAGGCAGACGAACAGCGGCGTCACGTAGTTGGTGTGGTCGCGGCGCACGAACAGCCGCTTGCCCTCGAAGTCGCCCGTGACCGGGAACACGCGGCGCACCAGCCGCACGATGAAGTTGCGGTCGGGGTCGACGTTCTCCTCCACCCCGCGCAGGATCCGGTAGGCGAGGACGAGCAGCAGCACGCCCAGCACGTAGATGAAGAAGTGCAGCTCCTCCAGCAGCGCGACGCCGCCGAGGATCGCCCCGCCGCGCAGCACCAGCGCGGCGGCGATGCCGTAGAACAGCAGCCGCGCGCGGTACTCGGTCGGCACCCCGAAGTACGCGAACAGCAGGACGAAGACGAACAGGTTGTCGAGCGACAGCGAGCGCTCGACGAAGTACACGGTCGTGTAGGTGACGAAGTCGTCGAGCCCGTGGGTGTCGAGCAGCAGCAGCGACAGGCCGGCGAGCATCGAGACGATCAGCCAGCCGATGCTCCACACCACGCCCTCGCGGAAGGTCGGCTCGCGGCCGCGCGCGAAGAAGTGCAGGTCGACCCACAGCAGGAGGACGGTGATCGCCGCCAGCGCGGCCCACGAGAGCATCAGCCGACGAAGAAGAAGGTGCAGCCCAGCACAACGTAGACCGCGAGCAGCTGCGCGCCCTCGAACCACGTCGACTCGCCCTCGTGCGTCACCGCCTGGGCGATCAGCACCGCGAGAAAGATCGCCCCGAGCTCGAGCCCGTTGAAGACCAGCGACATCGGATACGGCCCGACGAAGAGCGAGATCAGGACCAGGGCGGGCGCCACGAACAGCGCGATCTGCGCGCTCGAGCCGATCGCGATGTTGACCGACAGGTCCATCTTGTCCTTCATCGCGAAGAAGACGGCGACCCAGTGCTCGGCGGCGTTGCCGACGATCGCCACGACGATGATGCTGACGAAGAACGGCGACAGGCCGATCGACTCCGATGCCTCGGTGATCGAGCCGACGAGGATCTCCGACATCACGCCGACCGCGATGCCGGCGATCGCGAGCATGGTCACGGCCTTGCGCACCGACCACGGCTCGCCTTCCTCGTCCTCGGCGTAGTGCTCGGGGTTGAACAGGTTGCGGTGGGTCTTGAGCGAGAAGAACAGCCCCGCCACGTAGGTGATCAGCAGCACGATCGCGACGGCGACCGAGAGGTGCTCGATGTCGCCGTGGAAGTTGACCCCCTGCGACTCGGGCTTCGGAAGGCCCCCGCCCGAGACGAGCTGGAAGATCGCCGGCATCGCGAGCGCGGCAGCGGCCAGCAGCAGCATCAGCGCCTGCACGCTCGCGGCGGTGCGGTCGAAGCTCTGGCGCTCGCGATTCCAGCCGCCGGCCAGCATGGCGGCGCCCATGACCAGCAGGATGTTGCCGAGGATCGAACCGACCAGCGAGGCCTTGACGACCTCCTGGAGCCCCTCGTGCAGGGCGAACAGCGCGATGATCAGCTCGGGCGCGTTGCCGAAGGTGACGTTGAGCAGGCCGCCGATGCCCGGCCCGGAGCGGTTGGCCAGCTCGTCGGTCGCCCTGCCCATCAGGGCGGCGGTCGGGATCACCCCGAGCGCGGAGGAGGTGAACACCAGCGCCGCTCCCGTGTGGGCGAGGTCCAGCGCGATGGCGATCGGGATGAACGGGACGAGCAGGTACGGCCACCCGTCGCCGCTGAACAGGAAACGGCGCAGCTGCACTCACTCACCTTACATAAGCGACCGGCCTCCTAGACTCTCGCCTCTGATGCGGCGTCGCACCTTCGGCAGCACAGACTTCGAGACCTCGGCGGTCGGCTTCGGCACCTGGGCGCTCGGCTCCGACTGGTGGGGCGAGCACGAGTCGCCGGACGCGCTCGTCGCGCGCGCGCTCGATCTCGGCGTCACGTTCTTCGACACCGGCGACACCTACGGCCAGGGGCTCAACGAGCAGCTGGTCGGGGACGCGCTCGTGCGCTCCGGCGCCGCCCGCGACAGCTACGAGCTGTCGACCAAGTTCGGCTACGTGCTGGACGCCGACCGCCAGGCCCACAAGGAGTCCGAGCGCCCGCACGACTGGTCGCCGGAGCACACCCGGCGCGCGCTCGAGGCCTCGCTGCAGCGGCTGCACACCGACTACGTCGATCTCTACCAGCTGCACAACCCGCGCATGGACGGGATCGACGCCGATGAGCTCTACGCCGAGCTCGAGGCGCTGAAGGCCGAGGGCAAGATCCGCCACTACGGGATCGCGCTGGGACCCAAGATCGGCTGGCGCGACGAGGGCGTGCGCGCGCTCGAGCAGCGCGACGGCCTGACCTCCCTGCAGACGGTCTACAACCTGCTCGAGCAGGCGCCCGGCACCGAGTTCCTCGAACTCGCCGAGCAGCGCGGCGCCGGCGTCATCGCCCGCGTCCCGACCTCCTCCGGCCTGCTCGAGGGCCACCTCACGCCCGACCACACCTTCGAGGGCAACGACCATCGCCGCCACCGGCCGCGCTCATGGCTGATCGAGGGGCTGCAGAAGGTCGACCAGCTCGAGTTCCTGACGCGCGACGGCGAGCGCACGCTCGCCCAGGCCGCCTACAAGTACATCCTCGCCCAGCCGGCGATCGGCTGTGTCGTGCACACCGTCAACACCGCCGCGCAGCTCGAGGAGTGGGCCGCCGCGGGGACGGACGCGGTGCCCGACCTCGACGCGGGCGAGCTCGCGCGCGTCGACGAGCTCTACGCGGCGGGCTTCGGGCTCGGCGCGCCCGCCTGAGCGGGATTCAGCCGCGCCCAGTCCACGATCGCCTTCACGCCGGCGATCGTCGTGTCGTCGTCGAGGATCAGCACGGGCACGTCGACCTTGCCGGTCCGGCGCTTGGCCTCCCTGCGGCCGGGCATGAGGTTGAGCGCGTCGGGCAGGATGCGCCAGCCGTAGGCGCGCTCGACCCGCGGATGGTGGCCGGCGTTCTCGAGCGCCGTGTGGGCGCGGCCGCACGGATGGCCGCCGGCGCCCCACGTGCCGTAACAGACGAGAAGTCGCATGCGCGGCGACCTTAGCCGAGCGACGAGCCGGCGAAGAGCAGGAACCAGGCCTCGAACGCGGCGACCGCGAGCACGACCGCCCCGATCACGACGTAGTCGGTGGCGGTCAGCGGCGGCGCCACGGCGCCCTTGCCGCGGGTGCGCGCGCCGCTCATCGGCTTGAGCCAGCTGGTCTGGCGGCGCTGCAGCTCGCGGCCGCTCGCGCGGGCGTGCGCCTCCTGAAGCACGCCGAGGAGCTGCAGCAGGAGGAGCGCCGCGACGCCGATCACCAGCGCGACGACGAAGAACGACAGCATCGAGATGCCGGACGCCGGCGCCACCTTCGAGCCGACCCACAGGCCGAGCAGCGGTGCGCCGGTCCAGATGTTGAGCGTCACCACGCCCATGGCGGCGACGAGTGCGATGCGCTTGGTGCGCGAACCAAGCCCCCCGCTAGGCAGCAAGCTGCCTGGCTTGGCGCCTACCCGGTCAGGAGCTTCTGGCACTCGCGCGCCTTGGCCACGTCGCTGCCGGCGTCGGTGACGCACTTCGAGTACTTCTCGAGCTTCTGGTTGGACCCGCTGCCGCTCGTGCCCCCGCCGCTGCTGCTGCCGCTGGTGCCGCCGGTCGAGCCGAGGCCGCCGAGGCCGAGCCCGCCGAACTTGGAGAGCAGCTGGTCGAACGGCTTGGCGCCGGACGGCTCGGAGATCTCCTGATCCTCGTTCAGGTCGGAGATCGAGAGGTCGAAGTCGACAGTGGCCGAGCCCGCGGAGCCCTTGGGGTCGACGATCCCGAGGGAGACGACCATCCGGCGCAGGATCTTGTCTTCCTTGCCGGTGTAGATCTCGACCTTCGGGTCCTTGATCGCGTCGGTGACCTGCTTGCGCTGCTCGGCGGTCAGCTGGCTCGGCAGGTTCTGCGTGCCCTGCGCGCCCAGCTGCTTGACCTTCGACAGCGCGGTGTTGACGTCGTCGAGCAGCTTGTTGACGTCGACGCCGCCGGTGATCTTGATCGTGTCGTCGTCACCGACCTTCGCGTCGCCCTCGTTCTTGGGGTTGGTCAGCCACTGGCGCGGGTCGAGCCCGAGTGAGGAGAGCGACTGCTGGTTCTTCGACGAGGAGCTGCCGTTCTTCTGCGCCTGCTCGTAGCCGGCCTTGAACTGCTGGAAGACCTGGTCGGAGACGGCGTAGTCGGTGCCCTGGAAGTTCACGAACCCCTTGGTACCTGTCGAGGTCAGCCCGGCCTTGATGCTCTGGCCCGCGCCCTCGAAGGCGAAGTCGATGTCGAACTTGGGCAGCTTCTGCTTGCCCTTGGTCTGGAACGGGCCCGAGACGCTGATGTTGAGCGGGCCCTGGGTGCTGCTCGTGCCGCCCTTGGCGTCGACCTTCAGCGCCAGGTTCAGCTTGCCGGACTTGACGTCCTTGTTGCCCTTGAAGGTGTCCTTCAGGAGCGTGTTGACGTCGGTGTCGGATGACGCCTCGTCGCCGCCACCGCCGCAGGCTCCGACGGCCAGCGCGAGCGCCGCAACCAGCGCGAGCAGGATGGGTTGCAATGACCGAGTCACCGTGTCGGCGAGCCTAGCATCGGGGAAATGATCTTCAGACGAATTCGGCGTATGACGTATGTGGCGTGTGTTGTGCTCGCGTTCAGCGGGGCAGCTGCCGAAGGGGCGTCCGCGAAGCCGCGGACGGTCAAGAGCGAGCTCTCGCGGCTCGCCGCCTCCGGGCGCATCACGACCACCGAGCGCACGCAGCGGCTGGCGGACTTCAACGCCACCAAGCGCGCCGCCAAGCGGCTCCCGCGCGGCACCACCCGCCGGCGCGAGCTGGACGGCGTGGTCGGCATCGTGGAGGGCATCGCGGCGCGCCGGAAGCTGAACGGCCCGCGACTCGTGCCGCTGTGGCTGATGCTCGACACCAACCGCGTCTACTGGACGACCCACATCACCGGGCCGTCCACGCGCCGGATCTCGTTCTCGGGCTCCCAGCTGGTCTGGCAGTACTTCCCCGGCCAGGGCCTGCAGTTCCACCCGCTCGCCAACTTCGCGAAGCTCAACGCGCTGTGGTCCTCGAAAAGCAACGCGGCCGCCGGCCAGCTGCTCGACGAGCTGCTGCCGCTGCGCGTCCCGCGCGCCGGAGGCGTCGCCTGGGAGTACGACTTCGCGTTCGGCGGAGGCCGGCCCCCGTGGGTGTCCGGCATGGCCCAGGGCACCGGCGTGGAGGCGATGTCCCGCGTCGCCAAGCGGCTCGGTCGCCAGGACGAGGTGCTGCCGATCCTCAAGCAGGCGCTGGGCATTTTCCGGACCAACACGCCGGAAGGCGTGCGCGTGCCGACCAGCGACGGCCCCGAGTACGCGCTGTACTCGTTCGCGCCTGACCTGCACGTCATCAACGGTTTCCTGCAGGCGCTGATCGGGCTCTACGACCTCGCCAAGTACGGCGGCGACGCCGACGCCCAGGCGCTCTACGCCGAGGGCGAGCGGGTCGCGCGCCGTGAGGTGCCGAACTACGACACCGGCGCCTGGTCGCTGTACTCGCGCGGCTCCAGCGAGCACGAGTCCGACCTCTCCTACCACCAGCTGGTGACCTCGTTCCTGCACAACCTGTGCACGCGCACGCAGGAGCCCGTGTACTGCGACACCGAGCTGAAGTTCACCCAGTACCAGATGGAGGCGCCGGTGATCTCGCTGGCGACCGCCACGCTACGCGGCGGCAAGCTCGGCAAGGTGAAGATCCGGCTGTCGAAGATCTCGCGGGTCGTGCTCCGCTTCTCGCGCAACGGGCGGCCGGTGTACACCAAGCCCGCCGTGGTGGTCGGGCACGGGAAGCCGGCGCTGAGCTGGCAGGTGCCGCGCAAGGCGGGCGAGTACGACGTCGCGCTGACGGCGACCGACCTGGCGGGGAACGTCGGGACGGCCGAGGGTACGATCGACGTCTTGAAGCCCAAGAAGCGCGCCCGTTGAGGCCGCGGACCATCCTCTACACGGGCAAGGGCGGCGTCGGCAAGACGTCGGTCGCCGCTGCCACCGCACGCCGCTGCGCCGCCGCGGGGAAGCGGACGATCGTGCTCTCGACCGACCCCGCGCACTCGCTCGCGGAGTCGTTGGAAGCACGCGTGGGCTCCGAGCCGACCGACGTCGGCGGCGGTCTGTGGGCCCAGCAGGTGCAGGCGCAGGACGAGCTGGAGCGCAACTGGTCGGCGGTGCAAGGGTGGCTCGGCGGGCTGTTCGTCGACCAGGGCGTCGACCGGATCGCGGCCGAGGAGCTGACCGTGCCGCCCGGCGGCGACGAGCTGTTCTCGCTGCTGCAGATCAAGCGCCACGTGGATGAAGGCGGCTGGGACGTCGTGATCGTCGACTGCGCGCCGACCGGCGAGACGCTGCGGCTGCTCTCGTTCCCCGACGTCGCGCGCTGGTGGCTGGACAAGGTCTTCGGGCGCGAGCGCGCGCTGCTGGCCGCGGCGCGGCCGCTGGCGAAGACGTTCTTCGACCTCTCGCTGCCCGACGAGCGGGTGTTCGCCGAGGTCCAGCGGCTGGTCGAGAACCTGATCGCCATGAACGACATCCTGCGCGACCGCGAGGCGGTCTCGATCCGGCTGGTGATGACGCCCGACAAGATGGTCATCGCGGAAGCGATGCGGACGTTCACCTACCTGTCGCTGTACGGCTACCTGACCGACGCGGTGGTCGTGAACCGCGTCTTCCCGGAGGAGGTCGAGGGCGGCTACTTCGGCGCCTGGCGGGCGGTCCAGCGCGAGCAGCTCGAGCTCGTGGAGTCGGGCTTCGCGCCCGTGCCCGTGCTGAAGGCGCCCTACTTCGAGCAGGAGGTCGTCGGCGCGGCGATGCTCGACCGGCTGGGCGAGGCGCTGTTCGAGGGCGACGACGGCAGCGCGCTGCTGCACGACGAGCTCGCCCAGGAGCTGTCGCTCGACGGCGACGGGGCGCAGCTGCGGCTCGATCTCCCGTTCGCCCAGAAGGGCGACATCTCGCTGAAGAAGATCGGCTTGGAGTTAGTCGTGCGCGTGGATGGGCAGAAACGCACGATCATCCTGCCGCCCGCCCTCGCCCCCTACTCGCCGTCGTCGGCCACGTTCGACGACGGCTCGCTGCTGGTGAGCTTCAGTGGCTGACGACCCGCTCTCCCAGATGCGCTCGCAGGTCGACGAGGCCTACGCCGCCGCCGACCGGCTGGTGCGCGAGGCCGAGGCCGCCGCGCGGGCGCGCACCGGCGAGGTGCCGCCGGCCGGCTACGAGGGCGAGCGGACGAGCGCCGAGCGCTCCGCGTTCGGCGACCTGCAGGCGCTGGCGGGGCTGCTGGAGACGGCGCGCACGTCGGTGCCGCCCGAGCTGGCGCGCCAGCTCGCGGAGGCCGCGCGCGAGCTGCTGGTGGCGCTGCGCGCGCTGATCGACTGGTGGATCGCGCGGCTGGAGCGCGAGCCCGACCAGCCGGTCGAGGTGCAGGACATTCCCATCGACTGACCGGCATAGACTCGGGGCGGTGAACGCCGCCCAGGCCCTTCGCGAGCTGCCGCCGGAGTCGCGGATGACCGGCGGCGCGGCGGCCGCGCTGATCTTCTCGATGGTGCTGCCCTGGTACCAGGTGGACTCGCTGGGCAAGGACGAGTCGCGCTCGGCGTTCGCGGTCTTCACATGGGTGGAGGCGGCGATCCTGCTGGTGGCCGCCGCGGTGCTCTACCTGGTGTGGGCGCGCGCGCAGCGGCGGCGCTTCCACCTCCCGGGCGGCGACGGCTTCGTCGTCTCGCTGGCCGGCGGCTGGGTGCTGGCGCTGCTGATCTGGAGGCTGTTCGACAAGCCCAACATCGGCGGGGCGACCACCACGGTCGGCATCGACTGGGGCATCTTCGTGGCGCTGCTGGCCGCGGGCGCGCTGGTGGCGGCCGGCGCCCGGGTGCGCGCGGCGGGCCGCCCCGAGCCGGCCAACCCGATCGCCGAGGAGACCGAGTGGGAGGTCCCGGAGCGCCGGCCCCGCGAGCGCGCCGGCAACGGCCGCCCGCGCGAGCACACCGAGGTCACTCAGGTCCTGCGCGAGCGCCCGCCCGCGTGGGAGGGCGACGCGCCCGAGCCGCCGGGGCGGGCGGAACGGCCGTCGCCGCCGGCGGACGACCCCGACGAACCGCCGCCTCCGCCGGACCGCCTGTTCTGAGGGGCGCATGCCGGGTAGAGGCCTTCCATGGCCACCCGCGTCTCCGTCCCACGCCAGTCCGACGACTACACCCACGACGCCGCCTCCGCGCGGCGCGACTTCTTGAAGGAGCACGCCGGCGCCTCGCTCGAGCACGTCGGCTCGTACTCCTTCGACCCCAGCGGTCTCCCCGGGAACATCGAGCACTTCACCGGCGTTGCGCAGGTCCCGCTCGGGATCGCCGGCCCGCTGCTCGTCAACGGCGAGCATGCCCAGGGCGAGTTCTACGTCCCGATGGCAACCGCCGAGGGCACGCTCGTCGCCTCCTACAACCGCGGCATGAAGCTGCTGCACGAGGCCGGCGGCGTGAAGACCACGATCATGGCCGACCGCATGCAGCGGGCCCCGGCGTTCCTGTTCGAGGACGCCCGCGGCGCGCGCGACTTCGGAGAGTGGCTCGACGAGCACTTCGACGAGATCCGCGAGGTCGCCGAGTCGACCACCAAGTCCGGCCGGCTGCAGGACATCGAGCAGTACTCGGCCAGCCGCATCCTCTATACGCGCTTCAACTACACGACCGGCGACGCCGCCGGCCAGAACATGACCGGCAAGGCCACGCAGGCCGCCTGCCACTGGATCCTCGAGCAGTACCCGGCGATCGACCGCTTCTTCCTCGAGGGCAACTTCGCCACCGACAAGAAGTCGTCGCAGATCAACATGCTGCGCACGCGCGGCAAGCGCGTCGTAGCGGAAGCGATCATTCCGGACGCGCTGTTCCGGGAGATCATGCACTCCAGCAGCGAGATGATGTACCGGGCGCGCCAGGTCTCGAACCTCGGCGGCTTCATGTCCGGCGTCAACAACAACGGCGCCCACTCGGCCAACGGCATCACCGCGATGTTCATCGCCACGGGGCAGGACGTCGCGAACGTCGCGGAGTCGTCCGCCGCCTTCACCTACGCGGAGCTGCGCGAGAACGGCGACTACTACTACTCGGTCACGATCCCGTCGCTGATCGTGGGCACCTACGGCGGCGGCACCGGCCTCGCCACCCAGCGCGAGTGCCTCGAGCTGCTCGACTGCTACGGCAAGGACAAGGTGCGCAAGTTCACCGAGATCGTGGCGGCGACGGTGCTGTGCGGCGAGCTGTCGCTCGGCTCGGCGATCGTCGCCGAGGAGTGGGTCAACGCCCACGACCTGCACGGAAGGAACCGTCCCTAGAGCGCGCCACGGATCGCGTCGAGCGCCCGGCGCAGCGTGAGCGGCGGCGTGCCGTGGCGCAGCACGGCGACGACCGGCAGCGCGAGCGGCGGGTCGACCGGCACGAGCGCGACGTCGCGGTGCGGCGTGTCGTCGATCGGCCAGACGGCCACCGCGGTGCCGCGGGCGACGTCGGCGAGCCCGTCGCGCCCCACGACAGTCGAGACCGTCCAGTCGACGTCGATACCGGTGAGCAACTCCTGCAGCGCACGCGTGCCCGTGGAGCTGCGCGACCAGATCAGCACCCGCTCGCCGGCGAGGTCGGCCAGCGTGACGGGCGTGCGGCGGCGCGCGAAGCGATGGCCGCGCGGGACCGCCAGCCCGCCCGGCGTCTCGCCCAGCGGCAGCACGTGGCGGCCGGGCCCCGGCTGCGCGTAGCGCGCGAGCACGAGGTCGGCGAGCCCGTCGCGCAGCTGGGGGCCGACGGCCGCGGGGCGGGACTCGACGAGGTCGAGCTGCAAGCCCGGCAGCGCGGCGCCCACGGCGTCGAGGATCCGCTCGACCTCGCCCTGGCTGATGCCGGGCGACATGCCGAGCGCCAGCGTCTGCGGCGGCGCGCCGCCGAGCTCGCGTGCTCGCGCCAGCGCCGCGTCGGCGGCGGCCACGAGCGACCCCGCGTCCTCGGCAAGCGCCGCGCCCGCGGCGGTCGGCTCGACCCGGTGGGTCGTCCGCTCGATCAGCGGCACGCCGAGCTCCGCCTCCAGCCGCGCGACCGTGCGGCTCACGGCCTGCTGGGCGACGTGGAGCTCGCGCGCGGCCTTGGTGAACGACCGGTGGCGGACGACGGCGGCGAGGACGGTGAGCGAGCGGAGGTCGGCCACAACGATCGGTTGTGAGCATACGCCGCATCGGCGTTTCTACTTCGTCCACTCCGCGGGCACCCTGAACCGTATGGATACGAGAAAGCTTGGAACCACCGGCCCCACCGTCAGCGCCATCGGCCTCGGCTGCATGGGCATGAGCCCCGGCGTCTACGGCGCCTCCGACGAAGCGGAGTCGGTCGCCACCATCCACGCGGCCATCGACGCCGGCGTCACCCTGCTCGACACGGGCGACTTCTACGGCATGGGCCACAACGAGCTGCTGATCGGACGCGCGCTGCGCGACCGCAGCCGCGACGACATCGCGCTCAGCGTCAAGTTCGGCGCCCAGCGCGGCCCGGATGGCGCATGGCTCGGCTTCGACGGCAGCCCGGCCGCGGTCAAGACGTCGCTCGCCTACACGCTGCAGCGGCTCGGCACCGACCACGTCGACGTCTACCGCCCCGCGCGGCTCGACCCCGACTACCCCGGTCGAGGACACCGTCGGCGCGATCGCCGAGCTCATCGAGGCCGGCTACGTGCGCCACATCGGCCTCTCCGAGGTCGGCGCCGAGACGATCCACCGCGCCGCCGCGGTCGCTCCGATCGCCGACCTCCAGATCGAGTGGTCGCTGATCTCGCGCGGCGTCGAGGACGAGATCGTCGACGCCTGCCGCGAGCACGGCATCGGCATCACCGCCTACGGCGTGCTCTCGCGCGGGCTGATCTCGGGCCACTGGTCGCGCGATCGCGAGACGGGCGGCTCGGACTTCCGCGCCACGATGAGCCCGCGCTTCCAGGGCGACGCGCTCGACCACAACCTCCAGCTCGTGGAGACGCTGCGGGAGGTCGCCGACGGCGTCGGCGCCTCGCCCGCACAGGCGGCGATCGCGTGGGTCCTCGCGCGCGGCGAGGACGTCGTGCCGGTGATCGGCGCGCGCCGCCGCGACCGGCTCGACGAGGCGCTCGGCGCGCTCGACGTCACGTTCGACGACGCGACCCTCGCCCGCCTCGACGACGCGTTCCCGCCCGGCGTGGCCGTGGGCGACCGCTACGCCGCGGCCCAGATGGGGATGCTCGACTCCGAGCGCTGAGCCGCTCAGCCCCCCGCTAGGCAGCAAGCTGCCTGGCTTGGCGCCTAGCGGTCGGAGAGATAGATCCCGAGCGGGAGGCCGAGCGTGGCCATGAAGATCAGGCCGATCCCGGCCGCGATCAGCGTCTTGGACTTGTAGAGGTGGCCGATGCCGCCCAGCAGGAAGCCCGCGGCCATCAGGACCACGAACGGGACGGGCGACGGGTCGAACGCGGCCAGCGGCAGGGGCGGCGAGCATTCCACAGTTCCTAGACTCCTGAGCCATGAGCGTCGAACCGGCTGCGGTCGAAGACGTCGCCGCCGGCCTCCGCGGCGTCGGCTACCTGCCGGGCGAGTCCACCGCGCTGGTCTCGTTCCTGGCCGCCCGCCTCGGCAAGCCGGTGCTCGTCGAGGGCCCCGCGGGCGTCGGCAAGACCGAGCTGGCCAAGGCGCTGGCGAAGTACCTCGACCGCCGGCTCGTGCGCCTGCAGTGCTACGAGGGGCTCGACGAGGCCAAGGCGCTGTACGAGTGGAACTACCGCAAGCAGCTCCTGCGCATCCAGGCGGAAGCCCAGGGCACCGGGTGGGACGCGGTGCAGGACGACATCTTCGGCGAGGAGTTCCTGCTCGAGCGGCCGCTGATGACCGCGATCGCCTCGCCCGAGCCGGTCGTGCTGCTGATCGACGAGATCGACAAGACCGACCAGGAGTTCGAGGCGATGCTGCTCGAGCTGCTGTCCGACTTCCAGATCTCGATCCCCGAGCTGGGCCGCATCGAGGCGCGCACGCACCCGGTGGTGCTGCTGACCTCCAACAACACGCGCGAGCTGACCGAGGCGCTCAAGCGCCGCTGCCTCTACCTGTGGCTCGACTACCCCTCGAGCGAGCACGAGCTCGAGATCGTGCGGCTGCACGCGCCCGAGCTGCCGGAGAAGGTCGCGCAGCGGCTCGTCGAGGTGGTCCAGATGGTGCGCGAGCTCGACCTCAAGAAGCCGCCCTCGATCGCCGAGTCGATCGACTGGGCGCGCGCGCTGCTGCTGCTCGGCGCCGAGGACATCGACGCCGACGTCTTCCGCTCGACGCTCTCGATCATCGTCAAGCACCGCACCGACCTCGACACCGTGGCCGAGCGGGTCGGCGTGCGGCTCGGGGCGGCCGCGACTTGAGCCTCCCGGCCGGGGTCGTCGCGTTCGCGGAGGAGCTGCGGGCGGAAGGGCTCGCGGTCGGCACCTCCGAGCTGCTCGACGCCTTCGGCGCCCTCGGCGAGGTCAGCTGGACCGAGGAGTCCGCATTCCGCGAGACGCTGGCCGCCACGCTCGCCAAGTCGCCCGAGGACCGGCGCGTCTTCGACCTCGTGTTCGAGCGCTTCTTCTTCCGCGCCGCGGAGGCGGCGGCGATGGAGCAGGGCGTGCGCGAAGGGCCGGCGGGCGCCGGCTCGGAGGACGAGGACGGCATCACCGGCGGGGAGCAGATCGACTACGACAACCTGCGCGAGCAGCTGCTCCAGGCCATCCGCGACGGCGACGAGTCGGCCATGCGCGACCTCGCGCGGCTGGCGATCGTCGCCTTCGGCCGCCGCGGCGAGGGCTCGGGCGTGCTCGGCGTCGACGTGCAGCGCATCCGCCGCGCGCTCGGCCTGCGCTCGGAGCCCGGCGGGCCCGTGCGCGAGATGGACGGCGAGCTGCCTCCACCGCCGCTGACCCGCGACCAGATCCGGCGCTTCGAGCAGCTCCTGCGCCGCGAGCTCGAGCGCGCGCAGATCGAGCGCACGCAGTCGCTGCCGCCCTCGCGGCCGCTGAACGAGTTGGACCGGGCGTTGCCGAGCGGCCCGCTGCAGGACCTTGCCGCCGTCCACCGCGTCGTCGCCCAGCTCAAGCGCCGGCTCGCCACCCAGGGGCACGAGACGCGCGGCCGGAAGCGGCACGCGCACGTCGACGTGCGCCGCACGATGCGCGCGTCGCTGCAGACCGGCGGCGTGCCGGTCGAGCTCAAGTACCGCCCGCGGCGGCCGAAGCGCCCGGAGCTGTACGTGCTGTGCGACGTCTCCACCTCGGTCACCAGCGCCTCGGTGTTCTTCCTGTCCGTGCTGCACGCGCTGCACGACGCGTTCCGCAAGATGCGCTCGTTCGTGTTCGTCGAGCGGATCTCGGAGGTCACCGAGGTCTTCGAGCGCGAGCGCTCGTTCCGCGCCGTCTCCGACGCGATCTCGAAGAACGCCGGCGTGGCGGACGTGTCGGGCTACACCGACTACGGCCGCGTGTGGCGCGAGTTCCTCGGCTCGGTCGCCGACGACCTGCACCCGCGCGCGACGGTGATCGTGCTCGGCGACGCGCGCACCAACGGCCGCGACCCGCGCGCGGACGTCTTCGCCTCGATCGTCGCGCTCGCCGGCCGCACGTTCTGGCTCAACCCCGAGCCGCGGCTGTACTGGAACTACGGCGACTCCGTGATCAGCGCCTACGAGCAGCACTGCGAGGCGTACGAGTGCTGGACGACGCGCCAGCTCGAGGACTTCGTGAAGGCGCTGACGAGGCCGTACGCGTGAGCCGCGTCGTCGCCCCGGGGCCGGAGGGCGCCCGGGAGATCATCGACGGCGGCCGCTACATGACGCTGGCCACCGCCGACGCGGCAGGCGTGCCGTGGGCGTCGCCGGTCTGGTACGCGCCGCGCGGGTACTCCGAGCTGTTCTGGATCTCGTATCCGGACGCCCGCCACTCGCGCAACCTGGCCGAGCGCCCGCAGCTCTCGATCGTCATCTTCGACAGCACCGTGGCGCCCAACCACGGGCAGGCGGTCTACATGACCGCCGAGGCGGAGCAGACGACGGACGGGCTGGAGGTCTTCTCCGCCCGCTCGGTGGCGCAGGGCCTGGGCGAGTGGAAGGACCTCAGCGGGCCGCTGCGGCTCTACCGCGCGGTGGTGTCCGAGCACTGGATGCTCGGCGAGGGCCCCGACAAGCGCGTGCGCGTCACTCCTTAGCGCGCGGCCGGTACGTCTTGAGCGGCTTGTTGAGGCCCTTGAGCTTCTTCTCGCCCGCCTCCGACCACGCGAACGTGTCGTCGCCGACGCGCTGCTTGACCGTGTCGGAGACCAGCACGGCGCCGGGCCGCGCGCGGCCGGTCAGGCGGCTCGCGACGTTGACCGTGGAGCCGAACCAGTCGCCCCAGCGGTTGATGGCCGGGCCGAAGGCGACGCCGGCGCGCAGCGGCGGAAAGTTCTCCTCCGCCTCGGCGCGCTCGATCAGCTCGAGGCAGGTGCTGACGGCGGACGCGGCGTCGGGGGAGACGAACATCACCGCGTCGCCGATCTGCTTGACCACGCGCACGGGCGGCTCGACCACCTCGCTCGCCATCTTCGACAGCCGGCCGGCGAGCCCGCCGAGCTCCTCGACGTCGACGGTCTCCCCCAGCTCGGTGAAGCCGACGAGGTCGGCGAACGCGACGGCGGTCTCCGTACGGTCGGAGACCTTCCCTGACGTGCGCTCGGCGATCCCGAGGACGTCGTTGCGCAGCAGCTGCTGCAGGTGGAGCAGGAACACGTGGTCGAGCAGGCGACTCGACAGCGGCAGCAGCTCCTCGGCCTGGCTCTGGAGCCGGCGGGCGAGCGCGAGCTCGGTGTCGCCCGGCTCGAGGAACGTCTGGGCGAACAGCGTGCGCAGCGCCTCGGCGTAGCGGACCATGCCGCGGCCGAGCACGCGCGTGACCTCGAGCGTGTCCTCGGTCGAGAAGCCCGCGGCCGCGATCGCGGCGGTGTCCTTCGCCCCCTCGAGGTCGGCGTTGCCGAGCACCTCCGCGTCGGGGTCGGGCGCCGCCAGCCCGAGCGCCTGGCGGTACCGCCGCAGGTGGTCGAGCTCGAGCCCCGCCGCGTCGGCGATCTGGCGCTGGCTGTAGGTCTTGTCCCCGGCCAGCAGGCGCTCGACCGGGAGCAGCACGAGCCGGTCCTCCGCGACCGCCTGCTTGAGCTCGGCGACGTCGCAGCCCTCGTCGCGGAGGTAGTCGAGCAGCTCGATCCGGCCCTTCCGGTGGTCGTCGTCCTCGAGCCCCTCGAGCAGCCCTTCGGCTTCCCAGTCCATGGTGCGCGAGACGCTACAAAAGCTCGTCGGCGAGCAGGTCCATGAGCAGCCCGTCATGCCAGCTGCCGTTGGCGGCGCGCTCATAGCGGCGCAGGATGCCGACCGGCTTGAACCCGAGCTTCGCGTACGCCCGGATCGCGTTCTCGTTGTGCGCGGCGGGGTCGATCGTCAGGCGGTGGTGGCCACGCTCCTCGATCAGGTAGGTGATCACGAGCCGCAGCGCCTCGGGGCCGAGCCCCTGGCCCTGGTGCGCAGTCGCGAGGCTGATGTCCAGCGCCGCGTGCTTGTACTCGTCGGTCTCCTCGTAGACGAGCAGCAGCCCGGCGATCTCGCCCCCGATCTCGATCACGTTGACGTGCTCCTCGTCCTGCTCGATCAGGTCCCGCCGCACGCGCGCCTCGTCCCACTCGTGCCACCAGCGCGCGACCGCGGGCTCGGTCAGCAGGGCGTGCAGCGCCGGCGCGTCGTCCTCACGCACCGGGCGGAGCGTGACTCTGAGGCCGTGGAGGACGGGCAGCGGGTCCACGAGCCATAGCATGGCGAAGCTTGAATCGGCCGTCCTTCGAAGAGTTGCAGTTCCGTATCCGGAACCTGCTCCGCCGCCGGGGCTTCGAGGTCGTGCGCACCGGCCTCCCCGAGGCCAATGTGCTCGGGCTGCACCTCGACCGCCTGTTCGACCGGCTGGCGATCAACGTCGTCCTCGATGTAGGAGCCGGCGGCGGCGACTTCGGCCGGTGGCTGCGACGCAACGGCTACACGGGGCGTATCGCGTCCTTCGAGCCGGTCTCCGACAGCTTCCAGCGACTTGCGGGCCACAGCGCCGCAGACCCAGGGTGGGAGGCATTCGAGCTGGCACTCGGGTCAGAGGACGGCAGCGCCGAGATCAACGTGTCCGAGCTGCGCGTGTTCAGCTCGTTCCTCGAGCGCAGCCGTTACTCGGCGGACGAGGTCGGCGAGTCGGCCGCGGTCGTGCGGACGGAGACCGTCCCGGTGCGGCGGCTCGACGGGCTGGCTCAGCGGGCGTTCGGTGGCGTCGCCGAGCCGCGTGTCTACCTCAAGATGGACACCCAGGGGTGGGATCTCGAGGTGCTTGCGGGGGCGTCCGGCTGCCTCGGGGCGATCGTGGCCTTCCAGTCCGAGGTCGCGGTGCACCCACTCTACGAGGGCATGCCCGCGCTCCAAGACTCGCTTGCGCGCTTCGAGGGGCTCTGCTTCGGCATCTCGGGGCTGTTCCCGGTGACGCTCGACTCCAACCTGGAGGTCGTCGAGTTCGATTGCGTCGCCGTGCGACACGGCGCGGCGCGGGGGGCGGACGGCCTGGAGCGGTAGGCTCTTCGCAGACCAACAGGGGGGCTGGCGGAGGCCGGCTGAGATAGCGCCCGATCTGGCGCTGACCCTTCGAACCTGTGGGGTAATGCCCGCGGAGGGAGCGATGCGCACACAGACCGAGGCTCCCGTGGTGGAGCCTCGTGCAGTTCAGAGCGAGGACGCCGGCGTGACGCTCGCCGGCGTGGAGAAGCGGTTCGGGGCCGTCGAGGCGCTGAGCGGCGTGTCGCTGCGCGCGCGGCCGGGCGAGACGCTCGCGGTGGTCGGGCCCAGCGGGTGCGGGAAGTCGACGCTGCTCGAGCTCGTGTGCGGGCTGCAGGCGCCGGATGCGGGCACGATCGACGCGCCGCCGGCGGCGCTGATGCCGCAGCACGACGGGCTCCTTCCGTGGCTGAGCGCGCTCGACAACGCCGGGCTCGCGCTGCGCGTGGCCGGGCGCTCGAAGGCCGAGGCGCGCGCGGCGGCGCACAAACACTTCGCGGCGTTCGGGCTCGAGGGCTTCGAGACGACGCGGCCGGCCGAGCTGTCCGGCGGCATGCGCCAGCGCGTCGCGTTCCTGCGCACGCTGCTGGCCGGGCGGCCGCTGCTGTGCCTCGACGAGCCGTTCGGCGCGCTCGACGCACTGACCCGCGCGCAGCTGCAGCGGTGGCTGGCGGGCGCGCTGATGCGCGAGCCTCGGACCGTGCTGCTGGTGACCCACGACGTCGAGGAGGCCGTGTTGCTGGCCGACCGGATCGTGCTGCTGTCGCCGCGGCCCGGCCGCGTGGTGGCGGAGCTGTCCGTCGAGCTGCCGCGGCCGCGCGAGCGGACCGACCCGAAGGTCGTCGAGCTCAGGGAGCGCGCCCTGCGCGCGCTGGGGGTCGACTGATGACCGCCCGCAAGATCCTCCTGCCCGCGGGCATCGTGCTGCTGCTCCTCGCCGCCTGGCAGGCGGTGGTGGACATCGGCTGGGTCGACGACCTCATCCTCCCCTCGCCCACGCAGGTCGCCACCTCGCTGTGGGAGGACCGCAGCCTGCTCGGCTCCGACCTCGCGGTCACGTCGAAGGAGGTGCTGGTGGGCCTCGCCGCGGCGGTCGCGGTGGGCGCGCTGCTCGGCGTCGCGATGCACGTGTCCCCCGCCGTGCGCACCGCGCTGCGGCCGCTGGTGATCGGCTCGCAGGCCGTGCCGGTGCCGGTGATCGCGCCTCTGCTGATCCTCGTGCTCGGCTTCGGCCTCGCGCCGAAGGTGCTGCTCGTCGCGCTCGTGTGCTTCTTCCCGGTCGCCATCAACCTCTATGACGGCCTGCGCCGCGTCGACCCCGACGCGGGCAAGCTCATGCGCTCGTTCGACGCCAGCCGCTGGCAGACGTTCCGCCTGCTCGAGGCGCCCGCCGCGCTGCCCGCCGCGTTCACCGGGCTGAAGGTCGCCGCCGCCGTCTCCGTGATCGGCGCCGTGTTCGCGGAGTGGGCGGGCTCGGACTCCGGGCTCGGCCACGCGCTCCTGACCGCCAACGGACAGCTCGAGACCGCCCGGGCGTTCGCCGCCACGTTCCTGCTGTTCGTGCTCGCCGTCGCGCTCTACGGCCTCTTCGCCCTGCTCGAGCGGCGGGTGGTGACGTGGCGATGAACCGGCTTGTCCTCCCGATCATCGCCGTGCTGCTGGTGCTCGCCGTGCCCGGCTGCGCCGCAGAGAAGACCGAGGGCGGCGGCGGCTCGCACAAGAAGGACAAGTTCAACGTCATCCTCGACTACTTCCCCAACGCCGACCACGCCGGCATCTATGCCGCGCAGGCGGCCGGGGACTACGACCGCGCCGGGCTCGACGTCGACATCAAGCCGCCGCCCGACCCGTCGGCGCCGCTGAAGCTCCTGCGCACCGGCCAGGCCGACGTCGTCATCTCCTACGAGCCCGAGCTGCTGCTGGCGCGCGACAAGGGGTCCGACCTGGTCTCCGTCGGGGCGCTCGTCCAGAAGCCGCTGACCACGCTGATGACGCTCGACGGCTCGATCCACTCGGCCGCCGACCTGCGCGGGAAGCGCGTCGGCACCGCCGGGATCCCGTACCAGACCGCCTACCTGCAGACGATCCTCAAGAACGCCGGCGTCGATCCCGCGAGCGTCGACGAGACGCACGTCGGCTACAACCTCGTGCCGGCGATGCTGTCACGCAAGGTCGACGCCACGCTCGGCGCGTTCTGGAACTACGAGGGCACCGACCTCCGCCGCCGCGGCCGCAAGCCGACGATCCTGCGCATGGAGAAGCTCGGCGTGCCGACCTACAACGAGCTGGTCTTCGTCGCCCGCCGCAAGGACCTCAGCGCGAAGTTCTCGTCCAAGCTGCGGCGCTTCCTGCGCGCCACCGCGGAGGGCCACAAGCGCCTGCGCGACCACCCGGAGGTCGGCGTCGACGCGTTGCTGAAGGTCGACCCCGGGCTCGACCGCGGGCTGCAGACCGACGTCGTCTCGGAGACGCTGCCGGTGTTCTTCCCCGCCGACAAGGACAAGCCGTTCGGCTGGCAGGAGCCGAGCCAGTGGAAGGCCTACGGCGACTGGATGTACGAGCAGCAGCTGCTCAAGCGGCCGCCGGACGCGCAGAAGGCGCTGACCAACGAGTTCCTGCCGGGCGAGGCGCTCGCGCCGAGCTCAACCGCGACTCCGTGAGCATCCCGGCGCCGGCGGCGCGGAACAGGTACGCGCCGGCCAGCCCCTTCCATTCCCCGTAGCGCTCGAAGAACCCGCGCACCTCGGCTTCGTCGGCGCGGGCCTTCGGGTGGCCGGTGGTGAGCCGCCCGATCAGCTTGATGAAGCCGAGGTCGCCGGCCGGGACGAGGTCGTAGTGGCCCTGCCCGTAGAGCGAGAGCATCTCGAGCGTCCAGCGCCCGATGTTCGGGATCGCCACCAGCCGCGGCCATGCCTGCTCGCGGTCGGAGAGGTCGACCCGGCCTGCCGCCACCTCGCGCGCTGCGTGGCGTAGGGCGAGCGCGCGGCGGGCGGCGAGGTCGAACGCCTCCAGCTCGGCCGGGGCGAGCGCGGCGATCCGCGCCGGCTCGGGCATGTCGCGCATGCCGGAGTGCGGGCAGCGGCGGCCGAATGCGCGCACCAGCAGGCGCTGGATCTCGAGCGCGCGCTGGAGCTCGATCAGCTGCTCGGTGATCGACCACGCCAGCGCCTCCCACGGCGCCGCGCGGCGGTGGATGCGCAGGTGCGGGTTGGCGCGCACCGCCTTGCCGATCACCGCGTCGCCGGCGAAGCGCTCGTGGAACGGCCGCAGGTCCTCGTCGACGCCGGTGGCGAAGCGCATCCGCTCGATCGCGGCCTCGGCCGCCGGCCGGCTCTCCGAGCGAGCCGCGAACAGCACACGCTGCGGCGCCGTCTGGACCACCGCCACCAGCACCGGCTCCTCGCCCACGTGCAGCAGGCGCACCAGCGACGCGCCGCGGCGGCGCAGGATCCCGTCCCCGGAGCCGCGGCCGATGCGGAACGGCCACGGTGGCGTCACCTCGACGCGCAGATCGACCGGCGCGTCAGCCCACGGCGACTGGCTCAATCGCGGCGCAGCAGGTGGACGTCGACCAGGAAGGAGTTGCTCGAGACGATCTCCCCCACCACGCCCTTCTTCTTCTTGCGCGCCGGCCGCCTGCGCGCGGCGGCGGGTCACGACCGCGGCGGTCACGGCGCCGGCGGCGAAGCCGGTGGCCGCCAGCGCGGCGGCCTGCCGCGCCGGGAGCGGGGCGGGCTCGCTGGACTCCAGCACCCGCGTGTGGTTCGCGACGACCGGAAGTCCGTCGACCACCTCGATCGTCTCTTCTTCGTCTTCAGGGGACAGCCCCCCGCTAGGCAGCGGGCTGCCTGGCTCGGCGCCCAGCTGAGTGTCGTGCTCGTCGGTCACGCTCGGCACAGCATGACGTACGGGGCCGACGCTCGCGCCGACCTACCGTCTCCGGTCCGGACCCGTACCGAACACGCGGTCCCAGTACGGCGCGCTGACGCCGAAGCCGCGCTCGTCGTCCTGGAAGTGGTGGCGCATGTGCAGCTCCCGCAGCGCGCGCCCGACGCGGGTGCGCGGCCGGTGGTGGTGCACGTGGTAATGGATCATGTCGTAGGCCAGGTAGCCGGCCAGGAAGCCGGCGCCGAACGCGGGCGCGGAGTCCGAGCCCAGCACGGCCCAGAACACGAGGCAGAACGCGGTCGCCAGCGGCACGCTCGCCGAGGGCGGCATGACCAGGCGCAGCGGGTCGTTCGGATGGTCGTGGTGGACGCCGTGGATCATCCAGTGCAGGCGGGCGCCGAGGCCCTTCTGCGGCTCGAAGTGGAACACGACGCGGTGCAGCCAGTACTCGGTGAGCGTCCAGACGGCGTAGCCGCCGAGCATCAGCCCGAAGGCGTTGGCGAGGCCGACGCGCTGCTCACCGGTGAGCAGCAGCACGGCGATGACGGGCGCGTAGATCAAGACCGGAACGGCGGGGTGCACGCGCGTGAACCGGTCCAGCAGCGCCGAGTTGAACATGGGGGGCGAGGCCCGAAGTTCCTCAGTGCGGTCCATGACCGCACACGCTACAGAGTCCGTCTTAGGGCTGCCCTCAACGACTGCTCATAGACGCGGTAGCGCCGCACGATGCGGCCGTGCATCGCCTCCATCGCGCGGTTCATGTCCTTGTTCGTCTCGAGGATCCAGCCCATCTCGCCCCACTTGTATTGCGTGGCGGTCGCCATGTCGAAGTGCTCGACGTAGAGCTTCGCGGCGACGCCGGTGTGCTGGAAGGACGGCTTGACGCCGAGGAAGCCCACGCGCACGCGGTCCATGATCTTGTTGCGGCGCAGGAAGTACCACCAGCCGAGCGGCAGCAGGCGGCCGTTCATCTTCTTCAGCACCTGGTTGAGGTCGGGGACGGTGATCGCGACCGCCACCGTCTCGCCTTCCTTCGTCTCGGCGACCATGAACCAGTTGCGGTCGAAGACGAGCTGCATCTCCTGCGCGTAGTGGTCGAGGTCGGCCTTGTCGTAGGGCGAGAAGCCCCAGTTGTGGCTCCACGCCTCGTTGTAGACCTCGGCGAAGCGGTCCATGTCCTTGCGCAGCGAGCGCCGCGACATCTTCCGCAGGATCGACCCCGTGGCGCTCTTCGAGCTGCTCGGCGAGCGTGAAGATGATCGGGAGCATGTGCTCGCGGTCGGAGATCTCCAGCTCCCACATGAAGAGGTCCATCGCCTTGGCCAGCCCGGCCTCCTCGCAGCGCTGCTGGTAGTAGGGCGGGTGCCACGGCTGCTTGATCATCGGCTGGCGGTCGAAGCCCTCGATCATCACGCCGGACTCGTCGTTCATCGTGAAGTCCATCGGCCCGATCATGTGGTCGCGGCCGTGCTGCCGCAGCCACGCCGCGGCGGCCTCGAGCAGGGCCGGGACGACCTCGGGGTCGTCCTCGAACTCGAGCCAGCCGAACATGCCCCAGCTGGTTGTCGTGGTAGCGGTTGAAGGCGTCGTCGAACTGCGCCGTGATGCGGCCGATCACGCGGCCGTCGCGGCGGGCGAGGAACTCCTGCGCCTTCCCGTGCTTGAAGAACGCGTTCAGGCGCCGGTTGAGGAAGAGGTAACGCTCGATCCGCAGCGGAGGAACCCAGACCGACGAGTTAGCATGCAGGCGGTACGGCAGCCCGATGAACTCCCGGCGGTCGCGCCAAGAGGCGACGGGCTGCACGGTCACCGGGCTCACCCGATCGCACCCTATATGGCGACCGCCATCGACGTCTTCGCAAAGGTCCGCGGCCACGAGCGCGCCGAGCAGCTGCAGGCTGCGCGCGACGCCGACCTGCTGCCGTACTTCCGCCTCGTCGAGTCGCCGGCCGCGCCGCTGGTCGAGATGGAGGGCGCCGAGCGGATCATGCTCGGCTCCAACAACTACCTCGGGCTGACCGCCGACGAGCGCGTCATGCAGGGCGCGCGCGACGCCCTCGAGCAGTACGGCACCGGGCTGACCGGCTCGCGGCTGCTCAACGGCACGACGCAGATCCACCTCGACCTCGAGCGCGAGCTCGCGGAGTGGATGGGCACCGAGGAGGCGATCGTCTTCACCACCGGGCACCAGGCCAACCTCGGCACGCTCGGCACGCTGCTCGTGCCCGGCGACACCGTGATCGCCGACTCCGGCGACCACGCCTCGATCCTCGACGGCTGCCTGCTCTCGCGCGCGAAGCTGCGCCCGTTCCGCCACAACCGGCTCGACAAGCTGGAGAAGATGCTCGAGCGGGCCGGGGGCGACGGCGGCGGCGTGCTCGTGGTCGTCGACGGCGTGTTCTCGATGGAGGGCGACGTCGCCCCGCTGCCGGAGATCGTCGCGCTGTGCGAGCGCTTCGGGGCGCGGCTGATGGTCGACGAGGCGCACGGCGCCGGCGTGCTCGGGGCGCGCGGCGCGGGCGCGTCGGAGCTGTTCGGCGTCGAGGAGCGCGTCGACCTGCGGATGGGCACGTTCTCGAAGTCGCTGGCTTCCTGCGGCGGCTTCATCGCCGGCTCGCACGAGGTCATCGACTACCTGCGGATCCAGTCGCGCGCCTTCCTGTTCACCGCGAGCGCGGTGCCGGCCGCGGTCGGCGCGGCGCTGGCCGCGCTGCGCGTGATCCGCTCGGAGGAGGGCCCGCCGCTGTTCGCGCGCGTGCTCGAGAACGCGCGGGTGCTGGAGGACGGGCTGCACGACCTCGGCTTCCGCGTCATCCGCGGCGCGCAGACGACGCCGATCATCCCGGTGCTGGTCGAGGACGACTGGAAGTGCGTGCTGCTGTGGCGCGCGCTGTATGACGCCGGCGTGTTCGTCAACACCGCGCTGCACCCCGCCGTCCCGCCCGGCGGCGCGCTGCTGCGCACGAGCGTGATGGCGACGCACGATCGCGAGACGCTCGACCGCGCGCTCGCCGTCTTCGGCGAGGTCAAGCAGCGCTTCGAGGCTGAGCACGGCGCACTGCCCGGCCCCGAGACCGCCTAGCCGCCGAACTCGCTCGCCGCCGCCGTGCGGCTCCAGCAGCCGCGCGCGGCTCCGTGTCAAGCTTCGCCTCCATGCGACTGGGTCGGATCGGCATCTGGCGGCGCTACCAGCCGGGCCCGGGCATCGTGCCCGAGCTCGAGGCGCTCGGCTACGGCGCGCTCTGGCTCGGCAGCTCGCCGTCGCTCGGCGACGCGCGCGCCTACCTCGAGGCGTCCGAGGAGATCACGATCGCCACGGGCATCCTCAACATCTGGCAGCACGACCCGGCCGACGTCGCCAGGCAGCACGTGGAGCTGAGCCGCACATACCCGGGCAGCTTCCTGCTCGGCATCGGCGTCGGGCATCCGGAGGCGACGAGCGACTACAAGCGGCCGCTGACCGCGATGCGGACGTTCTTCGACGGCCTCGACGCCGGCGGCGTGCCGCGCGAGGAGATGGTCGCCGCCGCGCTCGGGCCGAAGATGCTCGACCTCGCCGCCGAGCGCTCGCTCGGCACCCACCCCTACTTCACGACGCCCGAGCACACGCGCTTCGCGCGCGAGCGGGTCGGGCCCGACGCGCTGGTCGCGCCCGAGCTGGCCGTGGTGGTCGAAACCGATGCCGAACGCGCCCGCGAGGACGCTCGCGCCTACGCCGCCACCTACCTCGGGCTGAGCAACTACACGAGCAACCTGCTGCGCTACGGCTTCACCGAGGCCGACATCGCCGACGGCGGCAGCGACCGCCTGATCGACGCGGTGATCCCGCACGGGACCGCGGAGCAGATCGCCGAGGTCGTCCAGGCGCACTTCGACGCCGGCGCCGACCACGTCTGCCTGCAGCCGCTCGGCCACGGCCCGGCGCCGGTCGACGACTACCGCGCGCTCGCCGAGGTCCTGCTCTAGCCGCGGCGCCGCGGCGGTGGCAGCGGCGCCTCGTTCGCGGCGCACGCCACGCAGAGCACGCTGTCGGGCATCGCCTCGAGCCGCCGCTCGGGGATCGGCTGCCCGCAGTTGTCGCAGATGCCGTAGGTGCCCTCGTCGAGCTTCACCAGCGCGCGGTCGGTGCGCTCCAGCCCGGCCTCGAGCGTGCGGCCGACCCCGATGTCCGTGAGCCGGCTGATCGCCTCGGTGGTGCCGTCGCCGATGCGCTTGCCGAACCCCTGCGCCTCGCCCAGCTCGGGCGGCTTGGCGAGCCCGGCCACGCGCTCGCTCGCGCCGGCGCGGCGCGCCTCGAGCTCGCGGCGGACGGCCTCGAGGTCCATCAGCCGGTCGCCTCGTCGAGCTCGAGCAGCAGGTCGAAGGCGGCCTGCATGACCTCCGTGTGGCGCCACTCGGCGGCGCGGTACAAGCAGGCGACGAGCCCCATGCGGTGCAGGCGGCGGAAGTCGCCGCAGACGAACGCGTAGCGCGCCTTCGTCTCGTCGTTGGCGCCCTCGGTGAGCCCGAGGTGCCACGCCGCATACTCCTCCCACGAGTGCTTCTCGAGGTAGGCGTTCTCGTCCGCGGCCTTCGGCTGCACGTCGCCCCACTCGCTGTCGAGCACGTACTGGCGCTTCTTGATCAGCTCGCGCGCGTGCTCGACGCCGGCGGGATTGACGGAGTACGAAGCCATCGGGCGAGGCTAGTAGAAGCCGTGCCGAGCGAGCGGCTCGACCAGCTCGCGCTCCTCGTAGGAGAAGTGCGAGAGCAGTGCGTCGGTGAGCAGGTCCATCGCGCGGCCGACGCCCCCGATCCCGTCCTGATCCGCGGCGACGAGCGCAACCAGCGCGCGGTCGACGCGCTCGAGCAGGTCGGCGATCTGCTCGTGCTCCTGCTCGAGGCGGTCGATCACCGGCCCGAGCCCTTCGTCGCTGCGGCGCAGGTGGGGGAAGACGCTGCGGTCCTCGAGCGTGTGGTGGTTCGTGACCGTGCGGCAGTAGGTCTCGCAGAACGTCCCCAGCGTCCAGTTGTTCTGGCGGATCGTCATGCGCGTGATGAACGAGCGCACGGCGGCCGCGTTGCTGGTGCCCGCCGCGACCTGCCCGACGAGGTCGCGCAGCTGGTCGAGCTCGGCGCGCAGCGCGTCGTGGACGTCGATCAGGTGGCGGCCGGCGGCCTGCTCGCGGGCGCTGTAGCTGCGGGACGGGTCGCGCACGGGGCCGGTGGGCCGCGTGCTCTCGTCCCACGCGCTCTCGTCGCTGAGGCGGCGCTCGGGGACCGGGGTCGGGTCGACGGCGAGCGGTGCCGGGGAGTCGAGGACGACCGGGCCGGCGGGCGCCTCTGCGGCGGGCTTGCCGCGCGCCTCCGCGACCAGCTCGCGCGTGGCCGGCGCGACCTCCTCGGCGAAGCGCTGGAGGTCGTCGGCGGACGAGACCATGAGGATGTACGCGCTCATGCCCGTCGACAGCGTGAGCTCGGTGAGCTGCGCGGCGCCCAGGCTGCCGTTGATGTTGAGCATGCGCCGGATCGCCTCGGGCGGGCGCCCGGCCTCCTCCGCCGCCTCGTCGATGCGCGCGTTCAGCTCCGGCAGCTTCTCCATGTCGATGTAGCCCTGGCTCGGGAGCCAGCCGTCGGCCTTGGCGCCGGTGAGCCGCAGCATCCGCGGCTTGTAGGCGCCGAGCCAGATCTCGATGTCGTGCGCGGGCGGAGGGCCGGACTCGACGCCGTCGAGCTGGAAGTGCGTGCCGTCGTGGTGGACCGGGCCCTCCGCGCGCCAGATCGCGCGGATGACGTCGACGGCCTCGGCCAGCGCGTCGACGCTCTGCCCGGCCGTCAGCCGCGGCAGGCCGAGCGCGACGAGCGCGTCGTGGTACGTGCCCGCCCCGATCCCCAGCTCGACGCGGCCGCCGCTGAGAATGTCGAGGCTGGCGGCGCTGCGCGCGAGCACGACCGGCGGCCGCAGCGGCAGGTTGGCGACGTTGGGCGCGACGCGGACGTTGGTGGTCGCCGCCGCGACGACCGACAGCAGCGTCCACGTGTCGAGGAAGGCCGACTGGTAGGGGTGGTCCTGGAAGCTGACGATGTCCAGCCCGGCGACGTCGGCGAGCCGCGACAGCTCGACCACGGCGTCGGCCTGACGCGCCACCGGGACGATGAAGGCGCCGAACTGGAGGTCGTGGCGATAGTCGGGCACCGGTGTGGAACGGTAATGCCGGGTACCGTTGACCCCGTGGCGACCGCTCGCGGATCGGAGGACGCGCGCATCGAGTTCGCGCTCGACAGCTTCGACGTCGCCGACGGGAGGCTCGTTGTCGCCGGCCGCTGGTACGGCGTGACCGGCCGGCGCTTCGTGCGCCCGGTCCTGGAGGTGGATGGCAAGCGCCGCGTGATCGCGGTGCTCGACCACAAGCCGTGGCCGGCCATCGAAGGCGCCGAGTGGCTCGCGGCCTTCCCCCACGACGGGCCGGCCGGGCCGAGCCGGCTGCAGGTCGCGCCCGACATCGCGGTCGAGCTCCCGCCCGCAGGGCCGGAGGCGGGTGACGGGAGGCCGCGGCTCGCGCGGATTGCGCGCGTGGTCGAGACGCCGAAGCCCAAGGCCAAGCCCAAGCCCAAGCCCAAAGCGAAGCCGGAGCAGGCGCCCGCCCGCCGGAAGAGCGCCGAGCGCGAGCCGATCGACGCCGAGCTCGAGGCAATGCGCAAGCAGAAGGACGACGCGCGCGCGGAGACCGAGCGCCTGCGGAGCGAGCTCGACCAGACGAAGCGCGAGGTCGAGCGCCTCAGCGAGGAGCTGCGCCACGCCGACACCGACACCGACCGCCTGCGGACCGAGGTCAGCCACGCCCGCGCGGAGCTCAACACGGTCAAGGCGGGGCGGGACCAGACGCAGGCGAAGGCGCAGAGCGTGGAGGCCGACGCCGCGCGGCTGCGCACCGACGCCCAGCGCGCCCGGGCCGAGCGCGACGCCGCGAAGGCGGAGCTCGAGCGCGCCCGGCCGCTGCCGCCCAGCTCGCCTTACATCGCGCCGCGCCCGATGGCGTTCCAAGACCGCCGGTCCGGCCCGAGCTGGCGGCTCCGCGCGGGCGCCTCGCTCGCCGTGGCGGCGGTCCTGCTCATCCTCCTGCAGCTGGTGTTCGGGCTGTTCTGAGCATGCAGGTCACGGGCGGGCACTCCCCCGCCTGAGCAACCGCGGTGACCGCGAACCCGTGGCGCTCGTAGAGCGGGATCGTGCGCGGGTTGGGCGTCTCGAGGTAGGCCGGGAGCCCGTCGGCGTCGACGCGCTCGAGCCCCTCGCTCAGGAGCGCGGCGCCGAGGCCGGCGCCCTGCCGCTCCGGCCGCACGGCCAGCCACGGCAGGTACCAGTGCGCGAAGCGCGGGTGCGCGTCGTCCATCTGCCCGGCGACCGCGAGCACGTCGTCGTGCTTGGCGGGATCGACCGTCTCGGTGTACACCGCGCCGATCGCGTCGCCGTCCGGCTCGGCGCCCGGCGGCAGCCAGACGGCGACCGCGGCGAAGTCGTCGACAGCCGACGCCGTCCCCGCCCCCGCGAACGCCTCCACGAAGCGCGGGAAGTGCTTGAGGTATTCGGCCTCCTCCGGGTACAGCCAGCGCTCGACCGGATCGTCGATGAACGCCGCGACGATCGTGGCGATGGCCGGCGTCACATCCATGCGGCGAGCCTACGTTCTACGGTGAAGGCCCGTGCGGATCGCGACCTGGAACGTCAACTCGATCAAGCAACGCATGCCGCGGTTCCTGCCATGGCTGGACGAGCGGCAGCCCGACGTCGTGTGCCTGCAGGAGACCAAGCTCGCCGACGACAAGCTCGCCGAGCTGCTCGGTGAGGAGCTCGCGCAGCGCGGCTACGAGGTCGCCGCGCACGGCGAGCCGGCCTGGAACGGCGTGGCGATCCTCTCGCGCGCCGGGCTCGAGGACGTCGTCGCGGGCATTCCCGGCGGCCCCGGCTTCCCCCACCAGGAGGCGCGTGCCGTCTCCGCGACGTGCGGCGGCATCCGCGTCGTCTCGGTCTACGTGCCGAACGGGCGCGTGCCCGACTCCGACCACTACGAGTACAAGCTCGCCTGGCTGAGCGCGCTGCGCGACACCATCGCGAACCCGGAGACGACCGTCGTGTGCGGCGACGTCAACATCGCCCCCGCGGACGAGGACGTCTTCGACCCCGACGCCTACGTCGGCCAGACCCACGTCACCCCGCGCGAGCGCGCGGCGCTGGGCGAGCTGCAGAGTGCCGGCCTCCACGACGTCGTGCGCGACCGCTGGCCCGGCGAGCGCGTCTTCTCGTACTGGGACTACCGCGCCGGCATGTTCCACCAGGACCTCGGGATGCGGATCGACCTGGTGCTGGCCGGTGACCGCGTGGCCGAGCGCGTCCAGGCCGCCTGGATCGACCGCCAGGCCCGCAAGGGCAAGGGGCCCAGCGACCACGCGCCGGTCATCGTCGACCTCGACGAGGCGCCCGACGGCGACATCGGGCCGGTGGTGCCGCCACCGAGCGCGCCGGTCACGAAGCGCGGCGCGAAGAAGCTCCCGCAGTCCTAGTCAGCGCGGGCGGTCGGTGTCGCGCGAGGGCTGCACGCGCTTCGGCTCGCCCGGCATCTTCGGGTAGTCGGGCGGATACGGCATGTCGCCCGACTCGTCGCGCTCGTACAGCTCGAGCAGCGGCTCGAGCGAGTGGGCGGCGTCGTCGATCGCCGCGTGGCGGTCGCCGACCTCGGCGAAGCGCGCCGGCATGGTGGCGACCGTGAAGTCCTCGGGCGCGACGTCGGGCAACTCGTCCCAGTCGAGCGGCGCCGACACCGGCGCGCCCGGCTTCGGCCGGATCGAGTAGGCCGAGGCGATCGTTCGGTCACGGGCGTTCTGGTTGTAGTCGATGAAGATGCGCTCGCCGCGCTCCTCCTTCCACCAGTTCGTGGTGACCTGGCCGGGCAGCCGCCGCTCGAGCTCGCGCCCGAACGCGATCGCCGCGTGGCGCACGTCGGTGAAGCTCCAGCGCGGCTCGATCCGCACGTAGATGTGCACGCCGCGCCCGCCCGACGTCTTCGGGAAGCCCGTGTAGCCGAGGTCGCCCAGCAGCGTCCGCGCCTCGGCGGCGACGCGCACGGCGTCGGCGAAGTCGGTGCCCGGCTGCGGGTCGAGGTCGATGCGCAGCTCGTCGGGGTGGTCGACGTCTGCGTCGCGCACCGGCCACGGGTGGAACGTGATCGTCCCCATCTGCGCCGCCCAGCCCACGACCGCCACCTCGGTCGGGCAGACCTCGTCGGCGTGGCGGCCGGAAGGGAACTCGATCCGCGCGGTCTCGACGTAGTCGGGCGCGCCCTTCGGCACGCGCTTCTGGAAGAAGGCATCGCCGCCGCGCTGCTCGCGGGTCGACAGCACGATCCCCGGGTGCACGCCCTTGGGCCAGCGCTCGAGCGTCGTCGGCCGGTGCGAGAGCGCGCGCATGATGCCGTCCTCGACCGCCAGGTAGTAGTTGACGATGTCGAGCTTGCTGACCGCGGCGGAGCGCTCGGTGGCGGGGAAGATCACGCGGTCGCCGCTGGTGACGCGCAGATCGCGGCCGCCCGCTTCGACGATGGTCGTCTCCGAAGCCATGCCGTCAAGTTCTACGGCACCGGTGGAATTTCCCTCCCGACCTTGCGTCCTCCCCCGACCGTGCTCCAGCTGCGCGTCGCCAAGGACGGCAAGCTGATCGGCACGCACAACGACGGCACGGTCAAGAAGGCCGGCGTCGGCGTGTACGAGATCACGTTCAACATCTACGTCGAGACCACGCGGCCGCTGGTGTACAGCGACGGCAAGATCACGCCGTTCCTGACCAACCTCAGCTTCGACGTGGCCGCCATCTGCTGAGGCAACCGGGCAGCGCCGTCGCGGGGAGCCCATAGACTCCCCGCGACCCGCCGCCCGTGACTGAGTCCGACCACCTACCGGTCCTGTCCGCCAGCCAGGCGCTGCGGTTCATCGCCGACGCCGGCGAGGTGCTCTCCAGCTCGCTCGACTACGAGCAGACCCTGCGTCGCGTCGCCGTGCTCGCGGTGCCGGACTTCGCCGACTGGTGCGCGGTCTACATCCTCGGCGAGGGCGGGGCGGACGAGGTCGAGGTGTCCAGCGGCCACGAAGACCCGGAGGTCGAGGCGATGCTGCTCGGCATCCGCCGAGCGCGGCGCGACCGCGACGGCGCGTCGGAGTCGATCGAAGTCGGCGAGTCCGGCAGGTCGATCCTGGCCTCCGACGTCACCGTCTCCCCGACCGAGGAGGTCGACGACGGACTCTACGCCCGGCTCGCGCCGAAGTCGTACATGCTCGTGCCGCTCGCCGCGCGCGGCCGCGCCCTGGGGTCGCTGACGCTGCTCTCGACCCGTGAGGGTCGCCACTACGGCAAGGCCGACCTCGAGTTCGCGGAGACGCTCGCGGGCCGCTGCGCGCTGGCGATCGACAACGCGCGGCTGCACGCCGTCGCCGAGCGAACGCTCACGCTGCTCGACTCCGTGTTCGCGACCGCGCCGGTCGGGCTCGCGTTCGTCGACCACGACCTGAGCTTCGTGCGCGTCAACGACACGATGCGCGCCTACCGCGAGCACCTCGGCGAGCTCGAGGACGTGTGCCGGCGCGTGCTCGAGAGCGGCGCGTCGGTCCATGACCTCCAGCTCAGCGGCGACGGGCGGCACTGGAACGTGTCGTGCGCGCCGGTGCGCGGGCCGGGCGGCGACATCGTCGGCGTCAGCGCCGTGGTGCTCGACGTCACCGAGCGCCAGCGGCTGCTCGACAGCGAGCGCGAGGGGCGCGCCCGCGCGGACTTCCTGGCGAGCGCCGGTGTCCTGCTGGACGAGACGCTCGACTACGAGCGCACGCTGCGCTCGGTGGCCGACATCGCGGTCCCCGAGGTCGCCGACTGGTGCGGGGTGAGCGTGCTCGACGGCGGCGGCGTGCTGCAGCAGGTCGCCGCCGCCCACATCGACCCCGAGCAGCGACGGCTGGGCGAGGAGCTCCAGCGCCGCTTCCCGTCCAACCGCAGCCAGGAGACCGGCTCGCTGCGGGTCGCGCGCAGCGGCGTCACCGAGTTCGTACCCGAGATCACCGAGGAGATGCTCGTCGCCGGCATCCCGGACCCGGACCAGCTCGCGCTCGTGCGCAGGCTCGGCCTGCGCTCGGTCATCATCGCCCCGCTGCGCGCCCGCACGCGGACGTTCGGGGCGATCACGCTCGCCAACTCGAGCTCGAGCCGGCTCTTCGACCAGGCCGACGTGCAGCTCGCCGAGGAGCTCGCGCGGCGGGCGGCGACCGCGATCGACAACGCGCGCCTGTACACGGAGCGCACCCACATCGCCCACACGCTGCAGGCGCGCCTGCTGCCGGCGCGGCTGCCCGAGATCCCCGGCGCCGTACTCGCCGCCCGCTACCGCGCGGCGGGCGAGCTCAACGAGGTCGGCGGGGACTTCTACGACGTCTTCCCGCGCTCGTCGGAGGAGTGGGCGATGGTGGTCGGCGACGTCTCCGGCAAGGGCCCCGAGGCTGCCGCCATCACCGCGCTCGCGCGCTACACGCTGCGCGCCGGCGCCCTCGACGACGACGCGCCCGAGAAGGCGCTGCGGCGGCTCAACGTCGCGATGCGCACCCACGACGACAGCGCGCAGTTCGCCACCGCCGCGCTCGCGTACCTGTCGACCGCGGGCAGCGGCCAGATCAACGTCCGCCTGTCGCTGGCCGGTCATCCACCCGCGATGGTCGTCCGCCACGACGGGTCGGTCGCGAGCGCCGGGACCTACGGCGACATGCTCGCGCTCGGCGACGACCCGACGTTCCGCGAGACCCGGCTGCTGCTCGACCCGGGCGACGTGCTGCTCCTCTACACCGACGGCGTCACCGACGCCGGCCCGCGCAGCCGACCGTTCGGCGAGTTCGGCTTCGCCGAGCTGCTCGGCACGCTCGCGGGCGAGTCACCGCAGGCGGTGGTCGACGCGGTCGAGGCAGCGGTGGTCGCCGCCCACGAGGGCGAGCCCCGCGACGACATCGCGCTGCTCGCGCTCGGGCTCGCCCCCCGCTAACGGGGGTCGTGGACTCGATCAGCCGAGCGCCTCGCGCGGGTCCTCGACCCAGGTGAGCTTCGAGCGCACACCGGTCATGTCCAGCACGCGCCCGACGCGCTCGCCGGGCGCGACGAACGACACCCGCGTGCCGCCACCGCGGTTGCGCAGCTCGATGATCATCCGCAGGCCCGAGGAGTCCATGAACTCGAGGTCCCGCAGATCGAGCACGACCGCCTGGCGGGCGCCGTGGCGATCGACCGTCTCCTCCACGGTGGGCACGGACATCAGGTCCAGCTCACCGTGCAGACGGAGCACCAGCAGCGTGCCGTCGTCCTCGACGTCGACTCTGAAGTTCGGTGATTCGATCACGACCGCGATTCAAGCACGCGCGCGGGCGGCTAGCTTGCAATCCACATGACACAAGCCGATCGGGTCGGCGCTGCCGTCGACGCCAACTGGGAGCGCGAGATCGAGTTCCTCCGAGGGCTCGTGACGCGCCGCAGCACGCTGGGTGACGAGGCGCTCGTGCAGCGCTTCGTGGCGGCCGAGCTCGGCGCGCTCGGGCTGGCCGTCGACACGTGGGAGATCGACGCGGCGAGCCTGGCCGAGCTGCGGGGCTACGGGCCGGTGGAGTGGTCCTTCGCGGGGCGACCGAACGTCGGCGCGCGCTGGGGCGGCGCGGGCGGCGGCCGCTCGCTCGTGCTCCAGGGGCACATCGACGTCGTGCCGGCCACGCCCGAGCATCACTGGACCCGCGACCCCTGGGGCGCCGAGGTCGCCGAGGGCCGGATGTGGGGCCGCGGCGCCGCGGACATGAAGGCGGGGGTCGCCGCGATGGTCTACGCGGTCCGCGCGCTGCGCGACGCAGGCGTGCGGCTGCGCGGCGACGTGAGTCTCGTCACGGTGATCGAGGAGGAGTGCACGGGCAACGGCGCGCTGTCCGCGCTGGCGCGCGGATACACCGGCGACGCGGCGATCATCCCCGAGCCGTTCGGGGACCAGGCGCTGGAGGCGCAGGTCGGCGTGCTGTGGGCGCGGATCACGGTGCGAGGCCGCGGCGGGCACGCCGAGCGCGCCAGCGAGGTGCAGAACGCGATCGCCAAGGCCGCGCGGGTCATTGACGCCGTGGGCGAGCTCGAGGCGGCCGCCAACCGCGCGGAGCGCCATCCGGCGTTCGAGGGCGTGGCGCACCCGCTCAACTACAACGTCGGCGTCGCGCGCGGCGGCGACTGGCCCTCGACCGTGCCCGAGGAGTGCGTGCTCGAGGTCCGGCTCGGCGCCTACCCGGGCGAGCGCCTGCCGGACGTCCAGGCGCGCTTCCGCGACGAGCTGACCGAGCGCGTGCGCGACGACCCCTGGCTCGCCGAGCATCCGCCCGAAGTGACGTTCTACGCCTTCCAGGCGGACGGGTTCGCCATCGCCCGCGACGCCCCGATCATGCAGGCGCTCGCGGGCGTGCATCGTGACCTCACGGGCGGCGAGCTCGGCTGCCTCGCCTTCACCGGGACCACCGACGCGCGCTTCTTCAACCTCTTCTACGACACGCCGGCCACGTGCTACGGCCCGCTGGGCGGCAACCTCCACGCGCCCGACGAGTGGGTGGACCTCGAGAGCGTCCGGCAGGTCACGAAGGTGCTCGCCGCGACCGCGATGGAGTGGTGCGGGGTCGCCTAGCCCCCCGCTAGGCAGCAAGCTGCCTGGCTTGGCGCCTAGCGAACTTGCTCCGTCGGGCGGACGAGCACCTCGTTGACCGCCACGTGCCGCGGGCGCGTGACGATGAAGAGGATCGCGTCCGCGATGTCCTCCGCCTTGAGGATCTCGTCGGCGATGGGCGGGAGCTGGCTGCGGACCTCCTCGCGCACGTGGGTGACCAGCTCGCTCTCGGTCGCCCCGGGCTCGACCAGCGAGGAGCGCACGTGGCGCGCGGTGACCTCCTGGCGCAGCGCCTCGCTGAACGTGCCCACGCCGTGCTTGGTCAGCTGGTAGATGCCGCCGCCGGCGCCGACGCGGCGGCCCGCGACCGAGCTCACGTTGACGAGGTCCGCGACCCGGCGCGGCTCGCTCTCGGCGGCTCGGATCAGGTGCGGCAGCGCCGCGTGGGCGACGTAGAGCAGCCCCTTGAGGTTGAGGTCGATCATCCGGTCCCACTCCTCGACGGGGGCGTCGACGATCGGGCCGAGCAGCATCACGCCGGCGTTGTTGATGACGGTGTCGAGCCGCCCGAGCTCCTGCGCGGTGCGCTCGACCGCGGCCTGGGCCTGCTCGCGGTCGGTGACGTCGGCCTCGATCGCGAGCCCGCCGATCTCGCCGGCGAGCGCGTCGAGCCGGTCCTTGCGGCGCGCGGCGACGGCCACCGTCGCCCCGTGTGCGGCGAGCGCGCGCGCCGTCGCCTCGCCGATCCCGCTGCTGGCGCCCGTGACGAGCGCGACCGTGCCTTGGAGTTCGTTGCTCATGGCCCGAGGTATAGCGCTGTGCCTCTGAGCACGTCTCGAGAAGACATCGGTCGGGTCGCCTGGCTAGCCTCGCGACCCATGACCGCTGTTGAAGCCGAAGGCCTCGTCAAGCATTACCCGGACAAGTCCGGGACGGTCGAGGCCGTGCGCGGCGTCGACCTGCAGGTGCAGGCCGGCGAGGTGTTCGGCTTCCTCGGACCGAACGGGGCGGGGAAGTCGACGACCGTGAAGATGCTCACGACGCTGCTCTCGATCACCGCGGGCCGCGCCCGCGTGGCCGGCGATCGACGTCGCCGGCGATCCCGACGCGGTGCGCCACCGCATCGGCGTCGCGCTGCAGGAGGCCGGGCTCGACCCGCGCCAGACCGGGCGCGAGCTGATCGTGCTGCAGGCGCGGCTGTTCGGGCAGTCGCCCGCCGACGCCGCGCGGCGCACCGAGGAGCTGCTCGCGCTGGTCGAGCTCGAGGACGCCGCCGACCGCTCGATCAAGAGCTACTCGGGCGGCATGAAGCGCCGGCTCGACCTCGCCTCGGCGCTCGTGCACGAGCCCGAGGTGCTGTTCCTCGACGAGCCGACCACCGGCCTCGATCCCGCCAGCCGGCTGACGGTGTGGGACGAGGTGCGGCGGATCAACGAGCGCGGGACGACCGTGTTCCTGACCACGCAGTACCTCGAGGAGGCCGACCGCCTGTGCGATCGCCTGGCGATCATCGACGACGGGCTGATCGTGCGCGAGGGCACGCCTGCGCAGCTCAAGGCCGACCTGCGCGAGCGGCGCGGTCTGGCGCCGATCCGACGCTCGATGACGTCTTCCTCGACGCCACCGGCCGCACCCGCGAGCGCGGCGAGGGCGAGGTCCAGGAGGTGACGGCATGAGCCAGGCCTGGGTGCTGCGTCGCGCGCGCTGCGCGAGGCGTGGCGGACGCCGGAGGCGCTCGTGCCGACGCTGTTCATCCCGCTGTTCTTCCTGGTCGTCAACGTCGGCCAGGCGGCGAAGATCTTCCCGGGCAAGTCGACCCCGTTCCTGCACGGCCAGGGCTACGGCGCGTTCCAGCTGCCGGCCTCGCTGCTGCTGGCGGCGTCGTTCGGCACCGCCGCGCTGTTCCTGGTCGAGGACATCGAGGGCGGCTACTTCGACAAGCTGCGCGCCGCGCCGATCCCGCGCAGCTCGATCGTGCTCGGCCGGCTGATCGCCGAGGGCGTCAAGGGCATCGGTGATCGCGGCCGCGATCGTGCTGCTCGCGCTGGTCTTCGGCGATCTCGATCGCCAGCGGCGTGCTCGGCTTCATCCTGCTCGTCGCTGATGTCCGCGGGCTGGGCGGTGGTCTTCGCCGGCTTCATGCAGCTGATCGCGCTCAAGACGCGCAGCGCGGCGGCGACCAACTCGGCGGGGCTGATCTTCTTCCCGCTGCTGTTCCTCACGCCGAACTTCGTCCCGCGCGACATGCTCACGCGGCCGATGGAGATCGCGGCGACGATCAACCCGGTGACCTACGTGATGGAGGGGCTGCGCTCGCTCGTGCTCGTCGACCTGGACTGGACCGACATCCTCCAGGGCTTCGCGGTCGTGGCCGTGGCCGGCGCGCTGATGCTGGCGCTCAGCGTCGGCATGATCAACCACTACGACTGACGTAGTGCAGGTGGACGACGCCGTTGTTGAAGCGGCGCTCGTCTGCGAGCTCGAGATCCCAGCGGAGGCCGGTCGGGGAGCGCGGCGTTGCCGCCGCCCACGACGACCGGGCTGAGCAGGAGGTGGCACTCGTCGACCAGCCCGGCCGCGATCGCCTGCGCGGCCAGGTGGGGGCCGCCGATGCTGAGGTCGTTGCTTGCGGATGCCTTCAGCTCGGCGACCTTGGCGGGGTCGAACTCGCGCTCGAGGGTGGTGCGGGCGGTCGTGGTGTCGCTCGAGGGAGCGCGAGTAGACGATCTTGTCGCTCTGGCGCCAGATCTCCGCGTAGTCGCGCATCAGCGGGTGCGGGTCGTCCATCGTCTCCCACGCGGAGAGCACCTCGTACATGCGGCGCCCGAACAGGTGGGTGCCGATCGGGCGCTCGAGGTCGTTGACGAACGCGTGCACCTCCTCGTCGGGGAACGCCCAGTCCCACTTGCCCTGCTCGTCGGCGACGTAGAGGTCGAGCGATGCGATCGCGCTGTAGATGAGCTTCGCCACCGTGTCAGCCCCCGGTCGAGGAGAAGTGCATGTAGTCCTTCGTGTCGCCGGCCCACGAGCCGCCCCAGCCCCAGCCGATGGCGGCGAACGCCGCTCTGGCGCGCGCGGTCACCATCCCCTTCAGGTGGCGCGAGCGGTCGCGGTACTTCTTCAGCGTCGGGTCGCGACTCTGCCCGCAGCCGACGTAGGGGTTCTCACCGGGGTTCACGTCGACCGCCAGCCCGTAGGCGTGCTGCGACCACGTGCCGGTGCCCCCGCCGCCGGTGCACGGCGACTGGGCAGCCTGGCGGCACTCGAACGAGGCGGTCACGTCGCCGTCCTTCGGCCGTTGCCTCTTCGGCCCGTAGAAGTCGGCGATCCGCATGTGGCGGATCGGGAAGCGGAGGCGGTAGAGCCGGCGGAAGGTGCGGCGCAGCGGCCGGGCCGCGTCGGCGTTGACGATCAGCTGGCCGGTGCGCGTCTTCCCGTGCCAGCCGCGATGCGAGACCGTGAGCAGCCGCAGGCCGGAGAGCCCCACCGGGCAGCCCTTGTGCCAGAAGCCGCCCGACTTCAGCTGCGCCTTGACCGGCGCGGGCAGCGGCTTGGCCGACGAGTGGAACCCGGTCGGCGAGGCGAGAACGGCGATGAGCGCGAGGAGCTTGGTCATCTGCGGCGGTCATCGTGGCACGTGTCCGCGACGGCCGAGGCCGACGAGGTTCATACGGCACCCCGCTCCGGTGGAGCACCGGACGCGCCGGGCGTAACCCCGCGCATCGCGGTGTCCTCTGCTGGTTCCGCGGCCGTCCGTGGCCACCACGAGCCTTCCGCCGGTTCGTCGGCAGGAAACGCCCGCAGGCCCGAGCCAGTCGCAGCACTGACCCGCACCACCGACGGGCGGTCGCCGATCGAACCACCCTGCCATGCGCCGTGTTTGGCCGGCGCGGCGGCCGGGAGAAAGCGGCGCGGATCGGATCCTGCGCAGGTGCCAGCACCCAGGCAGTTCGCCCTAGGCGCTGCGCCGTCGATGCTTAGGGCGGCCGCGGCCGTGACGTATCGGTTATGACGGGTCGACCCCGCGCCTGGCCGCTGTTCCTTCGGCTGTTGTACCTTCGAAGTCAGGAGGGCCAAGGATGGACGGGGACTACAACCAGCATTCGCTCGTCGATCGAGTCGCGCGGCTGACTGCGGTTCAGGAGGCGGTCACCACGGTGGCAAGCTCGCATGACGACGGGTGCGCCTGCATGAGCTGTCGTGCCGCAGCCGGTGATATCGACGCGCTGATGCTCGTGGCCCGGCTCGCTCGGGAGGACCGCCGCAACGGCGAAGAACGCCGACAGCACGACCGACGGCAGACGTAGACGCGCGCCTCGTCACCGCGCGCCGCCGCCGCGGCTGCAGGGTCAGAGCAGCGCGCCGGCGAGCGCCGGGCGGGGCTCGCGCCGGGTGCTGAAGAACGCGTCGACCCCCTGCGGGTCGAAGTGCCTGCCCGCCTGGCTCCGCAGCTCGGCGTCCGCGTCCGCGACGCTCCACGCCGGCTTGTACGGCCGCACGTGGGTCAGCGCGTCGAAGACGTCGGCAACGGCGACGATGCGCCCGGTGATCGGGATCGCGTCGCCGCTGAGGCCGGCCGGGTAGCCGCTGCCGTCCCACTTCTCGTGGTGCGTCAGCGCGATCTCCTCGGCCGTCGCGACGAGGTCGAAGGTGCTGCCGCTGAGCATCTCCGCGCCGACGGTGGTGTGGGTCTTCATCAGGTCGAACTCCTTGGCGGTCAGCTTCCCGCGCTTGGAGAGCACCGCGTCGGGGATCGCGATCTTGCCGACGTCGTGGAGGACGGCCGCGAGCGGGACGAGCTCCAGCACCGAGGCGGACAGGCCCAGGCGCTCGGCGACGTTGACCGACAGTTCCCCGACGCGGTTGGTGTGGCGACCGGTGTCGTCGTCGTGCAGCTCGGCCGCGCCGGCCAGGCGCGCGAGCATCTCGAACTGCGCCTGCTCGAGCTCGCGGGTCGTGCGGCGCGCGTCCGTGACGTCCTCGATCTGGGTGAAGAGCTGGATGACCTCCTGGTGGTCGTCGCGGATCGCGGACACGGCCACGCTCGCCTCGACCACCTTCCCGCCGTGGCGCAGGTAGCGGCCCTCGAAGCGGCGGGTGCCCGCCGCGCCGTTGACGAGCGCGGCCAGGGCGGCGGCGCTGGCGGGGCGGTCGGCGGGGTGCGCGAGCTCGGACAGCCGCCTCCCGACCAGCTGCTCGGCGGTGCGCCCCGTCATCTCGCAGATCGCCTGGTTGACGCGCTCGATCCGGCCGTCGCGGGAGGTGATGACGCTGCCGATCGGCGCCTCTTCGAACGCGACCCGGTCGCGCTCGAAGCGCTGGCTGCGGCCGGTGATGTCGTGGACGGCGCCGATCGTGTACGTGTGGCCGTCGATCTGCATCCGGCTCCTGCCCAGCTCCATCGGGAAGGTCGAGCCGTCCTTGCGGCGCCCGGTGGTCTCGCCGACGACGACGCGAACGGCTGCCCGATCATCTCCGCCTCGTGGTCGTAGCCGAACTGGCGCAGGGCCGACGGATTCACCGACTCGATCACGCCCGCCTCGGTGGCGGTGACGAGCCCCTCGGCCACGTTCTCCAGTACCGCTCGCGCGCGGACCTCGCTGTCGTGCAGCGCGCTGTTGAGCTCGAGGATCGACTCGACCGAGTCCTCGAGCTGCTGTGAGCGCATGACGAGCTTCATGAACGTCGAGACCTTCGCGCGCAGCACGGCGGAGAGGACCGGCGTGAACACGAAGTCGACGGCGCCGCTGGCGTAGGCGGCCGCGGTCTCTAGCTCGTCGTCCCCGAACGCGGTGAGGAAGATGATCGGCGTCAGCCCGGTCCCGGTCTCCTCCCGGATCCGCTTGGCCGTCTCGTAGCCGTCGAGGGACTCCCGCCGCGTGTCCATCACGATCACGGCGAAGCGCTCGTGCGCGACGGCTCGCAACGCGTCCGCCTGCGATTCCGCGCCCGCGAGCCGATAGCCCAGCGGCGCGAGCATCCCGCGAACCGCACTGCGCTCCCTGCTGTCGGCGTCGACGACGAGAACCGCCGCGCCTGCCTGTGCGTCACGCGAACATTCCTCATTGCACTAAAGCTTTGACCGTCGGATGCCGACGAAGGTCGTAGAGCAGGATTACGTCAACTTAGGCACTTCCCCGACAAGGGCACCCCCGCCGCACGCAGGCCACGCCGCGCTCGATCGTGGCCGCCTGGATGCACAGCGCCGGCCATCGCCGCAACCTCCTCTCCCCGCGCTACCGCGTGATCGGCATCGGCATCGCCGGCGGCGCGCCCGCCGGCTCGAACGGCGGCGCGACCTACACGACCGACTTCGGCAGCTGAGCCGGGGTCCGCAGCCACAGCGACACGTGCGCGGGCTGCATCGTGCAGGTCACGACGCCGCGTAGCTCGGAGTCCAGCGCGTCGAGCGCCACCTCGTCCCGCAACCGCGCAGCAAACGCCTCGAGCGTCCGCTGCGCGTCGTACTTGCGGCGATAGAAGCGACGGTCGACCGCGCCCTGGATCCGCGATCGCGCCGGCCCGAACAGCGCCGCCACCGCGAGCGTCGAGACGGCGACGGCGAAGCCCGAGCGCCCGACCGCGAGGCCGATCAGCAGCACCAGCGCGAGGTAGGTGGCGCCGAGCGTGGCGGTCAGCGCGCCGTAGACGAGCGCGCGGTTGATGACGACGTCGATGTCGTAGAGCCGGTGGCGCAGGATCGCGATCGCCACCGCGAGGTCGACGCCCAGCAGCCCCAGCGCGATGAACACCCAGCTCACGTCCTCTCCGATCACGCCGGCGAGCGAGAACGAGAACACGAAGCCGAGCAGGAGCAGCGCCGCGGCGGTGGTGAACCACTTGAGCTGTTGGCGCTCGACGCCGTGCGAGCGGCGGAAGCGCACGATCATCGAGGCGACGGCGGCCAGCGAGGCCGCCCGGATCGCCCGGATGGCTGCGCGCGGCGTGGAAGTAGTAGGACTCGCCGACGAAGATCGTCATCAGCGCCGCGGGGATGGCGCCGAGCAGCCAGCCGATCGGGTTGCGCGGCTGGTGCGAGGCGACCAGCGCGCCGACGACCGCGAAGCCGACCAGCCACGCGACGTCGAGCACGCTCACGGCAACGCCCTCGCTCGGCGGCGCGCCGCCCGGCGGGAGGATCGCGGCCCAGTCCGTGCCGGCGTCGATGATCGACAGCACGCCGGAGTACACGCCGGCCGCGAGCGTGAGCGCACACAGGCTCCAGGCGAGGACTCGGCTCATGCCGCGCATCCTCTCCGAACGGCGTCCGGGAAGTGTTACGAGCCGCCCAGCGCCGCGTGGGCCCCGGCCCGCCCGGCCTCGAGCCCGGCGCGGATGACGCCGAGGTCGCGCTCCAGGCGCGACGGCACCGGCGAGTCGGCCGGAGGCCGGATCGAGAGGATCGCCGGCTGCAGCGACGGGTCGACGTCGTGGTGGGCGAGCAGCGCCTCGTCGGCGCCCTCGCGCTCGACGCGCGTGCGGAACGCCGTCTCCAGCGCCGGCGAGATGCGGCGGAGGGCGCGCGCGGTGAGCGTGCCGCTGAGCCGGGCCGGCGGCGTCACCGTTTCGCCCGCCCGGCGCGAGCGCAGCACGAGCACGTGCGTGGCGCCGTCCGCCAGCGCGGTGCGGAACGGGATCGCGGCCGACAGCCCCGCGTCGATGAAGGGGCGTCCGTCGACGCTCACCGGGGGACCGGACAGGATCGGCAGCGCCGCGGAGGCGCGAAGCGCGAGCCGGAGGGACGGTTCATCGGCGATGCTCGCGTGCAGGTCGACGGCCTCGGCGGTCGCGACGTCGGTGGCGATCGGGTGCAGCTCGGTCCGCCCCGCCAGCACGGCGTCGAACAGCCCCGGCGAGAGCCGCTCGTAACGCTCCTCCACCAGCCCGCGCACGTCGACCACCGGCCCGCGCCGCAGCAGCGCCCGGCGGCGCGAGATCAGCTCGTGCACGAGCTGCGGGTCGGTCCATGTCGGGATGCCGTCGCGCACGCGGCCGCTGACCAGCCACATCGCGTTGAGCGTGCCCGCGGAGGAGCCGTAGGCGGCGTCGAACGCGCCGGCCAGCCCGAGCTCGTCGAGCGCCGAGCGCCATCCCGCCCGACACCGCCCCGCGCATCCCGCCGCCCTCGACGACGAGCGCGACGCGAGCGCCCTCCGGCCGCTCGCGCAGAGCGGCCGCCACCGGGTGCGTCACCTACGGCGGGAGAACGAGAAGTTCACGCCGACGATCCCCGCCCACACCACGAGCATCCCGACGACGCCGCCCTGCTCGGCGGCGATCGCGGTGATCGGGATCCCCGTCCCCAGAGAGATGATCGAGAGCACGAACCGCTCGGCGCGGCCGTCGTCGGATCGCTGGGGCTCCTTCGTCGCCGCCGCGCGCGCCTCGGCGGCCGCCTCGACGCGATCCAGGAAGGCGTCGATCACCGCGGGCTCCATCTCCTCGCCGAGCTCGCGGCGGGCCTCGATCAGCGAGCCGGCGTCCTCACGGGTGATGCGCTGCGGCGCCACGACGCCGACATTACCGAAGCTCCCGCTTGCGACGTCCAGGCCTACGACGACCCGTACCCGCCGCCGCCCGGTGTCCGCACCGTCACGACGTCGCCCTCGGCGAGGTCGCGGCTGGCCTTCGGCGGCAGCTCCTCGTCGTTGAGCAGGTTCTCCCCAGGCGCGCCGTCGCCGCCGCCCTCGCGCCCCTCCGGCGAGTGGCGGCGGCGGTCGGTCAGCAGGTTCAGCGTCGCCGGCTCGAGCACGCGCACCGCGCGCTCGACGCCGTCGCCGCCCCGGTTCTCGCCGTCGCCGCCGGAGCCGTCGCGCAGCTCGTAGCGCTCGACGCGCATCGGGTACTCGAGCTCGAGCGCCTCGATCGGCGTGTTGAGCGTGTTCGACATGCCGACGTGGACGCCCGACGGGCCCGGCCGCTGAGGAACTCGCGCCCTGCCCGCCGCCGATCGTCTCGTAGTAGGTCCAGCCGCGGCCGCCGATGATCAGGTTGTTCATCGTGCCCTGACCCTGGGCGGGGAGGTCGACCGCCTGCGCGAGCGCGGCGAGCACGGTGTCGGCGATCGCCTGCGAGGTCTCGACGTTGCCCGCCACCACCGCGGCCGGCGACTGCGCGTTGACGACCGAGCCCTCGGGCGCCTCGATGCTCAGCGCCGCGTAGGTGCCGGCGTTGGCCGGGACGTCCGAGGGCAGCAGCGCCCGCAGCGCGAAGTAGCAGGCGGAGCGCGTGACCGAGAGCGGGCAGTTGACGTTGCCGGCCACCTGGTCGTCGGTGCCCTCGAACGACGATCGAGAGCGCGTCGCCGTCGACTTTCACGGAGGCGCGGATCATCACGTCGTCGTCGCTCACGCCGTCGCCCTCCATCGCGCGCTCGGCCTCGTAAGTACCGTCGGGCACGTCGCGCAGCGCCTCGCGCGTGCGCCGCTCGGCGTAGGCCACGACCTCGGCGAACGCCTGCTCGACGGTCTCCCGCCCGCGCCGCTCTACCAGCTCCTCCAGCCGCCGCCCCGCGAGCTTGTTGGCCGCCGTCTGCGCGCGCAGGTCGCCGCGGCGGATGTCGGGCGTGCGCACGTTGGCGAGGATCAGCTCGAGCACGTCGTCCGCGAGCCGCACCGGCGGGATGATGATCCCCTCCTGGTAGACGTCGCGGGAGTCCGCCGGCATCGAGCCGGGCCGCATGCCGCCGACGTCGGAGTGGTGGGCGCGCGTGACCGCGTAGGCGAGGATGTCGCCGTCGATGTCGAGCGGCGACACGAGCGTGATGTCCGGCAGGTGGGTGCCGCCGCGGTAGGGGTCGTTGACGATCCACACGTCGCCGGGGTCGGGCTCGTGCTCGATCACCGCCGCCACCGCCTCGGGCATCGCGCCGAGGTGGACGGGAATGTGCTCAGCCTGGGCGACCATCGCGCCCTCGGCGTCGAACAGCGCGGCGGAGCAGTCGCGGCGCTCCTTGATGTTGGAGGAGTAGGCGCCGCGGATCAGCACCGCGCCGGCCTCCTCGGCGATGCCAGACAGCGCGCTGGCGAGCACGCTCAGGGTGACGGGATCGAGGCTCATCCGGAGCGCTCCAGCACCAGCGTGCCGGTCGAGTCGATCGCGCCCGACCAGCCCGGCCGCACGACGCACGTCGCCTCCGCGAACTCGACGATCGCCGGGCCCTCGACCTCGAAGCCCTCGCCCATGCCCGCGCGGCGGTAGACGGGGACCTCGCTCCAGTCGCCGTCGAAGTTCGCGCGCCGCTTGCCCTCCTCGGCGTCGCCCTCGGCCTCCTCGGCAGCCAGCTCCGGCCGCTCGACCGGCACGGTGGCGACCACGCGGGCGTTGACGAGCTCGACGTCCTCGCCCTCCATCCGGTAGCCGTAGCGGCGCTCGTGCTCCTCGGCGAAGCGCTCCTCGACGGCGCCGAGGTCGTCGGCCTCGACGGTCAGCTCGAACGACTGGCCGCGGTAGCGCAGGTCGGCGCGGCGGCGCAGCTCGGGCTCGTCCATGTCCTCGCCCGCCTGCTTCTCCATCGCCGCGAAGGCATCCTCGGCGTCCTCGCCGCCCAGCAGCGGGCGGACGTAGTCGCGGCGGACGTCGCTCATCGCGAGGCCGAGCGCGGAGAGCACGCCGCCGGCGCGCGGCACGAGCACGGCCGGGATCCCGAGCTCCTCGGCCAGCGCGCAGGCGTGCAGGCCGCCGGCGCCGCCGAAGGCCACGAGCGCGAACTCGCGCGGGTCGAGCCCGCGCTCGACCGAGATCACCCGCAGCGCGCGGCCCATCTCGGCGTTCGCCACGCGGACGACGCCGAGCGCGGTCTCGAGCGGATCGAGGTCGAGCTCGCCGCCGAGGGCCTTCAGCGCGGTCTCGGCCGCCTCCGCCGACAGCGTCAGCTCGCCGCCCAGCTCCGCCCCGTCGCCGAGGTAGCCGAGCAGCAGGTTGGCGTCGGTCACCGTCGGCTCCTCGCCGCCCTTGCCGTAGGCGGCCGGGCCGGGGTCGGCGCCGGCCGAGCGCGGGCCGACGCGCAGCGCGCCGCCCGGGTCGGCCCACGCGATCGAGCCGCCGCCGGCGCTGACCGTGTGGACGTCGACCATCGGCAGCTTGATCGGCACGCCGGCGACGACCGACTCCGTGGTCGTGCTCGCCTCGCCGCCTAGGACCGGCGCGACGTCGGTCGAGGTTCCGCCCATGTCGAAGGTCAGCACGTCCTCGTAGCCGCTCGCCTTCGCGACGTGCGCCGCGCCGACCACGCCGCCGGCCGGCCCGGACAGCACGCAGCCCGCGGCGGCCGTCGCGGCCACGCCGACGTCGACCACCCCGCCCGAGGACTGCATGACCAGCGGCGCCGGCACGCCCGCCTCGTCGGCCCCGCCCGCCAACCGCTCGAGATAGGCGGCGAGCTTCGGGCCCAGGTAGGCGTCGGCGACCGTGGTCGAGAAGCGCTCGTACTCGCGGAACTCGGGGAGCACCTCGCTCGACAGCGAGACGTGGAGGTCCGGAATCGCTTCCCGTACCGCTTCGCCGACGTTCTGCTCGTGCTCGGGGTGCAGGAACGCGAACAGCAGGCAGACCGCGACGGCGTCGACCTCCGCGTCCCGCAGCGCCTCGACGGCCTGCTTCACGCTGTCCTCGTCGAGCGGCTCGAGCTCGCCCTCGGGTCCCATCCGCTCCCGCACCGTGAAGCGCAGCTCCCGCGGCACAAGCGGCTCCGGGCGGCCCTCCGCGAGGTCGTAGAGCGACGGGCGGTCCTGGCGGGCGAGCTCGATCAGGTCGCGGAAGCCCTCGGTCGTGATCAGCGCGGTGCGAGCACCGCGGCGCTCGAGCAGCGCGTTGGTGGCGACCGTCATCCCGTGCGCGAACGCGGTCACCTCGCTCGCCTCGATCGCCTCCAGCGCGCGCATCACACCCTCGGACTGATCGTCGGGCGTGCTCGGCACCTTGCCTGTCGTGACGCGGGTTCCGTCGAGCGCCACGAGGTCCGTGAACGTGCCGCCCACATCGACGCCGACTCGGATCATCCTCGCCCCCTTAGCACAAAAATGGCTCTAGGACACGGTTTGCCGTCTTTTGGTCTTGTCCAATCTCGCACAAGAGATTCCGCGCGAGAAATCCCCCGCTTTTTGCGAATGCCGAGGGTGGTTGAGCGTTGACCCTTTGCTCGCGGAGTGACTACGGTTCCCAACCGGTCGGCACGCCGCACGCGAGCCGGGGAGAGAGGGGAACTCAGGCAGGTTCGGATCGAAGGGCCGCCAGGAGGCGGCGGCTTCGGCGATGTCTGGTTCCGCTCGCTCGCCGCATCGCAGGCGCGGAGGACCGGGTACTGCAAAACGAGATACCAGGCTCGTCGGGAGAGGATGAGCCGCGGGGAGGTTCGATGGAGGCATTGGCGACAGCGCCTGCGCCGCAGCACATGCGTGCGCTGCAGCAGGCCAACCGGGTCCGGTTGGCAAGGGCGGAATTGAAGCGGCAGGTGACCGATGGCGAGACGTCCGTCGCCGACGTGGTGCTCGAGTGCCCCTGGGAGGCGGAGAGCATGGCCATCGCCGACCTCCTCATGAGCCAGCATCGGTGGGGTCGTACACGCTGCCGGCGGTTCCTGGCCTCGATCCCGATGTCGGAGACGAAGACCGTCGGGTCGATGACCGAGCGCCAGCGGCGCGCGCTCGCGGCTCGGCTGCGCGGGGACTTCGCGGACGCGAACGTGGATCCGTTCGCGCTGAACGACTGGGCCGCGCGCAACTGACGCGGCCGTGACCGTCATCCGCGGGGGCCGGTGCCGAAGCCCGGCCCCCGGGTGGCGAGCTCGACCACGTGACCGTCGGGGTCGTGCAGGTAGAGCGAGCGGAAGGCGCCCCGGTCGTAGAGGTCGGTGCACTCCACGTCTCTGCCCCGGAGGTAGTCGCGCCACGCTTCCAGCTCCTCGGCCGACTCCACCACGAGCGCGAAGTGGTGGGTCGAGCCGACGCCGGTCACGCCCTTCGGCAGCTGGGGGTACTCCATGAAGGAGACGAGCGCCCCCGCCTCGCCGTCGAGCGCGCCGAACCACACGTGGCGCGAGCCAGGGTCGTCGTCGCTGGGGCCGTCCCTGACGATCGCCAGGCCCATGACGTCGCGGTAGAACGCGATCGTCGCCTCGAGGTCACGGCAGATCGCGGTGACATGGTGCAGCCCGCGCAGCCGCATGCGCCGCTCTTCTTCGCTCACCGTCGGCAGACTATTTCAGCGGAACGACAACCCGCCTGAGCGGCGGCGGAACGCGGTGCGGAAGCCCCACAAGGCGAGGCCGAAGACGAGCGCCGCGCCCCCGGCCACGGCGATCCAGGGCGCGCGGGCGAAGAACAGCGCGGCGGCGGCGATGACCCCGGGCAGGCCCGCGAGCACGCTCGAGTGGGACTTGTAGCCGTTGAAGTGCTCGCGCACCGCGGTGTCGAGCCCGCCGAGCGACGCGAGCAGCACGCCGCACACGAGCGCGAGCTGGCCGCGGTCGGAGTCGAAGCCGACGATCAGCCCGAGCACGATCAGCACGATCCCGACGAGCACGCACAGCTCGACGAGCGGGAACGGGTGCCACGGCGCCTTCGGCCGCTCGTCGCTCAGCGGCGCCGGGCGCGGCGTGGCCGGCGGCGGTGTGGGTGAGGCGGGAGCGATGCCCGCTGCGCGGCGCGCGCGGCTGCGGCGGCCCATCAGGTGACCAAGGCTATGAGGTGGCTAACGGGCAGCCGGAGGAGATCTTGACGTGCCACCAGCCGGCCAGCATGCCGACGAGGCCGAGCCGCGGGACGACGTGCCAGTTCTTGCAGCCGGGCTCGCCGATGTCCGCGTTGCTGACGCGCACCCACTTGTACTCGCCCGGGTGGAGGAGCATGCGCTCGATCAGGACGCGCTTGGCGGCCTGGCGCTCGCCCTGACGGGCGGCCTGCTCGCGCACGTCGGCCACGCGGCCGGCGAGGTCGTCGCGGATCCGCTCCAGCTCGCCGAGCCCGAGCAGGCGCGGGCCGGAGACGCGCACCCCGGCGAGGGCCGGCAGGCAGTCGCGCGGCAATCAGCGCGGCCGCATGCTCACGCTCGAGGTGTGCGATCTGGTCGCGGAGCGTGCGCCGGGCGGCGCGTTCGTCGACCTCTTGCCTGAGCGGCGTCTCGAGCATGAAGCACCTCCTTGCGGAGCGGCCAATGTACCACCGGCCTCTATCCTCCCCAACCCCTGATGGCGCGCAATGACCCCACGGATACGGGCGGCCTGTTCATCGGTCGCCGGCCCGGCACAGCGCGCGTCCACTACGCCGACGACCCCGACCCGGGGACCGGCAAGCGGCAGCGGATCGATCGCCTGCTGGCGGCCTTCGTCCTCGTCGTCGAGACGCTCGTCTGCTTGACGCTGTGGGGGCCGCAGCCGATCGCGTGGCTGTGGGTCGGCTCGCAGGTCAACTACCACACGGGCTCGGTCAGTTTCGGGATCCTCGTCGCCTTCTTGGGCATGATCGCGACGCTGATGCTGACCCTCGCGCTCGCGGTCCGGCTCGACGGGATCTGGAAGGTCATCCGGCGGGCCGGCGGGATCGACCAGCGCGACGGCGTGCTCTCGCGCATCTTCATGGTGACCGCGATCGTCGCCGCGCTCGCGTTCGGCTTCTGGTTCCTGATCATCGAGGGACCCGGGCCGACGCTGGCCCCGAAGTGAAGCGCCTCTTCGAGCGCTACCGGCAGTTCCAGGCGCTGCCGGCCGAGGAGGTGTCGCGCGAGCTGCGCGAGCGCCGCGACGAGGAGCGCGCGCGCGAGGTCGTGTTCGTGCCCGAGCTCGACCTCGGCCGCACGGCCTGGCACGAGCCGCCGCACCCCGAGGCGGTCAACGCCGCCACCTTCGCGCTGCGGCGGCGCATGAACGCCTACCCCGACCCGGCCGCCACCGAGGTGCGCGAGCTCGCGGCGGAGCGCCACGGCGTGCGGCCCGAGCAGGTCGCGGTCGGCCATGGCGCCGCCGAGCTGCTGCAGGATGCCTGCGCACAGCTCCTCGACGGCGGTGAGCTGCTCGTCGCGTGGCCGGGCTGGCGCCCGCTGCCCGACCTCGCCCAGCGCGCCGGCGGCCGCCCCGTGCCGGTCGCCGGCCTCGACGCGCTGGCGGAGCGGGTGGGAGCCGACACGCGGGCCGTCGCGCTCTCGAGCCCCAACGATCCCACGGGCGCGCCCGTCGCGCGCGCGGACGTGCGCGCGCTGTGCGAGCGCGTGGGCGAGCGCGTGTGGGTGCTGCTCGACGAGGCGTTCGCCGACTTCCTCGAGCCGGGCGAGGACGCCGCCTCGCTGGTCGCCGAGCTACCGAACCTGCTCGTCTTCCGGACGTTCGCCAAGGCGCACGCGATGGCGGGCTTCCGCATCGGCTACGTGCTGGCGCCGACCGCCGAGCTGGCGGAGCGGCTCACGCCCTCGTTCTCCGTCAACGCGCCCGCGCAGGCGGCCGCCGCGTGGGCGCTCGAGCTCGGCGACCCGGTGCTCGCCCGCCGCCGCGCGGCGGCGGCCCGCGAGCGCGAGCGGCTCACCCACGCGCTGCACGGCACCTCGCTCTCCTTCCCGCCCACGGCCGCGCCGTTCGTGTGGCTGAGCTCGGAGACCCACGACGGCACGGCGATCGCCCAGCACCTCGGCGTCCGCCGGATCCTCGTCGCGCGCGGCGACCGCTGGGGCGACGAGCGGCACGTCCGCATCACGCTGCGTGACACGGACGCCACCGATCGCCTGATCGCGGCGTTGCGTGAGCTGGGGTGAACGTCAACGGCTTGCATTGAGGCGTGGGTTCGGGGTGCCGCGGCGATCAATTGGGACGCTTTTTGGGGCCTATAGCGACCACAAAGCGTCCCGCTTGATCAAGCCGGACGCTTTGACCACGCTATAGGGGGTCAAAGCGTCCCACTTGCACGCCGGGCGGCTCACCGCTCGCTCCCCTACCCAGCCGCTGTTGACGTTCGCCGAGACCCGGCCACCGCTACCGTTTCTCCACCATGGCGCGCACCTACGACGAGATCGACGACCACCTGCGCGCCTGGATCGCGCGCCAGCCGATGTTCTTCGTCGGCAGCGCCCCGCTCGCCGGGGACGGCCACATCAACGTCTCCCCCAAGGGCCCGGGCGGCACGCTGCGCGTGCTCGGCCCGCGCCGCGTCGCCTACCTCGACTACGTCGGCAGCGGCGCCGAGACGATCGCCCACGTGCGCGAGAACGGCCGCGTCGTGGTGATGTTCTGCGCCTTCGAAGGGCCGCCGCGGATCGTCCGCCTGCACGGCCGCGGCGAGTACGTGCTGACCGGCGACCCGCGCTTCGACGAGCTGCTCGCCGAGGCCGGCTTCGAGGAGCCGACGATCCCCGAGGGGCGGCGCGCGATCGTGCTCGTCGACGTCACCCGCATCGGCTCCTCGTGCGGGTACGGCGTGCCGCTGATGGACTACGCCGGCGAGCGCCCGCACATGGACGCGTCGACGCGCAAGCGCGTGCGGGTCCAGGGCCCGGACGCCTACCTCGACTACCAGGCCGAGCACAACGCAGCGAGCATCGACGGCTTGCCCGCCGTCACGCGCTGAGCACCGCCGCTCAACCCTTCTCGTCCCGATGACGATTCAAGGGGAAGGTGCGTGCTCCCAGACTCCATCCCGCCCGTCTGACCCTCGCGATCGCCGCGGTGCTCGTGGCGATCCTGGCGTTGCACTACGCCGGCGTCGGGCCGGCGTGGCCGGCGTGGGCTGAGCACCTCTACGAGGCGCTCGAGGTGATCGCCGCCGGCTGCTGCCTGTGGCGCGCCGTCGCGCATCCGAAGGAGCGCAAGCCGTGGCTCGTGATCGGGCTCGGGATGGTCAGCTTCGCCGCCGCCGACCTCTACTACACGATCGCGCTCCAACCGCTGGGCGACGACATCCCCTACCCGTCGCTCGCCGACGCGCTCTACCTCGGCCTCTATCCGTGCTGCTTCGTCGGGCTGCTGCTGCTCGCCCGCTGCCGCGCCGGGCGGCTGCCGTGGATGCTGTGGGTCGACGGCCTGATCGTCGCGCTCGGCTTCGCCGCCGTCGCCTCCGCGCTCGTCTACGGCCGCGTGCTCGACGGCACCGGCGGCGACCCGCTGACGGTCGCCACCAACCTCGCCTATCCGATGAGCGACATCCTGCTGCTCGGGCTGGTGGCCGGCCTGCTCGGCGTCTTCGGGCTCCGCGGCTGGCGCGCGTGGTCGGCGGTCATCTGCGGCTTCGCGCTGCTCGGGGTGGCGGACACGATCTACCTGTGGCGCGTGGCCAACGGCACCTACGAGGTCGGCGGCGTGCTCGACGCCGCCTGGCCCGCCGGCATGGTCCTCGTCGGCGCGGCGGCGTGGCAGCGCCCGCGCCGGCTCGACGCGCGAGCCGTGGCCGATCGCGGCTTCCTCCCCGTCCCGCTGATCGCCGGGTTGTGCGCGACCGGGCTGCTGGTCGCCGACCACTACGAGCGGCTCGACCAGAGCGCGGTATGGGCGGCCGCCGGCTGCATCCTCGCCGTCGTGGTGCGGCTCGGCGGGACGTTCCGCGAGTACGCGCGGATGCTGCGCACGAGCCGTCACGAGGCGGCCAGCGACGCGCTGACCGGGCTGAGCAACCGCCGCTCGCTGATCGCCGAGCTCGAGCGCCGGCTCGCCGCCGACGGGCCCGAGCCCGCCGTGCTCGCGCTGTTCGACCTCGACGGCTTCAAGGCCTACAACGACGCCTTCGGCCACCCGGCCGGCGACCTGCTGCTGCGCCGCCTCGGCGCGCGCCTGGCGGAAATCGGCGGCGCGCGAGGTCGCGTTCCGGATGGGCGGCGACGAGTTCTGCATCCTGCTGCCGGCCGAGGGCAGCGCCGACCTCGTCGGCCGCGCCCAGCTCGCGCTCTCCGAGTCCGGCGAGGGCTTCACCGTGGGCGCCTCGGCGGGCACCGTCGCGCTCCCGGCCGAGGCCCGCAGCGTCTCGGAGGCGCTGGCGATCGCCGACCGCCGCATGTACGCGCAGAAGCGCGGAGGGCGCACGTCGGCGAGCAACCAGTCCAAGGACGTGCTGCTGCGCGCCGTCCACGAGCGCAGCCCGAACCTCGGCGCCCACGGCGGCGAGGTCGCCGAGCTGGCGGAGCGCACCGCGCGCCACCTCGGGCTCGAGGTCGACATGGTGCGGGCGATTCGCCAGGCCGCCGAGCTGCACGACATCGGCAAGCTCGCGATCCCCGACACGATCCTCAACAAGCCCGGCCCGCTCGACGACGCCGAGTGGGGCTTCATGCGCCGCCACACGCTGGTCGGCGAGCGCATCCTGGCCGCCGCGCCCGCGCTGGTCGACGTGGCGAAGCCTCGTGCGCGCGAGCCACGAGCGCTGGGACGGCGACGGCTACCCCGACGGCCTCGCCGGCGCGGAGATCCCGCTCGGCGCGCGCGTGATCGCGGTCTGCGATGCGTGGGACGCGATGGTCACCGACCGCCCGTACCGGCGCGCGATGCCGCGCGAGGAGGCGCTCGCGGAGATCGAGCGCTGCGCCGGCACCCAGTTCGACCCGGCCGTGGTCGAGGCGTTCCGCGCAGTGCTCGCCACGCCGCGGCGGCACTTGCGGGCGCTGGCCTGACCCGGAGATACTCGCTCGGGTGGAATCCGCCCCGGCCCCCGTCAAGCGCGATCCGCTCGAGGCGCTGAGAGCCGCGTTCGGTACCGGCGACCTGCGCCGGCTGCAGTTCGGGTGGGCGGCGACGTCGGTCGGCTCGTGGGCGTTCATGGTCGTGCTGGCGGTCTACGCCTACGACGTCGGCGGGGCGTCCGCGGTCGGCGTCGCGGCGCTGGTGCGGATGCTGCCGGCGGCGTTCACGGCGCCGGTGACGAGCCTGCTGGCCGACCGCAGCTCGCGCCGCGACGTGATGGTGCGGGCGACGCTCGTGCGCTCCGCATGCCTGGCGCTGATCGCGGGTGGCGGTCGCGCTCGATGCGCCGTTCGCGCTCGTGCTGGCGCTGGCCGCCGTGTTCACGATCGCCTCGACGGCGATCAAGCCCGCGCAGGCCGCGCTGCTGCCGACGCTCGCGCGCTCGCCCGAGCAGCTCGCGGTCTCCAACGCGGTGCTGACCGGCATCGACAACGCGGGCTTCCTCGTAGGCGCGATCGCCGGCGGCTCGCTGATCGCCGCGACGAGCAGCCAGCTCGCGTTCGCGGTGACCGCCGCGGTCTGTCTGCTGGCCGCCTTCCTGATCCACCGCATCCCGCACGACCCGCGGCCGCCGCACCGCGACCCGCTGCCGGGCGCGCGGCTCCTGCGCGAGGCGCGCTCGGGGCTCGACACGGTGGCAGGCGAGCCGAAGCTGCGGCTGATCGTCAGCTTCCTCGCCGCGACCACGTTGGTGGAGGGTGCGATCGACGTGCTGGTGGTGGTCGCGGCGCTCGAGCTGCTCGACGTGGGCGCCGAGGGCGTCGGCTGGCTCAACGCCGCGTGGGGCGTCGGCGGCCTCGTCGGCGGCGCGGTCGCGCTCGGCGTGCTGCGGCGCGGTCGGCTGGCGCTCGGGCTGGCCTTCGGCTGCCTGATGGCCGGCACCGCGCTGGCGCTGATCGCCGTCTACCCGCGACCGGGCGTGGCGTTTGCGATGCTCGTCGTGCTCGGCGTCGGCTACGCATGGGTCGAGGTCGCGGGGCTGACGCTGATGCAGCGGCTCGTCTCCGACGAGGTGCTGGCGCGCGTGTTCGGCGTGGTCGAGAGCACGTACGTGGCCACCACCGGGCTCGGCGGGGTGATGGCGCCGCTGGCGGTCGCGCTGTTCGGGATCGAGGGCGCGCTCGTCGCGGTCGGCGCCTGCCTGCCGCTGCTCGCGCTCCTGACCTGGACGCAGCTCGCGCGCTTCGAGGCCACGACCGAGGTGCCCGAGCGCCAGTTCGCGCTGCTGCGCTCGCTCTCGCTGTTCGCGCCGCTGTCGCTCGCGACGGTGGAGAACCTCGCCGCCCGGCTGATCCCGGTGGCGGTCGAATCCGGCGAGCAGGTGATCCGGCAGGGCGACCACGGCGACCGCTTCTACGTCGTCGCCGAGGGCCACGTCACCGTCGAGTGCGACGGCGAGCTGGCCCGCGTCGAGGGCCCGGGCGAGTTCTTCGGCGAGATCGCGCTGCTGCGGGATACGCCGCGGACCGCGACGGTCTACGCGACCGAGCCCGGGCTGCTGTACGCGCTGGAGCGCGAGAGCTTCGTCTCCAGCGTGACCAACAACCCGCGCAGCGTGATGGCCGCCGACGACGTGATCGAGGAGCGTCTGGCGCCGGTGTGAGCGCACTCTACAATCCGGTGCGGATGAGGAACGCGGGGGTGGAGCCTGAACGGATCGGTGCTGGCGGTGGCGGCGGTCGTCGCCTGGCCGAGCGCCGCGCGCAGCGGCGGACAAGATCTGCGTCGAGCACCCGGCGCCGCAGGACGACAGCGTCGTCTGCGTGCGCGACAACTGGCAGGACGGTCGACGTCTGCGACCGCAAGGCCGACGGGCATCGCGTCTACGCGCGCGTGGTCACGAAGAGCACGTATCCCGCCTATCGCTCGCCCTACTACGACACCAACGACGACGAGGCGGGCTGCTCGAATCTGCACTTCGGGAGCCAGGTCGTGAGCGTCGCGGTGTGCGTCCAGACCAAGGGCTGCAGCGGGATGAAGGCGACCGGCGTGGCGCCGCCGAACAACACGACGCCGCAGCCGACCCCGACGCCGTCCACCCCCGACCCCGACGCCGACACCCCGCCTCCGCCGCCGCCCTCGTCGGGCGGCGTCACGGTCGGCGTCGGCCTCGGGTGCGTCCGCAACGGCAAGCGCATGCGCGTGACGCTGAAGGTCCACAAGCAGCCGGGCAAGGCAAAGCCGCGGGTCAAGCGCGTCGTCTTCTTCTACCGGCGCACAAGCAGTCGGTCGTCCGCGCCGACAAGAGCGCGCCCTACCGGCGCAGGCTGCCGGTCAGCGGGCTGTCGCCCGGCAAGCACCTGACCTACGCCCGGGTCTACTACAAGCGGCCCGGCAGCACGAAGCTCCGCAAACGGACCGTGCGGCGTCACTTCACCGTGTGCGCGTAGCGTTCCGCGGGTGAGTACCGACACCCAGTCGCGAGTCGAGGAGCTCGCCGCCCGGCTGACCGAGCTGCGCGACGCCTACTACCGCGGCGAGCCACTGGTCGCCGACGCCGACTACGACGCGCTCGAGGACGAGCTGCGCGCGCTGCTCGAGGAGCATCCGGAGCTGACGCCCGACCCGAACCCGCTCGAGCAGGTCGGCGCGACGGCCGTGCTGCACGCGCCGGTCCGCCACAGCCGGCCGATGCTCTCGCTCCAGAAGTCGAACACGCCCGAGCAGGTGGCCGAGTTCTTCGCGCGCTTCCCCGGCCAGCCGGTGGTGGTGATGCCCAAGCTCGACGGCCTCTCGCTGGCGGTGGTGTACGAGGGCGGGCGGCTGGCGCGCGCGATCACCCGCGGGGACGGGACGACCGGCGACGACGTCACGCCGCTGGTGCGCGCGATGGCGTCGGGGATCCCGGACCGGATCGACGCCGACGGCCGCACCGAGGTGCGCGGCGAGCTCGTGATGCTGCGCTCGACGTTCGCCGCCTACAACGCCGAGCACCCCGACAAGCCGCTGATCAACCCGCGCAACGCCGCCGCGGGGACGATCCGGGCCAAGGACCCGGCGACCGTCAAGGGCCGCGACCTGCGCTTCTTCGCCTTCGACCTGTACGTCGAGGACGGCGCCAGCGCCGACCTCGAGAAGGCGCTCCGCGACCTCGGCTTCGACGCCGCCGACATGCGCCACTGCGACGACGCGGACGCGGCGCAGGCGGTGATCGCCGAGATCGAGGCGACCCGCAACGAGCTCGACTACGACCTCGACGGCGCCGTGCTCCGGCTCGCCGACCGCGGCGCCTACGCGGCGGCGGGCACGCGCTCGAACTCGCCGCGCGGCGCGCTGGCGTTCAAGTTCGCCGCCGAGGAGAAGACGACGCGTGCTCGCCGACGTGGTGTGGGACGTCGGCAAGATCGGCAAGGTCGCGCCGGTCGCGGTGCTCGAGCCGGTGTTCGTGGGCGGCACGACGGTCACGCGCGCGACGCTCGCCAACCAGGAGGTGATCCGCGCGCGCGACGTGCGGATCGGCGACACGGTGCTGGTGCGCCGCGCGGGCGACGTGATCCCGTTCGTGGCGGGCGTGCTCGACGCCGCCAAGCGCACGGGCGAGGAGCGCGAGATCGAGCCGCCGGCCGACTGCCCGTCGTGCGGGCAGCCGCTGACCGAGCAGGGCAACTCGCGCGAGCTGTACTGCACCAACGTCGCCTGCCCGGCCCAGACCGTGCGGCGGCTGATCCACTGGGCGTCGCGCGCGGCGGCCGACATCGAGGCGGTCGGGCCGGTCTGGATCGAGCGCCTCAACGAGCACAAGCTGCTCGAGCGCGTCTCCGACTTCTACGCGCTGACGCGCGAGCAGCTGCTCGAGTTCGAGGGCATCGCCGACGTCTCGGCCGACCGCATGATCGAGTCGATCCAGGCCACGCGCGGCGTCGGGCTGCGGCGCGCGCTGATCGGGCTGGCGATCCCGATGGCGTCCGAGGCGACCGCCACGCGCCTCTGCCGCGCGGGCTACACGACGCTCGAGGCGGTCGCCGACGCCACCGAGGAGGAGCTCCAGGAGGTCGAGGACATCGGGCCGAAGGTGGCCGCGTCGCTGCAGTCGCACCTCAACCGCGAGACCACGCGGGAGGAGCTGAAGCGGCTGCGCGAGCTCGGCGTCTCGCTCGACGTGCTCGACGAGGACCTGCCGCCCGAGGTCTCCTCCGACGCGCCGCTGGCGGGCAAGACGGTGGTCATCACCGGCTCGATCGCGGACCCGCGCTCGGGCGAGAAGATCCCGCGGCCGACGTTCCAGCGCCTGTGCGAGCGGGCGGGCGCGACCGACCGCCTCGTCGGTGAGCGCCAACACCGACCTGCTGATCTGCGGCAGCGACGTCGGCGCCAGCAAGACCGCGAAGGCGGAGAAGCTGGGGGTCGAGGTCGTCGACCAGGACGTGATCTGGAAGCTGCTGATCGACGCCGGCGTGGCCTAGCCCCCAGCAGCGCGTCGGCGCGCAGCCGACGCGGGTGCCGCTGAGCTCGAAGCGCATCAGGACCTCGGTGCCGCCCGCCGAGTAGCGGGCGGACGTCGAGGTCGAGCGCCGTCTGGCGGATGAGCGGCAGCCCGAGGCCGAGCCCGGGGCTGTCGGCGCGGCGCCGCACGCCGGAGCCGCGGTCGCGCACGTAGATGCAGAGGTAGCCCTCCGGCCGCCGCGCCTCGACCTCCACCGGCCCGCGCCCGCCGAGCTTGCGGTAGGCGTGCACGACCGCGTTGCTGACCGCCTCGGAGACGCACAGCTCGACGGCGGCGAGCGTGTGGACGTCGGCGCCCTGGCCGGCGGCGAAGGCCCGCACGGCCTCCCGGGCGCGGTGCGGCGTCTCCGCGTCACCGGCCTCGAACGTCCAGATCGATCTCTGGAACCGCATATCCGATGGTGAGAACGTCGGCCCGAACCGGAACTGGCGCAAGTTTCTCGCGCCTGACGCGGCGAATGGGGCGAGGGCCCCAGCCGGGGTCTCACGACAGCCCCGCGAGCCGCTACAGAACCGGGCTTCCGGCCACCGCCACAGACGACGACGAGCGCGGCGCGGAGCGCTCGACGAAGTCCTGCGCGGAGCGCTCACGAAGTCCTCTGCTGATCAGACCTCGAGCTCGACCGGCTCGCCGATCGGCAGCCAGCGGACGCTGTCCCGGACCTTGGCCGGCGCGGCGGCAAACGCGCGCTCGGCCGCGTCGCGGCCCTCGCGGAAGTGCTTCCAGCCCTCGTAGTGGATCGGGATCGCCGTGTGCGGGCGCGCGAGTCCGCAGAGCTCGACCGCCTCGCCGGCGGTCATCGTGTAGCGCAGCGGCCCGGTGACCGGGAAGCGCACGCCGCCGAGGTGCAGCAGCGTCGTGCCGATCCGCAGCCGCTCCGGGACCTTCCGGACCTCGTCGTACAGCACGGTGTCGCCGGTGATCCACACGACTCCGTGCTTCTGGCCGTCCCAGCGCAGCCCGAAGCCGACCACGTCGCCGACGATCGGCCTGCTGCCGGGCGGCCCGTGCCGGCAGGGCGTCGCGGCGATCTCGATCGACGTCTTGCCCGGCGCCGAGAGGACGTGGGTCTGCCAGGGAGCGAGGCCGACCGTGCTGCCCTCCGAGGCGCCCCGCGCCGGCGGAGGTCGTGATGACGCTCCCAAAGGTCGGCAGCAGCGCGCGGCCGGCGGGGTCGAGGTTGTCGTCGTGGTGGTCGTGGCTGAGCAGGACGGCGTCGATCGGGCCGAGGTCCGGCGCCGCGATCGCGGGGCCGGCCAGCTTGCGCGACCCCGTCCCCCAGCCGAAGCGGTAGCTGCGGCCGGGGGGATCGAACGTCGGGTCGGTCAGCACGCGCCAGCCGCCCGCCTCGATCAACACCGTGGGACCGCCGATGTGGGTGAGCCTGACCTCCGTCATTCACTTGATCATCCCGGACGAGTCGTGTTCTACTGGCGGTTCCCCCCGGAGGAGGCCACGTGGAGACGCATGGGTCGGAGAGCTACTTCGTCCTCGGCGAGGGCCTGCTGGGCGAGAGCGGCGAGGGCCGGACGCTCGCCGTCGCCGCCAAGGCCGCGCCGCCGTTCCGATTCTCGCGCATGGGCCCGAAGGGCACCGGGCGCCAGCCCTCCCGCGAGAAGCTCGGCGAGCTGATGGCCGCCGGCGGCGGCGAGTCGGACATCCCGTCGGGCTTCACCTACCTCGGCAAGTTCATCGACCACGACCTCACCTTCGACAAGACGAACGTCATGCTCGGCACGCACGTCGCCCCGACCGCGCTGCTGCAGGCGCGCTCGCCCAGCCTCGACCTCGACTCGCTGTACGGCGCCGGCCCACAGGACCCGGAGTCGGCGAAGTTCTACGAGGCCGACGGGATGCACCTCAAGACCGGCACCACGGAGGCGATCGACGGCATCGCCGCCAAGCCCGGCTTCGACCTCCCGCGCGGCGCCGGCTCGACGCTGAAGGCCAAGCGCAAGGCGATCATCCCCGACCCGCGCAACGACGAGAACCTGGCGGTCGCCCAGACGCACTGCGCGATGATCCGCTTCCACAACCGCGTGCTCGACACGCTGCCCGCCTCGGTGCCCACCGCGCAGGGGTTCGCCACCGCCCGCGAGCTCGTCACGAAGCACTACCAGTGGATGATCAAGACGGACTACCTGCCGCGGGTGTGCCGCGCGAGCGCGGTCAGCAACGTCTTCAACTCCGGCCGCAAGGTGTTCGAGGTCGGCGCCACGCCCACCGACGTCCCCACCATGCCGATCGAGTTCAGCGTCGCCGCGTTCCGGCTCGGCCACTCGATGGTGCGCGCGACGTACAGCTGGAACAAGCTCTTCGACCTGGGCGCCGGCAGCCTCGAGCTGCTGTTCACGTTCTCAGCCACCGGCGGCAACCTCGGCGGCCTCCCGCACCTGCCGAGCAACTGGATCGCCGACTTCCGCCGCCTGTACGACTTCGGCGAGGCCGGCAAGGCCAATCTGACGGTACCCGCGAGCAAGTTCAACCGCGCGAAGGCGATCGACACCCGCATCGTCGACCCGCTGCGCAACCTGCCGCCGTCGACGTTCGGCGGCACCGGCGTCCCTAGCGGCGACCCGCAGCGGAACCTCGCGTTCCGCAACCTCGCCCGCGCGCGCATGGTGCGGCTCGCCACCGGCCAGCAGATGGCGACGTTCATGAAGACCAAGGGCGTCAACTTCCCGCGGCTCAAGAAGGCGCAGATCCGCGACGGCCAGGGCGGCGTTGTGCTCGACACGCTCACCAAGACGCAGCGCGACGCCGTGCTGACGAACACGCCGCTGTGGTTCTACATCCTGCGCGAGGCGGAGTTCAACGGCGGCCAGCTGCGCGGCTGCGGCGCGCGGATCGTGGTCGAGACCATGCACCGCGCGATGGAGGGGAGCGCGGCCTCGATCGTCCGCGACCCCACCTGGCACCCGACGCTCGGACCCAACGCCACGACGTTCCGGATGGTCGACCTGCTGCTGTTCGCGTTCGAAGGGAAGAAGACGCTGCTCGCGCCGCTGGGTTAGACGCCAAGCCAGGCAGCTTGCTGCCTAGCGGGGGGGTTAGACGCAGGGGATCTTGGCCCGCAGGCGCGTGCCGCGGCCCGCGGGGCTGTCGAGGCTCAGCGACCCGTCGAGCGCCGCCAACCGATCCTCCAGCCCGCGCAAGCCGGACCCGCGCCCGAGGTCCGCGCCGCCCACGCCGTCGTCGGCCACCTCGACCGTGAGCTCCCCGTTGCGCCGCTCGACCGTCACCGACGCGTGCGTCGCTTGCGCGTACTTCGCGACGTTCGCGAGCGCCTCGGAGACGACGAAGTAGGCGGCGCTCTCGACGGGAGCGGGGAGCCGCTCGTTGTGCGCCTCGACGGCCACGGGCACCGGCGCCCGCGCCACGAGCGACTGCAGCGCCGGCTCCAGGCCCCGCTCGGTCAGCACCGCGGGGTGGATGCCGCGGGCGAGCTCCCGCAGCTCCGCGAGGCTCGTGCCCAGCTCCTCCTGCGCCCGGTCGAGCAGGCTCGCGAGCGGCTCGTCGTCGGTGACCCTCCGGCGTGCGGTCCGCAGCAACAGCGCGAGCGCGACGAGCCGCGACTGCGCGCCGTCGTGCAGGTCGCGCTCGAGCCGCCGGCGCGCGGCGTCGCCCGCCTCCACGAGCCGCGCGCGCGACGCACGGAGCTCCTCCGTCGTCTCGGCGAGCTCGTGGTCGAGGTGCGACACGTGGCTGCGCAGCAACCCGCCGAGGAACGCGAACGGCGTCAGCGCGGTGGCGACGAACGCGGCCCAGAAGGCGACGTCGCCGCCGCCGGCGCGCGCCACCGTGACAAGCAGGAACGTCCCGAGCGCGCACACGTAGACGGGAGTGAGCTGCAGCCGCTCGAAGGCGCTGGTGCCGCGCCAGCGCTGCAGCGCGCGCCGCAGCACGACCGCGAACAGCGCGGCGTAGGCGAGCGCGCCGACGCCGGTCAGGATCGCGGCCAGGTCGTCGTCCTGCCGGATCAGCAGGACGTTGTTGGGGCAGTCCGGGCAGTTGAGCTCGGCCGGGCCCGCGAACAGCAGCGCGGGCACGAACGCGAGCGGGAAGATGATGTAGCCGGCGATCGCGAGCGCGCGGTCGAGCGAGGTCAGCAACCGGCCGGTGGGGAAGCCCAGCCCCAGGTGGAGGAAGACGCCGCCCCACAGGCCACCGGTGACGAGGCCAATCGTGTAGAGCCACGCCGCGTTGGCGGCGTCGAGCGTGAACAGGACCCAGGCGAAGCCCAGCAGCACCATGAGCAGGCCGACGCGGCTCTCCGGCCGCGCGCGCCACGCGTACAGGCCGGTGCCGACGAAGCTCCAGATCACCGCCGGGGCGAACACCGCCCAGACCACGCGTGCGTCGCGGTGGTCGCTGGCGAGCTCGATCGCGACCACGGCCGCGCCCGCCGCCAGCGCGGCGACGGCGATCGCCGCGGCGCGCGGCGCGCTCAGCGGGTGCTCTTGGCCGGATTCCACGACCCGGCATGGTTCCAGGCGCGGGGGATCTACGAGATTGCGAGCCGCTCGCTCGCGGCGCGGCGGATCGCGGCGTCGATCGCCGGGACCTCGTGCATCAGCTCGCGCAGCGCTGCGGCGCTCAGCTTCGCCAGGCGCAGCTCGCTCGCGGCCACCACGGTCGCGAGCCGCGGGTAGCCGTAGTCGGCGCCCCAGTCGAGCGCCGCGAGCTCGCCGAAGAACTCGCCAGGCTCGAGCGTGCGCACGACACGGTCGCCGACGTGCACCTCCGCGCGGCCGGCGAGGATGACGTAGAAGTCGCGGCCGCTCTCGAAGCGCCGCACGACCGCCTCGCCGCGGGTGCGCGCCTCGGCGCGCGCGCCGGCCGCCAGCACCTGCAGCCGCAGTGCGTCGAGCCCGGCGAACAGCGGCACGGTCGCGAGCGCGCGCGGCTCCACGCCGACGCCGGACTCCGCCTCGGCCATCGTGGCCTGGCGCGCGCCCGGGCGACCGATCCCGCGCGCGGTGCCGAGCGGCGCGGGCGGCGCGTCGGCGGCGGCGAGCCACTCCAGCGTCGCCTCGACGTCGGCCGCGGTGCTGGCGTGGTTGAGCGCGCACAGGCGGATCGCGTAGGCGCCGCCGAGCCGGGTGGAGGACACGAGCCCGCGGCCCGAGGCCGCGAACGCGCGGACGAGCGCGGCGTTGTGCGCGTCCTGCGCGTCGTCGCCGCCGGGGAAGCGCCGGCGGAAGCAGACGATCCCGAGCTGCGCCGGGGACAGGAGCTCGAGCGCCGGGTGCTCGCGCACGCGCGCCTCGGCGAGCTGCGCGAGGTCGAGCGACGCGTCGATCGCGGAGCGAAACGCTCCGGCGCCGAACAGCGTCACCGACATCCACACCTTGAGCGCCCGCGCGGAGCGCGTGAGCTGGATGCCGAGGTCGGAGAAGTTGACCTCCTCGTCCTCCGCCTCGGCGTCGGCGAGGTAGTCCGGCGTGAGCGTGAACGCGCGCCGCAGCCGCTCGCCCTCGCGGACCAGCAGGCAGCCGCACTCGAACGGCTGGTAGAGCCACTTGTGCGGGTCGAGCGTGACCGAGTCGGCAAGCTCGATCCCGCGCAGCCACCCGCGCCCGCGCTCGGTCAGCGCCGCGAAGCCGCCGTAGGCGGCGTCGACGTGCAGCCACGCGCGGTGCCGCCGCGCGATCTCGGCGAGCTCGGGCAGCGGGTCGATCGCGCCGGTGTTGGTCGAACCGGCGCTGACGGACACGAACAGCGGCCGGCGCCCGGCCGCGGCATCGGCGGCCATTGCGCCCGCCAGCAGGTCGGGGCGCATGCGGTGCTCCCCGTCGACCGGCAGCACCTTGACCTGGTCGGAATGGAAGCCGAGCGTGCGCGCCGCCCGCGCCAGCGACGAGTGCGCCTGGTCGGAGACGTAGACGACGAGGTCGTCGCGCATCGCCCCGGCGAGCGTCTCGCGCGCGCACGCGAGCGCGGTCATGTTGGCGGCCGAGCCGCCACTCAGCAGGATCCCCGACGCCGCGGCCGGGTAGCCGATCCACTCCTTGAACCAGTCGAGCACCTGCAGCTCGACCTGGCTCGGGCCCGACGACTCCATCCACGAGCCCGAGTAGACGTTGAGCGCGCTGGCGAGGAAGTCGCCGAGCGCGCCCGGCCACGTGCTCGAGCCGGGGATGAACGCGAAGTAGGCGGGGTGGTCGACGCGGCCCATGTGGGCGAGCACGTCGCGCTCGAGCGTGGCCAGCAGCACGTCGAACCCCGTGCCGGCCTCGGGCGCCGGCCCGTGCAAGCGCTCGCGCATCTCGGCCGGCGAGGCGCGCGTGAGCGCCGGCCACTCGCGCACGCCGGCCACGCGCTCGACCAGCAGGTCGACCATCCGATAGCCGGTCGCCCGCATCGTCTCGGGGTCGAGCGCGAGCGGGTCGTCCATCGGGCGACACTCTCCGGTTCTGCGCCCCGGGTCAACCCTCCTCGCCCCCGCTAGGCAGCAAGCTGCCTGGCTTGGCGCCTAGCCGATGGCATCGGCGACGATCCACAGCGCCTCCTCGGCGTGGATGTCCGGCACCCCCGCGACCTGCAGCGCCAGCAGCGTGATCCGCGTGGTCCCCCGGCCGACGCCGCGGCCGGGCGCGAGCGCGCCGAACAGCACCCCGACCGGCCCGGCGCCGTCGGCCAGAACCAGCCGCCCGGCCGGCAGGTCGTGGGCGTACTCGCCGCCGCCGAGCCGCTCGCCGCGCTCCGCGCCGCGCAGCCCGACCTCCCCTTCCAGCCGGTCGGCGTCGAGCGCCCACACCGGCACGCCGGTCTCCATCAGCGCGATCGTGAGCGCGTCGTCGAGCGCCGAGCGCGAGGTGAACCCGCCGGACTTCAGCCGCTCGAGCGCCAGCGCCTCGACCGGCGTGCGGTGCTCGTCGGGGTCGAGCCCGATGTGGCGGAAGAAGACGCGGTAGGCGTGCGCGATCGGCTGGCGCCGCAGCTCGATCGCCTGCGCGCCGCGGAAGCGGCCCGACAGCAGGCGCAACCGCTCGCGAAGCCCGGGCGAGCTCGGCCCGGAGCGCGCCGCGAGCGTGTGCTCGAGCAGGCGGAGGTCCGGGAACTCGGCCGCGATATCGGGCGCGATGAAGGTCACCGCATCGCCTCGATCTTGGCGGCAAGCGCGGCTTCGCCGAGGAGCTTGAACGACGTGTCCGCCACGACCCCGCCGCGGCGGGCGAACGTGATCGTCGGGCAGATCGCCACCGCGTAGGCGTTAGTCACCGCGCCGTCGTGGTCGTAGCCGACCGGCATCCCCCAGCCGCGCTTGCGCACCAGGGCGCGCACGTCGCCGCGGTCGCCGCGCACCGAGACCGCCGCGAAGCCGACGTCCGGGAAGCGCCGCCGCACGCGCTCCATCACGTCGACCTGCTGCTCGCAGCGCTTCGAGCGGGTGGCGAAGAACGCCAGCACGACCGGGCCGCGCTCGGCGAGCTGGCAGGAGTTGAGGACGTCCGCGCCGCGCACCTTGCACGCCTTCGTCGGGTCGACCTGCGCGTCGCCCTTGAGCTTCGACGTCGCGATCGGGACCGCGAACGGCGGCAGCTTGCGCCCGTTGGGTACGCCGCGCGAGCCGGGCTTCTCGGTGCCGAGCGTGTTGAGCGTGATGTAGGCCAGTCCCAGCACCACCAGCACGCCGACGATCCAGGTGTAGCGCGACGTGCCCGCGGGCGGCCGCGGCGGCCCGGGCTCGCTCATGCGGCGACCGCGGGCTCCTTCACCACCGGCGGAAGATCGCCCGACCCACCCGGCGCCGCGGCCCGCCGCTCGGCCAGCATCAGCACCGCCGGCAGCACCGCGAGCACGCCGAGCAGCGAGACCGACAGGTCGACGACCGTCACGCGCCCGAAGTCGGACAGCATCTGCACGTCGGAGAGCGCGAGCACCGCGAAGCCGGCGATCGCGGTCGCGCCGGAGGCGACCACCGCGGCGCCGGTCGACGCGTAGGTGCGCCGCAGCGCGTCGCGCGGCTCGAGCCCGGCCGCGCGCTCCTCGCGATAGCGGGCGGTCAGCAGCACCGAGAACTCGGTCGAGATCGCGATCACCAGCGCGCCGAGCGTCGCCGACATCGGGTTCAGCGGCACCCGCAGCACGAACAGCACCAGCGCCGACCAGCCGGAGGCGAGCGCGATCGGCACCAGCGGGACCCACGCGCGCTCCCAGCGGCGGTAGACGAGCAGCAGCGCCAGCCCGACCGCGAGCAGCCCGGCCAGCAGCGTGGCCAGCCGCCGCAGCGGCGAGGAGAGCGACGAGTTCGCCTCCGCGCCCAGCACCTGCAGCCCGGCCATCCGCGCCGTCACGCCCGCGGGCGGGTCGAGCCGGTCACGCATCACGTCGATCACCTTCTGCTGCTCGTCGAGCGGCATCAGCCGGATCCCGAACGCGAGCGTCGCCGTCTTGCGGTCGGCGGTGATCACGGCCTGGGAGAAGTAGGGCGGCACGGCGCCCAGCAGCCCGCGGATGCCCGCCTGCGTCTTGGCCGCGCTGGCCGTCTGGAACAGGTCGGTGAGCGACAGCGCCGGGCAAATGTCGGCCTTCCCGCAGCCGTTCTTGGCCGAGTAGTGGTAGCGCTTGAGCACGCCGGACTGGTACGCGCGCATCCACGCGACCACCTTCGGGTCGGTCAGGTCCTTGCTCTGCACGACGACGTCGATCTCGCCCGCCACGCCGGTCGCCTTCTGCAGCGCGTCGAGGTCGCGCACGCTGCGCAGATCCTGCGGCACCAGCTCGCGCAGGTCGGAGTTGACCTTCGTCTGCGAGTCGAGCGCGAGCCCGGCCAGCGCGAGCACGAGCCCGATCAGCAGCACGCGCTTCGGCCGCTCGAACGCGCCGCGCAGCGTGGCCTCGCGCGCGCGGCCGCCGAGCCGCCGCAGCGGCGCGAGCAGGCGCCACACGCGCCCGCCGAGCTCGTCGACCAGCTCGGCCGCTCCGCGCGCCGAGGCGCCGAGCTGCCCGCCGCCCCCGCGCCGCCGCGCCGCGGCGGCCAGCGCCGCCGTGCCCGCGCTGAGGGCGAGGAAGAACGCGACCGCGATGCCCACCACCAGCAGCACGCCGAAGCCACGCACCATCGGCACCGGCGACAACAGCAGCACGAGGAAGCCGACGCTCGTGGCAAGCGCCGCCGTGGCGATCGTCGGCACCGCGATGCGCGCGGTGCGCAGCGCATCGCCGCCCTCCTCCTCCACCCGCGCCTGGTACTGGATCGCGTAGTCGACCCCCAGGCCGAGCAGCACCGGCAGCACCGCGATCGAGGCCATCGTCAGCGACGCCCCGAGCAGCGACATCAGGCCGAACGTGATCGCCACCGCCGCCAGCGCGACCGCCAGCGGCAGCAGCCGCAGCCGGCTGCGGAACACCAGCGCGAGCACGATCGCCATCACGAGGATCGCCACCACCAGCAGCCGCAGCAGCGAGTCGGTCAGCGTCGCCGCGAGGTCCTCCACCAGCACCGGCGCGCCGGTCACCGTGTAGCTCGCGCCGTTCTTGAGCTGCCACTGCTTCATCCCCACCGCCTCGCGCACCAGCTCGATCGCGCGCCGCCGCTGATGCTCGCTCAGGTTCGGCTTGAGCCGCACCTGGATGACCGCCGCCTTGTCGGTCGGGAACAGGTAGGCGAAGCGCGCCTTCGGCGTCGTCGCCCCGCGCGAGGGGTCGAAGACGAGCGCGGACACGAAGTCGGGGTCGTCGATCCGCGGCAGCTGCTTCAACCCGAGCCCGTAGCGCAGGTTGATCTGGAGCAGGTCGCGCGTGAACTGCGCGTAGACGAGCTGCTCCGCGGCGCTCGCGGCCTTGTCCTGGTCCGCCTTCGACTTCCCCCTCGCCTTCGCGAGCTTGCGCGCCGCCCGCTTCGCGCGCGCCGCCTGCTGCTGCGTGTTGCCGAGCTGCACGGCGAGCTGCGAGTTGATCTCGTTGACCGCCGAGTTGATGAACGTGCCCGGGCCGTAGACGACCTTCACCGGCTTGGTGCGCGCGAACTCCGCGCACGGCGACCTCGGCCCGCCCGGCGCGGCTTGGTCCTTCGGCTTGTTGCCGGAGATGCAGCCCTCGAGCCCGAGCAGCCGCCCCAGGTTGTCGGTCAGCACGAGGTTGGCGAGGTCGCCCTTGGCGAGCACGACGATCGCGTGGTCGCCGAACTTCTGGCGGTAGACCTCGGTCGCCCGGTAGGAGTCCGAGCGCTTCCCCACCAGCGTCTCGACCGCCGTGCTCGGCTCCAGCCGCAGCGCCAGGACCGTGGAGATCCCCGCCACCAGCGCGACCGCCAGCAGCACGCGCCCGGGGCGCCGCCCGGCGGTCGCCACGACCCGTTCGAGGAGCGCCCTCACGGCCCCGAGGATAGGCGGCGCGTCAGCGCGCCTTGACGTGCGGGTACTGCGTCGACACGCCGCCCTCGTTGAACTTGCCCTGCAGCTCGCACGGCGGGGCCACGGCCTTGCCGCCCGGCAGCACGAAGCTCTGGATGCGGTCGAACAGCTCCTGGGTGATGCCCGAGACCGCGGCCGGGACCGCGGTCGGGACCGGCACGACAGTCGGCACCGGCAGCGGCGGCAGCGTCACCGCGGGCGGGGTCATCGACATCGTCGGCACGCCGTTGCCGCAGTGGCGGTTCTCGTAGACCTGCAGGTTCTTCGCGAGCCGGTCGTAGCCGCCGGGCAGCTGGTACGGGTTCGGCCGGTTGGTGCCGATCCGCTTCGGATAGGCGGCGAGGTTCTCGAGGTTGAGCGGGTTCGTCGTGCGCAGGTAGTGCAGCCGCGTGGCGGGATCGAACGCCTGCGTGGCGGCCGCCGTGTTGGCGAAGAACGAGGTCAGCTCGCGCTTGTACTGCCCGAGGAAGGCGAGGATCGGGATCAGTTGGCGCAGCGCGGGGTCGGTCTGGCGCAGCAGCGGGCGCAGATCGCGGATCGTCTTCTCCGCCGCCGGGAAGCCGGTCTTGGATGCCGTGATCAGCTTGTCGAGGTCGGTGAACAGCGCGTTGGCGTCCGGCGCGAGCTTGGCGAGGTCCTGCAGCGTCGGGCTCAGCTCGCGCGCCGCCGGCCGCAGTTGGGTGACCAGCGGGTTGGTGTTGTCGGCGAACCGGTCGAGCCGCCGCAGCGTCTGGCGCGACTCGCGCGAGAACGTCGGCAGCGCCACGAACGTCTGCTTGAGCTCGCTGTCGCGCGCCGCGGTGGCGGCGAACACCTGGTTGGAGTTCTCGATCAGCCCGCGCAGCTGGTCGTCGCGCTCGGTCAGCGCGCCGAACACGACGCCGGTGTTGGAGATCAGCCGCCGCACCGCGCCCTGCTGACGGTTGAGGATGTCGACCGCCTTGCTCGCGTCCTCGGCGAACGGGCCGAGGTTGCCGAGCGCCTCGTTGACGTCGCGCCCGCGGCCGCGGATCGCCTGCGCCTGCGTCTGCATCCACACCCCGAACGCGTCGCGCGTGGGCTTGTCGAAGGCGCGGAAGATCTCGTCCAGCTCGACCGTCGGCGACACCTGCGACGCCCGCAGCCGCCCGCCCTCGGGGATCCTCTTGGCGCTCGAGGTGCCCGGCGTGAGCTCGACGTAGGTCTCGCCCAGCAGGGTCTTCTGGCGCAGGATCGCCTGCGCGTCCGACGGCAGCGGCGCGTAGCGCGTGTCGAGCTGGATGACGACGTCCGAGCGCCCGGTCTTCTTGTCCGGCTCGATCGTCTTGACCTTGCCGACCGGCACGCCGGAGATCCGCACGTCGGCCTCCTGCGCGAGCTGCGTCGCCTCCGAGAACGAGGCGGTGAAGCGATAGCCCTTCGGCTTCAGCGGGATGTTGCCGCCGAACGCGATCCACAGGAACAGCAGCAGCCCGAAGCAGGACAGCGCGAAGCCGGCCATGACGGCGATGCGACCGAAGGAGGGGGCGGCCTTCTGCACTACTCACCCGCCTCCGAAGGGGGACTGGGACGACTTCGGGCACTCCTGCGTCGGCAGGAGGAGCAGGTCAGTCAGCGTGCCGAGCAGCGGGTTCGCCTTGGAGACCTGCTGGAGCACGGGGATGTCCTGGCAGCTGGCGATGAACAGGCCGCGGCGGATCGGGCCGTGCGCGTCCTGCGTCGTGAAGATCTGGTTGCCGATGTGGTTCGCCCACGCGACCCAGAACAGGTAGCCCTCCGTCTGGCCGGGCGGGTTGTAGGCGAGCATGTCGAGCAGCCGGTTGACGACCTTGAACGTCCGTGTGAGGTCCGGAGTGGCGGTCGCGAGGTCCTTGAGCGTCGGCTTCAGCTGCGTGACCGTCGGCCGGGAGGCGCGCACGAACGGGCGGATCTCGTCGTGGATGACCGGGGTGGTCCCCTTCACGAACGGGCGCACGCTGCGCAGCGTCGGCCCGAGCGCCCGCGCGCCCGGCCGCAGCGCCTGCAGCGTCGGGCCGAGTTCGTCGGCCAGCGCGTGCGCCTTGCCGAGCCCGCTCTGCGTCGCCTGGAGCGCGGTCGGCAGCTTGCTCAGCGAGGAGCGGAGGTTGGCGTCCTGGCCCGCGAGCGTGGCGAACACGGCGTTCGAGTTCTCGACGAACTCCGCGACCTGGTCGTCGCGGGCGCCGAGCTCGCCCATCAGCAGCGACAGGTTGTGGATGACGCGCTTGATGTTGTGCTTGCGCGTCTCGAGCGCGCCGAACACCTTGCTCCCGTAGCGCGCGGTCGGCTCGAAGCGCCGGATCGCGCGGGCCAGCGCGCGCCCGTCGCCGCGCAGGCCCTCGCCGCCAGCGCTGAGCAGGATCGTCAGGTAGTCGCGCGTGTCGGCGTCCACCGACGCGAGGATCTCGTCGAGGTTGACGTCCGGCAGCGTCTGGCTGACCGGGATCGCGTCGCCCTCGTGCAGCCGGCCCGCGGCGGCCGTGCCCGGCTCCAGCTCGGCCACCATGTCCTTCAGCCCGGTCTTGGGCCGCAGCAGCACGGTCGCGTTGCGGTACACGCGGCTGTACTTCGGCTGCATCTTCATCGTGATGACGGCCTTGCCGTCCTTGAGCTCGACGTTCGAGATCTCGCCGACCTCGACGCCCGCGATGTTCACGGTCTGGCCCTGGCCCGGCGTGACCGCCTGCGCGGTCGACATGTCGGCCTTGAGCACGAAGAAGTCCTTGCCGACCAGCGGGACCCACGCGGGCAGCGTCAGCCGCTGCTTGCCGAGGATGAACACCGCGACCGCGCCCGCGATGACGATCAGGCCGAGGATCGCCACGAAGTCGATCCAGTGCTTGCGGATCGCCGTCCTCACGGCGTCCCCTCGCCCGGCCCGCCGGCGCCCGCCGGCCCGTTGACGTTCGGGATCTTGCTCTTGTAACAGGGAACGCTCGAGTTGTACGGCGGCCGCTTGCCCGGGTACTTCGGCCGCACGCCGAGCACGGGCTGCGGCGCCGACCCGACGAGCTTGCCGCTCGTCGAGCCCTGCGCGCCGAGCGCGACGGTGTTCGTGCCGCCGCCGACCTGGAAACGCACGTAGGAGCCGTTGCCGTCGAAGTTCTGGCTCTCGCCGGCGAGCCCGACCATCGCCTGCCAGAACTCCTTGTAGTTTGGCTCGCCGTTGGCGAACGAGTCCTGCACGACGATGTCGCCGGTGGGCAGGACCACGTCGCGCGCGCAGCGCGCGGTGTCGTTGATCTCGGGCAGCAGCTTCAGCGACGCGTCGGTCAGCTGCGCCAGCGACTTCGTCGTCGGCGCCAGGTCCTGGGCCAGCCCGCGCAGCTCGTCCTGGGAGAGCAGCTTGCGCATCTCACGCACCCACGGGAACGACGCGTCGATCGTGGCGGCGCTCTCGTTGACGCCGGGCAGGATCTCGCGCGCGAACGCGCGCGTGGGCGGGAACGCGCGGTTGAGCGAGGCGAGCGTGGCGTTGGCGTTCTCGAGCGTGCCCGGGAGCAGGCCGATCGAGGTGCTGAGGTTGTCCTGCTCGCTCGCGAAGGCGCCCATCGTGGTGTTGAAGTTGGTGATCAGGTCCTTGAGCAGGCCCTCGTTGCGGATCAGCGCGCCGGTCGTCTTGGCCGTGCCCGCGAGCAGGCGCGCGACGTCGCGCGACGGCTCGGTGCCGAGCAGGCCCTCGTTGACCTGCGACGCGCCGCGGAGCGCGGTCGGCCCGTACTTGTAGGAGTCGTTCCAGGACTGCGCCGCGGTCTCGCCGCGCGTGGACGGGTCGGCGGCCTTGTCCTCGGCGGCCGTCGGCTTCGAGTTCAGCCCGGTGCCGAGCGAGTTGAGCAGGTCGCGCAGATCCTGGCGCGTGTCGCTCTGGAGCGAGGTCAGGACCTGGTCGAGCTGGACCGGCGCGGCCGTGCGCGTGACCTTCATCGTGTCGCCGTCCCCCAGCTCGGGCGAGCCTGCGGAGCCGGCCGTGAGGTCGACGAAGAAGTTGCCCTCGAGGAAGATGCGCGGCCGGATCTTGGCGGTCGCGTCCTCGTGCAGCGGCAGGCCGTTCTTGTTGATCTCCATCACCACGAGCGCCTGGTCGGTGCCCTCCTTCGGCTTGATCGCCTTGACCTTGCCGACCTGGACGCCGGCGATCCGCACGGGCGAGTTGACGCGCAGCCCGTTGGAGGACTCGAACACCGCGTTGAGGCGGAAGCCGTGGGTGAAGGGGATGTCCTTGGTGAAGCCCAGCCACACCGCGACGAGCACGATCGCGAGCGCGATCAGCCCGATAGTGAGGGGACTGCGGCCGGAGCGACGGCGGCGAGAGGCGACGGCAGCCATTACTTGGTGCCCTCCGTCTTATTCGGCTGCGTGCCGGGCACGTTGCCGATCACCTTGCGCCCGGTCAGCCACGGCTCGTTGCCCGCCTCGCACTCCTTCGTCTGGCCCGGCGCGCCCGTGTTCGGGTACGGGTCCGAGTGCAGGTAGTTGGCGCCCGGGCCGTTGGCGGGCCCCGACGACGGCGTGCCCTCGTTGTTGAGCCCCTGCGGCGTGGCGATGATGATGAAGCGCTGCCAGGTGCCGTGGACGTCGCCCTCGCTGAGCAGCGACGACACGTTGCGGAACCACAGGGTGATGTAGTTGCACGACAGCTGGGCGGGCGCGAGGTGCTGCAGCGTCGGGTTGAGCGTCTCGAGCGTCTCGGCCAGCCGCTTGACGCCGAGCGGCACCACCGGGTCGTTGGCGAAGCGCTGCAGCTCCTGCAGCAGCGAGGCGAGACGGCGGTTGAAGGCCGGCGAGTGCTTCAAGGTCTGCGTGCCGTTCTCGAACGTGTCGGCGAGATCGGGCGCCGCGACGCGCAGCGCGCTGGCGCCGGGCCGCAGCTCCTTGAAGAGCAGCTCGCTGTTGCGCAGGAACGGGCGCTGGTGGGGGAACGACTTGATCGCCTGGTCGAGCGCCGGCACGCCCTCGCTGATCGAGTCCTGGATGAACGGCTTGGCGACCTCGTCGAGCGCGGTGAACGTGGTGTCGAGGTTCACGAACAGGCTGGCCTGCGACTCGGCGGCAGGCGCGACGATGCGCGCGGCGTCGCCCAGCTCGTTGAAGAAGCGCCTCAGGTTCGTCCGGGGGGAGGCCAGGTTCTTCGCCACCGGCTGGATGTCGCGCAGCAGCGCGGGCAGCACGCCCAGCGCGGTGTTGATGCTCTCGCCGCGGCCCGCGAACGCGTCCCCGAAGCCCTGGAGGTTCTCCTGCATCGCGGTCCGCGTGTCGTCGTTGAACATGCTCGTGAACTCGTCGAACTCGACCGGGGCCGGGCGCGACGCCGACAGCGGGATCGTGTCGCCGTCCTCGAAGCCCGAGTCGGAGCGGCCGCGCGTGATCTCGACGTACTTGAGGCCGAGCGCCGACTTCGGGCGGATGATCACCGTCGAGTCCTTCGGCAGCGGCTTGACGTCGCGCTCGAGCTTGAGGCTGATCAGCGCGACGCTGGTGTCGTTCTCGAGCCGCTTCGCCTTGATCGAGTCGACCGCGCCGACCCGCGCCCCGCCGATCCGCACCTCGTTGCCCCTGACCAGGTTCGCGGCGCTCGGCGACTCGAGCGTGAGCTGGTAGCTGGGCACGAACGGCAGGCCGGCGTTCGCGTTGTAGGACAGGAACATCGCCACGATGATCACCAGCACCGTGGCGGCGCCGATGAGGACCGGGTTGCCGGCGATCGAGGAGCCGCGGCCTCTCACTGGGGGCCCTTCCCGAACAGGTAGTCCAGGACCGCTTCGCCCTGGTTCGTGTTGGTCTGCTCAGGGGCCGGCGTGGCGGCCGGGGTCGGCGTCGCGGCCGGTGTCGGCGCCGGCGTCGCCACTGCCTTCGGCGCCGCCTTCTTCTGCTTCTTCCGCGGCTGCGGTGTCGCCGTCATCTGCGGCAGCGCGGCCACGGAGTCGGGATCCTTGCCCTGCAGCGCGGCGGCGGTGCGGCGCAGCACCGGGTCGCTGCCGGCGGCCGACGCGGCGCTCGCGGACGAGGAGGGCGAGGAGGCGAAGCGGGCCGAGCAGCCCTCGACCGGCGCCGTGTAGTAGCTCGAGCAGGTGTTGACGATCAGGCGCGCGCGCAGGTAGTGGCCGATCGAGTCGTAGCCGTTGATGGCGGCCACTTGGTAGAAGGCGTAGTCGAGGATGCGCTCGATCCCCTTGCCGCGCTGGACCGACTCGAGGATGGCGGCCGCCGTCGCGCCTACCGGCTTCGCGGTCTTGGCGAAGCGCCGCAGGTCCTTGGTGATCGGGAGCAGGTCCTTCACCGCGGGCGTGCCGATCACCGACGCGTCGCCCAGCGACTTGACGGCCGGGAGCCCGGCCTTCGAGAACGGCCCGAGGTTCTCGATCATGCGGTTGATGTCCGGCGCGTTCGCGCCGAGGTCGGCGAACACCGGCGTCGCCTGCTCCGACAGCCCGCCGATGCGCTGCATCGTCGGCGTCAGCTCGTCGAGGAAGCGCGGCAGCCGCTCGATGTCGGCCTGCAGGTCGTCGCGCCGCTCGGCGGTCGCCTCGGCCACCCGGCTCGAGTGCTCGATGAAGGAGCCGACGTGCTTGCGCTCACGCGCGAGCGGCGCGAGCGCGGTGTCCGAGTTGCGCGCGAGGTCGGCCAGGACCTTGTTCTGCGAGCCGAGGATCTTGAGCACGCGGTCGATCTGCTTGAGCGCCGGGTCGGCACGGCGGACGACCGCGTTGATCTCTTTGCCACGGCCGGCGAGGCCGGTGCCGAGCTCGTTGAGGATCAGCGAGAACCGCTCCCGGTAGGGCAGGCGCATGATGTTGTTGATCAGGTCGAGGTCGACGGAGCGCTCGGTGTTCGTCACCGGCAGCAGGTACTGGCCCTCGCCGGCCCCGCGGTCGATCTTCTCGAGCTCCGGCGGCGGCTCCGTGCCGACCGCGCGCTTCTGCGTCGGCGAGCACTCCACGAACTTCTCGCCGATCAGCGACTGCGGCCGGACCTGGCAGCTGGCGTCGCGGCGGAAGTCCTGGTACGCCGGATCCTCGATCGAGAGCACGACCGCGGCCTTGAAGTCGGGCGTGACGTCGAGCGAGTCGACCTTGCCGACCTTCACGCCCGCGACCTTGACGTCCTCGCCGGGGATCACGAAGCCGGCGTTGTCGAAGATCGCGCGCACCTTGTAGCTGCCGCCGTCGCCGGCGCCGGTGGTCAGCACCGCGGCGGCGCCGAGTGCGAGCAGGAGGAGGACGGAGGCGACGCGCTTCATCAGGGACCCGGCGGCACCTGGGAGGGGTCGCAGTCGTCGGCGCCGAGGTTGCCATCGTCCAGGTTCGGCGCCGAGCCGTCAGCTGTGGGCTGGCTGGCCGCGCCCGGGCAGCGGGCGTTCTGGTACTTCTGGAGCTGGTCGAAGCGGCCGTTCATCGCGTTCGGCACCAGCGTCCCGCCGGTCGGGGTGTTGGTGAACTGGAAGGCGTTGAAGATCGGCTGGATGCGGGCGAAGTGCCCGTTCGCATCGTAGTTGGCGGTCCCCTGGCCGAAGTCGTGGAACCAGCCGGTGAGCTCGGGCGTGTACGGGCGGATGTACTCGAGCACCGGCTGCGACTTCACGAGCGCCTGCGTCGAGTTCTTGAACGTCGGGCTCGCGACCCGCTGCAGCGCCGGCATCTTGCGCGTCGCGTCGATCAGGTCGTTGTTCGCGCCCGGCGTCGTGACCAGGCGGCGCAGGTCGTGGATCGTCGGGATCGCGCTCTGGACCAGCGGGCGCAGCTCGCGCAGGAACGGCGCGAGCTCCTTGGTCGCCGGCTTGGACGCATCCACCAGCGGGTCGAGGTCGTCGAGCGTCGCCCGCAGGTTGACGAACGTCGTGTTGGCGCGCCGCAGCGTGGTCGGCAGCAGCCCCAGCGCCTGCTCGAGCGCGGCGTCCTGCGAGGCGATCGCCGCCGCCGTCGTGTTCGTGTTCCCGACCAGCGACGCGACGTCGTCGCGCTTCTCGGCGATCGCGGTCACGGCGCGCGACGAGTTGACGATGAAGTCGGTCAGCGTGCCCTCGTCCTGGGTGAGCTGGTTGACCAGCTGCCGCGAGGTCGAGAGAAACGGGTTGAAGTACTCGGCGGTCTCCCCCGCCTCCTCGCCGCGCCCGTTGTACTGCGTGGCGAAGCCCTTGATGACGTCCCTGCAGGTCCTTGCGCGCCTTCGGGTCGAGCGTGTTGAACAGCTGGTCGAGATCGACGACGCCGGTGGTCGAGCCCGCCGCCAGCGTCGCGCCGTCGTCGAGCTCCTTCGCGGAGTTGGGCGCCGGCGTCAGCGCGATGAAGCGGTTGGCGATGCCGGACAGCGAGGTGAGCCGGATCACGGCGTGCGTGCCTTCTCGCAGTGGCGCGAAGGGCTCCTCCACGCGGATGCGCACGCGCGCCCGGTTGTCGTCCGTGAGCGTGATCTCGCGGACCGAGCCGATGCGCCGGCCGCCGACCTGGACGTCGTCGCCCTTGACCAGCTGGCCCGCGTTCTGGAACAGCAGGTCGTACTCGTGGGTGTTGGCGCCGCGCACGAGCAGCAGCGCGACCAGGACGATCGCCAACGCCAGCGCGGCAATGGCCACGCCACGGGCGATCGTCAATGGACCCTCTGCTCTCTCAAAGTCAACCCAAGCCGTGCACGGCATCCCCCGTGCGGGCGCGGGAAACTATCCCGGATTCGTTTACTTCGCGTTACAGGGCGGGAGTCATTCCATGCCCAGAGGACCCCGCGAAGCCCCCGAGAGGAACTGCCGGACGAACATGTTGTCCGAGTTGAAGAGCTCCTCGGCCGGACCGGACTCCACGATGCGGCCCTTCCACAGCACGGCGATGTACTCGGCCACGCGCTTGGCGGACATGATGTCGTGCGTGATGACGACGTAGGCGCCGCCGTTCTCCTCGTGGATCTCCTTGATCAGCTCGCACAGCAGGGCGGTGCGGACCGGGTCGAGGCCGGAGTCGGGCTCGTCGAAGAGCACGATGTCGGGATCGAGCACGAGCGCGCGCGCGAAGCCCGCGCGCTTGCGCATCCCGCCTGACAGCTCGTTCGGCATCTTGTCGTGCGCGCCCTCGAGGCCGACCTCGCGCAGACGGCGGCTGACGATGTCCTCGATCTCGTCCTCGCCCTTGTCGGTGTGCTGACGCAGGGGGAAGCAGACGTTGTCGAACAGGTTCATCGATCCGAACAGCGCCCCGTCCTGGAACAGGACGCCGAACTTCTTGCGCATCTCGAAGAGATCGTCGTCGGCCATGTTCGGGACCGACTCGCCGTGGACGAGGACGTCGCCGTCGTCGGGATACAGCAGCCCGACCATGTGCTTGATGCAGACCGACTTGCCGGTGCCCGACGGCCCCAGGATCATCGAGATCTTGCCCTCGGGGATGCCCATGTTGAGGCCGCGGAGGATCTTGTTGCGGCCGAACGCCTTGTGCACCTCGACGAACTCGACCGCGTCCGGAACTCCGGTCGGCCGCTGGGCGCCGGTGTGCCACTGGTACTCGTCGTCGGGGTTGCCCTGGCCCTTGGACGCCTCGAGCCGGCGCTTGTAGTCGGGATCGTCCTCGGGGCGGCGGTCGACCTCCTCGGTGACCTGCGCCTGCGTCGGCTGCTCGGACTGCACGTTCTGCGTCTGCTCGAGCGTGGTGGCCCTGTGGCTGCTGTTGCCGGGGGAACTGCAGTGGTCGTCGCTCATTTCAGCCTCCGATTGGTGCGCGTGGGTTGGCGCCCCAGAACAGCTGGGTGCCGAGCATTCCGATGAGGTGGACCAGCACGATGTTGAGCACCATCGACTTCGCGGTCGCGGTACCGACCCCGACCGGGCCGCCGCTCGCGTTGTAGCCGTAGTAGCACCCGACGAGCACGATGACCGTGGCCATGCTCATGCCCTTGATCACGCTGTATAAGAGGTCGGGAGGGTTCTGGAACATCCAGAAGATCAGGAAGAACCCGCCGGAGGACACCTCGCCGATCTGCTGCACGACCGCCAGGTAGCTGGCGAAGAAGCCGGCGCCGATCCCGGCCAGGTAGATGAACGGCAGCACGAGCCACGAGCCGAGCAGCTTGGTCGCGCAGAGGAAGATCATCGACGGGATGCCCATGACCTCGAGCGCGTCGATCTCGTCGGAGATCCGCATCGAGCCGAGCTCGGCGACGATGCCGGTGCCGACCTTCGCGGACATCATGTAGCCGAAGCCGTAGGGCACGAGCTCGCGCAGGTCGCACCAGGCGGCGAACACGCCCGCGTAGGCCGGCGAGCCGACCGAGCGGTTGAAGTACGCGCCCTCGATCCCGCACTGCAGGCCGATGATGAAGATCAGGCCCCAGATCACGATCGTCGACGAGAGGATCAGGATGCCGGCCTGGCGCAGCGTCTCGCCGAAGAAGCGCAGGACCCGCAGCGAGAAGACGTCGGCGACGATGCGCGAGCAGAACTTGACGATCTCGCCGAACGACGCGATCCAGTCCTTCGGGACCGACAGCCAGCCGATGTTGCCCGGGCCCATTACTTGATCACCGTGATCTCGGGATGGGTGGCCAGCAGCGTCTGCGTGAACACGTAGTTGAACGCGAACACCCCGAGCGTCGCGATCACCACCGCCTGGTTGACGGCTCTACCCACGCCCTCCGCGCCTCCCGACGCGGTCATCCCCTTGTAACAGCAGACGATCGCGATGATCGCGCCGAACATGGTGCATTTGAGGACCGACCCCCAGAGGTCCGTGACCGAGGCGTTGGTGAAGAAGGTGGCCCAGAACGGGCCGAGCGGGGCGCCGTTGACGAGCGTCGCGAGGATGCCGCCGAAGATGCCGAACAGCAGCGCGTAGATGTCGAACAGGCCCGTGACGAGCATCAGCGCGAGGAAGCGCGGAACGACGAGGTTCTTGACCGGGTCGACGCCGAGCACCTGCAGCGCGTCGAGCTCCTCGCGGATCTTGCGCGCGCCGAGGTCGGCGGTGATCGCGGTGCCGGCCACGCCGGAGAGCACGATCGCGGTCACGAACGGGGCGAACTCGCGGATCGAGGCGAGCACGAAGAAGCCGCCGAGGCGGTCGAGCGCGCCGAACAGCACGAGGAAGTTGGCGGCCTGCAGACCGGGGGCGCCGTAGCCGAAGGCGACCGTCGAGACGACGAGCGGGAACCAGCACAGCTTCAGCGCGAAGAGGAACTGCGACACGAACTCGCCGCCATACGGATACGGCGGGCGCAGGGCCGACATGATCGTCTTCCCCGTCAGGATCATCATGTCGCCCACTTCTTCAAGCAGGCTTTTGGCTGGCAGGAACGCTCGGTCGGCGACGCCTCGGACCATCAATCTCCCCAGGTTGCGGCGGCGAAGCCTACGCGGTCGGTCATGCAGGCACCAAACGCACGACGGCGACGTAACTGGCGCTCAATATGCCCAATGCGGGTACTTTCGCAACCGATGGGATACATTCGCGCTCGGATGAGGTCACGGTCGGCCATGCTCGTCGTCACGACCGTGCTCGTCGCGGGTTGCGGCAGCGGGCCGCGCCAGGATGCCGACGAGCCGTCGGGCTCCTACAAGCTCGAGGTCGCGGCCGCGAAGTTCCCGGCCTCGCAGTCGATCGCGCAGGACTCGCGGATGATCGTGACCGTCCGCAACGACGACACGAAGGCGGCGCCCAACGTCGCCGTGACCGTCGAGACCGACCCGTCAAAGGCGGGGCAGGGCACGGTCGCGTTCGGCCAGCGCGTGGACGACTCGCGCCTGTCGGACAACGAGCGCCCGGTGTGGATCGTCAACGAGGGGCCGCCCGGCGGCGACTCGGCGGCCACCAACACATGGGCGCTCGGCCGCCTCGGCGCGGGCGAGACGAAGACGTTCACCTGGAAGGTCACCGCGGTCGAGGCCGGCTCTTACACGCTGCGCTACCGCATCTCCCCCGGCCTGGCCGGCAAGGCGAAGCTGGCCTCCGGCGGCCGCACCGACGGCCTCTTCAAGGTCACGATCGACGACAAGCCGGTCCCAGCCCGCGTGGACGACGACGGCAACGTCGTCCGCGGCGAAGCGCCGGGCGCGTCGAAGTAGAACACGAGTCCGCGCGTTGTAACTCGCGGGCCGGGCGGCGTATGTTCGCGCATGCCGGCGCACCGCCCCAGCTCCCCCGCGATCGTCTTCGGCATCGGCGCGCTGGCGCTGCTCGGGGTGGTCGCGCTGTTCCAGGTCGTGCTCGAGCCGCCCGAGCGGATCGCCTGCAGCTCGGAGCTCGCGCCGGGCACCTTCCGCGCGACGCTCGTGCCCGCCCACCTCGCCGCCGCCGCGATTCTCATCGGCTGTCTCTACGAGCTCGGCGCGAACCGCCGCGGGCTCGCGGCGGTCGCGGTCTTCGCGCTCGTGAGCCTCGTGGTCCCGGCCGGGTTCGCGCTGGCCGGCTTCGCCGCGATGCTCGCGGTGCAGCTGCTCATCTACATCGCGGTCCCCGCGCTGCTGATCGGCACGGTGCTCGTCCTGCGGTGGCTGCGCGACCCCGCCGAGCGCCGCGAGGCCCTGGTGGGCAACGCGCGGATCGCGCTCTGGCTCGGGCTCACGGTCGCGCTGCCAGCGAACCTCGCCTTCGCGTGGTTGAGCGGCGTCAGCCTGTTCTGCTTCTAGCTCCCAGTTACGCGCGCTTCAGGGTCGCGGTGCCGACCTGCCCGCTCGGCGCGACCGCGCGCCAGCGCAGCTTCGCGCCCTTGCGCTTGATGAAGATCTTGTCGTTGCCGGTGCACTCGCCGGCGGCGGTGTTCTTCTCGTGGTACTGGAGCGAGAGGCCGCCGTCGTGCCGCGAGGTCACGGTAAGCGTGCCGTGACACGGCGAGCCGGGGTTGGAGAGCGTGCCCGCGGTCGAGCCCACCTTCGTGCGCTTGATCGTCAGCTTCATCTTGAAGCTGATGCTGCCGCTGTGGACGGTGCCCTTCCACTTGCCCTTGACGCTCTTGGCGGCCTGGGCCGGCGTGGCGAGCGCGAGGGTGGCGAGAATGGCGAGCGGGAGGATGCGGGCGCGAGTCATGGCGGCCTGATACCCAGTGATCCGGCCCGTCAGGCGCGCAGGCCGTCGATCAGCAGCATCAGCGTCCGCTCGACCTCCTCCCGCGCCGCGCGCGGATCGTCGGCGCTGGCGATCAGGAGCGAGGCCTCAGCGAGCGCGGCGAGCAGCAGGTGCCCGAGCGTGCGGACGTCGGCGCGGGCGATCTGACCCTCGTCCATCGCCCAGCCCAGGGCGCCGGTCACGAGGCCGAGACCGTGGCGGTTGCCGATCTCGCGCCACTCCTCCCAGCCGAGGACGCCCGGCGCGTCGCGCAGGCCGATCCGCATCAACGTCGGATCGCCGCAGGCGTCGAGGAACGCGCCCACGCCGACGGCGAGCTCGTCCATCGGGTCGGTGAGCCCTTCCACACGGGCGATGATCGTCTGCATGATCTCCGCCTCGGTCTGCTCGAAGACGGCTCGGAAGAGGTCCTGCTTGTCGCGGAAGTAGTGGTAGAGCGCGCCGCGGGTCACCCCGGCGCGCCGCACGACCTCCTCGGTGGCGACCGCCGCGTAGCCGTGCTCGGCGAACAGCGCGCGGGCGGCGGCGAGGAGCGCGTCGCGCGTCGCCTCGCCTCGGTCGGGTCGCGCCGCCACGGACATACAGCCTGTATGTTACGGTTCCTCGAGATACATACTGTCTGTATGCGAAGGAGCAATCATGGCGATGAGCAATCGAGAGTGGCGCGCCGAGAGCCTCGGAGCGGCGCGTGAGCTCGCGCTGCGGCAGGGCGCCGTCCGCTACCACAGCGTCGGCGGCGGGCCGGCGATCGTGTTCGTCCACGGCGCCCTCGTCAACGCGAACCTGTGGCGCAAGGTCGTCGCCGAGCTCAGCGCCGACTTCCGCTGCGTGACGCTCGACCTCCCGTTCGGCTCGCACGTCGTCCCGATGGCGCCCGACGCCGATCTCTCCCCTCCCGCCGTGGCGGACCTGATCGCCGACGCGATCGAGGCGCTCGAGCTCGACGACGTCACGCTGGTGGGCAACGACACCGGCGGGGCCATGTGCCAGCTCGTCGTGACGCGGCGCTCCGAGCGCATCGGCGCGCTCGTGCTGACCTCCTGCGACGCCTTCGACAACTGCCCGCCCAAGCTGATGAAGCCGATCATGCCGCTGCTCTCGCGCGCCGCGCTGCTGAAGCCCGTGCTCGCGCCGGCGCGCTCCCGTGCCGTGCAGCGCGCGATCTTCCGCGCGCTCGCGAAGCGGCCGGTGGAGCCCGAGGTGCTCGACTCCTACGCGCTCCCCGCGGTCACGGACGCCGGCGTGCGGCGCGACCTCGCGCGCCTCATGGCCGGCCTCGACAAGCGCCACACGCTCGCGGCGGCCGAGCGGCTGCCGGCGTTCGACGAGCCCGCGGTGATCGCCTGGTCGCGCGAGGACCGCTTCTTCCCGGCGGGCCACGGCGAGCGGCTCGCCGCGCTGCTCCCGCAGGGGCGGCTCGAGTGGATCGAGGACTCGCGCACGTTCTCGCCCGAGGACCAGCCGGCGCGCGTCGCGGAGCTGGTGGCGAGCCTCAGCGCGGCAGCCGTGGCGCGATGATCCGGTAGGCCTTGAGGCCGAGCCCGAGCCGCTCGCGGTCCTCCGACTGCATCGGGTCGAGGCCGGTCAGCTCCTTCACGCGATCGAGCCGATAGGCGACCGTGTGGCGGTGGGCGTAGATCGCGGCCGCCGTCGCGTTCATGTTGCAGTTGCGGTCGAGGTAGGCCTCGAGCGTGCCGACGAGGTCGGTCGCGTACTGGTCGTCGTAGCGCACGGCCGGCGCGATCGTGTCCTCGTAGAACGAGCGCACCTCCTCCGGGTGCGAGGCGAGCACGCGGAACAGCAGCCGGTACGTGCCGCGCCCGATGTCCTCGGGGATCGGCCCGCCCTCGCCGTCGGAGCGGCGCAGCACGTCGAGCACGAGCTCGGCCTCCTGGATCGCGCGCGACAGCTCGGCCGGGTCGCTGTAGAACGAGGAGACGCCGACGATGCCGTGGCGCTGCAGCCGTGTCGCCAGCTCGCGCGCGGCGGCCTGGGTCGACTCCGGCGTCTCGGCCGGGAGCACCGCGTACACGCGGTCCTCCATGTGCTGCGCGAGCGCGCCCGGGTACTCGCCCGCGATCGTCGCCACGACGTGGCGCGGCCGGTCGGTGGTCAGCTCGGCGCACAGCACGACCGCGCCGTGCGAGAGGTCGCAGCCGAGCCGGCCCGCGCGGCGCACGATCTCCACCGGGTCCATGTCGGGCCGCGAGCGCAGCTCCTCCAGGAACGAGCCGCGCAGGTTCTGCTCGACCTCCTCGCGCGCCTCCTCGACGGCCACCTCGGTGAGGCAGGCCACCGCCGCGAGGTGGAGGAACTCGAGCCCTTCCTCGTCGGGCTCGCCGAGCAGCAGCACGCGCCCGATCGTCTCGTCACCCGACGCGATCGGGACCTCGCCGCCGATGCCGGGAGGCACGGAGGCGGGGCGGCCGCGCGCACGGTCGCCGACGTAGCGGCGCAGCGCGCCGACATCGGTCTGGGCACCCGGCGACAGCGCCGCCGGACCCAGCCGCGGGATCACGATCGCGACGGGCGAGCCCGCCGCCTCCGCGGCGAGCTCGGCCACGCGGCCGAGCCCTTCGCCGGACAGCACCGCGTCGACCATCTTCAGATGGACGACGCGGAGCCGCTCGACGAGGGGGGCGGGCGCGGCCCGCTCGTGGGCCGCACCCACCTTGCTCACCTCACGCGTTCGCCTGCGCCGCGAAGTCGGGGTGGGCCTGCAGCGTCTCCTCACCGGACTCGCCGGTGCGGATCCGATAGGCCTCCTCGACCGGCATGACGAACACCTTGCCATCGCCGATCGAGCCCGTTCGCGCGTGCTTCAGGATGGTGTCGACCACGGTCTGCACGTCACCCGACGCGACCACGCACTCGACCTTCACCTTCGGGCGGAGATAGTTCGTCAGCTCCGCGCCGCGGTAGCGCTCGGTGATCCCCTTCTGCCGGCCGGACCCCTTGACCTCCGAGATGGAGAGCGAGGGGAAGCCGAGCTCGAGGAGCTCCGTGCGGATGGGCTCGAACGCCTCGTGACGGACGAACGCTTCGACCTTCTTCATGTTGCCGGGACCTCCTGAGTGGAGGGCGCCCTCCGCGGGATGTCACGCGACCCGCCAGGCGGGACCGCGTAGCCCACGAGCTCGGGCGCCGGGATGAACTGCTCCGGGTACCCGTACATGCCGTGCTCGGAGATGTCCAGTCCGGCGTCCTCTTCCTCCGCCGACACGCGCAGGCCGTACGTCTTCTTGATCGCCCAGAACGTGCCATAGGAGAGCACGAAGACGAACGCGAAGACGGTCACGACGCCGAGCGCCTGGATGAGCAGCTGGTGGAACGAGCCGGTGTAGACCAGGCCCGCGTCGCCGAAGCCGTTGTAGGCGGCGAACCGCGGCGCCGTGAACAGGCCGCAGGAGAGCGTGCCCCAGATACCGGCGATGCCGTGCGCCGACAGCGCGCCCACGGGATCGTCGATCTTCTTATCGATCGCGTAGATGCACAGCGGGACGATCGCGCCGGCCACGAAGCCGATGATCGGCGCCGCCCACAGCTCCACGTAGCCCGAAGGCGCCGTGATCGCGACGAGCGCGGCGATCGCGCCGTTGCCGGCCATGCCGATGTCGATCGACTTGGTCTTCCAGCGGGCGACGATGATCGCGCCGAGGACGCCGGCCGAGGCCGCCATCTGCGTGACCACGAGCACCTCGGGGAAGCGCCCGTCGAGCGCGCCCAGCGTCGAGCCCGGGTTGAACCCGAACCAGCCGAGCCACAGGATCAGCACGCCGAGGCCGAAGAGCGGCATGTTGTGCCCCGGGATCGCCCGTGGCTTGCCGTCCTTGCCGTACTTCCCGCGCCTCGGTCCGAGCAACAGGAGCACGGCGAGCGCGCCCGTGGCTCCGATCATGTGGACCGCCGTCGAGCCGGCGAAGTCCTGCATGCCGAGGTTGGCCTGCAGCCAGCCGCCGCCGAACACCCAGTGCGAGCCGATCGGGTAGATGAACCCGGCGAAGACGATCGCGTAGATGATGTAGACGCCGAACTTGATCCGCTCGAGCGTCGTGCCCCACACGATGGCGAGCGAGACGGCGCAGAAGACGAACTGGAAGAACCACTTCGACTCGATCGTCGCGTCGGAGAGCCCCATGACGGGGAACGCCTTCAGCGGGTCGCCGTAGTCGCGGAGGAAGAAGCCGTCATGGCCGATGATGTCGCCGACGCCGAACGCGAAGGCGAAGCCGACCGCCCAGTACATGAGCGCCGCGATCGAGAAGTTCGTGAGGATCTTCGCGATCACGGTGCCTGCGTTCTTCCCACGAGAGAACCCGATCTCGAGGAACGCAAAACCAGCCTGCATGAACATCACGAGACACCCGGCGATGATCACCCACAGGGAGTTGATCGCCACGGAGTCGGGGAGGACGCCGTTCTTGGCCGCGTCCAAGGTGTCGGCAGCCGCAACCGCCGGTACTGCCAGGGCACCCAGGAGCCCCAACAGGGATCCGCGGGCGAGCAACGAACGTCGCAAGACACAACCTCCTCAGGTCGTAAGGGAGCGAGAAGGAGTGTCGGGCGGACCCGCCCGCTGATCATTGGACCGGTGTCGAAGAATCCTCGGCGCCGTTTCTCACATCGGTCGATTTGCCCGCAAACTCCGGGTTTCGCCGTGTCGAGGCGAAGCCCGAAGGGGCAAGTTTGGCCACCTGTACAAAGGCTCGCGCGGGCAGCGTGTCTAGGCTGGCGCGCATGCCCAGAACCCGCACGCAGAACGTCACCGCCGCGCAGTGGAGCCCCAATGGGGGCGCGCTGGGCGCACCCGACCTGACGGTACCCGCCAACCAGATTTTCGGGGCCAACGTCTTCTCCCCCTCGGTCCAGCGCCAGCGCGTCCCGTCCGAGATCTTCAAGCGCCTGCAGGAGACCCTCGACCAGGGCCTCCCGCTCGACCCGATCCTCGCCGACGCCGTCGCCTCCGCGATGAAGGAGTGGGCGATGGAGAAGGGCGCGACCCACTTCACGCACTGGTTCCAGCCGCTGACCGGATCGACCGCCGAGAAGCACGACTCGTTCTACGGCCCGACCGGCGACGGCGCGGCCATCGCCGAGTTCTCCGGCAAGGAGCTGATCCAGGGCGAGCCTGACGCGTCCTCGTTCCCGACCGGCGGCATCCGGGCCACCTTCGAGGCCCGCGGCTACACGGCGTGGGATCCCACCTCGCCGGCCTTCATCCTCGAGAACCCGAACGGCGCGCTGCTCTGTATCCCGACCGCGTTCGCGTCATGGACGGGCGAGGCGCTCGACCACAAGATCCCGCTGCTGCGCTCGATGGACGCGCTGTCGCGGTCGGCGGTGCGCGCGCTGCGGCTGCTCGGCGACTCCGACACCAACCGCGTGTTCACGACGGTCGGGCCGGAGCAGGAGTACTTCCTGATCGACGAGCAGTACTACTTCGAGCGCCCCGACCTGATCAACACGGGCCGCACGCTCTACGGCGCCAAGCCGCCGAAGGGCCACGAGCTCGACGACCACTACTTCGGCTCGATCCCCGAGCGCGTGCTCGCGTGCATGCTCGAGACCGAGCGCGAGCTGGCGAAGCTCGGCGTGCCGATCAAGACCCGCCACAACGAGGTCGCGCCGGCGCAGTACGAGGTGGCGCCGATCTTCGAGAACTCGAACGTCGGCTCCGACCACCAGCAGCTGACGATGCAGATCATGCAGAACGTGGCGCGCCGCTACGGGCTCATCTGCCTCCTGCACGAGAAGCCGTTCGCGGGCGTCAACGGGTCGGGCAAGCACAACAACTGGTCGATGGGCACCGACACGGGCTCCAACCTGCTCGAGCCGGGCGACACGCCGCACGACAACCATCGCTTCCTGTTCTTCTGCGCGGCGGTCATCCAGGCGGTCAACAAGCACCAGGCGCTGCTCCGCGCGTCGATCGCCTCGCCCGGCCAGGACCACCGCCTGGGCGCCAACGAGGCGCCGCCGGCGATCATCTCGATCTTCCTCGGCGCCGAGCTGGAGAAGGTCTACGGCGCGCTCGAGTCCGGCTCCGACGACGCGGCGACGCCGAAGTCCGAGCTCGAGCTCGGCTCCTCGGTGCTGCCCGCGCTGCCCAAGCACGGCGGCGACCGCAACCGCACCTCGCCGTTCGCGTTCACCGGCAACAAGTTCGAGTTCCGCGCGCTCGGCTCCAGCCAGTCGCTGGCGCTGCCCAACACGGTGCTCAACACGATCGTCGCCGAGGCGATCGACGATCTCGCGGACAAGCTCGAGGCCGACGGCGCGGGCGAGGACGCGGTGCTCGCGGTCGTGCGCGACGCCTACGCCGCCAACAAGCAGATCGTGTTCGACGGCGACAACTACTCCGAGGAGTGGCACAAGGAGGCCGAGGAGCGCGGGCTCTTCAACCTCAAGCAGACGCCGGACGCGCTGCCGTGGCTGATCGACGAGCAGACCGTCGAGGTCTTCTCGCGCTACGACGTGCTGTCCGAGCGCGAGCTCGAGTCGCGCTACGAGGTGTTCGTCGAGCAGTACGTGACGAACCTCAACATCGAGGCGGAGACGGCAGCCGACATGGCCCGCACGCTCCTGCTCCCGGCCGCGCTCGCCTACCAGGCGCTGCTCGACGACGCCGAGGGCAAGGGCGTGGAGCGCCTCGAGGCCGAGATCGTCGAGCTGACCGACTCGTTCGTCGAGACGATCTTCGCGCTCGAGGAGGCCAACACCGGCCACCCCGAGACCGACGACGTGCTCGAGGCCGCCAAGTACGTGCAGTCGACGGTGATCCCCGCGATGGAGGCGGCCCGCGAGGTCGCCGACCGGCTCGAGCGGATCGTCCCCGACTCGCTGTGGCCGCTGCCGAAGTACGCGGAGATCCTGTTCATCAAGTAGGGCCGCGCGGCAGCGCGACGCTCATGAGGGCCCCGCTCCGGCGGGGCCCTTTTTGTTTCAGGTACGAGGAGGTCGTCCGCCTGAGCCGCCCCAGCGATGAGGTGCCGCTGCTCGACATCGCGCTCGGCAACCTCGCCGACATCGCGCTGCGCGAGGGCCGCTTCGAGGAGTCCGCCGCGCTGTCGACCGAGTCGGTCGAGCTCGAGGCCGAGTCGGGCGTGCGCGACCGCGCGGCGGTGACGCTGCTCAACCTCGGCTCGGCGCTGCTCGACATGGGCCGCGCGGCCGAGGCGGAGGTGCGCTTCGCCGAGTCGCTCGCGCTCGCCCGCGAGCTCGGCCTGCCCGAGGATCCCGGCTATGCGCTCGACGGGCTCGCCGCCGTCGCGGCCGCGCTCGGTCAGCCCGAGCGCGCCGCGCGGCTCGCCGGCGCGGCCGATGCCGTGTTCCGCAGCGTGGGGATCCGCATCCAGCAGTTCGAGGCCGAGCGCCGCGACGAGATGCTGGCACGGCTGCGGGAGGAGCTCGGCTCGGAGGCGCTCGCCGCCGCCATGGCCCCCGGGCGCGACGAGCATCGCGCCCTCGCCTACTCCTCGGGCTGATCCGGGGGCTGGCCGAACTTGATGAGGTTGCCGTCCGCGTCGCGGATCTCCGCCGTGCGGACGCCGTTGTCCATCGTCTCGACCGGGTCCGTCGTCAGGCCGCGCTCCGCGAGCCCGGCGAGCTGCGCGTCGAGGTCGTCGACCATCACGGTGAGCAGCCCGCGGCCCGCGCGCTCGGCGTCCTGGACGACGTAGACCCAGGCGTGCTCCTGGAGCTGCCAGGCGCTCTCGGTGTCGTGCGGGCGCATGAACGGCGGCTCGCCGAAGAGCCGCTCGTACCACGGCTCCGCGGCGGCGTGATCGGTGACCGCGAGGCCGGTGAACACCTCAGACATGGCGGGACCCCCTGACGTAGTCGACGGAGAAGACGTGCGGGTAGTCGACGGCTTCCCCGCCCGGGAACTCGTAGACCCCGAGCATCAGCTGCATCGGGTAGGCGGGCGACTGCTCGACGGTCTTGACGTGCTCGCCGTCGACCGAGAACGCCACGTGCTCGGGCGTCCAGTCGGCGGCGTAGACGTGCGGCTCGCGCACGTCGATGGCGAGCTCCTCCTGCGCCCACTCCTCGCGGAGCGCCGGGTCGCCGAAGCGGTGGATGCCCATGCCGACGCGCGCGCGGTCCGGGCCGAGGACGTCGCGGCCGAAGATCTCGACGATCCAGATCTCGCCTGAGCGCTCGGGCTCGTCCTCGAGGCCGATCATCCACAGCGCGACCATCGCGCCCGGGTGGTCGATCGCGCGCAGACGCGTCTCGATGCGGCCGTGGTGCGGGAGGTACAGGCGCGTCTCCGGCTGCGCCTCGCGGACGACCGCGTCGGCGTGGAAGGCGCTCTGCTGGCCGACGTGGCCGCCGAACACGCCGGTCTGCAGCGAGGAGACCCGCAGCTCGCCGTCCCACTCCGGGCACCACGGCGGCTGGTCCTCCTCGATCAGCAGGCGCAGCCCGCCGTCGACCTCGTAGCGGGCGGCCGCCCGCTCGCGGCTGCTCCACTGCGGCAGGTAGTACGGCAGCCACGTGCGCTCGTCCAGCTCCGGCCCCTCGAAGCGATCCTCGAACTCCCACACCGCGCGAATGATGCCGATACCTGTCTCGTGAAGCGCTACCCCACGACGCCCCTGCCGATCAAGCTGGCCGCCGCCGCCGTGCTCGTCCTCGTGGTCGGCTGGTGGACGCTCGACCACGTGAACCGCGCCGGCAACGAGCGGCGACTCTCGGCGATCGCGTCGGAGATCGCCGGCCGTTCGGTGAAGGTCCACTGCCCCGGCCCGATCGGGCGGGTGTTCGCGAAGGACTCGGTCGTCGAGGGGTTCGTGCGCTTCGACGCCGACGGCCGCCCCGCCGACGACACGAAGCTGCAGGCCGGCAGCTGCGACGAGCTCGACGCGCTCGCCGAGGGCCGCCGCGGCAAGGAGCTCGAGTGCACCGCGCGCGCGGGGATCCTGTGCGGGCGGCATGGCCGCGCGCTGGCGACGGCGGTCGACGTCGTCACCCACGAGTCGTTCCACCTCCAGGGGATCCTGGACGAGGCCAGGACCGAGTGCAGCGCGCTGCAGACGATGGCCCGCACGGCCCAGCGGCTCGGCGCCACGCCCGACGAGGGCGCGGCGCTCGCCCGCGGCCAGTTCGCGGAGACCTATCCGCTGCTGCCCGACGGCTACCGCTCCGCGCAGTGCGCCGACGGCAAGGCGTTCGACCTGCGGCCGGACGACCCGCGCTTCCCTAGCTGAGTTTGAGCGCCGCGAGGTGATCGGGCAGCCCGCCGCCACGCGCTGGGCGGCGGTCAGCGCGTCCGGCTCGTGCGTGGTGGTGACCGCCCACACGGTCATGCCCGCCGCGCGCCCGGACTCGATGCCGGCGGGCGCGTCCTCGAAGACGACGCAGGCGGCCGGGTCGACGCCCAGCCGCTCGGCGGCCAGCAGGTACGGGTCGGGAGCGGGCTTGCCGTTCTCCACCTGGTCCGAGGTGACGAGCACCGCGGGCTCCGGCAGGCCGGCGGCCGCCAGCCGGGCGCGCGCCAGCGGCGCCGTGCACGAGGTGGCGATCGCCACCTGCGGCAGCGCGAGCACGTCGGCCGCGCCGGGCATCGCCACGACGCCCTCGGTATCGGTCGTCTCGGCGTGGGTGAGGAAGTCGGCGTCGGCGTCGAGGTGGTGGGGCGGCACGTGCTCGGCCAGGACGGCGCGCGCGGGGCGGCCGTGGTTGCCGGCCTGGATCGCGGCGCCGTCGAGCCCGTGGCGATCGCCCCACTTGGCCCAGCTGCGCACGGTCGGGGCGCTGGAGTCGATCAGCACGCCGTCGAGGTCGGAGATGACCGCCGCGAAGGTCCCGGGCGCCTCCGGCTCCCCCGCGGCGCGGCGCGCGAGCGCGAACACCACGGCCGCGGCGAGGATCAGCGTCGTCAGCGCCCACGGGAGCGAGACCGCGTCGGCGAGTACGCCGATGATCGGCGGCCCGATCAGGAAGCCGAACGAGCCCATCGAGGCGACCGCCGCGATCGCGGGGCCGGCGGCGGTGCCGGGCTGGCGGCCGGCGGCGCTGAACATCAGCGGTACGCCGTTGGCGACGCCGAGGCCGACCGCGAACAGCCCGATCAGCGCGGCGATCGGCATGCCGATCAGCAGCGCCGCGCCGAGCGAGACGCCGGTCAGCAGCGCGCCCGCCTGCAGCGTGCGCACCGGGCCGAGCCGCCCGGTGACCCAGTCGCCGACGAGCCGCCCGGTCGTCATCCCGGCCGAGAAGACGGAGAAGGTCACGGCGGCGAGCGCGGCGCTCGCGCCGAGGTCGCCGCGCAGGTAGATCCCGCCCCAGTCGCCCATCGCGCCCTCGGTGACCATCGTGAGCAGGCAGAGGATCGCCAGCAGCAGGACGCCGCGCGACGGGAGCGTGAAGCGCTGGGCGTCCTCGCCCTCGGCCGCGGAGCCCTGGCCGAGGCGGGTGTTGAAGTAGAGGACGAGCGCGAGCAGGAGGCCCGACGCGATCGCCACCGTGACGCGCGGGTGCACGCCGAGCGCGACGAGGCCGGCCGCGAGGCCCGCCCCCGCCACGCCGCCGAACGACCAGCCGGCGTGGAGGGACGACATGATCGGGCGCCCGAGGTCCTGCTCGACCTTGACGCCGTGGGCGTTCATCGACATGTCCATCGTCGCGTTGGCCGCACCCAGGACCAGCAGGCACGGGGCCAGCACCAGCGGGTCCGGCGCGAGCACGACGAGGTTGACGGCGAGCGCGTCGGCGATGCCGCCGGCCAGCGTCATCCGATGCGACCCGTGCTTGACGATCAGCTGGCCGGCGATCGGCGAGGCCACGATGACCGCGATCGACATCGCCACGAGCACGATGCCGAGCGTGCTCTTGGAGAGGTCGAAGCGCTCCTGCGTCCACGGGATCTGCGAGACCCAGACGCCGATCACGGCCCCGTTGACGAAGAACATCCCGGTGGTCGCCCAGCGGCGGCTCATGCGCGGGTCACCGTGACGCCGGCGGCGCGGTAGGGCTCGAGCAGCTCGTCGTCGGCGGCGGCCTCGACCACCACGTGGGTGAGCTCGGCGGCCGGGGCGACGAGGTAGGCGCTGCCGGCGCGCAGCTTGTCGGCGGTGGCGAGCGCGATCACGTCGGCCGACGCCTCGACCATCGCGCGCTTGACGTGCGCCTCCTCGAGGTCGTCGGTCGAGAGCCCGGCCTCGGGATGCAGCGCGCAGACGCCGAGCACGCAGGCGTCGGCGCGGACGGTGCGGAGGAAGTCGACGGCGGCGGCGCCCACGGTCACCTGCGCGTGCTTGTCGAGCCGCCCGCCGATCATCACGACCTCGGCCGAGGGGTGCTCGGCGAGCACGGCGGCGATCGGCGGCGAGTTGGTGAGCACGGTGACCTCCTGGCCGGCGGGGAGGCGGCGGGCGAGCTCGAGGTTGGTGGTCGAGCCGTCGAGGATCACCACGCGCGCGTGCGCGAGGAGGGCGACCGCGGCCTGGGCGAGCGCGGGCTTGGCGTCGGCCGACATCGCGCGCCGGCTGCTGAACGAGCCCTGCTGCGGCGCGGGCTGGAGCGCCCCGCCGTGGACGCGCTGGACGAGCCCCTGGGCGGCGAGCTCGCGCAGGTCGCGCCGGACGGTGTCCTCGGACACGTGCAGGTCGTCCACGAGGCGGGCGGCGACGACCTTGCCGTCGCGCTCCAGCGTGTCGAGGATCGCCTGGCGGCGCTCGGCGGAGAGGAGCGGCGTGGCTGCACGGTCATGCACGGTTGTGCATGGTACTGCGTGGATCTGCGCGGCGGTCAGTCGACGATCAGGATGACGGCGACGATCGTGCCCCCGACGATCACGATCCGGCGCAGCCACAGCTCGGGCAGCCGCCGGCCGTAGTGCGCGCCGAGCGCGCCGCCGACGATCGAGCTCCCGGCCAGGATCGCCGCCGCACCCCAGGCGATGTGCGCGAACACGACGAACAGCACCGCCGCGACCCCGTTGGCGAGCGAGGCGAGCACGTTCTTGACCGCGTTGAGCCGCTGCAGGTCGTCGGTGAACGCGAGCCGCAGCACCGCCAGCAGGATCACGCCCTGCGCGGCGCCGAAGTAGCCGCCGTAGATGCCGGTGAGGAACGTGCCGCCGGTGGCGGGGAGCATGTGATCGCGCTCAGCGCCGTGCTTGGGCGTGGGCTTGAACGCCATCAGCGCGACGGCGAGCAGGATCAGCACCGGCACGACCGCGTCGAACACGCTGCTCGGCAGCGACAGCAGCAGGATCCCGCCGAGGAGCGCGCCGAGCGCCGTGCCGGTGGCGAGCGTCGCCACGCGCCGCCCCTGGCCGCGCAGCTCGCGCCGGTAGCCCCAGGCGCCGCTGATCCCGCCGAACACGAGCCCGACGGTGTTCGAGACGTTGGCGGTCACCGGCGGGTAGCCGACGGCGAGCAGCGTGGGGAACGTGATCAGCGAGCCGGAGCCGACGACCGCGTTGACCGCCCCCGCGGCGACGCCCGCCCCCGCCACCGCGAGCATCTCGGGGAGCGACACCCGCCTGACGGTAGAGGACCTACTCGGCTCGCAGCGCGGGCGCCGGGCGGATCCGCACCGCGCCGCGCGCGGCCAGGGCGCTGAGCGCCGCCGCCAGCACGACCGCGCCGGCGATCGCGAGCGGGTACCACCACCAGGCTGGGAGCGCGCGCACGTCCGGCCCGTCGGCAGGGTCGGTGACGCCGATCACGAGCATGAAGATCCACGCGCCGAGCGGCAGCCCGAGCACCGCGGCCGGGACCGCGAGCGCCGCGCCGCCGGCGACCACCGTCGCCCGCACCTGGCGCGGCGTCGCGCCGACCGAGGCGAGCACGGCGTAGTCGCGCTCGCGCTCGCGGATCGCCAGCCCGAGCGTCGTCAGCAGGTTGAGCGCGGCGATCGCGATCAGCAGCGCGACCGTGCCGTAGACGACGGGGCGCATGTTGGCGGCCTCGCGCCGCAGCGACTCGATCGGGCGCTCGACCGCGAGCCTCCCGCGCCCTTCGCGGCGCAGGACGGCCGCGGTCCGCACGGGATCGGCGCCGGGCGAGAGCCGGACGGCCCAGTAGGGCTCGTCGAGCTTGGCCGCCCCCGCGGGGAGCGTGGCCAGCGCGGTGACCGCGCCGCGACCGTCGTCGTCGGGCTCGACGTGCCGCCCGACGACGAGCGGCGAGATCGTCTTGCCGTCCACGCGCAGCGTCACGCGCTGACCGATGTGCGCGCCGAGGGCGTCAAGCGCGCCGCGGCCGAGCGTGATCTCGCCCGGCGCCCGCGCCGCGCGGCCGTCGCGGATGGCGTAGGGGAAGGCGCTGAGCGGCCCGTCGAGCACGCGGGCGTGGATCTCGGTGTCGTCGCGCGCCGTCAGGACGATCTCGCGCACGCGCGCGACCGCGCTCACCTCGGGGTGCCGCTCGAGCAGGCGGTCGACCTCGCCGGCCGGCAGCGCGGACGAGAGCCGGAGGTCGAACGGCTGCGCCCGCAGCGCGGGATCGCTCCCCAGCCGGTCCATCGTCGCCTCGAAGCCCATCGCCGTCGCGACCAGCGCCGCCGCGAGCGCGAGGCTCGCCACGGTCAGGACCGTGCGCCCGCGCTGCGCGAAGACGTCCTTGGCTCCGACGCCGACGACCACCGGCAGGTGCAGTCGGCGAGCGATGCCGGCGACCCGCGAGGCGCGCGCCGAGCTCGCCCCGCGCCCGATCGCCAGCGCGGCCTGCACGGGCATGCGGCCGGCACGCCAGGCGGGCAGCGCGGTCGCCGCGGCGACCACGAGCAGCGCGATCAGCAGCGAGAGCGCGAGCAGGCCGGGACTGGGCGCGCCGGCGGAGGGCGCGCCGAGCGTGTCGGCGAAGTCCCCCGCCAGCTTGTCGCCGACCAGTGAGCCCGCCGCGAGGCCGAGGGGAGCAGCGAGCGCGGTCAGCAGCAGGTAGTGCGCGACGAGCACGCCGGTGACGCCCGCGGGCGTGAGCCCGATCGCGCGGAGGAGCCCGATCTGGCGGCGCTGCGCGATGACGCGCCCGCTGATCGCGGTGGCGAGCGTGAACGCGGCGGCCAGCAGCGCCAGCAGCGTCGTCGTCTGGAGGATCGTCAGGGTGCGCCGGCCGTCGTCGGTCAGCTCCGCGCGGTCGGTGCGCCAGTCGAAGGTGCGGACGCCGTCCCGCTCCTCGCGACGCGCGAACGCGCCGGCGCGGTTCGGGTCTTCGAGGCGGAGGCCGATCCCGAACTGCGGCTTCGACGCGAGCGCGAGCACGTCGGCGGGCTCGACCCAGCCTCCGTCGTTCGAGCCCGTGGTGGAGCCGATGCCGACCACCCGTAGCGTCCGTGCGGCCCGGCCGCTGCCGACGAGGATGGTCTCGCCGACGCCGACCCCATGGTCGCGGGCGTAGCCGCGCCAGAGCACGATCTCGCCGGGCACGCGGGTCCGCCGCCCGTCGAGGATCACCGGGCGCTCGATACGCGCGCTGGTGCGCGCGAGGCCGATCAGCCCGATCGCATCCTGCTGCCCGTGGACGCGCGCCGGCACCTCGGCCATCGGCTGCGGGCCGTCGGAGGCGGCCACGCCGGGGAGCGCGGCGAGGCGCGCGAGGGCGGGCTTGGAGTCCGCGACGGCGAGGACGTGCGCACCGTTGGTGGCCTTGAACAGGCGGTCGTAGGGGGCGTCGAGCGTGGCCCGGCCGTGCAGGGTGACGACGAGCGCGCCGACGGCGAAGGCAATGACGAGACCGGTCAGGACGGCGTTCAGCGGGCGGGCGCGGAGGTCGGCCCGGATGATGCGGAGCGCGGCCGCGAGCATGGCCTCAGGCCTCCAGGCTCACCACGCGGCTGAGCACCTCATCGGCGCCGCGCGCGGTCGGCAGCGTCTCGCCGACGATCCGCCCGTCGCGCATCGCCACGACGCGCTGGGCTGCGCTCGCCACGCGCATGTCGTGGGTGACGAGGACGATCGTCTGGCCGTCGCCGTGGCGCTCGCGCAACACCGCGACGACCTCGCGGGCGGCGGCGGTGTCGAGGTTGCCGGTGGGCTCGTCGGCGAGCAGGACGCTCGGGCGGTTGACCAGCGCGCGGGCGATCGCGACGCGCTGCTGCTGGCCGCCGGAGAGGTCGCCCGGCACGCGGCGCGCGGTCTCCTCGAGGCCGAGGCGCTCGAGCAGCTCGCTCGGCGCGGCGGCGCGCCTCGCGGGCGGGGACGCCGGCCAGCAGCGCCGGCAGCTCGACGTTGTCGGCGACGGTGAGGTTGGCGATCAGGTTGAAGAACTGGAAGACGAAGCCGACCTCGCTGCGGCGCAGCCGGGCGCGGCGCGCCTCGCTGGCGCCGGCCAGGCGCTCGCCGTGGACGAGCACCTCGCCGCTGGTCGGCCGGTCGAGCCCGCCGAGGAGGTTGAGCAGCGTCGACTTGCCGCACCCGCTGGGGCCGGTGACGGCGACGAACTCGCCCTGCGCGACGGTGAGGTCGACGTCGGCGAGCGCGGTCACCGCGGCGGCGCCCTGTCCGTGCAGCTTGCCCAGGCCGGTCGTCTCCAGCACGGCGGTCATGTCGTCTCCGTTCCGAGGACCGCCTCGCAGCGGTCGAGCCATTTCAGGTCGGCTTCCAGGTGCAGCGCGGCGCCCTCGACGACCAGCGAGGTCGTCGCGTCGGCGTCGCCGTCGGCGAGCACGTTCTCGAGGTCGCGCAGGGCGCCGAGGTAGAGCGCCCGCTGGCGCGCGATCAGCTCGGCGGGGTCGGCGAGCCCGATCTCGCGGGCGAACACGAGCTTCATGAAGAAGTCGTCGCGCAGGCGCGTGGGGCCGCTGGCGGTCCCCACCCACTCTTCGAGCGCGCGCCGCCCGGCGTCGGTCAGCCGGTAGACGCGGCGGTCGCGGCCGCCCTCGTGCGCCTCCTCGTCGACGACGAGCTCGTCGCGCTGGAGGCGCTGCAGGCTCGTGTAGACCTGACCGATGTTGAGCGGCGCGACGGCGCTGCCGAAGCGCTCCTCCAGCCCTCGCTTGATCTCATAGCCGTGCGCGGGCGCGGTGGCGAGAGAGGCGAGGACCGGGTAACGCATACCGGGTATGTATACACAGTATGTATGGAGGCGTCAACCGCCGCCGTCGCCTCGAAGACACAAGCGGCCCGCACAGAGGCGGGCCGCGGAGAAAGCTAGGTCCGGGGGCCGGCGTCCGTGCCGATCCCCGGGGCTCCTAGGAGTGGATGGGCTTGGGCGGGTGCGGCGGGTGGGTCGGCTTCGGCGTGTGCGGCTTGCCGTGGCCGCGCACCTTCGCGTGCTCGCAGCCGGTCAGCGTGTCGTCCTTGTCGGCGTACACGGTGTCGTCGCCGGCGCCGCAGTCGACGGTGTCGGCCTTGTGGTCGCGGACCCACACGACGTCGTCGCCGGCGCCCGCGGTCACCTTGTCGGCGCCCCGGCCGGCGTGGATGCGGTCGTTGCCGTCGCCGCCGTCGATCGTGTCGTCGCCCCTGGCCGCCGTGGATGCGGTCGTTGCCGCCGCCGCCGTTGACGGTGTCGTTGCCGCGGCCGCCGAACAGGCGGTCGTTGCCCGCGAGGCCGTCGAGCTTGTCGTTCCCGGCCTTCCCGAAGATGCGATCGGCGTTGGGCGTGCCGGCGAGCGTGTCGTCGCCCGAGGTGCCCTTGACGGTCGCGGCGAGCGCGAGGCCCGGCAGCGCCAGGGCGGCGAGCAGGGCGATCAGCAGACTGCGTGACATACGTGGAATCCCTTCGTCCGAGTAGATGACTCTGGACGCACCACCTCCGCATCTGAGCCGAGGTTGGCCGGTTGCGTCGGGGCCGTGTCGGGATGCGCCTTCTTGGCGGGCGCGCGCGGCGAGCGCGAAGCGCCGGGTGTCTTCTGGACCTTGACCGGCTTCGTCGCGTTGCCGCGCCCGCGCGTGCCCGGAGCGCCGCGGGCCGCGAGCTTCTCGTCACGGCGGGCGAGCGCCTGGTCGCGCCGGCTGACCGCCTCGTCGCGGCGTGCGGCGGTCCGCTCGCGGCGCTTGCGTGCCGGCCTGCTCGCGCGCCCCTTCCGCTGCACGTGGCCCTCCGCCTTCACCTTCCGCTCCAGCCGCTCGCCGACGGCCACCACCCGCCGCGGCCGGGCTGCCGTCCGGGCCGGGGTGGGCGCGACGGCCATCGCCGCGGGTGGGCGCGGCGGCGGCTTGGGGGTGTCGAGAGCCACACCGCCGCCGGCCGCGCCACCCACGACGATCGCGCTCGCGGCAAGCTTGGTGGCCAGCCCGGCGCTAAGTCCCGCCCCGCCGCCGCCGGTCGCGGCGCCGAGGATGCCCGCCTTCAGCCCCGCGCTCGGGGCCACCGGCAGCACCGCTGCCAGCGTCCGGCGCTGTGCGACGACCGCCTCGCGGTAGGCCCGGCACGGCGCGCACAGCCGCAGGTGCCGGCGCAGCGGCCCGCGCCGGAGCGCCCCGCCGCGCGCGGTCGCGATCTGCTCGCGGATCTGATCGCACGGCTGCTCGCGCGCGTCGCGCTCGGCGATCAGCGTCGTCCGCGCCTGGTGGACCAGCGCCTTGACCTTGCCGGCCCGCACGCCGATCACCTCGCCGATCTGCGCGTGCGAGAGGTCGGCCAGCTCGGAGAGCACGAGCGCCGCGCGCTGGTCGTCGGGCAGGCGCGCCACGTCCGCCACCACCGCGCGCAGGTCGGCCCGCGTCTGGACCTCGTCGGCGAGCCCGGCGGTCGCCGGCAGATCCTCGCCGACCTCGGCCTCAGCCCGCCGCGCGGCCAGCAGCGTCCTGCAGCGGTTGCGCGCGATCGTGAACAGCCACGCCCGCGGATCGTCGGGCGCGCCGTGCGTGACCAGCGCGCGGTGGGCGCGCAGGAAGGTCTGCTGCAGCGCGTCCTCCGCCTCGTGCGGCGAGCCGACCATGTGGCGGCAGAAGCCGAGCAGCGCCCGGTGGTGCCGGTCATAGAGGACCTCGAAGGCGCGCTCGTCGCCGCCGGCGGCGAGTTGGGCGAGTCGGGCGTCCGAGAGCAGGCGGGCAGCACGCAGACCCATCACCCTTTGAAACGCGAGAAGGTTGGGAGGTTGGAGGGTTCCAACCTTGACAAAGGTGTGGCAAGGTTGCGCTAGCATCCCCGTGATGCGCGACTTCCTGGCAGCCACCCGCGACCGCGTGATCGTCTTCGACGGCTCGATGGGCGCCACGCTCGAGCAGTACGACCTCTCGCTCGAGGACGATTACAAGCTGCCCGGGCGCTGCCACGAGGCGCTGGTGCTCAACCGCCCCGACGTCATCGAGCAGCTGCACGCCTCGATGATCGAAGCCGGCGCGGAGGTCGTCGAGACCGACACGTTCCAGGGCTCGCGCCTCAAGCTCGAGGAGTGGGGCCTCGGCGAGCACACGCTCGAGATCAACCGGCGCGCCGCCGAGATCGCCCGCACGGCGGTCGGCGAGGAGCACTTCGTGGCCGGCTCGATCGGCCCGACCGGCTTCCTCCCCGCCTCCGACGACCCGACGCTCGGCTCGATCCGCTTCCGCGACCTCGTCGAGGTCTTCGAGGAGCAGGCCCGCGGCCTCGTCGAGGGCGGCGTCGACCTGATCATCATCGAGACCGCGCAGGACATCCTCGAGGTCAAGGCCGCCGTGTTCGGCGCCCGCGAGGCGTTCAAGGCCACCGGCCGCGCCGTGCCGATCCAGACCTCCGTCTCGCTGCTCCCCAACGGCGGCAAGATGCTGCTCGGCACCGACATCAGCGCGGCGCTCGCCACGCTCGAGGCGCTCGACGTCGACGTCATCGGCCTCAACTGCTCCACCGGCCCGGAGGACATGCGCGACGCCGTCCGCTTCCTCGGCGAGCACTCCTCGAAGCCGATCCACTGCATCCCCAACGCCGGCATCCCGCATCAGGGCCCCAACGGCGAGACGATCTTCCCGGCCGAGCCCCAGCCGTTGGCCGACGTGCTCGGCGACTTCGTCGAGCGCTACGGCCTCGGCATCGTCGGCGGCTGCTGCGGCACGACCACCGAGCACATCGCCGCCATCAAGGAGCGCTGTACGCCGAACACGCCGAAGCAGCGCCCGGCCCCGCGGCCGATCCACGTCAGCTCGATGATGACCGCGACCCCGCTCGTCCAGGAGCCGGCGCCGACGATCGTCGGCGAGCGCGTGAACTCGCAGGGCTCGCGCAAGGCGAAGGAGATGCTCCTCGCCGACGACTACGACGGGCTCGTCACGATCGCCGAGGACCAGGTCGAGGGCGGCGCCCACGTGCTCGACCTCTGCGTCGCGCTGACCGAGCGCCAGGACGAGGACGAGCAGATGCGGCTCGTGGCCAAGAAGGTCGCGCTCACGCAGCCCGCGCCGATCCAGGTCGACTCGACCGAGCCCGACGTGATCGAGACCGCGCTCGAGCAGATCCCGGGCCGCGCGATCGTCAACTCGGTCAACCTCGAGGCCGGTCGCGACAAGCTCGACAGGGTCGTCCCGATCGCCAAGGCCCACGGCGCCGCGCTGATCGCGCTGACGATCGACGAGGTCGGCATGGCCAAGACGCGCGAGCGCAAGCTCGAGATCGCCACGCGCATCAAGGAGCTGGTGTGCGACGAGCACGGCATGGACCCCGAGGCGCTGATCTTCGACGCCCTGACCTTCACGCTCACCACCGGCGACGACGAGTGGAAGCCGTCCGCGGTCGAGACGATCGAGGGCATCCGGCTGATCAAGTCGGAGCTGCCCGGTGTCAAGACCTCGCTCGGCGTCTCCAACGTCTCGTTCGGCATCGGCGTGCCAGCCCGCTCGGTGCTCAACTCCGTCTTCCTCCACCACTGCGTGGAGGCCGGGCTCGACCTCGCGATGGTCAACCCGAACCACATCACGCCGTACGGCGAGATCCCCGACGAGGAGCGCAAGCTCGCCGACGACCTCGTGTTCAACCGCTCCGACGAGGCGCTCCAGCACTTCATCGAGCACTTCGAGTCCAAGTCCGGCGAGGACGAGGCCGAGGTCGCCGACCCGACCGCCGACATGACGCCGCAGGAGGCGCTGCACTGGCACATCCTGCGCCGCAAGCGCGACGGCGTCGAGGCCCAGATCGACGCCTCGGTGGAGGACATCGGCGCGGTGCCGACGCTCAACGATGTGCTGCTGCCGGCGATGAAGGAGGTCGGCGACAAGTTCGGCGCCGGCGAGCTGATCCTGCCCTTCGTGCTCCAGTCGGCCGAGGTCATGAAGCGGGCCGTGGCCCAGCTCGAGCAGTACCTCGAGAAGATGGAGGGCTACACGAAGGGCACGGTCGTGCTCGCGACCGTGTTCGGCGACGTCCACGACATCGGCAAGTCGCTCGTCAACACGATCCTCACCAACAACGGCTACTCGGTCGTCGACCTCGGCAAGCAGGTCCCGATCGGCACGATCCTCGACGCCGCCGAGGAGCACAAGGCCACCGCCATCGGCCTCTCCGCCCTGCTCGTCAGCACCTCGAAGCAGATGCCGCTGGCCGTCTCGGAGCTGCACGAGCGCGGGCTCGAGTACCCGCTGCTGATCGGCGGCGCCGCCATCAACCGCAAGTTCGGCCTGCGCGCCAACTACCCGAAGGGCCCGGACTCCGACGAGACCTACTCGCCCGGCGTCTTCTACTGCAAGGACGCGTTCGAGGGCCTCGCCGTCATGGACAAGCTCGTCGAGGGCGACGCGCGTGAGCAACTCGTCGCGAAGATCCGCGAGGACGCCGCCAAGCTGCGCGAGACCGGCGAGGAGGAAGAGGTCCTCGACTTCCACGACGACTCCGTCCGCTCCAACGCCCGCACCGACCTTCCCGTCCCCACCCCGCCGTTCTGGGGCGTGCGCGAGCTCGAGGTCGACCTCGACGAGGTCTACTCGCACCTCGACACGCACGTGCTGTTCAAGCTCCACTGGGGCGGCCGCGGCGTCAAGGGCGAGGAGTGGAAGAAGCTCGTCGCCGAGGACTTCCGCCCGCGGCTCGAGCGCATGTGGCGCGACCAGACCTACCTGCACCCGCGCGCGCTGCTCGGCTACTTCCCGTGCTACTCGGAGGGCAACGAGATCGTCGTGCTCGACCCCGAGGATCGCGAGACCGAGCTCGAGCGCCTCTACACGCCGCGCCAGGCCAAGGGCGACCGGATCGCGCTGGCCGACTTCTTCCGCCCCAAGGATTCCGGCGAGCTCGACGTGATCGCGCTCCAGGCCGTCACGGCCGGCAACGAGGTCACCGAGGTCATGGCCAAGCTCGAGCAGGACGGCGAGTTCGCCGAGCAGCTCTTCACCCACGGCATCGGCGTCCAGACCGCCGAGGGCATGGCCGAGTGGCTGCACTGGAAGATCCGCGAGGACCTCGGCATCCCGGTCACCCAGGGCCGCCGCTACTCGTGGGGCTACCCCGCCGTGCCGGAGCAGTCCGAGCACGAGAAGGTCGACCGCCTGCTCGGCCTGTCGGACATCGGCATCCGGCTCTCCGGCGGCCACGCGGTCGAGCCCGAGCAGTCCACGCTCGCGCTGATCGCCCACCACCCGCAGGCCGGCTACTTCGGCATGCGCAACGGCCGGCTGCTCCCGGACGGCTCGCCCGACGACGTGATCAAGGGCACCGATCGAGATCCGTCGCTGTTCGGCGTCACCGCGTAGCCGACTCGCCGAAGTCGACCAGCTTGCTCTTGTACTCGCTCCGCGGCAGCGTGCCGTAGGGGACGAGCTCGACCTCCGTGGTGACGACGAGGCGGCTGCGGATCGCGTCGCGGATCGCGCGGGCGAGGTCGGGAGCGGGGTCGCCCTCGACCTCGACCAGCACCCGCGGCGGCGCGTCCTGGCGGACGCCTTCGTGCGCCGGGCGGATCAGGATCGGGCCGCCCCCGAACTCCGCCACCACCTCGCGCAGCGCGGTCGGGAAGAGGTTGACGCCGCGGACGATCAGGAGGTCGTCGGTGCGGCCGCTGCAGCGCACGCGGATGCCCCCGCGCCCGCACGAGCACGGCTTGGCGTTGACCACCACGCGGTCGCGGGAGCGGAAGCGCAGCACCGGCATCGCCTCGCGGCGCAGCGACGTGTACACGAGCTCGCCCTCGGCGTGATCCTCGAACGGGAGTCCCTCGCCCGACTCGGGATCGATCAGCTCGACGTGGACGTAGCCCTCGCCTGAGAAGTGCATCCCGGCCTGCTCCTCGCACTCGCCCCACAGCGACGGCGAGACGTCGGCGATCCCCATCGCCTCGCGCACGGTCGCGGCGAACGCCTCCTCGATCGCGTGCCGGGTCGCGTCCTCTCCCCCGCCCGGCTCGCCGGCGACGGAGAACACGCGCACGCCGAGCTCGCGCGGCTCGATCCCCCGGTCGCGGCACCAGTCGGCGAGGTAGAGCGCGTAGGAGGGCGTGCAGCCGAGCGCCTCGGCGCCGAGCACCTGGAACGCGCGCACGAGCCGCTCGGTGTTGCCGCTGCCGACCGGGATCGCGGTCGCGCCGATGCGAGCCCAGGCGTCGAGCACGGCGCCGGCCACGAACGGGCCTGAGTTGTAGGTGAGCACCGCGCGCTGGGAGGGCGCGATCCCGGTGGCGGCGTAGGAGCGCGCCCCGATCTCGGTCCAGCCCTCGAGGTCGGCCTGGGTAACGGCGATGTAGGAGGGGTCGCCGGTGGTGCCGCTGCTCGAGTAGATCCGCCGCACGTCCTCGAGCGGCGCGGCGAGGTGGCGGCCCAGCGGCGGCTCGGCGGCCAGCGACTCGCGGAGCTCGTCCTTGGTCGTGAACGGGAGCGCCTCGAACGGCGCGTCCTCGATGCCCGCCAGCTTGTCGCCGTAGAACGGCGAGCGCTCGCGCAGCCCGGCGACGTGGCGGGCGAGGTTCGTCATCCGTCGTACTCGATCCCGGCCTCGGCGAGCGCGGCGAGGCGGAAGCCGATCGGGCGCTCGTGCTCCTCGCGCAGGTGGCCGAGCAGGCCGGCGGTGCGGGCGAGCAGCGGGATCGCCTTGAGCGTGTAGGCCGGCAGGCCGAGGTCGAGCATCGGCGCGGCGATCGCGCCGGAGACGTTGAGCGGCAGCGGGCGGCCGTAGACCTCGGGCACGGCGGCCTCGATCGCGCGCACGAGCGCGACGTGCTCGGCCGAGACGCCGAGCTCGTCGGACAGCTGCAGGAGGCGCGTGGTGCGGGGGTCGCCGGCCTTGTGCAGCGGGTGGCCGAAGCCGGGCAGCGCCGCGCGGCGCTCGCGGTGGTCACGCGCGATCTGCTCGCCCGACGCGCCCGACTCGACGCCGTCGCGCAGCATCGTCCCCGCGTACTCGGTGGCGCCGAGGATCACGGAGCCGCACCCGAGCAGCCCGGCGGCGACCGCGCCCTGGAGCGCCTCCGGCGCGGCCTGCAGCGTCATCCGCGCCGCCTGCACGCTCGGCACGAGCCCGTGCTCCGCGATCGCCACCAGGCAGGCGTCGGTCATGCGGAGCTCGCGCTCGTCGGGGGCGCGGCCCATGAGCAGGAGGAAGAACATCTCCGTGAGCGTCACGTGGCCCATCAGCTCGGACGTGAGGTCGTGACCGCGGACGGTCACCGCGTCCGCGGTCGCCTCCGCGATCGCCGTCTTGGCATCGGTCATGCGCTACATCCTCCAGCACCGGCCGCGCGGCTGATTCGCCGAGGGCACGTTGTGGCCGGCCGGCGGGTCCTGGGGCGAGAGGGACTGCGCGCCGCTTTCGAGGCGGCGATGCGTACGGTTGGCGGCATGGCCGACGGGATGGCGTACGGGCGACGCGAGCACGCCGCACGCGCACGCACGCTTGGGTCGGGTCGGCTAGCGTCGGCGCGCCGCCGGCTCCAGCGCCGGGTTCGCGAACGAGTTGTCCTCCGGGTTGAGGGTCGTGCCGGGCGGGACGATCTCGTCGATGCGGTCGAGCAGCCCTTGGTCGAGGACGACGTCTGCCGCGGCGAGTTGGCCTTCGAGCTGCTCCGTGGTGCGCGGCCCGATCAGGGCGGCACTGATGGCGGGATGGTTGAGCACGAACGCGATCGCGAGCTGGATGAGCGAGATCCCCGCCTCCTCGGCGAGCTGTTCGATGGCGTCGAGCTTGCGCTGGTTCGAGGGCTCTGAGAGATCGAAGCGCGCAGGCAGTCGGCTGGCCCGCGAGGAGGACTGCTGCCCGGTGTCCTTGCGCCAGCGCCCCGACAGCCACCCTCCCGTCAGGGGGCTGTAGGACATGACCGCCATGCCGTGGCGCAGGCACGTCGGCAGGACGTCGGCCTCGACGGCACGGACGAGGATCGAGTACGGCGGCTGCTCGGTGACGAACTGCTGCAACTGCCGGTCGCGCGCGATCCACTGCGCCTCAACTATCTGGCTCGCCGGGAAGGTGGACCCGCCGATGTACCAGGTCCACCGCCCGGATCCGCGCACGGACATCGAGGAGACCTTGTCGGCGCTCACCGACCTCGTGGACCAGGGCAAGGTCCGCTAGAGGTCGATCCAGTCGGTCCCAGCCGCCGCCGCGAGTCCTCCACCGCGCGGACGACCCAGCGGCGCGAGTTGCCCCGCCGATTGGGGTCCTCGCCCATCGCGTTGTGGAACTTGGTGGCGAGGATCACGTCATCGCGGCGGCTACCTGCGAGTGCCTTGCCGACGATCTCCTCGGACTCGCCCTGCCCGTAGACATCGGCGGTGTCGACGAAGTTGATCCCGGCGTCCAGCGCGGCGTGGATGATCCGGATCGACGCGTCGTGATCGGAGTTGCCCCACGCGCCGAACATCATCGCGCCGAGGCAGAACTTGCTGACCGAGACACCGGTGCGTCCGAGGTGGCGGTGCTCCATGAGCTTGCTCCTGCCCAGCGGGAGTGAGACTCACGCCAGCGTCTCGCCGATCAGCCGGGCGGTGCGTCTCTCGAGGCGGCGACGGCGGTCGCACCAGGCGGTGGGAAGCGGATCTCAGGGCGTGACGGCGACCCAGTAGGCGTCGTTGAGGAGGATACGTTCGCGGTCGTAGAACACGCCGAGCTGCCCGCCTTGGCTGCTGTTCTCGCGCTGGGGAACGTTGGCCACGCTTGATCCGGAGCCGCCTTGGGCGCTGGAGGCGAACGGGTATTCGTCGCAGGAGCCGCCCGGGCGCTGCCGGCGGTAGCGGCGGACGAGGCTGCGCGGGCAGCGGGCGCGGCGGTTGCGGTTGACCTGGGGGCCGGTGAGGCGCTCGAGCGGCCGGCCGCTCGGCCGGCCTCCGGGCTGTCCCGCGGCCTGGGCGCGCTGGATGTGGGCGGCGATCTCGGGCAGCTGGGCGGCGCTGAAGGCGATCGTGGGCGTGAAGTCGGCCCACACGCAGCGCTGCCCGCGGCCGATCGTGTCGCAGCGCGCGCGAGGGCCGCCGACGACCACGCGGTTGGAGGACCCGCGCAGCCCGTCGCGGGTGGCCTCCATGCTGATCTCGAGCCACGGCTGCAGGTACTCCTTGCTGTTGCCGACGAAGGCGCCGGGCCGCACGTCGAAGGCGAGCTGGGAGCTGGTGCCGGTGAGCAGGCCCCGGATCGGGCTGCCGTCGGGGACGCCGGCGCAGTTGGTGTGAAAGGCCATCTCGCAGCGCAGCGCGAAGCGGAAGAAGGCGCCGGCCTCGATGACGCCGGACGTGCCGACGTAGGTGACGGCGACGGTGTAGCGGCCGTCGCTGGTGCGGCGGCTGAACGACAGGCGGCGCGAGAGCGAGAGCTCGCCGGTGCCGATCAGGCGATCGCCGGCCTCGGTCTCGAGGAGCACTTGGACGAAGACCGGGGCCGGGGGCGCACACCAGTCCGAGCGCGAGACCAGGAAGCCGTTCAAGGCCAGCGATTCCGCGTCGAGCGAGAGCAGGCAGTCCGCGAGCGGCGGCGGGGGCGTGTCGGGGCCTTGCGGCACCTCGGGCTGGGCGCGCCAGCCCAGGGCCGAGGCGCCGTGGAAGCTGCGGCGGGTACAGACCTCGCGGCGTCCGCGCAGGCGCACGCGCGGGCGGCCGGGCCGCGCCGTCCGCCGCGAGGGCCGCCGCGCCAGCCGCCGGGCGTCGCTGGATAGGCACGTCTTCACGATCGCGGCGGCGATCGGGCGCCGCCCCCGGGAGACCAGGTACTCACGGCCGAACTGCACACCCGGGCGCGTCGCCTGGAACGGTCCCTGCGGCGAGGCGGCCTGCGCGTAATGGGTGCCGAAGGCAAAGCGCCCGGGCCGGCGCGCGCGGACCTTCACGGACAGCGTCACCTGCGTGCCCGGCGCCACGGTCAGCACCCGCGCGCCCCACGACACCCGGCCGCGGCTCCGAGCAGGCGGCCCGAGGCCGCCGTCATCGACCACGCCGCGGAAGTCAAACGCGCGGCCGAGACCCTGCAACCGCAGCGAGAGATCGCGGTAATAGTCCGAGCGGCCGAGCGCGATCGACGAAGGGCTGCAGTTGCGAAACGTCGCGCCGACCGTGAGGTCGTCGCCCCGGTGGGTGCCAGGCTCCGGGCCGGCCCGACTCGGTGACCCCCCGCGCAGATCGCGGCCGGTGGGAAGCACCCACACGCTGTCAGCGGACTGCGTCGTCGGCCGCGCGTCGCACGGCACCGCCGCCGCGCCCGCCGACGCCGTGCCGAGCAGGAGCGCCGCAACCGCCAGCACAACGCCCAGCCCTGCCGAGCGTGCTCGTTGCCGTCTGCCCGCCTTGCGCAACCTCACACCTGAGCACAGCCTAACTACGCCACGCCGCGGCCGAGGCGCTCACTGCTGAACTCGCTCTTCGGCTGTGCGGATGAGACCAGCCACTCCGTCCGCGGCTCGGGTCACGGGGCACCGCAGGGGGTGCCCGCAGACGCCGGGATCGCACAGCCGGCAGATGTGCCGGGCGTCGTCGCGGTCGCCGGTCGCGGCGGCCAGCGCCTGCGCCAGCAGCGCGTCGAGCTGGTCGCGAGCGGCGGGCTCCAGCTCGTCCAGCAACGTGTCGAGCGCCGCCAGCCGGGCGGCGCGGATCCGGGTCGCGGCCGCCGCGCCCTGCTGGGTCAAGCGCACCTGGACCGCGCGCCCGTCGTCCGGATCCCGGCGCTGCTCGACGAGCTCCGCGCGGCTCAGCGCCTTCACGACGCGCACGCCGCCGGAGTGGCTGAGGCCGAGCACCCGCCGCAGCTCGTCGATCGAGCCGCCGTCGGTCATCGTCTGCAGCGTCACCAGCGCCGCGCTCCAGGTCGGCTCGGCGCCCGTGGCGTCGCGCACGCGGTCGGCGGCGACCAGCGACAGCGCGCCGAGCAGGTTCGCGGTGCGGCTCACTCGCGGGCCTGGCCGTCGATCACGCCCTCCAGCGCGCGGAACAGCAGCTGCTCCCGCCGGTCCATCCGGCCCGGCTGCGCGCGGTAGGCGTGCCCCGACGCCCACAGCGTGTAGGCGACCCGGTCGGGGTCGTCGGCGTACTCGCGCGGCGGATGCGCCCGCAGTCGCTGGAGCCCGCGGCGGATCACGGCCATGCGCGCGCCGGTGATGTGGAAGTGCTCGACGCGCCGGCCCGCGCCGCCGTGGCGGCGATCGAGCGAGGCGGTCCCGTCGCGCTCGACGTACAGCGTCTCCGAGGTGGCGACGACGCCGCCCAGGCGCTGGAGCGCGAGCAGCCGGTCGGGCGCAGCGCTGGCGGCGTGTGGCGTCGGCGTGGCAGCACGGTTCTCACCCTGATCGCCGCCGCAACCAGCCAGTGAGAGGCAGATCACGGCAATGACGAGATATCGCACCATGTCATATATCTCCCCGGCGAGCGGCCGGGGGAAACGAGGTCCTGCTGAACTCAGCGGTCGTGCGCGGTCTGCTCCTCGACCTCACCCCGCTACGCGGCCGCGAGTTCCGGTTGCTGTTCCTCGGGCAGCTCGTGTCGTTCTTCGGCTCGATGATCACCTTCGTCGCGCTCCCGTTCCAGATGTACGACCTGACCGGCTCGACGCTCGCGGTCGGCGCGCTCGGCATCTGCGAGTTCGTGCCGATCCTGGCCGTGGCGCTGGTCAGCGGCGCGCTCGCCGACGCGTTCGACCGGCGGCTGCTGGTGGTCTTCTCCGAGCTGGGCTCCGCGGTGTTCATGGCGGCACTTCTGGGCAACGCGATGGTCGACAATCCGCAGGCGTGGGTGCTGTTCGTGTGCGCGCGGTGCTCGCGGGCTTCTACGCGCTGCTGCGGCCGCCGCTGGACTCGCTCGTGCCGCGGGTGGTGCCGCGCGAGCAGCTGAAGGCGGCGATGGCGCTCGAGTGGGTGCGCGGCAACGTCGGGATGATCGCCGGGCCGGCGATCGGCGGCGTGCTGATCGCGGCGTTCGGCGTGCCGCTGACCTACGGCATCGACCTCGCGACGTTCCTGATCTCGCTCGGCTTCCTGGCGCTGATGCGCGCGAGCCCGCCGCCGGCCGACGCCGACGCGCCCAGCCTGCGCTCGATCGCCGAGGGGCTGCGCTACGCGGGCAGCCGCCCAGAGTTGCTCGGCACCTACCTCGTCGACATCAACGCGATGCTGTTCGGGATGCCCCAGGCGCTCTTCCCGGCGATCGCGGCGAGCTACGGCGGCGCCGAGGTGCTGGGCTTCCTGCTCGCCGCGCCCGCGGTCGGCTCGCTGGTCGTCGCGCTCTTCAGCGGCTGGACGAGGCACGTGCACCGCCACGGCCGCGCGGTGGCGCTGGCCGCGTCCGGCTGGGGCGTGGCGATCATCGCCTTCGGCTTCACGAACGTGCTGTGGCTGGCGCTCGCGTGCCTGGCGGTGGCGGGCGCGATGGACGCGATCTCCGGCCTGTTCCGGAGCGTGATCTGGAACGAGACGATCCCCGACCGCCTGCGCGGCAGGCTCGCGGGGGTCGAGATGATCTCCTACACCTCCGGCCCGACCCTCGGCAACTTCGAGGCCGGCGCGCTCGCCTCGCTGACGAGCGTCCGGACCTCGGTCGTGTCGGGCGGCGTCCTGTGCGTGGCCGGCACCGCAATGCTGGTCGCGCTGCTGCCCGCGTTCTGGCGCTACGACGCCCGGGCGGCCGCAGCTTCGACGAGCTCGAGCAGCTCGTCGAGCCGGTAGCCGTGCTCGCGGCCGAGCTCGACGAGCTCGCGCGCACGCTCGACGACAGCGCTGTGCTGCCGGGTGCCGGTGACGGTGACCCCGCGCCCGCGGGTGAAGTCGAGCAGTCCCTCGTCCCGCAACGTCCGCAGTGCGCGCAACACGGTGTTCCGATTGACGCCGAGAACGGCGGCGAGGTCGCGCGCCGGGGGGAGCCGGTCTCCTGGCGCGGCCTCGCCGTCGGCGATGGCTCTGCGGATCTGGGCGGCGACCTGCTCGTGCAGCTCGGTGGAGGCTCCTCGAGTCGGCTTGACCGACAACATGGTGCTAGCCATACTAGCTTCATGGTCGCTGAGCTCAAAGCACCGGCCGAATCGCCGGACACGAGCTCGGCACAGCTCGAAGACGCCGCCGCGGCGCTGTTCGAGGAGGCGCGCCGGCGCGCGCGCCGGCGGCGGCAGCGGGCCGCGCTCGGCGGGCTGTCACTCCTCTTGCTGGCAGCCGGCGTGGCGCTGGTCGTCGTGATGGCGCACGACAGGAGCGCGCCGACCCGCCCCGGCGTGCCCGCCCCGATGACGGTCAGGCCGGAGCGAGTGCTGGAGCGGGCGCCGTTGCTGGGCGTCTCGTGCCCACGGACGAGCTCGATCGCCTGCGACCGCGTCGGCCTCGCGGTCTTCACCCGCAGCGCGGCCGCCGACGTACGCGCGACGATCGCCGGCCGCAGCTTCGACCTGACCGACGACCCACGTCAGGTTGGCCCTCACCAGCCGGGTCAGCCGTACATGTTCATCGGCGTCCTGCACCATGCCGGCCTCCGCCACGGCCCGCTGGCGGTCCGGGTCGAGAACGGCCGCAACCGCTGGACGGGAAAGCACCCCGTCGACGCCACCCTGCGATTGCTCATCACCCTCGCTGACAGGTCCCAGGTAACGACCAGCGTCCGCCTGCCGCTCAACCCCGGGTGGGGCTAGGCGGCCGCCCTCCCGCGGCGGCCGCCCCTCCTGTTCCCTAGGCCACGCGGGCCCGCGGCACGAAGCTCCGCTTGCGCGTGCGGTGGAACACGCCGTTCGGCAGCCCGGACGGCGCGCCGGCGGCGGACACGCGGGCGCGGTGGCCGGCGGCCGAGGCGCTCGCCTTGGCGGCCGTGGCCTTGCCGGCCAGCTTGACCTTGATCGTCTTCGTGCGCGCCTTCCCGCCCGTGGGCGTGAAGGTGACCTTGAGCACGTACCTGCCGGCGTTGGCCTTGCGCGGCAGCTTGAGCTTGTAGCTCGCGGTGCCGGCGCCGATCGCCTTCGAGCCGCGCGCGACGACCCGGCCGGAGCGCATGAGCGCGAAGCTCGCCTTGCCCGCTGTGTCGGTGGTCAGCGTGACCGGGAGCGCCTTGGCCGCGCGCCTTGAGCTTGCGCGGCGCGGAGACCTGGACCGCCGCGGCGGAGGAGCCGCCACCCGTCGAGCCGCCGCCGGTCGAGCCGCCACCCGTCGAGCCACCGCCGGTGCCGGACACCGTGACGACCTTCGTCGCGGTGCCCTGGTTGCCGGCCGCGTCGGTCGTCTTGACCCGCACCTCGTACGTGCCGGGAGCAGTGAACGTGTGGCTCGCGGACTCGCCGGTCGCGCCGGCGGTGTTGTCGCCGAAGCTCCAGTCGAACGAGCCGGCCACGCCGGAGGTCGCGTCCGACGCCTGGGCGCCGAAGGCCACGAGGTCGCCGACCTTGGCCGATGGCGCGCCGTCGATCGAGACGGTCGGCGCCTTGCGGTCGAGCAGCACGCCGTCGCACTTCGCGTCCGAGAGGTTCGCCTTCTCAGCCGACTGGGACTGGTTCGGGCCGCTCGGGTTGTCCGGGATCGCCGCGTCGGCCGCGATCACGCACGCCCACACCGGGCCGTCCGGAGCGGGCTTGTCGCCGGAGCCGAAGTCGGCGGTGCAGGTGAACGTCGTCGACTTGCCGCCGCCGGCGGGCACCGAGCAGGCGGAGGTGTAGCCGTAGATGAAGCCGGCGTTCGAGTCGCAGATGTTGCTCGTGCCGCCGAACTGGAAGCACATGAAGTTGGCCGGGAAGGGGCCGGCGACGTCATCGGCGAAGTTGACCTGGATGGCCACCTTGGCGTCCTTGGTCGCGGCGGCGCCGCCCGCGAGGGCGACCGACGTGCTCGGCTTCGAGCGGCCGATCGTCGTGTACGGGCGGCGGCCGAGCATCGTGCCCATCGAGCACGAGTTCGGGCCATCGGAGATCCACATCGAGTCGTTCGGCAGCGTGTAGTTCCCCCGCGCGCAGACGCCGTACTGGCCGCCGTGCTGCAGCGTCTTCACGCCGGACCAGTTGGCCCACACGTTCGAGGCGTCGTTCGGCGCGACGGATTGACCGTCGGGTCGGCGACCAGCGTGTTGTTCTCGTAGTAGCTGTACTGGACCTTGTAGCCGCCGATGCCGCTGGTGGCCGGCCATTCGAACCACTGGGTGTTCTGCGCGGAGTTGGTGTAGAGGGGCTCGCCGGTGCCCGCGGGCTGCACGGCCGCGGCGGCGGTCTGGACGGTGCCGAGGACGCAGGCGACCGTGCCCAGGATGAGGAGCTTCTTGCGGAGGTTGGTCATCGTGACGCCACAGTGGCGGAAGTCGGTGGACCGCAAATCAGGGGGTTCCCTAGTCTTCGCTTCCGCCATGAAGGTGCTCTCGATCGACGGGGGTGGGATCCGGGGCCTGATCCCCGCGCTCGTGCTGGCGGAGATCGAGCGCCGCACGGGCCGCCGCACGGCCGAGATGTTCGACCTGATCGCCGGCACCTCGACCGGCGGGATCCTCGCCTGCGCGCTCGCCCGCCGCGGCGAGGACGGCCTCCCCGCCCACAGCGCCGAGGAGCTCGCGGACATCTACGTCACCGAGGGCCCGAAGATCTTTCACCGCTCGCTGCTCAAGCGCTTCACCTCGCTCGAGGGCCTGATCGACGAGCGCTACGACGACGAGGGCCTCAACGCCGCGCTCGCCACCTACCTCGGCGACGACCGCCTCAAGAGCGTCGTGACCGACGTGATGCTGACCGCCTACGACGTCCAGGACCGCTTCGCGTTCTTCTTCCGCTCCTCCCGCGCGCGCACCGACGAGGAGTACGACTTCTCGCTCGCCGAGGCCGCCCGCGCCACCTCGGCCGCCCCGACCTACTTCGAGCTGGTCGAGGTCACCGACGCCGCGGGCGCCCGCACCTACCCGCTGATCGACGGCGGCGTGTACGCCGTCAACCCCTCCATGTGCGCCTACGCCGAGGTCGTGCGCGGCGGCGGCGAGGTCGAGGTGCTGGCCTCGCTCGGCACCGGCAAGCACACCAAGCACTTCGAGTACCGCGACGTCCGCGGCTGGGGCAAGGTCGAGTGGGTGCGGCCGCTGATCGACATCGTATTCGACGGCGTCGCCGACACGATCGACTTCGAGGCCGCGACGCTGGGGGGCGATCGCTACAAGCGCTTCCAGGCCGAGCTGCGCTACGCCGCCGACGAGCTCGACGACGCGAGCGAGTCCAACCTCCGCCGGCTCGAGGGCGACGCCGAGCGGCTGATCGCCGAGCAGACGGCCGAGATCGAGGCGCTCTGCGAGGTCATCGCGGGCTGAGACCTACACTGGTTCAGTGCCCGAGCGCCACTTCGTCAAGTACACGTTCCTGAAGGTCGACCCGGCCTGGCGCCGGCTCGACGCAGCCGAGCGCGCCGCCCACAAGCGCGAGTTCCTGGCCGCCTGCGAGGACTTCGCCGCCGAGCGACTGCTGCGCGCGTTCAGCACCGTCGGCACCCGCGGCGACTGCGATCTGATGCTGCTGACGCAGGCCACGAACCTCGAGCGCATCCACGAGTTCCACGTCGTCCTCGCCCAGAGCGGGCTGATGCAGTGGTGCTCGACGCCGCACTCGTTCCTGGCCATGACCAAGCCGTCGGAGTACTCCGACGAGTCGCGCCTCGAGGTCCGGCCGAAGCACTCGAAGTACCTGTTCGTCTATCCGTTCGTGAAGACGCGCGAGTGGTACCGGCTGTCGCCGCAGGAGCGCTACCAGGTGATGCAGGAGCACATCAAGATCGGCCGCGAGTATCCGCAGATCGACCTCAACACGAGCTACTCGTTCGGGCTCGACGACCAGGAGTTCGTGGTCGCGTTCGAGACCGACGAGCCCGCCGACTTCCTCGACCTCGTGCAGCGCCTGCGCACCACCGAGGCGTCGGCGTACACGAAGCGCGACACGCCGACCTTCACGTGCGTGGCGACGTCGGTCGAGCGCGCCCTCGCGGCGCTCGACGGCGCCCCGCTCGCCGACGCCCTGTCGGTCTCCTGAGCGCCGACGACGACCTTCGCCGTGACCCGGTCATGGCGGCGCTGATCGACGACTTCGGCGGCCCGCTGCCCGAGGAGCGCGACAGCCGCGGCCGCCCGGCCGACCTCTACGGCGCGCTCGTGCGCACGATCGCCGGCCAGCAGCTCTCCGTGCTGGCGGCGCGGGCGATCTGGACCAAGCTGCTCGCCTACTTCGACGGGCGCGTCCCGACGCCGCAGGAGATCCTCGACGAGGACCCCGAGACGCTGCGCGCCGCGGCGGGCTTCTCGCGCGCCAAGGTCGTCTACCTTCGCTCGCTGGCCGAGCACGTGCTGGCGGGCGAGCTCGAGCTCGAGCGGCTCGCCGAGCTGCCCGACGGCGAGGTGATCCGCGACCTCACGGCGGTCAAGGGCATCGGCGAGTGGTCGTCCCACATGTTCCTGATGTTCACGCTCCACCGGCCCGATGTATTGGCGGTGGGTGACCTCGGGGTGCGCAACGCGGCGATGCGCGCCTATGACCTCCCCGCACCGCCCAAGCCCGCGGAGCTGGAGGCACTCGCCGAGCCCTGGCGGCCCCACCGCACACGCGCCTGCCTGTACTTGTGGCGCAGTCTCGAGAACACACCCGATTAAGCTGCATGTGATGGGCAGGCTCCCCCTCGCGCTGCTCGCCGTCGCCGTGCTGCTCGCCGGCTGCGGCGGCACGGACAACTCCGACAAGGACCCGGCGTCGCAGGTGCCGGCCACCGGCGGCCTGCGCGAGAAGGTGCGCGCGGCCCAGTCCGTGACCGCGGCCGACTTCCCGGCCGCCGGCGGGCGGACGCTCCAGGAGGTCGCCAACGCCGCCGGCACCGCCGGGCCTGAGCTCGGCATGGCGAGCTCGGTGTTCACGCCGGGCCAGAACCGCGTCGCGTTCGGGATGATCGACAGCAAGACCGGCTTCGTCTACGGCAAGACGGCGCTCTACGTCGCGCCCAAGCCGGGCGCCAAGGCGCAGGGCCCCTACCCTGCGCCCGCCGACGTGCTGATGACCGAGGGGCGCTACCGCTCCAAGCAGGCGGCCACCGAGGCCGACCCCTTCGCGGCCGTGTACGCCGCGCAGGTGCCGTTCAAGAAGCCCGGCAAGTACACGATCCTCGCGGTCACCAAGGACGGCGCGAAGACCGTCGCCGCCCCCGGCCAGATCAACGTGGTGAGCAAGGCCGACGACCGCATCCCCGAGGTCGGCGAGCGCATGCCGAAGGATCTGCAGACCGACACCAAGGCCTCGGCCCGGGGCGACATCGCCTCGATCGACACGCGCCAGCCGCCCGACGACATGCACGAGAAGGCGTTCACCGACGTGGTCGGCAAGAAGCCGGTCGCGCTGATCATCGCGACGCCGCAGCTGTGCCAGTCGCGCGTCTGCGGCCCGGTGGTCGACGTCGGGGAGCAGATGAAGTCGCGCTACGGCAAGCAGGTGGAGTTCATCCACCAAGAGGTCTACAAGAACAACGACCCAAAGCAGGGGCTTCGCCGAAGCCACTCGAGCAGCTCAACCTGGCCACCGAGCCGTGGCTGTTCGTGGTCGGCAAGGACGGCCGCATCACCGCCCGTCTCGAGGGATCGTTCGGGATCTCCGCCTTCGAGAAGGCGCTCAAGACCGCACAGTGATCACCGTCTTCGCCCACGGGCTCGTGCAGCGCTCGAGCCTGCCGATTCCTGAATGGCTTTTCGGGTGGGCGGCGGCGGCCGTCCTGTGCGTCTCGTTCGTCGCGCTGGCCGCGCTGTGGCCGCGGCCGCGGCTCGAGCACGTGGGCTGGCGGCCGCTGCCGGGCGGGATCGGGCGCGTGCTGGGCTCGAAGCCGGTCGAGGTCATCTGCGGCGCGCTCGGCGTGCTGCTGCTCGCGTTCGTGCTCGTGTCCGGCTACGACGGGCCCGACACGCCGCTGGACAACTTCGCGCCCGACCTTCGTCTTCATCATCTTCTGGGTCGGGCTCGTGTTCGCCAGCGTGCTGTTCGGCGATCTGTTCCGCGCCTTCAATCCGTGGCGGGCGATCGGGCGCGTGCTGTTCCGCGACCGCAGGCTGCGCGAGTACCCGGAGTCCTTCGGGCGCTGGCCGGCCGCGATCGGGCTGCTCGGCTTCACCTGGATCGAGCTCGGCTCGGGCTGGGGCGAGGAGCCCGCCACGCTCGCGACGGCGGTCGCCGGTTACAGCGTGCTGACGCTGGTCTTCATGGGCGTGTTTGGCGTCGAGGCGTGGTCGCGCCTGGGCGAGACGTTCTCGGTCTACTTCAACCTCTTCTCGCGCCTGTCGGTGTTCGAGACGCGCGACCGCGTGGTCGGCACGCGCCCGTTCCTCGGCGGCCTGCCGCGGCTCGACCCGGTGCCGGGCACGGTGGCGATGGTCGTCGTGATGATCGGGACGGTCACGTTCGACGGGCTCAGCCAGGGCCAGTTGTGGAAGGACCTCGCGATCCAGCTCAACGACGGCTTCGAGGCGCTCGGCTTCAGCCTCGAGACGACGCCGAAGCTGGTGGCCGCGGTCGGGCTCGCGATCGGCGTGGGGATCGCCGGCGGCTTCTACGCGCTCGGGATCGAGGGAGCGCGCTCGGTCGGCGGCGACTACGACGCGGAGCGGCTACGGCGCGCGTTCGCGCACAGCCTCGTCCCGATCGCGATGGTCTACGTCGCCGCCCACTACCTGACGTTCCTGCTGTTCGAGGGCCAGTCGATCTTCTACCTCGCCTCCGACCCGCTCGGCCAGGGCTGGAACCTGTTCGGCACCGCCAACTCGGCGATCGACTACGGCCTGCTGAGCCAGGACGCGTCCTGGTACCTGCAGGTCGGCTTCGTCGTGCTCGGCCACGTGGCCGCGCTCGTGCTCGCCCACGACCGAGCGCTGGTGCTGTACCCGGACGCCAAGCTCGCGGTGCGCTCGCAGTACTGGATGCTGGCGATCATGGTGGGGTTCACGAGCCTCGCTCTGTGGTTGCTGGCTCAGGCTGGAAAGTAGCGCGGGCGGTCGCGGCAGTTTCGGCGGACGTCAACGGCTGGCTGGGTAGGAGGCGGGTTCGGAGCCGCCAGCAACCAAGATGTCGATCTGGCGCGAACCCTCGTGCTCACGATCGACGTTGTGGTGGCCCCGCGCACGTTTCGTCGATCTTGGTGCCCGGACGGGCCTCAAGATCGAAGTTGTGGCTGCTGCGGGGGCGCTCGAACCCGCCTCCTCAATGCCCGCCGTTGACGTTCGCCCGCGCAACCGGAAACTAGGGTTTAGGCGCCACGACCGCCGGTTACACCATCTCGTGTAACACGACATGGTGGCGATCAGATGACGATACTGGCGCAGGGAGGAACCGGCTCGCCGCCTGCGGGCGGGGGCGAGATCGGGCAGGTGATCGGCGGCACGGTCGGGGCGATGATCGTGACGGCGGCGATGTTCTATCTGGTGCTCGGGCACCGCAGCGGGCGCGTGAAGCTGCTCAGCAGGCTCGGGCTGTTCTCCGAGCGCATCGCAGGGCTGCCGCCGTGGAGCGCTCTCCCGCTCGGCATCCTCTCGAGCGCGCTGCTGATCGCGGTGTTCGGCATGTACTGGGACATCGCGACGCACCTCGACGCGGGCCGTGACCCCGGCCCGTTCGCCAACGCGGCGCACTACTTCATCCTCGTCGGGCTGTTCCTGATCTTCTTCGCCGGGCTCGTCGCGATCTTCCTGCCGACAGAGAAGCCCGGCCCGACCGCGATCCGGTTGCCCGGCGGCCTGCAGGCGCCGCTCGGGGGCATCCTCATCCTGGTCTGCTCGGGCGTCGCGCTGGCCGGCTTCCCGCTCGACGACATGTGGCACCGCATCTTCGGCCAGGACGTGACGCTGTGGGGGCCGACCCACCTGCTGCTGTTCGGCGGCGCGTCGCTCTCCACGCTCGGCGCGATGATCCTGCTGATGGAGGGCGCGAGCGCCGCGCGCGAGGTGCGCCCGCAGCGCGTCAGCCGCAGCGTGCGGCTCCAGCAGGTGCTGCTGGGCGGCGCGTTCCTGATCGGGCTGTCGACGTTCCAGGGCGAGTTCGACTACTCGGTCCCGCAGTTCCGGCTCGTGTTCCACCCGATCCTGCTGATGCTCGCCTCGAGCGTCGCGCTGGTCGCCGTGCGCGTCTGGGCCGGCAAGGGCGCCGCGATCGGCGCCGCGCTGTTCTTCATCCTCATCCGCGGCACGCTGACGTTGCTCGTGTCGCCGCTGTTCGGCCACACGCTGCTGCACTTCCCGCTCTACCTCGTCGAGGCGGTCGTGGTCGAGGCGGTCGCGCTGCGCGTCGCGCGCGGCAAGCCGCTCACCCTCGGGCTGGTGGCCGGCATCGGCATCGGCACGCTCGGGCTCGCCGCCGAGTGGGCGTGGTCGGTCGCGTGGTGGACGATCGAGTGGCCGGCGAGCATGCTCGTCGAGGGCTTCGTCTGCGGCTTCGTCGCCGCCGTCGCGGGCGGCGTGACCGGCGCTTTCATCGGCCGCGCGCTCAGCTCGCCCGAGATCGCCCCCCAGCCCGTCCCGCGCGTCGCGCTGCCGGCGGCGGTCGTCGCGATCGTCGCCCTGCTCGTCTACGCGACGCCGATCACCGCCGGCGATCCGGTCAAGGCGAGCGTCACGCTCACCGACGCCAAGCCGCCGCCGAACCGCGAGGTCAACCTCCAGGTCAAGCTCGACCCGCCCGACGCGGCGCAGAACGCCTACTGGTTCGTCCAGACCGCCTGGCAGGGCAAGGAGGGGCGCTCGGTCGTCTCGAAGCTGAAGAGGGTCGGGCCCGGCACCTACCGCAACACCGAGCCGCTGCCCGTGCACGGCAACTGGAAGACGACGCTGCGCCTGCACAAGGGCTTTGCCGTCGCCGGCCTGCCGATCTACTTCCCCGAGGACAAGGCGATCCCGGTCAAGGCCATGCCCGCGCCGAAGCAGTTCACGCGCACGTTCGCGCGCGACAAGAAGAACCTCCAGCGCGAGCAGAAGCCGGGCGTCTCACCGATCCTGAGCGTCGGCGCGTACCTCGTCGTGCTGGTGATCTTCGCGTTCCTCTGCGGCTCCATGGGCTGGGGCCTGGCGCTGCTCCAGCAGCGGTTAGGTACGCGAGCAGTTCGCGTGTGACGGCGGCGGGTCGGTCGGCTTCGGCCGCTTCTCCCCGCCCCACGCCTCCCACTCCCCGAGTACGGGGAACGCACGGTCCAGCGCGGTCGTGACGAGCCCGGTGCGGAACGTGTCGTCCTCGCGGAACGTGTACTGGAAGGCGGCGGTCACGCGCGGGTCGTCGTACCACTGCTTCAGCCGCTTGTGGAGCTGGCGGCAGGAGCGGAGCTCGGCCGCTTCGCTCGTGCCCTTGGCCTGGCCCGAGTGCGGCGCGCCGGCGCCGGTCTCGGTCATCCACACGACGTGCTTCTGCTTGCAGTGGTGGCTCGAGGCGCCCTTGATGTCGAGCGGCGCGGGGTTGATGCCGCTGACGTAGCCGTGCTGGGAGATCACCGTCGAGCCACACACGATCGGGCTCGGCAGCTCGCGCAGGAACTCCTGGATCGACGTGCTGCGGCTCTTGCTGGTGTCGAGGCCGGCGAGCTCCCCCAGTACATATTGCTGGTCTCCGGGCGCGTCATCCAACGCGCGCTTGAGGTTGCGCGTGATCTCGGCGTAGCGCTTGACCGCGAGGCTCGGGGCACTCGCGTCGCAGGTCGCGCGCTGGGGCGAGATGAAGAACGGGTGGTTGGGCTCGTTCCAGGCGCTCCAGTAGCGGAGCTTCACGCCGACCTGGCCGCCGAGCGCGATCACGTCCTCCACCAGCTTGCGGTAGTCCGCCATCGCCGAGGCCTTGGGGGCGCGCGAGCGCGGCTGCGTGTCCGGCCGCTCGCAGCCGCCGCCGGAGCGCGCCGCCCAGTCCGGCGTGCCGGTGATCACGACCAGGACCTCCCAGCCGCCCTTGTGCTGCTTCTGGCGCGAGGCGAGCGCGGCGAGCTGGTCCTTCACCCCCGCGTAGGCGGCGCACGGCTGCTGGCCGCGCAGGCAGCCGTCGTAGGGGTGGGCGAGGTCAGGCGGCTGGCCCTTCGTGGGCTGGAGCGACGGCCAGTCGAGGATGAGGCGGAAGAACGACGGGCGCAGCTTGCTCATGTCGTCCTGCCAGCGGGCGAACTCGGGCGGCACGTCGTGGGCGCCGGGCGCCCAGAAGAGGTTCGGGTTCTGCTCGGTCAGGCCGACCGCGAGGTCGCCCTCGGCCTTGCCGGTCGCCACCGCGGGCGAGCGCGTCTCGGCCGGGGTCGGGGTCGGGGTCGGCTTCATCGCCGAGTCCTTGCCCGAATCACCGCAGCCGGACAACACGGCCGCCAGGACGGCGGCCGCGAAAAGCGGTCTCAGACCGCGGATACCTCTTCCTCTTCCGCAACCCGGAAGGAGGAGCCGCAGCCGCACGCGGCGACCACGTTGGGGTTGTCGACCTTGAAGCCGGCGCCCTGCAGGCCCTCGACGTAGTCGACGACCGCGCCACGCACGTACGGCAGGCTCGGCCCGTCGACCAGGAGGCGCAGGCCGTGGTCCTCGAAGACCTCGTCGCCGTCGCGCTGGGTGTCGAACGCGAGCGCGTACTGGAAGCCCGAGCAGCCGCCACCGCGCACGCCCACGCGCAGGCCGGAGGTCGCGACGTCCGCGTTCTGGGACGCCAGGAACTCCTTGACCTTCTGGGCGCCGGTATCGGTGAAGGTGATCATGGCTTTCGGTACTCCCCGTCGGACTATCGGTCCAAAGCTTCACGAAGTGTAGCGGTCGCTAGGCTAGAAGAATGCCCCAGCCGGAGCAGTTGAGAGAGCGCATCGAGGCCGCCATACCCGAGGCGCGCGCCGAGGTCACGGACCTCACCGGCGGAGGCGACCATTTCCGGGCGAAAGTCGTGGCCCCGGAGTTCGCGGAGATGAGCCGGATCGAGCAGCACCGGCGCGTCTACGCGGTCTTCGGAGCGGAGATCGGCGGGCCCATCCACGCCTTGTCACTCGAAACCAGAGCGGAGTGAGCTTGTGACCGAGACCACCGAGAACCCCATCCGCGACGCCATCACCGAGGCGATCGGGGAGCACGAGGTCATCCTCTTCATGAAGGGCACGCCCGAGCAGCCGATGTGCGGCTTCTCGGCGCGCACGGCGGCGGCGCTCGAGGCGCTCGGCAAGCCCTACGCGGCGGTCGACGTGCTGCCCGACCCGCGCATCCGCCAGGAGCTGTCGGCGATCTCCAACTGGCCGACGATCCCCCAGCTGTTCGTCAAGGGCGAGCTGGTCGGCGGCTGCGACATCGTCACCGAGATGTACGAGAGCGGCGAGCTGGCCCAGGTCATGGGCGTCGAGGCGCCGAGCGAAGCGCCGGCCGAGGCCCCCGTGGCCGCCGAGCCGGGCGCGCCCCCGCTGCAGATCGACAACAAGCTCGCCTAGCTTCACCGGCGGCATTGAAGGGGTGGGTTCGGGCCGCCGCGGCGGCCACCGTCCTGCCGAGTGTTCTCTGACGACAGTAGGGCAGGACGCTTGCCGCCGAAGGTCGTCGAACCCACCCCTGCTGGCGGTCTTCTTCGTCGCGCTCTTCCCCCAGTTCGTGCCGGACGGCGCGCCGGTGCTGCCGAGCGCGCTGGCGATGGCCGGGATGGTCGTCGCGTTCGACCTCGTCTGGTATTCGGCGCTCGCCTACTTCGTGGCGCGCACGCGCCGCGCCTTCGCGCGGCGCCCGTGGCTCGCGCGCGCCGAGCGGCTGACGGGGGGCGTGCTCCTCGCGCCGGGCGTGCGGCTGGCGATGGAGCGGCGGTAGGCGCGGGCGTTCGTGGCAGTTTCGGCGGACGTCAACGGCGGGCTGGGTAGGAGGCTGGTTCGGGACGCATTTCTGCCATCTCGGCCGCCCTTCTCGCCGCGTGATCGACGAAATGCGTCTGAGGGACGCATAACTGCGACCTGGAAGACCAATCTGCCCTCGAGATCGCACTTATGCGTCTCGGGCACGAGTTTCTGCGCTCTCGAGCTCCGGAAGGCGCTCGAGGTCGCAGAAACTCGTCCCGAACCCCTTCCCTACCCAGCCGCCGTTGACGTTCGGCGGCGCTACCGCCTACAGCTCGACCTCGCCCGCGACACAGGTGACAGTCCCGCCACCCACCCAGATCGAGCCGTCGCCGTCCTGCTCGACGTGGACCTTGCCGTAACGGCCGAGCGCGGTGCCCTGGCGCGCCGTGTAAGGCGCGCTCAGCCGCCCTGTCCGCAGCAGCCACTCGGCCAGCGAGGCGTTGAGGCTGCCGGTCACCGGGTCCTCGACGGTCGAGCCGCCCTTGGGGAAGAACGCGCGCACCTCGATCGCCTCGGGCGCGCCGTCCCCATGCGGGCCGACGACGCCGATGTCGAGCTCGGTGTAGTTCGGGCGGATCGCGAGCACGGCCTCGGCGTTCTCGAGCAGGACCGCGACCCAGCCGGGGCCGTTGTCGGCCCACTGCGCGTCGAGGATCTCGGCGCGGCTGATGCCCAGCGCGCCGGCGATCTCGCCGATCAGCTGCTCCTCGACCGGGCCGGAGCGGACCAGCGGGGGCGCCGCGAACGCGAGACCGTGGCCGGTGCGGCGGACGGTGACGAGGCCGGCGGCGCACTCCTGGACCACGGTCTCCCCGTCGTGGTCGCGGCCGGCGAGCCAGGCGTGGCAGGTGCCGAGCGTCGGATGGCCGGCGAACGGGAGCTCGACGACCGGCGTGAAGATGCGGACGCGGTAGTCGGCGCCGTCGGCCTCCGGCGGCAGCACGAACGTCGTCTCCGACAGGTTCGTCCAGCTCGCGAAGCGCTGCATCGCCTCGGTGTCGAGGCCGGAGCCGTCCAGCACCACCGCCACCGGGTTGCCGGCGTACGGGGTGTCGGTGAAGACGTCGATCTGGGCGAACTGGCGCTTCATAGGTCTGTCCGAGCGAAGCCTCGCAGAGCCCACGCCCCGACGAGGCCCAGGTACACGAGTGCCCACAGCCAGAGGCCGGCACCCGCCGCCTGCGCGCGCCCGAACGGGCCGAGGTTGATCGCCAGCCGCGTGAAGCCGACCGTGTCCGTGGTCAGGGCCGCGATCGCGGCCTGATAGAGGCCCTCGAACGGCAGCAGCCAGCTCGAGACGTTGGCGACGTGCTGCAGCGTCTCCGAGCCGAGCCCCTCGCCGATCTGGCCGAGCAGCCCGGCGACCAGGCCCGCCCCGAAGACCATGAACACCGCGATCCCGTTGGCGGTCGCCGACAGGAACACCGAGCCGCCCAGCGAGACCGCCGCGATGATCGCGACCGCGAACGCGAGCCCGAGCGCGGGCACGATGATGCGATCCGGCCACCAGCCGCCGGTGATCCGCGTGATCACGACGGCGGCGAGGAAGACGGCGATCACGTAGCCGGCGCACACGGTCGCGGCCGCGGCGTAGCGGCCGAGCAGCAGTGTGCGGCGCGTCACCGGCCGCACGAGCAGCGGCTGCAACAGGCCGGCCTCCGCGTCGCCGCGCACGGCGCCGAGCGTGAGGAAGACGGCGAGCACCGTGCCGAGGAAGAGCGTCGCGAACATCGCCAGCCCGAGCAGCGTCGCGGCCGCCACGATCCCGAGCTCCACCCCGGCCGCGTCGAGCTCGTTCTTGTCGAGCTCCTGGAACAGCTGCCAGGTGCCGAGCGCGTAGAGCCCGAGGAACGCGAGCGTGAGCAGCGCGACGACGAGGAACACCCGCCGCCGCAGCGACTCGCGCAGCGTGAACGCGGCGATGACCCCGACCTGGTTCATCGGGATCCGGCGTCCCCCACCGCTTCCAGGTAGGCGTCCTCGAGCGTCGACGTCAACACGCGCACGCCGTAGACCTCCTCGCCCGCCGCCACCAGCTCGCGCACGATCCGCGGCACATCCTCGCGCCGGGCCTCGGCGATCACTCGCGGCCCGCTCGCGGTCTCCACCTCCACCCCACCGGCATGCGCGAGCTCGGCCGGCGTGCCCGCGGCCACCAGCGCGCCGCGGGCGATGATCGCCACGCGGTCGCACACCAGCTCGACCTCCGACAGCAGGTGCGAGTTGAGCAGCACCGAGATGCCGCGGCCGCGCAGCTCCTCCAGCAGTGCCCGCACGGTGCGGCGGCCGGCCGGGTCGAGCGCGCTGGTCGGCTCGTCGAGCAGCAGCATGCGCGGGCTCCCGATCAGCGCCTGCGCGAGCCCCAACCGCTGCTGCATGCCCTTGCTCATCGTCCCGATCCGGCGCCCGCCGGCGTCGGATAGCCCGACGAGCTCGAGCAGCTCCCCGCGCTCGGCCGCCCCGCCCTCGGACCCCGCGAGCTTCTGGTGCAGCACCAGCAGCTCCTCGCCCGTGCACCAGTCGGGGAAGCGGAACAGCTCGGCCAGGTAGCCCAGCTCGCGGTGCGCCTCGACCGAGCCGGCGGGCGCGCCGCACACCGCCGCGGCCCCCGCGGTCGGCGTGACCAGCCCGCAGGCGATCTTCACGAGCGTCGACTTGCCCGCCCCGTTGGGCCCCAGCAGACCCACGAGCTCGCCCTCGCCGACCTCGATGTCGACGCCGGTGAGCGCACGGACGGAGCCGTAGGTCTTCTCGAGGCCGGAGACGGAGAGCGCGGGGGGCACTTGCCTACCATCGTGCCGGATGGCCCCGACGAGCCCTGCACAGATGCGGGTCGCGCGCACGCTCACCGAGGACGAGACGGTCCTCGAGACGGCGCCATACCCGGTCGCCGGCCCTGGCGAGGTCGTGTGCCGCGTGCTGGCCTGCGCGACCTGCGGCTCCGACGTGCAGTCGTTCTACGTCCGCCGCAAGCTGCCCGCCGTGCTCGGCCACGAGCCGGCGGGCGAGGTGGTCGAAGTCGGCGCCGGCGTCGAGGGCGTGGCGGTCGGCGACCGCGTCGCGATCCACCATCACGCGCCGTGCGGCGAGTGCCGCCGCTGCCGCCGCGGCCACGAGACGCTGTGCGAGCGCTTCCGCTCCACCCGGCTCGACCCCGGCGGCTTCGCGGAGTACGTGCGCATCCAACCCGAGCTGGTCGGCGAGCTGCTGCCGCTCGACGGCATGGACCCGGTGCTGGCCACGTTCACCGAGCCGCTCGCCTGCGCCCTGCGCGCCCAGCGCCGCGCCGGCGTCGCCGCCGGCGACGCGGTGCTGGTGGTCGGCGCCGGCTGCAGCGGGCTGCTCCACATCGCCGCCGCGCACGCCACCGGCGTCGAGGCAGTCTGGGTGCGTGAGCCGCAGCCCGAGCGGCTCGAGCGCGCCGAGCGCTGGGGCGCGACCGCCCACGGCAACGAGCCGGTCGACGTCGCGATCGTCTGCACGCCGCGCCCGGAGGCGATCGTCGCCGCGGCCGAGGCGCTCGCGCCCGGCGGCGCGCTGTGCGTCTACGCGCCGCCGCCGCCCGGGAGCCCGCTGGGCATCGACGGCAACGCGGTCTTCATGCGCGAGCTGGAGGTCACGGCCAGCTGGTCGGCCGGCCCCGCCGACATGCGCGCCGCGCACGCCCTGCTCGCCCGCGGCGCCGTCCGGCCGCTCGAGATCGTCACCCATCGCTTCCCGCTCGAGCAGACCGGCGCCGCGCTCGCCGCCCAGCGCAGCGGCGAGGCGCTCAAGGCTGTGGTGCTCCCCTGAGGCCGAGCGCGGCCATCGCCGCGCCGTGCAGGACCACCGCGATCACGAAGAGCACCGCGAGCCCCGTCGACGCGACGGCGGCGAGACCGAGCGCGGCGGCGCCGAACAGGACCACCTGCAGGCCGATCCAGACGGCGATCGGGACCGGGTAGCGGGCCTTCGGGGCGATGAACATGCCCCAGACGACGGCCGCCGCGACCGGCGCGCCCAGCCCGAGCGCCCACTGGGCGACCGCGGTGTCACCGGTCTCGAAGCCCCAGTAGCCGAGCGCGGCGAGCATGCACAGCTCGAGCAGGAAGCGGACCAGCAGGGTGAGGTTCATCGCCACCTGAGGTGCTCCACGATCCGCTTGGAGTCGACGATCACCTCGCGGCCCAGCTCGAGTACCGGCACCTTGCGCTGCCCGGTGAGGTCGTCGATCTCGTCGCGGTCGCGCGCCTGCCACGCGACCCGCTCCGTCTCGAACTCGACGTCGTGTTTGGCCAGCTCGCGCGCCACCCGGCCGCACGGGCACAGCCAGTTGGTCGGCGTGCGGCAGCGGTGCAGCCGCGCGGTCACGGCACCAGCTCGCCGATTCTCCGCACCGCGAAGCCGGCCGCCCGCCAGCCGAACGGCTGCCGCGTCCCGATCCGCGCCAGCCGCCCGCCCTCGCGCTCGCGGTACCAGGCGACGGTCGCCTCGACGGTCTCCTCGTGCGGGCGCGTCGTCCAGCCCAGCTCGCGTCGCGCCTTGGTCGAGCGGTAGGTCCACCACTGCGCGGCGCTGCGCACCTCGACCGGCGTGATCGGGGTCGGCCCGGGGGCGCGCGCCAGCGTCTCGGCCAGCGCCAGCGCCGCCGTCCTCGAGAGCCGCACGGCCGGCGGCTCGATCCCCGACAGCCGCGCGAGGTCGGCGAACAGGCGGTCCCACGTGTAGTTGCGGTTGCCGAGGATGTAACGCTCGCCGGGCACGCCGGACGCGTCGGCGAGCAGTATGCCCGCCGCCACGTCCTCGACGTCGACCACGTTGATCGCGCCCTCCACGTAGGCCGGGATCCGCCGCAGCATGAAGCGCCGCACCAACTCCGTGGAGGAGCGCCCGAGGTCGCCGCGCCCGAGCACGTAGGCGGGGCACACGACCACGACCGGCAGCCCGCGCGCCGCGATCCGCAGCGCCTCGACCTCGGCCTCGTGCTTGGCGTCGGCGTAGGGGATGCCGAGCCCGCCGCGCCACAGCGTGCGCTCGTCGGCCGTGCCGCCCTGCGGCGCGGGGCCGATGGCGGCGGTCGAGGAGGTGTGGACGACGCGCTCGACGCCCGCGCGCAGGCACTCCTCCAGCACCACCCGCGTCGCCACCACGTTGGCCTCGAACAGCGCCTCCTCCGAGGCCCGCAGGTTGGTCGAGCCGGCGACGTGGAAGACGCGCGAGACGTCCTTGAGCGCCCGCCGCACCGCGCGCCGGTCGGTCAGGTCGGCAATGGTCGTCTGCAGGTCGAGCCCCGCCAGCGGATCGAGGTTCGAGGTCGCCCGCACCGTCGCCCGGACGTCGTCGCCGCGGGCCACGAGCGCCCGCGCGACATGCGATCCGACGAACCCGGTCGCACCGGTGACGAGGGTGGTCGGCATGGGTCCCGAGGCTACAAGCACTACGCTCACCGCCAATGGACCGGGTCGCCGTCGTCACGGACACGACGCACTACCTGCCGCGCGACCTGGTCACGCGGCTCGAGCTGCACCAGGTCTCGCTCTACGTCACATTCGAGGGCACGACCGAGCGCGAGGCCGACATCACCGACCTCGCCGACTTCTACACCCGGCTCAGCGCCTCGAGCGAGATGCCGAGCACGTCACAACCGTCGGTCGGCGACTTCCTCTCGGTCTACGAGCCGCTGCTCGAGGCCGGGCGCGACATCGTCTCGATCCACCTGAGCGCCGGCATCTCCGGCACGTTCACCGCCGCCGAGCAGGCGCGCGACCAGCTCGTCGAGCGCGGGATCGACTCCGACCGGATCGTCGTCCTCGACTCCGCCACCGCCTGCGCCGGGCTCGGGATGCTCGCGATGGCCGCGGCGAGCGTCGCCCGCGCCGGCGGCAGCGCCGCCGAGGCGGCCGAGGCCGCCCGCGCGTGCCGGCGCGACCTGAAGGTCTGGTTCGCGGTCGACACGCTCGAGTTCCTGCGCCGCGGCGGCCGCGTCGGCGGCGCGGCGGCGTGGCTCGGCTCGACGCTGAAGATCAAGCCGATCCTCTCGATCGAGTCGGAGATCCTGCCGATCGAGCGCGTGCGCACGTCAAAGCGCACGTTCGAGCGCCTGATCGAGTACCTGACGGCGCGCCACGACAACGGCTGCGACACGTTCTTCATCCAGCACATCCACGCGCCCGACCAGGCCGAGCGGCTGGTCGAGCGCGGGAGGGAGATCTACGGCCGCGAGCCCGAGATGGTCTCCGAGATCGGCCCCGTCATCGGCGCCCACGTGGGGCCGGGACTGCTCGGGGTCTCGGGGATGCGGCGAAGCCTGCTGTACCCGAAGAGCTAAGGCAGCGCCGCCGAACGTCAACAGCGGCTGGCTAGGGAGTCCGGGTGCGGCCGCCGCGGCACGAATGTCGTCTCAGGTGCGCATACCGCCCCTGAGGTGACATTCGTGGCCGCCGGGCGGGTCGAACCCGACCCTACCCAGCCGCAGTTGAAGTTCCGAGCCCTAGATCCCGGCGACGAGCCGGAGCGGCGGGCGCTCGGCGTGGCCCTCGTCGGCCGGCGCCATGCCGAGCTTCGGGGCCAGCTTCTCGGCCGGGAGTGGCCGCGACAGGTAGTAGCCCTGGGCGAAGTCGCAGCCGAGGCGGGCGAGCTCCTCCCAGATCTGGCGATCCTCGACCCCCTCGGCGATGACCTGCAGGCCGAGGTTGTGGGCGAGCTCGATGGTCGAGCGCACGATCGCGGCGTCGGAGTGCTCCGTCGCCATCTCGAGCACGAACGACTTGTCGATCTTGATCATGTCGACCGGCAGGCGCTTGAGGTTCGCCAGCGACGAGTAGCCGGTGCCGAAGTCGTCGATCGAGAGCCGCAGGCCGAGCTCCGACAGGCGCTCGAGCGTCGCGGTGGCGCGCGCCGGGTCGAGCATGATCGTGCTCTCGGTGACCTCGAGCTCGAGCAGCGTCGGCTCGATGTTGTGGACCGCGAGCAACTGCGGGATGTCGACCGCCAGCGCGGTGTCGAGGAACGAGCGCGCCGACAGGTTGACCGCGACGGACAGCTCGTAGCCCTGCTCCTGCCACGCGCGGCACTGCCGCATGGCGGCGGCCAGCACCCAGCGGGTGAGCGGGACGATCAGGCCGGTCTGCTCGGCGATCGGCACGAACTCCTCGGGGCCGAGCAGGCCGTGGCGCGGGTGGTTCCAGCGCACGAGCGCCTCGACGCCGACGATGCGGCCGCTGATGACGTCGGCCTTCGGCTGGTAGTGGAGCTCGAGCTCGCCGCTCTCCAGCGCCGAGCGCAGCTCGCCGGCGAGCGAGAGGCGGCGCGGGGAGTAGTGGTCCTGCTGCGGCTCGTAGAGCGAGAAGCCGCGGCCGCCCTCTTTCGCCGAGTACATGGCGATGTCGGCACGCTGGATCAGCACCTCGACGTGGTCGCCGTGGTCCGGGTAGCAGGCGATGCCGATCGAGCCGCCCATCTCGAGCGTCAACCCGTCGACCACGAACGGCTCGCGCAGCGCGCTCTGCAGCACCTCGGCGACGGCCACGGCGTCCTCGGCGCCCATGACCTCGGGCAGCAGCACGCCGAACTCGTCGCCGCCGAGGCGGGCGACCGTGTCGGCGGTGCGCAGGGTGGTCTTGAGCCGCTCGGCGACCTCCTGGAGGAGCACGTCGCCGTGGTGGTGGCCGAGCGTGTCGTTGACCTCCTTGAAGTGGTCGAGGTCCATGATCATCACCGCGAGGCCGCCGTGGCGGCGCTCGGCGGCGCGCAGCGCCTGCTGGATGCGGTCGCGAAACAGCACGCGGTTGGGCAGGCCGGTGAGCGCGTCGTGCAGCGACTGGTGCTCCTTGGCGATCGCCTGGCGGCCGCCGCGGTGGATGGCCAGCAGCGGCAGGAACAGCAGCGGCAGGACGGCGAGCGAGAAGTCGGCGGCGATCACGAGCACCGGCGAGAGCCCGAGCAGCAGGCCGGCGGTCGAGGCCTGTAGGAACAGGTCGGACGCGAGGTAGCGCAGGAAGCCGATCTTCTCCGCGAGCGCGATCGCGCCGGCGACGAAGCTCGAGTTGAGCGCATGGAAGACGAGCGCGGCGGCGACGATGCCCGGCAGGTCGGTCGGCTCGATGCCGGTCGGGTCGGTCAGGCGCGGGAGGTCGCTCAGCGCGTGCAGCACGAAGCCGGCGGCGGCGACCGTGATGACGTACTGCGCGGCGTTGAACGCGATGCGCTCCGGCGGCTTGCGGCGGATCCCGTCAGCGAGGATCGTGCCGAGCGCGAACGCGACGGCGGCCGGCGCGGGGCCGTAACAGATCAGCAGCGCGAAGGCGAAGGTGTTGGACGCGGTGATCTCGCCCTCGGCGGAGCGCAGCACCACCTTCAACGGGGTGAGCTCGGCGACCACGGCGCACCCCATGAGCAGGAGCAGCAGCTCGGGCTTGCGAGCGTCGAGAAGATCGAGGCCGCCTGTCGCGATCAGCGCGACGAGGCAGAGGCAACCACCCACCACGACGGCGGCGACATAGCGGGCGAGTGGCTGACCGAACATCAGGGGGGTGTTCTCAGGGTCCGTCGGAGGGGACACGGGCGGGGACTGGCGCAAAGGGTGCCCGGTTCTTCCGAGCCCGGGCACCCGTTGCGACTACCACTTGCGGCCGTGTCTCACCGTCGGCCCACGGCGGATAAGCGCCTTCATAGCTAGCACCACTTGACGCCGGCGCCGAGACCCTCGACCACGACAGCCAGGAGGGCGAGCACCGGGAGCATCCGATACATACGTGCCTTCACTTGGACTCCTTGGATCAGGGCGAGCTCGTCCATGAGGCTCGCCTTCATAGGAGGCTCATCGGCACTCCAGGAACCCGAGCGAGGGGCGTTGGACGTATGTCCTAGCGGTGTCTGAGCGGGTGGGCTCAAGCCCCGTCCGGGAGGAGTCGATATCGCGCGTATGTTGATCGGCGCCGCCCTGCTGCTGTGCATCCTCTCGGTCCCGGTCCTGGGCGGCCGCCTGCAGGCGCTGGCCGAGCTCGAGTTCCGCCGCGGGGGGTTCGCCGTCGCCGCGCTGCTGATCCAGGTCGTGATCATCTCGCTCCTGCCCGGCGACGCCTGGGGCCTGAGCGAGGAGATCCACCTCGCGACCTACTTCATGCTTGGCGCCTTCCTCGTCGCCAACCGCCACATCCCCGGGCTCCTGGTGATCGCGCTCGGCGGCGCGCTGAACTTCGCGGCCATCGCGAGCAACGGCGGCGTCATGCCGGCTGACCCGGACGCGATCGAGGCGGCCGGCATCGCCCACAAGACCGGCTTCACGAACTCGGCGGCCACCAGCGACGCGCCGCTCGGGTTCCTCGGCGACGTGTTCCACACGCCCGCGTGGCTCCCGATCCACAACGTCTTCAGCGTCGGCGACATCGAGATCGTCATCGGCGCCTTCCTGCTGCTGCATTTCGTGTGCCGCTCGAAGCTGGTGAACGTGCCGTTCCGGCTGCGCACCGCGGAGGCGTGACGCCGTGCGGGCCTTCGGCGCGGCGCTGAAGACCCGCGGGGCGCGGCGCTTCTTCCTCGCCCACGCGCAGTCCAGCCTCGGCAGCGGGATCGCGATCGTCGGTCTGCCGCTGCTGGCCTACGACCACTACCACACGCCCTGGGCGCTGACGGCGGTGCTGCTGTGCGAGCTGCTGCCGGCCGTCCTGCTCGGCCCGCTGCTCGGGGCGCTCGCCGACCGGTTGCCGCGGCGCACCGCGCTGGTGGCGGCCGACGTGCTGCGGATGGGCGCGTTCGGAGCGCTCGCGCTGGTCCCGTCGCTGGGCCTCATGATCGCCTGCGCGCTGGTGGCCGGCATCGGCGCCGCACTGTTCAACCCCACGGCGCTCGCGTCACTCTCGCTGGCGCCGGTCCACATCCGCCCGGCGGCGATGAGCCTCTTCTCCGCGCTCGACGACCTCGGCGGCACGCTCGGCCCGGCGCTGGCCGGCGCGCTGCTGCTCGTGGTCGACCCGCACATCCTGATGGCCATCAACGCCGGCACCTTCACGCTGTCGGCCGGGCTGCTGGCGACGCTGCGGATGAAGGAGTCCGCGCCGCGGGCCGGAGGCTCGCTGTTCGCGTCCATGCGCGCGGGCGCGCGTGAGATCGTGGCGATCCCCGGGGTGCGCATCCTGCTCGCCTCCTCGACGGTCGCGGTGATCGCGGTCGGCATGGTCAACGTCGGCGAGGTCGTGCTGGCGCGCGGGCTGCTCGGCGTCGGCGGCTCTGGCCTCGCCGCGCTGATGACGGCCTCCGGCGTCGGCACGTTCCTCGGCTCCACCTTCGGCGCGCGCACGGGCACGAGCTGGCAGTGGCGCAAGGCCTACATGGCCGGGCTCGTGTGCATGGCGGGCGACCTCGTGCTGTGCGCCGTCGCGCCGTACTTCGGGCTGCTGGTCTTCACGTTCGCGCTCGGCGGGTTCGGCAACGGGCTCGCGCTCGTCCACGACCGCCTGCTGCTCGCGCACACCGTGCCGGAGCCGCTGCACGGCCGCCTGTTCGCGCTCCACAAGACGTGCACGTCGGCGGCCTTCGTGATCTCGTTCGTGCTGGCCGGCGCGCTGATCTCGTCGCTCGGCATCCAGGCGATGTTCCTGTGCGGCGGGCTTGCGCTGATCGCGATCATCGTGGTGGTGCGGCCGCCGCTGCGCGCGCTCTGGCCGGAGCCGGCGGTCGAGCCGGCACAGGCGCTGCGCCCGCGCCCCGGGACGACCTAGCCCGCGTCCGCCGCGGCGCCGGGCGGGAGCTCGACCTTGCGCGGCGGCTCGTCACCGCCGTGGGCCGGGATCGGCTCGCCGGCGGCGCCGACGACGGCCGACGGGCGGTTCTGCCAGATGTCCTTCAGCGCGATCTGGACCGCCGCGGCGATCGGGATCGCCACCAGGGCGCCGAGCACCCCGAGCAGTTTCGAGCCGATCAGGATCGCCGTGATCACCGCCAGCGGATGCAGGTTCACCGCGCGCCGGTAGACGAACGGCTGGAAGACGCTGTTCTCGATCTGCTGATACGCGACCACATAGATCACCCACACGATCGTGTCGCCGGGGAAGTCGCCGAACACCGTCACGACGCCGACCAGCACGCCGCCGATCGTCGAGCCGACGAGCGGGATCAGGTCGAAGAACGCCATCAGCACCGCGAGTGGCACGGCGAACGGCACGCCGAGGATGCTGAGCACGATGTAGGTGCTGATGCCGGCCGCCGTGGCGAGCGCGAGTGCCCCCGCCACGTAGCCGCCTGTCGCGCTGTAGATGTCGGCGGCGATCTGGCGCACGCGGTCCTGGTGCGACGGGCGCACCTGGGCGAGGATGAAGTTCACTATTCGGCCGCCGTCGAGCAGCAGGAAGAACGTGATCGTGAGCACCGTGACGAGCTGGATCACGGTCGAGAAGACGCCGACCGTAACCGCCTGCAGCGCGCCGGCCGCCTGACCGAGCTTGCTCGGCAGGTTCTTCGCCTGCTCCTCGAGCTTCTTGGTGATCTTGTACTTGTCGTCGTACTCGCGCAGCGTCTTGTTCGAGCGGATGTCCGTGATGTAGTTCGGCACGTCGCCGGCGAACGCCTCGACCTCGTTGACGATCGGCGGCACGACGATCAGCCCGATCAGGAAGATCGCGAGGAACATGCCGAGGAAGACGCCGAGGATCGAGGCCGCGCGCGGGAGCTTCAGGCGCTTGATGCGGTCGACCGCGGGGCCCAGCGCGACCGACAGGAAGATCGCGATGCACACCAGTCCCAGCACGGACCGGACCAGATACAGCACGTACAGCAGCACGACGAGGGCGACCAGCGTGAAAAACACGCGGACGATGGTCCGGGTGCTGATCTGCGCCTGGCCGCCCACGGTGTCGCGCAGCGTATAGCTAGGCGCCAAGCCAGGCAGCCTGCTGCCTAGCGGGGGGCCGCGGCTAGCGCCGGCGCAACAGGCGACCCACGCCGGCGATGCCGCCGCCGAGGACGAAGCCCGCCACCGCCGCGCCGATCAGCACCTGCTTCTGGTGCTGGCGCAGCTGGCCGCGCCAGTCGGTGACGACCGCGACCTCCTGCCGCAGCTTCTCGACCGCCATGCCGAGCTCGGCCCGGTTGGCCTCGATCGACTGGCGGATCTCCTCCGGCGAGCGCGCCGCCATCAGTTCACCCGCTCCGGCACCGCGGTGCCCCGGTGGTCCGGCTGGGAGCCGGCCACGGTCTCGCGGATCAGCTGCGCCTCCTGGATGGCGAGCTCGGGCTTGGGCGGCGTCGCCTTCTTGATGAAGCGGAACGCGAGCAGACCGCCGACCGCGCCGAGCAGGAACAGGATCAGCGTGGTGATCAGGAAGCCGAGCCATGGGCCGTTGCCGGTGCCGAGCAGCTCCCAGATGCCCCACGAGAAGGCATGCAGCAGGTAGATCAGCCCGAACAGCGCGAAGATCCCCGCGATCGCTCCGGCGACGATGCCGCGGATCAGCTTCTGGACCTTCGCGGTCATCTCCGCCTGCGCGAGCGCGATCTCCTCGCGCACGAGCAGCTGCATCTTCTCGGTGACGTCCTGGATCGCCTGGCCGAGCTCTGAGACCTGGGGATCAGTCATCGGAGCTCGTGGCGGCGCGGATCAGGCGGGCGAGCAGGAAGGCGCCGGCGAAGGCGGCGCCCACCAGCACCTCGGGGCGCTCGGCAGCTGACTGGGCGGCGGGCGCGAACGGCGGGGGCTCGGGCGCCGGCGCGGCGGCGGCGGCCTGGGCGCGCGGGGCGCTGGTGGAGCCGACGCCGGGCGAGCTCACCGACGCGGTCGAAGTCTGGGTCGGCTGCTGGGGCGCGGCGCGCTGCGCGGCGTGCGCCTGGCGCTCGGCTTCCTGGGCCTGCTTGCGCGCCTCGAGCGCCTCCGTGGCCTCCTTCTCGGCCCGCGCGCGCGCCTTGCGCTCCTTGCGCGAGAGGCTCTCGACCTCCTGCTCGGCCGCTTCGCGCTGCTCCTCGATGCGGCGCACGTCGGTCTCCGCGACCTCGCGCTGGACCTCCTCGACGCGCGCGGCGCCCTCGATCCGGGTCGCCTGCGCGGTCGCCTCGTCGGCCGCGGCGATGGCCTCCGCCTCCTCGGCGGGCGTGCGCTGCTCCCCTTGCTCGCTCACTCGGGAGGATCTTCCCCGAAGGCGCGCACCCAAATCAGATGCGCGAGTCTGGTGGTCGCGATCGTCGCCAGCGACCCGAGGGCGGCGAGCAGGCCGGACCACATCAGTCGCTTGACCATGTCGTTGTCGGTCATAGTCGCCGGAGTCAAGCAGACGGTTCCGACGCGTGCGCTTCAAGGCCGTCGCAGATCGTGCCCACCACGAACGACTTGGCGCGCTCGTAGTCGTCGTCCTCCTGCTCGAGCAGGCCGAAGATCCAGCCGGTCAGCACCTGCTCGATCGCTCCGTAGAACGCCATCGCGGCGAACTCGGGCGTGACGCTGTCGCGGAAGCTGCCGTCGGCCTGTGCCTTGCGGACGATCTCCGCGATCAGGCCGTAGGCCTCGCCGATCTTGGGCAGGTGGGTGCGCCCGAACGAGTTGGCCGCCCGCGTGACCTCGACGATGATCACCTTCATCAGATCCGGGTCGTGCCGGTAGGAGTCGATGATGAAGGACGCGATGGCGTAGAGCTTCTCGCGCGCGGGGATGTCGGTCGCGTCGGTCTCCCGGATCGCCTCGAGCAGGATGTCCCAGCGCTCCACGAACAGCGTGTCGAGCACCTCGTCCTTGGAGCCGAAGTAGTGGTACACGAGGCCGTAGGCGACCTGCGCCTCGTCGGCGATGTCCGAGACCCGGCACGTGTGGAAGCCCTGGCGCGCGAACACGCGCACGGCGGCGTCGAGGATGATCCGGCGCTTGTCGGGGGCTCCGTTGCGGGCCACTTAGACCGACGCCTCCGTGCCGAGCCGGCGGTTGGCGAGCGACGGGAGCGTGCGGCGGATCTCGTCCTGGCGCCCGAGGTCGAGGTCGGCGATCGCGAACGTCTCGGCGTCCGGCGCCTGGGCGAGCACGAGCCCCCACGGGTCGACGATCATCGAGCGCCCGCCGGAGCGGATGCCGGGAGCGTGCTGGCCGATCTGGTTGGCGGCGACCACGAACGCCTGGTCCTCGATCGCGCGGGCGCGCAGGAGCACCTCCCAGTGCTCGCGCGTGGTGGCGAGCGTGAACGCGGCGGGCACGATCAGCACGCGCGATCCCCGCGCGGCCAGCTCTCGGTAGAGCTCCGGGAAGCGCAGGTCGTAACAGATGCTCATGCCGAGCTCGACGCCGTCGGCGGTGGCCGAGAGCACGACCTCGTCGCCCGGCTCGTCGGTCTCCGACTCGCGGTAGACGTGGCCGCCGACCTCGACGTCGAACATGTGGATCTTGCGGTAGGTCGCGCGCGCCTCGCCGTCGGGGCCGAAGTGCACGGAGGTGTTGCGGACGCGCGTGGCGCCGTCCACGTGCTCGGCGATCGAGCCGGCGATCAGGTCGATGCCGAGCTCGCGCGCGGCGCCCGACGCCCACGTGAGCGCGGGGCCGTCGAGCGGCTCGGCGCCGGCGGCGGTCTGCTCGGGCGTGCCGAGCACCGCCCACTTCTCGGGCAGCACGACGAGCGTCGCGCCCGCCTGCGCCGCGGCGCGGGTCAGGCGATCCGCGGCCTCGAGGTTGCGGTCGCGGTCCGGCGTGGATGTGAGCTGCACGGCGGCGGCTCTCACGTCTGGCTCTCCTCTCCCGGTGGATTGACCCGTCAGTCAATCCGCTGCCGCGAGGATATCGTGCGCGGATGACCGCTTGGCGCGGACCGGGCCCAGGCAGACCCTCGGACCTCCCGCTCCCGCCCGGGCGGATGCCGCTCGTGCGCGGCGGCCGCCCGCTGAAGCGCTGGCGCTGGGTCGGCGCGTTCTCACCCGGAGGGATGGCGTGCGCGGCGCGCGCCTCGATCGGCGGCGTGCGGGTGTCGTGGTGGGCGGTGTGGGACGGCGAGCGCTTGCATGAGCGGATGCACCGGCGCGCCGGCCCGGTCCGGATGGCGCCCGGGCACGTCCGCTGCGCCGGTCTCGAGCTGACGTTCGAGGAGAGCGAGGGCGTCGAGGTCGTCTCGCCGCACGGCGCGCAGCACATCTGGACGCGCAAGCAGGCGGGCATGCCGATCCGCGGCACGCTGCTCGGGCGGCCGTTCGAGGGCCGCGGCTTCGTCGACGACACCGCCGGCTACCACGCGCGGAGCACCGCCTGGTTCTGGTCGGCGGGCGTCGGCGTTGCGGAGTCGGGCGCGCCGGTGGCCTGGAACCTGGTCGAAGGCGTGCACGACGGGTTGCAGACGTCGGAGCGGACGGTGTGGGTCGACGGCGCGCCACATGCGGTCGAGCCGCTGGAGTTCGCGCACGACCTCTCCGCGGTCGGGGATCTGCGCTGCGAGCCGGTTGCCGTGCGCTCGCACAAGGAGAGCCTGCTGCTGCTGAGCTCGGAGTACGAGATGCCGTTCGGGCGCTTCAGCGGCTCGCTGCCCCACGCCGGGCCGCTCCAGGGCTGGGGAGTGATGGAGCGCCACCGGGTGCGGTGGTAGCCTTGTGCAAGTCGATACAAGGATCATGCGCCGCTGCTTCCTGATCGCCGCGTTCCTGCTCCTGACGGCACCCGCCGCCGCGCTGGCGGACGGCGTGGTCACGACGACGCTCTCCTCGACGCCCGACAGCGTCAAGACCGGCAAGCCGTGGAAGGTCACGCTGACGATTCGCCAGCAGGGCCGCGCGCCGCGCGCCGACCAGCGGCCGTCGATCCGGATCGTGGACGCCGACGGCTTCAGCCGCACGTTCCCGGCGACCGCCGCCAAGCAGGCCGGGCGTTACCACGCGACGGTCACCTTCCCCAAGGCCGGCCAGTACACCTACGCGGTCAGCGACGGGCTCAGCGGCACGCCGGCGGCGGGCCACTCGGTCGTGATCAAGGACCCGGCGCCGGTCGTCGACCGGCCGGACCCCGTCGGGCCGCGCGGCCTGCCGATCGCGCTCGCCGGCCTGCTCGCGCTCGCCGCGGGCGCCTACGCGCTCCTGCGGCGCCACCGCCAGCGCGTCACCGGCCCGCTGCACCCGGCCTGACCACGTGCTCCAGCGGCAGGCCCGCGCGGTGGCGCAGCATCTGTGCGCGCGCGAGCGCCTGCGCGGCGCGCTCGGCCTCCGGCGTGTCGCCCGCGACGTGCGGGGTGAGGAAGACGCCGTCGAGCGTCCAGAGCGGGTGGTCGTCCGGCAGCGGCTCGGGGTCGGTGACGTCGAGCGCGGCGCGGATCCGCCCGGCCCGGACGGCGTCGACTAGCGCGTCGGTGTCGACCACCGGGCCGCGCCCGGCGTTGACGAGCAGCGCGCCGTCGGGCATGCGCGCGAGCACGTCGGCGCCGACGAGCCCGCGCGTGTCGTCGGAGAGCGGAGCGAGCACCACCACCACGTCCGCCTCCTCCACCGTCTCGCCGAGCCGCTCGACCGGCTCGACGCCCTCGCGCGCGCTGCGCGCGACGCGGCCGATGCGCGCGCCGAACGGCGTGAGCCGCCGCTCGACGGCCCGCCCGATCGAGCCGTAGCCGACGATCACCACGCGCTTGCCGTCCAGCTCGCGCGGCTGCCAGCGCTCCGACGTGTGGCCGCGGGCGAAGCCGCCCAGGTCGTGGAGGATCGCGGCCACGACCCACTGCGCCACGGCCGGCGAGCGCGCGTCGCCGGCGTTGCAGAGCGTGACGCCCTCCGGCACGTGCGGCTCGACCCAGTCGATGCCCGCGGCGAGGACCTGCACGACCTCCAGGTCCGGCATGCCGCCAAGCGCCTCCGCGGCTTCCGACGAGGTCGGCACGGCAAAGACGGCCGCCGGATCCTCTCCGACGAACACGATGTCGTCGGGCAGGCCCCCGCGCGGGAATCCGTCCGGGACGAAGACCTTCATCCCATGAACGAGCCGCGGACCGAGTCGCCCGCCGGGCCGGCCACCGCTCCCTCGGCCAGCAGCCGCTCGATCTCCCCCGGCGGGTAGCCGAGGCGCTCGAGCACCGCACGGGTGTCCTGCCCGAGCGCCGGGCCGGGCGCGCGGGCCGGGTCGCCGGGCGTGCGCGAGAGCTTGATCGGGACGCCGAGCAGGCGGACGGGGCGCTCGGCGCCGGGCTGGTCGATCTCCACCACCATCTCGCGCGCGCGCACGAGCTCGGAGTCGAGCGCCTCGTCGAGGTCGAGCACCGGCTCGAGGCAGCAGTCGTGCTCGCCCGCGAACGCGGCCCACTCGTCGCGCGTGCGCGCGGCGAAGATCGCCTCGACCTCGCGCTGCGTCTCGCTCCCGGCCGGGTCGAGGTGGTGCTCGATCAGGTCCTCGCGCCCGACGCCGCGGCAGAACGCCTGCCAGAACTTCGGCTCGAGCGCGCCGAGCGTCACGTGGCCGTCGGCGCACGCGTAGGGCCGGTAACAGACCAGCCCGCCGGCCAGCTCGAGCCCGCCGCGCGCCGGCGTCACGTCCTCGGCCAGCATCCGCGCGGCGACCATCGCGAGCCACGACAGCGCGCCGTCGGCCATCGAGACGTCGACGAGCTGGCCCTCGCCGGACACCTCGCGCTCGCGCAGGGCGAGCAGGATCCCGACCGCGGCCATCAGCGCGCCGCCGCCGAGATCGGCGATCTGGCCCGCCGACTGCACCGGCGGCCCCTCCTGCTCGCCGGTCAGGCCGAGCAACCCCACGAGGCCGAGATAGTTCATGTCGTGGCCGGAGCGGTCGCGGTACGGACCGTCCTGCCCGTAGCCGGTGATCGCGCAGTACACGAGCCGCGGGTTCTCCTCGCGCAGGCGCTCGTAGCCGACCCCCAGCCGCTCCATCACGCCGGGGCGGAAGCCCTCGAGCAGCACGTCGGACTCGCGCACGAGCCGGAGCAGGACCTCGCGCCCCGCGTCGCTCTTCAAATCGACGCGGATCGAGCGCTTGTTGCGATTGAGCGCCAAGAACAGCGCGCCGCCCGCGCTCTCCTCCGCCCCCTCGTAGCGCGGCGGCGCCCAGCGCACGTAGTCGCCGAGCCCAGTGTCCTCGACCTTCAGCACGTCGGCGCCGAAGTCGGCCAGCAGCCCGGAGCAGAACCCACCCGGCAGCAGCCGCGAGAGGTCGAGCACGCGGATGCCCTCGAGCGCCCCGCTCACGACAGGCCCAGGCGCTCGCGGGCTTCGGCGACCGTCGCCGGCCGCCGCCCCACGTCCTCGCACATCCGCCGCGCCCGCGCCACGAGGTCGCCGTTGGAGCGCGCCATCTCCCCGTCCGGGAGGTAGAAGTTGTCCTCCAGCCCGACGCGGACGTTGCCGCCGAGCGTCAGCGCCGCGGCCACGAGCTCCCACTGCTGCCGCGAGATACCGATGACGCCCCACTCGTGGGCGACGCCGTCGGGCACCTGCTCGGCCATGTGGGCGAGGTTGCGAGCGCTCGGGCGGATCCCGCCGCTGACCCCCATCACGCATGAGATCTGCAGCGGCGGGTCGAGCAGGCCCATGTCCAGCAGCGGGTCGAGGTTGGCGATGTGGCCGGAGTCGAAGCACTCGTGCTCGGGCTTGATCCCGGACTCGCGCATCGCCGTGCAGAGCTCGATGATCGTGTCGAACGAGTTCTCGAACACGGCCTTGAACACGAAGTCCTTGCGCCGGCGCGAGTACTTCGCGTAGTTCATCGAGCCCATGTTGAGCGCGCCGATGTCGGGCTTGAGCGCCCGCAGGTAGGCGATCCGCTTCTCCAGCGGCACGCCGATCGCGCCGGTGGAGTAGTTGATGATGACGTCGGCCCCCGCCTCCGCACGGATCGCCTCCGTGATCGCGGCGAAGTCGTCAATCTCGTATGACGGCACCCCGTCGGGCGTCCGCGCGTGGATGTGGATCATCACCGCGCCCTCCTCGGCCGCCCGCCGAGCCTCCGCCCCGTACTCCTCGGGCGTGTACGGGATCGCGGGGCACTGCTCGCGGTTCGCCACCGCGCCCGAGATCGAGCTGGTGATGATCACCGGTTCCATCCGCGGCAGCGTACGCATGCCGACGTGCACGTGTGACTTCCGCCCCCGAGGGGGTACATCCAGCCGACACCTATGTCAGGAGAGTTCCAATGATCGGCAACATCATCGCGGCGATCGTGATCGGCATCATCGCCGGTTATCTCGGCCGCGCGCTCCTCCCCGGCGACGACTCGATGGGCTTCGTGGCCACCGTGGTCGTCGGCATCGTCGGCGCCCTCGTCGGCTACTTCCTGTTCACGTCGCTGCTTGGTATCGGCGATGACGACAAGTTCGACCTCGGCGGCATCCTCGGCTCGATCGTCGGCGTGATGATCGTGCTGCTCGTGCTGCGCGCCGTCGGAGGCAGCGGCAAGGGCCGCGGCGCCACCACGCGCGGACCTGCCGTCTAGCTCACAGCGCGAACGCTCGCGCGACCCGCTCGACCAGATCGTTCTCCGCCATCGAGGTCTCGACCTCGATGGCGGGGAGGCCGAGCCGCATCGTCTCCTCGCGGAGGCGCTCCGTGAACATCCGGTCGCGCTCGAGCAGGTTGTCCGTCCACCACGAGCCGCGGCCTTCGAACGCCGCCCGGCGGAACGCCGGCGTCGGCAGCAGCCAGACCGCGTGGCCGGGAGCGGCGAGCGGCTGCACGAGCCCCGGCAGCAGCCGGAAGCCCTCGGCGATCACGCCGCGCTCGCTCCCGAGCCGCACGAGGTCCTCGACGATCAGCCCGAAGCCCTCGCCGCGGTACCAGTGGAACGTCTCGAGCATCACCTCCGGCGACCGGTCGCTCCAGCGCTCGGCCATGTCCATCGCCATGAACTCGTGCAGCGCCGGGCTGTCCTCGGGCGTGCTGCGGGCGGCGTGGTCCACCATCGCCGCGTCGGTGTCGTAGAGCCGCAGGCCGTGCTCGTCCGCGAGCCGCCGCGCGACCGTCGACTTCCCCGCCCCGCTCCCGCCGCCGAGCCAGTAGACGTGGTTCAACGCTGTCGCATCGCCTCGAGCAGCCGCTCGGGCTCGAGGCCGTAGGCCGTGACGCCGCGGCGGCCGGTGGTCGTCTCGGCGGCCAGCAGCGCGTTGACGATCGCCGCCTCGGTCGCCTCGATCGTCGCGTGGTAGAGCGCCGCGATGTGCGAGTCCACGAACATCGTGATCGGCACGGTGACCGGCTCGCCGGCGTCGAAGGCCTCGCTCGGCGGCAGGCCCTGGCGCGCGGTCGAGAAGGCCAGCAGGATGTCGCCGCTCGAGTGCTCGCCGGCCCCGCCGGTGCGGGCGATGCCGAGCGAGGCGCGCTGGGCGAGCCGGCGGCACTGGTGCGGGAGCAGCGGCGCGTCGGTGGCGACGATCACGATGATCGAGCCCGCGCCCGCCGCGCTCTCCGGCAGCTCGTCGTAGGGATCCGGCACGACGTCGTGGCCGATCGCGCGCCCGACCGGCACTCCCGCCACGGTCAAGCGCTCGCGCCAGCCGTGGTTCGCCTGCACGAGCACACCGACCGCGTAGCCGCCGTGCGCCTCCGGGGTCACCCGCGAGGCGGTCCCGATCCCGCCCTTGAAGCCGTGGCAGATCATCCCCGTGCCGGAGCCCACGGCGCCCTCCTCGACCGGCCCGCCGCTCGCCTTGGCGAGCGCCGCCTCGACGTGCTCGGCCCGGACGTGGAAGCCGTTGATGTCGTTGAGCAGCCCGTCCCACGTCTCCCCCACCACGGGCAGCGCCCACGACAGGTCGTCGTCGTCGCGCCCGCGCACCGAGTGCGCCACCAGCGCGTCGCGCACGACGCCGACGCTGTGCGTGTTGGTGAGCGCGATCGGCGTGGTCAGGCGGCCGGACTCGCGTACCCACTCGAGCCCGGTCAGCTCACCGTTGCCGTTGAGCGTGTGGCAGCCGGCGAACAGCTGCTCGACGGCGACGTCGGCCTCGCTCGGCACGATCACCGTGACGCCGGTCCGGACGGCCTCGCCCTCGATGAGCGTGACCGAGCCGACCTTGACGCCCGCGACGTCGGTGATCGCGTCGAGCGTGCCCGGGGCCGCGTCGCCGAAGACGATCCCGAGGTCGCGCGAGCGGGGCACCCCGCCGACGCTACCTCAGCGGTCGTAGAGGTGCTTGGCCCACACGAAGGAGCCGAGCCCGATCGCCACCGACCACGCGATCGCGAGCCACCCGCTGCTCCCGATCGGTGTGCCGAGGAGCAGCCCGCGCAGCGTCTCCATGATCGGCGTGAACGGCTGGTTCTCGGCGAACCACCGCAGCGCGGGCGGCATCGATTCGGTGGGAACGAAGCCGCTGCCGAGGAACGGGAGCAGGATCAGCGGCATCGGCAGGTTGCTCGCCGCCTCGACGCTCTTGGTGACGAGCCCGAGCGCGACCGCCAGCCACGTCACCGCGAAGGTGACGAGCGCCAGCAGGCCGAGCGCGCCGAGCCACTCCAGCGGGGTCGCGGTGGCGTCGAAGCCGAGCGCCAAGGCGACGCCGGTCACGACCGCGAGCCCGAACAGCGTGGTGATCAGGCTCCCGAGGACGTGGCCGGTGAGCACCGAGGCGCGGGAGATCGCCATCGTGCGGAAGCGCGCGACGATCCCCTCGGTCATGTCCATCGCGACCGCGATCGCGGTCGACTGCGCGGCGCCCGTGATCGCGAGCAGGAGGATCCCCGGCGTCACGTAGTCGAGGTAGTCGCCGCGGCCGCCGCCACCTGCCTCGCCCGTCACGCCGGGCAGGCCCGCGCCGAGCGTGTTGCCGAACACGAACACGAACAGCAGCAGCAGGACGATCGGGATGCCCATCGTCGTCGCGGGCGCGACCGGGTAGCGCAGCGAGCGCCGGAGGTTGCGCCGCAGCATCGTCATCGAGTCTCTGATTGCGTAAGTCATGAGTCACTCCCTGTGAGTGCGAGGAAGACGTCGTCGAGGTCGGGCGTGTGCACGCTCAGGTCGCTCACCGCGACCTCCTCGGCGTCGAGGCGCTCGAACAGCGAGCGCAGTGAGGCGACGCTGCCGTCGCTCGGCACCTCGAGCGCGAGCGACTCGTCGCGGCGGGCGTCGTCGCCGAGCGCGGCGGCTGCCAGCTCCAGCTCGCGCGGGTCGTCGAAGCGCAGCCGGACGTGCCCGCCGGGGACGAGCCGCTTGAGCTCCTCCGGCGTGCCTTCCGCGATCACGCGCCCGTGGTCGAGCACGGCGACGCGGTCGGCCAGGCGGTCGGCCTCCTCGAGGTACTGGGTGGTGAGGAAGATCGTCACGCCCGAGGCGATGAGCCCGCGGATGATCTCCCACATCGTGTGGCGGCTGCGCGGGTCCAGCCCGGCGGTCGGCTCGTCGAGGAAGATCACGCTCGGCTCGCCGACCAGCGTCATCGCCAGGTCGAGCCGGCGCCGCATGCCGCCCGAGTAGGTGGAGGCGGGGCGATTCGCGGCGTCGAGCAGCTCGAAGCGCTCGAGCAGCTCGGCGGCGCGCCGCCGGCCCTCGGCACGGCCGAGCCGGTGCAGGTCGGCCATCAGGATCAGGTTCTCCTCGCCGCTGAGGAGGTTGTCGACGGCGGCGAACTGGCCGGTGACGCCGATCGCCGCGCGCACGGCGTCCGGCTCCGCGCCGACGTCGTGCCCGGCGACGCGGAGCTCGCCGGCGTCGGCGCGGATCAGCGTCGAGAGGATCTGCACCATCGTCGTCTTGCCCGCGCCGTTCGGCCCGAGCAGGGCGTAGACGGTGCCCGGCGCGACGTCGAGGTCGACGCCGTCGAGCACCACGTGGTCGCCGTAGGACTTGCGGAGGCCGCTGACCGCGATCATGACGCCCTCCCGATGACGATGTCGCCGATGGTCGTGCGCGCCCGGACCCGCACGGTCTCAGTGGCCGCCTCGGGCGCCTCGGCGGCGTCGAGCGCGGTGTGCACGCGGCCGGTGCCGGAGCTGACGTCGAGCCAGGCGGCGCTGCCCTCGCGGATGCCCACCTCGAGCTCGCCGATCTTGGTCTCGAGCACGACCGAGCCGCGCGCGACCTCGCCGAGCCGGACGGAGCCGTTGGCGGACTTCGCGCCCACCCCGGCCCGCGCCTGCTCGACGGCGATGTCGCCGTTGGCGGCGTTGACGCGCAGCTCGCCGCCTGCGACGCCGATCCAGGTGTCGCCGTTGGAGTTCTTCACCACCGCCGTGTCGTCGAGCTCGCTCAGGCGCACGTCGCCCGAGCCGGCGGTGACGTCGGCGTGCGCGGTCGCGCGCTCGACGGTGATCTCGCCTGCGCCGGCCTTGAGGTTCAGCCGCGCGGCGCGCTCGACGCCGATGCGGCCGATGCCGGTCTTGATCCGCAGGTCGCCGAGCTCGCCCTCGGTGCGGAAGTCGGTCAGCTGACCGGCACCCACGAGGGCGGAGCGCAGCGGCAGCTCGACGGTCACGTCGACCGAGCCGCCGTGGCTGCGGAGCGCCCACGAGCGCAGCTTCGGCGTCTTGACCAGCAGGTGGCCCTGCTCGAACTCGACGCGCGTCTGCTCAGCTGCCTTGGTGTCTTCTTGGTTCGACGGATCGCTGGGGCGGACGTCGACGACGGTGTCGGCGCGCTCGCCGGCCGCGATCCGGACGTCGCCCACGACGACGTCGAGGTTGGCCGTGATCGGCCCGGGGGACTCGAAGGTCATTGCACCCATCCTGTGTAGGCCTGGCCCATGCGGCCACCTCGCGGGCGAGGCGCTTCCGGCCCCGACGCCGCGGCGGCGACAGCGCGCACGAGCCAGGCGTTGACTGAGAGCCGCTCGCGGGCGGCGGCCTGCTCGGCGGCCGCCTTGAGCTGCTCGGGGAGGCGGAGGTTGATCCGCGCCACGGGACCGTCCTCCTCGGCGGGAGGAGCGGGCGGCTCGGCGGCCACCGGCTCGTCGGCCGGCGCGGCCGAGACCACGAACTCGGGCTCGCCGCCGCGCAGCCGCAGCTCGACCGAGCCGGGCGCGAGCTCGCGCGTGATGTCGTCGGCAGCGGCCGACAGCGCGTCCAGCAGCATCAGCCGGATCGACGCTTCGAGCGGGGCCGACAGGCGCTCGGCGAGCGCGCGGGCGTCTTCACCGCCCGCTTCGGCCGCGACGGCAAGGTCGCGGCGGAGGGTCTCGACGTAGGAGGTCAATTCCATGATGGCATCAGTATGGCACCATTATGGCATCATTTCAAGGCCTGTTTGGCACCGCGCAACGTCAACGGCTTGCATTGAGGAGGGGTGCGGGGTGCCGCGGCGAGCATGGCGTCGACGAATGTCGTCTCAGGGTCGGTATGCGACCTTCAGCTGACATTCGTGGCCGCCGCGGCACCCCGCACCTTCTCAATGCCGGTGTTGACGTTCGCCGCTTAGACCGGCACGACCCCGTGCCGCTTCCACGGCCGCTCGACGCGCTTGCGCTCGGCCATCTCGAGCGCCCCTGCGATCACCTTGCGGGTCTCCCGCGGGTCGATGACGTCGTCGATCATGTCGTTGCCCGCCGCGACGTAGACGTCGATGATCTTGCGGTAGGCCTCGATCAGCTCGGCCTTCTTGGCGACCGGGTCGTCGGCCTCCTCGACCTGGCGGCGCATGACGATCTCGACCGCGCCCTCGGCGCCCATGACCGAGATCTCCGCGCTCGGCCAGGCGACGATCAGGTCGGGTTCGTAGGCGCGCCCGTTCATCACGTAGTAGCCGGCGCCGTAGGCCTTGCGGATCACGACGGTGATCTTCGGAACGGTCGCGTTGGCGACCGCGTACAGCATCTTCGCCCCGTGGCGGATGATCCCGGCCGCCTCGACCTTCGTGCCGACCATGAAGCCCGGGACGTCCATCAGGAACACGAGCGGGATGCCGAACGCGTTGCAGAGGTTCACGAAGCGCGCGGACTTGTCGGCGGAGTCGTTGTCGAGGATGCCGCCGAGCTGGCGCGGCTGCGACGCCACGATCCCCACCGGCCGCCCGCCGATCCGCGCCAGGCAGGTGATGATCGTCTTCGCCCACTGGCCCTTGAGGTCGAACCACTCGCCGTCGTCGACCACGCGGCGGATCACGTCGTACATGTCGTACGGCTTGCGGTTGGTCTCCGGCAGCACGTCGAGCAACTCCTCGTCGGCGCGGTCCACCGGGTCGGAGACCTCGCGCCGCGGCGGCGGCTCCTCGCAGTGCGACGGGAAGAACGACAGGTAGTCCTTGATCGCCTGGATGCAGGCCTCGTCGGAGTCGACCTCGAGGTCGCCGACGCCCGACTTGCGCGTGTGCACGCGCGAGCCGCCGAGCTCCTCCTGCGTGACGTCCTCGCCGATCGCGGCGCGCACGAGGTGTGGGCCGGCGAGCGCCATCGAGCCGCGGCCCTTGACCATCGGCACGAAGTCCGCGAGCCCGGGGATGTAGGCGGTGCCCGCCGCGCACGGCCCCATCAGCGCCGCGACCTGCGGGATCACGCCGCTCATGATCACCTCCTCGCGGAACAGGTGGCCGGAGCCGGCGAACAGCGAGCCGACCGCCTCCTGGATCCGCGCGCCGGCGGAGTCGAGCAGCCACACGAACGGCATCCGCTTGGTCAGCGCCAGCTCGCGCAGGCGCGTGACCTTCAGCTCGCCGGTCATCCCCATCGAGCCGGCCATGACCGTGAAGTCGTAGGCGCAGACCGCTACCAGCCGCCCGTCGACCTTGCCGTAGCCGGTGATGACGCCGTCGGCGGGCGCGTCGCGGCCCTCCATCGCGCGCTGCGAGAAGTGCGGCCGGGCGTGGATGCCCAGCTCGGTGAACGTGCCGTCGTCGAGCAGCAGCGCGAGCCGCTCGCGCGCGGTCAGCTTGTCCGCGGCGTGCTGCTTGGCGATCTTCTCCTCGCCGCCGCCGAGCCGCGCGGCCGCGCGCCGCTCGTGCAGCTCCTCGACCAGCGGGCGCAGCGCGCTCACAGGAGCGGCTCCACCACCGACTCGATCATCGCCGCCAGCCGGTCGCGCTCCGCCTCGTCCTCGGGCGCGTCGAAGGCGGTGATCTCGACACCGATCACGGTCGCCGACTCGGCGAGCTCGCCGAGCAGGTCGCGCAACCCCTCGCTGGAGAGCCCGCCCGGCGCCGGGAACTGCGCGGGCAGCACGCTCGGGTCGAGCACGTCGAGATCGAGGTGGACGAAGACCTCGTCGCCCTCGAGCGCTCCCGCCAGCTTGTCGGGCGGCGCAGTGCCGACGCCCGCGCGCTCGAGCTCGACGCGCTCGCCGCCGTCGAGGTCGCGCACGCCGGTCATCACCACGCGCGCGGGGTCGAGCACGCCGTCGACGCCGAGCCCCGCGTCCCAGCGCCCGCACGCGGCGGCCAGGCACATGCCGCCGAGGAAGCCGCTCTGCGTCGTCTCCGGCGTGTTGAAGTCGCCGTGCGCGTCGAGCCAGGCGATCCGCGCCTCGGGGTGATGTCGCAGCACGGTCGGCAGCGTCGTCATGCAGATCGAGCAGTCGGAGGCGAGCAGGACCGGCAAGCGCCCGGCGGTCATCGCGTCGTCGACCTGACCGCCGGCCTCGAGGATGCAGCCGCGCGAGTCCCGCAGGTCGTCGCTGAAGCCCGCGGCGCGCGGCTCGCCGGGCGAGCCGATCAACCGCGGCTCGACCCCGAGCAGCCGCCCGAGCCGCGGCGCGAGTGCCTCGGCGCCGCGGCAGCCGCCGGCCGTCCGGTCCGACGTTCGGCAGCGCAGCGCGACGACGGCGGCGTCGCTCACCGGCCCGACCACACGGGGTCGCGCTTCTCGAAGAAGGCCGTGACGCCTTCCTGGATGTCGTCGGTCGCGAACGCGATCGCGAGCTGCGCGCGGAGGAAGTCGAGCGCGTCCTCGAAGGCCATGTCCTGCTGGCGGAACATCGCGTCCTTGCCCATCCGCATCAGCACCGGCGACTTGGCGGCGAGCTTGCCGGCCCAGTCCGCGACGAAGGCGTCGAACTCCTCCGCCGGCACGACGCGGTTGACGATCCCGATCCGCTCCGCTTCCTCGGCCGAGATCTGCTCGCCCAGCAGCAGCAGCTCGTTGGTCTTCTTGCGCCCGACGTTGCGGTAGATCAGCGCCATGATCATGAACGGGAAGACCCCGACGTTGATCTCGGGCGTCCCGAAGCGCACGCCCTCGCGGGCGACGATCAGGTCGCAGGCCAGCGCGAGCCCGAGCGCCCCGGCCAGCACGTGGCCGTTCGCGGCGCACAGGGTCGGCTTGCCGAGCTCCCCGATCAGGCGGAACAGGCGCGGGAAGCGCTCGATCCCGCGGTGCTTGTGGGCGAGCGGCACCTCGGCGGCGAAGCCCGCCAGGTTCCCGCCGCTCGAGAACACCTTCTCGTGCGAGGACGTGAGCACGACGCAGCGCACCGCGTCGTCGTCGCGCGCCCGCTCGAAGGCGCCGGCCAACGCGTCGAGCAACTCGTCGGACAGCGCGTTGCGCGTCTCCGGGTGATCGAGCGTGATCGTCGCGACGCCGCCGTCAGCCTCGTAGCGCACCATGTGGTGGCGCAGCGTACTGGCGGGGTGTGTACATTGCGGCGCAATCGGGTTGGCGTCACGCTTGCGATCGCGGCGGCACTTGCCGTGTCCGCACCCGCGCAGGCGGCGAAGGACCCGCTCAACGCGTTCAGGGTCAAGGCGACCCCGGAGAACAAGCAGCGGCTGGCGACGGAGGGCTTCGACCTCACCGAGGGCGACCACGGCAAGTACATCGAGATCTACGCGACGGGCAAGCAGGCGCGCGGGCTGCGCGCCGACGGCGTCGCCACGAAGCGCATCACCAGCATCACCAAGGCGGCGGACCCGTCGGACTACACCGGCAGCGACGCGGCCTGGGACGTCTGGACGCGCTATGACGCCGTCGCCGGCGACGACAAGGAGCAGTACGAGGAGCAGTACGACCGCGTCGCCGCCAAGCCGTTCGTCAAGAAGGAGCGCCTCGGCACGACCCACCTCGGGCGCCCGATCTGGGCCGTCAAGGTGACCAAGAACGCCGACACCGAGCCCGACAACTCCAAGCCCGCCGTGCTCTACAACGCGGTCCAGCACGCCCGTGAGTGGCTGGCCGGCGAGACCTGCCGGCGGACGCTCGACTTCTTCGTGAACAACTACGGGCAGACGGGCCCCGCGCTCGACACCCAGGGCAACCCCATCGACGGCCTGTCCGCCGAGGAGGTCACCGAGCTCGTCGACACCCGCGAGCTGTGGTTCGAGTGCATCTCGAACCCCGACGGCTACGAGCACACGTTCATCCCCGACAACCGGCTGTGGCGCAAGAACATGGCCGACAACGACGGCGACGGCGTGTTCGGCGAGGCGGAGGACGGCGTCGACCCGAACCGCAACTTCGCCACCAACTGGGGCCGCGACAACGAGGGCTCCTCGGACGACCCGTCGAACGAGACGTTCCGCGGCAAGGGCCCGGACTCCGAGCCCGAGACGAAGGCGATGAAGGGGCTATGGGACCGGGTCGACTTCGTGTTCCAGAAGAACGACCACACGGCGTCCCAGCTGCTGCTGTATCCGCAGGGCTTCCAGCAGTACACGCCGACGCCGGACAACGGCATCTTCGAGGCGCTGGCCGGCAACAACGACCAGACCGCGATCGCCGACAAGCAGTTCGACGAGGGCGACCCGGAGGACACGAGCGACGACTCGTGGACGATCCACGACAGCCCGCTGGACGCCGACGACTCGGCGAACCGCTTCGATCCCGACCTGTCCGCCGAGCTCTACATCACCAACGGCGACACGCTGGACGACGGCTACCACACGCACGGCATCCTCGCGTTCACCCCCGAGGGCTCCGAGCCGGCCGCCGAGAACGTCTCGGTGTTCGAGTTCCAGGACGTCGAGAACGACGTCGAGGCGGAGTTCCAGCGCCAGCTGCTGTTCTCGCTCGACCTCGCGCGCTCGGCCGCGGACCCGGGGAACCCGAGCTCGCACCTGGGCAACGGCGTGCAGGACTTCTACGTCAAGGACTTCGCCGTGTCCTACGGCGATCCGCAGAGCATCGAGGTGACGGCCAAGCGCTCCCTCGGCAACGTGCGCCTGCGCTACCGCGTCAACGACGGCCCGGTCCGGCAAGCGCCGACGAAGGAGGCGCCCGGCGGCGAGCGCTTCAACAACGACAAGGGCCGGGTCTACCACCGCCTGCGCGGCGTGGTGACCGGGACCAAGCCTGGCGACGACGTGGAGGTGTGGTTCGAGTCCGCGAACGGAGCGAAGCACTCCTCGCGCTTCACCTACCGGGAGAAGAGCGACTCCAACAACAAGGTGCTCGTGCTTGCCGCCGAGGACTACCTGGCCGGCAACCCGGCCCAGGATCCCGACGGCCCGCACTACCTCAGCTACTACACGGACGCGCTCGATGCCAACGGCGTCGGCTACGACGTCTACGACGTCGACCGGATGGGCCACCAGGCCCCCGATCCGCTCGGCGTGCTGAGCCACTACGACGCCGTCATCTGGTACACGGGCGACGACTACCTGACCGCAGGCCGGGCCAGCCTGCGGGGACCGGCACCGCGCGCCTCGCGGTCGAGGAGATGATCGCGGTCCGTGCGTTCCTCAACGAGGGCGGCAAGCTGCTCTACACAGGCAAGCGCGCCGGCCAGCAGTACGCGGAGGGCAACGAGTTCCGCAACTTCGGCTTCCCGGAGCCGGACGGAGCGCCAGGGGATCCGATCGGCGCGAACGTCTACGACCCGCAGTACTGCAACAAGAACGGGACGGACAAGGACCCGACCACGGACGCGTTCGACACGTGGGACGAGTTCGACCAGACCGACCCGACCCAGAGCGACGGCTGCATCGCCCACAACGACGACTTCCTCCAGTACTACATGGGGGCCTACATCTACGTGAGCGGCTGCAACACCGCGCTGGAGACCGACGAGGGCGGCTACCAGCCGTTCAACATGACCGGCACGGACGGGAGCCCGTTCAAGGGCCTCACCTGGGGCTTCGACGACACGGGGGCGGGCAACCAGGACCACACCGCCACGTTCGCGATCACCAGCTCCCTGCTGGACCCGAAGCGCTATCCGCTGTACGCGGACTCGAAGAGCCTTGCGAGCTGGCTGCGGCCGGGCGCGGGGCCGTTCAGCCCGTTCAGCGGCTCGTACTACATGGCCTCGAACGCGCACAGCACGGCGTACAAGCGGCTGGGCAAGACCATCGACCTCACCGGCAAGTCGAGTGGTGAGATGACGTTCAAGTTGTCGTCCGACCTGGAGCAGAACTGGGACTTCATGATGGTCGAGGCGCACGTGCTCGACGGCGACTCGAACCCGGACAACGACGTCTGGACGACGCTGCCGGACACGAACGGGCACACGAGCCAGGAGACCGGTGACAGTTGCGCCGAAGGCCTGGCCAACGGCTCGGATGCCCTGCATCCGTGGCTGCTGCACCACTACAACGCGGACTGCGAGCCGACCGCCGAGACTGGCACCGGCACGTGGAACGCGTTCACCGGCAACTCGTCGGGCTGGGCGGACTGGACGGTGGACCTCACCCCGTTCGCGGGCAAGCAGGTCGAGCTGTTCATCACCAACGTGACCGACTGGGGCACGCTGGGTCTGGGCACGTGGGTCGACGACGTCAAGGTGACGCTCGACGACGCGGTCACCGAGACGACCGACTTCGAGAGCGGCACCGGCGGCTGGACCGCCGCGCCGCCCCCGGAGGGGACGGACTTCCATGACGCCAACTGGACCCGCGCGACCCAGCAGTTCACCGAGGGCGGCGTGGTCGGCACCACGGACACGATCCTCACCGGGTTCGGGTTCGAGGGCATGAGCGCCAAGGCGCGGCCGGAGTTCATGAAGCGCGCGCTGCGCTACCTCGGCGTCCTCAAGGGCGGCGGCGGTGGCGGCGGTGGCGGTGGCGGCGGTGAGCCCGGCGGCAAGCCGGACTACTCGATCCGCATCGCCAAGAGCCGGCTGCGGGTCGACAAGCACCGGCGCACGAAGGTCCGGCTGTCCTGCGGGCCGACGTTCAAGAACCTGTGCCGGGGCACCGTCACGCTGCGGCGCGGCAAGAAGGCGATGGGCCGCAAGTCGTTCACCGTCACGGCCAACAAGAACCGGAACGTCACGGTCCGGATCAAGAAGTCCGCCTACAAGCGCCTCAAGCGCAAGGGCAAGATCCGGACGACGATCACGGTCGTCACCCGTGGCTCCGACGGCGTGCTGCGTAAGAAGTCGCGGCGCGTGACGATGGTCCGCAAGGCGGCGAAGAAGCAGTAGCCGTCGGTCGGCTCGGTGGCGGTCTATCTGTCCGCTAGCGTTCAGATATGGCCGCCACCGAGTCCGATGTGCTGAAGCCCGACCACGGGTCGCGCCGCAAGCACTTCATCTTCAACGATCACCACGAAGCCCTCCGCGAGTCGATCCACGCGTTCGTGGTCAAGGAGCTCGCGCCGCACGCGGAGGAGTGGGAGGAGACGACGTTCCCGGACTCCGTCTTTCACCGCATGGGCGAGCTCGGCTTCCTCGGCCTGTCCTATCCCGAGGAGTACGGCGGCCAGGGCGGCGACTACTTCTGCAACCTCGTGCTGGCCGAGGAGATGGTGCACGCGCAGTGCGGCGGGCTCGGCATGGGCATCGCGGTGCACACCGACATGGCGACGCCGCCGGTCTTCCTCTTCGGCAGCGAAGACCAGAAGCAGCGCTACCTCGTGCCCTCGATCAAGGGCCAGAAGATCTCCTGCCTCGGGATCACCGAGCCGGACGCCGGCTCCGACGTCTCCGGCATTAAGACCCACGCGGTGCGCGACGGCAGCGATTTCGTGATCAACGGGTCCAAGACCTACATCACCAACGGCCACCGCGCCGACTACATCGTGCTCGTCACCAAGACCGACGCCGACGCGGGCTACGACGGCTTCACGCTCTTCCTGGTCGACATGGACCTGCCGGGCGTGATCCGCGAGAAGCGCCTGCAGAAGCTGGGCATGCACGCCTCGGACACCGCGCTGCTGGCCTTCCAGGACGTGCGCGTACCGGCGGACGCCGTGCTCGGCCAGATCGGCAAGGGCTTCTACCACATCATGTGGGAGCTCCAGGGCGAGCGGCTGATCGGCGCCGCGGGCTGCGTCGCCGGCGCCCAGCGCGTGTTCGACCAGACGCTCCGGTACGCGCAGGAGCGCAAGGCGTTCGGCCGCTCGATCGGCAAGTTCCAGGTCATCCGCCACAAGTTCGCGGAGATGGCGACGCAGATCGAGAGCGCCCGCCAGATGGTCTACACGACGGCCTGGCGTTTCAACAACGGCGAGTACCCCGTACGCGAGATCTCGATGGCGAAGCTGCACGCCGCGCGGGTCGCGGTCGACGTCGCCGACGAGTGCATCCAGATCCACGGCGGCGCCGGCTACATGAAGGAGTACGGCGTCGAGCGAGCGTGGCGCGACCTGCGCCTGAACCGCATCGGCGCCGGCACGGACGAGATCATGCTCGACGTCATCGGTCGGTCATATGGCCTGTAACGGCGTCACGGCTCGACCGAACGGCTTGCTCGGCACGGCCACGCGGAGCATGGGACTCTGAGTTAGTTAGGGTCTTTCGCTCATGGCCGCGCTCGGGAGGCGCGGCGGAAGCGAGATAGCCCCTGGCAGGGGCGGGAGGTAGTGCAATGCGAGCGACACTCGTCGCTGTGCTTGCCTTGTTGACGTTCGCGCCGAGCGCGCTGGCCGTCGACGAGGTCAACACTTCGAAGTTCCGGAAGGACGTGACCGTCGGCGGCATCATGGCCCACGAGCGCGCACTGCAGTCGATCGCGAACGCCAACGGCGGCACCCGCGCGTCGGGCACGCCCGGCTTCGACGCCTCGGCGGCGTACGTGTCGCAGCGGCTCAAGAAGGCCGGCTACACGGTCAAGCAGCAGACGTTCGACTTCCACTTCTTCCAGGACCTGGCGGAGCCGGCGCTGTCGCAGGTCTCGCCGGCCGCGAAGGACTACACGACCGAGACCTACCAGTACTCGGGCAGCGGTGACGTCACCGCGCCGGTGCAACCGGTCGACGTCGTGGTGCCGATCGGCAGCAACCCGCCGAGCACGTCGACGAGCGGCTGCGAGGCCTCGGACTTCGACGGCTTCACCGCCGGCAACGTCGCGCTGCTGCAGCGCGGCACGTGCGACTTCTCGGTCAAGGCGCACAACGCCGAGGACGCGGGCGCGTCCGCGGTGATCATCTTCAACGAGGGCCAGGCGGGCCGCACCGACCTGCTCGCGGGCACGCTCAGCGAGGACATCCGGGGCATCCCGGTGCTCGGGCTCAGCTACGCCGACGGCGCCGAGCTCGTCGAGTCCGCGCGCAAGCAGGAGACCAAGGTGCACGCGTTCGCCTCGACGCTGAACGAGGTGCGCCCGACCAAGAACGTCCTCGCCGACACGAAGCAGGGCGATCCGGACCACACGCTGGTCGTCGGCGCGCACCTCGACTCCGTGGTCAAGGGCCCGGGCATCAACGACGACGGCAGCGGCACGGCGACGGACCTCGAGATCGCCGAGACGCTGGCCAAGGACAAGATCAAGCCGCGCAACCGCGTGCGCTTCGCGTTCTGGGCCGCCGAGGAGTCAGGCCTGGTCGGCTCGACCCACTACGTCGAGAGCCTGAGCCCGAGCCAGGTCGGCCAGCTGTTCGCCAACCTGAACTTCGACATGCTCGGGTCGCCGAACTACGTGCGGTTCGTGTACGACGGTGACTCGTCCGACGCCGCCTCCGGGCAGATCGAGACGCTGTTCAACAACTACTACGCCTCGCAGGGCATGCAGACCGAGCCGACCGCGTTCGACGGCCGCTCGGACTACGGCCCGTTCCTCGACGTCGGCGTCCCCGCCGGCGGCCTGTTCAGCGGCGCGGAGAACGAGAAGACGCCGGAGGAGGCCGCCATCTACGGCGGCACCGCTGGTGAGCCGTACGACTCCTGCTACCACCAGGCGTGCGACGACATCCACAACCTGAGCACGAAGGCGCTGTTCGAGCTCGGGGACGGCGCGGCGCACGCCGTGCTGACGCTCGCGAAGACCAAGTCCGGGTTCTTCGAGGACGGCAGCAGGAAGGCCGGTCCGCAGAAGCGGTCGGTCAAGGCGCGCAAGTTCAACGCCGCCGCGCGCAAGCGCTAGCACGCGACGCGTCAGCCGCAGGACCTCGACGGGCCGCCTCCGGGCGGCCCGTCGCATTACTGTGCGGCGCGATGACGGACTTCGACAAGGCGATCGCCGACGGCTACGCGACGGACGGGCCTGCGATCGAACTCGGCCGCGGCGTCCTCGGCGGCGAGCTGCACCAGGCCGCCGCGGTGCGGATCCCGCTGGCGATGATGAACCGGCACGGGCTGGTCGCGGGCGCGACCGGCACCGGCAAGACGCGCACGCTGCAGCTGCTCGCCGAGTCGTTGTCGGCGGCCGGCGTGCCGGTGTTCGCGGCCGACGTCAAGGGCGACCTGTCCGGCATGTCGGTGCCGGGCGAGGCGGGCAAGGCGGCGGAGAAGCGGCAGACGGAACTCGGCATTCCGTTCGAGCCGCGCGGCTTCCCCACCGAGTACCTCGCGCTCGGCGGGATCGGCGCCGGCGTGCCGGTGCGCGCCACGGTGTCGGACTTCGGGCCGCAGCTGCTGGCCAAGATCCTGGGCGCGAACCAGACGCAGGAGCAGAGCCTCGGGCTCGTCTTCCACTACGCCGACGAGAAGGGGCTGCCGCTCGTCGACCTCTCCGACCTGCGCGCGCTGCTGACCTACCTCGACTCCGACGAGGGGAAGGCGGAGCTGAAGGGCATCGGCGGTCTCTCGGGGGCGACGGTCGGCGTGCTGCTGCGCTCGCTGGTCGGGCTCGAGGAGGGCGGCGGGAATGAGTTCTTCGGCGAGCCGCAGTTCGCGATCGCCGACCTGCTGCGGACGGCGGAGGACGGCCGCGGCGTGATCTCGTGCCTCGAGCTGCCGGGCGTGCAGGACAAGCCGAAGCTGTTCTCGACCGCGCTGATGTGGCTGCTGGCCGAGTTGTTCGAGGACCTGCCGGAGGCCGGCGACCTCGACAAGCCCAAGCTCGTGTTCTTCTTCGACGAGGCGCACCTGCTGTTCGACGACGCCACCGACGCATTCCTCGACTCGGTCGCCCAGACCGTGCGGCTGATCCGCTCCAAGGGCGTCGGCATCTTCTTCGTCACCCAGAACCCGCAGGACCTGCCGGCCGAGGTGCTGGGGCAGCTCGGCTCGCGCATCCAGCACGCGCTAAGGGCGTTCACGCCCGACGACGCGAAGGCGCTGAAGGCGACGGTGTCGACCTATCCCAAGTCCGACTTCTACGACCTCGGCGAGCTGCTGACGCAGATGGGGATCGGCGAGGCGGCGGTGACCGTGCTGTCGGATCGCGGGATTCCGACGCCGGTCATGCACACGCGGCTGGCCGCGCCGGCGGCGAGCATGGGCCCGGCGCCCGATGTCGACGGCGCGGCGAAGGCGTCGCCGCTGTTCGCGCGCTACGGCGAGCGGCTCGACAACCGCAGCGCGCGCGAGATCCTGTCCGAGCGGCTCGAGGTGCCGAAGCCGCTGCCGCCCACCCAGCCAGAGGCACCGATGGAGCACGTCCCGCTCCCCAAGCCGGCAGCGAAGAAGAAGCGCGCTCCGGCGCCCTCCGGCGGCGGCATCGGAGACTTCCTCAGCTCGCGCCAGGGCAAGCAGATCCAGCGCGAGGTCGTCCGCGGCGTGTTCGGGATGCTGCGCAAGCGGCTGTGAGGCCGGTCCCGCCGTTCACCGAGGCGCACGAGGCGCTGCGGGTGGAGATGCGGGCGTTCGTGGAGGGCGAGCTGCGGCCGCACGCGCCGGAGTGGGAGGCGGCGCGCTGGTTCCCGGACGAGGTGTTCGCGCAGCTGGCCTCGCGCGGCTGGCTCGGCCTCAAGTACGGGCCCGATGCCGACTGGGTGGCCGACGCGGTGCTGTGCGAGGAGCTGCCGCGCGCCGGCTCGGGCGGCCTGTCGGCGGGCATCGGCGCGCACATCGGGATCGCGACGCCGCCGCTCGCGACGTTCGGCACCGACGCGCAACGGGAGCGCTGGCTCGCGCCCGCGATCCGCGGCGAGAAGATCGCGGCGCTCGCGATCACGGAGCCCGACACCGGCTCGGACGTGGCCGCGATCCGCACACGCGCGGAGCGGGTCGACGGCGGCTGGGTCGTCAACGGCGCCAAGACGTTCATCACCAACGGCGTGCGCGCGGACTTCTACGTCACCGCCGTGCGGACGCGGCCGGAGCCGGGGCACGGTTCGCTGTCGTTCCTGCTGATCCCGGCCGGCGAGGGCGTCACCGCGCGGCCGCTGGAGAAGCTCGGCTGGCACGCGTCGGACACCGCTGAGATCGCGTTCGACGACGTGGCGGTGGGCGATGACGCGCTGCTCGGCGAGGAGGGCCGCGGCTTCTACCTGATCGTCGCCAACTTCCAGTGGGAGCGGCTGCTGATGGCGCTCGGCGCGGTCGGCTCGATGCGCGCCACGCTCGAGCGCGTGATCGCGATCCTCGGCGAGCGGGGGTGCTCGCAGAGCGTGCGGCACACGGTCGCGGCGCTGGCGGTGCGCGCCGAGTCCGGCACGGCGCTGACCTACCACGCGCTGCGCCGCTTCCTCGACGGCGGTGACGCCGTGCGCGAGGTGACGATGGCCAAGCTCGCGACCCAGCGCGCGAACTTCGAGCTGCAGGACGCGTGTTACGGGCTCCTCGCCGACATCGGGCACGAGGACGCGCACGACCTCTCGCGCGCCGCCCGCGACGCGCGGCTCGGCCCGATCGGCGGCGGCACCGACGAGATCATGAAGGAGATCCTGGGGAAGACGCTGGGGCTGTGAGCACGTCGCCGGCCGCGGTGCGCGAGTAGAGCACGGCGCGGCCCTCGCGGCGCGCCCGCACGAGCCCGGCGCGGCGCAGCACGCCGAGGTGCTCGGAGACGCCGGCGGGGCTCGCCGCCAGGCGCCGCGACAGCTCGGTCGTGGTGGCCTCCGCGCCGAGCGCGACGAGGATGCTCGCGCGGCGGCGGCCGACCAGCTCGCCGAGCGCCTCGGAGCTCTCCCGCGCCGGCGCCCACAGGTCCCCCACCCCGCGTGGCGGGTAGATCAGCGCCGGCTGCCACGGCGGGTCGAACATCGCGCCCACCTCGGGCCAGCCGAACACGGCCGGCACGAGCTGGAGCCCGCGCCCGGCGAGCTCGACGGTGGCCTCGTGGCGGCGCTCGACGAGCAGCGCGCCGTCGTGCCAGCGCACGTCGGGATGCAGCCCGGCGAACAGCTCGAGCGCGCCGCCGCCGGCCAGGTGGCGCGCGCGCTGGCGGATGTCGGCCTCCAGCACCGCCCGGATCAGATCCCAGAACGGCGCGAGCGCACGCGCCCAGTACTCGGCCATCAGGTCGGCGAGCCCGGGCAGCGCGCTCGCCGGGTCGTCGAGCAGCGGGCGCGCCGCGGCGGGCACCTCGCGACCCGCGAACGTCCACCCGACCTCGAGCCGCGCGCGCTCGGGAGGGGTCGCGCGCACGCGCGCGAGCTCCTCCTCGAAGACCGGCAGCGGCGTCTGCGGCGGCGGCGCTACGAAGTCCGGCGCGTAGGGGCCTCCCGGGTGCAGCGCATCGAGCAGCGAGTAGTCGAGCCCGGCGAGCCGCGCCCGCGCCTCCCGCGCCCATGGCAGGTGCACCGAGTGACCGCCGGGGTCGCGCAGCGCGCGCAGGCTGGCGGCGAGCTCGAACAGCGGCGAGACCGCGAAGCGCGTGCGCAAGAGGTCGTCGCGGCCGAAGCGGTACGCGATCACGCGCTCCATCTTCGCATGGATTCGGGCAGAACCGAATCGTTTGTCGGTCTGGCAATGGGCAACGACCCTGCCGCAATGGCCACGACGCCCACCGAGCGCCCGCCCGTCGCGCCGCCTCCGCCGCGGCGGCCGCCGGGCTTCGTCAGCGCGCTGCGAGGCTCAGGGGCCGCGGCGCCGTTCGTGGCCTCGCTGATCGGCCGGCTGCCGATGGGCGCGGTCGGGCTCGTGTTCATCCTGCGCACGAACGAGATCACCGGCTCGTTCGCGCTCGGCGGGCTCGCCACCGGCGCCTACGCGCTCTCGATCGGCCTGATCGCGCCCGCCATGGGCCGCCTGATCGACCTCAAGGGCCAGACCCGCCTCCTCATCGGCACCGCCGTCGTCTACGCCTCCGCGCTGATCGGCTTCGCCGCGCTGCCGAACGACGCCGGCGTGCTGCCGATCGTCGCGCTGGCGGCGCTCACAGGCGCGTCCCAGCCGCCGCTCGGCGCGACCGTGCGCTCGCTGTGGAACCAGACGCTCGACGACCCGGTCACGCGCCACGTCCTCTTCACGGGCGAGTCGGCGGTGCTCGAGGCGATCTACATCGCCGGCCCGGTGCTGATCGTGGCCGGGATCGGCGGGCTCATCTCGATCCCCGCCGCGGCCGCCGCGTGCGGCGTGTTCGGGCTGACCGGCACGCTGCTGTTCGCCGCCACCAAGAGCTCGCGCGCGTGGCGCCCGGACCCCGGCCGCGTGCGCAGCCTGGCCGGGGCGCTCGCCTCCCCCGGCGTGTGCACGATGATCGGCACGCTGTTCGTGGTCGGCGCGGGCGTCGGGATCATCGAGGTCGCCGTGCCCGCGCTGTGCCAGGCCGAGGGCTCGCCGAGCGCGACCGGCTTCGTGCTCGGCATCTGGGGCTTCGGCAGCCTCGTCGGCGGCGTCGTCGCGAGCCGGCTAGCGGCGGGCGAGGACCCGGGTCGGCGCGTGATCGTGCTGCTGGCGGCGCTGGCGGTCGGGACCGCCCCGCTGATGCTCGCCGACGGAATCGTCTCGCTCGGCGCGCTGATGTTCGTGGCCGGGATCGCGATCGCCCCGGCGCTGGCCGCCGTGCACTCGCTCACCGGCCAGCTCGCGCACGTCGGGACGACCACCGAGGCCTACACGTGGCTCGGCACCGGCATGGGCGCGGGCATCGCGATCGGCGCCGGGGTTGGCGGCGTGGTGGTCGAGGGCGCGGGCACGACCGAGGCCTTCCTGCTCGCCGCGTGCGCCGTCGCGCTGGGCGCAGTGCTGGCCGGCGCGCGGCGGTGGAGCCTCCAGCCGGCCTGACGCGGCAGACTACGCGCCCTGAACCCGAACGAAGGTGGCTGAAATGGGCGTTTTGGACGACAAGGTGGCGATCGTGACGGGCTCGGCCCGCGGCATCGGCCGCGCGACGGCCGAGCTGCTCTCCGAGCAGGGCGCGAAGGTGCTGATCAACGACCTCGACGGCGACGTCGCCGAGCAGACGGCGTCGGAGATCGCGGGCGAGACCGTGGTCTACGGCGGCGACCTGACCAAGGAGGGCGCGGCCGACGAGCTGGTCCAGACGGCGATCGACGCCTGGGGCAAGATCGACATCATCGTCAACAACGCCGGCTACACGATCGACGCGCCGATCCACAAGATGTCCGACGACGCCTTCCAGCGCATGCTCGACATCCACACCATCGTCCCCGTTCCGCGTGATCCGCGCCGCCGCGCCGCACCTGCGCGAGCCGGCCAAGAAGGAGCGCGAGGAGGGCGTCGAGGTGTTCCGCAAGATCGTCAACGTCTCCTCGATCTCGGGCACGATGGGCAACGCCGGCCAGGCCAACTACTCGGCCGGCAAGTCCGGCGTGGTGGGCATCACCAAGACGCTGGCCAAGGAGTGGGGCCAGTTCAAGATCAACGTCAACGCGGTCGCGTTCGGCTACATCGAGACGCGCCTGACCGCCTCCAAGGACGCCGACAACGTCATGGAGATCGGCGGCGAGAAGGTCCAGCTCGGCATCCCCGACAACCTGCGCGGGATGGCGTCGATGCTGATCCCGCTCGGGCGCCCGGGCACGCCCCAGGAGGCGGCCGGCGGCGTCTTCTTCCTCTGCTCGCCGTGGTCCAACTTCGTCCACGGCCAGGTGCTCAACATCACCGGCGGGCAGTTCACGGGCATGACGACGTGAGCACCGAGCACGTCATCAGCGTCGTCGGCGAGGCCGACCTCGAGGACCTGCTGCCGCTGCTGCGCGGCTACTGCGACTTCTACGAGGTCGCGCCCTCCGACGACGCGCTGCTCGCCATCTCGCGCGCGCTGATCGCGGACCCGGAGCGCGAAGGGATGCAGCTGATCGCGCGGCAGCCGGACGGCAAGGCGAGTCGGCTTCGCGACCCTCTACTGGACGTGGCAGACGCTCAACGCCGCGCGGCTCGGTGTCATGAACGACCTGTTCGTGGCGGAGGAGGCGCGCGGCACCGGCCTCGCCGACCGCCTGATCGCCGCCTGCCGCGAGCGCGCCGCCAGCCACGGCGCGCGCGAGCTCGCATGGCAGACCGCCAAGGACAACTACCGGGCGCAGAAGGTCTACGACCGCATCGGCGGCTCGAAGTCCGAGTGGCTGGATTACTCTCTGGCCGTCGAATGAGGGTCGTCAAGCCATCCCAGGTGGATCGCGACGTGCCGCGCGGCGTCGTCGGCGGCGCGGAGATCTCGCAGGCCACCACCGGCGCGGTGAACATCTACATGGGCCTGTTCCGCGTGCCGCCCGCCGCTCGCTCGCGCCCCCACTACCACGAGGGCTGCGAGAGCGCGGTCTACATGCTCTCCGGCGCGCTCGAGGTGCGCTGGGGCGACCAGCTCGAGCAGACCGTGACGATCGGGCCCGGGGACATGGTCTACGTGCCGCCGCGCGAGACGCACATCCTCGTCAACCACTCCGACTCCGAGCCCGCGGAGTACGTCGTCGCGCGCGACTCGCCGACCGAGGACTCGGTCGAGGTGCCGTGGGCGGAGGGCTGAAACTGCGGCATTGAGGGGTGGGTTCGAACCGCCCGGAGCCCACGAATGTCACCTCAAGCCGACATAGTGACCATCGAGGTGACATTCGTGGTCCGAACGGCGTTCGAACCCGACCCCTGCCCAGCCGCAGTTGACGTTCGTCAGCCCGTGCGCCTCCGGAACAGCCACCCCGACGCCGCCACCGACGCGACGAGGATCGCCGCGCACCACGCCAGCGCCGTGCCCGCCTGGGTCGGACCGCCGAGCAGCAACCCGCGCAGCGTCTCCACCACCGGCGTGATCGGCTGGTGCGCCGCGAAGCCCTGCAGCCACGACGGCATCGTGTCCACCGGCACGAACGCGGAGCTCGCGTAGGGCAGGAACATCACGACGAAGGTGATGCCGTTGGCGGCCTCCGGCGAGGTGGCGATCAAGCCCAGCGCGGCCGCGAGCGACGAGATCGCCAGCACGTAGGCGAGCAGCACGCCGGCGGCCGCGAGCCAGTCGAGCGCCGAAGCGTCGGGCCGGAAGCCGATCAGCAGCGCCACGCCCAGGACGAGCGCGGTCGAGGCGGCGTTGCGCACGACGCTCGCCGCCACGTGGCCGGCGAGCACCGCGGGGCCGCCGACGTCCATCGAGCGGAGGCGGTCGACGATCCCGCCGGTCATGTCCTGGCTGACGGTGACCGCGGTGGTGGCCGAGCCGAAGCCGGCGCACAGCAGGATCACGCCGGGGACGACGTAGGTGACGTAGTCGCCGCCGGTCTCGATCGCCCCGCCGAACAGATAGACGAACATCAGCATCAGCAGCACCGGAAGCGCCAGCGAGGTGATCAGCGCGTCGATCTGGCGCATCGAGAGCCGGACGCAGCGCCCGGCCATGGTGAGGGCGATCTCAGGCATCGGCGCCGTGCCCCGTGAGCGCGAAGTAGACGTCGTCGAGCGTCGCGCTGCGCACCGCGAAGCGCTCCGGGTCGAGCTCGTTGAGCAGCGAGCGCACGTGGGCGGCGCTGCCGTCGGTGGCGACCTCGATCACGTGGCGCGCCGGGTCGGCAGCGAGCGCGCGCCCGTCGAGCGCGAGCGCGGCCGCGGCGTATGCGTCCGCGTCGGCGAAGGTCAGCTCAACGCGCTGGTCGGCGACCCGCCGCTTGAGCTCGGCGGGCGTGCCCTCGGCGACGATCCGGCCGCCGTCGAGCACCGCGACGCGGTCGGCGAGCCGGTCGGCCTCCTCGAGGTACTGGGTGGTGAGGAAGACGGTCACGCCCTCGCCGGCGAGCCCCGCGACCGTGTCCCACATCGCCTGGCGGCTGCGCGGGTCGAGCCCGACGGTCGGCTCGTCGAGGAACACGACCTGCGGCTCGCCGACGAGGCCGGCCGCGAGGTCGAGCCGGCGGCGCATGCCGCCCGAGTAGGTGCCGACCCGGCGGCGGCCGGCGTCGCGGAGCTCGAAGCGCCCCAGCAGCTCGCAGGCGCGAGCGCGGGCGGCGGAGCGGCCGAGGCCCTGCAGGCGGCCCATCATGCGGAGGTTCTCCTCCCCGGTCTGCAGCTCGTCGACCGCGGCGTGCTGCCCGGTGAGGCTGATCGCGCGCCGGACGCGGCGGCGGTCGGCGACGACGTCGAGCCCGGCGACGCGGGCCGTGCCCGCATCCGGCCGCAGCAGCGTGCAGAGCAGACGCACGGTGGTGGTCTTGCCCGCCCCGTTGGGGCCGAGCAGCGAGAAGACGGTGCCGGGGCGGACCTGCAGGTCGACGCCGGCCAGCACGGGGGTGCCGGCGAACGCCTTGCGGAGCCCCGTGGCTTCTATTGCGTATGGCATAAACATAATTGCGTAGGATATACACAGTCCGATGCCGCGCGCAAGTGAAGCCGACGAGCCACCCCTCCCCGCCAGCCTCGAGGCCGCGTGGGGGCGGCGGGCGCGCCCCACCAAGGGCCCGAAGCCCGGGCTCAGCCTCGAGCGGATCGTCGAGGCGGCGGTCGCGCTCGCCCAGGCCGAGGGGATCGGCGCGGTCTCGATGGCGCGGGTGGCGGGCGAGCTCGGCTCCTCCCCCATGTCGCTCTACCGCTACGTGGCGGCCAAGGACGAGCTGCTCGCGCTGATGGTCGACGCCGCGCTCGGCCCGGTCCCGCAACGCGCCGAGAGCGAGGACTGGCGCGCCGGCCTCACGCGCTGGGCGTGGGGCTACCACGACGCGTTCCGGCGGCACCCGTGGGCGCTGCAGGTCCCGAGCGGGCCGGCGGTGACGCCGAACCTGACCGCCTGGCTCGAGGACGGCCTGCAGAGCCTCGCCGCCACCGGGCTGCCGGAGGCGCAGAAGCTGTCGGTGCTGCTGCTCGTGAGCGGCTACGTCCGCAACGAGGCGACGCTGGCGGCCACCATCGGCGCGACCGAGGGCGGCGAGATCATGCCCACGTGGGGCCGGCAGCTCGCGCGGCTGACCGATCCGGAGGACTTCCCGGCGCTGCACAGGGCGCTCGGATCAGAGGCCTTCGCGCAGGACGATGCGCCCGACGAGGAGTTCGTATTTGGGCTCGAACGAGTGCTCGACGGGATTGGTTCGCTCGTTTCGGGGAAGGATGCACCTCGCAGATGTGAGCGCTAACGTGCGGAGGCACATGGAGGAGCAGTACGTGGTGGGGGTGGACTTCGGGACGCTGTCCGGACGCGCCGTGGTGGTCCGCGTCAGCGACGGCGCCGAGCTCGGCTCGGCCGTCACCGACTACCCCAACGCGGTGATCGAGCGGACGCTGCCGGAGACCGGCGAGCGGCTCGGCTCCTCGTGGGCGCTGCAGGATCCCGACGACTGGCGCGAGGTGCTGCGCAGGGCGGTCCCCGCCGCGGTGAAGGATGCCGGCGTCGAGCCGGAGGCGGTCGTCGGCATCGGCACCGATTTCACCGCCTCGACGCCGCTGCCGGTGCTCGCCGACGGCACCCCGCTGTGCGAGACGCCCGAGCTCCGCGGCCGGCCGCACGCCTACCCAAAGCTGTGGAAGCACCACGCCGCGCAGCCGCAGGCCGACCGCATCACCGCGCTCGCCGCCGAGCGCAACGAGCCGTGGCTGGCCCGCTACGGCGGCATGATCTCCTCCGAGTGGCAGTACGCGAAGGCGCTGCAGGTGCTGGAGGAGGACGCCGAGGTCTATGACGCGATGGACCGCTGGATCGAGGGCGCCGACTGGATCGTCTGGGAGCTGTGCGGCGAGGAGACGCGCAACGAGTGCACCGCCGGCTACAAGGGCATCCGCCAGGACGACCACTACCCCTCCGAGGAGTACCTCGCCGCGCTCGACGAGCGCTTCGCGCGCTTCCCGGCCGACAAGCTCGAGCATGCAGCTCGCCCCGCTCGGCGGCCGCGCCGGCTCGCTGACCGCCGAGGCGGCCGAGTGGACCGGGCTCCCCGAGGGCATCGCGGTGGCGGTCGGCAACGTCGACGCCCACGTCACGGTGCCCGCCGCCCAGGCGATCGAGCCCGGCACGATGGTCGCGATCATGGGCACCTCGACGTGCCACGTGATGAACGGCGAGCAGCCGGTCGAGGTGCCGGGCATGTGCGGCGCGGTCCTCGGCGGGATCACGCCCGGCCTGTGGGGCTTCGAGGCCGGGCAGAGCGGCGTCGGCGACATCTTCGGCTGGTTCGTCGACCACCTCGTCGGGCCCGAGTACCACGATGAGGCCGAGCGCAAGGGCATCTCGCTGCACGCGCACCTCTCGGAGCTCGCGGCCGAGCAGCAGGTCGGCGAGCACGGGCTCGTCGCGCTCGACTGGGAGAGCGGCAACCGCTCGGTGCTGGTCGACCACGACCTCAGCGGCGTGATCGTCGGGCTCACGCTCGGCACGCGCCCGCCCGACATCTACCGCGCGCTGGTCGAGGCGACCGCGTTCGGCACGCGCAAGATCGTCGAGACGTTCGAGGACTCCGGGGTGCCGGTCGACGACTTCGTGGTCGCGGGCGGCCTGCTCAAGAACCGGTTCGTGATGCAGATCTACGCCGACGTGCTGCGGCGCCCGCTGCACCTGATCGGCTCTGACCAGGGGCCGGCGCTCGGCTCCGCGATCCACGCCGCGGTCGCCGCCGGCGCGCATCCCGACGTCCGCGCCGCCGCCGCCGCGATGGGCAAGCTCGAGCGCGACGCCTACGCGCCGGACGCCGCCGCGGCCGACGCCTACGACGAGCTGTACACGCTGTACACGCGGCTGCACGACCACTTCGGCCGCGACGACGACGACCTCATGCACCGCCTGCGGCGGCCGCCCGGAGAGCTCGTCAGTTGAGCGCGGTCGCCCGCCTGCACGGCACCGGAGACGTCCGGCTTGCCGACGAGCCCGTGCGCGATCCGGGCCCGGACGAGAGCCTCGTCCACGTCGAGGCCGTCGGCCTCTGCGGCTCCGACCTGCACTGGTACGAGGAGGGCGGGATCGGCGACGCGCGGCTCTCCAACCCGCTCGTGGTCGGCCACGAGTTCGCCGGCGTGGTCGAGGGCGGGCCGCTGGACGGGCAGCGCGTCGCGGTCGACCCCGCGCTGCACTGCGGCCACTGCGCGCGCTGCCTCGAGGGCAACCAGAACCTGTGCCCGAACGTCGTCTTCGCCGGCCACGGCGACTGCGACGGCGGCCTGCGCGAGTACCTCAGCTGGCCGACCGAGGCGCTTCACCTGCTGCCCGCCTCGATGGACGCCGCGGCCGGGGCGATGCTCGAGCCGCTCGGCGTGGCGATCCACTCCTTCGACCTCGGTCACGTGCACCTCGGCGCCGACGTCGCGGTGGTCGGCTGCGGCCCGATCGGGCTGCTGCTGATCCAGGTCGCGCGCGCCGCCGGCGCGCGCGTGACGCTCGCCGTCGACCCGCTGCCGCACCGCCGCGAGGCCGCGCACGGCGCGGGCGCCGAGCTCGTCGCCGCCCCCGGCGACGTCCCCGCGGGCGCCGACGTCGACGTCGCCTTCGAGGTCGCCGGCACCGACGAGGCGGTCGACCTCGCCATGCAGGCGGCGCGGCCGGGCGCGCGGGTGGTGCTCGCCGGCATCCCCGGCGACGACCGCACGTCGTTCAGCGCCTCGCTCGCGCGCCGCAAGGGCCTGACGATCGCGATGGTGCGGCGGATGAACGCCGTCTACCCGCGCGCGATCTCCCTGGTCGAGCGCGGGCTGGTCGACGTCGACGCGCTCGTCACGCACCGCTATCCGCTGGCCGAGGTCGACGAGGCGTTCCGCGTCGCCGCCGCCCGCACCGGCCTCAAGGTCGTGGTGGAGCCGGCGTGAGCTCGCTCGCCGAGATCCGCAGGACGGTCAGCGACCTGCATCAGGAGCTCGTGCGCAACCGGCTGGTGGCGTGGACGAGCGGGAACATCTCCGCGCGCGTCCCGGGCGAGGAGCTCGTGGTCATCAAGCCCAGCGGGCTCTCCTTCGACGAGCTCACCCCCGAGTCGATGGTCGTCGTCGACCTCGACGCCAACGTGGTCGAGGGCGAGTACGCCCCGTCGAGCGACACCGCCACGCACTGCGTCATCTACCGCGAGATGCCCGAGGTCGGCGGCGTGGTGCACACGCACAGCGCCTATGCGACCGCGTGGGCCGCCCGCGGCGAGGAGATCCCCTGCGTGCTGACCGCGATGGCCGACGAGTTCGGCGGGCCGATCCCGCTCGGGCCGTTCGCGCTGATCGGCGACGAGGAGATCGGGCGCGGCGTGGTGCAGACGCTGGCGGGCCACCGCTCCCCCGCGGTACTGATGCGCAGCCACGGCGTGTTCACGATCGGCGACAGCGCGCGCTCCGCGATCAAGGCGGCGGTGATGTGCGAGGACGTCGCGCGTACGGTTCATCTCGCACGGGTACACGGCGACCTCGTGCCCCTCAAGCCGGCCGACATCGACGCTCTCTACGACCGCTACCAGAACGTCTACGGCCAGCGCTGATGGTCAGGCTGGACACGAACGCGGTCGACTACGCGATCATCTTCGTCTACTTCGTCGTCGTGCTCGGGATCGGGTTCGCGCGCGAAGCGCTACATCAAGACCAGCCTCGACTACTTCCTCGCCGGCCGCTCGCTGCCGGCGTGGATCACCGGCCTCGCGTTCGTCTCCGCCAACCTCGGCGCGCTCGAGCTGCTCGGACAGGCGGCGAACGGCGCCCAGTACGGCATCGCCGGCGTGCACTTCTACTGGATCGGCGCGATCCCGGCCATGGTCTTCCTGGGGCTCGTGATGATGCCCTTCTACTACGGCTCGAAGGTCCGCAGCGTGCCCGAGTACCTGCTGCGGCGCTTCGGGAACGGTGCGCACCTGTTCAACGCGATCGCCTTCGCGTTCGCGACCATCCTGATCGCCGGCGTCAACCTCTACGCGCTCGCGCTCGTGCTCCAGCTGCTGCTCGGCTGGCCGATCCTCCTCGGCATCGTCGTCGCTGCGGGCATCGTGCTCGTCTACATCACGCTCGGTGGCCTGTCGTCGGCGATCTACAACGAGGTGCTGCAGTTCTTCCTGATCGTCGTCGCCGTCGTGCCGGTCACCTACATCGGCCTGAAATCGCTCGGCGGCTACGACGGGCTGACGGACGCGATCGCCAAGAGCGACCTCGGCGAGGAGGCGACCCACTCCTGGAAGGGCCTCGGGATCTCGAACACGACGAACCCGATCGGGGCGAACTGGATCGCGATCGTGTTCGGGCTCGGGTTCGTGCAGTCGTTCGGCTACTGGACGACGAACTTCGCGGAGGTCCAGCGCGCGCTCAGCGCCTCGAACCTGTCGGCCGCGCGGCGGACGCCGCTGATCGGCGCGTTCCCCAAGCTGCTCGCGCCCGATCATCACGATCATCCCGGGCATGATCGCCGTGGTCGTGATCCACGGCCTCGGCGGCAAGCAGCGAGTCGCTGCAGTACAACAACGCGATCCCGCTGCTGATGCGCGAGTACTTCCCCAACGGGATGCTCGGGCTGGCGCTCACCGGCCTGCTGGCGGCGTTCATGGCCGGCGTCGCGGCCAACGTCAGCGCGTTCAACACCGTCGTCACCTACGACCTCGTCGAGCCGTACATCCGCCGCGGCCGCGACGACGCGTACTACCTGCGCTTCGGCCGGATCGCGACGATCAGCGGCATCGTCATCTCGATCTCGACCGCGCTGATCGCCTCGGGCTACACGAACATCATGAACTACATCCAGGTGCTGTTCTCGGTGTTCAACGTGCCGCTGTTCGCGACGTTCATCATCGGCATGTACTGGAAGCGCATGACGCCCGCGGCGGGCCTCTGGGGCATGGTCGCCGGCTCGATCGGCGCGCTCGGCACCTACCTGCTCTACAAGGCCGACGTGCTCGAGCTTCGGCTCGGATCTGGCCGAGGCGTTCTGGGGCGCGATCGTCGCCTTCGTGCTCGACGCGATCGTGTCACGGTGGGCGTGACCTTCTTGACCAAGCCGCGGCCGGTCGAGGAGCTTCAGGGCCTGGTCTACGGCATGGCCAACGAGGACGACACCGGGACCGAAGGCGGACGAACGGCTGGTACCGCTCGCCCGCGCTGCTCGCCGCGCACCGTGCTGGTCCTGACCGTCCTGCTCAGCATCTTCTTCATCTGATGGCCGACAACGACGACACCACCACCGACGACCGCGAGATCCGCGCCGCGAACCTGTTCGACATCCGCCGCATCATCGGCGGGCTGTCCTGCTCTACGGCATCACGCTGACGGTGCTCGGGCTCGGGCGCCTCCGACGAGGACATCGAGCGCGCCGATGGCGTCAACGTCAACCTCCTCGTCGGCATCGTGCTGCTCGTCATGGCCGTGTGCTTCATCGCTTGGGCGCTGTGGCGGCCGCTCGGCCGCGAGCTCGAGCGCGCCGCCGCCGAGAGCGGCGACGACGACTAGCCCCCCGCTAGGCAGCAAGCTGCCTGGCTGGCGCCTACCCCGCTAGGCAGCAAGCTGCCTGGCTCGGCGCCTAGCGCGCGCCGGTCAGGCGCAGCACGTTCCAGGAGCGCGGCGGCAGCTCCGCGCGCAGCGTGCCGTCCTCGACGCTCGGCGCCGCTCGCCTGCGAGGGCGCGACGCGGTCCGGCGCCTCCGCGGTGTTGGTGGCGTCGAGGTCGTCGCCGGCCAGCACGATGTGCTCGGCGACCGAGGCGCCGCCCAGGTCGCGCAGCCTGACCGCGAGCGGGAGCGCGTCGGCGCCGCGGTTGACGGCGAACAGCGTCAGCGCCCCGCCGCCCTCGTCGAGCACCGCGGTCGCCTCCAGCGCGGACACCGCGCCCTCGCCCTCGACCTCGTAGGTCGGCGCGTCGGCCTCGATCCGCAGCACCGTCCCGCGCCCGTAGCGCGAGGCGTGCATGAACGGGAAGAAGCTCGTCTGCCGCCACGCCGGGCCGCCGTCGAGCGTACGCATCGGCGGGATCACGTTGACGAGCTGCGCCAGGCAGCCGATCTTCACGCGGTCGGCGTGGCGCAGCAGCGTGATCAGCAGGCAGCCGACGACGAGCGCGTCGGCGAGCGTCTGGTCGTCCTCGGCGAGGTGCGGCGCGCGCTTGAACGGGCCGGTGATGTCGGTGTGGTGCGGGTTGGCCTGCTGGTGCCAGACGTTCCACTCGTCGACGCTGATCCCGATCTTCTTGCGGCTGCGCTTGCGCCCGGCGACCGCGTCGGCGGTCGCGACGACCGTGTCGATCATGCGGTCGAGGTCGAGCGAGCAGGCCAGGTACGCGTCGAGGTCCGCGTAGTTGGCGGGGTCGTAGTAGCTGTGCAGCGAGATGTAGTCGGAGACGTCCCACGCGAGGTCGAGGACCGTGTCCTCCCACGCGCCGAAGGTCGGCATCCTCGAGTTGGAGCTGCCGACCACGCACAGCTCGATCGACGGGTCGACGAGCCGCATCGCCTTGCCCGCCTCGGCCGCCAGCCGGCCGTACTCGACCGCGGTCTTCTGCCCGACCTGCCACGGGCCGTCCATCTCGTTGCCCAGGCACCAGAGCTTGATGCCGTAGGGGTCGGCGTGGCCGTTCTCGACGCGCCAGTCGGCGTAGCGGCTGCCCGCGGGCGCGTTGCAGTACTCGACCAGGTTGCGCGCGGCGTCGACGCCGCGGGTGCCGAGGTTGACCGCGAAGTTCGGCTGCGCGCCGGCCTTGCGCGCCCACGCCATGAACTCGTCGGTGCCGACCTCGTTGGGCTCGAACGAGCGCCAGGCGAGGTCGAGCCGCGTCGGCCGCTGCTCGCGCGGGCCGACGCCGTCCTCCCAGTCATAGGCGGAGACGAAGTTGCCGCCCGGGTAGCGGACGACCGTGACGCCGAGCTCGCGCGTCAGCTCCAGCACGTCGCCGCGGAAGCCGTCCTCGTCCGCGGTCGGGTGGTCCGGCTCGTAGATCCCGCCGTAGACCGCGCGGCCCATGTGCTCGACGAACGAGCCGAACAACCGCTCGTCCACCCCGGCGACCGCGAACGCCGGATCGATGGAAAACCTGGCCTCCCCCACCGCGGCAACGTAGCATTTTGGGAACGTTCACATCCGGGTAGGTCGTCGTGCATGGAGGAGGAGCGCAGGGGTAAGCGCGGCCTGACGCGGCGCCAAATCCTGATTGGCGGTGGGGTGCTGGGAGCGGCCGCGCTCGGCATCGCGAGCACGGGCTCGCCGTTCTCCGGCGGGCAAGCAGACCGTGTCGTTCTGGCACCTGTTCGGCGGCGGCGACGGCGAGCGCCTGACGGGGATCCTGGCGGACATCGATTCCGAGCACGCGGACAGCGACGTGCGCGAGCTGATCCTGCCGTGGGGCAACCCCTACTACACGAAGCTCGCGCTGGCCGCGGTCGGCGGGTCGCCCCCGGACGTCGCCGTCGTCCATGCGACGCGGCTGCCCTCGTTCGCACCCGCCGGCCTGCTCGAGGAGCTCACGCCCGAGATGCTCGCGCGCCACGGCCTCAAGGCCGAAGACTTCCTCGAGGAGCCGTGGAAGAGCGGTCAGTCGGGCGGCAAGCAGTACGCCATCCCGCTCGACACCCACCCGTTCGTCCTCTACTACAACACCGAGCTCTGCGAGAAGGCGGGGCTGCTCGAGGGCGGCAAGCTGCCCGCGCTCGACGGCGCCGACGGGCTGCTCGACGCCTGCCAGGAGATCAAGAAGGCGACCGGCAAGACCGGGCTCGTGTACGAGACGCGCGGCGTCACGCCGTGGCGAATCTTCCTGACCCTCTACAACCAGCTCGGCGGCCCGAAGATCCTGGATGACGGCGGCACTCGGATCACCATGGACGACGCCACCGCGATCAAGGCGCTCCAGTGGATGGCGGAGCCGCACAAGCGCGGCGTCTCCGCGCCCGACGTCGACTACCAGGGCTCGGTCGCGTTCTTCGGCAACGGGACCGCGGCCTTCTCGCTCAACGGCGAGTGGGAGGTCACGACCTACCAGGCCCAGAAGATGAAGTTCGGCATGCGGACGGTGCCGACGATCTTCGACAAGCCGGCCAACCAGGCCGACGCGCACACATTCGTGATCCCGCGCAACTCCCACCGCTCGCCGGAGCGCCTTGAGGCGTCGCTCGCGTTCATCTCGCGCCTCGTCCGCAAGGGCCTGGACTGGGCAAAGGGCGGCCACGTCCCGGCCTATCGCAAGGTGTACGAGAGCGAGGAGTACCGCAAGCTGTCGCCCCAGAGCGACTACGCGGAGGCGGCCGAGCGCGTCGTCTTCGATCCGCTCGCCTGGTACAGCGGGAGCGGGTCGAACCTCGAGACGAACGCCGGCTCGGCGTTCAAGCCGGTGATCGTCGGCGCCCAGAAGCCGGAACAGGGCCTGGCCACGTTCCGCGACTACCTGGAGCGCGTGAGCAAGAAGGCGCCGCCCGTATGACCTCGGCGACGGAGACACTCACACGGCCCCGGCCACGGGAGCGGACGGCGCGGCGCAAGTCGCGCGACCCGCGGTCGAGCCGGATCGCGCTGGTGTTCACCGGCCCGTTCTTCGTCGTCTTCATCCTGTTCCTGTTCTGGCCGGTGCTGTCGGCGCTGCGCACGTCGCTGTTCGACGAGTCGCTGGTCGGCGGGTCCGCCTGGACAGGGCTGAACAACTACACCGAGCTGCTGCACGACCCCGACTTCTGGGCGGCGATGTGGCACACGGCGTTCTTCACGCTGCTCAGCGTGCCGCCGCTTGTCGCGCTGCCGCTCGTCTTGGCGCTGCTGGTCACGCGCGTGAACCGGCTGCAGTGGCTGTTCCGGCTCGCCTTCTTCGCCCCGTTCGTGCTGCCGGTGTCCGTCGTCGTGCTCGTGTGGAACTGGCTGTACCAGCCGGGCTTCGGCCTCATCAACTCCTATCTGACGAGCCTCGGCTTCGCGGAGGTCAACTGGCTCGGCCAGCCGGGCGTGGCGATGGTCTCGGCGGTCATCGTGACGCTCTGGTGGACGTTCGGGTTCAACTTCGTCCTCTACCTCGCGGGCCTGCAGGAGATCCCGCGCGAGCTCTACGAGGCGGCCGCCACCGACGGTGCGACGCCGGGCCAGCAGCTCCGTCGCATCACGCTGCCGCTGCTCTCCTCGACGGTCGTGCTCGTGACCGTCCTGCAGGTGATCGCCTCGCTGAAGATCTTCGACCAGGTCTACCTGCTGCAGCTCGGCGGGCCAGGTCCGGAGAACTCGACGCGGCCGGCCATCCAGTACATCTACGAGGCGGGCTTCACGCAGTACCGGATCGGCTACGCGAGCGCGATGTCGTTCGTCTTCTTCCTCGCGGTCATCGCCGTGACGTTGATCTGCATGCGGCTCATCCGCCGCGCCGGGACAAAGACGGTGGTCACGGAATGAGCACGATCATCGGCAGCGAGGCACCCGGCGGGCTCGTCGAGGGTCCGGGCCGCGGCGGCTGGGCGCGCCCGGTCATCTACGCCGTGCTCGTCACGCTCGCCCTGATCTGGATCGTCCCGATCCTCTGGGCAATCGCGACCTCGCTCAAGCCCGACGCCGAGACCACGGTCGCGCCGGTCAAGTGGTTCGGCTCCAAGGTGACGCTCGAGGCCTACCGCGCCGCGCTGGATCAGGGCAACATCCTCAAGTGGTACTTCAACAGCCTGATCACCACGACGGTGATCACGGCCGGCACGATCCTGACCACGAGCATGGCGGCGTTCGCGTTCTCGCGCATGCGCTTCCGCGGGCGTGACGCGCTGATGTGGATGGTGCTCGCCGGTCTGATCGTCCCGTTCCAGGCGCTGATCGTCCCGCTGTTCGCGGAGATGGACGCCTTCGGGCTCGCCGACACCTACTGGGGCATCATCCTGCCGCAGCTCGCCGCGCCGATCGCCGTCCTCGTCTTCAAGCGCGGGTTCGACGCGCTGCCGCGCGAGCTCGAGGAGAGCGCGCTCGTGGACGGCGCGTCGATGTGGCACATCTACTGGCACATCTGGATGCCGCTGTCGCGGGCCACGATCGCGGCGGTCGGCATCTTCACGTTCGTCCACGCGTGGAACAACTTCCTGTGGCCGTTCGTGGTCACGAGCGCGGGCTCGCTGTTCACGATACCCGTCGGGCTGGCCACCGTGCAGACCTCGTACGGCGCGCTCTACGCGCAGCAGATGGCGATCGCCATCCTCGGCGCGCTGCCGCTGCTGCTCGCCTTCGTGATGTTCCAGCGCCAGATCGTCCAGGGCATCGCCAACACCGGCCTCAAGGGCTAGCGCAGCGACTCCAGGTCCGGGTCCTTCGCGGCCTGCTCGCGCACTTCGTCGCCGCCGAGCTCGATCGCGCGGCCGAGCAGGAGGCGCGCTTCCTGCTCGTCGCCGTAGAGCGCGTGCCAGCAGGCGAGGTCGTAGTTCGCCCACTTGCTGTCCTGGTCGCTGGCGAGCCCTTCCTCGTAGAGCTCGCGGGCGCGCTGCGGGTCGTCCTCGCGGATGGTGGTCGCGCGCATGCGCGACTCCCAGCCGGAGACCTGGAACGCGCGGTCGCGCCAGCCGCCGAACGACAGCACCGTGGTGCCGGGCTCGTCGGCCGTGGCGTGGCGCTGCGTGGTCGGGTCGGGCAGGAAGACGTAGGTGCCGGCCGGCGCGTGGACGGTCTCGCCGTCGAGCGTGAACGTGGCGGCGCCGCGGGCGACGAAGTACAGCTCCTCGTGGCCGGTGCCCTCCTCGGTGTGCGGCTCGACGACGTCGTCGCCGGCGTTCTCCGCCACGTAGGCGTTGGTGCCGAACGCGCCGATCCCGAGCTCGTAGCGGACCGGCAGCCAGCGCAGCGTGCCCGGGCCGGGGAGCGGCTCGACGTCCTCGAGGCGGGTGACCTTCCAGCTCATGCCTCGCCCAGCCGGAACGCGCAGCCGGAGTAGTAGTCGCCCGCGGGCGAGGCGAGGAAGCCCGCGAGCTCGGCGACCTCCTCCGGCTCGGTGGCCTCGCCGGGCAGGATCGCGACCGGGCGGATCCCGTGGCGCGCCCACTCGATCGAGAGCGTGCGCGCGAGGTTCTCGAGCCCGGCGCGCGCGGCCTCGGCGCCGGCGTCGCCGGGCGCCGGGGCGAGCAACAGCAGGAGACCGGGGCGCTGGGCGGCGATCCACGCGCCGGCGGCGGGGCGCAGCGCGAGCCACGCGCCGTCGAGCACGTCGCGCGGGCCGGCGAGCGACGCGCCGTCCCACACGACCACGTCGGCGTCGCGCGGCGCGACCTCGTCGCCCGTGGGATCGACGACCACGCGGTCGACGCCGGCGCGGAGCTCCGCGGCGCGCGCGATCACTGCCTCGCCGAAGCGGCTGGGCGGTTCGGCGGCGGCGAGCAGCAGCGCGACAGCGTCGAGCAGCGCGGGCCGGAGGACGGTGGCGCTCACGCGGTGGCGCGGGCGCGGCGGGCCGCTCGGCGCGCCTCGCGCAGCCGGCGCGCGACGCCCTTGCGGCCGTGCGCGTCGAGCCCCGCGTAGAGCCCGCGGATCTGGGCGAAGATCTCGTTCGCGACCTGCTGCTGCTGGTCCTTGGTCGGATCCGAGATCGCTTCCCAGCGCATCGGCTCGCCGTACTGGACGGTGACCTTGGGGAACTGCAGGCGCTTCCAGTTGCGGACCTTGGAGGAGCCGTGGATCGCGGCCGGGACGATCGTCGCGCCGGACTCCAGCGCCAGCCGGCCGATGCCGCGCTTCGGCTCCTCGGACAGCTTGCCGGTGCGCGAGCGGCCGCCCTCGCAGTACATGACGATCAGGCCGCCGCGCTTGAGGATGCTGTTGGCGGTGACGAACGCCTCGTCGTCGCGGTAGCCGCGCCGCACGGGGAAGACGCCGCCGTGCGTGTAGATGAACTGCATCGGCCGGGCGAACAGCTGCGACTTGGCCATGAAGCGGACGCGCCGCCGGATGAACGCCCCGACGAAGAAGTGGTCCATGAACGAGAAGTGGTTCGGGGCGATGATGACCGGGCCGGTCGGCACGTTCTCGGCCGCGATCCCGCGCGCGCGGAAGAACGTCCAGGCGTACAGCGACGTGATGATGCGGACCACCTCGTAGACCCAGTCGGGCTCGCGTGTACGCGACCGCTCGTGGAAGCGGTCGAAGTACTCCTTGGGGCGCGGGTCCTTGTAGACCTGCTCCTTCATGCTGGCGAGCTCTTCTGGCATCTCTCCCCTCTCGGGCGGAGAGGGTACCCGGTCTGTATCACCGAAAAGCCCGCCTCGTGCGCCGGGGCTGTCCCTCCCCGGCGCACGATACGGCAGGACACCCACCGACCTGGCTCTTGAGGAGGAGGACCTTCGAGCATCGGCGGGGTGAAATGAATGGTGCCCGGGGCGGGGTCGTCCCTCCATCGACCGGCGGGCGGAAGATCGCCTCTCGCGGTTCGACCGGCGGGCGGGAACGTGCGAGTCGTCGCAAAGCTATCCTCGCGCCCGGACCCGAAACGAGGAGTCGGCTGTGGCGAACGTGGAGGCCCACATCACGGGCACCGTGTGGAAGATCGAGGTCGAGGTGGGCGACACGGTCGAGGAGGGCGACACGGTGGTGATCCTCGAGTCGATGAAGATGGAGATGCCCGTCGAGGCCGAGGATGAGGGCCGCGTGGCCGAGATCCTCTGCCAGGAGGGCCAGTCGGTCTCCGAGGGCGACGCCCTCGTCGTCCTCGAGTGAGCGAGCTCGGGCCGGGTGTCGGCGGCAAGCTGCGGCTGGATCGTCCCGCGCCGCACGTCGCGCGGCTGACGATCGACAACCCGGCCAAGCGCAACGCGCTCGACCACGACATCCTCGACGGGATCGCGGCGACCGTGCGCGAGCTCGACAACGCGCGCTGCCTGCTGCTGACCGCCGTCGGCCCGGTGTTCAGCGCCGGCTACGACATCGGCGGGCTGCCGCGCGACCAGTTCGAGCACCAGGCCGAGTCGCTCGTCGCGCATCCGTTCAGCGCCGCGATCGAGGCGCTCGAGGCGTTCCCGTATCCCGCCGTCGCCGCGCTCAACGGGCACGCGATCGGCGGCGGGCTTGAGCTGGCGCTGACCTGCGACCTGCGGATGGCCGCCACCGGCATCAAGCTCGGGATGCCGCCGGCCAAGCTCGGGCTCGTCTACTCCCACACCGGCATCCGCAAGTTCATCGACACCGTCGGGGTCGCGCGCACGCGTGAGCTGTTCTTCACCGGCCGCAACGTCAGCGCCGCCGCCGCGTTGGAATGGGGCATGGTCACCGAGCTCGCGCCGCCCGAGAAGCTCGCCGAGCGCGCCGTCGCGTTCGCGGCGGAGATCGCCGCCAACGCGCCGCTCTCGCTGACCGGCAACAAGCGCGTGATCAGCGAGCTGCTGGCCGCCGAGGGCGCGCTCGACCCGGAGGTCGAGGCCGAGCTCGTCGCCCTGCGCGAGGCCTGCTTCCGCTCCGAGGACTTCTACGAGGGCGTGCGCGCGTTCGCCGAGAAGCGGGCCCCGAGATGGCAGGGGGGCTAGCCGTCATCGTCGCGCTGGCGCTGCAGCACGGCGTCCAGCTCCCGGCCGAGTCGCCGTCGTGGGTCACCTGGGACCCGGCGCTGAGGCAAACGCCGAACCGCAGCTGGCGCCGCTGGGGCACGCGCAAGCTCATCGACACCACCGAGCTCGTGCTCGACGCGTACCACGACGCGCACCCCGACTCGCCGCGCGTGCTCGTTGGCGATCTCTCGCGGCCCCACGGCGGCTACTTCGGCGCTCGCTACGGCGGGCTCGGTCACCTGTCGCACCAAAACGGGCTCGACGTCGACGTCTACTACCCCCGCCTCGACGGGCTGGAGCGCGCCGCGCGGTGGCCCGACCAGGTCGACGTCGTGGCCGCCCAGGAGCTCGTCGACCGCTTCGTCGCGTGGGGCGCGGTCAAGGTCTTCGTCGGGCCCGATCTCCCGCTGCACGGACCCCGCAAGGTGGTCATCCCGCTGATCCACCACGACGACCACCTGCACGTCAGGCTCTCACCGCGCCGCGTGAATCGCGCCGTCTCGGGGTAGGCGACCTCCGATAGCCCACGGGAGGGAGCCGTTCCAGATGTCGCGTATCGCCGGTCTTGCACTTGTCGCTGTTCTGATGGCCCTGGTGGCCGCGTTCCCCGCGCGCGCCCAGGTCCCCGACCCGCCGAAGACCCCGGTTGCCGAAGGCACCGGCGGCTCGGCCGCGACCGTCGACCCGCTCGCCACCCAGGCGGCGATCGACACGCTGCGCTCCGGCGGCAACGCCGTCGACGCCGCGGTCGCGGCTGCCGGCGTGCTCGGCGTCGTCGAGCCCTTCTCGTGCGGCATCGGCGGCGGAGGCTTCATGGTCGTCTACGACGCCCGCCGCCACAAGGTCGACACCATCGACTCGCGCGAAGAGGCGCCGGCCGGCATGACGGAGACGTCCTTCCTGGCGAGCGACGGCACGCCCCTCCCCTTCGACGAGGCTCGCGTCGGCGGCCTCAGCGTCGGCGTGCCCGGCACCGTCTCCGGGTGGGAAACCGCGCTGAACCGCTACGGCACGCGCCGGCTTTCCTCGTTGCTGCGACCCGCCGAGCGGATCGCCCGCCGCGGCTTCACGATCGACGCCACGTTCAACGGGCAGGTCGCCGCCAACGCCGACCTCTTCGACGACTTCCCCGCCTCGGCGGATCTGTACCTCACGCCCGGGGGGACCGCCAAGCCCGTCGGCTCGGTCCAGGTCAACCGCGACCTCGCGCGCACCTACAAGCGGATCGGCCGCAATCCCGACCGCTTCTACCGCGGCGGGATCGCGCGTGACATCTCGCAGACCGTGCGGCACCCGCCGGCGGTCGCGCCGGACGTCGCCGGCAAGCCCCGGACGATCCACGCGGGCTCGATGACCCCGGCCGACCTCGCGCAGTACGACGCCATCCGCCGCGACCCGACCCGCATCGGGTACCGCGGCCTCGACATCTACGGCATGGCGCCGCCGTCGTCGGGCGGCTCCACGATCGGCGAGGCGCTCAACATCATGGAGGGCTTCCCGCGCGCCGAGGCCCGCGATCTGAAGTTGCACCAGTACCTCGAGGCCTCCAAGCTCGCCTACGCGGACCGCGGCAAGTTCCTGGGCGACCCGGCCTTCGTCGACGTGCCGCTGCGCGGGCTGCTGTCCGACCGCTTCGCCGCCGCGCGCCGCTCGCTGATCGGCGACACCGCGCTGCCCGCGCCGCAGCCGCCCGGCGACCCGCTGCCCGTACAACGGCGGCGGCCATGGCCACGGCTACGGGAAGGTGAGCTCGGACGCCGAGGGCCCCTCGACCACGCACCTGACCGTGGCCGACCGCTGGGGCAACGTCGTCACCTACACGTTCACCATCGAGCAGATCGGCGGCAGCGGCATCACCGTGCCGGGCCGGGGCTTCCTGCTCAACAACGAGCTGACCGACTTCAACTTCACCGCAGGCACGGCGAACTCGCCGGCGCCGGGGAAGCGGCCGCGCTCGAGCATGGCGCCGACGATGGTGTTCGATCACGGGCGGGTGGCGATGGCGCTCGGCTCGCCGGGCGGCTCGACGATCATCACCACGGTGCTGCAGATTCTGGTGAACCGCATCGACTTCGGCATGAGTCTGCCGGACGCGCTCGCGGCGCCGCGCGCCTCGCAGCGCAACGGCGCGACGACCGATGCCGAGCCCGCCTTCCTGACCCACGACGGCCCGGCGCTGGAGGCGCGCGGGCACAAGTTCGTCGTGCCCGCGGATGGCTACATCGGCGTGGCCACCGGGATCCGCTTCCTGCGCGGCGGCCGCCAGCAGTCCGTGGCGGAGCCGACGCGGCGCGGAGGCGGCTCGGCGATGGTGGTGAGACCCCATTAGGAACTGCCGTCCGGGGGCGGACGTACCGTTCCGCCATGCTCGACATAGAGGACCGCCTCGCTGAGCTCGAAGAGCTCGGGCTGTATCGCCGGATGCGGATGGTGAGCGGGCCTCAGGGCCCCCGGGTGGTGCTCGACGGGAAGCCCGTCCTGCTGCTCTGCTCGGGCAACCATCTTGGGCTCGCCGACCACCCGCGCGTGCGCGAGGCGGCGGCCGACGCCGCCATGCGCTGGGGCGCGGGCGCCGGCGCGGCGCGCCCGGCGTCGGGGACGATGACGCTGCACCGCCGGCTCGAGGAGCGGCTCGCCGACTTCCTCGGCACGCCGGCAGCGCTGCTGTTCGGCTCCGGCTACCTGGCCACGCTCGGGATCGTCCCGGCGCTCGCGCAGCGCGGCGAGCTCGTGTTCGCGGACGCGCTCTGCCACCCCTCGGTGACCGACGCCTGCCGGCTGGCCGAGGCGGAGACGGTGGTCTATGACCACGGCGACGTCGATCAGCTCGCCTGGCGCCTGCGCAACGCCGACGGCCGCGCGGCGCTGATCGTCACCGAGGGCGTGTTCGCGCTCGACGGCGACGTCGCGCCGCTGGAGGCGATCGCCGCGCTCGCGCACCGGTTCGACGTGCGGCTGATGGTGAGCGAGGCGCACGGGCTCGGCGCGGTCGGGCCCGACGGGCGCGGCGCGATCGCCGCCGCCGGGCTGCGCGGTCAGGTCGACGTGATCGTCGGCAGCCTCGGCTCGGCGCTCGGCGCCGCCGGCGGCTACGCGGCGTGCGACCGCATGCTCGCCCGCTACCTGGCCGCCCACGCGCGGACGTTCGCAAGCTCGACCGCGCTCCCGCCCCCGGCCGCCGCCGCCGCGATGGCGGCGCTCGAGCTGCTGCGCGAGCAACCGCGGCGGGTCGAGAAATTGCAGGCCAACGCCGACTGCCTGCGCACGGAGCTCGCGCGCGAGGGCTTCGACGTGGCGGGCGCCGACGCACACGTGATCTCGATCGTGGTCGGGGAGCCGCGGCTCGCGGTCCGGATCGCCGAGCTGGCGCTCGAGCAGGGCGTCTACATCGGCGCCGTGCTGCCGCCGGACGTGGCCGAGGGCTGCGCGCGGCTGCGGTTGTCCGTGATGGCCTCGCACACGAAGTCGGAGCTGCGCGACGCCGCCCGGGTGCTCGGCCGGGCGGCGCTGCGCGCCGGCTTCCGGCCCGCCACCGGCATCCCGCTCGCCGCAGCCGCGTAGCACGGGGGGCGTCCGTGGGGTAAACCTCGCCCCATGGATCTCGACCTCCTCGTCATCGGCTCGGGCCCGAGCGGCCAGAAGGCCGCCATCCAGGCCGCCAAGCTCGGCAAGCGTGTCGCCGTCGTGGAGCGCAAGCAGCGCCTCGGCGGCGTCTCCATCCACACCGGCACGATCCCGTCGAAGACGTTGCGGGTGGCGGTCTTGGACGAGCTCGCCCGGCGCCCGCTCGACATCCCCGACCCGCTCAACCCGGAAGGGCGGGAGCGCGCGGCGATCGAGTTCCTGATGGATCGCGCCGCGCGGGTCGTCGGCGCGGAGGCGCAGGTCGTGCGCGAGCAGTTCCGCCGCAACCGCGTCGGGCTGCTGTTCGGGAACGGCCAGTTCGTCGACGAGCACACGATCTCGATCACCGACGAGGACCAGACCAAGGAGGTGACCGCGGCCAACATCATCATCGCCGCCGGCACCTACCCCGCGCGGCCGGCCGACGTGCAGTTCGACGACGAGCACGTGATCGACTCCGACGGCCTGCTCAACCTCCACCAGCGGCTGCCGCGGAGCATGACGGTCGTCGGCGCGGGAGTGATCGGGGTCGAGTACGCGTCGATGTTCGGCCGCCTCGGCACGAAGGTGACGGTGGTCGACCAGCGCCCGCGCGTGCTGACCTTCCTCGACGGTGAGATCGGCGAGGCGCTGCAGTTCATCCTCCGCCGCAACAACGTCACGTTCCGGCTGCAGGAGAAGGTCGCCTCGGTCGGCACCGACAAGACGAGCGGCGACGTGATCACGCGGCTCGCGTCCGGCAAGGAGATCCGCTCGGAGACCGTCCTCTACGCGACCGGCCGCCAGGGCGCGACCGACACGCTTGAGCTCAAGAAGATCGGGATCGAGCCGAACAAGCGCGGCTACATCGAGGTCGACGGCGACTACCGCACGAAGGTCCCGCACGTGTTCGCGGTCGGCGACTGCTCGGGCGGCTTCGGCCTGGCGGCGACGGCGATGGAGCAGGGGCGCCTGGCGGCGCTGCACGCGTTCGATCGACCGGTGTCCTCGATGCCCGAGCTGCTGCCGACCGGCGTCTACGCGATCCCGGAGATCGCGATGGTGGGACGCACCGAGGAGGACCTGACCGAGGCCGGCGTGCCCTACGTCAGCGGCATCGCGCGCTGGTCGGAGCTCGCGCGCGGGCTGATGACCGGCGACGAGGACGGGATGCTCAAGCTGCTCGTCTCGACCGAGGACCGCTCGCTGCTCGGCGTGCACGTGCTCGGCACCGGCGCGGCCGACCTCGTCCACATCGGCCAGGCCGTGATGGGCGGCGGCGGCGGCGTCGACTTCCTCGTCTCGGCCGTCTTCAACTACCCGACGTTCGCCGAGGCCTACAAGGTGGCCGCGCTCGACGCGGTCAACCGGATAATGACCCCGTAGCGCTCGACTGCGGCCGCGACGAGCTCCGCGTTGGAGGCGGCGCGGCGCGCGTCGGGGAGCCACAGCGTGTCCTCGAGGCCGATGCGGATCTCGCGCTCGCGGCGGGCGGCAGCGTCGAGCACCGCCCAGGTGGTGAGGTCGGTGCCGTGGTGCAGCTGCGGCAGCTCGATGCCTTGGCGCTTGAGGTTCCCGTCGATCGCCCCGGCGGTGGCGACGGCGATCTCGGGGGCGGTCTCCTGCGGCTCGACGAGCGCGCGGCGGCAGTGCCTCTCCAGCCCGGAGGCGGCGAGCTGCTCGGGGTGGCCGGGGGCGAACAGGCCGGCCTCGATCCAGACGCCGCGCTCGGCGAGCAGCTCGCCGAGCTCGCGCCAGCCCTCCTCGGCGACGTTGAGCGAGCAGCAGTCGGGCAGCTCGCTCCAGCCGCGCACCTGCTCGAGGCGCTGCGCGACGTCGCCGCCGGTGATCCACAGACCGGTGGTGAGGGAGAGCTCGGCGTCGGGGACGGCCTCGCGGAGCGCCGCGACGGCGGCGTCGACGTGGTCGGGGTGCAGGCTCTCGGCGCCGTCGTCGCCGCGCGGGTGCACGTGGACGGCGCGCACGCCGGCCTCGACCGCGGCCTTGGCGTCGCGCGCGAGCTGATCCGGGGTGACGGGGACGCCGTCGTGCTCGCCGCGCGAGCGGGTGCCGTTCAGCGCGGCCTGGAGGAAGACCATCAGCCGCCCGCCGCGTACTCGACGATCGACTTGTCGATCAGCCACTCGACCGGCGCCTTGTCGTCGGTGTAGACCGCGCCGCCCTTCAGCGGGCCCTCCAGCCGGTCGGCGGAGGCGAGGGCGAGCGGCCGCAGCGCCTGCGGGAGGCGGGGGGCGCGGAGGTTCGCCGCCGTGGGCGTGGTCTGCGAGCCGATCAGCAGCGTGTTGGTCGGCTCGATCGGGTCGCGCACGACGTGGTCGAAGGCGCTCGCCATCGTCGCGGTGATGACCTTCTCGAGCTCGTCGTGGCCCTCGGGGTGGCCGAGGTTGACGATCACCGAGCCACCGGGCGCGAGCCGGTCGCGGACGAGCTCGAAGAACTCGTGGGTGGAGAGGTAGAACGGGATGTAGGGCTGGCGGTAGGTGTCGAGGAAGATCGAGTCGTAGCGCGCCGTGGTGTGGCGGAGGAAGGGGCGGGCGTCCTCGGTGTGCTCGCGCAGCTGCGGGCGCCTGCGGAGGCCGAAGTAGCGGTGGCCGATGTCGAACAGCTCGCCGTCGATCTCGACGCCGTCGATGATCGTGCTCGGGAAGTAGCGCGCGTAGGCGCGGGCGACGGTGCCGCCGGCGAAGCCGAGGATCGCGATCCGGCGCGGCGGGTCGGGGCGGGTGGCGAACGGTGTGACCAGATAGCCGTCCCAGTAGCCGCCCGTGAGCACGCTGCCGCGGCGGTAGAGCGAGTGGATCGCCTGGCCCTCGTTGAGCTCGAGCGTGCGGTCGCCGTCGGGGTGGTCGATGACGCGCGCGTACTGGTAGGTCGTGTCGGTCTCGTGGATCACCTTGCCGTCCTCGGCCGCCTTGACCGTGCCGACCGGCACCGCGAACAGCGCGGCGATGCCGAGCGGCACGAGCCACCAGCGGCGCGGGAGCCCGACCGCGGCGACGAGCGCGAGCGCGAGCGCAAAGGTCAGGAACGTGCGCTGGGTGCCGGCCAGCGGGATCAGCAGCAGCGCGGAGAGGAACGTGCCGAGCAGCGAGCCGACGGTCGAGATCGCGTACATGCGGCCGGCGGTCTCGCCCGAGTCCTCGATGCTCTCGAGCTTCAGCCGGATTGCCCACGGGGAGACGGCGCCGAGCATCAGCACCGGGATCGCGACGAGCGCGAGCACGCCGAGCAGCGAGCCGAAGCCGGCGCCGAGCGAGAGGTCGTCGAACGCGCTGACGCTGAGCGAGAGGAACGGCTGCGAGACGATCGGGACGAGCGCGAGCAGGGCGGCTGCGACGAGCACGAGCAGTGACAGCGCGCCCTGGTCGGGCCGGCGGTCGGCCATCCGCCCGCCGAACCAGTAGCCGACGGCCAACGCGACAAGCACGACCGCGATCGTGTTCGCCCACACCACGGTCGAGGCGCCGAAGAAGGGCGCCATCAGGCGCGCGGCAGCGATCTCGGCGCCCAGGGTCGAGCTGCCGACGACGAAGACGATGAGCTCGAGCGGCGGGAGCCGGCGCGCCCGGGGCGCGCCGGGTTCCACCTCCGGCTCAGTCCTCGTAGAGGCTGAAATCGGCCTTGCGGGCCCCGCAGACAGGGCAGAACCAGTCGGTGGGGATCTCTTCGAACGGCGTTCCCGGCGGGATGCCGCCGTCGGGATCTCCTTCAGCAGGGTCGTAGATGAACCCGCAGGACTCGCAGATCCACTTCTGGGCTGTGCTCGTGGTCATGGGTTGATAGTAGGGTCGCCCGCCCATGGGGGTCGACAAACCGGGACCTGGCGAAGAGCTGAACACCGGCGCCGCCACGACACCCCGCGCGGCCGCCACCGTGATCGTGGTGCGCGGCGGCGGCGAGGCGCTGGAGGTCCTGCTCGTCAAGCGCAACCCTGCGCAGAAGTTCATGGGTGGGGCGTGGGTGTTCCCCGGCGGGGCGGTCGACGCCGACGAGGACAGCCGCGTCGCGGGCGTGCGCGAGGTGGCCGAGGAGGCCGCGGTGGCGCTGCCCGACGCGGAGGCGCTGATCGAGTTCTCGCGCTGGATCACGCCCCCGGAGGTGAAGATCCGCTTCGACACGCGCTTCTACCTGGTCGCGGCGCCGTTGGACGCCGAGCCGCGGGTCGACGGCGCCGAGTGCGTGGACAGCGGCTGGTACTCGCCGCGGGTCGCGCTGGAGGCCTACGAGCGCGGCGAGCTGCTGCTCGTGTTCCCGACCATCAAGACGCTCGAGCAGCTGGCGCCGTTCGGGTCTGCCGACGAGCTGCTCGGCTGGGCGGTCGGCCGCGACGTCGTCCCGATCGAGCCGCGCGTGGTCGTGGAGGGCGAGGTCGCCCGCGTCGTGCTGCCGGGGGAGCCGGGCTATGAGGCCTGAGACCCGCCTGGTCCATGAGGGCCGCCCGTCGGAGGGGCCGCTGTCGGCGCCGCTCGAGCTCGCGGCCAACTTCCGCGAGTGGGGTTACGCGCGCGAGGACGGGACCGGCACCTGGCGGGCGCTCGAGTCCGCCGTCGGCGCGCTGGAGGGCGGCGAGTCGGTGGCCTTCTCCTCCGGCATGGCGGCGATCTCCGCGGTGCTCGAGCCGCTGCCGGTGGGCGCGCGGGTGGTGGGGCCGGCGGTCGGCTACACCGGCGTGCGCATGCTGCTCGCCGAACGCGCCGCCGCCGGGCGGATCGAGCTCGAGGAGGTCGACGTCACCGACACCGACGCGACGCTCCGCGCCTGCGAGGGCGCGGCGCTGCTGTGGGCCGAGTCGCCGACCAACCCGCTGATCGGCGTCGCCGAGCTCGACCGCTTGATCGAGGGCGCGCACGCGGCCGGCGCCGAGGTCGTCATCGACGCGACCTTCTCCACGCCGCTGCTGCTGCGGCCGCTGGAGCTCGGGGCCGACGTCGCCGTCCACAGCGCGACCAAGTTCATCGGCGGCCACTCCGACCTGATGCTCGGCATCGCGAGCGCCCGCTCAACGGAGCGCGTCGCCGCCCTCCGCCACACGCGCGGGTCGCTGGGCGCGACGCCGGGCAGCCTCGAGGCGTTCCTGGCGCTCCGCGGCCTGCGCACGCTGGCAGTCCGGCTCGAGCGCGGCCAGGCGTCCGCCGCCGTGCTGGCCGAGCGCCTCGCCGCCCACCCGGCGGTCAGCGCCGTCCACTACCCCGGCCTCCCGGACGACCCCGGCCACGACCGCGCGGCGCGGCTGATGGACGGCTTCGGCGCGATGCTGGCCTTCGAGGTCGCCGCCGGCCCCGAGGCCGCCCAGGCGGTCGCCGAGCGCGTCCGCGTGATCGTCCACGCCACGAGCCTCGGAGGCGTCGAGACCCTGATCGAGCGGCGAGCGCGGTACGAGTACGAGGCCACGCCCGAGGCGCTCCTTCGTGTGAGCGTCGGTGTCGAGCACGTGGAGGATCTGTGGGCGGATCTTTCGGCCGCCCTTGGCGGCTCGTGACGAACGGCTGGCATTGAGGAGAGGGTTCGGAGTGCCGCGGCACTCAAGCGGGACGCGTTAGCCCCCCATAGCGTGGTCAAAGCGTCCCGATCGACCCGTCTGGCGGCGCCCACCACCTAGCGCCCGACCGCGTACCCCTGCATCCCGCGCGGGTTCGCGCCGGACTTCAGCAGCCCGTCGGGCTCCCGCGCCACCGCGCTCACGCGGCCCAGCGACCAGGGTGGCCGCACGGCGACGTCGTGGCCGCGGCGGCGGAGCTCGTCGATCGCCTCCGAGCGCTCCTCGATCTCGACCTCGTTGAGGTGGATGTCGCGCGGATAGAACGAGCTCGGCATGTGGTTGGAGTGGAAGTTGGGGGCGTCGATCGCCTCCTGCAGGTTCCGGCCGAGGTGGAGGTGGCCGAGCAGCGGGTTGAGCTGCCACTGGTCCTGCATGTCGCCGCCGGGCGTGCCGATCGCCATATAGGGCTCGCCGTCGCGGAGCACCAGGGTCGGCGTCAGCGTCGTGCGCGGGCGCTTGCCCGGCTCGAGCGAGTTGGGCAGGCCCTCGGTGAGCCAGAACATCTGCGCGCGCGTGCCCATGCAGAAGCCGAGGCCGGGTACGATCGGGGAGCCGTGGAGCCAGCCGCCGCTCGGGGTGGCGGAGACGAGGTTGCCGTCGCGGTCGGCGACGTCGAGGTGGCACGTGTCGCCCGCCAGGCCGACCGTCGGCTCGGTCACGCCCGCCCCTTCGACCACGGGCGCCTGCGGGGGCATCACCGGCTCGCGACCGTCGGGGGCGCCGGGGCGCAGCTCGAGCGACGCCCGCTCGCCGACCAGCGCGCGCCGCTCGTCCGCGTAGTCCGCGCTCAGCAGCGCGTCGAGCGGCACGTCGACGAAGTCCGGGTCGCCGTACCAGGCCTCGCGGTCCGCGAAGGCCAGCTTCGCGCACTCGAGCACGCTGTGCGCGTACTCGCCCGGGCTCATCGCGGCGAGGTCGAAGCCCGCGAGCAGCGCGAGCTGCTGGAGCATCACCGGGCCCTGGCCCCACGGCCCGGTCTTGCAGATCGTGTGCCCGTGGTAGTCGAGCGTGACCGGCTCCTCGAACGTCGCCTCCCACTGCGCGAGGTCCGAGCCGGTCAGCAGCCCGTCCTCGGCGGCGAAGAACGAGTCGACGGCGTCGGCCACCCAGCCCTCGTAGAACGCCTCGCGCGCCGCGTCGATCCGCGCCTCCCGCGACCCGCCCGGCGACTGCGCGAGCCGCTCGTAGGCATCGGCCAGCGGCAGGTTGCGGAACAGCTGCCCCGGCTGCGGCGCCGGGAGATAGATCTCGGCCGATGCGCTCCACTCAGTGCGCAGTTGGTCTGCAGCCGCCTCGATGGCGGCCGTGATCCCCGGCACCACCGGATACCCGTCGCGCGCATAGGTGATCGCCGGCGCCATCACGTCCGCGAGCTCCCAGGTGCCGAGCTCGCGCAGCATCAGCAGCCAGGCGTCGAACGCCCCCGGCACCACCGCCGCAAGCGGGCCCACCCCCGGGATCAGGTCGAGGCCGCGGGAGGAGAACGCGTCGATCGTTGCCGCGGCGGGCGCCGGCCCCTGGCCGCACAACACCCGCACCTCGTCCTGCGCCTTGGAGTAGAAGACCGCGGGCACGTCGCCGCCCGGCCCGTTCAGATGCGGCTCGACGACCTGCAGCGCGAACCCGGTGGCGACCGCGGCATCGAACGCGTTGCCGCCGCGCTCGAGCACCGACATCCCGACTCCCGACGCCAGCCAGTGCGTCGACGCGACCATCCCGAACGTCCCTCGCAGCTCCGGGCGGGTGGTGAAGCTCATAGGTCCATCAAATCAAGCGCGGCGCCGACCACCGACTCCGCATCGATGGAGTGGTGCTCGTAGAGCTCGGCGAGGTCGCCCGACTGGCCGAAGCGCTGCACGCCGAGGCAGACGTCGCCGAGGAAGGAGAGCGTGTGCGGGTGGCCGTCGAGCAGCGTGATGACCGGCGCCTCGTGCGGGAACAGCCGGTCGAGCACGGCCGGGTCGGCGTCGGCGAGCCCGGCGCGGGCCTGGAAGGAGCGGTAGAGCAGGTCGGCGGACGTGATGCAGACGACCTCGGCCTCGGCGTCGGCCTCCTTGCGCAGGATGTCCGCCGCCTCGACCGCCTCCGGGACCAGTGCGCCCATCACCGCGATCACCACGCGCGGGTCGTCGGCCGGGCGCAGCCGGTAGCCGCCGCTCAGCACCTCCTCGCGCGTGCCGCCGGCCAGCGACTGATCCAGCGGCCGCGTCGAGAGCCGGAAGTACGCGGCCTCGCCGTCCTCGCGGCCGAGCCGCGACAGCGCGTGCAGGAACGCCCACTCGAGGTCCTGCCCGAAGGCCGGCTCCCAGAACGTGCACCCCGGCTGCTCGATCCCGATCGAGGGCGTGATCACCGACTGGTGCGCACCGCCCTCGGGGCCGAGCGTGACGCCGCTCGGCGTGCCGACGAGGATCGACTGGCCGCCGGCGTAGATGCCGAACGACCACGGCTCGAGCGCGCGCGCCACGAACGGGTCGTAGATCGTCCCGACCGGGAGCAGCGGCTGGCCATCGCGCGACCACGTCGCGCCGAGCTCGCCGAGCAGCCCGACGAGGTTTACCTCCGCGATCCCGAGCTCGATGTGGCGGCCGTGGTCGGTCTCGCGCCAGCGCACGAGCGTGTCGGTGTCGTCGGCGAACCAGTCGATGCGGTCGCCGGGGTTCCAGATCCCGGCCTTGTTGATCCAGCCGCCGAGGTTGGTCGAGGTGCCGACGTCGGGCGAGACCGTGACCACGCGCTCGGCCACCTCGGGCGCCTCGCGCGAGAGGTCGACGAAGAAGCGCCCGAACGCCTGCTGCGTGGAGGCGGTGCCCTTGTGCTCGCGGCCGAGGTCGTCGGGCACGCGCGGGGACGCGGCGGCCGGGGCGCGCGGCGGCCGCGCGAGCCGGTGCGCCGCGCTCGCGCACAGCTCGGCCTCCGGCGACCCCTCCTCGAACGTCGCCCACGGGTCCTCCGGGTCGGCGCCCAGCGCCTCCGCCAGTTGCGCGTACTGCTCGCCGTTGAGCAGCGCGGAGTGGTTCGCCGGGTGGCCCTCGGTCGGCAGCCGCCAGCCCTTGATCGTGTACGCGAACACGACGCTCGGCCGGTCGCGCACCGCGTCGGCCTGGCGGTAGCCGTCGAGCAGCGCGCCGAGGTCGTGGCCGCCGAGGTCGCGGAACGTGTGCAGCAGCTCGTCGTCCTCGAGCTCGTCGGCGACCACCTCGAGCCGCCGCCGCAGCTCGCCCGCGTCGGCGCGCAGCAGCCGCTGGTACTCCTCGTTGGGCATCGCGTCGACCCGCGCGCGGAGCGCCTCGTGGGCGGCGAGCTTCGGCCCGTACTTGACCATCACGCAGTGCCAGCCGGCGGCCTCGAACATCGACGCGAGCCGGCCCGCCGCGATGTCCGGCACCACGCGGTCGAGCGACTGGCGGTTGAGGTCGACGACCCACAGGACCTCGCCGAGCCGCGCCACCATCGGGTCGGCGATCGCCTCCCAGCACGCGCCCTCGTCGAGCTCGGCGTCGCCGATCAGCGCGATCTGGCGCCCGCCGACCGGCACGTCGAAGTGGCCGGCGACGTAGCGGTGCGCCAGGGCACCCCAGATCGGCGCGGTCGCGCCGATGCCGACCGATCCGGTCGAGTAGTCGACCTGGTCGGGGTCCTTCGCGCGCGAGGGATAGGACTGCAGCCCGCCGAACTGCCGCAGCGTCTCGAGGTAGCGCGGCTCGAGCCGGCCGAGCAGGTAGTTGATCGCGTGCAGCACCGGCGACGCGTGCGGCTTGACCGAGACGCGGTCGGGCGCCTCGAGGAACCCGAACCACAGCGCGGTCATCAGCGACACCATCGATGCGCTCGAGGCCTGGTGGCCGCCGACCTTGACGCCCGAGCGGTTCGGCCGCACGTGGTTGGCGTGGTGGACGATCGCCGCGGCGAGCCACAGCACGCGCTTCTGGACGCCGTCGAGGACGGCGAGCTCGACCGCGGAGGGCCGCTCGATCTCGAGGCTCACGTGACCACTCCCGCGTACGCGCTCAGCGCGGGCTGGCCGCCGAGGTGCGCGTACAGCACGGTCGAATTGCGCGCGATCTCGCCCCGTCCCACGAGGTCGATCATCCCCGCCATCGACTTCCCTTCGTAGACCGGGTCGGTGAGCATCCCCTCGAGCCGCGCCGCCGTCCGGATCGCCTCCAGCGTCTGCTCGTCGGGGATTCCGTAGGTGCCCGCGTGGAAGCGCTCGTCGAGGATCAGCTCGTCGTCGCGGAGCTCGCGCCCGACCTCGATCAGCGCCGCCGTGTTGCGCGCGATCCGCGACACCTGCTCGAGCGTCTCGGCCGGCTTCGCGGACCCGTCGATCCCGATCACACGCCGCTCGCGCTCCTGGGCCGCGAAGCCCGCGACCATCCCCGCCTGCGTCGAGCCGGTGACCGCGCACACGATCACGGTGTCGAAGAAGACCCCGAGCTCCGCCTCCTGTGCCGCCACCTCCTGCGCCCAGCGGGCGAAGCCGAGCCCGCCGAGCTCGTGGTCCGACGCGCCCGCCGGGATCGCGTAGGGCTTGCCGCCGGCCGCCTCGACGTCCGAGATCGCCCGCTCCCAGCTCTCCTTGAAGCCGATCCCGAACCCCGCCGGGTCGAGCCGCACGTCCGCGCCCATCAGCCGGCTGAGCTGGATGTTGCCGACGCGGTCGTAGACGACGTCGGGCCAGTCGACCCAGTGCTCCTGCACGAGCACGCACTTCAACCCGCACCGCGCCGCGGCGGCCGCGACCTGGCGCGTGTGGTTGGACTGCACGCCGCCGATCGACACGAGCGTGTCGCAGCCCTTCGCCAGCGCGTCTGCGACGAGGTACTCGAGCTTGCGCGTCTTGTTGCCCCCGAACGCGAGGCCGCTGTTGACGTCGTCGCGCTTGGCCCACAGCTCCGCGCCGCCGAGGTGCGAGGTCAGCCGCTCCAGCCGGTGCACCGGCGAGGCCCCGAAGGTGAGCGGGGTGCGCTCGAACGCGTCAAGTCTCATCCCGCGAAAGTTTCCCGCAAGTCCTGCGAGACGCGTGCGTTCACGGTCGTGCATGCTCTCGACACTGAAGATCCACGAGCGCCGCGGCTCGGATGAGGTCACCCTCGCTCTGCAAGGCGAGCTTGATTTCTGCAGCGGCGCGGAACTGGGCGTGCTTCACAGGGCGGCCAACTGGGCCGGTGAGGATGGCTGGACCCTCTCCCTCACCGGCCCCCGCCCCCATGTCCGCCGCGTGCTCGCGCTGACCGGCCTGGTTCAAACCACGCGCGCGCCGCGCAGCTGCGGCAGCACCTGCTCGCCGTAGACGCGGATGGCGCCGTGCGGGTCGGCGCCCGAGTTGTTCTGGAGCACGACGATCGTGGCCCCGAGCTGCTCGATCTCGCGGATGCGCTCGACGTGCTCGGCCGGGTCGGAGGCGACGATGAAGCCCTCCTTCATGTCCTCGTCGGAGGTCGTCTCCTCGCCGTGCTCATAGACGTTGGCGGGCTTGTGGATGTCCTCGCGGTAGGTGTCGTCGGGCTGCGCGCCCTTCCACACCCGCACCGCCTCGAGCGCCTGCTCCTCGTCCGGCGCCCAGCTGAACCCCGCGTGCAGGACGATCTCGCCCGGCCGCTTGCCGGCGTCGTCGCACTCGGCGCGGTAGACCTCGAGCAGCTTCGGCACGCGCTCGGGGTCGGCGAGCGTCCAGAAGCCGTCGCCGCGGCGGGCGGCGACCTTGGCCGCCTCGGGCCCGAAGGCCGAGATCCAGATCGCCGGGCGCCGCGCGGGCAGCGTGTGGAGCTTGAGGTCCTTGCAGGTGAAGTAGCCGTCCTGGGTGATCGTCTCGCCGCGCCACAGGCGGTCGATGATGTCCAGCGCCTCCTCCATGCGCTCGACCTGCTGCGGCGGGTCGGGCCACGGGTCGCCCACCGGCACCTCGTTGAGCGCCTCCCCGGAGCCGATGCCGAGGAACATGCGGCCGGGGAACAGGCGCTCGAGCGTCGCCCACGCCTGCGCGATCAGCCCCGGATGGAAGCGCGCGCCCGGAGGCGTGACCCCGGTGCCGAGCAGGATCGTCTTCGTCGCCTGCCCGGCGGCGCCGAGCCACGGCCACGTGTGGCCGGACTCGCCGCCCTCCCACCACGGCTGCAGATGGTCGGAGGAGGAGATGCCGTCGAAGCCGAGCTGCTCGGCCTCGACCGCCTGTGCGAGCAGGTCCTCGGGCGGGAAGTGCTCCTGGGAGGCCTGGAAGAAGTATCGAGTCGTCGCCATGGCGTCGGACTACCCACCGCCCGATTGGCCGAAGCCGCCAGCCGGGCGGTGCTAGCTTGCGCCCATAGCCACGAGAGGGAGGAATTCATGAGCGACTACGCGGTGGTGAACCCCGCAACCGGCGAGACCGTCAAGGAGTACCCGACGATCTCCGACGACGACCTGCGCGACGCGATCGGCCGCGCCGACAAAGCGGTCCGGGAGTGGAGCGCCTCGACGACGGTGGAGGAGCGCTCGCAGCTCGTCCGGCGCGTCGGCGAGATCCACGCCGAGCAGCGCGAGCGGCTGGCCGAGATCATCGTGCGCGAGATGGGCAAGCCCGTCGAGCAGGCGCTCGCCGAGCTCGACTTCTGCGCCGCGATCTACGAGTACTACGCGGACAACGCGCCCAAGCTGCTGGCCGACGAGGAGATCGAGCTGCTCGACGGCGACGGCTCGGCCTACATCCGCCGCAGCCCCTACGGCGCCCTGCTCGGGATCATGCCGTGGAACTTCCCTTACTACCAGGTGGCGCGCTTCGCGGGCCCGAACCTGGCGATCGGCAACACGATCCTGCTCAAGCACGCGCCGCAGTGCCCGGAGTCGGCCGAGGCGATGCAGGAGATCTACATCGAGGCCGGCTTCCCGGCGGACGCGTACATCAACATCTACGCGACCAACGAGCAGATCGAGTGGGTCATCGCCGACCCGCGCGTGCGCGGCGTGTCGCTGACCGGCTCGGAGCGCGCCGGTGCGGCCGTCGCCGAGATCGCCGGGCGCAACCTCAAGAAGATCGTGCTCGAGCTGGGCGGGTCGGACCCGTTCATCCTGCTGTCGACCGACAACCTCGACGAGGCGGTCGAGAACGCGGTCGCGGCGCGCGTCGACAACACCGGCCAGTCCTGCAACGCGGCCAAGCGGTTCATCGTGGTCGACGAGCTCTATGAGCCGTTCTTGGAGAAGTTCACCGACGCGATCACCAAGGTCGAGCCGGGCGACCCGACCAAGTCGGAGACCGAGATCGGCCCGCTGTCGTCCTCGCTGGCGACCGAGCGGCTCGCGGACCAGCTGAAGCGCGCGCTCGACAAGGGCGCGAAGCTCGTCGCGGGCGGCGAGCACGAGGGCAACTTCTTCAAGACCACCGTGCTCACCGACATCTCCTCCGACAACCCGGCCCGCCACGAGGAGTTCTTCGGGCCGGTCGCGCAGGTCTACCGCGTCAAGGACGAGGAGGAGGCGGTCGAACTCGCCAACGACACGCCCTACGGCCTCGGCTCGTACCTGATGACCACCGACGCCGAGCAGGCGCGCCGCGTCGCCGAGAAGATCGAGGCGGGCATGGTGTTCGTCAACCTGGTCGGCGCCGACGGCGCGGAGTTGCCGTTCGGCGGCGTCAAGCGCTCCGGCTTCGGCCGCGAGCTGGGCCGCTACGGCATCGACGAGTTCGTCAACAAGAAGCTGATCCGGATCGGGGGCTGAGGCCGCGCCTCAGCCCCGCCGGCCGTTCGACCTCGGCCACGCGAGGTCGAACGGCCGCAGGAACGGCGGCGGTTCGTAGCCCACGAAGGTCGGGCCGGCGCTGCGGTGCGGCCAGCGACCGCTGTCGAGCCGCTGCTCCAGGACCGCGAGCGCCTGCAGCGTCTCCGCGTCGGTGTAGGTGCAGTGACCGGGCCGGTCGAGCCACAGCTGCCTGAGCAGCCGCCCGCGGCCTGCCCGGCGGACCGTGTCGCGGTACGCCCGCTCGTGCGGTGAGACGACGAGCCCGTCGGCGGTCGTGTGCACGGTCAGCACCGGGACGCGGATCCGCCCGTCATAGGCGACGTTGCGGATCAGATAGCGGGTGGCGCGCGCGTCGGCGCGGACGCGCGGCGCGGTGGCGAGGCGCCGCAGGTCGGCGCGCAGGTCCAGCGCGCTGCGGCGGTACATCGCGCCGACCACGTCGCGGCTGCCGGAGCGCGCGAGCAGCCGGCCGTAGTCGACGCCGGTGTTCCACGACGGGTTGCCGCCCGCGCGCTGCTCGACGTCCTGCCGGAAGCCGAAGATGAACGTGAGCTGGAACTGCAGCGCGAGGAACTCCTGCTGCTGCCGTGCGGCGTAGTCGCCGTGGGCCGGGCGCGCCGTGCCCGGCTCGTACCAGTCGGGCAGGTTGAACAGCGCGGCGGCGAGCGCGAGCCGCGCGCGCCCCTCCGGCGTCGCCTGCGCGGCGGCGACCGCCGCGTTGGCGCGGGCGACGTTCGCCTGCCAGTCCGTGACGTGGACGAGCTCGAGCTGCGAGGCCGGCACCGAGACGGCGGGATCCGGGTCGGCCGACAGCAGCGTCTTGATCGCGTACTCGAGGTCGAGGTTCTGGTTCCACAGCGCGACCGCGCCGCCGAGGATGCCGCAGAACGGCAGCGCGCCGTCGAAGCGGCGCGGATGGCGCTCCACGAGGCCCGCGGTGATCATGCCGCCCATCGACTCGCCCCAGGCGATCGTCCGGCGGGGCTTGCCGAAGCGCCGGCCGAAGCGACCGAGCAGGTCCATCTGGTCGCGGAGCGCGCTCTCCACCGCCCAGCCGTTCGAGGCGTAGGACGAGCCCGCCAGCGCGTACCCGCGGCGGAGCAGCTCGTCGGCGACCGCGCGGCTGCCCCAGGTGTCGGCCGGCGGGTTCGGGCCGATCGGCGGGCGATAGCCGTGGCTGTAGAGCAGCAGCGTGCCGTTCCATGGCGTCGGCACCTCCGCCTTGTCCGTCGAGCCGTCGGGGCTCGTCCCGGTCACGCACGTGACCGCCGCGTTCGTACAGGTCGGCTCCGCCGCCGCGGCGGGTCCTCCGAATGCCCCGGTCGCGACCACCGCCGCGACCGCGAGCCCGATCAACCGCCCCTGCATCGTCCCCTGGCGCATGCTCTCCTCCTCCTGGTCGCCACCCCGGAGCGTACGCCGATTGTCAAGCTACCTGATATACGGCTGCCTGAGATCGATCGGTCTGCGCTGATACGGTCGAGGGCGTGCGACAGCCGACCCGCGTCGCCCCGCGCGTCTCCTACGTCATCGGCCGCCTGGACCGCGCGCTCCGGCGCGAGATCGGCGCGCTGGTCGCGCCGCACGGGCTGTCCGTCCCTCAGTACACGGTGCTCTCGATCCTGCGCGACCGCACCGGGCTGTCGAACGCGCAGCTCGCCCGCCGCAGCTTCGTCACCCCGCAGTCGATGAACGAGGTGATCGCCTCGCTCGAGCGCGACGGGCTCGTCGCGCGCTCGCCGGCAGCCAACCACGGGCGCGTGCTCGAGACCGCGGTCACCGAAGTGGGTCTCGCCGTGCTCGCGCGCTGCGACGAGGCGGTCAACGAGATGGAGGGCCGGATGCTCGGCGACCTCGATGACGAGGCGCGCGCACAGCTGCTCAGCGCGCTCACCGGCTGCGTGCACCGTCTCGGCGCGGGGCTGCCGGACGCGTAACAGGCTGCCTGACGAGCATCAGGCAAACTGATACTCTCGCCGCCGAGGAGGGGGCGAGTGCTTGGTGTGACATCCACCGAGGCCGCGACCAGCGCCGACGAGCACGGCGGGGCGCTGCTGCGCGTGCAGGACGTATCGGTCGCCTACGCCGGCGTGCAGGCACTGCACGCGGTGTCGCTGGACGTGCCGGAGCGAGCGATCGTCGGCGTGCTCGGCAACAACGGCGCCGGCAAGACCACCCTCCTGCGCGCGATCTCGGGCACGCTCGCCGCGCAACGTGGCGCGGTCACCGGCGGCTCCGTCGAGCTGGCCGGCACCCCCCTGCTCGGCCGCGAGCCCGCTGGCATCGCGCGCGCCGGGGTCGTGCAGGTACCCGAAGGGCGCCGGATCTTCGGCCGCCTGACGGTTGGGGAGAACCTCCGCGCCGGCGGCCTCGCCACGCGCGACAAGGCGGCGCGCGAGCGTGCGCGCGCCCGGGTCCACGAGCTGTTCCCGATCCTCGCCGAGCGCGCGCGCCAGCGTGCCGGGCTGCTGTCCGGCGGCGAGCAGCAGATGCTGGCGATCGGCCGGGCGCTGATGGCCGGGCCGCGCGTACTGCTGCTCGACGAGCCGTCGCTGGGACTGGCGCCGCGCGTGGTCGCGCAGATCGGCGAGGTGATCGGCGAGATCAACCGCCAGGGCGTCACGATCGTGCTCGTCGAGCAGAACGCGGCGATGGCGCTGGCGGTCGCCGACCGGGCCGTCGTGCTCGAGGTCGGCCGCGTGGCGCTGGCGGGCACGGCCGCCGAGCTGGCCGAGACCGAGCAGGTGCGCGAGCGCTACCTGGGCGTGGCGGGCGCCCCCGCGGCGGCGCGACCCGCCGAGCCGGCGCAGCCGGCGGGCGATGCGCTGGAGGTCGACGACCTGACCGTGCGCTTCGGCGGCATCACCGCGCTCGACGGCGTGAGCTTCGCGGTCGCCCCCGGCTCGATGCACGCCCTGATCGGCCCCAACGGCGCCGGCAAGTCGACCTGCCTCAACGTGCTCTCCGGCGTCTACCCCGCGACAGCGGGGAGCGTCCGCTACGGCGGCGCCGAGCTGACGCGGCTGCGACCGCACAAGGTGGCCGCGCTCGGGGTCGCGCGCACGTTCCAGAACCTCGCGCTGTCGCCGGGCGCGACCGTGCTCGACAACCTGCTCGTCGCGCGGCACCGGCTGATGCGCGAGGGCTTCGTGTCCGGCGGCCTGCGGCTGCCGCGCGCGCGCCGCGAGCGCACCCGCCACGAGCAGCGCGTGCGCGAGGTCGCGGGCCTGCTCGGGTTGGCCGATCGGCTCGGCGTGCCCGTGAGCGCGCTGTCCTACGGCACGCGCAAGCGCGTCGAGCTCGCGCGCGCCCTGTGCACCGAGCCCGGCCTGCTGCTGCTCGACGAGCCGGTGGCCGGGATGACGCACGACGAGTCGACGGAGATGGCGGCCGCGATCGCGGCGGCGCGCGCGGAGCTGGGCGTGTCGGTGCTCGTCGTTGAGCACGACATGACGTTCGTGATGGCGATCGCGGACCGCGTGACGGTGCTGGACTTCGGGCGCCGGATCGCCGACGGGACCCCGGCCGAGGTGCAGCAGGACCCCGAGGTCGTGCGCGCCTACCTGGGAGGGGTTCCGTGAGCCAGTTCCTCTCGCTCGTGGTCGGCGGCCTCTTCCTCGGCGCGATCTACGCGCTGGTCGCGCTCGGGTTCGTGACGATCTTCCGCGCCACCGGCGTCATCAACTTCGCGCAGGGCAGCGTGCTGCTGGTCGGCGCGTACCTCGTCGGGCGCCTCAATGACTCGATCGGGTTCTGGCCCGCCGTGCTGGTCGCCGTCGTGGCGGCCGCGCTGCTGTCGCTGCTGATCGACGCGCTCCTGATCCGCCGCGTGCGGACCGCCGATCTCGGCACGCTCGCGATCCTCACGCTCGGCGTCGACATCCTGATCTCGACCGAGATGACGCGCGCGATCGGCACGGACGTCATCAGCGTCGGCGCGCCGTGGGGCGCGCACGTGGTCGAGGCGGCGGGCATCCGCGTGCCCGCCTCGCGTGTGATCGCGGGCGCGGTCGCGCTCGTGCTCGTCGGCGCGCTGGCGGCGGCGGTGAAGCTCACGGACTGGGGCGTCGCGATGCGCTCGGCGGCGGAGGACGGCGAGACGGCCGGGCTGATGGGCATCCGCCTCAACCGCGTCGCCGCCGGCGCGTGGGCGCTGGCGGGCGCGCTCGCCGCGATCGGCGGCCTCTTCCTCGCCTCCTTCCCGGCCGCCGGCGTCACGCCGGGCCTCGGCCTCGTCGCGCTCGCCGCGATCCCCGCGGTCGTGCTCGGCGGCTTCGACTCCCCCGCCGGCGGGGTCGCGGGCGGGCTGATCATCGGCGTCGTGTCGGTGCTGTGCGCCGGCTACCAGGACGAGCTCTCGTTCCTGGGCCGCGGCCTCGGGACGGTCGCGCCGTACGTGGTGATGCTGCTGGTGCTGCTCGTGCGCCCGTCGGGGCTGTTCGGCACGCGGGAGCTGACGCGTGTCTAGGCCGCTGCGCGCCGGGATCGCCGTGGGTCTCGTGGTCATCCTGGCCGCGCTGCCGATCTACCTCGAGAGCTTCTGGCTGCAGACCGCGCTGTTCGCGATGGGCGCGATCGTGGCGGCGATCGGGCTGACGCTGCTGGTGGGGATCGCGGGCCAGCTGTCGCTCGCGCACGCCTTCTTCGTCGCGATCGGCGCCTACGGCTACGCGTTCCTCGCGGGGCACGACGCGCCCGGCACCGACGCGCCGACCGGCCTCGGCCTGCCGCCGCTGCTCGCGCTGATCGGCGCCGTCGCGCTCGCCGGGCTGGCCGGCGCGCTCTTCAGCCCGATCTCCGGCCGCGTGCGCGGCATCTACCTCGGGCTCGCGTCGCTCGGCCTCGTGTTCCTCGGCCAGCACGTGCTCCAGAACGCCACCGCGGTCACCGGCGGCTACGAGGGCGTCACCGTCGAGCCGTTCAGCGTGGCCGGCTTCAGCTTCTCGGACGCCGACCCCGACCTGACGATCCTCGGCGTGCCCTACGGGCGGCTCGAGCGCCTCTGGTACCTCGGCGTCGTCCTCGTCGCGCTCGCCGTCTGGTACGGCCGCAACCTCGTCCGCAGCCGTCCAGGCCGCGCGCTCGCGACCGTGCGCGACGGCGAGATCGCCGCCGCCGTGCACGGGATCGACGTCGTCCGCTACAAAGCGGCCGCCTTCACCGTCTCGTCGATGTACGCCGGGCTGGGCGGCGTGCTGACCGCGCTCGCGTTCGGCCGCATCGTGCCCGAGTCGTTCGGCTTCCTGCTCTCGATCGACTTCCTCGTGATGGTCGTCATCGGGGGCGCCGGCTCGGTCGGCGGCGCGGCCGTCGGCGCGGTGTTCGTCACCGCGCTCCCGCTGGTCCTCAACCACTACAGCGGCTCGCTGCCGCTGCTCGCCGAGCCCGGCGGCAGCGGCCTCGGGGCCTCCGAGGCCAGCCGCTTCATCTACGGCGCCGCGATCGTCGCCGTCCTGCTGTTCGCGCGAGACGGGCTTGCGGGGCTCGTCCGCCGTTCCCGGTCCCCCGAGGTCAAGGAGAGCCTCACATGAGCAGACGCTGGTTCGCGATCACGGCCGTCGGCCTCGCCCTCGCGGTGGGCGCGTGCGGCAAGGGCGACTCCGGAGGCGGTGACGGCGGCTCGGGCGGCGTGAAGACCGGCCCCGGCACGACGAAGGACACGATCTCGCTCGGCTACCTGCCCGACCTGTCGGGCGTCTTCGCCCCCAACGGCAAGGCGATGATGGAGGGCGCGAAGCTCTACTGGGACGCCAAGAACCAGGCCGGCGGAATCTGCGGCCGCAAGATCGAGCTCAAGACCCAGGACACCGCCTACGACCCGCAGAAGGCGGTCGCCGCCTACCAGCAGATGTCGGGCGACGTGGTCGGCCTCGGACTCGTGCTCGGCTCCTCGATCACCTCGGCGCTGCTGCCGTCGGTCAAGCAGCAGGACATGTTCCTCAACTTCGCCGGCTGGACGTCGGACATCCTCCCCAGCGAGAACGTCGCGATCGCCGGCACGACCTACGACATCGAGGCGATCAACGCGATCGACTTCCTGATGCGCGAGCACGGGCTGAAGTCGGGCGACGCCGTCGGCCACCTGTACTTCGAGGGCGACTACGGCGAGAACGCGCTGAAGGGCTCGAAGTACGCGGCGGGCAAGCACGGCCTGAAGATCGTCGAGCAGAGGATCACCCCGGCCGAGACCGACATGACCGGGCAGGTCGCGGCCTTCCGTCGGGCCGGCGTGAAGGCGATCCTGTTCTCGGCCGCGCCGCCGCAGGCCGCCTCGCTGGCCGGCGTCGCCGCGTCGCAGAAGCTCGACGTGCCGATCGTCGCCAACGGGCCCGGCTGGACGCCGCAGCTGCTGACCACGCCGGCCGCGGGCGCGCTCGAGAAGAACTACTACGTCGTGTCGTCGATGGCCCCGCTCGACGTCCAGAGCGAGGGCGTGCAGAAGTTCCTCGACGACTACAAGCAGGCCTTCCCCAAGGGCACGCCGTCCTCGAACGGCTCGCTCTACGCCTACGCCGGCGCCCAGATCGCCGACGCCGCGCTCAGCCAGGCGTGCAAGGACAAGGACCTCACGCGCAAGGGCGTGCTCGACGCGCTGCACTCGCTGACCGCGCTCGACACCGGCGGTACCGTGGCCGGCAAGCTCGACTTCAGCAAGAGCGACGAGCCGCCGAGCCGGCTCGTCTACACCGCGCGTGTGAACAAGGACGCGCCGGGCGGCCTGGCCGTCATCGGCGAGCCGGGCACGTCGGACGACGCCAAGGGCTACACGTTCGGAGGCAGCTGACATGCCCGCCGTGAGCCTGGAGCGGCTGCCCGAGCTGTCGGGGCAGCCGCTCGGGCACACCGAGTGGCGCGCGATGACGCAGGACCGCGTCGACGCGTTCGCCGACGTCACCGAGGACCACAACTACATCCACGTCGACCCGGAGCGGGCGAAGGACTCGCCGTTCGGGCGGACGATCGCGCACGGCTACCTGACCGTGTCGCTGCTCGCGCCGATCACCCAGTCGCTGCTCGAGGTCAGCGACGCGAAGACGAGCATCAACTACGGCATGGACAAGCTGCGCTTCCCGGGCCCGCTGCCGGTCGGCGCGGAGTTCCGCGGCGCGGCGGAGGTAGCCGACGTCGCGGCGATCGACGGGGGCGCGCAGGTCAAGCTGGCGGTCACGGTCGAGGTCCGCGACGCGAAGCGGCCGGCGCTCGCGGCCGAGGTTCTGCTGAGGTTCTACGCATGATCCGGCTCGACGACCGGGTGGCGGTGGTGACCGGGAGCGGGCGCGGCCTCGGCCGCGCCTACGCGATCGCGCTCGCACGCGCCGGCGCCGCGGTGGTGGTCAACGACGTCGACGCCGGCGCGGCGGAGGAGACCGTGGCGGCGATCGCGGGCGACGGCGGCCGGGCCGTCGCGGAGCTGTGCGCGGTGGGCGACACCGCCGCGGCGGACGCGCTGGTCGAGCGGGCGGTGGGCGAGTTCGGCCGGCTCGACGTGATGGTCACCAACGCGGGGCTGCTCCGTGACCGGGTGTTGTGGAAGATGAGCGACGAGGACTTCGATGCGGTCATCGGCACCCATCTCCGCGGCACGTTCACGTGCGCCCGCTCGGCCGCGATCCGCATGCGGGCGCAGGAGGAAGGCGGGCGGATCATCGTGGTCGGCTCGCCGGCCGGCCAGTACGGCAACTTCGGGCAGACGAACTACGCGGCCGCGAAGGCCGGCGTCGTCGCGTTCGCGCGGACCTGGGCGCTCGAGCTCGCGCGCACCGAGATCACCGTCAACGCGATCGTGCCCACGGCGTGGACGCGGATGACGGCGAGCATCCCGATCTACGAGCCGCTCGTGGCGCGCGCCGAGGCGGGAGAGGACTTCCCCGCCGACGTCCGCCGCGAGCACGCGATCGGCATGCCCGAGGAGTGCGCCCCGCTGGTCGTCTTCCTCGCGTCCGACGCCGCCGCCGGCGTGACCGGCCAGGCGATCGGCATCGGCGGCGACCGTCTGAGCCTGTACTCGCATCCGGCCGAGCTGGTCGCCGAGCTGCGCGACGGGGGCTGGACGGCGGAGGAGATCGCCGCGCGCTGGGACGACGCGTTCGCGTCATCCCAGCAGTCCTACGGCGTCCAGCTCCCGGCGCTGGAGCGGTCATGAGCATCGACGTCGGCTCGCTCGCGGCGATCGACGTGCACGTGCACGCCGAGCGCAACGAGGGCGAGGAGCAGGACCCGGTCACCGGCGAGATCCTGGCGGCGGCCGCGGCCTACTTCGGCGGGTCGCCGCCGCAGCCGACCGCGCAGGAGGTCGCCGACTACTACCGCGAGCGCAGCATGGTCGCCGTCGTCTTCAACGTCGACGACGAGGCCGGGATGGGGCGCCGGCGGCTCGGCAACGACGAGGTGCTGGCGGCGGCGGAAGCCAACCCGGACGTGCTGATCCCGTTCGGGTCGGTCGACCCGCACAAGGGCAAGCTCGGGGTACGGGAGGCGCAGGAGCTCGTGGCGCGCGGCGTGCGCGGGTTCAAGTTCCACCCCAACATCCAGGCGTTCTGGCCCAACGACCGCGCGTGGTATCCGCTGTACGAGGTGATCGCCGAGGCAGGGCTGATCGCGCTGTTCCACTCCGGCACGACCGGCATCGGCGCCGGCATGCCGGGCGGCGGCGGGGTGAAGCTCAAGTACTCAAACCCGATGCTGGTCGACGACGTCGCCGCCGACTTCCCGGAGCTCGACATCATCCTCGCGCACCCGTCGTTCCCGTGGCAGGAGGAGGCGCTGGCGGTCGCGGTGCACAAGCCGAACGTCTACATCGACCTCTCCGGCTGGTCGCCGAAGTACTTCCCGGACATCCTCGTGCGCTACACGAACACGCTGCTCAAGGAGAAGATGTTGTTCGGGTCGGACTACCCGCTGATCACGCCGGATCGCTGGCTGGCCGACTTCGAGAAGCTGGAGATCCGCGACGAGGTGCGGCCGCTCGTGCTGAAGGAGAACGCGGCGCGCCTGCTCGGGCTGTGAGCGACCTCGGCTGGCCGCTGCGGCGCGCGGCGTCGCTGTTCGGCGACCGGGCCGCCTTCGGGGTCGGGTACCGCGAGCTGGCCGAGCGCCTCTCGCGCCTGGACCTCGAGCCGGGGGCGCGGGTCGGCGTGCTGGCCGCTAACACACGCGCGCACGTGGAGGCGTGGCTCGGCGTCCCGGCGGCGGGCGGCGTGATCGTGAGCCTCAACTACCGGCTCGCGCCGGAGGAGCTGCGTGTCATCGCCGAGGACGCGCAGCTGTCGATGCTCGTCACGGACCGGGACGCCGACCTCGGCTGCCCCGTGGTCGAGTGGGACGACCTGCTCGCCGGCCCGCCGCGTCCGCCTCGCGACCACGCGTCAGACACGCTCGCCGCGATCTCCTACACCGGCGGCACCACCGGGCGGCCGAAGGGCGTGATGCTCTCGCACGGCAACCTGCTCGCCAACGCACAGCACAACCTCGTCGCCACCGGCCACCACGCCGGCCAGCGCTGGCTGCACGTGTGCCCGATGTTCCACGTCGCCGGGATCGCCAATCTGCTGGCGTGCACGTGGGTGGGCGCGGAGCAGCTGGTGCTGCCGCGCTTCGAGGCCGCCGCCGTGCTGGAGACGATCGAGCGCGAGCGGGTCACCCATACCGTGCTCGTGCCGACGATGCTGCAGATGCTGCTCGACGCGCCGGGCGCGGACGACGCGGATCTGAGCTCGCTGCAGCACGTCCAGTACGCGGCGTCGCCGATCTCCGCCGAGCTCCAGCGCCGCGTGCTCGAGCGGCTGCCGGACTGCGACGTCGCCCAGTTCTACGGGATGACCGAGGCCGCCCCGACCGTCACCCACCTCTCCGGCGAGGACCACCGCCGCGGCGGCGAGCGGCTCGCCTCGGTCGGCGTCCCGGTGCCCGGCGTCGAGATCGACGTGCGCGACGGCGAGCTCTGGGTCCGCGGTCCGAACGTCATGCTCGGCTACTGGAACCGCCCCGACGAGACCGCCGCGGCGCTGGTCGACGGCTGGTACCGCACCGGCGACGTCGTCACCCAGGACGACGACGGCTACCTCTACCTGCTCGACCGCGCCAGGGACATGATCATCACGGGCGGCGAGAACGTCTACTCGCTCGAGGTCGAAGCGGCCCTGGTGCGGCACCCGGCCGTCGCCGAGGCCGCCGTGTTCGGCGTGCCAGATGACCGCTGGGGCGAGGCGGTCCACGCGGTCGTCGTCCCGCGCTCGCAGATCACCGAGGAGGTGCTCCTCGACCACTGCCGCGAGCACATCGCCGGCTTCAAGCTCCCGCGCGAGATCGACCTCCGCGACGAGCCGCTCCCCAAGTCGGGCGCCGGCAAGATCCTCAAGACGCAGCTGCGCGAGCCGTTCTGGGCCGGCCGCGAACGCCGCGTGAGCTAGCGCGGCCGCAGACCGAGCGCGCCGTCGAGGAAGCCGATCGTGCGCGCCTCGTAGGCCGCGGCGCGGCGGCGGACGCCGGCGACGTGCCCGACGCCGTCGAGCTCCCAGAGCTCCGTGGTCGGGCCGCCGGCGCGGGCGTAGACGCGGTTCGTCGGGATCTCCGCCGGGTCGCCGCTGCTCGCGACGAGCAGGACGGGGCGCGGCGCGATCCGCGACATCAATGGCGTGAGCGAGGGCGCGGGGCGCGTGCCGGCGAGCGCCCGCGAGGCGGGAGCCATGATGCCGCGGACCACGCGCTCCATCCCGTGCGGCGGCAGCGCCCTGTCGGCGTCCTCGGGCCGCGCCGAGCCATCGGAAACAACCGCGCGCAGGCGCGTGTCGCGTGCGGCCGTCTCGAGCAGGACCTCGCCGCCCATCGAGACGCCGTAGCCCACCATCCGGTCGACGCCGGGGCGCGCCTGGAGGTAGTCGAGCGCGGTGGTGATGGCCGGCTGGGCGTTGTCGCCGAGGCCGTTCGAGTGGCCGTCGCTCTCGCCGTTGCCGGGGAGGTCGAGCGCGAGCACGCCGTAGCCGTGGCGGGCGAGCATGCGCGCGTGCGCGGCGACGCGGGCGCGGCTGCCGCCGGAGCCGTGGACGAGCAGCGCGGCGACGCCGTTGCGGGAGGGGATCCACCAGGCCGCGAGCTCGCGGCCGCCGCCGGCGGGGATGCGGACCTCCTCGTGCGGGACGCCGAGGGTGCGCTCGTGGATCGGCCAGCGCGGCGCGTGGGTGAGCAGCGCGGTGCCGCCGATCGGGATCAGGAGGATCAGGCCGGCGACCGCGCCGCCGGCCCACACGATCGCGCGCAGGCCCCACAGCCCCCCGCTAGGCACCAAGGTGCCTGGCTTGGCGCCTAGCCGAGCGCCGCGGCCCGCGCGGCGCCGCGGCGGCGACGACCGCCGACGCCAGCAGCGCCAGCCCACCCGCGATGAAGAGCAGGCCCGTGATGTCGTAGCGGTCCGGCCCCAGATGCACCGCGTGCAGGCCGTGGGAGGTCACGCCGAAGCCGACCGCGAGGAGCCCGACCGGCACGGCGAGCGCGATCCGCGTCGGGCGGATCATGCGCGGCTGCAGCGCAGCCCAGGCGGCCGGCAGCGCGACGATGCCGAGGATCGCGAGCGGGCTCGTCGCCGGGCCGGAGAACGCGAGGTCGAGCAGGTGGATCGCGACGAGCGCGAGGCCGGCGAGCAGCAGCGGGCGCTCAAGCCGGGCGAGCCGCGCGCGCCGAGGGGTGGCGGGCGGGGTGGCGAGGAGGAGCATGCGCCAAGGCTGCCGGGCCGGCGCCGCCGTGCCCAGCCGGGTCGCCTGCGTCCCGGGGTGGAGCTTCGTACACCGCGCCGGTGCGGGCCGCCCGGTGGCAAGCGCCGCCGAGCTCGGAGAGGATCGGCCCATGACCGACCCGACCGGCCTGCCCGCGACCCGGCTCGCCGAGGCGATCGCAGCGCGCGAGCTGTCATCCCAAGCGGTGGTCGAGGCGCACCTGCGCCGGATCGAGGCGGTCAACCCGCGCGTCAACGCCGTCGTGCAGGTCGACGGCGACCGCGCGCTCGCCGCCGCGCGTGAGGCCGACGCGACGAGCACGCCGCCCGGCCCGCTGCACGGCGTCCCGTTCACGGTCAAGGACAACCTCGAGGCGGCCGGGATCGAGATGGCGATCGGGGCCGAGGAGCGGGTCGGCACCATCCCCGCGGCGGATGCCACGGTGGTCGCTCGGATGCACGCGGCCGGGGCGATCCTGCTCGGCAAGACGAACTGCCCGGAGTACGGCGGCGGGATCGAGACCGACAACGCGGTCTACGGCCGCACGAACAACCCCTACCACCTCGACCGCACGCCGGGCGGCAGCTCCGGCGGGGAGGCCGCGGCGATCGCGGCGGGCTGCTCGCCCTGCGGCCTCGGCACCGACTCGGGCGCCAGCGTGCGCCTGCCCGCCCACTTCTGCGGCCTCGCCGCGCTCAAGCCGACCTCCGGCCGCGTGCCCGTCACGGGCGTGATCGACGACCTCGGCCAGATCGGCGCGCTCGGCGACCCGCGCACCCAGGTCGGCATCCTCGCCCGCTCGGTGCGCGACGTCGCGCTCATCCTCGAGCTCGTCAGCGGCCCCGACGGCGCCGACGGCGGCGTCTCACCCGTCCCGCTGCTAGGCGCCAAGCCAGGCAGCCTGCTGCCTAGCGGGGGGAGGGCGCCCGAGGCCGCCGACCTGCCCGGCCTGCGCGTCGCGGTCCAGACGGACAACGGGCTCGACACCCCGACGCCGGAGACCGTCGCGGCGATCGAGGCCGCCGCGCAGGCGCTCGCCGCCGCGGGCGCGCTGGTCGAGCCCGCGAGCCCGCCCGGCGGCGGCCACGAGCTGACGATCGACGTCTGGCGCTCCTACGGCGACGCCTCGGGCCTCTACGACATCCTGCGCCGCTGGGACGCCTACCGCAGCGAGATGCTCGCCTGGTTCGCGGCCTACGACCTGATCCTCTGCCCCGTCTTCCCCGACCCCGCCCGCGCCCACGGAGACATGAACCGCCCTGGCGAGCGCGACCCCACCAGCTACACGACCCCCTACAGCCTCACCGGCTGGCCGGCCGCGACCGTGCGCTGCGGCACCTCGCCGGAGGGCCTGCCGATCGGCGTCCAGCTCGTCGCCCGCCCGTGGCGCGACGACCTCGCGCTCGCGGCGGCCGAGGAGATCGAGCGCGCCCACGGCGGCTGGCGCCCACCCGACCTCTAGTCGAAGTCCGGGCGCCGCCGCGCGCGCTTGGTCTCGCCGCGGCGCTTCTTGCTCTCCACCCGCCGCCGCTGGGACGCCCGCGTCGGGCGCGTCTTCGCGCGCGGGCGCGCCACTTTCAGCGCGCCCGCAAGCCGGCGTGCAAGCCGCTCGAGAGCGAGCTCGCGGTTGCGGTACTGGGAACGGGTGTCCTGCGCGACCGCGGTCACGCGCCCGCCGAGCCGCGAGCAGATCCGGTCCTTCTGGGCGTCCGAGAGCGCCTGGGAGGCGTGGACGTCGAAGATCGCCTCGACCCGCGACGCGGTCACGTTGGCGTGCTGCCCGCCCGGCCCCGAGGAGCGCGAGACCCGCAGCTCGATCTCCTCGAGCGGCACCTCGACGTCTTCAGTGATGGGCAAATTGGGCATGAGAGGATCACCGCCGCACAACTTCGGGCCGCGCCAGAGGTTAGAGTCGGCGTACAGCAGCCAGACCCTGGAGCTGATTCCCAGTGGAAGCCTCTGCCCTACGCGCCCCGGCGGGCCTGTCCCGCCTCTCGATCTCGGCTCCGCTGCTGCGTCTGCGGACCGACGATCAGCTGTTGGCGCTGTTCCGGGCCGGCTCTGACGAGGCGTTCAACACCCTCCACGACCGCTACAGGCAGCGCCTGTTCGCCTACGTGCGCCAGATGCTCGCGTCGCAGTCACGCCAGGACGCCGAGGACGTGCTGCAGGACGTCTTCGTCCGCGCCTTCGGCGCCCTCCGCGCCGACGACCGCCAGGTCAACGTGCGCGCGTGGCTCTACCGGGTCGCCCACAACCGCTGCATCGACCACCTGCGCCGGCCGATCCCCGCGCCCGCCGACGTGTTCGAGATGTCGCGCACCCCGCTGCACGACCCGCTCGAGGACGCCCAGCGCCGCGAGGACCTGCGCCGCCTGGTGACCGACGTCGGCCGCCTGCCCGAGCAGCAGCGCTCGGCGCTGCTGATGCGGGAGATCGACGGCATGTCGTACGCCGACCTCGCCACGGCGCTCGACGTCACCGTGCCCGCCGTGAAGTCGCTGCTCGTGCGCGCGCGGCTCGGGCTGGTCGAGGCCGCCGAGGCGCGCACCACCGACTGCGCCGTCATCCGCGAGGACCTCGTCGCCGCCTACGACCGCGGCGTCAAGGCTTCCGGCCGCGCCCGCCGCCACATGAAGGAGTGCGCCGGCTGCCGCGAGTACCGCTCCGCGCTGCGCGGCGTGCGCTCGAGCTTCGCCGCGCTGACGCCGGGCGCCGGTGCCGCGGCGCTCGCCGCGAAGCTGTTCGGCATCGGCGGCGGCTCGGCCGCCGCGGGTGGCGCGGCAGCGACCGGGTGGCGGAGCTGCCGCGACCGGCGCGGCCGCCGTCGGCGGCGCCACCGCCTGCAAGGTGGCCGCCGTCGTGTGCGCCGCGGCGCTGACCGCGGGCGGCACGGTCGAGGTCAACAAGATGGCCCGACCACTCCGCGCCGGCCAAGCAGCGCGCCCAGCAGGCCGCCGCCCACGCCGTCACGAACCCCTCGCCGCTGCAGCGCCGCGCCTCGCTCCACAGCGCCGCCGCCGCGGCGCCCGCGCCGGTCGCCGTGCGCGTCGCCCACCACCCCGCCGCGCAGCGGGCGCACCGCCACTCGAGCGTCACCGACGCGCTCGCGCCGCCCTCGATCCCGATCTACCCGCCGGCCGACGCCAACGCCACCGCTCCCGACGGCGGCAGCGTCGACACCGTCTCCGGCGGCGTGACCGCCCCCGTCGAGCCGCCCGTCTCCGCCGATCCGGTGCCGGACCAGCCGGCCGGCCCGCTGACCACCGAGCCGTCCCCCACCAGCACCCCGCAGCCGTCACCCGACACCACGCCGACGACCCCGTCCGGCGACACCACCCCACCGCCCACCGGCGACCCGGGTCCGCAGCCGGGCGGCGGCGAAGCCCGCTAGCCTCGCGGGCATCGACCGCTATCTGGAGACCCTCGAGCACGAGGAGCTGCTCGTCCGCCGTGGCCGGCGCTCGGGCCTCTTCACGATCGTCGCCGTCCACTCGACGGCTCGCGGCCCGTCGCTCGGCGGCTGCCGCATGTGGACCTACGGCGACTCGCGCGACGCGGTCGCCGACGCGCTGCGCCTGAGCCGCGCGATGACGTTCAAGGCCGCCGTCGCCGACCTCCCCCAGGGCGGCGGCAAGGGCGTGATCATGCGCCGTGCCGGCGACCCGCCGCTCGGCCCCGAGCAGCGCCGCGCGGCCTTGCTCGACTTCGCCGAGACCGTCGACATGCTCGACGGCCGCTACCGGACCGCCGAGGACGTCGGGACCTCCGACGCCGACATGACCGTGATCGCCGAGGGCACGCGGCACGTCACCGGCCTCGCCGTCGAGCGCGGCGGCTCCGGCGACCCCAGCCCGTGGACCGCGCTCGGCGTCCAGGAGGCCATCCACGTCGCCTGCGAGCGCGTGTGGGGCAGCAGCGACCTGGGCGAGCGTTCGATCGCGGTCGTCGGCCTCGGCCGCGTCGGCGGCGCGCTGGCTCGCAACCTCGCGGCCGCCGGGGCGCGGCTCGTGGTCGCCGACGTCGACGAGGGCAAGCGCGCGCTCGCCGACGAGCTCGGCGCGGACTGGACCGACCCCGACGCCGCGCTGCTGGCCGAGGTCGACGTGCTCGCACCGTGCGCGCTGGGCGGCGTGTTCAACGACGAGACCGTTCCCGCGCTGCGCTGCCGCGCGATCGCCGGCGCGGCCAACAACCAGCTCGCCGCCGAGGCGATCGCCGAGCGGCTCACCGACCACGGGATCCTGTGGGCGCCCGACTTCGTCGCCAACGCCGGCGGGATCATCAACATCGCGGTCGAGCTCGAGCCCGAGGGCTACGCGCCCGAGCGCGCGGACGAGCGCGTGCGCGCCGTCGGCGGCACGCTGGGCACGATCTTCGACGACGCCGAGGCGGCAGGGACGACCCCGCTCGCCGCCGCTATGACGCTGGCGTACCGCCGTCTTGCTGAGGCCAGCGACCCTCGGACTCCAGCTTCGCTCGATGTGCCCCCAGCGTGACCGCGGCGGCCGGCCGCAGGGCCGGCGGCGCGTCGGCCCAGACCGCGTCGAGCAGCTCGTCCTCCTCGCGTAGCCCGTCCTCGAGCGCGTCGAGCAGCTTGCGCTCGCGCTCGCGGCGGTGGGCGACGTACTCGTCGAGCTTGTCCAGCGGGTGCCACACCGGCGGCCCGTGGCCGGGGCAGATCACGCGCAGCGGGAGCTGGCGCAGGCGCTGCAGCGCCTCGAGGTACTCGCCGAGATCCTCGGCGACGAACACGCTGCCCTCGCCGAGCACCGCGTCGCCGGTGAAGCACGCGCCCTGCCACACGAACGCGAGGTGGTCGGGCGCGTGGCCGGGCACCGAATGGACCGCGAACGGGCCGAAGCGATCGCCGTCGCCGAGCCGCACGTCGGAGGCGAAGCGGCGCGCGCCGACCCGCGGGCGGCCGAGCCGCTCGCGCAGCGCCAGCAGCCCTTCGACGTGGTCCTGGTGGTCGTGCGTGACCGCGATGCCGCCGGCGCCACCGCGCGCCTCGACCGCGGCGGCGACATTCTCGATGTGCTCGACGATGTCCGGGCCGGGGTCGACCACCCACGCCGGGTCGCGGCCGACGACCCACGTGTTGGTGCCGGACAGCGTGTAGGGGCCGGGGTTCTCGGCCCGGACGCGCGTGATGTCGAGCCCTTCGAGCTCCTCGACGCTCATCGCGGGACGAGCCGGTAGACGGTGCCCTCGAGCGAGACGGCGTAGACGCGCCCGCGCGCGTCCTCCCCGAACGAGGACAGGCTGCCGACCTTCAGTGACGTGTTGTGCACGGATTTCGCCTTGCCGGCGCTGAGCTTGGCCGACTGGATTCGCTTCTTGCAGAAGTCGCCGAACAGGTAGCGCCCGCGCAGGCCGCCCAAGGCCTTGTCGCGCACCACGACGCCGCCGGTGATCGAGCACCAGCCGTCGGAGTGGCTGCGCGTGATCACGGGCTTCACCGCGCCCGGCGCGCTCTCGCCTGGCTTGTAGCGCGAGCGGCCCTCGAAGACCCGCCAGCCGAAGTTCGCGCCCTTGCCCTTGCCGCGGCGCACGAAGTCGATCTCCTCGACCGCGTCCTGCCCGACGTCGCCGATCACGAGGTCGCCGGTCTTGCGGTCGAACGAGTAGCGCCACGGGTTGCGCAGGCCGTAGCTGTAGATCTCGGGACGCGCGCCGGCGCGGTTCACGAACGGGTTGTCGGAGGGGACCGTGTAGGCCTCGCTGCCCGACTGCTTGGGGTCGATCCGCAGGATCTTGCCGAGCGGCGAGGCGAGGTTCTGCGCGTTGCCGCGCGACCCGTGCTGGTCGCCCGCGCCGCCGCCGTCGCCGGTGCCGATGTACATGTGCTTGTCGGGGCCGAACAGCATCAGCCCGCCGTTGTGGTTGGCCTCCGGGTCGTCCATCCGCAGCACGAGGCGCTCGGAGCCCGGGTCGGCGCGGGTCGCGCTCGCGCGTTTGAACTCGACGACGCGCTCGCTCTGCGACTTGTCGGTGAAGTAGACGTAAAACAGGCCCGAGCTCTTGTAGTCGGGCGGGAACGCGATCGACAGCAGCCCCTGCTCGCTGCCGGACGTGACCTGCGAGCGGATGTCGAGGAACGTCTTCTGCTTCCCGCCGCTCAGCACGCGGATGCGGCCCGCCTGCTCGACAACGAACAGGTGGCCCGCGTCGCCGGGCGGCGAGGTGACGTAGACGGGCTGGTCGAAGTGCCCGACCGACTTCAGCCGCACCCCGCGGCTCGCGCTCGCGGTCGGGCTCTCGTCGGTCGCCACCGGCGACGACTTCGCCTGGCTGCCGCTCCCGTTCCCACACGCTGCCAGCAGCGCGCCGGCGGCCAGTGCGATGAGTGCTCCTCGCCTCACGGCCGAACAGGATGGCAGCACCGACTTGTCTCACCTGTTAGTTTGTAACTTATGTTAGTAACTAACAGATCAGACCCGCGACGGTGGTCCTGTCTCCTCGTCCTCTGCCTCGCCGTTCTCGTCATCGGGCTCGACATCACCGTCCTCAACGTGGCGCTCCCCACCATCGCCAGCTCCCTGCGAGCGGGCACGGCCGATCTGCAGTGGATCGTCGACGCGTACGTCCTGGCCTTCGCGGGCGCCATGCTGCCGGCCGGCGTCATCGGCGACCGGTTCGGCCGCCGCCGCACGCTGCTGGCCGGCATGGCGCTGTTCGGCGCAGCCTCGGCCGCTTGCGCGCTGGCAGGGTCGGTCGGCCAGCTGGTCGCCGCGCGCGCCGCCATGGGGATCGGCGCGGCGGCGATCATGCCGCTGGCGATCGCGTACGTGCCGGCCGCGTTCCCGCCCGCCGAGCGACCGAAGGCCATCAGCCTGGTCACCGTCGCGGTCGCGGTCGGGCTGCCGCTCGGACCGATCGCGGGCGGCGTGCTCGTGCGCTCGTTCGCGTGGAGCTCGGTGTTCTGGGTCAACGTGCCGCTGATCGCGATCGCGCTCGTGGCCGGGGCTGTGCTGTTGCGGGAGTCGCGGCCAGAAGTCGCGCGGCCCGCGGACTGGCCCGGCACCCTGCTTGCCGCGGGGAGCGTCGTGGCGCTCGTCTACGCGATCGTCCACGCGCCCGAGCGTGGCTGGCTGGCGGCCTCCACGCTCGCGCTGCTGGCGCTTGCCGTCGCCATGAGCGGCGCCTTCGTCGCCTGGGAGCGGCGCGCCGCCGCCCCGCTCGCCGACCCGGCACTGCTCCGCAATCGCCGCTTCGCGTGGGGAACAGTCGCCGGCATGGTCGTCTCGTTCGCCCTCTACGGTCTGCTCTTCGTGTTGCCGCAGTTCCTGCAGACCGTGCTCGGCTACGACGCCCTCGGCACCGGCGTTCGGCTGATCCCGCTGATGGCCGGGCTCATGTTGGCCGGCGCGCTGGCGAGCCGGCTGCAGCTGGCGTTCGGATCGCGCGCCGCGATCAGCGGCGGGCTCGCATTGCTCTCCGGCTCGCTGGTCTGGCTCGCCTCGGTCACCCCGAGCACGCACTACGCGGTGATCGCGCTCGCGCTGGGCGCCTGCGGCGCCGGGGTCGGCGCGGCGATGGCGCCGGCGATGGACGCGGTGCTCGCCGAGCTGCCCGACGGCGAGGCCGGTGTCGGCGCGGCGATCAACAACACGCTGCGGCAGGTCGGTGGCGCGCTCGGCGTCGCGCTGCTCGGCAGCCTGCTGTCCGCCGTCTATCGCGCGCAGCTCCCCGCCGGCCCTCCAGAGCCGATCGGCCCCGGCACGGCCGACGCGTTCACCGCGGGCATGGCGAGCGTGCTGCTCGCCTGCGCCGCGGTGGTGGCGCTGGCCGCGCTTGGCTGCGCCCGGCGGCTGGAGACCGCCGCCCGCGCGTGAGCCTGCGGGAGCGCAAGAAGGCCGAGACCCGCGCGCGGATCCAGGAGGAGGCGATGCGGCTCTTCCTGGCCCACGGCTACGACGCCACCACCGTCGACCAGATCGCCGACGCGGCGGGGGTGTCGCACATGACGTTCTTCCGCAACTTCTCGGCCAAGGAGGACGTCGTCGCGACCGACGACTACGACCCGCTGATGGCCGAGCTGATCCGCGCACGCCCGGCCGGCGAGCCACCGATCGAGCGCGTCCGGGCCACGGTCATGGCCGGCCTCGCCGCGGTCTACGAGCGCGACCGCGACACGATCCTCGCCCGCGCGCAGCTGATCCAGTCCACGCCTGCCTTGCGTGCGCGCATCGTCGACAACGAGCGCGCGACCGAGGCGGTATTCGCCGCCGGCCTCGGCAATCCCGACGAGTACGAGATCCGCGTCCTCGCCGCCGCCTGCGTCGGCGCGCTCGTGACCGCCGTTCGCGAGTGGGCGGAGCATCCTGAGCGGGCCGAGCTCCCTGAGCTGGTCGACCGCGCCTTCGCGGCGCTGGCCGGGCTCAGCTGAGCCTTTCCAGCGCGGCGCGGACGCGCTCGGGAATGTCGCGCGGGCGGCGCTCGGCGCGGTCGACGAAGACGTGCACGAACCAGCCCTCCGCCGCGGGCTCGGGGTCGTCCGCGCGGAACAGTCCGATCTCGTAGCGGACGCTCGAGCGGCCCAGGTGCGCGACACGCAGCCCGGCCCGCACGAGGTCGGGGAACGCCATCGCCGTCTTGAACGCGCAGTGCGACTCCACGCACAGCCCGATCACGTCGCCGTCGTGGATGTCGAGCCCGCCCTCCGTGATCAGCCAGCGGTTGATCACGGTGTCGAAGTACGAGTAGTACTCGACGTTGTTGACGTGCCCGTAGACGTCGTTGTCCTTCCAGCGCGTCGGGATGTCGAGGACGTGCGGGTAGTCGGCTACGCCAGCCACGCCTGAAGCTTCTCGTACACCGTCGGATGGTTGAGCAGCGCGATGTGGTTCGTGGCCCCGACGTGCAGGCCGTACTCGTCCTCGAAGCCGAGCACGCGCGTGCGCGAGCGGCCCGTGGCGCTCGGGACGAGCACGAGCGTGTCGCCGACGACGCGCCCGAGCGGGTGGCGCGGGCTGCGGGTCACCGTGGCGGAGACGAAGCAGTGCGTCGCGCCCTCGAGCAGCGGCACCTCCTGGCAGGCCGCGGCACGCAGCGCCTCGGGATCGCGGTCGCGCCAGTCCTCGTCGACCAGCGAGCCCAGGCGGAGGTCGCGGATCCCGGAGCTGCGACGGCGCAGGAACGTCGACATGATGCGCGTCTCGGGCAGCTTGCCGAGCGCGTGGCTCGCGACGTGCACGGCCTGCTCGAGCGGCGCGCCCAGGTGCGGCGAGCCGAGGGAGATCACGTGGCGGACGGCGCGCACCCAGCGCGCGTCCTCGAGCGCCGCGCAGTGGCACGCGCTGCGCGACACGAGGCCGCCCATCGAGTGCCCGATGAGCGCGATCTCCTCGACCTCCACCGGCCACGCGTCGACCAGCGCCTCGAGCAGGTCGGCGAGCGAGCGCCCGTTCTCGGAGATGTGGCGGCCGGTGTTGTAGCGGATGTAGACCGGGGTGCAGCCGAGGTCGCGGGCGAGGCGCGTGCCGTAGTCCTCGCGGCCCTGGCGGCGCCCGAGGAGCCACCCGTGCTCCTCGCCCATCAGGCCGTGGACGAACACCACGAGCCGCGGCGTTGCCTGCGGGAAGGCCTCGGCGATCGCACGCCGCCGCGGCGGGACGGGTCGGCCGCCGACACGGACGGCCATCGGCTGCTGCAGCGGGCTGCCCTCGCGCTCGAGGCGGTCGCCGACCAGTCCGTTGAGGAACGCGAGGCCCATGCCGCCGGGGAGCGTCGCCGACAGCGGGCGTTCCGGGCGCGGGCGGCGCTCGACCAGCGTCTGCGCGCTGCGGCCGGCGACGCTCGCCGCCCCGCCGAGCGCGCCGACGACGCCGCCGGCGATCGTGTCGTGCACGAACTTGATCGGCGTGCCGAGCGGCACGTAACCGAACACACGGGCGGCGATGTCGCGCTCCATCGTCCCGATGCTCTGCGTGAAGCCACTGAGCTCGTCGAAGCCGAGGCGCACCAGCGCGCCGGCCTCGTCCTCTGTCTTACGGACCAGTTGTGTCATGGATCGATGTACCGTCGGATCGGGTAGGGGTTACGGATGAACCCGTTCCGCCGCCTGGCCCGCCACACGCCCGTCCCGTTCGACGGGCTGGTCGAGTACGCGGCCGGCGCGCTGACCGACGCCGAGCAGCTGGTCAAGGGCCTCCCCTCCGACCCGATCGACGCCTGGGACCCGGAGCACATCCGCCGCACGCTGCCGTGGCTGAAGGCGGTCTGCCGGACCTACTTCCGCGGCGAGGTCGAGGGGCTGGAGAACATCCCGGTCGGCGAGCCCTCGCTGCTGGTCGGCAACCACTCCGGCGGGCTCTACATCGCCGACACGTTCGTGTTCTCGGCTGCCTTCTACGACCACTTCGGGCCCGACCGGCGGTTCCACCAGCTCGCCCACGACGTCGCCGCCAAGAGCCCGCTGCTGGGTCTGATCCGGCGCTACGGCGTCGTGCCGGCCTCGCACGACAACGCACGCGCGGCGTTCGACCTCGGCGCGCCGGTGCTCGTCTACCCCGGCGGCGACTACGAGACGTTCCGGCCCAGTTGGCACAGCGACCAGATCGAGTTCGGCGGCCGCCAGGGCTTCATCAAGCTCGCGCTCGAGCGCGACGTCCCGATCGTGCCGGTGGTCGCCATCGGCGGTCAGGAGACCGCGCTCTTCCTGACCCGCGGCGAGCGCGCCGCGAAGCTGCTCGGGCTCGACAAGCTGTCGCGGATCAAGGTCCTGCCGGTGTCGATCGGGCCGCCGCTGGGCATCAACTTCCTCGACTTCCCGGGCCGCATCCCGTTCCCGGCCAAGATCAAGGTCCAGGTGCTGACCGCCGATCGACCTGCGCGAGCGCTACGGCGCCGATCCCGATCCGGACGAGGCCTACGAGGCCGTCACGGCCGAGATGCAGGACGCGCTCACTGCGCTGGACGAGGAGCGGACGCTCCCCGTCGTCGGCTGATCGCCGGCATCCCGATGTGCACGGCGAAGCCGAGCACGAAGAGGGCAAGCACGGGGTGGAACGCGGCGACGTAGGGCTCGTCGTCGCGCGCGCCGACCAGCTCGATCTGGATGGTCATCAGCGCCAGCAGGCCGAAGCTCATGCCGATCGCGCGCCTGGTCCGCGGGCCGATCAGAGCGAGGATGAACAGCAGGATCGCCGCGCTGTGGATCATCCAGCCGAAGCTCTCGTGCGCGTCGAAGCTGTTGGCGCCGAACACGCCGACGCCGGCGAGGAACACCTGCACGACGATCGCGACGGCGATCAGCAGAGCGAGCCAGTAGTAGGCGGTGGTCACTCCGTTCCGCATTGTCGCGAGACCCTAACGGTGCTATCTTGTTGAGCACGCAACAACGAGGAGAGACCGTGAAGCTCGAAGGCATCCACCACATCACCGCCATCACCGGGGACGCGCCGCGCAACGTCGAGTTCTACGCGGGCACGCTCGGTCTCCGGATGGTCAAGAAGACCGTCAACCAGGACGATCCGACCGTCTACCACCTCTTCTACGCCGACGAGCAGGGCTCACCGGGCGCCGACCTGACGTTCTTCGAGTACCCCGGCGCCGCCCGCGGCCGCGCCGGTGACGGCCAGGTCCACCGCATCGTCTGGCGCGTGGCCGCGCCCGAGGCGCTCGACTTCTGGATGGAGCGCCTGGCCAAGCACGGCGTCGAGAGCGCGGAGCGCGTTGGCGACCGCGTGCGCTTCTCCGACCCCGAGGGGCTCGAGCACGAGCTCAAGGTCGCCGACGTCAGCGACGCTCCGCTGGTCGCCGACCACCCCGAGATCCCGCGCGAGCACGCGCTCCAGGGCTTCGACGGCGTCCGCGCCTACGCGAGCGACCCCGCCCGCAGCGAGTCGCTGCTGCGCGAGACGCTCGGGTTCTCCGGCGGCGAGGATGGCGAATGGGAGGTGCGCGGCGACGAGCGCGGCGGCCTCTACGCCTACGACCCGCCGCCGGCGGGCGTCCATCCCTCGCAGGGTGGCGGCTCGATCCACCACATCGCGTTCGCGACGCAGATGGATGAGCAGGAGGCGTGGCAGGAGCGCGTGGCGAAGTCCGGCAACGCCCGCCCGACGCCGATCATCGACCGCTTCTGGTTCCGCTCGGTCTACTTCCGCGAGCCCAGCGGCGTGCTGTTCGAGCTCGCCACCATGGGCCCCGGCTTCGACACCGACGAGGACATCGAGCACCTGGGCGAGAAGCTGACGCTGCCGCCGCGCTTCGAGCCGATGCGCGAGAAGATCGAGCAGATCCTCACGCCGCTGCCGAACCCGCGGGCGACGGAGGTCTCGTCATAGCCGTCCTGGAGGGGGAGCGGCTCGCGACCTGGACGCGGTTCCTCAAGGCGCACAGCGCGATCTCGCGCCGCCTCGAGCGCGATCTGGCCGACGAGCACTCCCTCACCCTCTCCGACTACGACGTCCTGCTCCAGATCTCGCACGCGCCCGAGCAGCGCCTGCGGCCGGTCGAGATCGCGAAGGCCGTGCTGCTCACCCGGTCGGGCATCACGCGCCTGATCCAGGGCCTCGAACGCGAGGGCCTGGTCGAGCGCACCGACTGCCCGGACGACGCGCGCGGCTTCCTCGTCGCGCTGACGCCCGCGGGAGCCGAGCTCGTCACTCGCGCCCGCGCGACCCATCTCGCGGGCGTGGCCGAACTGTTCAGCGACCGCTACTCCGAGGCTGAGACCGCGCGGCTGAGGGAGCTCCTCGAGCGCCTGCCGGGCCGGCTGGAGACCGGCGATGTCCCGTGATGCGCCTCAGCGGATCGTCACCGGCGTCCCCACGGCCATGAGGCGGCCGAGGCGGAGGATGTCGCGGTTGCGCATGCGAATGCAGCCATGCGACACCCGCCCCGGCAACAGGCCCGGTTGGTCGGTTCCATGGATGCCGATGAACCCGCCCTCGGGCCAATCTGTCAGCTGCACCGACCGAGCGCTGGTACCGAAGGCGAGCGGCCCGTAGGTGCCGCTGCGGTACCGGGTCAACCGGTCGCGGATGTAGAAACGCCCGCGCGGCGTCGGCCAGCGCGCCCGGCCCACGCCGATGTCCGCTCTGAACACCCGCCGCCCCGCGCGCAGCAGCGTGGCGGTGAGCTTGCGGCGGTCGACGACGAGGTGTGTGCTGACGGGCTGGTAGGCGCCGAGTGCCCGCCGCGGCACCCAGCCGGTCGTTCCGTTGGGCAGAACCGCCAGCCGCACCCGGGCCCAGACGCGCCCGCGCACATCGCTCGCGCTGCCGGTAACCAGCACCACGTTCGCGGTGCCCTCGGGGGTCCGGCGGCCCAACCGCGCCACGCGCCGCGCGCGGGCATCCGGCCGGGCGCGGGCCGTCGTGCGCCGCAGAACGCTCGTCCAGACCGCTACGCGTGCGCTGTCGCCGAGGCCTCTCGGCGTTGGCACGTCGAGAGCCGGCCTCGGCGACGCCGGCAGGGCGGCGCGCAGGGACGCACCGCTTCCTGGCGCGGCGTGGCCGTCGCCCGCGCCGAGGAGCAATCGGACGAGTCCGGCCACAGCACACGCTGCCACGACGCCCAGCCCCGCGGCGGCGAGCGTGTGTCGGCTCATCCCGTGAACTTCGGGCGCCGGCGCGTCTTCGTACGGGGGCGCGCGACGATGAAATGCGTCCCGTTCACGACGCGCTGGACCTCGGCCTTGGGCGCGGGGTCGTCGAACGCATTGACCGCCGGCTGCACGCCGAACAGGTAGCGCATCCAGGCCGCGTGCCGTGCCTCGACGGAATGGATGGCCACGGCCGCGGCCAGCACCGGCTTGGCGTGCAGCCGTGGCGCCTGGCCCTTGTAGGCCGCGACCGCGAGGTCCTCGAAGGCCACGGCGGTCTTCAGGAACGGTCGCTCTGCCTCGGTCGTGCCACGGAAGTTGAACGCCGGCCGTTTGATCGCCTTGCGGCCCAGCAACTTCTGGAATGCCTCCACATGCGCGCGCTCGACCGCGCCGACACGGGTCGCGGCGTCCTCGGCCTTCCCGTGCAGCGCCTTGGCGCGCTCGGCCTCCGTGTAGAACGAAGACTGGAGGTACTCGAGCACGAGCGCGAAGTTCAGTACCGCGACGTCGTGGTTGCCCGCTGCCTCGGCTGGGGGTGCCAGCGTGAACGCCGCCACAGCGGTCGCCAGGGTGCCACCCAGGAACGTCCCCCGGGAGATCCCTGCGTTTTCGCCCGCTTCGCGCAGTGCGCCGTCGGTATCCAGATCGTCGAGGAGGAACTCCATCTCGCTCACCCGGCCTTCCAGCCGAAGTCGGTGAGTCGCGCGCGTGTCGCGGCCTCCTTGAGCGCCGGGTCCGACGCCTCCGTGGAGGGCACCTCGCCGACGATGCTCCTGATCCAGGCGGCATGCCGCCCCTCGACGGACACGATGCGCGCCGCCGCCTTCAATGCGGCGGGCGTCAGGTTGACGGCCTGACCGTTGTAGGTCGCGACCGTGAGGTCCTCGAGAGCGACCGCCGAGCCGGTGAAGCTCTCGGCGTCCTTCGTCTTCTCGCCGAACTCGTGGCTGGGCGCCGGGTCGGCCGCGGCGCCCAGCGTCTGCTTGAGGAACGCGACGTGGGCCTTCTCCTGCTCCAGGACGATCTGCGCATACCGCTTCAGGTCGCCTTGCAATCCCCCCCGCTCGAGTGCCTCCTGATAGAACGCCACCTCGGTGTACTCGACGCCGAGCACGAGGTTGAGGACGCGCACGTCCTGTTCCTTGGAGGCGGCGGAGGTCAGCTGGGGCAGCGCCCATGTCGCAGCCCCGCCGACGACCGCGCCGCCGCACACCATCGCGCGGCGCAGCATCTCCGCGCGTGTGGCGCCGTCCTCTACTTGCATTCGCCGAGACTCCCTTCCCAGGTCATCAGCATCGGTGCTGAGGGTCTGCACTATGCGGCGCACTCCCGCGCACCACCCTGCCCGTCCGTACAGGATGCATCGGCGAAGGCGAGTTACGCTCGCCTTCGTGGCGCACGACCATCACACCGAGACGCTGACCGCGCCGACCGAGGCTCCGACGTTCGCGTTGAAGCGATTCGCGTGGGAAACGCCTGACCGGCTCGTGGTGTCGGGGGTCTTCGGCGACCTGCCTCACCTGCCTACGCTCGGTTCGCCCGTCCTCGTCGTCCGCGCGGGCGAGAGCGTGCACGATCTGCCCGCCGTGGCTGAGAGCGTCGAGGGCCCGCCCCGGGACGGAAAGGTCTGGCAAGCGCAATTCTCGTGGCAGGATGCGCCGGTCGCCTTCGCCGAAGCGGAGCTTCGGCTCGGCGCCGACCTGACCGTCTTCCTCCCGGAGCCCAGCGAGAAGCGACGCATCAACCGCGCTCGCAACATGCTCGAGGTCCGAATCAACCACGGCGCGGATCCCAGCCCTGAAGCGACGGAGATCGCGCTCGATCCCCCACCCGAGGCCGAGGCCGAGCCGGAGCATGCCGCCGAGAACGGCGGACCCGCGGCGGTCGGCGCGCAGGTCGAGCTGCTCGCCGCTCAGGAGGAGGTTCGCGCGGTCCAGGTCTCGCTGCAGCAGACCGAGGCAGAGCTCGCGCGAGCGCGCGAGGACCTGGAGGCCGAGCGCACGCGCAAGGCGGCCGACAGCGAACGATTCCGCGAGGGGCTCGCGCAGGTCCGCGAGACGGCGGAGCAGGCGCTGTCCGACGAGCGCAGGACGGTGATCCAGCTGGACAGCGAGCTTCGTGGCGCAAAGGAGGCGGCCGAGGCCAAGGACGCCGAGCTCGACGCGCTGCGCGAGCAGCTGGTGGCCGCGGATGAAGCCCGAACGGTGGCGGAGGCGACGGCGCAGAGCGAGATTGACGCGCTGCGCGAGCAGGTGGCGAAGCTCGAGCGCGACGGTGGGGAGACAGAGCGCCTGCGCGCGGTGCTCGAGGAAGCGGACGCGAGCGTCGAGCAGGCTCGGGACGACGCCGAGCGCCTCCTCCAGCGGTTGTCTGCCATCCGCGCGAAGTAGGCGGGGGGTGAGCAGTCGCGCCTCCGTCCGGACGATTGCACCCGCTGACAGCCGCGCGCGCGCGGGGTAACGCGCTGACTCGGCAGACGCTCGTCGCGCTCACGCTCTGCGCGCTCGCTTGGCTCTCGTGCCTGCCGGCGGGCACCGGAGTGGCGCAGAACCGCAGCCCGTCGCCGGATGCTGGAGAGCTGTGGAAGAAGTATCCCCTCGCCCCGACCGCTGCGCCGAGTGCGACCGTCGCGCAGCCGACCGCCACGCCGTCCCCTGCTGCTTCACGCACCGACCGCCCGCCGGCACGCGCGGACCGCGCGGGCACGGACGTCGGCGGCCTGACGCAGACCTTGGTGTTGATCGCGCTGGTCATGATCGGCGGGGGGATCGCGTTCCTGGGCGTGCGCGGACAGCGCGAGAGCGCCCGGCGCGCTGGTGCGAAGCAGCCCTCGTCCACGGCGGTCGAGGCTCCGGCGGCCGTCCCGGCGCTCTGGCACAAGAGCCCGGGACGCTTCAGCAGGGCAGCCCCGGACCCGAGCCCGTTGGCAGCCGCGACCGTCGCGTCCGGACAGGAGCGTCATCGGACCGGCCCGCTCCGGGCCGGCGACCCACCCCGCCCGGAGCCCGCAGCGGCGTCGGGCGATCGATCGCCCGCCACGCCGGCCGCCGCGAAAACAGCGGCTGGATCGCCACCCGACCGCCGTCTGGGATGGGTGGCCGAAATCGAATGGCGCCAGACGGATGGAGGCTCGCGCTTCGTCGTCATTGCCCGCGGCGCCGGCACCGTCGAGCTCGCGCAGTCGCCGCCGCTGGAGTGGCCGCCCCGTGGCCCGGCTGGGGTGCAGGCGATGAACGACGCCGCTGAGAAACTGGCGGACACGCTCCTGGCCGCAGGGTGGAAGCCACGTGAGCCGGGCGACGCCTGGTACGCCAAGCGCTTCGCCTGGGAGCCGGACGTCGACGAGGGGGCTGATGCCGCGCCGAGCAAGCCGACCGCCGCGGCCGGCGTCAGCGCTCGGTCACGCCTGCGAGTGGTCGTGCTGGCGTGCGTGCTGGTGGCCCTCGTGTCGATCGTCGCCCTGCAGTTGGGAAGCAGCGGTGGCAGTGACACGCCGGCAGTGCGATCGACGCCGACCGCGACCGCCCAGGCACCCGGTGCAGCCGCGGCGCGGCCCACACCGGCGTCGACGCCGAAGCCGAAGCACGGCTTCGACGCATCCGTGCCGCTGGTGCTGCTCCTTGGTTTGATCGCGCTGGTCGTCGCGACCAGGCATGCGCGCCGGTTGCGCAGCTGAAACCTCGCTGCCCCATAGGCACCAAGGTGCCTGGCTTGGCGCCTAGCTACTCGGCGTCTTCGCGCGGGATGACGCGCATCATCGCCACCTGCTCGCCGGACTTCGTGTCCGGGTAGACGACGTACGCGCCGACGCTGCCCCCGAACCAGGTCCCCTCGGCCTCGCCGACGAAGATGCCGGCGCGCTGCGAGCCGTCCGCCTGCTCGACCCAGATCTTGTCGCCCTCGCTGAGGTCGGCCACAAGCCGATGCTACAGCGCGCGCAGTAGCGTCAGGGACATGCGGAACAACGCCACGCTGCTGTGGACGCTGGTGGCCTTCTTCGCGGGCACGCTCCTGTTCGGCTCCTTGCGGCGCGCGACGGAGGACTCGAGCAAGGAGGTGACCGTGCTCGTCCAGGTCGCCGCGCTCGTGGTCGTCATCGGCGTCGTCGTGCTGATCGTGCGCCTCCGTCGAGAGCGGGAGTGATCGCCACGTGACCGCCTTGATGCTGCTGGGGGACGTGCGCTGGCGGGGGGCGCCGGTCGCGAGCGAGCGCTCGCGCGCGCTGCTCGCCGCGCTGGCCGCCGCCGGCGGGCGGCCGGTCCGCGCCGAGCGGCTGATCGACCTGGTGTGGGGCGAGGAGGCGCCGGCGGACGCGGCGAAGGGCCTGCAGGTGCTGGTCTCGCGCACGCGGACCGCGCTGGGCGCCGACGCGATCGTGCGCGACGCCGCCGGCTACCGGCTCGGCGTCGACCCCGCCGAGGTCGACAGCGTCCGGCTCTCCGCGCTCGCGCGCGACGCCGCCGCCGCCCTCGACGAGGACGCCGACCGGGCCGCCACGCTGGCCCGCGACGCGCTGGCGCTCGCGAACGGGTTGCCCGCGCCGGTGGAGGGCGAGGCCGATCCGCTGGCCGAGCTCCGCCGCGCGGCGGCGAGCGATCTCGCGACCGCGCGCGTGATCCTGGCGCAGGCCTGCAGCCGCACCGGCGCGCACGCCCAGGCGCTGACCGCGCTGGAGGCCGCGCACACGGAGCGCCCCGACGACGAGGCGCTACTCGCCGACCTGCTGCGCAGCGAGGCCGCGGTGCGCGGGCCCGGGGCGGCGCTCGAGCGCTACGAGGCCTACCGCCAGGGCCTGCTCGACCGCCTCGGCACCAACCCCGGCGAGCGGCTCCGCCGCGCCCATCGCGACCTGCTGGCGCTCGACCGCCCCGTCCGCGCCGGCGTGCGCTACGACGCGAGCTCGCTGCGCGGCCGCGACCGCGACGTCGCCCGGCTGCGCTCGCTGCTGACCGACGCCCGGGTGGTCTCGATCATCGGGCCGGGCGGCCTCGGCAAGACGCGCCTCGCCCACGTCCTCGCCCGCGACGCAGCGGAGCCGGTGGTGCACGTCGTCGAGCTCGTCGGCGTCACGAGCGCCGAGGACGTCGTCGGCGAGGTCGGCTCCGTGCTCGGCGTGCGCGACTCGGTCAGCGCGCAGCGGACGCTGACGCCCGAGCAGCGCCTCGACGTCCGCAGCCGCATCGCGCAGCGGCTGGCGCAGGGGCCGGGCCTGCTCGTGCTCGACAACTGCGAGCACGTCATCGATGCCGCGGCCGAGCTGGTCGCCTTCCTCGTCTCCGCCACCGCCGACCTGCGCGTGCTGACGACGAGCCGCGCGCCACTCGAGATCGGCGCGGAGCACGTCTACCTGCTCGGCGAGCTCGAGCCGGCCGACGCAGCCGCATTGTTCTGCGACCGCGCGCTCGCCGCGCGCCCCGACGCCGAGCTGCCCGAGGAGATCGTGCGGAGCATCGTGACCCGGCTCGACGGCCTCCCGCTGGCGATCGAGCTGGCCGCCGCGAAGGTCCGCGCGATGTCGGTCGGGGAGATCAGCCGGCGCCTCGCGGACCGCTTCGCGCTGCTGCGCGGCGGTGACCGCGCCGCGCCCGACCGCCACCAGACCCTGCTCGCCGTGATCGACTGGTCGTGGAACCTGCTCGATGAGCCCGAGCGGCGCGCGCTGCGCCGGCTCGCGCTCTTCAACGACGGGTTCACGCTCGAGGCGGCGGACGCGGTGCTCGGCGACGGCGCGCTGGACGCGGTCCAGGGGCTCGTCGACCAGTCGCTGCTGAGCATCCGCGACGCAGCGGGCGGCCTCCGCTACCGGATGCTCGAGACCGTCCGCGAGTTCGGCCGGCTGCAGCTCGAGCAGGCCGGCGAGGGCGACGAGGCGCGCGCGGCCAGGCGAGCGTGGGCGACCGCCTACGCGCAGCACCGCCGGGACGGGCTGTTCAGCCGCGACCAGTTCGCGACCATCGACGCACTCGCCGCCGAGGAGATCAACCTCGCCGACGAGCTGCGCGACGCGCTCGCCGACGGCGACCGCGGCGCGCTCGTCGAGCTGCTCTCCGTGCTCGGGACGTTCTGGACGATCCGCGGCGAGCACACCCGCCTGATCGCGATGACGGCCGCGATCGCCGAGGCGGTTCGCGGCTGGCAGCCCCCGCCGGAGCTCGAGGACACGACGCGGGCCGCGCTGACGATCGCGATGGCGAACGCGATGGCCACGGTGGACCAGCGCAGCGAGCCGCTCCGCGAGCTGCTGGCGCGCCTGGGGCCGGGCGGCGGCGAGCCGCGGCTCGCCGGGTTGGTCACGATGCTGCTCGAGTACGACCCTGCGGATCCCGCCGCGTTCCCGGCCCGCCTCGAGCAGCTCGCCGGCGATCCCGACCGCCACGTCGCGCTGCCCGCGCTCCAGTGGCTCGGCCACGTGCGCGAGAACGTGGGCGAGCCCGCGGCTGCCGTCGAGGCGGTCGAGGCCGCGCTGGCGCTCGTCGGCAGCGACGAGGGACCATGGATCTCGGCGATTCTCCGCACCAACCTCGCCGACCTGACGATGAACCTCGGCGACACCGCGGCGGCCGAGGATCACGCCCGCGCCGCGCTGCCGGTGATGGAGCGCCTGGGGGCGATGGACGACGTCGTCCAGCTGCGCGCGTTGCTCGCCCTCTGCGCGATCGCGGAGGAGCGCCTCGCGGACGCGGCGGCCGAGCTCGAGCGACTCGACGCGATCGACGACCGCGGGACGCTGTTCGGCGGGATCGCCTTCCGGCGGATCGGCGCCGGCGAGCTGGCGCTGGCCCGCGGCGAGATCAGGTCGGGGCTGCGCATCTACCGGGAGTGCGCGGCGGCTCTCGCGGCCGTGCGGCTGCCGGGGATCGAGCTGACCGGCCTGGAGCCGTGGGGCATGCTCGGCGAATCGCTCGCGCTCGTGTCGCACGCCTACCACGCGACGACCGACGCCGACGACGCGTACGCCCGCGCCGTGTTCGCGACCAGCCGCGGGCGCCTCCTCCAGGTGCTCGACCCGGCGAACCCGCATCTCGACTACCCCGTCACGGGCCTCGCGCTGTTCGGGCTCGGCGCCTGGGGCCTGCTGCGCGACGCGACGTCCGTGGACGACGCGGTCGAGCTGCTCGTCCTCGCCGAGCGCTTCGCCTACAACCGGATGATGCCGTCGATGGCATGGGAGCGGATCGCGCCGCGGGCCGAGGCGCGCGCGCCAGGCCGGATCGCCGTCGCTGCGCGACGAGCTCGGGGACCGGCGGCCGCCGGAGCTGCTCGACCAGGCGCACGGCCTGGTCGAGCGGCTTCCCGGCTAGAGGTGCTTCTTGTAGCTGCGCACCGCCAGCGGCGCGAAGATCGCGATCACGGCGATGCCGGCGAGCAGCGTCCAGCCGACCTCCGCGGTGACCGCGGCGTGGTTGGCGAGGTCGCGCGTGGCGGAGACGAGGTGGGACACCGGGTTGATGTTCACGAACGTCTGCAGCGCAGACGGCAGCGTGTCGACGGGGACGAACGCGTTCGACAGGAACGTCAGCGGGAACAGGATCATCATCGAGATGCCCTGCACGCTGCGGGCGCTGCGGGCGATCGTGCCGACCCAGGTGAAGATCCACGCGATCGCCCAGCCGGTGAAGATCGCCAGCAGGATCGCCGCCAGCACGCCGAGCACCCCGCCCTGCGGGCGGTAGCCCATGACCATGCCCGCGACGAACGTCAGGCTCGCAGCGATCAGGTAGCGCACGAGGTCGGCGGTCATCGGGCCGGCCAGCGGCGCGATCCGCGCGATCGGCAATGACTTGAAGCGGTCGAAGACGCCCTTCTCCATGTCCTCGCGCAGCTGCACGCCGGTGGCCATGCAGGTGGTCAGCACGGTCTGGGCGACGATGCCCGGGATCATCAGCGGCAGATAGCTCGCGACGTTGCCGGAGATCGCGCCGCCGAACACGTAGGCGAACATCGCCGTGAACAGCAGCGGCTGGATCGTCACGTCGAAGAACTGCTCCGGGTTGCGGCGCATGGTCTTCAGCGCGCGCCAGGCCATCGAGAGGGTCTGGCGGACCGTCTCGGCGAGGCTCGTGCGCGATCGCGTGCGAGCGACCGCGGCGGCGGGATCGAGGGTGATGGTGGCGGTGCTCATCGTGCGACCTCCAGAACGGGCGCGTCGTCGTATTCGTCGGATTCGGGCTCGGGTTCGGCGTCGTGGCCGGTGAGCGTGAGGAAGACCTCGTCGAGCGTGGGCTTGGCGACGCTCACGGAGGCGATCGCCACATCCGACTCGCGCAGGGCGATCAGCACGTCGGCGGCGCGGTCGGCGATCGCGAGCGGGGCGTTGATCCGCCCGGACTCGGGCGTGAGCACCGGCTCCGCGCCGAGGACGCGGCGGATGACGTCGTAGGCGAGCGCCTGGTCGGCGCCGGCCGCGAGCTGCAGCTGGAGCGTCGAGCTGCCGACCGAGGCCTTGAGCTCATCGGGCGTGCCCTCCGCGACCTTGCGGCCGTGGTCGATGACCGCGATGCGGTCGGCGAGCTGGTCGGCCTCGTCGAGGTACTGCGTCGTCAGCAGGACGGTGCAGCCCTCGGCGACGAGGCTCCGGATCGTGTCCCACATCTGGCCGCGCGTGCGCGGGTCCAGGCCGGTGGTCGGCTCGTCGAGGAAGATCAGCGGCGGGCGCGTGATCAGGCTCGCCGCGAGGTCGAGGCGCCGGCGCATGCCGCCCGAGAACTGCGAGAGCGGCCGTGCGGCGGCCTCCTCGAGCCCGAACTGCACGAGCAGCCGCTCCGCGGTCGCGCGGGCGTCCGCCGAGCGCAGGCCCTGGAGGCGCCCGAAGAGCCACAGGTTCTCGGTCGCCGTGAGGTTCTCGTCGACCGACGCGTACTGGCCGGTGACGCCGATCAGCTGGCGGACGCGATGCGGCTCCTTGGCCACGTCGACGCCGAAGATCTGGGCGTCGCCCGCGTCGATCGGGAGCAGCGTGGCGAGCATCCGCAGCATCGTGGTCTTGCCGGCACCGTTCGGACCGAGGACGCCGAGGATCTCGCCCTGGCTCACCTCGAGGTCGATGCCGTCGACGGCCCGGAGGTCGCCGAAGGTCTTCACCAGGCCGCGTGCCTGGACGGCCGTCGTTGTGATCTGTGTCATGGCCGCAAAGCTAGGCGGCCGCGGTTTCACCACCCCTACGTCGCGGTTTCAAGGCGTTGCACGGCCCCCGCTAGACACCAAGGTGCCGGGCTGGCGCCTAGCGGGCCGTCGACTCGGGCATCGCTGCCATGGACGAGCTGAAGGAGCGGAGCGCGGAGCTGTCGGCGATCAGCTGAGGTGACCGCCCGGCGCGCCGCCGCGCGAGCGCGACCAGCGGCGCCAGGACGATGCGCTGGAGGCGGCGACCGAGGATCGGGGCGTGCGCCTCGGCGTCGTAGGTACGCGCGAGCAGGGCGAAGTCGAGCAGGTTGCGCGGCATGCCGCGCCGGCCCATGCGCCCGGCCTCGGCCATCTCGACGACCTCGGCGAACATCTCCTCCATGTTGAGCGCCGGGGTGCAGGTCACGCGCACGCGGACCTCGTCGTCGCCGGCGTTCGCGAAGCCGTGGACGACGCCGGGCGTGATCTCGACGACGTCGCCGGCGGTGGCCGTGACGTGGCGGAGGCCCGACGCGGAACCGCATCGTCCCGCCCAGCATCTCGAAGCGCTCGGTCTGGATCGGGTGCACGTGCGGGACCGGGACCGCGCCGCCAGGGCGGAGGGCCAGGTCGAAGGTGAGCCGTTCACCGTCGGTGGAAGCGGCGGTCTCGATGAAGCTGAAGCGCTCGCCGGTGACCGGGTTCTCGAGTGTGGTGCCTGGAGTGATCATGAGCTCCAGTGTTCCGGCCGCATCTTCTGGACGTCTATGACTGCTTGACCGTGATCCTTGCTCGATCGTCCACGCGATCTGGACGATCGGTAGAGCTTCGAGCCATGGACGTGCCCACAGCACCGCCGGACCCGCTCGGCGAGGCCCTGCACCACCTGCGGATGAGCGGCGCCTTCTACTGCCACTCTGAGCTGACCGAGCCGTGGGGACTGACACTGCCCGAGCTGCCCGGGCACATGTGGCTCCACGCGGTCGCCGAGGGCGTCCTCCAACTCGGCGACCGGCGGCTGATGCGCGGCGACGTCGCACTCGTCACGCACGGCGACGGGCACGTGCTGCGCAGCGAGCCGGGCGCCGACGCGCCCGACATCCTCTCGCTCGAGCGCGAGCAGGTCTCCGAGCTCTACGAGACGTTGCGCCACGGCGGCGGCGGCGCGCGAACGCGGCTGCTGTGCGGCGCGATCCGCTTCGAGCACCCCGCCGCCCGCAACCTGATCGGCGCGCTCCCGCCCGTCATCCAGCTCGACGCCGCGCCGCTGCAGACCACGCTGTCAATGCTCGCCGCCGAGACGCGCGACCCTCAACCCGGTGGCGAGGCGATCATCACGCGGCTCGCCGACGTGCTCGTGATCCAGGCCATCCGCGGCTGGATCGCCGCGGACCCGGCGGCGCAGACCGGCTGGCTGGGAGCGCTGCGAGACCCGCACCTCGGCCAGGCGCTGGCGCTCATCCACCGCGATCCCGCACGCGAGTGGACGGTGGCGGGGCTGGCCGCGGAGCTGGCCATGTCGCGCTCCGCGTTCGCGGCGCGCTTCTCAGAGCTCGTCGGCGTGCCGGCGATGCATTACGTGACCGACTGGCGCATGCAGCTAGCGCGCAACCGGCTGCGCGACGGCGCGTCGGTAGCGCAGGTCGCGGGCGAGCTCGGCTACCGCTCAGAGGCGGCGTTCTCGCGCGCGTTCAAGCGCGTCATGGGCATGCCCCCAGGGGCGGCGCGACGCGACGGCGAGCTGGTCCTCGCCTGAAACACGGAAACCCGCGCCGGAGCGCGGGTCCTTGCAATCGCGACACGCGATCGCTCGATCGGCCCCGCAAGGGCATCGTCCGCCGCGGCACCTGGATCGCCGCTTGCGTCCATCCGGTTCAAGAGGTTCGTCGCGGCTGCCGATTTCTCACCCAGGGATTGCGTGACGCCCCCGAACCCCCATTCCGTCGCCAGACCCGCAGCGCTCCGGCCCAGCTGGCCTGCGCGCACGCGAGCGCGCATCCACGCGCGGATCGGTCGCGCGCTCGCCCAACCCGAGGCGGACTCGGAGTTGTCGGTGGCCGGGGTCCTCGACCTCTTCGAAGAGCATTTCTACGTCGGCGAGATCACCGCCGACGGTCGCTACGTCTCTCTGACCGCCAGCCCGACGGTCGCCCGGATCTTCGGAGGCCCCGTACCCCCCGGCGCGGAACCCGGCGCGTTGTGGGAGTCGATGGTCCACGCGGATGACTGGCCCGAATACCTGCGTTTCAACCACCAGCTGCTCGAGTGTGCCGATGGCGAGACGAGCTACCGCGTCACCGGTCTCGACGGCGTCACGCGGCTGATCCGCGATCGCGCTCGCGCCGTCCGTCGGACCGACGGACGCGTGCTCGTGCAGGGGCTCATCTCGGACATCAGCGGGCGCGCCGAGGCGGACGCGCGCGCGGCGGAGGCCGCCGACCGGTTCACCAGCCTGCTCGACGTCGTCGGCGAGCACGTGTACCTCGCCGTCGTCCACGCCGACGGGCGCGTGGAGGAGATGTTCCAGGGACCGGGAGCCGACCGCCTGCTCGGTGGCGCTGAGCCGGATCCCGAGATGGTCAACTGGGACGCCGCGATCCACCCCGACGACCGCGCGGCCTACGACGCCTTCAACCGCGAGCTCAGCGCCGGGCGCGAGAGCGACGTCGAGTACCGGCTGATCGGCGCCGACGGCGTGACCCGCTGGGTCCACGATCGAGCCGCGACGCGGTGTCGGCGGGACGGAACGATCGAGATCAGCGGCATCGTCTCCGATGTCACCGAGCAGCGCCGCATGCGTGCCGAGCTGGCGGCCGCGCACGCCGCCGTCTCGCGGGTCGTCGAGGCGATGGACGACCATCTCTACACCCTGCGCGTCCTGCCCGACGGCGGATGCACCGCTGTCTATCGAGGTCCGCACCGCGAGGCGCTGGTCGGTGGAGCGCTGCCGGGCGGGGCCGCCGACGACCTGCTGTGGGCGTCGCTGCTGCACCCGGATGACCGCGCGCGCTGGGAGACGGCGCTGCGACAGCTTCAGCAGGGCGAGCCGGTCGAGCTCGAGTACCGGGTTGTCGGTGTCGACGGCGTCGAGCGAATCCTGTTCGACCGGCTGCGACCGCGCCGCGAGCCCGACGGCACGCTCTACTTCGACGGCGTCACCCGGGACGTCACGGAGCGCCGGCGCCTCGAGGACGAGCTCCGCCGGAGCATGGCGGACATGGCGCAGGCCCACCGCGAGCTCGACGCCGCGCATCGCGCCGCCGAGCTACGGGCCAGGACGGACGACCTGACCGGGACGTACAACCGCCGCCACTTCTCCGAGCTCGTCACGGCAGCCGCCGCGGCGGACGACGCCGCCGATTGCGCGCTGCTGCTGCTCGACGCCGACCACTTCAAGCAGATCAACGACACGCACGGCCACGCCATCGGTGACGCGGCCCTCGTCGAGCTCGCGCGACGGCTGAGTGCGGAGCTCGCCGCCGGCGAGCTGCTCGCCCGCTGGGGCGGCGAGGAGTTCGCGGTCCTGGTCCGCAACGTGTCCTCCGAAGCCGGCCTGCGCACGCGCGCGGAGCGCCTGCGTGAGATCGTCCGGACGATCCCGATGCTGGCCGACCGCACGACGATCCATCTGACCGTCTCCATCGGCGCCGCACATCGCCCGGCGGGTCCCATCGCCCTCGACGCCTGGATCGAGTCGGCAGATCACGCGCTCTACGCCGCGAAGGGTCGTGGTCGCGACCAGGTGTGCCTCGCCGGCGACGTCCGCGCCACCGCGGATCGGCCCGAGGACTCCGAGGCCGTGACCCTCGCGCGCGGCATCGCCTTCGCGGCGGCGCGGCGAGCCGGCGAGGGGGAGGCCCATGCCGAAGCGGTCGCGAGCCTCGCCGCCACCGTCGCGGAGCGCCTGGATCTGCCCGCCGGGATGGTCACGCGCTGCCGGCTCGGCGGCTGGCTGCACGACGTGGGCAAGGTCGCCATCCCGGACGCGATCGTCCTCAAACCGGGGCCGCTGAGTGAGGACGAGTGGACCGTCATGCGCACCCACCCGGCCCACAGCGAGGAGATCGTGCAACGGATCGCGAGCCTTCGCGACAGCGCGCCTGGTGTGCGCCACCACCACGAGCGCTACGACGGCACCGGCTATCCCGACCGCCTGTCGGCGAACGACATCCCCATCGAAGCCCGCATCATCGCTGCCGCGGACGCCTACTGCGCCATGACCACCGACCGCGTCTACTCGGCTGCCAGGACCCCCGAGGGAGCGGCCGGCGAGCTCCGACGGAGCGCCGGCACGCACTTCGACCCGCAGGTCGTGCGCGCGCTGCTGGAAGTCACCGGGTACGCCCAGGCGCGACTGTCGAAAGCGGCCTGAGCGCTGCGCGCGCCGAGCCGCGCGTGATCTAGCATCCGGCGATGCCGCTGAGCCCCTGGGAGCAGCTGAGCGCTGAGCTCCCGGCGTCTGTGATTCCACTCGAGCGGACGCTCGACGGCTTCCTCGATCTCGAATGGCTCGAGCTGAGCGAGGACATCGCCCGCGCGCGGCTTGTGGTTCGCGACGACCTCAAGCAGTCGCTGGGGCTCGTGCACGGCGGCGTCTACTCGGCGGTGGCGGAGAGCCTCGCATCGGTCGGCACGATCTACGGCGTCTGGAGGGACGGCTCCATAGCCTCCGGCATGAGCAACCGCGCGAGCTTCCTCCGTCCGGTGCTCGGGGGGACGCTCGAGGCCGTCTCCACGTGCCGAGGTCGTGATGACGATCGGTGGGTATGGAACACCGACTTCACCGACGAGCAGGACCGGCTCTGCGCGATCGTCGAGGTCACGATCGCGGTGCGGCCGTACACGCCGCCCGACGCTTGAGGCGCCGGGTCAGACGCTCGGCGAGTCGTCGTCGACGAGGTGCTCGTGGATCAGGCCCAGCCCGTTGACGGCGTTGTAGACCGCCGCGAGCGCGTGCTGGAGGTTCGCTGCCGCAACCGGCGGAAGGTCCCGCGCGCAGAGCGCCTTGAGCCGCTCGTAGACGTCGGCGATCGCCTGCTCGTCCTCGGTGAGCTCGCCTCCCAGTAGGTCCCTGTGCATATCAGGCACCACTCGAGCTCGCCGGCACGTCGCGCAGGTCGAGCAGCCGCTTAGCCTTCAGCTCGAAGCGCGGCAGCGCCCCGTCGGCGGCGCGCTCCACGCGAAAGTTCAGCCCCTCGTGGGCGTCAGCCAGCTCGCCGCGCAGCCGCTCGCGCATCGCGGGCCAATCGTCCTCGCCGAGCCCCGCGCCGAGCTCGATCTTCAGCGTGATCTCGTCGCGATGGTCCTCACGCGTCAGCACGACCTGGAACTCCTCGACCGAGGGGAAGGTCCGCACGATGCCCTCGATCGCGCGCGGGTAGACGTTCGTGCCGCGGATGAGCTTCATGTCGTCCACGCGCCCGAGGATCCCGCCGTCGTAGATGTCGAAGGTCCGGCCGCACGCGCAACGCGAGGCGGGCACCTTTCGGACGAGGTCGGCGGTGCGATAGCGCAGGAGCGGCACGCCGCCGCGACCGAAGGAGGTGACGATGCGCTCGCCGATTTCCCCGTACCCGACCGGTTCGAGCGTGTCCGGGTCCACGACTTCCTCGATGACGTGATCCTCGATGATGTGGGCGCCACCCGGCTGCTCGGCGCACTCGAACATGATGATCGAGCCGATCTCCGTCATACCCGCGGTGTCGTACGCCTTGGCGCCCCACTGCTCCTCGACGAGCGCCTTCGTCTCCGGGATCGACCCCGCCGGCTCGCCCGACAAGATCACCCGCTCGACCGCCGAGCCGCGCAGGTCGAGCCCGAGTCGATCGGCCTCCTGCGCGAGCCGGAGCGCGTACGTCGGCGTCGAGGCGACGACCGTGGCTCCGAAGTCGAGGATCTGCTTCACGCGGGACTCCGTGGTCTGGGCACCGCCCGGGATATTCAGCACGCCGACCTTCTCCATCGCGTAGTGCAGGCCCCAGAAGCCGATGAAGGAGCCGTAGCCGAAGGCGATGTAGGCGACGTCACGCGGCCGCGCCCCGCAGCCCCAGACGCCGTAGGCCCACATCTCCGCCGCCCACGACCAGTCCTTGCGCGTGTCGAGTGCGCGCAGCGGCATCCGCCCGGTCGTGCCGGACGTCGTGTGCAGGCGTATGGCTTGCTCCGGACCGACCGTCGGCAGAGAGCCGTAAGGCGGGTTCGCCTCCTGAGAGCCCATCCAGTCGTCCCGCGTCAGCAGCGGCGCGCGCCGGAGGTCGGCCAGCGACGTGAGCTGCTCGGGGGAGAAGCTCCCCCGCCGAAAGCTCTCGCGGTACCAGGGGCTCCTCGCCTGCGCCCACTCGCAGAGGTAGCGCAGCTTGGCGAATTGGAGCGTCTCGAGCTGCTGGCGGGGCAGCGTCTCGGTCTTGGGATTCCAGTAGGGGCTCGCCGACGTCATGGCCTTTGGTCGGGTCGCGACTCTACTCCTGCGCGGCCGCGGCCTTGAACAGCTGCCGGGCGATGATCTCGCGCTGGATCTCGTACGCGCCCTCGTAGATCCGCGGGGCGCGCACGTCGCGAAACGTGGCCAGGAGTTTGCCCATGGCGGCTAGGTGCGACATCGGGCGGACCCCGGCGTCATAGGCGTTCGCCGCAGCAGGACGTCATGGGCGAGGGCGTGGCAGCGCTCGAGCAGGTCCACCTGCTCGTCGCTGAGGTGCAGGTCGAGCGGATCAGCCGTCATCTCGCCGCCCCCCGCGCCGCGCGGCGACGCCCATCAGCTCGACCTTGGCCTCCTCGTCGAACAGCCGGGTCACACCGAAGAGGCCGATCGCCGGATACCGGCGGCCGAAGTGCTCGCGCCACACGTGAGCCAGAGCGCCGAGAGAGGAGCGGTACTCCGCGATGTCGGTGCAGAAGACCTGCAGGCTGATCAGGTCCTCGCCTTCGCAGCCTGCCGCGCGCATCGCGGCTGCGAGGTTGCTCGCCGCCTGGCGAAACTGGTCGACGAGGGTCTCCCCCACGATGCGGTTGTCAGCGTTCAGCGCCGTCTGCCCGCCGAGGAAGACGAGGTCCGTGCCGGCGGGCACGACCGCGTGCGCGTAGCCGGACGGCGGAGCGAGCTCCGCGGCGGTGACGATCTCGTGCTCGGTCATCGGCCCCTCCAGACGGGCTTCCGGTTTTCTCCCCAGGCGCGATAGAACTCGCCGTGATCCTGGCTCTTCATGAGCAGCGCCTGGACGAGCGCCTCGAGTTCGATCGCGCCGCCGAGGTCGGTGTCGAGCTCACGGGTGAGCATGACCTTCGTCGCCGCGTAGGCGAGCGCCGGACCGTCCGCTATCCGCCGCGCGAGGCTCTCGGTCTCGGCGTCCAGCGCATCGTCCTCCACGAGGTCGCCCAGGCCGATCGCGGCAGCCTCCTCGGCGGGCAGCTTGTCACCGAGCATCAGGAGCCGCGTGGCGCGACCCAGCCCGACGATCCGCGGCAGGAGATAGGCGGCGCCCATGTCCGCTCCGGACAGGCCGACGCGCGTGAAGAGGAAGGCAAACGACGCGGACCGGGCGAGCACGCGGAAGTCCGCGGCGAGCGCCAGAACGGATCCGGCCCCCGCGGCGACGCCCTGAATCGATGCGATGACCGGCAGCGGGCACTCGCGCATCGCCCGCACGGTGGCGCCGGTCATGCGGGTGAACTCGAGCAGCTCGTCGACCTCGAGCTTCTGCAGCTCCCCGATGATCTCCTCGACGTCGCCGCCCGAGCAGAAGGCGCGGCCCTCTCCGCGCAACACCACGACGCGCGCGTCGCCGCGATGGGCGAGCTGCCCGAACAGATCGCGGAGGTCCGCATAGGCCTCGAACGTCAGCGCGTTGAGCTTGTCGGGTCGGTTGAGCGTGACGGTCGCAATGCCGTCCCTCACCGAGAAGGCGAAGTTGCGCCAGTCGTCGGCGATCGGCGTGCTGCCGCGGAACGGGCTCATGCCTGGATCCCTCCTCCGTCGAGGACGACGGTCTGGCCGTTGATGGACACCGCGTCGGCCGAGGCGAGCCAGTGCGCCGTGGCGGCGACCTCCTCGGGCTGCAGCAATCGGCCCAGCGGCGCCTGAGACGCCAGCATCGCCCGGCTCTCCTCCTCCCCGCGGCCCGTTCGCTCGGCGATGTTGGCGACCGAGCGGTCGGTCATCGGCGTGTCGACGAAGGTCGGGCAGATCGCGTTGGCGGTGATCTCCGTGCCGGCGAGCTCACTCGCGGCGACGCGCACCAGCCCCACCGCGGCGTGCTTGGACGCGGCGTACGCAGCGGTATAGGGAGTGCCGGCTCGCGCCGCGGTCGAGGCGATCACCACGATGCGCCCTCGGCCGCGTCGTCGCATCCCCGGGATCGCCTCGCGCAGCGACAGGAACACGCTCGTGGCGTTGACGTCGAGCAGTGACCGCCACGTGTCGAGCGTCGTCCGCTCCAGCGGGGCGGCAGCGGCGGCGCCCGCGTTGCACACGAGCACGTCGATGTCGTCGTGCGCGGCGAACAGCGCCTTCACGTCGTCCTCGTCAGTGACGTCACAGCGGGCGACGCTGATGCGCGCGGTCTCGCGGGCGAGCGCTTCGAGCGCTGCGACGTCGCGCCCCACGCCGATCACGTCGTCGCCGTCGCGCGCGAAGCGCCGGGCGATCGCACGACCGATCCCTCGGCTCGCGCCCGTGACCATGACGCGTCGTGCGCTCACGTCAGCAGGCCCGGCTCGAGAATCGCCTCCGAGAAGCGCCGCATCTGTGCGAGCCGTTCGGGATAGCGGCCGACGAGGAACTGCAGCCCGCAGTGCTGCACGCCGACCTCGCGGAACGCCTCGAGGCGCTCCACGACCTGGTCGGGCGTCCCGCGGAGAAGATCCGGCTCCTGCTCGACCTCTTCGTCTGTGACCTCGATCGACAGGCAGCAGTTGAGCTTCAGCTCCTCCGGGTCCCGGCCGGCCTTCTCGGCGATGCGGCGCACGTTGGCCCAGCGCTCGGCCATGTCCTCCGGAGTCACGCGAGCGAAGTACGGGAACCAGGCGTCGCCGTACTTGCCGGCGCGTCGCTGGGAGGGCTTTGCCTCGCCGCCGACCCAGATCTCCATGTGGCCCCGGCCTTCGTACCCCTTCGGCTCGAAGCCGAGATCGGAGAACTCGTAGAACTCGCCTTTGTGCGTTGCATGCTCTTCGGACATGAGCGTGCGGAAGATCTGGAGATGCTCGTCGGCGACCCGGCCGCGCGGCTCGAACAGGTCGCCGTGACCGAGGGCGTCGAACTCCTCCCGCATCCAGCCGACGCCGGTGCCGAGGATGAAGCGCCCCTCAGAGAGCTGGTCCATCGTGGCCACGATCTTCGCCCAGTAGACCGGGTCGCGGTACGGCATGACCAGGACGCTGATGCCAAGCCGGACACGCTCCGTCGCGCCGGCCAGGAAGGCCAGGGTGGTGAGCGGCTCGAGGAACGGCACGTCCGGGGGGACGAAGAACGAGCCGGACCAGTTGTAGTTGTACGGCGTCTCCACCGTCCACGGGATGACGATGCGGTCGGCGGCCCACACGGTCGTGAAGCCCATCTCCTCTGCCTGCTGGGCCGCGTGGATCAGCCCGCTGCGGGTGGCAGCGCGGCCTGAGACCGGGAGGAATACGCCGAAGTCCATAGCTCGCCTCGTTCCGTCGTGGTTGCTCAATCGGTGGTCGCCGTCAGCGCACGGCCCGGCTGCCAGCGCGGGTTCGGCGGCGGCGGCTGCGGTCCGAACGAACGCAGCGGCGCGCGCGGCACCTCGCCCCGCCCATCGCTCGGCCGGCGACTGCCCGCGCGGTACGGCGCGATCCACTCGGCGTCCGCGTAGCCCTGCTCGCCGGCCGCGTGCAGCGTCCAGTACGGCTCGTAGAGGTGCGGCCGCGCCAGCGCGCACAGATCGGCCCGACCGGCCAGGACGATCGTGTTCACGTCCTCGTAGCTCGAGATCGCGCCGACGGCAATCGCCGGGATCCCGGCCTCGTGGCGGATCCGGTCCGCAAATGGCGTCTGGTAGCTGCGACCGTAGTCGGGCTCCTGATCGGGCCACACTTGGCCGGTCGACACGTCGACGATGTCGCAGCCGGCCTCCCGCAGTGCCCGCGCGTACGCGACCGCGTCGTCGCCCGTGAATCCGCCCGGGTGCCAATCCGTCGCGGAGATCCGGACGGACATCGGCTTCTCCGCGGGCCAAGCGGCCCGGCACGCGCGGAAGACCTCGAGCGGGAAGCGCGCTCGCGACTCGAGCTCGCCGCCGTAGTCGTCCGTGCGGCGATTCGTCAGCGGCGAGAGGAACGAGGACAGCAGGTACCCGTGAGCCATGTGCAGCTCGAGCAGGTCGAAGCCGGCCTGCAGCGCGCGCTCTGTCGCGGCGACGAACTGGTCTCGCACGTCGTTCATGTCGCTGCGGGTCATCTCGCTCGGCACGTCGCTGTGCTCGAAGTAGGGGATCGGCGAGGGCGCGATAAGCGGCCAGCCACCCGCCTCCAACGGCTCGTCCATCCCCTCCCACATGCGCTTCGTCGCGCCCTTGCGGCCGCTGTGGCCGAGCTGCGCGCCGACCTTCGCGTCGGAGACCCCGTGGACGAAGTCCACGATGCGGCGCCAGCCGTCGACGTGATCATCGCGGTAGAGCCCGGCACAGCCCGGCGAGATGCGCCCTTCCGCGGAGGTGCAGAGCATCTCGCTCATCACGAGCCCGGCGCCGCCGACGGCCCGGGAGCCGAGGTGCACGAGATGGAAGTCGCCGACCGCGCCGTCCTCCGCGACGTACATGTCCATCGGCGAGACGACCACGCGGTTGCCGAGCTCGAGCTCGCGGAGCTGGAACGGGAGGAACATCGGCGGGCGCGGCCGCCCACTCACCCCCGCCGCCGCGGCGAACCGCCGATCGGCGCGCTCCACGAAGCCGGGATCCCGCAGCCGCAGGTTGTCGTAGGTCACCCGCCGGCTCCTCGTCAGCAGGTTGAAGGCGAACTGCTCGGCCGGCTGATCGACGTAGCGCCCGATCCGCTCGAACCACTCGAGGCTGGCCTGCGCAGCCCGCTGGATGCTGGCCACCGCGGGGCGGCGCTCGCGCTCATACGCGTCCAGTGCACCCGCGACATCGCCGCCGCCGTCGCGGAGCGCCCACGCGAGCGCGATCGCGTCCTCCATTGCGAGCTTGGTCCCCGAGCCGATCGAGAAGTGCGCGGTGTGCGCGGCGTCACCCAATAGGACCACCTGGCCGTCGTGCCAGCGCTCGCAGCGGATGGTCTGGAAGCTGAGCCACCTGGAGTTGTTGGCGATCAGCCGATGCTCGCCGAGCAACTCGGCGAAGACGGCGCCGGCGAACTCGATGCCGATCGCGTCGCTCTCCCCCGGAGCGAATGCTTCGTGCTCGGTCCGATCGAGCGCCGCGCGCCGCCATGTGGCCTCGTCCGTCTCGACGATGAACGTGCTCATCCGGTCGTCGTAGGGATAGGCGTGCACCTGGACCACGCCGTGCTCGGTCGCCGCTATCGCGAAGGTGAACGCCTCGAAGACGCGGTCGGTGCCGAGCCACATGTACTTGCCGGGACGAGCGTCGAGCGCCGGCCGGAACGCCGAGGCGAGCTCCGTCCGCGTCCGGCTGTTGGCGCCGTCTGCGGCGACGATCACGTCGTACTCCGCGCGCAGCCGCTCGAGCGAGGGAGCCTCGGCCTGGAACCTGAGGTCGGCGCCGAGCGCGACGGCCCGCTGCTGGAGGATCTGCAGGAGCTGCATGCGGCCGAGCGCCGAGAAGCCGTGGCCGCCCGACGTCTGGACGGTCCCGCGGAAGTGGATGTCGATGTCGGACCAGCGCGCGAACGTGTGGGTGATGCGCGCGTGGGTGTGCGCATCGGCCGCCTCGAAGGAGGCGAGGGTCTCGTCGGAGAAGACGACGCCAAAGCCGAACGTGTCGTCCGCCGCGTTGCGCTCCCAGAGCGTGACGTCGTGATCGGCGTCGAGCAGCCGCAGGAGGATTGCGGCATACAGGCCGCCGGGGCCCCCGCCGATGATCGCGATCCTCACCGGCCTGGCGCCCTCTCGGTCCGCGCCGGCCTAGACACGCGCGCCGTCGGCGCCGAGCGGGGAGGGATCGCCGTGGGCGCGGTGAAGCGCACCGCGCAGGTCATCCGGCCACGCGACGTCGCCCTCGCCCCGGGGCGCGTACACGTTGATGACCTCCCCCTTGGCGACCACGGCGTTGCGGCACAGGATGACAAGCCCGAGCGCAACGACGACCACCCGACCGACGCGACTCGGGAGAATCGCTACCTCGCCCGACCCCTAGAACGACGAAACCCGCGCCGGAGCGCGGGTCCCTTGCAATCGGGGCGCCCGGATTTGAACCGGGATGGCCCGTCATCTTCGGTCGCCGCGTCGAAGATCCAGTCGTGCAGCATCTCGGCGCCGTCGCCGAACGGGTTCTCGCGGCTGTCATTCGGGCCAGTGACGTATCCGTCGAGCGACATCGACATGTCCAGGACGGTGGCGGACATGGCGAGCCTCCTCAGCCGGCGTTGATGTAGGTCTGGGCGATCGGGCCGTCGGCGTAGACGGTGCTGCTGACCAGCTCGAGCCGCAGCGGCTCGGGCAGGCCATGCAGGAGCGGGAGCCCGTCGCCGAGCGCGACCGGTTGGACGACCAGGCGGTACTCGTCGATCAAGCCGTGGCCGGCAAGCGAGCGAGCAAAGCTCGCGCCGCCGAAGACCACGATGTCCTTGCCGGCCTCTGCTTTGAGCTCGGGGATCTCCTCCTCGACCGGTCGGTCTGAGACGCGAGCGTTGCTCCACTCGACCTCGGTCAGCGTGCTAAAGAACACGATCTTCTCCAGCGCGTTCATGTACTCGCCGGTCGGGCTCTGCGAGCTCGGCCACGCCCGGGCCATGTCCTGGCCGGCCCGGCCGCCGAGCACGAGCAGGCCCGTCCGGCCGAGCAGCTCCTCCACCACGCGCTGGCGCTGGGGGCCGTGAGGGCTGGAGCGGGCGAGCCAGTCCATTGTCCCGTCGCGCCGGGCGGCGAAACCGTCCAGCGACTGCGACATGTAGAGGATGAGCTTGCGTTGCGCAGGTCCCTGGCTCACGCCTCCTCCGTCCACCCGGTGCGGGCGTGTGAGCCATCGCAGAACGGTTTGGTCGCCGACCGGCCGCAACGGCATAGGTGAACCGTCGGGGCGGGCGCCTCGATCGTGCGGCCGTCTCGAGCAAGCATGTCGAGCGGGCCGGTCACCTCGTACGGGCCGTCGCGCAGCAAAATCAACCGGGCTGATTCCATCGTGATCCTCCTCCTGGGCTTGAGCGACGCGATGCGCCGATCGGAGCGGCTCGTCGCGGGTCCCACTATTGAGCCGGCAGAAGAAACTGGCCAACGATTCAGTCTCAGGTGAATCGCAGCTCCAGGTCTACGACCGTTCGCCGCTTCTCGTCGACATCGCGTCGAGCACGGTGTCGCCGAGAGGCGTGCGCAAGTAGAGAACAGTCCGCCCAACGCGATGGGGATGGACGAGCCCGGCGTCGCGGAGCACGGCGAGGTGCTGGGATATCCCAGGCGCGGACGCTTCGAGGGCGTGGGCGAGATCGGTCGTCGAGGTGGGCTGGTCGAGCGCGGCCAGCAGAGCGGCGCGGCGTCGGCCGATGAGCTTGCCGAGCGGATGGGCGCCTCGCCGCGCGCCGGGCTCCCACAGTGCACTAACGCCCCGGGCGGGGTAGAGGACGGAGGGCTGCCACGCCGGGTCGAGGAGCACGACGACGCGGGGCCACACGAACGCGCTGGGGATGAGCAGCAGCCCGCGCTCGTCGAGGTCGAGACACTCCTCCCACACCTTGTGCAGGCGAAGCGTCTCTCCGGTCCACTCGACACACGGGTCGATGTCCGAGAACAACGCCTTCGCCCCGCCGTCGGCGAGCGTGCGGGCCCGGTAGATGATGTCGCCCGTGAGCAGCGCTCGCAGCCGGGGCCAGTGCGGGGCTAGCGTGCGGTCCCAGTAGGCGCGGGTCAGCTCGACGAGCTCGCGAAGACCACGCTCGGGTCGCTCCGCGAGCGGGATCAGCGCGTCGGGCAGCGGCCGCCCTCCGAAGGCCTCGCGAAGCTCCTCACGCACTCGCTCGGCGCCGACGGCCTGCACGGCCGCGAGCTCGTCGTCGATATCGACGAGCGGCCCCGCCGGCGGCGGAGCGAAGAAGTCGGGGGTGTACGCGTCGTGAGGCCGCAGGAGCGCGCGCAGGACGCGAAGGTCGAGGTCGGCGACGGCGCGGCGCGCCTCGATTGCCCAGGGAAGGTGGATCGCCTGGCTGCCCGGGTCGTCGAGCGCGCGGAGGCTCCGGAACGTCTCAGTCAGCGGCGAGATCGCGAATCGCAGCCGCGACAGGCTCTCCGAACCGAAGCGCAGCTCGATCATTCGCTTCAGACTAAATCGTTCGCGCGGACGGCGAAGAGGCACGAGCATCCGCCTGATGTCAACCCACCACGCCGCACGCCCGGTGACCGCGATCACTGGAGGATCAAGCGGGATCGGCGCCGCTGCCGCCCGGCAACTGCTCACCCACGGCCATCGCGTGACCGTCACCGGTCGCCACGCCGACCGCCTGGAACGGCTCGCGAACGATCTCGGGCGCCCTGCCGAACTGCTCACTATCGTCGCCGACGCCGCCGACCCGGACGCCATGTCCGCTGCGATCGAGCAGACGGTTGACACGTTCGGCCGTCTCGACAGCGCGGTCGCCAACGCCGGCGTCGCCAGCCACGACGGTCTCGCCGACGGCGACCCGGCCCTGTGGCGGGAAATGGTCCTCACCAACGTCCTCGGCCCCGCGCTCCTGGTCCGCTTTGCGCTGCCACACCTCAGGCAGACGCGCGGACGCATCGTCTTCGTCGGCAGCGTCGCCGGCCATGTCGGCATCGCGGCGAACATCTACGGCGCCACAAAATGGGCGGTCACCGCGCTCGCCGAGAACACCCGCCTCATGTGCGCCCCGGACGGTGTCGGCGTCACCCTCGTCTCTCCAGGCCGTGTCGACACCAACTTCTGGGCGCCTGTAGGAGGCCCGCCCGATGGCGACAACCTCACATCCGAGCAGCTCGCCGAGGCGCTGGTCTGGTCGACCCTTCAGTCGCCCGGCGTCGACGTCAACACGATCATCGTGCGACCCAAAGGGGCCGTCATTTAGATCGCCGCGGACGTGTCGGCGCGCCTGTAGCGCATGGCGGAGATAGGACTAGCCGCAGCCGCTGAGCGGTCATCGCCTACCACTCAGGGTGCGGCTAGTGTTGGACATGATGCTCTTCATCTCAGCCGGACCGCCACCCTGCGTTCCCGCCGGAGCACAGGTCGTGGTCAGCCGAGACCACTCCGCAGTGTTTACGAGCGATGACGCGTTTGCGGCATGCACCGGCACAAGCCGCCCTGTTCGCCTCGGCGGGCGGCTCGCGACACCCGGGCTCTTTCGGCGCGTATCGACGTTCCGGCTCGCTGGTCGCGATGTCGCATTCGTCGTCAACGCCGACGGGCCGGGCAGAAGCCCGGCCACGGTGAGAGTCATCGACCTGCGCGCTCGGGAGACAATCTCCTCTCACCCGGCGATAGGTCGCGATTCTCGGCCCGACCGATCCGATGAGGTGACCTCGCTCGTCGTCCGTCATGACGGCGCCGCCGCGTGGATCGCTGTCACCCGCGTGGGTTCAGCAGCGTTTGGCGAGCGGGAGGTCGATGCGGCTCGCGCTCGGCGGCCGGCCCGGCGCCTCGACAACGGCAGCGGGATCGCAAGCCGCTCCCTGCGCCTGCACGGGCGGCAGTTGTCGTGGCGTCACAACGGTCATCGACGAAGCGCTCGTCTCTAGCTGCAGATCAGGACGATCCTGGCTGTATCGCCGTGATCGGATCGCCGTGTCGATGCACGAGGTTCCGGGGGCGCTGGTGGCGACGCTCGGCACTCGCGCGGCCCCGGGGCACGGGGCGTGCTTCGTGGGAGAGTTGACCCTGAAACTACGTAGTCCTCGGGATGTTGTGCGTGCGGCGCACGCGTACGCTGCGCGCATGGCTGACAATGGGAAGGTCGTTATCAATCTCGCCACTGGGCTCGAGGACGCCGAGCGGGTGACTGTCGCGTTTCTCGTCGGTGGTAGTGCGGCGGAGAAGGGCAAGGATGTCGCGATGTTCCTGACCAAGGAGGCGGTGCGGCTCGGGCTACCGCGCACCGCCGAGGCGGTCGCGTGCGACGGCTGCCCGCCGCTGGCCCGGCTTTTCCAGCAGTACGCCGACGCCGGCGGGCAGCTCTTCGTCTGCCCGATCTGCTTCCAGGCGCGCAAGCTCGAGGCGGGCGAGCTCGTCGGGAACGCGCGCCTGGCGGGGGCGTCGCCGCTGTGGGATTGGATCGGCGAGGGAGCGTGCGTCTTCAGCTATTGACCACCGCGCTGGTCGGTCGCGGGCAGGAGCGGTCGCAGCTGACGGCGGCAGTCGCGCGGACCCGGGAGGGCCGTGGCTCGCTCGTGCTCTTGGCCGGCGAGGCGGGCGTCGGCAAGACGGTCCTCGCGCGCGGCGTGCTCCAAGAGTCCGGGCTCCCCGTCCTTCACGGCGCGGGCCTGCAGGGTGGAGCCCCGGCGTACTGGCCGCTGACCACCGCGCTGCCCGATCTCGCGGGCATGTCGGGCGCCGACAGGGCAGCGCTGTGCGAGGTCGTGGTCTCGGCGTTCGCGGCGGCAGCGCCCGCGGCCGTCTTCCTCGACGACCTGCAGTGGGCCGACGAGGGGACGCTCGACATGCTCGCCGTCCTCGCGCCGGCTCTGGAGACGCAGGCGCTGCAAGTCCTCGGCGCCTACCGCAGCGATGAGTTGTCTCGCGGGCACCCGCTGCGCCGTCTGCGCAGCGAGCTGCGCCGGCAGGGCCGGCTGCACGAGCTGACGGTCGAACCGCTCGGCGCCGCGGACACCGGCGCATTGCTGCGGTCGGTCGTGGGCGGGGACGTCGCGCCGTCGCTCGTTCACACCGTGGTCGTGCGCACGGGCGGGCTGCCGTTCTTCGTCGAGGAACTCGGCGCCGTCCTCGTCGCGCAGAATCGCCTGCGCCCGGCGCCCGGCGGCCTCGAGCTCGGCTCCAGCGAGGAGCTGCCGTTGCCCGAGCACGTCCGCGACGCGATCCTCTTACGTGCCGCCGGCCTCGACGACGACGCCCGGACCGCGCTGAGCGTGGCGGCCGCCTTAGGGCAGAGCTTCGATCCTGAGCTCGCGACCGCGATCGCCGCGCTAAACGAATGGCCTGAGGAGCCCACGCGCCGCGGGATCGTGACCGAGGACGCGCGCGGACGGCTCGCGTTTCGCCACGACCTCGCCCGCGAGGCGTTCTACGGCGAGATCGGTTGGGCCAAGCGCCCGGCCCTGCACCGCGCGATCGCCGAGGCGCTGGAGGCACAGGGTGCGCCCGCGTCGGCCAGCGCCGAGCACTGGGCGCGCGGCCGCGAGCCCGACCGCGCACGGCGCTCCTATCTCGCCGCAGCCGAGGCGTACTGCGACGTGCACGCTTACCGCGACGGGTCGCGGGCGATCCGTCGGGCGCTCGAGCTGTGGCCGGAGGGCGCCGAGGAGCCCACGCGGCTCGACGCGCTCGTGCAGCTCGGGCGGTCCACCGAGCTGGCGGGCGACCTCGGGGGCGCCGTGCTGGCGTGGCGCGAGGCCGCGGAGGGACATCGTCGCGGCGCGAACGACGTGCCGCTCGGCGAGGTGCTGCGCAGCCTCGCGGGCGCGCTCGAGCTCCAGGGTCGATGGGAGGATGCACTTGCCGCGCGCGAGCAGGGCGCCTCCGCCTTCGCGGCGGCCGGGCTTGCGGGCGACGCCGCCGGCGAGCGGCTCGCCGCCGCCGCCCACCTGCGCTCCGCAGCGAGCTTCCGCGCCGCGCTCGCCCTGCTGGAGACTGCAAAGGCCGAGGCCACCGCCGCCCAGCGATCCGACCTCGAGGCGCGCATCCTCGGGCTCGAGGGCAACGTGCGCGCGCGCATGGGCGAGGGCGCGCCCGCGATCGAGCTCGTGCGAAGCGGTCTCACGCACGCCCTCGATCACAACCTCAGCGGCGCCGCCGCCGAGGTCTACCAGCGGCTGGCCGACTCGCTCGAGCACGCCGGTGACTACCGTGCCGCGCGGGAGACCTACGACGAGGCGTCCGGGTTCTGCGCCGCCAACGAGCTCGAGCCGACCGCGCAGCTGTGTCTGGCCTGCCTCAGCGTCGTGCTCCGCCACACCGGCGACTGGGATCACTCCGCCCTCGTCTGCCGGCAAGTCCTCGACTCGCCCCAGGCGACGCTGCACGCGAAGGCGGCTGCGTCCGGGACGCTGGGGTTGATCCTCGCGCTGCGCGGCCAGCGCCGGCCGGCGCGACCGCTGTTGCTGGAGTCGGCGACGGTCGCACGGCACATCGAGCTCGCCGCCATGGAGCTGCTCTCCGGCTGGGGCCTCGCCGTGCTCGAGCAGGCGCGTGCGCCCAATGGCGTCGCGGAGCGCTGTCGCGCGATCCTCGAGCGATGGAGCGAGACCGAGGAGCGCCACTACGCGATCTCGCCGCTCCGCTGGTCGACGACCGCCTTTGCCGAGGCGCAAGAGGACGGGGCCGCGCGGGCGTGTGCAGCGGCGCTGGCGCAGATCGCGGCTGACACCGGCCAGGTCGAAGCGATGTCGGCGCTCGCCCACGCGCTCGGAGAGGTCGCGCTGCTCGACGGTGAGCCAGCCGAGGCCACGACGCAGTTCGAGCGCGCAGCGTCGCTGCTGGCCGACGTCGGCGCGCCATACGAGCGCGCCGAGACGCAGCGCCGCGCAGCCGCGGCGTTCGTTGCCGCCGGCCAGCACGCGGAGGCGGTCGAGCGGCTGGTCGCCGCGCACCGTACCGCCCGTAAGCTCGGCGCGCGGCCGCTGGCCGCGAAGCTCGCCGACGACCTCGCCGCGCTCGGCGAGCGCGTCGAGCGCCGTCTCGGCCGCCTGGCTGCGGCCGAGCTCGCGAATGGCGGCCTGACCCGCCGCGAGGTCGAGGTCGTCCGGCTCGTCGCGGTCGGCCAGACCAACCGCGAGATCGCGCGCGGGCTGTTCCTGAGCCCGCGCACGGTCGACACGCACGTGCAGAACATCCGGATGAAGCTCGGCTGCCGATCGCGGGCCGACGCCGCGCGCCGCGCGACCGAGCTCGGCCTCGTCGCGCGGCCACCGACGGCCTGACCCGGAGGTACTCAGCCGCGCAGCATCCGGCGCATGCGGGGCAACCAAGTCCGCATTCCTACGGATGCTCGTGCGCGCCCGCACGCCTACGGTCGCTCGCATGACTATGACGCGACGGTACGGACGCGAAACTCCGGAGCCGGGCACCCGTGACGCGGCCCCCGCGCCGCGCGCGAGTCGGCGGGCGTGCCTGCGTGTCGGCCTGAGGCGATCCTCGCGCTGCAGCGCAGCGCGGGCTACGCAGCGGTGACCTCCATGCTCGCGCGGCTGATCGCCCCGCGAGCGCCTGCACAACTCGTACGACACAGCAAAGGAGAATCTGCGGTGTCGAGGCGCGGGCGGGCGGGCGCCGCGAGCGGCAGCGCCCTAGACGCGTGGCAGGACGCTTTGCTCAAGCCGGATGCAGTGGAGATGCGGCCGCTGCGAGGGAGCAAGCGCCGGATGCCTCGAGGTCAAATGGCTTCAGCGCACCCCAGGGGATCCCGCGGGCGCCGCGGCGCTGGTCCACGTATCCGCGGCGCGACTCCGCTGTGGGAGTGGATCGGCGGCGGCGCGACCGTCTTCAGCTACTGAGCGATGACGCACGACCGGTCAGAACCGCAGGCGCAGGACGCCGGAAAGCACCATGACGCTGAGCACGTGCGCCCGCCGCTCTTCGGGCATCCAGGCACCAACTCGCGACAGACGCTTCAGCGCGACGGCGCGACGCTCGCGCGGATGGTCGGCAACCGCGCGTTCTGCCGGCTCGTGCAGCGCGACCCCCTGCCGCCGCCGAACCGGCAGCTCCGCGGTCGCGTGCTGCCGCCTGGCGTGGAGTACGTGGAGTTGGCCAGGGTCGAGTACACCCAGCCGCGCGTCAGCTTCACCACCAGCGAGGGAAAGACCCTGGGCCGGGTGGCCCGGGACATGGCCAAGAACGGGTGGGACCCAGACCGGCCGGCGGACATCGTCCGGACGACCAACGGCCGGCTCGTGTCGCTCGACCACCGGCGCATGTTCGCGGCCGACCGGGCGGGGCTGAGGGGGGTCTTCGCGCGGGTCCACGGCGAGGAGGACAAGCTGAGCGGCGAGACCGCGGCGCGCTTCGCGATCAGGAGGGGGCAGGTCCCGGACGGCGACAATCCCCGCACGAAGCAGCCCTGGAAGGCCAAAGACAGGCCGGTGACCTGGGGCGATGCGATGCGGTTCCGCGCCGCCGTGCAGGACTTCTACGACCCGGTGACAGGGCGACCGATGAAGGAGCCGATCGTGCCACAGGATCTGCCGGGCGGCTCCGAGAGGGGCGGAACGCGCGACCCGCGCTTCCCGCGCGAGGGCAGCCCGAACATGCCGGCGCGCATGCCGCCCAGGCCGCGGACGGAGAAGCCCGAGCCCGAGCCGCCCGCGCCGGAGGGCGGCGGCGCGCCGCCGGCGAAGTTCGAGGCGCCGCAGGAGGGCAACGTCGCGCCGGAAAAGCCGCCGGCGGCGAGCGGACGGGATGAGCCGCACGTCGCCGAGCCCGGCGGCCCGCACGTCGAGGTCGACCCGGAGGGCGGCGGCGTCGAGCCGCAGGGCGAAGGCACGGCGCCCGGCGCCGAGGACACAGGGGCGACGACCCGCGCGGTTGAGGGCGGCGCTATGACCGGCGAACAGAAGGGGATCGAGAAGCTCGAGCACGCCGAGGACGAAAAGGCCGAGCAGGACTTGAAGCGGTGCGAACCAATCGTCCGGGAACTCACGGCGAAGGGCAACTGGGTCATACTCAAATCCTGGTTCGACGCGCCGCGCGCGCCCAACATCACCGCGGGTGTCTACAAGGAGCGGTCGGACGTGGGCGAATTCTTGTATACCACGATCCAAAGCGGCGCCACTAGAGACGAGGCGCTCCGCGACGAGCCCTCACAGATGAAGCAGGTTAACTACGGGATCGAGGAAGCGCCTGCCCCAATAACGCACTCCAAAGACCGCAAGACCGTCGTGCGGCACGTCACGGAGGTCAAGCCGGATCCACCTGGAGGGCCGTGGATCCCCGCGGATGCGGACTTCATCGGTACCTACCATCCCTCCAATCTCGATCAGGAAGTGGGTGACGTCACAGCCCTGCGCCACAAGGGGTGGCACCGAGAACTGAAGCTGAGGGCCGGATTTTCGGCCGATCCGAGCTCGGTCGTCCAGATGTGGACGCTCGACGACAAGGGCGAGAAGCGTGAGTGGCAGACAGTCTGGATCAGTGGCAACGACCCGGTCAAGGGTATTTCCGCACTGTTCGTTCAACGAGCGCCGGACGGGACTGCAAGCTACTCCATTTTGAGTGAAATTCACTACGTGTACGCCCCCGGGGGCGATCGGGTGTTCGAGCGCGCTGAGGGCAAGAGTGGTGAACGTACGACCACTGGGGAGAACTGGTCCGCGGTCTTCACATGGATGCAAGCCAACCAGTCGAAGTAGCGCTTGAGCCACGCACCGACGTCCTTGAACCTCTCCGACTTCTCCTCCAGCTGAGCGCCCGTCTCGCTGAAGAAGTGCTGCAACAGTTGGTCAGTGCCCGAGAAGCACCACGGGTGAAGCGCACAACCAGCGCGGCGCGGACGACGGTGCCCGCGGCCGGAGCGTCGGCATCGATTGCTGTCGACGTGGATAACGTCGCGCACAGTTCCCGCATCGGGGAACACGAGGATCACCGCCGGCGGGAGACCCGCTGACAGGAAGGGCTCCTGCGTCCGCGCCCAACCCGTGATCAGCGCGTCGTAGCGGGCGAGCTTGTCTTTCAGCCCGCTTCGCCGCGCCTGGTGCCGAGCGACGTCGCACGCCACGCCAGCCCAAAGGGACCGAGCCACCCGCCGCTGAGGCACAGGCGCAGCTGACGCGCTACCGCGGCGGCGAGGAGGGTGAGAACACCGATGAGTGGACCTTCTCGCAGCACGCCGTGATCCACATCGCCCAAACGGGACGAGCAGCAAGCGCTACTCCCGCGTCACGCAGCGAAAGCCGATATGGCTGGTCGAGCTGTCCGGCGTCTCACCCTGGCGCGCGGCTGGGCGATAGCGCAGGCAGTAGTTGGGGCGCAGAGGTGCGAGCCTCCTTTGATCACCTGGCGCGCCTCACCCGGGCCCGCGGGCGCGCAGCAACTCTCGCCGGTGACGTCGAGCGGGTCGCAAGCCCACTCCCACACGTTTCCGGTCATGTCGAACAGCCCGTAGTCGTTGGCCGGGAAGGTGCCGACCGGCGATGTGCCGGCGAAGCCGTCCAGCCGAAGGTTCTGCCAAGGGAGCTCGCCTTGCCACGTGTTGGCCATTGCTCGCCCGCCAGGGAACGGCTCGTCACCCCACGCGTACGAGGCACCTTCCAGTCCACCACGTGCGGCGTACTCCCACTCTGCCTCTGTGGGAAGGGTGTTTCCCGCCCACGCGGCGTAGGCTTGGGCGTCGTCGTAGGCGACCTGGGTCACGGGGTGGCGCTCGCGTGTGTAGACGTCGCTGCGCGGACCCTCGGGTCGCTGCCAGCACGCGCCGGGCACGTAGGACCACCAGTTGTGGAAGTCGCGCAGGTCGACGGGTCCGCGGCTGGGATGGAACACGAGCGAGCCGGGCACGAGCATCGCCGGGTCGGCGTCGGGAAAGTCGGCCGGGTCGGGCGTGCGCTCCGCAACGGTGACATGACCGGTCGCTTTCACGAATCGGCGGAACTCGCCAACCGTGACCGGGCACTCTTCGATCCAGAAGCCCTCGACCTCCACTCGCCGGACCGGCGCCTCCTCCGCATAGAACTCGGCGGAGCCCATGAGAAGCGAGCCGGCCGTGATCCGGACCATGCCCGCGCGAGGCTGGGCGGCGACAGTCACCAAGTCGCACCGGCGATCTCAAGCACAGGCTGCACTCCAGCACCGGGCGCTGGGCCCGTCATCGTCCCGATGGCATGAGCCGGGATCGGGCGCGACGTTCGTCGACACCGCAATTCACCTCGTGTGGGCGATGCCACCGCGCCAACCGAACGGGAGGATCGTGGCCGAGGTTTCCCCACGCCCCGGCCGGCCCGGCCGCATTGAAAGGAAGAAGCGATGGCACGCTCCGATCCAGCGCTTGCACCGTCGACGGCCCGCGGGAGACAGCCGACCGTCGCCCGCGAGGGGCGACTCGAGACGCCGCGTGCCGCCGGCGTCGCCGGACTCGCGTTCGCGGCCCTTTTCATCGGCTCCATCCTCCTGCTGCGCAACCAGCCCTCAGGCGCGAGCACGGCTGCCGAGATCCGACGGTTCTACCTCGGCGAGCAAGCCGGGCGCGTCTCGGTCGTGGGCGTCTACCTCGTGCCGTTCTCCGGCATCGCCTTCCTCTGGTTCATCGCCACGGTGCGGAACCTGATCGGCGACCGTGAGGATCGATTCTTCGCCACGGTCTTTCTGGCCAGCGGTCTGCTCTTCGTGGCGATGTTGTTCGTCGCCGCCGGCGTGGGCGGAGCGGTGCTCGCCGCAGTGAAGTTCCAGCACGAGCCGCTTCCGAGCCAGGACGCCGTGGTGCTCGTCCGTTCATTCGGCTTCGGGTTCCTGTTCATCTACGCAATGCGGATGGCTGCCGTGTTCATGATCGTGGCGTCGACCATCGGAATGCGCCTCGGCGTGTTCCCGCGCTGGCTCGTCGTGAGCGGGTATCTCGCCGCGTTGGTGCTGATCCTCAACGTGTCCTACGCCGCGCTCCTGACCCTGGTCTTTCCAGCCTGGGTGGGCGCGGTCAGCGTCGTCATCCTCAGAACCGCCGGGCCCGCCGCAGGCGCAGGCGACTCCCAAGCGGGTCCGGCCGCGTAGCGCGCCAGCCGTCTAGTCAGTTGTGCCCCGCGTGTGTCCCCCAGGCGAACACGTACGCGCTTCATGCCGACGGGGCGATGCGGGGACCTGCTGCCCGCCTTGAAGCCGGTGATGGAACAGTTCCGCGCCGCCGGCGGTGAGCCGCAGCTGCTCGAGCCGGTGCTCGGCGTGGACGCCGAGTACCTGCGCACCGCCCTCGACGAGATGCCGCAGAAGTTCGGCTCGATCGAGGCTTACTTCGATACAGGGCTCGGCATCGATCGCGACCGATCAGCGCGCGCTGCGCAGCACGCTCGTCACGGCATAGACAGGCCAGGGGCGTTTGTCGCGCTTTCAGCTGTCGATCCCCCCGCCCGGCTACGCCAGCCGCGCATGACGAGTGTGGCTACGGGCGTGCGTTTGAGGGGATGCGCGGGGCGCTTCATGCCCCTACGCATCCCGGGGAGGATCGCCATCCGTGGCGGTGAGCCCTCTGTGGCCACCCAAGCAGACACGTGGAGTCCATGGGAGTTTCAGCCTTTCGCATGCGCCAGCCGCAAAGTGGACCCATTTCTGCGCCGACGGAACACGAGCCCAACGCCGCGCTCCCCGTCTTGCGGGGATCCCCATGGCGATGGCGCGGGTTTCGCGTGCTTACCGCTGGTGGCCCGCTGAGCGGAATCTAAGGGCCGGACACGGCCCGGCTGAACGCTTCCTGCTCGCGCACGCGCGGCGCGACGCGGGACGAATTGCGACCTCATTGCTACCTCGTCCGGCCTTGAGAACGACGAAACCCGCGCCGTGGCGCGGGTCCCTTGCAATCGGGGCGCCCGGATTTGAACCGGGGACCTCGCCGACCCGAACGGCGCGCGCTACCAGGCTGCGCCACGCCCCGATGCCGGTCCTACTCTAGCCGTTCACTGCCCGGTAGTAGCGGACGGCCAGGCCCGTGATGAGCGTCTGGAAGGCGGTCTCGAGGTCGAGATCGCCCGCCGTCGCGTAGCCCTGGAGGCCGTCGCGCTCGATCGCCGAGGCCTCGTCGACGACGGAGTCGACGAGCTCGGGGTGCCGATCGTTGAAGTACGCGCCGATCGAGTACAGGTTGGTGTCCATCAAGGACTCGAGGAACGAGTCCGCGCCAGTGTCAGCCACGGCGGAGAGACTACGGCGTGAGGAGCCCGCCCGTCACGTTGTTGACCGTGTCCTGCACGTCCCCGGTCGCCTGGTTGACGGTGCCGGTCACATCGTTGACGGTCTGCTCGACCGCGCCGCCGACCGGGGTGGAGCCGACGGGGGTCTCGATCTTGGGCAGCTGGACCTTCGGCAGGCTCGGCGTCGTCGTCCCGGTCCCGCCGCCGGCGGTCGGCACGTGGACGCCGCGCGTCGGGTTCGGGGTGGAGCTGGTGGGGCTCGTCGCAGCGGGCTTGGTCGAGCCGCCTGTCGGCGTCGCCGGAGCGCTCGGCGTGCCGGCGCTGCTCGGCGCCGAGCTGCGCTGCTTGCCGAGCGAGCCGCTGCGCTTGCCGCCGGTGTGGCTCGTCGACTTCACGACCGCCCGCTTGCGCGGCGCCACGGCCAGCGGGCGCCGGACGCGCGTGCCACCGGACGAGCTGGCGCTGCGCGTGTGTGCGGCGGCGGGCTTGGCGCTGTCGGGCTTGTGCGCCGGCGGCTTGCCGCCGGCGTGCGGGGCGACGCCCGCGCCGACGCCGGCCACCAGCAGCGCGGCGCCTGCCGCCACGGCCTTCGACCAAGCGGCGGCCATCGGCTCGGAGACCGGCACCATCTGCTCGCTGGCGAAGAACCGCGCGCGCAGGAAGGCGGGCAGCGGCAGGAAGCCGGCGACGCGCTCGATCGCGCGGCGGACGGGCGTCCGGGGCAGCGACGAGATGTCGAGCCCGGCGGCCATCGCCATGCGGCGACACGGCTGGCAGTGCGAGACGTGGCGCGCGAGGCGGCGCGCGTCGCGCGTGCCGGGGGCGGTGCCGCCGGCCGCGGCGATGATCGACTGGATGCGCACGCAGCGCTGGCCGGAGACGAGCTCGTCGTACTCCTCGGTCAAGCGCTTGCGGGCGCGGAAGAGCGTGCTCTCGACGCCGGGGCGGCTGAGGCCCATGCGGTCGCCGATCTCGCGGTAGGAGAGGCCCTCGAACTCGCGCAGCACGAGGATCTCGTGGTGGGAGTCGGAGAGGCCGCCGAACGCGCCGCAGAGGTGGTCGAGCTGCTGCTTGGCGTCGACCGCGTCGTCCGGGGTGGGCTCGGCGGCGGCGAGGCGGCCGTGGTCGGCCTGGCCGAGGCCCTCTCCGGCGTCCATCGAGACTTCCTCGGCGCGCCGGGAGCGGCGGAACTGGTCGATGCAGGCGTTCTTGGCGATCTCGTAGATCCACGGCTTGAACGCGATCGCGCGGTCGGTCTCGCGCATGCGGCGCAGCGCGGAGATGAAGACCTCCTGCGTGATGTCCTCGGCGCGGCCGTGGTCCTTGACCATGCCGTACACGTAGGCGGAGATCCGGCGCTGGTAGCGCGAGTAGAGCTGCTCGAACGCGCGATCGTTACCGCCGCGGACAGCGGCGACGAGCGTGGGGTCGCCCGGTCCCTCGGCCACTGCCGGCTCGGGGGTCGCGGACACCGGTGCATCCATGACCATCGTTCCCCTACCCACTGTTCCATCCTCCGCGAAAGAGAGTTGAATGACGGCCACGTCCGGCAACGGGGCCATCCGAACCCCAGCGTTCAATTAGGAGGATCGCCGCTGCCATGCCATTTGAAACCTCCCCGGTGAACATCTCCGCACTGATCGCGTTCCTCGACGGGTTGCTGGATCCCGGTGCATTTGAGGACTATGGGCCGAACGGGCTGCAGGTGCCCGGTGGGGAGACGGTGACCAAGGTGGTCACGGGAGTGTCGGCGCAGCGGGAGCTGATAGAGCGCGCGGTCGCGCTGGAGGCCGATCTCGTGCTCGTCCATCACGGCCTGTTCTGGGACTTCCTGCCCACCGGGCTGACGCCCACGCTGGCCGAGCGAGTGCGGCCGCTGTTCAAGCACGACGTGGCCCTGGCGGCCTACCACCTGCCACTTGACGCCCATCCGGAGGTCGGCAACAACGCGCTGCTGGCGGGGCTGCTCGGCTGCGAGCGCCACGAGGCGTTCGCGAAGATCGGCCGGCTCGGTGAGTTCGCGGGCGACGGGATCGCCGCCGCGGAGCTCTTCGCGCGCGTCCGCGAGGTGACACAGCGCGAGCCGCTCGTGTTCGACGCCGGCCCAGAGCGCGTGCGCCGGATCGGCATCGTCTCCGGCTCGGCGTCCAAGCTGCTGCCGCAGGCGGTCGAGCTCGGACTCGATGCGTTCCTGACCGGCGAGCCCGCCGAGAACGTGATGGCCGACGCGCGCGAGGCCGGCATCCACTTCATCGCGGCCGGGCACTACGCCACGGAGACCTTCGGGGTCCGGCGCCTGGGAGAGCTGCTCGCGGAGCACCACGGCATCGTGCACGAGTTCGTCGACATCCCAAATCCGGTCTAAGCCCTAATTTAGGAAGCCTTGAGCCGATTTCGTTGTCGGCGTCCTGGGCACGCGATACCTTCCTCTGAACGTGGCAAACCTCACAGGAGGATTAGTGCGATGGCAATTCACCTCACGCCCACGGAGCTCGCGCGCGAAGCCGGCATGGAACGTCGCCAGGTGATCGAGAAGTGCATGGAGCTGGGCGTGCCGATCTTCCAGGGCCGTATCGACAAGACCCTGTTCATCGCCAACCTCAGCGAGCAGGCCACGACCGCTAGCTCTCCGCCCAGGGTCGCCACCGCCTGACCGCAGGTACGTAGTATCGCCTCCTGACCATTAGAGGAGGCTCATAGAGATGGAAGCGGGCACGGTCGCCCCAGCGGCGGCATCAACCGGTTCGAAGACGATCGCCGATCTCGTGGCGCTCGCCGCGGAGCGGCACGGCGCCGTTGAGGCCCAGCGCTACAAGCGCGACGGCGAGTGGCATAGCGTCTCCTACGAGGAGCTCGGCCGCACCGTCTCCGAGATCGCCCGTGGCCTGATCGACCTCGGCATCGAGCCCGGCGACCGCGTCTCCCTGCTGTGCTCGACGCGCCCGGACTGGACGACGTGCGACTTCGCCATCTCCAGCGCCGGCGCCGTGGTGGTGCCGATCTACCCGACCAACTCGCCCGGCGAGTGCGAGTGGGTGGCCGGGAACTCCGAGTCGGTGGCGATCGTGTGCGAGGACGCGTCGCAGGTGGCCAAGATCGTCGAGGTCCGCGACAACCTGCCCGCGCTGCGCCACGTGATCGTGGTGGACCCGTCCGGCGATGTGGGAGACGCCATCGCGCTCGACGACCTGCGCGAGCGCGGACGCGCCCGCGACGAGGCCGAGCTGCGGGCCCGCGCCGCGGCCGTCAAGCCTGACGACACCTACACGATCATCTACACCTCCGGCACCACCGGCCCGCCCAAGGGCTGCGTGCTCTCGCACCGCAACTACCGCCAGGTCGTGAACATGTGCGAGGAGGAGGGCGTGGTCGAGGCGCGCGACGTCGTCTACCTCTTCCTCCCGCTGGCCCACGCCTACGCGCTGCTCATCCAGCTGCTGGCGATCGACCTCGGCAGCAGCATCGCCTACTGGGGCGGTGACCCGAAGACGATCGTCCCCGAGCTGATGGAGGTCCACCCGACCTACCTGCCGTCGGTGCCGCGGATCTTCGAGAAGATCTACACGCTCGTCACCTCCAACGGCGACGCCGAGCAGATCAAGGGCGCGGTCGGCGTCGGGCTCAAGGTGCGTGCGCTGCAGGCTGCCGGGCAGGAGGTCCCTGCCGAGCTGCAGGCCCACTACGACGCGGCCGACGTGGCCCTCTTCAAGAACGTCCGCAACGTGTTCGGCGGCCGGCTCAAGCAGGCCAACACCGGCGCCGCGCCGATCGCCAAGGAGATCCTCGAGTTCTTCTATGCCTGCGGCGTGCCGGTGATGGAGGGCTACGGCATGACGGAGACCGCCACGGTCGCCACAACCTCGACGGTCGAGCGCCACCGGCTCGGCTCCGTCGGCACGCCGCTGCCGGGCTGCGAGGTGAAGATCGCCGACGACGGCGAGGTCCTGATCAAGGGGCCGAACATCTTCGGCGGCTACTACAAGAACGACGACGCCAGCTTCGGCACGATCGTCGACGGCTGGCTGCACACGGGGGACCTCGGCTCGCTCGACGAGGACGGCTTCCTCTTCATCACCGGCCGCAAGAAGGACATCATCATCACCGCGGGCGGCAAGAACCTCACGCCGGCCAACATCGAGAACGACCTCAAGCAGTCGCGCTGGATCTCGCAGGCCGTGATGTACGGCGACCGCCGGCCCTACCCGGTGGCGCTGATCACGCTCGATCCCGAGGAGATCGTCCACTTCGCCAAGGAGCACGGCCTGTCCGAGGACCCGGCGGCGCTGGCGGACGACCCCAAGGTCCACGAGCTGATCCAGGGCATTCTCGACGAGGCGAACAAGAAGTACGCGCAGGTCGAGCAGGTCAAGAAGTTCGTGATCCTCGACCACGACCTGTCGCAGGAGACCGGCGAGCTGACCCCGACGCTGAAGGTCAAGCGCAACGTGGTCAACGAGAAGTACGCCGACCTGTTCGACCGGCTCTACCGCGGCTAGGCGCCAAGCCAGGCAGCTTGCTGCCTGGCGGGGGGAGTGCTAATCCCCGGCGGACTGCCGGAGCAGGGTCCCGGTGGTCTGCTCGAGGATGCGGCGCCATGCGCGGGTCTTCTCCTTCTCGGCCGAGAAGTGCTTGATGACCTTGCGCACGCGGGTGGCCGAGATCTGGATCCCGTGGCGCTCGCATGTCTCGCGCAGGGAGTCGTAGTCCTTGGCCAGCTTCACGGTGACGGACTCGAAGCCGTGCTTGGCGACCTCGACGCGTGAGGAGTAGTTGAGGACGCTCGTCTCGAACATCAGCTCGTCGTCGGGCTCGGGCTCGATCAGGATGATGTCGACGCCCGGGTAGCGGTCCTCCCACTGGCGCGCCATCTCGTGCAGGCGCTGGTAGGCGAGCAGCTTGAACGTTTGGTAGGCGATCTTCGGGAAGCCCATGTCCGAGACCCGGCGCACGCGGGTGCCGAACATCGTCGGGATCTGCTGCGAGAAGTCGTTGACGAACGGGACGAGCGGGTTGACCACGATGACGAACTTCGCGCCCGCCTCGACCGCGATGTCGACGTTGGTGGTCGACACCACGCCGCCGTCGATCAGCTCGCGGTCCTTGACGATCGTGGGCTTGTAGACCATCGGCAGCGCGGTCGACGCGCGTACGGCGGTGGAGATCGGGACGTCGTCCCAGCCCTCGGCGCCGAGCACGATCCGCTCGCACGTGTCGAGGTCGGTGGCCGCGACGTAGAGCTCGTTGTGCAGCAGGCGGAAGTCGTCGGTGCGGTCCGGATCGGAGAGCACGGTGCGGACGTACTCTTCGATCCCCGAGCCGGTGTAGAGGCCGGACGGGAGCGCGTCGGCAAGGGCGATCGCGAGGTCGACGAGCGAGAGCGAGCCGATGCTGCGACCGAGCGACCGCGCCACGCCGAGCAGGTGCAGCGGCGGCCTGGAGCGCCTTGATGGCGTAGTCGCGGTAGTTCGGCCGCAGCAGCATGTCGAGGTTGATGTCGGGGAAGGGCGTCGGCACCTGGTTGTTGACGATCCGCATCATCTGCTCGGGCGTGATTCCGTTGGCCGCCAGCGCGGCGATCAGCGAGCCGGCGCTGGTGCCGACGTAGATGTCGAACTGGTTGACGCTGCGGTTGACCGACAGGAGGTCGAGCGCCCGCAGCGCGCCGATCTCATAGACCCCGCCGGTGAAGCCGCCGCCGCCCAGCACCAGCGCGGTGCGGGACTGCGGGCGCGCACGGCCCTTGCGCGCCCCGTTCTCGAGCTTGACGACCTTGCCCATCTGCAGCGCAGTCTACGTGCGGCGTCAGCGGGATCTGGCGAGGTAAGTGTGGCCCGTGCGCACGACGACCGTCTTGCGCTTGACCTTGTCGCGGACCTCGACGCGGCCGCGCTGGACCGTGACCAGCGTGCCGTCGCAGCGGTCCTGGACGCTCCAGCGCGTGCCGCGGACGGTCGCCGCCGCGTTGCGCCCGCTGGTGCGGAACGAGCCTTTGGCGTTGCCGAACAGGCGGCGGACGCGCTTCCTCGACTTCTTCTTCTTGGCGGAGATCGACGCCTTCGCGTTCGGCTTGCAGGCCTTCTTGAACGAGGAGCCGGTCAGCCGCAGCTCGGTGATGAGCTTCTTGGAGCGCTTCTTGATCCGCGACTGGCGGATGGAGAAGCGCCCGCGGAAGAACTGGCCGCTCTGCAGCTTCCTGGCCTTGGTGTCGGCGGCGCTCCGGACCTTCACGCGCCCGTGCGCGGTGTCGAGCGTGGCGCCGACGGGGATCGTCTCGGCGCCCAGCAGGCGCTTGAAGCCCTTGGGCGCCTTGCGGGCCGCCGCCGCGCGACTGGAGCTGGAGCCGGCGGGCAGCTTCACGAACACCTCGCCGGAGACGACGGTGGCGTTGACGGTCTTGAACGCCTTCGGCCGCAGGGCGCCGTTGCTCGTGTCGCAGCCGTCCTTCACGCCGTCCCTGTCCTTGTCGCCGGTGCCGCAGTTCGGCTGCGCCGGGGACACGCCGACCGATCCGGACTGCTGGGTGACATTGCCGCTGCCCACGACGTTGCCCGCGCCATCGGCGGCGCTCGCGGTCACGAGGTAGCTGCCGCCCGCCGCGTACGTGTGGAAGACCGAGGCGCCCGTCGCCGTCCCGCCGTCGCCGAAGCTCCACGAGATCGTCGGCGGACCCGACCAGTTGTCCTCGGCGGCCGCGGTGAACGGCAGCGCCCCGCCGGCGCTGCCGCCGACCGGGAGCGTAAAGGCGGTGAAGCGCGGCCCTGTGGCATCGAACGCGGCGCTGAAGACCCCGCTGCCGAAGCGCGTCCAAGCCGTCAGCGCATCACCCTGGCCGTCGGCCGCGATGTCAGCGAGTGTGGTTGCGCCGGCAGCGATGCCGCGCGGCCGCGCGCTCCGGGTCTCGGGGTTCCACCCGCCGGTGACGGCATCACGATGCGCGGTGTGTGCGCCCACGTCGCCGCCGCCCCACGCGACAACGGGGATCAGCTCGCGGGTGACGGTCGCGAACGGCACCGCGCCGCTCGAGCCGACGTCGCCGATCGTCTCGCTGCCGCCCGCCCATGCCCCTCCCGGGGCCCGGAGCGCGGCAACCATCGCCGGCGCCCGGCCGTTGGTCTGCTGCCAGACGGCGACCTGGCCGCCATCGCGACTGGCCGCGAGGTCGAAGCAGTTCCCCGCGGTGCAGGTCGACTGCTCGCCGTTCAGGTCGGCGACGAGCGACGTCGACCCCCATTCGCCGCCGGAGCCGGCCGGCCGGTCGCTGCTCTGGATCACCGCCAGCTCGTCGGAATCTTCAGAGGTCCGCGGCGCCTCACCCCAGACGACGGTGTACGTCGAGTCCCGCGTGGCCTCGACCGCGTAACCGGTGATGGTCGAGTTCGGACCCCCGCTCGGGACAGGCTCGGGGTCGCCCCACGAGCCCTGCGCGCCCGGTGAGCGGTAGATCGCCTCGAGACAGTCGAACGTGTCGCAGCCGGCGATGCGCACGCCGACCGTGCTGCCGTCGGGCGCGAACGCGAAGCGGTCGAACCCCGAGATCGGCATGGTCCGGGGCGCCCCCCACTGATCGCTCCCCGGTCCCAGCGTGAACGAACTGGGCGGCCCGTCATTCCGCATGATGACGGTCACGCTCCCGTCGGCGGTGCCCTCCAGCGCCTCCAGGCCTTCGCCGAAGCCGCTGTTCGGCACGGTCTCGGTAGTCCAGTCCCCGTTGCTCGAGCGGGTTGCTGAGCGCAGCACGTTGCTTTCACCAGTGTTGACGATCCAGACGGCGACGAACTCGCCGTTCGCGCGGGCCGTGACGAGCGGACCGTCGACGAGCGTGCTCCCGGGATCGAGCTCGACCGCCCCACCCCACGGGCCCGCGCGGGGCCGGTAGGCGACAAGCACCGAGCCGCCCGAGGCGGCCCACGCCACGGCCGCATCGCCCGCGCCGCCGGCAGCAACGTCGGGGGGGTCGGAGAGGCCGGCGGCTGGGTCACGCTGCTCGCCGGCCAGCCAGGTCGGCGCCGCGAGCGCCTGCCCGGGCCCGAGCAGCACGAACATCGCGACGAGCAAGGGGAGCAGGACCCGCCGTTTGACCATCGAGGCGACTATCGCGGCTCGGGAGGCGGAACGCAACCGCAACCTCGCCCCGACCGGCGGGTTGCCTACTCTCGACTGCCCGATGGCTGGGACGCTCCGCCTCATCGCCGTGCTGCTCGCCGCGGCCACGCTCCTCCTGCCCGCCGCCGCGCGCGCCGCGGGTCCCCGCGCGACGCGCAGCGCGCTCGGCGCGCAGATGCGCTCGGCCGGCGCCGGGTCGGGCGCGCTCGCGATCGACCTCGACAGCGGGCGGCAGATCTTCGCGTCGCGGCCCGACGTGCCCCGCATGCCGGCGTCTGTGAACAAGCTCTTCACGACCTCGACCGCGCTCACGCTCTACGGCCCCACCGGGCACCTGACCACGAGCACGCTGGGTGACGTCGGGGTGGACCCCGGCGGCGTGCTGAACGGCAACCTCTACCTGCACGGCGGCGGCGACCCGAGCTTCGGCTCGCTGCAGCTCTCCGAGCTCGTCGACCAGCTGGTGCTCGACCAGGGCCTGCGTTTCATCACCGGGCGCGTGATCGGCGACGAGACGGCGTTCGATGCGCGGCGCGGGCCGCCGTCGGAGGGCTTTCGCACCACCTTCGAGGTCGGCGGCCCGCTCAGCGCGCTGACGTTGAACCGCGGCCGCACCGGCAAGCGCCGGCCCTACTTCCAGGCCAGCCCCGCGCGCTTCGCCGCCCGCGAGCTCGACCGGCGGCTGCGGAGCCACGGCGTCATCACCGGCGGCGGCGCGCGCGCCGGGCGGGCGCCGAAGGGAGCGGTGCCGCTCGTCGAGTACAGCTCGCCCACGCTCGCCGAGCTCGCCCGCGTGACCAACCGGCCGTCGGACAACTTCAACGCCGAGACGCTGATCAAGGCCGTCGGCTCGGAGTTCGGCACCGGCGGCACGACGCGCGCCGGCGCGGTCGTCGTCAAGCGGACGATGCAGAGCTTCGGGCTCAGCCCGAAGATCGTCGACGGCTCGGGCCTGTCGCGCTCCGATCGCACCACGCCGCGCCAGGTGGTGACGCTGCTCGACCGGATGAGCACCGACGCCGCGGGCCCCGCGTTCGCGACCTCGCTGGCCGTCGCGGGCCGCAACGGCACGCTGTACGACCGCATGCGGCGCACCGCGGCGCGCGACCGCTGCCAGGGCAAGACGGGCACGCTGCACGACGTCTCGGCGCTCGCCGGCTACTGCCAGACGACCGCGGGCGCCCGGGTGGCGTTCGCGATCCTCATGAACGGGGTCAACCCGTACGGCGCCCGCCGGCTGCAGGACCGCATGGTCGCCGCGCTCGCGCGCTACTCGCCCTGACGCTCCTTGTAGCGCCCGTACGCGCGCTCGATCGACTCCAGCGCCTCTTCCTTGGGGTACCAGCCGTCGACTTTGACGACCTTCCAGTCGGGCGTCTTGTAGATCGCGAAGAAGTGGGAGATCTCGTCCTTGAGGCTCACCGGGAGGTCGTCGAGCGTCTCGATGTGGCTCCAGTTCGGGTCCGTGAGCGGCACGCAGAGGATCTTGTTGTCCTCCGAGTTCTCGTCGCGCATGCGGAACAGCGCGACCGGCTTGACCTCGATGAAGCAGCCGGGGAACGTCGGCTCGGAGACGACGACCATCGCGTCGAGCGGATCGCCGTCGGCCGCGAGCGTGTTGCGGAAGAAGCCGTAGTCGGTCGGGTAGCCGAGCGACTGGAACAACAGCCGGTCGAGCTTGATCGCGCCCAGCTCGTCGTCCCACTCGTACTTGTTCGACGAGCCTTTCGGGATCTCGACAACGACGTAGAGCGGATCCGCCATCGCGCCGGAGACTACCCCTCCAGAAGGTCGAGCAGCCCGTCCTCGTCGAGCACCGCCACGCCGAGGCGCTCCGCCTTCTCCAGCTTGGAGCCCGGCGAGGCCCCCGCGACCAGGTAGTCGGTCGTCTTCGAGACCGAGCTCGTGACCTTGCCGCCGGCCATCCCGATCCGCTCGGTGGCCTGCTCGCGGGTGAGGTCCGGCAGCGTCCCGGTGAGCACGAAGGTCTTGCCCGCGAGCGGCCCCTCGCCGGGCGGCGGGCCGGCTTCGTCGAAGCGCACGTACGGCCGCAGCTCGTCGATCTGCGCGCGCATCTGCGGATCGGCGAGCTGGCCATGGATCAGCTCTGCCACCTTCGGGCCGACGCCCGGCGTCTCGACGATCTGCTCCGGCGTGGCGGCCAGCAGCGCATCGATGCTGCGGAAGCGCTGGGCGAGGTTGCGGCCGGTGACGTAGCCGACGCCCTCGATCCCGAGCGCGAACAGCACGCGGCCAAACGGCTGACCGCGCGACGCCTGGATGGAGGCGATCAGCTTGTCGGCCGACACCTCGCCGTAGCCCTCGAGCGCCATGATCTGCTCGCGGGTCAGGCGGTAGAAGTCCGCGAACGTCCTGACGAGGCCCTCCTGCTGGAGGCGCGCGACCTGCTTCTCGCCGAGCCCGTCGATGTCCATGATCGCGGCGAACGCCTTCAGCAGCTGCCAGCGCCGCTCGGGGCACTCGCGGTTCGGGCACTTCGTGAAGACCGAGTCCTGCTTGACCGTCGGCGTGTCGCAGAACGGGCAGCGCTCCGGCGGCCGCGTCGGCGGCGAGCGATCGGGGTTCTCGAGCGCGTGCGGCGCGGGCGAGAGCACCTGGGGGATCACGTCGCCGGCGCGCAGCACGATCACCTCGTCGCCCGCCCGGATGTCCTTGCGCGCGACGTCCTCCTCGTTGTGGAGCGTCGCCATCTTCACGGTGACGCCGCCGACGTGCACCGGCTCGAGCGCCGCGAACGGGTGCAGGTCGCCGAACTTGCCGACGTTCCAGAGGATCTCGTTGAGCTTCGTCACCGCGGTCGTGGGCGGGAACTTCCAGGCGATCGCCCAGCGCGGGTCGCGGCCAACCACGCCAAGCCGCCGCTGGAGCTCGTAGGCGTCGACCTTGACCACGACGCCGTCGATCTCGAAATCGAGCGCGCCGCGGCGCTCCTGCCAGGCCAGGCACTGGGCCACGACCTCGTCCTCGGTGGTGAGCCGCTTGACGTCGCCGTTGACGCGGAACCCGTGGTTCCGCAGCCACTCGAGCGACTCCCAGTGGCTCTCGAACGCGATCCCCTCGGTGGCGCCGATCGCGTAGCACCACATCGAGAGCGGGCGCTCGGCGGCAAGCTGCGGGTCGAGCTGGCGGATCGTGCCGGCGGCCGAGTTGCGCGGGTTCATGAACGTCGGGAGTCCGGCCTCGGCGCGGCGCTCGTTGAGCGCGGTGAAGTCCGACAGCGACATGTAGATCTCGCCGCGCACCTCGATCAGCGGCGGCGCGTCCTCGAAGCGCAGCGGGATCGAGGGGATCGTGCGCAGGTTGTGGGTGACGTCCTCCCCCACCTCGCCGTTGCCGCGCGTGGCGCCGCGCTCCAGGACGCCGTCGCGGTAGAGCAGCGAGATCGCGAGCCCGTCGATCTTCGGCTCCGCGACGTAGTCGAACCGCGGGTCCTCGATCCCCTCGCGCGCGAGGTGGCCGCGCATCCGCGCCACCCACGCGCGCAGCTCCTCCTCCGAGCGCGCGTTGGCGAGCGAGTACATCGGCTGCGGGTGGCGGACCTTCTCGAGTCGGGAGACGGGTTCGGCACCGACGCGCTGGGTCGGCGAGTCGGGGGTGACGAGCTCGGGATGCTCTTGCTCGATCGCGCGCAGCTCGTCCAGCAGCGCGTCGTAGACGTCGTCGCCGACCTCGGGGTCGTCGAGGACGTAGTAGCGGTGGTTGTGGTACGCCAGTTGCTGTTTGAGCTCGTCTATACGCTCCGCGGCACTCATTCGACTTCGCGCGCGGCGGGCGCGAGGAGGCGCGCCAGGTCATAGGCCTGCAGCGTCTCGATGCCCGGGCGGTCGGTGAGGTCGAAGTGCAGCGGCGTGACCGCGATCCGCCCGCCGGCGATGGCGGACAGGTCGGTGCCGGGCTCGTCGTCGTGCTCGGGCGCGTCGCCGTAGATCCGATACTGCTTGCGGCCGGATTCCTCGTTGATCAGCGAGAGCTGGTCGCGGTAGATGCGCTTGCCGAGGTGGGCGACCTCGACGCCGTCGACCTCGCCGGCCGGCACGTTGACGTTGAGCAGCGTGCCCTCGGGCAGCGGCACGTCGTCGATCTCCTCCACCAGCCGCGCGGTGAACGCCGCGGCCGCGGCGAAGTCGAAGCGATCGCCGAGCCGGAAGTCCATCTCGCGGACGGTGGACTGCTGCGAGACGGCAACGCCGGGGATCCCGAGGATCACGCCTTCGAGCGCGGCGGCAACGGTCCCCGAGTAGGTGATGTCGTCCCCGAGGTTGCAGCCGTGGTTGATGCCCGAGACGATCAGGTCGGCGGTAAAGCCGTCGACCAGCCCCAGCGACGCGAAGCGCACGCAGTCGACGGGCGTGCCGTCGGTCGCGTAGCCGACGCTGCCGTCGCCGAAGTCGACCTCCTGCACCCACAGCGGGCGGCGCGTGGTGATCGAGCGGGCGGTGGCGGAGCGGTTGCCGTCCGGCGCGATGACCGCGAGCTCGACATCGTCGATCGCGAGCAGCGCGCGCCGCAGCGCCTGCAGGCCGTCGGCCTCGATCCCGTCGTCGTTGGTGAGGAGGACCCGGAGCACGGCTCCGAGGATAGATCTAGCGGCGGGCGCGCTTCGCGCGCCACTCCTCCACCGTGCTCGGATCGTCGCGCCAGAGCGGCGGGATGAGGAAGCGCGGGCGGCTGAAGTACATGATCGGGAAGCCCACGAGAATCGTGCCCAGCAGCCCAAGCACGCCGATCGTCATCACGAGGTCGTAGTAGCGCGAGCCCTCGCCGACGAGATCGGACACGATCCCGGCGCCGATGAGGATCAGCCCGGACACGCCGAGCACCGGCATGGCACGGGCGCTCCCGCGCCACAGCGGGAGGCTGAACGGCCACCATGCCGCCGGCTCGTCGAGGTCCAGCTCGCTCTCGCCCCGCCAGACCTTGCCGACCACGTAGAAGTAGCCGAACACCAGCAGCGCGTAGAACGCGATCGTGATGACCATCCCGGCGCTCACGCGCGCCCCGTCTTGACGTCGTAGTCGTCGGCGAGCCGCAGGATCTGCTCGAGCGCGAAGGCGACCGCCTGGGGCTGGAGGTCCAGCGCGGGCACGGCACAGGCCGCGAACGCGCCGTCGCCGCCGGGCAGGTCGGCGAGCCCGAGCCGGGCGCCCGACCAGTCGCTCGCCACCAGCAGCCAGCGCAGCATCGGGACGTTCTCGGCGCCCTCCTCGTAGGCGAGCTCGTGCATGAAGAGGACGCTCTCGCCGGTGTCGCGCGGGATCGCCTGCACGGTGCCGCGGCCGGTCTCGATCTCCCAGACGCCGTCGCGCTCGGTGGCGCTCAGCTCCAGCGTCTGCAGCGCGCCGGAGAGCGCGTCGCGCGTGCGCGCGTTGGCGTTCTGCTCCTCCATCTCGCCGGCGGGCGCGCCGCGCAGGCCGCGGGCGCGCTCGGCCACCGCGTCGTCGCCGAGGAGGCCGGCGGCGGTCTCGACGGCGAGCAGCGCGGCAGCGCGGTCGAAGCCGTCGAACGGGAGCTTGAAACGCGCGCCCATGGAGTCCTCGTCGGCGTCGTCGAGCGCGAACCAGAGCGGCCACGGGTCGAGGTTGCGACGCAGCAGCGTGGTGAGCTCGGCGGCGTCGCGGGTGTCGTCGAGCTCGGTCCAGCCTGACAGCACCTTGTCATCGTCGTTCCAGAACAGGAAGAGCAGGCGCCCGCCGACGGTGGCGATGTGCGCGCTCTTCTCGCGCTGCACGTCGAGGTCGAGCTCGGCGAGGAGGTCGCCGAGCTCGGAGGTGAAGTCGCGGCTCGGGATCGAGTCGAGCCGGAAGGCGGCCAGGCGATCGGCTTGGCTCGCGGGCTTCTTGCGGAACAAGGACATGGCTCAGTCGGCCGCCCCGATCACCGAGGCCATGCTAGCCGAAGGGGTTGAGGGCCCCGATCACCTGCTTCCCTCCGTCCAAGACCTTCTCTCCCCCGTCGACCACCTTGCCGGCAGCGTCCTTCGTGAAGTCCGAGACCGGCTTGACCACGTGCTCGTTGACGGCGTGGACCGCGTCCGCGCCGCGGTCGTAGGCCCAGCCGCCGAACTCGGTGCCGTACTTGCCGGCGAGATAGCTGCCGCCGAAGGCGACGCCCGCGCAGACCAGGCCGCCGACGCCCGCGGTGGCCACGCCGACCGCGGTGCAGCCGGCGGCGATCGCGGCGCCGGTGCCGTAGGCGGCCGCGGTGCCGACGGCGGTCTCGGTGATGCCCTTGGCGGTGCCGTCCTTGTTGATGTTGTTGTAGAGGCCGAGCGCCGTACCGGCGATGCCGAGCCCCTTGCCGAGCTTGCCCAAGTGGCCGAGGACCTTCGCGCCCGCGCTGGGCTTGACCGGGCCGCCGGAGGCGGTGTTCGGCGCGAGCGGCGCGCCCTTGACGTCCTTGGAGCCCTTTGTGACGGCATCGAGGCCGGACTTGAGGTCCTTGTAGCGCGGATCGAGGCCCTTACGCAGATCCGAGAGCGGCTTCAGGATCTTGTTGTTGGTGATCGCGCGGCTCTTGATGTAGTCCTTCAGCGCCGCGTTGCGCTGGGCCAGCGCCTTCTCGAACTCCGGGGTGCCGGGGCGAGCCGTGTTGTAGAGCTTCTTCTGCGCCTTCATCAGGCGCTCCTTGGCGCGGTCCCCGACGCCCTCGACGATCCGGTTGGGCGCCGCGGCCGCCGTCAGGCAGGCCGACAGGTTCGTGCCGGAGTTCAGGCAGAGGAGCGTCTTCTTCTCCTCGTCGGACTGGCCGCCAGGGTTGCCGGAGCCGCCGGGGTTGCCGGAGCCGCCGGGGTTGCCGGAGCCGCCGGGATTGCCGCTGCCGCCGGGATTGCCGGAGCCGCCGGGATTGCCGGAGCCGCCGGGATTGCCGGAGCCACCGGGGTTGCCGGAGCCACCGGGATTGCCTGGACCGCCGGGATTGCCCGTCCCGCCGGGGTTGCCGGAGCCGTTCGGGTTGTCCTTCCCGCCGCCCGCGATCGCCTGGACCATGTCCGTGGCCCCGTTCGCGATCTTGCCCGCCACGCCGGTCTGGACGAGTGCGCCGATGATGACGGCGACGAGCAGGAGGATGCCCATGTACTCGCTCGCCGTCTGGCCACGCTCGCTGCGGAAGGTCTTCCAGCTCATGCCTCCCGAGGTTGCCAGCGGGGGGCCCGTTTACACAGGGCCGACGGGCTCAACTTCAAGTCGGGACCGGTCCTGGGACCTGTTTTTGGGACTTCCCCTGTGCCACCCTTCGCAGCATGCGCAGGGCTCTCATCTTCCTTCTGCTCGTCGCGACCACCGCGCTGGTCGCGTGCGGCGGCTCCACTTCCGACGAGAAGAGCGCGAAGCAGACGCTCGCGAGCGTCAAGCCGCTCAAGAGCGCGCAGACCGCGGTCGCGCTGCGGGTCTTCTTCGACAACGCTCCCGCCTCGGTGGGCGACAAGCTCGAGCTCACCATGAACGGCCCGCTGCGCAACAACGGCGCGGACAAGCTTCCCAGCCTCGATTGGAAGATCGCCTTCTCCGGCCTTGCCACCAAGTTCACGAGCCGGATCGTCTCCACCGGCGACAACTTCTTCATCAACCTCGGCGGGCAGGACTTCGAGGCCGGCGAGCAGGCGGTGCGGCAGCTCAGGGACCAGGCCCAGGAGTCGAAGCAGAAGGGCCTCGCGCAGGTCGGCCTCAACCCACTCGCGGCCGTGCGCAACGTCAAGGCGGCCGGCGACCGCACGTTCGACGGCGAGACGTTGAAGGTCTACAAGGGCGACATCGACGTCGACGCCGTGCTCGACCAGATCGAGCGGCTGAGCCAGGGCCTCCCCAGCGCCGGCGCGGCGCAGACGATCCCCGGCGGCAAGCTCACGGCCGAGCAGCGCGCGCAGGCCAAGCGCACGTTCTCGAAGCCGCGCTTCGAGGCGGCCGTGGCCGACGACGACACCATCCGCCAGCTCCTCGTGACCTCCACCTTCACGACCCCGGCCGCCAACCGCGAGGCCGCGGGCGGCATCACCGGGGGCCACATGGAGTACCGCGTCGACTACACCAAGGTCGGCGAGGACACCACGATCACGCCGCCGAAGAACCCGCAGCCGCTCTCCGCCTTCGCGCAGCAGGTCCAGCAGATCCTGTCCAAGGTAACTAAGGCGCTTTCCCGCGCTTGCGAGGGAAAGTAAGCCGCACTAGTAACTCACCCGCGCGAGATACAACCCATGCGGCGGCGCGGTGCGCCCCGCCTCCGCGCGCGGGCGCCCCTCGAGCAGCCGCGCAAACGACTCCAGGCTGCGGCGCCCCTCCGCCACCTCGAGCATCGTCCCCACCAGGATGCGGTTCATGTGGCGCATGAACGTGTCGGCCTCGATGTGGAACTCGAGCACGTCGCCGGCGCGCTCCCAGCGGGCGCCCAGCACGTCGCGCTCGAAGCGCTGGTGGTAGGTGTCGGCGGGCGTGAAGGCGGTGAAGTCGTGCGGCCCGGGCAGCAGCGCGGCACAGGCATGCAGCGCCGCCTCGTCCAGCGGGTGCGGCCACCACAGCGCGCGGTCGAGCTCGAACGGCGACGGCGCCGCCCGCGCCAGCAGCCGGTAGACGTAGGCGCGCGAGCGCGCGTCGTGGCGGGCGGAGAAGCCGCTCGGCATCTCCTCGGCGTCCAGCACGGCGATCGCGCGCGGCAGCACCGCGTTGAGCGAGCGCAGCGGCGGCAGCGCGCCCTCGTAGGAGCAGACCTGGCCGAGGGCGTGGACGCCACGGTCCGTGCGCCCGGCGACGGTCAGCGCGACCGGCGCGCGCATGACCGTGGCGAGCGCCGCCTCGAGCTCGCCCTGCACGGTCCGCTCACCCGGCTGGACGGCCCACCCCATGAAGGGCGTGCCGTCGTAGGCCAGAGTTAGACGGGTGACCACCTAGTGCGGCTTACTTTCCCTTCGCAAGCTCGGGAAAGCGCCTCAGTTAGACAAGTTCGAGATAGACCATCTCGGTCGAGTCACTCGACCGGGGGCCCAGCTTCAGGATCCGCGTGTAGCCGCCCGGGCGGGCGGAGTAGCGGGGGGCGATCTCCTCGAACAGCTTGTAGATGACGCCCTTGTCCGGGTGCTGCAGCGTCGAGATCGCCTGGCGCCGCGCGTGCAGATCGCCGCGCTTGGCCAGCGTGATCAGCTTCTCGACCTCGGGCTTGACCGCCTTGGCCTTGGCCTCGGTGGTCTTGATGCGCTCGTGGTCGATCACCTCGACGCAGAGGTTGGCCAGCAGCGCCTTGCGGTGCGAGGCGCTGCGGGACAGCTTGTGGCGGGTCTTCTGGTGGCGCATGGCGGTCCGACAGCCTACCTAGTCGTTGCGGAGGCCCAGGCCACGCTGGTTGAGGGTCTCGATGACCTCGTCGATCGACTTCTTGCCGAAGTTCGGGATCGCGGCCAGCTCGCCCTCGGACTTCGAGACGAGGTCGCCCACCGTCTGGATGCCCGCGCGCTTGAGGCAGTTGTACGAGCGCACGCCAAGCTCGAGCTCCTCGATGAGGATGTCGTCCATCGGGCCGCCGCCGGGACGGCCGCCGGCCGCCGCGAGGGCACCCGCGCCCGCCTGGCCCGCGCCGTTGTCGAGCGCGGAGACGCCGCCGCCGGGGCCGGCGCGGAGCTCCTCGATGCGGTCCTCGTCGGTGAAGATCGACAGCGAGGAGATCAGGATCTCCGCCGCGTCGCGCAGCGCCGCCTGGGGATCGATCGAGCCGTCGGTCTCGATGTCGAGCGTGAGCTTGTCGTAGTCCGTGCGCTGGCCGACGCGCGCGCCCTCGACGTTGTACGCCACCCGCCGCACGGGCGAGAAGATCGAGTCGATCGGGATGACACCGATCGGCTGGTCGGGGGACTTGTTGTCCTCCGCCGGGCGGTAGCCGCGACCGCGGCCGATCGTCAGGTAGAGCTCGAGCTTGGTCTTCTTCTCGAGCGTGGCGATGTGCGCGTCCGGGTTGAGGATCTCGACGCCGGAGGGGAGGTCGATGTCGCGCGCGGTGATGTCACCGGGGCCGGTCACGACCAGCGGCGCCTCGATCTCGGTGGCGTCCGAGTGCATGCGGCAGACGATGCCCTTGAGGTTCAGGACGATGTCCGTGACGTCCTCCGTGACGCCCTTGATCGTCGAGAACTCGTGCGCGACACCCTCGATCCGGACGGAGGTCACGGCGGCGCCGGCCAGCGAGGCCAGGAGCACGCGGCGCAGCGAGTTGCCGAAGGTGTAGCCGAAGCCACGGTCGAGCGGCTCGACCGTGAAGGAGCCGCGGTTGTCCTCGACCGACTCGGCGGTGATTCGGGGGATCTGGAAGTCGAGCATCAGGGTCCTAACGTCGTCGGGGGTGGAGCGGCCCGGGGGCGGGGACAGCAGGGGAGCTTGGGCCCCGGGCATGGAAAAAGACGGAATTACTTCGAGTACAGCTCGACGATGAGCTGCTCCTGCACGGGCGCCGCGATCTCGCGACGCTCGGGCTTGCGCAGCACCTTCGCAGTGAGCGAGTCGTGGTCGGCCTGCAGCCACGGCGGGACCTGAGCCGTCAACTCGGTGGCATCGCGGATGACCTTGTCGGCCCCCTCGCTGCCCGCCTTGACGGCGATCACGTCGTTGTCGCGCACCTGGTAGCTGGGGATGTCCACGCGGCGGCCGTTGATGGACCAGTGGCCGTGGCGGATCATCTGCCGCGCCTGGCGCCGCGAGGCGGCGAAGCCGAGGCGTACGAGCACGTTGTCGAAACGGCACTCGAGGATGCGCAGGAGGTTCTCGCCCGTGATGCCGGGCTGGCGCGAAGCCTTCGCGTAGTAGGTGCGGAACTGCGCCTCGAGCACGCCGTAGTAGCGGCGGGCCTTCTGCTTCTCACGCAGCTGCACTCGGTACTCCGACTGCTTCTGGCGCCCGCGGCCGTGCTCGCCCGGCGGGTACGAGCGGCGCTCGACGCCGCACTTGTCGGTCAGGCAGCGCTCGCCCTTGAGGAAGAGCTTCTGCCCTTCGCGGCGGCACTGCTTGCACTGGGGGGATGTATCGCGAGCCAAGTTGTTAGACCCTCCGCCGCTTGCGTGGGCGGCAGCCGTTGTGTGCCTGTGGGGTGACGTCGCGCACGCCGGTGACCTCGAGGCCGGCGGCCTGCAGCGAGCGGATCGCGGTCTCGCGGCCCGAGCCCGGGCCCTTCACGAAGACCTCGACCTTCTGCATGCCCTGCTCGATGCCCTTGCGGGCGGCGGCGTCAGCGGTCACCTGCGCGGCGAAGGGCGTCGATTTGCGCGAGCCCTTGAAGCCGGCGCCGCCGGCGGACTCCCACGCGATGACGTTGCCCTCGCGGTCGGTGAGCGCGACGATGGTGTTGTTGAAGCTGGTCTTGATGTGCGCCTGGCCGATCGGAATGTTCTTGCGAACCTTGCGGCGGCCGCGCTGGGGGCGACGGGGAGCTGGAGACATCTACTTCTTCGTCGCCTTCTTCTTGCCGGCTACGGACATCCGCTTCGGTCCCTTCCGCGTGCGCGCGTTGGTCTTGGTGTTCTGGCCGCGCACGGGCAGCCCGCGGCGGTGGCGCATGCCACGGTAGGACCCGATCTCCATCAAGCGCTTGACGTTCTGGGAGCGCTCGCGGCGCAGATCGCCTTCGACCGTGAGGTCGTTGTCGATCGAATCTCGGAGCTTCGCCACCTCGTCCTCGGTGAGGTCACGGACGTAGGTGTCCGGCGAGATGCCGAGCTGCGCGAGCAGCTGGTTGGAGGTCGAACGGCCTACTCCGTAGATGTAGGTGAGTCCGACCTCGACGCGCTTGTTGAGCGGGATGTTGACCCCGGCGATACGAGCCATCTTCCTCCTAGCCCTGCCGCTGCTTGTGGCGGGGATTCGAGCAGATCACGAGGACCCGGCCGTTGCGCCGGATGATCTTGCACTTCTCGCACATCGGCTTTACCGACGGTCGTACCTTCATGATCCCTTTCGAGCTTGATGATCCAGTCAGGGTGGCTCTGGAGACCGGTGCGGTCGCCGCTACCATCCCCCGGAGCGGGTTACTGCACGCCGATGGCCGCCTGGCCTGAGCGCGACCGGGAAGTATAGCGCGGTTATTTGGCCACTTGTCGTATGGCGAAGGAGGACGGGATGGATGTTGGAATCGGCCTGCCGACGACGATTCCCGGGGTCACGGGCCCGCAGGTGCTCGAGTGGGCGCGCCGGGCTGAGGCGCGCGGCTTCTCGAGCCTGGGGACGATCGATCGCATCGTCTACCCGAACTACGAGCCGCTGATCGCGCTGGCGGCAGCCGCGGCGGTCACCGAGCGGATCAAGCTCGCGACCACGATCCTGATCGCCCCCTACCGCGCCAACGGAGCCCTGGTGGCCAAGCAGGCCGCGACGCTCGACAACCTGTCGGGCGGGCGGCTCGTGCTCGGCGTGGCCGTGGGCGGGCGCGAGGACGACTACGAGGTCTCGGGCGTCGACTTCCACACCCGCGGCAAGCGCTTCGACGCCATGCTCGCCGAGTGGGACGAGCTGTGGAGCGGCGACCGGGTCGGCCCGCCCGGCCGGCCGACGCTGATCCTCGGCGGCACGGTCGACGCCGCCTACGAGCGGGCCGCCCGCTACGGCGACGGGTGGACCCTCGGCGGCGGGACGCCGGACGCGTTCGCGGGCGGCATGGAGAAGATGCGGGCCGCGTGGAGCGCGGCCGGGCGGGACGGGGAGCCGCGCGGCATGTCGCTGGCCTACTACGCGCTCGGCGACGGCGCGCAGGCGGCGGCGGAGGGCTACCTCGGCGACTACTACGGCTTCCTCGGCGATTACGCGGCGCAGATCGCCGCCAGCGCGGCGACCGACGCGGACACGGTCCGCGGCTACCTGCAGGGCTTCGAAGCCGCGGGCTGCGACGAGCTGATCCTCTTCCCGAGCGACCCCTACCCGGCTCAGGTCGACCTGCTCGCAGACGCGCTCGACCTCCAGGCCGCGTAGCGCTCCCGCATACAGGCGCCGCAGGGACGAAACCCCGCGGCGACCGCGGTCTCCTCGTCCGCGAAGAAGACGCGGTGCCGCGGCTCGAAGCCCCGCCGCAGCAGGCTGAGTGCGACGGGGCAGTCGAGGCGGCCGTAGACCTTCGTGCGGCCGTGACCGCCGAGGAGGCCCTTGGTCTCGCTCTGGTAGGGCCGGCCCTCGCGGTCGAGCAGCGTGTACGTCTTCGTCATACGAGCGCGGCGCGGCCGGCCTCGAGATCCAGCAGCGCGCGCTTGGTGGGGAGCCCGCCGCCGTAGCCGGTGAGCGAGCCGTTGGAGCCGATCACGCGGTGGCACGGGACGATGATCGCGATCGGGTTCTGGCCGTTGGCGGCGCCGACGGCGCGGAACGCGGTCGGGTGCCCGATCTCGCGGGCGATCTCGCCGTAGGAGGCGGTCTCCCCGTACGGGATCTTCAGCAGCGCGGCCCAGACCTGGAGCTGGAACCGCGCGCCCGTGGGCCGCAGCGGGACGTCGAACCCGGTGCGCTCGACGGCGAAGTACTCCGCCAGCTGGCGGCGGACCGGCTCGAGCAGCGCGTCGTCGCGCTCCCAGCCCGAGGTGTCCGGCGGTCGGTTGGGGAGGTAGAGGCGCGTGAGGGCGCCGTCGGCGTCGGCGGTGAGCACGAGCTCGCCGATCGGGGTGGGGAGGGTCGAGTAGCGCATGTCCGTCCAACGCGGAAGGCTCCCATGTCGTGAGGCTGGATCACCACCCCGACCTGGATGCCCGCGCCCTGCTGCCGTTCCTAGCCGCCCGCGCGGTGCCGGGGGTGGAGGAGGTGGTCGACGGCGCCTACCGGCGGAGCGTGGCCGACGGCGCCGTGCTCCAACTGCGGCCGGGTGAGGAGGCGGTGGAGGTGGACGGTGACGAGGGCGCGGCGCGCAGCATCCTCCGGCTCGACGCGGAGCCGGGCGCGATCCTCGCCCGCCTGGGCGACGATCCGCTGATCGGCCCGTCGGTGCGCGCCACGCCGGGCCGCCGCATCCCCGGGCACCCGGACCCGGCGGAGCTGGCCGTACGGGCGCTGCTCGGCCAGCAGATCTCGGTCGCCGCGGCGCGCACGCTCCTCGGGCGGCTGGTGGCGATGGCCGGCAAGCCGCTCGAGCGCCCGGCCGGCGCGATCACGCATTGTTTCCCCACGCCCGAGGCGCTGGCCGCGCTCGATCCCGAGACGCTCCCGATGCCGCGCGCCCGCGCCCGCGCGCTCGTCGGCATGGCGGGGAAGCGGTTCGGCACGCACCTGCCGGGGGTGGGGCCGTGGACGGCTTCCTATGTCGCGCTGCGCTCAGGCGACGACGACGCGTTCCTGCCGACGGACCTGGGCGTGAAGCACGGGCTCGCGGCGCTGGGCGCGGATCCGGCGCGGGCTCAGGAGCTCGCGGAGGCGTGGCGCCCGTTTCGAGCGTTCGCGGTCGCGCATCTGTGGGCAACGGCGGCTGGGTAGGGGTCCGGTCCAGCTCGCTTCGGCGCCTACGAGTGTCAGCTCGATGTCGCATACCGACATCGAGACGACATTCGTGCCGCCTCCGGTCGAAGCCGCTTCCCTACCCAGCCGCCGTCGCCGTCGGCCGGAGCCCACCGCCGGCGCCCGCGACATCGCGGTACAGCGCCGCGATCCGCGCGATCTGGGATTCGACCGTGTACAGCTCCCGCCGCTCCGCCACCCGCCGCCGCAGGGCCGCCACGTCGGCAGACGCGAGCGTGGAGGCCAGCTGCCCGACGTCGTCGAGCGCGATGCCCACGCCCTCCTCGCCCAGCATCCGCCGCAGCGCGCGGTGCTGCAGCGTGATGACCGGGAGCCCGCAGCCGAGGTACTCGTAGAGCTTGTTGGGCAGCGCGGTGTCGAGGTGGGCGCCGTTGAGGCCGGCGTTGAAGCCCGCCCAGCCGAAGTCGTAGTGGACGAGCTCGCGCAGCAGGGCGGCCGCGGGCAGCGGGTCGTGGACGCGGATGCCCGGGATCTCGCGGTACTCCGGCACCACGCGCGCCATGTAGACGTCGAGCGAGATGCCCTGCTCGGCGATCGCGGCGAACAGGTCGCGCAGGTCGTAGTGGCCGCCGTTGGTCGAGAGCGTGCCCTGGTAGACGAGCCGCGGCGGCTGCTCCCGCGGGGCCGGCAGCTCGCGCGGAAGGTCGCGTCCGAGCGCGTAGTTGGCGTACGCCACCACGCGCCGCGGCAGCGTGTAGCGCGCTGCCAGCTCCTCCACCAGCTCCGGCGAGATCGTCACCAGCGCCGCCGACTCCTCCGCCGCGCGGCGCTCGAGCTCCGGTGGGTCCGCCGGCTCGGGGAAGCCGTCTTCGTATGGCGTCCGGCGCAGGCTCTGCATGTCGTGCACGTCGTGGATCACCGGGACGTCGACGCTGTCGAGCGCCAGGACGGTCAGCTCGTCCGGGAGGTTGTGCGAGTGGATGACGTCGGGCGCGAACGCCTCGACGATCTCCGGCAGCGCCGCCGCCGGTTCGTCGCCGAGCGGATACCACGCCTCGAACAGCTCGTCGCCGGCGCCATAGAGCTCGGACAGCGTGCGGCCCCGATAGGCGAAGCCAAGCGTCACGGCGCCCGCAAGGCCAACGGCATATTTCATGGCCCTGACGCACGGCTGCTGCTGAAGGAACAGGACCCGCATCAGCACGGCCTCCTGCCGGTCGCGGCGTGCGCGGTCACTTGCGCTTCTTGATGGTCTTGGCCGGGTTCCCGACGACGACCGCGTAGTCCTCGACGTCGCGCACCACCACGGAGCCCGCGCCGATCACGACGCCGTCGCCGATCTGCACGCCCGGGAGGATCATCGCGCCCATCCCGACCCAGCAGTTGCGACCGATCTGCACCGGCGGCTCCTCGCGCCAGCCCTGCTCGGTCACCGGGCGCTCGGTGTCCTCCATGTTGTGGTTCGCGGTGTGGACCATCGAGTACGGCCCGAAGTTCGTGCCGTCGCCGACGACCAGCCCGCTGAAGCCGTTGATGAAGCAGCCGACGTTGAAGCCGACGTTGTCACCGAGCTCGATCCGGTCGCCGTTGAGCCAGACGATCGAGTCGAGGTAGAAGCAGCCCTCGCCGATGCGTTTCGCGTCGCGCTCGCGAAACGGGATCACCCGCTTGCTCGAGTCCGTGATCATCATGCTGACCACGTACCCCGCCGGGCGTTGTTTTCAGGCGGCGACGCGGTCTTTCGACAGATGCCAGGGCGTGAGGATCCGCGGACCCTCGCCCGTGACGGCGATCGTGAACTCGAAGTGGGCCGCCAGCGAGCCGTCCTGCGAGTAGATCGCCCAGCCGTCGTCGCCCATCCGCACGTGGTGGCGGCCGGCGGTCGTCATCGGCTCGACCGCGAGCACCATGCCCTCCTCGAGCAGCTCGCGCTTGCCGGGCGGGCCGTAGTTGGGGATCTGCGGGTCCTCGTGCATGTTGCGGCCGATCCCGTGGCCGACGAGCGAGCGGACGACCGAGAAGCCGGCGTCCTCCACGTGCTGCTGCACCGCGTGGCCGACGTCGCCGAGGCGGTTGCCCGGCACGCACTGCTCGGCCGCCTTGAAGAGCGACTCGCGCGTGACCTCGAGCAGCTTCTCGGCGATCGGCGAGACGTCTCCGACCGGGAACGTGCGCGCGGCATCGGCGACCCAGCCGTCCTTCACCACGCCGATGTCGACGGACAGGATGTCGCCGAGGCTGAGCTTGAACTTGCCGGGGATGCCGTGCACGACCATGTGGTTCGGCGACGCGCAGATCGAGCCCGGGAAGCCGCGGTAGCCCTTGAACGCCGGGGTCGCGCCCTGCGAGCGGATGAAGCGCTCGGCCGCCTGGTCGAGCTCCAGTGTGGTCACGCCCGGGCGGATCTTGCCCGCGAGCAGATCCATGCAGCGGACGAGGATGTCGCCCGCGGCGGCCATCGCGTCGATCTCCGCCGGGGACTTCTTGACGATCACAGCCGCTCTTCCAGCCGGAGCGTGGCGAGCGTCGCGCGGATGTGGTCGTGCACCTCCGTCGGCGAGCGCGAGCCGTCGAAGCGCCGCAGCAGGCCGCGCTCCTCGTAGTAGTCCTTCAGCGGCTCGGTCATCTCGTGGTACGTCTTGAGCCGCTTCTTGACCGTCTCGGGCTTGTCGTCGTCGCGCTGCTTGAGCGGCTTGCCGCACTGATCGCAGACGTCCTCGCGCTTCGGCGGGTCGTTCTCCACGTGGTAGACGTGCCCGTTCGAGCACACGCGCCGGCCGGTGATGCGCTGCAGCACGACCTCGTCATCGGCGTAGATCAGCAGCGCGGCGGTCAGCCGCCGGCCGCTGCGCTCGACCTCGTCCGCCAGCGCGTCGGCTTGGCCGGCCGAGCGCGGGAAGCCGTCGAGCAGGAAGCCGTCGTCGCCCTTGTCCTCGATCTCGCTCATGATCATCTCGATCACGAGCTCGTCCGGGACGAGGTCGCCGTTCGCCATGTACTCGGCCGCCTGCTTGCCGAGCTCGGTCTCGTTGGCCCGGTGCTCGCGCAGCATGTCGCCGGTGGCGATGTAGGGCAGGTCGAAGTCCTCACGCAGGCGTGCCGCCTGCGTGCCCTTACCCGCGCCGGGAGGGCCGAACAGGATCAGGTTGAGCTCGCTCACTTCAGGAAGCCCTCGTAGTTGCGCATCATAAGCTGCGCCTCGAGCTGCTTCATGGTGTCGAGGGCCACACCGATCACGATCAGGATCGACGTGCCTCCGAAGTAGAAGTTCGCGGAAGTCTGGTTGATGAGGATGGTCGGGAGCGCGGCCACCGCGGCAAGGTACAGGGCGCCGGGGAACGTGAGCCGCGCGAGGATGCGATCGAGGAACTCGGCCGTCGGTCGGCCCGGTCTCACCCCCGGGATGAACCCGCCGTATTTCTTCAGGTTGTCGGCCTGGTCGACCGGGTTGAAGGTGACCGCCGTGTAGAAGTAGGTGAAGAGGACGATGAAGACCGTCTCGCCGACGATGTAGGCCCAGCCGTTCGGCGTGAAGAAGGTCGAGATGCCCTTGGCGCCCGGCAGGAGCTCGCCGATCGTGGGCGGGAAGGCCATGATCGAGGCGGCGAAGATGACCGGGATGACGCCGGCCATGTTCACGCGCAGCGGCAGGTAGGTCTGGCCGCCGCCGGACATCCGGCGGCCGATCACTCGCTTGGCGTATTGGACCGGTATCCGCCGCTGGCCCTCCTGGACGAACACGATCGCCGCGATCACGCCGAGTGCGAGGAACGGCATGATCACCTTGAAGACCTGGTCGGGGTTCGTCCACCACGCCTGCACGCCCTGCGGGAGCCGCGAGACGATCGAGGCGAAGATCATCAGCGAGATGCCGTTGCCGATGCCGCGCTGCGTGATCAGCTCGCCGAACCACATCAGCAGCACGCAGCCGGCGGTCAGGCAGACCACGATCAAAACCACCGAGCCGGCCGTGAAGTTGTCGATCACCGGGGCGCCGGCGCGGTTGCCCTGGGAGCGGAACAGGAACACGTAGCCCACGGCTTGCGCGGCGGCGAGGCCGACCGTCAGGTAGCGCGTGTACTGCGTGATCTTGGCCTGCCCGACCTCACCTTCCTTCGACAGCTTCTCGAGCGACGGCGAGACCACCGTGAGCAGCTGCAGGATGATCGAGGCCGTGATGTAGGGCATGATCCCGAGCGCGAAGAGCGCCAGCCGGGAGAGCCCGCCACCGGTGAAGAGGTTGAGGAACCCGAGGATGTTCGAGCCGGCGTAGTTGTCCTCGATCTGCTTCAGCGCGCCGAGGTTGACGCCCGGCACCGGGATGAACGAGCCGAGCCGGTAGAGCGCCAGCAGCGCCGCCGTGAAGGCGAGCTTCTTCCGGATCTCCGGGACCTTGAAGCTGTTGAGGATCGTCGAGAGCACCGCAGCTCCCCCGGCTTAGGACTCGATGATCTGGCAGGTGCCGCCCGCGGACTCGATCTTCTCGCGAGCTGACTTCGAGAAACCGTGCGCGTGGACGGTCAGCGGCTTCGAGAGCTCGCCGCGGCCGAGCACCTTGACCGGGATGCCCTTGCGGGTCGCCAGGCCGGCGCCGCGCAGAGCGTCGAGATCGACGGAGGCGCCCTTGTCGAAGCGCGCCTCGAGGTCGTCGAGGTTCACGGGCTGCGTGTGCGTCCGGAACATCTCGAACGGCATCGACATCTTCTTGTTCGGACCGCGCAGCTTGCGCATCCGCATGTGGATCGGGTTCTGGCCGCCCTCGAAGCGAGCGCGGTCCTTGGCGCCGGCGCGCGAGCCGTAGCCCTTGTGCCCGCGGCCCGACGTCTTGCCGTGGCCGGAGCCGTGGCCGCGCCCGACGCGCTTGCGGTCCTTGCGCGAGCCCGGAGCGGGCTGCAGGTTGTGCAGGCCGATGATCTCTTCCTCGTCGGCGGCCATCTACTTCTCCTCCACGGTCAACAGGTGGCGCACGGTGTGCACGAGGCCGCGCAGCTGCGGCGAGTCGGGACGCTCGACGGTCTGGCCGATCTTGCGCAGCCCGAGCGTGCGCAGCGTGTCCTTCTGGCGCTGGTTGGTGCCGTTGGCCGACTTGACCTGAGTGATGGTCAAGGTGCTCACGCGGTGACCTCTTCGGAGGAGGTCTCCTCGGAGGGAGCGTCGGCCTCGGCCGCAGGCTCGTCGGCCGAGATGGTCTCGTCGGCCGCCTCGGGCGCCTTGCTCAGCCCGAGCACGGCGTCGACCGACAGGCCGCGCAGCTTCGCGATCTCCTCGGGGCGGCGCAGGTCCTGGAGACCCGCGATCGTCGCCTTGACGAGGTTGATCGGGTTCTGCGACCCGAGCGACTTGGAGAGGATGTCGTGGATCCCGGCGAGCTCGAGCACCGCGCGCACGCCACCGCCGGCGATGACGCCGGTACCGGGCGAGGCGGGCTTCAGGAACACGCGGCCGGAGCCGAACACGCCGGTCGTCTGGTGCGTGATCGTCGCGCCGTGGCGCGGCACGCGGAAGAGGTTCTTCTTCGCGCGCTCGACGCCCTTCTGGATCGCGAGCGGCACCTCATTCGCCTTGCCGTAGCCCGCGCCGACGATGCCGTTCTCGTCGCCGACGACCACGAGGGCCGTGAACGAGAACCGCCGGCCGCCCTTGACCACCTTGGCGACGCGGTTGATCTCAACCACGCGCTCCTGGAGGTCGAGGCCGGAGCTGGAGATAGAACGATCGGGGGCAGGCATCGAATCCTTGAGGTTAGAAGATCAGGCCGCCCTCCCGGGCGCCTTCGGCCAGGGCCTTCACGCGGCCGTGGTACTGGTAACCGCCGCGGTCGAAGACCGCCGTCTCGACGCCGGCGGCCTTCGCGCGCTCGGCGAGCAGCTGGCCGGCCTTGCTGGCCTGCTCCATCCGCTTGAGGGACTTGAGCTCGTCCTCGGTCCAGTTGACGGCGGCCAGCGTGCGGCCGGAATCGTCGTCGATGAGCTGGGCGAACACGCCGCGGTTGGAGCGGAACACGGAGATGCGCGGCCGCTCGGCGGTCCCGGTGATCTTCGCGCGCACGCGGCGGCGGCGCTTGAGGCGCTTGGCGGGGCGGGTGGCGACGGTCATGCGCGCTTGCCGACCTTCCTGGCGACGTACTCGCCCTCGTAGCGGATGCCCTTGCCCTTGTAGGGCTCCGGCGGCCGCTGCTTGCGGATGACGGCGGCGATCTCGCCCACCTGCTGCTTGGAATTGCCCTTGATGATCACGCGGGTCGGCTGCGGCACCTCGAACTCGATGCCCTGCGGCGCCTTGATCGGCACCGGGTGCGAGTACCCGAGGGCGAGCTCGAGGTCCGAGCCCTTCATCACGGCGCGGTAGCCGACGCCCTGGATCTCGAGCGTCTTGGTGAAGCCATCGGTGACGCCGGTGACCATGTTCGCGATCAGCGAGCGGGTGAGCCCGTGCAGCGCACGGTGCTCCGCGCGGTCGGTCGGGCGGGTGACGATGAGCTCCTCGCCCTCCTGGCGGACCTCGATCGCGCGGTTCTTGCGCTCGGCCAGGTCGCCGCGCGGGCCGGCGACGCGAACCACTTCAGGTTCGATCGTCACGTTGACGCCGGTGGGGACAGGGATGGGCTTCTTACCGATACGAGACATTTCCAGCTACCAGATCTGCGCGACGAGCTCTCCGCCGACGCCCTGCTTGCGGGCGTCGTGGCCGGTCATCACGCCACGCGAGGTGGACACGATCGCGGTGCCCATGCCGCCGAGCACCTTGGGCATCGACTTCGAGTCGACGTAGGTGCGCTGGCCGGGACGCGAGATGCGCTTGAGGCCGGAGATGACCGACTCGCGGCTCTCCGTGTACTTCAGCTTGACGAGGATGCGGTCGCCGGCCTTCCCGGGCTCGCCCGGCACGACCTCGAAGCCGAGGATGTAGCCCTGCTCCGTGAGGATGCGGGCCATCTCCTGCTTGAGCTTGGACGAGGGGATCTCGACCGTCTCGTGGGCGGCCTGGATGCCGTTGCGGATCCGGGTCAGGAAGTCGGCGATGGGGTCGGTCATCGACATATGGCTTACCAGCTCGACTTCGTCATGCCGGGGATGTAGCCGTTGTGGGCGAGCTCGCGCAGGCAGATCCGGCACAGGCCGAACTTGCGGTAGACGGCGCGGGGGCGGCCACAGCGGCGGCAGCGCGTGTAGGCCCGCGTCTTGTACTTCGGCGGGCGCTGCTGGCGCGCGATCTTGGATGTCTTGGCCATGGTTCCTTTGTCTCTAAGCGGTGGCGAGCTCGGTGTTGAGGCTCTCGAAGCCGTCGGGGCGCCCGTCGCGCGCGAACGGCATCCCGAGCGCGTCGAGCAGAGCGAACGCCTCGGCGTCGGTCTGGGCTGAAGTGGTCAGGGTGACGTCGAGCCCGCGGACCTGGTCGACGCTGTCGTAGTCGATCTCGGGGAAGATGACCTGCTCACGGACGCCCATGGAGTAGTTGCCGCGGCCGTCGAACGAGCGCGGGTTCAGGCCCCGGAAGTCGCGGATCCGCGGGATCGCGATCGAGGTCAGGCGGTCGAGGAACTCGTAGGCGCGCTCGCCGCGCAGCGTGACGCTCAGGCCCACGGGCATGCCCTCGCGCAGCTTGAAGTTCGCGACGGACTTCTTGGCGCGCCGGACGTTGGGCTTCTGGCCCGCGATCGTGGCGAGCTGCTCCTGCGCCGCCTCGAGCATCTTCGAGTCTTGCTTCGCCTCGCCGGTGCCCATGTTGAGCGTGATCTTCAGCAGGCGCGGGGCCTGCATGGAGGACGAGTAGCCGAAGCGCTCGATCAGCGCCGGCCGGATCTCCTTGAGATATCTGTCCTTCACTCGTGCCATGTCAGTCGAGCTCCGTGCCGGAACGCTTGGTGACGCGCATGCGCGCGCCCTGATCGGTCCGGGTCGTGCCCACGCGCGTGGGCTTCTTGTCCTTCGGGTCCAGGATCGCGACGTTGGAGACGTGGATCCCGCCCTCGCGCTCGATCACGCCGATCTGGGCGCTCGGGCGCGCGGGGTTGGCGCGCTGGTGGCGCTTGACGATGTTGAGGCCCTCGACGTAGACACGGCCGCGCTTGCGGTCGACGCGCAGGACCTTGCCGGTCTTGCCCTTGTCCTTGCCGGAGATGACGACCACCTCGTCGTCGCTGCGGATCTTCATCACAGCACCTCCGGGGCGAGCGACACGATGCGCATGAAGCCGCCGTCGCGCAGCTCGCGCGCGACCGGGCCGAAGATGCGCGTGCCGCGCGGGTTGCGACCTTCGTCGATGATCACCGCGGCGTTCTCGTCGAAGGCGATGTAGGTGCCATCGTCGCGCCCGAACTCCTTCTTCGTGCGCACGACGACAGCCTTGACGACCTCGCCCTTCTTGACGGAGCCCTGCGGGTTCGCCTGCTTGACGGTGGCGGTGATGACGTCGCCCACGCCCGCGTAGCGGCGGCGTGAGCCACCCATCACGCGGATGCAGAGGATCTCGCGCGCACCCGTGTTGTCGGCGACCTTCAGACGTGTCTCGTTCTGGATCACTACTTCGCCTTCTCGAGGACGTCGGTGAGGCGCCAGCGCTTCGTGCGGGACATCGGACGGCACTCGACCACGCGCACGGTGTCGCCCGTGCCCGCGTCGTTGCGCTCGTCGTGGGCGTGCAGCTTCGTCGAGGTGCGCAGGATCTTCCCGTAGCGCCGGTGGCGGCGGGTGACGTCGACGCGCACGATGATCGTCTTGTCGGCCTTGTCCGAGACGACGACGCCCTGGCGCACCTTGGCGCGGCCGGGGCCATGCTCGGGAGCGGCGTCGGGCTCGGCAGTGGGCTGGCCCTTGCGCGCCTCGGCCTGCTTCGTCTTCGCGCGCTGGCGGTAGTTGCGGCGCAGCTTGGCCTTGTGCGCGCGAGCGGCGAGCCGCTCGGCGTTGCGCTCCTCGACGGTCTTGGGGCCGGAGGCGGCAGGGGCCTTCGCGGCGCGCTTGCGCGCCCGGCGCTCCTTGGGCGCCAGGACCTCCTCGGGCTCCGCGGGAGCGGCCTCGGCGGCGGGCGCAGCGGCCTCCTCGTCGGGCGTGTCGACCGTCGACGTATCGCCCGCGCCCTCTTCGGATGCGGCCGTCTCGACCTCGTCGACCACCGTCTCCGGAGTCGCTTCGGCCGTCGTCTCTTCGGTCTTCTCAGGGGTCTCTTCGTCAGCCATTACTCAGTCTCTTCCGTGTCGAGCGTCACGGTCACGTTGGAATCGATGCCCCGCTGGTGCGCCACCGTGAGGGCGCGCGCGAGGTCGCGCTTGCGGCCGCGCAGCCCGGCGGTGTTCTCCAGCTCGCCGGTGGCGTGCTGCATGCGCAGGCCGAACAGGTCACGGCGCACGTTCGCGATCTCGTCGCGGAGCGTGTCGTCGGAGAGGTCTCGCAGCTCGCGGGCCTTCATCCGGTGAACCCGTCCTCACGCATGACGAACTTCGTCTTCAGGGGAAGCTTGTGGCCGGCCAGGCGCATCGCCTCGCGGGCGAGCTGCTCGTCGACGCCGGCGAGCTCGAACATCACGCGGCCCGGCTTCACGACGGCGACCCAGCCCTCCGGGTTGCCCTTGCCGGAGCCCATGCGGGTCTCGGCCGGCTTCTTGGTGAACGGCTTGTCCGGATACACGTTGATCCAGACCTTGCCGCCACGCTTGATCTTGCGCGTCATGGCGATACGAGCGGCCTCGATCTGGCGGTTGGTGAGCCAGCCGGTCTCGAGCGCCTTGAGCCCGTACTCGCCGAACTCGACCTGCTGCTGCCCGCGCGAGAACCCGGCCCTGCGGCCGCGGTGCTGCTTGCGGAACTTGACTCGCTTGGGAGACAGCATCAGCGCGAGATCCCTCCGGACAGGTCCGGACGGCCACCACCGCGGCCACCCTGGCCACCGCGTCCGCCGCCACGGCCTCCGCCGCCGCGCCCGCCGCCGCCCTGGCCGCCGCGTCCGCCGCCGCCCTGGCCGCCACGTCCGCCGCCGCGGCCGTCGCCACGTCCGCCGCCGCGCCCACCGCGGTCACGCCCGTCGCGGCCACCACGGCCGCCGCGGTCGTCGCGGTCGGACCCGCCGCCGGCAGGCTCGTCGAGCGAGGTGAGATCGGCGCCGCTGTAGCCGGCGGGCATGATCTCGCCCTTGTTGATCCAGCACTTCACGCCGATGCGGCCGAAGGTGGTCTTGGCCTCGTAGAAGCCGTAGTCGATGTCCGCGCGCAGCGTGTGCAGCGGGACGCGGCCGTCGGCGTAGGACTCGGTGCGCGCCATCTCGGCGCCGCCGAGGCGGCCGGAGACCTGGATGCGACAGCCCTTGGCGCCGGAGCGCATGGCGCTCGTGAGCGAGCGCTTCATCGCGCGGCGGAAGGCGACGCGGTTGACGAGCTGCTCGGCGATCGACTGCGCGACGAGCTTCGCGTCGAGCTCAGGGCGCTTGATCTCGAGGATGTTGACCTTGATGCCCTTGCCGGTGAGGCGGTGCAGGTCACGCCGCAGCGCGTCGACCTCGGAGCCGGACTTGCCGATCACGATGCCGGGGCGGGCGGTGTGGATGTTGATCTCCACCTCGCCGGCGTCCTTGCGGATCGTGATGTCTGACAGGCCGGCGTGCGCCAGCTTGTTCGTGATGTGGTCGCGGATGCGTACGTCCTCGATCAGGAAGTCCGAGAAGTGGCGCTCGTTGAACCAGTTCGACTTCCAGTCGTGGATGTAGCCCACGCGCATGGACTCTGGATGGACCTTCTGTCCCATGGAAGTCTCGTTACTCCTTCGGCGTCAAAGTGATCGTGAGGTGGGACGTGCGCTTGCGGATTCGCGTCGCGCGACCCATCGCCCGGGGGCGATACCGCTTGAGCGTCGGCCCCTCGTCGGCGTGGATCGAGGCGATCTTCAGCTCGTCGCCGACCAGCTCGTGGTTGTGCTCCGCGTTGGCGATTGCCGACTCCAGGAGCTTCAGCCACGGCTTGGCGGCGCCGCGCGGCGTGAAGGACAGGATAGCCCGCGCCTGCTCGACGTCTTTCCCGCGGATGTGGTCGCACACCAGGCGCGCCTTGCGGGCGGACGTGCGGACGTAGCGGGCCTTGGCGGAGACGAGCACGGCGGGCTCGTCCGCCTCGCGCTTGGCGCGCGGCTGGTCGCGCTTACGTGCGGGCTTCGCGGCGGGCTTGGCCTCGGCCTTGGCGCGGCCTTCTTCTTCGCGGCAGGCTGCTTGGCCGGCTTCTCGTCGGAGGCGTCGTCCTCGGCCTTGGCGTCGTCGGCCTTTTCCTCGGCGGCGGCTCTTCGCCGCGGGCTTCTTCTTCGCCGCCGGCTTCCTTCTTGCTCCTCCGAGGACGCCGCCGCGCTTGGCGCGTCTCCTCCTTGGCCTTGCGGCACGGACTCGCCGGCCTCCTCGGAAGCCTTCGCCTCGACCTCGGCGGCCGTCGGCGCCTCTGCGTCCTTCTTCTTGCGCGGAGCCGGGCTCATCGGACCCTGCCGCTCCCCGCGTGGCCGCGGTACAGGCGCGTCGGCGCGAACTCACCGAGCTTGTGGCCGACCATCGACTCGGACACGAACACGGGCACGTGCTTGCGCCCGTCGTGCACGGCGATGGTGTGGCCGACCATCTCGGGGAAGATCGTCGACGTCCGCGACCAGGTGCGGATCATGGTCTTGGTGTTGGCCTTGTTCATGTCCTCGATGCGGCGCATGAGGCGCTCCTCGACGAACGGGCCCTTCTTGGACGAGCGGGACATCAGCGTCCACCCTTCTTGCCGCGACGGCGGCCTCGGACGATGTAGCGATCGGACGCCTTGCGCTTCTTGCGGGTGCGGTAGCCGATCGTCGGCACGCCCCACGGCGTCTGAGGATGGTTGCCCAGCGGCGTGGCGCCCTCGCCGCCGCCGTGCGGGTGGTCGACCGGGTTCATGGCCGTGCCGCGCGTCTGCGGGCGGACGCCCATGTGGCGCTTGCGGCCGGCCTTGCCGATCGTGACGTTCTGGTGGTCGGCGTTGCCGATCGTGCCGACGGTGGCGCGGCACTCGGCGCGGACCATGCGCATCTCGCCCGAGGGCAGGCGCAGCGTCGCGTAGTCGCCCTCCTTCGCCATCAGCTGGATGCCGACGCCGGCGGAGCGGCCGAGCTGGCCGCCGCGGCCCGGCTGGAGCTCGACGTTGTGGACGATCGTGCCGACCGGCATGTTCGCCAGCGGCAGCGCGTTGCCGACCACGATGTCCGAGCCCACGCCCGACTGCACCGTCATGCCGACGCGCAGGCGGTTGCGGGGCGAGGATGTAGCGCTTCTCGCCGTCGAGGTAGTTGATCAGCGCGATGTAGGCGGTCCGGTTGGGGTCGTACTCGATCGAGGCGACCTTGCCGGGGATCCCGTCCTTCGTGCGCTTGAAGTCGATCTTGCGGTACAGGCGCTTGGCCCCGCCGCCGCGGTGGCGCGCGGTCTTGCGCCCGTGCGCGTTGCGGCCGCCGGACTTCTTGAGGCCCTCGGTCAGGCGCTTCTCCGGCTCCTTCTTCGTGATCTCCGCGTAGTCGGAGTAGGTCACGAAGCGCCGGCCGGGCGACGTGGGCTTGGGCTTGCGAATCGGCATTAGAGGTCAGCCTCCAGGCCCTGGAAGATCGGGATCGACTGGCCCGGCTGCACCTGCACGATCGCCTTCTTCCAGGCGCGCGTGCGGCCCGAGGTGTAGCCGCGCCGCTTGGGCTTGGACTTCACGCTCAGGGTGCGGACCTCGACGACGTTGACGTCGAACAGCTGCTCGATGGCCTGCTTGATCTGGGTCTTGTGCGCGTCGGCGTGGACGCGGAAGGTGTAGCGGTCGGCCGTCGCCAGCACGTAGGACTTCTCGGAGACGACGGGGCGGATGATGACCTGGCTGGCGTCCATCAGGCGCTCGCCTCCTGACCTGTCTCGGCTAGCGCCTCGCCGCCGGCCGCGGCCTAGTGGTCGAGGCCCCACGCACGGTCAGCGCGTCGATCGCCTCCTGCGAGGCGACGAGCGTCGCGGCGCCGACGATGTCGGCCACCCCGGCCGCCTCGGCGGGCAGCACGTTCACGCGCGAGAGGTTGCGGAACGACTTGGCCACCAGCGCCTCCTCGCTGCCGAGCAGCAGCAGGATCGAGCCGCCGCGCCGGTCCTCGAGCAGGCCGGCGGCCTGCTTGGTCGAGGGTGCGTCGAACGCGCCGGCGTCGAGCCCGAACAGCGAGCCGCGCTCGGCGTGCAGCGACAGCGCGCTGCGCAGCGCCGCCTTGCGGGCCTTGCGGTTGACCTTGACGGTGTAGTGGCGCGGGCTGGGGCCGAAGACGACGCCGCCGCCGGTCCACTGCGGAGCGCGGATCGTGCCCTGGCGGGCGCGGCCGGTGCCCTTCTGGCGCCACGGCTTGGCGCCGCCGCCGCGGACCATGCCGCGCGTGCGGGTCGAATGCGTGCCCTGGCGGCGCGCGGCGAGCTCGGCGATCACGGTCTCGTGCACGAGCGGGCCGTTGAACGGCGCGCCGAACACGGCGTCGTCGAGCTGCAGCTTGCTTCGAGCCGCCGAGGATCGGGGCATCAGCCATCGGTGCGCACCTCCACGGTCCCGCCCTTCGGGCCCGGCACGGCGCCGCGCACGAGCATCAGGTTCTGGTCGGGGATCAGCTCGACGATCGTGAGCCCGAGCTGGGTCACGCGCCCGCCGCCCATGCGGCCGGGGCCGCGGATGCCCTTGAACACGCGCGAGGGCGTGGCCGACGCGCCGACCGAGCCCGGGGCGCGCACGTTGTGCGAGCCGTGGCTCTTGGGGCCGGCGGAGAAGTTGTGGCGCTTGATCGTGCCCTGGAAGCCCTTGCCCTTGGACTTGCCGGAGATCTTGACCTTCTGGCCGACCTCGAACGCCTCGACGGTGATCGTGTCGCCCATCGTGAACTCTTCAACCTGGTCGCGGAACTCCTTGACGGTCCGCAGCGGCGGCGCGTCGGCCTTCTTGAGGTGGCCGAGCTCGGCCTTGGAGAGCGCCTTCTCCCGCACGGCGTCGAAGCCGAGCTGGATCGCCTCGTAGCCGTCGATCTCCTGCGTCCGGATCCCGAGGACCGGACAGGGGCCGGCCTCGAGCACGGTCACGCGCTCGACCTTGCCGTCGTCGAGGAAGCGCTGGGTCATCCCGAGCTTCTTGGCGAGGATCGCAGGCATCGTCCTAGCCGAACGCCAGCCGGATCTCGATGTCGACGCCCGCGGGCAGATGGTCGAGCCGCTGGAGCGAGTCGACCGTCTTGGGCGTCGGCTGATGGATGTCGATCAGCCGCTTGTGCGTCCGGATCTCGAAGTGCTCCTGGGAGTCCTTGTCCTTGAAGGGCGAGCGGACCACCGTGTAGCGGTTCTTCTCCGTCGGCAGCGGCACGGGACCGGAAACCGTCGCGCCGGTGCGCGTGGCAGTCTCCACGATCTCCTTCGCAGCCGTCTCTATGGCCGACGCGTCGTAGGCCTTGAGGCGGATTCGAATTTTGTTCTGCTGGGCTGTTGCCATGTGTCTTTCTGCGCGCTGAAGGCGGGCCTCGTAGCTCCGGGGCCCGCCCCCATGGTCGTATCGGTCGACTTCGGACCGGCGGGCCTGCTTGCCCGCCGGGGTTACTTGATGACTTCGGTGACGACGCCCGAGCCCACGGTGCGGCCGCCCTCGCGGATCGCGAAGCGGAGGCCGGCATCCATGGCGATCGGCTGGATCAGCTCGATGCTCATCTGCACGTTGTCGCCAGGCATGACCATCTCCGTGCCCTCGGGCAGGTTGGCGACGCCCGTCACGTCGGTCGTGCGGAAGTAGAACTGCGGCCGGTAGCCGTTGAAGAACGGGGTGTGGCGCCCGCCCTCCTCCTTCTTGAGGACGTAGACCTCGGCCTTGAACTCGGTGTGCGGGGTGATCGAGCCAGGCTTGCAGAGCACCTGACCGCGCTCGATCTCCTCGCGCTTGACGCCACGGAGCAGGCAGCCGACGTTGTCGCCCGCCTGGCCCTGGTCGAGGATCTTGCGGAACATCTCCACGCCGGTGACGACCGTGTTGTTCGTCTCCGTGTGGATGCCCACGATCTCGACCGTGTCGCCGGTGTTGACGACGCCCTGCTCGATACGGCCGGTCGCGACGGTGCCGCGGCCGGTGATCGAGAAGACGTCCTCGACCGGCATCAGGAACGGCTTGTCGAGGTCGCGCTCGGGCTCCGGGATGTAGGTGTCCAGCTGCTCGGCGAGCTCGATGATCTTGGCGGTGTACGCCTCGTCGCCGTCGAGCGCCTTCAGCGCGGAGCCGATGACGAACGGGACGTCGTCGCCCGGGAAGTCGTACTCGTTGAGCAGGTCGCGGACCTCGACCTCGACGAGCTCGAGGAGCTCCTCGTCGTCGACCATGTCGGCCTTGTTGAGGAAGACCACGATGTACGGCACGCCGACCTGGCGGGCGAGCAGGATGTGCTCACGCGTCTGGGGCATCGGGCCGTCGGCCGCGGATACCACGAGGATCGCGCCGTCCATCTGGGCAGCGCCCGTGATCATGTTCTTCACGTAGTCCGCGTGACCGGGACAGTCGACGTGCGCGTAGTGCCGCTTGTCGGTCTCGTACTCCACGTGGGAGGTCGCGATCGTGATGCCGCGCGCCTTCTCCTCGGGAGCGTTGTCGATCTCGTCGAAGGAGCGGGCCTGGCCCCCGTACGTGTCGGAGAGCACCTTGGTGATGGCCGCCGTCAGGGTCGTCTTGCCGTGGTCGATGTGACCGATGGTGCCGACGTTGACGTGCGGCTTGTCGCGCTCGAACTTCTCCTTTGCCACTGTTTCCTAGCTCCTCTTTATCTGAAGTAAATGAAAATCTAGCGTCTTACGCCGGGACGGGCTCGCCGGTCCGGGCCTCGATCACGCGCTCCGCGATGTTGGTCGGGACCTCTTCGTACCGGTCGAACTGCATCGTGTAGGTGGCCCGTCCCTGGGTCATCGAACGCACGTCGGTCGCGTAGCCGAACATCTCCGACAGCGGGACGTGGGCCTTGACAACCTGGGCGTTGCCGCGGGGCTCCATGCCCTCGACGCGGCCGCGGCGGCGATTGAGGTCGCCGATAACGTCGCCCATGAACTCCTCGGGGGTCACGACCTCGACCGCGAACACCGGCTCGAGCAGCACGGGCTTGGCCCGCTTGGCCGCCTCCTGGAAGGCGAGCGAGCCCGCCACCTTGAACGCGATCTCCGAAGAGTCCGTGTCGTGGTACTTGCCGTCCACGAGGGTGACGCGCACGTCGACCATCGGGAAGCCCGCCTTGACGCCGTTGGGGAGCGCCTCTTCGACGCCCTTCTCGACCGCCGGGATGAACTCCGACGGCACGGCGCCGCCCTTGATCTTGTTGACGAAGTCGAAGCCCTCGCCGGGCGCCGGCTCGATGTCGATGTAGACGATGCCGTACTGGCCCGAGCCACCGGTCTGGCGCACGAAGCGGCCCTCGACCTTCTTGGCCTCGCCGCGCACGGTCTCCCGGTAGGAGACCTGCGGGCGGCCCACGTTGGCGTCGACCTTGTACTCGCGCATCATGCGGTCGACCAGCACCTCGAGGTGCAGCTCGCCCATGCCGGAGATCTCGGTCTGGCCGGTCTCCTCGTTCGTCTGCACCTGGAAGGTCGGGTCCTCCTCGGCGAGACGGCCCAGCGCGATCGACATCTTCTCCTGGTCCGCCTTCGTCTTGGGCTCGATGGCGACCTTGATGACGGGCTCGGGGAACGTGATGTTCTCGAGCTTGATCGGGCGGTCGGGAGCGGCGAGCGTGTCGCCGGTCGAGACCTGCTTGATGCCGACACCGGCGGCGATGTCGCCCGCGTAGACCTCTTGGACGTCCTCGCGGTCGTTCGCGTGCATCATCAGCACGCGCCCGATGCGCTCGGTGCGCCCGGTCGTCACGTTGAGCACGCGCGAGCCCGCCTCGAGCTTGCCGGAGTAGACGCGGAAGTAGGTGAGCTTGCCGACGAACGGGTCGGCCATGATCTTGAACGCGAGCGCCGCGAACGGCTCGGAGTCGTCGGCGTGACGGACGGCCGGGTGGTCCTCTTCGTCGCCCTTGACCGGCTCATGGCCGTCGACGGGCGGGACGTCCAGCGGCGAGGGCAGGAAGTCGATGACGGCGTCCAGCAGCGGCTGCACGCCCTTGTTCTTGAACGAGGAGCCGCACAGCGTCGGCGTGATCTTGAGCTCGAGCGTCGCCTTGCGGATCGCCTTGCGAAGCAGGTCGACCGGGATCTCGGCGTCCTCGAGGATGAGCTCCAGGAGCTCGTCGTCGTAGTGCGAGACCTCCTCGAGCAGATGCTCGCGGGCGGCGTCGGCGGCGTCCTTGTGGTCGTCGGGGATGTCGACGATGTCGACGTTCTTGCCGAGCTCGTCGTTGTAGATGATCGCCTTCATGTTCAGAAGGTCGATGATCCCCAGGAAGTCGCTCTCAGCGCCGATCGGCAGCTGGATCGGCACCGGGTGCGCGCCGAGACGATCGATCATCGTCTGCACGCCCTGATCGAAGTTCGCGCCGATGCGGTCCATCTTGTTGATGTAGGCGATGCGCGGCACGTGGTACTTGTCGGCCTGGCGCCAGACGGTCTCCGACTGCGGCTCGACGCCGGCGACGGAGTCGAACAGCGCGATCGCGCCGTCGAGCACGCGCAGCGAGCGCTCGACCTCGACCGTGAAGTCGACGTGGCCGGGCGTATCGATGATGTTGATGCGGTGATCCGCCCACTCGCAGGTGGTCGCCGCGGACGTGATCGTGATGCCGCGCTCCTGCTCCTGCGCCATCCAGTCCATGGCGGCCGCGCCCTCGTGAACCTCACCCATCTTGTGGGTGCGGCCGGTGTAATAGAGGATGCGCTCGGTCGTCGTGGTCTTGCCCGCGTCGATGTGGGCCATGATCCCGATGTTCCGGGTCTTCTCGAGCGTGAACTTGCGCGGCATGAGGAAGTCTCAGGTCTGTGGTGGCAGAAAAAACGGGCCCCGCGGGCCCGCACGAACTTCCGAGAGAGGCTTTGCCCGATGGCGGGTCTATGTGCCGAGTGTCTCCACAGGAAGTAGGCGCGCGCATGGGCACTGGCCCTCGCGGCGACGCATGACTATAGCATCGGTGTCGTGGCCGCCAGCGCGCCTGAAACGACGGTCCCAGGCCGCCTGACGACCCTCCTCCTGGGCGTGATCCTGCTCGGCGCGGTGCTGCTGATCGTGGCCGAGTTCCTGCCCCTGTACGAGATCCGCGTGGTGACCGCGGTGCCGAAGGGCGGGCACCACAGCGCGGGCGGCCATCACGGCTACGCGCTGCTGGTCATCGGGCTCGCGCTGGTCCCGATGGCGTGGGGCGCGCTGCGCGGCGGCTCGCGACCGGCGGCGATCGCCTGCTTGGCGCTGTCGGTGATCGCGCTGTTCGTCGCGCTGGCCATCGACTTCCCGGATCTGAACGAGACCGGGCTGATCGGCCGCACCTACGACCAGGCCGAGGCGCGGCCGCGGGTGGGCTTCTTCGTCGAGACGCTGGGGGCGACGCTCGCGCTGCTGGGCTCGATCGGGACGCTCGTGCTCCGGGAGCGCTGAGGCGTGCGCTCCCGCTCGGCCGTGCGCGGAAGGCTCGGAGCGAGCCCCGCGCCGTCCGGGCAGCGGCGGCTGGGCGGCGTGCTGGCGCTGCAGCGGATGGCGGGCAACCGCGCGGTGCGGGCGCTCATCGCGCGCGACGCCAAGGTCATCAAGATCGGCAACGAGAGCGTGCGCGTGGCGTCCGACGCCGAGAAGGCCGAGGCGGAGCGGATCATCAAGGACGTCAAGACCAAGTTCGGCGTCTCCTTCGACTCGCTGGCGGCGCACAAGGCCACGCTGGCCGACAGCGAGGGCTCGGCGCCGGAGGACCGGCGCAAGGCGCTCGTCGTCCGGCCCTGGGAGCTCGACGAGCTGAAGGCGATCGAGCGGGCACTCACGCACTTCGCGCCCGTCCTCGGCGAGGCGCGCAAGAAGTCGATGCCCAAGGGCCCGCCGCAGGAGTTCGTCAACGTGGGCAAGCTCAACAGCTCGCCCGACGACGACCCGAAGATCCTGGGCGACCGGACGCGCGGCCAGTTCTTCCACGACGCGCAGGCGTTCGCGGTGTTCGAGCCCGGCCCCGACTCGCCGGCCGGCGACGACGCCGTGGAGCGGGTCGCGACGCACGAGATCGCGCACGGGATCTTCGACCCGCTGGTCGACTCGTTCATGCAGGCCACCGGCTACTGGGAGAAGGAGAAGGTCAAGCGCAAGGAGAGCGCGCGGGTCGAGGGCCCGCCGGACGGCTACGCCGACCGCAACGCGCGCGAGGACCTCGCCCAGTCGGTCATGTACTTCTTCGTCGACCCCCTGCGCCTGAAGAAAGGCGACGGCCGCGGGCGGCCCAAGGGGACGTGGGGCAACCCGTGCCCGAAGCGCTTCGCGTTCATCCAGAAGGTCGTCGCGGGCTGGACTAAGAAACGCTGAGGACGAGCTTGCCGCGGGTGTGGCCGCCCTCGATGCGCTCGTGCGCGTCGGCGGCGCGCTCGAGCGGGAACGCCTCCTCGACGTGCGGCTTGAGGCGGCCGTCGTCGACGAGCTCGGCGAGCTCGTGCAGGTCGAAGCCGGACGGCCGCACGAACACGTAGTGGGTCTCGGCGACGTCGCTCGGCTCCGGGGGCGGGGAGGAGATCGAGACGAGCCGGCCGCCGCTGCGCAGGCAGGCGAACGCCTGCTTTCGCCCCTCGCCGCCGAACAGGTCGATGGCGGCGTCGGCGCCGCCCTCCTCGCGCACGCGCGCGCAGATGCCCTCGTCGTTGTAGTCCAGCGGCTCGGCCCCGAGCTCGCGCAGCCAGTCGTGGTTGGCGGGCGACGCGGTCGCGAACACGCGCGCGCCGCGGGCGACCGCCATCTGCACCGCGAGGTGGCCGACGCCGCCGCCCCCGCCGGTGATGAAGACCTTCTCGCCGCCGCGGACGCCGAGCGTCTCGAGGCACTGGTGCGCGGTCAGGCCGGCGAGCGGGAGCGCGGCAGCCTCCTCCCAGGACAGCGACTCCGGCTTGCGGGCGACGAACGCGTCGGGCACCGCGGTGTACTCGCCGTAGGTGCCGTACTGCAGGTGGTGGCGGCGGCAGTAGGCGAACACCTCGTCGCCGGGGCGGAACATCGTCACCGCCGGGCCGACCTGCTCGACCGTCCCGGCCGCGTCCCAGCCCAGGATGAGCGGGAAGCCGGAGGGAAAGGTGCCCGCGAGCTTGCCCTCGCGGATCTTGGTATCGACGGGGTTGACGCCGGCCGCGTGGTTGCGGATGAGCACGAAGTCCGGGCTCACGGGCGGCGCCTCGACCTCCGCCTCGTGCAGCGTCTCGGGCCCACCCCACTCGTCGATGACCATGGCGTGCATCAGGAGGTGCGTACCCGCCTGAACACATCCGCAGTGAGAGAGTCGACCCGGTCGAGGAAGAGCAGGCCGTCGAGGTGATCGATCTCGTGCTGCAGGCAGCGGGCCTCGAAGCCCTCCGAGATGATGCGCCGGTCGCCGGCCTCGACCTCGATCCGCGTGGCCCGGCGCACGTTCGCGGTCAGGTCGGGGATGCTCAGGCAGCCCTCGCGGCCGACCTCGGCTCCCTCGGCGGCGACGACGCGCGGGTTCACCAGCATGAGACGCCCGTTCGAGCTCGCCGCCTTGCGGTGTCCGCTGACGTCGACGACCACGATCCGAAGCATCTCACCCAGCTGCGTGGCCGCCAGCCCGACGCAGTGGCCGAAGGCGTCCATCGTCTCCTCGAGGTCCCGCGTCACCCGAGCGATCTCGCCGGGCTCGTGCGCTTCGCGCGCGACCTCCTTGAGCGCGGGGTGCGGGTAGCGGAGGACCTCGCGGACCACCGGGGGGTCACATCACGTCGGCTTCGAGCGGCCGCACGGTGACCTCGACCCCCTGCTCCGCGCCGACCTCCGCCAGCATCGCGGCGAGCGCCTCCGGGTCGAGCTCGAGCGGCAGCGCGACCTCCAGCACCATCGCGTACAGGCCGTCGCCGACGAGCCGCGTCTCGAGGTCCGTGACGTTGACGGCGCGGGCGGCGAGCCGGGCGCTGACCGCGTGGACGATCCCGGGGTGGTCGACGCCGTAGACGGTGACGATGTGGGACGGGTCGGCCGCGGGCGCCTCGGCGGCGTCGGCGAGCGCGCTCAGCGACAGCGCGTCGAGCCTCAGCCGCTCGCGCGTCCGCGTCAGCTCCTCGTGGACGGCGTCGAGGTCCGTCCCGTCGGGCGCGTCGACGATCAGCATCATCGTGAAGCGCCCGCCGAGCACGGCCATCTGCGAGTCGGTGATGTTCAGCGAGTGGCCGAGCAGCGCGCGCGTGACCTCGGCCACGATCCCGGGCCGGTCGCGCCCGATCGCGGAGAGGGCGAGTTGTGGCATGGGGCGTATCGTGACGAACGTGCTCGAGATCCTCAGCCGCGACCCCGAGCTGCTGGTCATGGAGCAGTCCTACGACGCCGGCGCCGAGGCGCCCCCGCCGCACTACCACCCGTCCCAGGACGAGCACTTCGAGGTGCTCGAGGGCTCGATCGCGTTGCGCGTCGGCCACGAGCACCGCACCGTCCCGGCGGGCGAGGCGTTCGACATCCCGCGCGGCACGGTCCACACGATGGGCCCGGCGGGAGGGCCCGCTCGGGTGAGGTGGGAGGTCCGGCCGGCGCTGCGGACGGAGGCGTTCCTCACCGAGATGCCGGAGGACTTCTCCGAGCGCCTCGGGCACATCCAGCGCTACGCCGAGGAGTTCCGGCTGGCCGGCTTCTAGGGAGCCGGCGAACAGGCACTGAGGGGAGGGCGCCAATGCCCCGGATTCAAAGTTGTCAACTTTGGGGCGCTATGCGCCCCAAAGTCAGCAACCTTGGTCGCCGCGGCGGTCGAACCCGCCTCCTCAATGCAAGCAGTTGACGTTCGCCGAAACCGCCGCGAACGAAAGAGCTACCAGCGGTAGTGAGCGAAGGCCTTGTTGGCCTGCGCCATGCGGAAGATGTCGTCCTTCCGCTTGTACGCGCCGCCCTGCTGCTGCTGGGCGTCGAGGAGCTCGTTCGCGAGCCGCTGTGCCATCGAGCGCTCGCGGCGGGCGCGGGCGAAGCCCACGAGCCAGCGCACGGCAAGCGTGCGGGCACGGCGCTGCGGCACCTCGACGGGCACCTGGTAGGTCGCGCCGCCGACGCGGCGGGAGCGGACCTCGAGCACCGGGGTCAACGCCTTGATCGACGTCTCCAGCGCCTCCACCGGGTCCTTGCCCGTGCGCTCGGAGAGGATCGCCAGCGCGTCATAGACGATCCGCTCGGCGGTCGACTTCTTGCCGTCGAGCATCACCTTGTTGATCACCTGCTGCACGAGCTTCGAGCGATGGATCGCGTCGGGCTCGATCGGCCGGATGGTTGCTGCTGCGCGGCGGGGCACTTACTTTGCCTTCACGCCGTACTGCGAGCGGGCCTTCTTGCGGTCCGAGACGCCGGCGGCGTCGAGCGTCCCGCGGACGACCTTGTAGCGCACGCCCGGGAGATCCTTGACGCGGCCACCGCGCACGAGCACGACGGAGTGCTCCTGCAGGTTGTGGCCCTCGCCGGGGATGTACACCGTGACCTCCATCGAGTTGGTCAGGCGCACACGGGCGACCTTGCGCAGCGCGGAGTTCGGCTTCTTCGGCGTGGTCGTGTAGACACGCGTGCAGACGCCGCGCCGCTGCGGGGCGGCGACGCGCTTCTTGCGACCCTTGCCCGACTTGAGGCCAGGGGTCGCGAGCTTCTTCTTCGGGGCCTTGCGGCCCTTGCGCACGAGCTGTGAGGTCGTCGGCATTCGGCGCGAAACTGTAGCAGCGGCTAGGCGGCGGCCCGCGATTCCAGGGCGTCGAACAGCGCCGTGTACTCCTGGCCGGTGGCGTCGGCGACCGGCTCGTAGGTCACCTTGCCGTCCACCACGTTGAAGCCCGCCGCCAGCCCCGGGTTGTCGGCCGCGGCGCCCGCCGCGCCCCGGTCGGCGACGTGCACGACATACGGCATCGTGGCGTTGGTGAGCGCGTAGGTCGAGGTGATCGGCACCGCGCCCGGCATGTTTGCGACGCAGTAGTGGGTGATCCCGTCGACCTCGTAGGTGGGGTCGGAGTGGGTCGTCGGCCGGGAGGTCTCGAAGCAGCCGCCCTGGTCGATCGAGACGTCGACCAGCACCGCGTTCTTCTTCATCAGCCCGAGCTGCTCGCGCGTGACCACGTGCGGCGCCTTCGCGCCGTGGACCAGCACCGCGCCGATCACGAGGTCGGCCTCCTTCAGGTGCTCCTCGATCGCCAGCGTCGACGCGAACACCGTCGAGGCGCGCCAGTTGAGCACCGCCTCGAGCTCGCGCAGCCGGTCCATGTTGCGGTCGAACACGTAGGTCTCGGCCTGCATGCCGAGCGCGATGATCGCCGCGTTCATCCCGACCACGCCGCCGCCGATCACGAGCACCTTGCCGGCCGCCACGCCCGGCACGCCGCCGAGCAACAGGCCGCGCCCACCCAACGGCTTCTCGAGCATGAACGCGCCCGCCTGGGTGGCGATCTTGCCCGCCACCTCGCTCATCGGGGCCAGGAGCGGCAGCCGCCCGGCACCGTCCTCGACGGTCTCGTACGCGATGCACGTCGCGCCCGACTCCATGAGCCCGCGCGTCAGCTCCGGATCCGGCGCCAGGTGGAGGTAGGTGAACAGCGTGTGGCGCGGCTCGAGCAGCGCCACCTCGGGCGCCTGCGGCTCCTTGACCTTGACGATCATCTCGGCCTCGCCGAACACCGCCTCGGCGTCGGGGAGGATCTTCGCGCCCTGGGCGACGTACTCCTCGTCCTCGATCGCCGAGCCGACGCCCGCGCCCGTCTGGATCACGACCTCGTGCCCGTGCTCGGCCAGCTCGCGCACGCCCGCTGGCGTGAGTGCGACTCGGTACTCGTCAGTCTTGATCTCGGTGGGGACGCCGACCTTCAACGCACGATCCTTTCGTCAGGTGATGAGCTCGCGCCCGCGCAGCGCGAGCCAGAAGTCGATGCGGTCGCGCGCCGAGTCGAGCGACCGCCCGGTCAGCTCCTCGACGCGACGGATCCGGTAGCGCAGCGTGTGACGGTGACAGTAGAGCTGGCGCGCCGCCTTCTCCCACTGGCCGTTGCACTCGATGAACGACTCGAGCGAGCGCATCAGCTCGCCGCCGTAGGCGCCCTCGCCCTCCTCGATGGGGGACAGGATCGAGTCGCAGAACAGCCGCAGCGCGTCGTCGTCCTGCAGTGAGAGCAGCAGCTGGAAGGAGCCGAGGTCGCGGTAGGTGGCCAGCAGCGGCGGCCCGGAGCCGTTGTTGCTCTCGTCGCCCGCCAGCGCTCGCGCCTCGAGCGCGCAGCGCGCCTCGTGGAACGCCCGCCGCAGGTCGCCCGCCGCCGCCGCGCGGCCCGCGCCCGCCGGCAGCTCGGCGCCGATCTCGCGCGTGACGCGCGCGCGAATCCGCTCGGCGAGCCGGAACGCCTCTTCCTCCGCCCCGCGCCCGTGTGGGAGCAGCGCGCACGAGAACGGGCCGGTGCCGGCCGCCAGGCCGCCCGGCGCCTCGTCGCGCACCGCGGTGGTGAGCGCCTCCTCGACGTCGGGCTTGATCGCCCGCGGCGGCTGCAGCACGAGCACGCCGACGCGCTCGCCGAGCCCGAACGGCTCGAGCCGCCGCGCCAGGTCGGGGCCGGTCAGCTCGCCGGACACCAGCGCGGTGAGCAGGTCGCCGGCCAGCCGGCGCTCGGTGTCGTCGGCCACGCGGCGCCGCAGGAGCTCGAGCGCCACGATCGTGACCGCCTGGTGCAGCGTCAGGCGGTCGAACTCGTTGAGCGCGCCGCCCTCCTTGGCCGCCACCAGCCAGGCGTGCGGGAGGTCGCCGGGTTGGGCGGCGCCGTTGGGCGGCGTGCGCACGACGGGCAGCGCCAGCGCGCGGCCCTCGAGCTCGCCGCCCGGCGCGTAGCCGCGGCGCGCGCCGTCGCGGATGCGGCGGCGCAGCTCGGCCCGCAGCTCCTCGACCGTGTCGTCGCCGAGCGCCTGGCGGTGCGTGCGGCGCACGAGCTCGTTGCCGCGGGCGTCGAAGATCAGCGCCGGCCCGCCGATCAGCGAGGCGAGCGCGTCGGCCACGCCGTCGAGGCCGCGCTCGGAGAGCACGATCCGCTCGAGCCGCTCGTGGGCGGAGAGCGCGCGCTGGAGCACCGCGTAGTGCTCGTTGACCAGGTGCGATGCCGCCTTCTCGGTGACCGCGATGAACGGCACCTCGTAGGGCACCTCGACGAGCGGGAAGCCGAGCTCGGCCGCCTCCTCGCGCAGCGCCTCCGGCACCTCCTGGTGCGCGAAGCCGGTGCCCAGCCCCAGGCCCGCGAGCCCGTGGCCGGCCAGCAGCCGCACGAACGTGCGCTGCTGCCCGGCGTCGAGCAGCCGCATCCCGGTGGTCAGCAGCAGCTCGCCGCCGGACAGCCACGGCGTCGGGTCCTCGAGCTCGGAGATGTGCACCCACCGCACGGCGTTCTCGAGGCCGGCCTCGCCCGCCACGAGGCGGACGTCGAGGTCGCGGATGAGATCGCCGAGCGGGAGCATCGGTGCTACTGGCCGCAGTGCAGCCGATCCGAGGCCTCCTCGAGCACGGGTCGCAGCACGGAGCGGATCTCCTCGAACTGCTCCGGCCCCGCGATCAGCGGCGGCGAGAGCTGGATCACCGGGTCACCGCGGTCGTCGGCGCGGCAGATCAGCCCGCGCTTGAACATCTCGGGGGAGAGGAAGCCGCGCAGCAGCCACTCCTCCTCCTCGCCGGTGATCGTCTCCTTCGTCTCCTGGTTGCGCACCAGCTCGATCGAGCGGAAGTAGCCGGTCCCGCGCACGTCGCCGACGATCGGGATGTCGCGCAGCGAGTCAAGCATGTCCGCGAACGCCTGCTCGTGCTCGACGACGTTCTCGATGATCCCCTCGTTGGCGAACACGTCGAGGTTGGCGAGCGCGACCGCCGACGCCACCGGGTGGCCGCCGAACGTGATCCCGTGCGTGAACGAGTTGCCGGGCTTCGAGAACGGCTCGAACATCCGGTCGGTGGCGATCACCGCGCCCATCGGGGCGTAGGAGGAGGTGATGCCCTTGGCGGTCGTGATGATGTCCGGCAGGTAGTCGTACTTCTGGGCGCCGAAGTAGGTGCCGAGGCGGCCCCAGCTGCAGATCACCTCGTCGGAGATGAAGACGATCCCGAACTCGTCGCAGATCTCCCGCACGCGCTGGAAGTAGCCCTCGGGGGGCGTGAAGCAGCCGCCCGAGTTCTGCACCGGCTCGAGGATCACGCACGAGACGGTCTCCGGCCCCTCGAACAGGATCTTCTCGTAGATCGCCTCGGCCGGGTCGTCGACCTCGGGCCGGTAGGCGTTCGTGTTCGGCACGTGCGCGGAGCCCGGGAAGATCGGCTCGAACGGGCGCCGGACGGCGGGGATGCCGGTCGCGGTCAGCGCGCCCATGGTGGTGCCGTGGTAGGCGAGCTTGCGCGAGATGACCTTGTAGCGCCCGGGGTTGCCGGTCAGCTTGTGGTACTGGCGGCAGAGCTTGAGCGCGGAGTCGACCGCCTCGGAGCCGCCGGAGGTGAAGAAGACGCGGTTGAGGTCGCCGGGAGCGAGCTCGGCGACCCGCGCCGCCAGCTCGATCGCCTTCGGGTGCGCGTAGGACCAGTTCGTGTAGAAGCCGAGCTCCTTCGCCTGGTCGGCGCCGGCCTGCGCGACGTCGCCGCGGCCGTGGCCGATGTTCACGCAGAACAGCGCGGCGAGCCCGTCGAGGTACTTGTTGCCGTGCTCGTCCCAGACGTAGCACCCGTCGCCGCGGGTGATGATCGGGATCTCGTGATCCTCGTAGCCCGCCATCTGCGTGAAGTGCATCCACAGATGCCGCTTGGCCAGATCTTGGAGGCGCGACTCGTCCTTGGCGCTGCCGGTCGTTACCGCTTGATCCTCGACTGCCGCCATAGGCTCTCCTTCCACTTTGTCGACGCTGATGCGCCGATCTGTACAAGCTAGCTCCTCTCCCTAGGCTTCCGCAACACATGACCCTCGCCCACGTCCGCCGCGGCAGCGGCCCGCCGCTCGCCCTCATCCACGGCATCGGATCGCAATGGCAGATGTGGGAGCCGGTGCTCGAGCGCCTGAGCCGCGAGCGCGAGGTGGTCGCGCTCGACCTGCCCGGCTTCGGCGACTCCGAGGAGCACCGCGCGCGGCCGACGGTCGAGGCGCTGGCCGGCGTGGCCGCCGAGTTCCTCGACGGGATCGGGCTGGCCGGCGCGCACGTGGCGGGCAACTCGCTGGGCGGCGGGGTGGCGCTGCAGCTGGCGCGGATGGGTGAGGTGCGGTCGGCCTGCGCTGCTCTCACCCGCCGGCTTCGTCAACGACCGCGAGGGCCTCTACGCGCGCACGCTGCTGGTGGAGTCGCGCCGCGTCGCCAAGACTCGCCGCCGACCGCGCCGAGCTCGTGTGCGCCGGCCCGGTGCGCCGCACGCTGACGTTCTCCCACCTCGCCGCGCGGCCGTGGCGGATCCCGCCGGACGAGGCCGCGGGGGCGCTGCGCAACCTCGCCCACTCCCCGGCTTCGAGACGGCCTTCGAGGCGATCGAGGACTTCCGCTGGACCGGGCCGGAGCCGAGCTGCCCGGTCACCGTCGCCTGGGGCGAGAAGGACCGGGTCCTGATCTACTCGCGCCAGGCCCCGCGCGCGCGGCGGCGCCTGCCGAGCGCGCGCCACGTCACGCTCACCGGCTGCGGGCACGTCCCCACCTGGGACGACCCGGAGCAGGTCGCGCAGGTCCTGCTGGACGCGTCGAGCGAGCTAGCCCCCAAAGTCGGTCCAACGATCTGCCAAGCGCCGGTGGAGATGGTCCCCGGCCATGGCCCTCAGCATCGTCATCGCCGACGCCGACCCGCTCGCGCGGCGCCTGATCAGAAGCATCCTGGAGCAGGCGGGCGTGACCGTCCTCGCCGAGGCGGGCACCGGTTCGGAAGCCGCCGCGCACGTCTTGCGGCTTCGCGCCCGACGTCGTGCTCCTCGACGGCCCCGACGCGGTCCGCCTCATCCATCCCCACGCGCCCGTCGTCGTCCTCGCCTGCCACGAGGACCCGGATGAGGCCGTGCGCGCGCTCGCGGCCGGCGCCTCGGGCTATCTCTCGAAGGACCTCGAGCTCGACGCGCTGCCGCGCGCGGTCGCCGCCGTGGCGGCTGGCGAGGCGGCCGTCTCGCGCCGGCTGACGAGCCACCTGATCGAGTGCTACCGCGAGCAACCGCAGCTGCGCCCGATCAAGAGCCCGCTGACCGCGCGCGAGTGGGAGGTCGTCGACCTGATGGGCCCCCACCACACGACCGTCGAGATCGCCGACACGCTCGTGATCTCGGCCGAGACCGTGCGCACGCACGTCAAGAGCATCATGCGCAAGCTCGGCGTCCACTCGCGCCACGATGCGCCGGAGGCCGCCGAGCGGCTACGGCTGGCGGTGGCCTAGCTCAGGCGTTCGCGGCGGCGGCCCGGACGGGCGGCGGCGTCACGAGGGCCGCGACGACGACCATCACGAAGGCGAAGATCTGCACGACGATGCCGAGCACGTCGGCCGGCATCGGATCGCCGAAGACGATGATGCCGCCGAGGATGCAGGAGACGTTGGCGGCCGTCGAGGTGGAGGCGATGACCGGGACGGCCTCGCCGTCCTGGAGGCCGCGGGCCGAGGCGTAGAAGGCGATGATCGAGCCGAGGATGGCGACCAGCAGCCACGGCGAGAGGATCACGCCGAGGAAGCCGGCGTGGAGGCCCGTGAGCGCCTTGATGGCGACGTCGGAGACGCCGAACAGCACGCCCGCCGCGCCGCCGAGCATGACGCCGTGGTGATGGTCGGGGGCGCCCATGCGCGGCCCGGTGATCAGCAGCGCGCCGATCGCGAGCAACGCGGCCTCGAAGGCGATCATGCCCGCGAGCGAGTAAGAGGAGTGCACGTTGCCACCGGTGCTGGGCAGCGTGATCACGAGGAGGAAGAGGCCGCCGGCGGTCATGCCCACGCCGATCCACTGGCGGGCGCCGACCTTGAAGCCGAACAGCCGCTCGGCCATCACGGCGAGCAGGACGACGCCGGTGGAGAGCACGGCCTGGACGACGGACATCGGCGCGAAGGCGAGGGCGGCGACGTGGAAGAACCAGGCGCTGGTGGCGACGGCCATGCCGATCGCGAACCACTTGGAGGAGAAGAGGCTCTCGGACGGTGCGCAGCGGATGGCGGATGTCGACCTGCGCAGCCTCGTTGGCTCCCTTGTGCTTGTAGAGGAAGCCCAGCTGCGTGACGACGGCGCACAGGAGCGCCAGGAATATGCCCAGGTTCAACATGGAATAGAGGAGGAGACCGGCGCGGTCTGCACGGCCCCCTGGCCAACCGGTCAATCTCTGCATCGGTACTCAAGGCCCCCGCCTTGAGTCCCATCAGACTAACGTCCACCTAACTGCGATGAATCCTTCCGCGCCGCTCCTCTTGATCGACGTAGATGGTGTCATCTCCCTTTTCGGCTTCGACCAAACCGAACCTCCCGAGGGCCGCTTCACCTTCGTCGACGGCCTCCCGCACTACCTCTCCGGGAGCGCCGCCGGGCACCTGGAGAGGCTGCACCCCACTTTCGAGTGCGTCTGGTGCACGGGCTGGGAGGACCGCGCCGACGAGCACCTCCCGCACCTGCTGGGGATCCCCCGCGGCTGGCATCACCTGACCTTCCCCCAGGAGCCGCTGCCGGCGGCACACTGGAAGCTCTCGGCGATCGACGCCTACGCGGGTCCCGACCGCCCAGTGGCCTGGATCGACGACGCCCACGACCACACCTGCCACGCGTGGGCGGACGAGCGCGAGGGCCCCACGCTGCTCGTCGCCACCGACCCCGCGGTCGGGATCACCGGCGAGCACGTCGAGACGCTGCTCAGCTGGGGGCGCGCAGCGTCAGGCTGACCACCTCGGGCGGGCGCAGGAAGCGCACCGGCAGCCCGCTCGTGCCGACGCCCGACGACACGTACAGGTGGCGGCCGTCCTCCTCGACGTGGCCGGCCAGGTAGCGCTCGCCGTAGTGGGAGGGAATGAACGGCCGCCGCACCAGCGGCACCCCGACCTGGCCTCCGTGGGTGTGGCCGGACAGCGTCAGGCTCACGCGCGCGGGGACGGACGGGAACACGTCCGGGTCGTGGGAGAGCAGGAGCACGGGGGCGGCCTCTGGCACGGGCATCAGCGCCCGCTCGACGCGCGCGCCCCGGACCCGGAAGTCGCCGGTGCCCGCCACCCACAGGCCGTCGTCGCCGGCCGGTGCCGCGGAGTCCTCGAGCACCATCACGCCCGCGCCCTCGAGCGCATCGCCGATCCGGCGCGCGCCCGCGTACCAGTCGTGGTTGCCGAGCACGGCGTAGAGGCCGCGCGGCGCGGCCGCCAGCGGCGCCAGCCGCGCGGCCAGCGCCTCGGCGTCGACCGGGCGCGCGAACAGCGCCCGCCGGTCGATGTAGTCGCCGAGCAGGCACACGACGTCCGGCCGCTCGGCCATGAGCGTCTCCGCCGCCCGCTCGATCGCGTCGAGCCCGGCGTGCGGCATTCCCGAGTGCAGGTCGGTCATGACCCCCACCCGCAGGCCGTCAAGGGCCGAGGGCCAGCGCGGGAGCGTCAGCTCCTCGCGGCGCAGGACGAGCCGGCGCGGTTCCACCCACGCCGACCAGACGGCGAGGGCGGCCGCAGCAGCGGCCGCCCCCGGGATCCAGCGTGCAGCTCTACTTCTTGTCGTCGTCCGAGCCCCGGCCGACGTCGCCGAGGTCGCCGAGGTCGTCGAAGCCGCCCCCGGTCGTCCCGAAGCCGGACCCGATCTCCTCGAGCTCGGCCGTGTCGAACGCGGGGCCGAAGCCCTGCAGGCCCTCGCCGTCGTCGAGCCCGAGCTCGGCGGCGAGGTCGTCGCCCTCGAGCAGGCCGACGTCGTCGATCCCGCGGGGGAGCGGCTCGGCCGGCTCGATCTCGATCGTGCGGTAGCGCTTCAGGCCCGTGGCCGCCGGGATCAGCTTCCCGATGATCACGTTCTCCTTCAGGCCCGGCGAGGCGGTCGATCTTGCCCTCGAGCGCCGCGTCGGTGAGCACCTTGGTGGTCTCCTGGAAGGAGGCCGCCGACAGGAACGAGTCCGTCGCCAGCGACGCCTTCGTGATGCCGAGGATGATCTCCTCGGCCTGGGCGCCTTCCTTGCCCTCGGCGATCACCGAGTCGTTGATCTTCTTGAACTCGTGGCGGTCGACGAACTGCCCCGGCAGGAGGTTCGTGTCGCCCTTCTGGTCGACCCGGACCTTCTTGAGCATCTGACGCACGATCAGCTCGATGTGCTTGTCGTTGATGTCGACGCCCTGGGACTTGTAGACCTCCTGGACCTGCTCGACGAGGTAGACCTCGACACGGGTCCGGCGCTCCGGCGGCGTCTCGCCACCGTGCGACAGGAGCTCGTGCGGGTAGAGGTTGCCCTCGTTGAGCTGGACCCCGACCACGACCTTCTCGCCCTCCTCGACGAGCAGACGGGTGCGCCGCGGGAACGTCTCGCGGTGCTCCTCGCCGGCGTCGTCGGTGATGACGACGGTGCGGGCCTTGTCGGTGTCCTCGATCGAGATCACGCCCGGGACCGTGGCGATCTTCGCCAGGCCCTTCGGCTTCCGCGCCTCGAACAGCTCCACGATGCGCGGCAGGCCGTGCGTGATGTCCGCGCCGGCGACGCCGCCGGTGTGGAACGTCCGCATGGTCAGCTGCGTGCCGGGCTCGCCGATCGACTGGGCGGCGATGATGCCCACCGCGTCGCCGATCTGCGCCGTGATGCCCGAGGCCAGCGAGCGGCCGTAGCACTTCTGGCACACGCCCGAGGACGCGCGGCACTTCAGCACCGAGCGCACCGGGACGGTCACGCCGTCCTCGCCGTCGAACGCCTCCAGGATCTCGGCGAACTGCTCGCGGCCGATGATCTGGCCGGCCTCGGCGAGCACGCGGCCGCGCTTGGTCTTGAACTCCGTCGCCGACGCGCGCCCGATCAGCATCTCGTTCGGGTCGCCGGTCGGCATCCGCAGCGGGGACTCGATGTACTCGTCCGTGCCGCAGTCCTCGATCCGGATGATCACGTCCTGCGCGACGTCGACCAGGCGCCGGGTGAGGTAGCCCGAGTCGGCGGTGCGCAGCGCGGTGTCGGCCAGGCCCTTGCGGGCACCGTGCGTCGAGGTGAAGTACTCGAGCACGTCCAGGCCCTCCATGAAGTTCGCCTTCACGGGCCGCTCGATGATCTCGCCCTTCGGGTTCGCCATGAGGCCTCGCATGCCCGCCAGCTGGCGGATCTGCTTGAAGGACCCGCGGGCCCCGGAGTTGGCCATCATGTAGATCGGGTTGAGCTCGTCGAGGTTCGCGACCATGGCGTCGGCGACCTCGTCGGTCGCCGCGTTCCACTGGTCGGTGACCGCCTGGTGGCGCTCCTCCTGCGTGATCAGGCCCTCGTCGTACTGGTCCTGGAGCTCCTGCACCCGCTCCTCGTACTTGGCGAGGATCTCGGGCTTGGAGGGCGGGACGACGACGTCGTTCTTCGAGATCGTCACGCCGGCCTGGGTCGCGTAGCGGAAGCCGAGGTCCTTGAACGCGTCCAGGACCTGGGCGATCGCCGACGCGCCGAACGCCTGCACGAGGTCGTCGACGAACTGCGTCGTGTCGCGCTTCTTCAGCGACCGGTTGATGAACCGGTACTCGGACTTGTCGAACTCGTCACCCATCGCCTCCTCGAGCGCGCGCTCGATCTTCTCGTTGAAGATGATCCGCCCGACGGTGGTGAGGATGTGGCCCGTGCCCTGGCCGTACGGCCGGTACTCGGCCACGTCGTGGAGCTTCGCGTGCCCGTGCTCGACGGACAGCTCGGCCTCCTGCGCGGACCGGTACACGTGCGGCTCGATCGACGCACGGTCCATCGCCCCCAGCGCGTCCTCCTCCGGCCCGTAGGTCAGGTAGTAGGAGCCCAGGATCATGTCCTGCGACGGCGTCGCCAGCGGCGCGCCGTGCGCGGGGGACAGGATGTTGTTGCTCGACAGCATCAGCACGCGGGCCTCCGCCTGCGCCTCGGCGCTGAGCGGGAGGTGGACCGCCATCTGGTCGCCGTCGAAGTCGGCGTTGAACGCGTGGCAGACGAGCGGGTGGACCTGGATCGCCTTGCCCTCGACCAGCACCGGCTCGAACGCCTGGATGCCCAGGCGGTGGAGCGTCGGCGCGCGGTTGAGGAGCACGGGGTGCTCGTGGATGACCTCCTCGAGCACGTCCCAGACCTCCGGGATCATCGAGTCGACCATCTTCTTGGCCGCCTTGATGTTCTGGACGGCCTTGCGCTCGACGAGCCGGGCCATGATGAACGGCTTGAACAGCTCGAGCGCCATCAGCTTCGGCAGGCCGCACTGGTGCAGGCGCAGCGACGGGCCGGCCACGATGACCGAGCGGCCCGAGTAGTCGACGCGCTTGCCGAGCAGGTTCTGGCGGAAGCGGCCCTGCTTGCCCTTGAGCATGTCGCTCAGGGACTTCAGGGCGCGGTTGCCCGGGCCCGTGACGGGCCGGCCGCGGCGGCCGTTGTCGAACAGGGCGTCGACGGCCTCCTGCAGCATCCGCTTCTCGTTGTTGACGATGATCTCGGGCGCGCCGAGGTCGAGCAGCCGCTTGAGGCGGTTGTTCCGGTTGATGACGCGCCGGTAGAGGTCGTTGAGGTCGGAGGTCGCGAAGCGGCCACCGTCCAGCTGGACCATCGGGCGCAGCTCCGGCGGGATCACCGGAACGGCCTCGAGGATCATCATGTCCGGGCGGTTGCCGGAGTGGATGAAGGCCGAGACGACCTTCAGGCGCTTGACCGCGCGGGCCTGCTTCTGGCCCTTGGCGGTCTTGACCTGCTCCTCCAGCTCGGCACGCTCGTCGTCGAGGTCGACCTGCTCTAGCAGATCGCGCACCGACTCGGCGCCCATGCCGCCGCGGAAGTACTCGCCGAAGCCGTAGGGAGAGCCGAAGCGCTCCTTGAGCTCGCGGAACAGCGCCTCGTCGTTGACGACCTGCTTCGGCGCCATGCTCTGGAACAGCTCCCAGACCTGGCGCATCCGCTCGGCGGCGTCCTCGATGTAGGCCTCGGTGTCCGAGATGTCGGACTCGAGCGCCTTCTTCATGTCCTTGAGCTGCTTCTCGCGGTCCTCGTCCGTGAGCTTCTTGGGCTCGATGTCGAGCGCCTCGGCCCACAGGTGGTCGTCGTCGGTGAAGCCGGTCTGGGAGCCCGTCTTGAGGTACTCCTCGCGACGCTCGAGCGACTCGCGCAGCTCGAGCAGGCGCTCCTCCTTCTCCGCCGCGTAGGCATCGAGGACCTCGTTGACCTGGCCGCCGAGGGACTCCATGTCCTTCTCGCGCGCCTCCTCGTCGACCCACGTGACCATCGAGGCCGCGAAGTAGAGGACCTTCTCGAGCTCCTTGGGAGCCATGTCGAGCAGGTAGCCGATACGGCTCGGGACGCCCTTGAAGAACCAGATGTGGCTCACGGGGGCGGCGAGGTCGATGTGGCCCATGCGCTCACGGCGCACCTTGGACCGCGTCACCTCGACGCCGCAGCGCTCGCAGACGATGCCCTTGTAGCGGACGCGCTTGTACTTGCCGCAGTAGCACTCCCAGTCCTTGGTGGGACCGAAGATGCGCTCGCAGAAGAGGCCGTCCTTCTCCGGCTTCAGCGTGCGGTAGTTGATGGTCTCCGGCTTCGTGACCTCGCCAGAGGACCACGACCGGATCTGCTTGGACGACGCGAGACCGATCTCGATCGCGTCGAAGTTATTGATGTCAATCATGTGTTCAGGGAATCCTTGGTCGTGGTCCTACTCGTCCTCGGAGGGCTCAGCTGCAGCCTCCGCGAGGATCTCTTCGCCGTCGGCGGGCACCTCGATGGCCTCCGCGTCGAGGTCCGGCTCGGCTTCGCCGGTCGTCCCGGCCTCGCCCTCCTCGACGACCTCCTCTTCCTTCTCGTCGGCCGCCTCGGTGTCCGAGGAGCCGCCGCCGGCGCGCACGCCTGAGAGGTCGATGCCGAGCTCCTCGGCCGCGCGCAGCAGGTCGTCGTCCTCGTCGCCCATCTCGGCGCGGGTGCCCTCCTCGGAGACGACGTTGACGTCGAGCGCCAGCGACTGCATCTCCTTCAGGAGCACCTTGAAGGACTCGGGGATCGACGGCTCGGCGATGTTCTCGCCCTTGACGATCGCCTCGTAGGCCTTCACACGCCCGACGGTGTCGTCGGACTTGATGGTCAGCATCTCCTGGAGCGTGTACGCGGCGCCGTATGCCTCGAGCGCCCACACCTCCATCTCGCCGAAGCGCTGGCCGCCGAACTGCGCCTTGCCGCCCAGCGGCTGCTGGGTGACGAGCGAGTACGGGCCGGTCGAGCGCGCGTGGATCTTGTCGTCGACGAGGTGGAGCAGCTTCAGGATGTACATGTAGCCGACGGTCACCTGGTCCTCGAACGGCTCGCCGGTGCGGCCGTTGAAGAGGGTCACCTTGCCCGAGGCCTTCTCGCCCGGGCGGCGCTTCTCGTCGACGTCCATCCGGATCGCGCCCTTGTGCTCCTTCTGCCACTGGACGAGCGCCGTATCGACGTCCTCCACGGTGGCGCCGTCGAACACGGGGGTCGCGACGTAGACCGGCTTGGACTCGCCGTTGGAGTGCGCGAGCTTGTACGCCTCCGAGCCGTCGTCGTACCAGCCCTGGGCCGCGGCCCACCCGAGGTGGGTCTCGAGGATCTGGCCGATGTTCATGCGGCTCGGCACGCCGAGCGGGTTCAGGATCACGTCGACCGGCTGGCCGTTCTCGAGGAACGGCATGTCGTGCTCGTCGACGATCTTTGAGATGACGCCCTTGTTGCCGTGGCGGCCGGCGAGCTTGTCGCCCTCGGCGATCTTGCGCTTCTTGGCCACGAACACGCGCACGAGGTCGTTGACGCCCGGGGACAGGTCGTCGCCGGCCGCGCGCGAGAACGTCATGACGTCGATGACGACGCCGCCCTCGCCGTGCGGGACCTTGAGCGAGGTGTCGCGGACCTCGCGCGCCTTCTCCTTGAAGATCGCGCGGATCAGCTTCTCCTCGGCGGTCAGCTCGGTCTCGCCCTTCGGCGTGACCTTGCCGACGAGCAGGTCGCCGGACTGGACCTCGGCGCCGACGCGGACGATGCCGCGGTCGTCGAGGTTGCGCAGCGACTCCTCCGAGCGGTTCGGGATGTCGCGGGTGATCTCCTCGTCGCCCAGCTTGGTCGTGCGGGCGTCGATCTCGTACTCCTCGATGTGGATCGAGGTGAGCTCGTCGTCCTTGACCAGGCGGTTGGACAGGATGATCGCGTCCTCGAAGTTGTAACCCTCCCAGGACATGAAGGCGACCATCAGGTTCTTGCCGAGCGCCATCTCGCCGTTGTCGGTCGAGGAGCCGTCGGCGAGGACCTCGCCCTCGGCGACCTCCTGGCCGGCCTTCACGAGCGGCTTCTGGTGGATCAGCGTGCCCTGGTTGGAGCGCATGAACTTCTGCAGCTCGTACTCGTCACGGCCGTCCTTGCCGGCGATGACGATCCGGTCGGCGTCGACGTAGTCGATCGTGCCGGCGTTCTTCGCCAGCACGACGTCGCCGGTGTCGACCGCGGCGCGGCGCTCCATGCCCGTGCCGACCAGCGGAGCGTCGGTCTTGAGCAGCGGGACCGCCTGGCGCTGCATGTTCGAGCCCATCAGCGCGCGGTTGGCGTCGTCGTGCTCGAGGAACGGGATCATCGCCGTCGCGACGGACCAGATCTGCTCCGGCGAGACGTCCATCAGGTCGACGTCCTCGGGCGAGTAGGTCTCGTAGTGACCGGCCTGCGTCCGGCAGAGGATGTGCTCGTTGAGGAGCTGGCCGTCCTTGCCGAGCGGCTCGTTGGCCTGCGCGATCGTGCGCTCCTGCTCCTCGGTCGCGTCGAGGTGCACGATCTCGTCGGTCACCTTGCCCTTCTTGATCACGCGGTAGGGCGTGGTCACGAAGCCGTGCTCGGAGACCTGCGCGTAGCTCGAGAGCGAGCCGATCAGGCCGATGTTCGGGCCCTCAGGGGTCTCGATCGGGCACATACGGCCGTAGTGGGTCGGGTGGACGTCGCGCACCTCGATCGGCGCGCGCTCGCGGGTCAGGCCGCCGGCGCCGAGGGCGCTGAGGCGCCGCCGGTGCGTGAGGCCGGAGAGCGAGTTCGTCTGGTCCATGAACTGGCTGAGCTGCGAGGAGCCGAAGAACTCCTTCAGCGCGGCCACAACCGGGCGGATATTGATGATCGTCTGCGGCGTGATCGTGTCGGCGTCCTCGGTGGTGAGGCGCTCGCGCACGACGCGCTCCATCCGGTAGAGGCCGATGCGGAAGGCCTCCTGGATGAGCTCGCCGACGGTCCGCAGGCGGCGGTTGCCGAAGTGCTCGTACTCGTCGAGGAAGTCGGCCACGGGCTCGCGCGGGCGGCTCAGGGCCTCCGCGGCGTAGTCCTTGATCTCCTCCGAGCCGTCCTCGGGGATGCCGAGGCGCTTGGGCTGCTCCACGAGCTCGCGGATGAGGGCGATGATGTCCTCGTGCGTGAGCACGCGCGTGTCGAGGTCGATGTCGAGCCCGAGGCGCGAGTTCAGCTTGTAGCGGCCGACGCGGGTGAGGTCGTAGCGCTTGGGGTCGAAGAAGAGCTGGTTGAGCAGCGACTTCGCGTTGTCGACTGACGGCGGCTCACCAGGGCGCTGCTTCTTGAACAGCTCGATCAGCGCGCCCTCTTCGGTGCGCGTGACCTCGGTGTCGGCGTCGATCGTGTTGCGGATGTAGAGCGAGTCGTTGAAGAGCTTGAGGATCTCCTCGTCGGTCGCGTAACCCATCGCGCGCAGCAGCACCGTGACCGGCAGCTTGCGCTTGCGGTCGATGCGGACGAAGACCTTGCCCTTCTTGTCGATCTCGAGCTCGAGCCACGAGCCGCGGGCCGGCATCAGGTTGCCGACGAAGACCTGCTTCTCCGGGTCCTTCGGCTCCATCAGGTAGGCGCCCGGGGAACGGACCAGCTGCGTCACGACGACGCGCTCGGTGCCGTTGATGATGAAGGTGCCGCGGTCGGTCATCCACGGGAAGTCGCCCATGAAGACGGACTGCTCGCGGATCTCGCCGGTCTCGCGGTTGATGAAGCCGACCGTGACGGTCAGCGGACGGGCGTACGTCAGATCCTTCTCACGACACTCCTCCAGCGACGCCACCGGGTCATCGAACGTGAACTCGCCGAACTGCACGGCGAGGTTGCCGGTGTAGTCCTCGATCGGCGAGATATCGTCGATCGTCTCGCGGAGGCCCCCCTTCTCGGTATCGACAAGCCAGGCGAAAGACTTCTTCTGGATGTCGATCAGGTTGGGGACATCAAGGACCTTGTCAAGACGCGCGAAATTCCGGCGCGTGCGGGGAGCATCAACAGCAGCCAAGGGTGCGACTCCTCAGGGGACTCGGAGGACGGCAGAGCGAGGGGCGCGGGTGTTGCCAAGAGGCATCAAAGCGCGACCAGCCAAGATAGCACAGGGGTAGGCGGTACCCCTGTGAGGGGCGTTCGGCTCTCACGGACCCCGTCCGGCCGCCCCTCGTATGTGGCGAGGGTGGCGCTTTGGACGGCTGCGACTATCGGCCGACTCGGGGAGGAAGTGTAGTCAAGCGGTCAAGCCCTCAGCCCGTGAAGCGCGGCGACGCCGCCGGGACGACCGTCAGCGCGGCTCGCGCGCGCTTGCCCCGGCTGGTCCGCTGGCGGGTGGCGGTGTGGACGGCCACGATGTTCGCGAAGCGCCCGGTGCGCCTCGGCCGGACCGTCACCGTGATCGTCGCGCGCCGACCCGGCCTCAGGCTGCCGACGTTGCAGAAGCGCGGCGGGGTCCCGTGGCACGTGCCCTTGGTCGTGTGCAGCTTGATCGTGCCGCGGGCGGGGCTGCGGCCCTGCTCCTGGACCGACACCGCACGTGCGGTGGCCGGGCCGAGGTTGCGGACGACGACGCGGTAGCGCGCGGTGTGGCCGAGGCGGATGCGGCGCGGGGCGACGGTCTTGGTGACCCTCAGCTCGGCCAGCGGGCTGGACTGCGCCATCTCGCCGAGGACCGCGCCCTGTGGTTCGGGCGGGGTCGGCGGGGTGGGAGGCGTCGGCGGGATCGGCGGCGTCGGCCTCTTGTCGAGCTGGTTGGTGAACGTGCAGTTCACGTGCGGATCATCGGCCGTGAGCTGTACGACGATGCGGCCCTGCTGGCTGAACACCGGTGTCCGGTCGCAGTCGATCGCGACGAGCCGCCACACGCCGCCTCCTTCGGGCACGGAGGCCGTCTCCTGGATCGCGTAAGCACCGACGTCGATCTTCTCCGTGCTGTCGCGCGCGCCGCGCTTCGGCTCCGCGCGCACCGGCGAGTTCGGCGCTTTCGTGGTCGCGACCTGCTGGAACTCCGTGCCCGACAGGTCGTCCTCGTAGCGCTTGCCGCTGACCTTTACGGGGCGGATCTGGAAGCTGGCGGTGCCGGTCCCCCCGAGCGTGCGCTTGTAGACGCGGATGCGTCCCGCCGGCGTGAAGCGGTTCCGGAACGTACAGAACGCGGAGCCGGAGGAGGGCACGGTGACCTTGCCGAGCGGGAACGGGCCGCTCTGGCCCCCGGTGCAGGTGACGGCTTCGAGCGACCAGTCGCCGACGTCGCTGTCGGGCAGGCTCTCCTCGATCGTGTAGGTCCTGCCGGCTTCCGCCGCGTCGACCTGCTTCGCCGCGGGGACGCCGGGCGCGGTCGTGGTGACGGACGGCTCCGCGACGACCTTGTCCGCGCTGTTGCGGACCTTGTAGCCGAAGGTGTCGACGCCGTTCAGCGAGACCTTGCGGATCACGAGGCCGTTGAGCGTCGTGGCCGGGGAGTTCGTGAACGTGCACGTGACGGTGTCGCCCGCGCCGAGCAGCACCGAGACCTTGGCCGGGTTGGAGGGGTCGACGGTCGACGTGCTGTTGCCGACCGAGGAGACGCACGTGGGCTTCGGATCCGCGTTGGCGAACGCCGGGACGAGCTCCTCGAAGCTCCACGTCTGACCGGAGGCGCGCTCGAAGCTCGTCGACGCCGACGAGCTGCCGCTCGCCGTGAGCGTGAAGAGGTTGTCGGCCGTGAACGACGCGTTGCTCTCGAACTGGAAGACCGTCGACGGCGCGCTCTGCGGTTTGAGCACCTTCTTGATGATGATCTTGCCCGGCGTCAGCGGTCGCGGCCTGACGTAGTAGGCGTAACAGAACGCGTGCCGCGTGCTCGGCGGGTAGGCGACCCACTCGACGTTGTCGCCGTTGAGGTTGTCGGTCGCGCACCGCAGCGCCGCGAACCCGTAGTTGTCGGCGTCCGTGATCGGCTTCGTGGGCGAGCCGCCCTGGATCCAGAAGCTGTTGCTGCCCTTGTTGAGCTGCTTGATCTCGTCGCTGTTGAGCTCGATCGTGACCGCGCCCTGGATCTGCTCGCCAGTGTCGGCCCCCTGCTCGTCGAGCAGCGGGATGCTGTCCTTCGTCGTGACGGTCCGGAAGACCGGGTCCTTGACGATGGAGAGCGAGCCGAACCGCGGGTCGGTGAAGGCGCGTGAGGCGTAGGCCCCGGCGGTCGTGAACTCCCAGGCCGTGATCGGGCGGCAGTTCGGCTGGTACTTGCTCTCGACCTGCGGCGTGACGATGTTCGGGACCGGAGGCGAGACCGCCGGGTTCCCGTACGGGCTGTCGGCGCCGAGCGGGACCAGCGTCTCCTGGATGTTGTTGCGCGCCCGGTTGCCGGTGATCTCGGAGAACGTGTCGCACTGGCGTGCGACGAGCGTCAACAGCCGGTCGCCGTCAGCCGCGCTCGCCGGGGCTGGGACCGACGACCACGTCACCGCGATCAGCACTGCCAAGAGTCCCACCCACCTCGGCATGCCGACGAGGCTCGCGCTCGAATGGGTGACGTCGCGTCACCCAGGGTGGGTGATCAATCGACACTCCTTGATCAGTCGTGAATCTGGAGTGGCGTGCCGACCGGGACGCGCCGCGCCAGGTAGCGGATATCCGCGTTGTGGAGCCGGATGCAGCCGTGCGACGGCCGGCCCGGGACGAGCGCCGGCTGGTCGGTGCCGTGCATGCCGACGACGCCGCCGCCCGGCCACTCGGAGAGCCGCGAGTACGCGCTCGTCCCGAACGCCCAGGGGCCGTAGAGGCCGCGGGCGCGGAGCTTCTCGCGGATCCAGAACCGCCCCCGCGGCGTCTCCATCCCGGGGCGGCCGATCCCCACCGGGCGCGCCCACACGACGCGCCCCCGGCGCAGCAGCCGCACCCGCAGGTCCGACCGGTCGACGACGAGCGCCCAGCGTGTGAGTCGCGGGCGCCGGAGCGCGTCGGCCGGGACCCAGCCGGTGGCGCCGTTGGGGCGGCCCGGCAGGCGGATCTCGATCCAGCGATGACCCTTGACGCGCTCGCGCGAGCGCAGCAGCAGGTAGACCTCGGGCCAGCGGTCCTCGGTCCAGCGGTGCAGGCGCGCGACGACGCGCGAGTCGGCGCGGGGCCTGACGCGAACGACGGCGAGGCGCCGTACCTCGGCGGTGCGGGTGTAGCTGTGCTCGTCGGAGAGGCGCGCGGCGAACGCCGGCGGGGGCGCCGCGAGGGCGACCAGGGCGCCGGCGGCAGCGAGCAGGACGCGCGAACGCATCGCTGCGCAATCTAACGTCGCCGTGAAGCTAGGGCCCTGGAAAGGGGTTTCGCCTGCCAGGCATTCGGCCCGAGGGCGCCACCGAAGTGGCAGCGCCGCTGGGCCGAATACCTTCGGCGACGTTACCTTACTTGACCTCCACAGACCCGCCGGCCTCTTCGAGGTCGGCCTTGAGCTTGTCGGCCTCTTCCTTCTCGATGCCCTCCTTGATGGGGCCCGGGGCCTCGTCGACGAGGGCCTTGGCCTCCTTCAGACCGAGGCCGGTCGCCGCGCGGACGACCTTGATGACCTGGATCTTCTTGTCGCCGGACGAGGTGAGGATGACGTCGAACGCCGTCTGCTCCTCGGCCTCGGCGCCGTCACCGTCGCCGCCGCCCGCGCCACCGCCGGCGGGGGCCGCCGCCGCGACGGCCGTCGCGGACACGCCGAACTCCTCCTCGAGCGCCTTGATGCGCTCGGAGAGCTCGAGCACGGAGATCTGCTTGAGCTCGTCGATCCACTCCTGGGTGCTGCTGGCCATGGTTACTCCTTCTCGGTTTCAGTCTGGGAATCGGTGTCGCCCTCGGCGGGCGGCGAGTCTTCGGCGGGCGCCGCCTCGGCGGCCGGCTCCTCGGGAGCGGCCTCCTCGGCCGGTGGGGCCTCCTCGGCCGGAGCCGCCGGGGCCTCGGCCGCCGGAGCGGGGGCATCCCCGCCGACGAGCCCCTGATCGGCGATCTGCGACAGCTGCCTCGCCAGGCCGCCGATGAGCCCGTTGAGCGCGGTCGCGAGGCCGGTGAGCGGCGATGCGACCATGCCGACGAGCCGGCCGTAGAGCACCTCGCGGGTGGGCAGGCGGGCGATCGCGTCCATCTGCTCGGGCGAGAGCGCCTCGCTGTTCATCCAGCCGCCCTTGAACTCGAGCAGGCCGGAGGCGCGGCGGAAGTCCGACAGCGCCTTTGCGGCCGCGGCGGCATCGCCGCGCACGAACGTGAGCGCGGTCGGGCCCTCGAGGTACGCCTTCAGGCCCTCGGCGCCGGCCCGGTCGGCCGCGCGCTCGGTCAGGGTGTTCTTGACGACGCGGAACGTGGCGTCGGCCTCGCGCAGGCGTGCGCGCAGCTCGGCGGCCTGCGGCACGGATGCGCCGCGGTAGTCGACCGCGTAGATCGCCTCCGCCTCCTGGATCTGCTGGGCCACCTCTTCGATGACCGCAGCCTTCTGCGTTCGGTCCATCCACTTCCTCCTAGCCCGGACTTACGGTTCGCCGGGGGTCTCTGGGGGGTGAGGGCTCGCTGATTAAGGTTTTCGCCTGCCAGGCAAGTTGACTTCGTCGAACTTGCCTTCGGCGACGTTACCTATGCAGCAGCAGCCTCCTGAGCTTCGTCAATGAGGTCCTTGGTCTTCGACGGGTCGACCTTGATGCCGGGGCCCATCGACGACGCGATGACGATCGAGCGGATGTAGCGGCCCTTGGCGGCCGACGGCTTCGCCCGGATCAGCTCCTCGAGGATCGCCTGGTAGTTGCCGAGCAGCTGCTCGTCGTTGAACGAGGTCTTGCCGACGATCATGTGGACGATCGCGGTGCGATCGGTGCGGTACTCGACCTTGCCGGCCTTGGACTCCTCGACGGCCTTGGCGACGTCCATCGTGACGGTGCCGACCTTCGGGTTCGGCATCTTGCCCTGGGGGCCGAGGATGCGGCCGAGGCGGCCGACGACGGGCATCATGTCCGGCGTCGCGATCGCGATGTCGAAGTCGGTGAAGCCCTCGTCCTGGATGCGCGCGGCGAGGTCCTCGGCGCCCACGAAGTCGGCGCCGGCCTCCTCGGCTTCGCGCGCCTTGTCGCCCTTGGCGAAGACGGCGATCGTCACGGTCTTGCCGAGGCCGTGCGGGAGCGCGATCGTCCCGCGCAGCTGCTCGTCCGCGTGGCGGACGTTCAGCCCGGTGCGGACGTGCACCTCGACGGACTCGTCGTACTTGGTGCCCTTGGTCTCCTTGAGCAGCCGCACCGCCTCGCCGGGCGAGTAGAGCTTCTCGCGGTCGACCTTCGCGCGGGCCTCGAGGTAACGCTTGCCGTGCTTGGCCATCAGGCCACCACCTCCACACCCATCGAGCGCGCCGTGCCGGCGATGATCTTGGCCGCCTGATCGACGTCGTTCGCGTTCAGGTCGGGCAGCTTCTTCTCGGCGATCTGGCGCACCTGGGCGTCGGTGATCGTGCCGACCTTGGTGCGGTTCGGCTCACCCGAGCCCTTCTCGATGCCGATCGCCTGGCGGATCAGGACGGCGGCCGGCGGCGTCTTGGTCACGAACGTGAACGAGCGGTCCTCGAAGACCGTGATCACGACCGGGATCGTGGTGCCGGCGTCGTTCTGCGTCTGGGCGTTGAACGCCTTGACGAACTCCATGATGTTGATGCCGTGCTGGCCCAGCGCCGGGCCCACCGGCGGAGCCGGGGACGCCTGGCCGCCAGGGGCCTGCAGCTTGATGGTGGTGAGAATTTTCTTTGCCATAGATATGCCTTTCGCCTGCCAGGCAAGTTGACTTCGTCCAACTTGCCTTCGGCGACGTTACTTGTCCCTAGATCTTCTTCACCTGGTCGTAGCCGACCTCGACGGGCGTTTCCCGCCCGAAGATAGATACCAGCACCTTCAGCTTCGCCGCGTCCTCGTTGATCTCGGAGATCTCGCCTGAGAAGTCCGACAGCGGGCCGGAGATGACCTTGACCGACTCGCCGATGTTGAACTGGGCGCGGCTCGGCGCGCGGACCGCGACCTCGCGGTGCAGCAGCCGGTCGACCTCGGCCTGCGTCAGCGGGATCGGCTCGTTCGAGGCGCCCACGAAGCCGGTGACCCCGGGCGTGCCCTTGACGACCTGCCAGGAGTCCTCGTTGAGGTCCATGTTCACCAGCACGTAGCCGGGCATGGTCCGCTTCTCGACGGAGATCTTCTGGTTGTCCTTCATCTCCTGCACGGTCTCCGTCGGCACGACGACCTGGCGCACGGCGCGCGTCTGGCCGAGCGAGGACACGCGGTGCTCGAGGTTCTGCTTGACCTTGTTCTCGTGCCCTGAATAGGTGTTGATGACGTACCAGCGAAACATGGATTCCTTGTATCTCGGGAGCTAGAGGATGGCGTCGACGATCGGCTTCCAGAGCGCATCCAGGAGGCCCAGATACGCCCCCGCGATGACGACGAAGCCGAGGACGACCGCGGTGGCCGAGCCGACCTGCTGCCGGTTCGGCCACTGGACGCGGCGGAGCTCGTCGGCGCTGTGCCGGAGGAAGGTCGAGGACCCGGCCGCGCTGCTTGCGGGCGGGGGCGTGCTCGTGGGCGACCTCGGGGTGCGCGGCGCCGCGGCGGCCCGGCTCCTTGACCAGCACGTCCTCGGGCGCGTCGTCGGGCGCGCGCTCGAAGTCGTCGTCGACGAGCTCGTCGTCGTAGACGCCCTCGGCGAGATGCGCGTCGTCGTCGTCGCCCACGTTCGGCTGGATCGCGCCGCGTCTCGGCGAGCAGCGCCTCGTCGACGTCGGCCGACGAGTGCTTCAGCGGATTCGGCGTGTGCCTTCGAGCTCGCCCAGGCCGGCGTCGTCGACGGTCGCGTCGTCGAGCCCGATCTCGCGAGCGTCCGCGGACGAGCGGCCGCCGCGCGGAGCGGGACCGCCCTGACGCTTGCGGCGCTGCTTCGCGCGCTGTCGATCACGGGCCATCGCGATGGCTCCCTATCGGGTCTCGCGGTGCCCGGTATGACGCCGGCACCAGCGGCAGTACTTCTGCAGCGAGATGCGGTCCGGGTTGTTCCGCTTGGACTTGTTGGTCTGGTAGTTCCGGCGCTTGCACTCCTCGCATGCGAGGGTGACTGCGATCCGGACGTCTCCACGGGCCATGAGGCGCTCCGAGGTCGTCGGCTAAAGAGCACCGGGCGAAAGAAAACCCCGCACCGGTGCGAGGTCGAACGATCAGTCTAGCGCGATCCCCTCGGCTCCGGAGCGGAGCCGAGCGGCCCCCACTCCCCAGGGAGGGCCGCCCGACCCGGCAAATCAATCGCCCCGGTTCCGATCCGCGGGATACCCGGGCTCGTGCGTTTTGGAACTTACGTGGCCGCGAGCTCCGCGCGCCGCGTGCGAGCGGCCTCGCGCGTCATCTTCTGCTTGCCCCAGCGCACGGCCTGCGCGTACTCCATGAGCTGCGGGAAGTACTCGCGCAGCGGCGGCACCTCGATGCCCGCAGGGACCAGCACGGAGCGCGCGCGGGCGTCGTCGAACACGACCCGCATGTCGAAGTACGGGACGTAGACGGAGTCGTGGTCGTCGGAGTCCGGGTCGACCGGATCGACGAACGGCGGCACCGGCTTGCCGAAGTACTCCGAGGCGAGCGTGGTGAGCTCGTCGACGGTGGCGGCGTTGCGCCCGGCGACGAGGTTGAACACGCCCGCCTCGCGGCGGTCGAGCAGGTGGACGAGCGCGTCGGCCACATAGTCGACCGGCACGATGTCCACGCGGCCGCTCGGCAGCGCGGGCAGCTCCTTGAAGAGCCCGCGGGAGTACGCCTGCATCGGCCAGTAGAGGACGTTGAAGGCAGGCGTCCAGCCCGTGTCGCTCTCGCCCATGACGATGCTCGGCCGCGCGATCGCGGGCCCGAGCTCGCGGGCCATCGCGACGATCTGCTCGGCGTCGGCCTTCGTCTGCTCGTAGGTGTTGCGGAACGACTGGCCGGTGTCGAGCTGGCGCTCGCGGAACGCGCCCTCGTGGCGGCCGCTGACGTAGGCGGTCGAGACGTGCACGAAGCGCTCGAGCCCGCCGCGCGCCTGCGCCGCGAGCGCGAATTCGAGCACGCGCGACGTACCGTCGACGTTGATCGCGCGCGCCTCGGGCAGCGGCAGGTCGAACGAGATCGAGGCCGCGCAGTGCAGCACCGCGTGGGTGCGCTCGGCGACCTCGTCGGCCCGGTCGCCGAGCCCGAGCCCCGGCTGGGTGAGCTCGCCGCGGACGGCGCTGACGCGGCCGCGGTACGGCGCGGGGTCGTCCCACAGCGTGGCGAGCACGTCGTCGAGCCGGCGCTCGGCGCCCGCGTCGTCGTCGGCGCGCACCAGCGCGAGCACCTCGCGGTCGCCGGCCTCGAGCAGGCGCGCGAGTACCTCCATGCCGAGGAAGCCGGTGGCGCCGGTCAGGAAGACGGCCGGCTTCATGCAACCGCCTCTTCGCGGTCGGGCACGGGCGCGGTGCCCATCGCGTGGAAGCCGCCGTCGACGTGCAGGATCTCGCCGGTGATCGCGCGGGCGTGATCGCTCAGCAGGAAGCACACGGCGGCCGCGACCGGGCCGGCGTCCTCCGTGTCCCAGCCCAGCGGCGCCTGCGTCTCCCACGCGCGCGCGAGGTCGTCGAAGCCGGGGATGCCGTTGGCGGCGAGGGTCCCGAGGGGCCCGGCGCTCACCAGGTTCACGCGCACGCCCTTCGGCCCGAGGTCGCGCGCCAGGTAGCGCGAGACGGCCTCGAGGCCGGCCTTGGCGACGCCCATCCAGTCGTAGACCGGCCAGGCGACCTGCGCGTCGAAGTCCATCCCGACGACCGCGCCGCCGTCCTCCATCAGCGGCAGCATCGCCGCGGCCAGGGCCTTCAGCGAGTACGCGCTCGTCTGGAACGCCTGCGTGGCGCTCTCGGGCGGCGTCTCGAGGAACTTGCCCCCGAGCGCGTCCTCGGGCGCGTAGGCGATCGCGTGCAGGACGCCGTCGACGCGGCCCCAGCGCTCGCGCAGGTCGTCCACGACGGCCTGCAGCTGGTCAGGATCGTTGACGTCGAGGTCGAGGACGTCGACCGTCTGCGGCAGCCGCGTGGCGGCGCGCTCGGTCATGCGCTTGGCGCGGCCGAAGCCGGTCAGCACGACCTCGGCGCCCGCCTCCTGTGCCTGGCGGGCGACCTCCCAGGCGATCGAGTCCTTGGTGATCACACCGGTGATCAGCAGTTTCTTGTCTTGCAGCATCAGAGAGGGATCAACACCCTTCCATCGTCGAGTACGACCCGCCCGCCGGTGTCGAGCACCACGGGGGGCTTCGGGTTCTTCTTCGTCACAGGGGGATGTTCCGGATCCCGGCGGCCGGGGCGGTCACCGAGTCAAGTGTCGTCAGGGCTTCGATCAGCCGGCGGCGGGTGTCGAGCGGGGCGATGACCTCGTCGACGTAGCCCTCGGCCGCGGCGGTGCCGGCGCTGAGGTGCTCCTCCGTGTAGCGGGCGGCGAACTCCTCGCGCGCCATCGCGGGGTCCTCGGCGGCGGCGATGTCGCGCCGGTTGACGATCCCGACCGCCTGCTTGGCGCCCATGACGCCGAGCGTGGCGCCGGGCCAGGCGAACGAGAAGTCGGCGCCCAGGTCGCGCGAGTTCATGGCGATGAACGCGCCGCCGAACGCCTTGCGCAGCACGACGGTGACCTTCGGCACCTCGGCCTCGGCGAAGGCGTGGACCAGCTTGGCGCCGTGACGGATCACGCCACCCTGCTCCTGCTTGGTGCCGGGCATGAAGCCGGGCGTGTCCACGAGCACGACGAGCGGGAGCCCGAACGCGTTGCAGGTGCGGACGAAGCGCGCGCCCTTGGTCCCGGAGTCGGCGTCGAGCACGCCGCCCAGGTAGTGCGGCTGGTTGGCGATCACGCCGACCGCGCGGCCTTCGAGGCGCGCGAAGCCGCAGACCAGGTTGCGCGCCCAGCGCGGGGACCACTCGAGCATGCGGCCGCCGTCGACGAGGCCGTGGATGACGTCGCGCACGTCGTAGACGCGGCGCTCGTCGACCGGCACCGCCTCGGCGGGATCGACCCGCCCGGGCTCGGCCGAGCGCCAGCGCGGCGGGCGCTCCTTGGAGCTGGCCGGCAGGTGGTCGAGCAGGTCGCGGACGAGCATCGCCGCGTCCTCGTCGGTCTTGGCGGTGAAGTGGGCGACGCCGCTCTTCTCGTGCACCTTGTGGCCGCCGAGCTCGGCGGCCGTGACGTCCTCGCCCATGACCTCGCGCACGACGGCGGGGCCGGTGAGGAACATCGAGGCGCGCTCCGTCATCACGACGAAGTCGGTGAGTGCCGGGGAGTACGAGCCGCCGCCGGCGCTCGCGCCGCAGATCACGGAGATCTGCGGGATGCGGCCGGACAGCGCGACGTGCTCGCGGAAGATGCGGCCGTAGCCGCCGAGCGCGGCGAGGCCCTCCTGCATGCGCGCGCCGCCGGACTCGATGAAGCCGACGACCGGCGCGCCGGCGCGGCCGGCGAGCCGCAGGACGCGGATGATTGACTCCGCGTGCGCCTCACCGAGCGAGCCGCCGAGGTAGGACGGATCCTGCGCGTAACAGAAGACCGGGCGGCCGTCGACGCGGCCGGCGCCGGCGATCACGCCGTCGCCCGCGCGCGCCTTCGCCCCCATGCGCTTGGACACGACGTCCGAGCGCAGGAGGGTCAGCGAGCCCTCGTCGCACAGCTCTTCGAGCCGCTGCAGGGGAGTGAGGCTCCCGGCGGGCGAGGGCTCCGGGATTAAGAGGTTTCGCCCGCCAGTCGTCGCAAGCTCCTCCTTCTGGGCGACGTTACTCAAGCTGCCTCCAGGCACAACACGGCGTTGTGGCCGCCGAACCCGAACGCGTTGGAAAGCGCGATGGGCTGCCGCCCGTTCACCTTCAGGGGCTGGGCCTCGTTCGGGACGTAGTCGAGGTCCATGCCCTCCTCCCGCTCCTCCCAGCCCAGCGTGGGCGGGGCCATCTTGTCGCGCAGGGCGAGGATGGTGGCGACGGCCTCGACGGCGCCGGCCGCGCCGAGCAGGTGCCCGATGGCCGACTTGGTCGAGGACACGGGGATCTCCCCCGCGTGGTCGCCGAGCGCCAGCTTGATCGCCTTCGTCTCGGCGCGGTCGTTGAGCGGCGTCGAGGTGCCGTGGGCGTTGACGTAGTCGACGTCCTCCGGCTTGAGGCCGGCTGACTCGAGCGCCTGCTTGATCGCGTCCGCGGCGCCGATGCCCTCGGGCTGCGGGGCGGTGATGTGGTTGGCGTCCGAGGACGCGCCGTAGCCCTTGATCGTCGCGAGGATCGTCGCCCCGCGGGCCTCGGCCTTCTCGGCGTCCTCGAGCACGAGCACCGCGCCGCCCTCACCCATCACGAAGCCGTCGCGGCGAGCGTCGAACGGGCGCGAGATGCCGCTGTCCGACAGCGCGTCGAGCGCGGCGAACGCGGCCCGGGAGAGCGGCGTCAGCGCCGCCTCGGAGCCACCGGTGACGACGGCGTCGGCCATGCCCGAGTGGATCAGGCTCGCGGACGTGCCGATCGCGTGCGCGCCCGCCGCGCAGGCGGACACGACGCCGTACGAATGGCCGCGCAGCCCGTAGCGCATCGACAGCGCGCCCGGCGCGGCGTTGCTCATCATCAGCGGCACCGCGAGCGGCGAGACCTTGTTCGGCCCCGAGTCGCGCAGCACGCCGAAGTTGTGCTCGAGCGTGCCGATGCCGCCGATGCCGGTGCCGATGATGCAGGCGATCCGGGTCGGGTCGTACGGCAGCTCGTCGGACCAGCCGGCCTCGGCCAGCGCCTCGTCGCCCGCCACCATCGCGAACTGCGTGAAGCGGTCGGCGCGGCGCGCCTCCTTGATCGAGAGGTGCTCCTTGGGCTCGTACTCGCTGGCCTTGCCCTCGCCGTCCTCGATACCGGACTGCCCGGCGAGCCAGCGCTCGTGCAGGGTGCGGGCGCCGACACCCAGTGGGGTGACGGCGCCGATTCCGGTGACGACGACCTGGGTCATCCGGCTCGCTGCACGACGAGGTCGACGGCGTCGCCGACGGTCTTGATCTTGCCGACGTCCTCGCCCTTGAGCTTCACGCCGTACTCGTCCTCGATGATCTGGGACAGCTCGGCGAGGTCGAGCGAGTCGACGTCGAGCTCCTCGAAGGTGGACTCGAGCTTGATGTCGTCGGCCTCGGGGCCGAACTGGACGAGGGCGTCACGTACGGTGGTCTCGACGGCCTCGGGGGTCACGGTCTCAGGCATGTGTCTGGTTCCTCTCTCTGAATATGGATCGGGGTGGTCTTAAGCGCTCATGCCGCCGTCGACGAACAGCGTCGAGCCGGTCACGTAGCCGGCGTCGTCGGAGGCGAGGAAGCGCACGGCGGCGGCGACTTCCTCGGGCGTGCCCGGCCGCTTGGCGGGCACGGCCTCCATGACGGCATCGGGAATGTCCTCGGTCATCGCGGTGGCGATGAAGCCCGGGGCGACCGCGTTGACGGTCACGCCGCGCTTCGCCACCTCGGTGGCCACGGTCTTGGTCATGCCGATCAGGCCGGCCTTCGCGGCCGCGTAGTTGGCCTGGCCGGCGTTGGCGCGCGGCCCGACGACCGACGCGATGTTGATCACACGGCCGAAGCGCGCCTTGATCATCGGGCGCATCGCCCGGCGCGTCATGCGGAAGGCGGCGGTCAGGTTCGTGTCGATGACCTTGTCCCACTGCTCGTCCTCGAGCTGGATGGCGAGGCCGTCGGCGGTGATGCCGGCGTTGTTGACGAGCGCGAGCACCGGGCCGAGCTCTTCCTCGAGCTTGGTGAAGAGGTCGTTGGCGACGCCGTTGGCGTCGGACACGTCGCCCTCGATGGCGACGGCCTTGCCGCCGGCCTCCTCGATCGCCTTGACGGTCTTCTCGGCGCCCTCCTTGTCGGAGCGGTAGTTGACGCCGACGTTCCAGCCGTCGGCGGCCAGCGCGATCGCGACCGCGGCGCCGATGCCCTTGGAGGCGCCGGTGACCAGTGCGGTGGCGTTGTCAGGTCGGGGCTTCTGGCTCATGCGGGGCCTCCCCACTCCAGGACCGCGCCGCCCCACGTGAAGCCGGCGCCGACGGCGGCCACCAGCACGGTGTCGCCGGGGTGCAGCCGGTCCTCGTCGCGCGCGAACGCGAGCGCGAGGGGGATCGAGGCGGCGGACGTGTTGCCGATGTCGCCGATGTAGTCGGCCACGCGCTCCATCGGGAGCTCGAGCCGCTCGGCGACCGCCTTCGTGATGCGGGCGTTGGCCTGGTGGTAGACGAACAGGTTGACGTCGTCGAGCGAGAGTCCGGCGAGCTCGACGGCTTCGCGGGTGGAGCTGACGAGCGCGGCGGTGGCGCTGTTGAACGTCGTGTGGCCGTCCATGCGCAGCACCGGGTCCTCGCGGCGGGCGATGATCGCCTCCGCGAGCTCGGCGTCGTTGCCGAACACGAACGGGCCGACGCCGCCGCCGTCCTGGTTGCCCATGACGACCGCGCCGGCGCCGTCGCCGAACAGGGCGGCGGTGCGCTTGTCGTCGAAGTCGGTGAAGCGCGAGAGCGCGTCGGCGCCGATCACCAGCACGGTCTCCGCGCGGCCGCTCTCGATCATCGCGCTGCCGACGCTGAGCGCCGTCACGAACGCGGTGCAGGCGGCGCCGATGTCCATGGCGTTGGCCTTGGTGGCGCCGATCGCGGTGGCGACGTAGGGGGCCGCGTTGGGCGTGATCTCGTCGGCCGAGGTGGTGGCGACGAGCACGGCGTCGAGCTCGGTCGCGTCGATCCCCGCGTCCTCGACCGCGGCCCTGGCGGCGGCGGTGGCGAGATCGCTGAGCCGCTCGTGCGGCATCGCGTGGCGGCGCGAGCGGATGCCCGTGCGCTTCTCGATCCAGTGATCGTCGATGCCGAGGCGCTCGGCGATCGGCAGGTTGTTGACGACCTGCTCGGGCAGGTGGTGGCCGAGGCCGAGCACCGAAGCGGTGCGGAGGGTGGCGCCGTCGCGGCGTGCCGCCTCGGCGAGGGGTGCGCTACGCATTGGCGGTCTCCTTGGTGATGCGGCGGGCCAGCTTCGACAGCACGGTGCCGGGGCCGGTCTCGACGAAGTCCTCGGCACCGGCTTCGAGCAGCGCGAGGAAGGTCTCGCGCCAGCGGACCGGGCGGATGAGCGCCTCGGCCAGCTCGCCGCGGACGTCGGTGAACGGCGCAGCGGTGGCGCCGCAGTAGACGGGGAAGCGGGGGTCTGAGATCTCGACCTGCTCCAGCGCCTCGCGGAACGGCGCGACGGCCGGCTCCATGCGGGGCGAGTGGAACGCGCCGGCGACGTCGAGCGGGCGGGCGCGGACGTTGTACTCGCGGGCGGCCTCCTCGGCCTCCTCGAGCGCGCCGCGCTCGCCGGACAGGACGACCTGGCCGGGCGCGTTGTCGTTGGCGACGGTGACGCCGGCCTGATTCGCGATCGCCTCGGCGTCCTCGATCGAGCCGCCCAGCAGAGCGAGCATCGAGCCGGAGTCGTCGGCCTCGGCCATCAGGCGGCCGCGGAGCACGACGAGCTCGAGGGCGTCGCCCGAGTCGAGCACGCCGGCGGCGGTCAGCGCGCCGAGCTCGCCGAGCGAGTGGCCGGCGGCCATCGTCGGCTCGGCGTCGGAGGCGTGCCAGCCGGCCATCGAGGCGCAGAAGATCGCGGGCTGGGCGAAGCGCGTGGATTCGTCGACGCGGGCGAACGGGTCCTCCCCGACGAGCTCGATGCAGCGATCGAGCAGATCGGGCAGCTCCCGCGCGACGTCATCGCGCATGTCGGGGGTCTGGGAGCCCTGGCCGGGAAACAGCAGGGCAATTTCGGTTCGCGTGGTCATCGGTCTCCACCCTGAGCGCTGTTTCGCGCGTGTCCCAGCATTGGCGCACTCGCACCCCCCGGGCAGGGGGGGTATGCGCCACGCGGTGGGGGGTGAGAGGCTTCGCGGCCGTGCCGGGCCTGCGATCCGTGACCGCGACGCGTTATGTGACCCCCCTGCGGGAGGGTGGCTCGCTGCCCGGGCTGGTGGAGGCGGACGACGACGGGCTGTACGTCCTGAAGTTCCGCGGCGCGGGGCAGGGCATCAAGGCGCTGGTGGCGGAGATCGTGTGCGGGGAGCTGGCGCGGGGGCTCGGTCTGGCGGTGCCGGAGATCGTGCTGATGGATGTCGATCCCGCGCTGGGGGCGGCCGAGCCGGACCCGGAGATCCAGGACCTGATCACGGGGTCGGCGGGCGTGAACGTCGGGCTGGACTTCCTGCCCGGCTCGCTGCCGTATACGCCGGCGGCGGGCTTCCAGCCGAGTGCTTCGGAGGCCGCCACGGTCGTGTGGCTCGACGCGCTGATCTCGAACGTCGACCGCACGCCGCGCAACCCGAACCTGCTCGTGTGGCACGAGCGGCTGTGGCTGATCGACCACGGGGCGGCGCTGTTCTTCCACCATCGCGACTGGGATCCGGAGGTGGACGCGGTCAAGCCGTTCGCGGGCATCGCGGATCACGTCCTGCTGCCGATCGCGGGGCCGCTGCCGGATCCGGACGTGCCGGAGGATCTGGTGCGCGCGGCGGTCGACGCGGTGCCGTCCGACTGGATCGAGGCCGACCGCTATTTCGACTACCTGACGCGCCGGCTGGCGCGCCCGCGAGGATGGCTGCCGTGAGCCCCTTCCAGTACGCGATCGTGCGCGTCGTGCCCCGGGTGGAGCGGGGCGAGTGCATGAACGTCGGCGTGGTCTTCTTCTGCCGCCCGCGGCGCTATCTGGCGGCGCGGATCGCGCTCGACGAGGCGCGGCTGGCGGCCTTCGCCCCCGAGCTCGACGTGGAGGAGGTGCGCGCGCACCTGGACGCGATGACGCGGATCGCCGAGGGCGACGAGGACGCCGGGCCGGTCGCCCGGCTGGAGCAGTCCGAGCGCTTCCACTGGCTCGTTGCGCCGTCGAGCACGGTGATCCAGACCTCGCCCGTGCACACCGGGCTGTCCGACGACCCCGAGGAGACGCTGGCGCGGCTGCTGGAGAAGCTGGTGGCATGAGGGAGATCGCGCCCGGCCTGTTCCACTGGACCGCTCCGCACCCGGGCTGGGATCCCGAGGGCGAGCCGGGCAGCCCCGCCGACTGGCCCGAGCAGGTCGGCTGCACGCTCTACGGCAACGTCTTCATCGATCCGCAGGTGCCGGACTCTCTGTGGCCGGCGCTCGACGCGGTGGTCGCTGGACGTGAGGTGGTGGTGCTGACGACGATCCGCTTCCACGGGCGGACGCGGGACGCGGTGCTCGAGCGCTACGGCGGCACGGAGGATCGAGCGATGCCGGACGGCGTCGAGGCGTTCCCGATCGAGGGCTTCGGCGAGACGCATCTACTGGCTGCCAGAGCCGCGCGCGCTCGTGCCGGGCGACCTGCTGATCGGCGACGGCGAGGGCGGCATCCGCATGTGCCCCGAGTCGTGGCTGCGCGGCTACCTGCCCGAGGAGGGCGCGCGGATCGCGGAGCTGCGTGCGGCGCTCCTTCCGCTGCTCGAGCTGCCGGTCGAGCACATCCTCGCGTCCCACTGGAGCCCGGTGATCGGCGGCGGCCAGGCCGCACTCGAGCGCGCGCTAGGCGATTAGGCCCAGGCGCTGCGCCTTCTGCACCGCCTCGGCGCGGTTGCGCACGCCGAGCTTGCGATACAGCGAGGACGTGTGCTCCTTGATCGTGTGGGGCGAGAGGAACAGCCGCTCCGCGATCTCGCGGTTGGTCGCGCCGCCGGCGACGAGGTCGAGCACCTCGCGCTCGCGGTCGGTCAGCGGCGGTCCGCCCGGTGACTCGTGCGGCTTGAAGACCGTCATCCCGAGCCCGACCATCCGCACCGCGCCGGCGATGTCGGCGGCCGGCCAGTCCTTCGAGATGAAGCCGGCCGCGCCCGCGGCGCGCGCCGCGTTGGGCGAGATCCGCCCCGCGCCTGAGATCAGCAGCACGTTCGTGTTCGGCACCAGGAAGCGCAGGCGCTCGCAGATCTCGGCGCCCGACTCCTGGCCGACGAACAGGTCGACCAGCGCGACGTGCGGCTCGTAGCGCTGCGCGAGCGTGATCGCCTCGTCGGCGTTGCGCGCGCTCAGGCAGCGCTCGACCCACGGCTGCTCGCCGAGCATCAGCCGGAAGCCCCAGTGCACGACCTCGTGATCATCGACCACCAGGACGCGCAGGCGCCGGTCGCCGGTGCCGCCGGCGCCGAGCCGGCTCGGGTTCACGTCAGGGACGCTCAAGGGGCACCGCCAGTCTGACCCGCCACACGCCCGGCTCGCGTTCGCCGAACTCGATGATCCCGCCGGCCTGGATGGCCTCGAGCGCCGCGAGCCGCAGGCCCATCCCGCTCGCCGGGCGCGGCCGCCCGTGGATGCCGTCGTTGCAGATCTCCATCACGAAGGTGTCGTCGATCCGCTCCACCGACACGTCGACCGACGTCGGGTCGGCGTGCTTGCGCGCGTTGCGCACCGCCTCGATCAGCACCGACTGCGCGAGCGGCTCGACCTCGTCCGGCACCCGCAGGTTCGCGTGCAGCGAGAGGCCGAGCTCCGGATGCACGTCGGCGAGCCGGCCGAACTCCTCGGCGAACGTCGTCTGCGTCGGCCGCGCCATTCGCCCGAGCGGCCGCCCGAGCGCGGTCCGCAGGTCCTTCAGCGCGGCGTTGAGCTCCTCGCGGATGCGCTCGCGCGCCTCGCCGGTCAGCTCCTGGTCGGCCGAGAACGCCATCGACACGCCGAACAGCCGCTGGATGACGGCATCGTGGATCTCGCGCGCGAGGTCGATGCGCTCCTGCAGCTGCTTGGCGAGCTCCTGGTTGCGGGTCGCGATCCGCGCGTGGGTGGCGAGCGCGGCGACCTTGCCGATCGTCCACAGCAGGTAGCGCTCGCTGTCGGTCAGCGGTGTCGAGCCGGGGCGGTCGGAGAGGATCACGCCGGTCCAGCGCCCGCTGGCGGCGATCGGCGTGCACACCAGCAGCCCGTCGCGCAGCAGCGAGCGGTAGCGCTCGGGCAGCTCGAGGTCGAGGCTCTCCACGACGTCGAGCACGCGGTCCTCCACCAGCGCCTCGCGCGCGATCGGCGCGGTCTCGACGGTGAGGTGCGTGCCGGCGAAGACGTCGAGCGGGATGTTGTGCGAGCCCGCCGCGCGCACGCGCCGCTGCGTCTCGTCGTAGCGGAAGAGCACCGCGCGCTCCATCGAGGTCAGCGAGCACGCCGCCTCGCACAGCCGGCCGTAGAACTCCTCGGACGAGCCGTCCTCCTCGACGCGCGCGAGCAGGTCCACGAACATCTCGAGCGCGTCGATCCGGACGGCCGGCGCGTGGTCGTCTCCCAGCGTCACAGCTGGCCCCTCCACCATGCCGCGGAGACTACTCGGCGGACTAAGTCCTACCGGTGGAGCGCGCGTCGGCGACCGCCGCGCTCACGCCGCCGCGCCACGGGTCGCCGTGGCCGAAGCCGATCACCGCCGCCTCGACGCTCTCGAGCCGGTCGATCGAGGCGAGCGCCTGCGCGCTCGAGGCGGCGAACGCGGCCGGCATCAGCTGCACGCCCGCGCGGCCGGTGAGCGGGTTGCGCGAGCACAGCACGTCGCCGACCAGCAGCGCCGAGTGGCCCTCGAAGTGCAGCGCGACGCACCCGTCGGTGTGACCGGGGGCGTGCAGCACGCGCGGGCGGCCGGGCACGTCGAGCCGCTCGTCGGCCCCGAACGTCCGCAGCTCGGCGATGCGCATGCGGCTCGGCCTGCCGACGCGGGCGAGCACCGCCATCAGCCGCCACGCCGCGGGGTAGCGCAGGTACGGGAGGATCGAGCCGTCGCGCTTGCCGCCGGCCTGCGTGCGCGCGAGCTGCTCGTCGGCCGCGTGCACGAGCACCGGCACCCCGTGCTCGCTGCGCAGCCGCTCCGCGAAGCCGACGTGATCAGGGTGCGCGTGGGTCAGCACGAGCGCGCGGATGTCACCCCAGTCGTGGCCCGTCTCGCGCAGGCGGTCGCCGAGCTTGTCGAAGAACGCGGGGATGCCGGCGTCGACCACCGTCAGCCCCGTGGGGTCCTCGACCAGATAGAAGTTGATGAGATCGCTGCCCAGCCGATGCAGCCCCTCGGCGATGCGCGGCATTTCTGTCTGGACTATCTCAGAGCGGCCACGCGAGAGATGCCTCGAGCAGTGTGCGCGTGTCCCGCGCCGCCAACTGCAGCCCTCCGATGGCGATCGCGGGCCAGCCGAGGAAGTTGAACGTGCGCGCGTAGGCGCTGAACGGGATGCGGAACTCGTGCTCGGGCGTGCCGGCCGCGGGCAGCTCCGGGAGGCCGAGGACCGGGGAGACGATCACGTCGACCGCGGGGTCGGACGCGGCCGCTCGTTGCCACGCCGCCATGGCGGCGCGGGCGTGCTCGTACGTCCTCCGGCGTGGTGGCCAGCGCGCGGTCGAGCTTGGCGGAGATCACCGGCCCGTACTCGTCGGCACGCTCGGGATACAGCCCGCGGTGCGACGCCGCGGCTCCGCCGTAGAACACCGGCCACACGTCGGCCCCCGGCACCGGCAACTCGACCGGCTCGCCGGGGAGGGCGTCGGTCTGCGGGTCGTGCGGCCCGGCCTCCGCCTCACCCAGGCTCGGGTACCGCACGAGCTTGCCGATCCGCTTGCGCTCCAGCGACGGCTCGGGCACCGGCTCGCCGCTGAGCACCGACCACGCCAGCGCGCAGTCCTCGACCGTGCGCGCCATCGGCCCGATCGTGTCGAGGTCGGGCGCGAGCGGGAAGACGCCGTCGGTGGCGATCGCGCCGAACGGCGTCTTGAGCCCGACCACCTCGCAGCCCGCGGCGGGCAGGCGCACGGAGCCGCCGGTGTCGGTGCCCAGCGCGAGCGCACCCATGCCGGCCGCGAGCGCCGCCGCGTTCCCGGAGCTCGAGCCGCCGGTGACGTGACCGGGGTGGGTGGGGTTGCCGGTGTCGCCCCAGTGCGCGTTCTGGCCGCCCACGCCCCACGCGAACTCGTCGCAGGTGGTGGTCGCCACCACGATCGCGCCCTCCGCCTCGAGCGCGCGCACGCACGGCGCGGTGTCGCTCGCGACATGGTCGGCATACACCTTCGAGCCGTAGGCGATCCGCAGGCCGTCGACGTCGATCAGGTCCTTGACCAGCAGCGGCACGCCGGCAAGCCGTCCGGAGACCCCCGCACGCGCGCGCGAGAGCGCGCGCTCGCCGTCGACGACCCTGATCGCGTTGAACTCGTCGCCGGCGATCCGCTCGAGCGCCTCCTCGACCACCGCGACCGGGTCGAGCTCGCCGGCCCCGACGAGCCGCGCGATCTCAGCGGCCGTCTGCACCGCGGATCTCGCTCAGCGAGGCGGTCGTGGTCAGCGCCTCGGGGTCGGTGATCAGCTCGATCAGGGCCGGGCCGCCGCAGGTCCGCGCGCGCTGCAGCGCGTCGGGGAACGCCGCCGCGTGCTCGATCCGCTCGCCGTGCGCGCCGTACGCGCGCGCCAGCCCGGCGAAGTCGGGGTTCGCGAGGTCGGTGGCCATCACGCGCGCGGGGAAGCGCCGCTCCTGGTGCATGCGGATCGTCCCGTACGTGCCGTTGTTGACGACGATCACGATGATCGCCAGCCCTTCCTGGACCGCGGTGGCGAGCTCCATCCCGCACATCTGGAAGTCGCCGTCGCCGGCGAACGCGATCACGTCGCGCTCGGGGTGCAGCAGCTTCGCGGTGAGCGCGGCGGGCACGCCGTAGCCCATCGCGCCGCTCTGCGGGCCGAGCTGGGTGCCGAAGCGCCGCCACTGGTAGAAGCGCGCGACCCAGCCGGAGAAGTTGCCGGCGCCGTTGGTGAGGACGGCGTCGTCGCCGAGCGCGTCGCGCAGGTGGGCGATCACCTCGCCGAGGTCGACGCCGTCGCCCGGCGCCTCGGCGTGCTCGAGCCACGCCTCGTAGTCGGCCCGCGCGGCGGCGGTCCACTCCGCCCAGCGCGACCCTTCGACCACCGGCGCCGCGGCCGCGAACTCCGCCACGCCACTGAGCACCGCCAGCGACGGCTGGTACACGCGGCCGAGCTCGCCGGGGTCGGGGTGGACGTGGACGAGCGGCTGCGGCGCGACCGGCGGGGCGGGGAGCGTGTAGCCCTGCGTCTCGATCTCGGCCAGCCGCGTGCCGACCGCCACCAGCAGGTCGCAGTCGCGGATCCGCTGGGCGAGCTTCGGGTTGACGCCGATCCCGACGTCGCCGGCGTAGCTCGGGCTCAGGTTGTCGACGACGTCCTGGCGCCGGAAGGTCGCGCCGACCGGCAGCCCGCAGCCCTCCGCCCAGCGGGTGAATCCCTCGGCCGCGCCTTGGTCCCACGGGCCGCCGCCGACGAGCACGAACGGCCGCTCCGAAGCCTCGAGCAGCGCGCCCAGCTCCTCCAGCGCCTCGGCCGACGGCGCCGGCCGCACGGCGCGGTAGCGCGGGGCGTCTTCGACCTCGACCTCCGCGGCCAGCACATCCTCCGGCAGCGCCAGCACGACCGGTCCGGGGCGCCCGCTGGTGGCCTCCGTGTACGCGCGCGCGAGCACCTCGGGGATGCGCTCGGGGTCGTCGAGCTCGAACGCCCACTTCGCCATCGGGCCGAACACGGCCTGGTAGTCGAGCTCCTGGAACGACTCGCGCCCGCGCTCGTGGCGCGCGACCTGGCCGACGAGCATGATCAGCGGCGTCGAGTCCTGGCGCGCGGTGTGGATGCCGGTCGCCGCGTGCGTCGCGCCCGGCCCGCGCGTCACGAAGCACAGCCCGGGGCGGCCGGTGAGCTTCCCGTAGGCGTCGGCCGCGTTGGCCGCCGCGCCCTCGTGCCGGCAGTTGACGATGCGAAACGCGCCGCGATGCTCGTACAGCCCGTCGAGCAATCCGAGGTAGGACTCGCCGGGCACGCAGAAGGCCAGGTCGGAGCCGTGCGCGACGAGCGCGTCCGCCAGCACCTGTCCGCCCGTCCGCATGTCAGCGACCCTACTGGCGGCAGGCGGTACCGTTCTTCGTGGCGTGGCGATCCTGCAGCGTGACCAGCGAGCCTCCGATCACGACCGCGAAGCGGCGGTCGCGTTCCTCAAGGCCCACTACGCCGACGGGCGGCTGAGCGACCACGAGCTTGCCGCGCGCTCAGACGCCGCCTACCGCGCCGTCGGGGTCAGGGAGCTCGAGTGGCTGATCTCCGACCTGCCCTCGGCTCCGCCGCCGCCCCGGCGCCGGCGTTCGCCGGTCCTGCCGGTGGTGCTGCTCGTGACCGCGATCGCGCTGTGGCTGGTGACCGTGCCGCCCGAGCTCACGCTCGTCCTTATCGCGCTGGCGTTCGTCGCGGTGCTGCTGCTCTCGCCGCTGTGGATCCCGGCGCTGCTGGCCTTCATGGCCTACCGGCTGATCCGCACGCGCCTGACCCTGCGCTGACCCCCGCTAGGCACCAAGGCTTGATGCCTAGCTAACCACCGAGGGGGGTGCGGAGAACCGTACCCCCTTTGAGGGGGTGGCCCTTCTGTACCGGACCCCCCGCGATCGGGAGTATGCACCCATCCTCATAGGGCGACCCCATGACACCGCCCGTTCAACTCCCAGGCTTCGGCCCCCGGTCTGCTCTTACCCCCTCCCCCCGGCGCCCGCCGGCCGAACAGCCGCTTCAGAGCCGCCGCGCCCCCCTCGCGGCGGCTCTTTTTTTCTCCCCACGACGTCTGACTTTCCTATAACGCTTACGTCATGCGCCCGGTCGATGCCCTGAGCCGACACGCCTCCAGCTGGGGCTGGCTCGTGACCGTGTCCGCGTTCGCGCTGCTGACCGCCGGGCTCGTGATGGCGGTGTGGTGGGCGGCGACCGACGAGGAGCGCACGGCGACCTACCAGGTGCGCGGCTCGGTCACCGCGATCACGCTGGACATCGGGGAGGCGGACCTCCAGATCGTCGGCGGCGGCAGCCAGGCCTCGCTGCAGGTCAGCCACACCGACCGCTTCTCCTTCAACCATCCCGCCGAGGCCGAGCGCGTCGTGCGCGGCGGCGAGCTGCGGCTGCGCTCGCGTTGCCCGGCCGCGCTGATCGGCAGCTGCTCCTCCGCCTACCGGCTGCGCGTGCCGGACAACGTCCCGGTCAGGGTCAGGACCACGAGCGGCGACGTTTCCTCCAGCGGCTACCGCGGCTCCGCCACCGTCGACACCACCTCGGGCAGCGTCGACTTCGACGGCTGGTGCGGGTTCAACCTCCAGGTCCGCGCCGACGTCGGCGACGTCCGTGCCGTCGCCTCCTGCACGCCCCAGCGCCTGCAGCTGCGCTCGCGCGCCGGCTCGGTGCAGGCGCTCGTGCCGCCGGGCCGGTACCGCGTCGACGCCGAGAGCGACGAGGGCAAGCGCAGCGTGCGTGGCGTGACCACCGGCGACGACGCCCCATTCCAGGTCCAGGCGCTCTCCACCACCGGTGACGTCCGCGTCGGGAGCGGGCCGTGAGCGACGGCGACACGATCGACTTCGGGCGCCGCCTGCGGCGCGCGGTCGAGGCGCTCGAGTACCTCGTCCTCAGCCTTCCGCTGGGCGTCGTGTGCGCGGCGGCCGCCGCGCTGCTCGTGCTCGGCGCCGCGCTCAGCGCGATCTGGATCGGCCTCCCGGTCGTGCTGTTCACGGTCGCCGGCTGCGCGCGCCTCGCCGAGCTCGAGCGCCGCCAGGCCAACCGGCTGCTCGACGCGCACATCCCCCCGCTGACGCCGCCCGCGCACCACGAGGGCACGCTGTGGCGCCGCGCGATCGCCACGCTCAGCGACCGCGACAACTGGCGCATGCTCGTGCTGGTGGCGATCAAGCTGCCGGTCGCGCTGATCGGGCTCGCCGCCGGGCTCTTCCCGATCGCGGTCACCGCCTGGCTGCTGATCTTCGGCGTCCGCGGCATCGGCCACCTGGGCGATCGCTTCTACGTCGGGCCGTGGACGCTCGGGCCGCTCACCGGCCTGCTGCTGTGCGCGCTCGCGCTCGCCGCCGGCATCCTCGCGATCGCCGCGCTCGACGGCCTGCGCACGCTGCTCGCCTCGCTCTCGCGCGCGCTGCTCTCCTCCGGCGAGCGCGCGGAAGGCCCGGTGCGCGAGCTGCTCGCCGAGAGCCTCGGCGACCGCACGCTGTCGGTCGCCTACTGGCTGCCCGAGCGGGAGATCTTCGTCGACGAGCTGGGCCACAAGGTGCACATGCCCGAGCCCGGCTCCGGCCGCGCGTGGACCGCCGTCGAGCGCGACGGCCGCCGCGTCGCGGCGATCGTCCACGACGCCGAGCTGGCCACCGGGCCGGAGCTCGTCAACGCCGCCGCGGCGGGCGCGGCGCTGGCGATCGACAACGAGCGGTTGAAGGCCGACCTGCGCGCCCGCGTGGAGGAGCTGCGCGTCTCGCGCGTCCGCATCGTCGAGGCGGCCGATCACGCCCGCCGCCGGATCGAGCGCGATCTCCACGACGGCGCCCAGCAGCAGCTCGTCTCGCTCTCGCTCGACCTGCGCCTGCTGAAGGCCAAGCTCAACGGCAACGAGGCCGCCGCTGCCACCATCGACGAGCTGTCCGAGAAGCTGGCCACCGCACTCGCCGAGCTGCGCGAGCTCGCGCGCGGCATCCACCCCGTGATCCTCACCGAGCGCGGGCTCGTGCCCGCCGTCGCGGCGCTCGCCCAGCGCGCGCCGGTACCGGTCGAGGCCGACATCTCGATCCACGAGCGCCTGACGCCCGCGATCGAGGCGGCCGCCTACTTCGTGGTCGCCGAGGCGCTGACCAACGTCGCCAAGTACGCCCAGGCCGACAACGTGCTCGTCGACCTGCGGCGCGACGACCGCCACGTGATCGTCGTGGTCGAGGACGACGGCGTCGGCGGCGCCGACCTCGAGAACGGCACCGGCCTGCGCGGCTGGTCGACCGGCTGTCGGCGCTCGACGGCATCCTCGAGCTGGAGACGCCCGTGGGCGGCGGCACGCGCCTGCGCGCGCTGATCCCGTGCAGCGCGGCCGACGTCATCCGCAGCGACGACGACAAGATGGCAGCGCGGTGAGGCGGCTCGCGCTCCTTCTGCTGCTGCTGGTCAGCGTCGCCGGCTGCGGCAAGGTCACCGAGGTCCGCGAGCCGGATCTGTTCGCCGGTGAGGGCATCAAGCCCGCGCCGCAGGCCGACGAGCGGGCGCCGCGCGGCGAGACCAACATCCGCATCGCGGTCGTCACGCACGCCACCGCGTCGAGCACGTTCTGGTCGGTGGTGCGCAACGGCGTCGACGCCGCGGCGCGCGAGATGCACGTCACGGTCTCCTACAAGTCGCCCGACACGTTCTCGGTCTCGCGAATGCGCGACCTCATCAACGACGCGGTCGACAGCAAGCCCGACGGCCTCGTGGTCTCGATCCCAGACCCGGCCATCGGCCCGGCGGTGCGGCGCGCCGAGCGCGCCGGGCATCCCGGTCGTGTCGATGAACTCCGGCGCCGACCTGTGGCGCCAGTTCGGGATCCTCGCCCACGTCGGCCAGCCGGAGGCGCAGGCGGGGCGCGAGGCCGGCGAGCGGATGGCGGCGGCCGGCGTCCACAACGCGATCTGCATCAACCACACGCTCGAGAACAAGGCGCTGGGGATCCGCTGCGCGGCGTTCGCGAAGGCGATGCGCAAGGCCGGCGCTCGCGCGCACACGTTCCTGCTCGACGTCGAGGACCGCAACGTCGCGGCGCCGAAGCTCGCCGCCGAGATCGATCGCGTCAAGGCGGACGGCGTGCTCGGCCTCGGCACCGGCGGCTCGGCGGCGGCGCTGGACGCCAAGAAGCTCGGCGGCCGCGCGGCGCGCGTCAAGATCGGCACCTTCGACCTCACGCCCGAGGTGCTCGAGGCGATCAAGGACGGGCGGATCCTGTTCGCGGTCGACCAGCAGGCCTACCTGCAGGGCTACATGCCGATCGTGATGCTCACCCAGGAGGCGCGCTACGGCCTCTTCCCGTCGCGCGGCCAGGTCGTCGCGACGGGCCCGAACTTCGTGACGCGCGAGACCGCGTCGCTCGCGCTGCAGCTGTCGAGCCGCGGGATCCGCTAGCGGGTGAGCGCGCTGCTGACGTCGATCGCGGTGTAGAGCGAGAGGCCGAGCCACAGGACCAGCCCGAGCACCGGGCCGATCAGCGTCAGCGAGAGCGCGAACAGGACGGCGGAGATCCCGCACAGGATCGCGCCCTTCTCGGTGATGCCCGCGTAGACGTGACCGGAGCCCGGCCAGGTGAGCGAGAGCCACATCGCGCTGCGCGGGCTCTTGGCCTTGGCGGGGCTCCCGAGCGACGGCAGGCCGCCCATGCCGCGCGGGAAGGCGCAGCGCGGGCAGGCCGAAGCGCGGAAGTCGACCGCCTGGCCGCACGCCTCGCACGTGTCGGTCGGGATCGCGTGGGCCGCGGGGGGAGCGGACGGGGGCGGGACCGAGGACTGGCTCACACCCGTTGAATCGGCATGCGCGGGGAGGCGCTTGAGGGATCGGGTGCTGACCCCATGCGCGAGGTTCGTGGCCGGACCGATGATGGTCTCGATGAGCCTCACACTCCACATCACTCCCACCGACCAGATCGATCAGCTCGTCGACCGGGCGGTCAGCCCGCTCGACCACGCGCTCGGCACGGTCGAGTGCTCCGACCCGGAGCTGTCGCCGACCCGCATCCGCACCGTGATGCGCATGCGCACCCGGATCCTCGCCGGCGAGTACGTCGTCGACGCGGACGCGGTCGCCGAGGCGCTCGCCGAGCGCCTGCGCCCGGCGGGCCCCGTCAGCTGGCTGCAGTCGCGCGCCGTCTAGCGTCCGGCTTCAGGGCCGGGTTCTGGTACCCGGCATCGGCGGCGGCCAGCGTCGTGCCGGGCGGGACGATCTCGTCGATGCGGTCGAGGATGGCCGCGTCGAGGACCACCTCGTCGGCGCCGACCTGCGACTCGAGCTGCTCCATCGTGCGCGGGCCGATGATCGCCGACGTCACCGCTGGGTGGTTGATCACCCACGCGAGCGCGAGCTGGATCAGCGTCAGCCCCGCCTCGTCGGCGAGCTGCGCGAGCGCGTCGGCGGCGTCGAGCTTGCGCTGATTGCCGGGGTCCGAGAGGTCGTAGCGCGCGGGCATCCGCTCGGCGCGTGAGGACTGCGGCGCGTCCTGGCCCTTGCGCCACTTGCCACTCAGCCAGCCACCGGCCAGCGGCGACCACGGGATGACGGCCATGCCGTAGCGGCGGCAGGTCGGCAGCACGTCGGCCTCGATCCCGCGGGCGAGCAGCGAGTAGGGCGGCTGCTCGCACACGAAGCGCTCGCGGCCGCGGTCGCGAGCCACCCACTGGGCCTCGACGATCTGCGAGGCGGGGAACGTCGACGAGCCGATGTAGCGGACCTTGCCGGCCCGGACGAGGTCGGTCAGCGCACCGAGCGTCTCGTCGATGTCGGTGTCCTCCTCCGGGCGGTGGATCTGGTACAGGTCGATGTAGTCGGTCTGCAGGCGCTTCAGCGACGCCTCGACCTCGCGTACGATCCAGCGGCGGGAGTTGCCGAACTGGTTGGGGTCATCGCCCATCGAGCCGTGCACCTTGGTGGCGAGCACGACGTCGTCGCGGCGGCCTTTCAGCGCTTTGCCGACGATCTCCTCGGACTCGCCGCGCGAGTAGACGTCGGCGGTGTCGATGAAGTTGATGCCGGCGTCGAGCGCCCGGTGGATGATCCGGATGCTCTCGTCGTGGTCGGGGTTGCCCCAGGCGCCGAACATCATCGCGCCGAGGCAGAGGGGCGACACCTGGACACCGGTGCGCCCGAAAGGACGGAGGGTCATTCCTCGACAGTAGCCAAGGTGATCTCGTTGACCACCGAGGCCGCGAGGTCGCCGAGCAGCTCGACCTGGTGCTTCGTCCATTGCCGCGGATGGGTGTCGAGCACGCACAGCGTGCCGAGGGCGTGGCCGTCGGCGTTGATCAGCGGGACGCCCGCGTAGGCGACCGAGCTGTGCTCCTCGACCGCCCGGTTGTGCTTCAGCAGCGGATGCTCGCGCGCGTCCTCGACGATCAGCGGCTCGCGGTTGGCGATCGCGTGCTGGCAGAACGAGTGCGAGAGCGGCGTCTCGCGCTCCTCGACGCCGATCGCGCTCTTGAAGAACTGGCGGTTCTCGTCGATCAGCGAGACGAGCGCGACGGGCGCGTTGAGCACCTCGGCGGCGAGCCGGACGTGGCGGTCGAAGCTGGGGTCGGGCGGCGTGTCGAGCAGCCCGGTCTTGCGCAGCGCGGCGAGGCGCCCGGGATCCTGGACGGCGGTCGCCGTGGCGAGCAGGGCCTCGCGGCGCGCTGCCTCCTCGAGCAGCTCGGCGCGGCGGCGCTCGCCCTCGGCCGCGAGCCGGCGGGCCTCCTCGGCGCCGATCGGCGCGCTGCTGTCGGGGGCGGGCTCGGTGTGGCCGTTGCCGTTGCCGTTGGCGCCGAGCTGGGACAGCGCCTCGTAGGCGACCTCGCCGCGGCGGCCCATCGCGTACGCGGCGCGCATGACGCTCGCGTCGCGGATGAACTGCGCGGCGCTGACGCCCTCGCGCTCGGCCTCACGCTCGAGCAGGCGCCAGAGGTCCTCGCTGAACCGGACTGTCGTGGCGCGCATCGGCATCTTGTGGCGGATGGTACGCGGTTGCGGATCCGCCATCGGTACGGGTAACCGCACCACAAGACTCGTAGGAGCCGGTATCGCAACCGAGCTCGCCAATGACTACGTTGTCATACATGAACTCGACCCTCCGCCTGGACGTATCGATCAACGACGGGATCCACACCGTGTCCATCGCCGGCGAGCTCGACGCTGGGAGCGTCTCTGAGCTGTCCGACTGTCTGGACGGGTGCCGGGAGCCCGGCGCGCGTGTCCTGCTCGACCTTCGGGAGCTGAACTTCATGGACGGCGCCGGCCTGGAGCTGCTCGACCGCACCTACGTCCAGTCCAGCCTCGAGGGCTGGACCTTCGCCGTGATCACCACGGGCGAGCGGTACCTCGCCCGCGCCGCCTAGCCCCCGCTAGGCACAAGTGCCTGGCTTGGCCCCCTGGGCGCCTTCCTCTCAATAACCCGCTCGAGCGCCGCCACGACGGCGGGGTCGAACTGCGTGCCCGCGCAGCGCCGCAGCTCGGCGAGCGCCAGGGCCGCGGGCATCGCCTCCCGGTAGGGCCGGTCGGTGGTCATGGCGCTGAACGCGTCGCAGACGGAGCAGATGCGCGCCTCGATGGGGATGGCGCTCCCGGCCAGGCCGTCGGGATAGCCCGTGCCGTCGAACTCCTCGTGCGACGCGCGCACGATCACGCCCACGTTGGCCAGGACGCCGCCGACGGAGTCGAGCATCCGCTGGCCCTCGATCGTGTGGCGGCGCATGACCGCCCACTCCTCGTCGTCCAGCGGCCCCGGCTTGTTGATGATCTCCTTCGGGACGGCGATCTTCCCGACGTCGTGCAGGAGCGCGGCGAACTCGAGGTTGCGGAGCTGGGCGGCGGTCAGCCGCAGCCGCTCGCCGACCGCGACCGACAGCTCGACGACGTCGCGGCTGTGGCTGCCGGTGTACTCGTGGTCGAACTCGACGACGTCGCCGAGCAGCAGCGCGGTGCCGCGGTAGGCGGAGCTGAGCTCGAGCGCCTGATCGATCCGCCAGGAGCGCTCGCGCGCGAACAGCCACAGCAGGCCCATGAGCGGCAGCTCGAGCAGCACCGCTCCGGGATGGTCGACGGCCACCCACGCGATCGCGAAGCCGATCGGGGCCAGCGCGGCGTCGACGCCGTAGACCCACAGGCTGGGGCGGAGCGTCGCGCGCAGCGGGACGCCGAGCCCGGCGTGCTCGGCGAAGGCCGAGATCGCCGCGTCGAGGGCGAACATGGAGAGCAGGGCGAGCACGTAGACCGGCCAGGCCCCCGCCTGTGGCGCGGCGACGGCGGCCGCGCTGAAGACGAGCGCGGGCGCGACCGAGTGCCAGCGATTGGCCGAGGGCGAGGACCGCCCGCGCGCCGAGCCGGCGGGCACGGCTACGCGTGACCAGCGCCCCGAGCATGAGACCGGCGGCGACGTGCGCCGGCACGAGCGGCGCGGGGACGAGGAACAGCATCGGCACCAGGACGAGGAGGAACGGGCACGTGTAGCCCGTGCCGATCTCGAAGCCGACCTGGCGCGCGACCGCGTAGAGGACGATCAGGAGCGCGCTGGTGCCGATTGCGACGTCGCCGTCGGCGGGCAGCAGCAGCGGCATCGCGATCGCGACCAGCGCGAAGGCGACGGCCACGAGCGCCTCGACCGCGAGCTCGCGCTGCTCCAGCGACGTCCCCGCACGCGCCCGCGAGTCCTCGATCAGCCGCTCGGCCTCGGGGTCTTGGATCGGATCTAGGACGGGAATCGACATCGTGCGGCGCGCCCCCTCGGCGCGCGGGCGAAGCTGCTAGCCGCGCATCTTCGGGTCGACCCAGAAGTCGTCGACCTGGAAGTGGCTCTTGGTCCCGCCGGCCACGAAGGTGAAGCGGGCCTGCTGCCAGCCGGGGCTTGTTGCTCGGGTGGATGTTCATCCCGCCCGACAGCGTCCAGTCGCTCTTGTCGCCGTGGAACTGGCCGGTGTTCTTCGGCGCGGTCCAGTCGCCGTTGCGCAGGTACGAGACGTAGAACGAGACGCCCTCGCCGCCCGAGACGTTACGCACGAACAGCCGGGACCGCGGGTAGTCGGAGGTGATGCAGAGCGGCGGGCTGGTCGCCTGCGCCCCGCTGGGAAGGTCGAGCACGCCCCCGCGGGAGGCGTCCCCCTCGATGCTCGCGCCGCGGGTGAGCTCCCAGCTCGTCGGGCCCTCGAAGTTCCCGCCCGGCGCCAGGGTGTAGAGGTTCTTGTCCTTGAAGTCCAGCAGCGGCTGCGAGAACAGACCGTGGCTGCAGTCGGAAAGCGGCGCGACCGGCGTCGGGGTGGACACGGCGGTGGCCGCGTGGGCCGAGCCGGCGCCGAGGCCGAGGGCCGTGACGGTGAGGACGGCGCCGAATCCGTGGCGCGCAAGGGTGCGTAGGTTCATCAAAGCTCCATGCTCAGGGTCTCTGCCCTGGTCATCGGCAGTTGAGCAACGCACTGGAGGCCGGCTGGACGCTTCTACGACCCCGCTTGCAGTCGGTCCACGAAGGCAGCCTGCGCCGGCACGAGCTTCTCGCGTGCGCGGGCGAGCGGGAACCACTCGGCGCGATCGATCTCGGGGAACGCCTGCCGCCGGCCTGACCGGGGCGGCCACTCCATCTCGAACGTGTTCGAGTGCGCCGCCGTCGCGTCGAGGTCGCCCTCGGCCGCCCAGCAGACCACGACCTTGCCGTTCTTCTGCTTGACCTCGCCGAGCGGGCGCAGCTCTGCGTCGTCAGGCGAGCGCCGACCCCAGCTCCTCCTCGAACTCGCGCCGGGCCGCGGCCTGCGGATCCTCGCCGTCCTCGTACTCGCCCTTGGGGATCGACCAGGCGCCGTCGTCGCGCTTGGCCCAGAACGGGCCGCCGGGATGGACGAGGAGGACCTCACCGCGGCGGTGGAGGAGGATGCCGGCGCTGCGCTTGGGCATCAGAGCCGCACGACGACCTTGCCGAGGTGCTCGCCCCGGAGCATCTCGACGAACGCCCGCGGCGCGGCCTCGATCCCGCCCTCGACGATCGATTCGGCGAGCACGAGCCGGCCGTCGGCCAGCAGCCCGCCGACCTCGTCGAGGAACGCGTCCTGCGACGCCGCGTGGTCGGAGACGATGAAGCCGCGCATGCGCCCGCGCTTGCCGACCAGCAGCGCGAGGTTGCGGGGGCCGGGCGCCGGCTCGGTCGCGTTGTACTGCGACACGGAGCCGCACAGCGCGATCCGGCCACCGCGGTTCAGCGCGCCGATGGCGGCCTCGAGCTGCGGCCCGCCGACGTTGTCGAAGTAGACGTCGACGCCGTCGGGCGCCGCCTCGGCGAGCGCCGTCCGCACGTCGTCGCGGTGCGAGAAGGCGGCGTCGAAGCCGAGCACGTCGCGCACGTAGGCGACCTTCTCCGGCGCGCCCGCGCTGCCGATCACACGGCAGCCGCGCGCCTTCGCGATCTGGCCGGCCACGCTGCCGACGGCGCCGGCCGCCGCCGACACGAACACCGTCTCGCCCTCGGCGATCGGCGCGATCTCGGTCACGCCCACCCACGCGGTGAGCCCCGGCATCCCGAGCGCGCCGAGCAGCGCGCTGGGCGACACGCCGTCCGGCACGGCGCCCGGCTGCACGCGGTCCGCGTCGACCAGCGCCGCCTCGCGCCAGCCGAGCTGGTGCACCACGAGCGACCCCGGCTCGCCGCCGGCCACGACCTCGCCGACCGCGCCGCCGTACATCGCCTTGCCGAGCTCGTAGGGCGGGACGTAGGACTTCGCGTCGTTCATGCGGCCGCGCATGTACGGGTCGACGCTCATGAACGCGTTGCGCACGAGCAGCCTCCCGTCCTCCGGCTCGCCGAGCTCGACCTCGGCGAGCTCGAAGTCCTCGGGCTTCGGCTCACCCACGGGGCGCTGCGCCAGTCGGACCTCGCGGCTCCTCACGGGACCGAACAATAGGCTCCGGGCCATGGAGCTCGAGGGCAGGCACGTCGTCGTCACCGGCGCCGGGCGCGGCATCGGCCGCGCGCTCGCGCTGCGCTTCGCCGACGAAGGCGCGCGCGCCGTCGTCGTGTCCGACATGGACGAGGCCAACGCCCGCCAGGTGGCGAGGGAGATCGGCGGCCTCGCGATCACCGCGGACGTCGGGCGCGAGCAGGACATCCGCAAGCTGATCAACCGCGCGGAGGGCGTCAACGGCCCGATCGACCTCTTCTTCTCCAACGCCGGCATCACCGGCCCCAGCGGCGGCCCCGAGATCCTCGACGCCGACTGGGACCTGCTGTGGCGCGTCAACACGATGTCGCACGTGTGGGCCGCCCGCGCGCTGCTGCCCGGCATGCTCGAGCGCGGCGAGGGCTACCTCTGCAGCACCGCGTCCGCCGCCGGCCTGCTCGCCCAGCTCGGCGCGATCGGCTACACGGTCACCAAGCACGCCGCGGTGGCGGTCGCCGAGTGGCTCTCGATGACCTACGGCGACCGCGGCATCCGCGTCTCCTGCCTGTGCCCCCAGTACGTGCGCACGCCGATGGTCACCGAGGGCGAGCTGCCGGTCGAGAAGCTCGAGCAGGTGGCCACCATCCTCGAGCCCGAGCAGGTCGCCGACGCGGTCGTCGACGCGATCCGCGAGGAGCGGCTCTTGGTCCTCCCCCATCCCGAGGTCGGGACCTATATGAGCCACCGCGGCGACGACCACGAGCGCTGGCTCCGGGGAATGCGCCGGTTGCAGGGATATCTTCAGGTGTAGAGGACCCGCACACGGGTACCAGCGGGTCGCCGTTCCTGTCCCTAACGGAGGTCCCTGATGGAGCCGTGCGAGCACGTCGGTTTCCACACCGGTCAAGGTCGCTATGACCAGACCGCCGAGCGGTTGCGCTACGTGATCGTCTGCGACGCGTGCGAGGCCGAGGTGCGGGAGCTGGAGACGCAGGAGTACCGGCCGCAGTTCACGCCGCGGGGCATGCCCGAAGCCGCGTAGAGTCCCGCCGATGGACACCGGCGTGGCGATGTTCCCCACGCACGACGCCATCGGCCCCGGCGAGCTGGCGGCGTTGGTCGAGGAGCGCGGGCACGGCTCGCTGTGGTTCCCCGAGCACACGCACATCCCGGCCAGCCGCGACTCGCCGTTCCCCGGCGGCGGCGAGATGCCGCGCCGCTACGCGCACACCTACGACCTGTTCGTGGCGATGACGGCCGCCGCCGTCGCCACCCGGCGGCTGCGGGTGGCGAGCGGCATCTGCCTGATCATCGAGCGCGATCCGATCACCACCGCGAAGGAGGTCGCGAGCATCGACCACCTCTCCGGCGGTCGCGTCGAGTTCGGGGTCGGCGCGGGCTGGAACCGCGAGGAGATGGCCAACCACGGCACGGATCCGAGCCGCCGCTTCTCGCTCATGCGCGAGCGCGTCGAGGCGATGAGGGCGATCTGGACGCAGGAGGAGGCCAGCTACCACGGCGAGCACGTGAACTTCGAGCGCATCTGGTCGTTCCCCAAGCCGGTGCAGCTGCCGCACCCGCCGGTGGTGATCGGCGGCAACGGCGAGAAGGTGCTCGACCGCGTGCTCCGCTACGGCGACGCGTGGGCGCCGCAGCACCGCCACGGGAACATCGTCGAGCGGCTGCCGGAGCTGTGCGAGCGCGCCGAGAAGCCGATCCCGGTGACGGTGTTCGGCGTGCCCGCCGACGCCGCCGAGCTCGCCAAGTACGAGGAGGCCGGCGTCGACCGCGTCGTGCGCTGGCTGCCCGCGGCGCAGCGCGGGCCGGTCGAGCGCGAGCTCGAGGCCTTCGAGGACGCCGTCCGCGAGCTGCGCGGCGAATGACCGACGAGTACATCCTCGACACGCCCGTGGTGCGGGAGTTCGTGGCCGGCGTGCGCGCGACGATCGCCACCTCCGGCTCGCCGGCCGAGGCGTGCGACGCGATCCGCCCGCGCTTCGCGGAGCTGCTCGCCGACGACGGCTGGCTGCCCGCCCGGTATCAGGAGGGCGACCCGGACAGCGGGATGGGCGGCGGCATCGGCCAGTGGCTGCTGTTCCGCGCCGGCGACCGCTCGCTGACGCTGTTCGCGCTCGTCGTGCCCTCCGGCTCGCAGACGCCGATCCACGACCACCTGGCGTGGGGGCTCGTCGGGCTGTATCGCGGTACCCAGGACGAGGAGATCTACGCGCGCGACGACGCGGGCGTGCTCACGCGCAGTGAGGCGCGAGCGCTGCAGCCCGGCGACTTCTACGCGCTGCTGCCGCCGCGCGACGACATCCACCGCGTCCGCACCACGTCGCCCGAGACGTCGGTCTCGCTGCACCTGCTGACCAACGACACCGGCTGCGTGTGGCGCCACGCGTTCGACGAGCACACCGGCGCGGAGACGCCGTTCCGCTCGGGCTACGTCAACGTGGAGTGTCCGCCAGCGTGATCCACAGCGCGCGCCCGCGCGCCAGGACACGGCCATCCGTGCCGAGGAGCGCGGACGCGGTGTGGTGCTTTCGCCCTTCGCTGGCGATGTGCCAGCCGAGCGCGATCGTCGGCTCGCCAACCTCCACGCAGTCGAGCCGTTCGACCGCGAGCCGGGCGAGCAGGCTCGGGCGGTCCCAGTCCCACAGGGGCGGCGTGTAGCTCGGGCAGTCGAGCGCGGCCCACACCATGTCGGGCGCGACGCAGCCGTTGCGGCTGGGGACGGTGGCGTCCGCGAGGAAGACCGAGGCGGTCACGCCGGGGTGCCCGTGCAGCGGGCCGAAGTGGATGCCGAGGCCGTCGTGGCGCTCGGAGCCGCAGACGTAGCAATCGGAAAGCAGGCCGCGCTTGTTATGGCCCGGATGCCGCCGCATCGCCTCGCGCGCCTCGGCAAGCGACGGGCGCACCGGCGGGTGCGCGTCGACCGAGTCGATCGGCCGCGCCTCGGCGACCAGCGCGCCGTGGTGGCGGACGACGACGTCGCCGTCCTCGATGAAGCTGACGTCCAGCGGCACGCCGAGCGGCGGCGGCATGCGCAGGCTCACCACGGCGGGGCCGTCGACGAGCTCGCCGACCGCGCCGCAGGCGTAGCCGCCGTTGGCGGTGCCGGGCGGCCCGTTGAAGCGCGGGTCGAGGCGGAGGCTTGCGCTGGCGATCTCGAGCATGCAGGACCAGAGACGGCCCGCGGCGTAGGACTATTCCCAGATGCGCATCGACCACGCGATCTGGGCCACATCCGACCTTGACGCGGCCGCGGCGCGCTTCGAGCGCGAGTACGGGCTGGCCGCAACGGGCGGCGGGCGCCACGCGGGCATGGGCACGCACAACCGGATCGTGCCGCTGGGCGGCGGCTACCTCGAGCTGCTGGCGATCGCCGACGCCGACGAGGCCGCGGCGTCGCCGCTGGGACGGTTCGTGGACGCCGGCATCGAGGGCTGGATGGGCTGGGCGGTGGTGGTGGACGACGTCGACGCGGTCGCCTCGCGGCTTGGCACGGACATGACGGTGATCGCGCGGGCGGGCTTCACCGCCCGCCTGACCGGCGTGGTCGAGGCGCTGGCCGAGCCGACGCTGCCGTTCTTCCTGGCGCGCGACGAGGGCACGCCGGATCCCGGCGAGGGCGCTGCCGCGGGCGGCCTGACGTGGATCGAGGTGGCCGGCGATGCCGAGCGCCTGCGCGAGTGGCTGGGCGGCGCCGGACTGCCGGTGCGGGTGCGGCCGGGTGAGCCGGCAGTGCTTGCGGTGGGCGCCGGCGAGCGCGAGCTACGGTGAGCGCTCGCATGAAGCTCCGTACCAGCCGCATGGAAACCGCCTACATCGAGTCCGGCCCGCAGGACGGGATCCCGGTCGTGCTGCTGCACGGCAACCTGTCGACCGGCCGCTTCTACTCGCACCTGTTCGAGGGAGCGCCGGAGCGCTACCGCTTCATCGCGCCGGACATGCGCGGGTTCGGCGACTCCGAGCGGCTGCCGATCGACGCCGCGCGCGGGCTGCGCGACTGGGCCGACGACACCCACGCGCTGGTCGAGGCGCTGGGGATCGAGCGGCTTCTGCACCTGGTCGGCTGGTCGACCGGCGGCGCCGCGATCGCCGCCTACGCGCTGGACCGGCCGGTGGCGTCGCTGACCTTCATCGATCCGGTCTCGCCCTACGGCTACGGCGGCTCCCACCCCGACGGCACGCCGTGCTGGCCGGACTGGGCCGGCAGCGGCGGCGGCACCGGCAACCCCGAGTTCACCGCTCGCCTGGCCGCCGGCGACCGCTCCGACGAGGGCGACACCGCGCCGCGCAACGTCCTGAAGAGCTCCTACTGGGCGCCGAGCCACGACGAGCCGCGGCTCGAGGAGCTGCTCGGCGAGGTGCTCAAGTCCGTCACCGGCGACGACGGCTACCCCGGCGACGCCACGCCGTCGGAGCACTGGCCGGGAGTGGCGCCGGGCACGCGCGGGATCCTCAACGCGCTGTCGGGCAAGTACTGCAACTGGGCCGGCATCGTCGACCTCGAGCCCAAGCCGCCGATCCTCTGGACCCACGGGACCGCCGACATCGTGGTCGCCGACGGCTCGCCGTGGGAGATGGGCACGCTCGGCTCGCTGGGCGCGGTGCCGGGCTGGCCGGGCGCCGAGCAGTTCCCGCCGCAGCCGATGGTCGCCCAGATCCGCAGCGTGCTCGAGCGCTACCGCGAGGCCGGCGGCCGCGCCGAGATGGAGCTGTTCGCGGGCTCCGGCCACTTCCCGCCGATCGACGCGGCGGAGCGCTGGAGCGAGCTGTTCTTCGAGTTCCTCGCGTCGGCCGAGTAGTCGTCGTTGCCCCGCCGCCGCCGCCGTCAGCGCCAGATGTTCACGAGCTCCCGCCGCTCGCGGGTAGGCAGCGTGCGCTGGGTCGAGCCCGGTCGCCGCCGGCGCCGCCGGCTGCCGCTGCTGCCGTTCGCGATCCTGATCCTGCTGCTGGCGGCGGGCGGCGCGGTCGCCTACGTCCTGCACGATCGCGCGCAGCAGCACGCCGAGCTGCGCGACACCGCGGTGCGCTTCGCGCGCGCCTGGGAGCAGCGCAGGCCCGCGGCCATGTACCGCGAGCTCGACGCCGATGCGCGCTCGAAGTACTCCGCCCGGCGCTTCGCCGAGGATTACCGCGAGGCCGACGCGGACGCGACCGTGCGCAAGGTCACCGTCTCCCAGATCGGGCAGGAGAAGGGCGGGCAGGTGCGGATGGCGGTCGCCGTGCAGACGAAGCTGTTCGGCACGCTGCGCGGGCGCATGGCGCTGCCGGTGACGCGCGTGGGCGAGCGCGTCGGCGTGCGCTGGCGGCCGTACCTGCGGCTGCCCGGCCTGCGCCCCGGCGAGCGCGTGAAGCGCACGATCCGCGCCGTGCCGCGCCGCGCTTCGGTGCTGGCCGCCGACGGCCACCCGCTCGACAACGAGCCGACCGCCGCCGCGCTCGCGGGCAAGCCCCCGGCGGGGAGCGACCCCGGCTCCGGCCTCGAGCGCGCCTACAACGACCGGCTGGCCGGTCGCCCGAGCGCGGTGCTGCTGTTCGGCTCGCGCCGGATCGCCGCCACGAAGGCGCACCGCGGCCGCTCGGTGCGCGCCACCATCCGGCCCAGCCTGCAGCGCGCCGCGGTCGCAGCGCTCGGCGACCGCCTCGGGGGCATCGCCGTGCTGAAGCCGCGCGACGGCTCCGTGCTCGCGCTCAGCGGGCTCTCGATCGACGGCGCCCAGCCGCCGGGCTCGACGTTCAAGATCGTGACGCTGTCCGCGGCGCTCCAGAACAAGATCGCGAGGCCGTCGAGCAGCTACCCCGTGCGCCAGTACGCGGTGCTGTCGGGCGTGAAGCTGCGCAACGCCAGCGACGAGTCCTGCGGCGGCTCGCTCGTCCAGGCGTTCACGGTCTCCTGCAACTCCGTGTTCGCGCCGCTCGGCGCGAAGCTCGGCCGCAAGAAGATGCTCGCCGCCGCCGAGCGCTTCGGCTTCAACGCGCCGCCGCGCATACCGGGCGCGGTGACGAGCAAGTTCCCGGCCGACCTCAAGGACGACCTCGCGGTCGGCGCCGCCTCGATCGGGCAGGAGCGCGACCTCGCCACGCCGCTGCAGATGGCGGCCGTCGGCGCGACGATCGCCAACCGCGGCGTGCACCCGACGCCGCGGATCGTCAGGAACGACAAGGTCATCCGCAGGCGCGCGATCTCCCGCCGGACGGCCGGCGAGGTGCGCGACATGATGCTCTCGGTCGTGCGCTCCGGAACCGGCACGGCAGCGGCGCTGCCCGGCGTCGAGGTCGCCGGCAAGACCGGCACCGCCGAGCTCCGCCCGACCGCGAGCGGGCCGCCCGACCCGAAGAACACCGACGCCTGGTTCGTCGCCTTCGCGCCCGCGAGCGCGCCGAAGGTCGTCGTCGCGGTGATGCTCGTCGGCGCGGGCGCGGGCGGCAAGGCCGCGGCGCCGCTGGCTCGTGAGGTCCTCAGCGCCGCGCTGTAGCGCCGTCGAACGTCAACGGCGGGCATTGAGGGCAGGGCTCGGCCTGAGCGACCATTTCGTCGATCTCGACGGGCGCTGGCGGCCTGCGATCAACGAAACGCACCCCCTGTGACCACAACGTCGATCTCGACCGCCAGACGCGGGCGCAGATCGACGAAATGGTCGTTCCCGGTCGAACCTACCCCTACCCAGCCGCCGTTGCCGTTCGCTGGCGCCCTACGCGCGAGCGAAGCGACTGAGCGTCCGCTCCGGGCTGATGCCCTGGAGGTGCTCGCGCCAGACGCGGTAGTACGCGACCTCCTCCTTCGTGCGGAGAGCCGGGTCGACCGCGCCGCGCTCGGCCTCGAACTCGGCGTCGGAGACCGTCGCCTCGACCGCTTGGGAGAGCACGTCGCGGGCGCCTGAGCCGTCGCCGAACTCGGCCTTCGCGCGCCACAGCAGCTCGTCCGGCAGCCAGCCGGTGAACGCCTCGCGCAGCAGCCGCTTCTCGGGCATGCCCTGCTTCTCCCCCGGCGGGATCCGCAGCGCCCAGGCGATCACGTTGCGATCCAGGAACGGCACCCGCGCCTCGACGGCGTGCGCCATCGTCACGCGGTCGCAGCGCTGCAGGTTGAGATTGTGGAGCGAGCGCACGGTGCGCTCAAGCTCGGCGTGCAACGCGTCGTCGTCGGTGAACTCGCGCATGTAGTCGTAGCCCGCGAACAGCTCGTCGGCGCCCTCGCCGGTGAGGACGACCTTGACGTGCTGGCGGGTGGTGCGGGCGAGCATGTAGTTCGGCACCGCGCTGCGCACCAGGCCGGGGTCGAAGGCCTCGATCGCGCGCACGACGTTGGGCAGCGACTCGAGCGCCCCGGCCGCGGTGTAAGTGACCTCGACGTGGTCGCAGCCGAGGTGCTCGGCGACCGTCCGCGCGGCCGCGAGGTCCGGCGAGGCCTCGGTCCCGACCGCGAACGTCTGCAGCCGCCGCCCGCGCTCGTTCGCGATCCGCGATGCGATCGCCGCCACCAGCGACGAGTCGAGCCCGCCGGAGAGGAAGACGCCGACGTTGACGTCGCCCATCATCTGCTGGCGCACCGCGCGCACGAGCGTCTCGCGGGTGCCGGTCAGCAGCTGCTCGCGGTCGGTCACCGGCTTGCGCGCCGCCGGCACCGCGGAGCCGAAGCGCTGTACGCCGTCCTCCGGCGTCCACGAGCAACCGGGCGGGAACGGCTCGGCGAACGCCTGCCACTCCGGGTCGAAGGCGTGCATCTCGGACGCGAAACGGACCGCTCCGTTCCGCTGTGCCCAGTACAGGGGCTTGATCCCGACCGGGTCTCGCGCGGCGACGAAGCGCCCGTCGCGGCCGGCCATCACGAACGCGAACATGCCGCTCAGCTCGGCCAGCCCGCGGGCGCCGCGCTCGTCGATCAGGTGCAGCGCGACCTCGTTGTCGGAGGTGGTCAGCAGCTCGCGGCCGCCGAGCCGCGCGCGGACCTCCTCGTGGTTGTAGACCTCGCCGTTGCCGACGAGCCACGCGCTCTCGTCGGCCGTGCACAGCGGCTGGCGGCCGCCGCCGACGTCGACGATCGAGAGCCTGCGGTGCCCGAGCCAGCTGCCGTCGACCTGGACGGCGCCGCGGTCGTCGGGGCCGCGGTGCGCGAGCCGCTCGAGCATCCGCTCCAGCTGCTCGGGGTCGGAGCCTCCGTGCTCCGCGACGATGCCGCACATGCAAACGGGCTACCCGCCCGGTCAGCCGCCGAAGCCGAGGGCGGCGGCCACGTCGGCCGCTCCCCCGTAGGCCTCGGGCCGCCGGTCGGCGAGATGGTCGATGACCATCCGCGAACCCTCGACCGCCGCGAGGTCGACCTCCGCCAGCGCCAGCCCCTCGCGCGCGTGTGTGCGCGCGAGCACCGCGCCGTCGGGGTCGACGACCTTGGCCGAGCCGAGGAAGCGCAGCGGCCCCCAGCGCCCGATCTGGTTGGCGGACACGACGAGACCTGGTTCTCGACCGCGCGGGCGCGGTCGCAGAGGTCGAAGTGGCGCGTCTGGCGATCGTCGCGGATCCGGCGCGCGGGGTGGTGGCGATCGACCGGCCATGCCGACAGCGAGCACAGGATCTCGGCCCCGTCGAGCGCCAGCGCGCGCGCCGCCTCGGGGAAGAGCTTGTCGTAACACAGCAGCATCCCGAGCCGGCCCGCGGGCGTGTCGAAGGCGGCAAAGCCGTCGCCCGCCGTGTAGCCGAAGCGCTCGGCGGGCGGGAGGTGGACCTTGCGCTGGTGGCCGAGCACGCCGTCGCCGCTGACGCAGATCGCCGACGCGTACAGGCCGCCGGGCCCCAGCTCGCTGTAGCCGGCGCAGATCACGAGGTCGCCGGCGAGCGCGATCAGGCGCGCGATCTCCGGCCCGTCGGGCGCGAGCCCTGTCGGCACGTCGGGCGCCATCTCCTCCGGTCCCGGCTCGCGCACGTAGCCGCCGAGCGCGGACTCCGGCAGGACCAGCAGCCGCGCGCCCTGCTCGCGGGCGCGCCCGGCGTGGTGCGCGATGCGCGCGAGCGCCGCGTCGACGTCGCGATCGAAGGGTGCGGCGAGGGCGGCAACGACGAACACGCGGGAAGTATCGGCGGCGCGGGGCGCGCGGTCGATGGACAGCCTGGACAATCGTCGCGGGGCGGCGTGTGGCCCCCGGTACAAGAGGATCGCGCGAATATTTCCCCGCACGGATGGGGATTCCTGGCCAATGGCCCTCCTCGAGCTCGTCCGACCGGAACCCGATTGGCTCGCGGCCCTCGAGGTCGCGTTCACACCCCCGCCCGGCGCCACCGAGCGCCGCCGCCAGGACGACCCGTGGGACGGCGACGCGCCGGAGGAGGAGTCGCGGCGGATCTCCGACGAGCTGCTGTGGCTCCGCCACGCGATCGAGGAGCCGGAGGCCAGCGGCCTGACGCCCCTGCCGGAGTCGGCCGCCGTCGGGATGTGGGACGCCGAGGACGCCTGCCTCAGGCGGCTCTGCCGGCTGCGCGACCGCAAGGTGCTCGACGCCGCGGGCTTCCTCCTCCACGAGTCCGACGAGCCCGACGAGCTGCTGGGCGCCGAGGACTAGGCCGCGATCGAGGCGATCGCCTCGACCGCGCGCTCGTAGTGCTCGCGGCGGATCGAGATGTGTGACTGCTGGCTCATGCTGCGGGCGGCGACGCCGATCGCCTCGATCGGCGGCGCAGCATCGAGCACCGGGACGACGAGCAGCGTCTCGATCGCGATCGTCCACGGCCAGCGCGGATGATCGCGCGGCTCGGGCTCGCCGAGCACCTGCGCGATCGCGAACACGCGCCGCCACACCGACGCGTACATGACCAGCCGATCGCCGGGCACGATCCGCGGCCGCCGCGGGAAGCCCGTGCGATGCAGCAGGTCGGGCCGCTGGTCGAGCCAGTCCTCGGCCAGCGGCCCGCGCGCGTGGCCGACCGCCTTGAGCCAGTAGGCGGTCGGCCCCCCGCTAGGCAGCAAGCTGCCTGGCTTGGCGCCCAGCCGCTCCGTCAGATGTGCGCTCCGAGCAGCGTCAGGTCGGCTTCGCTGAGGCGCTCGCTCGCCGACTTCGCCTGGTGCCAGTACGGGTACATCAGCCGCGGCGCGCTGACCTCGTCGAGCCGCTCGCGCTCGTCGTCCTCGAGCGTGAGCTCGACGGCGCCGAGGTTGTCGGCGAGCTGCTCCTCGGTGCGCGCCCCGACGACCGCGGTCGCGATGCCCGGCCGCGCCAGCGTCCACGCGAGCGCGACCTGCGCCGCGGACACGCCACGGGCCTCGCCGATCTCCACCAGCACGTCGACGATGTCGTAGAGCTGATCCTCGTCGTGCACCGGCGGCTCGTTCCAGTCGGTCAGGTGGCGCGAGCCCTCCGGCATGTCCTGGCCGCGGCGGTACTTGCCCGACAGCAGGCCGCCGGCGAGCGGACTCCAGACGAGGATGCCGACACCCTGGTCGAGCGCGACGGGGACGAGCTCGTACTCGGCGTCGCGCGCCTGCAGCGAGTAGTGGATCTGCTGCGAGATGAAGCGCTGGAGGTTCTTGCGCTCGGAGATGCCGAGCGCCTTCATGATGTGCCAGGCGGAGTAGTTGGAGCAGCCGATGTAGCGCACCTTGCCGCTGTCGACCAGGTGGTCGAGCGCGCTCAGCGTCTCCTCGAGCGGCGTGTGGCCGTCCCACTCGTGGACCTGGAAGAGGTCGATGTAGTCGGTGCCGAGGCGGCGCAGGCTCGCCTCGCAGGCGCGGATCAGGTGGTGGCGGGAGAGCCCGGCGTCGTTGGGACCGTCGCCCATCGCGAAACGCGCCTTGGTGGCGATCAGCACGCGGTCGCGGCGGCCCTTGAGCGTCTTGCCGACGACCTCTTCCGACAGGCCTTCGGAGTAGACGTCGGCGGTGTCGATCAGGTTGACGCCCGCGTCGAGGCACATGTCGACCTGGCGGGTGGCGGTGTCGACCTCGGTCGCGCCGACGCGCGTCCAGTGGCCGCGACCGCCGAAGGTCATCGTGCCGAGGGTGAGGGCGGACACCCGGAGGCCCGAGTGCCCGAGCTGGCGATATTCCATTGCCCGAGCCTACGACCTAGGCGGCTGCGAAGGCCGGCTCCCTTCATCGAGGGATCGATCGGGTCCACTTCGCGCGGGAGCGCGAGCAGTCCAACAGCACGAGCGGGGTAGAACAAGAGGCATGACTGACGCAACCCAACTCCACGGCGCTGAGCACGTCCGCGTCTATGAGGAGACGGACGGCGAGGTGGGCCACGACTGGCGCAAGGGCTCGCCGATCCTCATCCTCACGACCACCGGCCGCAAGTCCGGGGACGAGCGCAAGAACGCCCTGATCTACGGCATGGCCGGTGACAACCCGATGATCGTCGCCTCCAAGGGCGGCAACCCGCAGCACCCGGCGTGGTACCTCAACCTGCGCGACGTGCCAGAGGTTCAGGTCCAGATCAAGGGCGACAAGTTCCCCGCCAAGGCTCGCGACGCGACGGCCGAGGAGCGCCCCGAGCTGTGGGAGCAGATGGCCGAGATCTGGCCCGACTACGACAACTACCAGCAGAAGACCGATCGGGAGATCCCGATCGTGATCCTCGAGCGCGCGGCCTAGCCCCCCGCTAGGCAGCAAGCTGCCTGGCTTGGCGCCTAGCCCCGCGCGCGGATCGCCTGCTCGGCGAGCCGCTTCGGGGCGATCTGGAGGTACGCCTCCTCGATCGCCCCGGCGATCTCGTTCCAGTCGAGCCCGCGGTTGAGGTGGACGCCCACCCAGCCGCGGTGCCCGACGTACGGCGGCACGAAGTAGTGCTCGGGCTCGCCCGCCACGAGCGCCGCCTGCATCCCCTCCGGCGCGGCACACCACAGCGCCAGCCGGCCGTCGCCGTGGTGGTCGTCGAGGTACATGACGAACGTCTTCTTGCCGCGCACGAACCACGTCGGCGAGCCGTGGCTGAGCCGCTCGGTCACCTCCGGCAGCGCCAGGCACAGCGCTCGCACGCGCTCGAGTTCGGGCCGATCGGGCACAATGCGCATCATGACCATCCGGGCAGGCGTGGATCTCGGCGGGACAAAGGTGCAGACGGTTGTCGTCGACGAGCAGTTCTCGGTCCTCGGCCAGATGCGCATGCCGACCCCGACGAAGGGCGGTCCGCAGGATGTCGCCGACACGATCGCCGCGACGATCCGCGAGGCCTGCCACCTGGCCGACACCGAGCCCGACCAGCTCGCCTCGATCGGCGTCGGCTCGCCGGGCGACGTGGACGACGCGAACGGCATCGTCACCAGCGCCCGCAACCTCCCGAACTGGGAGGGCGCGTTCCCGCTCGGCGGCGCGTTGCAGGAGGCGCTCGGCCCACCCGTCTCGCTCGGCAACGACGTCAACGTCGCCACGATGGCCGAGTTCCATCTCGGCGCCGGCCAGCCCTACAGCTCGCTGCTCGGCGTCTTCTGGGGCACCGGTGTCGGCGGCGGTGTCGTGCTCGACGGCAAGCTCTGGCTCGGCCGCGACGCGGCGGGCGAGATCGGCCACATGGTGGTCAAGCTCGGCGGTGCGAAGTGCCCGTGCGGCCGCCACGGCTGCATGGAGGCCTACGCCGGCCGCGGCGCGATGGAGACCCGCGCCCGCGAGCTCGTCAAGAAGGGCGAGCAGACCGACCTCTTCGAGATCATGGAGAAGCGCGGCCGCGAGCGACTCACCAGCGGGATCTGGGCGCGCGCGCTGGTGCGCCACGATCCGATGGCCGTGCGGCTCGTCGACCGCGCGATCGAGGCGCTCGGCGCCGGCGTCGCGTCAGCCGTGAACCTGCTCGACGTCGAGGCGGTGATCATCGGCGGCGGGCTCGGTGTGCGGCTCGGCGATCCCTACCGCAAGCGGATCAAGCACGCGATGCTCCCGCACGTCTTCGCGGACACGCGCCCGCCGCGTGTGCTGCTGGCCCAGCTCGGCGACCTCGGCGGCGCGATCGGCGCCGCCCTGCTCGCCTCCGAGGCGGAGACGGCGGCGGCCTGAGCCGCCACCGTCCACGCCCCGGACGCAGTTACCAGTAGTGCCTTCGGCCTCCGACGGAGCGGTCCATGGATCCGAGGATCCACAGCACGGCACCGATCACGATCAGCACGATGCCGATGACGTAGAGAATGTTGATGCTCAGCACAAGGCCGAGGATCAGCAACAGCAGTCCAAGCAGAATCACGGCAGTCCTACCTCCGGTCAATGGGACAGTCCTGCCCCTTTATGCCCAGCGGACCGCCCGCTCAGTCCGTGCGCAACATCTCGAACTGCTCGTCGACCACGGCGTCTTCGCCGAGGGAGCCGCAGCGGGCGATCGGGCGCAGCGCCGCGGTGTCGACCCGGCCGTCGCGGATCGCCGGCTCGTCGACCACCAGATACCGGTCAGCTGGCGTCCCGTCGAGGTCCTCGAGGCTACCGCGTGCACCACACGGCACTCGAGCGCACGGCGACGCGGCGACGCGCCCGTGGCACTCGAGCCCCGCGTGCTCGAACCGCTCTCGCCCCGCGGCAGCTTCGCCGCTGTCAAATTGATTTGCTCGCGCAGGTCAAGCGCCCTGGGCTGCCGCGCGCATGGCCGCCTTGTGCGCGCGCTTGCCGGCCTGGTACTCGGCCAGCGCCTCCGGCGAGTCGACGTCGCCCAGCGTGGGGTGCGACGGCACCAGCGGCGCCGCCATCTCGACGCCGAAGCGCTTGGCGAGCACGGCGGCGAGCGCCTTGACCTTCATCTCGCCGAAGCCCGGCATCGCCGTCAGCCGCACCTTCAGGTCCTCGGGCGAGGAAGCCTCCGTCCACACCCGCGCCGCGTCGCCGTCGTAGTTCTCGGCGATGTGCGCCGCCAGGTCGTTCACGCGCCGCGCCATCGAGCCGGGGAAGCGATGGATCGCCGGGCGCTGGCGGAAGATGTCCTCGAGCGGCGCCGTCGCCACCCGCGCCGGGTCCAGCGTCCCGAGCCGCTCGCGCAGCACGAGCGGGCCCTCGAACGCCTTCTGCACGGTCACCTGCTGGTCGAGCGCGAAGCCGACCAGCAGCGCGAACGGATCGTCCACGAGCAGGGCGTTGGCCTCGTCGGAGGTGGAGAAGAAGAGCTCGCTCATGGTGGCGGCAGAGGGATCATCGCGCGGACGAGGGTGCCGCCGCCGCGCGGGCTGTCGACCTCGAGCCGGCCGCCGAGCACGTCGACCCGGTCGGCGAGGCCCAGCAGACCGGTCCCGCCGGACGCGTCAGCGCCGCCGACGCCGTCGTCGCGCACCTCGACCGCGAGCTCCTCGCCCTCGACCGCGATCCGCACGTCGATGCGGCTCGCCTCGGCGTAGCGGGCGGCGTTGGCGAGCGCCTCGGCGGCGACGAAGTAGGCGCCGCGCGCGACCGGCAGCGCCAGCTCGCCCTCGAACACGTCGACGTCGATCGGCACGTCGGAGGCCTGGCACAGCGAGGCCAGCGCCTGCCCCAGCCCGCGCTCGCGCAGCGCCACCGGGTGCAGCCCGCGCGCGAGCTTGCGCAGCTCCGCGTGCGCGTGCGCGAGCTCCTCCTCGGCCTGTGCCACGAGCGCCCGCGCCGGGTCGTCCTCGGCCAGCTTCATCTGCGAGACGCGCAGCAGGTTCGAGACCGCGAGCAGCCGCTGCTGGGCGCCGTCGTGCAGGTCGCGCCCGACGCGGCGGCGCTCCTTGTCGGCGGCCGCGACGACCCGTGCGCGCGACTCCGCGAGCCGGCGCTCCTGGTTGCGGCGCTCGAGCTCGGCGCCCGCGCGCGCGGCGAAGATCCGGAGCGCCGTCGCGTCCTGCTCGTCGGCCTCCATCGGCCGCGAGTCGAGCACTGCCAGGTGCCCGAGGTGCACGCCGGCCGACGACTTCAGGCACACCGCCAGGTAGCTCTGGAGGCCGAGCTCGACGACGGTCTCGTCCTCCGGGAAGCGCTCGGCCAGCGCCTCGGGGAACGTCACCCACGGGTACTCGGTGGTGACCGCGCAGGGCGTGCCGGCGGTGTCGTACTCGAACGGCTCGTCGAGGTAGGCGCCGTCGTACCAGCAGGCGATCACCTCGACGTGCATGCCGGTGGGGTCGGAGGCCTCCGCGACCATCACCATCTTGGCGCCGAACGCCTCGGCGACGTGGCGTACGAGGCCGCGCAGGAACGCGTCGCCCACCGCGCCCGCCGTACCCTCGGCGACCGCGCAGAGCAGATCGTGGCCGCGAAGCCGCCCGGGGCTGGAGGTCGTGGACACCGCCGGATCGTACCTCCGCTGACCGGCCACGCCGGGCAGGCTGCTCTCATGGGTTGTCGAATGCGGGACGATGCTTGACCTGAGAGCCCATCGTGGAACACGCGCCTGACCCCCTGAAGACGGGCAGCATCGCTCTGCTCGAAGTGCTCGAGGGGCTGCCGGACGCGACCGTCGGCGCCACCCGCGACGGCCGCATCGTGTTCGTCAACGGGCTCGCCGAGGAGCAGTTCGGCTACCAGCGCGACGAGCTGCTCGGCCAGCCGATCGAGACGCTGTGGCCGGAGCGCCTGCGCGGGCGCTACCGCCGCAACCTCGACCTCTACTTCGAGCTCGAGCACCCGCTGCGCTTCACCGAGCGCGCGTACGGCCGGCGCAAGGACGGCTCCGAGTTCATCGGCGAGATGAGCTGGGGCATCGTCAACAGCGAGGACGGCCCGCTGCTGCTCGCGATCGGGCGCAACATCTCCGAGCGGCTGGAGTCCGAGTCGCGGCTGCGCCGGCAGTCCGAGCAGCAGGCGGCGGTGGCGGCGCTGGGCGAGCGCGCGCTGCGCGGCGTCGAGCCCTCCGAGCTCGCCCGCGAGGCCGCCGAGCGCGTGCGCGAGGTGCTGGGCGCCGACCGCGTCGAGGTGCTCGAAGGCCCGCGCGAGATCGCCGCCTGGGGCGCGCTGGGGCGGTCGGCGAGCAGCGTCAGCGTGCCGATCCACACCGGCGACCGCGTCCACGGCGCGCTCGTCGCGACCTCACCCGACGAGGAGGCGTTCGGCGACGAGGAGGGCTCGTTCCTGCAGGCAATCGCCAACGTGCTCGCGGTCGGCTTCTCGCGCCTGAACCTCGAGGAGCAGATGCGCCAGCAGGCCTTGCACGACTCGCTGACCGGGCTGGCGAACCGCACGCTGTGCCGCGACCGCATCCTGCACGCGCTGGCGGTCGCCGAGCGCGAGGAGTCCAGCGCCGCCGTCCTGTTCGTCGACGTCGACAACTTCAAGCGCGTCAACGACATGTTCGGCCACGCCGCCGGCGACCAGCTGCTGATCGGGCTCGCCGAGCGGATGGTGAGCGCGGTGCGGCCCGCCGACACCGTCGCCCGGCTGGGCGGCGACGAGTTCGTGGTCGTGTGCGAGTCGGTCGACGAGCGGACCGCGCTCGCGCTCGGCTGGCGCGTGGCCGCCGCGGTGCAGGAGCCGATCATGGTCGCGGGTAGCGAGCACCAGCTCGCGGCGAGCATCGGGATCGCGCTCGGCAGCGGCGCCGGCAGCGACCCAGATGTGCTGATCGGCCACGCCGACGCCGCCGCCTACCGCGCCAAGGAGCGCGGCACCGGGCGGGTCGAGCTGTTCGACGAGGGGCTGCGCCGGCGCGCGGCCGAGCGGCTGCGGACCGAGAGCGACCTCGAGGGCGCGCTCGAGCGCGCGGAGCTCGAGCTCGTCTTTCAGCCGATCGTCTCGCTCGAGGAGGACAACCGGCCGGTCGCCCACGAGGCGCTGCTGCGGTGGCAGCGCGTCGGCCCGGCGATCGGCCCGGCCGAGTTCATCCCGGTGGCCGAGGAGTCGGGCCTGATCATCCCGATCGGCTCGTGGGTGCTCGAGCACGCGTGCCGCAGCGGGGCGAAGCTGGTGGCGCAGACCGGCGGCTGGATCTCCGTGAATCTCTCCGCCCGCCAGGTCGCGCAGCCCGACCTGCTGGAGATCGTCGCGGGCGCGCTGCGCGCCGGCGGGCTGGCGCCGGACGCGCTCTCGCTCGAGCTGACCGAGACCGTCCTGCTCGGCGTGACGCCCGCGATCGTCTCCAACCTCGAGCGCCTCCACAACCTCGGCGTGCGGCTCGTGCTCGACGACTTCGGCACCGGCTACTCGTCGTTCCAGCACCTCAAGGACTTCCCGATCGACACGATCAAGATCGACCGCTCGTTCGTGGCCAACCTCGGCCGCTCGTCGCAGGACGCCGCGATCGTCGCGTCGGTGGTCTCGATGGCGTCCGCGCTCGGCCTCGGCGTGGTGGCCGAGGGCGTGGAGAACGAGACGCAGGCGCGGCTGCTCCGCGAGCTCCACTGCCCGATGGCCCAGGGCTACTTCTTCGGCGCGCCGAGCTAGGGGCTAGTCCCCGCGGCGGCCGCGCATGCCGCCGAAGACGGATCCGAGGTCGATCAGGAAGGCCAGCCCGACGAGGAACCACTCGATACCCACGACCTCGCGCCCGGAGTTGTACATCCAGGCGTAGGCGAGCATGGTCCACGGCAGGAACAGGAACAGCAGGATCGGCACGATGAAGCCGTCGTAGGCGCGCTCCATCACGTTGCTGAACAGCCAGGTGATGATGATCGCGAGCCTCGGTGAGAGGAACGCCAGCAGGAGGACCAGACAGGGCACGGATTACTCCCTTCTCAGCAGTTCGGCGACTTGGGCCTTGAGCTCCGCGAGCTCGCGCTCGATGCGGTCCAGGCGACTCTCGGCCGGTGGCCCGGCGTCCGGCGAGGCGGCAACGGTGGGCATGTCCGCCTCATCTTCGAGCTCCTCGCTCAGCCGGTGCGCGTAGCGCTCTTCCTTCTGGCCCGGCCGGCGTTGGTGGCGAGCGACGAAGTCCCGCTCGATCAGACCGTCGAGCGTGCGCTCCAGCTCGCCGTCGGAGAACGAGTAGAGGCGGTCGACGCGCGCGCGCAGCTCGCCCGGCGTCTGCGGCCCGCGCAGCATCAGCACCGCCAGCAGCGCCTGCTCCGGCGTGCTCCAGCCCGGGTTCTCGTCGAGCAGGTGGCGGTACTTCGCGGCCCGCGCGCCGCTCGCGAAGCGCGCCCAGCGGCGCCGCGCGAGCCGGTGCAGCGCGTCGCGGATCGTCGCCTCGTCGTACTGCACGACGGGGTCGCGGTTGGTCGACTGGTTGCACGCCGCCCGCAGCGCGTTGAGGCTGAGCGGATAGACGTCGGGCGTCGTCCGCTGCTTCTCGACCAGGCACCCGAGCACCCGGACCTCCACGGCATCCAGATCCATCCGGGCGGACTCTAGGCGACCGAGCGGACCCGGCGCAGCTCTTCGGCGACGTCGAAGTCGGCCTCGGGCCACTCGAGCCCGAGCCCTTCGAGCTCCTCGCACAGCAGCTGCGTGATCGCCCAGTTGCGGTACCACTTGCGGTCCGCGGGGATGATGTGCCACGGCGCGGCCTCGGTGCTGCAGCGCTCGAGCGCGTCCGCGTAGGCGACCATGTAGTCGTCCCACAGCGCGCGGTCCTCGAGGTCGTGCGGGTTGTACTTCCAGTGCTTGGTCGGGTCCTCGAGGCGGGCGATCAGCCGCGCGCGCTGCTCTTCGCGCGAGATGTGCAGGTAGCACTTGACGATCCGCGTGCCGCCGTCGGCGAGCTCGGCCTCGAAGCGGTTGATGGCGTCGTAGCGGCGGCTCCACGTGCGCTTGTCGGAGAGCTTGCGGACGCGCACGGCGAGCACGTCCTCGTAGTGCGAGCGGTCGAAGACGCCGAGCTTGCCGGCGCGCGGGAGCTGCTGCCGGATCCGCCACAGGAAGTCGTGGCGCAGCTCCTCCGGCGTCGGGCGGCCGAAGCTCGCGACGTGCACGCCGGCCGGGTCGCACGGCCCGACGACGTGGCGGACGGTGCCGCCCTTGCCGGAGGTGTCGAGCCCCTGCAGCACGAGCAGGACGCTGCGTGTGCCGCCCTTGCGCCCCTCGGCGAAGAGCTGCTCCTGGAGCGTCGCGAGCCGCTCCGCGTGCTTCGCCTGTGCCTTCTTGGCCCCGGACTTGCCCTTCTTGAGCCCGGGCGTCGCGCGCGGGTCGAACTCGCTCAGGTCGATCGGGCCGGACGGCGCGCGCAGGAGGGTGCTGATGCTCTTGGCCATAGCCGTGCAGAATGCCCGGTCATGGTCCTCACGCGCGAGTACGTCGACATCCCGGTGGACGGCCGGGCGATGCGCACCTTCGTCGCCGCGCCGCGCGCGGGCGGTCCGCACCCCGGCGTCGTCTTCTACACCGACATCTTCCAGCTGACCGAGCCGTCGCTGCGCTGGGCGGTGCGGCTCGCCGGCTACGGCTACCTCGTCGCGGTGCCCGAGATCTACCACCGGATCGAGCCGGCCGGGACCGTGCTCGAGTTCGACGACGAGGGCAAGGTGCGCGGCCAGGGCGACGCCGACGCGACCACGGTCGCCGACTTCGACGCCGACGTCGACGCCGCGCTCGCCTGGCTCGGGGAGCGGGCGAGCTCGATCGGCGCCGCCGGCCACTGCACCGGCGGCCACCTCGCGTTCCGCGCCGCCTTCCGCCCGCAGGTGCGCGCGACCGCGTGCTGGTACGCGACCGGGCTGCACGACGGCAAGCTCGGCAAGGACCCGGACGCCGGCTCGCTCGCCCGCGCCGGCGAGATCGAGGGCGAGCTATTGGCGGTCTGGGGAGCGAAGGACCCGCACACGCCAGCAGCCGGGCGCGAGACGATCAAGGCCGGGCTCGACCCGCTCGCCACGCGGCTGACGTGGCGCGAGTACGAGGCCGAGCACGCCTTCGGCCGTGACGTCGGCGACCGCTACGACCCGGCTGTGACCGACGAGGCGTTCGCCGAGACGATCACGCTGTTCCGCCGCGCCCTCTGATGGTTGATTCCGCGGCCGCCGTGCGGGGGTCGTGGGATCAACCATCTAGGGCGCGAGCAGGAGCTCCTCGGTCGGCCGGTCCCACGCGGGGGTCTCCGGGTCGCCGAGCTGCTCGGAGGCGCGCACGAGGTCGACCGCGACCGAGCGCACCTGGCCGACGATCTGCGTCAGCTCGGGCGACGGCTCGCGCTCGTAGAGGCTGGCGGCGCGGCGGGCGGCGCTGAGCGCGAGCGGCCGCGCGGAGGTCGCGCCCTCGGGCCGGTCGTACTGCGCGCCCAGCTCCCACACGGCGTCGGCGAGCTCGCGCACGGCGGCGGGCAGCTCCTCCGGCGCGGTCTCGGGCGTGCGCGCGTGGCGCAGGACGGAGCGGGTCAGCACGCGCGCGTTGCGGACCGCGAGATCGACCTGGGGCGTCGAGTGCTCATAGCGGCGCAGGATCGCGCGGTCGCCGCGCCGGACGGGCGAGAAGCGCGCGGTCTCGCTGGCGGCGGGGATGATCTCCTCGAGCGCCTCGACCTCGTCGTCGATCGCGCGCGCCGCGTTCAGCGCCTGCTGCGCACGGGGGGCGTCGCCGTCCTCGAGCGCGGCGGCGGTCTCCTCGAGCGTGTGCCCGAGCTTGCCGACCACCGACTGCGCGACGCGGTTGACCATCAGGACGGGATCGGGGGAGAACAGCAGCGACGCGATGGCGAGTGCCACGCTGCCGCCGATCAGCCCTTCGAAGACGCGGTCGATGATGAAGGCGGAGTCGTGCTGCGGCAGCGCCGCGAGCAGGATCGCCGACACGGCGGCCTCGTTGACGAGCACGTCACCGCCGCGCAGCGCGAGCGCCGCGGACATCGCGAGCACGATCAGCAGCCCGGTCTGGAGGGGGCCGGTGCCGATCAGGAAGAGCAGCGCGGCGGCGACCGCGATGCCGAGCATCACGCCGCCCACGAGCTCGAACGCCTGGCGGCGGCGCTGGCCGTGCGCGGCGGCGAGGCTGATGACCGCGGCGATCGACGCGAACGCCGGGCGTGGGTCGTCGAGCAGCAGGATGGCGAGGTACCACGCGGCGACGGCCGCGATCGCGGTCTGGAGGATTCGGGTGCGGTGGGGAGAGATCAACACTGTTTGCATCGGCGGTTGTGGCGGATACTTGAGCCCGCAACAAACCACTCACGCTACCAGCGTCCGATCCCCTCCCCTCCGACCGGATCCTGCGGCGGCGGGCCGAGGTTCGCGATTCGCTCCCGCGCCTGTTGCAGCTCGGCGTCCGAGACGTCCTCGCGCAGCAGGTCGTAGTCCTCCTGCCCCGGCGGGTAGGCGCCGACGACGCTGAAGCCGTCGCGCGGCGTGGCGCGGCGGTGGCCGGTGCCGGCGGGCAGCACGAGCACGTCGCCGGCGGCGACCTCGAACGCCTCTCCCGTCGGTCCGCCGAGCTCGATCGTCGCGCGCCCGGAGACGACCGCGAGCGCCTCGTGCGAGGTCGAGTGGAAGTGGTGGAAGTCGAACACGCTCGCGACCCACGAGCCGCCCCAGCCGTGCTCGGCGAACAGCTCGCGGGCGGCGTCGGCTCCGGTGACGGCCTCGACCCCGCGATAGACGAGCACGGGGAAGCGCGGGTTGTTGGGGATGCGGTCGCCGGGCGGCGCCTGCCAGGTCTCCAGGCCTCACGCGATCACCATCGTGCCACGGGCGGGCGAGAACGTGACGTTGCGGCGCGCGACCTTCTCGGCCGTGGAAGAGGCCGGGCGCAGCGCGCGCCGGCGCACGATCTCGTCGAGCGCCACGCGCATCTCCATCTCCGCGAACGCCGCGCCGATGCAGCGCCGCACGCCGCCGCCGAACGGGATCCATGCGTAGGTCGCGGGCGCGTCGGCGAGGAAGCGCTCGGGCCGGAACGCGTACGGCTCGGGGTAGCGGTCGGGTCGCGTGTGGGCGAGCCAGATGGCAGGCGTCACGTCGGTGCCGGGCGGCAGCACGTGGCCGTTCAGACGCAGCTCCTCGCTCAGCCGCCGGCCCGCCAGCGGCACCACCGGGCGCAGCCGCAGCGACTCGGCGACCACGGCGCGCAGGTAGGCGTCGTCGTCGCCTTCGGTGAGCTTCTGGAGCACGTGCGGGTGGCGGAGCAGGAGGTCGAACGTCCACGCGAGGCCGGTCGCGGTCGTCTCATGCCCGGCGAGCAGCAGCGTCATCAGCTGGTCGCGGATCTCGGCGTCGTCCATCGGCTCGCCGTCCTCGAAGCGGGCGGCGATCAGCAGCGACAGGATGTCCTCCCCCGGCTCGGCGCGCCGCGCCGCGATCTCGGCCGCGAGCAGCGCATCGATCTCCTGCCGCAGCGCTTGGAGGCGCGCGAGCGGGTCCGGCCCGCCGAGGCGCCGCGAGAGCAGCACGCCGAACTGCAGCCCGGGCGATGACGTCTGCGCCAGCAGCTGCCCGAGCCGCTCGGCGAGCCGTGCACGGTCGGCCGAGTCGGTGACGCCGAACACCGCTTGCAGGATCACCTCGAGCGTGATCGCCTGCATCCGCGGATGCAATGCGAACGGCTCGTCGCTGGGCCAGGTCGAGACCTCGCGCGCGACCACCTCGCGCACCGTCGCCTCGTACGCCCGCATGCGCGCGCCGTGGAACGGGGGGAGCATCAGCTTGCGGCGCGCGAGGTGCTCGCGGCCCTCGAGCAGCAGCAGCGAGCGCGAGCCCATGATCGGCTGCAGCGCGAGCGTCCGGCCGGGCGGGAGCGTGTGGCCGGGCACCGTGTAGAGCGCGCGGATCGCCTCCGGGTCGGAGAGCATGACCATCGGCGACTGGAAGCCGAGGAACGTGATGCTGAACGCGTCGCCGAAGCGCCGCCGGCACGACTCCAGGAACGAGATCGGCCGCAGCAGCCAGCGCAGGGTCTGCACGAGCGGCGGCTCGGACGGCCCAGGCGGCAGCGCGGTCATGCCGCGTACTCTCGCAGCGTGCGCCTGGACGACGTCGCCGCTGCCTCCGAGACCGTCAGCGCCACGAGCGCGCGCGGCGGCAAGATCGCCGCGCTCGCCGACGCGCTGCGGGTCGCCTCGCCGGAGGAGGCCGCGATCGCGGTCGCGTTCCTGTCCGGGGAGCTGCGGCAGCGGCAGATCGGGGTCGGATGGGCGGCGCTCCAGGAGCTGCCGGCGCCGGCGGGCGAGCCGTCGCTCGGGCTCGCCGAGGTCGACGCGGCGTTCGCGCGCATCGGGGCGCTCAGCGGGGCCGGGTCGCAGGCGGCCCGCCGGGCTGCGCTGGCTGAGCTGTTCGCGCGCGCCACCGAGCGCGAGCAGCGCTTCCTCCGCGCGCTGCTGTCGGGCGGGGTGCGCCAGGGCGCGCTCGAGGGCGTGATGGCCGACGCCGCCGCCAAGGCCGCGGAGGTCCCGGCCGCCGAGCTGCGCCGCGCGGTGATGCTGCACGGCGACCTCGGGGACGTGGCTGCGACCGCGATGGCCGGCGGCGTGCCCGCGCTGCGCGAGATCGGGCTGCAGGTCGGCCGCGGGATCCGCCCGATGCTCGCCTCTCCGGCCGCCGACATCGAGGTCGCCATGGAGAAGCTGAGCCCCGCCGCGGTCGAGTGGAAGCTCGACGGCATCCGCGCGCAGGTTCACCGCGACGGCAGCGACGTCGCGGTCTTCAGCCGCACGCTCGACGACATCACCGAGCGGGTGCCGGGGATCGTCGAGGCCGCGCTGGCGCTGCCGGTGCGCAGCGTCGTGCTCGACGGCGAGGCGATCGCGCTGCGCGACGACGGCCGGCCGCACGCGTTCCAGGACACCGCGAGCCGCGGCCACCGGCTGCAGGCGCTGTACTTCGACGTGCTCCACCTCGACGGCGAGGACGTGCTCGACGAGCCCGGCGCCGCGCGCGCCGAGCGGCTCGCCGCGGTGGTGCCCGAGGCGCTGCGCGTCCCCCGCCTCGTCGCCGCCGATGCCGAGGCCGCCGGCGCCGTGCTCGACGAGGCGCTCGCGATGGGCCACGAGGGCGTGATCGTGAAGTCGCTCGACGCGCCCTACGCCGCCGGCCGCCGCGGCGCCGGCTGGCTGAAGGTCAAGCCGGTGCACACGCTCGACCTCGTCATCCTCGCCGCCGAGTGGGGCCACGGCCGCCGCCGCGGCTGGCTCTCCAACCTCCACCTCGGCGCCCGCCACGACACCGAGCCGGGGCAGTTCGTGATGCTCGGCAAGACGTTCAAGGGGCTCACCGACAGGATGCTCCAGTGGCAGACCGAGGCGCTGCTCGCGCTCGCCACCGACCGCGGCGACTGGGTCGTCCACGTCCGCCCCGAGCTTGTCGTCGAGATCGCGTTCGACGGGATCCAGCGCAGTACGCGCTACCCGGGCGGCGTCGCCCTGCGCTTCGCGCGTGTGCTCCGCCACCGCCCCGACAAGCGTGCCGACGAGGCCGACACGCTCGCGTCGGTGCTGGCGGTCGGCTGAGCGCCGAGCCAGGCACCTTGGTGCCCAGCGGGGGCTAGATGGTTGATGCGTAATTAGCGGCCGTGGGCGGCGAAGGCTCGGGGTGGTTGGCTGGTGAGCTGGTTGTGGGTGATGCCGGCGGCGAGCGTGAGCAGTCGGAGGCCGATGCGGGCGCCGAGCCCGGTGAGGGTGCGGGCGCCGTGGTGTTCGAGGCCGAGTTGGCCTTTGCAGGTCCAGAACGTCGATTCGATCCATTGGCGGACGGCGCCGAGGCTGCCGTGGCGGCGTGGTTCGTCTTTGCGGTCGGGGCGCCGGAATGTGGCGCCGTGGTCGGCCATGAGGGCTTCGAATTCGCGGCCGGAGAAGTTCTTGTCGGCGATCACGACATGCCCGGCGACGGGGACGCGGTCGAGCATTTCGGTGGCGACGATCCGTTCGCCGATGTTCGCGCCGGCCAGTTCCCAGCCGATCGGCATCCCGTCGCTGCTGGCTGATCAGGTAGAGCCGAAAGCCCCAGAACCAGCGGCTGTGGCTGCGGCAGTAGCCGTAGCCGGCGTCCCGGCGAACTCCGAGCGGCGCGCCGTCTCGCGCGATTGGCCGCACGGCACCGGCGTGGAATCCAGCAGCCGGATCCGGTCACAAAAGCTCGGTGAGACGTAGGCCAGATAGCTGATGCAGCGCCCGATCTCTGGCGCCAGGCCCTAAGCCGGCGGTTATAGCCCGACTGATCAATGAACCGCGGAAACAGATGCCCCAGCCGCGAGCGCGCGAGCGCGAGGAACTGCCGATCGTTGGGCATCCCCAGCAGCACCTGCGCGACCGCCAGGCAAATCAGCTCGGCGTCACTGAGCTTTGGCGGACGCCCCGGCCCGCGATGGCGCGGGCCGAGAAAGTCATCGATCTGGACATAGAGTCCGACGATGAGGGCGTTGAGAAAAGGCGGGCATTCGCGACCTCCGAGTCGACGGTGCTTGAACATCGCCAACTTCGGCGCCCTCAACCCATCTCAGCTATTTCGCATCAACCATCTAGGCCGCCGCGCCCACGAGCGGCTGATCCCCGGCGGCCTGGAGGATCGTCGCGAGCAGGCCCGGGAAGCGGGCCTCGAGGTCGTCCTCGCGCAGCGTGTTGACGCGCTTGGTGCCCTCCTGGCGCTGCCGGATGACGCCGGCCTCGCGCAGGATCTTGAAGTGGTGCGTGCAGGTCGACTTCGTGACCGGCACGTTGAAGCTGCCGCAGCTGCGGCCCTCGAGCTCGCCGGCCAGCCCGCGGACCATCAGGAGGCGGACGGGATCGCTGAGGGCGTGAAGGACGGCCGCGAGCTCGATCTCGTCGCGGCTGGGGTGGGCGATCGTTTCGGGGTTCGGCATTTCGCCTGCTCTTCGGGGTCTTGTACGACGATCGTCGTACATTTGCTAGCGTACGACGAACATCGTACAACGAAGGACCGGTATGACCGACTCGCAGACGACACGCCCCGCTGGAAGCACCACGACCGACGCCCGCTGGCTGGCGCTGGTCGTGCTGTGCGCCGGCTTGATGATGATCATCCTCGACGCCACGATCGTGAATGTGGCGCTGCCGTCGATCCAGGCGGACCTCGGCTTCACGCAGTCGACCCTCGCGTGGGTCGTCAACGCGTACCTGATCGCCTTCGGCGGCCTGCTGCTGCTGGCCGGGCGGCTCGGCGACCTGATCGGGCGCCGGCGCGTGTTCCTGTTCGGCCTCGCCCTCTTCACCGCCGCGTCGCTGCTCTGCGGCTTCGCCTCGAGCCAGGGGCTGCTGGTCGGCGCGCGCTTCATCCAGGGCATCGGCGGCGCGCTGACCTCCGCCGTGATCCTCGGCATGATCGTGACGATGTTCCCCGAGCCGCGCGAGCAGGCCAAGGCGATCGGCATCTACAGCTTCGTGGCCTCCGCCGGCGCCTCGATCGGCCTGCTGGCCGGGGGCGTGCTGACCCAGGCGATCAGCTGGCACTGGATCTTCTTCGTCAACGTCCCGATCGGCGTCGTGACCGCGCTGCTGGCGCTGCGGCTGCTCGAGCGACGACAAGGGCCTCGGCCTCGACAAGGGCGCCGACGTCCTCGGCGCGCTGCTCGTCGACCGCGTCGGTCATGCTCGGCGTCTACACGGTCGTCAAGGTCGGCGAGCACGGCTGGGCGCTCGGTCGCAACGCTCGCGTTCGGCGCCGCGTCGCTCGCGCTGCTGGCGGGGTTCCTGATGCGCGAGACGCGCGCCGCGACGCCGATGATCCCCCTGCGCGTGTTCCGCTCTCGCAACGTCTCGGGCGCGAACGCGACGATCGTGCTGATGGTGGCCGGGATGTTCGGGATGTTCTTCCTCGGCGTCCTCTACCTGCAGCGGGTCCTCGGCTTCGACGCGATCCAGACCGGCCTCGCCTTCCTGCCCGTCTCGACGGTCGATCGGCGTGATGTCGCTGCGGCGTCTCGGCGCGGCTGAACCTGCGCTTCGGCGCCGCGCGCGACGCTGCTCCCGGGCTCGTCCTGGTGGCGGTGGCGCTGGCCTACTTCTCCCGCGCGCCGGTGGACGGCGACTACGTGACCGACGTGCTGCCGGTCGTGGTCCTGCTCGGAGCCGGCGCCGGGCTCGGCGTTCCCCGCGCTGATGACGATCTCGATGTCCGGCGTGACTGCCGCACGACGCGGGCCTGGCCTCCGGCGTGGTCAACACGACGCATGCAGGTCGGCGGCGCCTTCGGCCTCGCGGTGCTCGCGACGCTCGCGAGCGACCGCACCGAGACGCTGCGCAGCCACGGCGACTCGGCCGCGCAAGCGGCGACCGGCGGCTACCAGCTGGCGTTCCTCGTCGCCGCCGGGCTCGTCGGCGCCGCGATCCTGCTCGCCACGTTCGTGCTGCGCTCGGATCCCCCGGTGCGGGAGCAGGCGCGCGCCTCGGCGCGCAGGAGCCGGCGTTCGAGAGCGCGCTGAGCCCCGCTAGCCGTAGGCGATGAACTCGAGCAGGCTCCCGTCGGGGTCGCGGAAGTAGACGCTGCGGCCCGCCCGCCCGCGCCGTTGCGCTCGACGGGGCCGAGCTCGATCGTCACCCCGCAAGCCTCGAGATGCGCGACGGCGTCCTCGATCGGCCCGTCCCAGGCGAAGCAGAGGTCGCTGTTGCCCGGCTGCACGGGCAGCCGCGCCACCGGTTCGGGCGAGAGGCCGGGCCCGTGCAGGTTGAGCTGCTGGGCGCCGAAGCGGTAGGCCGTACGGCCGTCGCTCTGGACGAGCTCGGCGCCGACGACGTCGCGATAGAAGGCGTTCGACACCTCCCAGTAGGAGACGTGGATAACGCAGTGGTCGAGGCGCACCGGCAGGGCCATCGACCCCATCGTCGCCCACCTGCGCCGGTTGCGCCGTGCCGACGGCGACGGTGACGGAAGCGGATGCGGAGCACGTCGTCGAGCTGTTCTCGCTGGCGTTCTACGACGACCCAGCGTGGAGCCGGGCGTTCCCGGATCCCGACGCCCGGATGGAGCAGTACCGGGCCTGGTGGGACCTCTTCGTGCGCAGCGCGATCCCGTACGGATGGACGCGGATGACCGAGGACGGCGGAGCGGCCGCGCTCTGGATCCCGGCCGGCGAGCCCGAGCTCAGGGCGGAGGACGAGGCGAAGGTCGAGCCGCTGCTGCGCGAGCTCGTCGGCCCGCACGCCGACGACGTGCTGACGCTGCTCGAGCGCTTCGAGGCGCACCACCCTCACGACAGGCCGCACCACTACCTCAGCCTGCTCGGAACGCATCCCGACCACCGCGGCCAGGGCAAGGGCATGGCGCTGCTCGCCGACGGCCTCGCGCAGCTCGACGAGCTCGGCATGCCCGCCTACCTCGAGTCGAGCAACCGCGCCAACGACCGCCGCTACAGCGGCCGGCTTCGAGCTCATCGGAGGTTCGCGGCGCCGGGCGGCGGATCGACGCTCGGCTCGATGTGGCGCGACCCGGTTGACTTTGTGTCAGTTAGTACGGCTTGTCTTTCCCTCTCCACACTGGTTGGGTCAGACAACACACTGACTCTTGTACAAAGGCTTCAAGCCGACACAAAGACGTCGTGTGAAGGCTCCCGACCCTCTGGCAGTGGCGGCGCCCCTGCGGCCCTCAGCGACTCTCGTCTCTATCCAGAGGGGATCCCATGGAACCCGAAGTTGCACCGTCCGAGCCCCGCGCTCGTCGTGTCGGTCATCGCGTTGACCGTGGCACTCGGCGGCACGAGCTACGCCGCGATCGTGCTCCCAGCGAACAGCGTCGGCACGAGGCAGATCAAGAAGAACGCCGTCACCACCGCCAAGGTGAAGAACGGCGCGTTGCGGAACGCGGACTTCGGCGCTGGGCAGCTTCCCGCCGGGGCCACCGGAGCCCAGGGCGCCGCCGGCGCCACCGGCACCGCAGGGGCCATGGGTCCGAGAGGACTCAAAGGCGACAAGGGTGACAAGGGGGACGCGGGCACGAACGGCACCGGCGGCCTCCCCGACGTGATCGTCCGCGAGTCGGCACCCACACCGGTGGCTGCCTCGGGGATCGTTTCCGTAAGCGTGCCCTGCCATGCCGGTGAGCGTGCGACCGGCGGCGGCTACGACGCCAGCGGCAACGGAGAGTTCGGAACGGTTGCTCTGGACAGCCACCCGACCGCCAGCGCAGCGGTCCCGAACGGGTGGGCGGTGAAGGTGAACAACGTCACCACCCTTGCCGGCGACCCGCAGCCGAGCATGATCGTGGCCAAGGTGATCTGCGCCGCTCCGTAGGCCGGCGACCGACCGCGCGTGGGCCGGGTATCGCACCCGGCCCACGTCGCGAGCGGGACTCCCCGCGTCGCCACACCGCTCAACGGCCGGTCGGCAGACCGCTGAGCAGCACGTCCGCGAGGCGCTCCGGCGGTCGGTCGTCTCGAGGACGAGATCGGCGGAGCGGCGCAGCAGCGGCTCGACCTCCGCGAGGTCGGCGAGGACCTGCTCCTGCTCCGCAGGGCTCCGGCCGTAGCGGTTGCCGGTGCGCGTCCGGAGGCGCTCGAGCAGGACGTCGACCGGCGCGGTCAGCATCACCCGGTAGTCGAACGGCAGCGTCGCCTGCTCGTCGGAGCAGCCGGCGAAGAAGAGGTGGCCGTCGCCCTGCTCGCCCAGCAGCGCGGCGACCCGCTCCGCGCGCCAGCCCCACCGACCGTCGGCGCGCGGCTCGCTGAAGCCGTCCTCGTCGGCGTCGAACGCCCGCAGCCCCCGCCGCCGGAGCTCGTGCACCAGCGCCGACTTCCCCGCCCCGGACATGCCGGTGATCAAGACCCGCATCCGACCGAGTATCGACCTCCGCTAGCGTTTCTTCCATGCGCGCCACCGCCGCGCAGGAGCCGCTCGCGCTGATCCGCCGCCTCTACGACGCGTGGAACAGTGGCGATGTCGCGACGGCCGCCGAGGTGCTCGCGCCCGACGTGCGCTGGGACACGTTCGGGGCCGCGAAGGCGAACACGATGCAGCAGACGCTGGCGGGCGGCTCCGGCGGGACCTGGCACCTGACCGCGGTGTCGATCGACCTGCTCGTCGGGATCGAGGAGCACGTGCTCGCGTTCAGCCGCCGCAGCGGCGCGCGCCCGAGCGGATCGAGATCTGGACGCTGCACGGCGGCCGCGCCACGCACTACCGCGGCTATCCGCTCGACGAGGGGCTGGCGGTGCTGAGCGAGACGACCCGCAGCCGCAAGCTCGAGCTGCTGTGCCGCGCGATGCTCGCCTTCAACCGCGGCGACAAGGCGGGCTGGGTCGGCATCTTCACCGGCGACGGGCGCGCCTTCGCCCAGCGGCTCGAGGGCACGCGGCTCGACGACGTCGAGGTGCGCGGCGAGACGTTCGACGCGCTCGTGGTCTCGGCGGCGTACCACCTCGGCGGCCGCGACACCCCCGTCAACCTCGTGCTCACCTACGCGGGCGAGCGCGTGTGCCGCGTCGAGCCGTACCCGACGCCTGCCGACGCGCTCGACGCCGCGGCTCGCTGGAGCCCTGGCTAGGGCACGAACGTCGCGGCAGGGCTCGCCGCGCAGGCCCGGGCAGGGCGGCAGCGGCGTCGGCACGCTGATCGCCGGCGACCACCGGCAGCATCAGCCGGGACGGCCGCGCGGGCGAGCGCGCGACCTCACGCCGGTGCCGTCCGCGGGCGGCTCCGCGAACGCCCAGACCGGCTGGTCGCCGCCGGCGCCGACGAGCGTCACGCGGATCCGCGAGCCGGCCCGGTAGACGTGGCCCTGGTAGTAGAGCGGGATCGTCGATCTGCGCGAACCTGCCCTTCGGCAGCGGCGCGGCGTCGCGCGGCGCAGGCTCAGCACCGGCGCGAGCGGCGTGCTCTTCCGCTTGTCGAGCTTGCGCACGCTCGTCGCGCAGCCAGCCGCTCTGCACGAACGTCTCCTTGCCGTCGGGCCGGACCTCGGAGACCGTGGCCTGCAGGTCGACGTCGCGCGCGGACGACTTGATCCACGCGCTGGAGCGCGCCGGCGCCCACGACGACCGTGTGTCGGCGGTCAGCGGCGCGCGTCACGTACGAGGCCGCGGTGCCCGCCGGGTTCTGCGTCCAGTCGTAGGCCGGCGTCGCCGTCCAGAGGCCGTTCGCGCCGGAGCCGGTGTTGCCGGTGAAGTCGGTCGCCGGCCGGGCGCGCGCGGCTCCAGGTGAACGAGTCCGGCCCCGCCGCCGGCGGCTTGGCGTCGGCCAGCGCGCCGCCGGCCCGAGGTACCACGACCGCGCGCGTCGTGCCCGGCAGCGGGAAGCGCGAGAACGACTGCTCGAAGCCCGGCGACCGGCGCGACCGGCGCGCCGCCGGCGCCGTTGTCGAACAGGATCCGCACCGGCGGCAGCGCCTCGAACGCCGCCAGCGCGGCGGCGAAGCTCGGCTGGGCCTGGATCGGGTCGTCGGGCAGCGTCACGCCGTCGACGCCCATGGCCGCCTTGAAGATCGTCGGCGCGGCAGCCTGCGCGCCGTCCGGCAGGCTGCGGGCGCGCGGCGCGCGACGTAGAGCTCGAGGAAGTCGTACCAGCGGTTGAACGTCGCCGGGTCGAGCGAGTCGATGTGCGTCGCCGTTGGTGAACGTGAACCACTTGCGCTTGGTGCCGGTGAAGCGCGTCGGCGAGCGTCGGGCAGTGGCCGCCGGTCTGCTCGTCGGTCCACTGGCAGGCCAGGAACGTCGGCACCTTGATCTTGTGCACGAACGTGATCGGCGCCAGCGGGTCGGCGACCTTCGGCACGTAGTAGTCGTTGGCGCGGATCTTGGCGAGCAGGTCGACCGCCTCGGCGTGCAGGGCCTGGTTGGCCTTGCACGTCTTGTCGCCGCCCTTGATGCGCTTGAGCGCCCACGCCTGGCCGCCGGTCGTCGACGCCGGCCGGGCGTCGTGGACGCGGTCCTTGGCCCACGACAGCGCGAAGCCGGTGTTGAGGATGCCGCCGGGGTAGAGCGTCGTCTGCGTGTTGTCGATCACCGACAGCGGCGTGATCGCGGCCAGGCTCGGCGGCCGCGTGGCGGCGACGAAGAGCTGGCTGATGCCGCCGTAGGAGATGCCCACCATGCCGACCTTGTGGTGCGCGACCCACGGCTGGCGCGCGACGGTCTCGATCACGTCGTAGCCGTCGAGGCCCTGGAGCGGCTCGAAGTAGTCGAACGCGCCGCCCGAGCAGCCGGTGCCGCGCATGTTCACGTCGACGACCGCGTAGCCGAGCAGGTTGGCGATCGGCGCGATCGAGCTCTGCCGCCGTCCGGGTTGGCGTAGCCGTAGCCGGAGTACTCGAACAGCGTCGGGTACGGGCCCGGGCCCGCCCGGCAGGTGGACGTTGATCGCGAGCTTGGTCCCGTCGCGCGTGGTCAGGTAGCCGTAGCCGCTCGGCGGGATCTTCTGCTCGTAGAGCGTCTTCCTCGGCGGCGCCGAGCGGTCGGAGAAGACGCGGAACCGCTTGCCGCGCAGCATGTAGCCGCGCCGGGCTTGACGTTGCGGAACACCGCGCCGCCGAGCTTCCCGGCGCGCTGCGCGGCGACCGCCGGCGACGCGCGAGCTTCGCCCCCGGCTTGGCGCCGGTGACCTGGACCTGCTGACGCTGCCCCGCACGGTGACGGCTTCGGCGGAGGCCAAGGGAACGAGCGCGGCGCGCCGCGGCGAGCGCGACGAAGGTTCTTCTCATCGGCGGCACTCTGCCAGGTAGCGTTCGCCGCCATGCCGGATGAGTACCTGCTCGATACGGACGTGGTCCGCGAGTTCGCTCGCGTGCGCGCCCAGATCGTCGCCGCCGTGGCGTCGGCCGCCGCCGGCCGCGACCTCCATCCGGGCCACCTCGCCCAGCTCGCCGCCCAGCCCGAGCGGCTCCCCCACCTCTCACAGCCCCACCACCACCACAGCCAGGGGGCGGCCACAGCCGATAGCCGCCGCTCCCCCGCGGCGGACACCCCCCTCCCGCGGTTCGCGCTGATCGTCCCGCCCGGCTCCGCCACGCCGATCCACGACCACCTGGCCTGGGGCCTGGTCGGGCTGTACCCGGAGGCGAGCGGAGCGAGACCGCGCGCGAGCGCGCGCACGGGGCGCTCCCCCGCGCGACGACATTCACCGCGTGCGCACCACGTCGGACGAGCAGCGGTCTCGATCCACCTTGACCAACGACACCGCCGGCTTCCGCTCGGGCAACGTACGTGGCTGCGAATAGCGGATCACCGCTTCGCCAGCTTCTTGCGCTCGCGGAGATCGGCGGCCCGAAGCTCCGCGGCGTGCTCGTCGTCCCGCTTCTGCCGCTTCTCGCGCGCGACCTTACTGGCCGCCTCGTTGCGTTTGGCGATCTCCTCCTTGGCGGCGCGGAAGGCCGCGTCACCGCGAAGCGGTGGGAGGTTCTTCGTCCGGTCGCCCATAGCGACCCCAATCCGCTCCCTTAGGTGGCTCGCCACGCGAGGATGCAGGGAGCGTCAACACCCGGCGGTGCGCGCTGCTCCATACACCCTATAGGCCGGAGCCTGGTTCAATCGCCGCTTGGCCCTCGGTGCGGACATCCAGCTCAACGTCGGGCGCAACACGGTCATCCTCGCCACCGCGATGGCCGTGTACTCGGCGGTGCTGCAGCTCACCGCCGCGGTGTCGTCGATCACGTTCGTGCTGTCACCGGCGTGCGTGGCCTGCTCGGGCTCGGACCGGCGATCTTCCTCGTCGCCTCGGCGCTGACCGCCGTCCCGGCCGGCCGCGCGAGGAGGCCGCGCGCTGGCCGTACCGGCTGCCACCGCGGCTGCTCCACGGCGCTGGCCACGATCGGCTCCACGCCGGTGCTGCCTCGGCTTCGTCTCCCGGGCGGCAGCGGATCGCGCTGCTGTCCGCACCGCGGCCGTGACATGTACCCTCCGAGCACCGCGCCCGCGGCACTCCTACGAGCTGTTCGGCTCGTGTTCGGCGCGATCCTCGGCCCGGCGGTCTTCGGCCCGCTGTTCGCCGGCCGCGAGCTCGCGCCGCCGCCTGACCGTCCGTGGCTGACCGCCGCGGGACACTGTGCCTGGTCTCTCATCCTCGCCGACCCCACCCACCTCGCCGGCCGCCCCGAGCCCCACCACCGGCGCCGCTGAGCGAGATCCTCGTGCGGCCGGCGTTCGGCCCGCCTCTCGCGGCGCGGCCTCGGGGTGATGGTGTCGGTGATGGAGCGTGCACCACAGCGGCTACGTCGTCGCCGAGCACCACACGCAGGGCGACGTGTTCCCGATCATCGGCGCCCACGCCTCGGCATGTACGCGCTGGTGCCGTCGTCGGCTCGCTGATCGCATCGGCCGCGGCCCGGCGCGGCCGGCGGCCTGGCGTGAGGCCTGTCCACGCCGGGTCGAGAGCGTCGCCATGACCGCGCTGCTGCTGTTCGGCCTCGGCGTCGGCTGGAATGTCTCGTTCGTCGCGGCGACCGCCCAGCTCGTCGACGCCACCGCGCCCGCCGAGCGCGGCCGGATGCTCGGCTTCAACGACCTGCTGTCGGCGCTGCTCGGCGCCGCGCTCGCGCTGCTCGGCGATACGCGCCTCGCTCGGCTCGCCGCCTCGCTCGGCGCCCGCGACGTCGCCGCGCCGTCCTCTGATCGTGCCGCGCGTCGAGCGGCGCGCCCGGCCTAGCGCGGCGCGCAGCAGCCGCGGGACCTCCCGGCGTACGCGTCTCGGCGAGTCGCCGCCGCTAAAGCAGTACCTCCTGCCCGCGGGCCGAGCGCCTGGCCCGCTGATCGCGACGACCGCCCGCTCGGGTTGCGCACATCCGTTCTCCGTCGGACTGCAGAGCGGTCGGCGCGACCACCGGCGTCACCCGCGATCACGGCGAACGCCTGCACGACCGCGACGGTTCCCGCCGGCGCTCGCGCAGCGGTCGCGCCCTCGCTGCCACACGTGAGCGGGGACCCGGCCGTGCCGAGGCAGCGACGAGGAGAACACGATGCTGCCGGGCGCGGTTCTCTCCGCCATGCATGCACATCACCAACATCCAGCTGTGGGTCCAAGACACGGACGAGGCGCTCGCGCTCTACGCCGCGGGTCGCGCTCGGGACGGCCGCGCCGACGCCAGGACGGCGGAGATCGGCAACTCGCGCTGGTCACCGTCGGCCCCGACGGCAAGCCCGACCTGTTCCGGGCGTCCTGATGGCCATCCCTGGTCGGCGGTGACCGACGGCGGAGACCGAGCGAGCCGGTGCCCGTCCTCGCGGCCAAGGGCTTCCCGGCACGGTCTTCCTCACCACCGGCGACTGTCGACGCCGCCTACGCGGAGTTAGGCGCGAGGCGTCGAGTTCGCCCTCGGGCTCGAGGAGCGTCCCGACGGCATCGACGCGGGCCATGACCCGTCGGCAACCCGCCCGGCCGCTGGCGAATCTGCTGTCGCGGCCATCGCCGAAGCGGGCCTCATGATCGCCGGGCGGCGGCGAGGCCGTCGAGCGTCGCGCATCCCGCGCTCGACGGCGTCGATCAGGTGGGGCCGCAGCTCGGCGACGGCGATGATCCGGTCGACCGAGCCGACCTCCACCGCGCGCTCACGCTGTGGATCGCGTCGAACTCGCCGGCCAGTTCGCCGAGCTTGTCCGCGCGTACCTCGGCCCACAGCTCCTCGCGCTCGGCCCGCAGCCGCCCGCGCTCGGCGCCGTCGGCCGCGGCGATCTGCTCGTCGAGCTCGGCGATCCGCGGGTCCTTGCGCGTCCGCGTGTCGACCTCGCGCGCGAACACGACCGCGGCGGCCGGCGCGCCGCCGATGACCGACGCGTGCGCGCCCTCGAGCGCGATCGACTCCAGGCTGTCGTTCAGCCGGCGCGAGAACACGACGAACGCGCCGCCGTGGAAGCGCGAGATCACGGAGAAGACGATCGGGCCGTCGAAGTTGACGATCGCGCGGCCGATCTCGGCGCCGTACTCGAGCTGCAGCCGGCGCATCGACTCGGGCGAGCCGTCGAAGCCCGCCAGGTTGGCGAGCACGACCAGCGGCCGGCGGCCGGAGGCGGCGTTGATGGCGCGGGCGATCTTCTTCGAGGACTGCGGGAACAGCGTGCCGGCGCTCCACTGCTCCGGGCCGTCGGCGGGCACCGAGCCGAAGCGCGGCAGCGGGCGCGACTCGATGCCGAGCAGCGACACCGGCCAGCCGCCCAGGTGCGCGTCCCAGACCACGGCGATCTCGGCCTCGCGCAGCCCCGCCCAGCGCTCGAGCGGCTCGTGGTCGCGTCGGTCACGGCGCGCATCACGGAGCGGATGTCGAACGGCTTCTTGCGGCCGGGGTTGGTGTCCTCGCTGAAGATCTCGCCGACGGTCTCCAGGTCGGAGTCGGCGCCTCGTGCGGGGCGGAGCGCACGTCGCGGTCGAGCGGGTCGGCGGTGGCGGCGCGGCGCGGGAAGCGCTCGCCGGGCGCGACGTAGGAGTGCTCGTAGTAGCCGAGCAGCAGCTCGCACGCGCCGGCGAGGTCGGGCGCCCAGTACTGCGCCTGGCCGTTCGGCCCCATCACGCGCTCGTAGCCGCCGATGCCGAAGTTGTCCTCGGCCGAGACGCCGCCCGAGTAGTCGAGCGCCTGCTTGCCGGTCAGCACCATCGCGCTGTCGGGCGTCATCACGAGGATGCCCTTCGTGTGCATGAGCATCGTCGCCTCGGCGTTCAAGTACGGCTGGGCGCCGACGTTGATGCCGCTGACGACGACGTTGATCTCGCCGCCCGCCTGGGTGAAGCGACGATCCGCCGCAGCGCGGCCGCGACCCAGTCCATGTTCTCGGTGCCGGAGTCCATCGCGATCTTCGCGCCCGAGGACACCGCGAACCACTCGACCGGCACGTCGAGCTGCTCGGCCAGGTCGAGCGCCGCGATGACGCGCCGCACTCGGGCTCGGCGAGCGAGCCGAGCGCGCGCGTCGGGTCGCCCAGCAGCGCCACCCGCAGCATGCCCTCGGGGTGGCGCTCGGTGCGGTTGCGGACCAGCCCGACCACGATGCTCGCGGTGTTGGTGGCGGGCGGCCGGTCGACCGGCACGAGCTCGCCGTCGTCGAGGTCGTGCTCGACGAACTCGCCGTCGAGCAGCTTGACGATCTCGGCCGGGTGCAGCAGCCGCGGCGGCGGGCGGAGATGATCCGCTGGGCGCCCTCGTCGAGCGGCTGCAGCGGCTGCGTCGGCGGGTCGTCGAGCTCGACGGTGACGCCGCGGCCGGCCGGGTTGAAGATGCGCAGCACGCGGTCCCGGTCGCCGATGCGCAGGCGCAGCTGCACGAGCTCGAGCCCGAGCCCGGCGTCATGCGCGCGAAGCGGGCGATGACCGCGCCCGCCTCGGCGGGCTGGTAGTCGATCCGCGGCCACGCGTAGAGCAGCAGGCGGTTCCAGAGCAGGCGCTGGCGCGGCGGCGGCGCGCCTGGAAGGAGCGCATCGCCTCGAACGCCTGGCGGACCATCCGCTCGAGCTCGGGCAGCGCGGTGATGCGGCCGTCGCTCGTCGCGCACCGGCGTGAGGTCGCGGACCTCGGCGAGCGCGACCAGCCGCTCGTCGCGCGGGTTCTCGCGCGCGACGGCGCGGAACAGGTAGACGTCTGGCGCCGAGGCAGCCGCTCGAGCTCGAACTCGCCAGCCGCCACAGCTCCATCCGCTCGGCCATCATCGGGTGCATGCCGCGAAGGTCTCGCTCGACGAGCGCCCGCCGTCGCGCGCCGAACGTGAGCACGTCGACCGCCGTCGGGCCGAGCACGAACGCGACGCGCGTCGACGCGCGGGCGGCAGCGCCGCGCCGCGGACCGCGCGCCGCGAGATCCTCGGTCGCCGGCCGCGCGCGGGTAGAGGTCGGCCAGCAGCGGCTCGCCCTCGGGGAGCTCGGCGTGCACGCGAGCGCGCGCAGCGCGGCGCCAGGTCGTCGGGATCGCCGAGCGTGGCGGCCACGTGGTGGCGGACGCCGTCGTGCTCGTAGCGCGGCCAGCACGAACGGCACGCCCTCGACCAGCCGCTGCTCGACGCGCTCGAGCGTGCGGATCCGGTAGTAGCGGCGCGTCATCGCCTCGATCAGCGGGCCGGCGTCGCCGGACGACGGCGGCGATCAGCGCGGGCGAGCGGCTGCGGGCAGTCGACCAGCGCGGCCATGTGCGCCTCGCGGTCCCTCGCCGCCTCGGCGAGCGCGCGCAGGTGCTCCGCCATCTCGGCGTAGGTCGGCTCGCGGGCGGCGCCGAGCCCGCGGCTCGTCGAACAGCGCCAGCGCACCTCGCGCGCGAGCTCGGCGAGCGCGGGCTCGCGCGGCGCGAGCGCGGTCTCGAGGCGGTCGAGCACGACGCGCACGCGCCTCGTCGTCCGCGTGTCGCCCGCGCTCGAGGTGGCGGGCGAGCACGGCGCGCACGGCCTCGCGCGCGGTGGCCGCGCGCTCCTGGGAGAGGAAGAGGCGGTAGGCGGCGTCCTCGAGCGCGGCCGTGCGCTCGAGCCCCTCGATGCCGTAGTGCGCAAGCGCGCGGCTGAGGTGCACGACGTAGCGGTCGGGCAGGCCCTCGGACTCGGCGTCGAGCGAGCGCAGGAACGCGTGCAGGTGCTCCTGCGGGCTGCCGAGGTCGTCCTCGTCGTCGAGGCCGTCGGCGTGCGGGCGGGTGAGCGTGCGGACGTCGGCGTAGAGCTCCAGCAGGCGGCGCTCGGCGGTCGAGGTCGTCCGGCGCGCCCGTCGAGCACGCGCCTGACCTCGTCGGGCGTGTAGTCGTAGCCGAGCACGAGCCACTCGAGGTCGGCGCAGGCGCGGTCGCGCCCGTCGGCCGTGGCTCGACCTCGAAGCGGATGCGCTCGCCCTCGTCGGCGGCCTGCGCTCCTCGTCGATCGGCTCGATCTGCAGCAGCGGCTTGCCGGCCGGCGACGTGCGAGTTGGCGGAGACGAGCACCTCGCGCACGCGCCCGTGAACGGCGCGGTCAGCGAGATCTCCATCTTCATCGACTCGGTGACCGCGACGACGTCGCCGGCCTGGACCTCGTCGCCCTCGGAGACCGGGATCGCGACCACGACGCCCGGGCCGTGGCTGCGGACAGGCCGCCCTCGTCGCGCGAGACGCGGTGGGGCACGCCGTTGACCTCGACGAGCAGGTCGGCGTCCTGCAGCGCGGTGACGGTGCGGTAGCGAGTGGCCGCCGTAGGTCGAGGCGGCTCTCGTGCACGGTCAGCGGCTCGACGGTCGCCTCGATGCGCAGGCCGTCGACCTCGACGAGGTAGCGCCGCGGCGCCGATCTGGCAGACCTGGAAGCGATAGCTGGCGCCGCTGGTGGAGCAGGTCGACCGTGCGGCAGACGTCGGCGTCGGCGTACGGGCGGCCGCGGCGCGCGAGCGCGTAGAAGCGCGCGCGCTCGTCGGCGGTGGCCTGGTCGCTGAGCGCGATCGCGGCCTGGACGAGCGCGGCGTCGGCGTGGCGGATCGGCTGCACCTCGCCGCGTAGCCTGCAGGCGGTCGAGCCAGCCGGTGTCGACCTCGCCGTCGCGCAGCTCGGGGCGGCCGAGCAGCTCGAGCAGGAAGCCCTGGTTGGTGGTGCCCCTCCTCGATGCGACCATCGTGTCGGCGACGCGCGCGGCGCAGGCGCGCGATCGCCTGCTCGCGGGTGTCGCCGTGGGCGATGATCTTGGCGATCATCGAGTCGAACTCGGCCGGGACGGTGTCGCCCTCGGCGACGCCGGTGTCGACGCGGATGCCCGGGCCGGCGGCAGGCGCAGCAGCGAGATGCGGCCCGGTGAAGGCGAGAAGCCGCGGCCGGGGTCCTCGGCGTTGAGGCGGACCTCGATGGCGTGGCCGCGCGGCGGCGGCGGGTCGCCCTCGAGCGTGCCGCCCGCGGCGACGTGCAGCTGCAGCCGACGAGGTCGGCGCCGGTGACGGCCTCGGTGACGGGGTGCTCGACCTGGAGGCGCGCGTTGACCTCCATGAACGCAGAACTTGCTCGCTGTCGGGCTCGTAGAGGAACTCGACGGTGCCGGCGCCCCGGTAGCCGGCCTCGCAGCGCGAGCCGCCGCGCCGACTCCGCGAGCTCGCGTCTCCTGCTCGGCGTGAGCACCGGGCTGGCGGACTCCTCGACCACCTTCTGGTGGCGGCGCTGGTAGGAGCAGTCGCGGACGCCGAGCGCCCACACGCGCGCCCTGGCCGTCGGCGAGCAGCTGGACCTCGACGTGGCGCGCGGCGCCGACCAGGCGCTCCATCAGCACGCGTCGGGTCGCCGAACGCCGATGCGGCCTCGGCGCGGGCGCGCTCGAACGCGCTGTCGAGCTCCTCGCCTTGTCGACGCGGCGCATGCCGCGCCCGCCGCCGCCCGCCGCGGCCTTGATCATGAGCGGGTAGCCGAGGTCCTCGGCGGCCTTGCGCGCCTCCTCGGCGGTCTCGACCGCCCCGCCGCTCCACGGCGCGACCGGCACGCCGGCCTGCTCGGCCAGCAGCTTGCGCCTCGATCTTGTCGCCGAGCGCGCGCATGACGTCGGCGGCGGGGCCGACGAACGTGATGCCGAGCTTCTCGCACAGCTCGGCGAAGGCGGGGTGCTCGGCGACGAAGCCCCAGCCGACCCAGGCGACGTCGGCCTCGGTCTCGACGAGCGCGCGCTCGAGGCGCTCGTAGTCGAGGTAGGCGAACTTACCGCCATCGGCTCGATGTCGCGGGGCCGAGGCAGTGGTGCTCGTCGGCCTGGCGGACGAAGAGCGCGTGGCGCTCGGGCTCGGTGTAGAGCGCGATCACGGTGATCGGCTCCTCGAGCTCCTCGTTGAGCTCGCGGACGGCGTTGATGGCGCGCATGGCGGCTTCGCCGCGGTTCACGATCGCGAGGCGCTTGAAGGGGACAGTGATCACTTCCCCCTTGTGTGACGGGCCTCACCGCCGGTCTCAAGCGCCAGCGAGGTCGTCCCCCCCGGTCAGCCCCACACGCACCCTCCATCTGTCGGGGTAGGTGCCCGGCCCCGCCCGCCGCGCGGGCGCGCGGAAGCGGGGGGCTACGGCGTCGGGTCGGGCAGGACGCACCGCCGAAGATGTCGGAGTTGCCGAATGTCCGCCGGGCACTGCGCCTGGACGGCCGGCGCCTCCGCCGCGTCCTCGGTGATCGCGTCTGGCTAGCGTCTCGCGCGCCGCGCGGCTCCTCGGCCTCGGCGGTCGGCGCACCGGTGGCGAGCGCCTCGTCGTGCAGGTCCTGCCGGTAGGTGTCGATCGCCGCGCAGTCGGCGCCATCGCGAACGTCGTTCCAGACGGCCGGCGCCGTAGGTCGTCGCGTGGCCGCGGCGTAGACGTAGTCGCCGAGGAACTCGGCCGCCAGGTTGTTCTGCGACGAGCCGCGCGCGTCGCCGGACTCGCCGCGGTGCACCTCGCTTGAACGCGACCCCGCCGCCGGTCACGTCGGCGTGCAGGACCACGCCCGACGAGCTGGCGGTCGTTGCCGGGCCCCATCGCGCTGTCGCGGAAGGGCGTGGTGAACGCGTTGTAGACGAGGTAGACGTCCTGCCCGTTCGGCGAGATCGCCGGAGCCGAGTAGTAGCCGCGGTCACGCCGCGCCTCGACCGCGTACCGGGTTGCTCCAGGAGGAGCCGCCGTTGGTGGAGCGGCAGAACATCACGTGCTCGTTGTCGAGCCCGTGGCGGCCGTCGACCCAGCTGATGACGATCCTGTTCGTGGCATCCGCGCCGCTGGGCGCCCCGTTGGCGATGTCCACCGACGGTGCGGGCGTGAGGTCGGAGCGGGCGCCGCCCACGCCGTCCTCCACGCAGCGGCCGATCGACGGCTCGAACGCGCTGCAGGTGTCGAAGGTGTTCGCGATCGTGACCGGGTTGCCCCAGTGCTTGCCGCCGTCGCTGGACTTGATCATCTGGATCCGGGCCGGGCGCCGCGGTCGTCGGGTTGAAGCCGAACTGGATGTCGAACACGTAGACGTTGCCCTTGGAGTCGGTGCGCACGGTGCAGCCGGAGCGACCGAAGCCACCGCGGCTGTGGATGTTGTTCGTGGCCGGCGTGACCTGCTTGTCGCGTCCAGGTGTGTGCCGCCGTTCCGCGAGGTGAGCACGTCGAGCGGCTGGTTGTGGCCGTTGCCGTTGCCGCGGAAGGCCGCGTAGCAGACGTAGACGTTGCCGGAGAACTTGCTGGACGGAGGCGTTGTCGGCCCAGATCTGCTCCTTGTCGGAGAACTTGGCGCCGGTCTGATGGCTGGCGATCACCGGCGCGCTCCAGGCCGAGTCGTCACCGTCGGCCGCCGCGGCCACGTCGTCGGTGTGTGAGACCGCGATCGCCTCGGCGCCCTTGAACGGCTCGCGTGCCGGAAGTCCGAGGTCAGGTTCGCGTAGTAGAGCCGCGCGGTCTTCGAGAAGCCGCCGCCCGCGCAGGCTTCGGGCCGAAGGCAAGCGCCGGGTCGCCGTCGGCCACGAGCTCGCTCGAGTAGTAGTTCGGGAGGGTTCCGATCGGCCCGGTCCGCGGCTCGCACGGCGGGTCCGTGTCCCCGACGGCGCCCGAGGCAGTTGCGGCCGGTGAGGCCGCTGTACGTGGGCTGAGTCCAGGTGAGTGCCGCCGTTGACCGAGAAGTAGATGCCCGACACGCCCACACCCGGGGTGAACGGGCAGGTGTTGTCGGTCCCGGCGTTGCACGCCTCCATGTCGATGTTGTCGTTGGCGCCCGCGGCGAGCACGTTCGGAGTGCGGCTGGTCGATCGCGATCGCCGGCTCGTTCTGCTTGTTGGCAGAGAACGGAGACGGCGGGCTGCCCTCGGTGACCTAGCGACTCCTGCGCGGAGGCGGGCGCGGCGGCGGTGAGGACGGCGATGACCCCCCAGGCCACGGCCCGCGCGATGGAGCGACTGCGCATTGCACTCCTTCTTTTGACGGGGACGGGCGTGGATCCGGCTTGGTCCCATCCCGGATCGCGGCCTTCGGAACGCTAGCGCGAACGCCCCCCGGTCGGCCCCACACGCACCCTCCATCTGTCGGGGTCGGGCATCCGGATCGGGGGCGCGCGGCCCGGCGTGCTGTGGTGGTCTGGGTGACCTTCGAACGCCACGAGCTGGAGCTGCACGGCCAGCGGGTGAGCTACCGCGTCGCCGGCAGCGGGCCCGCGCTGCTGCTCCTGCACGGGATCGCCAACTCGTCCGACACCTGGGCGCGCGTGGCCCCGCTCCTCAGCGACCGCTTCACGGTGATCGCTCCTGACCTACTCGGGCACGGCGAGTCGGCGGCGCCCCGCGGCGACTACTCGCTCGGCGCCCACGCGAGCGGCGCGCGCGACGTCGCGACCGCGCTCGGGCACGACCGCGTCACCGTCGTCGGGCACTCGCTCGGCGGCGGCATCGCCATGCAGTTCGCCTACCAGTTCCCGGAGCGCACCGAGCGGCTCGTGCTGGTCTCCAGCGGCGGGCTCGGCCGCGACGTCCACCTGCTGCTGCGCGCGGCCTCACTGCCGGGCGCCGACCTCGTCCTGCCGGCGCTCACCTCGCAGCGGCTGGTGGAGCTGGGGCGCGGCCTCGGCGGCCTGCTCGGCAAGGTCGGGCTGCACCCGTCCGCCGACATCGCGGTGCTCGCGCGCGGCTTCGCGGAGCTCGACAACGCCGGCTCGCGCCAGGCGTTCCTGGCCACCCTGCGAGCGGTCGTCGAGCCCGGGGGCCAGAAGGTCAGCGCGAACAGCCGGCTCGCGCTCGCCGCCTCGCTGCCGTCGCTGATCGTGTGGGGCGAGAACGACTCGATCATCCCGGCGGCGCACGGTGCGGCCGCGCACGAGGCGATGCCGGGCAGCCGCTTCGTGGTCTTCGAGGGCGCCGGGCACATGCCCCAGGAGAACCAGCCCCACCACTTCGCGGCCGTCCTCGGCGAGTTCTGCGACGCGACCGAGCCCGCGCGGCTGACGCACGATCACTGGCAGCCGCTGCTGGAGGGCAGGTCGTGACCACCGAGCGGCTCTCCGCGCTGGACGCATCCTTCCTCGCGGTCGAGACGCCGGCCGCGCCGATGCACGTCGGCTGGGTGTCGACCTACGACCTGCCGGAGGACGGCTCGCGCCCGCGCTTCGCCGCTCTCTTCGAGCACCTCGCCGGGCGCTTCGCGCACGCCCCGCGCTGGCGGCGCAAGCTCGCGCCCGTGCCGCTCGGGATCACCGAGCCGGCCTGGGCCGACGACCCCGACTTCGACCCGGCCCAGCACCTCCTGCACGCGCGCGGCTCCGACCTCGACGCGATCGTCGACGAGATCTTCTCCGAGCCGCTCCCGCGCGACCGCCCGCTGTGGCAGATCTGGATCGCCGACGAGCTCGAGGACAGCGTCGTCCTGATCGGCAAGGCCCACCACTGCATGGTCGACGGCATCGCGATCGTCGAGCTCGGCAAGCTGCTGCTCGACGCCGAGCCCTACGAGGAGCGCCCCGAGGCCGAGGCGTGGAAGCCCGCGCCGGTGCCCTCGCCGGGCGAGCGGTTCGTGCGCGCGGTCGCCGACCGCGCGGCCGACGGCGCCGCGCTCGTGCTCGCGCCGGTGAAGCTCGCGAGCACACCCGGTCGCGTCTGCGCGGCGCGCCGAAGCTGGCGCGCACGTTCCAGCACATTCTTATCCCGCCCGCGCCCGGGTCCGCGCTCAACCGCGCCGGCTCACCGCGGCGCCACCACGTGCGCACGTCGCGCCCGCTCGACGAGTTGCGGACGATCCGGCGGCGCTTCGGCGTCACGCCCAACGACGTCGTGCTCGCCGCCTGCGCGGGGGCGCTGCGGCGCTTCGCCGGTCCGCAACGCCTGAAGGTCATGGTCCCCGCCGACGTGCGCGGCGCCGGCGACGCCGAGGACGGCAACCGCATCTCGTTCGTGTTCTTCGAGCTGCCGTGCGACGAGCCGGATCCGGTCGCGCGCCTCGAGGCGATCCACGCCGCCACCTCGGAGCGCGCCGACGGTGGCGAGGCGGAGGACCTCGACGGTGCGTTCCGCGCGCTCGCGCTCGCCCCGACGCCGGTCAAGCACGTGCTCGCCCACGCGTTCGCGCACCCGCGCATGTCGAACCTGACGATCTCGAGCGTCCCGGGCCCGGCGACGGACCGCTACATGCTCGGCTGCAAGCTCCGCAGCGTCCACTCCGCGGTCCCGCTCACCGAGCGCCACGCGCTCTCGATCGGCGTGGTCATGACCGCCGGCCGCGCGTGCTTCGGGATCTACGCCGACGCCGAGACGCTCCCCGACGCCGACGGGCTGCGCGACGACCTCGATGCCGCGTTCGACGAACTGCTCAGCGCCGACTGCTGAGAGCCGGCCCGGGCGCTCAAGGAGCCGGTGGCTCAACCTCTCCCAGAGCATAGGGGTGAGTCCGGGCCTGAGCGACGATCGGATTCGCCGCGCTCGGGATCGCCCTCGTCGAGATCGACGGGCAGCATCGACCTCGGCGGGGTGGCGATCGTGTTCAAGGGCGACGGATCGGCGGCGCGCACGGTGCTCTCGGTCATCGCGGGGTCGCTCATCACCGTCGCAGGGCTGACCTTCTCGACGACCATGGTCGTGCTCCAGCTCGCCTCGAGCCAGTTCAGCCCGCGCATCCTGCGGAGCTTCTTCGGCGACCGGGTCACCCAGATCACGATCGGGACCTACGTCGGCACGTTCGTCTACGCGATCCTCGTGCTGCGCGCGGTCGGCTCATTCGGCAACACCGGCTTCGTGCCTCGGCTGAGCGTCACGGTCGCCTCGCTGCTCGGCATCGCGGCGGTCGTGCTGCTGATCGTGTTCCTGCATCACGTCTCGAAGCTGGTCCAGGTCTCGCACGTGACGGCCAAGCTGGCGCAGGCCGCGCTCGCCCGCAGCGACGTGCTCTATCCCGAGCGCTACGGGACGCCGGCCGACGATCATGAGGCCAAGGAGCTGCTCGCCGCCTGGCGCAGCGAGGATGGCCGAGCACGTGCTGCCGACGCGGCCCGGCTTCGTTCAGCGGGTCGAGCTCGACGACCCTGATGGCGAGCCTCGGCGACGAGCGTCGAGCGCGTCGCGATCCTCGTATGCGCGGGCGACTTCGTCGCGATCGCGACGACGATCGCCGAAATGTGGCCCGCCTGCGCGGCGGAGCGATGCTCCGCGGAGGTGCGCCGCGCCGTCACCATCGACGACCGAGCGCGACCTCGACCAGGACGTCGACTTCGGGCTCCGCCAGCTCAGCGATGTCGCACTGAAGGCGGTGTCGCCGGGCATCAACGACCCGATGACCGCCGTCACGTGCATCGGCTACCTGCGGTCGATCCTCGTCCCCTCGCCCAGCGCGCCGTTGACGTCGCGGGTGCGGCGGGCCGACGGTCGCGATCTCACCGTCGTGGTCCGGCGGCGCGGGTTCGACGAGTACGTGGAGTCGCTCCTGCAGATCAACCGCTACGTGGACGGCGACGCCTGGGTGGCCGGCGAGCTGATGCTGGCGCTGCGCGCGTGCGCCGACGCCGCCCAGCGCTGTGGGGCGGGCGACCGCGTGCGCGTCGCCCGCGACGCCGCCGCCACCGTCGCCGCCCAGGCCGCCGCGCAAGCGCGCAGCGAGCGCGACCGCCGGCGGATCGAGGCGCTGGCGGCGGGCGTCGCCGGCGACTGACTCAGCGCTGCGCTGCGGCGCGCCCGGACGCGATCACCGCGCGGACCTGACATCCGCGCGGTGAAGACGCGTCGCGAGACCTCCTCCGCGCCGAACTCGACGGCGAGCTCGCGGAGGTGGGGAGGGAGGTCGTAGTGGTCGCCCTGGAAGCGATGGCGCGGGATCCCGAGCTGCGCCGCGAACGCGTGCAGCTCCTCGAAGTCCACGTCGCTCGCCATGTGGCACCAGTGCTTGAACGGCAGCCGGACGTGGGGGTACTCGACGAGCTTGTCGACCATCACCGCCACGCCCGGCAGGGTACGTCAGCGGCGGGTGAGCCTGATGACGAAGTCCGAGCCGCCGGGGACCTCCTTGTTGCTGAGGACCTTCGCGTCCTTGAACTTGCCGATCGCGCCGATCAGGTCGAACCCGTGGAAGCGGAGCAGCGAGTTGCCCAGCGCGGTGTAGCCGTGGCAGTCGGGCTCGGGGCCGGTACCGAAGCTGCACTGCAGGTAGTCGGCGCCGATCGGCTTCTTCGAGTGCTTCTTGTGTGTGCCGCGGTAGTCGAGCGAGTCGATCTCGAACGAGTCGCCGGGCTGCGCCGGGGCGGGGTGCGGGCCGTGCGACACGGTGCCGTCGGCGGCCGTGAAGGTGAAGGACTGCACCTTGGAGAAGATCTTCAAGGTCTCCTTCTTGCCGGCCGCGTCGGCAGAGGCCGCGGCGACGGCGAGGGCGCACAGCAGGACCGCGATGACGGCGCCTGCGAGGGAGCGGATGGGGGTGATGTAGGTCATGGCAGCGACGCTACGGCCGGCCCGGCCGCCGCACATCGGGACGGCCACCGAACCTCGCTTCAGTGCTGGCCCTGAGATTCGCGCAGGTAGGTGAGCACCGCGAGCACGCGCCGGTGGTCGTCGCTCGAGACCTGGAGCCCGAGCTTCATGAGGATCGTGCGCACGTGCGTCTCGACCGTCTTCTCGGTCAGCCACAGCTGCCGCGCGATGCCGGCGTTGGTGCGGCCCTCGGCCATCAGCGACAGCACCTCGCGCTCGCGCGGCGTGAGCTCCTCGAGCGCGCTCTCGTGCTTCGGCCGCTCGATCAGCGTGGCGACGACCTGCGGGTCGAGCGCGGAGCCGCCCTCGCTCACGCGCCGCGCCGCGTCGAGGAAGTCGTCGACGTCGAGCACGCGGTCCTTCAGCAGGTAGCCGAAGCCGCCGCCGGCCGACACGAGCTCGACGACGTGGCGCGTCTCGATGTGCTGGGACAGGACGAGCACGGCGGTGCCGGGGTGCGAGCGGCGGATCTCCGCCGCGGCGCGAGTGCCCTCGTCCTCGTAGTCGGGCGGCATGCGGACGTCGACGATCGCAAGCTCGGGCGCGTGCTCGCCGACGAGCGCGAGCAGCGCCTCGGCGTCGCCCGCGCGGCCGACGACCTCGTGCCCGGCGTCCTCGAGCAGCCCCGCGAGCCCTTCGCGCAGCAGCACCGTGTCCTCAGCGATCACGACGCGCACGGCAGCTCCACCGCGATCCTCGTGCCGGCGCCGGGTGGGCTCTCGAGCGCGAGCGTCCCGCCCTGGGCGGCGACGCGGTCGGCCATGCCGGCCAGCCCGCTGCCCGAGCCCGGCGACGCGCCGCCGACCCCGTCGTCGGCGACCACGAGCCGCAGCATGCCGTCGTCGCGCTCGGTCTGGACCGTCACGTGCGACGGCGACCCGTGCTTGACCGCGTTGGTGAGCGCCTCGCAGGCGATGAAGTAGGCGACCGCCTCGACCTCGGGCGGCGCGCGCTCGCCGCTGGCCTCGAGTTCGACCGGCACCGCTGCACCGCGCGCGAGGTCCTCGAGCGCCGCGGTCAGCCCCTCGTCGAGCCGCGGCGGGCGCACGCCCGCCGCGATCGTGCGCAGGTCGCCGATCGTCGCCGCGACCTCGTCGACCGCGGCGTCCAGGGCGGGGCTGAGGATCTTCGCCTCGCCGGGCAGCGAGCGCTGCAGCCGCCGCAGCACGATGCCGAGCGTCACCAGCCGCTGCTGCGCGCCGTCGTGGAGGTCGCGCTCGAGCCGCCGCCGCTCGGCGTAGCCCGCCTGGGCGATCCGCTGCCGCGACGACTCGACCTCGGCGAGCTGCAGGCGCAGCTCGACGCGCAGGCAGGCGAGCTCGACCGCGACCGCCGCGGAGTCGAGCACAGGGCGCAGCACGTCGGGCCGCCGCGCGAGCGCGGGGTCGTGCAGCAGCACCCCCACCTCGCGGTCGTCGCGCCCGATCGGCGAGCGCGCGCGGCCGTCACGGGGCAGCGCCTCGAGCAGGTGGCCGCGGCGATCCGCGTAGGTGCCGGTCTCGGGCAGCCGGAAGACGACCTCGACGCCCGGGTCGCCGAGCGCCAGCGCGAGCGCCGAGCCGACGTCCTCGGGCTCCGCCCGCCCGTCGCGAACGTCGTCGAGGAAGCCGCGCAGCAGCCGCACGCCCTCGACGCGTTGGCGGGCGAAGCGGTGGTCGACCAGCGTCTGCAGGCGGTCGCGCAGCGGGCGGAACGCGAGTGCCGCGGCGAGCGTGCCGAGCGACGCGCCGAACGCCGACCCGCTGACGAGTTGCCCTGCGCCGAGTGCCACGAGCGCGTACGTGCCGGCGAGCAGCACGGTCAGGACGACGTAGACCAGCGTGCGATTGAAAAGACGATCGATCTCGTACAGGCCATGGCGCGTCACGGCCACGGCCACCGCCACCGCGAACCACGCGTGAGCGAGCATCAACACCGCGAAGTCGGGGGTGTCGATCGAGACGAACAGGTTGATCAGCGACGTCCCGCCCAGCCACAGCGGCGGGATCAGCGCCCCGTAGGCCAGCCACAGCACCTGCCGGCGCCGCTCCGGCCCGCCCGCCTTGTAGCGGGCACGCAGCGCGAGCGCTCCGCCGAAGAGCGAGGCCAGCAGCCCGAACCAGCAGGCCCAGAACACGGGCGTGAGCGCGTCCTCGAGCGCCGCCCCGATCTGAATCGGGTTGGCGACGTCGCCGTTCGGGCCCTCGAGGGTTGGCTGCAGCGGAAGCAGCACCAGCGTGCCGGCAGCGGACACGGCGGCGACCGCGGCCATCGGCCGCCAGCCGCGCGACGGCAGGCGGCCGTCGGGATAGACGTAGGCGACCCCGAGCGGCCACAGGAAGAGCAAGGTCCACTCCGTCCCGACGACGAGCCCCCAGGTACCCGCGGTCGAGCCGGGATCGTTGTCGAGCGCGAGGCTGCCGAGCCCGAAGCCGGCCATCACGACGGCAACCGACAGCGCGCCGCCGAGGAGGATCCACGCCACTCGGACGCCGGCGCCGCGCAGCACCAGGACGAGCCCGACGCAGGCCGGCGTGCCAACCCCTACCACGATCGCCACGGCATCCGCCAGGCCGACCGGGATGTCCTCGCCGCGCGACTTGGCGACGGCGCCGGCCACGATCGCACCCGCGACGGCCGCGAACGCGAGCGCGGCGACGACCCAGGCGAGCGTGCGAGCGAGGCGATTCACGCGGCGATCCTCTCGCATGCGCGCGCGCCTGACCACGGTGCTAGCCCTGAGGTGTCAGACCACGCGGTGGCGGCGGCGCCGAAGCCGAGGGCGAGTTAGAGGGCTGTCGCGTCCATCGCACCCTGAGACTTTGGCGGGTTTGGACAAACTCGCAGCCGGGGAGCGCTTGACCTGGGAGGGGGTACTCGTGCGAGCAATTGTCCTGGCGGTTGGGTTCCTGTTGGCTGTGGTGTCACCGGCGGCAGCGTCGTCTGCCCGAGTGTGGGTGACGACGCCCGACGGCGCCGAGAAGATGCACGACCGCGGGACGGTCGACTTCCATCCCGGCGGCTCGAGCGCGCTGACGGTCAGCGTCGACCCGAGCCGGCGCTACCAGTCGATGGACGGCTTCGGCGCCTCGATCACCGACTCGAGCGCGCGCGTCCTCTACCGCCTCAGCAGGGCGCAGCGCGCGGCCGCGATGCGCAGCCTGTTCGCCGGCGACAAGCTCTCGTTCCTGCGCCAGCCGATGGGCGCCTCCGACTTCGTCGAGGGCCCGCACTACACCTACGACGACGTGCCGGCCGGCAAGACGGACTACCGCCTGCGGCACTTCTCGATCGCGCACGACCGCAAGCAGATCCTGCCGCTGCTGCGCCGCGCGCTCGCGCTCAACCCGAAGCTCAAGGTGATGGGCACGCCGTGGAGCCCGCCGGCGTGGATGAAGACGAACCAGTCGCTCGTCGGCGGCCGGCTGATCGACTCGCCGCGCATCTACGACGCGTACGCGCGCTACTTCGTCAAGTTCGTCAAGGCCTACAAGCGCGCGGGCGTGCCGATCTACGCGCTCACGCTCCAGAACGAGCCGCAGAACCGCAAGCCGAACGCCTATCCGGGCATGGACATGCCGGTCCGCCAGGAGGCGAGGCTGATCGAGGCGCTCGGGCCGAAGCTCCAGCGCGCGGGCCTGCGCACGAAGCTCCTCGGCTACGACCACAACTGGGAAGAGCACCCCAACGACGTCGCCCAGACGCCGCCCGGCGAGGACCCGGAGACCGAGTACCCGACCGACCTGCTCGAGAGCCGCGCCGGCCGCTGGCTCGCCGGCACCGCGTTCCACTGCTACGCCGGCGACGTCACGCGCCAGACCGAGCTCCAGCATCGCTTCCCGCAGAAGGGCGTCTGGTTCACCGAGTGCTCGGGCTCGCACGGCCCGACCGATCCGCCCGCGCAGGTGTTCTCCGACACGCTCAAGTGGCACACGCGCAACCTCGTGCTCGGCGTCACCCGCAACTGGGGCAAGACCGTCGTGAACTGGAACCTCGCGCTCGACCCGAACGGCGGCCCGCATAACGGCGGCTGCGATACGTGCACCGGCGTGCTCACGGTCGGCCCGGGCGACACGTTCTCCCAGAGCGCCGAGTACTTCACGCTCGGGCACCTCGCGCGCTTCGTCGCGCCGGGCGCCGAGCGGATCGCCAGCACGTCGTTCGGCACCACCGGCTGGAACGGGCAGATCATGGACGTCGCGTTCCGCAACCGCGACGGCTCGACCGCGCTCGTCGTCCACAACGAGAACGACGACCCGCGCACGTTCGCCGTCGCGCAAGGGGGCTCGTCGTTCGACTACACACTGCCGGGAGGCGCGCTCGCCACGTTCGTGTGGAAGGCGCCGCTCGACGACGGCTACCGGCTGCTCGATCCGCCCCGCGGGCCGGCGGAGGCGGTCGACGACGACGCCACCACCACGTGGACCGGATCCACGCTGGACCTCGACCTCGGGCGCGCGCAGCGCGTGCGCCGCGTGGTCGTAGACGCGGGCACGGCAGCCCCTCCTGGTCGCGCGACCCTCTCGATCGGCGGGAAGCAGTACACCGCCGAAGGCGCCGGCCAGCTCACGACGTTCGACATCCCGGCGACGCAGGCGCGGTACCTGCGGGTCGCCTTGGCCACGCCCGCGACGGTCGCGGACGTGCGTATCTACCGCTAGGAGGAAGCATGAGAAGGACCCTGCTGTTGGCCGCGCTGGTGTTTGCCATCGTGGCGGCGCCCGCTGCTGCGTCTGCCCCTTACGAGAACCCGCGCCTACCGGTCTCCAAGCGCGTCGACGACCTGCTCTCCCGCATGAACCTGCAGGAGAAGGTCGGGCAGATGGAGCAGACCGAGCGCGCCCGCGTCTTCGACGACGCCTCCCCGATCACCGATCTCAAGCTCGGCTCGATCCTGTCCGGCGGCGGCTCGACGCCGACCGAGAACACGCCGGAGGCGTGGGCCGACATGATCGATCGCTTCCAGGCCGCGGCGCTCAAGACGCGCCTCAAGATCCCGCTCCTCTACGGCATCGACTCGGTGCACGGCGATGGCAACCTGCTCGGCGCCACCGTCTTCCCGCACAACATCGGCCTGGGCGCGACGCGCGATCCCGACCTCGTGCGGCGGGTCGCCAAGATCACCGCCGAGGAGACCCGCGCGACCGGCCCGCAGTGGACGTTCTCGCCCTGCATCTGCGCCGCGCGCGACGACCGCTGGGGCCGCACGTACGAGAGCTTCAGCGAGGACCCGCGGCTCGTCGAGAAGTTCGAGACCGCGATCGACGGTTATCAAGCGGGCGGCGTGCTCGCCACCGCCAAGCACTACGCGGGCGACGGCGACACCGTGTACGGCACCGGCAACGGCGACTACACGATCGACCAGGGCATCTCGGTCACGAACCACCGGGACTTCTGGAGGACGTCGCTGCGCCAGTACGTGCCCGCCGTACAGAAGCACCACGTCAACGCGGTCATGCCGTCCTACTCGAGCGTCGACTGGACCGAGGACGGCGTCGGCAACCCCCTGAACATGCACGCGCACCGCGAGCTGATCACCGGCGTGCTCAAGGGCAAGCTCGGCTTCAAGGGCTTCGTGATCAGCGACTACAACGGCATCGACCACATCGGCCCGGACTGGCGGACCAACATCAAGCTCGGCGTGCTGGCCGGCATCGACATGTTCATGGAGCCGGACGAGGGGCGCTATCAGGACTTCCAGACCACGCTGATGGACCTCGTGGCCAAGAAGGAGATCCCGATGAGCCGGATCGACGACGCGGTGCGCCGGATCCTGCGCCAGAAGTTCGAGCTCGGGCTCTTCGAGCACCCCTACACCGACCGCCGCAAGCTCGGCCAGATCGGCTCCGCCCAGCACCGCAAGGTCGCCCGCAAGGCCGTCGCCGAGTCGCAGGTGCTGCTCAAGAACAAGCACCGCACGCTGCCGCTGCGCAAGCGCGACGACGTCTACGTCGCCGGGAGCAACGCCGACAGCATCGGCAACCAGGCCGGTGGCTGGACGATCACCTGGCAGGGCAACTCGAACCACCAGATCCCCGGCGACACGATCCTCGACGGGATCCGCTCCGCCTCGCGCGGCGACGTCACCTACAGCAAGGACGCGTCAGCGCCGGTGCCGCACAACGCGAACGGCGTGGTCGTGGTCGGCGAGACGCCGTACGCCGAGGGCTTCGGCGACGTCGGCGGCCCGCAGTGGGGCTTCGATCCCGGCGAGACCGGGCTGCGCCCGCCGCAGACGATGATGCTCAACGACGCCGACAAGGCGGCGCTGAACAAGGTCTGCGCCGTCGCGCGCTCGTGCACGGTGATCGTGGTGTCCGGCCGGCCGATGCAGATCGACCCGGCGCAGCTGAACGCGACCGACGCGCTCGTCGCCGCGTGGCTGCCGGGCAGCGAGGGCAAGGGCGTCAGCGACACGCTGTTCGGGCGCAAGCCGTACACCGGCAAGCTCTCGTTCACGTGGCCGAAGACGGTGGCGCAGGAGCCGATCAACGTCGGCGACGCGAACTACCACCCGCTGTATCCGTTCGGCTGGGGGCTGCGGACCCGCTAGGCGCCAAGCCAGGCAACTTGTTGCCTAGCGGGAGGCTAGGAGCGATCAGGGGCGCGGCTGCCACGTGGTGGCCGCGTCCTTCGTGCCTCACGCCAGCTGCCGGACGACCTCCGCCAGATCGCCGACGGCGTAGGCCCAGTTGTGGCACTTGAAGCTCCGCAGCGTCGCGATCGTGGCGCCACATTCGTGGCACCGCAGTCCGGCGATCGCCCGCGGCGCCTCGACGTTCACGTACTTCTGCTCGCCGAGCACGACCGTGGCGATCATCGCCTTTCCGTGCGTCTCCGCGAGCGCTGAGGACACGATGTCCAGCCAGCTGGTCGCGCGCCCGCACTTCGTGCATCGGCGCTCGTCACCGCTGAGCCACAGCGGCGCGCCGATCGCTCCCGCGTCGATCCCGAGCAACCGCTCGAGCTCCCGGACGTCCTCGTCCGGGGTAAGCCAGACATGAGCGCCCGGAAGCGACCGCGGCGAGTCGTAGACCTCTTGGAACAGCTCGGGTGAAACGGGATATGTCGAGCGCCCAGTCGTGCCAATACCTCCTGACTGATGAAGAGCCTCTCACCGGTCCCACGACCATGTCAAGCGAGGCGCCGCCGGCCGGCGTCAGTCAGCCGGCCTGCCAGGTGGCGGCCGCGCCCCGCTCGCTCACCCACTGGCCGACGAGGCCGCGGAAGTGACCGATGAAGCGCTCGTGCTCGTGCGGCGGGTAGGTCGTGCGCACGGTTTCCAGCAGCAGCCGGTCGAAGTCTGCCGACGTGATCCACTCGAGCACGAGCTCGTCGACGTGGGAGAGCCGGCTGTCGACGAAGTCCCGGTAGCGGTCGACCTCGAAGTACTCGTCGGCCAGCTTGCGGTAGCCGGCGAGCTTGTCCTCGTAGCTGAGGTCCTCGCGGTCGCCGATCTCGAAGTAGTTGCGGGTGTCGAGATCCATCCGCGGCTCGCGGCCGGTGACGACGCAGAACGTGCACCACTTGATCAGCGCGCTCATCGCCCACGGGAAGTAATAGTGGAGGCTGGTGAGCGCGACGTCGGGGGACGCGTTGGCGTAGTCGATCGGATGCGCCTCCGTGCCGCGCACGAGCGTCTCGCACGAGTTGAACTCCCAGCGGAAGAACGCGTTGATCAGGCGCGAGATCGTCGTGACCTCGTCGCCCAGCTCGGGGCTGAGGAAGTCGTGATCGACGGCGTAGCGGTCGTGCATCGGCTCGTCGGGGCGGAAGTGCATGATCATCGTCTCGGCGCCGATGCTGAGCGAGCGGGCGAAGACGTCGAAGCCCTCGACGCTCGCCTGCAGGTGCATCAGCCGCTGCCCGGACTCGTCGTAGGCCTGGTGCAGCTGGCGGCTGTCCTTGATGCGCGAGACGCCGATCCACTGGCCGCCGTCGTAGGGCTTCATGAACAGCGGGTAGCCGATGACGTCGGCGATCGCGTCGAGGTCGAAGGGGCGGTTGTACTTCGCCGCGGTGTACGCGAAGCGCGCGTTGTCGGGCGGGTTCTTGTGCGGGACGAGAACGGTCTGCGGCACTTTCAGCCCGAGCCGCAGCATCGCGCAGTAGGCCGCGTGCTTCTCCATCGACTGGAACGTGAACGGGCTGTTGAGCAGGTACACGTCGTCCATCAGCGCGACCTTCTTCAGCCACTCGCGCGGGAGGTAGTACCAGTAGGCGAGGCGGTCGACGACGAGGTCGTAGCGCGGCTTGTCGCGCAGGTCGAACGGCTCCATCGTGATCCGCTCGCTGGTCACGGTGTGGGTGGTGCCGCTCGCGTCCTTGATCGGGCCGATGCGCGCGAGCAGCGTCTCGAACGCGCGCGGCCAGTCCTCCTCGGTGCCGAGCAGCAGGCCGATGAGGTGGCGGGCGTCTCCCATTCAGCAGAACCGTGGCAGATGATGCGCGAGTTGGCGTCGCCATGACGGCCAGTCGTGCGGGACGTCGTGCCCCCACAGGTCCAGCTCGTGCCGGATGCCCTTGCTCCCGAGCACGCCGGCGAGGCGCTTCGTGCTCTCGAGCGAGCCGGTCGTGTCCTCCCACTGGCCCTGCCCGCACACGAGCAGCAGGCTCACGCGCTCGCGCAGCCAGTCGAGGTGCTCGCCGCCCATGTGCTCGAGGTAGTCGAGCGGGTTGTTGAAGTAGGCGGCCTCGCCGCGCTCGCCCCACGCGTTCCAGCTCGCGGGGTCGTAGTTGCCGGAGAAGCCCATCGCCAGCGGGAACAGGTCGGCGCGCTTGAGCGCGAAGTTCACGGCGTGGTAGCCGCCGAGGCTGACGCCGAGCGTGGCGATGTCGTGCGCGTGGCTGTCCGCCTGGATGTGCGGCACGACCTGCTCGACGATCCACGACTCGTAGCGCTCGTGGTTGCGGGCGCGCTCCTCGAGCGGGAGGCCCTGGTTGGACCACGACTCGGCGTCGAACGCGTCGACGGCGTAGAGCTTCACGCGCCCGCCCTCGATCAGGTCGGCGACCGCGCCGACCATCCCCTGATGCTCGAGGTCCCATGCGCTCCCGCCCTCTGCGGGGAACGCGAGCACGGGCCGCCCCCAGTGCCCGTAGGCGACCACGGAGCCGCTGCTCCCGATCGCGGGCGAGTACAGCTCGGCGTGGCGGCCGCTCACCACGCGTCGGCGAGCAGGCGCGCGAGGTGCGGGTCGAACGCGTCGCGCCAAGCCGTGTAGTTGTGGGTGTCGGTCAGCTCGTGCAGCGGTGCGTGCAGCGTCTCGGCCATCACGCGATTGTTGTGGATGTTCTCCTCGGCTGCTCCGCAGGTCAGCGCGGTGGGGACGCCGGCGGGCTCGCCGGCCCGAAGCGTCTCGCCCACGAAGCCGACGACACGGTGGTAGTGGGGGAAGCGCGACTCGTGCGCGTCGTAGCGCGGCATGAAGAAGCTGCCGGACTGCAGGAAGAGCGCGCCGAACGTGCCGGGGTGGCGACGCTGGGCGTAGAGGAGCGCGAGCGCGCCGAGGCTGGCGCCGATCGCGGCGGGGGCGCCGTGGGTGGGCGGCAGCTTCGGCAGCACCTCTTGCATCAGCATCCGCGTGTAGCGCGGCGACGCGGAGTACCACTCGTCGCGCTCGCGCGGCGCGAGCAGCGCGACCCGGTGCGGCGGTAGCTCGCCCGCGGCGATCTTCACGGCGGAGAAGCGCGTGAGCTGTGAGAGCGAGTCGTACTCGGGCCCGTCGTGGGCGACGAGCAGCGGCAGCGGCTCGTCGGGGTCGGTATCGGCCGGGCTCCACACCTCCGTCTGCACGCGGCGGACGGCGAGCTTCGCCTTCTCGCCCTCGACGTGGGGCGCGTCCAGCCATGCGGGCGATTCGTAGGTCGGGAGCAGCAGCACCGACTTGTCGCCGAACGCGCCCGGCGCGGTGTTCGGGTTCCCGGGGTCGAGCACGTACTCCGTGGCGCCGTCGTCGTGCTCGACCTCGAGCTGGTACTCGAGCCGCTCGACGTCCGCGCGGTCGAACTCAAGCCGCCATTCGCCGTTGTGGCGCGCGAAGTCCTGGGCCGGGAGGTCGGAGGTCAGCCGGACCGCGCTGTATCGCGCGTCGGGGTCGGGGAGCCGCAGGAGCACCCCCAGATGATGGCGACTACGCCTCTCCGCAGTACGGGCCGAGTTGCGGCCGGTCCCTGCGGCCGAAGACCTGCGGGAACGCGTGCATCGGATCGAGCGGGTTGAACATGTCGAACACCTCGGAGAGGAACGACGGCGGCGGGCGGTACTCGGTGTCGAGCGGCGGCCGCTGGCCGCTGAGGCGGTCGAGGCGGGCGCGGAGGACCTCGTCCTGATAGGCGCGCCAGCGGCTCCGGCCGGCCTCGTACTCCTCACGGTCGCGGTAGGCGATCACGACGAGCTCCGCGGCGTGGATCAGCTCGTGGCCGCCGCGGGCGTTGCTGCGGACGCTCGCGAGCGAGAGATCGGGGAGGCCGCTCTTGGTGCCGGCGCGCGTGGCCTGGACGCCGTAGCAGTCCTCGCTGCGGACGCCGACGACCTCCAGGTAGGCGTCGGTCAGCTCCTCCCAGCTGCTCGGCAGGTGGGGCAGCGGCGAGGGCGTGCGCGGCGGGGTGTAGCGGCTCGGCGCGACCCACGCGGCGACCGACTCCCAGTCGAGGATCTCGACGTGGAACGGCGGCGCCGTGGCCAGCGCGAGCGGCGCCTCGGTGAGCAGCTGCTCCTGGGCGGCGGCCAGCGGCTTGCGGGCGAACGCGAGGATGCCCTCGACGTGCGCGTCCCAGAACTTGCTGTCCTCGGTCTCGGTGGCGCGGACCTGCAGCAGGCGCGGGAGGCCGAAGCAGTCCTCCGGCTCGAGGCGGGCGCGGGCGACGAGCGCGCCCGCCACGTCCTCGTCGAGCACCGACGGCTCGCCCAAGCGCCGTACCGCCCAGTGGTCGGCGCGGTTGAAGGCGGCCAGGTGCACCTCGGAGCTCCCTGCGGCCTCGGGCGCGTGGGCGATCTCCCACTTCACGCGCGCCTTGTTCTCGTTGTTGCGCTTGAGGTCGTAGCGATCGGGGACGCGGTAGACGCCGTAGACGCGCGCGGGGTCGAACCCCTTCAGCCGCTCGGTGACCTCCTCCAGCTGCGTGCGGCCGATGGTGGCGAAGCGGGTGCGCTCGACCGCGGGCTTCGTGGCCGCGAGGTACGGTGCCCGCGCCTCCTCCCGCGCGGCGCGCTCGTCGGCCGCCCACTGCTCCCGCTGCGCGGGATCCTCGAGCTCGGGCGGCGGCTTGTTCAGGTTCGCGTCGCCGGGGTCGAGCACGTCGCGGCGGTCGTCGAACAGCTCGCCGACCGAATCCTTCGCGTACTCGAGCGATTGCTTGAGGAGGTCGCGGATCGGCGGCAGCGGCTGGTTCGGGTCGAAGCTCGGCGGCGCCGTGGCCTGCTGACCGCCGACGCTCGCCCCGCCGCCGCCCTGGCTCGCCTGCCAGCGCGCGTACTCCTCCTGCGCCGCGACGCCCTTCGCGTTCTGCTCCGCGATGATCCGGTCCGCGCGCTCCTGCATCTTCGCCATGCGCGCGTCACGGCTCGCCTTGCTGAACGGGTTCCGCATCGCGCGACGCTACCGCGTCGCGGAGACCTCGTCCTTCTTCTCTTGGCGCACGAACCGGCCGGACCGCTCCGGCTCCGGCCAGCTCCCGCCGTTCTCCCAGTACTCGCGGATCGCCTCCAGCGGCCGCCCCTTCGTCTCCGGCGCGAGCCGCCACACGAACAGGAACGAGATCGCCGCCAGGCCCGCGAACAGCGCGAACGTCCCGGCCCCGCCCAGCGACTCGAGCGCGCTGAGGAAGTACAGCGCGATCACGAGGTTGGCCACGAGGTCGGCGGTCAGCATCGCCGACGCGCCGATCGACCGCAGCCGCGACGGGAAGCTCTCCGACGCGTACACCCAGACCAGCGAGCCGAACCCGAAGTTGAAGCCGGCGGTGAACACGAACACGCCGATGAAGCCGAGCCAGCCGGTCGTCTTCGTCAGGTCGCCGACCGCGAACACCACGATCAGCAGCAGCGTCGAGACGAACATCGCGGTGATGCCACTGAGCAGCGTCGGCCGCCGCCCGAGCCGGTCGACCACCGACAGCGACGCGACGGTCGCGATCAGCGAGCCGACCTGGACGAGCGCCGGGAGCAGCAGCAGCGACGAGTTCCCGGTGAAGCCCATCTCCTTGAAGATCATCGGGCTGTAGAAGACGACCGCGTTGATGCCGGTGATCTGGATCAGGAAGCCGAGGCCGACGACGAAGAACGTCGCCCGCGAGTAGGGCGCCCGCAGCATCTCCTTGATCGAGCCGCCGCGCTCACTGCGCAGGTCCTCCTGGATGTCGGCGAGCTCGCGGTCGGCGTCGGCCTCCGGGTCGGTCAGCGCCAGCGTCGCCCGCGCCTCCTCTATCCGCCCCTTCATCACGTACCAGCGCGGCGTGTCGGGGAGCCGCGCGAGGATCGCGACCACGCCGAGCGCGGGGATCGCGGACAGCGCGAGCATCCAGCGCCACGAGCCGGAGCCGGCCAGCGCGTAGTCGACGAAGTAGGCGAGCACGATCCCGCTCACCGTCGCCACCTGGTACATGACGATCAGCCCGCCGCGCACCGCCGCGGGCGCCGACTCGGCCACGAAGATCGGCGCGGTGACGATCGAGATGCCGATCGTGACGCCGAGGAAGAAGCGCGCCACGTCGAGGAAGACGAGGCTGGTCGCGACTCCGCTCAGCAGCGCGAAGCCCGCGTACGTGAGCGCGACGATCACCATCGCGGGCTTGCGCCCGATCGCGTTGGAGAGGCGCCCGCCGGTGAGCGCGCCGACGATCGAGCCGACGACGACGATCGTCGCCACCCACTCGGTCTCCTTCGTCGAGAGGTCGAAGTCCTTGGTGATGAACAGCAGCGCCCCGGCGATCGCACCGAGGTCGTAGCCGTAGATGATCCCGATCGTCGCCGCCGCGATCGCGATCCGGAAGCCCCACTTGTGCTGCGGCAGGTTCCGCAGCCCGCTCAGTTGGTTCGACACGACCCCTCCTCGTCCGCTGTCGAGGAGGTCTTACCCGGAGTCGGCGCTCAGGGCGCCACGAGTATCGCGTCCCCGATCGGACGCTCGCCGGTGGCGTCGGAGGGCCGGGTGACCACCGTGCCGCGGATCACCATGGTGGTCGAGCCGCTGCCGTCGAGGTTGAGCGCGTCGCGCGCGCCGAGGCTCCGCATGACCGCGGCCTCCTCCTCGAAGTCGAGGCCGGCCGAATAGCCCGGAGCGCCGCCGTCGACTGCGACCAGCAGCAGGTCGCCGTCGCGCTCCACCCCGACCATAGTGCGAGGGTTTCGTCGCAGGCCGAAGTCGTAGTAGAAGCCGGGGTCGTCGGCGTGGTCGAAGCCCTCGGCCTCCGCGGTGATGTCGGCGTGGCCGCGTCGCACCAGCCGCGGGCCGCCGTTGACGACCCCGAGCCCGGGCCGCAGCTCGAGTCGGCCGCGCGGCGTGCGCACGGTGGTGTCGACCCGCAGGCGCGCCCCGGGCCGGGCGTGGGCACGCAGCCAGCCGGCACCGTCGCCGGTGCCGGCGAGCACGCTCCCGCCCGCCGGGATCGCGCCGCCGCGGGGCTCGCGCAGCGCGGTCACGGCCCCGCTCGCGTCGAGCACCGCCTCGGCCCCGTCACCCGGCTCGGTGCTCGGTCCGAACCGCCGCGTGTACCGGATGAGCTCGCTCGGATCGGTGCAGCTGACGTCGTGGAGCGGGTGCTCGGTCGGCGCGTCGCCGCCGGAGCCGCCGCATGAGCGGATCAGCCCGGGTTTCCGGTTGTCACCGTCGAGCAGCCGGGTCGCGCCGTCGGAGGCGCGGACGGACTGCGAATCTGACAGCGCGCTGACCGACGGGAACGCGGGGCCGAGCAGCAGGTCGGTGCGACCGTCGACGGCCTCGGACACGAGCCGGCCGTTGAGGATCGAGGTGCCCGCGAGGTCGCCGGGCGTCCCGTCGGCTTCGCCGATCACGAAGTAGCCGCCGTTGACGGCTGCGACGGCGCCCTTGCGCGCCGCCAGCGATGACACCGTCTCGCGCGCGGCGACGACGTCGTTGGCGAGCGCCGGCGCCACGTGCCCGTAGGCGCGGCGGGAGATCTTCAGCACGTGCACGACCCACGGTCCGGAGGTGCGCTCGCCGTCCTCGCCCGTGAACACCGAGCCGCGCACCGTGAAGCCCGCCGCGCCCAGCTCGGCCGCGCGGGCGTCGGCCTCGGCCTCGGTGGCGAAGCGCCCCGAGCGCACTCGGTAGGCCAGCGGTCCGCGCCGCGGGTCGTCGGGCGGACGCTCGAGCGACTCCACGGCAGCGTCGAAGCCGGCCGCACGGAGCCGCGCGGCGAGCGCGCGGGCGTTGGCCCGAGAGGCGGGCACAGCGACGTCGACGGTCCACGCGTCCTTCCGTGACGGCTTCCCGCGCACGATCTTCGTGTACGTGACGCCGGGGGCGAGCGCCTGGGACGTGCGCGTCTCGTGCAGCGAGCGCGCACCGAGCGGGAGCTCTGCCGCAGCCGGGGCGGCGAGCACGAGCAGGAGGGCGAGGGCGAGGAGGGCAGCTCTGGGCATGCCCCGGTGCTACCCGGACTGGTCGGTCATCGCGCGACGGACGTACCGGGTTCATGACCGAGTTCGCAGCAGGAGACAAGGTCGTGTGGAGCTCGCACGGCGAAGACGACACGCCCGGCGTGGTCGTCCGCAAGATCACCTCCGACACCGAGCTCGCGGGCCGCCAGGTGCGCGCGAGCAAGGACGAGCCGCAGTACCTCGTCCGCAGCGAGAAGGGCGGCGGCGAGGCCGTCCACAAGCCGGATGCGCTGAAGCGCCGGTAGCGCCTCGTGGCACCCTTCAAGGCATGGACACCAAGGTCAACCTCGCGGAGAAGCTCGCGCTGCTCGACGCCCCGTTCCAGCCCGGGATCGTCGGCACGCTGAACGACTACAAGCTCGCCGTCGTGAAGGTCGACGGCGAGTTCGTGTGGCACACGCACGACGACACCGACGACTTCTTCCTCGTCCTCTCGGGGCGCCTGACGATCCAGCTGCGCGACCGCGACGTCGAGCTCCAGGCGGGCGAGTTGTTCGTGGTGCCGCGCGGCGTCGAGCACTGCCCGCGCGCCGACGAGCCGGCGGAGGTGTTGCTGATCGAGCCGCTCGGAACGCAGAACACCGGCGACACAGGTGGAGACCGGACGGCGGAGGAGCGGCGGATCTAGCCCCCCGCTAGGCAGCAAGCTGCCTGGCTTGGCGTCTAACGGGCCTGGGCGGCGTCCGCTGACGCCGCCCAGAAGTCGTCGATCTTCGTCGCGTCGCCGTGGTCGCGGAGCGTCGAGACCGCCCACAGCTCGACGGGCTCGTCGCCCTCGTTGCGGTGCGAGCGCGGGGTCTTGGGCGCCACGCGCACGACCGACCCGGCGGTGACCGGGCGGATGTCGTCGCCGAAGCGCATCGTCAGCGTCCCGCGCGTGACGATGTAGACCTCTTCCTGCTCGTCATGGAAGTGGCCGGTGCCCTGCTCGAAGTCGGAGTGCGGCGGGATCCGGATCAGCGTCACCGCGACCTGCTCGGTCTCGAGCGCGCCGGCCAGGCGCCTGAACTCGCCGGGGACGCTCGAGTCGGCGTAGTGGTCCTCGACGTCGTCGACGTTGATCAGCGTGTACTCGCTCACGGCGCGACCGGCTCCTCCGCCCGCGGGTGCAGGCCGACCAGCGTCTTGCGCAGCAGCTCGCGCAGCTGGTCGCGCTCGTCGGCGTCGAGCGAGGCGAAGACCTCGTCCTCGAGCGTCTCCTGCGCCGCGCGCGCCCGCTCGAGCGCGGTGCGGCCCTTCGCGGTGATCACGACGACGTGGCGGCGGCGGTCGCCGGGGTCGCGCGTGCGCTGCGTCCACCCCGCGTCCTCGAGCTCGTTGAGCAGCAGCACGCAGTTGTTCGCGTCGAGCATCAGCGTCTCGCACAGATCCTGCTGGCGGCTCGGGGACCGCTCGTTGAGGTAGCTGAGCACGAGGAACTGGCGCAGCCGCATGCCGAGCAGGTCCTCCGAGCTCCGCCGGTGCACCGCCTTGGAGAGGTGGAGCAGCATCGCGAGCGTGCCGGCCGGCTTCACGAGCGGTGATTATACAAAACGCGGGAGGATCACGAAGTGGGGACAGCCGTACTGACAACGATGATCCCTGTTGCAATGATCATCTTCATGCAGATGCTCTTCTCAGAACACCGGCGGCGTTGGGCGGCGCTCGCGGTGGTGTGCCTCGGGCAGTTGATGGTGGTCCTGGACGCGACGATCGTGAACGTCGCCCTCCCCGGCATCCAGGCCGACATGCGCTTCTCCCAGGCGAGCCTCACGTGGGTCCTCGACGCCTACATGATCGCCTTCGGCTCCTTCCTCCTCCTCGCCGGCCGCGTGGGCGACCTGATCGGTCGCAAGCGCGTGTTCCTCGCCGGCCTCGTCGTCTTCACCGGCGCCTCGGCGCTCTGCGGCCTCGCCGAAACGCAGGCCGAGCTGATCGCGGCGCGCTTCATCCAGGGCCTCGGCGGCGCGATCGCGTCGTCCGTGATCCTCGCGCTGATCGTCACCGAGTTCCGCGAGCCGCGCGAGCGCGCGGCGGCGATGAGCGTCTACACGTTCGTCGTCTCCAGCGGCGGCTCGATCGGCCTGCTGGCCGGCGGCTCGCTGACCGAGGCGCTCAGCTGGCACTGGATCTTCTTCATCAACCTCCCGATCGGCGCCGTCGCCTTCGTGCTCGGCCGGATGCTGATCGAGGAGTCGCCCGCGCCCGGGCTGCAGCGCGGCGTCGACTGGCTCGGCGCGGTGCTGATGACCGGCGCGACGATGCTCGTGGTCTACGCGATCGTCAAGGCCGGCGACTTCGGCTGGGGCTCGGCGCACACGCTCGGCTTCGGCGGAGCGGGCCTCGCGCTGCTCGGCGCCTTCGCGGCGCTCGAGGCGCGCCTGCGGGATCCGATCTTCCCCCCACGGATCCTGCGGGTGCGCGGCCTCATGGCGAGCAGCGTGGTGCGCGGCTTCCTGATCACCGGCATGTTCTCGACGTTCGTGCTCGGCTCGCTGTACCTGGAGCGCGTGCGCGGCTACGGCGCGCTGCAGACCGGGCTCGCGTTCCTGCCGATGACGCTCGTGCTCGGCGCGCTCTCGGCCGGTCCGGCGGCGAAGCTGATGCGGCGCCTCGGCGCGACGCGCATGCTGATCACCGGGCTCGTGCTGATCATGTTCTCGCTGCTCGGCATGTCGCAGCTCGACGCCAACTCGGCCTACGCGCCCGACGTGCTCGTCCCGTTCCTGCTGCTCGGGCTGGGCGCCGGGCTCGCGTTCCTGCCGCTGATGACGCTCGCGATGGCCGAGGTGCCGAACACCGACGCGGGCCTGGCCTCGGGCATCGTCAACGCGTCGCTGCAGATCTCGGCGGCGATCGGTATCGCGGCGCTCGGCACGATCGCCACCGACCGGGCGCAGTCGGAGGTCCAGGACGGCAGCGGCCTCGGGCACGCGCTCACCGCCGGCTACACGCTCGCGTGGGAGCTCGGCGCGCTGACGGTGCTGGCCGGGATCGCGATCGCGGCGACGCTGCTGCGGCGGCCCGGCGAGGGCGGCGGCCTGCGCCGGCGCTCACGGGAGGCGCTGGAGGCGGCTTAGGGCCGCTCGCCAGCGCCGGTCGCGGCGCTCGCGACGCTCGAGCGAGTCGCCGATGAGCCAGAACATCGGCGGCCACAGGCCCACGAACAGGGCGCGTCGCTCGGCGTTGCCGCGCTCGTCCTGGTCGACGGTCTTGGCGCGGATCCACAGTCCGATGCACAGATAGATGCTCGCGAGCGAGGCTGCGTGGTTGTGCCAGTCACGCAGCCCGGCGCGATAGAGAGCCTTGGTCAGCATGCATGACCGCTACCCGGGTAGCACCGTGCGAATGCCCGCCCGCCTGCCGCTCTCGCGCCGACTTGCCACGGCCAGCCGCTGGCCGTTCGGCGTCGCACTCACCTCGTGGCGCTACATGTGGCGCACCGTGCCGATGCACCGCGCGGAGGACGAGGGCTCGTGGCCGGACGACGGGCCGCCCGATCTGCCCGGCGATGTGCGGCTCGACGAGGTGCTCCACCCGCCGGCCGGCGCGGGCCCGCTCTTCCGCCGCCGCTACCGCGGCCGCATCCGCGAGGCCGAGCTGAGCGCGCGCGAGCTGGTCGAGAAGATCAGCGACGACCTCGACCTCGTCGCCCCGCGCGAGTTCGCGAGCTTCACCAAGGTGCGCGGCGAGAAGGGCGGGATGGAGGTCGGCGACGAGTACATCGTGCGCATGCCGGGGCCGTGGGACGGCCCGGTGCGCGTGATCGAGAAGACGCCGCAGTCGTTCCGCTTCGTGACGCTCGAGGGGCATCTCGAGGCCGGCCAGATCCGCTTCCAGGCGCGCGACGGCGAGCTGCTCGAGTTCACGATCGAGTCGTGGGCGCGCGCCGGCGACCGGCTCTCCAACCTCCTGTTCGATCAGCTGCGGATGAGCAAGGAGATCCAGCTGCACATGTGGACGTCGACCATCCAGCGCGTCGCCGAGCTGTCGGGCGGCCGCCTCACCGGCGGCATCGAGATCCGCACGCGCCGTGTCGAACAGGACTGAGCGCCGGCTGCGCGGCCTGCGCGAGAAGGGGCTGAACTTCGAGCCGCGGCCGGTCGAGGAGTACACCCCGGCGCGCGGCTGGCACGCCGACGCGCTCAGCCAGCCGCTGCCCCGCGGCTCGTGGGAGGCCGCGCGGCGGCTGGTCGAGGCGTACTGCATGGCCGACCCTGCGCTGGTGCACGCGACGTGGGACCACGACGCGCCGCTGCTGGGCCGCGACATGCTGCTGAAGCTGCGGCTCTACCGCGTGCTCAGCGTCTACGCGGGCGTGCGCGTGACGCGCGTGTGGGACGAGACGCGCGGCGGCGAGCGCGTGTTCGGCTTCGAGTACGGGACGCTCACCGGCCACGTCGAGCGCGGTCGCATGGACTACGAGGTGCGCGAGCGGGGCGACGGCGAGGTCGACTTCCGCATCCACGCCCACTCGCGCCCGTCCGGCGAGGGGCTGCCTTGGGTGCGGCTCGGCTTCCGGCTGTTCGGGCGCCGCGAGCAGCTGCGCTTCTACGCGCGCTGCTGCGAGCGGATCGCGCGGCTGAGCGCGCGCGAGCTCGGCCTCCCGGACGATCCGCCGCCGCCCGCCTCCCGGATCGAGTCAGCCGACACGCCTGACGTCGGGCCGCTGCCCGAGCGCCTCACGGACTCCTAGGGGAGCGCCTCGATCGGCGTCGCCGGCTCGCGGTCCGGCTCGTGCTTGCGCCGCGCCACGCCGCTGGCGACCGCCGCCGCGGCCACGCCCTCCGCCACCGCCGATGCGACCTTGCGGTTGAAGACGCTGGGGATGATGTAGTCGGGGTGCAGCTCCTCGGCGGGGATGACGGCCGCGATCGCCTGCGCGGCGGCGAGCTTCATCTCCTCGTTGATCGTGCGCGCGCGCACCTCGAGCGCGCCCTTGAAGACGCCCGGGAACGCGAGCACGTTGTTGATCTGGTTCGGATAGTCGCTGCGCCCGGTCGCCATGATCGCGACGTCGCCGCGCACCTCCTCCGGCCGCACCTCCGGGGTCGGGTTGGCCATCGCGAACACGATCGCGCCGGGCGCCATCGCGCGCACCGCCTCGGGCGAGACGGCGCCGGGGCCGGAGACGCCGAGCAGCACGTCGGCGCCGGCCAGCACCTCGTTCGCGACGCCGGTGAGGCCGCGCTTGTTGGTGCGGGCGGCGAGCTCGGCCTGCGCGGGCGTGAGCCAGTCGGCGCCCACGTGCAGCGCGCCGGGCCGGTCGCAGACGATGATGTCGCCGACGCCCTGGGCGAGCATGATCTCCGTGCACGCGATGCCGGCGGCGCCGGCCCCGACCACGACCACGGTGGTGTCCTCCGGCCGCTTGCCGACCACCCGCAGCGCGTTGAGCAGCGCCGCAAGCACCACGATCGCCGTGCCGTGCTGGTCGTCGTGAAAGACCGGAATGTCGAGTTCCGCTCGCAGCCGCCGCTCGATCTCGAAGCACCGCGGCGCCGCGATGTCCTCGAGGTTGATGCCGCCGAACGTCGGCGCCGCGGCCTTCACGAACGCGACGATCTCGTCGACGTCGGTGGTGTCGATGCAGAGCGGGAAGGCGTCGACGCCGGCGAACTCCTTGAACAGCATCGCCTTGCCCTCCATCACCGGCATCGCCGCCGCCGGGCCGATGTCGCCGAGGCCGAGCACCGCGGTGCCGTCGGACACGACGGCGACGCAATTGCCCTTGATCGTCAGCGCCCACGCCGCGGTCGGGTCGTCGTGGATCGCGGAGGAGACCCGCGCGACGCCGGGCGTGTAGGCCATGCTCAGGTCGTCGCGGGTCTTGAGCGGCAACTTCGAGCGGATCTCGATCTTGCCGCCCTTGTGCATCAGGAAGGTGCGGTCGGAGACGCTGTCGACGTGCACGCCCGCGAGCGCCCTGACGGCCCGGACCACCGCCTCGGCGTGCTCCGAGTCGCCGCAGGACACGGTGACGTCGCGCACGACGCGGTCGCCTTCGACACGCACCAGGTCGATCGCGCCGAGCAGCCCGTCGGCCTCCGCGATCGCGTGCGCGACGTCCGCGAAGACGGTGCCCTGTTGCGGCAGATGCAGCCGCATGGTGAAGCTGTAGGACGCCGAGGGCTGGATCCGCGGCGACACTCCGTCAGCCATGCGCTGCACCGTATCGCTCCGATGCAGCGCGGGACGCGCCGCCGCCGGCCCGCCCCGGCGGCAGCGCGATTAGCCCGAGCCAAACGCACCCGCGGCCTGGAGGGCATGCGGAAGCGCTTTCACACCATAGTCAAGGGCCGATGATCGGTCAACAGTTTCAACCAATCCTCAGGAATCGGCCACCAGTGTCCGCTTAGAGACCATTGGACGTTGGTTGGATGGTCTGCCGCCGTGAAGTGAGAGACTGTGCACCTTGCCTGGAGGGCAACCCACGATCCGCGGGTCGTGGTGCAGAAGGATTCTGCGGGCGCAGGTCGGTCGCGCCTTCGGGCGCGGCCGCCAGCGTCTGCCCCCGGGCGGTTGCAACCGCGTGCGGAGATCGAAGAGGATGCGCGCATGGGCGCAGCCGCTCGCTCGCTCGCCATCGCCGCTCTGGGCCTCGCGTTGCTGCCGGGCGCCGCGCTCGGCGCCAGCGTCAACCGTGACACCGAGACCGGTGTCCTCACAATCGTCGACGACGACAACAACGCCGTCGACGACACCATCGCCGTCGAGCGCATCGGCGGGATCACCGACCAGGTCCGCGGCGCCGGGCTGACCAACGACAGCAGCGACTGCACGACGGCAGGCGCGGCGATCAACTGCCCGCTGAGCACGAGCGTCGCGGTCAACCTCGGCGGCGGCAACGACCGCTTCGGCGCCATCGCCATGCCGGTCCCGATCAGCGTCGCGGGCGGGCCGGGCAACGATGACATCGCCACCAGCGGCGGCCCGGACGTGCTCGCCGGCGGCCCGGGCGACGACATCCTGAAGGGCAACTCCGGCGTCGACGACTACTTCGGCGAGGCGGGCAACGACACGATCAACTCGTTCGACCGGAACCCGGAACGGGTCTCCTGCGGCGCCGGCACGGACGTGGCGCTCAACGACTTCGTGGACATCATCGCCGAGTGCGAGCGCGGGGCGGACGGCGACCGCGACGGCTTCAGCTCCGCGGTCGACTGCAACGACAGCGCCGCGAACATCTTCCCGGGCGCGCCCGAGGTGTTCGACAACGGCGTCGACGAGAACTGCGACGGCCGCGACAACCCGAACCTGGACCGCGACCGCGACGGCTTCCCCCAGCCCGCCGACTGCGACGACGGCAACGCGAAGATCCACCCGGGCGCGCTCGAGGTCCGCGGCAACCGGGTGGACGAGAACTGCGACCGTCGCGCGGAGCCGTTCGCCCAGCTCGACGCCGTCGTCTCCAACCAGTGGGTGGTGACCGCCGGCTTCGCGCGGCTGACCCAGCTGGTCGTGCACAACGCGCCGAAGGGTGCGCGGATCGCGCTGACCTGCAAGGGCCGCGGGTGCCCGTCGCGGAAGACCACCCGCCGCACCGTCAAGCGAGCGCTCCAGAAGGTCGTGCTGCACCGTGCCTTCCGGCGCGCGCGCCTGCGCTTCGGGACGCGCCTGACGCTGCGCATCACCGCGGCGGGGACGATCGGGCGCACCTACACGTACGTGGTCAAGCGCGGCCAGCTGCCGGTCAAGACGACCGTCTGCCGCGCGCCCGGGCAATCGAGGGGCCGGTCGTGCTGAAGCTGCTGCTCGTCCTCAGTGCCGTCCTTCTGCTTGCGCCCGCGACCGCGGCGGCCGACGGGACGTTCAGCGTCTCGGGCACGACGATCGTCTACAGCGGCGACGCCGGCGTCGACCAGATCGCCGGCTTCGACACTGGCACGACCATCCGCTTCACCCGCTTCGGCGGCGCCGACCTCGGCGGTGGCGACCCGTGCATCATCAGCCCGGATCAGCAGAGCGTCGACTGCCCGAAGGCCGGGATGACGGCCGTGGTGCTGAACCTCGGCGCGGGCGACGACGTTGCCGCCGTGGCCGCGAGCGTCACGCTGCCGGTGATCTTCGACGGCGGCGCCGGCCGCGACGGGCTGTTCGGCGGCGGCGGCGTCGACATCTTCAACGGCGGCTCCGAGGACGACAACATCATCTCCCGCGACGACCGCGCCGAGCAGGTGGACTGCGGCTCCGGCCACGACACCGCGATCAGCGACGACGGCGACACGCGGAGCTCGTGCGAGGAGATCGAGGGCGACGCCGACGGCGACGGCGTGCGCCGCCCCGCCGACTGCGACGACACCAACCCCGGGATCCACCCGGGCGCCGTGGACACGCCGGACGATCGCGTCGACCAGGACTGCTCCGGCACCGACGCGACGAACCTCGACGTCGACGGCGACGGCTCCCCCCGGCCGCAGGACTGCAACGACGCCGACCGCGCGATCCACCCGGGCGCCCGCGAGGTGGTCGGCAACGGCGTGGACGAGAACTGCGACACGGAGATCGCGCCCTTCCCGGCGCTGCCCGGCATCGTCGGCAACCTGTGGACGGCGTCCGGCTCGCGCACCGTCAATCTGAAGCTGACCGCCACGGACTTCCCGAAGGGCACGCGGATCGAGCTGCGCTGCTCCGGCTCGGGCTGCCCGTCGCGCAAGCTGACGCGGCGGGTGCGGCGGAGCCGCTCGACCGTGAACCTCCACTCGTTCCTCGGCACGCGGCGGCTCGGGCGCGGCGCCCGCGTCGAGCTACGGTTCTCGCGCGCGGGCCGCATCGGCCGCGTGCACCGCTTCCGGATGGGCCGCCCCGGAGTTCCCAGCGTCGACTTCCGCTGCCGCCCGCCGCGCGGCCGGATCCGCGACTGCTGACGCGGCGCCTCCGCTCTCGTACCACTGCTCCGTGAAGCGCGGCCGGACCGCGACGACGCACAGGTCGTCCGGGAGCGAGCCGCGGGAGAACGCCTGGGCGGCGCGGGTGAGGTGCTCGACGGCCTCGTCGGGCGCGGCGCCGTCGAGCTCCTTCAAGAAGAGCCCGATGCGGCTCTCGCCGAACGGCTGGAAGCTGCGGCCGGGCGGTCGCGCGTCGGTCAGCCCGTCGGTGTAGAGCAGGATCCCGCCGGCGGGAAGCGCGGCGTGGCCGACCTCGAGCTCGGCGATCTCGGGCGCGATGCCGAGCGGGTGCCCGGTTGGCAGATGCCCGAGCGGCTCCCCGTCGTCCAGCGCGACCGGAGGCGGATGGCCCGCCGACGCCCACGTCAGCGTCATGTCCGGCTTGACCACGACGCACAGCATCGTGATGAACTGCGCCGACGCGCCGTGCTGGTGCACGAGCTCCGTGTTGACCGTCCGCAGGATCGCCGCCGGATCGTCGAGGTAGGGCGCGCAGGCGGTGACCATCGCGCGCACGAAGATCGAGCGCCGCGCGGCCGTCAACCCCTTGCCGACGACGTCGCCGATCACGAGCACGGCGGCGCCGTTGCGCGCCTCGGCCACCTGGTAGAAGTCGCCCGAGACGCCGGCCTGGGCGGGGATGTACCGGCTCGCCAGCTCGAGCAGCGGCAGCGACGGCGGCTTGCGCGGGGCCAGCACGTCCTGGAGCGGCCGGATCCGCTGCAGCTCGGCATCCGCTCGCCGGGCGCGCTCGGCGAGCGCCGATACCAACCAGGCCGTCAGCCCCAACAGCGCCAGCTGGGCGGCGGCGACGAGCAGGTCGCCGTCGTCCGACAGCACCGCGTCAACCGCGATGACCGCGCCGGCGAGCGCCGCGACGATCAGCGCCCAGCGGCGCCCGAACCAGAGCCCGGCGGCGAGCACCGGCACGAGCTCGAAGGGCGGCAGATCCGGCATCACCAGGAGCCGCAGCGCGCCGCAGGCGAGCAGCAACGCCGCGACGGCGCCGATGCGCAGGTCTCTCCGCTCGTCGGGAGTCACGAGCGCAGGCTAACGCCGCCGCAGCCACTCCGCGAGCAGCGGGTCGATCAGCCGCACACCCGGCTGCTCGCGCGCGAGGTGCCCCTGGTCGACGAGCCGGTCGGCGGCCTCGTGGAGGGTCTGGCGAGACAGACGGTGCTCCGCCGCCAGCGCGCGGCTCGCGGGCGCCACGCCGTCGGCGGCGCCGGCGAGCACGACCTTCTCGCTCCGGCTCAGCTGCCCCCACAGCGCCTGGTGCGCGGCCTGCGTGCGTTCGAGCGCCTCGTCGAGCACGAGCGCCGCGACCTCCGGCGTCCCCGGGCGGCCGGCCTCGAGCTGCTCCGCGAGCAGGTAGCAGAGCAGCATCACGCGCTGCGGATGGCCGTCCGCGAAGACGGCCAGCTCGCCCAGCGCTTCGCCGGGATCGAGCTCCTCGGCCTCGAACCGCCCGGCCAGGTCGGCGAGCACGTCCTCGAGCGGGAGCCGCTCCAGCGCCAGCGGATCCGCCTGCCCGAACAAGGGGCGCTCGCGGGCGTCGAACAGCTCGCGCATCATCGACGGCTCCGATCCGGCGTAGACGTAGGCGGCGGCGTCGCCGTGGTACTGGATGACCGACCGCAGGAGGCCGTCCAGATCCTGGCGCGCGACGAGCAGGTCCTGGAACTCGTCGAAGATCACGAGCGTCGAGGTCTCGTCGCGCTCCCACAGCGTCTTCGGCAGGTCCAGCAGCCGGTAGATGACCGCCTCGGCGGCTTCGGGATCCGGCGCCGCCGGCCGCGGGCCGACCGTCACGCTCGCGCCGGCCGTTCCGACGCTCAGGCCGAGCCGCGCGAGCAGCCCCGACACGTGGGCGCGCATCCAGGCGCTGTCGAGCGGCGCGTAGGCGGTGACGACGCGTCGGGCCGCGTCGGTCATGTCGGTCACGCGCGAGAAGTCGACGTGCGCCGTCCGCCAGCCGGTCTCGCGCAGCTGGGCCGCATGGGCCAGCAGCAGGCTCGTCTTCCCGTACCGGCGCGGCGCCGCGAGCCGCACGCCGACGCGGTCGCCGGCACGGCGCCCGAGCGTCGCGAGCTCCTCCTGCCGGTCGATCAGCAGCTCGGGAGCCACGGGGCCCTCGAAGCGGAAGGGGGTCCCCTGCATGGAATGGTCAGGATATACCTGACCAAGCTGTAAGGCAATACCTGACCAGGAATGGCGGTGTGTCAGCGGGGGAGCGTGAAGCGGAACGCGCTCCCGCCGCCGTCGGCCGCCTCGACCCAGATGCGGCCGCCATGGGCCTCGACGATGCGGCGGCACACGGCCAGGCCGATGCCGACGCCGTCGGCCTCGTGGTCGGCGCGCGAGAACATGCCGAAGATCCGCGTCGCCTGCTCGGGATCCACGCCGACGCCGTTGTCGCGCACGGTCACGACCCACTCCTGGCTGTCGCGCAGCGCCGACAGCTCCACCCGCGGAGCCTCCTCGCCGCGGAACTTCAGCGCGTTCGCGATCAGGTTCTGCAGCACGCGGCGCAGCTGGCGCGGGTCGCCGGTGACGTCCGGGAGCTCGCCGGTGTGGATGGTCGCGCCGTCCCGCTCGAGCCGCGGACGCAGGTCCTCGGCGACCTCGGTGACGAGCTGCTCGAGCGCAACCGGCTCGGTCTCCAGCTCCCCGGCCCGCGCGTAGAGCAGCACGCCGTCGATCAGGTCGCGGGCGCGCTCGGCGCTCATCCGGAGCTGGCGCAGCACGTCGGCGGGAGGCGGCTCCGCGGCCCGGCGCTCGAGCAGCCCGACGAGGAAGGTGATGCCGGCGATCGGCTCGTTCAGGTCGTGTGCGACGACGTCGGCGTAGCTGCGCAGCTCGGCCTCCATGCGCCGCTGCTCGGTGACGTCGGTGAGGAAGTTGATCAGGCCGTCGCCGAGCTTGACCGTGCGCTGGACGAAGGTCCCGAGCATGTAGCCGTCGCCGAACGGCGTGTCGTACGTGACCTCCTGGGACCACGGCGCGCCGGACTCGCAGACCTCGACGTAGGCGTCGAACGCATGGCTCCCGCGCATCCGCGGCAGCGCCTCCAGCAGCGTGTAGCGATCGCGCATCGAGGGCGGCAGCCGGAAGGCGCGCAGGATCGACGTGTTGCCGTAGCCGAACGTGAAGTCGACGACCTTCCCCGCGTCGTCCCGGCGCGCCCAGAGGACGCCGACCGACTCGGGGAAGCCGTCGAACAGCGCGCGGAAGCCGGCCTCGCCCTGCTCGCCGAGCAGCTCCACGAGCTTCGGATCGTCACCCCACGCGTCGAGTTCTGCCACGCGCGCAGTGTCTCATCAGCCCACCACGGTCTTGCCCGCGGCCGAGAGGGCGTACCACGGGGCTCCGTAATCCGTGAGGCCCTCGCCCGTCGTCTGCCCCGGGCGGCCGTCACCGGCGTAGGTGTAGAGCGGGTGGCCGTCGTACGTGACGCCCGTCGTGCCGTCGGCTCGCTTCGCGGTGCCCAGCTTGGCGGCGACCACGCCGGCCCCGGCGGTCGGCTTGCCGCTGGTGGTGAGCGGAGGCCACGCGCTCGCGCAGGCGCCGTCGCACTTGCTCATGGCGCCCTTGTCGGCCTCGAACAGGTACAGCGTGCGGCCGTTTCCGTCCACGAGGACCTTGCCGAGCTTTGTGCTGGCGAGCGCGACAGATCCTTTGCCGCCGCTGGAGTGCGAGGCGGTCGATCCGCCGTAGGCGCCGCCCGAGCTGCCCCCGCAGGCGGCCACGACGAGCGCGACGACTGCGATTCCTATGACGACCATGATCCGGCTCATGAGAGACCTCCTGAGATTGATGTTGCGCTCTCAATCACCTAGGACGCCGGGCACCCGGGCCGATTCCGCCCGCGACTTACCAGGCGGTCAGGCCGTCGCCGCCACGCGATCGGCGAGCAGCTCACGCAGCCGTTCGAGCGCCTTGGCGTTGTTGCGGCGGAGGTACGCCTTGGCCAGCGGCGTGCCGAGCGCGTCGAGCCGCGACGACGGCCACACCTCGTTCGTGAAGGTCACGACCGTCCCGCCGCCGTCCGCGGGAGCGAGCTCGTAGGTGCCCCGCGTGCGCCGGCTGAGGTCCTTGCCGCCACGGCCCTCCTCGACGATCCGGGTGGGCGTGGAGGAGAGCACCTCGATCTCCCCGCGGGCGTTCGGGCCGGCGCCCTTCGCGCGGAAGCGCGCCTTGGCGCCGACGCCCTGCGGGTCGCCGATCAGCTCCCAGTCGACGAGGAAGTGGTCGGTCCAGCGGCGATGGGCGGCGAGGTCGTCGAGCAGCTCGTGAACCTCAGCGGGCGGCGCCACAACCGTGGTGGAAACGGAGACGGAGAAGGAATCCATGGGGAGGCTCCAGGTCTTGTGACAGTGTGTCGCACTTCGTGTCGCACAAATGTGCCATCCTCCCCCGCGGATGTCAAGCCCGCCCGCCAGAGCGCGCCGCGCGGCCGCCCGCACGCGACGGGAGGCCACGCGCGAGCGGATCGTCGTCGCCGCCGAGCGGCTGCTGCGCGACCGCCCCTACCGCGAGCTATCGGTCGAGGAGGTCATGGCGGAGGCCGGCCTCTCCCGCACAATCTTCTACCGCCACTTCGACGGGTTGCCCGAGCTCGTGCTGTCGCTGTTCGACACGGTCACGCAGGCGCTGATGACCGAGGTCCAAGGCGCGCCCGGCCCGCGCGCCACGCGCGGCATCCTCGAGGCCGCGGTCGACGCCTACGCCGAGCACGGCGGCCTCCTGCGCGCGGTCGACGAGGCGGCCCGCCACGACGCCGAGATAGAGACCGCCTACCGGGCCGTCGTCGACGCCTTCACGACCGTGATCGCCGGCCAGATCGACGAGGGCATGGCGGCCGGCCGGATCCGGCCCGGCAACGCCTACGAGCTCGCGCGCGCGCTCAACCTGATGAACGGCAACTACCTGCTGGAGACGCTCGGCCGCGATCCGGACTTCGACCGGAGCCTCGCCGTGGACACGCTGATGGCGGTGTGGGGCCCGGTCGCGTCGGCGGAATAGCGCCTTGTGGGCGTCCTGGGGACCTGGGATGCTCGCGCAAACTGAGCTTCGCGAACCACTCGCCGCGGCCCAGCACCTACGAGCAGGAGGCTCTGATGGGTCGGACGATGCGATTGGCAATCGGTGCGCTGATGATGGCTGCAGTGGCGCCGGCGAGCGCGCAGGCACTGGTGCAGGTCAGCGCCGGCGGCGGGCACTCGTGCGCGATAAGGGTCGACGCGACGCTCGCCTGCTGGGGCTCCAACGGCAACGGCCAGGCGACGCCCCCGGGCGGGACGTTCAGCGCGGTCGACGCGGGTGGCCTGCACACGTGCGCGATCCGGACCGACGCCACCGTCGCCTGCTGGGGCAAGAACGACGACGGCGAGTCGACGCCGCCGTCCGGGACGTTCAGCTCCGTAAGCGCCGGCGGCGATCACAGCTGCGGGTTGCGCACGGACGGCACGCTCGCCTGCTGGGGGCGCAACACGCAGTCGCCGCCGTTCAACGTCGCGCCGGTCGGGACCTACCGCGCGGTCAGCGCGGGCAACACGGCCGGCACCACCTGGAGCTGCGCAGTGGCCACGAGCGGCGTCATCACGTGCTGGGGCTACAACTCGTTCGGCCGCGGGAACCCGCCGCCCGGCACCTTCATCGACGCCGGCGCCGGAGGTACCCACGGTTGCGCGCTCGCCACGGACGCGAGCCTCGCCTGCTGGGGCGGCTTCAGCTCCAACGGCGCGCCCTTTTCGACACCGCCGGCCGGGATCTTCACCGCCGTCAGCGCGGGCTACGACCACTCGTGCGGGATCCGCGAGGACGCGACGCTCGCGTGCGTGGGCGACGACGCCGCCGGGCGAGCCACGCCGCCGGCCGGGACCTTCCGCTCCCTGAGCGCGGGGTACTCCCACTCCTGCGCGGTCCGCTCCAACGGGGCGGTCGCGTGCTGGGGCTCGAATGCCTCGGGCCAGGTGAGCCCGATCCCGACCGCGCTCACGCGGCCCGCAGCCGCGGTGGGGCCGAAGGGACTCGAGTTCCCGACCCAGCCGCAGACCACGGTCAGCGCGCCGCAGGAGGTCACCGTCACCAACACCGGCGCGGCCGACCTCGAGATCGCGGGCGAGAGCTTCAGCGGGCCCGCCGCGAGCGACTTCTTCGTCGGCGCGTCGACCTGTCGTGGGCCGCTGCCGGCCGGGGAGACCTGCAGCCTGTGGGTGCACTTCGCGCCGCACTCGAAGGAGGACGCGAAGGCGAAGCTCGTGCTGGGCACGAACGCCACGCCGGCGACCTACGAGGTCGAGCTGAGTGGGAGCGTGGGGCCGCTGCCGCAAGGACCGCAAGGGCCGGCTGGGCCCAGCGGCGCGGACGGCGCCGACGGCGCCGACGGCGCGAACGGAACCAATGGTGCGAACGGCGTGAACGGTGCTGCGGGCGCGACCGGTCAGCCGGGCGCCACCGGCCCACGAGGCCCGAAGGGCGACACCGGTGCGGGTCTCACCGGCGCGACGATCAGCTGCAAGCGCGCGAAGGTCCGGCGCAAGCGGGTGCGCGTGCGTTGCACGCTCAAGCTCGCCGTCACGTCACGCGTCCGCGCCGCGCGCATCACCGTCACGCGCAAGGGCCGCGTGGTCGCGCGCGGCGCCGGGCTCGCGCGCCACGGTCGGGTGCGCATCCCGCTGCCCGTGGCGGTCCGCGGCGGCTCTGTCCGCGTGGTGACAATCGACCGCACCGGCCGGCTGCGTGCCACCAGGAGGAGCGTGCACCCACACCGCTGAACACTTCTTGCGCGGAATAACCCGGCGGCGGCGGCGTCCCCCGAGCGACAACGTCCAACCGGACAAGGGAACGCTCCATGCTCTGCCGCACGCTGGTCGGGATGTCTGCCGCTCTGATGGTCCTGCTCGCCGCTGCCACGGCCTCGGCCGACGACCGCCCGGTGCGGTTCTGGTCGTTCAGCACGGTCAAGCAGGGCGCCGGGAAGGTCAAGCTCGCCTCTGGCTCGCAGCAGGGCGGGTTGCTCCAGAAGCACCGTACGTTCGGCAGCGCGGCGTTCGCGTTCCCCGAGAGCAAGCCGCGCGAGAAGGCGACCGGGAGCCTGTTCTCCACCGCGAGCGGCCGGAGCTACGGCGTGTTCGCGCAGGCGCCGTCGGCCGCTCCGTTCCAGACGAGGTTGCCGATGGGCGGCTTGACGCATCTCGACCAGCTCCAGGCCTACGAGAAGACATCCAAGAAGGCCTCGCTTCGGCTCACGATCACGAAGGCGGTCATCGACGCCATCGACGCCAACCACGCGCTCCTGCCCTCGGAGTGCCCTCCGCGTCTCGAGTGCAACCCGGTCCGGGGGATCGTCCGCTTCCACGCCAGGGCCTACGCCGACTCGGCGGGCGGTGACTTCTACTCCGTCGGCGGCGTCGCGTATATCGAGGGCCACGAGGGGCGCTGGAGGATCGATGCGGCCACGTCGGCGACTCACGACGCCCGCTGTGGGACGACGAAGACTTCTCCATCGACGACGACGTCGGCGATCTCAGGACCCGGTCGCACGCGGTCGCGGAGCTTGCCCACGAGGTGACGCTCAAGGTCCGCCTGAGGTCGGTGCGCGACGGCGAGCTGTTCGCAGTCCATGTGAGCCTCGACGCCGAGACGATCGACGCTCGCGGCCGCGAGTCCGCGGTCGAGGCGTTCATCCAGGACCCGCAGAAGCTCACGCCCGCGCTCGTGAAGACCAAGGGCCTGCGCGCCCGCGGCAAGCCGCGCTTCCGCGAGCCGGCCGTGAAGGCGGCGCCCGTGGCGCGCTGCCCCGCGGGCGCTTTGCGCAAGGCCGGGCGCTTGCAGCTCAGCCGGCCGAAGTACGTCACCAACGAGTCGACGGGCGTGCCGATGTTCGCCCTGGTGACCCGCACCGGCGGGAAGAAGGGCCGCGCCAGCGTCACCGTCACGACCCGCGCCGGCACGGCCGAGGCGGCCCGCGACTACCGGACGGTCCGCAAGACCGTCACGTTCGCCGGCGGGGACGGCTCCCCGCGGCTCGTCGAGATCCCGATCCTCCAGGACCAGGCCCCCGAAGACGCCCAGACGTTCACGCTCTCGCTGTCGCATCCCCGGTGCGCGAAGCTCGGCGCGCAGCGCTCGGCGGGTGTGACGATCGCCGACGACGACACGCCGGTCCAGCCGCCACCCAGCTTCACGATCGGCGGCAGGGTCGACGGCCTCCAGGGCTCGGGTCTCGTGCTGACGGACCTCGGCACCGAGCTGACGGTCGCCGGCAACGGCCCGTTCACGCTCCCCGGCACGCGCGCCGACGGGCTCCCCTACGACGTCCGCGTCAGGACGCAGCCGCGCGATCCCGACCAGGTCTGCACGGTGAGCAACGGCCAGGGCACGCTCCACGGCAACGTGAGCAACGTCGCCGTCCACTGCGCGGCGCCGACGCTGCCGCCGGGGCTCGACGCGACGTTCGGCAGCGGCGGCCGCGTGTCGACGCCGGTCGGAGCCGGGAAGGCCGAGGCCGTCCTGATCCAGAAGGACGGGCGCATCGTCACGGCCGGCCGACGGGTGTTCAACGGCGGCATGGACTTCGCGCTTACGCGCCATGACTGCCACGGCGAGCTCGACACGGGCTTCGGTACCGGCGGCATCGTCACGACGAACCTGGGCACGCCCTCGGACGAGGCCTTCGACATGGCGGCGCATCCCGCCGGCGGCTTCGTGGTCGTCGGGCGCGCCGATGCGACCGGGACCAACCGCGACTTCGGCGTCGTCCGCTACAAGGACGACGGCAACCGCGACCTGAGCTTCGCCGGCGACGGCATCGTCACGACCGACTTCGCCGGCCAGCCCGACCAGGCCGACGCGGTCGCCGTGCAAGCGGACGGCAAGATCGTCGTCGCGGGGCAGGCCACCACCGGCGGCGCGACGCTGGCCGACGGCGACTTCGCGCTCGCCCGCTACAACACCGACGGCACGCCCGACATGACCTTCGACGGCGACGGGCTGGTGCTCACGGACTCGGCACGAAGGCGGACTCCGCCCGCGCCGTGGCCATCCGGCCCGACGGCCGTATCGTCGTCGCGGGGACCGCCGACGGGGACGTCGCGCTCGTGCGCTACACCGACACGGCGCGGTCGACGAGTCCTTCGGCGACCACGGCAAGCGGGTCACCGACTTCGGCTCGGACGACTTCGCCAACGGCATCGCGCTGACCGGCGACGGCCACATCCTCGTCGCCGGCCACACGCTCGGCGCGGGGCTGAACCTCGACTTCGCGCTCGCCCGCTACACCGCCGAGGGAGAGCTCGACACGCCGTTCGGCAGCGGCGGCATCGTCAAGACCGACTTCGGTGGCGACGACTTCGCCGAGAACCTCACCCTGCAGCCGGACGGCCGGATCGTCGCGGCCGGCTACACCGCGAACGGCACCGACTTAGAGTTCGCTCTGATACGGATCACTCCCTGAGTGACCCGCATCGTCTGCACCGCCGACATCCACGAGCACCTGCCGGAGATCCCCGAGTGCGATCTGCTGCTGATCGCCGGCGACGTCTCGTTCGCCTTGAAAGGCGACCTCGCCAGCGAGCACGCGTTCCTCGAAGGCCCGTTCGCGGAGTGGCTCGAGCGCGTCCCGGCCGCCGAGACCGTTCTGATCGCGGGCAATCACGATCAGTCGATCGAGGCGTGGGGCGTCCCGGACGGGCTGCGCTGCCACTACCTCGAAGACGCGGGCACCGAGCTGTGCGGGGTGACGCTCTGGGGCACGCTCTGGCAGCCGTGGTTCTACGACTGGGCTTACAACGCGCCGCGGCACGACGGTGAGCGCTTCCTCGCCCGGAAGTTCGATCTCATCCCGAGCGACGTGGACGTCGTGATCTGCCACGGACCGCCGCTCGGCTATGGCGATCAAGGGAAGGGGTCGTCGGCCCTCAGCGCCGCGATCGAGCGCCTCCAGCCGCGGCTCGTCGTGGTCGGTCACATCCACCCCGGCTACGGCCGCTACCGGCTCGGGGAGACCGAGATCATCAACGCCGCGTACGTGGACAACGACTACAAGCCCGTCAATCCGCTCGTGGAGGTCGAGCTGTGAACGCCGCCGAGGTCGTCGGCCGCACGCTGGCGGAGCTGGGCGTGCGCGACGCGTTCGGCGTGCTCGGCAGCGGGAACTTCATCGCCACTCTGGCGATGCATGCGTCGGGAGTGGCGTTCCACCACGCCCGCCACGAGGGCGGGGCGATCTGCATGGCCGACGGGTACGCGCGTGTGAGCGGGCGCGTCGGCGTGTGCAGCGTGCATCAGGGCCCCGGCTTCACCAACACGATGACGGGGCTGACGGAAGCGGCGAAGGCGCGCACGCCGCTGCTGCTGATCGCGGGCGAGGCGCCGGCCGCGGCGCTGCGGTCGAACTTCCGGCTCGACCAGGCGGGGCTGGCTTCGACCGTCGGCGCGGTTGCCGAGCGGGTGCATTCGGGTGAGAGCGCCGCCGCCGACACGGCCCGCGCCTTCCGCCGCGCGCAGGCCGAACGGCGGCCGGTGCTGCTCAGCATGCCGCTGGACGTGCTGACGCAGGCCGCCGCGACCCCGCCCTCCTCCCCTGCGTCTGCGTCACCGCTCGCTCCCGCCGAGCCTCATCGTCTGGCCCCTTCCCAGGCCGCCATCGCCGAGGTCGCGGACCTCATCGCTGCCGCTCGCCGCCCGCTCATCCTCGCCGGCCGCGGCGCCGTCCTCTCCGGCGCGCGCGAGCCGCTCGAGGCGCTCGGCGACGCGATCGGCGCCGTGCTCGCCACCTCCGCGATGGGGCACGGGCTGTTCGCGGGCTCGCCGTGGGCGGTCGGGATCTCCGGCGGCTTCGCTTCGCCGCTCGCGGCCCGCCTCATCTCCTCGTCGGATCTGATCCTCGCCTTCGGCGCCGCGCTGACCCGCTGGACGACGAAGGACGGCTCGCTCATTGAAGGCGCCAAGGTCGTCCACGTCGACCTCGAAGCGGACGCCGCCCACCGGCCAGTCGACGTCGCGGTGATCGGCGACGCCGCCGCGACCGCACGCGCGCTGCTCGACGCCGGCGTCCGGAACGCAGGCGTCCGCGACGACGCGCTCGCCGCCGAGATCGCCGCCGGCGCGTGGCGCGACGAGCCGTACGAGGACGTCGGCGGAAACGGCCGCATGGACCCACGCACGCTCTCGATCGCGTTGGACGCGCTGCTGCCCGATGCACGCACCGTCGCCGTCGACTCCGGCCACTTCATGGGCTTCCCGCCGATGTACCTGCGCGTGCCCGATCCGGCCGGCTTCGTGTTCACGCAGGCGTTCCAGTCGATCGGCCTCGGGCTGGGGTCCGGGATCGGCGCGGCGATCGCGCGGCCCGATCGGCTGACCGTCGCATGCCTCGGCGACGGCGGAGCGCTGATGTCGCTGCCCGAGCTCGAGACGCTCGCCCGGCTGAGGTTGCCGATGCTCGTCGTCATCTACAACGACGCCGCCTACGGAGCGGAGGTCCACCACTTCCGTCCGCACGGCCACCCGGTCGAGCTCGTCCAGTTCCCGGACACCGACTTCGCGGCGCTGGCGTCGGCCGCGGGCGCACGCGGCGTGACGGTTCGCGGCCCGGACGATCTCGCTCCTGTCGAGGAGTGGCTCGAGTCGCGCGACGGGCCGTTGATCATCGATGCGAAGATCACGCCCGACTTCTGCGCGGAATGGCTCGAGGAGGCCTTCAAATGACCCAATCGCTCGCCGAGATGCTGTCCGCCGCCGAGGTCGTCGACCTCACCCAGCCGCTGAGCGAGGACACGCCGGTGCTGAAGCTCCCGCCGCCGTTCGCCAACACGCCGGGGCTCACGCGGCACGTCATCAGCGAGTACGACGACCGGGGCCCGGCGTGGGCGTGGTACTGGCTCGAGATCGGGGAGCACGTCGGCACGCACTTCGACGCGCCAATCCACTGGGTCAGCGGTCGTGACGGCGAGGACGTCGCCTCCGTCCCGGCGGAGCGGCTCGTCGGGCCGGCCGTGGTGATCGACAAGTCGGCGGAGTCTGCCGCCGACCCCGACTTCTGTCTCACCGTCGACCACATCCGCGAGTTCGAGGCCGAGCACGGCCCGCTGCCGGACGGCGGCTGGCTCCTGTTGAGGACCGGCTGGGACGCGCGCGCCCACGACGAGGCGGAGTTCCTCAACGCCAACGAGACCGGCCCGCACACGCCCGGCTTCGACGTCGAGTGCGCACGCTGGATCGCCGAGGAAAGCCCGCTGGTGGGCGTCGGCGTCGAGACCGTCGGCACCGACGCGGGCGCTGCCCACTCCTTCGAGCCACCGTTCCCGGTCCACAACTTCGTCCTCGGCGCGGGGAAGTACGGCCTCACCCAGCTCGCCAACCTCGCGAAGCTCCCGCCGACCGGCGCCGTCATCGTCGTCGCGCCCCTGAAGCTCGTGCGCGGGACGGGAAGCCCGGCGCGGGTACTGGCGCTGGTGCCGCGCGCCTGAGCCTACGCTGCGCGAATGACACGATCCGCAAGGCTCGCGATCGCGGCAGCCGCCCTCTGCGTCGCGGTCACTCCAACCGCCCACGCGGCCAAGCCGGCACCGTCGGGCAGCACCGCTCCCGCCCAGGTGTTCTTCCCGAATCCCGTGCAGTCGCTGCGGGACGAGACGCTGACTGATCAGAAGGACGCGAACTACCCCGCGCTCGCCGCGGCCTACGCGCGCAAGACCCTGACCGACCTCGACGGCTCCGGCACTCTCACCGGCGCGTACGCCAAGGTCGAGTCGGAGACCGGGACGCCCGCCCGCAACACGGGCAGCGGGTTCATCTACGCCCGCGACCAGGATCAATTCGAGCAGGTGATGGCGTACTACTGGCTGACCCAGGCGCAGCGCTACATCCAATCGCTCGGATTCGGCACGACCCTGCCTTCGGTCAACAAGCGCCAGCAACTGGTGCGCATCAACCAGTTCGGGGGCGACAACTCCTTCTACCGCAACGGGACGAAGAAGCTGACGATCACCTACGGGAAGGGCGGCGTCGACGACGCAGAGGACGCTGAGGTGATCGTGCACGAGTACGGCCACTCGGTCCAGGACGACCAGGTCCCGGGCTTCGGGTCGACGCTCGAGGCGGGGTCGATCGGCGAGGCATTCGGCGACTACCTCGCCGTCAGGGTCTCATCCGCCGTCACACACGAGACGGCGTTCCAGGAGCCCTGCGTGGCCGACTGGGATTCGACCTCGTACACGCCCGGCCCGGTGCACTGCCTGCGCCGGCTCGACAGCACCAAGCACTACCCGCAGGACGTCGAGGGTGAAGTGCACGCTGACGGCGAGCTGTGGTCAGGTGCGCTGTGGCGCGCACGTGGGCTCATCGGTAACACGACGCTCACCGACCGGGTGATCATCGCCGCACAGTTCGGATTCGAGCCGGACACCACGTTCCGCGCCGCCGCGGAGCAGACGATCGCGACGGCCCAGCGTTACGGAGTCGCGGAGCAGTTCCGGCAGGCGTTCACCGAGCGCGGCTTCCTGGGTTAGGAGGCGGGGACGGCGCGCCGGCTCGGCGCGCCGTCCGTCAGCAGCTGTCCACGGGGTCGACCGCGGCGACGTCCTGCAAAGCGACGTCGACGGTCCGGCCGTCCACCGACACACGCAGCGTGCCCGGGCTCGCCTGGACCAGCGATCCGCACGCGCGCGCGCCACTGCTCGCCTGGACCGCGACGAGCTGCCCGCCGGCGCTCTCGCCCGCCGGCTGCGGCCACCAGCCCGAAGCGGTGCCCAGCGCCAGCGCCGCGACGGCGACGAACGTCAGCAGCAGCCCCCTTCTGAGGCGGTGGGCTTCGCGCTCGAAGTCCGAGTCCGCCGACTGACTGCCTCCGAACAACGGCCAGGCCACCCGGCCGACGAGGAACGTTCCAAGGCACGCGAGCACCAGCGCGACCAAGACGAGGATCGCCGCCCACACCTGCAGCCACGTCGGGTTGTCGGGACGCCCGTTCTGCAAGACGCCGCAGAACCCGATGAAGCCGATGACGGCGAGTTGGATGCCGTGCCATCCGCGCGCCGAGACACGGAGCTCGGTGAGCCGGCTCGACGGGCCTTCCGCGTCGGCGACGGACATTGCGGACGCAGCGTAGACCCGCGACCGGCGCAACCCGCGGAACCCTCCCGGACCGAGACGATGGGCAGGACTGGCGGCTAAAGCGCCGAACGCGAGGGGAATGGCCGGGCGCGGCGAGACTATGAAGATGTTCGTGGTCCAGCGGAGCTTCCGCACGGTCCGTAGGGGCTACGACCCCGACGAGGTCGACCGGCATCTCGAGCTGGTGAGCCGCTGGTTCACGGAGACCGACGCGGCGAAGGCACTGCGCGAGGAGCGCATGCGGATTGAGGAGCGAGAGCGCGCCGCCACCGAGCGCGAGGCGAGCGCCGAGCGATCGCTCGAGGGCGTTCGGATGGAGGCCGAGGCGACGCTCGAGGGCGCGCAGAAGCGAGCCGCGGCGGAGGAGCGCGCGGCGCAGGAGGACCGGGCCGCGGCGGCCGCGGAGCTGCAGGCGGCGCGTGAGGAGGGCTCGCGCGTGCGGGCGGTCGCGGAGACCGACGCGGCGGCGACCCGAGACACGGCTGCCGCCGAGCGTGCCGAGATCCTCAGCACCGCGCGGATCGAAGCGGAAGCAACCGACGTGATGACGGCGGCGCGCGAGGCGATCGCCACCGCTGAGCGGGAGGCCGAGCAGCTGCGCGAGGACGCTCGGGCGGACGCGGAGCGGGTCGCGGCGAAGGCGAGCGAGGCGATGAAGCGCATCACCGGCGAGGCCGATGAGCGCGCGGCTCTCGTGGTGGCCGAGGCGGGGAAGCGCGCGGCCGAGACACTCGCCGCCGCCGACGAGCGCGCCGAGCGGATCGTGCGCGACGCGGAGCTCGATGCCCGCCAGATCCGGCGCGCGACCGAGGACGCCGCGGAACGCGAGCTCGCGACCGCCCGCGCCACCGGCGAGCAGTTGCTCGCCGCGATGCGTGCCGAGGCGGCCGAGCAGGCGGAGCGCGACCGCGAGAAAGCCGACCAGGAACTGCGCGAGTACGTCGAGCGGCGCCGGCGAGAGGCCGACCGGCTCGTCGAGCGCCGGCGAGGCGCGCGCTGACACCCTGGGGGCAACCCTTCGCCGGCGCCCGGCACGCGCGCACGTAGCATCTCCCTCACGTGAGATGAATCGATGAGCTGGCGCATCCGGGGCACCTACTTCGAGTCCTGCAACTGCGACGCCATCTGTCCGTGCCGCCGGATCGACGGCACGGCGGGTGGCCGCTGGACCCACGGGATCTGCACCGGTGTCCTCTCGTGGCTGATCGAGGACGGCACCGCGGACGGCACCGATCTCTCGGGGCTGCCGGTCGCGCTGGCCTCCTGCTACGACGACGACGAGCCGGGCTCGCCGTGGACGTGGATGCTGTATGTCGACGCGAGCGCCTCCGGCGAGCAGCGCGCCGCCCTCGAGGCCATTTTCACCGGGCGTCTCGGCGGCGACGCGGTGCGCCACTTCCCGTGGGCGTGGAAGGCCAGCGAGCTCGTCGCCGTGCGCCCGGTCGAGATCGAGGTCGACCACACGCGCCGGCGCCAGCGACTGCGGATCCGCGACCGCATCAGCGTGCGAATCCGCGCTCGCTACGACGGGGAGGAAACGGTCACGTGCGTGATCCCGGGGCATGCGCGAGACGGGGAGGAGCTCGTCGCGGACGAGCTCGTCGTCGAGGACGGTCCGCTCGCGTTCAACTACCGCGGCGTGTGCGGTTACGGCTCGACGTTCGAGTACATGGGCTGACCCGCTCCGGCGGTCAACCCGCTGCAGCTGTCACCGGCATGTCGTCGAGCTCGACGACGACGGCCAGCTTCGACTCCTCCCAGAAGAACGTCAGCTCCTCGGGTTCGTACTCCACCCGGTCGGGCGCGGCGAGCCCGTTGCGCTCCAGCAGCTGCCGGAACCGCCGTTCGGCGGCGCGGTGTCGAGGGTTCGGATCCATGGGGCCGAGCTTGCCCCTCGGCGGCGCACGCGTGGCGCGCTGATCGTGCCGGAAGTGCGCCGACTTCGCCCGCTCAGGCCCCGAGCGTGACCTCGCGCCCGGCCAGCGCGACCTCCTCGCGCCGGTGCGTCACGAGCAGCACGCCGCGGCCGGGCGCCGCGTCCATGACCGCGCTCAGCGCCTCGAGCGCCTCGACGTGCGGGAGGTGGCTCGCCGGCTCGTCGAGCAGGAGCAGCGCGCCGCCGCACAAATGGGCGCGCGCGAGGCCGATGCGCTGGCGCTCGCCGCCCGAGCAGCGCTCGCCGAACTCGCCCAGCCGCGTCGCGAGGCCGTCGGGCAGCGAGTCGAGCCACGGGCCGGCCCCGACCGCGCGCAGCGCGGCATCGAGTGTCTCGTCGTCGGCGTCGGGCGCCGCGATGCGCACGTTGGCCGCGATCGTGGTCGCGAAGATGTGCGGGTCCTGTGGGATCCAGCGGACCGTCTCGCGCAGGGCGGCACCGTCCAGGTCCGCCAACTCGACGCCGCCGGCCCGGACCTCGCCCGCGCTCGGCTCCGCGAAGCCGGCGAGCACGTCGGCCAGCGTTGACTTGCCGACGCCCGACGCGCCCGTCAGCGCGACCCGTTCCCCGGGCTCGATGTCGAGATCGACGCCGTGGAGGATTCGGCGCCCCGCACGCTCCAGCGTCAGGCCACGAAGCGCGACGCCGCCGTGCCGTGGGCGGCCGTTGCCGCCCTGGACAAGCGGCGAGCCGACCAGCCGCTCGAGCCGATCTCCGGCGGCCGCGACCTCACGCCTCGCCACCACGGTGTCGCCGACTCCGCCGACCACCTCCGCCGCGCCGAGCGCCAGCAGCGCGAGCGCAGCAACCATCACGCCGCTGATGCGCCCGTCGGCGGCGGCCGGGACCGTCACCGCGAGCATGGCGAGCGCGCCGGCGCCTGCGGCCAGGATCGTCGTCGCGCCGGCCGCCGACGCCGCCCGCGCCGCCGCGGCGGTCAAGCGGTCAACCCGCCGCCCAGCGCGCTCCACGCGCGCCGCGTACGCCTGGGCGGCGCCCCAGGCCACGAGCTCCGGCGCCGCGTCGAGCAACGTCACGAGCTCGCCCGAGAGCTCCGCACGCGCAGCCGACCGCGCCTCCGCGTCGCGCCCCGCGGTCAGTGCCAGGAACGCGACCTGCAGCACGAGCACGAGCGCGAGCAGCGCGCCCGCCGCAGGCAGCACGAGCGCCGCCGCCACCACGCACGCGAGCGCGCCGAGGAGGCTCGCCGCCGCAGGCACCAGCACGCGCACCGGCAGGTCGGCGAGCCGGTCGACGTCCGCCACCACCGCGTCCAGCGCATCCGCGGATGTCCGCCCGCCGAGGCGCCCAGGCACGCGCGGGATCAGCGCCTCGAAGACCGCCACGCGCACGCGCCCGAGGCGGGCGAGCGCGACGTCGTGCGTCACGAGCCGCTCGGCGTAGCGGGCGGCGGCCCGCAGCAGCCCGAAGAAGCGGACGCCGACGATCGCCACCGCGAGCGTGAGGATCTCGGGCTGCTCCGCGGCGCGCGCGAGCAGGTAGCCGGAGAGGCCGAGCAGCGCGGGGGTGGCCAGCGCCGCGGCGGTCGCGAGCGCGACGGCGGTGGCGAGCGCGGCGCGCTCGCGCGGCGCCGCGGCCGACCACCATCCGCGGAGCGTGCCGGCGCCGATCATGCGAGCACCGCCTCGCGCCCCAATTCGATCGTCCGGTCGGCGAGCGCCGCGACCTCGGGGTCGTGCGTGACGAGCACGGCGGTGCGGCCGGCGACGATGCGCACGAGCGCGTCGCGCACGAGCGACGCGGTGACCGCGTCGAGGTTCGCGGTCGGCTCGTCGACGAGGACGAGAGCGGGATCGCGCAGTGCGATGCGGGCGAGCGCGATGCGCCGCCGCTCGCCGGCACTCGCAGCCACGCCGCCCTCGCCAAGCCGCGCCTCGAGCGCGCCGGGCAGCCCGGCCGCCCACGCCTCCAGCCCGGCGGCGGCGAGCGCCGCCCACAGCCGCTCGTCGGGCGCGCCCGGGTCGGCGAGCCGCAGGTTCTCCGCCAGCGTCGCCGGCAGCAGCGCCGGCCGCTGCGGCATCCACGCGATCCCCGCGCGCCACGCGTCGAGGTCCATCGCGCCGAGCTCGACGTCACCGCAGCGGACCGTTCCGTTCCGCACCGGCTGCAGCCCGAGCAGGACGCGCAGCAGCGTCGACTTCCCCGCGCCGCTCGGCCCCACGATCGCGGTCGCCTCACCCGGAGCGATCTCCAGCGACAGGTCCTCGAGCGCAACGCGCTCGTCGTCCGCGGTGACGGTGACGTCCTCGAGCACGATCGCGTCCACACACGGGTCCGCCACCGCACCGCCGGGCGTCCCGGGCACGATCCGGCCGCGCCCCTCGGTGACCTCGAGCAGCCGCTTCAGCGTCGCCCGCGCCTCGGCCGCCGCGTGGTACTCGACGCCCGCGCGCCGCAGCGGGCCGTACATCTCCGGCGCGAGCAGGAGCACGACGAGCGCGTCCTCGAACGCCATCGTCCCGTTCACGAGCCGAACGCCCGCGACGACGGCGACGAGCGCCGTCCCCAGCATCGCGATGAACTCCAGTGCGAAGCTGCTGACGAACGCCGACCGCAGCGTGGCCACCGTCTCCCGGCGGTAGGCCTCGCCGGCGAGCGCGAGCTGGTCGCGCTGCACCTCCGCGCGCCCGAGACTGCGCAGCACCGGCAGCCCGCGCGTGACGTCGAGCAGGTGGGCGCCGAGCAGCGACATCGCCGCGAAGCGCCGGTCGGCGACGCGCTTCGCGTCCCCGCCCGCGAGCACGAGGAACACGATCAGGAGCGGCAGGGTGGGCGCGAGCAGCACCGCGCTGAGCGGGTCGCGCACCACGATCACCGCCAGCGCCGCGACCGGTACAAGCGCCGCCAGCGCGGTCTGCGGCAGCACGCGCCCAGCCCAGCGCTCCACCGCCGCGCCGCCCTGGGTGGCGAGCGTCGCGAGCTCGCCCGCGCGGCCGCCGCCGCGGTCGGCGCCGCCCGCCGCCAGCGTCGTGCCGACGAGGCGCGCGCGCAGATCGGCCATCGCCGCGCTCCCGGCGCGCCGCCCGCGCACCTCGGCGATCCAGGTCAGCGCGGCACGCGAGGCGACGAGGGCCAGGAACACCCACGCCGCCGGCGCCGCGACCGACCAGCCACGTCCGTCGACCCCGGCGGTGACGGCGCGAGCGAGGAAGATCGCCTGCGCCGCGATCAGCGCGGCGACGACCGCGCCCAGCACACCGGCTGCGACGGCCTGTCGCCGCAGCGCGGGGATCGCCTTCCACATGCTCACGCGCGGCGGTCCAGCAGGTCCAGCGGTGTCTTCACGTCGCCCGGGCCGTCGGCCGACACCCGCGCGCGGAAGACCCAGTACGTCCAGGACTGGTAGAGCAGCACGATCGGCGTCATCACCGCCGCCACCACGGTCATGACCGTCAGCGTCTTGTGGGTCGACGCCGCGTGGGCGATGGTGAGGTCGGGACCCGGCCCCGAGGACACCATGACGTTCGGGTACAGCGTCGCGAACAGCATCACCACGGCGCCCGCGATCGCCACCGTCGTCAGAGCGAACGCAGCGCCCTCCCGCCCCGCGCGGTGCATCGCGATGACCGCGACGAGCGCGACCGCCGCCACGCCGGTCGCCACGACCGCGAGCGGGCGCACGACCTCGGCGTCGGCCAACGTCCAGACCGCGAACGCCGCGACGACGAGGACCGTTGGCAGCCACAGCTGGGAGGCGACCGCGTTCGCGCGCTCGCGCACGGGACCCTCGGTGCGGAGCGCGAGGAAGTGGGCGCCGTGCAAGCAGAACAGGAGCAGCGTCGTCGCGCCGCCGAGGATCGTGTAGGGCCGCAGCAGGTCAAGGAAGTTCCCGGCGAACGAGCCGTCCTTGGCGAGCGGGCTCCCGCCGACGATGTTCGCGAACGCGACGCCCCACAGCAGCGCCGGGGTGGCGCTCGACGCGACGATCGCGGCGTCCCAGCGCCGCCGCCACACCGGGTCGTCGTTCTTGTTGCGGTACTCGAGCGCCATGACGCGCACGATCAGCGACACCAGGATCAGCGTCAGCGCGAGATAGAAGCCGCTGAACAGCGTCGCGTACCACTCCGGGAAGGCGGCGAACGTCGCGCCGCCCGCGACGAGCAGCCACACTTCGTTGCCGTCCCACACCGGGCCGATCGAGCGGATCGCCTGCCCGCGCTCGGACTCCGTGCGCCCGACGACGTGCAGCAGCGTCCCGACCCCGAAGTCGAACCCCTCGAGGATCAGGTAGCCCGTCCAGAGGACGGCGATCAAGACGAACCAGAGCGTCTGCAGATCCATGGTCAGTACGCCAGTGAGGGCAGGTAGTCGTCGCCGTCAGGTCCGGTCACGGGCTTCGGCGCCGGGTCGGGCCCGCCCCGCGCCACGCGCGTGAACAGCCACACCTCGACGACCGCGAGACCGGCGTAGAGCAGCGTCAGCACGACGAGCGAGAAGAGCACCGTCGAGCTCGCGATCGGCGACACGCCCTGCGCGGTCTTCAGCAGCCCCTGGACCACCCACGGCTGCCGCCCGGCCTCCGTGAACGTCCAGCCCGCGGAGTTGGCGAGCAGCGGCGCGAAGATGCCCAGCACCGCGAGCCGCGTGAACCACTTCCCGGGGTCCCGCCCCTTGCGCAGCAGCCACAGGCCGGCCGCGGCGAGGCCGACTGTGAAGAAGCCGAGCCCGATCATGATCCGGAACGACCAGTACGTGAGGCCGAGCACGGGGACGTAGTCGCCCGGGCCGTAGCGCTGCTCGTACTGGCGCTGGATGTCGTTGATGCCCTCGACCTTGCCGTTGAAGCTGTCGGTGGCCATGAACGACAGGAGCCCGGGGACCTCGATGTTGACGTCGAGCTTGTCGGGCGACTTCTCGAGCCCGCCGAGCGCGAACAGCGACAGCCCGGCGCTCGTCTTCGTCTCGTAGAGCGCCTCGGCGGACGCCATCTTCATCGGCTGGACCTTCGTCATCCACTGCCCGAAGAAGTGGCCGATGACGATCGTGGCGAGGCCGGCGACGAGCGCGCTGCGCAGCCCCCAGCGCAGCGACGTGGAGAAGAACGCGGACTCGGTGCCGCGGTTGCGCCAGCGGTGCCACGCGCTGATCCCGACCAGGACCATCCCCGCGGTCATTACCGCCGCGGTCACCGTGTGGCCGAACGCGTACAGCGCGGTCTTGTTGGTGAGGACCTCCCAGATCGAGGTCAGCTCGGCCCGGCCGCGCACGGGGTTGACGTGCGCACCGACCGGCCGCTGCATCCACGCGTTGGCGGCGAGGATGAAGTACGCCGACAGGCAGGTCCCGATCGCGACGGCCCAGATGGTGGCGAGGTGGATCCGCTTCGGCAGCCGGTCCCAGCCGAAGATCCACAGCCCGAGGAACGTCGACTCGAGGAAGAACGCGGCCAGCCCCTCGATCGCCAGCGGCGCGCCGAAGACGTCGCCGACGAAGCGCGAGTACTCGCTCCACGCCATCCCGAACTGGAACTCCTGCACGATGCCGGTGGCGACGCCGAGCGCGAAGTTGATCAGCAGCAGCTTGCCCCAGAACCGGGTCATCCGCAGGTAGCGCTCCTCGCTCGTCCGGTGCCACTTCGTCTGCATCAGCGCGACGAGGAACGACAGCCCGATGGTGATCGGGACGAGGAGGAAGTGGTAGATGGTCGTGATCGCGAACTGCCAGCGCGCGATGTCGAGCGTCTGCATTGCGCTGGATCGAATCGCAGCGTCGCCGGGCCGCCATCCGCGTATCGCACGGGGGCGGCTGCGGAGAACTACGGACGCGCAAGTCCCGGGGCGGCCGAGATGCGTACACCGTGCATGAGCTCATCCGGCTGGCCCGCGCGCTATCCGATCTTCCAGCCGCCCAACGCGCCGGTGCTGGTCGCGCAGGCCCTGCGGGTGGTGGCAGCGGTGAGCGACGGCCCGGTGCGGTCGGCGGCGCTCGCGGGTTCCCGCGCGGCGCTCGCGTGGTGGGCGTACGGCGAGATCACCGAGGGCGCCAACGCCGTGCGGCGCGCGATCGGCGTCGTCGCGCTCGCTTCCGTGGCGCGCAGCTTGACCTCCCGTTCGCGCTCGCAATAGGCTGAAATCCCGCCCTCGCCGCCAGGTCTCCGTGGCCGGCGCGTGTTGCGCGACCAGATCGGAGGCTTCATGAGTCCCGGCATCCCGCGCCCAGACGGCCCCCCGCCGAAGGGTGCCTTGACGTTCGTGCGGCAGGTGCTCGCTCTCGGCTCGTGGGAGGGCGACTTCGAGCCCACGACGTCGCTCTCGATGACCGGCGCGCGCGCAATGAGCCGGCTCGTGCTTGCGCACCCCGCGGTCGCCGACGGCGCTCGCCCCGACACACCGCTGGCGCTCTTCGAGTCCACCGGCGATCCCCGCTTCGACGGGCTACGCTCCGACTCGCTCGGCTACATCGTCGCGGGAGCGCTCGCGCTCGGCATGGCCGGCCGGGACATCACCGACGACCTCGCCCAGAAGCTCGTGCTCGCCGGCGTCTCCACCGACCCCGCGAGCCTGCTGCAACGCCATACGCTCGCCGGCGGCAAGCCGTTCGAGCCGCCGCCGCCCGCGATCCCCGAGTGGCTCGACACGATCGACGACCTCATCAAGCGCAACTGCTTCGCCGGCGTGGTCGGCGCCGTGCTCGAGCTCGGCAAGTACGCGGGCAGTATCGGGACGTCCGACGCCACCGGCATCAGCAGCGTGTCGCCGACGAGCGTCTGCCCGGGCACCAAGCTCACGATCTCGGGGTCCGGCTTCGGCGCCACCCAGCCGGCTGACACGAAGGTCTACGTGCCCACCGGCAGCGGCTGCCGCGAGGCCACCGTCACGCGCTGGTCCGACACCGCGATCGACGTCACGCTGCCGGCCGGCGTCAGCGCCGGCTGCGTCGGCTTCGTCCATGGCGGCACGTCGAACTTCGGCGGCCTGCAGAAGGTCACCGGCGAGCTGACGACCTGCATGGGCGCCGTCGGCGAGATCTGGGGCCGCGGCTTCGGCAAGGTCGGCACCCCGATCGTGACCTGCCCGCCGTGCCTCCCGGGCGGGCAGAACCGCATCCAGTCCGGCGGCCGCCCCTCGATCAACGCCTTCCGCTTCACGCCCGCGCACAACGAGCCGGGCGGGACGCCGGTCCTGTCGTGGAGCGTCGCGAACGCGACCAACATCACGATCGCCGCGGTCGCCGGCAACGGCCCGGCGCTCGCGCTGCCCGCGGGCTCGCTCCCGCCCGTCGGCTCGCTCACGCTCTCTCCGGTCACCGGGTCGGCGCCGGTGCACGGCACCTACCGGATGACCGCGAGCAACGCGTGCGGGAGCGTGACGGCCGACGCGCAGCTCGAGATGACCGAGACGCCGATGCTCGGGATCGTCCGCATCGAGGTCGTGCAGTCGATCCAGAAGGTCGACAACTCGGTGCCGCTGACCGCGAGCCGCCGCACCGCGGTGCGGGTGTTCGTCGACAGCGGCATCACCAGCGGCTTCGACTGGGGGAAGGGGCCGAACCGCGTCGAGGAGGTGAGCGTCTCGGTGGTGGCGGAGCGCCTCGCCGGCGGAGGGACCTTCGGCTGCGGCCCCGCGTGGCCCGGCAGCGCGGCGACACCCACCCCCAACCGCGACCTGCTCGAGGACTCGTTCAACTTCGACGTCCCGCTCGCCGCCTGCACCGGTCCCGTGCGCTTCCACGCCTTCGCCGAGTGGCGGCGGGATCCCGCCCAGCCGCCGCAGACCTCGGCGACCGGCGCGGTCGACGTGGCGTTCACGCCCAAGGGCTCTCAGGAGCTGCTGCCGATGCTGATCGCCGATCCGTCGAGCACAGGAGCGACGCCGACGATGGCCGACTTCTTCGCCGACTTCAACGATCCCGCCGGGCCGGCGCACGCCCAGCCGTTCCGAGACGGCGGCTTCACCGTCAACCCGCCACTCTCGTTCACGCTCGGCTCGCTGGAGAGCCTCAAGTCGGGGCTCAACTGGTCGCTGCTCGTGGCGAGGATCGCGACGATGATCTTCCTGTTCCCGAAGACGCCGGTGGGCGGCATCCGCTCGGGGATCGTGCCGTCCGACGGCTCGTTCCCCTGGGGAGGGATGGCGCTGCCGCGGATCGGCGCGACGGCGCCGTCGTTCATCTGCCAGGCGGGCCAGCCACAGACGTGCGCGCACGAGCTCGGTCACGCGTTCGGCTACCTGCACGTCAACTGCGGCGGCCCGGCGGGGCCGTACGACGCCAACCTGCCGCTGACGATCACCGACCCGGGCATCGATGTCGCCGCGCGCACGATCGTGATGGCGGGCTCGAGCGAGCTGATGACCTACTGCGGGCCGCAATGGCCGTCCGTCGAGCACTGGACGCGCCTCTTCAACAGCATCCCGATCTGAGCGAGGAGCGAACGAGATGAGACTTCTGACCTTCAGCGGCGTGCTGCTCGACACCGGTGAGATGCAGCTCGAGCCGGGGTTCGTGCTGGATGCCGAGAAGCCGAGCGGCGACGGCGAGGTGACCGTCGACGCGCTCGACCGCGGCGGCCGGGCGCTGGCGACGACGCAGGTACCGCTGGTCGTCCCGTGCGGCTACGCGGCCGCCAACGGCGCGGAGCACCCGCCGGCGGTCGCGGTGGGGCTGGTCGACTTCCCGGAGAAGGCAAGCGGCCTGCGCGTGACCTACGACGGCCGGACGGTGCTCGAGCGCGAGGCGCCGCGCCCCGGCGGCGAGCCGAAGGTCGAGTGGCCGGCGGCGATCGAGGGGCCGGAGGTGACCGTGCGCTGGAGCGCGCGGGCGGACGGCGCGTCCGCGTCGCTCGCGTACTCCGACGACGGCGGTGAGACCTGGACGCCGCTGTCGCTGCCCGGCACCGACGAGGCGATCACGTTCGACGCCCGCGGCCTCCCGGGCGGGAAGCGCTGCCTGCTCGACCTCGTCGCCAGCGACGGCTTCCACACCACGCGTACCCGATCGCCCGAGTACCAGGTCGAGCCGAAGGGCTGGGTGCTGTGGATCCTCTCGCCGGCCCCGGGCGCGACCTTCCGCGCGGGGAGCCCAGTGCTGCTGGCGGCGCAGGCGTTCCACCTCGAGGAGCGCCGGCCGGCTGACGACCCGATCGGCTGGACCTCGTCGCGCGACGGCGGCCTGGGCGAGGGCGCCCAGGTCCCGGCCACGCTGAGCCCGGGCGAGCACACGATCACGGCGGCGGTGGCCGGCGCGTCCGCGGAGGTGAGCGTCACGGTCGAGCGCTGATCTCCGAGCCGGTTGTCAGAGTGATGGATCGCCCATGCTCCACATCCATCGCGCTGAACGCGCCGACGGCCTGATCGAGGCGCTCGGCCGGCTCCTCGCCGACCCGCTGCCGGACCCGTTCGCGCCGGACGTCATCTCCGTGCCGACACGGGGCATGGAGCGCTGGCTCACGCAGCGGCTGTCCGCGAGCCTCGGCGCGACGCCCGACCGCGCCGACGGCGTGTGCGCGAACGTCGAGTTCCCGTTCCCGCACCGGCTGGCCGGCGACGCGGTCGCCACCGCGTCGGGCGTCGATCCCGAGCGCGACCCGTGGTCTCCGGCGCGCGCCGTGTGGCCGCTGCTCGACGTCGTCGGCGAGTGCCTCGACGAACCGTGGCTGCGGAGCCTGCGCATCCATCTCGGCGGCCCGGACGACGCCGACCGCCGCGCGCGCCGCTTCGCGACACTGCGGCACCTCGCCGAACTGTTCGACCGCTACGGGTTGCACCGGCCGGAGATGGTGCGCGGCTGGGCGCGCGGCGAGGACACCCAGTGGCAGGCGGAGCTGTGGCGGCGCCTGCGCGCGCGGCTGGCCGAGCCGAGCCCGGCGGAGCGGCTCGAACCCGGCTGCGAGCGGCTGCGGGCCGACCCGTCGCTGGTCGACCTCCCGCCGCGCCTCTCGCTCTTCGGTCTGACCCGACTCCCGGCCGGTCATCTCGACGTCCTGCGCGCGCTCGCGGCCGGCCGCGACGTGCACGTCTTCCTCCTGCATCCGTCGCCGGCGCTGTGGGAGAAGATCGGGAGTCGGCCGCCTGTCGTCCGCCGCGCCGACGACGACACCGCCGCGCTCGCCGACAACCGCCTGCTCGCCTCCTGGGGGCAGGACGCGCGCGAGATGCAGCTCGTGCTCGGGACGCACGAGCACGTCGACCACCACCACCCGATCGAGGCGACTGGCGACACCCTCCTCGCGCGGGTCCAGGCCGACGTGCGCGCCGACCGACGCCCCCAGCCCGGCCCGGTCGAGCTGGGAGACCGCAGCGTCCAGATCCACTCGTGCCACGGCCGCGCCCGCCAGGTCGAGGTCCTGCGCGACGCGATCCTCCACCTGCTCGCCGAGGACGACACGCTGCAGCCGCGCGACGTGATCGTGATGTGCCCGGACATCGAGGCTTTCGCGCCGCTCATCCAGGCCACCTTCGGCGCCGGCGAGGTGGTCGACGACGACGAGTTCGACCCGCTCCCGGAAGAGCTCCGCCCGACCGACTTGCGCGTCCGCCTTGCCGACCGCTCGCTCCGCCAGACCAATCCGGTCCTCGGCGTCGTCGCGCAGCTGATCGACCTCGCCGGCCGCCGCCTGACCGCCTCCGACATGCTCGACCTCGCCGACCGCGAGCCCGTCCGGCGCCGCTTCCGCTTCGACGACGAGGATCTCGCCCGCATCCGCGACTGGGTCGCCGACAGCGGCATCCGCTGGGGCTTCGATGCGGAACACCGCGCTCCATACAAGCTGCAGGACATGTCCGCGGGCACCTGGCGCGCGGGCCTCGACCGCGTGCTGGTCGGCGTGACGATGACCGAGGAGGGCCACCGGCTGTTCGAGGGCGTGCTGCCGGTCGATGACGTCGAATCGCTCGCCATCGACCTCGCCGGCCGCATGGCCGAAATGGTCGACCGCCTGCAGGAGGCGATCGACGCCTTCGCGACGCCCAAGCCGATCGCCGAGTGGGTGCGGGCACTCCTGACCGCCGCCGACGCGCTCACCGCCACCTCCCAGCGCGA
>CAVROM010000012.1:0-12375 GCA_963722815.1 uncultured Solirubrobacteraceae bacterium
CCAACGTCGGTGCCGTCAATCTCGCCCTCGCGGATGTCGAAGACGAGCGTCACGCCGCAGAAGTCGTACGTCGCGCCGTGGTCAAGCGACAGGTTGCACGGGCACATCAGCTCGCACGAGCAGGTCTCGACGTACTCGCCGGTCATGCTCCAGGACATGGGCCACCTCCGGCTCGGGAAGGGAGGCTGCGATTGTCTGCCTCGCCCGCGCGCGCACGTCAACCGGCCGAAAGGGCACCGTGCGGCCTAACATCCGCAGCTGATGTCGCGCATCTTCCGGCTCTCGATCGACGAGGAGACGCTCACCTACGAGCTGTTCGCGTTCGTCGTCGACCCGCGCTCGACCCGCTACCAGCGCCGCGTGGTCACGGAGCTGAAAGTGATCGCGCCGGGCATGATCCCCGTGATGGAGATGATGATCCTCGACGGCGTGGAGGAGCGGCGCTACGTCCGCGAGTACGTCAGCGCCGTGCTGGGCGACGGCGCCGACCAGAGCGTCTACTACGCCACGTGATGGCCGAGCCCACGACCCCCGCACCCGCCTGCACGCGTCCCGCGGCGCATGACGGCACCCGCCGAGAGCGGTCTGTGGCGCTGCCACTATCCCCCTCCGGCGTGCACCGTCCTGCATCCACGGGCCACGCACATCCAGGCGGGCACGGCGGCCGCCGCCTCGACGATCTGATGAGCGACGACGCCGCTGCACGCCGCCGCGCGCGGGCCGCGCTGCGGTCGGGACCGAGCACGCCGGCGCGCGCTCGCGCTTCCGCGCCATGGGCGTCGATGCCGACCGGCTCGACGGCCCGATCGTCGGCATCGCCTGGACGTGGACGCAGACGATGCCATGCAACCTCGACCACCGGCGGCTGGCCGAGCGCGCGGCCGCGGCGGTGGAGGAGGCGGGCGGGTCGCGCTGACCTTCAACACGATCGCGGTCTCCGACAACCAGTCGGAGGCCACGCCCGGCATGCGCGCGTCGCTGGTCTCGCGCGAGGTGATCGCCGACTCGATCGAGCTGATGGTGCACGCGCACGACTTCGACGCGCTGATCTGCCTCGTCGGCTGCGACAAGACCGTGCCGGCGGCGCTGATGGCGCTGGCGCGGGTCGACCGGCCGGCGGTCGTGCTCTCCGGCGGGCCGATGCTGGCGGGCCGGCAGGGCGAGCGGCGGCTGACGATCCAGGACGTGTGGGAGGCGGTCGGCGCGCACGAGCGCGGGCGGCTCCCGCGTGCCGAGCTCGACACGATCGAGCGCGAGGCGTGCCCGGGCGCCGGCTACTGCGCCGGCAACTTCACCGCCAACACGATGGCGATCGTGGTCGACATGCTCGGCCTCGGGATCGTCGGCGACGGCATGATCCCCGCCGCCCACGTGGAGGAGAAAGACGCCGCGGCGGCCCGGGCGGGCGCGCTCGCCGTGCAGCTGGCGGCGAACGGCACGACGTCGAAGCGCTTCCTCGACCGCCGCGCGCTCGGCAACGCGATGGCCGGCGCGGTGGCGAGCGGCGGCTCGACCAACGGCTTCCTCCACCTGCTGGCGATCGCCCGCGAGGCGGGCGTGCCGCTCACGCTCGACGAGCTCGCCGCCATCAGCGCGAGCACGCCGGTGCTCGCCGACCTCGTGCCGGGCGGGCGCTTCGTCGCCTCCGACCTGTGGGAGGCGGGCGGTACCGCAACGCTGATCCGCGAGCTGATCCGGGGCGGCCACGTCGACGGCGCCGCGCCGACCGTCGACGGCCGCACGCTCGCCGAGGCGACCGCTGACGCGCCCGAGCCCGACGGCGAGGTGATCGGCGAGCTCAAGCCGCGCGGCTCGCTCTACGCGCTGCGCGGCAACCTCGCGCCCGAGGGCGCCGTGCTCAAGCTCGCCGGCACCGAGCGCCGCGTGCACAGCGGGCCGGCGCGGGTCTTCGACGACGAGGCCTCGTGCACCGAGGCGGTGCACGCCGGCGAGATCGCGGAGGGCAGCGTGCTCGTCGTCCGCTATGAGGGGCCGGCGGGCGGCCCCGGGATGCGCGAGATGCTCGGCCTCACGTCGTCGGTGGTCGGCGCGGGGCTGGGGGAGTCGGTCGCGCTCGTGACCGACGGCGCTTCTCCGGCGCCACGCGCGGGCTGATGGTCGGCCACGTCGCGCCCGAGGCGGCGCGCGGCGGCCCGCTCGCCGCGGTCCGCGACGGCGACATGGTGACGATCGACGTCGACGCCGGCCGCCTCGACGTCGATGTGCCCGCGGAAGAGCTCGAGCGGCGGCTCGCGGAATGGAGCGTTCCGCCGCGGCGCTACGAGGGCGGGGTGTTCGCCCGCTACGCGGCTTCGGTGGGATCGGCGTCCGACGGCGCCGTGCTCACGCCTCCCTGAACCGCTCGATCGACTCCGCCACACCCTCCGTCAGCGGGCGGGCGGTCGGGCCGCCGATCAGGTCGGTGAACGAGCTCGAGTCCACCTCCGGCGGAAACGGCAGCGGGTCCTCGCCGTAGGTGACCTGCGCGCCCGGCTCCGCCGCCTCGATCGCGGCCACGATCTCCTCCACCGATGCCACCGGCCCGTCGAGGTTGTGCACCGAAGCGCCCTCCACGCGCGCCTCGCTGGCGCGCACGAACGCCTCGCCGGCGTCCGCCACGTACTGGAGCTGCAGCGAGCCGCCGAACGGGATCTCGTACGCCTCGCCGCGCGCGGCGGCGACCATCGCGGCGGTCGGCGCGGAGGTCAGCCCCTGGTCGCGGCCGGGCCCGTAGATCGTGTGCGGGCGCAGGCCGACGGACGGCACCCCGAAGTCGGCGAAGTAGCCCGCCGCGGTGCCCTCGTTGGCGAGCTTGAAGACGCCATAGAGCGTGCTCGGGTACTCGGCGTCGGCCTTCATCGCCGCGATCGAGGACGCGTACACCACCGGGCCCATGCCGTCGCCGCGCCGCCGCACCGCCTCGAGCACGTTGACCGTCCCCGTCACGTTCACCCGCGAGCCGAGCACCGGGTCGTCGCGCACGAAGGGGACCTGCAGCGCCGCCAGGTGGATCACGTTGGTGACGTCGTGCTCGTCCATCACCCGCTCGAGCGCGGCGAGGTCGGTTACGTCGCCGTCGATCCGCCGCAGCGCGTCGAGCTCATCGCCGGTCAGCGCCAGCCGCAGCCGGTGGTCGCTGCCCCCGAGGTCGTAGGTGACGACCTCCTGCTCGCGGTCGAGCAGCGCGCGCACGACCCATGCGCCGAGGGCGCCGTAGGCGCCGGTCACCAGGTACGTCATGAATCAGATCTCCTTCGGCGAGTAATACGTGGACTTGGTGTACAGCACCGGGTCGTCCTCGTACTCCGGGCGGTTCTTCTGCGTGTAGATGTTGGCGACATGGAGGAAGAGCGGCTTGCCGTCGTCTCCCTTCTGCTCCGTGATCGTCGCCTTGCGCGAGAGCTCGAGCCACATCTCGGCCTCGGTCTTCATCGCCTCGCCCTTGTGGTGCTCGCCGGTGTCCTCCAGATAGCTGCTGAGGTCGAGCTTCACCGACTTGCCGTACTTGGCCTGCAGCGCGGTGGAGAGCGCCTCGGGGGACAGCTTCTCAGGGGCCCACACCCACCAGCCCGAGATTCCCTCGCTGTGCCAGGTGTCGTTGGAGTAGGCGACCTCCTCGGTCGGCGCGATCACGGTGCCGGCGCCGTCGCCGAACGCGCGGTCGAGCAGGTTGACCATCGTCGCGGCGTGGCCGGCGAAGCAGGCCTGGAGCCGGATCCGGGTCTTCGGGGTGATCTGCCCGTCGCCCAATGGCCTGAGCACGCCGTCGTGCAGCGCCTGCTGGAGCTCCTCGGCGGTGACCTTCTCGTTCTTGTCGGAGCTGTTGAGCGGGAACGACAGCTCGCCGGTGCCGCTCCCGTGCGTGACGAGTGAGATCTCGTCGATCGGATAGCGGATCGTGTTCAGATAATCGAAGATCCCGGACAGCGTCGGGTCGCTCATGTCCTTGCGTGTCATGACCTTGAGGAACGGGCTGCTCATCAGCGCCGAGGTGTAATACGCCTCCGCGCTCTTGAGCGCGGCGTCGTCCTTCGGCCCGAGGATGAACACGAAGCGGGTGGGCGCGAAGTCCGGCGCGTTCTCGGCGACCGGCTCCCGCGCCAGCATTCGCGTCACCGCCCGGTTGCCCGCGCCGCGCTGAAGCGCGAGCATACGCACCACCACGGGCGAGCCGTGCGTGACCGGCGCCGCCGGCGACTTCGCCGCCTCGGTGGTCTCGGCCGCTAGGCGCTCCCGCATGGAGCGACGTTAGTCGATTTCGAGGAGGTCGCAGATGGCTGGAAAGGTGCTCGTCAACCTCACGACCGGGATGGAGGACGGCGAGAAGGTCACGGTCGCCTTCCTCGTCGCGGGCGCGGCGCTGGGCCGCGGGAGCGCAGTCGCGATGTTCCTCACCCAGGAGGCGGTCCGGCTCGCCGAGCCCGGTACCGCCGAGGGCACGTTCTGCGAGGGCTGCCCGCCGCTCGAGCGGCTGTTCGCGCAGTTCGCGGAGGGCGGTGGCGAGCTGCTCGCCTGCCCGTTCTGCGTCGACTCGCGGGGGCTCGACGCCGACGGCTTCGTGGCCAACGCGCGTGTCGCCGGCGCGACGCCGATGTTCGAGTGGCTCGGCGACGAGCCGGGGCAGATCTTCAGCTACTGACTTGACGCCGGCCGCTTAGTCTGATGTCTTAGTCATATGACTAAGACGGACGCTGACGCGGTCACGGCCACGATCCTCGACTACTTCGAGGGCTGGTTCGACGGCGACATGGAGCGGATGGAGCGCGCGCTGCACCCGGAGCTCGCCAAGCGCCGCGCCGGCGAGGAGCTCGGGCTCCTGACCAACGCGCGGATGGTCGAGCTCACCGGGCAGGGCGCCGGGGCCGAGGACCGCGGCGACGGCCGCGTCGACGTGACCGTCCACGAGGTCTACGGCGACATCGCCACCGCGAGCGTCGACAGCGCGACCTACCACGAGTACCTCCACCTGGTGCGGACGCCGGGCGGCTGGCAGATCGCGAACGCGCTGTGGCAGTTCACTTGACCAAGACCGCCGCGCGCTCGGCCGCCGAGGAGGCGCTGCTCGACGGCGCCGAGCGGCTGCTCGTCGAGCAGGGGCACGCCGGCATCACCACCCGCCGGCTCGCCGAGGCGGCCGGCGTCAACCACGGCCTCGTGCACTACTACTTCGGCTCCAACGAGAACCTGCTGGCGCGCGCGCTCGAGCGCTTCACCGAGCGGCTGATCGAGCGCCAGCGCGCGTTGTACGCCGCCGACCTCCCGTTCCTCGAGAAGTGGCGCACGGCCATGCGCCACCTGATCGCCGACGACGCGACCTACGAGAAGATCTGGATGGAGCTGCAGGCGCTGGCCTGGAACGAGCCGGTGCTGCGCGCACGGCTCGCCGACGTCAACGCGCGGTGGCGCGCCGTGCTGACCGAGGCGTTCGCCGAGCCGCACCGCGCGCTCGGCATCGCGATGCCGCTCGACGCGCTCGTCTCGCTCGTCATCACGTTCAACCTCGGGATCATGGTCGAGCGGCTCGGCGGCATCGACGCCGGCCACGACGAGCTGCTCGCGTGGATCGACGGCTACCTGGCGAAGCGCTCCTGATGCGCGCCCGCGAGCCGGACGAGTCGGGCTACGTCGAGCGCGACGGCGTCCGCAGCTACTACGAGATCCACGGCTCGGGCGAGCCGACCGTGCTGCTGCTCCCGACGTGGTCGATCGTCCACTCGCGCCACTGGAAGATGCAGGTGCCATACCTCGCGCGCCATTGCCGCGTGCTGCTGTTCGACGGCCGCGGCAACGGGCGCTCCGACCGCCCGGAGAGCGGCTACGCCGCGGCCGAGTACGTCGCCGACGCGCTCGCGGTGATGGACGCGACCGGCACCGAGCGTGCGCACCTCGTGTCGCTCTCGCTTGGCGCCCAGCGTGCGCTGCTGCTGGCCGCCCAGCATCCCGAGCGGGTCGAGAGCTCGGTCTTCATCTGCCCCGCGGTGCCGCTCGGCGAGGCGATCGACCGCAGCGACCTGCCGTGGGACGCGGAGCGTGACCACTACGAGGGCTGGGAGAAGTACAACCGCCACTACTGGCTCAAGGACTACCGCGGCTTCCTCGAGTTCTTCTTCTCGCAGATGTTCAACGAGCCGCACTCGACCAAGGCGATCGAGGACTGCGTGGGGTGGGGGCTCGACACGACGCCGCAGACGCTGATCGACATGGAGGTCGAGGACTGGATCGCGCCCGACACGCTTCGCGACCTGGCCCGGCGCATGCAGTGCCCCTCGCTCGTGATCCAGGGCTCGCGCGACGCGATCACCGGCAAGGCGCGCGGGATCGCGCTGGCGGAGGAAAGCGGGGCGGAGCTGGTGATGCTGAGCGGCTCCGGCCACGGCCCGCACGTCCGCGACCCCGTCAAGGTCAACCTGCTGCTGCGCGACTTCATCGTGCCGCCGCGGCCGGCGGGGCGCTGGGCCCGCGGTGCCGCGCGGCGCCGCAAGCGCGCGCTCTACGTCTCCTCGCCGATCGGGCTCGGGCACGCCCAGCGCGACGCGGCGATCGCCGACGAGCTGCGCAAGCTGCACCCCGAGCTCGAGATCGACTGGCTCGCCCAGCACCCGGTCACCGCGGTGCTGGAGGCGCGCGGCGAGCGCGTCCACCCGGCGAGCGCGCTGCTGGCCAGCGAGTCGCGGCACATCGAGTCGGAGTCGGCCGAGCACGACCTGCACGCGTTCCAGGCGATCCGGCGGATGGACGAGATCCTGCTCGCCAACTTCATGGTCTTCCACGACGTGATCCGCGACCACGCCTACGACCTGTGGATCGGCGACGAGGCGTGGGAGCTCGACTACTTCCTGCACGAGAACCCGGAGCAGAAGCGCGCGGCCTACGCGTGGCTGACGGACTTCGTCGGCTGGCTGCCGATGGACGACGGCGGCGCGCGCGAGGCGTTCCTGACCGCCGACTACAACGCCGAGATGATCGAGCACATCGCGCGCTACCCGCGCGTGCGCGACCGCGCGGTGTTCGTGGGCGACGCCGACGACGTGGTCCCGGACCGCTTCGGCCCCGAGCTGCCGGCGATCCGCGACTGGACCTCGCAGCACTACGACTTCGCCGGCTACGTCACGGGCTTCGATCCGGCCGAGTTCGCCGACCGCGAGCGGCTGCGGGCGTCGCTCGGGTACGGCGCCGGCGAGCAGGTGTGCCTCGTGACGGTCGGCGGCTCGGGCGTCGGCGGCGCGCTGCTGCGGCGGGTGATCGAGGCCTACCCGGCCGCGCGCGAGCGGGTGCCGGACCTGCGCATGATCGTGGTGGCCGGGCCGCGCATCGACCCGGCGTCGCTGCCCTCGCATCCCGGGCTCGAGGTCCGCGCCTACGTGCCGGACCTGTACCGCCACCTCGCGGCCTGCGACCTGGCGGTCGTGCAGGGCGGGCTGACGACCTCGATGGAGCTGACCGCCAACCGGCGGCCGTTCCTGTACTTCCCGTTGCGCCACCACTTTGAGCAGTGCCACCACGTCGCGCACCGGCTCGAGCGCCACGAGGCCGGCCGGCGGATGGACTTCGAGACCGCCACGCCCGAGCTGATCGCGGACGCGATCGCGGCGGAGATCGGGCGCGAGGTCTCCTACCGCGCGGTCGACGGCGGCGGCGCCGCCCGCGCCGCCGCCCTCATCGCCGATCTGCTCTAGCTAGAGCTGGAGCGGCGGCCCGTCCGCCACCGCCGCGGCTCCGCGCTGGGTGAACGCGAACGCGCGCACGATGCCGGCCTGCTGCGCCTGGACCTTGTAGGGCGCGCACACGAAGAACGCGCCGCGCAGCGGCAGCCGCCCGAGCCGGATCGCCGACTCGGTCCAGCTCATGCCGTGCTTGAGACCGGCCACGTGGCCGGGCTGTCCGTTCTCGGTCGCGCCGAAGCTCGGCGCGTCGGTGGCGATGTGCTTCACGCCGCGCTGGAACAGCAGCTCGGTGGCGCTCGGCGCCAGCACCACCCACCCGGGCTTCGACTTCTCGACCAGCGGCTTCCACAGCATCCGGTCCTTCATCCGGTTGCCCTCGGGGAAGCGCTTGTAGTAGCGGTCGGTGTAGCCGGAGAACAGGAGCGGCACATCGCCGGTCTGGACGCGGCCGTAGCGCGCCTCCCAGCGCTCGATCCAGTCGGCGTGCACCTCTGCGCTCTTGCCTTTCGCGTGGTTGCCGGCGAGCACGGCGCGGAGGTCCATGACCACCGCCGGTCCCATGAGCGAGGTGAGGGGGAACTTGTCGCCGGTGTGGCGGCCCTGGGCGCTGCCGTGGACGCCGTTGGCGTTGACGCCCGGCGGCGGGATGAAGTGCGGCGGGAAGTCGATCTGCGTGCCCGTGTGCTCGGTGATCTGGTACGCGCTGACCGCCGCGATGTCCTTGCGCACACCGCCGCTGACGCCGGTCGGCCCGCGGCGGCGCTTGAACCAGGTGAGCGGGATGTACTTGAACTGCGGCTGGTCGGGATACGCGACGGGGTACTCCTCGCCGGTCGTCACCGAGAGGTCGACGACCTCCCAGCTCCCGCCGCCCACCGCCCCGCCGATCACCGACGCCGGTGATCCCGCTTGCGCCGCTTGCGCGTCCGCCGCCCCGGCGGTCGCGCGGCCTCCCAGGAGGCCGCCGAGGGCCAGACCGGCGCCGCTTGCCAGCGCGCCTCGCCGTGTGAGAGTTCGCATGCGGCGGTGTTACCCGGCCGATGTGTCGGGGAACTGACGCGTGCGCTCAGGCGGCTGGGAGCGCTGCCGATGCCGGGGATGAGCGCGCTCGCGCCGCGGCCCTGACTCCCTCCTCCTCACGGGTCGCGGCGTTGAGCCGCCGTTACCATGCCGCAGCCGTGCCCTCCGACGCCGAGGTCAGCCGCTCCGCGGCGAAGACGTACTACGAGGACTTCGCGCTTGCCGTCGGGCGGCGCGACTGGCTGCGCCCGAACCTCCGCCACGTCCAGCTCAAGGGCATGGTCGACGAGTTGCTGGCCGGGCGCTCGGGCCTGCGGATCCTCGACGTCGGCTGCGGCGCCGGCGTGCTCACGCACCACCTGAGCCGCTACGGGAGCGCGCTCGGGATCGACTTCAGCGGCCCGGCGATCGAGCTCGCGCGGCGGCTCGCGCCGGAGGCGGCGTTTCGCGTCGCCTCGCTCGAGGATCTGGGCGACGAGCGCTTCGACGTGATCACGGTCTTCGACGTGATGGAGCACATCCCGCAGGCCGAGCGCCCGGCGTTCGTGGCCGGGCTGGCGGCGCGGCTGGACGGCGACGGGCTCGTGGTCGCGTCGACGCCGCACCCGGCGTTCACGCTCCACAAGCGCGCGACCGACGAGGGCTACCTGCAGATCATCGACGAGGCCGTGGAGATCGCCGACGTGGTGGGGGAGGCCGCGAGCGCCGGGCTGCAGCTGCTGCGCTACGAGGCCTACGACGTGTTCGCCGGCAGCCCCGAGTACCAGCTGATGGTGCTCACGCCGCGCCGGGCCCCGGGCGGCCCGGCGGTGCTGCGGAGCACGCGCCTCGTCCATCCGGCGCGCAAGGCCCTGCGGCGGGGCACGCGCTTCGCGCACGCCGCGCGGCTGCTGCGGGCGGGCGACCGCGCGAGCGCATGGTGGTTCCTCACCGCGCGGACGCCGAAGGCCGACAGCTAGCGAGCTTCCCTGACGACCTCGCGCGCGGCCTTGTCGTCGCGGAGGCCGAGGAAGCGCGGGTGGCGCAGGCGGTGGTCTTGCGTCCACTCGCTGAAGCCGACCTGGGCGACGAGCTCCGGCTCGACCCAGGTCGCCGTGCGCTCTCGGACCTCGTCGGCGAACGGCGAGCGGTCGCGCTTCAGCGGCGCCAGCTTGGCGGCCAGGTCGCGCAGGGTCGCGCGGGTGAAGCCCGTGCCGACCTTGCCCGCGTAGCGGAGCTCGCCGTCGTCGTAGTAGCCGAGCAGCAGCGCGCCGAGGTCGGTGCGGCTGCCGCGCGGGGCGGTGTAGCCGCCGATCACCAGCTCCTGCTCGGCCGAGCACTTGAACTTCAGCCAGTCGCGCGAGCGGCCGTGCGTGTAGGGGGCGTCGGCGCGCTTGGCGATCAGGCCCTCCCAGCCCTTGCGGCAGGCCTCCTCGTAGAACGCCTCGCCGTCGCCGTTGCGGTGGGCCGTGAAGCGGATCGGATCGTCGAAGGCGAGCGCCTTGCGCAGGCGCGCCTTGCGCTCGCGCAGCGGCTCTTTGGTCGACGTCCTCGCCCGCCGTCGTGCAGGAGGTCGAAGACGTAGAAGAAGACCGGCGTGGGATGCTCGCCGCGCTGCTGGAGGCGGGAGAAGCTGGTCTGGGGGCCGTCGAACGCGACGACCTCGCCGTCGAGGACGAGGTTCGTGGCCGGGTCTGCCTCCAGCGCCGCTGCGACCTCGGGGAAGCGGCCGTTGAGGCTGAGGTCGTTGCGGGAGCGAGGTGGACTCGCTTGTCGCCCTTGATGGCGAGGCAGCGGATGCCGTCGAGCTTGCGCTCGAAGATCCAGGCCGGGTCGGAGAAGCGATCGTCGGTCAGCACCGCCTTCATCGGCTGACCTGCCGGGTCGCGGCGCGGGCTCAGCCGCGCGGTCGGCGTCGAGAGATCGCGCATGGGTCCTCATTCGACGTCGTCGATCGTGCGGCCGCTCTGACCGACTCGGGCTGCGTGGAGACGGGGTCGCGGCGCGCGTCGGCCTCCTCGTCGCGGCGCTTGATCAGCAGCCACTGGGGCTTGGTCGCCGCCGCCGGTGCGCTGCAGCGTCCAGCCGCCGCGCAGCTTCTCGCCCTCGAGCCAGAACGAGAGGTGGCCGGCTCGAGCGACTCCGCGACCGGCGCCCTCGGTCAGCGGCCGCTAGGTCCCCGCGTCCCAGATGATCACGCGCGTAGGAGGCCCTCGTAGTCGGCGTGGGCGAGCGAGTGGTCGTCGACCTGCGACCGCGAGCCGCTTCTCGCGCGGGTCGGTCGACGGCCCCTTCGGCACGGCCCACGACTTCAGGACGCCGTCCGCCTCGAGCCGGAAGTCGTAGTGGAGCGCGGTCGCGGCGTGCTGCTGGATGACGAAGCGCGGCTCGGCCACTCAGCGCCGGCGGCCGAACTTGAAGTACGCGAGCGGCCCGAACGTGTTGATGAACGAGACCGCGACCCACGTCGCCTTGCGCCCCTTGATCTGGTCGGCGGGCCGGCGCCGGATGTCGACGAGCGCGGCGATCTGCAGCGACACCTGGAACGTGCCGAGGGCGACGACGCCGACGCGCTGCTCGGTCGAGAGATCGCTCCACCGTTTGTTCTTGCTCATCGCGCTATGGCAGTCGGACGTCGAAGCACAGCATCCCGTAGGGGTCGGAGTTGGCGAGCTGGCGGATCGTCGACGCGTCCGCGTAGCCCTCCTCCCACTCGTAGCCCACGTCGAGCTTGCAGGCGTAGCGGTGCATCCACTCGTGGATCAGCGTCGATGCGCGCTCGTCGAGGGTGTGCGTGCCCGCCTTGTTGGCGTACCAGAGCGGGAAGACCTTGATGTCGGACCACGGGATGCACCACAGCGCCTCTGCCTCCGCGGCTCCCTCCTGCTTCTCGTGGCACTCGTACTGCGTGTCGTCGACCTGTGGCACCACGTGTTCGAGGTTGTTCGCCACGATCTTCGCGACCCACTTGCTTTCGGAATTGAAGTGCTTCTTCAGCCCGGTCTTGACCTCGCTCGGGCTCGAGCCGTCGTAGTCCCGCAGCTTCTTGATGGCGATCTTGGCCATCTCCTTGCCGCGCGTGTGGGCGTCGCCGATCTGGCTCTGCTGCGAGCTGTTGCACTCGTCGTAGGTGACCTTGCGGGCGATCATCGCCGCGACGGCGCGGTTGCCGGCGGTCTGCTGCAGCCGCTGGATCATCTGGACCTGCGAGGCGCCGCGCAGCGCCACGACGGGCGTGGGCGCCGCGGTCGTCTCGGGCGCGGCTTCCGCGTGGGCGTGTTCGGCCACGGCGCGACTTTACCCAGAATCGGCTTAGGCTCCGAGTGATGAGCATCGCACTCAACGAGGAGATCCGAAGGCTGCTCGACGCCCGCCACTACGCCGTCCTCGCGACGATCAATCCTGACGGCGGACCGCAGACGTCGGCCATGTGGGTGGGGCGCGACGGCGACGACGTGCTGTTCTCGACCGTGGCTGGGCGGCGCAAGCACCGCAACCTGGAGCGAGACCCGCGGGCCAGCGTCAGCGTGCTCGACTCGGACGACCCCGAGAACTATGTCGAGCTGCGCGGCCGCGTGACGATCGAGGACGACGTCGGACGCGCCTTCGACACCAAGCTGTCGTGGAAGTACGATGGGCGCGACCCCGATCCGGACCGGCCCGGCGCGCTCCGGGTCATCCTGCGGATGTCGGTTGACAAGGCCACGGGATA
>CAVROM010000013.1:0-17104 GCA_963722815.1 uncultured Solirubrobacteraceae bacterium
CCAAGCCAGGCAGCTTGCTGCCTAGCGGGGGCTAGGCGCCAAGCCAGGCAGCTTGCTGCCTAGCGGGGGGGTTAGCGCGCAGACGCGCGTGATGACGTAAAGACACCCCCGGTTCGCTCTTCCCAGGCGGCTGTGATGCGGCCGCCGACCGGATCGATCGCGATCGCGACGCCGCCGGCGAAGGGTCTGCCCGGCGCGATCTGCTCGCGCGGGCCGAACGCTGTTGCGCCTGCGGGTTGGAGCGCCGCCTCCAGATCGACCGTGGCGGCTTGATCATCCAGATCGCTCCAACCGACCGCGGTGTCGCCACCGATGCCGGACAGCCACCTGGGGCCCGGCTGCGTCCCGGGTCGGATCCGAGAGCGATTGGGTCGGCCCGAGCGTCGCGCCTGCCGTCTGCGCCGCGCGAATCACCATCGTGTGCTGCTCCTGGCCGACCCAGACCAGCTCGAACGACCCATTCGGCAACGCATCGGCACGGACGGGTTCGGACGGGATCCATCCGTTCGCGCGCGGCTGGCCGTTGCGCCCGAGCAGGATTCGGCTTGCCAAACGGCTTGCCGCGGTCTCGCAAGACGACGCGCATGCGCGCGGCCGTCGTCGGAGCCTCCTCGCCGCTCGGCTCTTGACTCGTCCAGGCGACGGCGGCGCGACCGTCCGCTGCGACCGCCACGCTCGGCGGTCCTGCGGATGCGTGTCGTGTCACGCGCACTCTGCGGCCGAGACGACCGCGTGCTCGACGCTCGCGCGCGTAGATGACACCATCGCGCACCCAAGCGGCCACGACGTCGCCGCGGGCGCTGATCCCTACTCCGAGGAGCGCAGGTCCTCCGGTTCCGGTCAGACGCAGCGGCCGCGAGAAACGATGGCCGGCGCGCCCCACGGTGAGGTACAGCCGATCATGGGTCGATCGCTTCGGGGAGCGGCGCGCTACGTGTCCCAGAATCGCAACGTCACCTCGCGCGTTGCGGGCGCGCGCCGTGCCGGCGACCCTCACGGGTAGCACGCGGTACGGCCTGGTGAGCCTCCCATGCACCAGATCCGCGACACCGGTGTCCGTCGAGCCCTCCGGCCCCTTGATCCAGCCGATCACCCGGATGTGCCTCAGGCTGCCGGCCACGAGCTGCGCGCCGATCGCGTGGGAGACCACCTTCGACGGCTGGAACCGGCCGTTGGCGTCCGCAAGCGCGAGCCGTGTCCCCGGCGCACCCGGTCCGAAGCCTCCGCAGCAGAGCGAGGCCACGACGCCGCGGCCGGCCGGGCTGAACCAGAAGTCGTAGACCCCGGGGGCCCGAGAAACGGGAACCGGGGCTGACCACGGCCCCGGTTCGAGGCCGGCGGCCCGCGTCGTCGCCCCCGGCAGGGTGAGCAGCGCGCCGACGAGGGCAGCGAGGCTGACCATGAGAAGCGCTCGTCAATTGAACGGGCTCGGCAAGGACACTGCGTGAGTACGGAACGCGCACTGCGACCGAGTGATGCGGCCTTCGGTCTAGGCGCGCCCGTGGAGGACGCCGACGCCGGCGTCTCCCTGGCCGTAGTAGAGGAGCCACTCGCCGCGCCAGGCGACGAGGCCCTCGACGAACACGACGTTGTTCACCTGGCCCTCGGTCTCCTCCGGCGTCTCCGGGACGACGAACGGTGTGGTCAGCCGCGCGAGCTCCTCGGTCGGCTTGGCCGGGTCGATCAGCGCCTGGCCGGCGCGGTAGATCAGCTTGCCGTCGGGGTCCTTGGCGGCCGCGTGGCGATGCCAGGACGGTGCCGATGCCGCTGATGTCGCTGAGTGAGTTCGACGGGCTCGACGACGCGGGGAGGCTGGCGGAGACGATCCTCGGCCTGATGCCGGACACCGCGGTGATGGTGCTCGACTCCGAGCTGCGCGTCGTCCTGATGGAAGGCGACGTCTACGCCAAGCACGGCTACGACGTCGAGCCCTTCATCGGCCGCGACGTGTGGGACGTGATCCCGGCGGCGGCGTGGGCGCAGCTCGGCCGGCACTGGCACGCGGCGGTGGGCGGGGAGCCGCGCACGGTCGACTGGGCGTCGAGCGACGAGCATCGCGACTACTGGCTGCACTTCGCGCCGCTGAGAGCGACGAGCGGCGAGCGGGTCGGTGCGGTGGCGGTGGCGCAGGACATCACCGAACGCGCCCGCGCGCGCGAGCAGATCCAGCATCGCCTCTCCCAGCAGGCGGCCGTCAGCACGCTGGGATCCGCCGCGCTCGGCGGCGTGCCGATCGACGAACTGCTCCGGCGAGCCGCGCTCGCGCCGCGCGAGGGCCTCGAGGCTGACCTGGTTCTCGTGCTGGAGCACGAGGCCGAAGGCGGCTTTGCGCTGGAGGCGAGCGCCGGCGACATGGCTCCGGTGCAAGAGGCGCCGTCGGACGCCCTTCGTCGCTCGGTCGCGCTGCTCCGCGACGGCGGCAAGACGCTGCTGAGCCACGACCTGCGGGCCGATCGGCACCTCGGCGCAACCGCGCTCGACGCGGCCGGCATGCGCAGCCTCCTCGCTGCGCCGGTCGGGTCGGGTGACCCGGCGTTCGGCGCACTGGTGGCGAGCAGCCGCCGCCCGTCCGCGTTCGCCGCGGACGACGAGGGGTTCATCGAGTCGATCGCCAATGTCCTGATGACCGCCGTCGAGCGCGACCGGGCGTCGGGGCGCGTCGCGGAGGCCGAATCACAGATGTCCGAGTTCTGGGAGCTCTCGGTCGACCTGCTCGCGATCTTCTCCCCCGACGGGCGGTTCCTGAAGGTCAGCGGCGCGTGGGAGCGGACTGGACGCCAGAGGAGCTGATCGGCCGCACCGCGCTCGAGCTGGTCGCACCCGACGACCAGCTCGCAACCGTCACCGACGCTGACCCGACCACGCTCGAGGACTCCTCCGTGCCCGAGGTCGTCAATCGGTTCATGGCCAAGGACGGCTCGTTCCGGTGGCTGCTGTGGAGCGTGCGCCAGGGACCCGATGGCACGCTGCACTCCGTCGCGAAGGACATCAGCGAACGGGAGCAGGCGCGCGCGCTGGCGCTCCAGCGCGAGGAGCAGCTGCGGCTGTCCGAGGAGCGCTTCCGCCAGGGCTTCGACAACGCGCCGATCGGGATGACGCTCGTCGATCCGGTCACGCTCAGCTACCTGCGTGTCAACGACGCGTTCTGCGAGTTCGCGGGCCGGTCACGCGATGCGCTGCTGAGCTTGTCGTTCGTGGATATGAGCCACCCCGATGACGTCGACGCCGACCGGGCCGCCGCCGAGCGGCTCGCGGGTTCGGCGCTCGACAACTACGTGACGGAGAAGCGCTATGTGCGGCCCGACGGCTCCGAGGTCTGGGCGTCGCTGAACGTCACGCCGGTTCGCTCGATCGACAGCGGCGTGGACGTGTTGTTCGCGCAGATGATCGACATCACCGAACGCAGGGCCAAGGAGGTCTCGCTCCGCGGCGAGCTCGACGAGATCTCGTGGATCGGAGAGATCAGGCGAGCGTTCGAGGAGGACCGCTTCGAGCTGCACGCCCAGCCGATCATCGACCTGGCGACCGGCGAGGTCGTACAGCGCGAGCTGCTGATCCGCATGCGCAGCCGCGACGGCGAGCTGATCCCGCCGCGGGCGTTCCTGCCTGCAGCGGAGAAGCACGGCGCGATCCGCGAGATCGACCGCTGGGTCGTGCCCAGGGGCGCCGACCTCGCAGCCAGGGGCCTCGACGTCGAAATCAACATCTCCGCCGCTTCGATCGGCGATCCGGGGCTGATCGCGGGCATCGAGCGAGAGCTGGAGCGCACGGGCGCGGATCCCGCCCGGCTGGTGTTCGAGATCACCGAAACCGCCCTGATCGAGGAGACCGACGTCGCTGTCCGCCTCGCCGAGCACCTGCGCCAGCTCGGGTGCCGTTTCGCGCTCGACGACTTCGGCAGCGGCTACGGCGGCTTCCACTACCTCAAGCACCTGCCGATGGACTTCCTGAAGATCGAACGCGAGTTCATCCGCGACGCCGTCACCAGCGACGCAGATCAGCACGTCATCCACGCGATCGTCGGCCTCGCGCGCGGCTTCGGCCTGCAGACGATCGCCGAAGGGGTCGAGGACCAGGCGACGCTCGACGTGCTGCGCGGCTTCGGCGTCGACTACGCCCAGGGCTTCCATCTCGGCCGGCCTGCCCCGCTGACGACGTCCTGGTGAGCCCGGGACGCTCAGCCGGGATACGGCGGCGCCTCGCCCCAGCCCCAGCGCGGCACGGGAGCCTCCGGCGGCGGCTCCGCCCCTGGCTGCGAGTTGGCCAGCGCGATCCGGGTCCCCCACTCCACGTAAGCGAGGAAGGCAGAACGGAACTCCGGGTCGGCGGGCAGGCCGACATCGTCGGCGGCGAGCCCGATCAGCTGCACCCAGCGGGCGCGCTGAGCCTCGGTGAGGGCGAGCCCGAGGTGCTTGTGCATCATGTGCGGATAGCCGCCGTGCTCCTCGGTGTAGTGGCGCGGGCCGCCGAACACCTCCGCGAACCACAGCGCGACGTGATGCGGGTGGTCCTCCGGCATGTGCGCGAACACCGGCGCCAGCACATCGTCGGCGCGCACGCGTGTGTAGAAGGCCTCGGTGAGGCCGTCGAACGCCTCCTGGCCACCTGCCCAGTCGTAGAGCGTGGGAGTGCTGATGAAGAGAGACTAGGGCGGCGCCGGATCGACGCCGCCCCGGCCGGCCTTCTTTACGGGTAGAGCGCGCGAATCCCGTTGATGTCGTCCTGGCCCAGCGTGCAGTCGGCCTGCTGGGAGGACGGGCACATCACCGCGCCGGTGTCGTTCGAGTGGTCGAGCCCGAGGACGTGGCCGTTCTCGTGCAGGATCACCGTCTGGAGGTCGTGGGACGTCGCCAGCTCCTGGCACCCGAGGTTCCAGGGGTGGCGGTTGTTGATGCCCATGTCGGCCTCGTCGATCGACGGGTTGTAGATCGTCACGCCGAGCGTGCCGTCCTCGAGCGCCGCCCAGCCCACGCCGTTCTCTCCATCCCAGCGCCGGCCTCCCGCGCTAGGCGGTCTGCCCGTCGATCTGCTTCGTCCCGCTCGCGGAGACCACCCGGTCACCCGCTTGCCGGTCCGCCGCCGCTGCCGGAGCAGCGGTCATCGCGCTTCGCCGCGATCACACAGGCGAGCAGGGAACGTCGTACCCCTTGCATCGTGCCTCCCTAGGTTCGATGTGCGCCGGAACCTATCGAGCAGGTTCCGGCGCACGTCGGGAGGTTCAGTGGTGGCCGCCTCCTCCGTGATGGTGGCCGAAGCACGCGTTGGTTACGATCGCCGGGTCCTGCGGCTCCTGCGAATACGGCGCGTACGGCTGGTCGGTCTGGCTGTCCATGCCGAACTCGCCGTCGATGGCACCGGTCTTCGCGTTCTGGTCGACGTTGAAGTTCGCCAGCAGACGGACCGACGGGCGGCTGGTGGTGTCGCCGGTCAGGAAGCCCTCGGCGCCCCCGCCGGGCTCGACCACGCCCACGAACTCACCGCGGAACTTCACGCCGTGACGGCCGCGCACGACGACCTTGCCTTCTGTCCGGCCCCAGCCGTTCTTGTCGTTCACGACGGACTCGACCTCGGCCTCGAAGCGGCCCCGGAGACGCCTGTCGCTGCTGTGCTGCCGGCCCTTGAACCGCAACTGGAACCGGGTGTGGTTCGCATCGCACGGCCGATCCTTCTGCTTGACAAGCCTGGCGTGGAAATCACCGAGCACTTGCGACGTCTCGGACGGTCCCGATCCTGCGATCGCCACCCCGGTCGTGATCGAGCCCGCCGCGATCGCTACCGCGAGCCACCTTCGTCCACGCATACAGCCCCCTTCCGGGGTCGACGGTCGCGCCGACGCGAGCACCGGCGCCGTACGTGGCCCTTCACCGTGGCCCCGTGGATCTCGCTGGCGTGCGTAGCCCCCTACGCGCGTCATGGCGACAGGTCCCTGTCTTCGAGCGGTATACACCCTGCAGCCTGTCCGGTGCATCCTTCTTGAGCGGAAGGTGCCCCAAGAACGACGAAACCCGCCTCGGAAGGCGGGCTGCGTGAGGTACCGCTACGGGGATTCGAACCCCGGTTTCCGCCGTGAGAGGGCGGCGTCCTAGTCCCCTAGACGATAGCGGCGCGGGACCGGCGCTCAGGGTAGCAACGGCGCGGCATTTCACCGCCCCGAGTCATGCGGCTGAGAGGACTCGAACCTCCACGGGGTTGCCCCCACGGCGACCTGAACGCCGCGTGTATACCAATTTCACCACAGCCGCTTGCGGCAGCAAGGGTAGCGATTTCAGGGTCAAGACTTGATGCCGACATGCGCGAGCAGCCGCGTCGCATCCTCTCGTCGATTGAGCCTGATCGCGGTCGCATAGCGTCGCGGGCGCAAGCCGATCGAGAGACACGTGGCTTCGAACAGGTCGAGGATGTCGGTCGAGAGGTTGGCGAAGCCGTAGCTCACATACTTGTATGGGCCGGTGCGGTTGATGAAGACACACCCGTCCGAGCGGATGCAGCCACGGAGGAACCGCCAAGGAGCCGCGGCCACGATCTCTGACTGCCAGGGCTCGAGCGCGACGCTCCGGAGGTGCTTCTTGCCCGCCGCATGCTGCGGCAACAGGCAGGCCAGACGGCGGTGGTACAGGAAGAGCACGACCATCCTGCCGTGGTGTCGGCTGAGTCGGCAGACCTGGTTGTCGGGAAACACTCGGTGGAGCAGTGCATCCGCGTCGGTGACGATCGTTCCGTAGCGCGCATCGAGGAACAGTCGGAGACGCTGGGCCCGCGCCATCTGCGTGATGTGGCCGTCGCCCAGATAGAGACCAAGGAGCTCCGCGTAGTCCTCGGCCGTCGCGGTGATGAAGACGCTGGGCCGCCAGCAGCGCGGACACGTCTGGCGGACTCGCGGGCGGGTCGACACATACGTCGGGCGCCGCCAATCCCGCACGGTGGAGCGCGGGATCCCGAGCCTCCTGCCGATCGCGCAGTCGTTCACGCCGGCGGCGACGAGCCGGAGCGCTTCCTCCCTGATCTCCAGTCCGTGATGGCGGTAGGGACCGCGGTTGCCGGCGGCCCCCCGCGCAGATCCCGGCGTGCGCGTCAACGCACCGGGCTCCTGCCTTGGGTGTTGGCGTAGAAGCGGGCGTTGGGGAAGGGGTGCATGCGTTGGACCGGGGGCAGCCAGCGCTCGGCGATGCGATGCATTCGCGTCCACGGCAGGTTGTGGCGCTGGCTGCGCTTCTTCAGCGACTTGTGCCAGTGCCGCGTGACCTGGTCATGAAACGCGATCATCGCGTCGGCGTTGCCTGGGACGGCGTAGTAGGCCATGTGGCCTCTGACGACGCTCCCGAGCCATCTGCCCTGATCGGGGATCGAGTGGTGCCGGCGTCTGCGCAGCTCGTCCTTGATCTCGCGCAGCTTGACCTGCATCCGGGCACCGATCGTGATGCGCTTGAGCATGAAGCGCCCGTTCTTGGTCTTCGAGCAGATGTGCTTGAAGCCGAGAAAGTCGAACGTCTCCGGCTTGGCCTGTCCACGCGACCGTCGGTTCTGCGCCGCGAAGCGCCCGAACTCGATCAGCCGCGTCTTCTCAGGCGCCAGCTCCAAGCCAAACCGCGCGAGCCTGCCGCGAAGCTCAGCCAGGAACCGTTGCGCGTCGCGCTGGTGCTGGAACCCGACGATGTAATCGTCGGCGTAGCGGACGATGATCACCTCACCGCCAGCGTGCCGGCGTCTCCACTGATGGGCCCACAGGTCAAAGACGTAGTGCAGGTAGACGTTCGCGAGCAGCGGCGATGCCGATGCTCCCTGCGCCGTCCCGCCCTCCGTCGCCGACCATGTCCCGTTCTCAACGACTCCCGCCCTGAGCCATTTCTGGATCAGCCGCAGGACTCGCCGATCGCCAACGCGGTGCTCGAGAAACCTCGTCAGCCAGCCGTGATCGAGGCTGCCGAAGAAGTCGCGGATGTCCGCGTCAAGCACCCAGTTGACCTTCCTGTCATAGATCCCAGCCGCCAACGCGTCCAGCGCGTCATGCGCCGAGCGTCCCGGCCGAAACCCGTAGGAGAAGCCGACGAAGTCCGTCTCATAGATGCCGTTGAGCACCTCCACGACGGCACGCTGGAGGAGCTTGTCCTCAAGCGCCGCGATCCCGAGCGGGCGTTGCCGCCCATCGGACTTCGGGATCCATGCCCTTCGTGCCGGCTTGGCCCGGTAGCCGCCGCGATGGACCCGATCGAGCAGGCGCTGAAGGTTGCCCTCCAGATCGCGCCCGTAGGCCTCCCACGTCACCCCATCCGCCCCGGTCGCAGCCCGCGGGTTCAAAGCCCCGTAGGCCGCCCGCAGACGACCAAGGTCGACGTGGTGCAGCAGCGCCGAGAACCGTGCCTCCTCATCCTCCATCGCCCGACGGCGCACGCGATCCAGCGCACTTGACGCGTCAAGCCCGGCTCTGCGTCCGGCACGCGTTTTGCTGGCCGCGTTCCCCTCGGCCGGCCCCCTTCCCTCCACCGCCTCCGCCACCGCTCGCCCGGTGTTGTTCGGCGGCTTCGCAGGTACTACGAGGCCGTCTGACTTCCCACGATCGTGCATCACAGGCGTGCCGCCTCAGCGTTCCCCGTGCGGCCCGGCCGGCGATCAACCCGCCGGGCGACCATGGGATCTCCCTGTTCTCGCGCGTGGAGATTCCGTGCATGCCCAGGCTCTAACGACCGCGCAGGGCCCGACGACAACTCGCGATAACGCTGCCGCCGATGTTGCCTTCCGCCTTTCGTGACGACGTCGGCACCCCGATGCCATGGATTTCGCGGCTCAATCACCCAGCCTGCACGTGCCCCTGCCAACGCTTCACCAACGCCCTCACGAACGCCAGCGCATGACTCGGGGACGCCGCGGGCCGCTACCCCCTTCGACGCAGGGCTCTCACATCCCCATCTCCACTCCGGTTTATCCAGGCGCACCACGAACATATGTTCGCATGGGAACCGGCGGGGAAATCAGCTCGGAGACCGGCTCCGCAGCAGGTACGTGACCCAGGCGCGGTACGGGCGCCAGGCCTCGGACAGCTCGGCGAGCTTCGCGTCGTCGGGCTCCTCCGGCAGGTCGTAGGCGAAGGCGACCGCCTGGCGGAAGCGGCGGAGGGTCGGGGGTGGGACGTCTGGATGGCCGGCTCCGCGGGCGAGGACGAGGGTGGCTCCGAAGGGGCCGAGGCCCGGCAGGGATTGGAGGTGCGCGAGCGCGTCCTCGAGCGGCAGGGAGCGGAGGTGCGCGGGTTCGAGGTCGCCCGCGAGTGCGGCGGCCGCCAGCCCGCGGACGCGCTCGAGCTTCGACGCCCACATGCCGGCGAACGACTCGAGCGACGCGAGCGACGCCGGGCCCGGGAACGCGACGACCTCCTCTCCGCCGATCTCCAGCCGCGTGCCGAGCTCCGCCGCCAGAGCCTCCTTCACCCGCCCCGCCTGTGCCATGGAGACGCGCTGGGACAGGACCGCCCACACGGCCGCCTCGAACGGCGTGCCGAAGCAGACCGGGCGCCGGCCGCCCGCCTCCTCGAGCACCCGCGCGAGGACGGGGTCGCGGTCGGCGAGAGACGGCAGGTCACGGGCGTCGACGTCCAGCGACAGCACCCGCGCCGCGTGCGCCTCAACCCGCGTCGGCGGGAGGTCGGAGACGAAGTCGACGTCGACCGCCTCGCCCGTCCACACGGCCCGGAACGCGACCGGCTCTCCCCCGTCGTCCGTCAGGGCGGCAGACAGCGGCGCCGGCAAGAAGAACGGCCCCTGCGGCCGCAGCGAGATCGTCACACGGCGGAGCCTAAGCGGCCCCGCGCCTGCGCGATGTAGTCGCGGTACCAGAGGCCCGAGCGCTTCGGGATCCGCCTCTGCGTCTCGTAGTCCACCCGCACGATCCCGAAGCGCTTGCCGTACCCGTGCTCCCACTCGAAGTTGTCGAGCAGCGACCACGCGTACTCGGCGAAGCGCTCGGCGGTGTCGCGCGCCGCCCACCCGCCCACGGCCTGGCGGGCACTCGGCAGGTCCCAGTGATCCAGGGTCACGACCGGCTCGATCCCGCGCGCGAGCAGCCCCTCGACCAGCCGCCGTAAGAACGCCACGCCGCGCTTGTTGAGCGGCCCCCGCCCGTCGGGCTGCACCTGCGGCCAGGCGATCGAGAACCGGTACGTCCCCAGCCCGAGCGCGGCCATCAGGTCGAGGTCCCCGCGCCAGCGGTGGTAGTGGTCGCACGCAACCTCCCCGCTGTCACCGCCGACCACCCGCCCCGAAGCGGATCACCCCTTCACCGCACCCGCCGTCAGCCCGCGCACGAGCCACCGCTGCGTCAGGAAGAACGCGAGCAGCACCGGGAGCGTCGAGACTACGCCGGCCGCCATCAGCTGCGAGTACTCCTGCGAGTAGTTGCCGATGAAGTTGCGGATCCCGATCGGGATCGTCTCGGCGCGCGTCTGCGTCAGCGCCGTCACGAACAGCAGCTCGTCCCACGCGAACAGGAACGCGTATACGAACGTCGCGACCAGCCCCGGCAGCGCGTTGGGGAGCACGATCCGCCAGAACGCGCCGAACGGCGAGCAGCCGTCGACGAGCGCCGCGTCCTCGAGCTCCCGCGGCAGCGCCAGGAAGAACGAGCGCATGAAGTAGATCGCCACCGGCGTGAAGAACGCGGTGTAGACGAGCACCATCCCGATCTGCGTGTCGAACAGCTGGATCGGCGTGTTCTGCTTCAGCCAGATGAAGCCCATGAACACCGGCAGCAGGAACAGCGAGCCGGGGATCAGCTGCGTCCCGACCACCGCCAGCCCGAACGGCCGCGTGCCCGGGAATTTGAAGCGCGCCAGGGCGTAGCCGGCCGACGAGGCGAACGCGGTCGCCAGGAGCGCCGCCGCCCCGCAGATCACCAGCGAGTTGACGAAGTACTTCTCGAAGTCCACGGTCTGCCACATCTGGCGGAAGGCCTTGAACGTCGGATGCAGGACGTCGATCTCGCCGGTCGCGAGGTGCAGCTTGGTCTGCGTCGAGGCGATGATCAGCCACGCCACCGGCGCCAGCATCACGATCAGGACGAGCCAGGTGAGCGCGTCGAGTAACCGCGCGTTCACGCGCTTGCGCGCCCGCGGGGACAGCGCGATGCCGGTCATGCCGCCACCTCCAGGTCGCGCCGGAACGTGCGCCACCAGAGGGCGACCCACGCGAACATCACCAGCGTCAGCAGCACCGAGGCCGCCGCGCCGAACCCGAACAGGTTGTTCTGGAACGACTGGCGGACGATCAGGGTCATCATCAGATCGGCGTCCGGCCCCGGCGTGGAGCCGAGCATCACGACCGGGATCGCGTACTGGTAGGCCGCGTAGATGACGCCGAACAGCAACTGGATCGCGATCAGCGGCCGCAGCAGCGGGAGCGTGATGTAGCGGAAGCGCCGGATCGGGCCGGCGCCGTCGATCGCGGCCGCCTCGGCGAGCTCGGGCGGGATCGCCTGCAGCCCGGCGAAGAAGATCAGCATCGCGAACGGCAGCCCGCGCCAGATCGAGGGGATGATGATCGCCCACAGCGAGGCCTCGCCGCTCAGCCACACCGGCCGCGTCGAGAGCAGCCCCGTGTAGTCGACGAGGATCTTGTTGACGATTCCGACATCGCTCTGCCACATGAACTGCCACAGCAGCGCGACGACGAAGCTCGGCACGATCCACGGCGTCAGCATCAGCGTGCGGATCAGCCGCTGACCGCGGATCGGGCGGTTGATGAGCACCGCCACGGCGAGCCCGCCGACGAGCGTCCCAGCGACGGTGAAGAACGTGTAGACGGCCGTGTTCTGCACCGCGCCGAAGAAGCCCGGGCGCAGCGGCGAGTCGGCGTCGAACAGGATCGCGCTGTAGTTGCTGAGCCCCGCCGACGGCGCGTGGAACAGCATCGCGAACGTGAAGGTGTTGAGCTGTTTGAAGCTCAGGTACAGGCCGCCGGCCGCAGGCAGCCCGTGGACGAGCAGCATGAACAGGGCGGCCGGCGCGCACAGCGCCAGGGCCAGGCGCCGGCGGGCCGCCGCCGCGCCCACCCGGCGCCGCATTCGCGGCACCGGGTGGGTGAGCCGGACATCGTCGCGGCTCTCGATCACGGACGGCGTGCTCATGCCTCAGGGAACGGTCGGGTCAGCCCGCGCCCTGGGCCAGCAGTGCGTCGGCTTCCTTCTGGGCGCCTTGCAGCTGCTTCTCGATGTCGGCGTCGCTGATCGAGCCGCCGCCGGCCTGGTCGAGGATGTTGCCGAAGCGAGCCTTGTAGGCCTGCTCGATCGGCCCCCACTGCGGGATCGGAGCGTACGTGCGCCCCTGCTGGATCGCCTTGAAGAACGCGCCGTAGTTGGCGTCAGCCTCGCCGGCGGCCTTCTGCGGCTCGATGCGCGAGGGGAACATCCCCTGCTTCGCCGCATAGTCGGTCTGGATCTGGTCCTGGGACAGGTACTTCATGAGCGCCCAGGCCGCGTCCTTGTTCTTCGACGACTTGAACATCATGAGGTTCGAGCCGCCCACGAACGTGAAGCCCTCGCCGACCGGACCGGACGGCATCGGGGCGATCCCCACGTTCTTGCGCGCGACCGGCGTCCAGTTCTCGTCGTCGGCCCGCTTGACCGAGCCGAGCACCCACGGGCCGCCGATCCAGACGGCCAGGCGGCCGCCCTTGAACTGGTTCTCGACCTGCGTGCCGTCGCGCTCGAGCTGGCTCTTGTCGTACAGCCCGGACGTGAGGAGACCGGCCACGAACCTGACGCCGGCCTCGGCCTCGGGAGAGGCGATGGTCGACTTCTTGTCGTCGGAGGAGAGCTCGGCGCCGCCGGCGTCCCACACGAACGGCATCACGTGGTGGACGAGGTCGAACGCCTTCTTGCCCGGCGAGCCGAACGGCTGGATCGGCTCACCGCCGAGCGACTTGACCGACTTGAGCTTCTCGAGCGTGGCGCGGAATGCGTCCCAGTCCGTGAACGCTGTCGCCTCGTCGACGCCCGCCTTCTTGAGCGCGTCCTTGCGGTAGTAGAGCGCGCGGGCCTCGGTGAACCAGGGCAGCGCCCAGGTGCCGTCGCGGCCGACGACCTGCGTCGTCTGCCACACGCCGTCCGCGTAGGCGGCCTTGCCACCGACGTCCTCGACGCGCTTGTTGATGTCCTCGAAGCCGCCCAGGGCCGCGAAGAACGGGACCTGCGTGGTGCCCGCCTGCGTCACGTCCGGGGCCTCACCCGAGACGGCCGCGTTGCGGATGCGGTCGAACTGCACGTCCCAGCCCACGACCTCGGTCTGGACCTTGACGCCCGTCTTCTCCTCGAACGGCTTGACGAGGGCGTCCATGTCCTCCTTCGGCTTCGGGCCGTTGGGCATGATCCAGAGCTTGACCGTGCCGCCCAGCTTGGCCTGGTCGCCCTTGGTGTTGGTGCTGCTGCCGCTGTCGTCACCGCAGGCCACAACACCCACGGACAGCGCGAGAACGGCCCCGACGAGCGCCGTGATCGGCGCGATCCTGCGTCGCATCTGATCCTCTCCTCCTTGGGAACCAAAACGTTTTTGGAGACGGCGAAAAAAAGGGGTCATCGTGGTGGCGCTGTCGAGGCGCGGACGATCAGGTCGACCGGCAGTGTGACGGCGGCGGCGACGTCGGTCTCGCCCTCGATGTGCCGGATCAGCGCGCGGCCGGCCGCCTCGCCGAGGGCCACCTTCTGCTGGCGCAGCGTGGTCAGCGGCGGGTGCAGGTACTCGGCGAGCTGAATGTCGTCGAAGCCGACCACCGAGAGGTCGCGCGGCACCTCGAGCCCGGCCTCGTTCGCGGCGCGGATCGCGCCCAGCGCGGTCATGTCGGCCGCGACCACGACGGCGGTCGGCGGCTCGTCCAGCGCGAGCAGCTTGCGCATCGCCTCGTAGCCGCTGTCGACGTAGAAGTCGCCGTAGCCGACGTACTCGTCGCGCGGGGTGACGCCGAGGCGCTGCAGCTCGTGGCGGTAGCCGCGCAGGCGCTCGGCGCCAGGGCGCTTGTCGAGCATGCCGCTGATGTGCGCGATGCGGCGGTGCCCGAGCTCGTGAAGATGGCGCACTGCCGCGGCAGAGCCGGCCTCGTTGTCGGACACGACGGTCGTGGTGAGCGGGCCCTCGAGCTCGAGATCGACGCCGACCGTCGCGACGTCCGAGCGCACCAGGCGGCGCGTCTCGGGGTCCTCCTCGTCGGTGCCCATCAGCACCGCGCCGTCGACGTTGTGGTGGCGGCAGCGCTTGAGGTACGAGTGCGTGCCGTAGCCGTTGCCGGGCCGCTCCGAGGCGAAGATCAGGAGGTCGTAGCCGGCGCCGCCGGCGTACTGCTTGAGCCCGCCGAGCACCTCGTGGAAGAACGGGTGGTGGACGTCGGGGTGCCCCTCCCCCGTCTCGAGGAAGACGCCGACTACGTGCGAGCGCTGGGTGACGAGCGTGCGCGCCGCGGCGGCGGGCGTGTAGTCGAGCTCCTCGGCGATCCGCATGATTCGCTCGCGGGTCTGCTTGCTCACGTCGGCGTAGCCGTTCAGCGCACGCGATACGGTGCCGACGGAGACGCCGGAGAGGCGGGCAAGCTCGTGGATGTTCGGGCGGGACTGAGGCATCAAAAACGTTTTTGGTCGATGCGGGTGGCACCGTACTCAGCTCGATATAGCTGTGTCAAGAGCTCGGACGAACTTCAACGGCGGCTGGGTAGGGGTCGGGTCCGAAGGGCCGCGGCGGCACGAGTGTCAGCTCAGGGTCGGTATGCGACATCGAGACGACATTCGTGGCACGAGTGTCGTCTCAACCACCCATGCGGTGGTCGAGGTGACATTCGTGGGACCCTCCCCCTCAATGCGCGGTGTTGACGTAGGCTCGCGCCCGCCATGACGACGATCACCGAGCTCGAGCTCCCCTCCTTCGACTACGCCGACCCGGAGCTGCGCGGTGAGCGCTTCCACTCCGCCATGCGGGACCTGCGCGCGCAGAGCTGGATCGCCTCGATGCCGCTCGGCTTCGCGACGCTCGAGCGGGAGGCCGGCGAGTTCTTCCTCCGCTCGAAGTCGTTCACGTTCCCGGGGCTGAAGATCGCCGAGATCTTCGGGATCGACGACGGGCCGCTCTACGAGGAGATCCGCCGCAACATCCTCCACATCAACGGCAAGGACCACGGGCGGCTGCGCGGGCTCGTGAACCCGGCGTTCACCCCGCGCGCGGTCGAGCAGTGGCGGCCGGCGATGCGCGGCTTCCTCGAGGAGCTGTGGGCGCGAGTGGAGAACGAGCGCCGCTGCGACGCCGTCGCCGCGCTCTGCAAGCCCTATCCGAGCCAGGTGATCGCGACCGTGATGGGCGCCTCGCTCGACGACGCGGAGCAGCTGTGGGAGTGGTCGAACCTGATCCAGCGCCAGTTCGGGATGAGCGTGGTCGAGGAGCGCGCGCTGATCGAGCAGGCGGTGACCGAGTTCTACGCGTACGCGGGCGAGCTGCTCGACCGCCGCCGCGCGCAGCCCGGCGAGGACCTGATCTCCACGCTGATCGCCGCGGAGCAGGAGGGCGACCGGCTCTCCGACGTCGAGCTCGTCAACCTCGTCCTGAACGTGCTGGTCGGCGGCGTCGACACGACCCAGTCGCAGCTCGCCCACGCGCTGCGGCTCTTCTCCGACCACCCGGAGCAGTGGGCGCTGCTGGCTGAGCGACCCGAGCTTGCCCCCCAAGCGGTCGACGAGGTCCTGCGCTTCGAGCCGATCACGCCGTTCACCGCCCGCATCGCGATGGAGGACGTCCACTACCGCGACGTCGTCTTCCCTGAGGGTACGGTCGTGCTCGTGTGCGCCTTCACCGGCAACCGCGACGGCGAGCCCGACGGCTTCGACATCACCGCCGAGCGCAAGGGCAAGCCGCTCACGTTCGGCGCCGGCATCCACTACTGCCTGGGCGCGAACCTCGCGCGCGCAGAACTGCAGGAGGGCCTGAACTTCCTCGCCCCCCGCACCCAGGGCCTCGCGCTCGACGGCGAGCCCGAGTACGGCACGATCGACGGCATCTACGGCCTCGACGCGCTGCCCATCCGCTGGGGCTAGCGGGCGACGATCCGCGCCATCAGCGTGCGCGCGGCGGCCACCACGAGCTCGCGCTCGTAGGTGACGAAGTAGTCGAAGCGCCGGTCCGCGTCGGCGCCGTCGTCGCCGAGGTCGCGCGCCACGAACGCGCCCGCGAAGGGCGGCGCGATGACCGCGACGTCCCACTCCCCGCGCAGCGCCTCGTCGGCGTCGAGGCCGGCGCCGCGGACGCACGGCGCCGGCTCCGCCTCCAGCCCGCAGCCGAGCGCGCCGACCAGCGCCGCGCTCTCCGCGAGCCGCTCGTACTTGGCCCTCGACTCGGTGGTGAAGAAGCGGGCGTCCTGGAACGTGGCGAGCACGACGGCCTCGCCGCCGAGCCCGAGCGCCTCTTTCTCGAGCTGGCGCGAGAGCGCGAGCAGCAGCCGCTTGTCACCGCGGCGCAGGCGCCGGCGGTCGGCGATCAGCTCGAACGGCGTGACGCCCTCGGTCGGCTCGGCGGCGCTGCGCAGCGCGACGGCGGCGCCCGTGGCGACCGCGGCCGGCGGCGGCAGCTCGCCGGGGCGGCCGAAGTACCAGCCCTGGGCGAGCGTGGCCCCGAACGCGCGCGCCCGCGCGAGGTGGGCGTCGGTCTCCACGCCCTCGGCGAGGAGCGTCGCGCCCGAGCGCTCGGCCTCGGCGGCGACGGCGTTGAGCACGCGCGCCGTCGTGCGCGACGGGCGGCGCTCCTGGATCAGCGACAAGTCGAGCTTGATGACGTCGGGCGAGAGGAACGGCATCAGCGCGAGCGAGCGCTCGTCGATCCCGACGTCGTCCAGCGCGATGCCGCAGCCGCGCTCGCGCAGCCAGCCGACCGCGGCGAGCACCTCGGCCGGCCGCGCCGCGAGCGCGCGCTCGGTGAGCTCGACGACGATCCGCAGCTCCGCCGCCTCCCTGCCCAGCAGCGGCCCCGCGCCGTCGAGCGTCGACGGCTCGGCGTTGAGGAACAGCGTGTGCGGCGGGCGCAGGCCTGCGGCGAGCGCGCCCTCGATGGCGGCGGCGCGGGCGGCGCGGTCGAGCTCGAGGAGCAGCCCGGCGCGGC
>CAVROM010000014.1:0-15280 GCA_963722815.1 uncultured Solirubrobacteraceae bacterium
CGTTTCGCTGACGGCGGATGAGTACGAGCGGCTCAGCGCCCACACCGCGCCGCCCGAGGTCTATCCCAACCGCATGCTCAGCGAGCAGAGCGGCATCGACGTGGTCGTGCCGCTGCGGCGATGACCCGCTCGTTCGTCGTCACGGGCGGTGTTCGCGGCGTCGGCCGGGCGATCGCGGAGCGGCTCGCCGAGGACGGCGCTGTGGTCGTCGTCGACACCGCCGTCGTCGACGGACTGGGCAGCGGGATCCGGGCGATCGCGGGGGACGCGAGCGACGACGCGGTGCTCGGACGGGCGGTGCAGATCGCCGCGTCGAGCGGGACGCTGAGCGGCTGGGTCAACAACGCCGCGGTCTTCCGCGACGCCGCGTTGCACACCTCCTCCGCGCGCGAGGTCGTCGAGCTGATCGCCGAGAACCTCACGCTCGCCGTCGCGGGGTCGGGCGCGGCCGTCCGGCGCTTCCTCGCCGATGGCACCGCGGGCGCCATCGTCAACGTCTCCTCGCACCAGGCGACGCGCGCGGTCCCCGGCGCGCTGCCCTATGCGACCGCCAAGGCAGCGATCGAGGGGCTCACGCGTGCCCTGGCGGTCGACTACGGGCCGCGGGGCATCCGGACCAACGCGGTCGCGCTCGGCTCGATCGTCACCGAGCGCTACGACGCCAACCTCGACGCCGCCCTGGCGCGGCTGCACCCGCTCGGCCGCGCCGGGCACGGGGCGGAGGTCGCCGAGGTGGTCGCGCACCTGCTGTCGCCGGCAGCGAGCTTCGTCAACGGCGCCGTCGTGCCGGTCGACGGCGGCCGCGCGGCGCTGGGCGTCGATCCAGAGGCGCGCGAGGTCTAGAGCGCCGCGAGCAGGCGCTCGAGGTCGTCCTCGTTCGACCACGCGCCGACCGAGACGCGGACGAACTGCGTGCCCGGGAGGTTGCGGACGACGATGCCCTGCTCGCGCAGCCGGTCGCGCGTCGGCTCCGGGTCCGGGTCCTCGAAGGCGACGAGCGTGGTGTGGCCGCGCGGCGCGACCGCCCGGCCGTGCGCTTCGAGCCGCTCGGCGAGGCCGGCGGCCAGCACCGGGCCGGCGGCCAGCACGTCGGGCATCCCGGCGCCGCACAGCACGCCGAGCGAGGCGACGCTGAACGCCACCACCTCGCGCGCGAGCGCCGGGGTGTCGTAGCGGCGCGCGTCGGCCTTCAGCTCGGACCCAAGGCCCAGCGAGGCGTCGGCGAAGCCCGTGTAGCCGGGCGCGATCGCGCGCACTCGCTCGCGGAACTCGGGAGCGACGTAGAGCATCCCGGTGCCGTCGGCGCCGCACAGCCACTTCTGGCCGGCCGCGGCGTAGGCGGCGCAGCGCAGCTTCACGACGTCGACCGGGATCGCCCCGGCGCTCTGCGCGCCGTCGAGGATCACCGGTACGCCGACGTCGGCGAGCGCCTCGGGCGCCAGCTCCCCCGTGTGCCAGTTGACGTGCGAGCAGGCGACGGCGGTGGTGCCGGGCCCGACCGCGTCGGCGAGCTGCGCGAACGGCACCGCGCGCACGGTCACGCCGAGCTGCTTGGCCGCCAGCAGCGGCCCGAGCAGGCCGGGGTGCTCGTCGTCGGAGGTGACGATCTCGTCGGCCGGCCCGAGGTCCATTCCCGCCAGGATCTTGCCCAGCCCTTCGCTGGTGGAGGTGGTCAGCGCCATGTCGTCGACCGGGCAGCCGACCAGCTCGGCATAGCCGGCGCGGAGCTCGTCGAGCAGCGCGAGCCGGCGCTCGAAGTGCGCGAACGCGCGGCCCTCCTCGACCTCCCCGGCGACCTCGCGCGCGACCGCTTCCTGGGCCGCGCGCGGGACTGGGCCGTCGGTGCCCGCGTTGAGGTACGCGACGCGCTCCAGGATCGGGAACTCAGAGCGGAGCGCGGCCAGGGTCATCGGCCGCGCAGCATAGGCGCTGGCTCAGCCCGCGGAGGCGACCTCTTCGAGCTCGATCAGGCACCCGGCCGTGTACGGGTCCCTCGGGACGAAGCCCGCGAGCCGCGCGCCGGGATCGACGCGATCGAGCAGGCCTGTCGTGATCCCGCGGTGCAGGCTGCAGACGGCCGGCTGGTTCTGTCGCACCGCCTCACGGTACGGGCAGTTGGTCAGCGTATAGCGCACCCCACGTGGCGCGACCGCCTCCTGACGCGGCGCGAAGCCGAGGGCGACCAGCGCGTGGTGCACCGCCGCCGCCGTGCTGCGCGCGCTCGCCTCGGGCGCGAGCTCGTGGCCGATCTCCCGGCCGGTGCGCTCGATCGACGCGTGGTCTCCCGCCGCCCGCGCGAGCCAGCGGCTCAGCTGGAGGTACGCCTGGGGCGCCTGCCGCGCGGGCTGGGCGTCCTGCGCGATCGCCCATTCGTCGCGCGGCCGGCCGCGCTGCTGGCGCGTGATGCGCCGGCCGACGAGCCCCGCGTCGGCGAGACGGCGGAGCTGGATCCGCACGGTGTTGGGGTGGCGCTCGACGCGCGCCGCGAGCTCCTGGGTGGTCGCGGGGCGCCGCAGCTCGCCGAGGACGCCGAACAACCGCGCGCGAAGCGGGTCGGCGAGGGGGTCATCAGCGGACGTGGCGGGAACTTCCATGCGCTCCACTTCCTTTTTCCCTTCCAACGGTGAAAAATAGTCCTGCGGTTCTCACGCGACGAGGGGAGTTCACGTGCCGACGTCCGAGAGGCGACCCTTGCTGGTGTCGAAGGGCTGGGTGCAGGCGGTCGTGCTGGTGGTCCTGTTCGGGTTCTTCGTGCTCGGGCTCCTCGCCTACCGGACCTACATGGCCAAGCCGCCGACTCCGCAGCGCGTCGTCGATCCGTCCGGGCAGACGCTCTACACGGGGGCCGACATCCACAAGGGCCAGCAGGTCTTCCTCCACAACGGGCTGATGGAGTACGGCTCCGTCTTCGGGCACGGCGCGTACCTGGGCCCGGACTACACCGCCGACTACCTGCGCCGCGCCTCGGACTTCGTGATCGGCAGGAACGGTGGCGCCGGCTCCGACAGCGCGGCGCGCCGCACGATCGCCGAGTTCCGCACCAACCGCTACGTCAAGCGCACCGGCACGCTCACGCTCACCGCCTCGCAGGCCGACGCCTACCGGCGGCTGATCGGGCACTACTCGCGCTTCTTCTCCGACCCGACGACGGAGCACGGGCTGCGGCCGAACGCGATCACCGACCGCAACGAGCTGCGGCAGCTGACCGCGTTCTTCGGCTGGACGGCATGGGCGGCCTCGACCCAGCGGCCGGGGCATGACTACTCGTACACCAACAACTGGCCGCCCGAACCGCGTGTCGACAACAAGCCGACCGCCAACGTGATCGTCTGGAGCGTCCTCTCGCTGATCGCGCTGCTCGGCGGGATCGGGATCCTGTTCGGCGTCTTCGGCCGCTGGCGCTTCCTCGGCTGGCACGGGCGGGAGCAGGCCACGCTGTCGTTCCGCTCGCCCGGCGACGTGGCCCTCACGCCGGCGCAGCGCGCTTGTGCCTGGTTCTTCTTCGTCATGGCGGCGCTGTTCCTGATCCAGACGCTCGTCGGGGCGGCGAGCCAGCACTACCGGGCCGACGTCGGCGGCTTCTTCGGCTTCGACCTCGCGCGCGTCTTCCCCTACAACCTGATGCGCACCTGGCACATCCAGCTCGCGATCTTCTGGGTCGCGACGTCGTTCGTCGCGGCCGGCATCTTCCTCGCCCCGATGATCGCCAGGCGCGAGCCCAAGCACCAGGGCACGCTGGCCTTCGCGCTGCTGGGCGCGCTCGCCGTCGTCGTGTTCGGGACGCTGATCGGCTCCTACCTCGGCGTTCACGGCGTCTTGCAGGGGGCGGCCTCCAACTGGTTCGGCCTCCAGGGGTTCGAGTACCTCGACCTCGCGCGCATCTGGCAGGTCCTGCTCACGGTCGGGCTGTTCGTGTGGCTGTTCATGCTCTGGCGGGTGCTGCGCCGGCGGCTCGCGGGCGAGCACCGGGGCAATATGCCGTGGCTGTTCTTCCTCGCCGCGCTGGCGATCCCGGCGTTCTACGCGGTCGGGCTGATCGCGCGCACCGGCGATGACTTCACGACGACGGAGTTCTGGCGCTTCTGGGTCGTGCACCTGTGGGTCGAGGACTTCCTCGAGCTCTTCACCACCGTGATGGTCGCCTACATGTTCGTGCTGCTCGGCGTGGTGCGCGAGAAGGTGGCGCTCACCGTCATCTACCTGGACATCGTCCTCTACTCGTTCGGCGGGGTGATCGGGACGATGCACCACCTGTACTTCTCGGGCGAGCCCGCGGAGCACATGGCGCTGGGCGCGTTCTTCTCGGCGGCCGAGGTGATCCCGCTGACCTTCCTGACCGTCGAGGCGTGGTCATTCCTGCAGCTCGGCGCGGCCCAGGAGTCGAAGGCGCAGACGCCGTTCCCGCATCGCTGGGCCGTCATGTTCCTCGTCGCCGTCGGATTCTGGAACTTCCTCGGTGCCGGCATCTTCGGGTTCCTGATCAACCTGCCGATCGTCTCCTACTACGAGATCGGCACGGCGCTGACCGCCAACCACGGCCACGCGGCGATGATGGGCGTCTACGGGATGCTCGCCATCGGCTTGGCGCTGTTCTGCCTGCGCTACCTGATCCCGGCCGACAAGTGGCCGGAGAAGTGGGCGCGGATCTCGTTCTGGTCGACGAACATCGGGCTGGCCTGGATGTGCTTCGCGACCCTGCTGCCGCTCGGGATCCTCCAGCTCTACAAGTCGGTCGGCAGCGGCTACTTCGAGGCCCGCGAGCTGAAGTTCCTCACCGGCGACACCAACGCGCTGATCGAATGGCTGCGGCTGCCGGGCGACATCGTCTTCATCGCGGGCGGCGCCGTCCCGACGCTCTACATCGCCTATCTCGGCATCCGGCACACGGTCAAGCGCGTGACGCTCGAGGAGCCCGACGACATCCTCTTCACCGAGATCTCCGCGCCCGAGGGCGTGGTTGCGGTGAGCGGCGAGGAGGCGACGGCGGCGAGGCTCACGTGAGCCCCGAGACGCTGCTCGCCGCGGGCTACGCGAGCTTCCTGCTGCTCGCCGCCCTCGTGATCGAGTGGCTCTCCGCGCACACCCACCGGCGCTCGCTGCGCTACCGGACGGCGGGCTTCACCTACCACGAGGAGCACGATCACTGGGAGTGCCCCGAGGGCGAGCACCTGTGGCCGCACGAGTTCGATCACGAGCGGCGGCTCGTGCGCTACCGCGCCAAGGCGCACGTCTGCAACGCCTGCCCGCGCAAGGACGCCTGCACCGACTCGGATCGCGGCCGGGAGATCGTGCGCCCGCTCGATCCCTGGCCGCACTCGGAGGCGGGGCGCTTCCACCGCGGGATCTCGCTGATGCTCGTCGCGCTGGCGCTGCTCGTGCTCGTGGCGGGCGCCGCGCGCAACCACCGGCCGGATGAGGCGGCGCTGCTGCTCGGCGCGCTGATCGTTGCCGTGGGCGTCGGCCGCCACTTGTGGCGCGACCTGCGGGCGCATCCCTCGGGCTTCCCGGAGTCCGCGCCGTCACACGGGCTGCGCCTGAGCCGCGGTGGAGACCCGCGGTGACGCTTATCCGCTTCCTGCACATCGTCGCACTCGCCTTCTTCGTCGGCGGGCAACTCGTGCTCGTGGTGGCGATCGTGCCGGCGGTCCGCCGCGCCGGCGACGACGAGCTGATGCTCGCCGTCGCGCGGCGCTTCGGGATCGGCAGCCTGGTGGCGATCCTCGTGCTCGTGGCCACCGGCGCGGCGATGGCCTCGCACTTCGGCCGCTGGCACGACAGTGTGCTGCAGGTCAAGCTCATGCTCGTCGTGCTCGTCGGCGTGCTGATCGTCTTCCACATCACCAGCCCGAGGAGCCGCGCGCTCTCCCTGCTCGTGCTCCTCGTCTCGCTCGCGGTCGTCTGGCTGGGTGTGGAGCTCGCCCACTGAGCCGCGCTCAGCGGCCGCAGACCGGCCACTGCGAGGGGCCGGCCTGCGCGTACAGCTGCGCGGCGCGGCGATCCTGCTCGGCCTCGGGGGCGGCGGCGGGGTTGCCGGTGCCGCCGACGGCCTGCCAGGTCTCCTGCGTGAACTGGTATTTCCCGTAGAACCCGTTGCCGGTGTCGGTCGACGGGTTGCCGCCCGACTCGCAGTCGGCGATCGCCTCGAGCACCGGCGAGGCGGTGGAGGCGCCGCGCTCGTGGCGCTCGACGCGCTTGTGGAGGCGGCGATTGCGCTCGCGCAGCACGCTCATGGAGTGCGTGCGCAGGCGGCGGACGCGCGGGTGGCGGTCGAGCCGGTGCGCCAGGCGCAGGTTCTCGCGCACCAGGTGGCGTTTGAGCTTGGGATCGTGGGTGAGCTTGCCCGAAGGATGGAGGGCATCGTCGGCGGGGGCGGTGGCCAGGGCGGCGCTCGGCACGGCGAGCACGGACCCGGCGACCGCCAAGGCGGTCTTGGCGTGCATCGGTTTCAGGTCCCTTCAGTTGCGTTTCTGGTCCGGCGACGGCCCACGAAGGAGTGCAAAAGCGCCGGAAATCGCCACGTTAGCAGCCGCGAACGGGCGTTCCGGTGCTGGTCCGTGACGTGCATCACACCCGGAGCGGGTAAGGGAAATCGAGAGGGAGACGCGACAGGGGAGTCACGCATGAGCCTCGACACACCGGATCGCACCACTACCGCGACCCGCAAGCACACGATCAAGCCCGTGCAGCGCGAGCCCGAGGGCTGGTGGCCCGCTCTCGGCGGCAAGGGCCAGAAGGCGTTCAAGGCGGCGTTCGCGGGCTACTCGCTCGACGCCTTCGACCTGATCATCCTGACGTTGACGCTGTCGGCGATCGGCTCGACGTTCGGCGTCGGCAAGGGCGCCACCGGCGCGCTCGCCACCGTCACGTTGTCGGCCTCCGCGGTCGGCGGCATCCTCGGCGGCGTCCTCTCCGACCGCATCGGGCGCGCTCGCACGTTGATGCTGACCGTCGGCGTCTACTCGGTCTTCACGTTCCTCTCCGGCCTCGCGTCGAGCTACGAGATGCTGATGGTCTTCCGCGTCTTCCAGGGCATCGGGTTCGGCGGCGAGTGGGCCGTCGGCGCGATCCTCGTGGCCGAGCTGATCAAGCCCGAGGCGCGCGGCAAGGCGCTCGGCATCATCCAGAGCGCGTGGGCGGTCGGCTGGGCGCTCGCCGTCGTCGCCTACACGATCGTGTTCTCGCTGGTCAGCGACGAGCAGGGCTGGCGCATCCTGATGATGCTCGGCATCCTGCCGGCGCTGCTGATCCTGTACGTGCGGCGCAACGTCGAGGATCCCGAGGTCTTCTCCGAGACGAAGGAGAAGGAGGACGAGCTCGAGCTGCCGCTCAAGTCGATCTTCCGCACCGACCTCCTGAAGACGACGATCTTCGCCTCGCTCCTCGCCACCGGCATCCAGGGCGGCTACTACGCGATGTTCACCTGGATCCCGACCTACCTCAAGGAGGAACGCAGCCTGTCGGTCGTCGGCAGCGCGGGCTACCTGTTCGTGGTCATCGCCGGCGCCTTCCTCGGCTACCTGAGCGCGGGCTTCGTGCATGACCGGCTCGGCCGCAAGAAGAGCTTCACGCTGTTCGCGGCGCTGGCGGGCGTCTCGCTGGTGGCGTACTTCCTCGTGCCGTCGGGCTCCAACACGACGTTGCTGATCATCGGCTTCCCGCTCGGCTTCTTCGCCTCGGGCTGCTTCTCCGGCTTCGGCTCCTACCTGGCCGAGCTGTACCCGACGCGGGCGCGCGGGACGGGCTCAGGCTTCTGTTACAACGTCGGCCGCGCGTTCGGCGCGCTGTTCCCAGGCATCATCGGCTTCCTCGCTGCGGCCATCGGGCTGGGTGGCGCCGTCGCCTTCGGCGTGTTCGGCTACGTGCTCGCGATCGGCGCACTGCAGTTCCTGCCCGAGACGCACGGCAAGGAGCTCGTGCCGGTCGAGTGACGGAGCTCTCGGACGCCCTCGCGGGCGCGCAGCACTACGACCTCGAGCAGCCGCGTTACGCCGGCGCGCCGGTCTGGCCGGCGCACGAGCCGGGCGTGCTGCTGAAGCTGCACCGCCGCCACGAGGCGGGGCTGGGGGAGGCGCGCACGAGCGCCTCCGCGCTGCTGGTGATGGCCGAGCACTCCGGCACCCACATCGACGCGCTGTGCCACCAGGCCGAGAACCTCGAGCTCCACGGCGGCGTTCGGGTGGACGCGCAGGTCCAGACGCCCGAGGGCTTCACGCAGCTGGGGATCGACACGGTGCCGCCGCTGTTCGCCCGCGGCGTGCTGCTCGACTGCGCGGACGCCGGCCACGCGATCGGCGCCGAGGCGCTCGAGCGCGCCGCCGACGGGCTCGACATCACGCCGGGTGACGTGATCCTCATCCGCACCGGGGCGGGCGCGCTGTGGCACGACCGGGAGGCGTTTCTCGCCGCCGGCGGGATCGACGCGAGCGGCTCGCGCTGGTGCGCCGAGCGCCGGCCGCTGGCGGTCGGCGCCGACAACATGGCGTGGGACGTGCCGGGCGAGGACGACCCGGAGCTCGGCTCGCTCCCCGGGCACCTGATCCTGCTGGTGCGCGAGGGCATCTACATCATCGAGGCGCTCAACCTCGAGGCGCTCGCGCGCGACGGCGTGCGCGAGTTCGCGTTTGCCTGCCTGCCGCTGAAGTTGCGCGGCGGCACCGGCTCGCCCGTACGCCCGATCGCGCTGGTGTAGCGTCGCGACATGGCACGCACACACGAGATCCCGACCGGTCGCGAGCACTTCTTCTGGGACGAGCGCCATGAGCCGGTACTGGAGGTCGAGGACGGCGACACGGTCATCCTCGAGACCCGTGAGATCACCGACGAGCAGCTCGGCCCCGACTCGACGGCGGCGGACGTCGCGGCGCTCAACGCCGACCGCTTCTACCCGCTCACCGGCCCGATCCGCATGGTCGGCGCCGAGCCCGGCGACACCCTCGCGATCGACGTCCTCGGGCTCGAGACACAGGACTGGGGGTGGACGGCGATCATCCCGGGCCTCGGCCTGCTCGGCGACGACTTCGCCGAGCCCTATCTACGTATCTTCGACATCGCGGGCAGCGACGTGGCGCAGCTCGAGGGGGCGACGATCCCGCTCGCGCCGTTCCTCGGGACGATGGGGGTGTGCCCCGCGGGCGCGCGCGACCAAGTCGTGATGCCGCCGGGCCTCTTCGGGGGCAACCTCGACACGCGGCAGCTGGTCGTCGGCTCGACGCTCTATCTGCCCGTGCACGTCGAGGGCGCGATGTTCTCCACCGGCGACGGCCACGGCGTGCAGGGCGACGGCGAGGTCTGCGTGAGCGCCCTCGAAGCGACCCTGGGCGTCGAGCTGCGCCTCCGGCTCGAGAAGGGCCGCACGATTCCGGGGCCGCAGTTCCGTACCCCGGCGCCCTTGACGCCACAGGTTGACACCGCTCCGTACTACGGGACGACGGGCGTCGGGCCCGACCTGTTCGAGAACGCGCAGAACGCGATCCGGGCGATGATCGAGCACCTCGGCCGCGAGTACGGGCTGTCGCCCGAGGACGCGTACGTGCTGTGCTCGCTGTGCGTCGACCTGAAGATCTCCGAGATCGTCGACGCAGGCCATTGGGTGGTCAGCGCGCTGCTGCCGGAGATGGTGTTCGGCAAGACGTGATCGTCGCGATGGGCGGGGCGTCGCTCCGCCCCGAGGACTACGACCCGCGGTTGAACGACTTCGTGCTGTCGCTCGCGCGGAGCGGGCGGCCGCGGGTGTGCTTCGTGGGGACCGCGAGCGGCGACGCGCCGACGTACGTGTCGAGCTTCTACCGCTCGTTCGCGGCGCACCACGACTGTGAGCTCGCCGACCTCGCCCTGTTCGAGCGCACGGTCGCCGACCTGCGCGGCTTCGTGCTCTCCCAGGACGTGATCTGGGTCGGCGGCGGGAACACGGCCTCGCTGCTGGCGGTGTGGCGCATGCACGGGCTGGACGCGGTGCTGCGCGAAGCGTGGGAGCAGGGCGTGGTGCTGTGCGGCGTGAGCGCGGGCATGAACTGCTGGTTCGAGGGCTCGACGACCGACTCGTTCGACCTGTCGCGGCTGGCGGCGCTGCCGGACGGGCTCGGCCTGCTGCCGGGCAGCTGCTGCCCCCACTACGGCGGCGAGGAGCAGCGGCGACCGCTCTCTAGGCAGCTGGTGGCGGAGAGGGCGCTGGCGCCAGGCTACGCGGCCGACGACGCGGCGGCGCTGGTGTTCGAGGGGACGGCGTTGTCGCAGGTGGTGTCTACGGCCGAAGGTTCGACCGCGTACCGCGTGGACGCTTCGGGTGAGGAAGCGTTGCCGACCCGGCTGCTCTGACGAACGTCAACGGCGGCTGGTAGGGGTCGGGTTCGTGGCCGCCGCGGAGGTCCGGACCCTCCCCCCTCAATGCCCGGTGTTCAGAGCGTCGCCATCGTCTCGTCGCGGAGGTCGGTCACGAACATGTGGCCCGGGGCGTGGGTGATCATCAGCTCGGGCTTCGAGGCCACGGCGACCGCCTGGGGCGTCACGCCGCAGGCCCAGAACACCGGCAGTTCGCCGTCGCGGATCTCCACCGGGTCGCCGTAGTCGGGCGCGCCGATGTCCTCGATCCCGATCGCCTCGGGCGAGCCGATGTGGACCGGGCCGCCGTGGACCGGGCCGTAGCGGGAGGTGATCTGGGTCGCGCGGATCGCCTGCTCCGCCGTCATCGGGCGCATCGAGACGACCAGCGGGCCGGAGAAGCGGCCGGCCGGCTCGCACTCCTGGCTCGTCCGGTACATCGGGACGTTGACGCCCTGCTCGACGTGGCGGATCGGGAGCCCCTCGGCCTCGAGCGCGCGCTCGAAGGTGAACGAGCAGCCGATCAGGAACGCGACGAGGTCGTCGCGCCAGTGCTCGCTCGCGTCGGTCGGCTCGTCGGTGATCTCGCCGTCGCGGAAGATCCGGTAGCGCGGGACGTCGGTGCGGAGGTCGGCGCCGGGCGCGATCCGTGCGGGCTCGGGCGAGCCGGGGTCGGAGACGTCGAGCACCGGGCACGGCTTGGGGTTGGCGACGCAGAAGCGCAGGAAGTCGAAGGCGTCGGCCTCCGGCAGCGCGACGAGGTTGGCCTGCGTGTAGCCGGGCGCGAGGCCCGCCGTCGGCCCGGTGTGGTCGCCCGCGCGGACCGCCGCTCGCAGCCCCGCGGCGTCTAGCATCAGCCGCTCCATGAACGTGATCCTTCCCGACGGCTCGCAGAAGGAACTCCCGGATGGCGCGAGCGGCGCCGATCTGGCGGCGGCGATCGGCCCGGGGCTGGCGCGCGCGGCGCTCGCGGTCAAGGTCGGCGGCGAGGTGCGCGACCTCGCGCGGCCGCTCGCGGACGGCGACGAGGTGGCGATCGTCACCAATCGCGACGACGAGTCGCTCGACCTGATCCGCCACGACACCGCGCACGTGCTGGCCGCCGCGGTGCTCGACCTCTATCCCGGCACCAAGATCTCGATCGGGCCGCCGATCGAGGACGGCTTCTACTACGACTTCGAGTTCCCCGAGGGCGTCACCGTCTCCGACGCCGACTTCGAGCGGCTCGAGGCGAAGATGCGCGAGCACATCAAGGCAGCCGAGCCGTTCCAGCGCGAGGACGTCAGCCCCGCCGCGGCCCGCGAGCGCTTCGTCGGCGAGGGGCAGGACTACAAGGTCGAGCTGATCGACGACCTCGTCACCAACAACGGCGTCGATAGCGTCTCGCTCTACACCAACGGCCCGTTCACCGACCTCTGCCGTGGCCCGCACGCGCCGGCCACCGACCGCATCAAGGCGTTCAAGCTGCTCTCCGTCGCGGGCGCGTACTGGCGCGGCGACTCCGACAACACGATGCTCACCCGCGTCTACGGGACGGCCTTCCACTCGAAGGCCGACCTGGAGGCCCACCTCGAGCGCCTCGAGCAGGCGCGCCAGCGCGACCACCGCAAGCTCGGCCGCGAGCTCGGGCTGTTCCACTTCTCCGAGCTCGCCCCGGGCAGCGCGTTCTGGACCGACGCCGGCACCGCGGTCTACAACGCGCTCGTCGCGCGCTCGCGCGAGATGTCGCTCGCCCGCGGCTACGACGAGATCAAGACCCCGCTGCTCTACGACCGCAAGCTGTGGGAGATCTCCGGCCACTGGGCCAAGTACCGCGAGAACATGTTCGTGACGGAGGCCGAGGACCATCCGATGGCCCTCAAGCCCATGAACTGCCCGGGGCACTGCGCGTTCTACGCGATGGGCAAGCACTCCTACCGCGAGCTCCCGATCCGCTACGCGGAGCCGGGCCACCTGCACCGGAACGAGCCCAGCGGCACGCTGCACGGGCTGCTGCGCGTCCGCCACTTCATCCAGGACGACGCGCACATCTTCTGCACCGAGGAGCAGATCGAGGACGAGGTGCTCGCGTGCCTCGAGTTCGGCTTCGCCTGGTACGACATGTTCGGCTTCGACATGAAGATCGAGCTCTCGACGCGGCCGGACGAGCGGATCGGCTCCGACGAGACGTGGGACCACTCGGAGGCGGCTCTCGAGGCCGCCCTGAAGCGCGGCGGCTACGAATACGAGATCAACGAGGGCGACGGCGCGTTCTATGGGCCGAAGATCGACCTCCACATGCGCGATTCGCTGAACCGCTCGTGGCAGCTCGGCACCGTGCAGCTCGACTACAACTTCCCCGACCGCTTCGACCTCACCTACACGGGTGCGGACAACGCCGAGCACCAGCCGGCGATGCTCCACCGGGCGCTGGTCGGCTCGTTCGAGCGCTTCATCGGGATCCTGCTCGAGCACACCGGCGGCGACCTGCCGCTGTGGCTCGCACCGGTGCAGGCCGTCGTGCTGCCGCTGGCCGACCGCCACAACGACTACGCGGGGGAGGTCGCAGCGGTGCTGCGCGCCGCCGACCTGCGCGTGGACGTCGACGATCGCACCGAGTCGGTCGGGCGCAAGATCCGCGAGGCCGAGCTGCAGAAGGTGCCCTACATGCTCGTCGTCGGCGACCGCGAGGCCGACGACCGCGCCGCCGCGCTGCGGCGCCACGGCGAGGGCGACCTCGGCACGCTTCCGCTCGACGAGGCCGTGGCGCGGATCGCGGGCGAGGCCGGCGGCTGAGGCTCGCTCTCCTCGCCGGGCTGTTCCTGGCGCTCGCCGCGCCGGCGCACGCCTCGACGGCGATGGTGGTGATGGTCGACTCCTGCGGGAGCGACGTCGCGTGCGGCAAGTACGACGCGGGACATGACGTGCCGGTGGTCGTCCACCTCGCCGCCGCGGGCGAGGCGAACCGCGTCGTGGCCAGCCGCACGGGCGACGAGGTGACGATCTCGGACTCCGGCGCCCCGATCACGGCCCAGGACGACTGCCGAACCGCCGGACCCCACGCCGCCGTCTGCACTGCGCCCGCGGCGGTCGAGCCGGTCCCCGGCTTCGCCGCCCAGCTCGGGGACGGCGATGACACGCTGACGATCACCGGCGCGCTCGGGGTCCGGACGAGCCTCGAAGGAGGCGCCGGCGACGACGCGCTGACCGGTGGCGAGGAGGTCGACACGCTCGACGGCGGCCCTGGCGCCGACCGGATCGAGGGCGGTACCGGGGACACGCTCAGCTTCGCCGTACGCGAGGAGGCCGTGACCGTCGACCTCGCCGCCGGCACCACGAGCGACGGCGACATCGTGCGCGGGATCGGGCGCGTCGAGGGCGGCCAGGGCGCCGACCGGCTGCTGGGCGGCGCGGGGGCGGACACGCTGCTCGGCGGCCCCGGCGACGACGTCATCTCCGGCCGCGCGGGGCGGGACACGCTCAGCGGCGAGCTCGGCGCCGACCGGCTCGACGGCGGCGCGGGCCAGGACACGCTGCGGGGCGACCCCGCGCAGGGCGACGACTACTACACGCCGCGTATCAGGCTGCGGCCCGACGTGCTGCGCGGCGGCCCGGGCGACGACACCCTGAGCGACACAGGCGGCGCCAACCGGCTCGAAGGCGGGTCAGGTGACGACCTGATCGAGGGCGGCTCCGGTGCCGACCGCCTCATCGGCGGGCCGGGGGCCGACTGGCTCAACGGCCACCGCGGGGCGGACCGGCTCTCGGGCGGCGCCGGGCGGGACGAGATGCGGGGCGGCAGCGGGGCCGACCGCCTCTCCGGCGGCGCGGGGGTGGACCGCCTGTTCGGGGGCTCCGGGCCCGACCGGCTGCTGGCGCGCGACCGCTCCGCGGACCGCGCCGACTGCGGCCGCGGCCGCGACCGAGCCACGGTCGACGCGAAGGACCGCGTGCACGCGTGCGAGCGATCGACGCTCGCGTCGAGCCCGTGAGATTCCTCAGCGCGCAACGTTTGCCGTGCGCAGGCGTTGAGGTGCCAGATGCGTGCCGTGCTCGTCCCGTTGCTGTTCCTGGTCCTCGCCGCCCCCGCGCGCGCCTCGACGGCCGAAGTGGTCGTCAGCAGCTCGTGCGGAGCCGACCCGTCCTGCGAGCCGTCGCCGGTGGTCACCTACCGCGGCGCGCCGGGCGAGGCGAGCCGGCTCACGGTGGCGACCGACGACCAGACGCTGATCCTGACCGACCCTGCTCCGCGGTGCCCAGGAGTCCGACATCTTCTACCCCGGGCGGGGCAGCGACCGTATCGACGGCGGGCCGGGGAATGACTGGCTCGACTTCTCCTCCCGCCGCAGCGGAGTGACGGTGGACGTCGCCGCGGGCCGGACGAGCGGGGCTGACAGCTTCGCCAGCATCGAGACCGTCCGCGGCGGCGCCGGCCCCGACCACCTGCTCGGCGGACCGCGCCGGGACCTGCTGTTCGGCAGGGCGGGCGATGACGTCCTCTCCGGCCGCGGCGGCAAGGACGTGCTCTGCGGCGACCTCGGCGCGGACCGGCTCGAGGGCGGTCGAGGGCGGGGGCGGCCACGACTACCTGAACGGCGACCGGAGCCCGGGCGATGGCCCCGGCGCGCCGCCCCTCGTCCGGCCCTACCCCGACGTGCTGCGGGGCGGCCGGGGCGACGACGAGCTGATCGACGCCGGCGGCGCGAACCGCCTGTACGGAGGTCTCGGCGACGATGTGCTCTTCGGCGGCGCCGGGCCGGATCGGGTGTTCGGCGGTCCTGGCGATGACGACCTGCGCGGCAATCGCGGCGCCGACCGGCTCTCCGGCGGCACGGGCCGTGACGATCTCGACGGCGGCAGCGGAGCGGGCCGCCTGTTCGGAGGTGGCGGCAACGACAAGCTGCAGGCGCGCGACCACTCGGCCGATCGTGCCGAGTACGGACACGGCCGCGATCAGGCTGTGGTCGACGCGAAAGACCTTGTG
>CAVROM010000015.1:0-22227 GCA_963722815.1 uncultured Solirubrobacteraceae bacterium
TCAGGGCGCGTCAGCAGCGGCGCTGAGTCCGCCGGCGAACGTCAACGGCGGCTGGGTAGGGGAGCGAGGGAGCCGGCCGCGCAGGGGACGCATTTCGTCGATCGCGGGTCGGGAACGCCTGTCGAGATCGACGAAATGGTCGCTCAGGCCCGGACTCACCCCTCAATGCTGCTGTTGATTTGAGCCCGGTTCAGCAGCGGCGCTGAGCAGTTCGTCGAACGCGGCATCGAGGTCGTCGCGCAGCCCGTCGGCGTCGGGGAGCGTCTCGGCGTCGGCGTAGATCCCGAAGCACGCGCGGCCGGCGGTCATGACCACGCCGATCGAGAGCGCGTGGCGCTCGGTGAGCGGGACCGCGGAGTGGACGCTGCGGAGCTTGCAGCCGAGCATGTAGCGGTCCGTCGCCGGGCCCGGGACGCTCGAGATCGTCAGGTTCGACATGCGCGGGTGCGCGAACGCGTGGGCGAGCACGTGCTTGACCGGCGTTGGGGCGAGCGCGAGCGCGCGGAACGCACCGTCGAGGTCCTCCGCCTCGCCACCGTCGGCGCGCTCCGAGGTGGCGGCGTGGATCGCCTCGAGGCGCGCGACCGGATCCGGCTCGTCGCACGGCAGCTCGAAGAACACGAACGAGATGCGGTTGCCGTCCTCGGCGTCGCCGGCGCCGCGCACGTCGGCGGGGACCATGACCTTCAGGCGTTGCGGACCGGCGAAGCGCCGCAGCGCCCCCGCGCAGGCGGCGAGCACGACGTCGTTGGGCGTGACGCCGAAGCGCCGCCGGATCGTCCGCAACTCGTCGAGCGGGCGCGACGTGCGCACGTGGTGGCGCCGCGGTGAGCCGGCGCGGTTGAGCGCGGACCCGGGCGCGGGCGGGATAAGAATGTGCTGGAACGTGCGCGCCAGCTTCGGCGCGCCGCGCACGACGCGACCGGGTGTGCTCGCGAGCTTCACCGGCGCGAGCACGAGCGCGGCGCCGTCGGCCGCGCGGTCGGCGACCGCGCGCACGAACCGCTCGCCCGGCGAGGGCACCGGCGCGGGCTTCCACGCCTCGGCCTCGGGGCGCTCCTCGTAGGGCTCGGCGTCGAGCAGCAGCTTGCCGAGCTCGACGATCGCGATGCCGTCGACCATGCAGTGGTGGGCCTTGCCGATCAGGACGACGCTGTCCTCGAGCTCGTCGGCGATCCAGATCTGCCACAGCGGGCGGTCGCGCGGGAGCGGCTCGGAGAAGATCTCGTCGACGATCGCGTCGAGGTCGGAGCCGCGCGCGTGCAGGAGGTGCTGGGCCGGGTCGAAGTCGGGGTCGTCGGCCCAGGCCGGCTCGGTGATCCCGAGCGGCACGGGCGCGAGCTTGCGCCGCCAGCGCGGGGCGTGCGCGAAGCGCCCGGCGAGGTGCTCGAAGAGAGCGGCGAAGCGCGGGCGCGAGCCGTCCTCCGGCAGGTCGTAGGTCGACACCCAGCCGACGTGCATCGGCGCGGCCGGCGTCTCGACCGCGAGGAAGGATGCGTCCAGCGCGGAGAGCCGCTCGGTGGTCACGACCTGCCCTCCAGCAGCGGCTGCCAGTGATCGTGCGTCAGCCGCGCGGGCTCGGTCGCGTCGCAGAACTCGCCGAGGACGGCCGCGAAGTGGTGGGGCTGGTTCTCCTGGGGCATGTGCCCGGCGCCCTCGAAGACCACGAAGCGGCTGCCCGGCATCGCCTCGTGCGCGGCCGCACCGTGCGCCGCCGGGATGATCGAGTCGTTCTCGCCCCACACGATCAGCGACGGCAGCGAGGCGGCGAGCGCGAGCCGGCTGTTCGCGCTGACCTTCTGGCCCCCGGGCTCGACGACCGCTCGCAGGGTGGCCAGGAACGCCTGGCGCGAGCCGGCGTTGTCGAGCTCCGCGAAGCCGCGCGCGAGCACCGCGATGTCGGCGGACGGGTGCAGCCCGACCTTGCCGAGCAGGCCGCCGAGGCCGCGCCCCAGCTCCACCAGCCGCTGCGAGGTGAGCGCCGGCAGGACGAGGTCGGAGCCCGGCAGTGAGGCCGCGCGCAGCAGCAGGTGGACGTCGCGGCCGAGCCCGCCGCTGGAGACCAGCACGAGCCGCTCGGTGCGCTCCGGGAACTGGTAGGCGAACTGCATGGCGATGCCGCCGCCGAGCGAGTGCCCGACGACGGTGACGCGGTCGTGCCCGAGCGCGGTCGCGACGTCGCGCGCGCCGCTCGCGTGGGCGCCGAGCGAGTAGTCGCCGCGGGGCGCCGCCGACTCGCCGTGCCCGAGTAGGTCAGGAGCGATCACCGTGAAGCGGTCGCTGAGGAGCGGGGCCACGCGCGCCCAGGTGTCGGACGAGTTGGCGATCCCGTGCAGGAGCAGCAGCGCGGGCCCGCTGCCGGCGACGCGGTAGCTCACCCGCTGGCCGTGCAGCTCCAGCTCGTGGCGTTCGAAGGTCACCCAGACCACCACAGCACGCCCGGCGCCCCCGATCTGTGATCCGGGCACCTACCCCGACAGATGGAGGGTGCGTGTGGGGCTGACCGGGGGGGACGACCTCGCTGGCGCTTGAGACCGGCGGTGAGGCCCGTCACACAAGGGGGAAGTGATCACTGTCCCCTTCAAGCGCCTCGCGATCGTGAACCGCGGCGAGGCCGCCATGCGAGCCATCAACGCCGTCCGCGAGCTCAACGAGGAGCTCGAGGAGCCGATCACCGTGATCGCGCTCTACACGGAGCCCGAGCGCCACGCGCTCTTCGTCCGCCAGGCCGACGAGCACCACTGCCTCGGCCCCGCCATCACCGATGGCGTGAGCGCCTACCTCGACTACGAGCGCCTCGAGCGCGCGCTGGTCGAGACCGAGGCCGACGTCGCCTGGGTCGGCTGGGGCTTCGTCGCCGAGCACCCCGCCTTCCCCGAGCTGTGCGAGAAGCTCGGCATCACGTTCGTCGGCCCCGCCGCCGACGTCATGCGCAAGCTCGGCGACAAGATCGAGGGCAAGCTGCTGGCCGAGCAGGCCGGCGTGCCGGTCGCGCCGTGGAGCGGCGGGCCGGTCGAGACCGCCGAGGAGGCGCGCAAGGTCGGCGAGGACCTCGGCTTCCCGCTCATGATCAAGGCCGCGGCCGGGGGCGGCGGGCGCGGCATGCGCCGCGTCGACAAGGTCGAGGAGCTCGATCAGGCGATCGAGCGCGCGCGCTCCGAGGCCGAATCGGCGTTCGGCGACCCGAGCGTGCTGATGGAGCGCCTCGTCGGCGCCGCGCGCCACGTCGAGGTCCAGCTGATGGCCGACGGGCAGGGCGGCGTGTGGGCGCTCGGCGTCCGCGACTGCTCCTACCAGCGCCGCCACCAGAAGGTGGTCGAGGAGTCCGCCAGCCCGGTGCTCACGACCGAGCAGGAGACCGAGCTCGCGGAGTCGGCGAAGCGGCTCGCGCTCGAGGCCGGCTACAAGGGCGCCGGCACCGTCGAGTTCCTCTACGAGCCCGACAGCGGCAAGTTCAGCTTCATGGAGGTCAACACGCGCCTCCAGGTCGAGCACCCCGTGACCGAGGCCGTCACCGGCGCCGACCTCGTGCGGCTGCAGCTGCACGTCGCCGCCGGCGGCACGCTCGAGGGCGACCCGCCGCCGCCGCGCGGCCACGCGATCGAGGTCCGCCTCAACGCCGAGGACCCCGGCCGCGGCTTCTCGCCTTCACCGGGCCGCATCTCACTGCTGCGCCTGCCCGCCGGCCCCGGCATCCGCGTCGACTCCGGCGTCGCCGAGGGCGACACCGTCCCGGCCGAGTTCGACTCGATGATGGCCAAGATCATCGCCCACGGCGACACGCGCGAGCAGGCGATCGCGCGCCTGCGCCGGGCGGTCGCCGACACGATGGTCAACATCGAGGAGGGGACCACCAACCAGGGCTTCCTGCTCGAGCTGCTCGGCCGCGACGAGCTGCGCAAGGGCGAGGTCGACACCGGCTGGCTCGACCGCCTCCAGGCTGCCGGCGAGGTGCAGCCGATCCGGCACGCCGACGCCGCGCTCGTGCAGGCCGCGATCGCGCTCAGCGACCAGGCCACCGCCGACGAGCGCGCGCGCTTCTACGCGCTCGCGCGCCGCGGCCGCCCGTCCGCCGACGCCGACGTCTGCCGCACGGTCGACCTCCTCCACCAGGGTGTCAGCTATCGCTTCCAGGTCTGCCAGATCGCGCCGCGGCGCTATCTCGTCGAGGTCGACGGCCTGCGCATGGAGGCGACCGTCGAGCCGCTGACCGTGCACGAGAGCCGGCTCACCTATGGCGGCCACTCCTACCGCACCGTCACCGCGCTGCAGGACGCCGACCTGCTCGTCGAGGTCAACGGCGTGCCGCACCGCGTCTCGCGCGACGAGGGCGGCCTGATCCGCAGCCACGGCCCGGGCGTCGTGGTCGCGATCCCGGTCTCCGAGGGCGACGAGGTGCAGGCCGGCGACGTCGTCGCGGTCACCGAGTCGATGAAGATGGAGAGCTCGCTGACCGCGACCGTCCACGGGCGCGTGCGCGAGGTGCTCGTCTCCGCCAACTCGCAGGTGCCGGCCGGCAAGCCGCTGCTCCAGATCGAGCCGATCGACGAGGGCGAGGCCGCCGAGGAGGGCGAGCGCATCCGCTTCGAGGTCGAGCCCGGCGACGGGGAGACCCGGCTCGCCGACCTCGAGTGGCTCGTGCTCGGCTATGACTACACGCCCGACGAGGTCAAGCGCGTGCTCGACGGCGCGCCCGACGACCTGGTCGCCGAGCGACGCCTGCTGGAGCTCTACGCCGACGTCCGTACGCTCACGCGCCCGCACGCCGACGGCCTCGACGACGAGGACGACCTCGGCAGCCCGCAGGAGCACCTGCACGCGTTCCTGCGTTCGCTCGACGCCGAGTCCGAGGGCCTGCCCGACCGCTACGTCGTGCACCTCAGCCGCGCGCTTGCGCACTACGGCATCGAGGGGCTCGAGCGCACCGCCGCGCTCGAGGACGCCGCCTACCGCCTCTTCCTCTCCCAGGAGCGCGCGGCCACCGCGCGCGAGGCCGTCCGCGCCGTGCTCGCCCGCCACCTCGAGCGCGGCGACGCGCAGGACGGCGAGGCCGGCGAGGCGTTCCGCTCCGTGCTCGATCGCCTCGAGACCGCGCTCGCGCCGCGCGAGCCCGCGCTGGCCGAGCTCGCCCGCGAGGTCCGCTGGCGCTCGATCGACGAGCCCGGGCTCGCCGCCGGCCGCGAGGCGACCTACGCGGAGATGGCGGAGCACCTGAACGCGCTGGCCGAAGGCGGCGGTCACGAGCACATGACCGCGCTGGTCGAGTGCCCGCAGCCGCTGGCGACCGTGCTCGGCCGCCACTCCGGCGACGCCGGCCCATTGGTCGAGGCGATGACGCGCCGCTACTACCGGATCCGTCCGCTCGAGGCCGTCGAGCAGCGGCTGGTCGATGGCGTGCCGTTCGTGCTGTCCGCCTACGAGCACGACGGCGAGCGCTTCCGGGTCGCGGCCACCGTCGCCGATCCCGACGACCTTGGCGCCGCGCTGCGCGCGCTGGCCGCGTGCGCGCGCGAGATCCCCGAGGGCGAGCGGCTGCTGGCCGACGTCTACCTGCTGCGCGCCGGCGAGGAGGACCTCGCGGCGCGCGTGGTCGAGGCGGAGCTGCCGGCGGCCGTGGACCGCGTCGCGTTCGTGCTCGCTCCCGAGGTCGACGTGCGCACGTTCGGCGCCGACGGCGAGGAGCGCACCGAGTTCCGCGGCATGCACCCGATGCTCGCCGAGCGGATGGACATCTGGCGCCTGCGCGAGTTCGCGCTCGAGCGCATGCCGTCGGCGGAGGACGTCTACCTGTTCCGCGCCGAGGCGCGCGACAATCCGAAGGACGAGCGCCTGGTCGCCCTCGCCGAGGTCCGCGACCTCACGCCGGTCCGCGACGAGAGCGGCCGCATCACCGCGCTGCCGGAGCTCGAGCGGATGGTGCGCCAGGCGTTCGAGGCGATGCGCTCGTTCCAGTCGAGCCGCTCGCCGCGCGACCGCCTGCACTGGAACCGCTTGCTGCTCTACGCCTGGCCGACCGTCGACTTCCAGCCCGCCGAGGCCGGCGCGGTCATCAACCGCTTCGCGCACATGAGCGCCGGGCTCGGGCTCGAGATGGTCCAGCTGCGGCTGCGCATCGGCGACGAGGACCGCGTGCTGCGCATGTTCAACCCCGCCGGCCGCGGCGTCACCGTCGAGCTCGGCGGCCCGCCCACGCAGCCGCTGCAGCCGCTCGACGAGGGCGCCCAGCGGATCATCTCCGCGCGCCGCCGCGGGCTCGTGCACCCGGCCGAGATCGTCAAGCTGCTCGACGGCGACTTCGAGGAGCACGACCTCGTCGACGGCGAGCTCGTCCCGGTCGACCGGCCGGCCGCCACCAACACCGCGAGCATCGTGGTCGGGCTGATCCGCAACGCCACCGATCGCCACCCCGAGGGGATGCTGCGGGTCGCGCTGCTCGGCGACCCGACGCGCGGGCTCGGCTCGCTGGCCGAGCCGGAGTGCGCGCGCGTGATCGCCGCGCTCGACCTCGCCGAGCGGCTCGACGTGCCGGTCGAGTGGTTCGCGGTCTCCTCCGGCGCCCGCATCGCGATGGACTCCGGGACCGAGAACATGGACTGGGTCGCGGCGGCGCTGCGGCGGATCGTGCGCTTCACCCAGGCGGGCGGCGAGATCAACGTCGTCGTGTCCGGCATCAACGTCGGCGCCCAGCCGTACTGGAACGCCGAGGCGACGATGCTGATGCACACCAAGGGCATCCTCGTCATGACGCCCGAGAGCGCGATGGTGCTGACCGGCAAGCAGGCGCTCGACTACTCTGGCGGCGTCTCCGCGGAGGACAACTTCGGCATCGGCGGCTACGAGCGCGTGATGGGGCCGAACGGGCAGGCGCAGTACTGGGCGCCCGACCTCGCGGGCGCATGCGACACGCTGCTCGGCTACTACGAGCGCTCCTACGTCGCGCCCGGCGAGCGCTTCCCGCGCCGCGCCGAGATCGATGACGCGCTCGACCGCGACGTTCGCGAGTCACCGCACGAGGCCGCCGACTCCGACCTCGAGACGGTCGGCGAGATCTTCAGCGAGGACACGAACCCGGGGCGCAAGAAGCCGTTCGACGTGCGCTCCGTGATGCGCGCCGTGGCCGACGCCGACCACGAGCCGCTCGAGCGCTGGGCGGGGCTGCGCGAGGCCGAGAACGCGGTGGTATGGGACGCGTCGCTGGGCGGCTGGCCGGTGTCGCTGCTCGGGATCGAGTCGCGCCCACTGCCGCGCTACGGCTCGGTGCCGGCGGACGGCCCGGGCTCGTGGAGCGCGGGCACGCTCTTCCCGCAGTCGTCGCGCAAGATCGCGCGGGCCATCAACGCCGCGAGCGGGCGCCGGCCGGTCGTGGTGCTCGCCAACCTCGCGGGCTTCGACGGCTCACCCGAGTCGATGCGCCGGCTGCAGCTCGAGTACGGCGCGGAGATCGGCCGTGCGGTCGTGAACTTCGACGGGCCGATCGTGTTCTGCGTGATCTCGCGCTTCCACGGCGGCGCGTTCGTGGTCTTCTCGCGGCGGCTGAACGACAACTTCCAGTCGATCGCGCTGGAGCGCGCGCACGCGTCGGTGATCGGCGGCGCGCCGGCCGCGGCGGTCGTGTTCGCCCGCGACGTCAACACGCGCACCCGCAAGGACCCGCGGATCGCGGAGCTCGACGAGAAGATCAGCAGCGCCGACGGCGCCGAGCGGGAGCGGCTGCGGGCCGAGCGCGAGGAGCGCTGGGCCGACGTGCGCTCCGAGAAGCTCGGCGAGCTGGCCGGCGAGTTCGACGCGATCCACAGCGTCGAGCGTGCGGTCGAGGTCGGCTCGGTCGACCGGATCATCTCCGCCGCCGAGCTGCGGCCTCAGCTGATCGAGGCCGTCGAGCGGGGGATGCGGCAGACGCTCGACGGCCTCGCAGCCGGGAATGGCGGGCGGTTCAGGCGCTCGTCAGCTGCGGCGCCGTCACCTGGGTGAGCCGGAACGAGTTGCCCGACGGGTCGTGGAAGCCCGCGTCGATGCCGTAGGGGCGCTCCTCTGGCTCCTCGGAGAACTCGACGCCGCGCGCCTTGAGCTCCTCGTAGGACGCGCGGCAGTCGTCGGTGGTGACGAAGACGGTGCCGGCGAAGCCCTTGGCGGAGAGGTCGAGCACCTGCTTGCGCGTGTCGTCATCGAGGACGGGCTGCCCGGGGACGGCCATCAGCACGATGGAGAAGTCGTCCTGGCCGCCGGGGCCGACGGTCAGCCAGCGGAAGTTGCCCATCTCGGGCATCGTGACGTCGGCGCGGACTTCCCAGCCGAGCTTCTCGGTGTAGAAGGCGAGCGCTTCGTCCTGGTCATGGACCCAGAGCTGTGTGTTGGCGATGTGCATGGCCGGCACGTTAGGCCCGCGTCGCCCTCTTGTCTTCTCCAAACGTGCTGCCTTGCGGGCGGCCGTAGGCGCGCACCACGCACGACGGCACGACCGCATACGCGACGGCCGGCGGGTAGCGCGCGCGGTAGACGGTGGGGGAGACGCCGTAGGTCTTGGTGAAGCTGGAGGTGAACGAGCCGACGCTCTGGAGGCCGACGCTGAAGCAGATGTCGGCGACCGAGCGGTCGGTCGTCCGCAGCAGCGACGCCGCGCGCTCGAGCCGGCGGGTGAGCAGGTACTGGTGCGGCGACTCGCCGAACGCGCGCCGGAACTCGCGGCTGAAGTGCGCGCGCGAGAGGCCGGCGGCGCGGGCGAGGTCGTCGACGTCGAGCGGCTCGAAGAAGCGCGCGTCGGCGAGGGCGCGAGCGCGGAGCAGGTGGCGGGCGGGTGGCACGTAGGCCATCAGAGGCTGAGCGCTCTGCGCTCGTGGGTGCCGAGGCCGAGCACGCGGTCGCCCTCGCGGACCTCGACCTCGAAGCGCAGCTTGCGGCCTTCGGCGACTTCGAGCAGGCGCGCCGTCGCGGTGCACTCCGCGCCCTCGCCGGCGCCGGCGACGTGCTTGATGCAGACCTCGAAGCCGACCGTCGGGCGGCCGTCGGCCAGGTGCTCGGCGGCGAGCCTGGCCGCGGTGCGCTCCATCATCGCGATCATGCCCGGCGTCGAAAGGACGCGGGCCGGCAGCGTGCCGCCGACGTCGGTCAGCAGCCCGTCCGCGACGGTGAAGGGCTCGGTGCGCTCGGCGAGGCTCACACGAGGGACGATAGGGCGTCGGCGAGCGCGTCCGGCGGTCAGCATCGGGAAGTGGCCGGCGTCGAGCTGGAGCGAGGCCACGCCGAGCCGCTCGCGGGTCGCGCGGCGCGAGTACTCGGGGTTCACGACGGCGTCGTGGGCGCACACGAGCGAGACGCTGCGGGCGGCCGGCAGCCCGCTCGGGTGGCGCTCGCGCTGCGCCGTGGGCGCCTGCGGCCGCAGCCGCTCGTACGCCCAGTGCGCGTCCGCCTCGCTGAGGTCGGGGCAGAGCGAGCGGCGCGCGACCGACTCATCCGGCCAGTACGAGCGCCCTTCGGCGTCGCCCTCCGGCGGCACCGGGGGAACGTCACGATCGGTCCGGGCGAGGCGCGGAACTGGTCGCCCATGCTCATGCCCGCGAGCGGCACGAACGCGGCGGCGGCGTCGGCGGTCGCGTCGAGCCCGGCTTGCACGTCGTCGCACGGGAGCTCGACGGCGATCGCGCCGTGGCCGCGTTCGCGCAGCGGCTCGATCAACCGCTCCCAGCACCAGGCGCCGTGCCAGGCGCCGTGGAGGAGGGCGAAGGTGGTCACGGCGCCAAGTATCGGGCACGAACAGACCCCGCCATGTCAGAGTGGCGCGCTATGCCACGGACCTTCGCGCTCGCCATCCTGCTCGCCCTGCTCGTTCCCTCGACCGCCGCTGCGGCCTTCAAGGCGCATGGGAGCGCGCGGCAGGTCTATGTCACCGGCGCCAAGCCGGGCGCGAAGATCACCGTCGCCGGCCGCACCGAGCGAGCCGGGAAGCTCGGCGCGGCGGTGTTCCGCAACGTGAAGCCCGGCACCTACATGGTGCGCGGCAAGCAGGTGCGCGTGTTCTCCGACCGCTCGGCGCCGCCGTCGAAGAAGACCTTCAAGCAGAAGCTGCCCAAGAGCGGCTACGGCTACCTGACCACGCGCGACGGGACGAAGCTCGCGATCAACGTGCACCTCCCGAGCGGGCCCGGGCCGTACCCGACGCTGATCGAGTACGCGGGCTACGGCTACGCGAACCCGGACGGCGCGCAGAGTGGCATCAGCCCGATCGCCAACCTGCTCGGCTACGCGGTGGTCGACGTGAACATGCGCGGCACCGGCTGCTCGGGCGGTTCGTTCGACTACTTCGAGCGGCTCCAGAGCCTCGACGGCTACGACATCATCGAGACCGTCGCGCGCCAGTCGTGGGTCGCGCGCCACAAGGTCGGGATGATGGGCGTCTCCTACGGCGGCATCAGCCAGCTGTTCGTCGCCCAGACGCGGCCGCCGAGCCTGGCCGCGATCACGCCGCTGTCGGTGGTCGACAACACGCAGACCACGCTCTATCCGGGCGGCATCCTCAACACCGGCTTCACGCTCGCGTGGGCGAAGGACCGCGCGTACGACGCGCGGCCCGCCTCGAAGACCGGCGGCCAGGCGTGGGCGCTCAAGCGCATCAAGGGCGGCGACAAGACGTGCAAGGCCAACCAGGCGCTGCACGCCGAGGCCCCCGACCTGATCGCCAAGGTGCGGGCCAACGACCACTACGTGAAGAAGGTCGCCGACCCGCTGGCGCCGGACAAGTTCGTGAAGAAGATCAGCGTGCCGACCTTCCTCGCCTGCCAGTGGACCGACGAGCAGACCGGCGGCCACTGCGCGTCGCTGCCGAAGCACTTCACCGGCACGAAGCGCAAGTGGTTCACGTTCACCAACGGCAACCACATCGACTCGCTCGACCCCGCGACGTTCACACGCTGGTACGACTTCCTCGAGCTCTACGTCGCGCACCGCCGGCCGCACCTGTCCGACAGCCTGCGCGCCGCCGCGCCGGTGGTCTTCAAGTCCGCCATGGGCATCGAAGGCGTGACCCTGCCCGACGACCCGATCCAGGCCCAGCCGAGCTACGACGCGGCGCTCGCCGCGTTCCAGGCGCAGCCCTCGGTGCGGATCCTGTTCGACAACGGCGCCGGCGGCTCGCCGTTCCATCCCGTCGCGAGCTTCGAGCGCTCGTTCTCGCGCTTCCCGCTGCCGGGGACGACCGCGCGCTCGTGGTACCTCGCGGCAGGCGCCGCGCTGGCCGACGCCAAGCCGGGCGCGGCGGGGACCGACACGTTCAAGTGGAGCCGCTCCGCCCGGCCGGCGACGAGCTTCACCGGCAACACCGGCAGCGGCACGAACGGGCTGTGGACGGCGACGCCCTCCTACCGGTGGTCGCAGAACCCGCCGGGCACCGCGGCCTCGTACGTGAGCGCACCGCTGGGCGCCGACACGGCCGTCGTGGGAGCGGGCGCGCTCGAGGCGTGGATCAAGTCGCCCGCGCGCAGCGTCGACCTCCAGGCCACGATCACCGAGGTGCGGCCGGACGGGCTCGAGACCTACGTGCAGAGCGGCTGGCTGCGCACGAGCGTGCGCAAGCTCGACAAGCAGCAGAGCACGCCGCTCGAGCCGGTGCTGAGCCTCCGCAAGAAGGACGCCGCGCGGCTGCCGAAGGGCAAGTTCGCGAAGGTGACCGTGCCGTTCTACTACCAGGGCCACGTCTACCGGGCGGGCTCGCGCGTGCGGGTAACGCTGTCGGCGCCGCGGGGCGACCAGCCGGTGTGGGCGTTCGCGGAGCGGCAGCCGCGGTCGGACACGAGCGTCGTGGTCGCGCGCGACCCGAAGCGGCCGTCGCGGCTCCTGCTGCCGGTCGTGCCCGGGATCACCGCTCCGACGCCGCTGCCGCCCTGCCCGGCATTGCGAGGTGAGCCCTGCCGGCCATATCAGCCCTAGGCCTTCGATGGCGCGGCCGGCGCACGCGGCTGCGTCCGACCTAGGCTGGGTCTCCTCGCGCGCCGGCTAGTCGCGCCCCGCCCATTGCAGCGCCGCTCCCCCCGCGGCGAGCACGGGCGCGACCGCGGCGATCACGCCGCTCCAGCCGTGCGCCTCCCACGCGAGCCCGGGAATGAACCCGGCGAGGGCGCCCGCGCTGTAATAGAACGAGAAGTAGACCGCGCTGGCCGCGCCACGGTCGGTCGGTCCGGCGGCGGCCAGGCCGAGCTGTGCGGCGGTGACGCCGCCGAACATGCCGAGCGTGAGGACCGCCAGCGCGACGACCGGTAGCCCGCGCTGCTCGGGGAGCGAGAGGAGCAGCCCGCAGCCGGCTACGCCGATGCTCGCCAGTGCGACGCGGCGCCAGTCGAAGCGGTCGGCCAGCCGTCCCGCGAGCGGCGCGACGAGGCCGAGCGCCCAGAGCGAGAAGATGAGGCTCGTGGCGGTTGGGCTATAGCCGAACGGCGGCGCCTGGAGGCGGAACGACGCGTACGAGAAGACGCCGACGAACGTGTAGAACAGTGCGGCCGCCGCGATCGCGGGAACCAGCACGGCGCGGTTGGCGAGCTGCCCGGCGAGCGCGCGCCCGCGGCCAGGGGTGCGTTCGGGCTTCGGCGCCTCGGGTAGGCGGCGCCGCATGACCACGACGCCGGCGAGCGGCAGCAGCGCGACCAGCGCGAACCCGACGCGCCAGCCGGCCACGACCGTCACGAGCCCGACCCCGACGCGCCCGACCAGCCCGCCGCCGACGAGCGCGATCGTGTAGTAGCCCATCGCACGCCCGCCCAGCGTCGGGACGAACACCTCGGCGACGTAGGGCACGCCCACCGTCAGCAGACCCGGCATGCAGGCGCCCTGCAGCGCACGGCACACGAGCAGAGCGGCGAACGTCGGCGCGGCGGCGGCGCCCAGCGTCGGCAGCACCAGCAGCCCGCTGGCGAGCAACAGCGACCGCTTGCGCCCGTAGCGGTCCGAGAGCGGCCCCCAGACCCAGCCCGCGACCGCGACGGCGAGCACGACGACCGAGACCGTCAGGCCGGCGCGCGACGGGCTGACGCCGAAGTCGCCGGCCAGCGTCGGCAGGATCGCCTGGCTGGCGTACATCGCGGCGAACATGCCCGCCGCGCCCAGCATCAGCCCGCTCATGCCCGCGGCGCGCGTCGGCGTCGCGGACGCGCTCACGACACGCCGAGATAGGCCTCGCGGATGCGCGGGTCCTCGAGCAGCGAGGCGCTCTCACCGGATGCGATCACGCGCCCGTTCTCGAGCACGTAGCCGTGCGACGCCACCTCGAGCGCGGCGTCGACGTCCTGCTCGACGAGCAGCACCGCGGTGCCCGCCTCGGTGACGCCGACCAGGCGCTCGAGGATCTGCTCGACGAGGTTCGGTGCGAGGCCGAGCGACAGCTCGTCGATCATGATCAGCCTGGGGTCGGCCATCAACCCGCGTGCGATCGCGCACATCTGCTGCTCACCGCCCGACATGCTTCCCGTCACTTGGTCGAGGCGCTCGCCGAGGCGCGGGAACAGCTCCACCGCGCGATCGACGTCGGCCTCGCCGCCGCGCGCGTAGGCGCCCACGCGCAGGTTCTCCCGCACGGTCAGCCCCGCGAACAGACGGCGCCCCTCGGGAACGTGCGCGATCCCCGCGGCGACGATGTCCTCGGGCGCGCGCCCGAGCTGCGACTCGCCCCCGAAGCGCACGTCGCCGGCGGTCGGCGCGATCATCCCGGAGATCGCGCGCAGCAGCGTCGTTTTGCCCGCGCCGTTGGAGCCGACGAGCGCGACGACCTGGCGCTCGCCCACCTCGAGGTCGACGTCCCACAGCACCTGCACGGCGCCGTAGCCGGCGGTCAGGCCGGACACCTCAAGCATCGGCGTCCTCCTGGTGCTCGCGCATCCGGCGCGCGTAGCGCTTGCCGAGGTAGGCCTCGATCACGCGCTCGTCCTCGACGACCTCCTGCGGGGGCCCGTGCACGAGCTCGGCGCCCTCGTGCATCACGAGCACGCTGGTCGAGACGGACATGATCGCCTTCATGACGTGCTCGACGACGAGGATGGCGATGCCCTCCTCGTTGAGCGAGCGGATCAGGTCGAGCGCGCCGCCGATCTCCCCGGGCCGCAACCCGGCCATCACCTCGTCGAGCAGCAGCAGGCGCGGGCGCATCGCCAGCGCCTTGGCGAACTCCAGCCGCCGCGCGTCCGCCACGCTGAGGTTGCCCGGCTGCGCTCCGGCCTGGTCGCCGAGCCCCACGCGCTCAAGCACCTCGTCGGCGCGGGCAAGCGCGTCGCGGGTCGACCCGGCGCGCTCCGGCCCGAACATCGATCCGATCGCGACGTTCTCGGCCACGGTCAGGTTGCGGAACGGCTTGACGATCTGGAACGTACGGGCGACACGCGCGTCCGCGATCACCCACGGCTTGGCGCCGGTGACGTCGCGACCCCCGACCGCGACGCGCCCCGCGGAAGGCTTGACGTGGCCGGTGATGAGGTTGATGAGCGTGCTCTTGCCGGCGCCGTTGGGCCCGATGACCCCGAGCGTCTCCGCCTCGTCGAGGCTGAAGCTGACGTCCTTGACGGCGTCCAGCCCGCCGAAGCGGCGGCCCAGTCCCTCGACCTCGAGCACGGCGCTCACAGCCGGTACGCCCTGACCGTGTCGAGCAGCGAGATGCGCCGCTGCCTCCACGCGTCGCGCGTGAACGACACGATGCCCATCGGCAGCAGCACGACCGCGATCACGATGATCGCGCCGAAGATGATCGTGTGCAGGTCGGTGTAGTGCGTGCGCAGCCACTCCGACAGGAACTGCAAGGCCACCGCGCCGATCACGGGCCCGAGCACCGTGCCGGTGCCCCCGATCACGGCCATGACCACCATCAGCACGGTGATGTCGATGTCGAACAGGCGCTGCGGGTAGATCGTCACCTGCTGGAAGGCGTAGATCGCGCCCGCCAGCGCGGTCAGCAGGCCCGCGAGCGCGAAGGCGGTGACCTTCAGCCGCGTCGTGTTGACGCCCGCCGCCGCGGCCGCCTCCTCGTCCTGCGCAATCGCGCGCAGGCCGTAGCCGAAGCGGTTGCGCGCCACCAGCCAGACGACGCCCGTGGCCAGCAGCGCGAGCGCCAGGAAGTAGAAGTAGAAGCCGGTGTTGCCGGGGTACGAGGTCACGGCGTCGGCGCCCACGGCGGGCACGGTGATGCCCGAGTTGCCGCCGGTCAACCCATCGAGGTTGACCACGAGCTCGCGCGTGCCCTCGGCGACGCCGAGCGTGGCGATCGCGAAGTAGTGGCCGCGCAGGCGCAGCACCGGGAGGCCGACGAGCACCGCGAAGGCGACGCCGACGAGCCCTGCGATCGGCAGCGCGCCCCAGAACGGCACGCCGGACTTCGCCATCAGGATCGCGGTCGTGTAGCCGCCGAGGCCGAAGAACGCGGCGTTGCCGAAGCTCGCGTAGCCGGCGAAGCCGCCGATCAGGTTCCAGCCCTGGGCGAGCGTGATGAACATGAACACCCCGGCCACCGTGCGCTGCTCGCTCGACAGCAGGAAGTACTGCGGCAGCAGCGCGACTACCACCAGACCGGCGACGCCGAGCCCGGCGAGCACGAGCGTCCGCGGGCGCAGCGTTCGCGAGCGGGACGGCGCGGCGGCGGTCGAGGCGGTGGCCATCAGATCTCCACCCGCGCCTCGTAGTAGGGCTTGCCGATCAGCCCGGAGGGACGGACCAGGAGCACGGCGACGAGCACCGCGAACGCGACCGCGTTGATCAGCGTCCCGCCCAGGTACTGGCCGGACCACGCCTGCACGACGCCCAGCACGAGGCCGCCGGCCAGCGCTCCCCACATGTTGCCCAGGCCCCCGAGCACCGCGATCACGAAGCTCTGGAGCGTGAACGGTCCGGCGTCGGCGGGGCTGAACGTGTCGACCGTCCCGTAGATCGCGCCCGCGGCGCCGGCCAGGCCCGCCGCGATCCCGAACGTCAGTCCGTAGACGCGCCGCACCTTGATGCCCATGAGCCGCGCCGCGCCGCGATCCATGCCCGTCGACTTGATCGCGAGCCCCAGCCGCGTGCGGTCCATGAACCACACGAGGCCCATCGTGAAGCCGATCGCGAGCACGAACGCGATCAGCCGGCCGTAGGGCACCCGCAGCGCGCCGATCGAGAACGCGTCGGAGCCGTAGGACGTGTGGATCGAGCGGAAGTCGCCCGTGAACAAGAGCACGAGCATGTTCACCAGGATCAGGCTGAGGCCGAACGTCAGCAGCAGCGTCATCCAGATCGGGGCGTTGACGACGAGGTTGATCAGATAGCGCTGGAGCACGTAGCCGAACGCGAAGAGCCCGACCGCGGCGACCACCATCCCGAGCAGCGGCGGAACGCCGGCGCTCGCCTGCAGCTTCCACGCCGTGTAGGCGCCGATCAGCACGAACGCGCCGTGCGACAGGTTGACGATGTTCATGACCCCCCAGACCAGCGAGAAGCCGACCGCGACAAGGGCGAGCAGTCCGCCCTGGAGCAGCCCGTTCACGGTGGCCTGGAGGAACTGGGTCATGCGCGCGCGCCGCTCAGCCGGCCGGCCACTTGAGCTTGGTCTGCGCCTGCTCGTTGGGGTAGACGGTCACCGGGTGGCCGCCCTTGATCTGGATCGCGGACATCGGCTTGTCCGCGTTCTTGCCGCTGTCGTCGAACTTGATCGGGCCGAAGAACGAGTCCTCGTCGATGCCGGCAATCGCGTCGCGGACCTTCATGGGATCCGTCGACCTGGCCTTCTCGACGCCCAGCACCAGCGCGAGGCACGCGGCGGCCGCCTCGGCGCTGTGGTACTCGGCGGCCTCGCCGAAGCGCTTCTCGTACTGCCCCGCATAGTCCTTCGCGGTCCCGAACACCTTGTCCTTGCCGGTCGAGTCGGCGGTCCACTGGGTCGACCCGATGACGCCCTCCGCGTTCTTGCCGAGCGCCTTGACGAAATCCGGCGTCGGCGGCGCGACCGTCTCCCCGAAGCCCTTCGGGTTGAGGCCGAGCTCCTTGCTCTGCTTGACGGCCGCGATCCCCTCCTCGACGTGGGCTGAGACGAGGATCACGTCCGGCTTCTTGGGCCGGATCTTCGTCAGCGCGGACGACACGTTGGTCACGTGCTGGGGGACCTCCTCCTGCGCCACGACCTTCATGCCCTGCTTGCGCGCCTCGTCGGCGCCGCCCTTGCCGGCGGTCTTCGAGAAGCCATCGTCGGCCGAGATGATGGCGACGGTCTTCGGCTTCGGCGTGGCGTTGTCGGCGAGCGCCTTGACGATCACGGCGAGGTATGAGGTCGCCGGCGAGAGCACCGCGAACGTGTTCTTGTAGCCCTTGGTGAAGATCGCGTTGTCGGCGCCGGATGAGTCGACCATCACCTGGCCGTTGCGCTCCACGACCGCCGAGGCGGCCTCGGTGGAAGGCGATCCGTAGGGGCCGAGGATCAGCTTGTTGCCGGAGTCGTTGAACTGGTCGACGAGCTGCGCGGCCGCGTCGGGCTGGGACTTGTCGTCCTTGAAGGTGATCGCGAGCTTGCGCTTCGCGTCGCCGACCGCGACGCCTCCGGCCTGGTTGACCTTCTCCTGGCAGAACTGGTAGCCGAACTTCGTGAGCCGGCCTTCCTTGGCGAGCGAGCCGGTCAGCGACAGCGCGGCGCCGATCTTGATCGGCCCGCTCTCCCCGCCTCCTCCTCCGCCGCCCGCGTTGCCCTGGCCCTTGCCGCAGCCCGCCACCACAAGCGCCAGCGCGGCGGCGATCGCCGCGATCGATCGAATCCCGACCCGTCCCTGCATACCGCCTCCTCCCAGCGGATGGCCCCTGCGCCAAGCCGTACCCGGCGCTTGCCTGAGTAAACGAGCGGTGTCAGCCGCGCCACGGCGAGCACGGCGGCTTCCTGCGTGCTAGCCCGGGCTCCAGCGAGCGGCGGCGTCGAGCGCGTCGGCCGGCGTCGGGTACGGCTCGACGCGGCGCACGCGCTCGCCCGCGAACGTGAGCACGAGGTTGACGGGCGTGACGCGGCCGCCGAGGTGGTACGCCGCCGCCACCACGAGCGCCTCGAACGTCTCGCCGAGCACCTCGACGTCGTCGAGCCGCGTGCCCTCGAGCCGTTGCGCGAACGCGCGCCCGTCGCCGGTGAAGATCCGCAGCCAGCCCGCTTTGTCGCCGCGGTTGAAGGCGAGCATCGCGCGGCACAGCAGCTCGAGCTTGTGGCTGCGCGTCGTCTCGCTCAGCACCGCCAGCCCTTCGTCGAGCGGGTAGCCGCGATAGTGCGTCGCGCGGCCGCCGTGCAGCGTCCAGATCTCGATCCGCTCGGGCGCGGCGCCGCTGCGGCGGCTGAACGCGAGCACGTGCTCCTCGATGCCGACGAGCAGGTCGATCGACACCGCGGTCAGGTGCCAGGTGCCGCCGGAGCCGCCGGCCAGCGTCTGCTGCATGGAGTTCGCCTTCGCGGCCCCGAACGTGTCCCAGCGCACGTCGGGCGCGAGCACCTCGGCGGCGGTCGCGACATCGCCACTGTTCCACGCGTCATAGAGGCGGCGGATCAGCTCGAGCGGCTCCTGCGCGGCGGTGGCGCGCATGGGAGAAACGCTAGCGGAGGCGATACTCGGTCGAATGCGCGTCTTGATCACCGGCATGTCCGGCGTTGGGAAGTCGGCGCTCGTGCATGAGCTCCGGCAGCGTGGACAGCGGGCGTTCGACGCGGACGAGGACGGCTTCAGCGAGCCGCGTGCCGACGGTCGGTGGGGCTGGCGCGCATAGCGGGTCACCGAGCTGCTGGAGGAGCAAGGTGACGGGCCGCTCTTCTTCGCCGGCTGCTCCGAGGAGCAGGCGGCGCTGCCGTTCGACTACCGGGTGCTGCTGACCGCGCCGGTCGACGTCCTGCTCGAGCGTCTCCAGACCCGCACCGGCGACCGCTACGGCCAGAGCCCGGCGGAGGAGGCGCAGGTCCTCGCCGACCTCGGGGAGGTCGAGCCGCTGCTCCGCCGTTCGGCCGACCTCGTCCTCGAGACGATCGAGCCGCCAGAGCGCGTCGCGGACGTGTTGCTGAGGCGACTGGCAGAGCCTTGAAGCTGCCCAGCGAAGCCGGTTAGGCTCGTCGAGATGCTCGCGTCTTGGCGTCACTGGCAGCTAACGCACGTGCGCTGGATCTGGGTGAGCGTCTACCTGGGAGCCGGCGTCGCCGCACTCGTGCTCGGGGCTGGAGTCGGGAGCGCCCTGATCGGCGCTGCGGTCGCTCTCCCGGTGGTCGGCGGGCTCGAGCTCTGGTTCCGTCGCCGGCACTCCGCGCGTTAGCGCGGATCGCGCCACATGGAGCCGAGGGTCGGACCGCCGCCCGGCGCCGCGAACTCCCCGATGAGCTCGAAGCCTGCGCGCTCGTAGCGCCGATCGTTGGCGCGGTTGCTCGACTCGAGGTAGGCGGGCATGCGGAGCTCGTCGAGTTGCGCGAGGTTCGCGGCGAGCAGCGTCATGCCCTTGCCCTGGCCGCGGTGGTCGGGGTGCGTCCCGAGCAGGCTGAGGTAGTGGTGCGGCGTGTCGTGGGGGTGGTGGGCCTCGAAGCGCTCGAGCAGCGTCAGCACGTCGTCGGCATGCGAGCCGACCAGCTCGCGTAGCAGCGGCTCGACCTTCGCCTCGTCCTCGGCGCTCAGCTCGGGCTCGCCCGCGGGGATCCACAGCGCGGCCGCGCCGCCGTCCTCGGTCATCCGCGTCCACCCGTACGGGATGGCACTGCCCACGAACAGCCCCCACCAGGCGCGGTACTGCTCCATCCGGGCGTCGGGATCCGGGAACGCCCGGCTCCAGGCTGGGTCGTCGAAGAACGCGAGCGAGAACAGCTCGACGACCTGCTCCGCGTCCGCTTCGGTCACCCGCTTGATCGGCACGGCGCGATTATCGCCGCGGCGCGCGGTGCCGATCGGCGACGATGTGGTCATGGCCCTGCCGGTGCGCCTCGACCACTGCGTTATCCACGTCTCCGACTGGGAGGTGTCGAACGCGTTCTACCGCGACGTCGTCGGCGCCGAGCTCGTCGAGAGCGACGGCCGCACGGCCTACCGCTTCGGCGCCCAGCAGCTCAACCTGCACGGGCCCGGCCTGTCGCCCGAGCCGGTGGCGCGGCTGCCCGTGCAGGCGGGCAACAGCGACCTCTGCTTCGCGTCGGACGGGCCGATCGAGGCCGCCGTGGCGCATCTCGAGGCGTGCGGCGTCGCGATCGAGCTCGGCCCCGTCTCACGCGCCGGCGCGGGCGGGACGGGGCGGAGCGTCTACTTCCGCGACCCCGACGGGAGCCTGCTCGAGTTCATCGCCTACGGCTAGGCGCCAAGCCAGGCAGCTCGCTGCCTAGCGGGGGGCTAGGCGCCCTCGAAGGCCGGCTCGCGCGCCGACGCGCGCGCCTGCTCCCGGACCGGGGGATCCGACCGCAGCACGAACGTGGCGAGCAGGATCGCGGCGCCGACGAGCCCGGCGGCGACGAGGAACGCGAGCTGGTAGCCGCCGGTCGCCGCTTGCGCGACCGAGTCGCCCTGTGAGCGCAGCGTCTCGGTGTGGTCGCTCGCGAGCGTAGCGAGGACGGCGAGGCCGAAGGCGCCCCCGACCTGCATGCTCGTGTTGACCACGCCGGAGGCCAGGCCGGCGTCGTGCGGCAGCACGCCGGACATCGAGATCGTCGTCAGCGCGGGGAACACGAGCCCGGCGCCGGCTCCGAGCAGGACCACGACGGGCAGCACGTCGGTGACGTAGTCGCCGTCCACAGGCGCGCGGGAGAAGTAGGCCAGCGCCACCGCCACCAGGACGAGCCCGGGGAGCAGCGTCGCGCGCGGCCCGAAGCGCAGGTTCAGCCGCGCCGAGACGCCGAGCGACATCACGCCGATGAGCGTCGAGACGGGCAGGAAGGCGAGCCCGGTCTCGATCGCGTCGAAGCCGAGGATCCGCTGCAGGTAGAGGACGCCGAGGAAGAACATCCCGAACATCCCGGCCACCATCAGCACGATCGTCGCGCTCGCGCCCGAGAGGTTGCGAGAGCGGAACACGCGCAGGGGGATCATCGGCGTCGCGGCGCGCGTCTCGCGCGTCAGGAACCCCGCCAGCAGCGCGATCGACGCGGCGCCGAACGCGAGCGTGTGGACCGACGTCCAGCCGTGCTCGCCGACCTTGAGCACCGTGTAGACGCCGAGCATGACCGACGCGGTCGCGAGCAGCGCGCCGAGGACGTCGGCGCCCTTGTCGAGGCCGAGGCCCTTGTCGTCCTCGACGTAGCGCAGCGCCAGCAGCGCCGTCACGACGCCGATCGGGACGTTGACGAAGAAGATCCAGTGCCAGCTGATCGCCTGGGTCAGCACGCCACCGGCCAGCAGGCCGATCGAGGCGCCGGCCGAGGCCACGAAGCTGTAGATGCCGATCGCCTTGGCCTGCTCCCGCGGCTCGGGGAACATCGTCACGATCATGCCGAGGATCACGGCGGAGGTCAGCGCGCCGCCGATCCCCTGGATGAAGCGCGCGGCGACCAGGAGCCCTTGGCTCGAGGCGAAGCCGCAGGCCAGCGACGCGGCGGTGAAGACAGCGAGGCCGAACAGGAAGACGCGCCGGCGCCCGATCAGGTCGCCGAGCCGCCCCGACAGCAGCAGCAGGCCGCCGAAGGCGATCAGGTAGCCGTTGACGACCCACGCGAGGGTCGACTGCGTGAAGCCGAGGTCCGCCTGGATCGACGGCAGCGCCACATTCACGATCGTGGAGTCGAGGATGATCATCATGAAGCCGGCGCACAGCACGATCAGCGCCAGCCAGCGGGCGTCGGTCGTGGTGCTTTCAGCGGGGCGTGTCGTCTGCGAGTCGGTCATACCGGTCCTTCGTTGTACGATGTTCGTCGTACGCTAGCAAATGTACGACGATCGTCGTACAAGACTCCGAAGAACAGGCGAAATGCCGAACCCCGAAACGATCGCTCACCCCAGCCGCGACGAGATCGAGCTCGCGGCCGTCCTCCACGCCCTCAGTGATCCCGTCCGCCTCCTGATGGTCCGCGGGCTGGCCGGCGAGCTCGAGGGCCGCAGCTGCGGCAGCTTCAACGTGCCGGTGACGAAGTCCACCTGCACGCACCACTTCAAGATCCTGCGCGAGGCCGGCGTCATCCGGCAGCGCCAGGAGGGCACCAAGCGCGTCAACACGCTGCGCGAGGACGACCTCGAGGCCCGCTTCCCGGGCCTGCTCGCGACGATCCTCCAGGCCGCCGGGGATCAGCCGCTCGTGGGCGCGACGGCCTAAGCTACC
>CAVROM010000016.1:0-98858 GCA_963722815.1 uncultured Solirubrobacteraceae bacterium
ATCCGCATCGCGGGCCACTTCAAGGGCACGCGCACCACGCTCACGCGCGTCACGGTCAGGACCCCGCGGGGCACGCGCATCCGGATCCGCTGCAGCGGGAAGGGCTGCGCGTTCAAGCGCAAGGCGGTGGCCGCGAGGCTGATCGGCCTCCGCTCGCTGCGACGCACGTACCGCCCGAAGGCTACGATCGAGATCCGTGTGACGCAGGCGAGGAAGATCGGGAAGTACATGCGCGTCCGGACGCGCCGCGGCAAGGCGCCGGTGCGCTCCGACCGCTGCCTGATGCCGGGGAAGACGAAGCCGGTGAGATGCCCGACCGGCTGACCCCGCGCGTCACCGTGCTGCTCGTCGTGCTGGCGTTCAGCATGGCCTTCGGGCTGCAGGCGCTCGGCAAGTCGGCCGCGCCGAAGGCCGCGGTGGGCGCAAGCGCGGCGTCAAACGTCGAGCAACCCGGGCCGAGGCCCGAGCTCTCGCTGACGTCCGCCGACTCGGTACCGGCGCTCCGGGATCCGCGCAAGCCGAAGCCGAAGCCGAAGCGCAAGCCGAAGCGGCATGTGGTCGCCGCGCCAGAGCCTGCGGTCCGCCCGTTCGCCACACCCACCGCGACGCCGACGCCGACGCCGACCTACGTCCCGACGCCTGCGGCAACGCCGCGCTACGTCCCACCGGCGAGGACGCCCGCGCCCACGCCGAAGAGCACGCCGGAGCCATCGGGCGACTTCGACAGCTCTGGCAACTCCGACAGCTCGGGAACCCCGTGAGCGCAGCGACGGCCAGACGCGCCACGCCCCCGGAGATGCCGCTTCCCGTGCTCGCGGTGGCTTCCCTCGTGCTCGTCGCAGCGATCGCCGGGCTGGTGCTCGGCGGTGTCCTACGCAGCGAGCCGGCGCCGCGCGCGAAGCCGAACCCGACAACCGTCGCCGCCGCCGGGGTTCGGCTCGAGCTGCCGTCGGGCTGGGCGCGGGGCGGGGCGACAACGCTGGCCGGCTTCAATCGGCCGCTCTGGCTGCGCGACCCGCATGCCGGGCTGCGCGCAGGGGTCGAGCTGCTGCCGGCGGCTTCACCGACGCTGCTCCCGGTGGGTCTCCACGCTTCTGGCGCGCCCTCGACGGTCGAGCTGGGCCAGGGCCGGCAGGCGTGGCGCTACCAGGTGGCGCGCACGGACGCGGTCCCGCAGGTCGTCTACGCGGCACCCACCACCAAGGGCATCGCGACGGTCGGCTGCCTCGGAGTGTCCGGCAGCGTCGCCGAGCGCGCGTGCAAGCAGCTCGCGGTCGCGCTCACGGTTCCCGGAGCCCGCCGTCTCGCGCCCGAGAAGCGTGCGGCCTTCTTCAGCCGGCTGCCCACGACCGTGGCCGGCCTCGAGGCCGCCCGGCTGAAGGGAACCGACGCACTCGACGCGGCGACACGCCCCGCGGCCCAGGCGCTCGCGGCGGAAGGTCTCGCTCGCGCGCACCGCGCTGCGGCGGCCGACCTGGCGCCCCTCAGCGGCGATGACGATCTGGCTCGGGCGACCGTCGGCGACCTCGGCGAGACGGCGAGCGCGTACGACGCGCTCGCGGATGCGGCGCGGGCGCGCATTCCGCGGCCGTATGCCGCCGCGCGCAGCGCCGTTCTGAGCGCTGACGAAGGGCTCCGCAAGACCATGGCGCGCGACGCGGCTGCGGTCGCCGTGGCGAGCAGCCAAGTCGCAACCGCGAAGCCGGCGAGCACGCCGGCCGCGACGCCCGCGCGCACACCTGCCGCCACGCCCGCGAGCACGCCGGTCGCGACGCCCGCGCGCACACCTGCCGCAACGCCCGCGAGCACGCCCGCGGCGACGCCGGTCCAGACGCCGACGGCCAAGAAGCGCGAGTCCACCGCCAAGTCGGTCGCCAAGGCGGTCTCGGACGCCGAGAGCAAGCCGGTCGCCATCGCGAAGCCGCCCACCAAGTCGTCCGGCACCGATCTGACCGTCCCGCTCCTCCTGCTGTTCGCCGCCGTGTCGGTCTTCTTCGCCGTGCGCGCCGCGGTCCGCTCGCAGCGGTCGTAGCGCCCATAAGCTCACCCGGGTGGCCCCACCCGCCTCGATCCTGATCCCGACGCGCCGGCGCCGCGACTATCTCGCGGTCGCGCTCGCCTCCGCCGCGCCACAGGCCGAGGAGCACGGCGCCGAGCTGATCGTGGTCGAGGACGACCCGGAGGACGCCGAGACGCGCGCGCTGGCCGAGCAGCACGGCGCGCGCTACCTCGCCCACGGCGAGCCGCGCGGGCTCAACGCCGCGCGCAACACCGCGATCGCGGCGGCGCAGGCCGACCTCCTGTGCTTCCTCGACGACGACGCCGCGGCCTGGCCGGGCTGGCTGGCCGCGCTGATCGCGGCGGCCGCCGAGCATCCGGAGCACGAGGCGTTCGGCGGCCCGATCAAGGCGCAGCTCGAGGACACCAACCTGCACGCCTGCGGGCGCGAGCCGCCGCCGGTGACCACGCTCGACCTCGGCCCCGACGACCGCGACGCCGAGTTCGTGTGGGGCGCGAACCTCACGCTGCGCCGCCAAGCGCTCGAGCGGATCGGGAGCTTCGACCCCGGCCTCGACCTCTACGGCGACGAGGAGGACTGGCAGCGGCGCCTGCACGCCGCCGGCGGGCGCATCCGCTACGTGGCCGCGGCCGGCGTCGACCACCGGCGCACGGGCAAGGACGCGCGCATCGGCGGCCTCTCGCGCGCCGCCTACGGGCGCGGGCGCAACTCGCGCCGCTACGACGCGCGCAAGGGCGTCGCGCCGCCGCTGGCGGCGGAGCTGCGCACGCTGCTCGGCTGCCTGTGGCACATCGTGCGCCGCCGCTGCGGCAACGGGATCGTGCTGACCGCGCTGACGCTCGGCCGGCTGCGCGAGGCGCTCAAGCCCCAGAAGGTGCCGGCCAGCACCCGCGACCCGGACTACCTCAGCGGCCGCTCCGGCACGCTCGGGCGCCGCGGCCTGCTGGCGGGGCGGCTGCGCGACGCGCGCGCGAACCTGCGCACCGCCCGCGCTCGCCGCCGCCTCGCCCGCCAGGCGCGCTCGGAGCCCAAGCGGCGCGTGCTCGTGCTCTCGGTCGTGCGGCCGGAGAACGCCCGCGCGGCGGCGGAGATCGGGCACGAGCTCGGCGCCTCGCACCACGACGCGCTGCTGCGGATCGTCGCGCCCGCCGAGGGGGCCGGGAAGTGGGCCAACCTCAACGCCGCGCTGACCGCCCACCCGCCGCGCGGCTTCCACTGGCTGCTGATCGTCGACGACGACGTCGAGCTGCCGCGCGACTTCCTCGACGTCTTCATCTCGCTCGCCGAGCACCACGGCTTCCGCCTCGCCCAGCCCGCGCACGCGTTCGCCTCCCACGCCGCGTGGGAGGTCACCCGCCGCCGCCCCGGCCTGACCGCCCGGCGCACGCGCTTCGTCGAGATCGGGCCGGTGACCGCGATCCGCGCCGACGCGTTCGACGTCCTGCTCCCGTTCCCCGACCTGCAGATGGGCTGGGGGCTCGACGCGCACTGGGCCGCGGTGGCCGAGGGGCGGGGCTGGAAGGTCGGCGTGATCGACGCCGTCCCGATCCGCCACACCCGCCCGGTCGCCGCCTCCTACCCGCGCGACGCCGCGATGGCGGAGGCCGACCGCTTCCTCGCCGGCAAGCCGTATCTGACGCGCGAGCAGGCGGCCGAGGTGCTCGAGGAGTACCGCGATTAGTCGATGCGGCCGGGGCGCCAGATTCACCGAGCCTGTGACCCTGCTCAAGCCGTTCATCCGATGCTCCTACGGCCGCAGCGCGTCCGTGGTGCGGTTGATCGGCGGCCGCTACGGCCCCGTGCTGGTGCCGAAGCAGCTGCACTAGCGGCTACCATGCCCTCGCATGGAGCAGCAAGATCCACGCAAGAGCGTGCTCGCCGCGCTGATGGCGAACACCGCGATCGCGATCGCCAAGTTCGCGGCCGCCGTGATCTCCGGCTCCGCCGCGATGCTCGCCGAGGCGCTGCACTCGGCCGCCGACACCGGCAACCAGGCGCTGCTGCTGTTGGGCCTCAAGCGCGCCGAGCGCCCGCCTGACGAGGGGCACCCGTTCGGCCACGGCAAGGCGCGCTTCTTCTGGGGGCTGCTGGTCGCCGTCAGCCTGTTCACGATCGGCGGCGGCTTCTCGATCTACCAGGGGGTCCACGGGCTGATCGCGGGCCACGAGCTGCCCGACCCGACGATCGCGCTGATCGTGATCGCGCTCGCGATCTGCTTCGAGGGCTACGCGTGGCACACCGCCTACCGGCAGCTCGACGCCAGCCGCCGCGGGCGCAGCATCATCGGCGCGCTGCGCAACTCGAAGGACCCGGAGGTCCTGACCGTGCTGGCCGAGGACACGGCGGCGATCAGCGGCCTGCTGGTGGCGGCGCTCGGCATCGGCCTCGCCACGCTCACCGGCAAGGCGGCGTTCGACGCCGCCGCCTCGGTCGTGATCGGGCTCATCCTGTTCGTGGTCGCGTTCTTCCTCGGCCGCGAGAACGCGCAGCTGCTGATCGGCGAGGGCATCGACCCGCAGTCGCGCGAGGAGGTCGAGAAGGCGATCCTCGGCGTCGAGGGCGTCGAGGACCTGCTCGAGCTCCTGTCCATGCACCTGAGCCCGGAGGAGGTCCTGGTGACCGCCGACGTGCGCTTCCGCGACGACCTCTCGACCCAGGAGATCGCCCACACGATCGACCGCGTCGAAGCGGCGATCCGCGAGGTGGCGCCGGGAGCGACGAAGATCTACGTCGAGCCTGAGATCCGGTGGCGGGAGGAGGCGACGTAACCTCCACGCCGTGCGCGTGGCCGTCGTCGCCGAGTACTACCCGCGCGCCGCGGACCCTGTGCTCGGCGTATGGGCGCACCGCCAGGCGCTCGCCGCGCGCGACGCCGGCGCCGACGTACGCGTGCTCGTGCTCCACCGGCCGGTGCCGAGCCGGGCGGCGCTGAAGGAGCGCCGCGGGCTGCTCGAGCCGCTGCGCCAGCCGCTGCGGACCGAGCTCGACGGCATCGCGGTCACCTACGTCCCGTTCCTCGCCCCGCCGCGGCCGCGGACCTACCAGCACTGGGGCGCGTGGGCGGCGCCGACGCTGGCGCTCGCGCTGCGGCGGCTGGACGTCGACCTCATCCACGCCCACTACGCGGCGCCCGCCGGCGACGCCGTGCGGCACGCGCGGACGGGCGTGCCGCTGGTCATCTCCGTCCACGGCGGCGACGTCCTCAGCGTCGTGCAGCGGCCCCGCGGGGAGGCGATCGTGCGGCGGGCGCTGGAGAGCGCGCGGCTCGTGCTCGCCAACTCGGCCGGGACCGAGGAGCGCGCCCGCGCGCTCGGCGCCGCCAACACGCGCGTCGTGCACCTCGGCACCGACGTCCCGCCCACGCCGCTCCCCTCGCCGCCCGCGCCGACGATCCTCAGCGTCGGCCACCTCGTCGCCCGCAAGCGCCACGCCGACGTGCTGCGCGCGCTGTGGCTGCTGCGCGACGACCATCCCGACCTGCGCTGGCTGGTGGTCGGCGACGGCCCGGAGCGGCCGGGGCTCGAGGCCATGGCGGCGGAGCTCGGCGTCGAGCGCCGCGTCGAGTTCAGGGGCGAGCTGCCGCCCGACGAGGTGCGGCAGCCGGCCACCGTGTTCGCGCTCCCCAGCGTCGACGAGGCGTTCGGCGTCGCCTACGTCGAGGCGATGGCGGCGGGCATCCCGGCCATCGGCTGCCGCGGCGAGGCCGGGCCGGAGGAGATCCGCGCCAGCGGCGCGGGGATCCGGCTCGTCGCGCCCGGCGACCCGGAGAGCCTCGCCGAGGAGCTCCGGCGGCTGCTCGAGGACGCCGCCTGGCAGCGCGAGCTCGGCGAGGCGGCGCGCGCGACCGTCGAGCGCTCGTTCACGTGGGAGGCGTGCGGCCGCGCGACGGTCGCCGCCTACGAGGAGGCGCTGCGGTGAAGCCCGTCCTCTTCGTCACCAACCACGCGCCGCCGTTCCGCGTCGGCGCGTTCGCGGCGCTGCACGAGCGCGAGGACGTGGTGTTCGCGCTGATCGGCGGCGACGTCCGCCACGGTGGCGGGGCGGGCGAGGAGCAGGACCTGCCGTTCCCCGTGCTGCGGCCGCGCCAGCAGGACGTCGCGCGGCTGGCGGGCGACTACCGCGCGGTGATCGCGGGCCTCTCCGGGCGCGTCGCGCCGCTCGCCGCCTACCTCGGCGCGCGGCGGGCGCGCGTGCCGTTCGTGCTGTGGGCGTCGTTGTGGGCGCATCCGCGGACGCTCCCGCACGCGGCGTCCTACCTGCCGGTGCGCCACCTGTACCGCCACGCCGACGCGATCGTCACCTACGGGCCGCACGTGTCCGCGTACGTGCGCTCGAAGGGCGCGACCCAGACCGTCGTCGAGGCCCCACAGAGCGTCGACAACGGGTATTGGAACGGACCAACTACCCCAATTCGGCGCGCCGCGTTCCAGGCTGCGTTTGTCGGCAGAATCGCCGGGGAAAAAGGACTTCAAGTGCTCATACAGGCCTGGACTTTCTCCGGTCTGTCGGCACTCAGCGCCGCGCTGGTTCTGGTCGGCGGCGGTCCGATCCGAGCCCGGGCCGCCGCCACCGGCGCGGTCCTGTCCGAAGGCCGGCGGTCGCCGGCCGAAGTACGCAACTTCTATGCGGGAAGCGACGTTGTGGTCGTACCGTCGGTCCCGACCCGCGACTTCCGCGAGCCCTGGGGCCTGGTGGTCAACGAAGCCTTCAACCAGGGAGTCCCCGTGATCGCCTCCGATGCCGTCGGCGCCGTCGCCGGTGGCCTCGTGCGCCACGAGCGCACGGGGCTCGTCGTCCCGGCCGGGGACGTGCCGGCGCTCGCCTCCGCGCTGCGCCGGATGTACGACGATCCGGCGCTGCGGGCGCGGTTGGGGGCGGCGGGACGCGAGGCGGTCGGCGCCTACACGCACGCCGCGTGGGCGGCCGGAGTGTCAAGCGCGCTTGCGGCCGTGGGGAAGAGCCGTTGCTAGCGTGGAAGCCCATGGTTCGTCTGCTGACGCTCAGCGGGCTGATCCTGCTGCTCGCTGCTCCCACGGCGAGCGCAGGCGTCCGCGAGAAGATCCTGCGCGAGTGCCAGGACGGCCGCATCAGCGGCAACTACACGCCTGCGCAGCTGCGCGACGCGCGCAAGCACATCCCGACCGACATCGACGAGTACTCCGACTGCCGCGACGTGCTCGCGCGCGCCTCGATCTCGGGCGGGACCTCGAGCGGCGGCGCGGGCGGCGGCTCCGGCGGCGGCGGTGGGGCGGCTCGGCCGCGCCCGGCGGCGTGCAGTCCAACGCCTCCGACGGCCTCTCCTACGCCGCCAACAAGGGCGAGCAGGACGAGCTCGCCAAGGCGCTCTCCGACGGCCCCGAGGGCACCGACGTCGGCGGCCAGGACATCATCCCCGGCGCCACCGGCCTGGGTGTCGACACGGCCCGCCACGAGATTCCGGCGAACCTGCTCATCCCCCTGATCCTGGTCGGACTGTGCGCGGCGGCGCTGGCCGCCCCCGCGCTGCGCCGTCGTGTCATCGCTCGCCGGCACGCTTAGCGCCGGCCCGCGCTCGAGCACGCGCGCGGTTGCGGTGCCGCGCCTCGGCGCGCACGCGGCGACGGTCGTCGGCGTCGCGGCCGTGCTCGCCGCGGTGGCGTTCGGCGCCGAGGGCGGGCTGCGGCTCGAGCGCCTGACCTGGACCGAGATCGGCCTCGTGCTGACCGGCACCGCGCTCGTGCTCGCGGCGCTGCTCACCGGACGGGTGCGCGGGCGCGTGCACGGCGGGCTGACGCTGCTGGCGCTGGGCCGTGCTGACGGTCCTCACCGCCGCCTCGATCAGCTGGTCGCTCTTCCCGGCCGGCTCGTGGGAGGAGGCGAACCGCACGTTCAGCTACCTGGTCGCGTTCGCGGGCGCGCTGGCGTTCGTGCGGATCGCGCCGTTGCGCTGGGCGGCCGTGCTCGAGGGCGTGGCGCTCGCGTGCGTGGTCGTGTGCGGCTGGGCGCTGCTGACCAAGGTCTTCCCGTCCGCGCTGGCGCACGACGAGACGTTCGCGCGGCTGCGCGAGCCGTTCGGCTACTGGAACGCGGTCGGGCTGATGGCGGTGATGGGGATGCCGCCGCTGCTGTGGCTGGCGGCCCGGCGCTCCGGCCACGGCGCGGTCAACGCGCTCGCCTGGCCCGCGCTCGCGCTGCTCGACGTGGCGCTGATGCTCTCCTACTCGCGCGGCGCGCTGCTGGCGTTGCTGGTCGGCCTGGCGTTCTGGTTCGCGGCCGTGCCGCTGCGGCTGCGCAGCGCGCTGCCGCTGGTGACGGCGGCGGTCGTCGCGGCGCCGGTGATCGCGTGGGCGTTCGCGCGTGACGCGCTCTCGACCGACACCGTGCCGCTGGCGGCGCGGGTCGACGCCGGGCACGCGCTCGGCGCGCTGCTCCTGCTGGTGTGCGCGATCCTGCTGGCTGCCGGGCTGGTGGTGAACTTCGCCGCCGCCGGGCGCTCGCCGAAGCCGCGCACGCGCCGGCTGGCGGGCCTGGCGGTGGGCGGCGTGCTCGTGCTCTCCGTGCTCGCGGTCGTGATCGGCCTCGCGGCCGCGCCGGGCGGGATCGACGGCCAGGTCTCGAAGGCGTGGCGGAAGGTGACCGACCCGAACGTCGCGGCGCCGACCAACACGCCCGACCGCCTGACCGCGACGTCCTCGGTGCGCGCGCAGTACTGGCAGGAGGCGCTCCGGATCTACAAGGACTCGAAGCTGGTGGGCGCGGGCGCCGGCGCCTACGAGGTCGCGCGTACGCGCTACCGCCGCGGCACGCAGTCGATCCGGCACGCCCACGGCTACGGCGTGCAGACGCTCGCCGACCTCGGGCTCGTCGGGCTCGGCGTCTCGCTGCTCGGCGCGCTGGCATGGATCGTGGCGGCGACGGGCGCGACCGGGCTGCGGCGACGGGACCGCGGGCTGCCCTACGACCCGGAGCGCATCGGGCTGCTGACGATGGCGACGGTGGTGCTCGTGTTCGCGTTCCACTCGCTGATCGACTGGACGTGGTTCGTGCCGGGCACGGTGGCGGTGGCGCTGCTGTGCGCGGGCTGGGTGGCCGGGCGCGGGCCGCTGCGCGCGCGGCTGGAAGCGGACCGAGGAGGCGCGGGTGCGCGACGCGCTGGTGGCGCCCCGACCCCGCGACCGCCGTGGCGGCGCTCGCGGTCGTCGTGCTCGCGCTCACGATCTGCTGGACCGCGCTGCAGCCGGTGCGCGCCGCGCACGGCGAGGACCGCTCGGCCGACCTCGCCTCCGAGGGCAAGCTCGGGCCGGCCGCCGCCGAGGCGCGGCAGGCCGCCGACCGCAACCCGCTCTCGGTCGACCCGCTGTTCGAGCTCGCGTTCATCCAGGACGCCCAGGGCAAGCGGCAGGACGCGCTGGCCACGCTCGAGGCGGCGGTCCACCTGCAGCCCGACAACTCCGAGACCTGGCGGCGGCTGGGCCGCTACCGGCTGTCGGTCCTCAACGATCCGAAGGGCGCGCTGCGGGCGTTCCGCGCCGCCTACTTCCTCGACCCGCAGTCGGCCCGCGGGCCGTCGGACTACCTCGAGGCCGCGCGCGCGGCCCGGGCGCAACCCTAGCCCTTCGTTTGGGTCACCCCCGAATTCGGTAATACGATCGGGGGTAGGCCAGGAGGGACAATGCGGTGGCACGGACGTCACATGGTGGTCGCAGTGGTAGTGGCAGCGGCTGCTGCGGGGAACGCGAACGCCGACGATCTCGCGTTGCCGCTCGACCCGCCCGTGCTGCAGCAACTGGGACTGCCGCCGCTCCCGCCCGTGCCGACCCCCGCGCTCCCGTCCCTACCCGTGCCGATCCCGACGCCGCCCCCGCTGCCGTCGGGCTGCCACCGGTGTCGATCCCGAAGCCGCCTGCACTGCCGTCGCTCCCGTCCGCACCCGCCCCGACGCTGCCGCAGACGGGCCGCGTGCCCGCCTCGGTCCCCCGCCAGGCTGCGGGACGCGCCCCCGCGCCGGCCGCGTCCCCGACCGGCGGCGGGGCATCGGGCACCAGCGCCTCCCGGCGCGCTGCGCCGTCCGGCGCACGGACCGGCAGCGGGTCATCGGGCTCCGCCGTCTCCCGGCGCGGGTCTCGTTCGTCCGCGTCCGCCACGCGCCGCCGCGCGCGGCGCCGCGAGCCATCGCCGCGCCGGCTGCGGCGGGTGCTCGCACCGCTGGCCGCGTGCGTCGCCACGCTCGGCCCGCGCCAGGAGCGCGTGCTCGTGCGCCGCGCCGGCCTGCGGGGCTTCAAGGGCGCGTCACGCGCCGAGACGGCGGCGAGCCTGCATCTCACCGTGAGGCGCGTCGCGCGGCTCGAGCACCGCGCGCTGCGCGCCCTGCGCCGCAAGGCGCGCGCCGGCGCGTGTGACACACCCTGAGCCTGCGCCCGCGGTCGGCGCGACGCGCGCGAGCCAGTCGCTTCCGGCGCCCGCGGCGCCAGCCGCGGCGGCTCCCCGCCAGGAGGTCAAGGCCGTCCAGGAGTCCGGCGGTGGGAGCGTCGAGGTCGTCGCCGAGAGCGCACCGGGGCTCCGCAACGTGGCGCCGGTGGCCGGGGCCGTGGCCGCCGTGCGAGCGGGCCGCAGCTACGCGGCCGACCATCCGTTCCAGTTCGCGCTCGCCGTGCTCGTGAGCCTGCTGTGCGCGCTGCTGCTCGTGCGCGAGCTCCGGCGCGGAGCGGCTAGAAGAGGCGCGCCTTGCGCGCGCGGGCGACGAGCATGCCGCGCTGGGAGCTGACCTCGACGTCCTCGAACGCGAACGTCTCGAGCGTGCGGGTGAGCGAGCGGCGGCTGTAGAAGCGCACGTGCTGGCCGAGCGGGTCGAAGTGCTCCTCCCAGCGCAGCAGCGCGATCAGCGCGCGGCGGGGAAGGTCGTGCGACGGGGTGGCGAGACGAGGCGGCCGCGGGTGACTTGAGAACGCGCCGGATCTCGGACAGCAGGCCGGCGGTGTCGGGGACGTGCTCGAGCACCTCCGAGCACCACACGACGTCGATGCTCGCGTCCTCGAGCGGGATGGCTCCGTCAGGCCCGAGCAGGTGCAGCTCCGCCCCGGGCACGTTGCGCCGCGCGCGCTCGAGCGCGCCCTCGGCGAGGTCGACGCCGACCGGGTCGGCGCCCTCGGCGCGCAGCGCGCGCATGAAGCGGCCCGCGCCGCAGCCGAGGTCGAGCACGCGCTCACCTCGCCAGGCCTCGCGGAGGAGGATGGCGCGCCGTCGCTCCCACTCCCACGGCTCGGGGTCGTCGGGCAGCTCCGCCCAGACGTCTTCGTAAAACGATTTCACCAGCTTGGCGTGAGGCTAGTCGGACCGGGTAACGGATGATCCGACATGCGGGTGTGCTTCGACTCCCGGCCGGCGGAGGATCCGCGCGGCATCGGGCGCTACACGCGCTGCCTCCTGGCCGGCCTGCGGGGGGTCGCGGCCGAGCGCGAGCAGCGAGGTGGTCGAGGGCCGCCAGCCGCGCCGCGGCGACGACCTCTTCCACGCGCCCTGGATGGCCGGCGCGCTGCTGCACCCGCGCGTGCCGATGGTCGTCACCGTCCACGACCTCGTGACCCAGAAGCACCGCGGGCCAGACGCTGCGGGCCGGGCTGCGCGGCGGGATGCGCCGGCTGGCGATCGAGCGCGCGGCGCGCGTGATCTGCCCGACGCGCGCGGTGGCGGAGGACACGGCGCGGCTGATGCGGGTCGCCGAGGAGAGGATCGAGGTGATCGCCGAGGCGCCGGCCGACGCCTTCCACCCGCGGCCGGCGGCGGAGGTCGCGGCCGCGCGCGAGAGCCACGGCGTGCCGGAGGACTACCTGCTGTGGGTCGGCGACCTCCGCCACCCCGATCCGCACCGCCGCGTCGGCGCGCTCGCGCAGGCGCCGCGCGAGCTGCCGCTGGTGCTGGTCGGCGCGGCCGGCCCGTGGGCGCACGAGCTCGACGGCGGCGTGATCGTCACCGGCGAGGTGCCCGACGACGAGCTCGCCGCGCTCTACACCGGCGCCCACGCGCTCGTGCTGCCGTCGCCCGAGGAGGGCTTCGGGCTGCCGGCGATCGAGGCGCTCGCGTGCGGGACGCCGGTGGTCGCGGCGGACGGGCCGGCGCTGCGGGAGGTGCTCGACGGGCGCGCGACGTTCGTGGAGGCTGACGACCTCGCCGGGCTCCTGGCCGCCGCCTACGGCGCGCAGCGGCCTGCTCCGGCCCCGCCCGCGTGGACGTGGGCCGACGCCGCACGGGCGACGTGGGACGTCTACGAGCGCGCCCTACCCCGCTGAGCCGATCGCCGCGCGCGCCCGCGCGCGGCCGAGGTTGGCGCTCAGGATCCCGTCCGGTTCCGGCGTCGGCTCGTGCCCCTCGCCGGCGCGGATCAGGGCGGGCGCGGCGTCCGCGCTGAGGTGGCGCAGGTAGGCGCGGTCGATCTCGCCGGTGCGCTCGAAGCGCTTGAGGTTGTGCTCGGCGATCCGCGCGTCGGGGTTGACGAGCGCGAACGCGAGCGCGGCGGCCGCCGACATCGCGACCGTCGCCCGCGGCAGCCGGCGGGTGCGCCTCAGCGCTCCCGCCGCGACGATCAGGACGAACAGCGCGCCGAGCCACAGGATCGCGGCGTGGGCGAGCAGCCGCAGGCGCGTGAAGCCGAACGCCTCCTCGTAGAGCTCGAGCCGCTTGAGCGCGGAGGCGAGCACGACCAGGGTCAGCGCGCACAGCAGCCCGAGGAGCAGCCTGAGAGCGGGCGAGTCGCGCCGTGCGAGCGCGATCACCGCCAGCGTCAGCGCGGCCGCCGCCATCAGCTGCCCGAAGCCCTGGTGCGCGTACTCGGCGTAGGTGAGCCCCGCGGTCTGCAGCACGTGCCGGTCGCCGCCGAACAGCGTCGTGAGCTGCAGCGCGACGAAGCCGGCGAACAGCGCGTCGAGCGCCGCCAGCGCGATCAGCCACTCGGTGCGGCCGAGCAGGCGGAGCGGCGCGGCCGGGCGCACCCACGTCCGCGCGCGTCAGCGCCAGCGCCACAGGGAGACCGGCGACGAGCACGAAGACCGCGACCCGGTCGGCCACGAGGTCGCCGTCCCAGTCGAACGCGTCGCCCACGATCTGCGCGAAGGCCGCGTCGGCGGTCACGAAGAGCGGCGCGAAGACCGCGAGCAGCGCGGCAGCCAGCGAAGCACCCCGCGCGGCCGGACGCCCGAGCGATGCCGTCCGCCGGCACGGCGCGCACGGCCAGCAGGGCCAGCCCGGGCACCAGCTGGCCCAGCCATCCGAGCGCGCCCGCGACGACGCCGCGCCACGTCCGCGCGCCCGACGCGGCCAGCGACCCAGCACGCCGCCGCGAGCAGCGACAGGAAGACCACCCATTCGGCCGCGCGCACCGCCGGGACGACCGCGAGCGCCGCCGCCGCGCCCCAGCAGGCCAGCCGCCACGGATCCCGCGGCCGCGTGCAGGCGACCGCCACGCCGATGACCGCGAGCCCGGCCACCGCGACACCCAGGCCCGCCGGCCTGCCCGGGCAGCAACAGCGCAGCGAAGAGCGCCGACCCGAGGGCCGGCCAAGGAGGCGCGCGGAGGTCATCCCGCGCGGAGAGGTCGGGCCGGCAGCTCCAGCACCATCCGGCAGCCGTGCGGGTCGCGCTGCTCCGCGCGGATGCTGCCGCCGTGCGCATCGACGATCCAGCGCGCGATCGCCAGGCCGAGGCCGGTGCCTCCGTCGCGCGTCGAGCGCGCGGCGTCGCTGCGGTAGAAGCGCTCGAACACGCGCTGGGCCTCCTCGGGCGCGATGCCCGGGCCCTCGTCGCAGACCGCGATCGTCGTGTTGCGGCCGCCGTTGTACCGACCAGCCACACGCGGCCCGTCGCCGGCGAGTGGCGGACGGCGTTGTCGAGCAGGTTCGCGAGCACCTGCTGGAGCCGCGCGGGGTCGCCGGTCGCCTCGAGCCCGCTCGGCGTCGACCTCGATCCGCACCGCACGTGGCGCTCGCCGAGCGCGCAGCTCGCGCGCCGCGCGGTCGAGCAGCTCGCCGACCCGGAAGCGCTCGGCGGCGATCGGGAGCGTGCCCGACTCGAGCCGCGAGAGGTCGAGCAGCTGCTCGACCAGCCGGCCGAGCCGCTCGCGTCTGCGCCAGCGCACGTCGCACCGCCCGCGGGTCGGCGGCTCGACGCCGTCGACGAGGTTCTCCAGCACGCGCCTGCAGCGCGCCGATCGGCGTGCGCAGCTCGTGCGACACGTTGGCCACGAGCTCGCGCCGCAAGCGGTCGACGTCGGCCAGGTCGGCGGCCATCGCGTTGAAGGCGCGCGCGAGCTCGCCGACCTCGTCGCGCGACGTGGCCCGCACGCGCCGCGCGTAATCGCCGCGCGCCATCGCGCCCGCGGCGGCCGCCATCTCGCGCAGCGGCGAGGTCATCCCGCGCGCCAGGACCTGGACGAGCGCAGCCCGGGCGCCACCGCCAGCAGCACCCGAAGCCAGGGTGAGGACCGAGCTCGCCGCCGACGGCGAGCATCGCGACCGTCGCCGACCACCGCGGCCACGATCACGATGCCGAGCTTGACCTTGATCGACGAGGAGGTCGAGCGGCCTCATGCGCGTCCTCGAACGCGTATCCGACGCCGTGCACGGTCCGGACCGCCCGCCCCGAACTTGCCCCGCAGGCCGCGCACGTGCGAATCGACCGTGCGGGCCCGGAGCCGTCGCGCCAGCCCCAGACGTCGGCCAGCAGCTGCTCGCGCGTGTGGACCTCCCGGGCCGCGCGGCCAGCAGCGACAGCAGGTCGAACTCGGTCGGCGGTCAGGTGCGACCTCGCGCCGCCGACGCTCACGCGGCGCTCCGCCGTGTCGACGTCGGCGCGCCCGACGCGCAGCGCCTCGCCGGCGGGCGGCCGGCCGCTCGACCCGCGCAGCAGCGCGCGGATCCGGGCCACCAGCTCGCGCGGCGAGAACGGCTTGGTCATGTAGTCGTCGGCGCCGACGCCGAGCCCGACCAGCAGGTCCGTCTCCGCGTCGCGCGCGGTGAGCATCAGCACCGGGCACCGGCCGGTCGCGCTGGATGCGGCGGCAGACCTCAGGCCGTCGAGCCCGGGAGCAGGAGGTCGAGGACGACGAGGTCGGGCCGGACGCGCTCACACAGCGCGACGCCGGCCAGGCCGTCGTGCGCGACCTCGACCGCGAAGCCCTCCGCGCGCAGCCGCGCCGCGACGACGTCCGCGATCGCGTCCTCGTCCTCGATGACGCAGATCAGCGGTCCGCCCACGGCGACGAGTGTGCCAGCGCCGGGTGGAGCCCGGGTGCGGATGATCTGCAGATACGGTGCAGCCATGCGACTGCGCCTGATCCGCCACGCGACGCTCGAGCTCGACTCGGCGGGCGCCGCCTGCTCGTCGACCCGATGCTCGACCCGGCCGAGGCCCGCGGGCCGGTCGGGAACACGCCCAACGACCGCCGCAACCCGCTCGTGGAGCTGCCCGACCGGCCGAGGAGGTCGCCGCGCGGGCGGAGGTCATCCTCGTCACCCACCTGCACGCCGACCACCTCGACGAGACCGCGGTGGGGCTGCTCAGGGCGACCGGCCGGTGCTGTGCCAGCCGGAGGACGCCGAGACGCTGCGCGAGCGCGGCTTCACCGACGCGCGGCCGGGAGGACCGCTCGAGTCGACGGGCTCAACGTGGCCCGCACCGGCGGCGGCACGGCACCGGCGAGATCCGGAGATGCTCGCGCCCGTCTCCGGCTTCGTGCTGCGCGCGGAGGGCGAGCCGACGGTCTACGTCGCCGGCGACACGATCTGGTGCGACGAGGTCCGCGCCGCGCTCGACGAGCACTCGCCCGACGTCGTGGTCGTCAACGCGAGCGGTGCGCGCTTCACCGAGGGCGACCCGATCGTCATGACCGTCGAGGACGTCGCCCGGTCACGCGCCACGTGCTCCCGGCGAAGGTCGTCGCCGTCCACCTCGAGGCGATCAACCACTGCCTCGAGCCGCGCAGCGCGTACACCGACCTGCCGGTCAGCGTGCCCGCGGACGGCGCCGACGCCTAGATCGCGCGCAGCCCGGCGGTCCCCGCGGCCGCCACCAGGAGCACGACCAGCATGCTCGCCCGCAGCGCGCGCGCGACCATCGCGGCGCCGAGCCGGCCGCGCGCGCGTCGAGCACGAGCTCCTTGCCGTCCGCGAACGTCTCCACCACGATCAGTGCCGAGAGCAGCGCCGCCGGCAGCAACATGATCAGCTGCTGCGCCCAGCGCGGAAGGTCGCGCCCGCCCAGCAACACCGGGCCGGACGCCTTGATCACGAGGCAGAGACGGTCAGCGCCGCGATCGCGATCCAGAGTCGTGGGTCATCGCTGGACCGCCCGCCCGACCAGCACCGCCAGCGACGCCGCCACGACCGGGATGCCCGGCGGCGCGATCGGGATCAGCACGAACGCGATCAGCGTCGCCACCACCGCGGTCACCGCGAGCCGCGGTTGCTCAGCTCGCTCCAAACCAGCGCGAGGAAGAAGGCGGGGAAAGCGCGTCCAGCCCCAGCGTCTCGGGTCGGGGATGCTTCTGCCCCCCACCACGCCCACGATCGTCCCGATCTTCCAGCCCAGGAACTGCGGCAGCGTCGATCCCAGCAGCCGCCTCACCCCGTAGTGCGCCTCGCCCGTCCTCGCGAGGATCAGCGACGCGTCGACCACCGCCTGGCCCTCCAGCGCGCGCCGCACCGTCCCGCCGCGCATCGACGGCCCGAGCGCCACGCCGATGGCCAGGAAGCGGGTGGCGATCAGCGTCGCCGCCACGATCGCGGTCACCACGCTGCCGCCCGAGCTCAGCACGGCCAGCGACGCGAACTGCGCCGCGCCGAGAAGACGATCGCCGACATCACGATCGGCGCGAGCGTTCCCCACCCGGTCGTGGCCGCGGCGACCCCGAAGGACGCGCCGATCAGCGCCGTCGGGATGACGAGCGGCAGCGCCGCGCGCATGCCGGCGGCATAGGTGTCCTCTGGCTCGGCAGGCGCGAAAGCCTAGGACTAAAAGGCGCCGCGCCGGGAGAACACCGCGGGGACCGTCTTGAGCAGGATCGTCAGGTCGAGCGCGACCGACCAGCGCTCGAGGTAGAGGAAGTCGAGCCGCACGAGGTCGTCGAAGTCGAGCTCCGAGCGCCCCGAGACCTGCCACAGACCGGTGATCCCGGGCAGCACGAGGTAGCGCTTCTTGTGCCACTCCTCGAGCTGGTCGAAGTCGCGCTGCGGCAGCGGGCGCGGGCCGACGAGCGACATCTGGCCCAGCAGCACGTTGAACAGCTGCGGCAGCTCGTCGAGCGAGAAGCGGCGCAGGAAGCGGCCGACGCTCGTCATGCGCGGGTCGTCGCGGATCTTGAACAGCGGGCCCGAGGCCTCGTTGAGCGACTCGAGGTCGGCCTGCTGCTGGTCGGCGCCCGAGCGCATGGTGCGGAACTTGAAGCAGGAGAACGGCTCGCCGCCGATGCCGGGCCGGCTCGAGCGGTAGAGGATCGGGCCGCGCGAGGAGATGAAGACGGCGATCGAGATCAGCAGCAGCAACGGGCTGAGCAGGATCAGAGGAGAGAGCGAGCCGAGGAAGTCGAACGTGCGCTTGACCGCGTAGTCGAAGCCGTCGAAGACCGGCGGGCGCAGCTCGAACAGCGGCACCGAGGTGCCCGGCACGAACTCCGCGCGGTGGACCAGGATCTCCATCGTCGAGGGCGCGATGCGCACCGTGACGCCGCGCTGGTGGCACTGGTCGACGAGCTCGACGGCCTGGTCCTGCGGGAAGTCGGGGTCGGCGATGATGACCTCCTGCACGCGCTGGCTGTCCAGCACCGCGGCGAGGTCCTCGATCCGGCCCAGCGAGCGCAGCCCGTTGTCGGGGCGCGGCGTCAGCGAGATGAAGCCGACCATCTCGACGGGCGCGTGGACCTCGTCGACGAGCGCGTGCGCGACGTCCTCGATGTGGTGGCCCGAGCCGACCAGGAGCGCGCGGCGGCGGTAGCCCGCGGCGCGCAGCAGCATGCCGGTGACCTTCTCGTAGGCCCAGCGGATCGAGCCGACGTAGACGATCGCGAAGAACAGCGTGCCGTAGAAGATGTAGTAGCTCGAGTACTGCTCGCCGTTGACGAGCGCGTAGATCAGCGCCACCACGGTGACCTGGAACAGCGAGGAGACGATCTTCGGCAGGCCCGGCCGCTGCGCGCGCTCGGCGTAGAGGCCGGAGCGGGCGAACAGCAGCGCGGTCACCAGGTAGGCGAAGGCGATCAGGCTCTTCGGCCTCGACGAAGGGGCGTGCCACGCCCAACGCCGGCGCGGATACGCCTTGAGCATCAGCGCGGTGAAGATCGCCGCGAACACGCCGGCGAAGTCGAGCGCGAGCAGCGAGACGATGCGGGCACGTTGCGCAGCGTCTCCGCGCGCAGCAGGAACGAGAGCAGCGGCGGGCGCTTGCGGCGGACGTCCAGGGCGGTCAGCGGGTACGACTCCTCCACGCGCGGGTGCCCGTTGGAGGACGTGCGGGTCTGTTTGTCGGTGGTCGTGTTCGCCACTGTTTGTGCTCCCCTGCCTTAACGCGGGAGTTTCTCGTGTGTTCCGGGTTTCCTCTAACGGAGGCCGGCGCCGGTCAGCGTCTCGACGCCCGATTCCTCGAGCGTGCGGCGCAACCCTTCCTTCAGCTCGACCTGCGGTTCCCAGCCGAGGATCTCGCGTGCGAGCGCGATGTCGGGCTGGCGAACCTGCGGGTCGTCTGTGGGCAGGGCCTCGTGCACGATCTCCGATCGCGACCCGGTGACCTCGATGACGGCGTGCGCGAACTCGAGCAGCGTGAACTCGTTCGGGATTGCCGATGTTGACCGGATGTGATAGCCGGACTCGGCGAGGCGGATGATGCCGTCGATCAGGTCGCTGACGAAGCAGAACGAGCGGGTCTGGGACCCGTCGCCGAAGACGGTGATCGGCCGGTCCTGCAGCGCCTGGCGCATGAAGGTCGGGATGGCGCGGCCGTCGTGCGGGCGCATCCGGGGGCCGTAGGTGTTGAAGATGCGGACGATCGCGGTGTCGACGCCCTGCTGGCGGTGGTAGGCCATCATGAGCGCCTCGGCGTAGCGCTTGGCCTCGTCGTAGACGCCGCGCGGGCCGATCGGGTTGACGTGGCCCCAGTAGCTCTCGGGCTGCGGGTGGACCTGCGGGTCGCCGTAGACCTCGGAGGTCGAGGCGGTCAGGAAGCGCGCGCGGTGCAGCTTGGCGAGGCCGAGCGCGTTGTGCGTGCCGTAGGAGCCGACCTTGAGCGTGTGCAGCGGCAGCCGCAGGTAGTCGATCGGGCTCGCCGGGGAGGCGAAGTGGTAGACGAAGTCGACCGGCTCATCGACGAAGAACGGCTCGATGATGTCCTTGTGGAGGAGGACGAACTCGGGCGTCCGGATGTGCTCGATGTTGTGGAGGGAGCCGGTCTCGAGATTGTCGACGCAGATCACCCGATGACCGCGACGCAAAAGCTCATCACAGAGGTGAGAGCCGAGGAAACCCGCTCCACCCGTGACCAGACAGGTGGACATGGCGGCCCAGCATAGCCCCCTCGGAGACGCCGCCGGCCTCGACGTGGAGGTGGCGCGTGCGCCGATCGCGTCGAGGAACCAGCGGTCGTGGGAGACCGCGACGATCGTGCTCGGGGAGGCCGCGAGCGCCCGCTCGAGCACCTCGAGCGTGTCGAAGTCGAGGTGGTTCGTCGGCTCGTCGAGGAGCAGCAGGTCGGCCTCGGAGGCGACGATGGCGGCGATCGCCGCGCGCGCACGCTGGCCGGGGCTCAGGCGCTCGAGCGGGCGGTGGACCGCGTCGGCGTCGAGGCCGAAGTGCGCGAGCAGCGTGCGGGCGCGCGACTCGTCGATGCCGGCGGAACCAGGGCAGCAGCGGGCCGGTGGCGTGCGGGCGCTGCGGGAGCAGGCGGACGCTCGTGGTCACCTCGACCTCACCGGCGCTCGGCTCCAGCGTGCCGAGCAGGAGGCTCAGCAGCGTCGTCTTGCCGGCCCCGTTGGCGCCGGAGACCGCGACCCGGTCGCCGCCGTGCAGCGTCAGGTCGAGGTCGTGCAGCACGCGGGCGCCGGCGCCCCGCAGTGAGCGACGCGCGCGCCGCGGTCGGCGGCGGCTCGAGCTTGAGGCGGACGGCGGGTGCCTCGCGCGGGCGCTCGACCCAGGTCTCCGCGCCATCGCCCGCTCGAGCCGGCCCTCGCGCGCCTTCGCCTTCTTGGCGACCTTCTTGGCGTAGCCGCTGCTGGTTGGCCGCTCCCGCCCGCTCGCGCTGCGCTCGCTGCGGCGGGCCTGGTCGCGCGTCTCGGCGATGTCGGCGGTGAGCCGGCGGCGGCGCTTCTCCTGCGCCTCGGCCAGCTCCTCCAGCCGCGCGCGGCGGCGGGCGCGCTCGTCGCGGTAGTCGGTGTAGCCGCCCTCGAAGCTCTCGAGCCCGCCGGTCGAGCTCGTGGATGCGGTTCACGACGGCGTCGAGGAAGCGCCGGTCGTGGGAGACGACCAGCAGCGCGCCGTCGAACGCGCCGAGGAAGCCCTCGAGCCACGCGAGGCCCTCGGCATCGAGGTGGTTGGTCGGCTCGTCGAGCAGCAGCACCTGCGGGTCCTCGAGCAGCGTCGCGGCCAGCAGCGCGCGGGCCTGCTCGCCGCCGGAGAGCCGCTGCAGCGGGCGGTCGCGGGCGAGGTGGTCGATCGCGAGCCGGCGCCGGATCTCCTCCGCGCGGGCCTCGGCGGCCCACGCGTGGGTCGCCTCGGCGCGCTCGAGGGCATGGGCGTAGGCGTCGAGGTCGGCCGGGCTGTGGGGCGCTGTCGAGCGACCGGCCCGCCTCGCCGAGGGCGTCGTGCAGCAGCGTGTCGAGCGTCGCGTCGGGCGCCTCCTGCGGCAGGTAGCCGACGCGGGCGGTCGTCGTGACCGAGCCGCGGTCGGGGTGCTCGCGGCCGGCGAGCAGGCGCAGCAGCGTCGACTTGCCGGCGCCGTTGGGGCCGACGAGGCCGGCGCGCTCGCCGGCGTTGAGGGTCAGCGAGAGTCCGTCGAAGAGGGGCGCGCCGTCATAGCTCTTGGTCAGGTCGAGTGCGCGAAGCACCGGTGAAGCTCCAGGTCCGGGGACGGCCGCCGGGGGGCCGAGGTGGTGGGGACGGACCTAGCGCTTCACGGGGATGAGGATACGCGGCCGCGGCGGGCGGCGCGGTGCGGCTAGCCCGACTTCCTGCGCAGCACGCGCTCGTCGCCGACGCGGAGGGTCACGCGCTCGGCGTCGAGCGCCTCGAGCAGTGCCTGGGCGTAGCGGCGGCTGGTGTGCAGCTCGTCGCGCAGGGTGGCGAGCGTGACGGGCCGTCTCGTCGATCAGCTCGGTGACCGTTGCGGGCGACGTCGTCGAGCGCGTCGCGGTGGATGTGCATGTCGCGGCCGAGGCGGACGATGCGGCCGTGGGCGCGCAGGGCGGCGAGCGCCGCGGCGTGCTCGTCGGGCGGCGGCTCGAGGCCCGCTTCGCGCAGGCGCTGCTCGAGCGCGAGGGCGGCGGGTGAGAGGGGCTCGGGTCCGCGCGCCGCGGTGGCTCCGGCGCCGGCGGTGCAGCGGCGGCTCGGGCTCTCCCCGCTCGAGGCGTGCGAGGCGGGCGAGCAGGTCGCGGCTGGGGCCGTGGCGCGGCGGGTCGGGGTCGAGCACCACCCCGCCGCCGAGCGTGTCGGGCGGCGCGAGCGAGCGGATGACCAGGCGGTCGCCGCGAGCGGGCACGAGCGGCTGCTCGAGCCGCAGCTGGAAGTAGCGGCCGCCCAGCTCCGCGAGCCGCGCCGGCGTCTCGCGCGTGCCGTGGTGGACGGCGACGCGCGCGCCGCCGTCGGGCCGGCTCTCGGGCGTCGCCCACTCGAGCGCGACGTCGACGCGGTAGGCGGCGACTCGGCGCCGCGGCCGCGCCGCCACGACATCCCCGCGCGCGACCTCGTCGCGCGCCACTCCGGCCAGGTTGAGCGCCACGCGCTGGCCGGCCTCGGCGCGCTCGCGCGGCTCGTCGTGGACCTGCACCGAGCGCACGCGGGCGGAGCGGCCGGAGGGGAGGATCCGCACCTCGTCGCCGCGGGCGGCCGCGCCCGCCCACAGCGTGCCGGTGACCACGGTGCCGGCCCCGCGGATCGTGAACGAGCGGTCGACGTGCAGCCGCAGCGCGCCGCCGCCGCCGCTGCGACCGGGCGCGCGGCGGCGACCCGGTCGAGCGCCGCTCGCAGCGCCTCGAGCCCCTCGCCGCGGGGCGCCGCGACCGGCACGATCTCGGCGCCGGGCAGCAGCGCCGCCGCCTCCTCGCGCGCGCGCGCGGGGTCGGCGAGGTCGGCCTTCGTGATCGCCACGACGCCGGTCGCCACCCCGAGCGCCGCCAGCACCGCGGCGTGCTCGCGCGTCTGCGGCATCACGCCGTCGTCGGCGGCGACGACCATCAGGTACAGGTCGATCCCGGTCGCGCCCGCCACCATCGTGCGGACGAAGCGCTCGTGGCCCGGCACGTCGACCACCGACAGCCGGCGGCCGGACGGCAGCTCGAGCGGCGCGTAGCCGAGCTCGATCGAGATCCCGCGCTCGTGCTCCTCCGGCAGCCGGTCGGTGTCGACGCCCGTGAGCGCGCGGACGAGCACGGTCTTGCCGTGGTCGATGTGGCCGGCGGTGCCGAGCGTGAGCGGGTGCATCGCCGGAACTGTGGCGTACCGTGCGCTCCATGACACGCAGGCGCGGAGGACGGCTCGAGACCGCGGCGCTCGTGGCGCTCGGCTTCGGCTGGCTGCTCCCCGGCATCGGCTGGTGCGTGGGCGCCGGCGCTCGCGGTGGCCTCGCACGTGTGGTCGGTGCGCGAGAAGCTCGTCGGGCTGCTGGGGATGTCCTGATCGCGCTGGTCGGCTGGGGCGTGGCGATCGCGGCGCAGACCGACTCGCCGGGGTGGCGGACCGCCGTCGAGTCGATGATGTTCGGCGGCCTGTTCGGCTCGCTGTACCAGTGGCGCCGCCTGCGGCTGGATCGCACGGACTTCTGAGTGGCGGGGCCGGGGCGGAGGACTTCCGCAACTTCGGCGATCGTCGCCGGCCCCGACTCGCCGCTCTACGGCGACGTCTGTGAGGTGATCGCCGGCTCGCCCGAGCTGCTGGAGCTGGCGGCGACCTCGTCGGAGCCGATGGCGAACCTGTTCCTCGCGGCGATCCACGCCGAGCTGCTGCGCGACCCCGGCGACGAGCTCGCCGCCTACTACCCGACCGCCGGCGGCACGCGGCGGCGGACGCCGGGCTGCGCGCCGCGCTCGAGCGCTTCTGCGCCGCGCGGCGCGAGCGGCTCGAGGAGACGCTCGCCACCCGCCACACGCAGACCAACGAGATCGCGCGCTGCTCGGCGCTGCTGCCGGCCTTCGCGTCCGTCGCGGACGGCCGGCCGCTCGCGCAGATCGAGATCGGCGCGAGCGCCGGCCTCAACGGGCTGTGGGACCACTACGCCTACGACTACGGGGGCCGCGCGGCGGGCGAGGCCGGCTCGCCGCTCCAGATCGCGTGCGAGCTGGTCGGGCCGGTGGTGCCGCCGCTCGAGCCGCCGCCGGTGGCGTGGCGCGCCGGCATCGACCGCTCGCCGGTCGACCTGCGCGACGACGCCGACGTCCGCTGGCTGCGCGCCTGCCTCTGGCCCGACCAGGCGGCGCGGCAGGCGCGGCTCGAGGCGGCGCTGCAGGTCGCTCGCGAGCACGGGCCGGTCGAGATCCACCGCGGCGACGCGCTCGAGCTCCTCCCCGGCGTCATCGACGCGGCGCCGGACGACGCGCTCGTCTGCGTCTTCCACACCGCGACGCTCATCTACTTCGGCGACGAGAAGATCGCCGCGCTGCGGCGGCTGCTCGCGGAGCGCGACGTCGCGTGGATCGGCGGCGAGGCGCCCGGGCTGCTGGCGGAGGAGGACATCGGCCCGACCCCGCACTTCGCGCTCACCGCCGGCCGCGGCGGCGAGCTGCGGCAGCTCGGCCGCATGGGCCACCACGGCGGCTGGCTGGAGTGGTTCTAGGGGTATTTGCGCTGGAAGCGGCCTGAGGCGTCGCCGAGGACGTAGCGCCCGCGGGTGAAGTAGGCGGCCCACATGAGCTTGCCGTTGAACTTCGTCGGCACCAGGTACTGCAGGGTCGCGACCGGCACGCCGATCCGCTCGGCGCCCGCGCGGGCGAGGCGCTGCGGCGCGGCGGGGTCGAGGCGGGCGAACGGGATCGTCGTGCTCTGGTCGAAGCCCGGCGCCGGAGTCGGGGCCGAAGCGCTCGAGCTTGCCGCCGGGCTGGACCTGCACGCTACGCAGCCGGCCGGCGCCGGTGAGCAGCTGGGCGTCGATGCGCTCGGGGGCGACGCGGAGGTGGGTCAGGCGGCCGCCGCCCTTGGTGCGGATCTGGGTGAGTGCGGCGGCGAAGTTGGCGGGCGGACGAGCGAGCCGGGGCCGAGGCCCTTCGGCGCGGGCTTGGGCTTGATCGCGTTGGGGATGAGCTTCGCGGGGCTCGCCGTGCCGCCGGTCTTGACGTCGACGGAGTTGACGAGCCCGACGATCGCGGCGGTGAGAACCCCGAGGATCGTGAGCAGGACGACGAACGCGATCAGGCAGCCCCGGGCGCGAGCCGCGGCGCTCCGACGGTGACGGTCGGCCGCTGCGCGCGGCGGCCTGGGAGAGCACGCCGCTGAGCTGGGAGGCGAGGGCGTTGCGCTGGGGGTCGCGGGCGCCTGGGGAGCGGCGGTGTAGCGGGAGGCGCCGGCGGCGTCCTGACGCGCCTCCTCGGTGCGCTCGGCCTGGACGTCGGCGGCGTCGGCGGCGGCCTGCTGGCGGGCGACCTCGACGCGCTCGGCCGCCTGCCACGTGGCCTCGTCGCGCTCGGTGCGCGTCTCCCAGGCGGACTCGGCCGGCGCCGGCGTCGGGCTCCCGCCGAGGCCCTGCAGGGTGTCCTCACCGATCTCCCGCCCGAACGCGTCGTACTTCGGCACCGGGCGATCCCACCGGACCGCGGGCGCCGCGTCAACCGAGCGCCGCGCGGATCAGGTCGATCTCGTCGTCGGCGAGCGTGCGCGGGTCGAGCAGGAGGCGGCCGTCCTGGATGCGGCCCACGATCGGCGGATCGTTGGCGCGGAGGCGGGCGGCGAGCTCTTCCGCGTGGCCTCGCACCGCGACCACCGGGCCCGGCAGCTCGAGCAGCGGCAGCGCGCCGCCGCCGACCTTGGCGACGCCCTCGACGACCTCGCCGACGCCCTGGGCAAGCCGGATGGCCCGGGCGCGGAGGGTCGCCTCGTCGGCGGTGAGCATCTCGAGCACCGGGATCGTGCGGTCGCCGTGGTAGAGGCGGAGCGTGGCCTCGAGCGCGGCGAGCGAGAGCTTGTCGAGCCGCAGCGCGCGGGCGAGCGGGTGCTGCTTGGCGGCCTCGACCGCGGCGCGCGTGCCGACCATCACGCCGGCCTGCGGGCCGCCGAGCAGTTTGTCTCCGGAGAAACACACGAGCGCCGCGCCGGCCCGGACCGAGCGCCGCACGGGCGGCTCGTCGGCGAGCGCTTCGATGTCCTCGGCGAGGTTGCCCGAGCCGACGTCGTCGATCACCGGCACGCCGAGCTCGCACAGCTCCTCGATCTCGACCTCCTGCACGAAGCCGAGCTGGCGGAAGTTCGACGGATGCGCGCGGAGGATGGCGCCGGTGCGCTCGGTCAGCGCGTCGGCGTAGTCCGCCCGGCGGGTGCGATTCGTGGTGCCGACCTCGACGAGCCGCGGCGCCGGCCTGGCCGACGACGTCCGGGATGCGGAAGCCGCCACCGATCTCGACGAGCTGGCCGCGGGACACCACGATCTCCTTGCCGGGGCCGGCGAGCGCGGCGGCGGCGAGCAGCACCGCGGCGGCGCCGTTGTTGACGGCGAGCGCGGCCTCGGCGCCGGTGAGCTCGGTGAGGAGGCGCTCGACGTGCGCGTGGCGGGAGCCGCGGGTACCGGTCTCGGCGTCCCACTCGAGGTTGGAGTAGCCCTCGGCGGCGCGGGTGACCGCTTCGCGCGCCGCTGCGGCGAGCGGCGCACGGCCGAGGTTGGTGTGGACGATCACGCCGGTGGCGTTGATCACGCGGCGGAGCGAGGGCTGCTGGGCGTGAGCGAGCCGCTCGCGCGCGCGGGCGAGGAGGTCAGGGTCGTCCTCCGCCCCCGCCCGCAGCTCAGCGCGCCGCTCGTCGATCGTGGCCCGGGCCGCCGCGACCGCGAGGGTGTGCGGCGCGTCGAGAGCCTTCGCCAACTCGCCAACCGCCGGGAGGGACCGAAAACCGGGCATCGAGGAGAAGGCTACGCGGCGCTTGGGCATGAGTTCGTCGCAGGGGTGTGACGGATCTGTGCCGAGTCTGCGGAAGGAGCCGGCGAACGGCGGCTGGTGAGGGAGGGTGTCCGGGATGGGGGTGCGAGTTCGTTCCATTCGGGACCGGCCCGGCGGGCTGCGGTCGACGAAATGTTTGGCTGTGGCGAGCGGGTTTCGTCGCTCCGGGGCCCTAAGCGGTGGTTGAGAGTGCACGAAATGGTCGTTGCTGAGCGCGGAGCGTCTCGTCATCGCGTCGCCCGCGGCCAGCACGGCGTGATGACCTCGCGTCAGCTCGAGCCGGCGGGAAGGAGCGCCGGGCTGGGTCCGGAACCGGCTCGGGCTGGCTCGCTTCAACGGCTCCATCACGGCGTCTATCTCGTCGGCCCGCTCGAGAACCCGTATACCGCGCCGATGGCGTCCGTGCTCGCCACCGACGGGATCGTCTCCTCTTACCCAGCCGCCGTTCTCTGGGACTCCGCCCACCGCGAGAGGGCCCGATCGACATCACCGTCCCGCGCAAGCTCCGCGGCCGCCCCGGCATCACCATCCACCGCGCCGCGCTGCACCCCGCCGACATCACCCGCCGTCACGGCATCCCGACCACCTCCGCCGCCCGAACGATCCTCGACCTCGCTGCCAGCGAGCCGCTCGAGGCAGAGCGCGCACTCAACGAGGCCCGGATCGCCCGCCGCGCTCGGACGCTTCCCTCAATGAGCAGTTCAGCCGTTACCCGCGCCACAAAGGAACGGCGGCATTGAAGGAAGCTGACCCGAGACCGACCCCGCGTTCACCCGGTCCGAGGCTGAGCGCCGAGCCGTCGACTTGATCCGCCGGGCCGGCCTCCCCGCGCCCGAGGTGAACTCAGCGCGTCGAGGGCTACGAAGTCGACCTCGTCTGGCGCGACCACAGCCTCATCGTCGAGATCGACAGCTAGGCGTTCCACTCCACGCGCCGTTCGTTCGAAGCGGGACCGGCGCAGGGATCAGGCGCTGGTGGCCGCCGGGTGGAGGGTCGTCAGGGTCACGTGGCGCCAGCTGACCGAGCGCCCGGAGGCAATCGTGGTGATGCTCGCGACCGCGCTGGCCGCGTAATCTGCGGTCCATGGCCGTCGACGACAAGGACCTCGAGGAAGCCAACGATCTCTCCGTCGCGCCGATCGTCGGGCCGGACGACCCGCGGCGCTTCACCGACAGCGGGATCGAGATCCAGCCGATCTATACGGCGGACGACGTTCCCGACGATATCGACGAGCGGCTCGGGGAGCCCGCCGAGTTCCCGTTCACCCGCGGCGTGCACCGCGAGATGTACCGCAAGCAGCTGTGGACGATGCGCCAGTACGCGGGCTATGCGAGCGCGAAGGAGTCGAACGAGCGCTACCGCTACCTGCTGAAGAACGGCTCCACCGGCCTAAGCATGGCCTTCGACCTTCCCACCCAGCTCGGGCTCGACTCCGACGACCCGCGCTGCCTCGGCGAGGTCGGGCGCACCGGGGTCGCGATCGACTCGCTCGACGACATGCGCACGGCGTTCGACGGCATCCCGCTCGACGAGGTGAGCACGAGCATGACCATCAACGCGCCCGCCGCCGTGCTGCTGCTGCTCTACCAGCTGGTCGGCGAGGAGCAGGGCGTCGACCCCGAGAAGCTGCGCGGCACCACGCAGAACGACATCCTCAAGGAGTACATCGCCCGCGGGAACTTCATCTACCCGCCGGAGCCGAGCATGCGGCTGGTGACCGACCTGTTCGCCTACTGCGCGGACACGATCCCGAAGTGGAACACGGTGTCGATCTCCGGCTACCACTTCCGCGAGAAGGGCTGCAGCGCGGTGCAGGAGGTCGCGTTCACGCTCGCCAACGGCATGGCCTACGTGCAGGCGGCGCTCGACGCCGGGCTCAGCGTCGACGACTTCGCCCCCCGCCTCGCGTTCTTCTTCAACGGCCACAACAACGTCTTCCAGGAGGTCGCGAAGTTCCGCGCCGCCCGCAAGCTGTGGGCCGAGTTCATGCGCGACCGCTTCAACGCGCAGAGCCCGAAGTCGCAGTCGATGCGCTTCCACACCCAGACCGGCGGCGTCACGCTGACCGCACAGCAGCCGGCCAACAACATCGTCCGCGTCGCGCTGCAGGGCTTCGCGGCGGTGGCCGGCGGCACGCAGTCGCTGCACACCAACGGCTACGACGAGGCGCTCGCGCTCCCCAGCGAGCGCGCCGCCAAGATCGCGCTGCGGACGCAGCAGATCATCGCCCACGAGTCGGGCGCCGCCGATACCGTCGACCCGTTCGCCGGCTCCTACTACGTCGAGGCGCTGACCAAGGAGATCGAGGACCGGTCGCGCGGGCTGATCGAGAAGATCGACGAGATGGGCGGCTCCGTGAACGCGATCGCGTTCATCAAGAGCGAGATCGAGGAGTCGGCCTTCGGCTACCACGAGCGCTACCGCACGAAGCAGGACATCGTCGTGGGCGTCAACAAGTACGAGGAGGAGGACGTCGAGGTCGAGGACATCCTGCGCGTCGACCCCGAGTCCGAGCGCGAGCAGGTCGAGCGCCTGAAGGCGTTCAAGGAGGGCCGCGAACCAGGCGCAGGCGACCAAGCGCCTCGAGGAGCTGCAGGAGGCGGCCCGCGGCGACGAGAACCTCCTCCCGCCGATCCGCGCCGCGCTGAAGGACCACTGCTCGGTCGGCGAGGTGTGCGGCGCGATGCGCGAGGTGTTCGGCGAGTACCAGCCCGAGTCGTGAAGGAGGCCGAGCTCCGCGAGACCGAGACCGGCCTCGTCCCCGAGGGGAAGGGCTGGTTCGTGCTCAACCTCCGCGACGCGAGCTGGGAGACGATGCCCGGCGGCGGCACCTGGGTCTCCTTCCAGGCGGGCGGCGTGGCGCAGCAGATCGGGGTGGGCGTGCACGTGCTGCCGCCCGGCGAGGCGCCCGGCCGCTACCACGCCGAGGCCAACCAGGAGGGCTTCCTGGTGCTCGCCGGCGAGTGCGTCCTCGTGGTCGAGGGCGAGGAGCGGCGGCTCAAGCAGTGGGACTACTTCCACTGCCCGCCCGGGACGGCCCACATCACCATCGGCGCCGGCGACGAGCCGTGCGCGATCTTCATGCTCGGCGCCCGCAACGCCGGGGCGCCGATCCACTACGACCCCGACCCGATCGCGGCGAGGTACGGCGCGGCCGTCAAGGAGCCGGCCGACTCGGCGCGCGAGGCCTACGCCGACCAGGACCGAACCTACACGCCGGTCAAGGCTCCCTGGCCCGGAACCTGACGACGTCCTCCACCTCGGCCGAGAGATCCGGCGAGGCGGCAAACGGGGTCACGTCGGGCCGACCGCCGCGGTCGAGCTTCCAAGTTCCCTCGATGAGGCCGTTCACGACGAGCGTGGCCGCCAGGATCCCGCCGCCGGGGCGGACCGCCTTGTCGTGCTCCTCGCGCATGATCAGCGAGCGGTCGCGGTGGCCGAGCAGCCAGCCGTCGAACCGCGGCAGCAGCCGCACGTGCGGCGGCGCCGGCTCGAGCCCCGGCGGGACGAACGCGGTGCGCCCCAGCACCTCGACCTCCTCCAGGTCCAGCTCCCCGTAGGCCCGCCGCGCCTCGCGCACCGGCAGCCCCGACCAGACCGCGAAGTCCTCGGGCGCCGGCGGGCGGATGCGCGTGGGCATGGCGGCGGGCCAGTTCGACGACCGGGTCCGAAGGTTCAGGAGCGGGGCCAAGCCAGTCGTCGAAGAGCACGAACCGGTCCGCCGGCCCCTCGATGATCTCGCCCCGCAGCGCGATCACGCCGGTCAGCCACGCCGGCACCTGCGGGTGGTCCGGCAGCCTGACGGACCTGCGCACCGCGTCGGCGAGCTCGCGGCGGGTGAGCGGGCCGTCGGCGAGGACGCGGCGGCAGGCGGCGGCGACCGCGCCGGTGCCGACGCCGAGCTCCGCGATCCGGCGCGCGCTCTTGCGCAGCCCGATCGGCCCCAGCAGCTCGACCATCCAGCGCGCATCCTCCGCCGGGATCAGGTGCAGCGTCCCGCGCATCACCCACGTGCGGGCGACCGAGCGCTCCTCGAAGCGCGCGGCCTCCACTTCCGCGAGCGTGCTGCCCGGCCGCCGCGCCCGCACACCGAGCGCCGCCGCCCCCGCGTCCTGCGCCTGCAAGGCCGCGACCGCCGCAACGGTCTCCGAGACGGTGCTTCGGGGCGGGGCGACGAGGCGCTGCCCCCGGGCCAGGAGACCCCGGGCGAGGTCGGGAGGAAGGGTCCGCGCCATGGCGAAACGATCCCCCATGAGTTCGCTTCAGGCTTCCCGCACCCTCGTAAAGTCACCGCCCGAGCTGTGGGCAGAGCTGTCCGACCTCGGCTCCCTGGCCCGCCATCTCGGCGAGTTCGGGGAGATCAGGATCACTCAAGGTGGACCCCGAGTCCCGAGTCGAATGGGAGGCGGACCGCGCGAGCGGGACCGTCCGGCTCGAGCCCTCGGGATGGGGGACGCGCGTGGTGCTCACGGTCGATACGCCGGAGCCCGCCGCGGACCCCGAGCCGGAGCCTGAAGAGGCGCCGGTGGCGGAGGCCGCAGCGGAGCCTGTGGCGGTCGAACCCGAGCCCACGCCGGAGCCGTGAGCCCGAGCCCGAGGAGCCGCTCACGAGCCGCCTCGCCGAGGTCGAGGCGCCCAAGCGCGGCTTCTGGGCCCGCCTCTTCGGGCGCAAGCAGCCCGGCCGGTCGGCCCCTGGCGCCCGAGCCGGAGCCCGGCTCGAGCGAGCCCGAGCCGGTCCTCGAAGAGCCCGAGCCCGAGCCGGAGCCCACGTTCGGCACGATCGAGTGGGAGATCCCCGAGCCGGTCGCCGAAGCGGAGCCCGAGCCGGAGCCCGACACCCCCGCCGACCCCGCCGCGGTCCTCCACGGGATGCTCGACACGCTCGGCGCCGCGCACCACCGGCCCTTCAGCCGCCCCTAATACCCTGGGCGGCCGTGCCGTCCGCCACCGAACGCTCGATCCTCCTGGCGCCCGGCGCGGTCGCCAAGACCGCTGCCTACGCCGCAAACGAGCCGGAGCAGCGCTGGATGCTGCGCCAGCCGCGCGACGTCCGCCGCTCGTTCGCCGAGGAGGTCTTCGGCCGCCCCGACGCGACCGAGCGCCAGGAGATCTGGATGCTCCGCCAGCCCAAGGCGGTCCGCGAGTCGTTCATCCGCGAGGTCCTCAGCCGCGAGGACCCGCCGCCCCACCAGGCGATCTGGATGCTGCGCCAGCCCGACAAGGTCCGCGACTAGCTTCGTGCGCGAGGTGCTCGAGGCCGCATAGGATCTCGCGCCCCATGCGCCAGAAGAGCCCCGAGACCTACGAAGAACGGCTCGCCCAGCTCGAGGAGCTGAAGGCGGCCGCCATCCACCACGCCTCCGAGACGGCGGTCGAGAAGCAGCACGCCAAGGGCAAGTACACCGCCCGCGAGCGGATCGAGAAGCTGCTCGACCCCGGCTCCTTCCAGGAGCTGGACACGTTCGTCCGCCACCGCACGAGCGAGTTCGGGATGGAGAAGAACCGGCCGTGGGGCGACGCCGTCGTCACCGGCCACGGGACGATCGAGGGCCGGCGCGTGTGCGTCTTCTCCCAGGACTTCACGGTCTTCGGCGGCTCGCTGGGCGAGGTGATGGCCGAGAAGATGGTCAAGATCATGGATCTGGCGGCCAAGATCGGCTGCCCCGTGATCGGGATCAACGACTCCGGCGGCGCCCGCATCCAGGAGGGCGTCGTCAGCCTCGGCGCCTACGGCGACGTCTTCGTCCGCAACGTCAAGTGCTCCGGCGTGATCCCGCAGATCAGCCTGATCATGGGCCCGTGCGCGGGCGGCGCCGTCTACTCCCCGGCCATGACCGACTTCATCTTCATGGTCAAGGAGACCTCGCACATGTTCATCACCGGCCCCGACGTGATCAAGACCGTCACGGGCGAGGAGGTCGAGTTCGAGGAGCTCGGCGGGGCGATGAGCCACAACACGAAGTCGGGCGTCGCGCACTTCGCCTCCGACGACGAGGACCAGTGCATCGAGGACACGCGCTACCTCCTCAGCTTCCTGCCCCAGAACAACCTCGAGACCGCGCCGCGCGTGCTCCCGTCGGACGACCCGCTGCGCATGGACGAGGAGCTCGACAAGGTCGTCCCCGACTCGCCCAACAAGCCCTACGACATGCGCGACGTCGTCCGCTACGTCGTCGACGACGGCGAGTTCTTCGAGGTCCAGGAGCACTTCGCCCAGAACATCGTGTGCGGCTACGGGCGCCTGAACGGCTACTCCGTCGGCATCGTCGGCAACCAGCCGAAGTCGATGGCCGGCGTGCTCGACATCGACGCCTCCGCCAAGGCGGCGCGCTTCGTCCGCACCTGCGACGCGTTCAACATCCCGATCGTCACGTTCGTCGACGTCCCCGGCTTCCTCCCCGGCACCGACCAGGAGTGGGGCGGGATCATCCGCCACGGCGCGAAGCTGCTCTACGCCTTCACCGAGGCGACCGTCCCCAAGCTCACGGTCATCACCCGCAAGGCCTACGGCGGCGCCTACGACGTCATGGCCTCCAAGCACATGCTCGCCGACTTCAACTTCGCCTGGCCGAGCGCGGAGATCGCGGTCATGGGCCCGGAGGGCGCGGTCAACATCATCCACCGGCGCGACATCGCGCAGTCGCCGACGCCGGAGGAGCGCCGCAAGAAGCTGATCGACGACTACAAGTTCCGCTTCGCCAACCCCTACACGGCGGCCGAGCGCGGCTACATCGACGACGTGATCGTCCCGCACGAGACGCGCCCCAAGCTGATCACCGCGCTCGAGACGCTGCTGACCAAGCGCGAGCCCGGCCCGAAGCGCAAGCACGGCAACATCCCGCTGTGAACCGCCGCCCGCGCCTGGAGCTGCACGGCTCGAGCGCCTCGCCCGAGGAGGCCGCCGCGGTGATGGCGGCGATCGAGCAGTTCCTGCGCGACACCGCGCCGCCGCCCGCGCCCGCCGAGGCGCCGGAGAGCCCGTGGCTGCGCGCCGCGCGGCTCGAGGCGGTCGAGCGGGCGCCCGGGCCCGTCTAGGCGAGGCCGGGCGTCTCCGGACCCGGTGCGCGCAGGCCGTACGCGTGCAACCGCACGCGGTCGCCGTGCTCGATCACCGTCAGGCTGGCGTTGGCAGGCGGCGCGAGCGTGCGCGCGTCGGCGCCGGTGAGGTGCGCGGTCGCGGCGCGGATGCAGCCGCCATGGGTCACCACGAGAACGTCCTCCCCGAGGAGCTCGTCGGCCGCCGCCCCCACGCGCGCCTGCAGCTCGGTCCACGTCTCGCCCGGGAAGTACTCGCCGCGCTGCCACGCCGCCACCCGCTCGGGGTCGAGCTCGTCGAGCGTGAAGCCCGCCCACTCGCCGATGTCGATCTCGCGCCAGCGCGGGTCCTGCGGCGCGCCGGCGAGCCCGAGCAGCTCGGCGGTCTGGACGGCGCGGGTGAGGTCGGACGAGAGCCGACGCTCCGGGATCCCGTCCAGGAACGGGAGCAGCGCCTCGGCCTGCTCGCGCCCGAGCTCCGAGAGCGGCGGGTCGGCCTGGCCCTGGAGCCGGTGCTCGGCATTCCAGGTCGATTCGCCGTGGCGGACGAGCATGAGGCGGTGGTTCACCCCGACAGTTTCTCGAACAGCTGCGTGCGGACGCCGCTCCGTGGCCGCGGCCAGGGCGCGCGCGGCGCGGGGCCGAGCGGGCGCAAGGCCGGGTGGGCGGCCAGCCACGCCCGCCACTCGCGCGTGCGGATGCGGACGGCGCGGTTCCACGGCGCCTGCGAGAGGCGCTGGAAGACCGGCGTCACCAGCAGCACGCGGCGCCCGCGCGCGAGCCGCCGGATCTCCGGGCCGAGCACGAACGCCGCCCGCCCGCCGCGCAGCCGCGCCAACCCGTCACGCCAGTCGGTCACCTGCGGCTCGGCGACCGCGCCGAGCGGCGTCACGTAGCGCAAGCCGGGCGGGAGGTAGCGGGCGAGCACCGGCACCTGCTCCGGCTGCGAGCACACCACGAGGTCGCCCGGCCGCAACTCGGGCATCACCGTGCTCGCCGCGGTGCGCACGTTGCTCTTGACCGGTGCCGGTGCGGAGGCGAGCCAGATGACGGCCACGCCGAGCAGTGGCACCCACGTCCAGCGCGCCCCGCGCGCCAGCACGGCGGCGAGCGCAAGCAGCACCGGGCCGAACAGGATCGCCAGGTAGCGCGGGGCCCACGCCGGCTCGAGCTGCGAGCCGAGGAACGCGAGCAGCGCCGCCACGCCGCCGATCAGCGCGAGCAGCCGCGTGCCCTCGGAAGGGCGGGCGCGCTGGAGCGCGGCGCCGGCGCCGAGCGCGAGCAGGGGCACGGCGACGAAGCCGAACAGGACGCCGGGGATGGCCAACAGCGAGAGCGGCGTCGGCCGCGACGACCACGGCGCGGCGGTGTGGCCGGCCTGGAAGAGCAGGCTCGGCACCCACGGCGCGTACGCCAGCGCCACGCCGGCCGCGAGCAGCGCGCCCTCGCGCGCCTCGACCCGGCCCTCATGCCACAGCCACAGCCAGGCGGCGCCCATCCCGGCGACGAGGAAGAGCGCCCAGTTGTGCGCGTAGAGCAGCAGCACCAGCCACAGCCCGAGCAGCCACACGTGCCGGCGGCGGCCGTGGACGAACGCCAGCACGAAGCTCGCGCTCGCCAGCACCGAGAGCACGGCGACCATCGAGTACATCCGCGTCTCCTGCGCGTAGTAGGTAAGGAACGGGCAGCCGGCCGCCCCGGCCGTGGCGAGCGCGCCGGCGCGGCGGCCGAACGCCGCGCTGCCCGCCCAGTACGACACCGGCACCGCCAGCAGCGCGAACAGCAGCGGCAGCGCGCGGGTGGCGGCCTCGCTCGTCCCGGCGACCGCCATCCAGCCGTGCAGCAGCAGGTAGAACAGCGGCGGGGAGCCGTCGAGCCGCAGGAGACCGGGGATCTCGCCGACGCCGTGCGAGGCGATCCCGACCGTGATCGCCTCGTCGATCCAGTAGCCGCTGTGGAGGATGCCGGTCCGCAGCAGCAGCGTCGCGGCGAGCGCAGCCAGGACCACCCGGAGCATGCGCCGCAGCGTGGCACCGGATCGAGGAGTTCCAGCACGCGCGACAACGAACGGCAACAACTCCCAATACGATGCCGCCGCCTATGTTCAGCAAGGTCCTCGTCGCCAACCGTGGAGAGATCGCCGTGCGCGTGATCCGCGCGCTGGACGAGCTCGGCATCGCCTCCGTCGCCGTCTACTCCGAGGCCGACCGCGACGCCCAGCACGTCAAGCGGGCCGGCGAGGCGTACCTGGTCGGCCCTGGCCCGGCCGCCGAGTCCTACCTGAAGGTCGACAAGATCATCGAGGTCTGCAAGGAGTCCGGCGCCGAGGCCGTCCACCCCGGCTACGGCTTCCTGGCCGAGAACGCCGGCTTCGCCCAGGCGCTGGAGGAGAACGGGATCACGTTCATCGGCCCGCCGGCGAGCGCCATCGAGGCGATGGGCTCCAAGACCCGCGCCCGCGAGCTGATGAAGAAGGCGGGCGTGCCGATCGTGCCGGGCACCACCGAGCCGGTCGAGAGGCTCGAGGACGCCAAGAAGATCGCCGAGGACATCGGCTACCCGATCGCCGTCAAGGCGGCGGGCGGCGGCGGCGGCAAGGGCTTCCGCGTCGCCGAGGAGCCCGAGAAGCTCCAGGAGGCGTTCGAGGGTGCCGCGCGTGAAGGCGAGAAGTTCTTCTCCGACGACACCGTCTACCTCGAGCGCTACCTGCCGGACCCGCGCCACGTCGAGGTCCAGGTGCTCGCCGACAAGGAGGGCAACACGATCCACCTCGGCGAGCGCGACTGCTCGATCCAGCGCCGCCACCAGAAGCTGATCGAGGAGTCGCCCGCTCCGCTGGTCGACGACGAGCTGCGCGAGAAGATCGGCAAGATCGCGGTCGACGCGGCCAAGGCGGTCGGCTACCACTCGGCCGGCACGATCGAGGGCCTGCTGCAGGACGGCGAGTACTTCTTCCTCGAGATGAACACGCGCGTACAGGTCGAGCACTGCGTGACCGAGGAGGTCTCCGGCATCGACATCGTGCGCGAGCAGATCCTGATCGCCGCCGGCGAGACGCTCTCGATCGCGCAGGAGGACGTCGTCCTGCGCGGTCACGCGATCGAGTGCCGCATCAACGCCGAGGACGCCGCCAAGAACTTCGCCCCCGCGCCCGGCACCGTCGCGCACTACCGCGAGCCCAGCGGCCCGGGCGTGCGCGTCGACTCCGGCGTGCTCTCCGGCTCCGAGATCACGCCGCTGTACGACCCGATGGTGGCCAAGCTGATCGTCCGCGACACCGACCGCGAGGGCGCGACGGCGCGGATGGCGCGGGCGCTGCGCGAGTTCGAGATCGAGGGCGTCACCACCCTGATCCCGTTCCACAAGGCGATCATGGCCTCCGAGCAGTGGGCCAAGGGCGAGACGTGCCGCGACCTGATCGGCGACCGCAAGTGGCTCAAGGAGCTCGCGCAGCCGAAGCCCGAGAAGCGCGACGAGGACGAGCCGGAGCCCGTCGAGCGCTCCTACACCGTCGAGGTGTCGGGCAAGCGCTTCGAGGTCACCGTCCACGGCGAGCCGATGCTCGCGCCGGCCAACGGCGCCGCGCCCGCGCAGGCGCGCAAGCCGGCGCGCTCCGAGCGCGCCAAGGGCGGCGGCGGGGGCGGCTCCGACGAGCTCACCTCCCCGCTCCAGGGCAACATGTGGAAGGTGCTGGTGGAGCAGGGCGCCGAGGTCGAGGAGGGCCAGCTCATCTGCATCATCGAGGCGATGAAGATGGAGAACGAGATCACCGCTCACAAGGCGGGCAAGATCGAGGAGCTGCCGATCTCCGAGGGCGCGGCGGTCAAGAGCGGCGACCTGCTCGCCGTCATCAGGTGACGGTCCGCGTCGCCGGCCCCGACGACATCGAGGTCGTCGCCCGGCTGCTCGCCGAGTTCAACGAGCACAACGGCCGCGACTGGCCACCGGAGGCGGCGATCCGCGCGGGCGTCGAGCGCCTGATCGCGCGCGACGACACCGAGTACCTCCTCACCGGCGACCCGCCCGCCGGGGTCGTGGGCCTCCGCTACCGCTACGGCGTCTGGTGGGACGCCGAGGACTGCAACGTCGAGGACGTCTTCGTCCGCGCCGACGCCCGTGGCGCCGGGCTCGGCCGCACGCTGGTCTCAGCCGCGATCGACCGCGCCCGCGAGCGCGGCTGCCGCCGCATGGAGCTCGACACCGGCGCGGACAACGCGCCTGCCCAGGGCCTCTACCGGTCGCTCGGGTTCGTCGACAGCGGGATCTTCATGCGCCGCCGCATCGACGAGAACCTGCCCTAGCGGTAGCGGCGCTCGCGACTCGTCGATCTTCACGTCGTTGATCGAGGCGTCGCGGCGGCGCATGTAGCCGAGCTCGTCGAACTCCCAGTGCTCGTTGCCGTGCGAGCGCCACCACTGCCCGCCGGCGTCGCGGCACTCGTACTCGAAGCGCACGGAGATGTGGTTGTCGTGGAACGCCCACAGCTCCTTCATCAGCTTGTAATCGAGCTCGCGCGCCCACTTGCGCGCCAAGAACTCGACGATCGCCTCGCGGCCCTGGAAGAACTCGTCGCGGTTGCGCCACTGCGAGTCGGGCGTGTATGCACCGGCCACCTTCTCCGGATCGCAGGTGTTCCAGGCGTCCTGGGCCGCCTTGACCTTCTGCAGCGCGGTCTCGAGCGTGAAGGGCGGGACGGGCGGGCGAGGGTCCATGCGCTTAGCTTCCCACCCGCTCGACGTTCTCCGCGTGGATCTTCTTCTGCGCGCCGGTCCGCCGCGCCAGCGGCAGCTTCGAGTCCGGCAGGCCCTGCAGGTACTCGCGGTCCTCGCGCAGGATCGCCGCCGCGCGCACCGGGTCGAGCGGCGTGCCGTGGCCGGGCACGACGTGCTCCGCGCTGCTCGACCAGCGGCTCGAGCCTGTCGAGCGTCTCGAGGTAGTCCTCGCGCGAGCCGGACTCGGACAGCCACGGGATCTCGACCGGCGAGAGGTAGTCGCCGCACACCAGCACGCGCGCCCACGGGATCCAGATCGCCATGCCGTCCGCGGTGTGGCCGGGCGCCGGGTGCAACTCGAGCTCCTCGTCGCCGATCCCGCACCGGCCAGGCACCGGCAGCACCTGCGGCTCCGGCATGGTCAGCGGCCCAGGGCGCTCGAGGTACCACTCCTCGTCGAAGTCGCGCAGCACCCGCTGCACGCGCCCCGGCTCGGCCTGCAGGCGCCGGTCGGTCGGCTCGCCGATGCCCAGCGGCGCGTCCGGGAAGGCGTAGCGGCCGAGCACGTGGTCGAAGTCCGCGTGGGTGAGCAGCAGCCCGACGATCCGGAAGCGCGCCTGCTCGGCGATCGAGGGCAGGATCTCGAGCTCGTCCGGCAGCACCGGCGAGTCGATGCAGAACGCCTCCTCGCCGGAGCGCACGAGCGTGCACGTCGTCTGCCAGAAGCGCGACGTGACGACGACGACGTCGGGATGGAGCCCGACGGCCTTCACCGGTCTACGCGGCGCCGAGCAGCTTGGCCGCCTCGAGGAGCGTCTTCACCTCGGCGGTCGGCTTCTTCTGCGAGGAGTCGAGCTGCTCCTTGTTGCGGTTGACCCAGACCACGGGGACCTTGGCCTTGATGCACGGCTCGACGTCGTAGTAGTAGTCCGACGCCACGTGCACCCAGCCCTTCTTGCCGCCGATGCGGCGCTCGCACTCCTTGAAGTGCGCGGGGTCGGGCTTGTAGGAGCGGACCTGCTGGGCGGTCACGACGAGGTCGAAGTCCGGCTTCAGCCAGCGGCGGGTCTCGCCGAGCAGCTTGTCGTCGACGTTGGCGATCAGCCCGATCTCGAACTTCTTCTTGAAGCGCTCGAGCTGGGTGTTGGTCTCCTTGAACGCCGGCCAGCGCTTGACCGAGTCGGGGAGGAAGCCGGAGCGCGAGGGCTCGAGCGGCCAGCCCAGCTGCTTGGAGATCTGCACGGCGGTGCGCCGCAGGACCTCGGCGTACAGCTCGTAGGAGCCGCCCTTGATCTCCTTCTGGGTCTCCTTGAAGAGCGCGATCAGCTCGTCGCGGGCGATGGTGTAGCCGTCTTTCTCGGCTTCCTTCGAGAACGCCTCGTAGATCCCGGTATCGGAGTCGATCAGGGTTCCGTAGACGTCGAAGGTGACGAAGGTGACTTCTTTGGGGAGCGGCATGAAGGCGGTGGATTGTAGAGTGGCCCGCCCTTATGGACCTTCTCGAGTACCAGGGCAAGCAGCTCTTCGCGCGCCACGGCGTCCCCGTGCCGACCGGCTCGCCCGCCACCACCGTCGAGCAGGCGGTCGCCGCCGCCGACGAGATCGGCTACCCCTGCGTGATCAAGGCGCAGGTGCTGATCGGCGGCCGCGGCAAGGCCGGCGGCATCAAGGTCGCCCAGGACCGCAGCGAGGCCGAGGAGCACGCCCGCGCGATCCTCGACATGGACATCCGCGGCTTCACCGTCCACGAGGTGTGGGTCGAGGCGGCGTCGGACATCGCCTCCGAGTACTACGCCTCGATCGTGTTCGACCGCGCGGCCAAGAAGCCGCTCGTGATGCTCTCGACCCAGGGCGGGATGGACATCGAGGAGGTCGCGGACAACAACCCCGACGCGATCGCCCGGCTGCACGTCGACCCGCTGCTCGGCTTCCAGGACTTTCACGCCCGCCGGCTCGCGTTCGAGGCCGGCGTCGACGCCGACGTCGTCCGCCCCGTCGGCGCGCTGCTCAACAAGCTCTACGACGCCTTCTCCAAGGAGGAGGCGATGCTCGTCGAGGTCAACCCGATGATCGTCACCCCCGAGCGCGAGGTGAAGGCGCTCGACGCCAAGGTCACGCTCGACGGGAACAGCCTGTTCCGCCACCCCGACAACGCCGAGCTGCGCGACGCCGGCGGCGAGGACCCGCAGGAGCAGATGGCCAAGGAGCGCGGCCTGACGTACGTGAAGCTCGACGGCAACGTCGGCATCCTCGGCAACGGCGCCGGGCTCGTGATGTCGACGCTGGACGTCGTCGCCCAGGCGGGCGGCAAGCCGGCCAACTTCCTCGACGCCGGCGGCGGCTCGAAGGCGGAGGCGATCACGCAGGCGGTCGAGGTGATCCTCTCCGACGAGAAGGTCACCGCCGTGCTCTTCAACATCTTCGGCGGCATCACGCGCTGCGACGAGGTCGCCCGCGGGCTGATCGAGGCGTTCGCCCAGATCAAGCCGACCGTGCCGTTCGTGGTCCGCCTCGACGGCACCAACGACAAGGAGGGCCGGGCGCTGCTGGCCGAGGCCGACCTCCCCAACGTCTTCGCCGAGGCGACGATGCTCGGCGCGGCCAAGCGCGTCGTCGAGCTGGCGGGCGATTCCGGCGGCGGCGAGCCCGAAGGCGAGACGGTCCCGCCCGGCGAGGGCACCGAGACCGAGCTCGGCGCGGCCGACGACCGAGCCGAGGCCGGTGCCTGATGGCGATCCTTGTCGACAACGACACGAAGCTCTGCGTCTCCGGCATCACCGGCCGCGAGGGCACGTTCCACGCGATGAACAACAAGCGCTACGGCACGCAGGTCGTGTCCGGAGTGACGCCCGGCAAGGGCGGCCAGGACGTCGAGGGCGTCCCGGTGTTCAACACGTTCCACGACGCGGTGGCCAAGACCGGCGCCAACACCGCGATGATCTTCGTGCCGCCGCGCTTCGCCGCCGACTCGATCCTCGAGGCCGAGGACGCCGGCATCGCGCTGGTCATCGCGATCACCGAGGGCATCCCCGCCCACGACGAGTTGCGCGTCTACAACCACCTGCTCGGCAACCCGGACTGCCGTCTGATCGGCCCGAACTGCCCTGGCATCCTCTCGCCCGGCAAGGCCAACGTCGGGATCATCCCCGCGTCGTTCTTCAAGGAGGGCAACGTCGGCGTCGTCTCGCGCTCCGGCACGCTGACCTACCAGATCGGCAACGAGCTGGCCCAGAGCGGCTTCGGCAACTCGAGCATCGTCGGCATCGGCGGCGACCCCGTCCCGGGCTCGAGCTTCATCGACATCATCGAGCTGTTCGAGGCCGACGACGAGACCGAGCTGATCGTGATGGCCGGCGAGATCGGCGGCTCCGCCGAGGAGGAGGCCGCCGACTTCATCGCCGAGCACGTGAGCAAGCCGGTCGTCGCCTACATCGCGGGCTTCACCGCCCCACCCGGCAAGACGATGGGCCACGCCGGCGCGATCGTCTCCGGCACCAAGGGCACCGCGGCCGCGAAGGCCGAGGCGCTCGAGGCGAAGGGCGTGCGGGTCGGCCGGACCCCGACGGAAGTCGCCGAGATCGCGGCCGACATCGCAGGCTCGCTCGCGCGCTAGGCGGGGGCTAGGGGGCGATGTTGTGGTTCAGGTGGAAGACGTTGTCCGGGTCGTACCGCCGCTTGACCTCGCGTAGCCGGTCGTAGTTCGGGCCGTAGGCGCCGCGGATGGCGTCCTCGGCCTGGTCGTCGCCGAGGTAGTTGAGCCAGCGGCGCTCCGACAGCTCCGGCTTGAGCGCCGCGTGCGTGGCCTTCGTCCACGCGATGTTGGCCTCGGTGTCGGCCGGGTCGGTCCACACCGACGGGATCAGCAGGTTCCAGCCCGGCTCGCGGTGCGGGACCGCGGTGGCGGTCGGCGCGACGCGAGTGACGGCCCCGTGGAAGTGCTCGAACAGCATCGGGGTCATCGGCGACGGGATCGAGGCGTAGCGCTCGACCGCGGTGTCGATCAGCGTGTCCGAGAGGCCCTTGGTGAAGCTCGACAGCCAGTAGTTGAGCGACCCCTTGGGGAAGCCCGCGTCGAGCATGGTGTTGATGACGGGGTAGGGCATCGGGCCGACCTCGGTCACCAGCGGCGAGCCGAACGCCTTGAACGGCGCGAGCTCGCGCTCCGCGGCCTCCGGGTCGCCGGCGTGGCAGATGACCAGCGCGGAGAGCTTGTTGCCCGAGCCGTCCGGCGCCGGCACCATCCCGGCGAACACGGTCAGGTCGTCGGAGACATCGGCGACGGCGTCGCGGTAGAAGCGCAGGAGCTCCGGCGCGGCGTCGATCGGGTGGGCGATCAGCCCGCCGGTGATCATCGCGACCGGGTGCAAGCGGTACGTGAGGGCCGTGGCGACGCCGAAGTTGCCGCCGCCACCGCGCAGCGCCCACATCAGGTCCGGGTGGCTCTCGTCGTCGACCCCGAGGACGTCGCCGCTCGCGGTCACCAGCTCGGCGCCGATCAGGTTGTCGGCCGCGAGCCCGTACTTGCCCATCAGCCAGCCGAGGCCGCCGCCGAGCGTCAGGCCGGCGATGCCGGTGCTCGAGATCGCGCCGCCGGTGACCGCGAGCCCGTGCGCGCCGGTGGCATCGTTGAGCTCGCTCCAGAGCACGCCGCCACCGGCGGTCACCGTTCCGCGCTCGGGGTCGACCGCGATCGCCTTCATCTCGGCGAGATCGATCATCACGCCGCCGTCGGTGACCGCGCGCCCGGCGACGTTGTGACCGCCACCGCGGACGGAGACCTCGAGCCCCTCGTCGCGCGCGAGCGCGAGGGCGGCGACGACGTCGTCGGCGCTGCGGCAGCGCACGATCACGGCTGGGCGCCTGTCGACCAGCCCGTTGTGGATCGCGCGGGCCTCGTCGTAGCCGGGGTCCTCGGGCCTGAGGATGCGTTCGCCGAGACGATCGCGAAGGGCGGTGCTCATGGGGAACTTCCTTTCGGAGGGAGCCTCAGTAGAGACGAACTCCGGCGCCGTTCATTCCCGCAGGGAACACCCTATCCTCGATGACTATGGCCGACACGATCTCCTTCGCCCGCGGGGCTCCGTCCCTGGACATCGTCGATCAGGAGGGCCTCAAGGAGGCCGCGCAGCGCGCGTTCACGAACGATCCCGGCGGGACGTTCGCGTACGGCACGAGCGTGGGCTACGTCCCGCTGCGTGAGTGGATCGCCGAGCAGCACGGCGTCGAGGTCGACCAGGTGCTGGTCACCAACGGCTCGATGCAGGCCGACGCGTTCCTCTTCCAGCTGCTGGTCGGGCCCGGCGACGCCGTGATCGTCGAGTCCCCCACCTACGACCGCACGCTGCTCAACCTGCGCAACCGCGGCGCGGACGTGCGCATGGTCGAGCTCGAGACCGACGGGATCGACGTCGACGGCGTCGCGTCGCTGCTCGAGCACCCGGACTTCGCTCCCAAGCTCGCGCACATCATCCCCAACTTCCAGAACCCGGCCGGCTACACGCTGAGTGCCGAGAAGCGCGCGCGGCTGCTCGCGCTGGCCGCCGAGCACGACTTCACGCTGTTCGAGGACGACCCCTACCTGTCGATCCGCTTCGAGGGCGAGCAGCTGCCCACCATGCTCTCCCAGGACGAGGCGGGCAAGGTCGTCTACGCCTCCTCGTTCTCGAAGACCGTCTGCCCCGGCATCCGCGTCGGCTATCTCGTCGGCCCGCAGGCCGTGATCAAGCAGATCCAGGCGATCGCGACCAACACCTACATCTCGCCGAACATGGTCGCCCAGTCGATCGTCAACGAGTTCTGCCGCTCCGGCCGGATCGAGCACTCGATCGCCACGGTCAAGGACGCGCTGCGGGCGCGCAAGGACGCGCTCGTCGGCGCGCTCGAGCGCGAGCTGCCGGAGGCGAAGTTCGCCCCGCCGCAGGGCGGCTACTTCATGTGGGTGGAGATGCCGGAGGGCTTCGACGTGGCGGCGCTCGAGGGCGCGGCGAAGGAGCGCGGCGTCGTGTTCGTCAAGGGCACCGACTTCCTCCTGGAGGGGGGCGAGAACACGCTGCGCCTCGCCTACTCGGGGGTTACGCCGGAGCAGATCGACGAGGGCGTCACCCGCCTGGCGGAGGCGGCGCGCTCGCTCGGCGTCGCCGCTTGATCTGCGAGCACCACCACTACGGCGACAAGCACTCGCAGTTCGGCGAGCTGTTCCTGCCCGCCGAGGACCATCCCCACCCGCCCCCGTATCCGGTCGCGGTGCTCCTGCACGGCGGGTTCTGGAAGGCGCAGTACGGCCGCAAGCTGATGCACCCGCTGTGCCGTGACCTCGTCGGGCGCGGCTGGGCGGTGTGGAACCTCGAGTACCGGCGGCTGGGCCGGCAGAGCGGCGGCGGCTGGCCGGCGACCTTTGACGATCTCGACGCCGGCATCGACCACCTGCGCGTGCTGCAGGCGCCGCTCGACCTCACGCGCGTGATCACGATCGGCCACTCCGCGGGGGGCCACCTCGCGGCGCTCGCCGCGACCCGCGACGGGCCGAGCGTGCAGGTCACCGGTGTGGTGTCCCAGGCGGGGGTGCTGGACCTCGAGCGCGCGTGGGAGTGGCGGCTCTCGGGCGGCGTCGTGCGGCGGCTGCTGGGCGGCACGCCGGAGCAGTACCCCGAGCGCTACGCCGCGGCCTCACCCGCGGCACGGCTGCCGCTCGGGGTGCCCGCGCTGTTGACACACGGCGGCAGGGACGACACCGTCCCGCCCGCGATGAGCAAGGCTTTCCAGCAGGCCACCGGCTGCGACCTCGTGCTGCTCCCCGACGAGGACCACTACGGACACCTCGATCCCCAGAACCCGTTGTGGAAGGCGGTGGTCGATTGGCTCCCATGAGCCGCGACGAGGCCACCGCGCTGGATGAGGCCGATCCCCTCCGGGCCTTCCGTGACCGGTTCGTCGACGATGATCCGTCGCGGATCTACCTGGACGGCAACTCGCTCGGCCGCCTCCCGCTGGCCACGCGCGACCGGCTCGCCGCCACCGTCGCGCAGTGGGGCAGCGAGCTCGTCTCGGGCTGGCACGACTGGATCGACGCGCCCGCGCGGGTCGGCGACCTGCTCGCCGAGCACGTCCTCGGCGCCCGCCACGGCGAGGTGATCGCCGGCGACTCGACCACCGTCAATCTCTACAAGCTGTGCGCCGCCGTGCTCGACGAGCGCGAAGGCGCGATCGTCACCGACCGCGGCAACTTCCCCACCGACCGCTACGTGCTCGAGGGGCTCGCCGTCCGCAGCGGCCGCGAGCTGCGGCTCGTCGACACGCCCGAGCAGGCGGCGCGGGAGGACGCGGCGCTGGTGGTGCTCTCGCACGTCGGCTACCACTCCGGCGAGATCGCCGACATGGCCGCGCTGACCGCTCCGCACGTGGTCTGGGACCTCTCGCACTCCGCGGGCGCGATCCCCGTCGACCTCAACGCCAACGGCGTCGAGCTCGCGGTCGGCTGCACCTACAAGTACCTCAACGGCGGCCCCGGCGCGCCCGCCTATCTCTACGTCGCGCAGGAGCGCCAGACGCAGCTGCGCTCGCCGATCTGGGGCTGGTTCGGGCAGCGCGACCAGTTCGCGATGGAGCGCGACTACGACCCGGTCGACGGCATCGGGCGCTTCCAGGCCGGTACGCCGCCGATCCTCGCGCTCGCCGCCGTCGAGGAGGGCGTGAAGCTGACCGCCGAGGCGGGGATCGCCGCGATCCGCGCCAAGTCCACCTCCCTCACCGAGCTGATCGTCGCGCTCCACGACGCGTGGCTCGCCCCGCTGGGCTTCGGCCTCGGCTCACCGCGCGACCCCACCCGCCGCGGCTCGCACGTGTCCGTCACCCACCCGCAGGCGTGGCAGATCAACGTCGCGCTGATCGAGCGCGCGAACGTCGTCCCCGACTTCCGCGGCCCCGACGCGATCCGGCTCGGCGTCGCACCGCTCTACACCAGCCACGCGGACGTCTGGGACGCGCTCGACCGCCTGCGCGCGCTGGTCGATCGCGGCGAGCACGAGCTCGTCGATGCGGCGCGCGGGCGGGTGACCTAGTGCTCGTACTGGAAGAACATCCGCATGTCGCGCACGCGCTGGTGCTCGCCCATGGTGACGAGCCTGCGCTCGACCGGGGTCAGCGTGTCCTCGAGCACCGTGATCAGCACGTCGGTGCCCGCCCACTGCGTTCGCGTCCTGGTCGGCCCGCGGCCCAACTGCTCCTTGTCGACGCGCACCATCTCGCGGGAGACCTCCGCCAGCACGCTCTGCTGCCCTTCCTCCATCAGGTCCTTCGCCGCAGCTGTGTCCTGTCGCGGAGCGCCTGAAGGTGACCTGCACCGGGCTGACCTGCCCGGTGGACGCTACCGCCCGTAGCGGTCCTTGGAGATGACGAGCTGCTCGGGCAGCGCGACGCGCGGCGGCGGCGACGGGTCGGCGACGACCGAGACCGTCTCGGCCACCGAGTGCGTGAGCGAGATCTCCGTGCCGCCGAGCTCGATCGTGATCTCGTCGTCGCCCGGGGCCACGAACGTGCCCTCGAGCCCCGGCTCGACGCCGCGATCGTGGAGGTAGTGGAGGAGCTCCTCGGCCTCGTTCTCGAAGCGCAGGATCCGGATCGTCGCGCCGGGCTCGCAGTCGGCGAGCGGCACGCCGTCGATGCGGCTGCCGGTGTTGATCGGGTGGCCGTGCGGGCAGGTCTTGGCGTCGCCGATCGCGGCGAACATCCGCTCCTCGAGCACCGGCGACATCGCGTGCTCGATCCGCTCCGCCTCCTCGTGCACCTCGTCCCACGGGATCCCGAGCACGTCGGTGAGGAAGCGCTCGATCATCCGGTGGCGGCTCACGATGTGCTCCGCGTGCTCGCGGCCGGAGTCGGTGAAGGACAGCGCGCGGTCGGTGCCGCGCGTGATGTAGCCGTCGCGCTCGAGCCGCCCGATCATCTCGTGGACGGTCGGCGCGGACAGCTGCATGGCCCGGGCGATGTTGGCGCCGGTCATCGGCAACCCCGCCTCGTAGAGCCAGAAGATGGTCTCGAGGTACTCCTGCTCAGCGACGGTGGCCTGGGACTCGGCGGACATGTTTGTGATCCTAGTCCAGCGCCTCCATCCGCTTCGCAGCCAGCTCCATGAACGCGCGCGTGGCGGGCGAGAGGTGGGCGTTGCGGCGCGTGACGAAGGCGAACGTGTCGGTGATCGGCGGGTCGAAGCCGACGTGGTGCAGGCGCCGCCCGAACGCGCGGCCGAGGGCGACCCGGCGGGTCCCGATCGTGTCCCCGAGCCCGCGCAGCGCGAGATCGAGGGCGGCCTCGACGTACTCGACCTCGATCTGCGGCTCGATCGTCACGCCGGCCCGCTGCGCGCGCTCGGCGAGCTGGCGGCGCGTCGGGTCGTCGGAGCCGAAGCGCGCGTCGTAGAGGATCAGCGGCGCCTCGGCGAGCCGCTCGATCGTCATCGGCTCCTTCACGCGCTCGGGGTCCTTGGAGAGGTAGAGCAGCTCGTCGTCGATCGCCGGGCGCACGTCGAGGCCGCGGTCGTCGATCGGGAGCACGATCAGGCCGCCCTCGAGCCGGCCGTCGCGCACGGCCTCGGCGACCTCCGAGGAGTTCTGGCCGATCAGCCGCACGCGCACGTTCGGGTAGCGCTTGCGGAAGTCCTGGACCAGATCGGAGAGCAGGTAGTAGGGCGCGTTGCCGAACGTGCCGAACGTCGCTGTGCCGCTCTCGAGCTCGCGCACCTCGCGCACCGAGTCGCGCGCCTCCTGGGCCGCCGCGAGCGTGCGCTCGGCCTCGGGGCGGAAGAGCCGGCCGGCCTCGGTGAGCTCGAGCCGGCGGGCGCGGACGAACAGCGGCGCACCCAGCTCGGCCTCCAGCCGGCGGATCTGCTCGGACAGGCTCGGCTGGGCCATGTGCAACGCTGCGGCGGCCGCTGAGAAGGTGCGATGGTCGGCTGCGGCGAGGAAGTATTCGAGCTGCTGGAGTGTCATAGGTTCTTCCTATTGACCTAGTAGTCAACAAAGCCTACAGCGATGGCGCACAATGTCCGATCATGTTCTCATGATCACTCTCATCGCCATCACCGGCGGCCTGATGGTGGTCGGCGCACTCGCCAACAAGTACGGGGTCGATACGCGCCCCGGCTTTGACGAGCGCCGTCCGCTCAGCTAGCCCCCCGTGATCTCCCACATCACCTCCGGAGCCTCTCCCGCTTAGTCGTATGAACCGCGAGCGCGAGGGGCTCCTGTTGTGTCTGCTGTCGGCCGCCGGCTTCGCCGCGATGCCGATCTTCGCCCGCCAGGCCTACGCCACGGGCATCGAGCTGACCCCGCTGCTCGCCCTCCGCTTCGTCATGGCCGCGGCCATGCTGTGGGCGCTCGTGCTGCTGCGCCGCCGCCCCTTGGGCTCGCCGCGCGGCCTCGCCCTCGGCGCCGCGCTCGGCTTCGGTGGCTACGCCCTCCAGGCCGGTCTCTACTTCGGCGCGATCCAGCGCATCGACGTCGGGCTCGCGTCGCTGCTGCTCTACGCCTACCCCTCGTTGGTCACGCTCGCCGCCTTCGCGCTGCGCCGCGAGTCGCCGACCCGCCGCAAGCTGGGCGCGCTCGCGCTCGCCTCGAGCGGCGTCATCCTCGTGCTCGCCGGCGGCGGCACCGGCTCGATCGATCCGCTCGGCGCCGCGATGGCGCTCGCCTGCGCCGGCTTCTACACCGTCTTCATCCTCGGCTCCGAGCGCGCGTCGGCACAGGTCCCCGCCGTGCCGTTCGCTGCGAGCGTCGCCACCGGCGCCGCGGTGACCTTCGCGATCGCGGCCTTGTTCACCGGCGGTGTGCACGCGAGCGGCGAGGGCGTGGTCTGGGCCGCGGTGATCGCGCTGGTCTCGACCGTGATCCCGATCGTGCTCTTCACCGCCGGCCTCGCGCGCGTCGGCGCCTCCACCACCGCGATCGCCTCGGCGGTCGAGCCCGCGCTGACGGTCGCGCTCGCCTGGCTCGTGCTCGGCGAGACGCTCGGCCCGCTCCAGCTCGCCGGCGGCGCGCTGGTGCTCTCCGCCGTCGTGCTGCTGCAGCTGCGCCCGCGTGCCACGATGCTGCGATGGCGTACGTCGTCTCGGCCCGCTGGTTGGCGCACGAGGGTCGCGAGGAGCGGGTCACCGAGCTGATCGGCGAGCTGGGCCCCGCCTCGCGCGCCGAGCCCGGCTGCCTCACCTGGCTCCCGCACCGCTCGATCGCGGAGCCGCGGCTGTTCTGGCTCTACGAGGAGTACGCCGACGCAGCCGCGTACGAGGCGCACCAGGCGACCGAGCACTTCACCCGGCTGGTGAAGGACGAGGCGATCCCGGAACTGCTCGAGTCGCGCGAGCGCGAGTACTTCGTGAGGTTGTAGGCGCGGCGGACGGCAAACTGCGGCTGGGTAGGAAGGGGTTCGGACGAATAAGTGCGACCTAGAGCGCATTCCGGAGCCCGCGGTCGCAGTTGTTCGTCCCTGAGACGCTACGACGCATTTCTGCGACCGCACCGCCAACTCGGCGGTCAAGAGCGCAGAAATGCGTCCCGAACCCGCCTCCTACCCAGCCCGCCGTTGAAGTTCGCCCCGCAGCCTCAGTCCTCGATCAGCTCGATCTCGAGCGCCCCGGCGAACGACGGCGCGAGCTCGACCACGTCATCCCACCGCATCCGCGTCCCGCGCAGGCTGAGCGCGCCGCGGAGCCCGGCCAGCCGGCAGCCGTCCAGCGTCGCGCCCTCGAGCCGCGCCTCGCGCAGCTCGACCTCGGTGAGGTCGCAGCGCTCGAAGCGGGCGCCGCGCAGGTCGGCGCCCGAGAAGTCGGCGCCGGTGAGCACGCAGTCGCGAAAGATCGCGCCCTCGATCCTGGCCGAGCGCAGGCTCATCAGGTCCGCTCGGCAGTCCTCGAACAGCACGTGCAGCCCGGTCGAGTCGCGCAGGTCGAAGCCGGTCAGGCGGCAGCCGCGCAGCTCGACCACGCGCCACTCGCTGTAGGGCGCCTCGGCGTTGGCGAGATCGACATCGCGCAGCCGCGTGTCCTTGAGGATCCAGCGGCGCTGGGTCGTGCCCGTCAGGTCTCGCTCGCCGTCCCAGTCCTCCACGCGGCCGGAGTCTAGGATCGGGCGCATGGCCCTGCCGCTCCGCCCGCCCCTCCTCCCCCAGCTCGCCAAGTCGCAGAAGACGCTCCCGCAAGGCGACGGCTGGGTCTACGAGCCGAAATGGGACGGCTTCCGCTCGATCGCGTTCGTCGACGGCGACAGCGTCCACCTGCAGTCGCGCAACGGCAAGCCGCTGACCCGCTACTTCCCCGAGCTGAAGTTCCCCGAGGGGCGCTACATCCTCGACGGCGAGATCGTGCGGTTCGACGATCAGGGCCGCCAGGACTTCGACGCGCTCGGCCAGCGCATCCATCCCGCCAAGTCGCGCATCGACATGCTGGCCGAGGAGACGCCGACGCGCTTCATCGCCTTCGACGTGCTGGCGATCGACGACGAGTCGCTGCTCGAGCTGCCCCAGCGCGAGCGCCGCGACCGGCTCGAGCAGCTGGTCGAGAAGCCCGTCGACCTCACGCCCGGCTCCGAGGACCCCGCCGAGGCGCAGCCGTGGCTGCAGGGCGCCGAAGGCGTGGTGGCCAAGCGCCAGGACGCGCCGTACCGGCCAGGCGAACGCGTCGGGATGGTGAAGATCAAGCGCGTGCGCACGATCGACGCGGTCGTGCGCGGCTGGCGCGAGGGCAAGGAGCCCGGCACGCTCGGCTCGCTCTCGCTGGCGCTCTACGACGCCAAGGGCAACCTGCGCGAGGTCGGGCACTGCTCGGGCTTCACCGCGAAGCAGAAGCGCGAGCTGCCGGCCTTCCTCGCCCCCTACGAGACCGGCGAGCGCTTCAGCGCCGAGCCGAGCCGCTGGAACGCCGCGCGGGAGATGGACGGCGCGGTGGTGCGCCCTGAGCTGGTCGTCGAGGTCACCTTCGACCACACCAGCAACGAGCGCATCCGCCACGGGACGAAGCTCCTGCGCTGGCGCGACGACAAGCCGCCGCGCCAGTGCACGATGGATCAGCTCGAGAGCTAGGCGCCAAGCCAGGCAGCTTGCCGCCTAGCGGGGGGCTGAGCCTCAGCGCAGCCGCGCGAGCTTGCGCCGCACCGCCGCCGTCTGGCGCAGCCGTACGGCGTGACGCATCTTCTTGGACGCCGCGACGGGTGCCGGAGCGGACACCGCCGCGCCCGGCGGGGCGCACAGCGCGTCGGCGAGTAGCGTGGCCTTCGCGGCCGAGTTGGTGTTGTCAGCGAAGACCTCCCAGCCGGTGAGGGTCTCGTCGACCGCTCTCGACGACCGACATCTTCCCGGGCGTCCCCTCGACCGAGAAGCCGCCCGAGACGACCGTCATCCCGTCCGGGCACGGGAGGTCACCCCCCGTTGACCGCGCCCGCGGCGACCTCGAGCGTCCCGATGACCTCGGTCAGCTGCGTCACGTTCACCGGCCCTGCGGGCCCTGCGGGCCCTGCGCGCCGGGCGCGCCGGTGAGGCCGCGCGTGGCCCGCACCGAGCCCTTGAAGTCGGACTTGGTCAGCGACTTGTTCTTCACATCCTTGCCGGTGATCGAACCCCAGCACCACTCCTGGCGTCAGCCGCTTTCGCATGACTCCCCCCTCTGTTGAAAGCCGCGTGCCGCCCGAACGCGACGCCTCCCGGCTAATTTCTTAAACCTGATCGGGATTTGCTACTTTGGCCCGTTCATGAACAAGTTCGAGCGCGCAAAGCAAGAGAAGGACGGCCTCGACGTCTTCCCGGCGCTCATGCGGGCCGCCGAGGTGGGCTGGGAGTCGCTGGACGACGACGACCTCATGCGGCTCAAGTGGTACGGGCTGTATGCGCACAACGCCAAGGACGGCCACTTCATGCTCCGCACGAAGGTCGTGCAGGGCGTGTTGAGCGCCGACCAGGCGGAGGTGATGGCGGGCATCACCGACGACTTCGCGCGCGGCATCATCGACTGCACGACGCGCCAGTGCTTCCAGAACCACTGGCTGACGCTCGACGAGGTCCCCGAGGTCTTCTCGCGGCTGGAGAAGGTCGGGCTCACGACCTCTGGCGCGTGCGGCGACATCACCCGCAACGTCATCGGCTGCACGCTGGCGGGCATCGGCCACGAGCAGGTCGCCGACGGCCACGCGACCGCGCAGGCGATCCACGAGTACTTCCTCGACAACAAGCTCTACTCGAACCTCCCGCGCAAGTACAAGATCTCCGTCACGGGCTGCAAGGAGGACTGCGCGCGCGGCCTCATCAACGACGTCTCGCTGTCGGGCGCGATCCACGAGGACGGCACGGCCGGCTTCAACATCCGCGTCGGCGGCGGGCTCTCCAGCGCGCCGCGCTTCTCGCGCTCGATCGACGTCTTCGTCGCGCCGGAGGAGGCGCCCGAGGTCGTGGCCGGGATCACCGCGATCTTCCGCGACTCCGACGAGAACCGTGCCAAGCGCGGCAAGGCGCGGCTGAAGTTCCTGGTCGACCAGATCGGGCCCGACGGCCTGCGCGAGCAGCTCGTCGAGCGGCTCGGGCACGACGTGCGGCGCGCCGCCCGCGTCGCCCCCGACCTCCGCGGCCACGACCACATCGGCGTGACGCCGCAGACCGACGGCGAGCACTCCGCGGTCGGCTTCTGCGTGCCGGTCGGGCGCCTGCGCGGCGACCAGCTGCACGAGCTCGTGCGGCTCGCCCGCGAGTACGCGACCGTCCCCGAGGTCCGGCTCACGCACCAGCAGAACGTGCTGCTGCCGTGGATCCCCAACGAGCGGGTCGAGGCGCTGCTCGCCGAGCCGCTCGCGCAGGAGCTCTCACCCCAGCCCGAGCTGTTCACGCGCGGGCTGCAGACCTGCACCGGCAAGGAGTTCTGCGGGCTGGCCAAGGTCCACACCAAGGACCGCGCGGCCGAGATCGCCAAGTTCCTCGACACGCACGTGACCAGGAACGGCCACGGCGAGGACTTCCGCCTGCACTTCGCGGGCTGCTCGTCGAGCTGCGCCCAGCACCAGATCGCCGACGTCGGCATCGAGGGTGTGCTCAAGAAGGTCGACGGCGAGTTCATCGAGGCAATGGACATCCGCATCGGCGGCCGGCTCGGCCCCGACCCGCGCTTCGGCGACGTCGTGCTCAAGAAGGTCCCGAACTGGGAGCTCAACGAGACGCTGCTGCGGATCTTCTCGCTCTACGAGACCAACCACGGCGAGGGCGAGACGTTCCGGGACTTCGCGGGCCGCACCCAGCCCGAGTGGTGGACGGAGCAGCTGACGCCCGAGGAGGTCGAGGCCGGATGACCGCCGAGGCGGTGATCGCGGACGCGGTGGAGCGCTTCCACCCCCGCGTGGCCCTCGCCTGCTCGTTCCAGAAGGAGGAGACGGTCCTGCTGGACCTGCTCTTCAAGGCGCGGCCGGGTGCGCGCGTGTTCGCGCTCGACACCCGCGTGCTGTTCGACGAGACCCACGAGTACTGGGCGGCGGTGGAGGCGAAGTACGGCACCAAGGTCGAGGTGTTCGCGGCGCAGGATCCGCCGGACCGGTTGTGGGAGACCGATCCGGCCGGCTGCTGCGGGATCCGCAAGGTGACGCCGCTGCGCGAGGCGCTGAGCGGGCTCGACGCCTGGATCACCGGCATGCGGCGCGAGCAGTCGCCGACGCGCTCGGACATCTCCGAGGCCGGCTGGGACGAGAAGCACGGGCTGTGGAAGTTCAACCCGCTCGCGGACTGGAGCGAGCGCGACGTGTGGACGTACATCTTCGATCACGAGCTGCCGTACCACCCGCTGCACGACGGCGGGTACGCCTCGATCGGCTGCACGCACTGCACGCAGCCGGGCACGGGGCGTGAGGGCCGCTGGGCGGGGAGCGAGAAGACCGAGTGCGGCCTGCACGTCTGAGCCATCTCGACCACCTCGAGTCCGAGGCGGTCCACGTCATGCGGGAGGTCGCCGCCGAGCGCGAGCGGCCGGCGCTGCTGTTCTCCGGCGGCAAGGACTCGATCGTGCTGCTGCGGCTGGCGGAGAAGGCGTTCCGCCCCGGGCGCTTCCCGTTCCCGCTGCTGCACGTCGACACCGGCCACAACTTCCCGGAGGTCCTGGAGTTCCGGGATCGCCGCGTCGCGGAGCTCGGCGAGGAGCTGATCGTGGCCTCGGTCCAGGAGTCGATCGACGCCGGGCGCGTGGTCGAGGAGCGCGGGCCGCGCGCGTCGCGCAACCGGCTGCAGACGACGACGCTCCTGGATGCCATCGAGGCGAACCGCTTCGACGCCTGCTTCGGCGGCGCGCGGCGCGACGAGGAGCGGGCGCGCGCGAAGGAGCGCGTGATCTCGCTGCGCGACGACTTCGGCGGCTGGGACCCGCGGCGCCAGCGGCCCGAGCTGTGGGACCTCTACAACACGCGCCTCGCGGCGGGCGAGCACCTGCGCGTGTTCCCGCTGAGCAACTGGACCGAGCTCGACGTCTGGCAGTACATCCTGCGCGAGGAGCTCGAGATCCCGTCGCTCTACCTCGCCCACGAGCGCGAGGTGTTCTCGCGCGACGGGATGCTGCTGGCGGAGTCGGACCACGTCGAGCGGCTCGACGGCGAGGACGTCTTCCCCGAGTGGGTCCGTTACCGCACCGTCGGCGACATGAGCTGCACCGGAGCGGTCGCCTCGCGCGCGACGACGCTCGACGAGGTGGTGGCCGAGATCGCCGCGACGCGGATCACCGAGCGCGGTGAGACGCGCGCCGACGACCGCGCGTCCGAGGCCGCGATGGAGGACCGCAAGGTTGCCGGCTACTTCTAGCGAGGTCGACACGCTGCGGCTGGCGACGGCCGGCTCCGTGGACGACGGCAAGTCGACGCTGATCGGGCGGCTGCTCTACGACTCGAAGTCGATCCTGGCCGACCAGCTCGAGCACATCGCCGAGGTGTCGCACGCGCGCAACGGCAACGGTCACCTGGACCTGGCGCTGCTGACCGACGGGCTGCGCGCCGAGCGCGAGCAGGGCATCACCATCGACGTCGCGCACCGCTACTTCGCGACCCCGCGCCGGCGCTTCATCCTCGCCGACACGCCGGGGCACGAGCAGTACACGCGCAACATGGTCACCGGCGCCTCGACGGCGGAGGTCGCGATCGTGCTGGTCGACGCACGCGCACGGCGTGGTCGAGCAGACACGCCGGCACGCGGCAGTGGCAGGGCTGCTGCGTGTCGGTCACGTCGTACTGGCGGTCAACAAGATGGATCTCGTCGGCTGGTCGGAGGAGGTCTTCGACCGGATCGTGGCCGACTTCGACTGCTTCGCCTCGAAGATCGGGCTCGGAGCGGTCACGCCGCTACCGATGAGCGCGCTGCACGGCGACAACGTCGTCGAGCCGTCCGAGCGGCTCGCCTGGTACGCCGGGCCGCCGCTGCTCGAGCATCTCGAGACGCTCGAGCTTCCGCCCGAGGCGCCCGCGGACTTCCGGCTGCCGGTGCAGTGGGTGCTGCGCGGCGAGGAGCGCGCCTACGCCGGCCGCATCGGGTCCGGCGAGCTGCGGCCGGGTGATGACGTCGTCGCCCTTCCCTCCGGCGCTTCGGCCCGGGTCGTCGCCGTCGAGACCTTCGACGGGCCGCTGGAGGTCGCTCTTGCCGGCGAGTCGGTGTCGGTGCGCCTCGATCGCGAGCTCGACCTCTCCCGCGGCGACGTGCTGGCTGCCGCGGGCTCGGCTCCGTCGGTGGCGCGCTCCTTCGCCGCCGACCTCTGCTGGCTCTCGGAGCGTGATCTGCGCGCGGGCGAACGGCTGGCTCTGAAGCATGGAACACGGACCGTCCGGGCCGTCGTCGATGCGGTCGTGGACCGTCTGGACCTTGCCGGCGCCGCGCGAGTCGCCGCGGACGGGCTGTCGCTGAACGACATCGGCCGCGTACGGCTGCGCGTCTCGAGCCCCCTCCCGGTCGAGCCCTACGCCGGCAACCGCGTCACCGGCGCCTTCATCCTCATCGCCGAGGGCACAAACGACACGGTCGGCGCGGGCATGATCGCCCTATCGCGCGAAGCCGGACGATCAGGTCGGCGCGGCCGCGGGTCGAGGCCACGACCTCGGCGTTGCGCTGGTCGGAGCGCATGACCCACGCCTCGGCCTCCTCCGGTGTCTTGCCGAACTCGACGTGGCGGGCGATCAGCCATTCGAGCCGCGTGGCCTCCTCCATCTCGACGTACCAGGCCTCGTCGAGCAGCGCGCGGACTTCGTCCCACAGCAGCAGGTAGTTGCCCTCGGTGACGACGAGCGGGACCTCGGGCGCCACCGCGATCGCGCCGGCGATCGGCTCCTCGATCTCGCGCCGGAACGCGGGCGCGTAGACCGTGTCGTCCGCGGCCCGCAGCCGCCTCAGCAGCGCCGCGTAGCCGTGCGCGTCGAACGTGTGCGGCGCGCCCATGCGATCGCGGATCCCCTGGCGCACGAGCTCGGCCTGGGAGAGGTGGAAGCCGTCCATCGGGACGAGCACGGCGGCGTCGTCGAGCTCGGCGACCAGGGCAGAGGCGAGCGTCGACTTGCCGCCGCCGGGCGCGCCCGCGATGCCGAGGATCGCCCGCTCGCCGCGGCCGGCCAGCGTGCGGGCGCGGGCGGTCAGGCTCTCCAGCTCGCCGATCACGGAGCGTATAGTCGCGCAGCCGCGCGCTAGCCTGCCGCGCCATGCGCGTCTTCCTGATCGCCCTCCTCGCCCTCGCCCTGCTCGCCCCGGCCGCCCACGCCGGCGACGACCCCTCGCAGCATCCGCCGACAATGCCGAACTCGACGAAGGGGGCGAAGAAGTGCGGCAAGGCCTCGCGCTTCGGCGCGACGTTCAAGGTCTTCCTCACCAAGGGCAAGCACCGGATCTCGTGCAAGCGGGCGCGCCAGATCGTGCGCAAGAAGCCGCTGGACCCGATCAAGCACTACCAGTACTTCGACTGGACCAAGGGCGGCAACGGGCCGTGGTCCGACGTGTACTACCGGCACGACCACGAGGTCGTCATCGGCGCGATCATGCAGGGCTACTGAGCCGCTCAGCGGTGGCGGTGGGCGCGCCTGGGGCGCTTCACCGACTCGCACTGCTTGACGGTGTCGCTGCGGTCCGCGGTCACCTTGTCGTGGCCGGCGCCGCAGTCGATCGTGTCCTTCGTCCCGTCGCGGGCCGAAGATCGTGTCGTTGCCTCCGTTGCCCGCGACCTTGTCCTTGCCCGCGCCAGGCGTGATCGTGTCGTTGCCGTTCCCGCCGTTGAGCTTGTCGCTGCCGGCGTCGCCCTTCATCCGATCGTCGCCGCCGGCGCCGCTGAGCACGTCCTTCCCGCTCCCGCCGCTCATCCGGTCGGCGCCTGAGCGCCCGAACAGGCAGTCGTCGCCGCCGCGCCCGCTGAGCACATCGCGGCCCGCGGTGCCGACCAGCACGTCGTCGCCTGACGTTCCGGCGGTGAACGCAGCCGTGCCGGGGTTGTCGCAGGTGCGCGGGACCACGGGCGGAGGGGGCGCAGGCGGAGGCGGAGGCGGAGGCGGGGGTGGCGGCGGCGGCGACGCACGTGGCGCCGGACCCGGAGGAGGTGTTGCGGTAGACCATCACGGCGGAGTTGACCTTGTCGGCGATGACGATCTCCGCGTGGCCGTCGCAGGTCAGATCACCCACGGCCATGGTCACGCGCGTGGCGGTGGCCGGGTTGTGGTAGCCGAGCTGCGGGAGGTCGTGCCCGCCGTCGAAGCCGCCGTGACCGTCGCCGAGGTGGATCATCCCCGTCCCGTAGGTGCCGGCCGCGACGATGTCGTTACGAGCGTCTCCGTCCACGTCGGCGATCGCCACAGCGTCGACTCCGGGCGTCGAGGGAATCGTCCTCGCGACCTGCTCGAGGCCCGAGCTTCCCCACGTGAACGAGTGGATCGACTGCACCCGCGCGGCCAGGCTGTTGACGGGCTGGCCCACGAGCACGTCGAGGTCGTGGTCGTTGTCGAGATCCCCGAGCGTGGCGGACTCGAGGCCCGGCTCGCCCGCAGGATCTCCCGGGACGGTGCGCGGGCTATCGGACCAGTTCAACGGGAAGGTCGGGGCGAATCCGAAGATCCCCATCTTGTCCCCGCCCTCGTAGGTCACGATCTCGTCGGGCGGCACCCCGGGCGCGCTGCCGTTGAGGTCGCCGACCGCCAGCGGCCCCTGCACGGGCGTGGCGGCGCAGGCATGCTCACTGGGGTCGAGGTCGTAGTTGACGCAGAGCTCGCGGCCGAAGCTCCCCATCGCGCGCTGGTAGACGAGCAGCGGGACGTGCTGCCGTCCGGGCGCCGCATCAGCGTGAGCATGTCGAGCGTCGCAGAGCCGAGGTACTGCTGGACGCCCAGGTTGATGGGCTCCGGGTTGGTTCAGCTGCCCGTGCCGTCGCCGGTCAGCCGCACCACGTAGGGCGTGCAGGCGACGTAGGCGTCGAGCTTGCCGTCGGGCAGCAGGCGGTTGCCCGGCGCAGGCTGGGTCACGTCGCCGAGCGTGACGTCCTCGGCGAGCCCGGCGCACTCCGGTCCGGCGCTGTACTGCTGCATCGGGGCGAACGTGCCGTCGCCGCGGTTGAGCATCACGCCGACGCTTGCCGGGCGACCACAGGCCGACGACGATGTCCTTGCCCTGCTTGCCGTCGAGATCACCGATCGCAACGGAGTCGGGCTGCGCCGGCAGGCTGACATCGGTCCGCTGAAGGCTCACCGCAGCCGCGGCGGCCGGGGCTCCCCCCAGCGCCGCTCCCAGGAGCATTGCGAGCGTCCAGCTCAGGCGCCGGGCATGTAAGACGATGGGCCGACCCTACACCCGCTGATCGGTCGCACAGCGGGAAGCGTGACACGATGCCGCGATGCAGGAGCGCCCCGTCCTGGTCGCGCCCGACTCCTTCAAGGGCACCTTCCGCGCCGCCCAGGTGGCCGGCGCGATCGGCCGCGGGCTCGAGCGCGCCGGCCTGGTGCCGCCCGACCTGCTCCCGCTCGCCGACGGCGGTGACGGCACACTCGACGCCCTGCTCGTGAATCTCGGCGGCGAGACCGCCTCGGCGCGCGTGCAGGACCCGCTGGGCCGCGAGATCGACGCCGGCTACGGGCTGATCGAGGGCGGCGGCACCGCGCTGGTCGAGATGGCGGCGGCGTCCGGGCTCTCGCTCGTCGATGAATCGGAGCGCGACGCGTGGGCGGCCAGCACCTACGGCACTGGCCAGCTGATCGCCGACGCGGTCGAGCGCGGCGCGCAGGTGATCCTCGTCGCGGTCGGCGGCTCGGCCACCACCGATGGCGGCGCGGGGGCACTGCAAGCCATCGAGGAGGCCGGCGGGCTGCGCGGCGCGCGGATCGTCGTGCTGTGCGACGTGCAGGTCCCGTGGGAGCGCTGCGCCGAGGTGTTCGGGCCGCAGAAGGGCGCCGACGCGGAGCTCGTGAAGCGGCTGGCGAAGCGCCTCGACGAGCTCGCGGACACGTTCCCGCGCGACCCACGCGGCGTGCCGATGACCGGCGCGGCCGGCGGGCTCGCCGGCGGCCTGTGGGGCGTCCACGACGCCGCGCTCGAGCCCGGCGCCCCGTTCATCCTCGACGCGCTCGACTTCGACGCCCGCATGCGCGCGAGCCGTGCGGTCGTGACCGGCGAGGGCAAGCTCGACGAGCAGACGCTGCAGGGCAAGCTCGTCGGCGAGATCGGCACGCGCACGCGCCAGGCCGGCGTCCCGCTGCACGCGATCGTCGGCACCGACGCGCTCGACGGGTTCGGCAAGCGCATGATCGACCTCCAGGTCGTCACCGAGGCGACGACGCTCGAGGAGGTCGAGCGCGCCGCCGAGGCGCTCGGCGAGCGGCTGGCGACGGGGGCGGCGTGATGCTCGAGCGCTTCGACGAGGCCGCCGAGCGGGTCGTCGCGTTCGCCCAGGACGAGGCACGCGCGATGGGCCACTGGTACGTCGGCACCGAGCACCTGCTGCTCGGGCTCGTCGCCGACGACGGCCCGGCCGGCCGCGCGTTCGCGGAGCTCGGCGTGACGCTCGAGGGCGCGCGGGCGCAGGTCGCGTCCGAGGTGCCGCCCAGCAACAACGAGCCGCCCGGCGAGATCCCGTTCAGCCCGCGGGCGCGCGGCACGCTCGAGGGCGCGCCGCGCCAGGCGATGGGCCTCAAGTCCGACGTCGTCGGCACCGAGCACGTGCTGCTCGCGCTGCTGATCGAGCGTGACTCGCGCACCGCCAGCGTGCTGACGCTGCTCGGCTGCCCGCCCGACCTCCTGCGCACGACGGTGCTCGAGCAGCGCGCCGCGCCCAAGGCGGCGAAGCCGCCCGCCGCCGGGCTCGCCCCCGGGCTCGCCGAGCGCGCCCGCGACGTCGCCCAGGCACGCGGCGCCAGCACGCCCGACGCCGGCGACCTGATGCTCGCGCTGGCCGACCGCTCGGCGATGCTGGCGCGCGCGCTGACCGAGCTCGGCATCACCCCGCAGGCGCTCCGCGACGCGATTCAGCGAGCCCGCGGCGGGTAACCCGGGCCCAGCCCGGAGGTACCTACCGGATGCCGCCCCGCCCTCATCTCGCGCTGCCCTCGCCCGCGACCCGCCGGGCGGTCGTCGTGGGCGCCGGCTCGTTCGGGACGGCGGTCGCGGTGCTGCTCGCCCGCGGCGGCTTCCGCACCACGCTGCAGACGCGCACGCGCGAGCAGTGCCGGGCGCTGGACGAAGACCGCCAGAACGCGGTCTACCTCCCGGGCGTCGAGTTCCCCCGCGACCTGCGGGTCGAGCCCGCCGACAACGGGCTCGGCCGCGTCGACTACTGCTTCCTCGGTGTGCCGAGCGTGGCGCTCGCGGGCGTGATCTCGAGCCTCTCCGAGCGCGGGCTCGACCGCCGCACGCCGGTGATCTCGCTCGCCAAGGGGCTGGTGCCGCCGCACGGGATCGCGCCGACCGTGCTGCTGAGCGCGAGCCTCGGCGGCTCGCGGGTCGCGTGCATGGGCGGGCCCGCGCACGCGCACGAGATGGTCACCGAAGGCGCCGGCCTCGTCGCCGCCTCCACCGACGCGCGGCTCTCCGCCGCCATCGCCACCGTCTTCACGCGCGCGGGCGTGGTGTGCGAGCAGTCGAACGACCCGATCGGGGTCGAGCTCGCGGGCGCCGCCAAGAACGCCGCCGCGCTGGCCGCCGGCGCCACCCAGGCCCAGGGCCTCAACGCCGCCGGGGCCGCGGCCGGCCACATCTTCCTCGAGGTCTGGCGCTACGCCGAGCAGCAGGGCGCCCGGCCGGAGTCGATGATCGGGCTCGCCGGCACCGGCGACCTCGTCGGCACCGCGCTCGCGCCCCAGAGCCGCAACCGCCAGGCCGGCGAGCTGCTGGCCCAGGGCGTCCCGGCGGCGGAGATCCCCAGCCGCATCGGCCAGGCGGTCGAGGCGCTCGACCTCGTGCCGCTGCTCGCCAACGCGCTCGCCCGCGCCGGGGTCGAGGCGCCGGTCACCAACGCGCTCAACCGCCTGATCGCCGGCGAGCTGCCGCTGGACGAGTGGGTCGCGCAGGTCCGCGCGACCGTGCCGCCGCCGGCACGCTTCGGCTCGGCCGTGGCGTGGGCGCGCTGGCGCCAGCGGATGAAGGCGCGCTTCGCCCGCAGCCGCGCCTGACCGCGCCTGACCGCGCCATCTTTAGCAACGCTGAGGGTGTTCTTAGGGTGCTTTGTCACTCGGCTCCCAGCATGCTGTGCATGCGTCTCTCCAACTTCTTCTTCGTGCTGCTCGGCGCCCTGGCGGTCGGCGTCGTCGTCGCGGTCCTCGCGATCGCCGGCGCGCTCCCCCAGAAGGTGGAGCAGAGGACCGTCGCGACCACCCCGGCGGCGCCGTCCTCCCCCGCGGCGCCGCGGACCGCCCCGACCAGCGTCGCCGACATCTACGCCCGCGTCTCGGGCAGCGTCGTCTTCGTCTCCGCCCGCGGCGGCAACGGCCAGCTCCAGTTCAACGGCCAGGGCGGCGGGCGCGCCGCGTCGGGCTCCGGCTTTGTGGTCGATACCGCAGGCCACATCGTCACCAACGACCACGTGGTCGAGAACGCCGATCGCTTCACCGTCCGCTTCGGCGAGAAGGGCGACCCGATCCCGGCCAAGCTGATCGGCAAGGATCCCTCGAGCGACCTCGCGGTGCTCTCGATCGACCCCGGCAAGGTCGAAGGCGGCACCAAGCCGCTCTCGCTCGCCTCGTCGAGCTCGCTGCGCCCCGGTGAGGCCGCGATCGCCATCGGCTCGCCGTTCGGCCTCTCCGGCACCGTCACCACCGGCATCGTCTCCGCCCTCGGGCGCGAGATCGAGGCGCCCAACGGCTTCTCGATCCCCGGCGCGGTGCAGACCGACGCCGCCATCAACCCCGGCAACTCGGGCGGTCCGCTGCTCGACGCCGCCGGGCGCGTGATCGGCGTCAACTCGCAGATCGCGTCGCAGAGCGGCTCCAACTCCGGCGTCGGCTTCGCGGTCCCGTCCGACACGGTCAAGGACGTCGTGCCGAAGCTGATCAAGAGCGGCAAGATCGACCGCGCGTGGCTCGGCCTCTCGAGCGCCGAGCAGCCCGACTCCCCGGGCGCCGTCGTCGGCACCGTGACGAACGGCTCGCCCGCCGAGAAGGCCGGCATCCGCGGCGGCGACGTCATCACCGCGATCGGCGGCAAGACGATCCGCAACCCCTCGGACCTCTCGCTGACCGTGCTGACCAAGCGCCCCGGCGACGAGGTCAAGGTCGAGATCAAGCGCGACGGGAAGAGCCGCACGGTCACCGTGAAGCTCGGCAATCGGCCGAATACGCCCGTCCAATGACCGAACCCGCGTACTCTGATGGCATGACGGACGACCACCGCCTGCACGCGATCGACGAGGCTCCCGCCGACCCGGCGCGGGAGGCCCACACCGCGCTCGAGGCCACGATGTTCGAGGTCAAGCGCGTGATCGTGGGGCAGGAGGCGATGCTCGAGCGGTTGCTCGTTGCGCTCCTGGCCGGGGGCCACGTGCTGCTCGAGGGCGTCCCGGGCCTCGCCAAGACGCTCACCGTGAAGACGCTCGCGGACGCGCTCGGCGGCTCGTTCAAGCGGCTCCAGTTCACGCCCGACCTCGTGCCGGCGGACCTCGTCGGCACGCGCATCTACCGCCAGGACACCGGCGGCTTCGACACCGAGCTCGGCCCGGTGTTCTGCAACTTCCTGCTCGCCGACGAGATCAACCGCGCGCCCGCCAAGGTGCAGTCGGCGCTGCTCGAGGTGATGCAGGAGCGCCAGGTCACGATCGGCCACAACACGCACCACGTGCCGCTGCCGTTCCTCGTGCTTGCGACGCAGAACCCGATCGAGTCCGAGGGCACCTACCCGCTGCCCGAGGCGCAGGTCGACCGCTTCATGTTCAAGCTCGTGGTCGGCTACCCGGACAACCGTGACGAGGTCGCGGTCGTCGAGCGCTCGCTCGTGTCCGCCGCCGAGGTCCGCGAGGTGCTCTCCCCGCAGGCGCTCGCGCGCCACCAGCGCGCCGCGCACGCGGTGTTCGTCGACCGGCGCGTCATGGAGTACGCGGTCGAGCTCACCGCCGCCACGCGCGATCCGGGCGAGGAGAACTGGGTCGAGTTCGGGGCCAGCCCGCGCGGCTCGATCAACCTCGTGCACGCGGGGCGCGCGCTGGCGCTGCTGCGCGGGCGCGACTACGTCCTGCCCTCCGACATCCGCGACGTCGCGCGCGACGTGCTGCGCCACCGGCTCGTGCTGACGTACGAGGCGCTGGCCGCCGGCGTCGACGCCGACCGCGTGCTCGACGACGTGCTCGAAGAGGTGCGCATGCCGCACATCGAGCTCTCCGACCACGAGCGGCGCGAGGAGCGCCGGGAGAGGGAACGTCGCTGAAGTGAGCTTTCGCGAGCCTCTGCTCCTGCTCGCGCTGGTCTTCCTCCCTCTGGCCATCGCGGCCTACGTCCTCGCCCAGCGGCGGCGCAAGAAGTTCGCGCTGCGCTACACGAACATCCCCGTGCTCGCCACGGTGGCGGGACGCTCGTGGGGGCGCCACGTGCCTGCTGCCTTCGCCTTGCTGGCGCTGGGCGTGCTGCTGTTCGCCCTCAGCCGGCCCGAGCGGACGGTCGCCGCGCCGCAGCGCCAGGGCTCGGTGGTGATGGTCACCGACACGTCAGGTTCGATGGAGGCCACCGACGTCGCGCCGACCCGCCTCGCGGCGGCGCAGACCGCGGCGCGGGCGCTGACCAAGAAGCTGCCCGAGCAGTTCAACCTCGGGCTGGTCACGTTCAACAGCTCGGCCCAGTCGATCGTGGCGCCGACGACCGACCGCGACCAGATCTACGCCGCGATCTCGGCGCTCAAGGTGCAGGGCTCGACCGCGATGGGCGACGGGCTGAAGCTCGGGCTGCAGAGCGCGCGCACCAAGGTGAAGGACACCGACGGGCAGACGCACCGGGTGCCGTCGGTGCTGGTGCTGCTGTCCGACGGCAAGAGCGAGCGCGGCTCTGAGCCGGTCGACATCGCCGACCAGGCCAAGAAGCTGAAGGTCCCGATCTACACGATCGCGCTCGGGACGCAGACCGGCGTGCTGCACCGGCCCAACGGCAAGTCGGTGCCGGTGCCGCCCGACAACGTAACGCTGCGCGACATCGCCGACACGACCGGCGGGCGCTTCTACGCCGCGCCGAGCGCCGCGCGGCTGGAGGACATCTACGCGAACCTCGGGACGAAGTTCTCGACCAAGAGGGTCAAGCAGGAGGTCACGTCGTCGTTCGCGGGCGCCGCGCTCGCGCTGCTGCTCGCCGCCGCCGTGCTGGCGCTGCTGCGGATGGGGAGGCTGCCGTGAGCCGCCGGCGCGCGACGCACCGCCGGCCCACTCGCTTGGCCGCGCCGGAGCGCACCCCCGAGCGGCCCGGGCCCGGCCCGATCCCGCCGACGGTCCTGCGCAACCTGGACCTCGCGGTGCTGCGGCGGGTCGAGAGCCTCGTCCCGGGCGAGCACCTCACGCCGCAGGTCGGCGGCGGCACCGAGCTCGCGCTGATCCGGCCCTACCGGCCCGGCGACGACGTCCGCTACATCGACTGGAACGTGACCGCGCGGATGAGCGAGCCGCACGTGCGCGTGCACGTCGGCGAGCGCGCGATGACCGCGTGGCTGCTGCTCGACGTGTCGGCCTCGATGACGTTCGGCACCGCCGACCGGCGCAAGGCGGACGTCGCCGAGGGCGTGGCGCTGGCGATCGGCCACGTGGCGACGCGGCGCGGCAATCGCTTGGGCGTCGTCGCGCTGGGCGGCGGCGAGCCGCGTGTGCTGCGCCCGCGCCAGGGCCGCCTCGGTCTGCTGGGGCTGCTGGCCGAGCTGCGCGCAGAGCCGGAAGCCGACTTGGTGGGCGCGACGTCCTTGGGGACGGCCGCGCAGCGCACCGCGGCGCTGGCGCGCAACCGCGGCCTCATCGTCGTGGTCTCCGACTTCCGCGGCGAGCAGGACTGGGAGCGCCCGCTGCGCACCCTGCGCGCCCGCCACGGCGTGCTCGCGGTCGAGGTCCGCGACCCGCGCGAGATGGAGCTCCCACCGGTCGGCGACCTGTGGCTCACCGATCCGGAGACCGGGCAGCAGCTGCACGTGAACACGAACCGCCGCCGCGTCCGCAAACGGTTCGCGAAGGCGGCCGCGGAGGAGCGCGAGCAGGTCGCCGCGACGCTGCGGCGGATCGGCGTCGACCACCTCGTGCTGTCGACGGAAGGCGACTGGCTGCGGACCCTGGCCGGGCACCTGCGGAGGAGCGAGCTGCGCTTGAGGCGGACGGCATGAGCTTCCGTGAGCCCTCGGTCTTGGTCGGTCTCCTGCTGCTGCCGCTGGCGGCGATGGCGTACGCGGTCATGCAACGGCGCAAGCGCGCCGATGCGACGCGGTTCGGCAACCCGGCGCTGCTGCCCGGGCTCGCCACCGCGCGGCCGGGCTGGCGCCGGCACCTGCCGCCGCTGCTCCTGCTCGTCGCGCTCGGCGCGCTGGTGGTCGCGCTCGCGCGGCCGCAGCGGACTGTCGCCGCGCCGCAGCGACAGGCGACGGTGATGATGGTCACCGACGTGTCGGGCTCGATGCGGGCCAACGACGTCGAGCCGGACCGTCTGTCGGCCGCCGTCGAGGCGGGCCACACGCTCGCCGACAAGCTGCCGGACGAGCTGCGGCTCGGGCTCGTGTCGTTCTCCGACTACGCCGAGCAGACCGTCCCGCCGACCACCGAGCGCGGGCCCGTCAACGACGCGCTCGACCGGCTCGTCGCCGACGGCGGCACCGCGATGGGCGACGCGCTGCGGCGCGGCATCGAGGCGGTGCGGACGCCGGTCGCCAACCGCGACGGCAGCGGCACGCGCCGGCTGCCGGGCGTGATCGTGCTGCTCTCCGACGGCAAGAACACGTCGGGTAACACGCGCCCGCTCGACGTCGCGCGCCAGGCCAAGGCGCTCCACATCCCGATCTACGCGATCGCGCTCGGCACGCCGAGCGGCCGCATCGAGCTGACCGACCCGTTCTCCGGCACCACGCAGACGATCGCGGTGCCGCCCGATCCGGAGACGCTGAAGCAGATCGCGACGATCACCGGCGGGCGCTTCTTCGAGACCGCCAAGGCCGCCGACCTGAAGTCGATCTACGCGAACCTCGGCACGCGCCTCTCCTCGAAGCAGGAGAAGCGCGAGGTGACGGTCGCGTTCGCCGGCGGCGGGCTGGTGCTGCTGCTGCTGGGCGGCGGCCTCAGCCTCGCGTGGTTCGGCCGCCTGCCATAGCGGTCAGCACCTCGCGGTCGGCCTCGCCCGACAGCCCCACGGCGAGCACCACTCCCACGCCGCGCGCGTAGAACTTCGCCTCCAGCACGTCGGGCTCGAGCGGCGTCGTCTCGAGCGTCATCAGCGTGTGGCGGAAGCGCCGCAGCGGCACCTTCACGCGCTCGTTGAGCGAGACGATCTTCGCGCGGTCCTCGGCGTGGCCCTTGAGGAACTCCTGCCGGTAGGCCATGCCGACCCTGGGGTGCGCGGGCATGATCACGCCGGGCCGCGCGCCGTCGACTCCCGCCTCCCACGAGCCCTCCGTTGACGCCGGCTTGCCCTTCTCGTAGGCGGTGGTCGCCTCGCCCATGTACCAGACGGTGCCCTTGGCGTCCTGGGCGTAGTAGTCGTCGGTGATCTCGACCGGAACGCCGCGCTGGCGCGACTCGTCGTGGACGACGCGGGCGACGACGCCGTCGGCCATGAGTTGGGTCTGCCGCGTGACGGTGACGACCGTCGCGGACGTTGCCCTCGCGGTAGGTCCAGTGGCGCCCGACCGGGAGCGGGAACCAGGGGTTGTCGACGTTGGGACCGGCGCCGACGAGTGCGAGCGCTATGGCGGTGGTGGCGAGCATGCCGGGAGGAATACGCTCCGCTCGTGAGCGCCACATGAGAGACCTCCTCGCTCGGACCGCCGAGTTGGCGGCCGGCCACCTTGAGTCGCTGGACGACCGCCACGCGGGGCCGACCGCCGGATTCGACGAGCTGCGCGCCTCGCTCGGCGGCCCGTTGCCCGAGACGGGCGTGCCGCCGGAGCAGGTGGTGGAGGAGCTGGCGCGCGGCGCGTCGCCCGGGCTCGTCGCCTCGCCCGGTCCGCGCTACTTCGGCTTCGTCACCGGCGGCGCGCTGCCCGCGGCGCTCGCCGCGGACTGGCTCACCTCGGCGTGGGATCAGAACTCGTTCAGCGCAGTGTCCTCGCCCGCCGCCTCGGTGGTCGAGGAGGTCGCGTGCGGGTGGCTGCTCGACGTGCTCCGCCTCCCGGCCGAGTGCAGCGTCGGCCTGACCACCGGCGCGCAGATGGCCAACGTGACCGGGCTCGCCGCCGCGCGCCACGCATTGCTGGCCCGCGCGGGCTGGGACGTGGAGGAGCAAGGTCTGCAGGGCGCGCCGCCGCTGAAGGTGTTCGCCGGCGGCGAGGCGCACGTGACGCTGTGGCGGGCGCTGCGGCTGCTCGGGATCGGGCGCGCCCAGGTCGAGGTCGTGCCGGCCGACGACCAGGGCGCGATGCGCGCCGCCGCGCTGCACCTCGACGGCCCGGCGATCGTGTGCGCGCAGGCGGGCAACGTCAACAGCGGCGCGATCGACTCGCTCGCCGAGATCGCCGCCGCCGCGCGCGAGCACGGCGCGTGGGTGCACGTCGACGGAGCCTTCGGCCTCTGGGCCGCCGCCAGCCCGGCGCTCGCGGGGCTGATCGAGGGCCACGCGGATTGCGACTCGTGGGCGACGGACGGCCACAAGTGGCTGAACGTCCCCTACGACTGCGGCGTCGTGGCGATCCGCGACGCCTCCGCCCACGCCGCGGCGATGGGCATGAGCGCCGCCTACCTCGTCCGCGACGCCTCCTCGCGCTCGAACTCCGACTGGGCTCCCGAGGCCTCGCGCCGCGGGCGCGGGTTCGCGGTCTACGCGGCGCTGCGGTCGCTGGGGCGCGACGGCGTGGCCTCGTTGGTGGAGCGCAACTGCGCGCTCGCGCGGCGGCTGGCCTCGCGCGTCGAGGGTGAGGTCGAGGTGCTCAACGAGGTGGTGCTCAACCAGGTCCTGCTCGCGCGTCGGGGAGGACGTGATCCGCGATCTCCAGCAGGAGGGCACGTTCTGGGCCGGCGGCACCGTCTGGCACGGCCGGCCGGCGCTCCGCTTCTCCGTCTCGAACTGGTCGACGACCGAGGCCGACATCGATCATGAGCGCCGACGCGATCCTCAGCGCGGTAGCGCGAGCGCGCGGGTAAGGGTGGCGACGACGAGCTCCGGCTCGTTGGTCAGCTGACGGTCGATGATGCGGATCACTCGGTAACCGGCGGTTGTGAGTCGTTGGTCCCGGCGGCGGTCTTGCTCGAACGAACTGCGCATTGAGTGGAAGGCCCAGCTGTCGATCTCGACGATGAGGCCGCGGTCTCGCCACAGGAGGTCGACTTCGTAGCCCTCGACGCGGACGTTGGTCTCGGGCTCGGGCAGGCGGGCTCTGCGGATCAGGCCGAGGGCGATGCGCTCGAGGTCGGAGCGGGTGAGACGGGGCTCGGTTTCGATTGCCTTCCTCAATGCTGCCGTTCCTCGATGGTGCGGGTAACGGCTGAACTGCTCAGTGAGGGACTGAGGGCTGACGCGCCGCTGGAGGCCCGCCTCGTTGAGCGCACGCTCGAGCTCGGTGGTGGGTTCAGCGGCAGCGAGGTCGAGGATCGTTCGGGCGGCGGAGGTGGTCGGGATGCCATGGCGGCGAGAGATGTCTTGGGGATGCAGGACGGCTTGGTGGATCCGGACGCCCGGGCGGCTCCGGAGCTTGCGCGGGACGATCACGTCGATCGGACCCTCTCGCGGTGGGCGAACATCCCAGAGAACGGCGGCTGGGTAGTGGGAGATGAGCGCGCCCGGGGCGGCGGCGAGGGCCGCGGCCATCGCACGCGAGCGCTCGGTTTGGGCCGATTAGGTAGACACCACGGTGCAGCGGCCGCAGCGAGCCCGCCTTGACGCGACGTGCGACCGCATGGCGTCCCAACCCGGCCTGCTCGAGCTGGGCGAGGCTGATTACCGCGTGCTGTCGGCTTGCCACCTCCACGACGGCGCGAACCGCGCCGTCAACCGGCACTTCGTTCCTCTCGGCGGACCCGGCGGAGGCTTCGGGAACGAACCGCCGCCAGGACCGGCGCAACGTTCCCCGTCGCCCAGATCGAGCACCGAATGGAACGAAGCGCCGCCTCCATCCGGACACCTTCCCTCACCAGCCGCCGTTCGCCGGCTCCCTCCGCAAACTCACAACAGCGTCGTCACGAACCCGTGCGCCTCTCAGCGAGTTCCGTGATGATCGCCTCGTAGACGCCCGCGCCGTTGGAGCCCTCGGCCACCCGCACGTTCTCCATCCCGCGCGCCGCGTCGTGCACCTCCGGCTCGGCGTTCGCGACGAGCCAGAAGGTGCCGACCGCCGAGGCTGACCCGAGGTCTTCCATCGAGTCGCCCACTGCGATGACGTCCTCCGGGGCGAACCCGCGCGCCTGCATGTGCCGCGCGACCGCAGCCGCCTTGGAGGCCGAGCGCGGGACCAGGTGGTAGGCGCGCCCGCCGGCCGCGGCCCCGTGCATCACCCCGTTGTCGACCAGCCGGAACGCCCCGAACCCTTCCTCGATGAGCAGTTCGTCGGCCTCTGCCACGTCGACGCCGAACCCCAGGTAGAGACGCGACGACTCGCGCCCCCGGTTCCACGGGTCGTACATCTCGAGCGGAAACCGCTCGAGCAGCAGCGCGTTCGCCGCGGCGTCGTCGATCTGCTCAGTGAGCAGTTGCAGTTCGCCGTCGATCACCATCCCGCAGCCTGCCTCGAAGATCCACGAGCGCACGCCCAGCATCACCCCGTTGTGGAGCAGCGTCGACTGCCGCCGCCCCGAGTACGGGACGACCTCGACGTCGGCCCGCCAACACGCCTCGAGCGCCCGCGCCCCGAGCATCGTGAACGCTCCGTCGCCGTCGTGGAACAGCGACGCGCGGCGGCCCAGCAGGGTCCCGTCCATGTCGACATAAGCGGCGCGGAGCACCCGACTAGGCTGACAGGCGAATGGTGGTCACGAGGGACATCGAGCCGTGGGACGAACTGCTGCAGGCCGGCCGCGACGACGAGCGCCTGGTCACGCAGAGCAGCGTCCACCCGCGCCCCGGCAAGCAGGCCGCGATCCCCGAGGAGCTGCACCCGAAGGTCGCGGAGGCGCTCCAGGGCAAAGGCATCGAGACCCTGTGGTCGCACCAGGCCGAGGCGATCCACGCCGGCTGGGCCGGCCCGACGATCGTCACCACCGGCACCGCCTCGGGCAAGTCGCTGTGCTTCCAGCTCCCCACCCTCGACGTGCTGTGCCGCGACAGTCGCGCCCGCGCGCTCTACCTCTACCCGACCAAAGCGCTCGCGCAGGACCAGGCGCGCGCGCTCAACGCGTTCAACGTCAAGAACGCCCGGCTCGCGATCTACGACGGCGACACACCCAGAGAGCAGCGCTCCGCGATCCGCCGCAACAGCAACGTCGTCCTCACCAACCCCGACATGCTGCACCTCGGGATCCTCCCCAACCACCCCGCGTGGGGGAACTTCTTCTCCAACCTCGCGATCGTGGTCGTTGACGAAGCGCACGTCTACCGCGGCGTGTTCGGCTCGCACGTCGGGAACGTCCTGCGACGCCTGAGAAGGATCGCCGGCGCCTACGGCACCGAGCCGCGCTTCCTGATGGCGAGCGCCACGATCGGCAACCCGGGCGAGCTCGCCGAGCGCCTCTCCGGCCTCGACGACTTCACGGTCATCGACGACGACGGCTCGCCGGTCACCAAGCGCACGATCGCGATGTGGAACCCGCCCGTCACCGACGAGAAGCTCGGCACGCGCCGCTCCGTGCTCGCGGAGGCCGCCGACCTGCTGGCCGAGCTCGTCACGCAGGACGCGCGCACGATCGTGTTCATGAAGTCCCGTAAGGCAGTCGAGCTGATGGCCAAGTTCACGCAGAACGCGCTCGAGGACCTCGGCCACCCCGAGCTCGCCAAGCGGATCGCGCCTTACCGCGCCGGCTACACCCCGCAGCAGCGGCGCGAGCTCGAGCACAAGCTGGTCGCGGGCGAGCTGCTCGGCGTCGTGTCCACCGACGCGCTCGAGCTCGGCATCGACATCGGCTCGCTCGACGCCGCCATCTGCGTGACGTTCCCGGGGACGGTGGCATCGCTGCGACAGCAGTGGGGCCGCGCCGGGCGCCGCGGCCGCGGGCTCGCCGTCTACGTCGCGGGCGAGGACGCGCTCGACCAGTTCTTCTGCCGGCACCCCGACGAGTTCCTCGACCGCCCGGTGGAGAACGCGATCCTCGACCACGAGAACGAGCAGATCCACGCCCAGCACCTGCTGTGCGCGGCGCACGAGGGCCCGCTCGAGCCCGCCGACGCCGAGTACCTCGGCCTGACCTGGAAGACCACCGCCGAGCGGCTCGTCGCCAACGGCGCGCTGCGTGAGCGGCCCGGCGGCACCTACGTCCCGCGCCGCCCCGAGGAGTTCCCCGCCGCGCAGGTCAGCTTGCGCTCGGCGAGCCGCGACGGCTTCGCGATCGTCGACACCGGCTCCGGCGAGCTGATCGGCACCGTCGACTTCGCGCGCGCCATGCACACCACCCACGAGGGCGCGGTGTACCTCCACGGCGGCCGCCAGTTCGAGGTCGCCGAGCTCGACCTCGACGCGCGGCGCGTGCTCGTCCAGCCGTTCCAGGGCAACTGGTACACGCAGCCCAAGAAGGAGACGGACACCTACATCGAGGCGCTGCTCGACCGCCGCGAGTACATGGGCGTGACGCTGAGCTTCGGCAACGTGACCGTGACCGAGCAGGTGCTCGCCTACCAGCGCAAGCGCATGTCCGACCACGAGGCGATCGACCTGATCGGCCTCGACCTCCCGCAGACCTCGTTCACGACCCAGGCGCTGTGGTACGAGCTGCCACCGGAGCTGCTGCGCGACGACTTCCCGCTCCACGCGCTGCTCGGCGCGCTGCACGCCGCCGAGCACTCGCAGATCGCGGTGCTCCCGCTGCTGGCGATGTGCGACCGCTGGGACATCGGCGGCCTCTCCACCAACCTGCACCCGCAGACCGGCGGCCCGACGATCTTCATCTACGACGGCCACCCGGGCGGGATCGGCATCACCCGCCGCGGCTACCTCGCCTTCGACGCGCTCGTCGACGACGCCCACCGCCTGATCACCGAGTGCCCGTGCGAGAGCGGCTGCCCGTCGTGCGTGCAGTCGCCCAAGTGCGGCAACCTCAACGAGCCGCTCTCCAAGCACGGCGCGGCCGAGGTCATGGGCCGTATGCTCGCCGCCGCGTGAGCGACGACTACCCGCAGGTCGCAGGGGTCGAGCACCGGTTCGTCGAGGTGCGCGGCTTTCGCATGCACGTCGCCGAGGCCGGCGCCGGCGAGCCGCTGCTGCTCGTCCACGGCTGGCCGCAGCACTGGTACGAGTGGCACGGCGTGCTGCAGCGCCTGGGCGATGTCCGCCGCCTGATCGTGCCCGACCTGCGCGGCTTTGGCTGGAGCGACGCGCCGCCCGGACCGATCGACCCCGACGTCTTCGCCGACGACCTGATCGCGCTGCTCGATGCACTGGGGATAGAGCGGACCGACCTCGCCGGCCACGACTGGGGCGGCTTCACCAGCCTGCTGCTCGCGGCCCGCCACCCCGAGCGCTTCCGCAAGGTCGTCGCCTTCTCGACCCCGCACCCGTGGGTCAAGGTCACGCCGCGGCTTGCGCTCGAGACATGGCGAGCGTGGTACGCGGTCCTCTTCGCCGCCGGCCTTGCCGAGCGCACGCCGAAGCTGGCCGAGTGGTTCATCCGACGCGAGGGCGTCGCAGCGCCCGAGGTGTACACGGACCGGCTGCGCGAGCCGGCCCGGGCGCAGGCCACCACCCGCCTGTACCGCGCCTACCTGCGGACGCTGCGCGACACCGCGACAGGCGGTCGGCCGGAAGAGCCGCGCCCGCAGGCCGACGTGCTCCTCTGCATCGGCGAGCGCGACCACGCGGTGACACCGAGGCTCGGCCACGGGATGCCGAACTTCGAGGTCATCCCCGGCGCCGGGCACTTCGTGTGCGACACGCACGCGAACGTCGTCGCCGAGCGCATTCGCAGCTTCCTCTGAACGGGCGCTTGCTTGCAGCGGTTGAGCGCAGGGCGCGCGACCCCGAACGTATCCCCATGCGACACCGTCTCCTCTTGGGAGCCGTGCTCGCGCTGCTGGCCTTGCCGGCGACCGGGCAGGCCAAGACCGGTGGCGCGCCGACCGGGGGCGCGAGCTACGGCGCGACCCCGCCGCGCCTCGTCGCGAGCCGCTTCACGCTGACCCCCCGCACGCTGAAGCCAGGCGCCGCGCTCGGCATCCGGTATCGCATCGACGGCACGCGCCGGACGGTGCACGTGCGCGTCGACGTCCTCCCCGTCGGCTCCAAGCTGCCCGCCGCCCGCATCGGCCTGGGCTGGAAGCGCCCCGGCCGCACGCAGACGCGCAAGTGGACGCCGCCGGCCGGCACGCTCCCGCCCGGTGACTACGTCGCGCGCCTGCACGCCGTCGACCGCCGCGGCCGCACGCTGCGCCGCACCGCCCACGCGTCCGGGCGCTCGGCGCTGACCGTGACCCAGCCGGCGCCGGTCCCCGCTCCGCTGGCGCCCGTCGTCGGCAGCGGGCGCTTCCCGGTCCAGGGCAAGTACACCTATGGCGACCGGTTCGGCGTCAAGCGCGGCACGGCGACACACCGCGGGCAGGACATCCTCGCCGCCTCGGGCACGCCGGTCGTCACCCCCCGCGCCGGCGTCGTGTCGTGGCGCGCGTACCAGGCGCAGGGCGCCGGCAACTACGTCGTGATCGACGCCGACGACGACCGCGACTTCGTTTTCATGCACCTGCTCGACGGCTCGGTCACCGTCGACAAAGAAGCGACCGTCAGGGCCGGCCAGGTGATCGGCCAGGTCGGGCAGACCGGCGACGCCACCGCGCCGCACCTGCACTTCGAGATCTGGCCGAGCGGCTGGTACTCGTCCGACGACTCGCTGCCCGTGGATCCGATGCCGGATCTGCAGGCATGGGCCGCGGCGGGGTAGAGCTAGCCCCCCAATTCCTTCAACCGTTCAAGGTCTCTTGACGTTGTGTCGAGAGATGAACGTGCGCCTCCGCCGCCTCTCCCCGTGGCTGCTGCTCATGCTCGCGCTCCAGCTGGCCGGCGCGGCGATCGCGATCGCCAACGGGGAGCGGGCGATCCTCGCCGTGCTGCTTGCCACCTCGCTGCTCGCGCCCGCGCTGTGCAAGCCCCAGGACGCGCTGGACCAGATGGCCGACGCGCTGCGCACCAGCGACGACGAGCTCAGCCACCGCGTGCTCCACGACCCGCTCACCGGGATGGCCAACCGCGCGTTGCTGTTCGACCGCATCGGGCACGCGCTCGAGCGCCGCGACCACGCGCCGATCGCCGTCCTGTTCATCGACCTCGACGACTTCAAGGCGTTCAACGACACCCTCGGCCACAGCCGCGGCGACGAGGTGCTGCTCGAGGTGAGCCGGCGCCTGCGGAGCGTGCTGCGCCCCTCCGACACCGTCGCGCGGCTCGGCGGCGACGAGTTCGCCGTGCTGGTCGAGGACCTCGCCGAGCCGCACGGCGCGACGAGCGTCGCGGAGCGGATCCTGCTCGCGCTGTCGCGCCCGGTCGACCTCCGCGGGCGCCGGCTCGAGCTGAGCGCCAGCGTCGGCGTCGCCGTCTCGGGCGGCGGCCTCTCCGACGCCGACGAGCTCGTGCGCGCGGCCGACCTCGCCATGTATGCGGCGAAGGGAGGCGGCAAGGCCTGTTACCGCACGTTCGAGCCGTCGATGCTGGCCGGCACCGTCGAGCGCCTCGCGCTCGCCGCCGACCTCCGGCGCGCGATCGACCGCAACGAGATCGAGCTCCACTACCAGCCGGTCGTGGACATGAGCAACGGCCGGCTGCGCGGCGTCGAGGCGCTGGCGCGCTGGACGCACCGCGACCGGGGCGTCGTCCGGCCCGACGTCTTCATCCCGCTCGCCGAGCAGAGCGGCATGATCGTGCCGCTCGGCCGCAAGCTACTGGCGCGCGCGTGCGCCGACCTACCGGGCCTGCGCGCAGGGCTGGACGCGCCGGACATGATCGTCAGCGTCAACCTCGCGGGCGCCGAGCTGTTCGCGCCCGGGCTGCCCGAGCACGTCCTGGAGTGCACGCAGGCCGCCGGCATCACGCCCGGCAGCCTGATCCTCGAGATCACCGAGACGCAGCTGATGGAGGACCTCGACGCGGCCGTCGCGCGCCTGCACGAGCTGAAGGACCTCGGCGTGCACCTCGCGCTCGACGACTTCGGCACCGGCTTCTCGTCGCTCGCCTACCTGCGCAACTTCCCGGTCGACGCGCTCAAGGTCGACCGTTCGTTCATCGACGGCGTCGGCGACCCGGACTCCGACGACCACGCCCTCGTGCGGGCGATCATCTCGCTCGGCCTGACATTCGACCTGCGCGTCGTCGCCGAGGGCATCGAGGACGAGGATCAGCGCCGCGAGCTCGTCCGCCTCGGCTGCGACCGCGGGCAGGGCTACCTGTTCTCGCGGCCGCTGCCGGCCTCCGAGCTCGTCCTCAGCTACGGCCGCGGGCCGGCGCTGCGCTACTCGTAGGCGATCGCCCGCAGGACGTCGAGCCGGGACGCGCGGCGCGCCGGGAAGATCGCCGCCACGATGCCGACCACGATCGCGAAGATCAGCAGCGTGACGATCTGCCCGATCGGGAGCGAGAACGCGATCCCCTCGCCCTCCAGCGCCTGGATCACCACGAACGCGAAGAACAGGCCGAGCACGAGCCCGAGCAGCGCGCCGAACACCGCCGTGATCACGCTCTCGTAGCGGACCATCCGCCGCACGTCGCGCCGCGTCATGCCGACCGCGCGCAGCAGCCCGAGCTCCCGCGTGCGCTCGAAGATCGCCAGCGTGAGCGTGTTGACGATCCCGAAGGCCGAGATGATCACGCTCATCGCCAGCAGCGCGTAGAACAGCCCGAGCAGCTGGTTGACCTGGTCGGCGTTCTCCTTCTTGAGCTCCTTCTGCGAGCGGGCGCGCGCCTCGGGGAACGCGGCGATCGCCTTGCTGACGCGCTTCTGCACCGCGGGCACGCTGTCGCCCTTGTCGACCTTGACGAGCACGCTCGAGACGCGCTTCTGGTCGACGATGCGATCGAACGGCGCGGCGGTCATCGTGATGCCCTCGAGCAGCGCGTTGTCCTTGTAGATGCCGCGGACGGTCAGCGTCGTGTTGCCGCTCGGCCCGGTGATCGCGAGCTTGTCGCCGACCTTGAAGTCGCCCTTCGTCGCGGTGTCCTTCTCGACGAGGACGCCGTCGTCGCCGAGGTTGCGCAGCGTGTCGTCGTTGCCCTTCTGCCAGTCGAAGTTGTAGACCCCGCCGAGCGTGTCCGGCTCGATCGCGTGCGTGAGCTGCGTGCCGCCGAGGCCCTTGATCTTGCTCTGCGTGTCGCGCAGCGACGACACGTCGGCGACGCCCGGCACCTTCGCCACCGTCGGCCCGACCGCGGCCGGGATCGGGCTGAAGCCGTCGTCGTGCAGCACCGCGATGTCGCCGGCCAGCGTGCGGTCGATCAGATCGGAGATCGAGGCGCGCAGGCCGTTGGCGAACACGGTCACGAAGACCACGAGCGCGAGCCCAATCATCAGCGCCGCCGAGGTCACCGCGGTGCGGCCGGGGTGGCGCGTCGAGTTCTCGCGCGCGAGCCGGCCGACGAGCTTCGTCGAGCGCTCGATCGGCCACGCCACGAGCTTCGCCGCGGGGCGGACGAAGCGCGGCGAGATCATCGCGATGCCGAGGATCAGGACCACCGCGCCGCCGGCCGCCCCGAGCAGCTTGGTCGAGGTGTCGCCGCCCTTGGCGAGCAGGCCCGCGACGACGAGCCCGGCGCCGAGCAGCACAAGCAGCCCGGCGAGCCACGGCGTGAGCCGCGCGAGCCGGCCGCGGGTGGGCGCGCTCGCCTCGCGCAGCGCCTCCACCGGCGCCACGCGCGTGGCGCGCACGGCGGGCGCGAGCGCGCCGGCCAGCGTGACGAGCGTGCCGACCAGCAAGCACACGATCACCGTCCGCGACTCGAGCACGAGGCCGGTCGTCGGCAGGTCGATTCCGAGCGCCTTGAAGAGCGCGTTGATCGCCTTCGCGAAGCCGAGGCCGGCGAGGATGCCGACCACCGAGCCGATGATGCCGATGGTCAGCGCCTCGAGCATCACCGACGTCAGCACCTGGCGCCGGGTGGCGCCGAGCGTGCGCAGCAGCGCGAGCTCGCGCGCGCGCTGAGCGACCGTGATCGAGAACGTGTTGAAGATCAGGAAGGCGCCCACCAGCACGGCGATGAACGCGAACGCGAGCAGGCCGGTAGTGAGGAAGGTGAGGCCCTGACGGATGTCCTCGCCGAGCTTGTCGGCCTCCTCCGACGCGGTGCGGACCTGCGCGGTCGGCGGCAGGATCGAGGCGATCTGGCGCTTGAGCGCGTCGGGCGAGACGCCGGACTTGCCGGCGACGTAGGCGAAGTCGACGCGGCCCGGCTTCTGGAAGAGCTGCTGCGCGGTCTTGAGGTCGAAGATCACGACCGTCGCCCCGCCGAAGCTGGTCGCGTTGCCGAGGCTGGCGAAGCCGACGAGCTTGAACTTGCGCTTCGGCTGCGCGGTGGCGACCGTGATCTCGTCGCCGACCTTGAAGTGCTCCTTGTCGGCGGTGCCGGCGTCGAGCGCGACCTCGTCCGGCCCGGAGGGCGCGCGGCCCTTGGAGATCGTGACCGCCTTGAACGGCGGCGGCATGTAGGTCGCGGCGATCGTCGGCGCGCCGCCGGTCTTGACGATCTTGCCGTCCTTGCCGACCACGGCGGCCGTGTCGTTGATCTGCCCGGCGACCTGCGTCACTTCCGGGATCTGCTTGATCTTCGGCAGCAGCGCCTGGTCGAGCGGCCGCGGCTGCGCGAAGTCGGTCTTGACCGCCGTCTTGCCGGTGACGACGACGTCGGCGCCCTTCGTCTGACTCGCGAAGATGTCGTCGAACGCCTTCTGGATCGTGTCCGTGAGCACGAACGTGCCGGCGATCATCGTCACGCCGAGCAGGACGGCGATGACGGTCAGCGAGGTGCGGAGCTTGCGCGCCGCGAGCCCGCGGAGCGCCAGGCGGGTCACGCCAGCGCCTTCATCTGGTCGAGGATCTGCTCGGCGTCGAGGTGCGGCTCGTCGGCGACGATGTTGCCGTCGTCGAGGAAGACCACGCGATCGGAGATCGACGCGGCGGTCGCGTCGTGGGTGACCATCACGACCGCCTGGCCGAACTCGTCGACCGCGCGCCGCAGCAGCCCGAGGATCTCCTGCGAGGTCGTCGAGTCGAGGTTGCCGGTCGGCTCGTCTGCGAAGATCACGGCGGGCTCGGAGGCGAGCGCGCGCGCCACCGCGACGCGCTGCTGCTGGCCGCCGGACAGCTCGGCCGGGCGGTGGGTGCGGCGGTCGGTGAGCGCGACCGCCTCGAGCAGCCGCTCGACGCGCCCGTCGCCGTCGCCGCGCCCGGCAAGCGTCAGCGGCAGCCGGACGTTCTCCTCCGCCGTCAGGACCGGCACGAGGTTGAAGGCCTGGAAGACGAAGCCGATCTTGTCGCGGCGCAGGCGCGTGAGGTCGGAGTCGTCGAGCTTGCCGATCTCCGTGTCGGCGATCGTGACGGTGCCGCTCGTCGGGCGGTCGAGCCCCGCGAGCAGGTGCATGAGCGTCGACTTGCCGGAGCCCGACGGGCCCATGATCGCGGTGAAGGAGCCGGGCTGGATCTCGATCGAGACGCCACGGAGCGCGTTGACTGCGGCGTCACCTTCGCCGTAGCGCTTGGTCAGTTCGTGTCCTGCCACCACGGGGGGAGCCATGGGCAGAGAGTGTCAAACCGCCAGGACCGGCAGGTGTGGCTAACCCCACCATCTCCCTTAGGGGATCGCCCTAGCCGCGGCGCGTGCGCATGGCCTCCCAGCGCGTGCGGGCTTGGGAGGTGATCTCGTCCCACTGGCGCCGCACCTCGTCGTCCGCCGGGCGCTCGCCGCGGCGGATGCGCTCGAGTTCGTCGTCGACCTCGCGCCCGAGCGACGCCGAGCCGACGACCACGACCATCATGCAGAAGAGCGCGGAGATCATGGCGAAGACCGCACCGATGACGCCGTAGCGGGTGGAGTAGGTGTCGAACAGGTGCGGCACGTAGACGGCGGCGCCCACCGAGTAGACGGCGAGCAGCGCCGCGCCGACGACGCCGAACGGCACGAGCCGCCGGCGCTCGAGGCGCTTCGCGGTCAGCATCCGGCCGCTCCAGATCAGGAACACGAACGACAGCGGGGCCACGATCAGCGTCGGGGCGACGTCGAGCTCGCTCCGTCCCAGCCACGCGTGGAGCAGCCCGGCGAAGCCCATGTACAGCGTCAGGCCGCCGAGCCACAGCAGCCCGTTGAGGCTGTTGCGCACGCTCAGCGGCTTCAGCTCCCACGTCTGCTCGAACAGCCGCTGCACGGCTCGCGTGAAGCTGAGCAGCGCGACCAGGAGGAACACGGCCCCGAGCAGGCCGAGGCTCGTGCTCGCGCCGGATGGCGAGAAGATGTCATTGACCGCCTCCGCGCTGCCGCCCTTCAGCCCATAGCGGTCGATGATGCGGTCGGCGGTGCTCTTCCCGCCGAGGCTCGACGCGATCGAGCTCGTGATGATCGCCAGCGGGATGATCGCGGTCAGCGCGCTCGACGCGAGCGCCACCGAGCGGTCGAAGCCCACCATCTTCTGGAAGCGGCCGACCACGCGCAGCACGAACTGCGGCCGCAGCCAGAACGTCAGGGTGCGAATGACCCGGTCGCGATCGAGCGTCGACGGTCGCCATGCTGGATGGTCATCCGCCGGCGGCTCGCGGTACATCACCCCATCAGGGTGATGACCGCGGCCGGGCCTCCGCGCAGGCTGGGGCATGAAGCTCGCCGGGGTCCTCCCTGTCGTGGAGTGGCTGCCGCGCTACGACCGCCGCCGGCTGCGGGGCGACGTCGCGGCCGGGATCGCGGTCACCGCGCTGATCGTGCCGAAGGACCTCGGCTACGCGGGGATCGCCGGCGTGCCGCTGCAGAACGGGCTCTACTCGGCCGCGGCCGGCGCGATCATCTACGCGCTCTTCTGCACGTCGCGCCAGATCTCGACAGGGCCGAGCTCCTCGCTCGCGGCGGTGGCGGGCGGCGCGGTCGTGGTCGCAGGGCTCGCGGGCGGTGAGGCGGCCGCGCTGGTCGCTGCGATCGCGATCGCCACCGGGCTGCTCTTCCTGGCCATGGCGCTCCTGCGCCTGGGCTGGATCTCGCACTTCCTGTCCAAGGCCGTCGTCACGGGCTTCCTCGCCGGCGCGGCGGTCGACGTCGTGATCGGCGAGCTGCCGAAGCTGACCGGGACCGACGCGGAGGGGAAGAACTCGTGGCGCGAGCTCGGGTCGTGGATCGGCTCGCTCGGCGACGTGCACGGGACGACGGTGCTCGTCGGGGTGCTGTCGCTGGCGGTCATCCTCGGCCTTCGCTTCCTCGCGCCCGCGGTGCCGGGCGCGCTCGTGCTCGTGGCCGGGGGCATCCTCGGCGCGCGGCTGTTCGACCTCGACGCGCACGGCGTCGCGCTGGTGGGCGACGTGCCGAGCGGGCTGCCGGCGCCGGAGATCCCGGACCTCTCGCTGATCGGCGACCACGCGGCCACGATCGCGATCGCCGCGTTCGCGCTCGTGCTGATCGGCTTCTCGCAGACCGCCGGCGACGCGCGGGCGTTCGCGGCGCGGCACAAGTACCGGATCGACGTCGACCAGGAGTCGGTCGCGCAGGGGATGGCGAACGTCGGCGCCGGCGTGTTTCAGGGGATGCCGGTCTCCACCAGCCTGTCGGCGAGCTCGCTGAACGAGTCGGCCGGGGCGCGGACGCCGATGGCGTCGCTGATCACCGGCGCGCTCGTGCTGCTCACGCTCCTCTTCCTCGCCCCGCTCTTCTCCGACCTCCCGAAGGCCGTCCTCGGCGCCGTGATCATCGACGCGGTCGTGTTCGGGATGATCGACCTGCCCGAGCTGCGCCGGCTGCGGCGCGTCGCCCGCTTCGACTTCTGGATCGCCGTGGCGGCGATCGTGGCCGTGCTGTCCTCCGGCGTGCTCGCCGGCGTCGTGATCGGCGTCGCCCTCTCGCTGCTCTGGCTCGTCAAGGTCTCCACGAGCCCGCCGATGCCCGTGTCCGAGGCGCCGCCGGGCGTCGTCACCGTGCGGCTCGACGGCGGCCTGTTCTTCGCGACCTCGCAGGCGCTCGAGGACCGCGTGCGGGCGCTGACCGACGTGGACGAGCCGCCGCAGGTGGTGGTGCTCTCGTTCGAAGGCGTCAACTTCATCGATTCGCAGGGCGCCGAGCAGCTGGCCGCCATCCACGAGCTCGTCGAGGGCGCCGGGGCGACGCTGCGGCTCGCGCAGGTCAAGCCGCAGGTGCTCGCCGTGCTGCGCGAGGACGGGTTCGTGGGCCACATCGACCGCCCCGTCGAGGTGCACGCATGACGCCGCCGAAGACGAGAAAACGAGGAAGGAGCACTGATGGACACGCGCGAGCGACTTCTCCAGCAGTTCATCGTCCGGCCCGGTGAGGCGGCGGGGCTCGCCGCGCGCGACCCGGGCTGGACGGGGGGCCCGGAGTTCCCCGACCTGGCCGACGACGAGCGCCAGCAGCGCGCCATCGACGCGCGGCGGCAAGGGAGCGCCGAGCTGTCCGAGGCGCAGGAGCTGCTGTGGGCGAGCGACCGCTACGCGCTGCTCGTCGTCCTGCAGGCGATGGACGCCGCCGGCAAGGACTCCGTGATCAAGCACGTCATGCACGGCGTCAACCCGCAGGGCGTGCAGGTCGTCTCGTTCAAGAAGCCGTCCTCGGAGGAGCTCGGCCACGACTTCCTGTGGCGGATCTCGCGCGCGCTGCCCGAGCGCGGGCGCATCGGCATCTTCAACCGCTCGCACTACGAGGAGGTCGTCGCGCTGAAGGTGCACCCCGAGTGGCTCGAGCCGCAGCGGCTCCCGCCCGGCGCGCGCGACGAGGCGTTCTGGCAGACCCGCTACGAGGACATCAACGGCTTCGAGCGCCACCTCGACCGCAGCGGCACGAAGGTCGTGAAGTTCTTCCTCCACGTCTCCCGCGCGGCGCAGAAGGAGCGCTTCCTCGCGCGGCTGGACCAGCCCGGCAAGGAGTGGAAGTTCAACGCCGCCGATGTCGCCGAGCGCCACCGCTTCGACGAGTACCGCGACGCGTTCGAGGCTGCGCTGACGGCGACCTCGACCCCGTGGGCGCCGTGGTACGTGGTCCCGGCCGACCACTGGTGGATCACGCAGGCGGTCGTCGCGCAGGTGCTGGTGGACACGCTCCTGGGTCTCGACCTGCGCTGGCCCGAGGTCTCGCCCGAGGATCACGCCGCGAACCTGCAGGCGCGCAAGGAGCTCGAGGCCGAGCCGCGCTAGAGCATGAAGTTCGGCTGGATCGCGCGCCGCACGTCGAGCACCTCGTCCGGCGTCGCGCGGCGGCGCAGGAACTTGCGGCCTTCGATCACGATCGGCAGCAGCGCCGCGAGGCCGACGCAGGCGAACCACTGGCGGCCGCTGAGCTCGGTCGTCAGCAGCCCCTTCTGCAGCCCGGGGAGCTCTGTGGCGATCGCGATCATGAACGCCGCGACGGCCGAGATCAGCAGCGCCTTGAGGATCGGCGGGCCGAGGCCGCTGCCCGGATCGCGGCGGTTGGCGAGCGCGTTGAAGATCGTGCCGAAGCCCATCACGGCGAACGTCATCGTCAGCGACACGCTCGGCTCATTCACCTTCGGCTCGTCCGGCCCGATCACGAGCGGCAGGAACGCGGCGACGAACAGCACGGCCGCGTAGATCACCCACGACGTGATCGCGGCGCGGTTGGCGATCGGCAGCTTGGGGTCGCGCGGGGGCCGGCTCATGACGTCGGGATCGCCGGGGTCGACCGCGATCACGATCACGCCCGCGACCGTGACGAAGAACAGGAGGTAGAGCACCATCAGCGGCGTCATCGCGACGCCGTCGTTGATGTTGAACGCGGTCGCCGCGACGAACAGCAGCACCATCGACAGCAGCTGGGTCATCTGGAAGCGGACGTACGCGACGACCTTGTCGTAGACGCGCCGGCCGAGCTCGACGGCGTGCACGAGCGTGCCGAAGTTGTCGTCGGTGAGGATCATCCGCGCGGCCTGCTTGGTGACCTCGCTGCCGCTGCCCATCGCCACGCCGATGTCGGCCTGCTTGAGCGCGACGGCGTCGTTGACCGCATCGCCGGTCGCCGCCACGATCTGCCCCTCCGCTTGCATCAGGCGGGCGAGGCGGAGCTTGTCCTCCGGCGTCACGCGGCCGAGCACGTGCAGCTCGGGTAGGCGGCGGACGACCTCTTCGTCGGAGAGCGCCTGGAAGTCGGTGCCGTTGATGGCGCCCGGCCCGAGCCCGAGCTCGGCGCCGATCGCGCCCGCCGTGATCGGGTTGTCGCCGGTGATCATGCGCACGTCGATGCCGGCCTTGAGCGCGACCCGGACGGCCTCCTTCGCCTCGGCGCGCAGCGGGTCGATCATGCCCGCCATGCCGACGAAGGCGAGGCCTTGCGTCATCGCCATCGGGTCGGCCTTCATGGCGTCGACCTGGTCCTCGGGGATGACGCGGGCGGCGAACGCGAGCACGCGCAGCCCCTTCTCACCCATGCGCGCGTTGGCGGCGTCGAGCTCCGCGCGCACGTCCGCGATCGGCACCTGAGCGCCGCTGAGCGGGCCGCCGGACTCGGTGCAGCGGTCGAACACCACGTCGGGGCCGCCCTTGACCAGCTCGATCACGTATTCGACCCCGTCGACGGTGACGCGGTGGAACGTGGCCATGAACTTGTAGGCGGAGTCGAACGGCACCTCGGCCAGCCGCGGGTACGCGCGCCGCGTCTCCTCGGCGTTGACGCCGAGCTTGGCCGCCAGCACGACGAGTGCCGCCTCGGTCGGGTCGCCGATCACGGCGCCGTCGTCGGAGACCGTGGCGTCGGTGTCGAGCACGAGCCCGAGCGCGAGGCGGGTGAAGTCGGGGACCGGAGCACCCGCGACCGCTTCGATCGTGCCCGTCTTCTCGTAGCCCTGGCCGGTGACGTTGAACCAGTTGCCGCCCGAGTAGAGGGTCGACACCATCATCTCGTTCATCGTCAGCGTGCCGGTCTTGTCGGTGTTGATGCCGCTCGTCGCGCCGAGCGTCTCGACGTCGGTGAGGTTCTTCACGACGGCCTTCGCGTCGGCGAGCTGCTTGGCGCCGAGCGACAGCAGGCCGGAGACGAACGCGGGCATGCCGGTCGGGATCGCCGACACCGCCATCGCGGTGCCGAGCAGCATCAGGTCGTCGAACGGGAGCCCGCGGATCACGCCGACGATCACGATGAACGCGACCGCGGTCCAGGCGACGATGCCGAGCACCTTGGTCAGCGAGTCGAGCTCGCGCTGGAGCGGCGAGCGGACGCGCGTCACCGCGGTGAGCATCGTCGCGATCCGGCCCATCTCGGTCTCCATGCCGGTGGCGGTGACGAGCATCGCGCCGGTGCCGCGCGTGACCGAGGTGTTCTGGAACAGCATGTCGGCGCGGTCCCCGAGCGGGGTGTCGGGCGAGGCCAGCGCCGCCGGGTCCTTGGACACCGGTGCGCTCTCGCCGGTCAGCGCCGCCTCCTGCGCCTCCAGCGTCGCCGAGCGGAGCAGCCGGCCGTCGGCGGGGACGATGTCGCCGGCCTCGACCTCGACGATGTCACCCGGGACGACGTCTGCCGCCGGCACCTCCGCGATCGCGCCGTCGCGCCGCACGCGGCTGTGCGGCACCTGCATCTTCGACAGCGCGTCGACGCTCGCCCGCGCCTTCAGCTCCTGCCGCGAGCCGAGCACGAGGTTGAGGATCACGAGCAGCGCGACGAAGATCGCGGTCGGCACCTCGCCGATGACGAAGCTCACGGCAGTGACCGCGACGAGCATCAGGTTCATCGGCTCGCGCAGCTGGGCGAGCGCGATCGCCGACACGGACGGCGGCTTCTCGCCGCTGATCTGGTTCGGGCCGTACTGCGACAGCCGCGACGTCGCCTCGGCCTGGGCCAGGCCGTGCTCGGCGTCGCTGCCGAAGGCGGAGAGGACCGCAGACTCGTCCTGCGCGAACCAGCTCGCAGCCTGCGGCTCGGGCGCGGTCGTGGCCACGTTGACGATTCTCGGCCGGGCGCGCGGCGGGCCGCATCACCCGGCCGGGGTGATCCGGCGCGGCGGCGGATCTGATCGTGTGGCGGCATGGGCCTGCGCTGGGAGTGGCGAACGTTCGGCGAGGATCTCGGCGGCGCCGAGGAGCGTCTCGGCTCGATGCCGCCGGAGAAGGTCACGGAGAGCGACGAGACGTACCTGCTCGCGCCCGCCTCGCCCGACGCGGTGAAGGCGCGGGCTGACCTGATGGACGTCAAGCACCTCGAGGCGGTGGACGACGACGGGCTCGAGCTGTGGGCGCCGGTCATGAAGGCGCCGCTGCCGGTGTCGGCGGCCGACGCGGCGATCGTGCTCGCCGCGCTCGGCGTGCCGGTGCCCGCGCTCGGGGCGGGCCCCTACGACCTGGCCGGCATCGCCGCCGCGAGCCCTTCCGTCGTCGCCGTACCCGTGCAGAAGACGCGGCGGCACTTCACGCTCGGCGGCTGCATGGTCGAGCTGACCGACCTGCGCAGCGGCGACCGCTCCGTGCGCACGATCGCGGTCGAGTCCGAGGTGCCGGCGGACGTCGTGGCCGCGGTGCGCGACCTGGGCCTGAGCGGGCGCGAGAACGTCAATGTGCCGCGCGGGCTCGCGGCACTGCGCCAAGGTCCTTCGCGAACCAGCGGTGGGCGAACGGCTCGTCGTTGAAGGCGGGCACCTCCTCGTAGCCGGCGCTGCGGTAGAGCGCGATCGCCTCGTGCAGGAGGTCGCTGGTCTCGAGCCGCACCGTGCGCGCGCCGGCCCGAGCGGCGCGCTCCTCGAGCTCGTGCAGGAGCCGGCGGCCGAGCCCGAGGCCGCGGGCCGACTCGGCGAGCCACATCCGCTTGATGTCGATCGTCCCGGGGCCGGTGCGCTTGAGCGCGCCGCAGCCGACCGGCTCGGCGCGCAGGTAGGCGACCACCAGCTCGCCCCTGGGCGGCCGCAGCTCGTCGGGCTCGGCGGTGCTGCCGACGAGCGGGTCGAACGGCGCGCCGCTGCGGCGCTCCAGCTCGGCGAAGTAGGAGCGGATGCAGAAGCGCGCGTCGGGGTGCTCGGGGTCGGTGTCGGCGATCTCGACCATCGCGGCCGTGAGCAGCCGCTCGACGTCGCGCATGGCGGCGGTGAGCCGCTCGCGCTGGGACGCCGTGAGCGGCTCGAGCAGCGAGGCGGCGAGCGCGTCGCTGCGGCGGTCGAGCTCCTGCAGCTCCGCCAGGCCCGTGCGCGTGGCGCGCGCGACGCGCACGCGCTGGTCGTGCTCGCCGGGCGTCACCGTGATCAGCCCGGCGGCCTCGAGCGAGCGCAGCAACCGGCTGAGATGGCCCGAGTCGAGCCCGAGCCGCGCCCGCAGCGCCCGCACCTCCGAGCCGTCCGCGCCGATCTCCCACAGCACCCGCGCCTCCCCGAGCGGGCGGTCGCGGCCGGCGAAGTGATCGTCGAGCGCGCCGACGCGCTGGGTCACCGTGCGGTTGAAGCGGCGGACCTGCTCGACCATCGCGTCGGCCATTGTCTGACTTTAGTCAGAGATCGAGCGGCGATCAACCGCGCGCTAGCCTTCCAGCGCGCTGGCGAGATAGCTCAGTTGGTAGAGCACACGACTGAAAATCGTGGTGTCCCCGGTTCGAGTCCGGGTCTCGCCACCCATGAAAGGCCTGCAAAATTGCGGTGTTCGCAGGGAGCGTCGCGAGACGCCACATCGGCCGAAACGCGCGCGTCTGCCTTTTCCTGCCTTTTCTGCGCCCTCTGGCACGCCAGATCCAGATCCCGGGACGCGGATTGAGCGTCATCGATCTCGGGCGGGCCATGCATGATCCGGTCGACATCCGGCGACGCATCGACCGCCTCGTCGCGCGTGTCGACCGCCGCGACGACTATGGCCAGTTGCTCGCGAGCGGCCAGGTGATGCAGCGGTTCGAGGATGTCGAAGACGTCGAGGCGTGGCGCGCGGAGATCCGGCGCCAGGCGCGTGCGGACAAGCTCAAGGTTCGCACCGGAATCGATGACGGTGCGGTGTGGGCGTTGCACGTTCGCTTGCGTCCTCCCGACGCGCTCCGGCGGGGATACCGTTACCGCGATCTGCTGAGGCGCACTACGCGGCTGGCCGTCGAGCTGAGACACGAACCGACTTTCGGCGTCCGCGACGGCGACGAGCTGGTCTGCTATTGCGCCCGGTGCTCTGCGCTCGGCTACGGCGACGCCGCGACGGACGTTGTCGGCGGACCTCTTCTTGAAGAGGAGTGCCCGAACGACGCGCCGCCAAAGCTCACCGCTATGACGCTGATGCACGTGCCGGGCTCGCGTCGGCCCAAGTCGTGATGCTGCCTGCTGAGCTGCGGCGCTCAGCGCGGCGATCGCTTCGGTCGCCCGATCGCCGCGGTGGACTCGTGCATCGCGAGTTGGCGCCGCCGTCCGATCTCACCGCGGCGGCGGCGCTGTAGGACGTAGCGGTAGATGCCGTTGGTCGTCGACACGTCCTCGTGTCCGACTTGGGCGGCGACGTACTCCTGGTCGGCGTCGGCAGCGAACAGGGACGCGATGTAGGTGTAGCGCAGCGTGTGCGGCGTGACATCCTCGCGGATCGTCGGGAGCCCGGCTTGGATCCGCACACGGTTGGCCTCTTCGAGGCTCGGCGGGATCACGTGCTGGGCGATCGCGTTGCGCGTCCAGCGCTTGCCGCGCGCATTCAGAAACGCCGGGTGCCCAGGATCCCACGTCGCTCCGCGGGCTGCCTTGTACGCCGCGAGCTCGTCTTGGAGGTCGTCGTGGATATCGATGCGGCGTACGCCCGCCGGCGTCTTCGCATCGAGCACTCGCAGCTCGCGACGGGCGAGATCGACGTGCTCGCAGTTGAGCGCGCACAGCTCGCTGACGCGCAGTCCGCCGAGCGTGAGGGTCGCGACGACCGGGCGGTAGCGCGGCATGGGCCGGTCGGCGGCCCGCTTGGCGTGGTAGATGGCCGTCGACTCTGCGATGTCCAGCTCGGCGGCGATCGCCTTCCAACCGTTGCCCTTGCCGCGCATCTTCATGATCATGCGGCGCAGCTCGTCGCTCGGTCCGGGCCGCTGGTCCAGGCTGCCCGCCGCGTCTACGAGGGACATCGCTTCGTCAAGCTCCAGGCCGTACTCTTCTCGCGGCGCGCCTCGAGGCGAAGGTCTTCCCCTACTGCCGGGTTGCGGGGGAGCAGTCCCTCGCGCACGGCGCGGGCGAGGATCTCCGTGAGCAGGTGCAGGTGCGAATTGATCGTTTGCGGCCGTAGGGGCTGCATCGAGCGCCCGCGGCTGTCGATCAGTGGTTCGCCGATCGCGAGGCTGCCTCGATGCGGCGGTTCTCGGCGAGCTTCCTGTCGAGGTAGGCCTCGACGTCGCGGCTCGTCAGCTCGGTCACGACGATGTGGCCGAAGTGCGGCAGCAGGTGGATCTCGAATTTGCGTTTCATGTCGGCCAGGCTGTTTGGGCGCAGTCCCTTTCGGACCTTGCGCTGGTAGTGCTCGTCGGCGAGTTGCGTGATGGTCGGGACTTCGCGTTCGACGTAGTCGGCCTCCAGCGGAGGGCTCCAGGTTCCGGCGAGGATCTGAGCAGCGATCAGCCGTGCCTCGTGTTCGGCGCGTGCCCGATTCATGCCCTCGTCGCTCCGCCCGAGACGGATGGTCTCCGCGGGGTGCCCGCGGCCGCGGAACCGCACGCTGTAGCTCACGACGCCGTTGCGCGCGCGGTGCTCGAGGATCTGCCCGGTCGGCTTGCGGGGCATACGTGGCAGAGTGCTACAGCCGACGGCGGGCGCGCAACTGTTCCTGCGCTCTCGGCGTCTCGCGCGCGTCGGGTGGGCGCCGGCCGTGGCCCTCGCCGCGGTGGATGTACGTCGACGATCCGCAGCACGCCGTCACGCGGGATGCGCAGTGGCGCGGTCTGCCCGCGGTTCCGAGCTTGACCGCGCCGAGCTCGCTGGCGTGCTCATAGACCCAGCTGCGCCCCACACGTAGGACCTCGGCTGTCTCGGCGACCGTCAGCAGCGCCGGCAGCGCGCCGAGGGCAACCGTCGCGATCGCGGGTCGATCGGGAACCGACGGTGGCTGGCGTAGCGGGTGAGAACTCACGACCAGCCCCCGGCCGCGGCCTCGTCCACGTCGAGCAGGAGGTCGAGCAGCAGGATGCGCGTGTCCTCGAGTGCCGCGCTCCACGCCGCGCGCAGCAGCGCGTTGGCGAGGTCGCGGCGCTCGGCGGGCGCCAGGAGATCGAGGTCGATCCCAAGGAACGTCATGCGGGGCTCTTCGTCACGCGGCCGGAGAGGTCATCTGATTGACAGAGGGACGAGCGCCGGATTTGGCCCCTTGCTCTGTCCGGGAGCCCACTCGCGATCACTGGTTCGCGGGCGGTCGGAGTCGCCGGATGTGCGCGGGGGCCTTCACGAGCGACTTGTTTACGTTGGTACGTGTGCGTCCGGGCGTTCGCGCACGGATCTCCTCGTAGCTGTAGCCCGCGACCTTCAGCGCGAGGTCGATGCGTCGGCGCTCGGGCAGCGACGCCAAGGCGCGGAGTGCCTCGAGCGCCTCGACCGCATCGTCGAGCGACCGCGGATCGGCGATTACATCGTGCCAGTCGCCGTCCTCTCGGTATAGCCGCTCGAGCCGCGCGTCTCGTCGGTCGATGGCCGAGAGTCGGTACGCCTCGTGGATCGCGACCACGCGCAGCCAGGCGAAGATCGAGTCCTGGTTCGGCTGACGCTCGCAGGAGTGTCGCCCACGCGGTCTGGCACGCGTCTTCGATGAGCTCACGTGGGGCGCGGACCACCTGAGCCACCGCGCGGTGCAGCTCGCGGTGATGAGCGCAGTACAGAGCGTCATCGTCTCGGTGCGGCCTCGGAGGTGGGGTGTCGGTCGGGGGCTGCATGAGCCCCGTTCCGGGTGAGACCGGCCGGCGGGAGTCGCCGTTGGCGAACCTCGCACCCAACGTCCGCCGGCCGGGCTGGCCCGATCATCGGGGCGCCGCAGCCCTCGACCGACCCGCGCACCTACGCCAGCGAGCACTTCCGACGCGACTGCGCGGCGCCGGGCTCGGGATGCGGATCGAGCGCGCGTCTCGATGCGCCGGGCGATCGTGTCGATCGTCTGGGCATACTCGCGGATCGCCTCGAGCGCGCCGTCTTCGCCCCAGCCAGCGATGTACGGGATCGACTCGCCGCCGACGTCGAGGCCGACGGAGCCCAGCACGCAGTAGGTGACGCAGTCGACGAGAACCTCGGCCTGAGCACGCGAATACTGCTCGTGGCCGACCCCGTGTGCGTGGGCCAGTTCGTGGGTGAGAGTGCGGACCTGCTGGTTGGCGGGTCCGCTGGCGACGACGATCTGGCGATGCTTGGCGTCGCACCAGCCGCCAGCTCCGTGTTCAGGGAGGTCGCGGATCTCAACGGTGTAGCCGAGCTCGGCGGCGTGGGCGATGAGCGGCGCGATCAGGTGGTGGTGGCTGTCGCCGGTGATCGTCTCCGCGGGCGGGGTCAGCGGGACGGGCTCCCTGCCGGGCATCGGGTCGGTGCCACTCACGTCCCACACGGTCACGGCCTTGAAGAAGACGCGCTTGCCGCCGGTCTCCTCACCGTGCTCGTCGCGGTCCTTGACGGTGACGGGGGCGAGGATCCGGATACCCTCGCCCTTGCGCGGCACGCGGTTGAGCTGCAGCCAGGCGCGAAAGCCGACGACGTAGGTCGGGGTGATGCCGCGCCGATACGCCTCGATCGCCAGGATCATCTGGTTTCCGAGGCTGTACCTGGAGAGGCCGTTGCTGGCGCGGACCTTGATCCAGCGCTGCCAGCCCTCGGTGGTCAGCAGGGCGCGGGCGGCCTGCTCGATGCGGTCGCGGGCGGCCTTGCGGCGCGCGTCGCGCTCCCCATCGGTGAGCGGCTTGCAGTTGAAGCGACGGGCCATCGTGGCGCTCCCTTCGGGGCTGGGGCCCGCCCCGCTGGCGGGCCGATCCCCCGCCACCCGCACGAACGTCAGGGCGTGCCACCATCGGGTGGCGAGTCGGCCCGCCGGCGGGCGGCGCTCGGGCTAGGCGGCGTCGTCGAGGTCCTCGTCGAGCTCGTCGCCGATGCCGTCGTCCGTGTCCGGCTCGCTGACCTGGCGCTCGGCGCGCTGCTGCTCGCGGACCTGGGCCTCGGCCTTCTCGTAGGCGGCGTGGGAGCGCTTGACGGCCTGCTCGAGCTTGGTCAGCGAGGCGGGGACGTGCGGGCCGGCGAGCTTCTTGAGCGCCTTGGCGGCGATGTCCTTGTGCGAGCTCCACCTGATCGCAGGCGTGCGCTGGCTTGAGGGGACGGCGAGCCGGGTGGCGTGCTGTTCGGCGGCGATCACCATCAGCGCGCAGCCGTAGAGCTCGTCGGCGGTCTTGGCGCCGTCGATCAATTATCCCGAACTCCGGATAATACATCCTATGCCGAGCCACGGGTTATGCCGAGTCGGCGCTCGGCGGGCCGCGTCTTGGCTGCTGAGCAGGTGGACGGCGTTCAGCCGCTCGGCATAATCACGGGTCCTCGAGGAACGCGAGGAACTCCAGGTCGGCGGTCGGTTGCGTCCGGGCGGGGCGTTGGGCGGGACGGTGCGGGCGAGCGCGCGTTCCTAAGGGCGAGGTCGCCGTGAAGAGAGATCCGGGTAGCGCGGTCGCTGCTGCTTCTGGCCTCGATGCGGCAGCGCCGCGAGTGGCGGGCCGGCGCCTCGGCGCGCTGCCTCGTGTGGTTGAGAACGCTGTGGTTGGCGCGTGCGCAATCGGCCGTTTGGGATGATGACGCTCGTCTTGGGTCGGTGAATCCTGTGGCCCCCTGCGGGCCGCGTCGCGGTCCGAGTCGATGCGGAGGTCGCGATGAGTACGCCGAGCCGAGAAAACGCGCTGGACCACGTTGTCGTCGTGATGTTCGAGAACCGTTCGTTCGACAACCTCCTCGGGCGCCTGTACGAGCCCGGCGAGGTAGCGTCGTTCGAGGGGGTCTTGGGTAAGGACCTTTCCAATCCGGTTCCCGAGTGGGCGCAGCATCGTCCCGATGACGGGATCGTTCGCTACGGGGTCGCGCCGAACATGAACACGCCGAATCCCGATTCCGGCGAGGAGTACCCGCACATCAACACGCAGCTGTTCGGGATCCTCGACGAGGAAAACCGCGGACAGGTCGACGCGGAGCGCTCCTTCAACGAGCCGCGTGACGGCCAGGGTCCGAGCATGGACGGCTTCGTCGCCGACTACATCAGCATGTTGACGGTCGAGCTCGGGCGCCAGCCGACGGTCGAGGAGTACGCCCAGATCATGACGGGCTACACGCGCGAGCAGATGCCGGTGCTGTCGGAGATCGCGCGCGGCTTTGCGACCTTCGATCACTGGTTCTGCGACGTGCCGACGTGCACGTACCCGAATCGGTCGTTCTTTCACGCCGGGCAATCCACCGGCTATGTGGTCAACATGTCGCCGCCCGGGTGCTTCCCGAAGACCAACGACGGCGAGACGCTCTTCGATCGCCTCGACGCGGCCGGACTGACGTGGAAGGTCTACTGCGATCCACCGTCGCACTACTCACTGACCGGTGTGATCCACGCCCCGCGCCTCGCCGGCAAATTCGCGACCAACTTCTTCTCCACCCGCCAGTTCTTCGAGGACGCCGAAAAGGGCGAACTGCCCACCTACTCGTTCATCGAGCCGCAGATCATCGGCTGGAACCACAACGACATGCACCCGCCATTTGCCGGCATGCTCGGCTTGCTCGCCGAGAAGGTCGGCGCCCCCGACGCCGCGGGCGTGACCTTCGACCCGCCCTCCTCCCTGATCGCCGGCGAGGACCTTCTCGCGCGCATCTACGACGCGATCCGCAGATCCTCCTCGCCAACCGGCTCCAACCACCTCAACACCACGTTGCTGGTGACGTTCGACGAGCATGGCGGCACCTACGACCACGTGCCGCCGCCGGCCGCGGTCCCGCCCAACGGCAACGGCCAGCCGGGCCAGATGGGATTCACGTTCAACCGCTCCGGCATCCGCGTACCGACGCTGGCGATCTCCGCATGGATCCCCGAGCGCACCGTCATCAACCACGAGCACCGCGCGACGTCACTGCTGGCGACGATGCGCGAGCGCTTCAACCTCGGCGCCCCGATCACCGCCCGAGAGGCCAGCGCACGCAGCTTCACCGACATCTTCACGCTGAGCACGCCACGCGCACAAGAGGACTGGCCAGAGATCATCGCCCGCCCGGTTCCCGAGCTGCACGAGTCGCTTGTGCCCCTCGACGCTCCGCTCAGCATGCTCGGCAAGTCGCTGCTCTTCGCCGTCTTCGCCATGGCCGAAGGATTCGGAAAGCCCGTCCCCGACCTCAAGCCCGAAGACCCGATCACCGGCGCTGAGGCGATCGCGCTCGCCCACGAAACGCTCGGCGAAGTCTTCCCCGCGATGCGCGACTAGGCCGCCTGCGTGCTGCCCCGACCCTCGTCAGCGCGTTCACGCGCGGGACGCGCGCTTCTCCTATCGCTGCTCCTTATCTGTGCTGAGTCGTGGCCGTCAAGGTGAGGCGCGGGGTTGGAGTGAGTTGCGGGTCGGGTGCGCGCGGACGCCCAGCCTTATCTTGGTGCTCGATCCGGGGTGGCTCCGGGTCGGCGACATGATGGTTGATGGGGTGTTCCGTGACGCGGTGCGGCCGCTCGATCTATGAAGGCCGTCCAGCGTGTGCTGGCGGCAGGAGCATTTCGGGAACGGGCCGCGGTGCATCGGCGTGATCGAGGGCTGCGCGCTCCGACCGAGCTGTCAGGCGGGCGCGATCGCCTCCTCGCCGAGGTCTCTGAGCGTGTGAAAGCTGCGCTTGAGCAGCTTGCGGGCGACGGCCAGGCAGGCGCGATTGCCGCCGAGTCGCTGCGCTGCTTGGAGGAAGTAGTCGTGGTCGGGCGAGAAGGGCCGGCGTGCGCATTGCGCGGCCTCAACAGCGCCCAGCGCAGCGCGGATGGTCCTTGGCGCGACAGTCGCCCAGGTAGCGGCGGGCGTCGGATTGGTGGACGGTGATGTCCAGGCCGGCGAAGCGGACGGCCTGGCCGGAGTTGTCAAAGCGGCGGGCGTCACCGAGTTCGGCGAGAATCGTGACCGAGGTCAGTGGCCCGATCCCGAAGTGGCGCATCAGGGCGCGGCAGCCGGGCTGGCGCTTGGCATAGTCGCGCAGCCGGGTGTCGAGCGGGACGAGTTGCGTCTGGATCGCATCGACGAGCGCGAGCGCGGTGGTGATCTGCTCGCGAGCGTCGCTGGCCAGTTGCAGTTCGGCGAGCCACTTGCGCGACTCGACGCCGAGCAGCCATGCCCGGGCCGGGACGCCGTGGTGATAGAGCACCGACTGCATCCGCTGCTGCCACTCGCGACGCTCGTCGACGAGCGTGTGCCGCAACCGCACCCGGGCGCGGAGCTCGAGCAGGTGCTCGGGCGGGATCCAAGACTCCGGCAACCGGCCCGCGGCCAGCAGCTCGCGAAGATGCTTCGCGTCAGCACGGTCGGTCTTGGCGCGCCGCTTAGTTCCGCGCAGCGCGGCGGACTCAGCCGGCTCGGCCAAGTGCACCCTGGCGCCGACCGCGGCGAGTTCCTGCGCTGCGAACCGCCAGCCGGTGGTCGCCTCCAGCGCGACGTCCAAGTCCTGCTCGGCAAAGCGCGCTGCGAAGGCCCGAACGCCGGCGCGGTCAGCCGGGCTCACCCGGCGGCGGCTAGCTCGCCGGTGTCGGTGTCCAGCCACTCCGCGGTGATCTGCGCCCGATGCTGATCGAGTCCCATCACGATCGACAACGCCAACCTCCGATACTCGATGAGGCGCGGCCCATCGCTGCGCCTCGCCAGGCCGGTCTAGCGCCGCCGCAGGACAGACCACGACGCCCAGCACATGCCATCTATGTCAAGAAATTGATGGTGATGGCGGTGTTCCTTGTCCGGGGTGGGGCGGCTGGAGGAGGTGCCAGATGCGGCGGGTGAGGTGGCGTTTGAGGCAGCGGATGGCTTCTTTGGTGGTCTTGCCTTCGGCGCGTTTGCGGTCGAGGTAGGCGCGGGTCTCGGGGTCGCAGCGGGCGCGGGTGACGGCGACGCGGTGAATGGCGGCGTTGATCTGGCGGTTGCCGCCGCGGTCCAGGCGGTGCCGGTTGGTGTTGCCGGAGCTGACGGGGATCGGGGCGATGCCGCTGGCGCGGGCGAGCTTCGCGTCACTTGAGAACCGGTGCGCGCCGGCGATCTCACCGATCAGCTTGGCGGCGGTCAACGGGCCGAAGCCAGGCTCGGCCAGCAACTGCGGTGCGGCCTGGGCCACGAGCTCTGAGATCTCGCTCTCGAGTGCGTCGATGGTCGATGAGAGCTCGCGCAAGTGGCTGAGCTCGTCGCGCGCGATCCTGACCCGTGTCGTCTGCTCGGCGCGCGCCAGGCGCCGACGATCCGGGTCGCCCACTTCTTGTAAAGCAGCGAGCAACCCGGGATCTCCAGCTCGGGCCAGATGTCGTGCAAGTGCCAGAGCAGATCGTTGTAGAGCGCGACACGCATGCGAACCAGCCGTTCGCGGTGATCGACCAGCAGCCGGATGTCGAGCTCGACACCCGCCAGTTCGGCAACCGGCAGCGGTCCAGGCCTTCGCGAAGCGCGGCCCGGGCGACGGCGATCGCGTCGATGCGATCGGACTTGCCGCGATCGCCTCGGCGCCGACGCTCGCTCGCCGTCAGCCGTGCCGCGACGCGGACCACGCGCTCGCCATGGACGAGCAGAAACCGCTCAAACGCGCCCGAGACGTGCCGCAGTCCTCCAGTGCCCAGACCCACTCGGCGCCCAGGCCACGTCCCCAATCCAGCGCAGCGGCAAAGCCGCGCCTTCCGACCTCCACTGTCTGCTCGCCGGGCGATCTCGCCGGTCCCCGCAGCGACCGCAGCGATCGTGTGCGATCGCTTGTGCATGTCCGCACCGAGCACGATCATCGCCCTCGTCCCTTTCACCTCGACTGAAAGCGGACACCCCCGGCGGACATGGCTTGCTTGGGGGCGGTGCCACGCTCCTATCAAGTCACGCCGGGACGTCCCGACCGGCGACGAGCGACACAGCGAAAGCCAGTCAGACCCAACGGCCGACAGCGTGAAAGCGAGTCAACCCGCCGCCAGCCGGAGCCTCCCTTCGAGGCCGGACGTCACGACCAAATCCAAACAGCAAGCCTGAATGGAGCAGCACCGGTCGCCTTGACGGGCCAGCTCGCGATCGCCGGGCGCGCTCGAGTGCGTGGTCAGCCAGGGTTGGAAGCGGTTTGCGGCTCGGCGTGATCACAGCGATTCCAGAAAGGCAAGCAGTGCCGGCTTTCTCCTCGCGCGCATCAAGGAGGCACGCGACGGTGGCTACACCGACTCCGAAGCGGTCGCGGTCGGGCTCGAACGCACCGGCCGGATCGTCACCGCCGCGGCGCTGCTCTTCGCCGTCGCCTTCGGTGCCTTCCTCACATCGAAGATCGTCATCACCAAGGAACTTGGGCTCGGCACTGCAGCTGCCGTACTCATCGACGCCACCATCATCCGCGCGTTGCTCGTCCCCGCGCTCATGCAGCTCCTCGGACGCTGGAACTGGTGGGCGCCCGCGCCGCTGCGCCGCCTGCATGGACGGCTCGAACTCGGCGAGGCGTGACCGGCACCGAGCCCTCATCTCCCTGGAGCCGTCAGAACGTCACGACCTGGTAACCCTTGACGATGAGCGTTCGGATGCTGGGGTGGTCGCGATACTCCGCGGTGAGCGGGATGTCGCTCTCCTCGATCACGTCCTTGACGCCGTAGGCGCGGGCGCAGTAGGCGCAGGCCCCGACGACGTGCTCGCGGATGGCTCGAAAAGCCGGTGGTAGTTGTGGTCGTCGTCGAGGAGCGCCGGGATCCACTTGACGCCGGCTCCGTCGAAGATGATTCGACGTCGTCGCCTTCCTCCGCGAACTCGCGGGCGGTGGTCAGGGCATTGGCCATGCGACCCATGCCTTCGGGCGTTTCGGAGTCGGCGAGCAGGACGATCGCTGCCTTGGCCATGACGTGCCTCCCTGGTTCGCTTCCGAGTCTGCTTAGACCGTCGCGGGCGGGCGGAGGATTCATGAACCGCGAGCCGTCCAGCGCGCTGAGATGAATCGCGGACGCGTCTTGCGGGTCCAACCGGCCGATGGCTTCGGTGCGCGAGCGGTTCGAGCATTGGTGGGCTTCGCGGCGCATGTCGGCCTACGTGGACGGTGAGCTCGACGCGGTGGACCGTCGCCGACTCGAGCGGCACGCCGATCGTTGCCCCGAGTGCGGGCCGATGCGGCGGACGCTGCTTCGGCTCATGCACGAGCTCCGAGATCTCCGTGCCAGTCCTGCACACTCGATCGCGCCTAGCGTGATCGAGCACTGGCTCGAACGCGAGCCCGGCCATGCGCCCTCCGCGGGAGGTGACCGAGATGGCCGGTGACCGACCGCCTCCCGTGCCCGTGTCGCGGCGGATACGGTTCAGAGAGGTGAGCGAGGCCGACAACCCGCCATCGGGTGCCTCCGCAAACGATCCTGGAGGCTTGGGCGACGACGAGCTTGTCGCGCTTGCCGCGCGTGGTCGACGCGACGCGTTCGAGGAGCTCGTACGACGCCACGCCGACCATCTCTATGCCGTTGTCTTGCGGTTCACGGGCAATGCCACTGAAGCCGAGGAGGTGGTCCAGGAGGCTTTCCTGCGTGCGTGGCGCGGCATCGAGCGGTTCGAACGCAGATCGCAGTTCTTCACGTGGCTGTATCGGATCGGCCTCAACGAGGCCAAGCGGAGCGCGGAGCGCCGACCCGCCGCAGAGCCGCTCTCCGTCGATCAGGGCGCACTGGAGCACACGGCCGACTTCAGTCACGCGCCGGAATCGCGCGCGGAGCAGCACGACCTGCGCGTCGTGCTCGAGACCGCCGTTCGAGTGCTGCCGGAGGGTTACCGTGCGCCGCTGATCCTCCGCGACGTCGAAGGCCTGAGCACGGAACAGGCGGCCGAGCTCATGGGCCTC
>CAVROM010000017.1:0-55248 GCA_963722815.1 uncultured Solirubrobacteraceae bacterium
AGGATGCAGGGCGAGGACCGACGGCGCCATGGGTGCCAGTGTCCATCGTCCCATGGGGCCCCCAAACCGCGAAAGCAGCCCTGCGGCACGGCGCCGGGCGGGTGCTGATCGCGCTCCTGGTCCGACGGGGTGCAATCCGGGGTGCAAAGTGAGCGCAACTGGGGGCCAACTCAGAGCAACTCAAGACCGCTCTGGACCGCTGAATCGTGCCGGTTACAGCCAGATCGTTCCGGCTGGGGGCCGGGCGGTCGCAGGTTCAAATGCTGTCTCCCTGACTAGAAGCTCCTGCTAAGGCCTCTATTCGCGTTAGCAGCGTAATGGCCTCGCCGGGGTCAATTGGCGCCATGGGAGCCAATCTCGGCAATCGAGCGGGGACCGGTGTGGGTCACGTCCCTAGGGTTGGTGTAGGAGCGGGTCGGACGGAACCTGGCTGAAGGAGGTTCCGGCCACCGCGGCGCTCATGATCGTCGGAGTTCTCACGCTTCGACGAAAGGAGGCCGGCGATGGCCGGTCAGGACAGGATGACGATCGAGGAGGTCGTCAGGAAGGTGCTGCGCGATGAGCATGCGGACGTGATCCGTGAGTCGGTGAAGACGGTCGCGCGTGAGCTGATGGAGGCCGAGGTTGCTGAGCTGATCGGCGCCGAGCTCGGCGAGCGCCGGCCGGAGGATCGCGCCACGCATCGCAACGGCTATCGGCCCAGGCGCTGGGACACCAGGGCCGGGTGAGATCGAGCTGCAGATCCCCAAGTTGCGCCAGGGCAGCTATTTCCCGAGCTTTCTGCAGCCGCGCAAGCGCTCCGAGCAGGCGCTGGTCAGCGTGGTGCAGCAGGCGTATGTGTGCGGCGTCTCGACCCGGCGAGTGGATCAGCTCGTGGAGAGCCTCGGGTTGCGCATCAGCAAATCGGAGGTCTCGCGGATCGCCGGGTTGCTCGACGAGCAGGTCCAGGCGTTCCGGCAGCGCCCGTTGGAGGGGCGCTATCCGTATCTGTTCGTCGACGCGAAGGTCGAGAAGGTCCGCGACGGCGGCCGCGTCGCCCGCAAATGCGTGGTGATCGCGCACGCTGTTCACGAGACCGGCCGGCGGGAGATCATCGGCCTCGACGTCGGCGAGGCCGAGACCGAGGCGTTCTGGCGCGAATTCCTCAGGAGCCTGGTCGCCCGCGGGCTGGTCGGCGTGCAACTGGCCATCTCAGATGCCCACCCGGGCCTGAAGGCGGCGCTCGCGCAGGTGCTCGGCGCCCCGTGGCAGCGGTGCACGGTGCACTTCCTGCGCGACCTGCGCGGCCACGTCCGCAAGGACCAGCACGACGCGCTCGGCGCGATCATCCGCTCGATCTTCACCGCCGCCGACATCGCCCAGGCACGCGAGCGCCTGCGAGAAGCGGTCGGCCAACTCGAGCGCCGGCTGCGCGAAGATCGCCGCGCTGCTCGAGCAGGCCGAAGACGACGTGCTGGCCTTCTACGCGTTCCCGGCCGAGCACTGGCCCAAGCTGAGATCCACCAACCCGCTGGAGCGCTTCAACCGCGAGATCGGCCGCCGCACCGACGTCGTCGGGATCTTCCCCGACAACGCCTCGGTGATCCGACTCGTCTCGATGCTCGCCATCGAAGCCAACGACGAATGGCTCGTCGGACGCAGCTACATCAGCCAGAAGTCGATGAGCACTCTCTGGGACCGCGGATCGGAGACAGATATCCCCATAGATCAGGAAAAGGAGGTCGAGCTCATCGCGGCCTGAGCCGCCAACGCACTCACCGACGACGCGAGCGAACGACTCCTACACCACCTCCCGGGACTTGACTCCGGTGTATGGCGCCACGACGTCGCTCGCGGGCTCTTGTTCGCACCGGTTCCGATCGCACAGGATCGACCACGGTCGAACATCTGTCGGAGTGGATTGGCCGAGAGGTGGCGGCCGTCAGTGCGGCGCGGGTTGGGATCGGGCAGTGACTGTCGCCGCGCCGGGGAAGGACGCGGACCGCCAGCGCGATGTTCCGGGGGCCCGCTCACGCGGGCTCCCCGGACCCGTCAGTGGCCGATCGCGCCGCGGCGCAGGGAGCGCGTACGGACCAGCACGAACCCGATGCGCGACAAGCAGGAGCGGGGGCGGCATCGCTCGCGGCGCCTGCTCCTCGTTCCAGGCGCGCGTCTGCGGGAGGTTGTCCGAGACGCCCGCTCGTCGCGCAAATAGCGGCTGCGCTGGAAGGGCTGGTCCCGCGTTCGTCAGGCGAGGCCGCGTGGGCCGGTGCCTTGCGTGCGCGGCGAGGGAGGCACGTCAGCTTTGTGTTGTCGATGGCGTCTCGTTCGTGCCGCTGAAGCGTGCGAGCAGCTCGCGGCGGCTGCGGACTCCGGTCTTTTTGAACACCGACTTGAGGTGGTCCTGGACCGTGTAGCGGGAGATGAACAGTCGCTGTGTGATCGCGCGGGTGTCAAGCCCCGCGACGAGTGCGGCGACGAGCTGGCGCTCGCGTTGGGAGAGCGCGTAGGCGCGGCAGAGCAGCTTGAACGTCTCGGCTGCTGTCGCCGCGCGTAGGGTGACGGCGATGTGGCCGTCGTCGTGGCCTTCGAGTCTGGCCGCTTCGATCATGACCCAGCGCCGGTCGACGGCTTGGACGATTGCGTGGGTGCCGGCCTCCGACGTACCCGTGCGCGCTGTCGCCGCCGCCGGGTAGATCACGGCCGGCAGCATGTTGAGCGCGGCGAGCATGTGCGCGTCGGGGAAGGTGTCGAGCCAGGAGCGGGCCGCGGCGGTCGAGCTCACCGGTTTGAGGGTGCGATCGAGCACGATGACGCCCGGTCCGTGCGGCTCCGCCGCTCCGGAGGGGTTGTCGTGGTACATGGTGCGTCGCAGCGCCGAGCCGAGCGCGGGCGCGACGGTCGCGAGTAGCTCGAGGTCCTCGTCGTCGAAGCTGCGGTCGGAGCGATCGCGGTAGGCCTCGATCCAGCCCCAGCAGCCGAGCGCGTCACGGCAGGCGACCGCCGCGACGTCGCCGATGCCGACGGGCCGCATCGCCTCGTCCCAGCGCGACGACTGCGCGAGGTCGCCGCCGGTCTCGGCGCTCATGCTGGCGGCGGCATTGGCGCGGCGGGCGAGCGCGTGCTTGGCCGCGAACCCGTCGGTCGAGTACTCCAGCTCGAGTGACCGCGGGACCGCGGGAACGTAGTCGTGCAGTGCGAGTCCGCTGGCCGGCAGCAGCGTCTCGGGATCGGCCAGCGGCCAGCACCAGCGATCAAAGCCGATCACCCGTTGCAGATCGGCGATCGCCTCACGACGCAGCGAATCGCAGTCCAGACCCGACTCGCTGAGCTGCTCGAGCCGCTCGCGGCACCGACTTCGCTCACGCGCACTGGCCACACGGCGACCCTACCTGGACTGGGATGCCGCGGAAATCCCAACTCTGTGGGATTGCACGCGTGGTCGTCGCCCCGGTGAACTCCCCGGAGTCCACGATGGCGAAGGAGTGACGAACCATGGCACGCAGACCCTTTAGGCGACCGGTGAAGGCGCGGCGCGCGCTGGCTGCGGTTGCGCTGGCGCTCGTGGTGGCAGCCGGGGTCGTGACGGCGTCATCCGCGTCACCGGCGAAGTCGTCGCGGGCCGACGGCCTGCTCGCGATCGAGACGACCCGGTTGCAGGCGCTGGTCGACGCGGATACGGCGACCGCGCGCAAGCTGACCGCTCCCGATTTCCAGCTCATCAACCCGGCGGGCGTCCCGCTCTCGCGCGAGGACCTCCTGGGCGCCGTCGACGCCGGCGTCGTCGACTTCGTCGTCAACGAGCCCAGCTCGCCGATCGCGGTGCGGCTGTCCGGCGACTCCGCCACGCTGCGCTACAAGACCGCGTTCGACGTCGTCGCCGGGGGGACCCGTGTCACGCACCAGGGATGGACCACGGCGCTCTATGAGCGTCGGCACGGACGCTGGCAGATCGTCTGGGCACAGTCGACCGCCATCCCCAACAAGCCGGCGCTGTTCATCGAGTCGATCAAGCCCGTCCGCTGACGGTCCTCCGCGCCCGGATAGCAGCCACGAGCCATGCCGAAGGCCGGACCGGTGACGATCAAGACCCAGAAACCGTTCGGGCCCTCGGCGGGGACCTTCGCAGCGGCCGGCGCGATCCCGGAGTCGGGAACCTTCCTGAACTCCAGCGTGATCGTCGAGCGCGTGGACGCCCCCAAGCTCGTCTCGGTCCACATCACGCAACGGTTCACCGGAGCGCTGGGAACCTTCACGTTGCGCGCCGCCATCACCGAGACCGTGACCGAGGATCCGAACGTCCTTGCCGACGACGGGACCTGGGCGATCATCGGCGGGACAGGGGCCTACGAGACGCTGCAAGGACGAGGGCGAGTCAAGGGCATCGCCGACGACAACCTCGATCTCATCAGTCGCACCTACAGCGGAACCATGCGTCGCGGATGACCGATCCCGACCTGACCCCGCAACCCGTTCTGGGACAACCAAGGAGCAGACCATGACCCGCAGCTCGATCGTCTTGCCGCTCGCCGCTCTCGCCGCCATCGGCGCCCTGCTGCCCATCGCGGCCGGCCACGCGCAGTCGGGGCCGCGCACGATCACCGTCACGAACGGCAAAGGGAAGATCGTGTTCGACGACCTCCAGCCCCGCGGGATGAAGCACGGCAAGCTCAGCCTCGGCGATCGCATCGTGCAGACCCAGCAGGTGCTCATCGACGGTAAGCCGGCCGGGACGGTCAATTTCGAGGGGACTATTGTCAACCGGAAGCCCACCACGTTCTCCCACTTCAAGGCGACCGAGCGGATCGTCGGCCACCTGTCCGACGGCGAGATCTTCGCGGTCGGGTACGTCGACGCGGCGCGCGGCGGCGACCGGTCCACCATCATCGGCGGCACAGGCGCCTACGCCGGAGCCCACGGCACCATCGCCGGCTCCGACAACGGCGCCGTCATCAGACTGGACGGTTAACCCGCCGCCGCCTCGTTGCACGAAGAATCCGCGGGCTCAATCACTGACGGTGAGAAGCCGGACACCCCGCTCAGTCGAGTGAAACCGCGTCCTGGATGCCAAGCGCGCGACCGGTTCACGAGAGATCTGGGTTAGCCAGCAAGGTCAACCACACGTGAAAGGAAGGCCCATGCACAAGTTGATCAGACGTCTTTACCGGCGACCGCGGATCGGCGGCGCGAGCCTGACCAGTGCCTCTCCGGGATCAAGTGAACCAGCGGCGATCGTCGGAGGACGGCGGACCGCGGGGGTCGTGCGAGCGTCGAAGATTGCGCTCGGCCTCTCCGCGATTGCAGTGGTGCTGGCGACGACCAGCTCGACCGCGAGTGCGGTCCCGACCTACCCATCATCGATCGACGCCCTGGGTGGCTCGTTCACACGCGGCTTCAACACTGACTGCCCCGATCCCTGGATCGACTGCCCGGATAATTCGTGGGCCACGGGCGCCAACCCTGCAGTCGACTCGATCTATCTGCGACTTCTGGCGCTCAATCCACGGCTGAGGGACCACAACGCCAACGACGCGGAGAGCGGGTCTACGATGGCGGACCTCGACGCACAGGCCCAGAGCGCTGTCCGGCGCGGCGCGGAGCTGGTCATGATCGCGACCGGCACCAACGATGCGTGCGGCGGGCGCACCGGGGAGATGACGGCAGTCTCCGTGTTCCGTGACGGGTTCACCCGGGCGATGGAAACGCTCACCGCGGGGCTGCCCCAGGCACGGGTCCACGTCCTGTCGATCCCGGACATCTACCAGAGGTGGCAGGGCTTCCACACCATCCCGAGCGCCGTGAAGGCGTGGCGGTCCATCCCCTTCTGCCCAACCCTCCTCACCCACCCGACCTCGAACGCACCAGCCGCCGTGCAGCGGCGAGCCGCCGTCCGCGCTCGCGTTCTGGACTTCAACGCGGTCCTGGCCCAGGTGTGCGCGCAATACCCGCGGTGCACGACCGACGGCGGAGCCGCCTTCCGTGCCCCCGTCACCGCAGCGGAGTTCTCGACCCACGACTACTGGCACCCGAACATCACGGGGCAGGCCGCGCTGGCAAAGCGCATCTGGGACACGCTCGGCTACTAACCGCAAATGTCACAAGACACCCCTCGGCCCCGGCCGGAGTCCGCTGACCTACGCCGCGAGCTCGAAGGCCGGCTCCGGGCGCCGCCGCGCGGGCCGCGCGTGGATCGCCGTCGCCTTCTCCGCCAGCACGCCGCGCTTGGCCAGCAGCACGACGACGGCAGCGAACACCATCGCCGCGCCGACCAGCATCGGCATCTCCGGCGAGATGTGCTCGGCCAACTTCCCTGCCAGGAAGGGCGCGATCGCGCCGCCGGTGAAGCGCACGAACGAGTAGGCGGAGGAGGCGATCGGGCGCTCGACGCTGGCGTTCGCCATGACCGCCTCGGTGAGCACGGTGTTGACGATCCCGAGGAACGCGCCCGAGGCGATCACTACGAGGATCAGGACGGTCTGGTCGCGGAGGAAGAGCCCGCCGATCAGCAGGTCGGCGGACACCGCCGCCAGCGCGACCGCGAGCGTCGGCACGAGCCCGAACCGCCGTTCGAGCGGCTGCGCCGCGAACACCGAGGTCAGCGCCAGCAGGAGGCCCCAGCCGAAGAACACGAACCCGAGCTGGTGGATGCCGAGCCCGAGGGGGAACGGCGTGTAGGCGAGCAGCGTGAAGAAGCCGAAGTTGTAGAGGACGGCGACGATCGCCATGGTCAGCAGCCGGCGGTCGCGCAGCGCCTTCAGGGGAGCCGTGAACGCGACCTTGTGCGCCGGCTTCGGCACGGGGCCCAGCAGCGTCACGATCAACACGAAGCCGATCGCCATCAGCGTTGCGGTGCCGAAGAACGGCCCGCGCCACGAGATCCCGCCCAGCAGCCCGCCGAGCAGTGGCCCGCTCGCGATGCCGAGGCCGAGCGCAGCCTCGAACAGCACGATCGCGCTGGCCAGACCACCGCTCGCCGCGCCGACGATGACGGCGAGTGCGGTGGCGATGAAGAGCGCGTTGCCGAGGCCCCAGCCGAGGCGGAAGCCGGCGATCGCGCCGATACTCGACGCGGCGCCCGCGAGCGCGCTGAACAGGACCACGAGCACGAGCCCGGCGAGCAGTGTCCGGCGCGGTCCGATCCGCGACGAGACCCAGCCGCCGACCAGCATCGACACGCCGGTCATCGCGAAGTAGGAGGTGAACAGCAGCGAGACCTGGCTCGGCGTCGCGTCCAGGTCGTGGGCGAGCGTGGGGAGGATCGGGTCGACGAGGCCGATGCCCATGAAGGCGACGACGCTCGCGAAGGCCACGGCCCACACGGACCGCGGCTGTTGCAAGAGGTGGCTGCGATGTTCGTCGTTCATGCCGTGGTGGACTCCAGGATCTGGTCGAGTACGGGGAGGGCGGCGCGGAGCCGGGTGAGCTCGTCGGCGCCGAGGCCGGTCATGTGGCCGGCGAGGAAATCGGTGCGGCGGGAGCGCAACTCCAGGAGCTTCTCCCGGCCGGCAGGGGTGAGTGCGACGGTCACGACGCGCTTGTCGGCGGCGTCGCGCTTGCGCTCGACGAAGCCGCGTGCCTCGAGCCGGCCGGCGATCGCCGTCATGGTGGGCTGTGCCACGAGCTCGAGCGCCGCGAGGTCGGTCACGCGCTGCGGCCCGGCCTCGTTGAGGCGGGCGAGCACGGTCGCCGACGTCAGGCTGAGCCCGTAGTCGACGTTGTGGCGCGCGATGCGCGCGAGCTTGCGCACGCGCTCGTCGAGTGCCTCGGCCAGCTCGGTGACGACCTCTCCGCTGATTTCCATAGCCACAGTATATAGCGTACCTATGGAATCTCAAGACTCTAGAGCTGCCCGCACGGTGCACCGGGAGGTGGCACCGTCGCGCCGCCCCGCGGCAGCCGGGACCATCCCGGCATGGCCCCTTTCTTCCCCTCTGACCGCGATCGGCTGCTGCTCGCGTTCGCCAACCTCGCCTCCTACGGCATCGCCTCGCGCGACGCGTACGGCGAGCACGCGACCGAGGCCCACGCCGCCATCGCCGCTGACCTCCGCCTCCGCCACCCGAACGGGCTCGGCGCCTATGTGTTCTGGACCGTTCCCGACGACGCCGCCTCGTTCGACGAGCACGGCCGCCTGACCGACGAGCTCCCGCTCCACATCGGCGGCGAGCACACCGCCGAGGCCGTGCGCACCGCGCTCGCGCTCGCCGGCGTCGAGCTCGCCATCGACGGCGACGACCTGCGCGCGCTCGGCACGGGCACGCTCACGCCGAATTAGGCCCGCCACCCGGCAGCGGAGCGCCGCCCACCAGCGCCAGCTTCTGTGTGCGGGTGAGCTGCTTGATGCGCCACTCGAGGCTGCGCGCCGCGCGCTCCGACTCGAGCTGCCACGAGACCGCCAGCTCGACCGGCAGCCGGCGCGCCGTGTAGCGGCTCGCGCGGCCGGTGTTGTGCGCCGCGACGCGGCGCTCGACGTCGGTGGTCCAGCCGCAGTAGAGCGAGCCGTCGGCGCAGCGCAGGAGGTAGACGAACGCCACCGGTCCCGGACCCTAGCCGCCCCTTCGGCGCGATCGGGCGCGGCCGGAGCCGCGCCCCATCGCCATGATCGCTATGCGCCGACGGTCGCTCCGACGGCCTGCTCGATGCGCTCGCCGATCTCGGGATCGATGTTCCTCCAGTACTGGAAGGCGCGCGCCAGCACGGCGTCGGAGACGCCGTCCGACAGGTGCCCGGCCACGTTGGCGACGAGCCGTTCGCGCTGGTCGTCGTCGAGCACCTCGCGCACCTGCGTGCGGGCCTGACCGAAGTCGTCGTCATCCGTCCGCGGCGTGTACGCCGACCGGACCATGTCGCCGTCGGCCGCCCACAGCCCCGCTTGGTCCGTCGCGGAGGGATCCGCCTTCGGGCCGCCGTAGGAGTTGGGCGCGTAGACCGGGTCGGCGACGTTCTTCGTCCGCCCCACGCCGTCCTTGCTGTAGCTGTGCACGGGCACGTGGGGTGTGTTGACCGGGATCTGCTTGTAGTTGACCCCGAGCCGTGCCCGGTGTGCGTCCGCGTAGGAGAAGCCGCGCGCGAGCAGCATCTTGTCGGGGCTGAGCCCGATCCCCGGGACGAGGTTGTTGGGCTCGAACGCCGCCTGCTCCATCTCGGTGTGGAAGTCGGTCAGGTTGCGGTTGAGCGTCATGGTCCCGACCTTGACCAGCGGGTAGTCGCCGTGCGGCCAGACCTTGGTCAGGTCGAACGGGTTGAACCGGTAGGTCCTGGCCTCCTCGAAGGGCATGATCTGCATGTACAGCGTCCAGCGGGGGAAGTCGCCGTCGCGGATCGCGTCGAAGAGGTCCTGCCGGTGGTAGTCGGGGCTCTCGCCGGCGATCCGGTCGGCCTCCTCCTGGGTCAGGAAGTCGATGCCCTGGTCGGTCTTGAAGTGGTACTTGACCCAGAACTTCTCGCCGGTGGCGTTGACCCACATGTAGGTGTGGCTCGAGTAGCCGTTCATGTGCCGGTAGGTCTTGGGGATCCCGCGGTCGCCCATCAGCCAGGTCACCTGGTGCGAGGACTCGGGTGACAGCGTCCAGAAGTCCCACTGCATGTCGTGGTCGCGCAGGCCGTTGTCGGCGCGGCGCTTCTGGCTGCGGATGAAGTGCTGGAACTTCATCGGGTCGCGGATGAAGAAGACCGGCGTGTTGTTGCCGACCATGTCGTAGTTGCCCTCGGACGTATAGAACTTCAGCGCGAAGCCGCGCGGATCCCGCCACGTGTCGGGGCTGCCGCTCTCGCCGGCCACGGTCGAGAAGCGGGCGAGCATCTCGGTCGTGGCGCCGGGCTGGAACACGGCGGCCCGGGTGTACGCCGAGACGTCCTCGGTCGTCTCGAACACGCCGAACGCGCCCGATCCCTTGGCGTGCGGCTGACGCTCGGGGATGCGCTCGCGGTTGAAGTTCGCCATCTGCTCGATCAGGTACTGGTCCTGGAGCAGGATGGGGCCGTCGGGTCCGACGGTGAGGGAGAACTCGTCGCTGGCTACGGGGCTGCCGGCGTCGGTCGTCGTGCGGGGTGGCTGGTCGGTCATGCGCCGCTCTCCTTCTCCTGGTGTCTGCCGGCCGGTTCGATCTTGCGCGGGAAGCTACCGGTAATCCGGAATCGTTCGACTCTTCATCTCCTTCCAGAACTCGGACCGTCGGCGGCGGGGGGCGAAGTGGACCGGCCGGTGTCCTACGGTGGACTGGGTCATGACCACCGCCGCCACCGCCATCGACGACCGCGCCGCCGAGCTCCTGCGCGAGCTCGCGGGGCCGGGCGCCGCGTTCCGCGAGCACCAGCTCGAGGCCGTGCGCGACCTCGTGGTCGAGCGCGCGCGCGTGCTGTGCGTGCAGCGCACGGGTTGGGGCAAGTCGGCGGTCTACTTCCTCGCCACCGCGCTGGGGCGCGAGGCCGGCGCCGGCCCGACGCTGATCGTCTCGCCGCTGCTGGCACTGATGCGCAACCAGATCGCGGCGGCCGAGCGGATCGGGATCCGCGCGCACACGGTCAACTCGACCAACCGCGACGCGTGGGCCGAGGTGCAGGAGCTGCTCGCGCACGACGCCGTCGACGTCCTCCTGATCAGCCCCGAGCGCCTCAACAACCCGACCTTCCGCGCCGAGATGCTGCCGCTGTTCGCCGAGCGGGTCGGCCTGCTGGTGGTCGACGAGGCGCACTGCATCTCCGACTGGGGCCACGACTTCCGGCCCGACTACCGGCGGATCGCCGACATGCTCGAGCGGCTGCCGGAGGGCGTGCCGGTGCTGTGCACGACCGCGACCGCCAACGACCGCGTGGTGACCGACGTCGAGGAGCAGCTGAGCGTCGGCCGCGCCGCCGCGCTGCGCACCTACCGCGGGCCGCTCGGGCGCACCAGCCTGCGCTTCGAGGTCGTCGACCTCCCCGGGCAGGCCGACCGGCTCGCCTGGCTCGTCCAGCACCTGCCGGAGCTGCCGGGCTCGGGGATCGTCTACACACTCACGAAGCGCGACGCCGACCTGGTGGCGGAGTGGCTGAGCGGCCACGGGATCGCCGCCGAGGCCTACAGCGGGGACAGCGCGACCGAGGCCCGCGTCGAGGTCGAGGAGCGCCTGCTGCGCAACGACCTCAAGGCGGTCGTCGCCACCAGCGCGCTGGGGATGGGCTACGACAAGCCCGACCTCGGCTTCGTCGTCCACTACCAGGCGCCCGGCAGCGTCATCTCCTACTACCAGCAGGTCGGCCGCGCGGGGCGCGCGATCGAGCGCGCCGAGGTCGTGCTGCTGCGCGGGCGGGAGGACCGCCGGATCCAGGACTTCTTCATCGAGCAGGCGTTCCCGCGCCGCGAGCTGGTCGACCGCGTGCTGGAGCGGATCGCCGACGGCGGCGCGACGACGCAGGCGCTGATGGCCGAGGTCAACCTCGGCAAGGGCCGGGTCGACGCGATGCTGAAGGTGCTCGACGTCGAGGGCGCGGTGGAGCGCGACGGTTCGACGTGGCACTCGCGCGCGGGCAGCGGCTGGGAGTACGACGCCGAGCGCTACGAGCGCATCACCGCGCTGCGGCGGCGCGAGCAGGAGGCGATGGCGCAGTACGGGGAGGACGGGCGCTGCCTCATGCGCGCCCTGCAGGAGGAGCTCGACGACCCCGCGCCGGAGGACTGCGGGCGCTGCTCGGTGTGCGCGGGGCCGCGCTACGCCGGGCCGCTCGACCCGGCGCTGGTGCGCGAGGCGGCGCTGCACCTGCGCTCGCGCCCGCTGGTGCTCGAGGTCAAGAAGATGGCGCCCGACGCCGAGGGCGCGATGCGCAAGATCCCCGACGGCGTGCGCGCCGAGGAGGGCCGGGCGCTGGCGCGGCTCGGCGACGGCGGGTGGGACCCGCTCGTGCGCGCCGGCCGCAGCGCGGGTCGCTTCGACGACGAGCTGGTCGACGCGGCGGCGGAGGTGGTGCGCGCCTGGGGCGTGCGGCCCGCGTGGATCGCTGCGATCCCCTCGCACCGCAGCGGCGAGCTCGTGCCCGGCTTCGGGCGCGCGCTGGCCGAGCGGCTGGGGATCCCGTTCGCGGACGTGCTCACGCGGGCGACCGACGGCCCGCCCCAGCGCGAGATGGCCAACTCGCACCAGCAGGTCGCCAACGTGCGCGGTGCGTTCGCGGTCACCGCCGCGCCGCCGCCGGGCGCCGGCCTGCTCGTCGACGACATCCGCTTCAGCGGCTGGACGCTGGCGATGGTGGCCGGCCAGCTGCGGGGCAAGGGCGCCGAGGCCGTCTACCCGCTGGCGCTCAGCACGGCCTTCTGAGGGCCGGCGCGGCGCGGGGTGTGGCGCGCTCCGCGGGCGGGAACTCAACGGGGTCAGTGGAGGACCTGGTCGACACCCTCACGCGCGGCAACCCGCTCGAGGTCAAGACCGTGCTGGCGTCGGTCGCCGTCGCGCTCGCGGCCTAGCCGCCCAGGAACTTGAGGACTGCGAGCACGCGGCGGTGGTCGCTGTCCGACGGCGGCAGGTCGAGCTTCATGAACACCTGCTTGACGTGCTTCTCGATCGCGCTGGCCGAGATCCCCAGCTCCATCCCGATGCCGGTGTTGGAGCGGCCCTCGGCCATCAGCGTGATCACCTCGACCTCGCGCGGGGTCAGCTCCGCGAGCGGGCCGCGGTTGTCGCGGCGGCCGAGCAGCTGGGCGACGACCTCCGGGTCCATCGCCGTGCCGCCGCCGGCAACGCGCTGGAGCGACTCGGTGAACTGGCGCACGTCGGCGACGCGGTCCTTGAGCAGGTAGCCGACGCCGCCCTCCTCGCTGGCCAGCAGGTCGCCGGCGTAGCTCTCCTCGACGTACTGGGAGAGGATCAGCACCGGCGTGCCGGGCACGCGCTCGCGCGCCTCGATCGCCGCGCGCACGCCCTCGTCGGTGAACGAGGGAGGGAGCCGGACGTCGACGAGCGCGAGATCGGGCCGGTGCTCGACGATCGCGTCGACGAGCGCCGGGCCGTTGTCGACGGCCGCGACGATCTCCCACCCGCGGTCGCGCAGCAGGCGGGTCAGGCCCTCGCGCAGGAGCGTCAGGTCTTCCGCGATGACGATGCGCATGGCAGCTCCGCCCGGATCGTGGTCCCGAGGTCGCCGGACTGCACAGCGAGCCTCCCGTCGAGCGCCTCGACGCGCTGGCGCAGGCCGGTCAGGCCCGCCCCGTCGGGGTCGGCGCCGCCGTCGCCGTCGTCGGCGATCTCCACCCGCAGGACCTCGGCGCGGCGGACGATCCGCACGCGCGCGTTCGCGGCGCCGGAGTGCTTGGCGACGTTCGTCAACGCCTCCACCGTGACGAAGTACGCCGCCGCCTCGGTGGCCGCCGGGAGCCGCTCCTTCAGGTCGACGTCGAGCGCGACCTCGACGGGGTTGCGCGCAGCGATGCTCGAGAGCGCCGGGCCGAGCCCGCGGTCGGTGAGGATCGCGGGATAGATCCCGCGGGAGAGGTCGCGCAGCTCGGCGATCGCCTTCTTGGCCTCGCTGTGGGCGCCGGTGATCAGCACCTGCGCGCCCTCGGGGTCGGTCGCGAGCTTCTCCTGGGCCATGCCGAGGTCCATGGCCAGCGCCACCAGACGCGCCTGGGCGCCGTCGTGGAGGTCGCGCTCGATCCGCTGCAGCTCCGCGGCCTGGGCGTCGACCGCGCCGGCGCGGGTGCGCTCCAGCTCCATCAGGCGGCGGCGCTCGCTGGGGGCGAGCACGCCGCGGGCGAGCGCCCCGACGCCGTAGCCGGCTGCGCGCGTCAGCGGCGCCGCGACCACCAGCAGCACGAGCCCGATGAGCGTCATCCCGAACGCCTCCGGCAGCTTGTCGACCGTGAACAGGCCGTAGTCGACGCCGTCTGGGATCGACCAGTACCAGAGCGGCAGGAACACCATCCCGAGCGCCACGCCCCACGCGCAGACGGCGAGCGTGAAGCCCGCGAGCCCCAGGACCGGGAGCAGGATCAGCAGCCACAGCATGTCCTTCCAGATCGCGGCGTCGCCGATCGCCGTGTGGAGGTAGCCGAGCATCCCGCGGCGGTGGCTCGGCAGGTAGAGGCTGGGGATCGGCTCGCGCAGCAGCCAGCCCGCGCGCCGCCGCTCGCCGGCCGCGAAGAACTTCGTCGACGCGACGGTGGCGATCAGGATCGGCACGCCGACCCAGACGATCAGCAGCGAGACGCCGACCGACAGCATCGTCACGAAGAAGACGAAGGTGAAGATCCCCACCGGGAAGGAGGCGAGGAGGTAGAGGTTGCTGCGCCAGACGCTCGGCATCGGATCGCGACTCTACGGGCGGCCGCGCGCCCTTTCCATGGGGCGGGCCGAACGCGCCGCTGGGGAGAACCTCACCGCCGCGGCGACGGATTCCGCAGTAGCGAGGCCGTGGCCTGGGTACGGTGACAGCGAGCCCACCGAGGAGGAGACCTTTCACGATGACCAACCTGGCCAAGATCGCGACGGAGACCGCTGAGCGGATTCCGGACGGCATCGCCTACAAGCTGGACGACACGGAGGTCAACTGGCAGGCCGTAGCCGAGGGCAGCGCGCGGGTGGCCGGGCTCCTGAAGGCGAAGGGCTTCGAGCCCGGCGACCGTGTCGGGGTCATGCTGCCGAACGTCCCGTACTTCCCGATCGCCTACTACGGCATCCTGCGCGCGGGCGGCACCGTGGTGCCGATGAACGTGCTGCTCAAGGGCCGCGAGGTCAAGTTCTATCTCGAGGATCCCGGCGCCAAGCTGGTCTTCGCCTGGCACGACTTCGCCGAGGCCGCCGAGAAGGGCGCCGAGGACGCCGGCGCCGAGGTCATCCCGGTCAAGCCGGGCGAGTTCGAGAAGCTGCTCGGCGACGCCGAGCCGGAGCGCGAGGTCGCCGACCGCGACGGCGACGACACCGCGGTGATCCTCTACACGTCGGGCACCACCGGCCAGCCCAAGGGCGCCGAGTTGACCCACGACAACATGCTCTCCAACGCGAAGGCGTCGCAGCGGCTGTTCGGGCTGGCCGAGGACGATGTCGTGCTCGGGGCGCTGCCGCTGTTCCATTCGTTCGGGCAGACCTGCTGCATGAACGCGTGCGCGGTGTCGGGCGCGACGATGACGTTCATCCCGCGCTTCGACCCGGAGAAGGCGCTGGAGATCATCGAGCGCGACGAGGTGACGCTGTTCGCCGGCGTGCCGACGATGTACAACGCGATGCTCAACAGCGACGCGCGCGAGAAGTTCGACCATTCCTCGCTCAAGCTCTGCGCGTCGGGCGGCTCGGCGATGCCCGGCGAGCTCATGCGCGGGTTCGAGAAGGCGTTCGACTGCAAGATCCTCGAGGGCTACGGGCTCTCCGAGACCTCACCGGTCGCCTCCTTCAACCACCCCGACAAGGAGCGCAAGGTCGGCTCGATCGGCACGCCGATCGAGGGCGTCGAGATGAAGCTGGTGGACGACGACGGCAACGACGTCGAGCCGGGCGAGGTCGGCGAGATCGCCATCAAGGGCCTCAACGTCATGAAGGGCTACTGGAACAAGCCCGAGGAGACCGACGAGGCGATCGTCGACGGCTGGTTCCTCTCCGGCGACATGGGCAAGGTCGACGAAGACGGCTACTTCTTCATCGTCGACCGCAAGAAGGAGCTGATCATCCGCGGCGGCTACAACGTCTACCCGCGCGAGATCGAGGAGGTCCTCTACGAGCACGAGGGCGTGCTCGAGGCGGCCGTCATCGGCGTCCCCGACGACTCGATGGGCGAGGAGGTCGGCGCCGCCGTGGTCCTCAAGCAGGGCCAGGACGTCTCCGCCGACGACCTCAAGGCCTACGTCAAGGAAGAGGTCGCCAACTACAAGTACCCGCGCAAGATCTGGTTCGTCGACGAGCTCCCCAAGGGCCCGACGGGCAAGATCCTCAAGCGCGAGATCGAAGTGCCGGAGGAGGCCAAGACCTCCTGATGGCCGACCGTTCCGCGACCCTCGACACGCTCCTGGCCGACGCCGGCGGCGGTGCCACCCGCCGCTGGTTCCCCGGGGTCGCGGGGGCGAAGCTCGCGGCCCGCCTCGCCACCCGGCCGTGGAAGGTCGCGCGCCGCGGCGCGGGCTACGGCGCCGAGCTGGCCAAGATCACGATCGGCCAGTCCGACGTCGCGCCCTCGAAGAAGGACCGCCGCTTCAAGGACGACGCCTGGAGGGGGAATCCGGCGTTCCGCCGGCTCGCCCAGGTCTACCTGGCGGCCGGGAAGACGGTCGACGATCTGATCTCCGACGCCGGCCTCGACGAGCGCGCCGAGCGGCGGGTGCGCTTCAGCGCCGAGAACGTCCTCGACGCGCTGGCGCCGACGAACTTCCCGGCGCTCAACCCGGCCGCGCTGAAGGCGACGCTCGACACCGGCGGGCGGAACCTGGTCCAGGGGAGCGCGAACCTGGTGCACGACCTGCGCAAGCCGCCGCACATCCCGGCGATGGTCGACACGAAGGCGTTCACCGTCGGCGAGGACCTCGCGGTCACGCCCGGCGCGGTGGTGCTGCGGACCGAGCTGTTCGAGCTCATCCAGTACGAGCCGAGCACGAAGAAGGTGCGCGAGACGCCGCTGCTGCTCGTCCCGCCGATGATCAACAAGTTCTATATCGCCGACGTCGCGCCGGGCCGGAGCATGCTCGAGTACTTCGTCGGCTCCGGCCAGCAGTGCTTCACGATTTCCTGGCGCAACCCGGACGAGCGCCACGCCGAGTGGGGGCTCGACGACTACGTCTCCGCGGTGATCGAGGGGCTGGAGGCGGTCGAGGCGATCACCGGCTCCCCGAAGTCGCACGTGATGGGGCTGTGCGCGGGCGGGATCACCGCGAGCTGCGCGGTCGGGCACCTGGCCGCGATCGGCGAGCTCGAGCGGATCGCCGGCCTGACGCTCGGCGTGTGCGTGCTCGACAACGAGAACGCCGGCACGATCGGCGCGCTCGTCGACAACCCGACCGCCGCCGCATCGGTCGCCGAGTCGCAGCGCAAGGGCTACCTCGACGGCCGCGCGCTCGCGGGCGTGTTCGCGTGGCTGCGCCCCAACGACCTGGTGTGGAACTACTGGGTCAACAACTACCTGCTGGGCAAGGACCCGCCGGCCTTCGACGTCCTCTACTGGAACGGCGACTCGACGAACCTGCCCGCCGGCCTGCACCGCGACTTCATGGAGCTCTCGCTCGCCAACGACCTCGTGCGTCCGGGCGAGCGCGAGGTGCTGGGCACGCCGATCGACCTGTCGCAGATCACGGTCGACTCGTACCAGGTGGCCGGCATCGCCGACCACATCACGCCATGGCAGAGCAACTACCGCTCGACGCAGCTGCTGGGCTCCGATCCCCGCTTCGTGCTCTCCACCAGCGGGCATATCGCGTCGCTCGTCAACCCGCCGGGCAACGAGAAGGCCAGCTACCAGGTGAACGAGAAGAACCCGCCCGACGCGGAGACGTGGCTGCGCGAGGCGACGCAGCACAAGGGCACATGGTGGGACGACTACGTGGCGTGGCTGGGCGAGCGCTCCGGCGCGGAGAAGCCGGCGCGCAAGCGGCTGGGCGGCAAGGGCTACAAGCCGCTCGACCCCGCGCCCGGCACCTACGTGCTGGCCTGATGCACCACGAGCGCCACGGCGCCGGCGAGCCGCTGCTGCTGATCACGGGCTGGACGATCAGCGCGGCGGTGTTCGAGCCGGTGCTCGGGCGGTACGCCGAGCACTTCGAGTGCATCACCTACGACCACCGCGGCTCGGCGCGGTCGGGCGGCAAGCCACCGACGTCGATGGCCGCGCTCGCCGACGACGCGGCGCGGCTGCTGACCGAGCTGCGGATCCCGCGCGCGCACGTCTACGGCGTGTCGATGGGCGGGATGGTGGCGCAGGAGCTCGCGCTCCGGCACCCGGCGCGGGTGCGCGGCCTGGTGCTGGGCGGGACGACGCCGGGCGGCCCGTTCGCTCCGCGGCTGGGCCCGCTCGACGTGATGGCGATCGCGCGCGGCGGGCTGGAGGAGCGCGGCCTGCGCGGGCCGGTGCTGTTCTCCGAGGACTTCCGCCGCGAGCATCCCGAGCGCGTGCGCGGGCTGCTGCGGCACTTCACCGCGCACCGCAGCTCCGCGGCCGCGATCGGCGCCCAGCTGCTGGCCAGCGCGCGCTTCAACGCGGTCTCCCGGCTGCCGCGGCTGCGGGCGCCGACGCTCGTCATGCACGGCGAGCGCGACCGCCTCGTGCCGCCGGCGGCGTCGCGGCTCCTGGCCGCCCGCATCCCCGACGCGGAGCTCGCGATCGTGCCCGGCGCGGGCCACGCGTACGCCCTTGAAGCCCCGCGCGAGTCGCTCGAGCTGCTGCTTGAGTGGCGCGAGCGCCGGCTGCCCCGATCCCGTCCGAGAGAGGAAGCACATGTGGCGTCTGACCGATGAGGAGCGCGAGCTGCGGGAGCACATCCGCGGCGTCGTGCTGGAGCAGGTCCGCCCGCGCGTGCGCGAGCTCGACGAGAACTGCGACTACCCGCACGACATCCACGAGACGCTGGCACGCGAGGGCCTGATGGGGCTGGCGCTGCCGGCGGAGTACGGCGGGCGCGAGAGCTCCGAGGTCTCTTGGTGCGCCTACGTCGAGGAGCTGGCGAAGATCTCCGGCACGGTGTCGCTGATGGCGGCGTACGTGAAGCTCGTGTCGCTGCCGATCCTGCTCGCCGGCAGCGAGGAGCAGAAGCAGGAGTTCCTGCCGCCGCTCGTGAGCGGCCAGCGCTACGGCTCCTACGCGCTGACCGAGCCGGCCGCCGGCTCCGACCCCGCCGCGCTGCAGACGCGCGCCGAGCGCCACGGCGACACGTGGGTGCTCAACGGCGAGAAGCGCTTCATCGGCAACGCCGGGCACGCCGACACCTATGTCGTGTTCGCGCGCACCGGCGACGCGGGCGCGAAGGGGATCAGCGCGTTCGTGGTCGAGGGCTCCTCGCCGGGCCTGAGCTCGGAGCCGCTGCGCACGATGGGGATGCCGGGGTGGAAGCTCGGGGCGCCGAAGTTCGAGGACGTCGAGGTGCCGCACGCGAACCTGCTCGGCCGCGAGGGCGACGGCTTCAAGATCGCGATGATGACCTTCGACCGCTCGCGGCCGACGGTCGCCGCGCAGGCGGTCGGCGTCGGGCAGGGCGCGATCGACCTCGCGCTGGACTACGCCTCACGGCGCGAGACGATGGGCGAGCCGCTGCTCGCGCACCAGGGCCTGCAGTTCAAGCTCGCGGGCATGGAGGCGGACGTCGCCGCGGCGCGCGCGCTGACGTTCCAGGCGGCGACGTTCGTCGCGGAGGGCGACCCGCGGACGACGAAGCTGTCGGCGATGGCCAAGCTCGTGGCCTCCGACACCGCGATGCGCGTCACCACCGAGGCCGTACAGGTGCTGGGCGGCAACGGCTACCTCAAGGACTTCCCGGCCGAGCGGATGATGCGCGACGCGAAGGTGCTGCAGATCTACGAGGGCGCCAACGAGATCCAGCGGCTCGTCATCGCGCGCCAGATGGCCAAGGCGCTGGCGGAGCGCGAGCCGGTGTGGCCGGAGCTGATGCCCGGCGCGCCCGGCGTGGCGGTGGGCACCTCCGCCTGAGCGCCGCTCACGGCCGGCGGTGCCAGGTACCGCCGAACAGCGCGGCGGCGGCGACGCAGCCGCCGTCGTCGACGACGGTGAGCGTGAGGGTGTCCGCCGCGGCGCGCCATGAGTAGCGCCCGATCTGGCCGGGGCAGATCGGGACGCTGTCGATCGTGAGCTGGTTGCCCTTGACCACGACCTCCGGGTTGAAGTCCACGGTCTTGGTGCGCGGAAGGTAGACGCCCGCGTCGGCGCCGTCGCGCTCGAGGTCGAGGCGCCACGCGCCGAGCTGATAGCCCTTGCCGGCCTGTCCCCAGTCCCGGGCTCGCATCCGGCGCTGCCAGCTTCCGAGCACGGCGGCCGGCAACGGAGAGGCGGCCGGCGTCGGTGTCTCCTCGGGCGCGGCGCGGGTGGGCGTCGCGCTCTTCGCCGTCTCCTCGTCGGAGCCGCAGCCGGACGACGCCAGCGCACCAGCCATCACGGCAGCTGCGGCCCAGCCCCGGATCGGCTGAAAGGTCATCGACACTCGCCTGCGCCTGTTCTACCGCCGGACGCAGGCGTGCGTCAACCCGCTCGTGGCGTTACGCCTCGTAGTGGCCGCCGTACTGGTACGCCTGCGGCTTCCCCTTGTGGCCGGCCTCCTGCATGATTCCGGGGACCTCGGGATCGGCGACGAAGCTCTGCCAGCCCTCCGCGTCCCAGTCGAAGACGACCCAGACGCGGTCCTCCTCGGCGGGGTCGCGAAAGACGGTCGCGCCCTGGGAGCCGTGCTGCTTGCGCTTCTCGGCGCCCTTGGTGGAGAAGATCTTCACGAAGCGGTCGTAGTCCTCGACAGCCGTGGTGGCCAGGAGCATGGTCGCCCTCCTTGTGTTCCCCGGCGCCGCTGCTCGGCGCCGATGTCGAGGGTGAGTCTCCAGCGCGGGCAGCTCGGCCCGCATCGGGCGAACGCCCTATGCCGCGTGCACGAGCGAGTGCTCGAAGGCCCAGACCGTCGCGGCGGCGCGGCTGCGCACGCCGGCCTTCTCGTAGATGTGCTGGACGTGGTGCCCGGCGGTCTTGGCGGAGATGCCGAGGCTCTCGCCGATCCGCTGGTTGGTACTGGCCGGCCACGAGCGCGAGCAGGACCTCGAGCTCGCGCTCGGTCAGGCCGGCGGGCAGCTCGCGCGGGCGGCGCGCCACGCGATGCCCGGCGGCCGCGAGCACGGCGTCGACCGCCTCTGGGCACAGGCGCTCCTCCTCGGCCTCGCGCAGCAGCTCCGCCTCGGCTGCCTCCGCGTCGAGCGCGGGCCGGTGCGGCCGTGGCTCGCGCATCGCCTGGTAGGCGTCGGCGGCGGCGAGGATGCGGGCCGCGGTCTCGAGCCCCGGCGCAAGCGTCTTGCGGTGGTAGCCGGAGCCGTCGAGCCGCTCGTGATGCGCGCCGGCCAGGGCGCCGACCGACGCCAGCGCCGGCGAGTGGGCGAACGCGCGCTCGGTGAAGTACGGGTGCAGGCGCACGCGCTCCCAGTCGCCGAGCCCGAACGGGCCGGGCTTCTCCCAGATCGCGTTCGAGACGCCGACGCGGCCGAGGTCGAGCGCGAGCGCGGCGCGCCGCACGGCGGCCGCCGCCTCGGGCGTGAAGCCGAGGCGCCAGGCCGCGGCCTCGGCGAGCTCCGCCACGCCCTCCGCGTGCCCGCGGAGCCAGTGCGACTTGAGGTCGGTGAACGCGGCGACCACGCCGAACGCGGCGTCGATCTCCTCGCCGGCCATCCAGCGCACGGGCGGCGGCTCGGCGCCGATCGCCTGGTCCCAGATCCGCGCCTCGTCGAGCCCGAGGAGGAGCGCGTCGAAGTGCTCGACGGCCAGTGCGGCGAGCGCCGGGTCGTAGGCCGCGCCCGCGCGCTGCTCGATCACTCGGCGACGCCTCGCCGGCGCCGGCGGCGGAGAGGAAGACCGAGATGTCGCGCGCCACGTGCAGCAGGCGCGCGGGCAGCGGGATGGCGTCGCCGGCGATCGCCGGCCGGGAGCCCGTGGCCGTCCCAGCGCTCGAAGACGAACGCCAGCGCCTCCAGGGTGCCGGAGCCGAAGCCCAGCCAGCTCGCGAACCGCTGCGCGACCTCGCAGTGCAGCGCGAACGTCGCCTGCGCGAGCGGGAGCGCGTTGGCCAGCGTCTCCGCCACCATCGCCTCGCGGACCTCCGGCGGCCGGCCGGTCCCGACGTGCTCGACGAAGAACGCGGCGACCTCGTCGAGGTTGCCGCCGTCGACGAGCGCGAACGCGGCCCGCGGCACGATGTCGTCGCCGTAGAGCTCGGTCGCCTCGGGCGCGTCCGAGGTGCAGCCGAACGAGTGCAGCAGCGACACGTAGTAGGCGTCGCGGAGCTCCTGCGGGCGAGGCGCCTGCGAGGTCGCCCAGCCGGACGGCGAGGATCGCCGTCCGCAGCGTGTGCTCGAGCGGCTGGCCTGTGCCCAGGTCGGTCGCGAGCGACACGGCGCCGACCACTTCGGCGGCGCGGACCTGGGGCGCGTCGGGCTCCACCGGGCGATGCTAGTCGATGCGGGAAGCGCCGAGGGAGCGGCCTCCGCCGGTCAGGAAGTGGATCCCGGTACGGCCCGGGGTCGGGCCGTACCGGGAGATCCGACAGCGTCGACTACGGGATCAGGACGCGGTTGATGGCGTGGATGATTCCGTTGGACGTGCGCACGTCGGCGGTGACGACTTTGGCCCGGTTCACGAACACGTTGCGGCCGCGGACGCGGATCTTCACGCGCTTGGCGTTGAGCGTCTTGATCGACGAGCGCTTGACGACGCGCTTGGCGGCGAGCCGGCCTGAGGCGACGTGGTAGAGCAGCACTGCCTTGAGCTTCGCCTTGTCCTTGCCGAGCGCCTTGAGCGTCTTCTTGGGCACCTTCTTGAAGGCCGCATCGGTCGGCGCGAAGACCGTGTACGGGCCCGCCGCGGAGAGCGTCTCGGCCAGACCCGCCTGCTTGACGAGCGAGACCAGCGTGGTGAAGTTGCCGGCCGCGACGGCGGTCTCGACGATGTTGGGCTTGGCGGCGGCCGCGGCCGCGGTGGTGTCGGGGCGTGCGCTGGCCGGCGCTGCCGCAAGCGCCACGGCGGCAAGCCCGGCGACGAGCGCGGCGGTGCCGCGGCGCGCGGTGGTCATGGTGGTGGTGCTCATGCTGCTCCTTGGTGAGATCGTCGGACAAACACTGAACAAGCCATGAACAGAGAACCATGGATGCCCAACGATGTCAAGGCCTTGTTCATTGTTTGTCGAGTGGTTATGCTCGCGGGGTGTCAGACGCCACGCTTCGCATCGGTGAGCTCGCGCGGCGTTCCGGCGTCAGCGCCGACCTCCTGCGCGCGTGGGAGCGCCGCTACGCGCTCCTCACGCCGGTGCGCACCGCCGGCGGCTACCGCCTGTACTCCGCCGACGACGAGGCGCGCGTGCGTGCGATGAAGCCCACCTCGCCGAGGGGCTGTAGGCCGCCGAGGCTGCGCACTGGCCGCACGCGACGGAGGCCACGCCGCGCACGGTACGTCCGGCGATCTCGCGACAGGCTGGGTCCGCGCTCGACAAGCTGTCGCGGGTCGCCAAACCGCCTTCGACCGGCTCGTGGCCGCGTTCAGCATCGAGACGGTCGCCGAGACGGCCATCCTGCCCTACCTGCGCACGCTCGGCGATCGCTGGCACGACGAGGAGCTCGAGGCGCAGAGACTCGCGAGGACAAGCTCTACGGCGAGCCGATGACTCGACCGCGTGCTGGACCGCGCTGCCCGAAGCTGTTCCGGCGCGGCAGGCAACGCCACGACCTCGGCCTGATCGTGCTCGGCCTCGCACTACGCGCCCGCGGATGGCGCGTGACGTTCCTCGGCCCCGACACCCCGATCAAGACGCTCGCAGCCGCGGCCGACCAGCTCACGCCCGACGCGGTCGTGCTCTCCTCACTCACGCGCGAACCGCTACTCGCTGCCGCGTCCGAGATCGCGCACATGGCCGCCTCGCGGCCCGTCCTGCTCGCCGGCCCCGGCGCAGACGCCGAACTCGCCGAACACTCGAGCGCCCGACTGCTCGCCGGAAACCCGATCGACGCCGCCGAGGAGATGTCCGCCTGACGCAACTCGGCAGCGAGCCGTCATCCGCGGCCCGCCCTTCGCGCGGGGCGGGTGTCAGTTCGAGGGCTGCACGACCGGAGCGGCGGGGTCGCTCGCATCCGCTCGGCTCAGCTCCTCGCCCTGCGCATCCGTCGCATCGTCGAAGGTCTCGATCGCACCTCTTGGTGTGACGAGAATCATCCCGGCCACGACGAGCAGCGTCGCGGTGAGCGCCGCGACGGCGAGCAGGACGTCGAGCCCGGTCATCGTGCCCGCACCGCGGTCATCCAGAAGCCACCGGCCGCGAGGATCGACGGCACCGACAGCCCGACGAACAGGCCCTCGTCCTGGTGATCGGTGAACCAGAGCGCGATCGAGAGCAGGAACGAGGCGGCAGCGGCTATGAGGAACAGCGTCACGCCCAAGCGCTCCCTGGTCATGACGCGCCGGCCTAGGCGGAGGAAAGACCGCCCGTCGGTCGTGCGCACTATCGCCATGTCGTTCCCATCGTTCGGAGTCGGGATGGATACGGCGGACGGGCCGGCCGAGATCGCGGCAGATGCGACGCTGGCGCGCGGCAGCGCTTCCGCTGCCAACGTCCGAGCCCTGGGCGCCACCGTCACGGCCGGACGAACGTGTCCGGATCGGCCCCGATCCGCTCGCCGCGGTCGATCGCCTCGAGCTGCTCCATCTCGTCGGCCGACAGCGTGAAGTCGAAGATCTCGATGTTCTCCCGGAGCCGCTCGACGGTGACCGACTTCGGGAACACGACGTTGCCGAGCTCGATGTGCCAGCGCAGCACGACCTGCGCGGGCGTCTTGCCGTGCGCCTCGGCGATCTCGCCGATGACCGGGTCGTCGAGCACCTCGCCCTGCGCCAGCGGGCTCCAGGCCTCGGTGACGATGCCGCGGTCGGCGTGCTCGCGGCGGAGGCCGGCCTGCTGGAAGTAGGGGTGCAGCTCGATCTGGTTGACCGCCGGCGTGACGCCCGTCTCGTCGATGATCCGGCGCAGATGGGCGGGCTGGAAGTTCGAGACGCCGATGGCGCGAGCGAGGCCGGCCTCCTGCCCCTCGATGATCGCCTGCCAGGTCTCGACGTAGCGGTCCTGGGAGGGCACCGGCCAGTGGATCAGGTACAGGTCGACGTAGTCCATGTCGAGCTGGTCGAGGCTGGTCTTGAGCGCGCGCGTGGCCGAGTCGTAGCCGTGGTCGTCGTTGAAGCACTTCGTGGTGATGAAGAACTCGGAGCGGTCCAGGCCCGAGGCGCGCACGGCCTGGCCGACGCCCGCCTCGTTGCGGTAGGCCTTGGCGGTGTCGATGTGGCGGTAGCCCATCTCGATCGCCTGCAGCACGTTCTCGGCCGTGTCCTCCGGTGGGACCTGGAACACGCCGAGGCCGAACTGGGGGATGGAGACCTCGCCGGTGAGGTCGATCGTCGGAATCTGAAGGCTTGAAGTCATCCCACTGGCCTCCCCGGCCTCGCGCCGGGCCAATCCTCATCTCGCACCCGGTCCGTGCCATCCTCGAGCGATGGGCTACCGCGTCATCGCGCCGGACGAGCAGGAGTGGGCGACGCGCCCGCATGCCGAGGGGGAGCCTGCGCGCCACGTGACCGAGCTCAGCGAGCTCGCCGGCATGGCGCACGTGCGGGCCAACGTGTGGCGCTACGAGCCGGGCGCCGCGGGCAAGCGGCATCGGCACCCGTCGCAGGACGAGACGTTCGTGGTGCTCGCGGGAACGCTGTCGATCTACCTGGGGGATCCGCCGGAGCGGCGCGACGTCCTGGCCGGCAGCCTCGTCCACGTGAGCTCGGGCACGGCGCTGCAGAGCGTCAACCATGGCGCGGAGGACTTGGTCGTCTACGCCCACGGGTGGCCGCCCGAGGACCATCACGCCGAGCTGCTCCCGCCCGCGGTCTGAGCGCCGTGCCGGCCGTCACCTACACCACCCACGGGCTCGTGCTGACCGAGCACGAGTTCTCGCTCCCGCTCGACCACGACCGGCCCGGCGGCGAGTCGATCACCGTCTTCGCGCGCGAGGTCGCCGACCCCGGCGGCCCCGACCGCCCGTTCCTCGTCTTCCTCCAGGGCGGCCCCGGCTTCGAGGCGCCGCGGCCGACGCGGCACCCGAGCTCCCCGGGCTGGCTCGAGCGGGCGCTGCGAGGACTTCCGCGTCCTGATGCTCGACCAGCGCGGCACCGGCCGCTCGACGCCGGTCGGCGCGCTGCCCGGCCTCACGCCGCCGAGCAGGCCGACTACCTCAAGCACTTCCGCGCCGACTCGATCGTGCGCGACGCCGAGGCGATCCGCGCCGAGCTGGGCGTGGAGCGCTGGAGCGTGCTCGGCCAGAGCTTCGGCGGCTTCTGCGTCATGACCTACCTCTCGATCGCGCCCGAGGGCCTGCGCGAGGCGTTCATCACCGGCGGGCTGGCGCCGGTCGGGCGGCCCGTCGACGACATCTATCGCGCGACCTACGCGCGCATGCTGGAGCGCAACCGGCGCTACTACGAGCGCTACCCGGACGACCGCGCGCGGGTGCGCGCGCTCCTCGGGCGGCTCGACGCGGAGCCGCTCATCCTGCCGACCGGCGACCGCCTCACCGCCCGGCGCTTCCGCCAGGCGGGCAACAAGCTCGGGATGAGCGACGGCGCCGAGCGAGCTGCACGCGCTGGTCGAGCTCCCGCCCGACTCGCCGGCGTTCCGGCACGACGCGGAGGACCTGCTCGGCTTCGAGCGCAACCCGATCTACGCGATCCTGCACGAGTCCTCGTATGCCGACGGCGTCGCGACGCGCTGGTCGGCGGAGCGGGTCATGCCGGCCGAGTACGCCGGCACGCCCGAGCTCTTCACCGGCGAGCACGTCTTCCCCTGGATGTTCGAGGACTACGGCGCGCTCGCGCCGCTGCGCGAGGCGGCCGAGACTGCTCGCCGCCCACGAGTGGCCGCGGCTGTACGACGCCGAGCGGCTACGCGCGAACGAGGTGCCGGTCGCGGCGGCGGTCTACGCCGAGGACCCCTACGTCGAGCGCGCGTTCTCGGAGAAGACCGCCGCGCTGATCCGCGGCGCGCGCGCCTGGGTCACCAGCGAGTACGAGCACAACGGCCTGCGCGCGGACGGCGACCGCATCCTCGGCCGCCTGATCGACCTCGCCCGCGGGCGGGCCTGAGCTACGTCGCGGTCGGCTCGGAGCCCTCGAGCGGGACGGCCACCCAGGTGCCCTTGACCCGCTTGGCAAGACCGGCGGCGTCGAGCTTGCGCAGCGTCTCTCGCAGCTCCGGCTCCGGGATGTCGAGCTCGCCGAGCAGGTGCTTCACCGAGCGGCCCTCGGGCGTCTCGGCGAGCCGCGTGTAGACGACCCGTCGTTGTCGCGGCTGAACGTTCAGCGTGGCGGAATCAACCGTTTGGGGCAAGGTATACGTCCTCTCTGCCGGGGCCTTGGGGCCCGGGCGACTATGTAACGAATGATACCAGCGTGGCGCGTACGGCAGGTCGTCCTCGACTGTCCCCGTCGCCAGCGCCGCCTTCGCCATTCGAGCCCGCGCCCGCCCATCGTAGACTCGCGTCGGGTGCGCCCCAGCGCAGCCCGCCTCCTCCCCTCCGGGCGCAGTCGCCCGCGCGAAGCGCGCAGCGCCTCTCTCTCGCCGGCGTCCCGAGCTCAGAAGCTCCGTGACCCCACCGCCTTGACCTCCTCCCGCCACACTCCCTCCGCCGCCCGCGCCGCCCCCGACACCCTCGGCCACCAGGAACGCCCCACCACCTCCGCGCGCAGTCCCGCCCCGATCCCTCCTGCCCTCCCTCCTGCCCGCTACTCCCCCACCCCCCGACGCGTCTCGGGCAGGCAGCCCCACGTCTACGGCACGAGGGCGTCGCCGATCACGCGGTACGCCTTGCGGTTGTAGGCGAGCCCGATGTGGCTGCCGGTCACTTCCACGTTGCGCGCGTACGGCACGGTGCACGCCTCCCACCACACGACGCCGTCCCCGCGCGAATAGATCGACAGCAGCGGCACCGAGGACGGGAACTCGCCCGCGAAGTCGTGCGTGAAGCGGCAGCGGCAGGTGTCGGTGAAGCAGCCGTTCTTGGCCACCCGGTCGGTGGTCTGGACGTGGACCCAGCGCACGGCCGCGACCGCCGCGCGGGTCGGGATCGAGATGTCGAAGGCGGTGTCGAGCCCCGAGCCCAGCGTGATCACGCGCGAGACGAGGTCGGGCCGGCGGTGCCCGAGCGCCTTGGCGAAGTGGCCGCCGCGCGAGTGGCCGATCAGCGCCAGCGGGCGGCCGGTGTCGCCGGCGATCCGCTCCGCGCGGGCCTCCAGCGCGTCGAGCGCGCGATCGGAGCAGCCGACGTTCCAGGCGATGCCCGAGCGGTGCGGCCGGTGGCCCATCCGGTCGAGCCACCCGCCCATCACCGACAGCGACGTGTCCCCGGCCAGGAAGCCCGGGATCAGCATCACCGGGCCGCCGTCACCGCGCGGCACGCCGCGGCCCGCGAACACGGGATCGAGCATCAGCCGGCCGAGCTCGGCCTGCCAGCGCAGCTCCGCGCCGTGCCGGCCCCACCAGCGCCGCGGCGCGTCGGGAGCCGCGGGTGGGGGAGGGGTGGGATCGAACGCCTCGGGCATCGTCAGGGTTCCTACCACCTCGAGCGGCAGCCGAGTGGCATCCTCCCCGGGAGGAGGCGACCCTGGGGAGGGGCTCATGGCACGGTTGATGAGGCGCGCGATGCTGGCCGGACTGATGGGAGCGACGCTGCTCGCGCCACCGGCGATGGCGTCAGGCGACCCACGGCCCGGCCTCGCCAAGGTCGACCACTTCGTGGTCATCTACGAGGAGAACCACTCCTTCGACAACCTCTACGGCGGCTGGGAGCGGCGTCAACGGCCTCCGCGACGCCGACCGCGCGCACACCCGCCAGGTCAGACAGGCCGGCGCGCCGTACAGTGCCTGCTCCAGAACGACGTCAACCTGACCTCGCCGCCGCTGCCGGCCGCTGCAGCGAACACCGCGCCCGCGTTCAGCAGCCACTTCCCCAACTCGCCGTTCAGGATCGACGACTACATCGCGCCCGAGGACACGACGTGCCCCGCGCCCGGGCGTGTCCGCGCCCAACGGCGTGCCCAAGGGCCGGGTGAGCCGGGCGGCTGCACGCGCGACCTCGTGCACCGCTTCTACCAGGAGCAGTACCAGCTCGACGGCGGCCGGCAGGACCGCTACATGACCGGCTGCGACGCCGTCGGCCTGACCATGGGCCACTACGACACGCAGAAGCTGCCGATCTACGAGTACCTGCACAGCCGGCCACGCCGGACTACGCGATCGCCGACCGCTTCTTCCAGGCGGCGTTCGGCGGGTCGTTCCTCAACCACCAGTGGCTCGTGGCGGCGGGGACGCCGACCTTCTACGGCGCGCGAGGACGGCGGCGCCGACGACCTGCACTCGCTGGTGGACACGAACGGGATGCCGACGACGTACGCGCTCTACACGGCGACGGGCGCGGTCAAGGACGCCGCGCTGACGACCCCTGCGCGGCCGCCGGCACGCGACCGGCCTCGCGTGCGGCGACTACGCGGTCAACACGATCCAGCCGCCCTACCAGCCCTTCGCACCGGGCACCCGTCGGCGAAGCAACTGCCGCCGCAGACGGCGCCGACCATCGGCGGCCGGCTGAGCGACAAGGGCGTCGACTGGGCCTGGTACTCGGGCGGCTGGTCGAACGCGGACGGCGACGTCGGCGGCCCGGGCTGGACGAACGGGAGCCCCAGGGACCTGCACCGACCCGGAGACGGCGAGCGGCGCGGTCTACCCGAACTGCCCGAACGCGCTGTTCCAGTACCACCACCAGCCGCTGAACTACTTCGAGGCCTACGCGCCCGGTACCGCCGCGCGCCCGCGGCACCTGCGCGACGAGGAGGAGTTCGAAGCGCTCGCGGCCCGGTCGAAGCGCCACTGCCGGCTCAAGCCGGTGAGCCTGATCAAGCCGGTCGGCGCCGAGAACGAGCACCCCGGCTACGCGAGCGAGCACGAGGGCTCCGACCACCTCGTCGACCTCCTGCAGTCGATCCAGGGTCGCGCTGCGCGAAGAACACCATGGTGATCGTCACCTACGACGAGTTCGGCGGTCAGTGGGACCACGTCCCGCCGCCGGGCCAGGGCCGCGCGACGCGCGGCCCGCACGACAACATGGGCCCGTCGACGCGGATCCCCGCGCTGACGCTCGCGCCCGGGTTGCGGCACGGCTTCACGGTCGACCGCGCGTCGCACGACACCACGTCGATCATGGCCACCATCGAGCACCGCTTCGGGCTGCGCTCGGTGTCCCGCCGCGACCGCCGCGTCCAGGACCTGTCGACGGTGTTCACCGCTGAGGCTCAGCGCGAGCGGGCGTGGAACACGTTGATCGCCGCGATGCACAGCCACGCGACGATCGTGGCGAACGTCCCGCCGACCGCGCCGAGGTTCGCCGAGGCGAGCGCGACGAGGATGCCGAGGGCGATCGAACCGAGCGCGAGCACGACGGTGACGCCTTCCTGCAGCGCCGTCGGGCGGCGACGCGCGCGCTGGAGCCGCTCGGCCACGGAGAGCAGCACGGCCTCGTCGTAATCGCGGCCCAGCTCGCGGCGTGTCTCAGCGGCGGCCCGGAGCTCGTCGGCGGTCATGCGGGCGACGAAAGCACCGCGGCCCGCGGCTTGCAAGCAACTGTGGAGTTGGCCTCAGCGCATTCGCCGGTTTGCCACAGTCCCGTATCGCATGCCCGCACCGGCCAAACGCCGCGTACTATGTGACGCGCAGGTCGCCGTGGTGGGCGTAGCTCAGCTGGTAGAGCTCCTGGTTGTGGTCCAGGCGGTCGGGGGTTCGAGTCCCCTCGCTCACCTTGTTTTTTTTTTTTTTTTTTTTGGGGGGGGGGGGGGGGGGGGGGGGGGGGTCACGGATGCCGCCGAGCAGCGCGTTGTGCGTCACGGCGCTGTCGGTCAGCGACAGCGGCGCGCCGAACGGCCCTTCGGGGAACACCGCGTCATAGATGCCGCCGCCCCGGCCGATCGCGGTGTGACCGTCGGCGACGCCGACGTTGCCGCTGACGGCGCTGCGGGTGAGGCTCAGGCAGTCCTGGTCCGGATGGGCGGGGTCGTGGTCGGCCACCATGCCGGCGCCGAGCGCGAACACGTCGCCGTGCTCGCTCGCGGCCCGCACGCGGTTGCCGGCAACGAGGCGGGTCGGTGAGGTGGATGGCACCCGCGACCGCGAGCACTTCGACCCCGGCCGGGAACGCCGCCGCGAGCCGCGACCGGTTGCCCGCGACCTCGCTGTCCCGGATGAAGGTCGGGCTCTGGGCGGAGAAGATGCCGCCGCCGTCGGCGAAGCGCCCGAGGCGCGAGCCCGCCAGCGCCTCGTTGCCGTCGACCCGGCTGCGGACGATCGTCAGCGTCCCCTGAGAGCTCTGGACGCCACCGCCCTGGGCGTCGGAGGCGACCGCCCCCCGGCCCGGACAGCGCGCCGACGTGGTTGCCGGAGATCGAGGAATCGACGATCGCGAGGTTGCCCGAGTTCTCGATCCCGCCGCCCGCGGCGAGCGCGAACTCGCACTCGGTACCGCCGCAGTCCTGCCCTGCCGGCAGGCTGGCGGTCGCGAAGACCCGGTTGCCGGTCACGGCGACGCGGGTGAGCGTGACGTTGCCCCCCGGCACGAAGCGGCCGGGGTCCTCAAGCTGCGGCCCCGGCGGGACCTCGATGCCGCCGCCGAGCGCGAAGACGCCCGGCCGGCCGAGGAACACCTCCGACTGCGGGCTGGAGGTCGTGCGCCCGCCGGTGATCGTCAGGTCGCGGATGCCGACCGTCGGCGGGGTCGCGTCGAAGATCTCGCCGAGCGCGCGCGTGTGTGACACCGTCTCGATCCGGATGAGCGCCGTCCTGGCGTTCGTCGCGCTCGTCGCGGTGCTGGCGGCCGCGGTCGCGCGCTGGGCGCGGGTGCCGGACTGGGCGGTCGCGGCGGGCGCCGCCGCGCTCCTGGTCGCGACCGGATCGATCTCCGCCGACGGCGCGCGCGACGCGCTCGAGGACCTCGGGCCGACGGTCGGCTTCGCCGCCGCGCTGCTCGTGCTGGCCGACGGCTGCCGCCGCGCCGGGCTGTTCGCCTACTTCGGGGCCGCGATGGCGGCCGGGCGCCCGCGCTCGGCCGCGGCGGCTGCTGGGGCTCGTGTTCCTGGCCGCGGCCGGCACGACCGCGGTGCTGAGCCTCGACGCCACGATCGTGCTGCTCACGCCGGTGGTGTTCTCGACCGCCGCCCGCCTGCGCTTCAGCCCGCGCCCGCACGTGTACGCGTGCACCCACCTCGCCAACAGCGCGTCGCTGCTGCTGCCGGTCTCGAACCTGACCAACCTGCTGGCCTTCAACGCGAGCGGCCTGTCGTTCGCGCGCTTCGCCGCGCTGATGCTGCTGCCGTGGCTGGTGGCGATCGCGATCGAGTGGGTCGTGCTGGCGCGCGCGTTCCGGGGCGAGCTGGGGCTGCCGCGGCATCCGCGGACCGCCGAGCCGCCGACCGATCCGCCCGTCTTCGCGCTCGCCGTCCTCGCGCTCACGCTCGTGGGGTTCATGGTCGTCGAGCCGGTGTGGGCGGCGGTGGCTGGGGCGCTGGTGCTCGCCGTGCGCGGGCGGCCGTCGCCGCGCGAGCTCGCCGGCGCCGCGGAGCCGGGCTTCCTCGTGTTCGTGCTCGGGCTCGGCGTCGTCGTGGCGGCGGCGAGCGACCACGGCCTGCGCGATGCCGTCGATTCGCTCATTCCGCACGGCGCCGGCCTGCCGGCGCTGATCGCGATCGCAGTGCTCGCGGCTGTCGTCGCCAACCTGGTCAACAACCTGCCGGCGACGCTGATCATGCTGCCCGCCGTGGCGGCTGGCGGGGCCGGCCCGGTGCTGGCCATGCTCGTCGGCGTCAACGTCGGCCCGAACCTGTCCTACGTCGGCTCGCTGGCCACGCTGCTGTGGCGGCGGGTGATGCACGCGCACGACGAGCCGACCGACATCCGCTCGTTCACCGTGCTCGGTCTGAGCACCGTGCCCGCGATCCTGGTGGCGGCGACGCTCGGCCTGTGGTTGGCTCTGCAGGTCGTCTGATGCGCGCGGTCGTGTGGATCATCGAGAGCCGGTGGGAGGACTGCGTCGACGCCGTCCCGGCCGGCGCCGACGTCACGCTCGTGCACGTCGCGCCCGGCGACGTCGAGGCGCTGATGCGCGGCACGCGGCTGGGGCACCACCGCCCGCCCCCGCCGGAGCTGGACCCGCACGCGGTCGTGGGCGAGGCCGCCGAGGAGCTGCTCGCCGAGGCGGCGGAGCGGCTCGGCCGGCCCGCTCGCACCGAGGCGCGCAGCGGCCGCCCCGAGCACGAGGTGATCGCCGCGTGCGAGGGTGCCGACCTGCTCGTGCTCGCGCGCGACGGCGAGCCGCATCCCGGGCCGAAGAGCCTCAGCCCGCCCACGCGCTTCGTGGTCGACCACGCGACCTGCGCCGTCCTGCTCGTATAGAAAGCCCGCCATGGCCGACTCGCTCGCAGGCAGGACGCTGTTCATCACCGGCGGAAGCCGGGGCATCGGCCTCGCGATCGCGCTCCGCGCGGCGCGCGACGGCGCCAACGTCGCGCTGTTCGCCAAGACCGCCGAGCCGCACCCGAAGCTGCCCGGCACCGTCTACACCGCCGCCGCGGAGATCGAGCAGGCCGGTGGCAGCGCGCTGCCGATCGTCGGTGACGTCCGCGACGCCGACTCCGTCGCCTCCGCCGTCGAGCAGGCCGCCGAGCGCTTCGGCGGCATCGACATCCTCGTCAACAACGCCAGCGCGATCAGCCTGACCTCGATCGAGCAGACCGAGCCCAAGCGCTACGACCTGATGCAGTCGATCAACGTCCGCGGGACGTTCCTGGCCACGCGGGCCTGCATCCCGCACCTCAAGCGCTCGGACAACGGCCACATCCTCACGCTCTCGCCGCCCATCAACCTCGACCCCGCCTGGCTCGGCCCGCACGCCGCCTACACGCTCTCGAAGTACGGCATGACGCTGCTCACGCTCGCCGCCGCGGAGGAGCTGCGCGAGGCCGGCGTGGCCGCCAACACGCTGTGGCCGCGCACGATCATCGCCACCGCCGCGGTCCAGAACCTGCTCGGCGGCGACGAGGCGATGAGCCGCGCCCGCACGCCGCAGATCTACGCCGACTCGGCCTACGAGATCCTCATCAAGCCGGCGCGCGAGTACACCGGCCAGGCGCTGATCGACGACGAGGTGCTGGCCGCCGCGGGCGTCACCGACCTCGAGCCCTACCGCGCCGCGGAGGGCGACGGCGAGCTGATCGCCGACCTATTCGTGGATCCCGCGCCACTTCGCTGACGCGCGCCCGCTTCAGGCGGGAGGCTGGGATGCCGATCGGACAAGGCATGGACTGGTTGGGAGACGTCGTTGCGACGTGGTTCCTCGTCGCCGTGTTCTCCGCCTGCGGGGCGGCCGTGCGCGGCACGGGCGCTGCGGCTGCCGGCTGAGCGCGCCGCCTGGGGCCCGATCGGGCTCGGGCTGCTGCTGTACGCCGGCGGCAGCACGCTCTACAACCTGGAGCTCGCGGCCGCCGGCGACCTGAGCTTCCGTCGCGCGCCGACGCGCTGTGGCTGATGCTCGCACCGCTGACGCTCGCCGGCATGATCGGGCTGGTCCGGGCGCGCCACGTGCACGTGAACGCCAGCCTGTGGCTGGACGGGATGATCGGCGGCACCGTGGTGGCGGCCCTCGCCGCCGTCTTCGCGCTCGACCCGATCCTCGCGACGAGCGTGCGGGAGAGCTGGGCCAGCGCCGCCCACCTCGCCTACCCGCTCGGCGACCTGCTGCTGATGGGCTTCGCCGTCGTGCTGTGGGGGGCGGGCGGCTGGCGCATCGACGCCTGGTTCGGCCTCGCCGCGGCATTCGCGCTGATCGCCATGAGCGACGCCATCTACGTCGCCGCGCAGCTCGGCGGGGGCTGGTCGCCCGGCACGTCGAACGACGTCGGCTACGCCGCCGGCTCGCTGCTGATCGCCCTCGCCGCCTGGGGCTCGCGGCGCACGGGCGGCGAGGCCTCGCCGACGGCCCGCGTGGCGCTGCCGATCGCGTTCACGGTCACGGCCTTCCTGCTCGTGGTCTACGAGGCGTTCACGGAGCTGGACCCGGTCGCGGTCGCGATGATCCGCCTGACGCTGCTCGCCGTCGTGGTCCGGCTCGGGCTCACGCTGTGGTGGCTGTCGCGCCAGCGCGCCGACCTCGAAGCGCTCGCCGCGTCCGACCCGCTGACCGGGCTGGGCAACTACCGCGCGTTCCAGGAGCACCTGCAGCGCGCGGTCGCCGGCGAGGAGCCGGTCAGCCTGATCGTGCTCGATCTGGACCACTTCAAGGTGCTCAACGACACGTTCGGTCATGCCGAGGGCGACCGCGTCCTCCAGGCCACCGCCACCACGCTCTCGCGCACGGTAGGGAGGCGGGCTTCGTCGCCCGCGTCGGCGGCGAGGAGTTCGCGATCGCGCTCTCCGGCGCCGGCGAGGAGGCCGCGGTGGCGGTCGCCGAGCGCTGCCGCGGAGCGCTCGCCTCGCTCGCGTCGGCCGGCATGCCGCTGGCGTGCTCGGCAGGCGTCGCCTCCTACCCGGCCCACGCCGGCGGCGTCGCGCAGCTGCTGCACGCCGCCGACGGCGCGCTGTACTGGGCCAAGCGCTCGGGCCGCGATCGCGTGCGGGCCTTCGACCCGCGCCACGTCGTCGCGCTCTCGCTGGCCGAGCAGCGCCGTGAGCTCGAGGCCGTGCTGAGCGCGCCGGGCGCCGTCGCGCCGGTCTTCCAGCCCGTGATGGAGGTCGCCACCGGCCGCGTCGCGGGTTACGAGGCGCTGGCGCGCTTCGCGCCGCCCTACGCGCGCCCGCCGCTGACCTGGTTCGAGCAGGCGCACCGCTGCGGGCTCGGCGCCACGCTCGAGGCGTGCGCGATCCGCGCCGCGCTCGCCGTGCCCGGCCGCCCGCCCGGCACCTTCCTGGCGCTCAACGTCTCGCCGGCCGCGCTCCTCTCGCCGGACGTCAAGCGCGCGCTGCCGTTCGACCTCGACGGCATCGTGATCGAGCTCACCGAGCACGAGGCGTTCAACGAGGACGGCGCGCTGGAGCTCGAGCTCGCCGCCCTGCGCGAGCGCGGCGCCCGGATCGCGCTCGACGACGCCGGCGCCGGCTACGCCGGCCTCCAGCAGCTGGTCCGCCTGCGGCCGGAGATCGTCAAGGTCGACCGCTCGCTGATCGCCGGCATCCACGAGGACGCCTCGAAGCTCGCCCTGCTGCAGGCGCTGGCGGGCTTCGCGGGCACCACCGGCGCCGCCGTCTGCGCGGAGGGGGTCGAGGAGCTCGCCGAGCTGCGCGCGCTGGCCGGCTTCGACGTGACCTACGCCCAGGGCTACGCGCTCGCGCGCCCAGCCCCGCGTGGCCGGCGATCCCGGCCGCCGTGGCCGAGGCGGCCGCCTCGGCCGACGACCACGGCATGCGCCGGGCGGGCGCGGTGGTCACCGGCTCAGCGCCCTCGCTCGGCGACCTGGCCGAGGTGCTCGACCGGGCGGAGACGATCCGGGAGCTCAACCTCGCGCTCGGCGGCGTGGCGCGCCTGCTGGGTGCCGAGGAGGCGGGCATCGCTCGCCTCGATCCCGTCGCGGGCTGCCTGATCACGGTCAGCGACCACGAGTGGTCGCCCGAGGGCGAGCGCTGGGCGCTCGAGGACTACCCGACCTCCGCGCACGTGGTCGCCGACCAGGTGATCGGCCAGGTCATCGTCGGCGATCCCGCCGGCGACCCGGCCGAGCTCGAGGTGCTCGAGATGGCGGGCATGCGCGCCGTGCTGCTGCTGCCGCTGGTGTTCGAGGGCACGACGATCGCGCTGCTCGAGATCTACCGCCGCGCCCCGCAGGCGTGGACCAACACGCAGGTCGACCGCGCGCGCGTGCTGGCCAACGACATCGCCGCCGCGCTGGCCCGGAACGTCGCCGGCCCGCGCCGGATCCGCACGCCGCAGCCGCACCCGGCGCGCCGCGCGTAATCGCGCTGACACGAGGGCCGGAAACGCCGTCGGCGAGCTACGCTGATCTCACACGCCGGTTCGCTTCGTAAAGCGAGGTGGAGCGGCGCCCCGGAGGAAGCTTCAGACGTCGTCGCGCAGGCACGCGGCGAGCGGATGGCGCCAGCCGTTCCTTTCAACCAAGGGAGCACAGGCGCCATGTCGCGCACCGATCCACACAACCTGATCAGGGAGTACCAGCGGACGAGAGACCCACGGCTCCGTGAGCAGCTCGTCCACCGCTACCTGCCTCTCGCCCGCAGCCTCGCCCGGCGCTTTGCCAGCGGCGGCGAGCCGCTGGAGGACCTCGAGCAGGTCGCTGCCCTCGCGCTCGTGAAGGCCGTCGACGGCTTCGACGCCGAGCGCGGCACGGCGTTCTCCTCCTACGCGGTGCCGAGCATCGCGGGCGCCATCAAGCGCCACTTCCGCGACCACGGCTGGTCGGTCCGCGTCCCGCGTGAGCTGCAGGAGCGCGCGATGCGCGTCAACCAGCTCGAGAAGGAGCTGAGCGGCGCGCTGGGCGAGGCGCCGACGCTGAGCGAGCTGGCCGAGGCCACGGCGCTCGGCGCCGAGGACGTGCTCGAGGCGCGCGTCGCCTACCGCGCGCTGCACGCGAGCTCGCTCGACGCGCCCACGCTGGACGCCGACGGCGAGTCCCCGGCGCTGATCGAGACGATGGGCGGCGACGACGACGGCTACAGCACGGTGCTCGACCGCTCGGCGCTCGACTCGCTGCTCGGCAGCCTCGACGAGCGCGACCGCGCGATCATCGAGCTGTACTTCCGCGAGGAGCTCACGCAGTCGGAGATCGGAGAGCGGCTCGGCTACTCGCAAATGCACATCTCGCGCCTGCTGCGGCGCGCTGTCGGCGAGCTGGAGAAGGCAGCGGCATAGATGGCTGATCCCACGACCCCCGTACCCGTCTGCAGGCGTCCCGCGGCGCAGGTCGGCACCCGCCGGAAGGGGGAGGGGGCGCTGCCACGATCCGCCTTCGGCGTGCACCGTCCTGCATCCAAGGGTCACGCACATCCGGGCACGGCGGCCATGGGATCAGCCATCTGTCGCTAGCTTGCCGGGGGATGAGCGATGACCCCCGCGCCGGGAAGCTGCCCGGCGATGACGACCTGATCGACGTCGATGCGCTGATCGCGGCGTACCACGACGAGCGCCCGGACCCGTCGGAGGAGACCCAGCGCGTCTCCTTCGGCACCTCCGGGCACCGCGGCACCGCGACCGCCCGCACGTTCAACGAGGCGCACGTGCTGGCGATCGCGGAGGCGGTGGCGCGCCACCGCAAGGCGGAGGGCATCGCCGGCCCGCTCTTCCTCGGCCGCGACACGCATGCGCTATCCGAGCCGGCGACGCGCACGATCGTCGAGGTGCTGGGCGCGCACGGCGTCGACGTCGTGCTCGACGCCGACGACGGCGCCACGCCGACGCCGGTGATCTCGCACGCGATCCTCACCCACAACCGCGGCGGCGGGCGCGGGACGGCCGACGGCATCGTCGTCACGCCCTCGCACAACCCGCCCGGCGACGGCGGCTTCAAGTACAACCCGCCGCACGGCGGCCCGGCCGACACCGACGTGACCGGCGCGATCCAGGACGCTGCGAACGAGCTGCTGGAGGCGGAACTGAAGGGCGTCGAGCGGATCCGCTTCGAGGACGCCGAGGTGCATAAGCGCGACTACGTGAGCGCCTACGTCGACGACCTCGAGGCGGTGATCGACCTCGACGCGATCCGCGGCGCCGGCCTCAAGTTCGGCGTCGACCCGCTCGGCGGCGCGAGCCTGCGCTACTGGGAGGCGATCGCCGAGCGCGCGGGACTCGACCTCGAGATCGTCAACCGCGAGCTCGACCCGACCTTCCGCTTCGTCCCGCTCGACTGGGACGGCAAGATCCGCATGGACTGCTCGTCGCCCTACGCGATGGGGCGGCTGCGCGACATGGCCGATCGCTTCGACGTCGCGTTCGCCAATGACCCCGACGCCGACCGCCACGGGATCGTGGTGCCGTCGGCGGGGCTGCTGAACCCCAACCACCACCTCGCGGTCTGCATCGAGTACCTGTTCGGCGGCGCCCGCGACTGGGACGGCGCCGGGATCGGCAAGACGCTCGTCTCCTCGAGCGTGATCGACCGCGTCGCCGAGGACCTGGGCCGCACGCTCGTCGAGGTGCCGGTCGGCTTCAAGTGGTTCGTCGAGGGGCTGCTCGACGGCTCGATCGGCTTCGGCGGGGAGGAGAGCGCGGGCGCCTCGTTCCTGCGCCGCGATGGCAGCCCGTGGTCGACCGACAAGGACGGGCTGATCCCGTGCCTGCTGGCCGCCGAGATGACCGCGCGCGACGGGCGCGACCCCGGCGAGCGCTACCGCGGGCTGGTCGAGCGCTTCGGCGAGTTCGACTACAGGCGCACGGACGTCGCGGCGACGCCGGACGAGAAGGCGGTGCTGAAGAAGCTCTCGCCCGACCAGGTGTCCTCCGACGAGCTCGCGGGCGAGGAGATCACCGCCGTGCTCACCGACGCCCCGGGCAACGGCGCCGCGATCGGCGGGCTCAAGGTCGTCAGCGCGGGCGGCTGGTTCGCGGCGCGACCGTCCGGCACCGAGGATGTCTACAAGGTCTACGCCGAGTCCTTCCGCGGCGAGCAGCACCTCGACCGCATCGTCGAGGAGGCCCAGGAGATCGTGAAGGGCGCGCTCAGCGGATGAACTGGGCCTACCTCGGACCGCTGCTCGGCCTCGCCGTCGCGCTCGTGCTCGGCGGCATCGCGCTGGCCCTGATCCGGCGCCCGCCGGTGAACTTCTACAGCGGGCCCGAGCCGCCCAAGCCCCACACCGGCCCGCGCGTGGTCGTGATCGGCGGCGGCTTCGGCGGGCTGCAGGCGATCCAAAAGCTCCGCAAGCACGACGACGTCGAGGTGACGCTGATCGACCGGCGGAACTTCCACCTGTTCCAGCCGCTCGTCTACCAGGTCGCGACCGGCGCGCTGTCACCGGGCGAGATCGCCACGCCGCTGCGCTCGATCTTCAAGCGCTCGTCCAACGTGCGCGTGCTGCTGGGCGAGGTCGGCGAGGTCGACCTCGCGAACCGCGTAGTCAAGGTGCAGCCGCCGCTGCCGGACGTGCCGGCCGTCGAGGTCCCCTACGACACCCTGCTCGTCGCGGCGGGCTCGAAGTACTCCTACTTCGGCCACGACGAGTGGGAGACCTACGCGCAGGAGATCAAGTCGCTGGAGCATGCGATCGAGGTGCGCGGGAAGATCCTCGCGGCGTTCGAGGCGGCCGAGCTCGAGACCGACCCGGCGAAGCGTGCCGAGTGGCTGACCTTCGCGGTCGTCGGCGCCGGCCCGACCGGCGTCGAGATGGCGGGCCAGATCGCCGAGCTCGCCCGCGACACGCTGCCGCGCGACTTCCGCGCGATGGACCCCACCGCGGGGCGGATCCTGCTGGTGGAGGCCGGGCCGCGCGTGCTCGCCGCCTTCCCGCCCGACCTGTCGGCGAGCGCCGAGCGCCAGCTCGACCACCTCGGCGTGACGTCGATGCTCGACTCGATGGTGGTCGGGATCGACGACACCGGGATCGAGCTCGAGTCGCCGGGCGGCGAGCGCCGGCGCGTCGGAGCGCACACGGTCGTGTGGGCGGCTGGGGTGGCGGCGGCGTCGCTGGCCGGGCGGCTGGCGGCGGCCTCGGGCGCCGAGGTCGACCGCGCCGGCCGGATCACCGTCGAGCCCGACCTGTCGCTGCCGGGGCACCCCGAGGTGCTGGCGTTCGGCGACATGGCGGTGGTCAAGGACGGCGAGGGCGGCGTGCAGAAGCTGCCGGGCGTCGCGCCGGTGGCGATGCAGCAGGGACGCTACGCCGCGAAGGTGGTGCTGCGGCGGCTCCACGACCGCGAGGTCAAGCCGTTCAAGTACGTCGACAAGGGCAACCTCGCGACGATCGGCCGGGCCCGCGCCGTGGCCGAGATCAAGCGCGTGCACTTCGGCGGCGCGCTCGCCTGGCTGCTGTGGCTCGGGATCCACATCTTCTATCTGATCGGCTTCCAGAACCGGCTGCTGGTCGTGCTGCGCTGGAGCTTCTCGTTCCTCACCCGTGGGCGGGGTGCCCGCCTGATCACAGGCGAGAGCGCTCCGGTTGCCGTTCGGGTGTCCACACCCCCTAAGTAGAGGCTCCCATGTAGGGAACGCGGCTCGGCTGGCGCATCATCAATCACCTGATGATCACCCGCCCACTCAGCCTCGTAGGACGCCGTGAGCTCTTCCTGTTCCTGGGCGCCTATCTCCTGTACTCGACGTCCCGCTACGTCTCCGTCGGGGACGTCGGCACGGCCACCGATCACGCGCGCTGGGTCGTCGATCTGCAGAAGAGCGTCGGCGTCAACGTCGAGAGCTCGGTCCAGGCGGCGCTCGACGGCACCGTGGTGATCTGGATCCTCAACAACCTGTACCTGCTGGCGCAGATGGTGGTCGTGCCCGGCACGCTGATCTACCTCTACCGCCGCAACCACGAGGTCTACGTCAAGCTGCGCAACACGGTCCTGGCGACCTGGCTGATCGCGATGCCGATCTACGCCCTCTTCCCCGTTGCCCCGCCGCGCCTGGCCGGCATCGGGATGCTCGACACGATCACCAGCGGCGGCGGCGTCCGGCTCGACTCCTCGCTGACGACCTCCTTCTACAACCCGCTGGCCGCGGTCCCGAGCCTGCACGCCGGCTTCGCGCTGGCCGTCGGCGTCGCGCTGGCGGCCCACTTCCGCAACCCCCTCGCCAAGCTGGTGTCGTGGGCCTGGGCGCCGACGATCGGCCTCGCCGTCGTCGCCACCGGCAACCACTTCTTCTTCGACATCGCCGCCGGCATCGTCGTGACCATCGCGGGCTACGTGGTCGGCAACGCGGTCGACCGCCACTTCGCCGGCCGGCGGCCGTGGCGGCGCCCGGTGCTCCACGTGCCGAGCGGCCCCGGCGCGCAGCCAGCCTGAGTCAGCCGCAACGCCTGCGGGTAGGATCGTCCGTGCTTGTCCCTCGGGCACGTCGACCTCCTCTGGCTGGTCGCGGGCGTGGTGTTGCACCTCAGCTCGCAGCTTGCCCGTGGGCGCGGCTGGCACTCGGTCGTCTGCTCGGCCCATCCCGAGGGCGGGCACCCGCGCCGGCGTGACGTCCTGCTGACGTGGATCGCGGGCGCCGGCGCCTCCGGCGTGCTGTCGGCCCGCGGCGGCGACGCCCTGCGGATCGTGCTGCTGCGGCGGCTCATGACGACGACCTGCCCGCGGCTGGTCGGCACGCTGGCCGCCGAGACCGTCGCGGAGACCGCCCTCGGCGCGCTGCTGACCGTGTGGGCGCTGAGCGCCGGCCTGATCCCCGGGCTGCACCGGCCCGGCCTGGCGACCGCGGCGCTGCTGGGCGCAGGCGCGCTCGCCCTGTTCCTCGTGCTGCGGCAGCTGGCCCGGCGCGTGCCCGCGCTGGCGCGCGCCTGCTCCGACGCCGGCCGTGGCCTGTCGCTGCTCGGCAGCCCCGGCTGCTACCTGCGGCGCGTCGCGTCGTGGAGCGTGCTCAGCCGCACGCTGCGGCTCGGCTCGCTGCTGTGCATGCTCGCCGCCTTCGCGCTCCCGGTCACGCTGACCGCCGCGCTCGTGGTGATGGTGGCCCACAGCTCCGGCCGGCTGGTGCCGTTCGGCCCCGCCGGCGCCGGCGCGAGCCTCGGCCTGCTCGTCGCCGCCTTCCCGGCCGTCACGCACTCGACGGCGACGGCGAGCGAGATCACCGCGTTCTACATCGGTGCGACCGGCACGCTGACCGCGGTCGGCATCGTGCTCTCCGGCCTCATCCTCGTCCGCGAGCTCGGCCTGGCCGGCGCCCGCGACGTGGCGAGCCAGGCGCTCGAGCGCCTGCGCGCACCGCGCAAGGCGCCCGTGCGCGTGCCCGCGGCCTAGCTGTCGGCGAACGTCAACGGCGGCATTGAGGAGGCGGGTGCGAACCGTCCGGGGCCGACGAATGTCACCTCAACCGCGGATAGCGCGGTCCAGACGACATTCGTGCCACCAATGTCACCTCGAGGTCGCATAGCGACCCTGAGCTGACACTCGTGCCGCCGCGGCGGCTCGGACCCGACCTCTACCCAGCCGCCGTTGCCGTTCGTCAGCGCCCCCTCTCCCGCTGGACCCGCCGGTACTCGCGGTGGTTGCGGCGCTCCGCCTCCTTGCGCCGGCGCCGCGCGCCCTCGTCGCGGCGCGACTCCGCCCACGCCTCCTCGCGCCGCAGCTGCTCCAGCGCCGCGAGGCGCTCGAGCGAGACCGCGCCGGCCACCGCGCAGCCCGGCTCGCCGGCGTGGCGGCAGTCCACGAAGCGGCAGCCGCGGGCGAGCGCCTCGACGTCCGCGAACACGCTCGTCAGGCCGCTCGCCTGCTCCCAGATGCGCGGGAGCTTGAGGCCGGGCGTGTCGATCACGACGCCGCCGCCCGCCAGCGGGACGAGCTCGCGCCACGTCGTCGTGTGGCGCCCGCGGTCGTCGGCGGCGCGGATCGGGCCGGTCGCCCGCTCGCCGCCCGAAAGCGCGTTGAGCAGCGTCGTCTTGCCGACCCCGGAGGCGCCCAGCAGCACGCCGGTGACGCCGGGCCCGAGCAGCGCGGCGAGCGCGTCGAGGCCGGCGCCCGACACGGTCGAGACCGGCAGGACCGGCGCGACGCCGCCGATCGCCGCGCGCACCTCGGCCACGTGCGCGGCCGGGTCCGGCACGAGGTCGGCCTTGGACAGCACGACCACCGCCTCGGCCGGAGCGTCCGCGGCCAGCGTGAGCATGCGCTCGACCCGGCCGAGGCTCAGCTCGCGGGTGAGCGAGGCCACGACGACGACGAGGTCGACGTTGGCGGCGAGGACCTGCGGCTCGCGGCCGTCGCGGGCCGCGCGCACGAGCGCGGACGCGCGCTCGCGGACGGCGTGGACCGCGCCCGACTCGGGGTCGCACGCGACCCAGTCGCCGACCGCGGGCAGGTCGAGGGGACCGGCCGCGGCGTGGCGCAGCCGGCCGGTGATGAAGCCGGCGCGCGGGCCGGCGCCGGTGATGAGCTCGAGGCCGCCGCCGCGATGGACCGCGGCGACGCGCGCGTCATGAGACAAGGGAGGGGCTCCTGAGGACGAAGGGAACTCGGACGGTGGGCGGACCGGCGCGCGCGGGAGCGCGGCCAGTCAGGCGACCGAGTCGGCGGTGCGGGGCTGTGAGAGCGTCGTCAGCAGAGGCCTTCGATGGGAAGGTACCGGCACGCCCGAGCGGGCTCAAGGGGGTTGCCCGCACCCTTCTTCGGGCATGGTTCCGCCCATGCTTGAAATGGTCGACGTCGCAGCCCACCCGCCCGAGCGCTTCGAGTCCGTGCTCGAGCCCGAGCCGTTCGAGAAGCTCGCCGCCGGCATCGGCCGTGCGCGCGAGCTGCTGGACGGCCGCACGATCTGGAACGTCAGCTCGACCGCGAAGGGCGGCGGCGTCGTCGAGCTCCTGCTCCCGCTGATCGGCTACGCGAAGGGCGCCGGCGTCGACGCGCGCTGGGCGGTCATCGAGGGCAACCCGGGGTTCTTCACCGTCACCAAGCGGATCCACAACCAGCTCCACGGCTTCAAGGGCGACGGCGGCGCGCTCGACGACGAGGCGCGCAAGACCTACGAGGACGCGCTTGAGGCGAACGCGCGCGAGCTCGTCGACCTCGTCGACGACAACGACATCGTCCTGCTCCACGACCCGCAGACCGCCGGGCTGATCGGCCCGCTGAAGCGCACCGGCGCGAAGGTGATCTGGCGTTGCCACATTGGGATCGACGAGCCCGACGACGTCGCCCGCGGCGCGTGGGACTTCCTCCGCGTCGACGTCGAGCAGGCCGACGCCTACGTGTTCTCGCGCGAGGCGTTCGTGTGGGAGGGGCTCGACGACGACAAGGTCGAGATCATCGCCCCGTCGATCGACGCGTTCAACGCCAAGAACCAGGAGCTCGACGCCGGCCAGGTCCACGCGATCCTGGCCGCCGCCGGGATCGTGGACGGCGGCGACGGCGAGCCGGCCTTCAAGCGCGGCGACGGCAGCGAGGCCCGCGTCGAGAGCCAGGCCGAGCTGTTCGAGGACTCGCGCCTGACGCCCGACGACAAGATCGTCCTGCAGGTCTCGCGTTGGGACCATCTGAAGGACCCGGAGGGCGTGATCCGCGGCTTCGCCGAGCACGCCTCGGCGCACGAGACCGGCGCCCACCTGATCTACGCCGGGCCGGCGGTCGACGACGTCTCCGACGACCCCGAGGGCGCCGCGGTGCTCGACGAGGCCAAGCAGACGCGCGAGGCCCTCGACGAGGACGCGCGCCGCAACGTCCACCTGATCTGCTTGCCGCTCGACGACGCCGAGGAGAACGCGGCGATCGTCAACGCGCTCCAGCGCGCCGCCGACGTGGTCGTCCAGAAGAGCATCGCCGAGGGCTTCGGGCTCACCGTCGCCGAGGCGATGTGGAAGGGGCGGCCGATCGTCGCCACGGCCGTCGGCGGGATCCAGGACCAGGTCATCGACGGCGAGACCGGTGTGCTGCTCGAGGATCCGGAGGACCTCGACGCCTACGGCGACGCCGTGCGGGGCCTGCTCGAGGATCCCGAGCGCGCGCAGCGCCTCGGCAAGGCGGCCAAGCTCCGCGTGCGCGACGAGTTCCTCGGCGCGCGCAGCCTGCTCGACTACCTCAGCCTGGTCGCGAAGCTCCTCGCCTAGCCCGCCGCTCGGCGAGCCGCCACCCGGCGAGAAGCACGACCCAGTCGGCCACGCCTGCGGCCAGATGCCCCAGCGGGCCACAGACCAGCCATCCGGCGAAGCGCGACCTCACGGCCCGGGCTCCAGCCGCCGCCGCAGCTCGGCCCCGCGGCCGGCGCTGACCGCGCGGGTCGCGCGCTTCTCGCTCAGCTCGACGCCCCGCGAGGCGGCCAGCTCGAGCAGTTCCTGGCGCTCCTCGGCCTCGCGCGCGGTGCGTATGAACAGCCAGCCGAACAGCGCGATCGTCAGCACGCTCTCCTCGATCATCATCACCGCGCCGGCGGCGCTCTGGTCCGACGCGGCGGAGATCCCGTGGCCCCCCTTGTAGAAGGGGTAAAGGACGACGGTGTCCCACAGCAGCACGTTGGCCAGGACGGAGCCGGTCAGGCGCACGCCGACGATGTACACGAGCTTGGCGAAGTTGCCGAACCACTCGGGCTTCGGCAGCGGCCCGAACAGCGGCATCCACAGCAGGATCCCGAACACGAAGAAGCACGCGTGCTCGATCGCGTGGACGGCATCGTGGCGCAGGGCCGCCTGGTAGGCGAACGGGGTGTGCCAGAGGTAGAGGTCGAGCGCCCACAGCGAGCCGGCGACCACGGGGTGCGCGAGCACCCGCAGGCGGTCGAACAGCTTGATGCGGAGGATCGGCGCGATCAGCGGGCCGGTCAGCCCGAGCACGATCGCGAGCGCGGCGAGGTCGGCGAGCAGCAGGTGCTGGGCCATGTGCGCGACCAGCAGCTCGTCGGCGAGTTCGTCGACCGGCGGGCTCAGCGCGACGACGAACAGCAGCAGCCCGGCTCCGAAGCACCAGATCCGCCAGGCCGGCACCGGATGGCCCCGACGCGCCAGCGTGCCCGCCCGCGTCGCGTAGGCGGCGGCGTAGCAGAGCGCGACCAGCGGGAGCGAGATCTCCTGCAGTGGGCCCACGGCAGCCTCGGGAAAGCGCAGCACGGAGCCACGGTATCGTCAGGGCCCTCCATGGCCACCCCCGTCTCCACCACGGTCACCGAGCTGCCCGAGTCGCGCGTCCGCGTCCAGGCCGAGGTGCCCGCCACCGAGGTCGAGAAGCGCGTCGCCGTCGCCGCCCGCGCGCTCGGCCGCAACCTGCGCATCCCCGGCTTCCGCAAGGGCAAGGTCCCGCCGCCCGTGATCATCCAGCGCGTCGGGCGCGAGGCCGTGCTCGACGAGGCCGTCCGCGAGTCGATCGCCGGCTGGTACTCGGCCGCCATCGACGCCGCCAACGTCGTGCCGGTCGGGGAGCCCAACCTCGACCTCGAGGACCTCCCCGCCGAGGGCGAGCCGCTGCGCTTCTCGATCGAGATCGGCGTCCGCCCGACCGCCACGCTCGGCGAGTACGCCGGGCTCGAGGTCGGCCGCCGCGACCCCGAGGTCGCCGACGAGGCGATCGACGGCGAGATCGAGCAGCTGCGCGACCGCATGGCCAAGCTCGAGACCGTCGAGCGCCCCGCCGAGACCGGCGACTTCGTGGTGATGGACTTCCTCGGCAGCGTCGACGGCGTGCCGTTCGGCGGCGGCGAGGGCCGCGACCAGATGGTCGAGCTCGGCTCCGGCCGCCTCGTCCCCGGCTTCGAGGACCAGCTCAGCGGCGCCTCCGCCGGCGAGGACAAGACGGTCACGATCGAGTTCCCCGACGACTACGGCGCGCCCGACCTCGCCGGCAAGCAGGCCGCGTTCGCGGTCACGGTCAAGGAGGTCAAGGCCAAGGAGCTGCCCGAGCTCGACGAGGACTTCGCCGCCGAGGCCGGCTTCGACACGCTCGACGAGCTGCGCGAGGACATCCGGGAGCGCCTCGCCGAGGCGCAGGAGCGCGAGATCGAGGGCGAGTTCCGCGAGGCCGCGCTCGACGCCGCCGTCGCCGCCGCGACCGTCGAGGTGCCCGAGCCGCTGATCGAGGCGCGCGCCAAGGAGATGTGGGACGAGATGGCCCACACGCTCGCGCACCAGGGCATCTCGCGCGAGGCCTTCCTGCAGTACGCGAACAAGACCGAGGAAGAGCTGACGGCCGAGAACCGCGAGCCCGCCGAGCGCGACCTGCGGCGCGAGGCCGTGCTGGCCGCCGTCGTTGAGGCCGAGGGCATCGAGGCGAGCGACGACGACGTCATGGAGTCGCTCGAGCGCGCCGCCGCCGCCGAGGGCGGCTCGCCCAAGAAGCTGCTGGAGCGCCTGCGCTCCTCGGGTCGCCTGGACGCGCTGAAGGCGGACATCGCCCAGCGCAAGGCGATCGAGCACATTGCCGATTCCGCCAAGCCCGCGAAGAGCGAGCAGAGCACCTCCGAGCGAGCCGCTGCCAGCGGTATCTGGACGCCCGGAAGCTAGGCTAAGCAGGAATCGCCCGAGACAAGCGAAACCGAAGCGAGGACTGTGAGCCCACTCGTTCCAATGGTCGTAGAGCAGACGTCACGCGGTGAGCGTGCGTTCGACATCTACTCCCGTCTGCTCAACGAGCGGATCATCTTCCTCGGCACGCCTGTCGACGACCAGATCGCGAACCTGATCGTCGCCCAGCTGCTGCACCTCGAGTCCGAGGATCCCGACAAGGACATCTCGCTCTACGTCAACTCGCCGGGCGGCTCCGTGTACGCGGGCCTCGCGATCTACGACACGATGCAGTTCATCAAGCCTGACGTGTCGACGATCTGCGTCGGTATCGCCATGTCGATGGGCGCACTCCTCCTGGCCGGCGGCGCGAAGGGCAAGCGGATGGCGCTGCCGAACGCGAAGATCCTGATCCACCAGGTCTCCTCCGGCTTCTCGGGCCAGGCGACGGACATCGAGATCCACGCCCGCGAGGTCATCGAGCTTCGCCGGCGCCTCGACGAGATCATCGCCGACCACACCGGCCAGGACCTCGAGAAGGTCAAGTCGGACACCGAGCGGGACTATTTCCTGAGCTCGGAAGAAGCCAAGGAGTACGGGATCATCGACCGGGTGATCTCCGAGCACTAAGCTCGGGGAGCGCTGCGGCCGAAAGGGGAGAGGAAGCGAAGTGGCACGGCCTACGGACTCCAACGAACAGCTCCTCTGCTCCTTCTGCGGCAAGTCGCAGCGGCAGGTCAAGAAGCTGATCGCCGGCCCCGGCGTCTACATCTGCGACGAGTGCATCGATCTCTGCAACGAGATCATCGACGAGGAGCTCACCGCACCCCCGAGCTTCGACATCGACAATCTGCCGAAGCCGCGCGAGATCTACGACGTCCTGCAGGAGTACGTGGTCGGCCAGGAGCAGGCCAAGCGCACGCTCTCGGTCGCGGTCTACAACCACTACAAGCGCGTCCAGATGATGCAGCAGGACGACGCGGAGATCGAGCTGCAGAAGTCGAACATCCTGCTGCTCGGGCCGACCGGCTGCGGCAAGACGCTGCTCGCGCAGACGCTCGCGCGGATCCTCAACGTCCCGTTCGCGATCGCCGACGCCACGGCGCTGACCGAGGCCGGCTACGTCGGTGAGGACGTCGAGAACATCCTGCTCAAGCTGATCCAGGCGGCCGACTACGACGTCAAGAAGGCCGAGACCGGGATCATCTATATCGACGAGGTCGACAAGATCGCGCGCAAGGCCGACAACCCGTCGATCACGCGCGACGTGTCCGGCGAGGGCGTCCAGCAGGCGCTGCTGAAGATCCTCGAGGGCACCACCGCCTCGGTGCCGCCCCAGGGCGGCCGCAAGCACCCGCACCAGGAGTTCCTCACCATCGACACGACGAACATCCTGTTCGTCTGCGGCGGCGCGTTCGCGAACCTCGACAAGGTCATCGAGCGGCGGATCGGCCACAAGGGCGTCGGCTTCGGCGCGGCCATCCAGTCCAAGTCCCACAAGGACACCGGCGAGGTCTTCGAGCAGTGCCTGCCGGAGGACCTCATGCAGTACGGGCTGATCCCCGAGTTCATCGGCCGTCTGCCGGTCACCTCGGCGGTGCACCAGCTCTCGCGCGACGACCTGATCACGATCCTCACCGAGCCGCGCAACGCGATCGTCAAGCAGTTCCAGAAGTTCTTCGGCTTCGACGGGATCGAGCTCGTGTTCGCCACCGACGCGTTGAAGGCGGTCGCCGACAAGGCGCTCGAGCGCGAGACCGGCGCCCGCGGCCTGCGCTCGATCATCGAGGAGACCTTGCTCGAGGTGCAGTTCGAGCTGCCCTCGCGGCGCGACGTCAAGAAGTGCGTCGTGACCAAGGACACGATCGATCGCGGCGTCAAGCCGACGCTCGTCACCGTCGCCCCGGAGGACGAGCAGGGCGGCGAGCCGGACGCGAAGTCCGCCTAGCCCCCGCTAGGCACCAAGGTGCCTGGCTTGGCGCCTAGCCGGCCGATTATTGCTCGGCGCCTCGCGCGCCGATGTAGGGAAGATGAACTCGGGAGTGCGTCGCCTGGCGGACCTCCGGCGCGAGGCGTCGGCCGCTGCGCGTGAGCTGCAGGGCGGCGAGGAGACGCTCGACGCGCGCGAGCTGCGGATCCTGCTCGGCGTGTCCTCGGCGGTCGCCTCGGCGTCGTCGCTCGAGGCGCTGCTCGACCTCGCCGCCGACCAGGCGCTGCCGGCGCTCGCCGCCCACTCGGTCTCGGTCTCGCGCTGGGAGTCGGGTGCGGAGATCCTCCGCACGCTGGTCAACGCGGGCCACCTGGCGCCGGGCGAGGCCCGCCACCCCGAGGACGAGATCTACCGGCTCTCCGGCGACGATCCCCTGAAGCGGCTGCTGCTCGAGGGCGGCTCGTACGTGGGCCTGGTCGACGACCCGAGCCTGCACCCGCTGGAGCGCTCGCTGCTCGAGCGGCTCGGCGTGCGCTCCTGTGTCGGCGCGCCGATCATGCTCGGCGACGCGGCGTGGGGCGAGCTGTGGGCGACGCGCCCCGCCGACCAGCCCGACTTCGGCCGGCGCGACGAGCGGCTGCTCAGCGCGATCGCGGCCCAGGTGGCGGCGGGGATCGCCCGCGCCGAGCTGTACGGCCGGATGACCACGCTCGCGTTCGAGGACGGCCTGACCGGGCTCGCGAACCGGCACGCGCTCGTCGAGCGCCTGGACCTGGCGCTCGAGCGGGGCGCCGAGGTCGCGCTGATGCTGTGCGACGTCGACAACCTCAAGGCGCTCAACCAGGGGCGCGGCCACCACGGCGGCGACTGGGCGCTGAAGGCCGTGGCGGGCGCGCTGCGGATGGCGGCCGAGGGGTTGCCCGACGCGCTCGTGTGCCGCAACGCGGGCGACGAGTTCGCGGTGCTCGCCCCCGGCGCGGACGCCGAGACCGTGCGGCCGCTGATCGAGCGCGCGATGGAGCGCCTGGCCGCGCACCGGCCGCCGGTGCGCCTCTCGTGCGGGATCGTCTCGTCGCGGATCGGGTTGCGGACCTCCTCCGAGCTTCTGTGTGCCGCCGACGCCGCGATGTACGCCGCCAAGCGCACCGGCCGCGGGCGGGTCGTGACCGCCGAGCCGGACCCGCAGGGCCTCACGCGCTCCTCCGGCCGCCCGGGCGCGCGCCGCGCTCGCCGCGACGGGCTCGACGTCGACAGCGCCGCGCTCCTCGCCCAGGGCCTGCGGCTGCTCGACGGGCCGTTGCGGGCGGCGCCGCCGCTGGAGCGCCTCGAGGGCCTCGCGACCTCGGTGGGCGCGACGCTGCGCGCCGCGGCCGCCGCGATCTCGCTGTGCACGCACGGCGGGGCCTACATCGAGACGCTGTTCCAGCTCGACCTCCGCTCCGGCCACTCGTCGGGCGTCCGCCAGGGCGTCGACGGCGCCCGCTACGCGCTCGACGAGTACCCGCGCACGGCCGAGCTGCTGGCCGGCGGCGGGTCGCTGCACGTATACGCGGGCGACGGCGGCGCCGACGCCGCCGAGCGCGCCCTGCTGGGCGAGCTGGGGATGGCCGACGTCCTGCTCGCCGCCGCCGCCGACGGCCGCGGCTCCTGGCTGCTCGAGATGTACGGCGACGCCCAGTCGGCCGACCTGTCGCTCGTCGACGGCGCGCTGCGGCTGCTGTGCGATCACGCGGTGCGCCCGGCGAGCGGTCTGCGCACGGAGCGCCGCGCGACGGCGAGCCTGCGCGCCGTCCAGTAACCGGCGCCTTCCGCGGCGCTTCGCGCGATCCTTCGCGGCCGTGAAGCCCGCGCTGCTCGCTGCCGCCCTGTCCTCTGCTCGCGGCTCCTGCGGCCGCTGTGCCGATCCCGGAGGGGCCGGCGGCCGGCTCGCTGCCGGTGTTCTCCGGCCACCCGCCGCGCAGCACCCCGTCGCGGTGCCGGATCCGCCGCGGCATCCGTTCATGGCGCCGAACGGGCGCTCGAACCTGCACGTCGACGGATACCAGTCCGACGTCCACCAGGGCCCCGGGCCGCTGGGGAAGGGGATGGAGCGGCGGTCGACGTTCCTCGAGGGCGTCTGCGCGTCGGTCACGTTCGACTCGCGCGGGCGGATCGAGACCGTGTGCGTGGGCGTCGAGGGGCCGAAGCTGCTGCTGCTCGATCCGCGCACGCTGGAGACGCTCGCCGCCCTGCCGCTGCCGCCGCGGCAGCCGGGCGGCGGCAACCTCTTCACCGACTTCGCCGGCGGCGGCTACTTCTACCTCGACAACCGCGACCGCGCGGTGATCCCGACCACGTTGCGGCACGTCTACGTGGTGCGGCAGACCGGGAGGGCGGCTTCGCGATCGAGCGCGACTACGACCTCTCGGGCGTCGTGCTTCCCGGCGACAAGATCATCTCGGCGCTGCCGGACTGGAGCGGGCGGCTGTGGTTCGCCTCGACCGGCGGCGTGGTCGGGACCGTCGACCCGAAGAGCGGCGCGGTCCGCTCGCGGCCGCTGGGGGAGAAGATCGCCAACTCGTTCGCGGTCGAGGACACCGGCGCGGTCTACATCGTCAGCGACGCCGCGCTGTACCGGCTCACGGCGGGCGCGGGCGGGCTGCCGGTCACGGTGTGGCGCAGGCCCTACGCGAACTCGGGCGTGCAGAAGCCGGGGCAGTCGAGCGCCGGCTCGGGCACCACGCCGACGCTGATGGGCGCCGGCCTCGTCGCGATCACCGACAACGCCGACCCGATGAACGTGCTCGTCTACCGGCGCGGCTCGGGGACGCTGATCTGCCGCCAGCCGGTCTTCGCGAAGGGCGCGAGCGCCACCGACCAGTCGCTGATCGGCACCGGCCGCTCGCTCGTGGTCGAGAACAACTACGGCTACTCCGGCCCGCCCGCGACCAGGGCGGCAAGACGACCTCGCCGGGGCTCGAGCGCGTCGACCTCGACGCCGGCGGCGGCTGCCACACGGCCTGGCGCTCGGCGGAGCGCGCGCCGTCGGTGGTGCCGAAGCTGTCGGCCCGCAACGGGCTCGTCTACACCTACACGAAGGACCCGCGGCCGACGCACGCCGACGCCTGGTACCTGACCGCGCTGGACTTCGCCTCCGGCGCGACCGTCTACAAGCGCCTCGGCGGCGAGGGGCTCGGCTTCAACAACAACTACGCGCCGGTCACGCTCGGGCCGACGGGACGGCCTACGTGGGGACGCTCGGCGGCCTGGTGGCGCTGCGCGACAAGACGCCGCCGGCGGGAGCCCAGCCTCGGCGGGAGGCAAGCAGGCGAAGCTGCGGACGGATGCGGCTGCACGTGCGGCGGCTGGGGCGCAAGCGCGCGCGGGTGTGGCTGATGGGCGCCGGGACGCGGCAGGTACGGCGCGTCGACTTCATGCGTGGCAAGCAGCGGCTGGCGCGCGACCGGCGGCGCCCGTTCGTCCGCACCGTGCGCGTGGGGCCGAAGCGGGTGCGGCTGAAGGCGCGGATCGTGTTGCAGGACGGGCGGCGGGTGGTTCGGTCGAAGCGCGTGCGGCGGGCTCGTCGAACTGCGCATTGACGGGTTGACGAGCCGCGCGGCGAACCGAGTTTCTGCACTATCGAACCGGTTTCGGGCGGTTAGGTCGCAGAAACTCGGCGCCCGGACCTTCCTTCAATGCGCCGTTGCCGTTCTACGGCTCACTCCCCGCAGAAATCGCCTGATCGCCGCGTGCGTCTCCCGCGGCGCCTCGAGCTGCGGCACGTGCCCGCAGTCGAGCTCGACGTGCCGCGCGCCCGGCAGCGCCTCGCGCACGTGGCGGGCGAACGCGATCGGGACGAGCCGGTCCTTCTTGCCCCAGACGAACAGCGACTCGTGCTCCAGAGCGCGCAGCCGGGTCCAGAAGCCGTCGTTGCCCTCCGGCTCGTCGAGGTAGATGTTGCGCAGCGCGGCGTAGAAGGCGGTGCGGCCGCGGGCGGTGGGGTACGCGCGGAGGAACTCGTCGACCCCGACCGCCGACCAGCCGTCGCGCCCGCCGGGGACGAAGCGGCGCACGACCTCCTCGATCACGGGCCGCGGCGTGATCTGGAGCAGGCCGAGCTCCGGCCGTAGCGCCTTCACCAGCGGGGTCCACGGCCGGCCGCGCAGCCACGCCAGCGACGGCGCCAGCCCGACGATCCGCCCGACCCGCGCCGGGTTGCGGAAGCCGACCTCGAACGCCACGCGCCCGCCCATCGAGTTGCCGATCAGGTGCGCGCGCTCGATTCCGCAGGCGTCCATGAACCCGCACACCGCGCGGGCGAAGAAGTGCGGGTCGTAGGCCGCGCGCAGCGGCTTGACGGAGTCGCCGAAGCCCGGCAGGTCGATGCTGTGGACGCGGTACTGGTCGGCCAGCGCCGCGACGGTGGGGAGGAAGGACGCCTTGGTCCCGCCGAGCCCGTGGAGCATCACCACGTGCTCGGCGTCCGGGTCGCCGGCGCGCGCGACCGCGATGTTGCCGATCGCCGTCCGCACGCGGGCGAGCACGAGCCGGCTCGGCTCGCGCGACCCGCTCGTGGCGGCGAGGAAGCCGACGCCGAGGTGCAGGTCGTCACGGATCTGCAGCCGCCCGCCGCGGAACGCGTTCATCCCGCCCCGCAGGTCCCGCCCGACCCGCGCCCAGGTCGCGCGGTCGGCCGAGAGCCGCGCGTCGGGGCGCTCGTTGCGGTCGGCTGGCTCGAGCCGCTTGGAGCCGCGGCGGATCACGAAGTCCCACTCGCCGGCCTCCTCGACGCACAGCCGTAGCCGCGCACGGCCGGTGGGAGCGTCGAAGGCGGAGCCGTCAAAGCGCCCGACCAGCGCTTCAGGGCCGGGGGAGTCGCGGCCATGGCGCCAGTCGTACCCGATCGCGGCGCCTATCCTCAGCGCTCCCCCCATGAGCGATCTCGAGAACCGCACCCGCTACAAGCCGTCCGAGGCCGAGCCGCGCGTGTTCGAGCGCTGGGAGGCGTCCGGGACGCTTCCACCCCGAGCCGACCGGCTCGCCGGAGGACAACTACTCGATCGCCATCCCGCCGCCCAACGTCACCGGGGCGCTCCACATGGGCCACGCGCTGAACGGCTCGATCCAGGACGCGCTGATCCGCCACGCCCGCATGCAGGGCCGCAACACCAAGTGGATCCTCGGCACCGACCACGCCGGCATCGCGACCCAGACCCAGGTCGAGCGGGCGCTCAAGGCCCAGGGCACCAGCAAGGAGGAGCTCGGGCGCGAGGCGTTCCTCGAGCGCATGTGGGAGTGGCGCCACCAGTACGGCGGCAGGATCATCTCCCAGTACCGCCGGCTCGGCGCCTCCGTCGACTACGACGACGAGCGCTTCACGCTCGACGAGAGCTACATCCGTGCCGTCCTGAAGGTCTTCGTCGACCTCTACGACAAGGGCCTGATCTACCGCGACAACTACATGGTCAACTGGGATCCGGGCTCCGGCTCGGCGATCTCGGACCTGGAGGTCGAGGAGCGCGAGGTCGACGACATC
>CAVROM010000018.1:0-25799 GCA_963722815.1 uncultured Solirubrobacteraceae bacterium
ACAGCTCGAAGTGGAGCGCGACGAACGACGGGTCGCGCTCGACCAGGTCCTCGGGCGGCGACGAGCGCGGCGAGCAGGTCGTCGCCGGTGTGGGCGCTGGCGATCGCGGCGTCGAGCACCACCTGGCGGATGTCGGAGTGGGGGGGGGGGGGAGCTGCTCCTTGGTGCCGAAGTAGTAGTGCGGCGGCCGGCACGAGAAACGCCCTCACGGGCCACGTGGTCGAACGTCGAGCCCGCCGCGCCGCGCTTGGCGACGGAGGCGCGCATGGCATCGACGATCCGCTGTCGCCTTGTCCCCGCTGAGCGTGCGCGTGGCCGCCTCCATGCCCGCGATGCTAGCTGGCCATGAAAACAGCAGCGGGGGCCGGAATCGGCCGTTTGCCACACTGGCTCCGCGGGATGCGCGCCGGGGCATCGCCCTCTCCATGCTCCTCGCCGCCGCCGTCCTGGCCGCGACGTCGGGCGCCGACACGCCTGCCCGGGCGCGAGCGCAGGCGACGGTCGTGAGCGGCTCGCTGGGCGACTTCGGGATGCTGCAAGCCCGGGGCGACGACGCGCAGGCCGACGACTCGGTGACATGGAGGTCAGCGGCGTCAAGGTCGGAGCCTCAAGACCGTGGCCCGCGCCTCGCGCGCGGGCGACGCGCGCCCGCGCCTCCAGCCTCGCCCCCCAGATCGACCTGCTCGACGGCCTGGTGACCACCACCGCCGCGCGCCGTACCGCGATCGCGCCGGCGGCAAGACGATCCCACCGGCCGCGTCGCCGGCCTCACGCTCGAGGGCCGCCGTGTCGGCGACGTGACGAAGAACCGCGCCTACCTCTCTCCGACGCCTCGAGCGTCGCCGTCAACCGCGGCAAGACCGCCCTCACGCTGATCCTCGGCAGCGCCCACGGCTCGCTGCCCAAGGGCACGAAGCTCCGCGTCGCCACCGCGACCGCCCTGGCCGAGGACGCCGTCGTCGCGACCCCCACCGCCACGCCGACACCCACCGCGACCGCCACCCCCAAGCCCGAGAAGAAGCCGCCCAAGCGCAAGCGCGCCCCCAAGGTCCCCAAGCGCCTCACCGGCCAGGGCTACACGTTCCCGTCTACGGCAAGGCGACCGCCGCAGACGACTTCGGCGCCGCCCGCGCCGACACCGGCGTCCATGAGGGCAACGACGTCTTCGCCCCGTTCGGCGCCCCTGTGCTCGCGGTCGCCGACGGACCGTCCACCGCGTCGGCACGCTGCCCATCTCCGGCAACCGCCTGTGGCTCCACACCGCCGCCGGCGACGCCTTCTTCTACGCCCACCTCTCCGCCTTCTCCCCTGACGCCGAGAACGGCCGCAAGGTCAAGGCCGGCACGTCCTCGGCTTCACCGGCAACACCGGCGACGCCGAGCCCACCCCGCCCCACGTCCACTTCGAGATCCACCCCGGCGGCGAGGCCGAGGACGCGATCGATCCGCATGCGATCCTGCTCGCATGGCAGGAGCACCGCGACGTCGCCCCGGGCGCGTGGCTGACGCGCCACGGCGGCGACACGGCGCAGCGCCCCGGCGCGCTTGTCGAGGTCCGCGACTTCATCGCCGGTGACTGAGTCCGCCCCCGAGCACAGCACGCTGGCCGAGAAGCTGGCGCGCCGGCGCGAGAAGCACGTCCAGCGCAGCAAGCCCTACGGATCGGCTTCACGATCCTCGCGTTCGTGATCTTCCTCGGCGGGCTCGCGCTCGTGCCGCTGCCGGGCCCGGGCTGGGCGGTGGTGTTCGTCGGCCTGGGCATGCTCGCGCTCGAGTTCGAGTGGGCCGAGAAGCTGATGGTGCGGATGCTCAACTGGGTGCACCGCACGACCGAGGCGCGAAGGCGGCGTCACCCGCTCAGAAGGCGGCGATGACGACGCTCACCGTCGCGGGGATCGCGGCCTTCGTCGTGGCCGCGATCCTCTGGGACATCCCCTTGGTGCCGGTGGTCTAGGAGGAGGTGCCGGCGGTCGCCGGCTGGCTCGCCGACGTGGGCGACGAGGTCGTCGAGGTGTACTCGAACTCCTCCTCGGCGCCGAACAGGGCGTCGAGCACCTTCTTGCGCAGGCCCTCGGAGACGGCCAGCGCGATGCCGGCGCTCACGACGGTCAGGAACAGCAGCCGGCCGAAGCTCAGGCCCTTCTTCTGGTTGGGCGCCTCGCGCAGGGCGACGGACGCGTCGCGGAAGGACTCGGCGGCGTTCTTGAGGTCCTTCTGCAGCTTCTTGTCGTCGAAGATCTGCTTCGTCGGCGACTTGCCGTTGCCGAGGCGGGCGGCGGCGTCACGCGCTGACTCGTAAGCCTGGTACAGGTTCTGGCGCAGCTCATCGTCCTCGATCACTCGTTGGACGTACGGGCTGTTCTTGACTGCCACGGCGGCCGCGCCAGCCTTGGCCGCCTTCTTCTTCGCTGCCATGGTCACCTCTCGCTCGGAGTCGTAGTTGCGAGCATACCCTCCAGCGCAGCCTCGAATACTTCGTCGACACGGTCGACCCAGACGAACTCGAGGTCCTCGCACAGCACGTCGGGAAACTCCTCGAGGTCGGCCTCGTTGCGCCTCGGCGCGATCACGCGCTTGATGCCCAGGCTCTGCGCGGCCAGCGACTTCTCCTTCAGCCCGCCGATCGGGAGCACCTGGCCGGTCAGCGTGATCTCGCCCGTCATCGCCGTGTCCGAGCGGACGGGATGGCCGGTCACCAGCGACATCAACGCGGTCGCCATCGTGATGCCCGCGCTCGGCCCGTCCTTCGGGATCGCACCCGACGGCACGTGGAGGTGGATGTCGTGGGTGAGGAAGTAGTCGTCGTTGAGGTCGGGCGCGAAGCGGTGCGCGTGCCCGCGCACGTACGAGAGGGCCGCCTGGGCCGACTCGCGCATCACGTCGCCGAGCTGGCCGGTGACGATCAGCCGCGGCGGGTGCGCGGGGTTGCCCGGCATCGCGGTCGCCTCCACGAACAGCACGTCGCCGCCGACCGGGGTCCACGCCAGCCCGGTGGCGACCCCCGGCTCGCTGGTGCGCCGCTTGACGTCGGGCTGGAAGCGCGGGCGGCCGAGCAGCTCGCGCACCTTCGGCGCGGTCACCGACAGCTTCTTCTCGAGCTTGCCCTCCGCGACCTGGCGCGCGACCTTGCGGCACACCGAGCCGATCTCGCGCTCGAGGTTGCGGACGCCCGCCTCGCGCGTGTAGTCGCTGATGATCGCCTTCAGCCCGGTGTCGCTGAAGCCGATCTGCGACTTCTTGAGCCCGTTGCGGTCGATCTGGCGCGGCACGAGGTAGCGCTTGGCGATCTGGAGCTTGTCCTCTTCCGTGTAGCCGGAGAGCTGGATGACCTCCATGCGGTCGCGCAGCGGGCCCGGCACCGTGTCGAGCGTGTTCGCCGTGGTGATGAACATCACGCGCGAGAGATCGAACGCGATGTCGAGATAGTGGTCGCGGAAGTCGGCGTTCTGCTCCGGGTCGAGCACCTCGAGCATCGCCGACGCCGGGTCGCCGCGGTAGTCGGCGCCCATCTTGTCGATCTCGTCGATCATGAAGACCGGGTTGTTGGCGCCCGCGTCGCGCAGCGCGCGCACGACCACGCCCGGCATCGCGCCGATGTAGGTGCGGCGGTGGCCGCGGATCTCTGCCTCGTCGCGCATCCCGCCGACCGAGATGCGCTCGAACCTGCGCTCCAGGGCGGCGGCGATCGAGCGGCCGAGCGACGTCTTGCCGACGCCCGGCGGCCCGACGAAGCAGAGGATCGAGCCGCGCGCGTCGGGCTTCAGCCGCCGCACGGCGAGGAACTCGATGATGCGGTCCTTGACGCGCTCGATGTCGTAGTGGTCGGCGTCGAGCTGCTCGCGCGCGTGCTCGAGGTCGAGGTTGTCCTCGGTCGAGCTGCCCCACGGCAGCGAGGCGATCCACTCCAGGTAGGTGCGGATCACCCCGTGCTCGGCGGCCGCCTGCGGCAGCTTCTCCAGCCGCGAGAGCTCGCGGTCGGCGACCCTGCGCACCGGCTCGGGCAGGTCGATCGCGGCCAGCTGCTCGCGGAGCTCTTCGACCTCGGCCTCGGCCGGGTCGCGCTCGCCGAGCTCCTCCTGGATCGCCTTGAGCTGCTCGCGCAGCAGGTAGTCGCGCTGGGACTTGTCGAGCTCGGACTGCACCTGCGACTGGATCCGCGCGCCCATGGCGGCGACCTCGAGCTCGCGCGCGAGGATCTGGGAGAGCCGCCGCAGCCGCTTGGCGACGTCGCGCTCCTCGAGCAGGTCCTGCTTCTCCTCGGTCTTGATCCGTAGGGAGCCGGCGATCAGGTGCGAGAGCGCGGAGGGGTCGTCGATGTTGGCGACCGCCATCTGCAGCTCCTCGGGCAGATACGGCGTCTCCTCGATGATGCGCGAGAACGCCTGCTGGACGTTGCGCATCAGCGCCGTCAGCTCGGCGCCCTCCTCGACGATGTCCGGCGCGTCGGAGAGGCGGGCGACGAGGTAGGGCTCCTCCGACTCCCATGCCTCGATGTTCACCCGCTGGCCGCCCTGGACGAGGATCCGCAGCGTGCCGTCGGGCACCTTGAGCATGCGCGCGACGGTGCCCACGACGCCGACGCGGTAGAGCTGCCCCGGCCCGGGCGCCTCCGCCTCCGGATCCTTGCTGCCGACCATCACGAGCTGGCGGTCGCGCGCCAGCACGTCGTTGACGAGCTGGATCGAGCGCTCCTGCCCGACCGCCAGCGGCGTCAGCGTGTCGGGGAACGTGACGGTGTCGCGCAGCGGCAGCACCGGCAGGAGCTCGGGGACCGACGGGGCGCCCATCTCCACCGCGCGAGCGCCGTCGCCGAGCGTCTCGATGTCGATGGTCACTCGCGGCGCCCCGGCTCGATCGGCACCGTGCGCGGGTCGGCGGGCGCGGCAATCGGGAGCTCGACCACGAGCATCCCGTCCTCGTAGGCGGCGCGAGCGGCGTCGGCGTCGACGTCGGCGCCGAGCGCGACGACGCGGCGGAACGGCCCGTGCTCGATCTCGAGCTGCTGATACAGGCGCTCCTGGTCGGACGCCGGGGCGAGCCGCTGGCCGCCGAGGATCAGCTCACGCCCGCGGATCTCGAGCTCGAGCTGGGCCGGGTCGATGCCGGCCAGGTCGGCGCGCACCACCGCCCGCGGCGGGTTGCCGACGTAGTAGACGTCGACGGCGGGGACGAAGCCGCCGCGCCGCGGCCGGGCGAGCCCGCGATCGAAGACATCGCCGAACAGCTCGTCCATCTCGCGCCGCATGCGCTCGAAGTTGGCGAAGAGGTCGCGTTCGGACACTAAGTCCGAACGCTAGCGCGGCCTAGACCAACTCAGCGCGCTTGCGCACGAGGCGCGGGTCGACCGCCATCGGCTTGGCCGTCGGCTGACCGAAGTAGAAGCCCTGGCCGAGGTCGACGCCGAGCTCGCGCATCGCCTCGAACTCGTCGACGCGCTCGATGCCCTCGGCGACGACGCGGCAGCCCTGCTCGTGGGCGACCTCGACGAGCGCTGCGACCAGCCTCCGCCGCGCGGGGGAGTGCTGGATGCCGGCGGTCATCGCGCGGTCGATCTTGCCGATGTCGGGCTTGAGCTCCTCCAGGCAGGCGAGCGACTCGGCGCCGCCGGAGAGGTCGTCGAGCGCGACGAGCGCGCCGCGCTCGCGGTGGGCGTCGACGAGCGACTTGAGCATCGCGCGGTCGGGCGAGCGCTCGGGGCGGATCAGCTCGAGGCAGATGCGGGAGGGATCGCCCCCGAGGCGGATCACGATCGGCCAGGTGGTGCGCATCGAGGACTCGACGTCGAGCACCGCGCGCGGGTCGATGTTGACGAACAGGACCTCGCCCTCGGGCATCAGCGGCAGGCCGACCTCGAGCGCGGCGGCGCGGGCGCGGGCGTCGAAGGAGAAGAGCGCGTCGTGGGCCTCGGCGGCCCCGATCAGCTCGGCGCCGCGCAGCTCGACCGTGCCCAGCATGCCGCGCATCAGCGCCTCGCGGCCGTAGGGCTTGCCGCTGGCGAGGTCGATGATCGGCTGGAAGTGCGGCGTCATCTCGCCGTGGGAGAGGAACTCGGGGAACCAGTCGGTGCGCGTGCGGTCGAGCAACGTGTCGGCCGGGATCGGCAACCCCTGCTCGTCGTCGAGCTTGACCGCGAACAGGCAGGCGCGCTCGGAGTGCGAGATCGAGCCCAGGAGGTCCTTCAGGCGCTCCTCCCAGCCGGGTCCTGCGAGCTGCAGGCCCTCGATCGCGATGTCACCGTCGACCGGCTCGGTCGCGTGGTGCTCGAGCTTGTAGAGCACGGAGGGACGGTGCGACAAGAGTCGCACGCCGTCGGCGGTCTCGCTGCCCTCCCGAACCGGGTTCATTCAGGCAGCATCGGCGCGAACGCAGCGCCCCTTGACCAAAGGGCGCGGCTATACGTCGTAAATAGCGCCCTCGCGGGCCATCTCGACCGGGCCGCCGAACGCCGTCTCCGCATCCTCGCGGGCCCAGTCCTCGCCCAGCTCGTCGGAGAAGTGGGTCAGGAGCACGCGGTGGGCGCCGGCCTTGCGGGCGTGCTCGCCGGCCTCGCCGGGCGTGATGTGGCCGCGCGGGCCCTCGCGCTCCGGCCGCGGCAGCGTGGCCTCGATCACGAGCAGGTCGGTGTCGCGGGCGAAGTCGACGATGTGGTCGGTCGGGGCGTGATCGGCGCCGTAGGTGATGCGGCCGCCGCCGTTGCTGCTGGCGATCTCGACCGCGTTGGAGTCGACGAAGTGCGGGACGGGCTGGAAGCGGATCCGCAGCGGCCCGGCGGAGAGCTCGTCGCCAGGGTCGTACTCGCGCATCGCGAACGCGTTCTCGATCAGGTCCTCGTTGCCCCACGCGCCGACGACGCGGCGGAACAGCTCGGTGGCGCCGGGCGGCACGTGCAGCTCGGGACGGGACGGGTTGTCCGTGCCCGGGAAGCCGCCGACCGGCACAGGCTGCTGGCGGGGCGCGTACGTGAGCGCGTAGGAGAACGGCACCAGGTCGAGGAAGTGGTCGGCGTGCAGGTGCGAGATGACGACCGCGTCGACGTCCACGTAGTCGACGAAGCGCCGCAGCTTGGAGAACACGCCGTTCCCGCAGTCGAGCAGGAGGTGGAAGCCGTCCTCCTCGATCAGATAGCCGCTGCAGGCGCCGTCCACGTCCTGCCAGGACGGCGACTTGCCGAGCACGGTGATGCGCACGTCTGTGAGGCCCTCCTCCTCAGTGAACTCGCTGCCAGACTCTAGCCCGGTGAGCCTCGAGACCGTCCTGCTCGTCTTCGGTGGCCTGCTGATGGTGGGGGCGCTCGTCGCGGGGCTCGTGCGGCGGTCGTTCCTGTCGCTGGCGGCCTTCTTCGTCGTGACCGGGTTCGTGCTCGGCGACGGCGGCTTCGAGGTGCTCGACTTCGGCGCCCGCTCGGAGTTCGTCCACGACCTCGCGATCGTCGCCCTGGTGGTGATCCTGTTCCGCGACGGGCTCGAGGTCGAGGCCGAGATGCTCCAGCGCGAGTGGCACCTGCCGCTCCGCAAGCTGGTGCTCGGGATGCCGATCACGGGCGCTGTGGTGGCGGCCGCCGCGCACTGGATCGTCGGGCTGGACTGGCTCGAGTCGGCCCTGGTCGGCGCGCTCCTCTCCCCCACCGACCCGGTGCTCTCCTCGTCGGTGGTGACCAACCCGCGCGTGCCGCGGATCGTGCGTCACTCGCTCAACCTCGAGTCCGGGCTCAACGACGGGCTCGCGCTGCCGGCCGTGCTCGCCTTCACGGCCGCGCTCGCGGACGAGCAGGGCTTCGTGTGGTGGCGGTTCGTGCTCCAGGACGTGACGCTCGGTTTCGCGTTCGGCATCGCGCTGGCGTGGGTGGCGTCCAGGCTGATGCCGCGGGGGCGCAAGCTGACGGACTCGATCCCGGCCCACGCGCAGTCGCTCTACGCGCTCGGCGTGGCGTTCACGATCTACGGCGTCACGGTCGGACTGCCGCCTCAGGGCAACGGCTTCATCGCCGTGTTCGTCGGCGCGATCACGCTCGGCATCCTGCGGCCGGACCTCCGCGTGAGCTTCGAGAACCGAGCCGACGACATCGTCGAGATCGTCAAACTCGGCATCTTCGTCGTGTTCGGCGCGCTGCTGACCGCCGACGGCCTGTTCGGCGACGGCTGGGCGGCGGTCGCGTTCGCCGCGGTCGTGCTGCTGCTGGCGCGGCCGGTGGCGATCTGGATCGCGCTGGCCGGCACGTCGCTCGACACCGCGACCAAGGGCTTCATGGCGTGGTTCGGCCCCAAGGGCGTGGCGACCATGACGTTCTCGCTGTTCGTGCTCGGCGAGGGCTTCCCGGGCGCCGAGCGCATCTTCAACCTCGCCGCGCTCTGCGTGTTCGCCTCCGTGCTCGTGCACGGGCTGACCGACACGCCCGGCAGCGAGTGGTTGATCAGGAGGTCGGATCGGTCATCGGCGGTGGATCCGAGGGGGCCGAATCGTGGCCCCCAGGAGGCGCGCGCGGGATGAGGCGATGTGGTGCATCGTCGATTCCCACGGGTAGCTTCTGGTGCCGCGAGGCGGTCGCCCCTCGCCGCCGACGGACCGATCCGGCCTCCTAAGCGTGAAGCGCGGCCTGCTCCTGCGCGTCCGGGAACGCCCAGGCAGCCTGCCGGCGACGCTCCTGCCTGAACACGAAGCGCAGCTGCTGCGGCGGCCGCAGCCCCTCCGGATGGTCGGGGCGGAAGGTCGGGCAAGCCTCGTCGAGGTCCAGCGCGCACAACATGTTCTTGCGAAAGAAGCAGTCCTCGCAGCTGACCTTCTTGACCTGCCTCACTGCCACGTCCCCGAGCCCCCCTCGTTCACCAGTCCGTCACAAGCCGAGGCCGACTAAAGCGCGCCGAACCACGGCGTTCAAGGGGGGTCGGGACAGGACTTCCCGCACCGCGCAGGGTTTTCGTCGAACTTCCCGCTAGGAGGCGATTTCCATGCCCGTTTCGCCCTGGTTGCGAGTCATCCACCCCGCACTTTGGGCACGTACGCTGAGAGAGCCATGCAGATTCTCGTCACCGGAGCCTCGGGCTACGTCGGAGCCGCCCTCGTGCCGCGCCTCAGCGCGGCGGGCCACTCCGTGCGCGGCTACGGGCGCTCGGCGGCGCGCATCACGGCGCCCGTCGACGATGTCGTCGAGGGCGACGCGATCGCCGGCACCGGGCTCGACCGTGCGCTCGACGGCGTCGAGGTCGCCTACTTCCTGATTCACTCGATGGAGGGGCCGGGCAACGGCTTCGCCGGCCTCGAGCGGCAGGCGGCCGAGCACTTCGCGGCCGCGGCGGCCACCGCCGGCGTGCGGCGGATCGTCTACCTCGGCGGCCTGCTCCCGGACGACGGCCAGATGTCCCGCCACCTCGCCTCGCGGCTGGCCGTCGAGGAGCTGCTGCTGGCCGCGGCGCCCGAGTCGATCGCGTTCCGCGCCTCGATCGTGATCGGCGCGCGCTCGCGCTCGTTCCGCTTCCTGGTGCGGCTGGTCGAGCGCATGCCGGTGCTGGCGCTCCCCGCCTGGCGCGACAACCGCACGGCGCCCGTCGACGGGCGCGACATGCTCGACTTCCTCACCCGCGCGGCGACCGTGCCGAAGGAGCTGTCGGCCCGGTCGTGGGACATCGGCGGCCCGGACGTGATGAGCTACGGGGAGCTCGTCGAGCGGATCGCCGACGCCATGCTGGTCCGCCGCCCCCGCCTCGGCATCGACGTGACGATGACAGGGCTGGCGTCCGTCGTGGCCTCCGCGATCGCCGGCGAGGACGTCGGACTCATCGCCCCCCTCATGGAATCGCTCGAACACGACCTGCTGCCGCGCCACGAGGCCGCCCCGGCCTTCGGCGTGCGCCTGCACTCGTTCGACGCCGCGGTCGAGCGCGCGCTGCGCGAGTGGGAGCGCGACGAGGAGCTGGCGGCGCGATGAGCACGGTGTCGACCACGATCGACATCGACCGCCCGCCGGAGGAGGTCTGGAAGACGATCATGGACCCCACCCGCTACTCGCAGTGGGTGTCGATCCACCGCAAGATCGCCGACGTCGACGACGGCCCGGTACACGAGGGCTTCAAGGTCGAGCAGCGGCTCGCGCTGCGCGGCGCGCCCTTCACCGTGCACTGGACGCTGACCGAGTGCGACGCGCCCAAGGTCGGGACGTGGGAGGGCAAGGGCCCGGCCGGCTCCTACGCGCGCGTGACCAACAAGCTCGCGCCCAACGGCAACGGCGGCACGCACTTCGAGTACGTGAACACGTTCGAGGCGCCGGGCGGGGCGATGGGGCGGCTCGCGTCGCGCGTGCTGGTGGGCGGGATGCCCAAGCGCGAAGCCGACAAGTCGCTCAAGAAGCTCAAGAAGCTGCTCGAGAGCTGAGCGCGCGGGCGAGCGCCGCCTCGGCTCCCTCGACCAGCTCGCGCACGATCTCCGCGGCGGGCTTGACGTCGTGGATCAGCCCCACCGACTGGCCGGCGAACGGGAGGTACTCGTGCGCGCGGTCCTCGCGCAGCGCCGCCAGCAGCTCCGGCCCGACGGCGGCTGGGTCCACCGACTCCGGATCCTCGCCGAGGCGGTCGATCAGCGGCGTTCGCAGCGCGCGCGGGTCGGCGGGGCCGCCCGGGCGGTTGTAGGGCGGCAGGACGCGCTCGGACTGCGGGACCTTGACGGCGTCGACCGCGTCCGCCTCGACGATCCGGCGCTTCCACGCCGCATTGACGCTCATCTCCTCCGAGGCCATGAAGCGCGTCCCGACCAGCGCGCCCTGCGCGCCGAGGACGAGCGCGGCGGCCAGGCCGCGCCCGTCGGCGATCCCGCCCGCCGCGACCACGGGCGTGTCGCCGGCGATGTCCACCACCGCGGGGACGAGCACCAGCGTGCTCACCCAGCCGCCGTGCCCGCCGGCCTCCCCTCCCTGCGCCACGATGACATCGGCCCCGGCGTCGAGCGCGCGCTCGGCCTGCCGACGGTCGATCACCTGCTGGATCCATAGGCTGCCGGCCGCGTGAGCGCGCTCGATCAGCTCGGGGAAGACCGCCATGTGGAACGAGATCGCGGGCGGCGCGAAGCGCAGGGTGGCCTCGAACGCCTCCTCGTCGAACGGGCGGATCTGGTGGTTGATGGCGAACGGCTTGGCGGTCCGCTCGCGCAACGTGCGCCACTGCGCCTCGAGCTCCGGCACGGACTGGGCCGCGGTGCCCAGCGCGCCGAGGCCGCCGGCCTCGCACACCGCCGCCGCCAGCTCGACCTGGTCCCACGGGCCGAAGGGCGCGCACAGGATCGGCGCGTCGATCCGGAGCAGCTCGCACAGCGGGGTGCGCAGCACAACCCGATCATCGTAGGGTCCGCGCCATGCCGCAAGCCTTCTACGAGAAGCACGACGACGTCGGCGAGCTGGTGCTCGACGCGGCGCCGCTCAACCTCTTCGGGCCCGCGATGTTCGACGACCTCGAGGCCGCGATCGCCGAGATCCAGGACGACCTGCCGCGCGCGCTGATCTTCCGCGCGCAGGGTGACGTGGTGAGCGCGGGCGTCGACGTGCACGTGTTCGAGGGGCTCGGCTCGGACGGCGCCGACGAGCTGACCGGGCGGCTGCTGCCGTTCGCCCACGCGATCGAGGACCTCCCGCTCCCCACCCTCGCCGTCGCGCACGGGCTGTGCCTCACCGCCGCGTTCGAGCTGTCGCTCGCGTGTGATCTGCTGTGGGCGGGCGAGGGTGTGCAATTCGGGTTGGTGGAAGCCGTTGTCGGCATCACGCCGCTCATGGGCGGTACGCAGCGGATCGCCGAGCGCGCCGGCGCGGCGCGGGCGCGCGAGTTCGTGATGACCGGCGGGCTGTTCACCGCCGAGACGCTGCACGACTGGGGAGTGGTTAACCGTGTGCTTCCGGCCGACGAGCTGCTCGAGAAGGCGCGGCGCTTCGCCGCTCGCCTCGCCGCCGGCCCGACCCAGGCGCACGCCGCCACCAAGCGGATCGTGCGCGCCCAGGCCGACCACGGAACCCGCGGCGCCGACGGCCGGGTCGCGGAGCTGACATCACATCTGTTCGACACTCAGGACACACAGAACGCGGTGCACTCTTTTTTGGAACACGGACCCGGCAAGGCAACGTTCACAGGTCAGTGACGTTCCTGTTACCTTGACTTCACGTCAAGAGTCGATTTTTTGGGAAGGGTTTGCTGAGTGCCTGATTTTCTAGAGGAAAAACGTAAGGAGATCTCGGCGCGGCTGAAGGAGCTGCGACCGCTGGTCGACGAGTACCACCGCCTAGAGGCCGCCGAGCAGGCGCTCTCCGGAGTCGGCACTCCGAGCCCACGGGCCGCGTCGACCGCGACCGCCCCGCGCCGCGCCCGCAAGGCCCGCGCGAAGAGCAGCGGCACCGGCCGTCGCGGGCGCCCGAAGGGTTCGGGCACCCGCGCCATCCAGGCGCTCGAGCTGGTGAAGGCCCGCCCGGGCATCACCATCCCCGAGCTCGCCGAGTCGATGGGCATCAAGCAGAACTACCTCTACCGCGTGATGCCCGGACTCGCCGACGAGGGCAAGGTCACCAAGTCGGGCCGTGGGTGGCATGCCCGCGAGGCTGCCTGAGTAACGTCGCACGGAGGTCAGCGCCAGGTCAGACCCTGCAATGGGTCTGACCTGGAGGGCGATGACCGGAGGGCGAAACCCTCATCCGGAGCCCTAGGCGCAACCCTTGTCCGGAGCCCTCGCTCAAACGAGCCCGAGCTTCGTCACAGCCTCCCGCTCCTCACGGAGCTCGTTCACCGTCGCCTCGATCTTCTCCTTCGCGAAGTCGTTCACCTCGAGTCCCTGCACGATCTCCCACTCGCCGTTGTCGCAGCGGCAGGGGAAGCTCGAGATGAGACCCTCGTCGACGCCGTAGGAGCCGTCGGAGGGCACCGCCATCGAGACCCAGTCGCCGTCGCGCGTGCCCCCGACCCAGTCGTGGACGTGGTCGATCGCGGCGTTGGCGGCCGAGGCCGCGGATGACGCGCCGCGTGCCTCGATGATCGCGGCGCCGCGCTTGCCGACGGTGGGGAGGAAGTCGTTCTCGTACCACTCCATGTCGTCGACGGCCTCGGCGGCGTTCTTGCCACCCACCTTCGCGTTGAACAGGTCGGGGAACATCGTGGGTGAGTGGTTGCCCCACACGCCCATGCTGGTGATGTCGGCGACCTCCGCCCCGGTCTTCTTCGCCAGCTGCGCGATCGCCCGGTTGTGATCCAGGCGGGTCATGGCGTTGAACCGCTCGCGCGGGATGTCGGGCGCGTTGGACTGTGCGATCAGCGCGTTGGTGTTGGCGGGGTTGCCGACCACGAGGATCTTCACGTCGTCGGCCGCGCCGGCGTTGATCGCTTCGCCCTGCGGCTTGAAGATGCCGCCGTTGGCCTCCAGCAGGTCGGCGCGCTCCATCCCCTTCGAGCGCGGCCTCGCGCCCACGAGCAGCGCGACGTTTACACCGTCGAACGCCGCCTTCTGATCGTCGCTGATGTCGACGCCCGACAGCAGCGGGAAGGCGCAGTCGTCCAGCTCCATCGCGGTGCCCTCAGCGGCCTTCACCGCGTCCGGGATCTCGAGCAGCGTGAGGTGAACCTTGGTGTCCGGCCCGAGCATCTGCCCGCTCGCGATCCGGAACAGGATCGCGTAGCCGATCGCACCGGCCGCGCCGGTGACTGTGACCTTGGTGGGTTCTGCCATTCGGTTCGTCTCCTCGATTCCAGTTCAAATCAGGCGCCCCGCAGGCTATTGGTCGGGCCTGTGCGACGATGGCCGCATGCTCGGTTCGGGCAGCTCGTTCCAGTTGGCGCGCATCCTCGGCATTCGCATCGGGGTCAACGCGTCCTGGTTCATCGTGCTGTTCCTGTTCATCTACCTTTTCCAGGACTCGTTCCAGGAAACCCTCGCTGCGTCGGACACGGTCGCGTTCGCCGTCGCGGTGGCCGCCGCGGTGCTGTTCTTCGGCTCGATCCTGCTGCACGAGCTGGGGCACGCGATCGCCGCCCGCCGCGAGGGGATCGAGGTGTCGGGGATCGAGCTCTTCCTGTTCGGCGGCGTGATGAAGATGAGCCGCGACACCGACTCGCCGGGCGCCGAGTTCCGCGTCGCCGCCGCCGGCCCGCTGGTGACGCTCCTGATCGTGGTCGTCGGCGGGCTGGTGACGATCGCGCTGTGGGGGCCCGACCGGCTGTTGGACGCCGGCCGCCTCAGCGGGGACCAGACCGAGGACATCCCGGTCGTCCTGCTGTCCGTGCTCGTCGGGTTCAACGTGATCCTGCTGCTGTTCAACCTCGTCCCCGCCTTCCCGCTCGACGGCGGCCGGATCGCGCGCGCGATCGCCTGGCGGCTGACGGGGGAGAAGGGCCGCGCCACCCGCTTCGCGGCGCGCATGGGCCAGGCGTTCGCGATCCTGATGGTCGGCTACGGGCTCTACCGGCTCGCGGACGGGGACACCTGGGGGCTCTGGTACGTGATGCTCGGCTGGCTGCTGGGCTCCTCCGCCCGCACCGCGATCCTGCAGAGCGACTTCTCCGACCGGCTGGAAGGCATCACGGTCGCCGACCTGATGGACGACGAGCCGGTCACCATCCCGGCCGCCACGACCGCCGAGCGGGCCTACGAGGACTTCTTCCTGCGCTACCAGGGCTGGGACTGGTTCGCGGTCGTCGACGCCGACGGCCGCCTCGCCGGGATCGCCCACCGCGAGCCGCTGCGCCAGGTCTATGAGGCCGGCGACCACCGGCCGGTCGGCGAGCTCGTGGTGCCACCGGGTGAGGACGGCCAGGTGCGCTCCGACACGCCGCTCGAGGTGCTGCTCGCCTCCGAGCCGCTGCGGCGCTTCGGCGCGCTGATGGCGGTCGACGGCGACGGCCGGTTGCGCGGGGTGGTGACGCTGGATCAGGTCTCGCGCGCGCTGCAGGCGCAGGCCGGCGGCGCGTAGCGGCGCGCCGTGTTTGCCACGAGGGGTACCCTTAGTGGTCAGGAGTGCGGAAGGGCCCCACGAACGGGGCGACTCGGAGCTTCCGACCGGATGGATCCCGTTGGGGAGCGGGTGCTGCATGCGGCGTCTCTCAACCCGCCGCAGGGAGGTTTGTATGTCGATCTTCGTCTGGCTCGCCGCGGGGTGGCTGGCCGTGGTCGTGCTGGGCTGGTCCTGGCTCGCGTCGGCGGCGCGCGCCGATCGCGCGCACGAGCAGCGCCGCGCGCAGCTGCGCGCCGTGCCCCAGAGCCCGAAGCCGCAGCGTCGCACGGCGCAGCGTCGCATGGTGCAGCGCCACTGACACCCGGCTAAGCCACACGCCGACGCGGGCCGTACGACTTATAGACTCGCCCGCCATGCCCGCACACGACGTACTCATCATCGGCGCCGGACTCGCCGGCCAGCGTGCCGCGATCGCCGCTGCCGGCGCCGGGTCGTCGGTGGCCATCATGAGCAAGGTCCACCCCGTCCGCTCCCACTCCAACGCGGCCGCGGGCGGCATCAACGCCGCGCTCAACCCCGACGACTCGTGGGAGTCGCACGCGTTCGACACCGTCAAGGGCTCCGACTACCTCGGCGACCAGGACGCGATCGAGATCATGTGCCGGGAGGCTCCGGGCGAGGTCCTGTGGCTCGAGCACCACGGCGTCACCTTCCACCGCAACCCCGAGGGCAAGCTCGGCACGCGCGCGTTCGGCGGCGCCTCCGCCGCCCGCACCTACTACATCGCCGACATCACCGGCCAGGCGCTGCTGCACGTGCTCTACGAGCAGCTGATGAAGCACCATGAGACCGTCGACCGCTACGAGGAGTGGTTCGTCACCGCGCTCGTGCAGGACGAGGCCGGCGAGTGCTGCGGCGCGATCGCGCGCAACATCCGCGACGGCGCGATGGAGCTGTTCGCCGCCAAGTCCGTGATCCTCGCCTCGGGCGGCGCCGGCCAGTGCTTCAAGCCGACGACCAACGCGCTGATCTGCACCGGTGACGGGATCGCCCAGGCCTACCGCATCGGCGCCCCGCTGATGGACATGGAGATGATCCAGTACCACCCGACCACGCTGGCGGGCAACGGGATCCTCATCACCGAGGGCGCGCGCGGCGAGGGCGCGCACCTGTACAACGCCGAGGGCGAGCGCTTCATGGAGAAGTACGCGCCTAACAAGCTCGAGCTGGCCTCGCGCGACGTCGTCTCGCGCTCCGAGCAGACCGAGATCAACGAGGGCCGCGGCTTCCCGGACGGCACCGTGGCGCTGGACATCACGCAGGTCCCGCGCAAGCGCACGCTCGAGGCGCTGCGCGAGATCGTCAACATCGGGCGCGACTTCGCCGGCGTGGACATCACGCGCGAGCCGATCCACATCAAGCCCGGCTGCCACTACATCATGGGCGGCGTCAAGGCCGGCGTGTGGGGCGAAACGTCGATCCCCGGCCTCTACGCGGCCGGCGAGGTCGCCTGCGTGTCCGTCCACGGCGGCAACCGCCTGGGCGCCAATTCGCTGCTCGACACGCTGATCTTCGGCCGTCGCTCGGGCGAGCACGCCGCCGAGCGCGCCGCGGGGATGGCGATGCCCTCCCCCGCCGGGAGCGGCCTGGCCGCCGAGCAGAAGATGATCGACCAGATCCTCGGGCGCGGGAAGGACGGCGGCCGCCGGATCTCCGAGATCAAGGACGAGCTCGGCACGATGATGAACGAGAAGGTCGCAGTGTTCCGCGACGAGGCGGGGCTCACCGAGGCGATGGAGATCGTCCAGCGCCTCAAGGAGGAGAGCCGCTCCGCCTACGTCGACGACCGCGGCACGGTCTTCAACCAGGACGTGCTGGGGGCGATCGAGCTCGGCTACATGCTCGACTGCGCCGAGGCGATCGTGCTGGGCGCGCTCGAGCGCAAGGAGTCCCGCGGCGCGCAGTTCCGGCTCGACTATCCGGAGCGCAACGACGACGAGTGGCTCAAGCACATCACCATCTCGATGAACGGCGGGGACGCGCCGAAGGTCGACTACGCTCCCGTAACCATGACCCAGTGGGAGCCCCAGGAGCGGACCTACTAGTGGCCCCTCCGGCACACCCGAGGAACCACTGATGCCCGAGTACACGCTCAAGCTGCGCCGCTACCTGCCCGAGTCCGGCGAGGCGCCGTACTGGGAGGAGTTCAAGATCGACCTCGACGGCACGCGCTCCGTGCTCGACGGGATCCTCCAGGCCAAGGACCGCGACGACGGCTCGATCGGCATCCGCTGCTCCTGCCGCGCGGCGATCTGCGGCTCCTGCGGCGTGCGCGTCAACGGCCGCCCGACGCTCGCCTGCCACACCCACCTCGACAAGGCCGCCGAGGCGTCGTCCGACGGCACGATCCAGGTCGAGCCGATGGGCAACATGCCGGTGATCAAGGACCTGATCGTCGACATGGACGCCGTCCACTGGAAGAAGATGCGGCGCGTCACGCCGTGGCTGATCCCCGACGGCGACCCGCCGGAGCGCGAGTACATCGTGCCCGCCGAGTCGATGATCGACATCACGCAGACGATGGCCTGCATCCAGTGCGGCGCCTGCGTGTCGGACTGCCTGTCGATGGAGGTCGACCCGCTGTTCGTCGGCCCGGCCGCGCTCGCCAAGGCCTACCGCTTCGTCGGCGACCCGCGCGACGGCCAGCACGAGCAGCGCCTGAAGGACCTCTCCGAGGATCCGCACGGCATCTACGACTGCACGCACTGCTTCAACTGCATCGAGGCGTGCCCCAAGGGCGTCGCGCCGATGAGCCAGATCATGCGGCTGCGGCGGATCGCGACGGCCGACCACGGGATCAACGACCGCAACAACGGCTACCGCCACGAGCACGCGTTCGTCGACAACATCGAGCGGAACGGGATCCTCCACGAGGCCGACCTGCTCCCCGACTCCTACGGCGGCAAGTTCCACCCGCGCGCCGTGCCCGAGCTCGTGCGCTCGCTGCCCTCGATCCTGAAGGCGCTCCGGACCGGCAAGGTGACGCCCAAGAAGGCCCTGCTGCACCAGCACAAGGCGCCCAAGGAGGTCCGCCGGATCTTCGACCACGTCCACGACAAGGACGAGCGCTACGAGCTCAACCTCTACGTGGTGGGCGAGGAAGAGGAGCCCGAGCCCGACGACAGCAGCGCCGCGGGCAGCCACCTGCCCGCTGAGAGGAGCCCGAACACGTGAAGGTCGCATACTGGCCCGGCTGCGTGAGCCGCGGGTTCACGCCGGAGCTGCACGGCTCGATGGCGCAGGTCGCCCCGCTGCTCGACATCGAGCTCGTCGCGCTCGACCGCGCCTCGTGCTGCGGCGCGGGCGTGATCGCGGAGCACAACCAGGAGCTCGCCGACACGCTCAACGCGCGCACGTTCGCGCTCGCGCAGAAGGAGATGGCCGAGGGCGCCGAGCTGATGATGAACATCTGCTCGACCTGCCAGGGCGCGCAGACCGAGTGCCAGGAGCGGCTCGACGGCAACTCCGAGTACCGCGAGCGCATCAACGAGACGCTGGCGCCGGAGGGGCTGAGCTACGAGCGCGGCATCTCGAACAAGAACTTCCTCTGGCTGATGGTCGAGGAGATCGGCCTCGACGCGATCAAGGCGAAGGTCAAGCGCCCGCTGACCGACCTGCGGGTCGGCCCGTTCTACGGCTGCTACATCGTCCGCCCCACCGAGCGCCTCGGCATCGGGCGCGACAACCCGCGCGACCGCTACCTGCAGATGGTGATCGAGGCGCTCGGCGGCACCGTCGTCGACTACGCCGGCCAGTACAAGTGCTGCGGCTTCCCGATCATCACCATGAACCGCGAGGCGTCCTTGAAGCAGGCGGGCCGGCACCTCGGCGACGCGATCGACGCCGACGCCGACTGCCTCGTCACGCCGTGCCCGCTGTGCCACCTGAACCTGGATCTGCAGCAACCGGGCGCCGAGAAGGTCGTGGGCCGCGACCTCGGGATGCCGGTGCTCCACCTGCCGCAGCTCGTCGGCCTCGCCCTCGGGCTCGAGCCGAAGGAGCTCGGCATGACCAAGCACGTGGTCAAGCCCACGTCGGTGATCGACTGGTCGACCTCCGTGGTCGCCGGGGTCGGCGACGGCGAGGGCGGCTGGTAGCTCAAGTCAACTGCGGCATTGAGGAGGCGGGTTCACGAGCACGAGTGTCATCTCAGGGTCGGTATGCGACCTTGAGCTGACATTCGTGGCCACCGCGGCGGTTCGAACCCAGCCGCAGTTGACGTTCGTCAGGCCGCCGCGCGTGTGCCGACGAGCCCGCGGGTGTGGAGCAGCTCGGCGAGCTGGACGGCGTTCGTCGCCGCGCCCTTGCGCAGGTTGTCGGAGACGACCCACATCTGCAGGCCGCGCTCGTGTGACGGGTCGCGGCGCAGGCGGCCGACGAAGACGTCGTCGTGGCCGGCCGAGCCGGCGGCCGTCGGGTACGGGTCGACGAGCGTGAGGCCGGGCATCTGCTCGAGCAGCGCTCGCGCCTCCTCGACCTCGAGCGGCTCGCGGGTCTGGAGGTTGACCGACTCCGAGTGGGAGTAGGTGACGGGGACGCGCGCGCAGGTGACCGAGATCGCGATCGACTCGTCGCCGAGGATCTTGCGCGTCTCGAACATCATCTTGCGCTCTTCGTCGGTGTGGTCGTCGCCGTCGGCGAAGTTGCCGGCGCCGCCGTGGACGTTGAACGCGATCGTCTCGCGGTAGATCTCCGGGGCGGGCGGCTCCATGCCGTGCAGGAGCGCGTGGGTCTGGCTCTCCAGCTCCTCGACCGCCGCGACCCCCGTGCCGGAGACCGACTGGTAGGTCGAGACGATCAGGCGCTCGATGCCGGCCGCGTCGTGGATCGGTTTCAGCGCGACCATCAGCTGCATCGTCGAGCAGTTGGGGTTGGCGATGATGCCCTTGTGGTTGTCGAGCGCCTCGGGGTTGACCTCGGCGACGACGAGCGGGATCTCTGGGTCGCGGCGGAAGGCGGAGGAGTTGTCGACGACCACGCAGCCGGCGGCGGCGAAGCGCGGCGCCCATTCGCGCGAGGTGGTCGCGCCGGCGGAGAAGACCGCGATGTCGAAGCCCTGGATCGCCTCCTCGGTGAGGGCCTGGACGATCAGCCCGCCCTCGAGCTCGCGGCCGGCCGAGCGCTCGGAGGCGAAGGGCACGAGCTCGCCGATCGGCAGCGCGCTCTCGCGCAGCTTCTCGAGCATCACGGTGCCCACGGCGCCGGTGGCGCCCACGACGGCGACGCGCAGGCTCATGGCCTGAAGGGGTGCTCGGGGCGGACGTCGTCGGCGCCGAGCTCGAACGCCTGGTGCAGGGCGCGCACGGCCTGCGGGACGCGGTCGGCGGAGACGACACAGGAGATCTTGATCGGGGAGGTGGAGATCATCTCGATGTTGATTGCCTCGTTGCCGAGGGTGGCGAACACCTTCGCGGCGACGCCGGGGTGCGACTTCATTCCCGCGCCCACGACCGACACCTTCCCCATCGTCGGATCCTCGGCGACCCTGAAGATGCCGACGTCGGAGACGACCGGGTCGAGCGCCTGGCGGGCGGTCGGGAGATCGGCGCGCGGGACCGTGAAGCTCATGTCGGCTGACGCGCCCTCGGACTCCGGCTCGTTCTGGATGATCATGTCGACGTTGACGTTCGCGTCGGCGAGCGCGGTGAAGATGCGGCCCGCGACGCCCGGGCTGTCCGGGACGCCGAGGAGCGTCATGCGCGCCTCGTCGGTGGAGTGGGTGACGGCGGTGATCAGTGGTCGTTCCATGGTCTCTTCCTCGCCGACGACAAAGGTACCGGGGTCCTCGCTGAAGCTCGATCGGCAATGGATACGGACGCCGTGCGTCCTGGCGTATTCCACGCTGCGCAGCTGGAGCACGCGGGCGCCGGAGGCGGCCATCTCGAGCATCTCCTCGAAGCTGACGACCGGGAGCTTGCGCGCGTCGGGGACGATCCGCGGGTCGGCGCTGAACACGCCCGCCACGTCGGTGTAGATCTCGCACACCTCGGCGTCCATCGCGGCCGCGAGGGCGACCGCGGTCGTGTCCGAGCCGCCGCGGCCAAGGGTGGTGACGTCCTTGGCGGTGCTGACGCCCTGGAAGCCGGCGACGAGCACGATCTGCTCGGCGTCGAGCGCCTCGCGGATGCGGTTGGCGCGGACGTCGAGGATGCGGGCCTTGGTGTGGGACGTGTCGGTGACGATGCCGGCCTGGGAGCCCGTGAGCGAGATCGCCTTGTGGCCGAGGTCGTTGATCGCCATCGCGGCCAGCGCGCACGACATGCGCTCCCCCGTGGAGAGCAGCATGTCCATCTCGCGCGGGTCGGGGGTCGGGCTGACCTCCTCGGCCATGGCGACGAGCTCGTCGGTCATCGAGCCGCGGGCCGACAGCACCGCCACCACGTGGTGCCCCTGCTCGCGGGCGCGGACGATCCGCCGGGCGGCGCGCTTGAGGCGCTCGGCGTCGGCGACCGAGGTGCCGCCGAACTTCATGACGACCGTGCTGTTCACAGCGCTCTCCGGCCTGCGAGGGCTCGGCCGAGCGTCACCTCGTCGGCGTACTCGAGGTCGCCGCCGACCGGGAGGCCGGAGGCGAGGCGGGTGACCGCGACGTCGGGCGCGCGGTGGCGGAGGCCGTCCGCGATGTGCAGCGCGGTTGCCTCGCCGGTGGTGGTCGGGTTGGTGGCGAGCACGACCTCCTGGACCTCCCCGGTCTCGACGCGCGCGTAGAGCTGGGCGATCTTGAGGTCGTCGGGCTCGACGCCGTCGATCGGCGAGAGCGCGCCGCCGAGCACGTGGTAGCGGCCGCGGTACTCGTGGGTGCGCTCGACGGGGATGACGTCGCCGGGCTCCTCCACGACGCAGATCAGGGTGGGGTCGCGGCGCTCGTCCTGGCAGATCGCGCAGAGCGGGCCCTCGGCGAGGTTGAAGCAGACCTCGCAGAGGCTGATCTTCTCCTTGACGTCGCGGATCGCCTCGGCGAGCGCGTTCGCGTCCTCCGCCGAGGTGCGGAGGATGTGGAACGCGAGCCGCTGCGCGGTGCGGTTGCCGATGCCGGGCAGCTTGCCCAGCTCGGTGACGAGCCGCTGGAGAGGGGGAGCCAGCAAGGCGGGTTAGAGGCCGGGCAAGCCCAGGCCGCCGAGGCCGCCGCCCGGGCCGCCGAGGCCGCCGGTCGCAGCGCCCATCTTGTCGGCGGCGAGCTCCTGCGCGGAGCGCAGCGCCTCGTTGACCGCGGCCAGGACCGTGTCCTGCAGCATCTCGACGTCCTCGGGGTCGACGGCGTCGGGATCGATCGTGATCGACTCGATGTGCAGCTCGCCGGTGGCGACGACCTTGACCATCCCGCCGCCCGCGGACGCCTCGACCCGCTCGTCCTTCAGCGACTCCTGCGCGGCCATCATCTCCTGCTGCATCTTCTGGACCTGCTGGAGCATCTTCTGCATGTTGGGCTGGGGCGGCATCAGGACGTCTCCTCCGGGTCTTCCAGGATCTCTGCCTCGAACTCTTCCACGAAGCGCTCGACCAGCTCGTCGTGCGAGAGCGTCGGCGTGGTCTCGTCGGGGGTGTCGGGCGCCAGCTCGTGGGCGAGCCGCAGGCCGGCGCCGGTGACCGCCCGGATCGCGCGGACGATCAGCTCGCGGTTGGCGGCGTCCTCGGCCTTGCGCTTGGACAGCCCTGCCGTCTCGGCCCACGCGAGCGTCAGCTCGCCGTCGCCGAGCGCCGAGGGGCGAGCGACCTTCAGGTGCTCCGCCAGCAGCGGCCGCTCCGCCTGGATCGACTCGATGACGGCCGGCCACAGGTCGGCGAACGCATCGAGGTCGAGCCCCACCGCAGCCACGACCGGCTCCTGCCCCGGAGGATCCACGACCGCGACGGCGGCGACCGAAGGCTCCTGGGTGGGGGACGAGGGGGCGGGGGCGGACGGGGCGGCGGCCGCGGGAGGCGAGGGCGGGGCGGGGACCGAGGGGGCGGCCTCCGGCGGCGCGGCGGGCGCGGCCTCGTTCGATGCGCCGTTCGAGGGGGCGGCCGGAGCGGCGTCCTTCGGGGCGGCGCGGCCGGCGGCGGTGGCGGGGACGTCCGGGCTCCTCCCACCCGGCGGAGCGGGCGTCGGCGCCGGACGGCCGGCCTCCAGCCGCTCGAGGCGGGACTGGAGCGCCTTCGCGGAGTTGTCGACCTTCGGCACCGCGGCCTTCACGAGCGCGAGCTCGAGCTGGGTGCGGGCGTCGGAGCCGTCCTTCATCGCGCGCAGGCCGACCGCGATGAGGTCGAGCACGCGGACGACGTCGGTCGGGCTGACGCGGGCGGCCTGCTCGCGCAGGCGCTCGTCCTGCTCGGCGGTCACCGAAAGCTCGGGCGGGACCTCGCCGCCCAGCGTCTGCACGATCATGAGCGACCTGGCGTGCGCCTCGAGGTCGCCGAAGAAGCGGCCGATGTCGCGCCCCGAGTCGGCCAGGCGCGCTGCCGCCAGCAGGGCGGAGCGGGCGTCGCCGGCCGCCACGGCGTCGATCGCGCCGAACAGCAGGTCGGCGTCGGCCGCGCCGAGCACCGCGAGCACGTCCTCGAGCTCGATCGAGGCGCCGGAGTACGCGAGCAGCTGCTCCAAGGTCCCCAGCGCGTCGCGGAACGAGCCGGTCGCCGAGCGGGCGATCAGCGCGCACGCCTCGTCGGGGATCGCGATCGACTCGGCGTCGGCGGTGCGGCGCAGGACCTTCGTGATCTGGGCCACCGTGGGGCGGCTGAAGTCGAAGCGGTGGCAGCGGTCGACGACCGTCGGCAGCACCTTGTTGGCCTCGGTCGTCGCGAGCACGAAGATCGTGTGCGGCGGCGGCTCCTCCAGCGTCTTGAGGAACGCGTTCCACGCCTGCGGCGAGAGCATGTGCGCCTCGTCGAGGATGTAGACCTTGTGGCGCCCGGAGACCGGCGCGTAGGCGACCTTCTCGCGCAGCTCGCGGATGTCGTCGACGGAGTTGTTGGACGCCGCGTCCATCTCCATCACGTCGAGCGACGTCGCGCTCGCGATCGACACGCACGAGTCGCACTCCCCGCACGGCGAGACCGTCGGGCCCTGTTCACGCAGTTCAGCGACGCCGCGAGGATCTTCGCCATCGACGTCTTGCCCGTGCCGCGCGAGCCGACGAACAGATACGCGTGATGGACCTTGTCCTGCTCGATCGCGTTGGAGAGCGTGCGGACCACGTGCTCCTGCCCAACCACGTCCGCGAACGAGCGCGGGCGGTGGCGGCGGTAGAGGCTGGCGGAGGCCGGGGGCACGGGCAATCGAGTCTAGGGGTGAGAACGGACCGTGCACCCTCCGTCGAGGCCGGTTCCTCGGGCGCGTTCGCCGCTGGTGGCTCCGGTCGGGCTATCCCGCTGCGCCTGCCGGTGACCGCTTAAGGCTGCTTCCTTCCGGACCTGACCTGGTTCACGGGCCGACATCGCGCGGGACCCGGCCATCGACGCCCCATACGGCGCGCTGACCCCGAGGGCCGGAGCCCCTCAGAGAGGGAATTCAGCCCCGCTAGAGCGGATTGCGGGTTCAGGGCTCCGCTACATCCCCGCCTAGCACGGTCCGCCGATCAGTCTAGATGGTTGATTCCGTGGCCGCCGTGCCCGGATGTGCGTGCCCCGTGGATCCAGCGTGGTGCACGCCGAAGGGGCACAGTGGCAGCGCCACGGGCCGCTTCTGGCGGGTGCCGATCCTGCGCCGCGGGGCGCGTGCAGGCGGGTGCGGGGGTCGCGGAATCAACGTCCAGCTCCGTCCTCAGCTTGCGCAGCGCGCGGTAGACGCGGCCCTCGACGGTGGTCAGCGGCTCTCCCAGCGCCTCGGCCATCTCCGGCACCGTCAGCTCGGCGCCGAACCGCAGCGCGATCGCCTCGCGCTCCTCCGGCGACAGGACGCGCAGCGCGCGCTGGACCGCGTCCCGGGCCTCGACGGCGCGGAGGGTCGACGGAGGTCGCCGCCGGCCCGGTCCGCTCCAGGGCTCGCTCGGCCGCCGCCGACCGCCGGGCGTGATCGCGCAGCAGGTTCAGCGCGATCGTGTACAGCCACGCCTTGGCCGGCCCGCGGCGCCGGTCGTAGCGCTTGCGCGACCGCAGCGCCCGCTCGAACGTGTCGGCCAGCAGGTCCTCCGCCAGCGCGCGGTCGCCCGTGCGGTAGACGAGGAAGCCGAACAGCCCCTGCGCCTCGGCCGCGTAGAGCCGCTCGAAGTCGTCGTCGCGCATCCGCGCACATCTTCGACGAGGCGTCAGTCGAACGGGATCGGTGCGCGCCCGGCCGCCCGGCGCGCTTCGCCCGGCTGCGGGCGCGCAGCGCGTCCTGCAGGTCCCGCGCCTTCCCTTCGAGCGGGTTGAGGCGGTGTGCCTCCGCCGCCGCGGCGGTCGGGTCCTGGCCGGCCAGCGCCTGGGTGACCGCGAGCCCGTAGGCGTACTCCCATCCCTCCGGATCGCGCGCCCGCGCCGACCGCATGGCGCGCATCGCGAGATCGTTCCGGTGCGCGCGGGCGTCGCAGTAGCCGAGGATCTCGAACGGCTCGGCGCGCGCCGGCAGCGCGTCGATGCTGTCGAGCGCGGCGTCGATCGCCGTCGGGCAGTCGCCCCGCTGGAAGGCGCGGAAGCTGCGGTCCAGCGCGTCCTGGCTCTGCAGCACGAGCACGGGCGTCACCGCCAGCCCGAGGCATGCGAGACCGGCGACCACCCGCGTCAGCCGCGGGGGCGACGCCGCCGACGCGCCACGCCGGCTCGCCAGCACCACCCCGCTCGCGCCGAAGAACCACACGAACAGCGCCGGCATCTCCCAGTCCCAGTCGATCCCCGCGTGCAACAGCAGCGCCCCGCCGGCGGCGACGAAGGCCGCGTAG